>NZ_LMDE01000001.1:0-674396 GCF_001425025.1 Nocardioides sp. Root122
GCTCTTCCGATCGATGGCCCGCCAGAACCGACGTTCATGCTCACGCGGCAGATCGGGCTTGGTGAACTTCCTCATCACAACTCCTCAGACGAGGTGTTGCGTCACTACCTAGAACTCGCCACCAGACCGTCTCCGCGACCCGCATGCTCTACGACGTCCCGCACCTGCGCACGGTCCACCACGCGGTCCACCAGGACGCGGCGCCCGGCATGTTCATGCGCGCCCCCGGCGAGTTCACCGGCATGTTCGCCCTCGAGACCGCGCTCGACGAGCTCGCGGTGGCCGCCGGCATCGACCCGGTCGAGCTGCGCGTGCGCAACGAGCCGGAGTGGGACCCCGAGACCGGCAAGCCCTTCAGCACCCGCAACCTCGTCGCCTGCCTGCGCGAGGGTGCCGACCTCTTCGGGTGGGGCGACCGCACGCCTCCGGGCGAGCACCGCGACGGCGAGTGGTGCATCGGGCTCGGCGTCGCCAGCGCGACGTACCCCAACCAGCACTTCGTGCCGAACCGGGCCGGGATCCGCTACTCCGGCGGCCGCTGGACGGTGGAGCTGCAGGCCAGCGACATCGGCACGGGTGCGTGGACGATCCTGCCGCAGATCGCGGCCGACACCCTGGGCGTGCCCGTCGACCTCGTCGACGCCGAGATCGGCCGCACCGGGCTGCCCTGGGCGATCATGGCGGGCGGGTCCGTCGGCACCTACGACTGGGGCGACGCCATCGTCGCCGCCGCCACGAAGTTCCGACGCAAGCACGGCGACTCGCCGGAGGACGGGGTACACGAGACCGCCGCGGGCCGGCTGCCCCGGGGTGCGCGCGGCTACTCCCGGCACTCCTTCGGCGCGCACTTCGCCCAGGTGCGGGTCAGCACGGTCACCGGAGAGGTGCGGGTCGACCGGATGCTCGGCGTCTTCGCCGCCGGTCGGATCATCAATCCGCGCACGGCACGCAGCCAGCTGATCGGCGGCATGACGATGGGGCTCTCGGCGGCCCTGCACGAGGAGGGCCACCTCGACGAGCGGTTCGGCCACGTGGTCAACGGCGACCTCGCCGGCTACCACGTCGCCGCGCACGCCGACGTCGTCGGGCTGGAGGCCGTCACCCTCGAGGAGCACGACCCGTGGTTCGGCCGGACCGGCGCCAAGGGCATCGGTGAGCTCGGCATCGTCGGGGCGCCCGCGGCCATCGGCAACGCCGTCTTCAACGCCAGCGGCACGCGCCTGCGCGACCTCCCGTTCACCCCCGACCGGTTGTTCGCCGCCTGGGAGGGGCCCTCGTCCGGTTGAGGTGTCGCGGCTCCGACGCGCCTGTGCGGTTTCCTGACCGGTCGGTCAGGAAGCGGCCTTCGGGGTGAGGCGGAACCCGTGGCGCCTGACTACCGTCCGAAGGACGATGACCGCCACCACCGCCACGACGGCGCCCGTGCTGACGCTGACCTACACCAGCACCGCGCGCGAGCTCTTCACCATCGACCAGCTCGTCGAGCTGGTCGAGCACACGCGCCGCAACAACGAGCGGCTCGGGATCTCCGGGCTGCTGCTCTACAGCGGCGGCAACGTGATCCAGACGCTCGAGGGCGCGCCCGAGACCGTCGACTCGCTCTTCTGGACCATCGCCGACGACCCGCGGCACACCGGCGTACGCCTCCTGGAGCGGCGCGGTCGCACCGACCGGGCCTTCGCCAGCTGGTCGATGGGCTTCCGCCACCTGACCGTGCGCGAGGTCGCCGACACCGCGGGCTACACCGCCTTCGTGCGGCACTCCGTGGGCCGCGACCTCGACACCCACCCGGAGTCGGCCTTCGAGCTGCTCGAGAGGTTCCGCGCGACCGCTGTGTGAGGGTGCGAGCGGGCGGTCGCGCCGGTGGGTACTAGCACCATCGGACAGGTCGCGGGGCCACTCGGTCCCGGGTGAGGCTGGAGCCCTCATCCGAGGAGGACCCCATGAACACCACCCTGAACACCACCCCGCACACCACCCCGCACACCACCCTGAGCACCCACGCGCTCACCCGAGTCGTCGCCGTCGTCGCGGCCACCTCCGTCCTGGGCCTTGCGCCCCTCGCCGTCGCGGCAACCCCCGCCCACGCCGGAGGAGCCGCCCCCACGCTCCGCTCCGGCGGCGACGACGACCCGCCCGGTGACGACCACGGTGGCCGCGGCGGCGACGACAGCACCCACGACAGCACCGACGACAACGGCACCCACGACAACGGTGACGACAACGGCGGCCTCCGCGGCGGCGACGACCGCGTCATCACCACCGGCTCGTGCTCCGCGGGCGCGGACTGGAAGCTCAAGGTCAAGACCGACGACGGCCGCCTCGAGGTCGAGGTCGAGGTCGACAGCAACCGGGCCGGCCAGACCTGGGCCTGGACGCTGCGCCACAACGGGTCGGTCAGCGCCCGGGGCACCTCGACCACGACCGCCCGCAGCGGCTCCTTCGACGTCGAGCGCAAGATCGTGAACCTCGCCGGGACCGATCGCGTCGTGTTCCGCGCGACGTACGCCGGTCAGACCTGCCGAGGTGTGGTCAACTTCTGACATCGGAGGAGGTCCCATGCGCTGGCTGACGAATCCCGTGGTCCAGTTCCTGGCCGCGGGATTCGTCGCGCTGGTGATCGTGGTCCTGGCGACGAGCGCGCTGAGCCGCGACGCCGCCGACGAGGAGGCCATCCACGACGCCCGGACGCTGACCACGGTGCTCGGGCGCTCGGTCGCGCAGCCCGCCGTCCCGCGCGGGCTGGTCGACGGCGACGCGGCGGCGATCGACCGGATGGACTGGCACGTGCTCGACCGGCTCCTGGTCGGCGACGTGCGCCGGATCAAGATCTGGGCCGCCGACGGAACCGTGCTCTACAGCGACCGCACCGAGCTGATCGGGGCGACCTACCCGCTCGACGAGGAGGAGCTCGACGCGCTCGAGACCGGTGGCACCGACGCCGAGCTCTCCGACCTGGACAAGCCGGAGAACCGCTTCGAGCGCGAGATCGGCGGCGACCTGCTCGAGGTCTACACCCGGATCAGGTCACCCGAGGGTGAGCCACTGCTCTTCGAGGCCTACTTCACCAGCGACCAGATCGAGCGCCAGCGCGAGGAGGTCCTCGGCCGCTTCCTGCCCATCACGCTGGTGGCCCTCATCGGCCTGATGCTGCTGACCACGCCGCTCGTCCTGCTGCTCACCCGGCGGCTGGACCGCGCGGCCCGCGAGCGGGAAGGATTGCTCCAGGCCGCGGTCCGTGCCTCCGACGAGGAGCGGCTGCGCATCGCCCGCGACCTGCACGACGGCGTGGTGCAGGACCTCGCCGGGTCGTCGTACGCCCTCTCGACCGTCGCGTCCCGCCCCACCGTGGACGACGGCGTACGTCGCGAGCTCGACGGTGTCGGTCGCTCGCTCCGCACCAGCATGCGGTCGCTGCGCTCCCTGCTGGTCGAGATCTACCCACCAGACCTGCACACCGGCGGGCTGGCGGCCGCGCTCCACGACGTCGTCGCACCGCTGGCCGCGAGTGGCGCCGCGGTCGACGTCGACGTCAGCGGTGAGGAGTCCGCGAGCGACGCCGCGGTGGCCCTCGTGTGGCGGGTCGCCCAGGAGGGGATCCGCAACGTCGTGCACCACGCCGAGGCCTCGCGCGTCTCGCTGACCGTGCACCGCGAGGACGACCAGCTGGTGCTGGAGATCGTCGATGACGGCCGCGGCTTCGACCCGGCCACGGGTGCCGCGGAGGGTCACTTCGGCCTGCGCACCCTGGACGGACTGGTCCGGCAGTCGGGCGGGACACTGGAGGTCGAGTCAGCTCCCGGTGAGGGGACCACCCTGCGGATGGAGGTGCCGGCCGGATGATCCGGGTGGTGGTGGCCGACGACCACGCTGTCGTGCGCAGCGGGCTGACCGGCCTGATCGAGGGCACCGACGACCTCGAGGTCGTCGCCGTCGCGGCCGACGGCCGTGAGGCCGTCGAGCAGGTACGCTGGCACCGTCCGGACGTCGCGCTGATGGACCTCCAGATGCCCGGGATCGACGGCGTGGAGGCCACCCGCACGATCGTCGCCGAGGGCCTCGGCGCCGAGGTGCTGGTGCTCACCTCCTTCTCCGACCAGGCCCGCATCCACGCCGCCATCGACGCCGGCGCGGTCGGCTACCTCCTCAAGGACGCCGAGCCTGCCGTGCTGCTGGACGGGATCCGCGCCGTCGCGCGGGGGGAGTCGCCGATCGACCCACGCGCCGCGCGGCACCTGCTGGCCGCGCGTCCCTCTGACGGGAGCGAGGCGGTCGGTGAGCTCTCGCCCCGTGAGACAGAGGTGCTGCGCCTGGTGGTCGAGGGCCTGCTGAACAAGCAGATCGCCCAACGGCTCGGGGTCACCGAGCGCACGGTCAAGGCGCACCTCACCTCCGTCTACCAGCGCATCGGGGTCGCCGACCGCACGCAGGCCGCGCTCTGGGCGCAGCGGCACGGGTTGGTCGACCCCTCGTGACGGCTTCACCGGCCTGTCTAGTGTCGGTCGTATGAAGACACGCACTCTCGGAACCACCCAGGTCGGCGCGATCGGTCTCGGCCTGATGACCTTCGACCAGTCGGGCACCCAGCCCCGCCAGCAGCTCCTCGACACCGTCACGGCCGCGCTCGACGCGGGTGTCACGCTCTTCGACACCGCCGACGCCTATGGTCCGGGCGACGAGAAGGGCGCCGGCGCCCAGGGCGAGAACGAGCGCCTGATCGCCTCCATCCTCGACGAGCTCGGGGTCCGCGACCGGGTGTTCCTCGCGACCAAGGGCGGCCACGTCCGCACCGACGGCGGCCGGTGGGAGACCGACAGCTCGGCCGAGCACCTGCGCCGGTCCGTCGACGACAGCCTGCAGCGTCTCGGCGTCGAGCAGCTGTCCCTCTGGCAGCACCACCGCCCCGACCCGAACGTCCCCTACGACGAGGTGATCGGCACCGTCAAGGAGATCGCCGACAGCGGCAAGGTCGCCCACGTCGGGCTCTCCAACGCAGACCCCGAGCAGATCCGGGCGGCGCACGCCGTGCTCGGCGACCGGTTGATCAGCGTGCAGAACCAGTTCTCCCCGGCCTTCCGCAGCTCGCGCCCCGAGATCGACGTGTGCGAGGAGCTCGGCCTGGCGTTCCTGCCGTGGAGCCCGCTCGGCGGCCTGTCCGATGCCAAGGAGCTCGCCGACAAGCACCCGGCCTTCGCCCGGATCGCCCAGTCGCGGGGCGTCAGCGCTCAGCAGGTCGCGCTGGCCTGGGAGCTCGCGCAGTCCCCGGTCGTCATCCCGATCCCCGGAGCCAAGCGGCCATCGTCGATCAGCGACTCGGCCGCCGCGGCCGACCTGGAGCTGACCGCCGACGAGCTCGCCGCCCTCGACGCGGGCTGAGCGATGACGCGCCCCCTGCTCGTCCGCGCGGTGGACACCGTATTGGACCGATCGCTGGTGCTGGGCTACACCACGATCGGGCTGGCGGTCCGCCGGGCTCTGCCGGGTTGGCCGGCCGACCCGCCCGCCGGGGCGTTGGTCGGCCGGCACGTGCTGGTCACGGGCGCGAGCTCCGGGCTCGGCGCAGCCACGGCCGAGGGGCTCGCGGGCCTCGGCGCTGTCGTCCACATGGTCGTGCGCGACGAGGCCAAGGGGGCGGCGGTCGCCGACCGGATCCGGGCGACGCACCCCGGTGCCGAGCTCCGGCTCTGGCGGTGCGACGTCGCCGACCTCGACGACGTGCGACGCTTCGCGGAGGCCTTCGCAGCCGAGGTCGGGGAGCTGCACGCCGTCGTCCACAACGCCGGCGTCATGCCGCCGACGCGCACGGAGTCGCCGCAGGGGCACGAGCTGAGCATGGCCGTTCACCTGATCGGCCCGGTCGTGATGACCGAGGCGCTGCGCGGTCCCCTCGCCGCCGGCGGAGGTGGTCGCGTGGTCCTGGTGAGCAGCGGCGGGATGTACGGCCAGCCGCTCCGGGCCGACGACCCGGGCTTCCAGCGCGGTGACTACTCGCCCACCACGTCGTACGCCCGCTCCAAGCGCTGGCAGGTCGAGATGGCCCCGCTGCTCGCCGAGCGCTGGGCGGCGGACGGCATCATCGTGGCGACCATGCACCCGGGCTGGGCGGACACGCCCGGCGTGCAGGAGTCGCTGCCGCGCTTCCGGGCGATCACCCGGCCGGTGCTGCGCGACGACGCGCAGGGCGCCGACACCAGCGTCTGGCTGACCGCGGTCGAGCCGCCGCCGCCGACCGGGCGCTTCTGGCACGACCGGGTCGAGCGCCCGACCAGCCTGCTGCCCTCGACCCGACCCGACGGCCCGACCCGTGACCGGGCGTGGGCCTGGCTGCGGGACGCTGCTGCCCTCACCTGACGTCGTACGACGTCTAGGGTGGCGCGGTGCTGAGCCTGCAGATCGACAACGCCCGCATCGCCGACCTCGAGCCCTGGCACGCCGAGCAGCTCGCCGCGCTGATGCGCACGCACGGTGCCGACTTCTACGACTGGCTGCCGTGGGAGGGGTTCGAGCAGGTCGAGGCCGCGCGCGGCTTCCTCGAGGGCTTCGCGAAGTCGCGCGGCGAGACCGGCCGCCGCATCTACGGCATCTGGATCGATGACGACCTCGTCGGCGCGACCCTGTTCCCCAGCTTCAACGCCCGCTCGGGCACGGCCGAGGTCGGCGTCCTCATCGCCTCGGTCGCACGGGGTCGCGGCATCGTGACCCGGGTCGTCGCGGCGATGCTCGACTGGGCGTTCGCCGAGCGCGGCGTGCACCGGGTGGAGTGGAAGTGCGCGCCCGGCAACGAGCCGAGCCGCCGGATGGCGCGGCGCCTGGGGTTCACGCACGAGGGCACCCTGCGCGAGGCGTTCCCGGTGCGCGAGGAGCGCCAGGACCTCGAGGTCTGGGCCCTGCTGGCACGCGAGTGGCACGGCCTGCCGACGCGCACCTGACGTCGTACGCCTTGGGTAGTCCAGTGACCTCTGGCTGTGGATCGGCCGTCCAGGCGACCATTCGCCACTGGACTACCCGGACCGGCCGCCAAAAAACTTGACTCGTTCAAGAAAAGGGGGCAGGGTGGCGGTGATGGACGACACCACCGACGCTGACTACGAGCACCTGCTCCGCGGGGCCGACCTGCGGGTCACCCGGCCGCGCCTGGCCGTGCTCCGCGCCGTACGTCGTCAGCCGCACGCCGACACGGGCAGCGTCCTGACCGCTGTCCGGGCCGAGGAGCCGACGGTCTCCCACCAGGCGGTCTACGACGTGCTCGGCGCGCTCACCGACGCCGGGCTCGTGCGCCGGATCCAGCCGGCCGGGTCGGTGGCCCGCTACGAGCTCCGCGTCGGCGACAACCACCACCACGTCGTGTGCCGCTCCTGCGGTGCGGTCGCCGACGTCGACTGCGCCGTCGGCCACACGCCGTGCCTCACCGCCTCCGACTCCCACGGCTTCGTCGTCGACGAGGCCGAGGTGACCTACTGGGGCACCTGCTCCGACTGCACCACCCGTCCGTCCAGCCCCTCGTGACACCGATCGCCCGCCCGGAAGGAAAGCCATGACCGACAACCAGGACAGCAGCGCACCCGAGAGCCCCCAGGGGGTGGACCGCAAGGCCGAGTCCGGGTGCCCCGTGATGCACGACTCCGCGACCGCCCAGGGCAGCGAGAGCGAGAACCCGGCGATCGACTCGCCCGAGCCGAAGACCGGTGGCCGCCCGCACGGCCTCAAGGACTGGTGGCCCAACATGCTGGACCTGTCGGTCCTGCACGCCCACTCCCCGAAGGGCAACCCGCTCGGCGCCGACTTCGACTACGCGAAGGCCTTCGAGGGCCTCGACGTCGAGGCCCTCAAGCGCGACCTCGTCGAGGTCATGCACACCTCCCAGGACTGGTGGCCCGCCGACTTCGGCCACTACGGCGGCCTGTTCGTGCGGATGAGCTGGCACGCGGCCGGGACCTACCGGATCTACGACGGTCGCGGTGGCGCCGGTGACGGCGGACAGCGCTTCGCGCCGCTCAACAGCTGGCCCGACAACGCCAACCTCGACAAGGCGCGCCGCCTGCTGTGGCCGGTGAAGCAGAAGTACGGCCAGAAGATCTCGTGGGCCGACCTGCTCGTACTCGCCGGCACCGTGGCGATGGAGGACATGGGCTTCGAGAACTTCGGCTTCGCCTTCGGCCGCCAGGACGTGTGGGAGCCCGAGGAGATCTTCTGGGGTCCTGAGGACACCTGGCTCGGCGACGAGCGCTACACCGACGAGCGCACCCTCGAGGAGTCCCTCGGCGCGGTCCAGATGGGCCTGATCTACGTCAACCCCGAGGGCCCCAACGGCAACCCCGACCCGGTCGCCTCGGCCCGCGACATCCGCGACACGTTCGCCCGGATGGCGATGAACGACGAGGAGACGGTCGCGCTGATCGCCGGCGGCCACACCTTCGGCAAGACGCACGGCGCCGGCGACGCCGACCTCGTCGGCCCCGAGCCCGAGGGCGCGCCCCTCGAGAACCAGGGCCTGGGCTGGAAGAGCGAGTACGGCAGTGGCAAGGCCGGTGATACCATCACGTCCGGCCTCGAGGTGACGTGGACCTACCACCCGACCCGCTGGGACAACGAGTTCTTCCACATCCTCTACGCCTACGACTGGGAGCTCATGGAGTCCCCGGCCGGCGCGCACCAGTGGCGACCGAAGAACGGCGCCGGCTCCGACATGGTCCCGGGCGCCCACGAGGGCGACCCGCGTCGCGAGCCCCGCATGCTCACCTCCGACCTCGCGCTGCGCTTCGACCCGGAGTACGACAAGATCTCGCGGCGGTTCAAGGAGAACCCCGAAGAGTTCCGCCTCGCCTTCGCCAAGGCCTGGTACAAGCTCCTCCACCGCGACATGGGGCCGGTCTCGCGCTACCTCGGTCCGTGGGTCCCCGAGGCCCAGCTGTGGCAGGACCCGGTCCCGGCCGTCGAGGGCGAGCTCGTCTCCGACGCCGACGTCGCAACCCTCAAGGACGCGGTCCTCGGCTCCGGCCTCTCGGTCGCCGACCTCGTCTCGACCGCCTGGGCCTCCGCGGCGACGTTCCGCACCACCGACAAGCGCGGTGGCGCCAACGGCGCCCGGATCCGCCTGGAGCCGCAGCGCGGCTGGGCGGTCAACCAGCCCGAGCAGCTCGAGCGCGTCCTTGCGGCCCTCGAGTCCGTGCGTGACGACTTCAACGGTCGCGGCGGCGCCCAGGTGTCCCTGGCCGACCTCATCGTGCTGGGCGGTTCGGCAGCGATCGAGAAGGCCGCCCGCGACGCCGGCGTCGAGGTCACCGTGCCGTTCCACCCCGGACGCACGGACGCCACGCAGGAGCAGACCGACGTGGACTCCTTCCGCGTCCTCGAGCCCCGCGCCGACGGCTTCCGCAACTACGTGCGCCCCGGCGAGAAGCTCCAGCCCGAGAAGCTCCTGGTCGACCGCGCCTACATGCTCGGCCTCTCCGCGCCGCAGATGACGGCGCTCGTCGGCGGCCTGCGGGCGATCGGCACCAACCACGGCGGCACCGCCCACGGTGTGCTGACCGACCGGCCGGGCGTGCTGAGCAACGACTTCTTCGTCAACCTGCTCTCGCCCGGCACGCAGTGGAAGGTCTCCCAGCAGGAGGAGAACGTCTACGAGATCCAGGACCTCGACGGCACGGTGAAGTGGACCGCCACGCCGGTCGACCTCGTCTTCGGCTCCAACTCCCAGCTCCGCGCGCTGGCCGAGGTCTACGCCAGCGACGACGCCACCGAGAAGTTCGTCCACGACTTCGTGGCGGCGTGGACCCACGTCATGGACAACGACAGGTTCGACCTGCACGCCTGATGCACTGAGCGCGCAGCCCGGGTCTCGTGACGGGACCCGGGCTGCTGCGCTCCCGGACGTCGTACGACGCGGGGTCGGTCAGGTCCCGTGACCCCCGTCGGCGACGGCCTCGTCGCCGACCCGGATCGTGCCCGAGGAGAGCAGCCGGAAGACGGTGCCGCCGCGCGGTGACCTCAGCGCCTGCATGGCTCCCGGTCCGAGGTCGTCGTCGAGGAGCCGGCACGGGGCGGCGATGCGGACGACCTCGAGCTCGACGTCGCCGATCCGCAGGCGCTCGCCGGGACGGGTGGGGAGCGGGCCGTGGGTGAGGGTGAGGTTGCGCCTGGTCAGGCCCGGGTCGACCGGCCGGCCCAGTGCCTCGGCAGCCGCGGCCAGGTCGTCGAGCGCCTGCACGGTGACGTGGCGGTGCCGGGTCCCGTGGTAGCGGTCGCCGACCAGTCCCACGCCGGCCTCTGCCTGCACCGAGTCGACCGACCTCGTCGGCAGCCGCCGGCCGGGCGCGACGTGGATGGCGTGGACGAGGGGCGGAGCCGGGGAAACCACGCTGCGACCGTACGTCGTGGGCGGGCATGATCACGACCATGACGACGGACCCGAAGGCCGACCTCCAGCGCTACCTCCGCACCGCCCGGGAGGCGCTGCTGTGGAAGCTCGACGGCGTGGCGGAGCGCGACCTGCGCCTGCCCCGCACGCCGACCGGCACCAACCTCCTCGGCATCGTGCGCCACGTGGCCAACGTGGAGATCGGCTACTTCGGACCGACGTTCGGTCGCGCGTGGCCCGACCCCGACCACCCGCTCGTCGTGGACGACGCGGACTACGAGGCCGACCCGCAGGCGGACTGGTGGGTCCCGGCGGAGGTCTCGGCGGTCGAGGTCGTCGACTTCTACCGCCGGGTGATGGACTTCGCGGACGCCACCATCGAGGCGTTGCCGCTCGATGCGGCGGGCTCGGTGTCGTGGTGGGGCGACGAGGAGGTCTCCCTCCATCTCGTCGTCACGCACGTCATCGCCGACATCACCCGCCATGCCGGGCACGCCGACATCCTGCGCGAGGAGATCGACGGCTCCGCAGGCCTGCGCTCCGACGTCTCGAACCTGCCCGACGACGTGGACTGGGCGGCGTACGTCACCCGGCTGCGGCAGGTCGCGGAGCAGTTCCCGGCCTCGTGACCCCGGGCGCGCGACTCAGCCCGCGGTGTCGACCAGGGCTTCGACGAGCACCCGCAGCGCCGCGAGCTGGCGGCGCATGTGGGAGGGGTCGCCCGTGGAGCGGCACAGGATGAAGGCGCCCTCGAAGGTGACGAAGACGTGGTCGGCCAGGGCGGCGAGGTCGTGGCCGGTGTCGCCGAGGGCGTCGCGCAGGAGAGTGGCGATCGCCTCGCGCCAGGCGACGACAGCGCCGAGGATGGCGCCGGTCGACTCGGGGCCGGCGAGCTGGCGCTCCGTCAGCACCGAGACGTAGAGGCAGTTGGACTGCGCCGACATGATCTCGTCGCCGCGGCCCTCGAAGTGGCGCACGAACTCCACGATCCGCGCCCGGGGGTCGTCGAGGTGGGCGACGGCGTCGAGGCCGTCGTGCAGCGTCTGGACGTCGTGCGACGCGTAGCGCTCGACGAGCTGCTCGCCGAGGTCGGCCTTGGAGGTGAAGTGGTGGAAGAAGGCACCCTTCGACGACCCGGCCTCGGCGATGACCTGGTCGACCGACGTCGCGGCGAAGCCGTTGTCGGTGACCAGGCGCTCGGCGGCGTCGAGCAACCGGATGCGGGTGGCGGTTCCGTCGCGTGGCATGACACCACTTGTACCAGACCGGACGGTCTGCTAAAACAGACCAATCAGTCTGAAACCTTCGGGAGGGTCCGATGACCACAGGTTCGATGGGTGCAGGTTCGATGGGTGCAGGTTCGACGGCGGCGGCCTGGCGGCTGCCGGAGGTCGCCGTGGGGTGGGTGACCGACGCGGGCCTGGAGACCGACCTGATCTTCCACCGGGGGATCGACCTGCCGGACTTCGCCGCCTTCCCGCTGGTCGAGGACGAGCACGGCCGCCGGGAGCTGGACAACTACTACCGCGGCTTCGTCGACGTGGCGGCCCGGGCCCGCGCGGGACTGATGCTCGAGACACCGACATGGCGGGCCAGCCCCGACTGGGGCACCCGGCTCGGTTATGACGCCGAGGCGTTGCACAGGGTGAACCGACGTGCCGTGGAGGACCTGCGCGATCTCGCCGACGAGGTGCGCGACACCGTCGCCGCCGCCGTCGTGGGCGGCTCGGTCGGACCACGAGGCGACGCCTACCGCGCCGCCGAGATGGAGGCCGACGAGGCGGCCGACTACCACCGACCGCAGCTGGCCGCCTTCGCCGACGCGGGCGCGGACCTCGCGACGGCGTACACCCTGACGACCGTCGCCGAGGCGGTCGGGATCGTGCGCGCCGCCGCCGACGTCGCCCTGCCGGTCGCCATCGCGTTCACCGTCGAGACCGACGGCCGGCTGCCCGACGGCACGCTGCTCGGCGCCGCGGTCACCGAGCTGGACGAGGCCACCGGCTCCGCCGCCGCGCACCTGCTCGTCAACTGCGCCCACCCCGACCACGTCGCTGCCGGACTCGACGGGGACGCGTCCTGGACCGGTCGGGTCGCCGGGTTGCGGGTGAATTCCTCGCGCCTGAGCCACGCCGAGCTCGACGACGCGGAGGAGCTCGACGAGGGCGACCTCGCCGACCTGGCCGCCATCACGCGGGGCCTGGCCGCCCGGCTGCCGTCCATCCGGATCATCGGCGGGTGCTGCGGGACCGACGTACGCCACGTCGCGGCGATGTGGGCGGACGGGTCGCCCGTCGCCGCCGGTCGGACGGGCACGCAGTAGGCCGGCCGACACCGACCGGGCACTTGGTCCCCGGTCAGGCCGGCATGCGGGCGCGCAGGAACCGCACGGTGCGCTCCATGGCGGCGACGAAGGCCGGCCCGAACGCGTGCCCGTCGTCGTACCACTCGAGCGTCGAGTCGACGCCCGCCTCGGTCAGCGCCCGCTGGGTCGCGCGGGTCCACGCCGGCGGACAGGTGTCGTCGAACCGGCCGTGCGCCAGGAGCACCGGCTCGGTGATCCGGTCGAGCTCGGGCCGCGAGGAGATGCCTTGCCAGAACTCCGGATCGTCGTCGGGCAGGCCGTGGCGGCCGCGGAAGCCCGCCCGCAGCTCGGTGACGGGTGCGTCGGGACGCTGGAAGTGGTCGAAGTTCTGCCCCTCCAGGCTCGAGACCGACGCCCAGGCCACGCCGGCCGCGACCAGCCCGGGCTCGGCCTCCAGCGCCTTGAGCACCACGCCACTGCCCATCGACCGGCCGAACAGCGCGATCCGGGCCGGGTCGACCCGGACGTCGTGCGAGTCGCGCAACGCGTGGACGGCGGCGACGACGTCCGCGCTGTAGCCGAGCCGGACGGCGGTCTCGATGCGTGGGTCGTCGGTGGACTCGGCGTGGTTGCGGTAGTCGACGTGGAGCGCGACGTAGCCGCGATCGGCGAGGAAGCCGCGCTCGCGCGTCATGCCCTGGCCGCGGACGTAGAAGGCCGGGTCGATGTAGCCGTGGGCGAGCACCACGGCGGGGAAGGGTCCCCGCCCCCGCGGCACGTTGAGCACCCCGCTGATCCGCAGCGGTGGCGAGCCGGCGCCCGAGGTCGTCGAGGCGAACGTGACGTCGTACGACGTGTAGGTGGGGGTGCGCTCGCGGACCGCGCCCAGCCGCAGGTCGCCGCCGGTGAGGTCCGCGTCACCGAGCGCCGCCACCGAGATCGGGTGCGGTGGCACCGTCGGCTGGGAGGTCGGCCGGGAGGTCGGCCGGGAGGTCGGCGCCGTGCTCGGCGACCCGGTCGAGGGCCTTGTCGACGGCGAGGCCGGGGAGCCCGTGGGCTCCGGGTCCGCCGAGCAGGCGCCCAGCAGCGGCGCGGCCAGCACGGCCGCCGTGGCCAGCCGGGCGGCTCGCCGCCGGGGAGCGTCCATGCCACCAGTGTGCGGGACCCGACCCAGTCGGACTCGGACCGTCCGGTCACACCTCGCGCCGCCCGATCGTCAGGACGGGTGAGGACCGGACACGAGAGGGTGATCCCATGGACCAGACGGAGATCTTCGAGGCGGAGCGACCGCGCCTCGTCGGCATCGCGACCCGGGTGCTGGCCGACCACGCCGAGGCCGAGGACGTGGTGCAGCAGGCATGGCTCCGGCTCGACCGCGCGGTCAGCCGCGACGACACCGAGATCGACAGCCTGCCCGCCTGGCTGACCACCGTCACCACGCGGCTGTGCCTGGACCGGCTCCGCGCGCGTACGCCGGTCCCGGTCGAGGACGTCGAGCTCGGCGACCGCCCCGACCTCGCGGGCACCGCGCCCGACCCGGCGGAGGACGTCGCGCTCGCCGACACCGTCGGCATCGCGCTGCAGGCGGTCATCGACCGGCTGTCACCGCGCGAGCGGGTCGCCTTCGTGCTGCACGACAGCTTCGGCTTCGAGTTCACCACCATCGCCGCGGTCCTGGACACGACACCCGCGGCGGCCCGCAAGCTAGCCTCGCGGGCCCGTGCGAAGGTCGCCCAGCCGTCGTCCTCCGACGCGCTCGCCGACTGGGAGGTGGTGGACGCCTTCATGGACGCCGCCCGCGGCGGTGACGTCGAGCGGCTGCTCCAGCTGCTGGCGCCCGACGCCGTGGTCGGCGCGGACGAGGCCGCGATCCTCATCGGCACGCCGGCCAGCATCCAGGGCCGAGACGAGGTCGCCAGCTTCTTCAACGGCAGCGCCCAGACCGCGCTCGCGGTGTTCGTCGGCGACCGGCCCGCGTCGGCGTGGTACCTCAAGGGCGAGGCGAAGGTCGTCTTCGACTTCGACGTCGCCGACGGTCAGGTCCGCGGCATCACGTTCCGGGCCGCGCCCGACGTGCTCGCCGAGGTCGTCCGCCGCGACGGCGCCGACCCGCGCTGAGCCGACCGGTCACACCGCCGCCGCCCCGATCGTCAGAAGCGTAGACACCGACCGAGGAGATCCCCATGAAGACCATGACCTGCCGCCAGCTCGGTGGCCCGTGCGACCTCGCCCACCGCGGCAAGACCCACGACGACGTGATCAACGCGCAGGACCAGCACCTCAAGCAGGCCGAGAAGGACGGCGACGCCGCCCACCAGCCCGCCCGCGACGAGATGAAGGGCCGCTGGCGTCACCCGAAGAAGTCGCTGGGCTGGTACCGCGACATGAAGCAGGCCTTCGCCGCCCTCCCCGAGGACTGACGCGGCGGCGGGTCAGCGGGAGCGGCGGTCCGACAGCACCCAGGCGGCGCCGGCGGCTGCCGCGGTGACCCCGAGGACCGAGGGCCAGGTGCCGACCTTCTTGGCGAGCGGGTGCGAGACGCCCATCGCGGTCCAGTACGCCGCGGTGAGGCCGGCCGTGAGCGGCGCGCCGCCGACGGCGTACCACTGGCGCGCGGCCACGACGTTGGCGCCGAGCATCGCGACGCCGCCGAGAGGGCGTACGCCGGTCCGCTGGGCGAGCGCGAAGCCGCCGACGAGGCCGCCGGCGAGCAGGGGGGCGGTGGGGACACGGGTCAGGTCGAGCACTCCTCGAGCCTAGCCAGCGCCCCCACCGCCGTCCCGGCGGAGGTGGCTGCGATCAGTTGTGGCCGACGCGGCCCTTGCTGCCGGCGCCCCAGCAGACCTTCCCCACGCAGTCGATCGCGTGGTAGCCCAGGTCGCTGACCCGCTGCCAGGTGGCACCGCCGTCGCTGGTGATGCTGGACCCGACCGAGCCGTCGTAGTCGCCGGTCGCGACGGCGTGCCGCCAGCCGTGGAGCACGGTGACGTCCTCGCCGACGTGCGTCAGGTCGCCGCCGGTCGTCCAGGTGCGCCCGTTGCGGGTGTACGCCGTGGTGTCGGCGGTGTCCTTGGCATCGGCGAAGTCGCCGCCGACCGCGATGCCCCGGTGCGGGGACGCGAAGGCGCCTGCGAAGCCGCCGGCCGCGTCACCCGCGGGGATGCCGGACTCGACGGCGGTCCAGGTCAGGCCGCGGTCGACCGACTTCAGCACCCGGGACTTCGCACCGCCCGTGATGATGAAGGCCGCGCGCCCGGCCGTGACCAGGCAGTCGCCGCTGGCGGCGAAGCCGAACTCCGCGTCGGAGGCGGGCATGCCCTTCGAGGGCAGCACCTCCCACGTGCGGCCGCGGTCGTCCGTCGACAGGATCCGCAGCTTGCCGTCGACCGGGTCGCTGACGGCGAGGCCGCGACGGCCGCTGCCGTAGAAGGCCATGCAGTCGTAGAACGCCTTCTCGTCGGTGTTGCGGAACGACTCGGTCCACGAGGCGCCGCCGTCGGTCGAGCGGTAGATTCGCGAGGCCTCGCCCGGCCCGATGGCCAGCACGTGGGCGACCTTGCCGTGGACCTCGACGTCGCGGAACGACAGGCCCGCGGTGTCGGCGGGGCTGACGTCGGTCCACGTCTCGCCGCGGTCGGTGGTGCGGAAGACCCGCGCCGGACCGCCATCGGTGAGGCTCTCGCCGGTGACCCAGGCCTCCTTGCGGCTGACCGCCTCCAGGCCGCGGAAGTTCTGGTCGGCGTCGAGGACCGTCTCGGTCCAGCCGTCCTTGAACGGGTCGTGCTTCGCGGGCTTGGCGCCGGCGTGGCCGGGTGCGGCCGAGGTGCTGGCGGGGAGGGTGAGGGCCAGTGCGGTCAGCACTGCCACGGGGATGAGGGTCGCTCCGAGTCGTCGCATCCGGCCACCCTGCTCCGCGGCCTCCCCCTTGTCCAGACCCGACACGGCGGGGGCATGCGGTCCCCGATCGTCCGCAACCGGGCCTAGCGTCGGGGTCATGACGACGGACGAGACGACCGGGCCGGCCGCACCGACGTGGGTCCCACCGTGGTGGGAGCCCCCGCTGGCCGGCACCGAGGTGGAGCACCTCCTGGGTGCGCTGGGCCGCCTGCGCGCGACCTTCCGGTGGAAGACCGACGGCCTGGACGAGGACGCACTCCGGCGACGCCCGCTCCCGTCGGCCCTGTCCCTGGGTGGGCTGCTGCTCCACCTCGCCATCTGCGAGGACTTCATCCTCACCACCAAGCTGCGGGGCGAGGAGCTGGGTGAGCCGTGGCGCTCGATGGGCTGGGACGGCAGCGACGACGAGTGGGAGTTCGAGCGCCCCGGCTCGATGACGGCGAGCGAGCTCTACGCGACGTACGACGAGGCGGTGCTGCGCGCCGAGGACCGCATCGAGGCGGCCCTCGCCGAAGGCGGGCTCGACCTGGTGGCGCACGTCGACGACGGCAACGGCAACCACCCGCGGCTGCGCCGCCTGCTCTTCGACCTGCTGGAGGAGTACGGCCGGCACACCGGCCACGCCGACCTCCTCCGGGAGGCGGTCGACCGGCGGGTCGGCGAGGACCCGCCGGACGGCTGGAGGCCCTGAGAGCGCCCTACTCGGAGGGCTCCGGGGTGTCGACGTCCGCGCACTTCACCTTGGGGTTGATGCCGGTGTAGTTGAGCGGTCCCGCGACGATGTTGAGCGCGATGTCGCTGGCCTCGGAGCAGTTGGTCTTCGCGTCGTCGAAGTAGCCGCGCTGGAAGGCGGCGAAGGCGCCGATGACCAGCCAGATCACCACCAGGATGCTGATGAGTCGTCCCATGGTTCCTCCTCGTGTCGTGCGACCTGTGGGTCGCTCGACCGAGCATCGCGCCGCCGCAGGTGGCGTGCCACCCACCCAGGGGTAGGGCGGGCCCTAGGGTGCGTGCATGACGATCATCGCGGTGGTCCTGGCGGTCGCGGCCGCGCTGCTCCACGTCTACATCTTCGTCCTCGAGGCGTTCCGGTGGAACGAGCCGTCGACGCGCAAGACCTTCGGGGTCACGGAGGCCGACGCCCCGGTGCTGGCCCCGATGGCCTACAACCAGGGGTTCTACAACCTCTTCCTGGCGATCATCACCCTCGTCGGCGTGCTGATGATCGACGCCGAGCACACGACCGGCACCGCCCTCGCCCTGGCCGGCACCGGCTCGATGCTCGCCGCAGCCGTCGTCCTGGTGACCCACGACCGCTCGATGGTGCGGGCGGCGGCCACGCAGGGCACGATCCCGCTGCTGGCCGTGGTCTTCCTGCTGCTGCAGCTCTGAGGGCAGGCCACAGCTCAGGCGGTCGGGGCGACGGCCTTCTGTCGCTCCACCCACGAGTGCACCAGCGAGACCACGGACGCGCCCTCGCCCGTGGCCGACGCCACCCGCTTCATCGAGCCCGACCGGATGTCGCCGCCGGCGAAGATGCCCGGCACGGCCGTGGCGAGGTCCTCGGGCGGCACGTCCTCGTGCCACAGCTCACGGGGGATGTCGCGGCCGGTGACCACGAAACCGCGCTCGTCGCGGAGCACCTCCTCGGGCAGCCATGCACACTCCGGTGCGGCTCCGATGAGCAGGAACAGCCCGCGTGCCTCGACGCGCTCGCGCTGGCCGGTGTCGACGTCCTCGAGGTCGAGCCACGCCAGCTGGCGTACGTCGTCCGGCCCGCCGTCGACGACGCGGGTGGACCCGCGCACGGTGATCCGCGGGTTCCACTCGATCTCGTTGATGAGGTACGACGACATGGTGGCCGCCAGGTCCGGCCGGCGCACCACGATGGTGACCGCCTGTGCGAAGCGCGCCGCGTGGATCGCGGCCTGCCCGGCAGAGTTGCCGCCGCCCACGATGACGACGTGGTCGCCGGCGAGCTCGCGCGCGGCCGCCATGGCCGCGCCGTAGTAGACGCCGCGGCCGACGAGGTCCTCGAGCGACTCCACGCCGAGCCTGCGGTAGTTGACGCCGGTGGCCACGAGGACGGCCCGGGTGTGCACGTCACCGCCCTCGGTGTGGACGATGTGGTGCCCGCCGTCGGTGCACGGGGAGATCCCCGTGGCCGGCCAGCCGGTGAAGAACCGGGTGCCGAAGCGGAGCGCCTGGCCGCGAGCGCGCTGCGCCAGCCGCATGCCGGAGATCCCGCGCGGGAAGCCGAGGTAGTTGCGGATCATCGAGCTGGTGCCCGCCTGCCCGCCGATGGCCTCGGCCTCCAGGCACACCGTGGTGAGGCCCTCGCTCGAGGCATACACGCTCGCCGCCAGTCCTGCCGGTCCGGCACCCACGACGACGAGGTCCACCACCTCGTCGACGTCGATCTCGTCGGGTCGGCCGTAGAGCTGGTTGGCCAGGGCGCGGACGCTCGGGCAGTGGCCGCACCACCCGGTCATCGAGCTGACGACCGGCCAGCGGCCCTCGTCGTCAGGGCACTGGGCGAGGACCTCGCGGCCCACCTCGCTGTCGGGGTGGTGCACGCCGGCGGGCATGCCGACCCGGGCGAGGTAGTCGAGGAGGTCGCGGGTGAGGGTGTCCTTCTCGGGGGTGATGATCCGGACGTTCTCCACCACCGGCGTCCCCACGGTGGCGTTCCACTCGCTGAGCATCTCGCCGACGGCCGCGTGGAACTCCTCGTCACGCGGCCCCTGCGGCATCAGCAGCAGGGCGTCGACCTTGCCGGCCGCGACGGCGTGGCGGAACGTCTGGTTGTCGGCGCGGAAGCGGCTGACGTGGGCCACGAGGAGACGTCGTGCCGTCGGCACGACCTTCCGGGTGCCGCCGATGAGCGTGTGGAGCTTGTCCTGCTCCTTGTCGGTGTCGATCACGAACAGTGCGACCGGGTGGCCGGAGGTCACCAGCCCGGTGGCGGCGGCCTTCGCCGAGGCCTCGTCGCTGACCAGGCGTACGTCGTACTCCCGCTCGTAGCGGGCGAAGGCCTCGCCGAGCTCCGTGGCGTGGTTCGCAGAGGCGATGACGATCGCGGGCGCTCCCATACCCCGGAAGCGTAACCATCCGTGAGTCAGCCGGTGAGGTTGTGGACGTAGCACCAGCGCCAGGACTCGTCCGGCTCGGCGGACTCGATGACCGGGTGGAGGGTGTCGTGGAAGTGGGCGGTGGCGTGCTTGCCGATGGAGGAGTCGCAGCACCCGATGTGGCCGCACTCCAGGCACTGCCGCAGGGACACCCAGCGGATGCCGTCGGCCAGGCAGGCGGCGCAGCCCTCGCCGCGGTCGGTGTCGACCGCCGGATGGGAGTCGAGGTCCTCGCACTGGCGACCGGCGGTGAAGACCAGCGTGCTCGTCCGCGCGCTCTCGCGCGCGTCGGTGCCGGCGTCGAGCATCGACTCCTCGATGTCGAGCATGCCGAGCACCTGGCTCACGACCTCGGACGGGAGCTTGCCCTTGCTGCGCACCAGCAGCACCTTGGCGCGCTCGGCCTCGATCATCTCCCCGCGGATGCGGGCGTAGAGCTCGGACGGTGTCTCCTGGCCGGGCGCCGTCGCGAGCTGCTCCCAGGCCGCGAACGTGCGCTGCTCGAGCCGGGCACGGATCTGGTCGAGGACGCCGTGCTGGTCGTCGTAGTCGAGCTCCTCGAGCCGGGCCAGGCCCGCGTCGGACGCCTGCTGGAGCAGCGCCGCCCGGGCGAGCGCGTCCTCGGCCGGGTCCGGGGGAGGTACGTCGAGCAGCCGGGTGATGAGCGGCAGGGACAGGCCCTGGAGGAACAGCGTGCCGGCCACGACGGTGAAGGCGACCAGCAGCAGCACCTCGCGGTACGGCGCGTCCTCGGGGATGACGAACGCCGCGGCCAGGGTGACCACGCCGCGCATGCCGGCCCAGCCGAGGAGGAAGGTCCACGCTGGGGGGATGGGGTTGGTGCGGCGCAGGACCCAGGTGACGTACATGTAGACGAGGCGGACGGCGACCACCGTCGCGAGGGTCGCCAGGCAGACCAGCGCGATGCGGCCCTCGGGGAGGGTCGACCGGCGGACGTCCTCGAGGATCCAGTCGAGCTGGAGACCGATCAGGAGGAAGACGGTGTTCTCCAGGACGAAGGCGACGGTGCGCCACGTGATGCGCTCGGTGATGCGCGACTGGGCGGTCTGGATGATCGGCGCCTTGTGGCCGAGCAGCAGCCCGGCCACCACGACCGAGATGACCCCGGACGCGTGGATCTCCTCGGCCGCGACGAAGGCGGCGAACGGCGTCAGGAACGAGATGGCCGTGTCGAGCAGCGGGTCGGTGATCCGCTTGCGCAGCCAGGCGACCAGCAGGAAGGACGCGATGCCGATGAGCACGCCCCCACCGGCCGCGCGGACGAAGTCGATCCCGACCTCGGCCGTCGCCACCCCGCCGGAGAGGGCCGCGACGGCGGTGCGCAGCGTGACGAGGGCGGTGGCGTCGTTGAACAGCGACTCGCCCTCGAGGATCGTCACCACCCGTCGTGGCAGGCCGATCCGGCGGGCGACGGCTGTGGCGGCCACCGCGTCGGGAGGCGCGACCACCGCGCCGATCGCGATCGCGGCGGCCCAGCCGATGCCGGGCACCAGCCACTCCACGACCGCCGCGACCGCCAGCGCGGTGACCCCGACGAGCACCACGGAGAGCCGCAGGATGGTGCCGCGGTTGGCGTTGAAGTCGACCAGCGAGGTCTGGATGGCCGCGGCGTAGAGCAGGGGCGGCAGCAGCCCGAGCAGCACCACCTCGGACTCGAGGTGGATCGTCGGCACGCCGGGGACGTAGGACGCCGCGGCGCCGACGACGATCAGCAGGAGCGGCGCGGGGACGTGCAGGCGGTCGCTGACGGCGGTCGCGGCCAGGACGACGGCCGCCATCGAGACGAGCAGGAGGGCGAGTTCCACCCGGGGATTCTCGCGGGTCCGGCGACCGTCGGTCGAGGAGCCCGCTCAGCTGGTGGGTGGGTCAGGCGGCGAGCAGGTCGTCGATCTGGTTGATGGCCAGGCTGGAGCCCTCGACGACGCCCATGGCGAGCACCTGCTCCATCGCCTCCGCGGTGGCGTACGTCGACACGAAGGTGGCCCGGGTGCCCCCGTCGGTGGCGGCGAAGGAGTAGTGGCAGGCCGACACCGGCAGCGCCGTGTTGGCGCTGAAGGACTCGTCGAGGGCGAAGCCGTCGTCGAAGCGGAACTCCGTCGGTGCGGAGACGGCGGTGACGTCCCAGTAGGCGTAGTACTTCTCGCCCTCCGGGCTGGTCATGAAGTAGTTCATCCGGCCACCGGGGCGCAGGTCGTGGTCGACGAACGTGGCGGGGTACGTCGGCGGGCCCCACACGCGCTCGAGCTGGCGCGGGTCGTCGTAGATCGCCCAGACCCGCTCGACGGGTGCGGCGAAGTCGGCGGTGATGGTCAGGGTGCGGGAGTCGAGGTCCTGGGTGACGTCGGTGACAGGCATGGGTCAGTCCGTTCGGTGGGTGGTGGTGGGTTCGGTGGTGGGATCGGTGGCGCGTGCGTCGTGGGCGAGGAGCTCGTCCATCCGGGCGACCCGTCCGCGCCAGAGGTCCTCGAGCTCGGTGAGCATCGCGCCCACCGACCTCACGGCCTCCACGTCGCCGCTGGCCAGGGCCTCGCGACCGCGCCGACGCTTGGTCAGCAGGCCCGCGCGCTCCAGCACGGCGACGTGCTTCTGGACGGCCGCGAAGCTCATGTCGTAGGTCCGGGCGAGGGTCGAGACGGAGTGCTCGCCGGCCAGCACCCGACGCAGGATGTCGCGCCTGGTGCGATCGGAGAGTGCATGGAACCAGGCGTCTGCCCGGTCCTCGTCCGCGTCGCTCATGCACCTAACGTACAACCATGTGGTTGTACGTTGTCAAGGACTCACCTACAGGGGTGTGGGATGTCGTCGACAAGGCATGTTTACGGTGAAGTGCGGAGTAGCATCGCCCGGTCGGTGCCAGCTGCGCGCCGTACTCCCGACAGAAGTGGGGCAACCCCCAAGTGCACAGACTCGTCCCAGGACATCGCCTCGGGGACCGCTACGTGCTCGAGGAGCGGATCGCCTCCGGGGGCATGGCCGACGTGTGGCGCGCGCTCGACGACGTGCTGCAGCGCAACGTCGCGGTGAAGATCATGCGGGCCGACCCCGACAACGAGGAGATCTTCGCCGAGCGCTTCCGCGACGAGGCGCTCCACTCCGCGGCGCTGATGCACGTCAACATCACCACGGTCTTCGACTACGGCGAGGACGACCACCTCACCTACCTCGTGATGGAGCTCGTGCAGGGCCTGCCGCTCTCCGCCGTCATCCGCGACCAGGGCGCGATGCCGCCCGAGGCCGTGCGCTCCATCCTCGGCCAGGCCGCGCTCGCGCTCGGCACCGCCCACGAGGCCGGAGTGGTGCACCGCGACGTCAAGCCGGCCAACATCCTCGTGCGCGAGGACGGGCTGGTGAAGCTCACCGACTTCGGCATCGCGCGCGCGATCGACGCCATCGGCCACACCCGGGTCGGCGAGATGCTCGGCACCCCCAACTACATCAGCCCCGAGCAGGCCATCGGCCAGCAGGCCACGGGCGCCAGCGACCTCTACGCACTGGGGGTGGTCGCCCACGAGATGCTCACCGGCACGCGCCCCTTCGACCGCGGGACGCCGATCGCGACCGCGATGTCGCACGTCAACGAGCCGCCGCCGCCGCTGGGCGACGACGTGCCCGACGACATCCGCGCCGTCGTCGCGGCGCTCCTGCAGAAGGATCCCGACGACCGCCCCGAGAACGCCGCCTCGGTCGCGGTGATGCTGGGGGTTGCGCCGTTGGAGATCTCCGGGCTCGACCTGGGCGAGGCGAGCGAAGTCCCCAGCGGCTACCTCGCCATGCCCATCACCCCGATGACGCCGTCTCGCCCGCTGACCGCTCCCGCCGACCGGCAGCAGGCCGACGTCCCCACGATGGCCGCCGGTCCCGACCAGCTCCTGGACTGACCTCCGGCTCAGCGCCGGGTGGCGTCGTCCAGCAGGGCCGCGAGCGCGGCGGGCTGGGTGAACATCGGCCAGTGGCCCGAGTCGAGGTCGACGAGCTCGAGCGCCGTCGCGTCCGCGAGCTCGGGCACGTCGCCGGACTCGATCCACTCCTTCGCCTGCTGAGGGCTGAACTCCGGGCAGACGAGGGTCAGCGGCACCCCGTGCCGGCGCTCGTCGGTCCAGTGCACGACGCCCTTGGTCACCCCGACCGGCACCGGGTGCGAGCCGGCCTCGACCGACGCCTTGAGCTCGGCGGACATGTCGTCGGAGTCCGGGCCCTCGAACTTCTCCCAGCCCGGGAAGCGCACCCCGTCGCCGACCGGCTCGAAGAAGTCGGCGTAGGACTCCCCATCCGTCGACGGGAAGCCGCCGATGAGCACCACGCCGGTGACGCCGTCGGGGCGGCGGTCGGCGGCGACCCACGCCAGCGTGGAGGCGGCGGAGTGGCCGACGACGAGCGGTCGGCCCTCGGCCGCGTCGACCGCGGCGAGCACCGCGCCGGCCTGGTCGTCGTACGTCGCCGAGGTGGCGCCGTCGCCCTGGCCGGGCAGCGTCACCGGGATGCCGCGGTGGCCGAGCCGCTCGAGCTCGGGCAGCACGTCGTCCCAGGCCGATCCGTCGAGCCAGAGTCCTGCGATGAGCACGATGTCCATGGGTTCTCCTTCACTCGGTTCGTCGACCCTCGCGAACCACCGTAGGAGAGGTTCCGGACGCTCCACGACCGGATCCGGTGCCACCATTGCCGCATGAGCGAGATCAGTCCGACCGCGCGGGCGCTCCGGGCGCTCGACCTGCTGCAGGGTCGCCCGGGGATCACCGCGTCCGAGCTGGCCCAGCGACTCGGCGTCACCGAGCGGGCCGCCCGGCGCTACGTCGCGATCCTGCGCGAGGCCGACATCCCGGTGGAGTCCACCCGCGGTCCCTACGGTGGCTACACGCTCGGGCGCGGGCTGCGCCTGCCGCCTCTGGTGTTCTCGGCGACCGAGGCGCTCGGTCTGGTGATGGCCGCGCTCGACTCGCAGCACGCGGTCGCCGACCCCTCCGACCCGGTGGGCTCGGCGCTCGGCAAGATCCTGCGGGTCCTGCCGACCAACGTCGCGCGGCAGGCCGTCACCCTGCGCGAGACCGCCCGCACCGTGCCGGAGCGGTCGCCGGCGCGACCCGACCCGGCTGTCACCAGCGAGCTGGTCGCCGCAGTGGCGGCACAGCGCCAGGTCCGCATCGGCTACCGCACCGCCGCCGGCAACGCGCGGACCTTCGAGGTCGACCCGTGGTCGGTGGTGGTGCGCTACGGCCGGTGGTACCTGCTGTGCCACTCCCACCACGCCGAGGCACTGCGCACCTTCCGCATCGACCGGATCAGCGAGGTGAGCCAGCTCGAGGGCAGCTTCGAGGTGCCGGCCGACCTCGACCCCGCCGCCGAGCTCGAGGCCAACCTCGGCAAGGGCTGGGAGCACGAGACGCACGTCGTCTTCCACGCCCCGCTGCAGGAGGTGCGCCCGTGGGTCAGGCCGACGCTCGGCGACCTGAGCGAGCTGCCCGACGGCCGGTGCGAGCTGGTCGGCAGCACCAGCAACGCCCAGGCGTACGCCGGCGAGTGGCTCGCCGGCGTGCCGTTCGCGTTCACCGTGGTCGGCGGTGACGAGCTGCGGGCCGCGGTCCGCGTCGTCGCGGACCGGCTCACGCAGTCCCTGGAGTGAGCCGGGTGCGCACCCCTACGGCGACCAGCACCGCGAGCGCACTCGACCCCCGAGGTCAGCGGCTGACCGCGACCTCCTTGCCGAGGGTCCAGCCGTCGGAGATCGGCAGGTAGTCGCCGCTCCAGAACTTGCCCGGGTCGTACCAGGTGGCGCGGCGGTCGTCGCGCAGGATGCCCATCTCGATGTAGCAGGTGGCCACGATCTCGGCGCAGAACGCCGCCTCGGGCGTCGCGCGCTGACCGCGCTTGCGCCGGGGGACGTACGCGTCGCGACCACGCAGCCAGCGGGCACCGAGCTTGGTCAGGCTGGGGAACGAGACGCCGTCGAGGCGGGCGACCGCGCGGAGCATGCCGTCCTCCTCCGCACGGCCGATCTCCGGGTGGAGCTGGCGCAGCCACGCGTCCTGGCTGTACTCGCCCTGCCAGCGGGCCACCGCCTCGCGCAGGTCGTGCAGCTGCACGCCGCGGTGGTGGCCGCCGGTCCACATGTCCGTCTGCCGCTTGCCGAGCTCGGCGTGGAAGATCAGCGGCGGGAGGTCGTCGACGACCACCGCCATGCCCACGTGGTTCACGGGGGAGTTGGTGACCGCACGGATCGCCCGATCGGGCGCCCGGCGGCCGCGGAACAACCAGATGTCGCCACTGCGGGTGAGGTCGACCGCCTCGTCGAGGCTCAGCGCAGGGGCCATGCCCGCAGTCTGCCGCACCGCGGGCCGGTGCCGGGCTACTCTCGCCGCATGCGCGTATGGAAGCTGCTCGGCCTGGCCGGGCTCCTGGCCGGGGTCGCCACCGGTGCGGCCGTCGCCCGCGACGAGCGCGAGCGCCGCCACTACGACGCCGCCGAGATCCGTACCCGTCTCCACGCCCGCCACGACGAGGCGGTCGCCCGCGAGGCCGGGTCCGACGCCGACTGATTCCGGTCGTCGTGCCGCTGGTCGCGCTCGTCGCCCCTCCCCGTGCCGGGGTAGTCCAGTGGGCAACGGTCGTCCCGACCGTCGGACGACGGCCGTTCGCCACTGGACTACCCCGGCGGGCAGCCGGACGCCACTGGAGTACGCCGGCGGGCTCAGGCGCCGAGCGCGAGGCGGGTCGCGATCGCGAGCATGACGAGGCCGATCGCGACGTCGAGCAGCTGCCAGGCGCGGGGGTCGGCGAGCCGCGGGGCGGCCAGCCGGGCGCCGTACCCGAGGCCGGTGAACCACAGGATGCTCGCCGTGCAGGCGCCGACGGCGAACCACCAGCGGCCGGGGTGCCCGTGCGTGCCGGCGATGGAGCCGAGCAGCAGGACGGTGTCGAGGTAGACGTGGGGGTTGAGCCAGGTCAGCGCGACGGCCCTGGCCACCACGCCGCCGCGCGCCTCGGGCGGTTCGTCCCCGGCCGCCAGCGTGTCGGGTCGCCGCGCCCGCCGCAGCGACGCGATGCCGTACGCCGTCAGGAAGGCGACGCCGAGCCACCGCACCACCTCGACCGCCCACGGTGCCCGGTCGACCAGCACGCCGATGCCGGCGACACCGGCGACGATCAGGACGACGTCGGACAGCGAGCAGACCGCCACGACCGGTCCGACGTGGCTGCGGCGCAGCCCCTGGCGCAGCACGAAGGCGTTCTGCGCACCGATCGCCACGATGAGGGACAGCCCGGTCAGCAACCCGGCCGCGACGTCTCCCACGCGGGTCAATCTAGAGGGCCGGTGGACCCCGAGGTGCCCCTGACGAATGTCAGGGTCGGGTGCGGGAGATATCCCATGGCCGGTGCTTCACACCCTAAGGGAGGATGCTCGCATGACTGATCAACCCAACGGGGGAGCGGCGCACGGCGTCGCAGCGAGTGCGCACGACCTGGTGAAGACCTATGGCAAGGGAGAGGCCGAGGTGCGTGCCCTCGACGGGGTCACCATCGACCTCCTGGCGGGTGAGTTCACAGCCGTGATGGGCCCCTCCGGGTCCGGCAAGTCGACCCTCATGCACTGCCTCGCTGCCCTCGACACCCCGACCTCGGGCGAGGCCGTCGTGGACGGCACCGCGCTGGGCAGGCTGAAGGACAAGGACCTCACCACCCTGCGGCGCGAGCGGGTCGGCTTCGTCTTCCAGTCCTTCAACCTGGTCCCCACGCTGACCGCGGAGGAGAACATCCTGCTCCCGCTGAGCCTGGCCGGCCGCAAGCCCGATCGTGCGTGGTTCGACCAGGTCGTCGACTCGGTCGGCCTCCGCCCGCGCCTGGGCCATCGCCCGTCCGAGATGTCCGGAGGCCAGCAGCAGCGCGTGGCCTGCGCCCGCGCGCTGGTCAGCCAGCCGAAGATCGTCTTCGCCGACGAGCCCACCGGCAACCTCGACTCCACCAGCAGCGCCGAGGTGCTCGGCTTCCTGCGCCGCAGCGTCGACGAGTTCGGCCAGACCGTGGTGATGGTGACGCACGACCCCGTCGCGGCGTCGTACACCGACCGGATCGTCTTCCTCGCCGACGGCAAGATCGTCGACGAGCTGCGCGACCCGGACCGCGACCAGATCCTCGCCAAGATGGCGGCGCTCCAGGACGCGGCCGTCAAGAAGGCGGCGAGCTGACGTGCTCCGCCTGACCTGGCGCAACCTGCTGGCTCGCAAGGTGCGCCTGCTGATGAGCACGCTCGCCATCGTGCTCGGCATCGGATTCCTGGCCGGCGTGATGACCTTCAGCACCGGGCTCAACGCGACCTTCGACAACATCGTCCAGGGCTCGACGTCCGACGCCGTCGTACGACCAGCGGGAGAGCTGCAGGGCGGCAACGCCGGCGTCGCGACCAGCCAGGTCGTCACGCCCGACGACGTCGACAAGCTGGCCGCGCTGCCCGACGTCGAGGAGGCGGTCGGCTCCGTCGACGGCGTCGGGTCCTACCTCCTCGGCCAGGACGACAAGCTCGTGGGCGGGCAGGGCGCACCGACCCTGGCCTTCAACTACGCCCCCAGCGAGAACATGGCCGGGGAGCAGATCCTCGAGCTCAACGAGGGCCGGTGGCCCGAGAAGCCCGGCGAGATCACCCTCGACTCGTCGTCGGCCGAGCGCGGCGGCTACGACGTCGGCGACACCGTGAAGATGATCGTGCCGACCCAGGACCAGGACCCGCGGCGCACCTTCACCCTCGTCGGCACGGCCGACTTCAACGGCGGCGGGACCGCGGGCGCCACGCTCGTGCTGCTCGACACGCGGGAGGCCCAGGAGATCTTCCTCGACGGCCAGGAAGCCTTCACCAGCGTCTCCCTCACCGGCGCCGACGGCGTCTCCCAGACCGAGCTCGCCGAGGCCGCCGAGGCGGTCGTCCCGCAGGGCTTCACCGCGGTCACCGGGGACAAGGTCGTCAAGGAGACACAGGAGCAGATCGGCCAGTTCCTCGACGTCATCTCCATCTTCCTGACCACGTTCGCCGTCATCGCGATCGTCGTGGGCGCCTTCATCATCTTCAACACCTTCTCGATCCTGGTCTCCCAGCGGGTGCGTGAGTCCGCGCTCCTGCGGGCCCTCGGCGCGAGCAAGAAGCAGGTCACTCGCTCGGTGCTGGTCGAGGCCTTCCTGATGGCCCTCGTCGGTGCCACCCTCGGACTGCTCCTGGGGCTGGGTCTCTCCCGCCTGCTCGCCGGCCTCTTCCGCACCTTCGGCCTCGACATCGCTGGTGAGGTGCTCAACCTGACGCCCTTCACCGTCGTCGCGGGCTACGTCGTGGGCATCCTGGTCACGATGGTCGCGGCCTTCGTCCCGGCCCGTCGGGCCGCCAAGGTGCCGCCGGTCGCCGCCATGCGCGACGACCTGGTCGTCCAGGAGAAGGGGATGGGACGCCGGCTGGTGGTGGGCACCGTCGCGATGGTCGTCGGCGTCGCCCTCGCGACGCTCGGGCTGATGGGGGCGCCGGGCACGGACGCCATCTGGATCGGTGCCGGCGCGGTCATCTGGGTCGTCACGACCGCCGTTCTCGCGCCCGTCCTCGGGCAGCCCGTGCTCATCGCGTGCCGCACCGTCTTCGGCCGCCTGTTCGGCACGGCCGGCCGTCTCGCGGGCGAGAACGCCCTGCGCAACCCCCGGCGTACGGGAGCGACTGCGTCGGCGCTGATGATCGGCCTCGCCGTCGTCTCGGCGGTCGGTGTGCTCGCCTCCTCGCTCAGCGCGACCAACGACGCCACCGTCGACGACGCGTTCCGCAGCGACTTCCTCGTCCAGATGCCGACCTTCCAGGGTTTCCCGTCCCAGTACGGCGACCAGATGGAGGCCGTCGACGGGGTCGACCTGGTCTCGCGACAGCAGGGCACGCCGGTGTCGGTCGAGGTCGACGGCAAGCCCGACCAGACCTTCGCCGCCGGCGTCGACCCGGCGTACTTCGAGATCTACGACCTCGCGATGGTCGACGGCTCCGACGCGATCTCGGGGGACCAGGTGCTCCTGAGCGAGAGCCGCGCCGACGACCTCGATGCGCGCGTCGGTCAGAGCATCGACGTGGAGTTCCCGGGCGGGAAGACGATCCCGCTCGAGGTGAAGGGAGTCTTCGAGGACACCCCGACCACCGCGGGCGTCACCGTGCCGCTGTCGGTCCTCGCCGAGGCCGGCCTGAAGCGCAGCGACTCCAGCCTCAGCATCACCCTGGCGGACGGCGCGGACCGGGATGCGGTGAAGATCGACCTCGAGGACGTGGTGAAGGACCTCCCGATCCTGTCGGTCCAGGACAAGGTGGAGTTCAAGGAGCTGATCAGCGGCCAGGTCAACCAGCTGCTCTACGTCATCTACGGACTCCTCGCGCTGGCCGTCGTGATCGCGGTCATCGGCATCGTCAACACGCTCGGCCTCAGCGTCCTGGAGCGCACCCGCGAGATCGGGCTGCTCCGGGCGGTGGGCCTGTCCCGGCGCAAGCTACGGGTGATGATCACGCTCGAGTCCGTCGCGATCGCGCTGCTCGGCGCCGTGCTCGGCATGGTGCTGGGCCTCATCATCGGGGTGGTGCTGCGCGAGTCGTTGAAGGACGACCTGACCGAGCTCTCGTTGCCGGTCAACAGCCTGCTCGTCTTCCTGGTCGTGGCCGTGATCTTCGGGGTGCTCGCCGCGATCGTCCCGGCCGTCCGGGCCTCGCGGATGAAGGTGCTGGACGCCATCGCCACGGAGTGATCGGCGTGTGAGCCGTTCCACGCCCCGCGCCCCCGGGTGGAGACACCCGCGGGGCGCGGTGGCACTGTGGAGCGAGTGAGCGACGTACGACAGGACGCGCGGGACAGTCGGTCCGACACAGGGTTCTTCGGCCAGCCGGGTGTGCTGGCCAACCTGTTCGGCGTGGAGCTGTGGGAGCGGTTCAGCTTCTACGGCATGCAGGGCATCCTGCTGATCTACCTCTACTACTCCGCGGCCAAGGGCGGCCTCGGCATCGACGAGGGCGTGGCGACCGGCATCGTCGGCGCCTACGGCGGTGCCGTCTACCTCTCCACGATCCTCGGTGCGTGGCTGGCGGACCGGGTGATCGGCCCCGAGCGCACCCTGTTCTACGCCGCCGTCTGCGTGATGGGCGGTCACATCGCCCTGGCGCTGCTGCCGGGCCTGGTCGGGGTGGGGGTCGGCCTCGTGCTGATCGCGCTCGGCTCGGGCGGTGTCAAGGCCAACGCGACGTCGCTGGTGGGCTCGCTCTACGACGAGCACGACCCGCGACGCGACGCCGGCTTCTCGCTGTTCTACATGGGCATCAACATCGGCGCCTTCATCGGTCCGCTGCTGACCGGGCTGCTCCAGAAGGAGGTCGGCTTCCACTGGGGCTTCGGTGCAGCCGCCGTCGGCATGGCACTCGGCCTGACCCAGTACGCCCTCTTCCGCGGCCGGCTGCCGGAGGAGACCCACCACGTCGCGAACCCCCTCCCCGCGGGTCGGCTGGTCCGCTACGTCGCCGGTGCGGTCGTCGTGGTCGCGCTGGTCGTGGTGCTCGTGGGGGTCGACGTGATCACCGCGGACCGCCTGTCCGACATCGTGATCGGCATCAGCCTCGTCGCGGCCATCGGCTACTTCGCGCTGATCCTCACAGACAAGCAGGTGACGGGCGTCGAGCGCAGCCGGATCTTCGCCTTCATCCCGCTCTTCGTCTGCAACGTGGTCTTCTGGTCGCTCTACCAGCAGCAGTTCACCGTGGTCACGATCTACGCCGACAAGCGGCTCGACCGCGACCTGTTCGGCTGGCAGATGCCGGTCTCGTGGGTGAACAGCATCAACCCGGTCTTCATCATCGTGCTGGCCGGCGTCTTCGCCGCACTCTGGACCCGGCTCGGCGACCGGGCGCCGGTGACGCCGTTGAAGTTCGGCGCCGGCACCGCACTGATGGGGATCGCGTTCTTCGCATTCCTGCCGATGCCGGGCGGCGAGAACACCGCCCCGCTGCTGGGCATCGTCGGCATCCTGCTGCTCTTCACGCTGGCCGAGCTGCTGATCTCGCCGGTCGGGCTGAGCGCGACGACCAAGCTGGCGCCGAAGAAGTTCAGGACCCAGATGGTCGGGCTCTACTTCCTCTCGATCGCCCTGGGCACCGCGATGGCGGGCACCCTGGCCGGCTACTACGACGAGACGGCCGAGACGCCCTTCTTCCTCTGGGTCGGCCTCGCCTCCGTGGTCACCGGCGTCGTGGTGATGTTCGCCTCGAAGCCGATCCACAAGCTGATGGCTGGAGTGGACTGACGTGCTGGAGTCACTCGGCTGGGGAGCGGTCGCCGCCAGCTCCCTCGTGGTCGGTGCCGTCCTGGCCCTGGTGCGCCCGTGGCCCGGACGGCTGGTCGGGCTGGTGCTCGGCTTCGGTGCCGGGGCGCTGGTCGCGAGCGTGTCCTTCGAGCTCGCCGAGGAGGGCCTGCGCATCGGCAGCGCGTACGCCGTCGCGGCCGGGCTGGCCCTCGGCGGCCTCACCTACTTCCTGGCCGACCGGCTCGTCGAGCGGTGGGGCGGTCGGTCCGGCGGCTCCTCTGCCGGCGCCCCGCTCGCCGTGGGTGCCTTCCTCGACGGCATCCCCGAGCAGGCGGTCCTCGGCATCGGGCTCGCGTCGGGCCAGGGGGTCAGCGCCGCGCTCGTGGTCGCCATCTTCGCCTCCAACCTGCCCGAGGCGATCGGCTCGGCAGCCGACATGCGCAGCGCAGGCCGGTCCCGGACGTCGGTCCTCGCGCTCTGGGCCGGCGTCGCGGCCTGCTGTGCCGCCGCCACGGTGGCCGGCACGGCGCTCGCCGACGCCGTCTCGCGCGACGGGCAGGCGTTCGTCGACGGCTTCGCGGCCGGCGCCCTGCTCACCATGCTGATCGACTCGATGGTGCCGGAGGCCAAGGACAAGGCGAAGGACTGGGCGGGGCTCGCCACGGTCGCCGGTTTCGCGTTGGCCGCGGGGCTCTCCCTCCTGGGCTAGTAGCCCCCGTCCGGGGGCACCATCTCCCCGCGCACGCCGAGCAGCCGCACCGGGCGCGTGTCGTCGAGGGCGAGGTAGAGGTCGTACGCCGTCTGCGCGACGACGTCGACGTCGCAGGTGGGCTCGGGCAGCTTGCGGACCCGGGTGAAGGTGAAGAACGGGGCGAAGCGGATCTTGAGGTGCACCCGCTGCACGGCGCGCTCCTCCTTGCCGACGTCGTCGACCACGCGGGCGGCGAGCTCGGTGAGGGCGGCGCGCACCTCGTCGGGCGTGGTGAGGTCGGACTGGAAGGTCGTCTCGCGGCCGTGGGCCCGCGCGACCCACGCGGTGTCGTCGGGCCGGGCCCGGCCGCCGCCGCGGCCCAACCGGACGAGGTGCGGCCCGTTGGTCGGGCCGAAGGCGGCGACCAGCGCCTCCTCGTCAGCGGCGGCCAGGTCGGCCACGGTGTGCAGGCCGATCGACGCCAGCCGGGCGCCGATCCTGGTGCCGACGCCCCAGAGCGCCGTCGTCGGCCGCGCACCCATGACGTCCATCCAGTTGTCGCGGGTGAGCACGAACGTGCCCTGCGGCTTGCCGAAGTCGGTGGCGATCTTCGCCCGGACCAGGGTGTCGCCGATGCCGACGGAGCAGTGCAGGTCGGTCGCCGCGAGCACCGCGGCCTGGATCGAGCGCGCCGAGGCGACCGGGTCGTCGGTCTCCACCCCGACGAAGGCCTCGTCCCACCCGAGCACCTCGACGACGGCGCCGGGCACCGCGCGCAGCGTCTCCATCACCTGCGCGGAGGCTGCCTCGTAGACCGGGAAGTCGACCGGCAGGAACACCGCGTCCGGCGAGCGCCGGCGCGCGATCTTCAGCGCCAGCCCACTGCGGACGCCGTGGGCGCGGGCCTCGTAGGACGCCGTCGAGACGACCGCCCGCTCGGTCGGGTCGCCGCGTCCGCCCACGACCACCGGCTTGCCGACCAGCTCGGGTCGGCGCAACAGCTCCACGGCGACGAGGAACTGGTTCATGTCGACGTGGAGCACCCAGTGGTCGTGCACCTGGCCATTGTGGCGGAGCGCTCCGACAGCGCCGGGTCCGCAGCGTCAGCGCGACCGGTGCAGGCGCACGACGCTCATCGGGTTGCTGGTGTGGGGCGGGAAGGTCGCGAAGACGTCAGGGAGGTGCGGGTCGAAGGTGCGGCCCTCCATCTCGACGAGCCGGACCCCGCGGCTCGCGAGCAGGGTGAGCGTGCGCGCGATGGCCGCCGCGACGAGGTGCAGCCCGTCTGGCTCGTCCGGGCGTGGCGTCTCGGCGAGGATGCGCACGATCCCGTCCTCGCTGGGCTCCGCGAAGACGAGGCTGAGCGCGACCACCCGGCCGCCGCGCAGCACCACGCTGGAGACGCCGTGGTCGACGTAGGTCCCGAGTCCGGCCGACGCCGCGGCGACGTCGGCCCGGGGGCGCAGCAGCCCGACCGGCTCGTGGGCCCAGACGTAGTAGTCGACCCACGCCTCCTCGAGATCGGCCTCCGGCACACCGTCCGACCCGATGGCGACAGCGCCGTCCGGCACCGGCTGGGCGGCGCGCCACGCCGCCCACGCGACCGTGGCGGGGTCCGCCTGCGGCGCCGGGCAGTGCTCGACCAGGTCGTGCCCGATCCAGTCCGCGAAGCCCACTGCGTCGGCGTCGGCGTGCAGGATGCGGCAGACCAGCGTCTCGCCGGCCGGCACGCGCCGTTCCAGCTCGACCCACAACGCACTGCCGATGCCCTCGCGGCGGCGTCCGCTGTCCACCTGCACGTCGCAGAACCGCTCCTTCTCGAACAACGGCACCGGTCGCGCCACGGCGTGACCGACGAGCGCGTCCGCCTCCCACGCCTCGACCCGCACCACGTCACCCGTCGACGCGTCGCGGATCTCGGGGGGCATGGGCCGAGCATCCTCTCGTCGGGCGGATCCGTCACCACCCCGGGTCCACTTCTGCCCCCACCCCTCGGCCCACCCCTCGGGGCGGGTCGTCGCCGGCAGGGTCGGCGTACGGTCGCGAGCATGACGAGCGACGACCTGACCGAGCCCGACGCCTACGCCGAGCACCCCGAGGAGTCCGCCTTCCCCGGCGCCGGACGGCGGGTCAGCGACGAGGAGCGCCAGGCGGCACTCGACGCCGAGCCCGCCGGCAACGCGACCGTGGGTGACATGGTCGACACCGACGGCCTCGACTCGCGGGCTCACGAGGAAGGACCGGGCTCGGACGAGGTCGCCGAGCAGGTCGAGGACTGATCGACCGACCCTCACCGGAAAACCCGCGTGCCCTCGCGGGTGCGCGCTGCCAGAGTGCGGTCATGACACCGGAGCGCCTGGACATCGACGACGCCCTGACCCGGATGCAGGCCCTCGCCTCGGACCTCTGGTCGCACCGGTCTCGGCACCACCCCGGCCAGCTCGCCTGGTCCGCCGCCTACGGGGAGCCGGAGGTGCTCGACCTCGGACCGGCGTTCGTCGTCGAGGGCGCCTGGGCCTGGCTGGAGTCCCTCGACTGGCTGGAGGTGTGCGGCCGCGATCCCGAGGCGATCGAGCAGGTCGTCCAGGCCGCGCTCGCCGCTGCCGACGACGAGGTCACCACCAGCACCCTCGAGACCGAGTCGGAGGTCCTGACGGTGCTGGCCGCCGCCGGCTTCACCGAGATCGAGGCGCCGTGGTTCACCCACCACCACCTCGACCTGTCCGACCTGCCACCTGTGGAGCTGCCCGAGGGGTACGCCGTGCGCGCCGTGCGTCCGGACGAGCACGAGCAGCGCGCCGCGGTCCACCGGGCCGCCTGGTCGTCGACGTCCCGGGTGACCGGGGCGGCGTACCAGCGACTGATGCGGACCCCGCCCTACCGTCCCGAGACCGACCACGTCGTCGTCGCACCCGACGGTCAGTGGGTGGCCTCGTGCTGCGTCTGGCTCGATGCCGCGACCGGGGTCGCCCTCGTCGAGCCCGTGGGGTGCGTCGAGGAGCACGGTCGTCTGGGCCTCGCCACGGCGGCCTCGGTCTCCGCGCTGACTGCGGCGCGCGACCTCGGCGCCACCGAGGGCCTGGTCTGCCCCCGCGGGGACGACGACTACCCGGGCCCCGCGCGGCTCTACCGCCGGATCGGCTTCGAGCCCGGCGCCCGGACCCGCGCCTACCGCTGGCGGCGCGACACCTGACCGGCCGGGTCAGTGCTCGGTGCCGAGGAGGTCGCCGTAGCGGCGGTGCTCGCGCAGGGCGATGAGCAGCCAGCCGACCCCTGCCGCCAGCTTGAGCCAGGAGAATCCCCAGGTGAGAGGGACGAGCCAGAGCACCGCCATCGTGAGGTAGAAGGCAATCATCAGCCGACTGCGGCGCGGGAGGTCGGGAGCGAAGCGGGCGGCGTACTCCTCGGGCGTGCCGAACTCCTCCTGGACGGTGCGTCCGGCGTCGGCCGCATGCGCATGGGCGTCACCGACGATCGTCCGAACCCGGGCGTCGGACAGGGTGTGCCGCCCCCGCAGGATCGCGGCGAGCTGCCGCGACCAGTCATCGACGTCGACGATGCCCTGCGGTGCCGTCTCCGGCCGGGACTCGCGCCACCGGCCCAGTGCGGCGGCGAGCAGGGCGGACGCCGCCGCGACCCAGACGTACCACCAGGTGGTCGCGGTGCCGAGAGGGTGCGCCTTCGACCACTCGTTGACCAGGGCGATCGTCATGGCGAGACCGGCCGCGGTCCCGACGAAGCCGGCGAGGGCAGCGGCGACGCCCCGGCTCCGGAGCAGGGTGCTCCACGCGGCCCACGCGGCCGCCATGGCCAGTCCCATCCCGACGGGGACCACGATCATGCCGAGCGTCCACGTCCTGCTCGTCTCGCCGTGGGCGAGGAAGACCCCCAGGAAGGCGATGCTGAAGAAGGCGCCCAGGCCGAAGCCCCAGGCCGGCACCTCGGCCCAGGACATGCTCGAGGCGTCCCAGAGGTGCAGGCGACCCTCCTCCGCCCAGCGGTCGTAGAGGGCGTCGGCGTGCTCGTCCGGACTGCCGAAGAGCTCCTGGGGCGACTCCTGCGTCTGCCGCAGGAGAGCAAGGGCCTCCTCGAGGCCTTCCCGGACCTGGTCCGGCTGGACGTCACGGCGCAGCAGGCGCCATGACACGCCGTACGCCCAGACGCCGTCCATCTCCTCGCCGCGCGCGGAGGTGAAGGCGTCGATGGTCACCGACAGAGGTGTCTGCTCAGCCATGCCGGACCGCCCCCGTGCCCATCGTCGACAACGTCGCGGTCAGCTCGCCCCACGAGGCCAGGTCGCGGGCCAGGCGCTCACGTCCGGCGGAGGTGAGCTGGTACTCGCGGCGCCCTGGACCGCCCTGCCCCTCGGTCCAGGTGGCCTCCACCGAGCCGGCCTCCTCGAGTCGTCCGAGCACCGGGTAGAGGGAACCGCCCTTGAGCAGTCCGAAGCCGTGCGAGGCCAGGGCCTGCCCGATGGCGTAGCCGTGCAGCGGCCCACCCGTCAGGCTCGCCAGGACGGCGAGGTCGAGGGCCGCGCGGACCCAGGGGGTCGGCCAGGCAGCTGCGTCGCTCATGTATCTAAGTACATCACGTATCTAGATACGAGTGCAATCAGGCAAGCGCTTCCTCGAGGCCGGCGAGGAGGCGGTCGACGTCGGCGTCGTCGTTGTAGGCGGCGAGCCCGATGCGGAGGCCGGCGTCGACCGGCAGGTCGAGGGCGCGGAAGGTCTCGTAGGCGTAGAAGGTGCCGGCCGGGACGAGGACGTCCTGCTTCGCCAGCAGGTCGTGGACGTCGGCCGGCCGGTGGTCCCTGAGGGTGACGAACAGCGTCGAGGTGCGGTCGGCCGCGCGCGAGTGGAGGGTGAGCCGGTCGCCGAGGGCGGCGAGGCCCTCCTCGATGCGGACCCGCAACCGCAGCTCGTGCTCCGCGATCGAGGCCGCCGCCGAGACCAGCCGGTCGCGCCGCGTGTCTCCCGTGCCGTGGGAGGCGATGAAGTCGACCGCGGCGGTGACCCCGGGGAGCAGCTCATAGGGAAGGGTGCCCAGCTCGAAGCGCTCCGGCACGGCGTCCGTCGAGGGCAACAGCTTGTCGGGGCGGAGGGTCTCGAGCAGCGCCGGGTCGGCGACCAGCGCGCCGCAGTGCGGGCCGAAGAACTTGTAGGGCGAGCAGACGACCAGGTCAGCGGCCATCGCCGTGATGTCGGGAGCCGCGTGGGCGGTGTGGTGCACCGCGTCGACGTGGACCAGCGCGCCGACCTCGTGGGCGCGAGCCGCGACGGTCGCGACTGGCGGGCGGGTGCCGAGCAGGTTGGACGCCGCCGTCAGCGCGACCAGACGCGTGCGCTCGGTGATCGCGTCGAGCGAGTCGAGGTCGAGCTCGCCGGTCTCCGGCACGAGGCGCAGCCAGCGCACGGTGACGCCAGCCCGCTCGGCAGCCTGCACCCAGGGCCGCACGTTGGAGTCGTGGTCGAGCTCGCAGAGGACGACCTCGTCGCCGGGACCCCAGGTCTTCGCGAGCGCGCGGGAGAAGTCGTACGTCAGTGCGGTCGCGCTCCGGCCGTGCACCACACCGCCCGGGACCCCGCCGAGCAGGTCGGCGATCGCGGAGCGGAAGCCGGCGACCGCCTCCTCGGCGTTGCGCTGGCTGATCGTCCCGGCACCGCGCTGCGACAGCGGACCGGTCAGCGTGCGGGCGATCGCCTCGCCGACGACGGCCGGGGTCTGGGTGCCGCCGGGGTTGTCGAAGTGGGCGATGCCCGAGGAGAGGGAGGGGAAGCCGCTGCGGAACGCGGCCACGTCGAAGCTGCCAGGTGCGTGGGCCATGCCCGCACTCAACCAGACCCTCGCCCGGACGCCTCAGGTGGCGATGTGCACCACCGCGTCGCCGGAGTTCACGAGGGGTGCCTCGGTCCGGCCGATCACGATGCCGTCACGGTTGGCGTAGACCGCGCGGAGGGTCTTGCCGAAGGAGTCGAAGAGGGTGCCGAGCCGCTCGCCGTCGCTGACCTTCTGGCCGAGGTGGGCGTCGAGGTGCAGGATCCCCGTGCGCCGGGCGCGGACCCAGCCGCTGGCACGGCACTCCAGGCTCGGCTCCACCGGCGGCTCGTCGACCGGCTCGGTCATGCCCAGCGCTGCCAGCACGCGACGTACGCCGACGACACCGGCCTCGACGGCGTAGTCGTCGAAGCGCAGCGGCTCACCCGCCTCGTAGAGGAGCACCTTCGCGCCCTGCTCGCGGGCCGCGTGGCGCAGCGACCCGTCACGGATCTTGGCGTGCAGCATGACCGGCGCCCCGAAGGCTGCGGCCAGCTGACGGGTGCCCTCGTCGTCGAGGTCGGCGCGCACCTGCGGCAGGTTGCTGCGCCGGTCGGAGCCGGTGTGGAGGTCGATGCCGACCTCGCAGCCGGCGACGATCTCGCGCATGAAGAGGTGGGCGATGCGGCTGGCCAGCGACCCGCGCGCCGACCCCGGGAACGAGCGGTTGAGGTCACGGCGGTCGGGGAGGTAGCGGTCGCCGGTCATGAACCCGAGGACGTTGACGACCGGCACCGCGACGAGCGTGCCGCGGAAGGTCTTGGGGTCGAGCCCGGCCATCACCTGGCGGATCACCTCGACGCCGACGACCTCGTCACCGTGGATGGCGGCGTCGATCCACACGCGCGGTCCGTCCTCGCGGCCGTGGACGACCCGCACCGGCAAGGTCACGTCGGCGCCGGTGACGAGCCGGGTGATCGGCAGCTCGAGGGCGCGCACCGAACCCGCCCGGATCCGCACGGTGCCGATGGCGAAGGACTCGCGTGCCACTACGCGACCCGGCGGGCAGTGGCGGAGGTGGTCACCTGCTCAAGGGTAGTCGGGGCAAGCCCGGGGCCCTTCGCCACACGTGTCCGAGCTCTCGCCCCTGCCCGTCGCGACGGAGGGCGACTTCCCGGACACGTGTGGCACTCGGTCGGGCAGAGGTCAGCGGTCCGGGCCGCCGACAACTTTCGGCGCGCCGCGCCCGTCTCCTTGGGACCACCCGCGACCGAAGGATCTCCATGCGCACGCTGCCACTCGTGGCCACCAGCCTGCTAGCCGCCAGCCTGCTCGCCGCCCCCACCGCCAGCGCCGCGGGGGAGACCTGCCAGGGACAGCCGGCCACGATCGTCGGCACACCCGGCCAGGCCGGGCTCACGGGCACCGAGGGCGCGGACGTCATCGTGACCAACGGCGCCACGAGCACTGGTGCGCTGGGCGGCGCCGACCTCGTCTGCATCACCGGGGGCCAGGTCTTCGGTGACGTTCGGGTCGATGCCGGCCCCGGGGACGACGTCGTCGACGCCTCGACGGTCGTGGGCGCCGTGGACGCGCAGCTGGGCGCCGGCAGCGACACCTACACCGGCTCGGCCCACGACGAGGACGTCGCGGCCGGCACCCTGAGCGTGAGCTACGACGCGGTCGACACCGAGCGCGACGTGGTCACCACGGGTGCGGGCGGCGACGACACCGTCCGATCAGGCTCCGACCCGACGGTGCCCAACGGCGACGCGGTCGCGCTGGGTGCCGACGACGGAGCGGGCTTCGGCAGCACCGTCGTGTGGGACGGCCCGATGGCCGCCGACGGCAGGCTCGACGGCGGAGGTGGAGGACAGCTGGCCTTCGACACCGGTCCGGGCACGGTCGTCGTGGACGCGGTGACGGGGACGCTGACCGAGGACGGGGTGGTGACGCTCCGGTGGACCGGCTTCGACCGCTTCCGCACCGGCAGCAAGGCCACCTCGGCGCCGGCACGCTTCGAGTTCGTCGGCAGCGACAGCGACGAGGAGCTCGAGATCGTCTTCGCCAAGGCCCACCGGGGCCACCAGCGCCTCGACATGGGCGGCGGCGCGGACACGTTGCTGCTCGGGGACGAGAACGTGGGTGCCCGCGGCAGCCGCTACCTGGGCGGGCCCGGCAAGGACCACGTCGCGCTGTGGGCGGGCAGGAAGCTCGACCTCGACCTCGAGCGCGAGCGCATCAAGACCGAGCCCGCCGGCAGCACGTTCCGCAGCACGTTCACCGGGTTCGAGACCCAGCTCGTCGGCGCCAGGAAGCTCGTCCTGAAGGGCACCGACAAGGCCGACGACCTCCGGTTCTACGCCTGCAAGGCGACGGTGCGCGGCCGCGGCGGGAAGGACGACATCCGCCAGAGCCGCGGCGACGACTACTTCGAGGGGGGACTGCGCTGCGGCAAGCGCGGGTTCCGGCTGTACGGCGACCGCGGCCACGACACGTTGCAGGGCGGGCGCCGCAACGACGTGCTCGTCGGTGGCCCGGGCCGGGACAAGGCGTTCGGCAACGCTGGCCGCGACCGCTGCAGCGCGGAGAAGACGCGGTCCTGCGAGACCAAGCGGCGCTGAGCTACTTGCCCCAGTTCTTCCGGCGCACGGCACGCCGCGGCCTGCCGCCGGCGTAGGACCGCGCGGAGTCGACGAGGAACCCGCGCTCGAGGGCCTCGCGACCGATGAGCATGCGGAAGCCCATCTCATCGCGGTTGCTCAGCGTCATGACCGTGGTGATCGTGCGACCGGCGAGGACGACGTCGAGCGCGACGGCGTACCTCGTCTCGGTCTGACCGTTGCTCGAGCGGACCTCGCGCCGGTCGAGCACGGGCAGGGTCAGCTCGTGGGCCTCGTCGTCCGAGCGCTGCCAGGGGTGGATGGAGAAGCGCACCCACTCGCGGTCGTCCTGCTCGAACACCTCGAGGTCGAAGGCGTGGATCGCGGACGACCGCGCGCCGGTGTCGATCTTGGCCTTCACCCACGGCACGTCGGCCTGGGGGAGGGCGACCCACTCGCGCCACCCGACCACGACAGGCTCGGGGGCGGACTCGTCCGGGGCGTCGGGCCGGCTGGGGGTGGAGGACACCGAGCCATCCTGTCAGGGCGCGATCGGCGGAATGGTTGTATGGCTCCCCATGAAGCTCGCCATCCTCTCTCGGGCACCCCGGTCGTACAGCACGCAGCGCTTGCGCACCGCGGCGGTGGAGCGCGGGCACGACGTCAAGGTGCTCAACACGCTGCGGTTCGGCATCGACCTCACGGGCGAGGAGCCGGACCTGCTCTTCCGCGGCAAGCAGCTCTCGACGTACGACGCGGTGCTGCCACGCATCGGCAACTCCATCACCTACTTCGGCACCGCCGTCGTGCGCCAGTTCGAGCAGATGGACGTCTACACGCCCAACACCAGCTACGGCATCGCCAACAGCCGCGACAAGCTGCGCGCCACGCAGATCCTCTCGCGCCACAAGATCCCGATGCCGGCGACGACCTTCGTGCAGGACCGCGCCGACGTGATCCCCGCGATCGAGCGCGTCGGTGGCGCCCCCGTCGTCATCAAGCTGCTCGAGGGCACCCAGGGCATCGGCGTCATCCTCGCGCCCACCATCAAGGTCGCCGAGGCGATCATCGAGACCCTGCAGAGCACCCGGCAGAACGTGCTGATCCAGCGCTTCGTCAAGGAGAGCAAGGGCCGTGACATCCGCGCCCTCGTCGTCGGCGACCGCGTGGTCGCCGCGATGCGCCGCGTCGCGCAGGGCGACGAGTTCCGCTCCAACGTGCACCGTGGCGGCAGCGTCGAGCCGGTCGAGCTCGACGAGGAGTTCGAGCGCGTGGCCGTGCGGTCGGCGCAGATCATGGGCCTGCGCGTCGCCGGCGTCGACATGCTCGAGGGCCGCCGCGGCCCCCAGGTGATGGAGGTGAACTCCTCACCCGGCCTCGAGGGCATCGAGCGCGCGACCAAGCTCGACGTGGCGGGCGCGATCGTCGACTACATGGCCAACCAGGTCGCCTTCCCCGACATCGACGTACGCCAGCGCCTCACCGTCTCGACCGGCTACGGCGTCGCCGAGATCGTCGTGCACGCCGGCTCCGACATGGTCGGCAAGAAGCTCGGCGACTCCGGCCTCGACGAGCGCGACATCACCGTGCTGACGCTCCACCGCGGGCCGCAGGTGATCCCCAACCCGCGCAACAAGACCGTCCTCGAGGGCGAGGACCGCCTCCTCTGCTTCGGCAAGCTCGAGGAGATGCGCTCGATGATCCCGGACCGCAAGCAGAAGCGCGTGCGCAGGCTGATGAAGAAGCACCTGCCGCCGGAGAGCAGCTGAGCCGGGCGAGGTCACGCCCACCCCGCCCAGATTGACAGCGGCCCGGCCGGCCGGCCGCGCGGTCAGTCTGCTCACCGCGCCACGCTCCTGCGGGAATGCCGCGTCAGCGGTTCTACGTTGACGGGATCGTATACCCTAGGGGGTATCCATCCTGACTGAGGGAGTGTGGTCCATGTTCGAGGTTGAGACCCAGGTCCTCGCGTCGGCGCAGGCAGCGGGCGCGATCGTTGTCGACGTCCGCGAGCCCAGCGAATACGCGACCGGACACGTGCCAGGCGCCCGCCTGATACCTGCCCGAGACATGCGTGCGCGGTTGTACGAGCTGCGGCCACCCCGATCACACGGCAGCAAGCAAGGTCGCGCTCGACGCTGCGGCTCAGAGGGACCTGCCCGTGCTGGGCTGGACACTGCCCCTGCCGACGGCCGAGCAGCTGAACGACGAGTTCGGTACAGCCTTCGTCGGACACGGGTACGACGACATCGACCTCGCCCTCCGTGTCGACCGCGAGCGCCAACGGATGGCCAGCCTTGCCCACGCCAGCCAGGCCGCGCCCACCAGCGTGCTCTGGCGACGACTCGAGCTCCTGGGCGATCTCGAGTACCTGCGTTGGCTGCGCCGCGCCACGTCGCCCGCCTCGACCCCCGCCGCTCTGCCCACGACGGCCGCCCAGTCACCCGGGCCGATGCCTTCGGATGTCCAGACCATGCGCGTGCAGTGGCAGGCCGACGACCGGTTCGACATTCGGGTCCGCAGCCATGCGATCACTGTCGACCAGCCAGCCGAGGTCGGTGGCGACGACCTCGGCCCCACCCCGACCGAGCTCTTCGTGGCGAGCCTCGCTTCGTGCGTGGGCTTCTACGCGCGTCGATACCTCCGCCGACATCACATCGACCCAGCGGGTCTCGAAGTGACCACTCGCTTCCAGATGGGCGTGAAGCCCGCGCGGGTCGCTGTGGTCGAGATGGAGATCAGCCTCACGGCCGAGCTCCCACCGGACAGGCGCGCGGGCCTCCTGGCTCAGGCAGCACACTGCACTGTGCACAACTCGATCACCCACACACCCGACATCGCGATCAGGTTGGCGTCGGCGAGCTCGGGGTGATGCCCGGGCACGTCGGTCGAGAACGTGCGACGACACGCTCCGAGCTCGTGAAGAGTGAAGAACTCCCGGTCTGACGTGGACCTGTCCAGGAACCGCTCCACGACCAGGAGGTCTCCATGGCTCGCGCTACCCATTCCAACGCTGCCTTGACCCGCGCGCTCGGCTCACCGCCGCGAGCGGGGTGACCAAGTCCTCGCAGTCACAGCCCCCTCGAGCATCCGCAGCACCCCACCGAGCTGCCCCTGGGCACGCTTGATCCGGTTGACTTGGGCGGCTCCACGGTGCGTCACCCCGCCGCCTATGCAGCGGGCTTCCGACGACCACAAGGGAGTCACGTCGACCTGAGCGCACGCGAGAGGTCTCAGGACTCTGACGTTCACGCGACCCTCGTTGTCGGTGGCGACGCGTAAGATCGAAGCATTCGAGCGAGCGAGCTCGGGCCCTACCTGAAGCCGATCATCCGGCTGCACACACCTCACTGAGACCGGCCCACGACCGTAGTTGTCGACGCGCCCATGAGGGGTGCGGAAGGGGCAGTGACGTGAGCGCAGTGCCTGCAGAATCGCTCCACGACGGCGGGTGGCGTGCCCCGGGCACGCAACCGGAGGAGTCACCGGCCGTGCGCCAGGTGCTGGCACGTGTGGACGCGACGCTCACCGACCTGGCTGGGCTGGGAGAGATGTCGCTCGGTGACAGCGACGTCGTGCGTGTGCTCGACGCGCTGACCAGCGCATCGAGCCGCCTGGCCCGCGAGCTGTGCCGGGTGGCGGCCGAGGCGACCGCCGAAGGCTCGGAGACGCCACAGGCGCGCGGGACACCCACCAGTGGTGGGCCGSRCGCAGCCGGCACACCCACGCCGACGCGGCGCGGTTGACGAAGCTCGGGCGCGCTCTCGAGGACGACCTGCACGCTCCGACCGCACGCGCGCTGGCCGACGGCCGGCTGCGGGTGGAGCAGGCACGCGTGATCGTCCAGGCCGTCGACGCGATCCCTGCCCTCGTCCGTCTCGGTGACGGCACGACCCGGATCATCGACCCCTCGGCTCGCACGCAGGCACGCGACCACCTCCTCGCCGCCGCGGCCGAACACGACTCGAAGGCGTTGCGCCGCCTCGGCCGGCGGATCCTCGACGTGGTCGCACCCGAGCTCGGCGAGGCACAAGAAGCCGCCACCCTGGCGAAGGAGGAGCCCCGCGCCGACGCGGCCGCCGACCTCGAGGTCAACGACGACGGCAACGGCCGCTGCCACGGACGGTTCACCCTGCCCTCCCACATCGGCGCGATGCTCAAACGCCACCTCCTCGCACTCGCCAACCCCGCACGGCACACCGAATCCGAACTGCGCGACGAGACCGGAGGCTGGAAGCCCCTGCGCCGACGCCTCGGCGAGGCGTTCATCGAGTACGTCGAGCGCTACCCCGTCGACGCCACCCCGCAGACCTCCGGCGTCAACGCCACCATCGTCATCACGATGACCCTCGAGCAGCTCCTCGGCGAGCACGCCACCGCGCTGCTCGACGACGGCACCCGCATGAGCGCAGGACAGGCACGGCGGCTGGCCTGCGAGGCCGGCATCATCCCCGTCGTCCTCGGCACCGCGTCGCAGCCCCTCGACCTCGGCCGCACGGCTCGGCTCTTCACCAGGGCCCAGCGCATCGCGCTCGGCCTGCGCGACGGCGGCTGCACCGCACGCGGCTGCGAGACCACCGCCTCCGGTTGTCACGCGCACCACGACGATCCCTGGTCCCGCGGCGGCGCCACCGACCTCACCAACGGACGCCTCCTGTCCCCCCGCCACCACCGGCTCGCCCACGACTCCCGCTACGCGATGACCGTCCACGCCGACAACAAGGTCACCTTCGCCCGGCGGACGTAGACCCGGCCACGACCAGGCCGTGCCCCATGCGTGTCACCGCCCAGCCGGCCCGTCCACGTTGACCGTCGGCACACCCCCACCCACCCGCGCGATGACCGCGAGCGACGGCTCGCGCCCGGGGTTCGACTCCCGGTGCACGGTCCAGGCGGGGACGTGGACGAAGTCGCCGGGGCCGGCGTCGAGGTAGCCCTCGTGGCCCTCGAACTCGAGGCGGAGCACGCCGCGGACGACGTAGAGGCTCGACTCATTGCGTTCGTGGTGGTGCCAGCCCGAGACCGCGCCGGGCTCGGTCTCGACCTGCCCGGACCAGAGCAGCGGCAGCTCGAAGGCCAGCTCGCGGTGCATGCCCGGGGTCGGGTCGCCAGGCGTCAGGTCCGCGGGCGTGAAGACGCGTACGGGTCGGGGCAGCTCGCGTCCCATCGGCTCAGCCGCCCTCGGCGATCCGCTTGATCGCGGCGAGGGTCTGCGGGATCCCGGCGTGGGCGTGGCGGGTGCGGTTCTCGATCTCGGCCTCGGCCCGGTCGCCGTACTTGTCCGCGAACATCGACTGTCCCGCCGGCAGGAACTCCCAGGTCTCGATGAGCCGCGTGCCGTCGTCCTCTGGTGCCAGGACGAAGGCCCAGCGGACGTAGCCCTGGCCGACCACCCAGGCGAACTCGCGCCCGCGCTCGGCGGCGACCACCTGGGACCGGGTCTCCCAGGTGCGCTCCGGGAGCTGGTTGCGACCGGTGAACCAGGCGCCGACGCGGCCGGCCTCGGCTACGTCGTCCCACCAGCACGAGGCGCAGACCGGGCTCCACTCGCCGGTGCGGGTGACGTCGCTGACGAGGTCGTAGACTGCCTCGGGCGTAGCCGCGACGACCACGGAGTCCTGGTGGGTGAGTGCTTGCAGGCTCATCCGCGCTCGCTCCTCTGTCGACGGCTGCCGCCGTGCCAGTCCTCCTGGACGCCGACGTCGCCGGGCTCGACGCCGAACGCGGCCAGCTGGGGTCGCTCGCGCAGGCTGCGCTTCAGCTCGGCGAAGCCGGGGAAGCCGGCCAGTCCGACGACGTGGTCCCACAGCTCCCCGGCCCGGCCGGGCTCGGGCAGACGGCTGATGACGGGGCCGAAGAACGCCACCCCGTCCGGTGGCTCGAAGTGGATGATCGGCGTGCCGACATCCTTGCCCGTCGCCGCCAGGGCCTCGTCACCGTCCGCGCGGATCGCGTCGTCCCACGCGGTGTCGTCGAGGGCGTCGGCGAGGTCGGTGGGCAGGTCGACCTCGCGCAGGACGGGCTCGAGGAACTGCCGGGTGCCGTGCCACCCGGGTTCGGCGCCCGAGCCGCTCTGCGGCGAGTCGAAGATGTGGGCGCCCAGCGCGTCCTGCAGCGCGTCCACCGCCTCGGGCCCGTGCTCCTCACGCGCCCGCGCGACGACACGCAACAGGCGCAGGCCGGCGGTGTGGCCCGCCTCGTACTCCGGCGGGAAGTGGGCGTCGTAGTCGATGTGCTCGTTGATCTGGCGCAGCGAGATGAAGCGCCAGTCCACCGTCAGGCCGCGCTCCGCCTGCACCATCCGGACCCACTTGCTCGTCAGCCAGCAGAAGGGGCACACCGGGTCGAAGTAGAAGCGGATGTCAGCAGTCGCCATGGATCGACACTAGATCGGGCGGCCACACGTGTCGCGGCGCTGGGCGCCCCCACCCCTCCCACCGCCGGATCCTCGTGGAGACGTGCTCGCCCACAGGCTCGCCACCGGCCCTCGCGACAGCCGCCTGCGAGACTGCAGGCATGGAGGTCTACAGAACCCCGGACCACGCCTTCGACGACGTCCCCGAATTCCCGTGGGAGCCGAGCTACGCCGAGGTCACCGACCCCGACGGCGGGACGCTGCGGATGGCGTACGTCGATGCCGGCCCGGCGGACGGCCCGGTGGCACTCCTGCTCCACGGCGAGCCGTCGTGGTCGTTCCTCTACCGGCACGTGATCGAGGCGCTCGTCGATCGCGGGATCCGGTGCGTGGTGCCGGACATGATCGGCTTCGGGCGCTCCGACAAGCCGGTCGAGACGGGGGACTACTCGTTCGCCCGGCTGGTTGAGTGGACGCGTGAGCTGGCGTTCGACCACCTCGACCTGCGCGACGTGACCCTGGTCGGCCAGGACTGGGGCGGGCTGGTCGGGTTGCGCCTGGTCGCCGAGCACCACGACCGGTTCAGCCGCGTCGTCGCCGCCAACACCGGGCTCCCGACCGGCGACTTCGACATGCCCGAGATCTGGTGGCAGTTCCGCCGGGCCGTCGAGAGCGCCCCGACCCTCGACGTGGGCCGGCTCGTCGCCGCGGGCTGCGCCCGGCCGATGGGCGACGACGTCCGAGCCGCCTACGACGCACCGTTTCCCGAAGAACGGGCCAAGGCCGGGGTGCGCGCCCTGCCCACGCTCGTACCCACCCGTCCTGACGACCCCGCGGCCGAGGCCAACCGCGCGGCGTGGGAGGTCCTGTCGAGGAGCGAGGTGCCGTTCCTCGTCGCCTTCGGCGACAGCGACCCGATCACTGGCGCGATGGCGCCGATCCTCCGCAAGCTCATCCCCGGCACACGCGGGCTCGACCACCCGACCATCCGCGGCGCCGGCCACTTCCTCCAGGAGGACGCCGGCGCGGAGCTGGGTCAGGTCGTCGCCGACTTCGTGCTCGGCTCGCATCAGGGCCGGTAGGACGTCGCGAGCTCGGCGCGTCCGTCGCGGTCGACGGTGGGTCGCGGCTGCTCCGGACCTACTCTCTGTCGACGACGTACACATCGACGAAGGGGGATCGTGATGGAGCAGCAGCTGGCGTGCCCGTTGTGCCACGGAACGGAGTTCGAGCGGCAGCAGTCGCGGCAGGACTCGAGGTGGGGCTTCACCTCCCACAAGATGACGCTGATGATCTGCCTGACGTGCCGGTACGTCCTGCACTTCTCCGAGGGCCGGTCCGTCTTCGACTTCGACTGAAGCGGGTCCGCCGCCTGATGAAGAAGCACCTGCCGCCGACGACCCCGTAGGCGGCGTCCCGCCGCGACGCGAGTACCAGCCCGAGCGTGTCAGGTGACATGGCCCGTTCGGGGGATGTCCGAACACGCAGGCGCGATGGCACTTTGATGCGCACATCGCCATCTCGGGGGAGACATCGCATGAAGCGTCTTGTCGTTCGTGATCTGATCGTTCTGGCCGCGGCGGCCTCTGCAGCCCTCGCGGGGGCAGCGGTGGTCCCGGCATCGTCGGTGCCCGATCCCGGTGCTCTGTTCAAGTGGTCACTGAGTGGCCCGGACGCCGAGACGGCCGTGCTCTCCGCGCAGTTCACCGTCGACGGAGCCACCTATGCGATCACGCGGTCCGGGGTGGTCTGGCACGTCAACGCCAAGACTCCCAAGGCCTGGGCGGGTGAGCGTCCCTGACGCGACGGGGCTCCTGCGCCACCGCGACCGCGCAGACCTTCCGGGTGACGTTGGTCGATGGGACGGTGCACGACGTGGAGGTCGCGTTCACGTGAGATCCGGCGCAGCGGTGCTGGGCGTGGGGGTGGCGGTTCTGGCCAGCCTCGCCTCGGCCTGCGCCGGGGACCCGACTCCGGGTGGGCCTGACGTCGGTGCGACCAGCGGCGGCCCCGCCGGCTCGGCCAGACTCGTCGACGACACCGGCCGCGACGACGTACCCGACGGTGGCGGGTGGGTAGCACTCATCCCCGCGGACCGGGTCGCCGAGGTGTGGCAGGCAGCCGGCAGCGACCCCGGTGCCGACCTCACCTACGCGGCCGTGACGGTGACCTCGGCGCAGGTGGAGGCCGTCGGCGGACTCACACGGCCGGTGTCCGAGGACGGCAGCTTCGAGCTCGGGCTGACCGGCCCAGTGGTGGTGTGCCGCGTTCCGGGGGAGCTGGACTCGGGCTCCACCCGCGGATGTGCGCGCGTCCAGCTCGACGAGGACTCGCGCATCGAGATCTCGTGGGGCGAGGCTGGGTTCCGCGTCAGCGGGTGACGGGCCGGGTGTGCCAGAGCCACCAGAGTCCGGCGAAGGGCAGCACGAGGGGCAGCCAGCCGTAGCCGGCGCCGTACGACGACCAGACGGTCTGGTCGGGGAACAGCTCGGGGTCGAGCACGGTGAGGGTGCCGACGGTCAGCACGCCGACGAGCTCGAAGCCGACCGCGGCCCAGGCCAGGCGTCGGGGCGCGGGACCCACCTCGGCGAGGCCGAGGGTCGCGGCGATGTAGACCAGGCCGGCGACGGCGGAGAGGGCGTACGCCAAGGGTGCCTCGTCGGCCTTGGTGACCAGCTGGACGACGGAGCGGGCGGTCGCGGCGAGGGCGAACACGCCGTAGACGGCGACGAGGACGCGGCCGGCGCCGGTGCGGGTGGAGCTCACGACGTCCACACCTGCAGCGTGCGGACGACGACGAAGGCCTGCGCGAGACCGGCGACGAGCAGCACGGCCGTCGCGCCGCGGCTCCGCTCGGCCAGCGACCAGAGGAAGCCGATCGGCAGCAGCACCAGCCCGGCCAGCAGGTAGCCGAAGAGCGTGATCGCGCCGGCGCCGGGGATGTCGGCGTCGCCCACCTCGAGGGCGGCCATGACGAGGAGCACGAGGGTGCCGAGCTCGATCAGACCCGCGAAGCCCAGCAGGCCCCAGTCGGGCGTGCGGTCCAGGGCGACGTAGACGAGCACGACCAGGGTGAAGGCCAGCGACGCGGCGATCAGGGCGAGGGGCAGGGGTCCGTCCACGAGGGCCGATTCTCGCAGAGCGGGCCTCACGGACCCGGCAGCGGGCGGACGCCGCCTCTCAGGCGGTGGGCCCGACCGGCGGGAACTCCTTCATGGCGTGGTCGGCGATCTTCTTCATCATGAAGCCGTCGATGCCGCCGCCGACGAGACCACCGGCGACCGGGACGCCGCGACCGAGGCGGGCCAGCAGCTTCTCGCTGACGCCGCGCATCAGGCGGAAGCCGACGGCCTTGTTGACCACCATCAGCGCGGCGGGCGGCAGCCCCTTGAGGGCGTACGACGTCGCCCGGCCGCTGACGCTGGTCATCCCCGCCTTCTGCAGCACCTCCTCGGCGTCGGAGCCGACGAGCGTCAGCAGGACCGCGGTGCGCACGCGCGGATCGCTGACGTCGTAGCCGCGCAGGGTGGCGATGCCACCGACCATCCGGACGGCCTGGAGGTAGAACTCGGCGACGTTGACCGGCAGCGACACCGGCATCGTGACGAAGCCTCCGATGCCGGTGACGAACCCGCCCACACCACCGGTGAGGGTGCTGCGGCGGGCGAGGGCGGCGATCGCCTTCTCGCGGTCGCCGCCGGTCCTGGCCAGCGCCCGCTCGGCCACCTCGCTCACCGGGTCCAGGGGGCCGCGTCCCTCGAGCCCGACGTCGACGAGCGTGCCCACGAGCCTGTCGACGGTGCCCGGGTCGGGCTGGGGGTCGTCGGCGACGTCGAGCGCCGACCGCGGCGCGTCCTCGTCGGAGTGGCGGCCGGGGAGGAGGTCCTTGAGTCCCATGGCCCCACCCTAGGAACATCCGCCCAGCGACTCCTCCCCCGTGGGGCGGGTCAGGACGCCGACGACACCGACGAGCGGAAGCCGCGCAGCCGCAGGCTGTTGGTCACCACGAAGACGCTGGAGAACGCCATCGCCGCACCGGCGAGCATCGGGTTGAGCAGGCCGGCGGCGGCCAGTGGGAGGGCGGCGACGTTGTAGGCGAAGGCCCAGAACAGGTTGCCCTTGATCGTCGAGAGCGTGCGGCGCGCGAGCCGGATCGCGTCGACGGCCACCAGCAGGTCACCGCGCACCAGCGTCAGGTCGCTGGCCTCGATCGCCACGTCGGTCCCGGTGCCCATCGCGAGCCCGAGGTCGGCCTGGGCGAGCGCGGCAGCGTCGTTCACGCCGTCGCCGACCATGGCCACGACCTTGCCCGCGGCCTGCAGCCGCTGCACCTCGGCGACCTTGTCGGCCGGCAGCACGTCCGCGACGACCTCGTCGATGCCGACCTGCGCCGCCACGTGACGCGCAGCCGCCTCGTTGTCGCCGGTCAGCAGCACGGGCGCCAGCCCGAGGTCGCGCAGGGCGGCGACTGCCTCGGCGGACGTGGCCTTGACGGTGTCACCCACGACGATGACGCCGCGGACCTGACCGTCCCAGCCGACCGCGACGGGGGTGAGCCCGTCGGCCTGGGCCCGCTCGACGGCCTCGGCGAGCCGCGGCGTGAGGTGCTGGCTCCACTCGGCCAGCAGGCTGGGCCGACCGACGACGACGGCATGGCCCTCGACGATGCCCTGGACGCCCAGGCCCGCCCGGTTGGCGAAGTCCTCGACCGGCGGCAGCGCTCCGTGGACGGCGGGGTCGACCGCGGCGATAGCCCGACCGATCGGGTGCTCGGACGCCGACTCGAGTGCGGCCGCGAGGCGTCGTACGCCGTCGGGGTCCTCGCCGTCGGCGGCCACCACCTCGTGCACGGTCATCTCGCCCGTGGTGACGGTGCCGGTCTTGTCCAGCACGATCGTGTCGACGCGACGGGTCGACTCGAGGACCTCAGGCCCCTTGATCAGGATGCCGAGCTGGGCCCCGCGGCCCGTGCCGACCATGAGGGCGGTCGGCGTGGCCAGGCCCAGCGCGCACGGGCAGGCGATGATCAGCACCGCCACGGCGGCGGTGAAGGCGGCGGTCGCACCCGCGCCGGCACCGAGCCAGAAGCCCAGCGTCGCCATGGCCAGCCCGATGACGATGGGCACGAAGATGCCGGAGATCCGGTCGGCGAGGCGCTGCACCTCGGCCTTGCCGTTCTGCGCGTCCTCGACCAGCCGGGCCATCTGCGCGAGCTGGGTGTCGGCGCCGACCCGGGTGGCGCGGACGGTCAGCCGGCCGCCGGCGTTGACGGTCGCGCCGACGACGGGGTCGCCCGCGCGCACCTCGACCGGGACGGACTCACCGGTGAGCATCGAGGCGTCGACCGCGGACGTGCCGTCGACGACCTCGCCGTCGGTGGCGATCTTCTCGCCCGGGCGGACGACGAACACGTCGCCCACGGCGAGCTGGTCGATCGGGACGCGCACCTCGGCGCCGTCCCTCAGCACGGCCACGTCACGGGCGCCGAGCTCGAGCAGCGCGCGGAGCGCGGCTCCCGCCTGTCGCTTCGAGCGGTGCTCGAGCCAGCGACCGGCGAGGATGAAGGTGGTGACGCCGGCCGCGGCCTCGAGGTAGATGTTGCCCGCCCCGTCGGTGCGGTCGACTGAGATCCGGAAGGCGTGGGTCATGCCGGGCTCGCCGGCAGTGCCCAGGAACAACGCCCACAGCGACCAGCCGAAGGCGGCGAGCACGCCCACCGACACGAGGGTGTCCATCGTGGTTGCGCCGTGGCGCAGGTTGGTCCACGCTGCCCGGTGGAAGGGCCAGGCGCCCCACACCACGACGGGCGCGGCGAGCGCGAGCGAGGCCCACTGCCAGTAGGTGAACTGCCACGCCGGCACCATCGCCAGCGCCACCACCGGGATGCTCAGCGCGGCGCTGACGAGCAGCCGCTGCAGCAGCGGGTCACGCCCGGGTTCGGCAGCCTCGGCCGGGACGTCGGTGTCGGGCGCGACGGGCAGCGCGGCGGCGTAGCCCGCGGCCTCGACGGTCCGCAGCAGGTCGTCGGTCGAGACCGAGCCGGGGTAGGACACCTTGGCCTTCTCGGTGGCGTAGTTGACCGTCGCGGTCACGCCCTCGAGCTTGTTGAGCTTGCGCTCGATCCGGTTGGCGCACGAGGCGCACGTCATGCCGGTGATGGCCAGCTCGACGTCGGCGAGCGGACCCGCGGCCTGGTGGGTGGTGTCAGTGGGCATGGTCGCCTCCCTCGCCCTCGTCGGAGTGGCCGTCGTCGGACTGGTCGCCGGCGGGCGCCCCGCCGGACTCGACCGTGAACACGGCGGTGCGGACCGTGCCGCGGTGCTGGAAGTCGAGGAAGAGGCGGTACGTCGCCGGCTCCGGGAACGCCGTCGCGAAATCGATGCCGGGTCCGGGCTCGCCCTCCTCGGGGTGCACGTGGAGGTAGCCGAGGTCACCGGCGCGCATCGCGACCAGGTGCCCGAAGGCGCCGAGGTAGGGCTCGAGGTCGGTCACCGGCTCGCCGTCGAGCTCGATGCGCGTGGTGAGGACGGTGCTGGCACCCGGGGCGGTGTCGCCCTCGAGCGTCACGGTGTAGGTGCCCTCGTCGGTCCTCAGCGTCGCGGTGCGGTCGTCGGTGGGCAGCGGCCGCGGGACGAAGTCGCCGGACACGGCCAGGTCGTCGGCCAGCGTGATGCCGTCCCAGCCCTCGGGGACGAGGTCGGCCACGACCCGCCACACGCCCGGCGTCAGCCGGACGTCCACCGACCAGGTGCCCGTCACGGGGTCGAGGGTCGGGTGCACGTGCTGGAAGCCGGTCAGGTCGCGTCGTACGACGATGAGGTGCAGGTCCTTCTCGTGCTCGCGCGTGTAGTCGAGCAGCGGCCGGCCGCTCGAGGTCAGGACCTGGAAGTCGAGGCGGGTGCGGCCGGGCGCCACCTCCCGGTCGGCGAGCGCGAGGGTGAACCCGTCGGCGCGGGCGGTGAGCCCGGTGGCCTCGGCGACGGCGGAGGAGTGGCCCCCGTGGGCGTCCACCACCTCAGCGTCGGCGTCGTGCGCGTCGTCGGTGCGGTGGCCGGCCATCTCGCCGGCCGCGGGCTCGGTGTCGATCGGGCCGACGAGCCGGCCGCCGCCCCAGGCGACCGCGAAGGCCGCCACCAGGGCGGTGACGAACGCGGCGACTCGCAGTGGGGTGCTCATGACACTTCCGGGGTGCTCATGCGAGGGCGTAGCCGGCCTCCTCGACGGCGGCGCGGACGGCCGACTCGTCGAGCGGGGCAGCGCTGGTCACGGTGACGGCGCCGGTCTCGACGACGACGTCGACGCCCTCGACGCCGGCGAGCTCCGAGATCTCCTCGGTGACCGAGGCGGCGCAGTGCTCGCAGGTCATGCCGGTCACGGTGTAGGTGGTGGTCTCGCTCATCGGGTGTCTCCTGGTCGCGGGGGTGGGTTGGGGTGGTCAGGACCTCACGAGGCGGGCGATCGCCTCGGAGGCCTCCTTGAGCTTCTGCTCCTGCTCGGCGCCCCCCTTGCGGGCGGCGTCGACGAGGCAGTGCGCGATGTGGTCGTCGAGCAGCGACAGTGCGAGGGCCTGCAGCGCCTTGGTGGCGGCGGAGACCTGCGTCAGGATGTCGATGCAGTACTTCTCCTCCTCGACCATCCGCTGGATGCCGCGGACCTGCCCCTCGATGCGGCGCAGCCGCTTGAGGTGCGCCTGGACCGCCGCGTCGTTGCCCTCGAGGTGACCGTGCTGCTCGCTCATGCTGCCAAGCATACCCCTAGGGGGTATAAATTGGCCAGAGTGGCCACCCATCAGGGTGGGTTCTGGGTCAAACTTCAGGCGTGTGGCGGCTCCAGCGACTAGTGGTCTGGTCCAGCGCCAATACAGTGGTCCCAGGCGGTCCGGGGGGACGTCGAGGGACGCAGCGACCTGCGCTCCTCCCGCTCGGACGAAGGACCGCACATGATGATCCGCATTGCCATGCTCGGGGGCGACGAGCTCGTGAGGCGCGGCCTCGACGGGATGCTGCGCACCCTGGGGGGCTTCGAGCTCGCCAGCGTCAAGGACCGCGAACGGTCACCGATCGACATCGCGCTGGTCGAGACCTACGGCACCGCGGCGGACGACACCACGCTCGCGCGCGCGGTGGCGGACCCGTTCATCAGGCGCGTCGCGGTCTTCACCTGGAACCACCACCCGGGCCTGGTCCACGAGATCGTGCGCAACGGTGTGTGCGGCTACCTCGGCAAGAGCCTCACCTCGGCGCAGCTGGGGCGCGCGCTCCGTGCGATCCACGCCGGGGACACCGTCGTCGCACCGGCCGTGTCCGCCGCGGCGAACCCCGACGTACGCATCCACGGCGAGCTGGAGCAGCTCACCACCCGCGAGCGCGAGACGCTCGCCCACATCGCCACCGGGCTGAGCAACGTGGAGATCGCCGCCTCGATGCAGATCTCGCTCAACTCGGTGAAGTCCTACATCCGCAGCGCCTACCGCAAGACCGGCGTGCAGAGCCGCAGCCAGGCCGTGCTCTGGGCGGTCTCGCACGGCCTCAGCGCGGAGGTGCTGGAGCGGGTCGTGTGACCTCACGTCCCTGAGCCAGCGGCGAGGGTCGGGTCCACTGGTCCCGGCTGATCAGCACGTCGCGCAGCACGTCGGGGCGATCGGTGATGATCCCGTCCACGCCCGCGTCGAGGAGCGTGCGCATGGTCGCCGGGTCGTCGACGGTCCACACCACCACGCGGATGCCGAGCTCGTGGGCGCGGTCGATCACCCGCTCCGAGTGGATCGACAGCCGGCCGAGCCGCATCGGGACGTGCGCGAACGCGCCGCCCGAGGTGCCGACCCCCACCGGGCGCACGCCGCCACGCGAGCAGGCGATGAGGCTGGTGAGTGAGCGCCAGCCGAGGGCCGTCGTCACCCCCGGTGCCTCGTCCTGCAGGCGGCGCAGCCAGCGGCTCCACGCGCCGGCGACGCAGATCCGCTTCGCCCAGCTCGGGTGGGCGGCGAGCAGCCGGGCCATGGCTCCGATCGACGCCTCGTCCTTGAGGTCGATGGCGAACCTGGCCTGCGGGAAGGCGGCCATCGCCTCGCCCAGCGTCGGGACCCGGTCGGTGCCGTGCACGCGGAGGCGGCGTACGTCGGCGAGGTCGAGGTCCGAGATCCGGCCGGGGTGGCCGGTGACCCGCCGCAGCGTCGTGTCGTGGAAGCACACCACGTGTCTGTCGCGGGTCGTCTGCACGTCGGTCTCGAGGTGCGTGAGGCCCAGCGAGGTCGCCCGGCCGAAGGCGGCGAGGGTGTTCTCGGGGGCGAGTGCCATGCCACCGCGGTGGGCGATGGCGAGCGGACCGGTGGTGTCGCCGTAGCTGGTCACGCACCCAGCATCAGCGCCCGGGCAGCCCGCTGTCGCGCGGGAACGGCCCCCGCGGACGAGTGTTCACCCAGCCTTCGCACTGGGGCACACCCGTGGTCGCCCAACGCCCGGCATGCCGGGCGTCGAGCGGACCGTGGTCCGCTCGACGCCGCCGCGGACGGCGCCGCGCCTCAGCTCCGGTAGCCGCCGAGCAGCTCGGCGAGCCGCAGGTGCGGCTGCGCCTCGTCGGTGCGGCCCTTGCGCTGCAGGGACCGGCCGAGCAGCAGGTGGGCGTAGGGCTCGTTGGGGTCGTGCTCCAGCAGCTCGGTGGCGATGCGGATGGCGCCGTCGAGCTGGGCGGAGTGGAAGAGCGCGCGCGCCAGCAGCAGCCGTACGTCGGTGAGCTCGTGCACCACCTCGCCCGGGTCGTCGAGCAGCTCGGTGAGCATCACGGCGGCCTCGCGGTAGGCGCGCTCGTCGAAGAGCGCCTGGGCGCGCAGCCAACGGTCGTGCGTCGAGTCCCCGAGCAGGCCGGCGTGGCCGCGCAGGAGGTCCTCGAAGGGCGTGAAGTCGGTCATCGTCGCTCCTCTCGAGCAGACGTACCCGGGACGTGGGTACTCCGAGCGTGCGCCCGGACAGGGGTCCAACGTCGGAGGCCGCCCGGCGATTCCGAGCCGGACGCACGGAATACTGGTGGTCCCACCCCGGTTGGAGGTGATACAAACTTCAACCAGTCCGGAGGAAATCATGCAGTTCGGCATCTTCAGCGTCGGCGACGTCACCACGGAACCGACCACCGGGCGCACCGTGTCCGAGGCCGAGCGCATCGCGTCGATCACGCAGCTCGCCCTCAAGGCGGAGGAGGTCGGTCTCGACGTCTTCGCGACGGGCGAGCACCACAACCCGCCGTTCGTGGTGTCGTCCCCCACGACCCACCTCGGGTTCATCGCCGCGCAGACCGAGAAGCTCATCCTCTCGACCAGCACGACCCTGATCACCACCAACGACCCGGTGAAGATCGCCGAGGACTACGCCTTCCTGCAGCACCTCTCCGGTGGTCGCGTCGACCTGATGATGGGCCGCGGAAACACCGGCCCTGTCTACCCGTGGTTCGGCAAGGACATCCGCGACGGCATCAAGCTCGCGGTCGAGAACTACCACCTGCTCCGCAAGCTCTGGCGCGAGCCGGTCGTCAACTGGCAGGGCCAGTTCCGCACCCCGCTGCAGGGCTACACCTCGACCCCGGCACCCCTCGACGGCACGCCGCCGTTCGTGTGGCACGGCTCGATCCGCAGCACCGAGATCCCGGAGCAGGCGGCCTACTACGGCGACGGCTTCTTCCACAACCACATCTTCTGGAACAAGGAGCACACCGAGCAGATGGTGCGGCTCTACCGCCGTCGCTTCGAGTTCTACGGCCACGGTGCGGCCGACCAGGCCTACGTCGGCCTGGGTGGCCAGGTCTTCATGGGCTCGACCGAGGCCGAGGCCAAGCGCGTCTTCCGTCCCTACTTCGACAACGCCCCGGTCTACGGCCACGGCCCGTCGCTGGAGGACTTCACCAAGATGACGCCCCTGACCGTCGGCACCCCCGAGCAGGTCATCGAGCGCACCCTGGGCTTCGCCGACTACGTCGGCGACTACCAGCGCCAGCTCTTCCTCATCGACCACGCCGGCCTGCCGACGTCGCTGGTGATGGAGCAGATGGAGATGCTCGGCACCGAGGTCGTGCCCGTGCTGCGTGCGGAGTTCGAGCGTCGCCGCCCGAGCCACGTGCCCAGCGACCCGCCCACCCACCCATCCCTCGTGGCCGCCGGCCCCGACGCCCCGCACCACCTCGTCGAGCCCGCCCGGGCCCGCGTCGAGGAGATGCAGGCCGGGGCCGCGCAGGACGCCGAGCCCGCCCAGGTGCAGGCATGACGCGTCGCATCGTCGTGGTCACGGCGGGACTCACCATCCCGTCGTCCACCCGGCTGCTCGCCGACCAGATCGCCGAGGCGACCTCCGCGCAGGTGTCGGCGCGGGGGGAGTCGGTCGAGATCGACTACGTCGAGCTCCGGGAGGTGGCCGGTGAGCTGGCCTCCTTCATGGTGACCGGCGGCGTGCCCACGCCTCGCCTGACCGCGCTGCGCGAGCAGGTCGCGACCGCCGACGGCCTGATCGCCGTCACTCCGGTCTTCAACGGCAGCTACAGCGGGCTGTTCAAGATGTTCTTCGACGCGGTCGACAAGGACTCGCTGACCGGCACCCCGGTGCTGATCGCCGCGACGGCCGGCACCGCCCGGCACTCGCTGGTGCTCGACTTCGCGATGCGCCCGCTCTTCACCTACCTGCGCTCGGTCGTCGTGCCGACGGGCGTCTTCGCGGCCACCGAGGACTTCGGCAGCCACGGCCTGGCCGATCGCATCACGCGGGGCGCGTCCGAGCTCGCGGCGGCGGTGCTGAGCCAGGGCTCCTACGCCGTCGGCGGCTTCGCACCCGACCTGGCCGCCCGCCCGCGGCGTACGTCCGGCACGCAGGTCGAGGCCGACGTCACCCCGTTCGGCGATCTCCTGCGCGGGCACTCCGGCACGGACTGACCCGGCCCGCCCCGGCGGGTGTGCTGGCGCGCGAGCCGTCGTGGTTGCGTCGGGACGTCACGTCCCGCTGGATGAGGAGGCAACCGTGAACGACACCGTGTGGAGCTATCGCGACAGCACGTGGAGCGAGGACCGCGACCTCGTCGGCTACGAGGTGGAGGCCGACGGCGGCAGCATCGGCACGGTCGACTCGGCCAGCACCGAGACCGCCGCGCAATGGCTGGTGGTCGACACCGGCTTCTGGATCTTCGGCAAGAAGCGGGTCATCCCTGCGGGCGTGGTGGTCGGGATGGACCACGACGCGAAGCGGGTCATCATCAGCATGAGCAAGGACCAGGTGAAGGCCGCCCCCGACTACGAGGACAGCGAGTGGGCGCACGAGGACGCGCGGCTCAGGCACGCCGCCTACTACGAGCCCTACGCCGGGCAGGACCGCGCCTGACGTGTCGCCGATCCGCGTACGACCGCTTGGTGGCGGCCTCGGCTGCCTCATCATGATCGCCGTCTCGGTGGTGCTGTCGGTGCTGCTCACCGTGCTGCTCAACCTCGGGCGCTGACCCTCCCGCCGTGCGGGTGCCCGGCTGACCGGGTTCCGCCGTGTCGTTTGCCCGTCCCGTGTCGGTCGCCCGTGGTGTGATGGCCGCGCCATGACCCGATGGACCGCCAGCCAGGTGAGCGAGGTCGCGCCTGACGCGTCCTCGTTGGCGGCCGCGCGCAAGCTCGCAGTGCCCGGCCCCTGGCGCGAGACCGGCTGCAGCGACGTGCTGGTGTGGGGCCAGTGCCAGGGCAGCGGCAAGACGCCCTACCAGGTGAGCGTCGACCTGGTCGGCCCCGCCTACCGGTGCTCCTGCCCGAGCCGGAAGTTCCCCTGCAAGCACGCCCTCGCCCTGCTGATGCTGTGGTCCGAGGGCGTGATCGACGAGTCGGGGCAGATCGCGGCCTTCGCCGACGAGTGGGCAACCCAGCGCGCCGAGCGCGCCACCAGGCCCGACCGCCCGGCCGGGGACAGCGCTCCCGACCCGGCGGCCCAGGCCAAGCGCCTCGAGCAGCGGCTGGCGCGGATGGATGCCGGCGTCGAGGACTTCCGGCTCTGGCTCGCCGACCTCGTCCGCGGCGGCCTGGCGGCCGCCCGCACCCAGCCCTACTCCTACTGGGACACCGCGGCCGCGCGCCTCGTCGACGCCCAGCTGCCCGCCCTGGCCGAGAGGGTCCGCGAAGCGGCGTCGCAGGTGCACGCCCACCGCGAGTGGGCGGCGTACCTCCTGGCGGAGCTGGGCCGTTGGTGGACCGTCACCTGCGCCTGGCAGGCGCGCGAGAGCCTCGACGCGGTGGAGCTGGCCGAGGTCCGCATCGCCGTCGGGTGGGCCCAGTCGAGCGAGGAGGTGCGCGACGCCGACGCGCGCCCCGGGCCGTGGACCGTCCTCGGCGCCGTGCGCACCGACGACGGACGGATCCAGCAGCAGCGCACCTGGCTCGCGCACGACGACGGCGAGGTGGTCGCCGTGCTCGACTTCGCCGGCTACGGCCAGGCCCTGGCGGTGCCCCAGCTCAGCGGTGCCCGCCTCGACGTGGTGGTGTCCCGCTATCCCGGTACGACGCCGCGCCGCGCGCTGTTCCGCGACCCGCCGGTGGGTGCCGTGCCGGTGACCGGGCTGCCCGGGCGCACCAGCCTGGCCGAGGTGCACGCCGCCGCCGCGGAGGGGCTCGGTCGGACGCCGTGGCGCGAGCTCCACCCGGCCCCGCTCGCCGGCGTACGCATCGCGCGCGAGGGCAGCGGTGAGAGTGAGGGGTGGCGGGTCAGCGACGACACCGGCTCGTTGCCGATGACGGACGGGGCGGCCGTGTGGACCCTGCTCGCGGTGAGCGGGGGCGACCCCGTCGACGTCTTCGGCGAGGTCGAGTCGGGACGGTTCCGTCCGCTCGCGGTGTGGCTCGACGACCAGGTGCTGGCGCTGTGAGCGGCGTCGACCAGTGGCTGGCCGACGTCGCCACGGCTGCTCTCGTGGGCAGCGCGCGGCGCGAGCCGCCGCCGCTGCCGGACGAGCTCGACCTCGGCCCCACCGAGCAGTCCACCGAGCTGTCCGCCGAGCACCGGCTCCTCGCCAGTGCTGCCGTCGCCGACGCCCTGACCCGGGGTGGCGCACCCCTGGCGCCGGCGAGCGACGCGGTGCCGACGGCCGCCGCCGAGGTCCGCCCGCCGGCTCCCGACCGCGCTACCCAGCTGCTCACCCTGCTGCTCACCCAGTCACCGGTGTCCAAGGCAGCCCGCGACGAGCTGGTCGTCGAGTGGCTCACGCTGGCCGACGCCGCGGGCCGGCGGGTGCCGTGGCCCCTGCTGCCGGTGCTCCTCGACTTCGCCGCGGGTCGCCGCCGGGTCGTCTCGGCGCTCGGGAGCGTGCTCGGTGAGCGCGGACGCTGGCTGGCCGGTCTCAACGACGCGTGGGCGAGCATCCTCAGCGGCGACGAGGACGCACCGGTCGAGGTCGCGGCCGACTGGGTGGAGGCGTGGCCGACGATGTCGAGCGCGGAGGCGGTCACGGCCTTCGCGCTGGGGCGCCGGGCCGACGCCGCGGCCGCCCGCGACCTGCTCGACGCGCAGTGGACGACCGTGTCCGCGAAGGTGCGCGCCGACGCGCTGCGCGCCCTCGGCCCCGGCCTCTCGGCCGCCGACGAGCCGCTGCTCGAGCGCGCCCTCGACGACCGGGCGAAGTCGGTGCGCGACGCGGCGGCGGCGATGCTCGACAGGCTGCCCGCCAGCGCGCGCGCCGCCCGGATGGCCGACCGGCTGCGCCGACTCGTGCAGGTCCGCGGCACCCTCGTGCGCCACCTCGAGGTCGACGTCCCCGACGCCCCCGACGACGCGGCGGTGCGCGACGGGCTGACCCCTCCGGCCAAGGGCGTGGCCCCGCCCCCGACGGTGTGGCTCTCGCAGGTCGTGCGCGGCGCGCCGCTCTCCGCCTGGACCGACATCACCGGGCGCAGCCCCGCCGCGACGCTGAAGATGGTGCGCGACGCCGACGTGCTGGCCTGGCTCACCGAGGCGGTCGTCGAGCGCCGCGACACCGACTGGGCGGTGGCCTGCGTCGACCGCGGCATCCCCGATCCGCGCCTGCTCTGGCTGCTGCCGGACGACCGCCGCGCGCAGCTGCTCACCGACTGGGTCGCCCGCCCCTCCGGCGGGCGCGACCTGCGCGGGCTCCTGGGCGACGCACCCCGACCGTGGCCCGACGACCTCGGCCGCGCGGTCCTGAAGCGGATCCAGGGGGACAAGGCCGACCTCGCGCTGGGCTACGCCGCCGCGCCGCTCCTGCCGGTCGCCCTGAGCCCGTCGCTCGCGCCCGAGATCAATGCCGCCCTGTCGCGGCTGCCCGAGGACGCCAGCCACCTGCGCCGCGCCCTGACCGAGACCCTGCAGCTCCACGCGTTCCGCACATCCCTGACGGAGGCCTTCAGATGACCACCACCCAGCCCACGCCCGACGTGCTGCGCCAGCACGCCGAGGACGCGTACGCCGACGAGCTGGCCGCGCTGGCCGCCGTCGACGACCGGCCGCGGCCGCCCTCGTGGCACCTCTCGCCCTGGGCCGTGGCGACCTACGTCCTGGGCGGTGAGCTGCCCGACGGCACCCGCATCACCCCCAAGTACCTCGGCCAGCGCCGGCTCGTCGAGGTGGCGATCTCGTCGCTGGCCACCGACCGGGCGCTGCTCCTGCTCGGCGTGCCGGGCACGGCCAAGTCGTGGCTCGGTGAGCACCTCGCCGCGGCGATCAGCGGGCGCTCCACCCTGGTCGTGCAGGGCACGGCCGGCACCCAGGAGGAGGCGCTGCGCTACGGCTGGAACTACGCCAAGCTGCTCGCCGAGGGGCCCTCCCGCGAGGCCCTCGTCCCAGGTCCGGTGATGCGCGCGATGGAGACCGGCGCGATCGCGCGCGTCGAGGAGCTCACCCGGATCCCGTCCGACGTGCAGGACTCGCTCATCAGCATCCTGTCGGAGAAGACGCTGCCGGTGCCCGAGCTCGACGAGGAGGTCCAGGCGCGGCCCGGCTTCAACGTCATCGCCACCGCCAACAACCGCGACAAGGGCGTCAACGACCTGTCGTCGGCGCTGCGGCGCCGCTTCAACACCGTCGTGCTGCCCCTGCCCGACTCGCTCGAGCAGGAGGTGGAGATCGTCCGGACCCGCGTCACCGCCCTGGGTGCGTCGCTCGAGCTCCCGGCCGACCTGGCCTCGCTCTCGGAGATCCACCGCGTCGTCACGGTCATGCGCGAGCTCCGCAGCGGCGTGACGACCGACCAGCGCACCACCATCAAGTCGCCGAGCGCGACCCTGTCGACCGCCGAGGCGATCTCGGTGATGACCAACGGGCTCGCGCTCGCCGCCCACTTCGGCGACGGCACCGTGCGGGCCGACGACGTCGCGGGCGGCCTCGTCGGTGCGGTCGTCAAGGACCCCGTGCAGGACCGGCTCGTGTGGCAGGAGTACCTCGAGACGGTCATGCGCAACCGCAAGGAGTGGAGCGACCTCTACCGCGCCTGCCGGGACCTGGGCTGAGTCGCGCGCCATGCCCGTCGACGTCTACGGCGTACGCCACCACGGCCCCGGCTCCGCCCGGGCCGTGCGTGCCGCGCTCGAGGAGCAGCCTCCCGACCTCGTCCTGATCGAGGGCTGCCCGGAGCTCGACGCGATCGTCGACCTGCTCGGCGAGGCCGACATGGTGCCCCCCGTCGCCGGACTCGTGTACGCCGTCGAGGAGCCCCGGCAGGCGACCTTCTACCCGCTCGCGCACTTCTCGCCGGAGTGGGTCGCCGCCCGCTGGGCGCTCGCCCACGGCGTGCCCGTCCGCTTCCTCGACCTACCCGCCACCCACGCGTTCGCACTCGCGAAGGAGGAGGCTGCGGCATCCGCGCCTCGTGCCGAGGTCGAGGGCGTGGACGGATCAGAGCCCCAGGAGGGAGTGGAGGGCGCAGACGGGGTGGACGAGGCCGGCCGCGAGCCGGACGGGTCCCCGCCCGTCCCGGCCGCCCGCCTCGACCCGATCGGGACCCTGGCCGCGACCGCGGGCTACGACGACGCCGAGCGCTGGTGGGAGGACGCCGTCGAGCAGCGGCACGACTCGCCCGCCGAGCGCTTCGCGGCGATCCGCGAGGCGATGGCCGCGGTCCGGTCGGCCGACACGCGACCCGACGACGACCCCGACGTGCGCAGCAACGCGCGGCGCGAGCAGTGGATGCGCAAGGTGCTGCGGGCCGAGATGAAGGCGGCGCCCGAGACGCGGATCGCGGTGGTCTGCGGCGCGTGGCACGCGCCGGCCCTCGTCCCTGCCGACTTCCCGCCGGCCACCCGTGACACGGGCCTGATCACCAGGCTGCCCAAGGTCAAGGTGGCCGCGGCCTGGACGCCGTGGACGGCCGCGCGGCTCAGCTACTCCTCCGGCTACGGCGCCGGTGTCAGCGCGCCGGGGTGGTACCAGCACCTCTTCGACCACCTGGACCGGGACGACCCCGACCCGCGCGACCTCGCCACGTCGTGGCTGGTGCGGGTCGCCCGCACCCTCCGCGAGGAGCGTCTCGACGCCTCGACCGCGTCGGTGGTGGAGGCCGCGCGCCTCGCCGAGACCCTGGCGACCGTCCGCGGCCGGCCGTCGGTGGGGCTGAGCGAGCTCGACGACGCCGCCGAGACCGTGCTGTGCGAGGGCTCCCGGCTGCCGCTCGACCTGGTGCACCGACGCCTGGTGGTCGGTGAGGAGCTGGGGTCGGTGCCGGAGTCGGCACCCGTCGTCCCGCTCGCGGCCGACCTCGCCCGCCAGCAGCGTTCGCTGCGGCTCAAGCCGTCCGCGTCGGCGCAGCAGGTCGACCTCGACCTGCGGCGCGAGAGCCAGCTGGCCCGGTCGGTGCTGCTGCACCGCCTCCAGCTCCTCGGCGTGCCGTGGGGCGAGACCACCGACGCCGGCCGGACCACCGGCACGTTCAAGGAGAGCTGGACCCTGGAGTGGCGCCCGGAGCTGGCGGTCGACCTCGTCGAGGCGGGCGTCTGGGGCACCACCATCGCCGTCGCTGCAGCCGCTCGCGCCGCCGACCGTGCCGCCCGGTCGGCGGACCTGACCGAGCTGGCCGCCCTGGTGAGCGCCTGCCTCACCGCCGACCTGCCCGACGGCGTGGAGGCAGTGCTCGACGCGCTCGACGCCCGCGCTGCGGTCCAGCACGACGTACCCGCCCTGCTCGCCACGGTCGAGCCACTGGCCCGCACCTGCCGCTACGGCGACGTGCGCGGCGTCGACACCGCCCGCGTGCGCACCGTGCTCGGCGCCACGGTCGTCCGTGCCTGCGTCGGCCTGCCGATGGCGTGCGTGAGCCTCGACGAGGACGCCGCCGCAGAGATGGTGACCGCGATCGCCGGCGCCCAGCGGGGCCTCGCCCTGCTCGCGGACCCCGAGCTCGACAGTGCCTGGACCGACGCCCTCGAGGCCGTGTCCGCACCCGACCACGTGGCCGGCGGCGTGGCGGGCCGGGCGACCCGGATCCTGCTCGACGCGGGGCGGATCGACTCCGACACGACCGCGCACCGGATGGGGCGCCGGCTCTCGCTGGCCGCCTCCGCGCCGCAGGCCGCCGCCTGGCTCGACGGGTTCCTGGCCGGTGACGCGGTGCTGCTCGTCCACGACACCACGCTGCTCGGCCTCGTCGACGCGTGGGTGAATGAGCTCGCCGAGGAGGAGTTCGAGGACCTGCTGCCGCTCGTACGCCGAACGTTCGCGGGCTTCAGCGCTCCCGAGCGCCGCACGATCGGCGAGCAGCTCTCGCGCCTCGGGCAGCCGGGCGGCGGCGCGGCGGTCGCGGTGAGCGGGCTGGACCTCGAGCAGGCACGTCCGGCGCTGCATGCCGTGGCCCGGCTCGTCGGCTGGAAGGTGGTGGCCCATGACGGAGCAGCCTGAGCAGGTCGGTGACGTACGCCGCGACCGGCTGACGCGGTGGCGGCTGATCCTCGGCGGCCAGGAGGCCGACGGCCTCAGCGGCCCGGACGGTGGGACGGTCGAGCTGTCGGAGGCCGACGGCCGTCGCGACGACGCCCTGTCCGCGCTCTACGACGGCGAGCGCAAGGCGGGTCTCGGCGGCTCCTCGCCGCGCGTCGCGCGGTGGCTCGGCGACATCCGCACCTACTTCCCGTCCTCGGTCGTGCAGGTCATGCAGGGCGACGCGATGGAGCGGCTCGGGCTGCGGCAGATGCTGCTCGAGCCGGAGATGATGCGCGCCGTGCAGCCCGACGTCGGCCTGGTCAGCACGTTGATCGGGCTCGGCCGCGTGATCCCGGAGCACTCGCGCGAGACCGCCCGGGCGGTCGTGCGCCAGGTGACCGACGAGCTCGAGGAGCGGCTGCGTCAGCGCACCGTCCAGGCGGTCACCGGGGCGCTGGACCGCTCGGCACGGACCCGGCGGCCGAGGATGCGCGACGTCGACTGGCGCCGCACGGTGGCCGCCAACCTCAAGCACTACCTCCCCGAGCACCGCACGGTCGTGCCCGAGCGGCTGGTCGGCTACGCCCGCCGATCCACGCAGGTCGAGCGCGAGATCATCCTCTGCATCGACCAGTCCGGGTCGATGGCCGAGTCGATCGTGTACAGCTCGGTGTTCGGCGCGGTGCTCGCCTCGATCAGATCGGTGAGCACCCGGATGGTCGTCTTCGACACCGAGGTGGTCGACCTGACCGACGAGCTCGACGACCCGGTCGACGTGCTCTTCGGCGTCCAGCTCGGTGGCGGCACCGACATCAACCGGGCGCTGGCGTACTGCCAGGGCCGGATCACCCAGCCCGAGGACACCGTGCTGGTCCTGATCAGCGACCTCTACGAGGGCGGCATCGCCGAGGAGATGATCAGCCGGGCGAGCGCGGTCGTCGGCTCCGGCGCGACGATGATCGCCCTGCTGGCCCTCAGCGACTCCGGCCAGCCGTCCTTCGACGCCGACCACGCTGCGGCGCTCGCCGAGATCGGCGTGCCGTCCTTCGCCTGCACTCCCGACCTCTTCCCCGACCTCATGGCCGCGGCGATCGAGAAGCGCGACATCGGGGAGTGGGCGGCGGCCAACGACGTGGTCACCACCCACGAGACGACCAGGCCGGTCTGAGTCTTCCTCCGGGGCTGCCGAGCGCCGTGCGCCGAGGGCTGGTGGTCGCGGCGGCGCGGGAGCACACTGGCCGCATGCGCACCCTGACGCGTCGCCTCGCCCCCCACGCCCGCACGTCGTGGCTCACCTTCGGCGCGGTGTCGGCGGTGACGGTGACACTCGCGGTGGCTCTGGTGCTGCTCAACGGCGGTGGCCGGACGGCCGTCGTGGCGACCGCGGCCACCTGGTTCGTGCTGGTCGTCGTCCTGGGTGCCTGCCTCGACGCGATCCTGGTGCCGGGCAACCCCGACGTACGCCGTCAGACCGGGCAGGCAGCCGGGTGGAGCGGCGGCCTCGTGGGCGGTGGCTACAGCGGGTACGTCGGTGGGCACGGCGGCCACGGCGGCCACGGCGACGGCGGGGGCTCCTGCGGCTGAGCCGACCGCAGGTCGACGCTCCCCGAGCGGGCCTCAGACGGGCTGCGACTCCCAGGCGGGGCCGCTGCCACCGAACCGCGCGATGAGCTGGTGGCCGACGTGCGCGGCGTTGGCACGGCGTACGTCCTCGGGAACAGGCGGGAGGTTCTCCTCCCAGTCGAGGAGGCACGACCCGCGCAGCTGCGGCATCCGCGCGGGGCGACCGAAGAAGAACGGGTGGGCGTGGGCGCCGCCGTCGCCGTAGCGCCCGATGTGGCAGCGCCCGACGCTCGGCAGCTCCTCGACGGCCGCGGTCACCCGCGCCATCAGCACGCCCATCTCGGCGGCCAGGTCGTCGGTGAGGTCGGCGATGTCGACGTGCTCGACCGGGCGCAGGATGAACGAGACCGGCAGCTTCATGTCGAGCGCGACGAGGAGCCAGCGCTCGTTGCTCCATGCGACCTTCGCCGCGCGCTCGGGCGGCATCGGCGTACGGCAGAAGCAGTCGGCCGGGTCCTCTCCCTCGCGGGGCGGCTCCGCGTCCTGCAGCGGCTCGAGCGGCTTGATCCGCAGGCCCTCGAGCTCGAACGGGAAGATGTCCCACCCCGGCATTGCCTCGATCGCGACCGGCAGCCGGCCCTCCTCGTCGGTCGCAGCGGCGACCCGGGCGTGGAACTCTTCGGCGGTCTCCAGGCTCATGGCGCCAGTCAACCAGCGATCGGACGCAGGCGCGCGGACAGACGTCGGCCCGCGCCCCGCTGGTGAGCGGGGTGCGGACCGACGGGGCCGGGTCGTGTCCGCGTGCCTACGCGACGGGGGTGAGCTCGGGCTCGTGCTCCACCACCGTGCCGACCACCGCGCCGCCCGGACGCACCGGGCGGCTGGGCCACCAGACACGGGCACCGAGCAGCACCAGCGCAGCCGGGAGCATGACCAGCCGGATGATCGTCGCGTCGATGAGGATCGCCACCGAGAGGGCGACACCCATCATCTTCATCTCCAGCATGCTCAGCGTCGCGAAGATCGCGAACACCGACACCATGACCGCCGCGGCGCTGGTGACGACCGAGGCGCTGTCGCGGATGCCGCGCTCCACGGCCAGCCGGGTCGGCAGCCCGCGGCCCACCAGCTCGCGGATCCGCCCGGTCACGAAGACGTGGTAGTCCATCGACAGCCCGACGAGGACCACCAGCACGAAGAGCGGGATCCAGTCGATCACGAAGCCGGGGCTGGTGAAGCCGAGCAGGCCCTCCAGCCAGCCGTGCTGGAAGACGAGGGTCAGCACCCCGAACGCCACCCCGACCGAGACCAGGTTGAGCGCCGTCGAGACCAGCGCGAGCGGGACGCTGCGGAACGCGACGCCCATCGTCACCAAGGTCAGCAGCAGGACGAACCCGATCACCACCGGCATCCAGGCCGAGAGGTGCTCGTCGAAGTCGAGGTTGGAGGCGGCGTCACCGCCCACGGCCCACTCGAGGCCCACGGCGTCGAGACCTGCCGGCGCGAGACGCTCGCGCAGGTCGGTGATGGCGTGGTTCGTGCGCTTGTCGGAGTCCGGCCACGGGAGGGCCAGGGTGAGGGACGAGGTGCTGCCGTCCTCGGCCGTGGCCAGCCCGTCGGGCACCTCGGTGAAGTCGCCCTCGTCGGACGCGCGCGACGCCAGCGCGTCCAGGGCCTTCGCCGACCCCGCGCCGCGCGCCAGCACTGTCACGGTCGTGCCCTCGCCGGGGAACTCCGCCGCGACGTCGCGCATCGTCTGCACCGCCGGGATCTCGGCGGGCAGCGTCTCGAGGGTGGCGGCGTGCATGGTCATGCCCAGCGCCGGCACCGCCAGCGCGACCGCGGCCGCGACCGAGCCGGCGAGCGCGATCCCGGGTCGGCGTACGACGGGGGCGAGGATGCGACGGCTGATCCCGCCCGCACCGATGCGCCGGTTGAGGCGCCAGAGCAGGGGCACGCGCGGGCGGTCCACCCAGCGACCGAGCTTGACCAGCAGCGCCGGCAGCACGGTGATCGAGCCGACCACCGCGACGGCGACGACGATGATCGCGCCGAGGGCGAGGGAGGTGAAGGTGACGAAGTCGACGAGGAACAGGCCCGCCATCGAGGCGGCCACGGCGAAGCCGGAGACCAGGATGGAGTGGCCGGAGGTCTGGGCGGCGATCTCGACGGCGTCGAGCGTGCTCCGGCCGCGCGCCCGTTCCTCGCGCTCGCGCTTGAGGTAGAAAAGCGAGTAGTCGACGCCCACGGCCATGCCGATGAGCACGATCATGGAGCCGACCGTCGGCTCGGCAGGCACGAGGTGGGACACGACCGCGGAGATGCCCATCGTGGCCGCGACGCTGCCCAGCGCCAGCAGCACCGGGATGCCGGCGGCGATCAGCGCGCCGAACGCCAGCAGCATCAGCACCAGCGTGACCGGGAGGCTGATCCCCTCGGCCGAGGCCAGGTCGTCGGCGACCTGGTCGTTGATCGCCTCGTCGAGGCTCAGGCCGCCCGTCTGGCGGATCGTCAGGTCGGGGTGCTCGGCGGCGACCGCCCCGGTCACATCGGCCAGCGGGCCGACGTCGTCCGCCCCGTCGGCCAGGGAGACCGACACGAGCATCGCGGTGCGGTCGTCGTTCCAGGCGGGGGGCGCCACGTCGGTGACTCCCTCGGCACGCGACATCTGGCGGGCGAGCTGACGGGCGGCGTCGGGCACGGTGGCAGCGTCGCCGCTCAGCAGCACGAGCTCCGTGTCCGGTCCGGTCAGTCCGGCCTGCTCCGCCATGGCGTCCGCGTGCCCGGAGTCGCCGATGCGGTAGTCGGCGGGCTCGGCCTCGTGCGTCGGCACCAGCACGGCCAGGCTGGTGGCGGCCGCCACCAGGACGAACCAGGTGAGGATCGCGCGCCACGGGTGCTCGGCGCTCCAGCGCGCGGCCCGCTGGGGGATCCGGGTGATCAGGTCGGCTGCCATCGCCGTGCTCCATTCCTGCGTGGGTCGGGGGTCCGCGTCCTCGTGGACCGTCGACCTCCACGGTTGCCGTGATCGGGGCCGGGGGCAGGGGTGGCACCTCCCGGTCTGAGGTGGGGGAAACCCCACCGACGGGGTCGTCGCGATCGGTGAGGATGGAGCCATGGCGCAACGACCGAGCCCCCTCAGGCTGACCGGGTACGCCCTCGCCCAGGTGGCACTGGCCGTGCCGACGATGCTGGCGGCGACGCTCGTCGCCGCGGGCGGCGCCACCGCGCTGCTGGTCGTCGGGATCCCGATCCTGCTGCTCGGGCTGCCGCTCCTGCGCTGGATCGCCGACCGCCACCGGGCGATGGCGGCGGAGATCCTGGCTCACCCGGTGCCGGCCGACCGGCTCCCGGACGACGACCTGCCGCTGCTGCGCCGTCTCGGCACGTGGGGTCGTGACCCGATGACCTGGCGCGAGCTGGCGTGGGCCTTCCTGTCGGCGAGCGTCGGGCTCGCGGTCGCCCTCGTCGTGGTCGCGCTGATGGTCTGCGTCGTGACCCTCGTGCTGTGGTGGTTCGCCACGCCGCAGCTGATGCGCCTGCGGGCCGTCGTCGACGCCCGCCTGCTCAGCCGCGGCAGCCACGAGCTCCTCGAGGAGCGGGTGCAGGTGCTCACCGAGACGCGGGCCGAGACGGTCGAGGACTCCGCGGCGGAGCTGCGCCGCATCGAGCGCGACCTCCACGACGGCGCGCAGGCGCGTCTCGTCGCCCTGCAGATGAACCTCGGCCTGGCGCGTGACCTGATGGACACCGACCCGGTGGCGGCGCGCGACCTGCTCGCGGAGGCGTCGACGACGACCGGCGCGGCGCTCGGCGACATCCGCGACGTGGTCCGCGGCATCCACCCGCCGGTGCTCGCCGACCGCGGCCTCGTCGGCGCGGTGCAGGCGCTCGCCCTCGACCTCGCCGTGCCCGTGACGGTGACGGGCGACCTGTCCGACCGTCCGTCGGCGCCCGTCGAGACCGCGGCCTACTTCGCCGTGCTGGAGTGCCTGGCCAACGTCACCAAGCACGCCGACGCCGAGCACGCCTGGGTCGAGCTCGCGCGCCGCGACGACCTGCTGGTCGTCGTCGTGGGCGACGATGGACGCGGCGGCGCCGACCCGGCCGGCGGCACCGGGCTCCGCGGGGTGGCGCGGCGGCTGGCGGCCCTCGACGGCAGCGTGAGAGTCTCGAGCCCCACGGGTGGTCCCACCCTGGTCACGCTGGAGGTGCCGTGCGAGTCGTCCTCGCCGAGGACAACGCCCTCCTCCGGGACGGGCTGACCCGGATCCTGCTGGCGCACGACTTCACGATCCTCCACTCCGTCGACAACGCACCCGACCTCGCCGTGGCGCTGGCCGACCCGGACGCCGAGGCGGCGGTCCTCGACGTACGCCTGCCTCCGACGCTGACCGACGAGGGCCTGCGCGCCGCGATCGCCTGCCGGTCGGCCCGGCCCGGCTTCCCCGTCGTCGTCCTCTCCCAGTGGGTCGAGCACCTCTACGCCCGCGAGCTCCTCGCCGACGGCGGGGGAGGGATCGGCTACCTGCTCAAGGACCGGGTGGGCGACATCCGTGAGTTCGTCGACGCCGTACGACGCGTGGCGGGCGGCGGCACCGTGCTGGACGCCGAGGTGGTCTCCGCGATCATGGCGCGGCCCCGGGCGCGCGCGGTCGACCGGCTCTCCGAGCGCGAGCGCGAGGTGCTCGGGCTGATGGCCGAGGGACGGTCCAACGCCGCCATCGCCGCGCAGCTCTTCATCACGCCCAAAGCCGTCGACAAGCACGCCAACAGCATCTTCACCAAGCTCGACCTGCCCGTCGCCCCCGACGACAACCGCCGGGTGCTCGCGGTGCTGGCCTGGCTGGAGGTCTGAGCCCCGCCAGCCTCACCCACCCCTCACCAGGGGGCGGGCTGGTAGTCCTTCAGGAAGCAGCCGTGGACGTCCTCGCCCTGCTCGCCGCGCACGATCGGGTCGTAGACGCGCGCGGCCCCGTCGACCAGGTCGAGCGGTGCGTGCCAGCCCTCGGCGGCGATCCGGAGCTTTTCGTGGTGCGGCCGCTCGTCGGTGATCCAGCCGGTGTCGACGGCGGTCATCAGGATCTTGTCGGCCTCGAACAGCTCGCCGGACGAGGTCCTGGTCATCATGTTGAGCGCGGCCTTGGCCATGTTGGTGTGCGGGTGCCCGGCGCCCTTGTAGCGCCTGCCACCGAACTGCCCCTCCATCGCCGAGACGTTGACGATGTAGGCGCGGCGCGCCCCCGCCTCCACGGCCGCCCGCAGGGAGGGCCGCAACCGGGAGTTGATCAGGAAGGGCGCGATCGAGTTGCAGAACTGCACCTCGAGGAGCTCCAGCGGGTCGACCTCGTCGAGCACCTGCGTCCACGAGTTGTTGTCCTGGATGTCCGGGATCAGGCCGCCCGCGTCGACCGCCGTGCCGGCCAGGTGTGCCTCCAGGGAAGCGCCGCCCGCCTTGAGGGCGAGGGCGGTCAGGGACGCGGCGTTGTGCGTGGCGAGCGCGTGCTCGGCCGACTCGCCGTCGTGGTGCGCGACCGCGGTCGAGGACAGTGCGCCGGCGATCGCGGCGGGGTGCGCCTCGGAGATGCGGTCGAAGGTGACCATCTCCGGCAGCGCGGCGACCCCCAGCGACTCGGCGGTCGGCAGCGGTGCGGCCTCGCCGTCGATCAGGTGGGAGTACGCGCCCGGCAGCCGTCGTACGGTCTGGCAGGCGTTGTTGATGATGATGTCGAGCGGCCCGTCGGCCGCGACGTCGTCGGTCAGGGAGACGACCTGGGTGGGGTCGCGCAGGTCGATCCCGACGACCTTGAGCCGGTGCAGCCAGTCGGCCGAGTCGTCCATCGCGGCGAACCGGCGCACGGCGTCCTTGGGGAAGCGCGTGGTGATGGTGGTGTGGGCGCCGTCGCGCAGCAGCCGCAGCGCGATGTACATCCCGATCTTGGCCCGACCGCCGGTGAGCAGCGCCCGCTTGCCGGTGAGGTCGGTGCGCTGGTCGCGCTTGGCGTGGCTCATGGCCGCACAGCTCGGGCAGAGCCAGTGGTAGAACGCGTCGACGAGGGTGAAGTCCTGCTTGCAGATGTAGCAGCCGCGCGGGGTGATCAGCTCGCCGGCGAAGGCGCCGACCGTGCTCGACACCAGCGGGATGCCGGCGGTCTCGTCGTCGATGCGCATCGGCGACCCGGTGGCGGTGCGCTCGATGACCTCGCGGTCGTGGGCGAGGTCGGCGGCCCGCTTGCGCAGCTTCCGCTCGGCCTTGATCGACTTGTACATGTGGGAGGCCGCCCGCTTCACCGTCACGTGGTCGGGATGGTCGCCCGGCAGGTGGTGCAGCGAGGCCAGCACCCGCAGCGTCGTCGCGAGGTCGTCGGGATCGATGCCGTCGTCGACGGGTGGGGGGTGCTGCTCGTTCACCGGAGAAGCGTACGAGCGGGACCGCCTAGCGCCACATCGGACGGAAGGAGCGCGCGAACCAGCCGAGGCCGGAGCCCCGGGGTGCGGCGCCGAGCTCCCGGCCGCCGTACGTCGCCCGGGCGGCGGTGCCGTAGCCGAGCCAGGTCGTCGCCGGGCCCTGGCCGATGCCGGGCAGCGCCCACTCGCAGACCCCCGTCGGGAAGACGGCCTGCAGCCGCGCCCACTGGGCGTCGGTGAACAGGACCGGAAGCCCGCCGGTGAGGCGGTACGACGACCGGTCGAGCGGCTTCACCTGGCAGGCCAGCACGTCGTTGGCCGCCGGGCCGCCGGCCTCCTGGCGGGGGGTGGAGAGGTTGGTGCGGGCGATGTCGGACGCACACACCATCCCCGGTACGCCGTCTGCGAGGCAGCGGTCGGTCAGCGAGGCGGGCTTGTCCTCGACGATCTTCGTCGCCAGCGGCACCCGGCGCTCGTCCCGCTCGACCTGCGCGAGCCAGCCGTCCATCGCGACGAACGCCTCGACCGGCCAGCGCACGTCGCCGAGCAGCGGTGTCGGGCCGAACCACTCGACGCGGTTGTCGGTGTGGCCCTGCGAGCGCTGCAGCCGGAGGTGGCTCCACACCGCGTGCGCGTAGTCGTGCGCCAGGCCGGGGTCGGGGCCACCGTGGTTGATCATCGCGACCTCGCTGGTGTTGCTGAACTCGTTGAGGAGCCCGGTCCGGTAGGCGTTGGCGATGGACGTCGGGTCGCCGGCGGTGCGGGCGGCGATCGGGTCGGCGTTGACGTCGAGGCCGCCGATCTTCTCGTTGAGGTCGACGAACTGCTCGGGGGTGATCCGCCCGCCCTGCAGCGCCTCGAGGCCGTACTGCACGCCCGTGTTGCCGAACGGCAGGCCGGAGAAGCCGTGGCCGACCGCCTTCTCCTGCGCGCTCCACACCGACTCCGGCCGCGGCCCGAGCTGGTTGTGCATCAGCGTGAGGATGTCGCAGCGCACGCCGCCGGGGTTGGTGTCGGAGTCGAACCGGGTCGCGGTGTCACCGGCGACCGGCTCGGGCACACCGGGGCAGGCGTGCTCGGGGTCGATCGCGCTCTTGAACAGGCCCTCGTCCGCGGTGACCGCGTTGACCGGGGTGAGGTGCCCCTCGACGTCGGCCATCTGGGTCGGCGCCCAGGCCACGCCCGGACCCCACGACGACGGGTCCTCGAAGTAGGCGCGCATCAGGTGGTAGTCGGCGAACTGCGAGCCGGGGCTCATCACGTCGGGGTAGGAGCAGGTGGTCACCAGCCCCTGGTAGATGCCGGGGTAGGCGTTCGCGACCGTGTGCTGGGCGACCGAGCCGCCGCTGCAGCCGGTGCCGATCGTGTAGCGGATCGTGCCGTAGCGCTCGACGATCCGCTCCTTGGCCATCATCAGCGACTCAGCGTTGTGGGCGACGTTGCAGTTGTGGCCGGTGTTGGCCAGCGCGGTGGACATCACCGCGAAGCCGCGGCGCAGCGCCTCGACGTACGAGCTGTCGACCAGTGGCACCGGGATCGCGTCGAGCGTGCCGGAGGCGTCCTCGAGCGGGGGCTCGGCCGGCGCGTAGCTGGCTCCGCACCCGCCGCCGTGGGTGATGAGCACCTTGTGGTTCCACTGCGGCTGCGGCTTCCACGCCTTCCACCGCTCGCCGGGGGTGAAGAGGGTGAGGATCGCGTAGCGGTCGCGGTCCTGGTGGCCGTCCTCCCGGCGGACGACGAAGGGGACCTTCTTCCCCTGGTCCGTCGTCGCGGTGTCGACGTCGCTCGCCGGCTTCGCCGGGTCGTAGGGCTTCAGCGCCTTCTGGCCGACGGGCTTGTAGAGCCAGGAGTACGACGCCGGCTCGTTGCACAGCGCGTCCTTCGCCGTGTCCTGGCAGTCGTACGCCGCCGCGACGGGGCCGCTGAACACGGGTCCGCCGTTGCGGTGGTCGGTGATCACCACGCGGGCGCGCCGGGCCCCGGTCGCCCGCGCGACCAGCACGTTGCGCCCCTCACGGAGGCCGGTGAGCAGCACCGTCGCTCGCGAGCGGAACTTCCGCGAGACGTCCTTGCCGCCCAACGTCACCCGGAGGTCGCCGGCCTTGCGCGGTGCGGTGACGCGCACCAGCACGTCCCCACCGGAGACCAGGTCCGCCCGGTTGGAGAGCACCTGGATGCGGACCTTGCCCGCGCGGTGCGGTGCCGCCGTGCCGGGAGCGGAGCCGGCCACGAGCAGCGCGGCCAGCAGGGCGAGGGCGGTGCCGACGACGGCGACGGCGATCGCGGTCGGGCGGATGGAGCGGGCGGGCGTGGGCTGCACGGCGTACCTCCTGAAGGGCTCAGGACGTCAACGACGCAGCGGCGATGGTGGTTACTCGCGGGTCACCGGCGGGCGTGATCCCCGGTCAGCGGGGATCCCGAAAGAGGTCGGACCGCGGTCAGCCCTCGCGCGCGGGGGAGCCGTTGATCCGGACCCGGTCGGCGCGCATGCCGTGCTCGACGCCCCAGAGCACCGCCTTAGAGCGGGAGGCGACGTCGATCTTGCGGTAGGCCGAGCGGATGTAGGACTTGATGGAGTTGAGCGAGAGCAGGGTGCGGTCGGCGATCTCCTGGTTGCTCAGGCCCATGGTGATGAGGGACAGCACCTCGGCCTCCCGGGCGGTGAGCCCCTCCTCCCGGCCCGGCCAGTCCCCGCCGACGAGGGCGGAGCGCCCGCGCGAGGGCGACACCACGACCTGACCGGCGGCGATCGCGCCGAGCGCGTCGACGAGCCGGGCGGCCGGCAGGCTCTTGGAGAGGTAGCCACGGACGCCCTGGTTGAGGGTGTCGCGGGTCAGCCAGGGCTGGAAGTTCCAGGTGTAGACGGCGACGGTGCGGACCTGCGGGCTCTCGACGAGCCGCTTCACCGCCTCGCCGTTGCCCTGGCCCATCCCGAAGGTGTCGTAGAGCGCCACGTCGACCGGCTGTGCCACCGGCTTCCCGGCCACCAGCTCGACCACCTCGACCCGGTGGTTGTAGCTGCGCAGCATCGCGTCGAGGCCCCGCACGACGACCTCGTCGTCGTTGACGAGCGCGACTCGGATCACCATGGCCTCAAGGTACGGCAGTTTGTGTATGTTGAGCCGGTTGTTCGATAGATACGGGGGAGACGTGCGGGAGAGCGCGGCCACGGTCGAGGAGACCCGCACGGGTGGTCTCGGCATCCGGTGCGAGGGTGTCGTCCACCTCTACAAGACCTTCGGCGGCCACGACGTGGTCGCCCTGCGTGGCGTCGACCTGACGATCCGGCCCGGCGAGCGGGTCGCGTTCCTGGGGCCCAGCGGCTCCGGCAAGTCGACGCTGCTCGCCCTGCTCGGCGGCATCCAGCGCCCCAGCGCCGGCAAGATCTTCCTCGGCGACGAGGAGATCTCCCGGATGGGCGAGCGCTACCTCGCCCGCATCCGCTCGCGCCAGGTCTCCACGATGCTGCAGGGCTCCACGCGCAACCTCCTCCCCTACGCCACCGCCCGCCAGAACATCGCCTTCGCCCGGCTCTCGCTGTCCGGCGCCGAGCGCGAGGCCGCGCTGGCCGACACCGAGCTCCTCGACCGCGTCGGGCTGCTCGACCAGGCCGACCAGGTCGTCTCGACGATGTCCGGCGGCCAGCGCCAGCGGCTGGCCCTCGCGTGCGCCGTGTCGACCTCGCCGCGCCTGCTGCTCGCCGACGAGCCGACCAGCCAGCTCAGCCACGCCGACCGTGACCACGTGCTTCACCTGGTCCACTCCCTCGGCGACGACTTCGGCACCACGATCGTGGTGGTCACCCACCAGCCCGAGGTGGCCGCGACCTTCCCGCGCACGGTGACCATGAAGGGCGGTCGCGTCGGCGCGGAGGGCCACGGCGGCTCCGAGTACGCCGTCGTCGGCGAGGACGGTGTCCTCCACCTGCCCGGCCACATCGCGGCCGAGTGGCCGCCCGGCACCCTCGTCCGGTTCGAGGACGACGAGCAGGGGCGGATCATCGTCACGCGCGCCAGCGCCGAGGGGAACCCATCGTGAGCGACCTCGACCAGGGATTCAGCCCCGCACCCGTGGCGACCCGGACCGAGCTGCGGCTCGACTCCATCACGTACGTCGCCGGGCGGACGCTGCTCGACGACGTGAGCGTCGTCTTCCCCGCGGGCAAGGTGACCGCGCTGTCCGGCCCGAGCGGATCGGGCAAGACCACCCTGCTGTCGATCGCCGGCGGGCTGCTCCAGCCGACGTCGGGCACCGCCGCGCTCGACGGCCAGGAGATGTGGACCGGCAGCGGCGACCCGTTGCCCGAGGTCGCGTTCGTGCTCCAGGTCTACGGCCTGGTGCCGATCCTGTCCGCGCGCGAGAACGTCTCCATCGCGCTCCGGGCCCGGGGCACCGCACCCGCCGACGCCGACGAGGCGGCCGAGGCCGCACTCGCGCGCTTCGGCATCGCCGACCTCGGCGAGCGGCAGGTCGAGGAGCTGTCCGGCGGCCAGATGCAGCGCGTCGCGTGTGCCCGTGGCTTCGTCGTCGGCGCCCAGGTCCTCCTCGCCGACGAGCCGACGTCCGAGCTCGACGAGGGCAACCGCGGCGTGGTCCTCCAGGAGCTGCGCGAGGAGGCCGCGCGAGGTGCGGTCGTCGTCGTCGCGACCCACGACCCCGCGGTCGTCGAGGCGTGCGACCTCCACATCGCCCTCGACGAGGGCCGGGTGGTCCGGTGACCCGCGACGCGACCCTCCGTGCGGAGAGGTCCCGTCCTTGAGCCGTGTGCTTCGAGGCGCCTGGAGCCGTCGGGGAGCCCTGACGACGCTGGTGCTGATGACGGTCGTCGTCGTCACGGGTGCGGTGACGGTGCTGCAGTTCGCCCACGCCGCGGACCTGTCCCCGTGGCTGACCGCGCCGCTGCTCCTCATCGGCGCGGTCGCCGTGCCCAGCATCGGTGCCGAGCTCGCCGTCGCACGTCGCGAGGAGATCGGGCTGGCCAGGCTGCGGGGCATCCACGGCCTGCGGCTGTGGCGCTTCCTCCTCCTCGAGCCGCTCCTCGCGATCGTCACCGGTGCCCTGGTCGGACTGGCCCTCGGAGCCGTCGGCACCGTGCTCGCCACGACGAGGTGGCTCGACGAGGCGGCCGCCCCGGTCGGACAGCCTGCTCTGCTCACCACCGCCGCCGTCGCAGGTGTCGGCCTGGTGATCGTCGGCCTGTCGGCCGCCGCCGCGCTGCGTGAGCCCCTCGCCGTACAGGTCTCCACGCGCCGCCGCCCCCGGCGGGCCACCACGCTGGCGATCTTCCTCAGCGTCCTCGTCTTCGTCGGCGCCGGCGTGGCGGCCTACCGCAGCCGGGCCGCCTCCGGGGAGCCCGACCTGGTCGTGCTCGTGGGGCCGGCGCTCGTCGGCCTCGCGCTGGGGCAGCTGGCGATCTGGGTGATCCGCATCGCCGCCCGCGGGCTCACCCCGACGACCGAGAGGCGGGGGATGGGCGCGTTCCTGGCCGCCCGCCGACTCGCCCGTGCCGACGACCTCGTCACCCCGATCCGCCTCGTCGTCGCGGCTGCGGTGGTCGGCTCGCTGGCGCTCAGCGGTGCGGTGAGCGTCAGCGGCTGGACCGAGGAGCAGGCTCGCGTCGAGGTGCCCGGCGCGCGCGCGATCTCGACCGACACGGGTGCGATGGGCGCGGTCGAGCTCACCGAGCGCATCGACCCCGACGCCACCCACCTCATCGCCACCGCGCTCGTGCGCAACGAGGACCGCCTCCCCGAGCGCCGGGCCTACGTCGACGCCGACCGCTGGGACGCCGTCGTGGGCGGCTTCTACGACGACACCCCGGCGCGCGCCGCGTCCGACGCGGTCGACGAGCTGCGCGGCGCCGTCGACCCGTTCCAGGTGACCGGCGACCGCCTCACGCTGAAGGCAACGGGCATCGAGGTCCCTGCCGTCCGCTACTTCATCGGACCCGATCGCGAGCGCGTGCCCTTCGGCGGCGGCAGCGCGCAGGTGACCCTGCGCTACGTCACCTCGGGCAACGCCACGGGCTCCGTCGAGCTGCCCTTCCTCGTCCCGCAGGACGGCACGCCCGTCACGAGGTCGGTGCGGGTCCGCGACTGCGCCGAGGGATGCACGATCACGAGCATCGACGTCGGCCGCGGCACCGACACCGTGTTCGACAACAAGGGCTTCACCTTCCTGCTGGACAGCCTCCGGCTCGGCGACACCGAGCTCACCGACCAGACGTGGGTGCCGGACCCCTCGGCCGTCGAGGCGGTGCTCAACAGCACCTTCCTCCCCAACTACGAGCCGCCGCGCAACCTCGTGGTCAACCGGCCCGACGGCCTCCAGGTCTCGATCCTGCCGAGCGTGACCATGGAGCTCGACCTCGACCTCGGCGCGGCGGTCCCGGCCGTGGTCGCCGGCGAGGCCGAGCCGCAGGCCCTCGACCTTGGCGGCGACGACCGCGACACCGATGTCGTCGGCGTCGCCGGCACCCTGCCGCTGCTCGGCAGCATCGGACTCCTCTCCGACATCCGCACCGCCGCGGTGGGCTCGGCTCCCACCGTCCCCGCCGCCGAGGTGCAGGTCGTCGCCGCCGCGGGCACCCCGCAGGCGATGCTCGACGAGGTCGCCGAGGCGACGGGTTCGTCGTGGCGCACCCTCGGGTCGGTCCGCGACGCGCTCGGCGAGCGCTACGGCGGTGCGCAGTCCGTGGCGTACGCCCTCACGGCGCTCGCCTGTGCGCTCGTCGCGCTCCTGGCGCTCGGCGCCGGCGTGGCGCGCCACCTGCGCGACTACCGCCGTGATGTCGCCTCGCTGCGCGTCCTCGGCATCTCCGTGGCGACCGCCCGTCGTGCCGGCCGCGCCGAGCTGGTCAGCCTGACCCTGCTGGTCCTGGCCATCGTCGTGGCCGGTGGCTGGCTGGCCGTCGCGCTGCTGCTCGACGGCATCCCCCTGCTCGCCAACCCGGCCGCAGGCACGCCGATCGACACGGCGCCGCACGCCTGGCCGCTCGTCGTGCCGGCCGTGGTCGCCGCGGCCGCCGTCGTCCTGGTCGGCGGGCGCGCCCGCGCCGTGCGCTCGGCCACCACCCAGCCCAGCCTGCTGCGCGAGGAGGAGGGACGATGATCCAGCTCCTCGGCGCCATCCTCCGCGGCCTCCGGGCCCGGGCACTGCTCTCGGCCGGTTCGGTCCTGCTGACCGCGCTCGCCATCGGGTCCGCGGTGCTCGGCCCTGTCTTCTCCGAGGCAGTCACCAACTCCTACGTCGTCACGCGTCTCCAGGAGACCCCGCCTGGCCTCACCGGCCTGAGCCGGGTCTTCACCCCCGACAGCGCGATTCCCCTCGAGCAGGCCGAGCGCGACGCCGTCGCCGCGTCCGAGTCGCTGACGAGCGGTCCGTGGCGCGAGCCGGTCGTCATCGTCCAGTCCGAGCGCTTCAGCGCGCTGCGCGGCGTGGTGACCTTCTGGGCGCGCGCGGACGCCTGCGACCACCTCGAGATCGAGGGTCGCTGCCCGGAGAAGAGGGGCGAGGTCCTCATGCTCGCCGCCGATGCGGAGTCCGCCGGCGCCGAGCTCGGCAAGCCGCTCCCGCTGGCGACCTTCGAGCCGGGCGGTGTGACCGCCCTGGACCTGCCGCGTCCCGGGCTGTCCGAGGTCGTGGTGGTCGGCACCTACGACACCCCCGGCCCCGGCCAGGGATGGCTGATCCCCAGTCGGCTGACCCGCACCAACGAGCAGACGACCATCAACGGTGGCTACACGCCCTACCAGCCGGCGCCGCTGATCACCACCGACGAGACGCTGACGGCGATGGGCGGGTGGTCCGTCCGCGTCGACACGGCGCTCGACGTCCCGGCCGACCTGGACCCCGACCAGCTCGACGAGGCCGCCGACGCGGCGAAGGCGATCCCGAGCGACACCGAGATCGAGGTCGAGGGCGGCACGATCCGCAAGGACGACACCAACTCGCTCACCGACGTCGTCGAGGAGGTCCGCTTCCAGCAGTCCACGGCCCGCAGCTCCATCGCCCCGGCCGTGCTCTCCCTGGTGCTCGTCGCCCTCGCCCTCCTGATGCGCCTGCTCAACGCCGCCAGCGAGCTGCGGGTGCCCGAGCTGGCGCTCGCGTCGCTGCGCGGCGTGACGGCCCGCCGACTGTGGGGGCTCGGCCTCGCCGAGCCGCTCGCGCTGCTGCTCATCGCCATCCCGCTCGGCGTCGGTTTCGGGCTCGGCCTCTCGGTCCTGCTGGTCCGCGGCTGGCTGGTGCCGGGCCTCCCGCTGCCGCTCCCGGCCACGAGCTGGATCTCCGGTGGCCTGGTGCTGGCGGCGGCCTTCGCCGTGGCGTGCGTGGCCGTCGGGCTGGTGGTGCGCGAGTCGCTGGCCTCCCAGCTCTCCGGCGTACGCCGACCGGTCGCCGCGCGACGCTGGTCGGTCATCGCGCAGCTGGTCCTCGTCGCCCTCGCCGTGGCCACCCTCGCCAGCAAGCTGTCGGCCAGCGGTCCCGGGGAGCCCGACGCGACCGACCTGGTGCTGCCGGTGCTGCTCGCCGTGGTCGCCGGCCTCGCCGCGACCAAGCTGACTGCGGTGCTGGCGACGTGGTGGACCGGCCGCTCGCGCGGCCGGTCGCTCAGCGGTTTCGTCTCCTCGCGCGCCATCTCGCGCCGCCAGGAGGGCACCCTGGTCATCCTGCCGATCACCGCCGCCATCGCCGTCGCCGTGTTCGGCGCCGGTGTCTACGACTCCGCCGCCACCTGGCGCACGAGCGTCGCGGCGACCGTCTCGCCCGCCGACACCACCTGGTCGACGACCCTGACCTACGCCGAGGCCCTCGCCCTCACCCGCCGCGTGGACCCCGAGGGCGAGTGGATCATGGCGGCCGCCAGCGCCACCAACCCCGGCGCCAACTTCTCGATCGTCGACAGCAGCAGGCTCGCGCGCGTCGCGACCTGGCCGACCACGTGGAGCCCGGACCTCGACGTCGACGAGGTGGTCGACGAGATCGCGCCCGGTGGCGTCGTCCCGACGGTGCGCGGCAAGCGGCTCTCGATCACGATCGACAACCGGGCCGACATGGACCGCGCCCTCGCCGTCGAGGTGCGCTTCGGCAGCCGGGCCGGCGCTCCGCTCAAGGCCTACCTCGGCCCCTTCCCGGAGGGCGAGCACACCCGCACCACGAAGGTCCCGTTCTGCCGCGAGGGGTGCCCCCTCGAGGGCATGACGCTCGGTGGCGGCGCCGGCACCAACACGCGCATGTCCGGGACGCTCCGCGTCCTCGGCATCGAGGTCGACGGTGCGCCCGTCCCCGGGGGCATCGACGGGGCCGGCTGGACGCCGACGCCCGACCCGGCGGTCCGCACGTCCATCACCGGGATCGAGGAGTCCGGCGGCGCTCTCGACCTGACGGTCGACACCGGCGACTCGGTGGGCATGGCCCGCCTCACCGCCGGCGGCATCACCCGCGACCGTCGCGCGCTCTCCGGTCCCGGTGTCCAGGACCGTGCGATCGCCAAGCTCGACGAGGGCTACGGCCTGATCCCGGTGGACCGCGTCGGTGAGATCGAGGGCATGCCCTTCACCGGTCCCTCCGGACTGCTCGTCGACTACTCGTCCTTCATCACCGACCGCCCGGTCTACGACAACCTGATGACCGTCCGGGTGCTCGCCCGCGCGGGCACTCCGGCCTCGGTCACGGAGGCGCTGTCGGAGGCTGGGCTCAGCGTCAGCACCACCCTGGCGCAGGAGCGGCACGTCCTCGACCAGAGCGCGTACGCCCTCGCCCTCCGGCTCTACGGCGTGGTGGCTGCACTGGTGCTGCTCATGGCGCTGGCCGGTCTCTTCGTCAGCGCCGCCGTCCAGCTCCCCGCCCGCCGTCGCGACGCCGCCGCCCTGCGCGTGGTCGGTGTGCCCCGTGGCGCGGTGATGGTGGCCGTGGTCCGCGAGCTCGCCGTGGTCCTCGGCAGCGCCGCGGTGGCCGGCATCCTGGCCGGGTCGCTGGCCCAGTGGGTCGTGCTGCGCACGATCACCCTCGGCTACGCCGACGACCCGACGACCCCGGCGCTGGTGGCCGCGATCTCACCGGTGCGCCTGGTCGTGCTGGCGCTGCTGGCCGCCGCGGTCTTCGGCGCCGTCGCGCTCATCAGCGCATCGATGACCGTCCGCGGTGCCCGGGGCGCGACCCTGCGCGAGTCGGCGCGCTGACCCGCCCCCTCAGGGGCAGCAGGAGTCGAACCGGAAGCCGACGCCGCGGATGGTGCGGATCCACTCGTGGCCGAGGGCCTTGGCGGCGTCGGTGCGCAGCTTGCGCCGGAGGTTGGCGAGGTGGACGTCGACGACGTGGGTGCTCTCCGGCACGAAGTCGGTGGCCCACACCGCGCGGAGCAGGTCCTCGCGGGGGACGACCACGCCGGGGTGAGCGACCAGGTGTGCGAGGAGGTCGAACTCGGTGCGGGTGAGCTCGATCTCCTTGCCGACCACGCGGACCTCGCGGGCCCCGGTGTTGAGGCTCAGGTGCTCGCAGCCGAGCCGGGCGGTCTCGGCGGTGACGCGACCAGCGGCGGTCGGCGTGGCCAGGGCGGCGGGGGCGCGCCGCGGCTCCGGGGCGGCGTCCGTCCGGGGTCGGCGGAAGAGCGCGGCCACCCGGGCCTGCAGCTCGCGCATCGAGAACGGCTTGACGAGGTAGTCGTCGGCGCCCACCTCGAGGCCGACGAGGCGGTCGATCTCGGAGGTCCGGCCGCTGATCACGATGACGTAGCAGTCGCTGACGAGCCGGACCTGCCGGCACACCTCGACGCCGTCGATGTCGGGCAGCGACATGTCGAGCGTGACCAGGTCGGGCAGCTGTTCGCGGATGACGGCCAGCGCCTCGGCGCCGGTCTGCACGACCGTCACCGTGAATCCTGCCTGGTCCAGCAGCCCCGAGATGAGGTCACCCACGTCGCTGTCGTCCTCGACGACAACGGCCGTGCGTTGGTTGATCATGTGGTGTTTTCCCGCCTGTCCCGCGGTGGATGAGTCTAGTGACCGTGCCCGCGCGCCGACCAGTTGATGTGCGGCGTCGTGCACCAGCCGTGACCGACCGCCGCGCCGGGGTGCGGCGGCAGTCCGGGCAGGCCGGTCCCGAGCGGGTCGTGCTCGGAGGTGCTCGCTCAGAAGTCCAGGCCGCGCGCCCAGTCCTCGGAGTCGAACCGCGCCACCAGGTAGGGCCCCCCGCCTGCGCGGCGGTTCTGCTGCTGGCCCTCCTTGTCCATCCGGTAGCCGATGCCGCGGATGGTGTGGATCCAGGTCGCGTCGGAGTGGCGCCGCAGCTTGCCGCGGAGGTTGGCCACGTGCACGTCGACCAGGTGGTGGTCGTGCACGAGGGCGCTGCTCCAGATCGCCAGCACCATCTCCTCGCGGGTGCAGACCCGCGAGAGGTTCGTGGCGAGGTACTCGAGGACGTCGTACTCGATGCGGGTCAGGTCGACGATGGCGGTGTCGATCTGGACCTCGCGACGGGCGGAGTTGATGACCAGTCCGGCGCCGCACGAGATGACGCTCGGCTCGTCGGCCGGCTGCGACGGGCTCGGCACGTGCGGCGCGGTGGCCGCGGGTGCGTCGTCGACGAGGGCGGCCGAGCGCGGACGACGGAACAGCGCCGCCACCCGGGCCCGCAGCTCGCGCGGTGAGAACGGCTTGAGCACGAAGTCGTCGGCGCCCACCTCGAGGCCGATGAGCTTGTCCACCTCGTCGGACCGGGCGGACACGATCACGATGTAGCAGTCACTGGTCTCGCGGATGCGGCGGCACACCTCGATGCCGTCCATGTGCGGCAACGTCAGGTCGAGCGTCACCAGGTCGGGCGGGTCGGTCGCCGCGACGTCCACCGCAGCCCGCCCGTCGCGCGCCGACGTCACCCGGAAACCCGCCCCCTCGAGGGTCTCCACCAACGCCGACGAGATGTCTGGATCGTCCTCGACGACCAGCGCATGAAGATCTTGCACGTCCTACCCCCCACAGTTTCCAGACCGGAGCCCCACGCCCCCGCCGTGGCACCGCCCGAACGGCGTCGATCGATGGTAAGTGGCCTACCCCGTTTGTGGGAGGCTCAATCCAGTGGTCGGGTAGGGGGTCTAGACCACCCCCTGATACCTCAGGATCCGTCGCATTCGAACTAGCGTGCGACGCTTTCCGTGGTAGGGCCGAGATCGATGCCGCGGTTGACCCACGTGCTGGACGCCACCATGCCGACCCGTTCGTAGAGCGCGAGCGCCCCCGTGCGCGAGTCGGTGCTCAGCTCGGACGTCGTGGTGCCGTGCTCGCGGGTCCGGGCGAAGGCGTCGACGAGCAGCGCCTGGGCCAGTCCGCGGTTGCGCTGGTCGCGCCTGACGGCCAGCCGGTCGACGTAGCCGGTGGTGCCGTTGTCGGACACCAGGACCAGCGCGACGCCGACGACGTCGCCGGCGGGGTCGACCGCGACGCGGAGGTTCCACGGCTCGAAGCCGGGCCGCCCGGAGGTGGCTGCCGCGAAGTCCTCGAAGGGCTCGCGGTCGCGCTCCGACCACTCGAGGAAGGCGTCCTCGAGGACGTCGTGCACGGCCCGCAGCTCGTCCGCCTCCGCCGTGCGTACGACGTAGCCCTCGGGCAGGTCGCGCTCGGGGATGCTGGCCCCCTCGGGCAGCTTCAGCACCCAGCTGGTCCAGCGGACCCGGAAGCCGAGCTCCTCGAGGAGCCGGTCGCCGGGCGATCCCTGGGGGACCGGCATGCCGATGACGGTCGATCCCACCCGCCGGCCGACGTCCTGCAGCCAGTGGGCGAGCCAGGTGCCGATGCCGCGGCCGCGGTGGCTGGGCAGCACGGAGGTGTCGGCGCGGTCGGCGCCCATCAGCTCGGCGTACGCCACCAGGGTGTCGCCGTCGAAGACGCCGACGGACCGGGCGCCGAGGTCGTGGCTGGGCTTGGCCCAGTCGCTGACGATGTCGGCCTCCTCGATCGCGACCTCGCCGATGTCCTCCTGCTCCTGGGCGGCCATCAGCACGAAGACGGCGTGCGCGTCGGTCTTCTCGAGCGGTCGGGTGGTGAGGCCTGCGGGGAGGCCGGGGACGCGTGCTGGCATGGGCAGGAGTGTGCTGCCTCACGTGCCACGCTGTCGCGGGGTTATCCGCCGCCCGCGGAATGCCAGTTTGCCCCCGGAGGCCCTACCGTTGTCGCGTGAGTGACGAGCAGCCCGTAGCACCCGAGCAGAACTTCGCCGACCTCGGTCTCGCGCCCGAGGTCCTCAAGGCCCTGGCCGACGTCGGGTACGAGACCCCGTCGCAGATCCAGGCCCTGACGATCCCGCCCCTGCTCGAGGGACGCCACGTCGTCGGCCTGGCGCAGACCGGCACCGGCAAGACGGCCGCCTTCGCGCTTCCGATCCTCTCGCAGCTCGACATGTCGCAGAAGACGCCGCAGGCCCTCGTGCTCGCGCCGACCCGTGAGCTCGCGCTCCAGGTCTCCGAGGCCTTCGAGAAGTACGCCGCCCACATGAAGGGCGTGCGCGTCCTGCCGATCTACGGCGGTCAGGGCTACGGCGTCCAGCTGTCCGCCCTGCGACGCGGCGTGCACGTCGTCGTCGGCACCCCGGGTCGCATCATGGACCACCTCGAGAAGGGCACGCTCGACCTGAGCGAGCTCCGCTTCCTCGTCCTCGACGAGGCCGACGAGATGCTCAAGATGGGCTTCGCGGAGGACGTCGAGACGATCCTCGCCGACACTCCCGACAGCAAGCACGTCGCGCTCTTCTCGGCGACCATGCCGGCGCAGATCCGCCGCATCTCCAAGAAGTACCTCGCGGACCCGGTCGAGATCACGGTCAAGAGCAAGACGTCGACGGTCTCCTCGATCACGCAGCGCTACCTGATCGTGTCCTACCCGCAGAAGGTCGACGCCCTCACCCGCATCCTCGAGGTCGAGAACTTCGAGGGCATGATCGTCTTCGTCCGCACCAAGAACGAGACCGAGACGCTCGCCGAGAAGCTGCGCGCCCGCGGCTACTCCGCGATGGCGATCAACGGCGACGTCGCCCAGGTGCAGCGCGAGCGCACGATCAACCAGCTCAAGGCCGGCAAGCTCGACATCCTCGTCGCCACCGACGTCGCCGCCCGCGGCCTCGACGTCGAGCGGATCAGCCACGTCGTCAACTACGACATCCCCACCGACACCGAGTCCTACGTCCACCGCATCGGCCGCACCGGCCGCGCCGGACGCAGCGGCGACTCGATCGCCTTCGTCACCCCGCGCGAGCGCCACCTGCTCCGCGCCATCGAGAAGGCCACCCGCCAGCCGCTGACCCAGATGCAGCTGCCGACGGTCGACGACGTCAACGCCACCCGCCTGAGCCGCTTCGACGACCAGATCACCCAGGCCCTCACCGAGCCCGAGCGCATCGACTTCTTCCGCGACGTGGTCGCCCACTACGTCAGCGAGCACGACGTCTCCGAGGTCGACGTGGCCGCCGCTCTGGCGGCCGTCATGCACGGCGAGCAGCCGCTGCTGCTCGAGCCCGAGCCCGAGCCGCGCCAGCGGTCCTTCGAGGAGCGCGCGAGCCACGCCGGCAAGGCCGACCGCGGCCCCCGCGAGTCGCGCAGCGGCCAGCCGATGGCGGCGTACCGCATCGAGGTCGGCAAGCGGCACAAGGTCGAGCCGCGCCAGATCGTCGGCGCGCTCGCCAACGAGGGTGGGCTCTCGCGCGGCGACTTCGGCTACATCTCGATCAAGCCGGACTTCTCCGTCGTCGAGCTGCCGGCGGACCTGCCCCCCGGCACCCTCGACCGGCTCGCCGACACCCGCATCTCCGGCAAGCTCATCGAGATCAAGCCCGACAACGGCCCGTTCCGCGGCCGTCCCGGTGGCGGCCACCGCAAGAGCTCCGGCGGCTACAAGGGCAAGAACCCGCGCTGACCGGGCACTTCGTCCCCGTCCGGGCGGGTGAGCGGGCACTTCGTCCCGGTCCGGGAGAAGCAACGACGCCCCGTCCCCCTCGAGTGGGGGACGGGGCGTCGGCGTGTGACGGGGACGAAGTGCCCGGTCGGTGATCAGGCGTTCTTGATGGCCGAGACGTCGAACTCGAGCTTGATCTTCTCGGACACGAGGACGCCGCCGGTCTCGAGCGCGGCGTTCCAGGTCAGGCCCCAGTCCTTGCGGTTGATGGTGGTCTCGCCCTCGAAGCCGACGCGGGTGTTGCCGAACGGGTCGACCGCGGAGCCGGTCTGCTCGAACTCGATGGTGACCGGCTTCGTGACGTCCTTGATGGTCAGGTCGCCGGTGACGGCCCAGTCGTCGCCGTCGCGCTTCACGTCGGTGGAGGTGAAGGTGATCGTGGGGTAGGTCTCGACGTCGAAGAAGTCGGCGGACTTGAGGTGGCCGTCGCGGTCGGCGCTGCCGGTCTCGATGGAGGCCACGTCGATGCTGAGGTCGACCTTCGAGCTGCTCGGGGTGGCGGCGTCGATGGTCGCGGTGCCGGTGAACGCGCCGAACTGGCCGCGGACCTTGGTCACCATGGCGTGGCGGGCGACGAAGCCGAGACGGCTGTGGCTCACGTCGAGGGTGTAGTCACCCGAGATGTCGTCGATGGCGGTGGTGGGGGCGTCGAATCCGGTGGTCATGAGAGCTCCTGGCAGAGGCAGAGGGTGGTTGGTAGAACTTTCAACCAGTCTAACGAGCAGCCAGGACCGTTCATTCCCGACGGACGGAAGTTTCTGCCGACCGGGGGACAGGCGACGAGCCACGCCCCCGTGCGGGGACGTGGCTCGTTGGCCTGCGGCCAACTGTCAGGCGGCCTGCGTCTGGGCTGCGGTCGCAACGGACCAGCGTGCCTCCATGCGGGTGCGACCCGTCGCATCCGTGACGGCCACCCACGTGCAGACCGGTGCACTCGTCATCGTGTGCTTGCTCATGTGACACCTCCCGTTCACCTTCTGTTCACCCAAGGTATCACGTCCCCACCTGCGCTCCACCGTTTCGCTCAGGATCGCGCTGGATCCTCCACCTGGGAGGCCGTCAGCGTCCCTTCACCGACGCGGGGCTCCACCTGGGACGCAAGGGACGCGGCCCTGGTGCGCATATCGGGCTCGAAGGACGCTGATCTGCCCGATTTCGGGCAGGAACTTGTCATTCGCGGGTGTCGGGCCGCAGGATCGTGCGGTGCCCGACCCCGCTCTTGTCTCCCACGTCGTCGCGACCACGTCGTTGACGCCCGGGGAGGCGGCGCGGGTGATCGAGGACGTGATCGCCTTCCACGCCCAGCCGGTGGAGGAGTACGTCCGGGCACGCCACGCCAGCCTCAAGACGTACGGCGCGAAGAACCCCGAGATCTTCGCGCAGATCGCCGAGGAGCTCCGCGAGCGCGTCGTCGCGCCACCGGAGCTCTCCGAGCGACAGCTGCGCCGCATCGTCTACGGGTAGGACCCGTGGTCTCGAGGCTCGCTCCGCTCGCACCTCGACCACCGAGAGAACAGGAACCCAGCACGATGTGTGGAATCGTCGGCTACATCGGCCGCCAGGACGCCGCCCCGGTCGTCCTCGAAGGACTGACCAGGCTCGAGCACCGCGGCTACGACTCCGCCGGCGTCGCCGTCATCGGCTCGCGGGGGATCCGGGTCGCCAAGCAGTCCGGCCGGGTCCGTGACCTCGAGGACGCCCTGCCCAAGCGCTTCACCGGCTCGACCGGCATCGGCCACACCCGCTGGGCGACCCACGGTCCCGCGACCGACGTCAACGCCCACCCGCACACCGACGAGCTCGGCCGGGTGGCCGTGGTGCACAACGGGATCATCGACAACTCGGCCGCGCTGCGCGCCGAGCTCACCGACGCCGGGGTCGCCCTGGCCAGCGACACCGACACCGAGGTGATCGCCCACCTGGTCGCGCGGAGCGACGCCGACACCCTCGAGGGCAAGGTCCGCGACGCCCTCCGCGCCGTCGTCGGGACCTACGGTCTCGCCGTCCTGCACGCGGACTTCCCCGACCGGATCGTGGCAGCCCGCAACGGCAGCCCGCTCGTCGTCGGTGTGGGCGACAAGGAGATGTACGTCGCCTCGGACCTGGCCGCGATCGTGCGGCACACCACGACCGTCGCGATGCTCGACGACGGCGAGATGGCCACCGTCACCGCCGCAGGCTTCAGCACGATGCGGCACACCGACCTGGCCGCGACCGGCAAGACCGCCTCGGAGGTCGACATCGACGCCGCGGCCTACGAGGCGGGGGACCACGCGTCGTACATGCGCAAGGAGATCCTCGAGCAGCCGACCACCGCGCAGGCGGTGCTGCGCGGCCGGCTCGACGAGCGCTTCGGCACGGCCCACCTGGGCGGCCTCGACATGGACGCGCGCGACCTCCGCGCCGTGCGCCGGGTGAAGATCCTCGGCTGCGGCTCGGCCTACTACGTCGGACAGATGGGCGCCGGCCTGATCGAGGAGCTGGCTCGCATCCCTGCCGACGCCGAGGCGGCCAGCGAGTTCCGCTACCGCGACCCGGTGATCGAGCCCGACACGCTCTACGTCGCGGTGAGCCAGTCGGGGGAGACCATCGACACGCTGCTGGCCGTCCAGGAGGTACGCCGCAAGGGCGGGCGCTGCGTCGGCCTGGTCAACGTCGTCGGGTCCGCCATCGCGCGCGAGTGCGACGGCGGCATCTACCTCCACGCCGGGCCCGAGGTCGCGGTCGCGAGCACCAAGGCGCTGACCAACATGTTCCTCGGCTTCGCGTTGCTCGCCCTGCAGCTCGGCCGGGTCCGCGACCTGTCCATCGCCGACGGCAAGCGGCTGGTCGCCGGGCTGGAGCGGTTGCCGGGCCAGATCGAGGAGATCCTCGCCGGCGAGGAGGCCATGATCGAGGTCGCGCAGTCGCTGGCCGAGGCGCGCAGCCTCTTCTTCATCGGTCGGGTCCGCGGCTTCCCGGTCGCGCGCGAGGGCGCGCAGAAGTTCAAGGAGATCAGCTACCGCCACGCCGAGGCCTACCAGACCTCCGAGCTGAAGCACGGTCCCCTCGCGCTGATCGACCCCGAGGTGCCGACCGTCGCGCTGGTGCCCCACGACGAGCTCACCGACCGCAACGTCGGCGCGCTCCACGAGATCGACGCGCGCCAGGGCCCGCTCGTGGTCATCACGCACGCCGACGTCGACCTCGGCGAGGTCGCGGCGCGCACCATCGTCGTGCCCCGCAACGAGCCGGAGCTCGACCCCATCCTCCTGACCATCCCGCTCCAGCTGCTCGCCTACCACGCCGCGCTCCACCTCGGCCACGACATCGACAAGCCCCGCAACCTCGCGAAGTCGGTCACCGTCGAGTAGGGGGCTGTGTTGGATGGCGCTCGCTCCGCGCGCGGTGGCTGAGGAGCCAGGTCGATCCGGGACCGAATCGAGATCAATCCCCACCCGCGGCGTGGGTTCACGGCCGGTGTGCTGTCCGCGGCGCGACCTCCTCGACCAGCGGGTGGGGCGGGACCCGGCCGCTGATAGTGGTGAGGTCCGCGGCGCGACGGCGCCTGCAGGAGGAGGGCTGCAGCCGGGGGAGCGCAGCGGAGGAGGGTGCCGCCGCGACGACGAACGAGCGGGTTACGAGCGCCGCGACACGCGAGCGGAGGGGCCAGGTCGCCGACCCTCGGCGGGTGCTTCGTCGCGGCGCGCCCGGGAGTGCAGGAGGAGCGGCAAAGCCGGAGGAGCGCAGCGGGGGAGGGTGCCGCCGCGACGACGAACGAGCGGGTTACGAGCGCCGCGACACGCGAGCGCAGCGAGCCATGAAATGGACCGGGCGCCCCTTGCTGCATGGGGTCAGCAAGGGGCGCGCCGTGGAGTACCTTCCCACCTGTCCTGCGTCCTGTCCGAGGTTCGCCAGAAGTCCGCGGCGGAATTTGCTGTTGCCTGTGTCACTGGCCCGGAGGGTGCCCCGCGAGGGGCCTGCGGGCGAGCTCGAGCGCCCGTCTCGCGAGTGGTTCCGCGACCTCCCGGTCGGCGGCGACGAGCCCGACCCGCGTCCGCCGGTCGAGCAGGTCGTCGACGTCGTGGGCGCCCTCGTGGGTGATCGCGAAGACCAGCTCGGCGAGGGTCACCGGGACCGTCGCGGACGCCGGTGCGAGCAGCTCGTCGTGGGCCAGCCCGGTGACCTCGCGGGCAGTGGCCAGGACCAGGTCGGCGTCGGTGCCGAAGCGTCGTACGAGCCGGGTGGGGGCGGTGCTGCGGCGCAGCTCCTCGGCGGTCGCGGCGCCCAGCAGCGGCAGGGCGGCGGTCCGGCACGGCCCGGCCGGGAGACCGGTCGCGGCGACGACGGCGTCGAGGGCGTCCTCGGCCATCCGGCGGTAGGTCGTCAGCTTGCCGCCGACCACCGTCGTCACGCCCGTGCGCGAGGTGAGGATGGCGTGACGGCGGGAGAGGTCGGACGTCTCGTCGGCACCGGCGACCTCCAGCAACGGCCGCAGCCCGGCGAACGCGCCGACCACGTCGTCGCGGGTCGGCGGGGAGGTGAACGCGGTGGCGACCACGCCGAGCAGGAAGTCGACCTCCGCCTCGGTCGGCGTCGGCACGTCAGGGACCGGGCCGGTCACCGGCTCGTCGGTGAGGCCGACGTAGATCGTGCCGTCGGGCTGTGGCAGCACCATCGCGAAGCGGGCCCGTGATCCGGGGATCGGCACCATCACCGCGACCCGGGTCTCCGGCAGCACGGACGCGCGCAGGACGAGATGCGTGCCGCGGCTGGGCCGCAGCCGGACCTGGTCGTCGAGGTCGCCGGCCCACACGCCCGTCGCGTTGACCACGGCCCTGGCGCGCACCGAGCGCCGCTCGCCGGTGAGCTCGTCGCGGAGCTCGACGCCGGTGCCGGTCGCGGAGGTGGCGCGGGCGCGGGTGCGGACGTCGGCGCCGTACGACGCCGCGGTGCGCGCCACGGTGGTCACCAGCCGCGCGTCGTCCTCGAGCTGACCGTCCCAGGCGAGGAAGCCGCCGCGGAGGGTCTCGGCGCGGAGGGCCGGGGCGAGGTTGAGCGCCTCGGTGGCGTTGAGCCGACGGGGCCGGGGAAGCGTGCGGGCGGAGGTGCGGGCGGTGCGGCGCAGCACGTCGCCGCCGTGCAGCCCGGCCCAGGTGAGCGCCGTACGGCTGCGGGGCATGGCGTCGTTGACGGGGGTGAGCATGGGCAGCGGGTGGACGAGGTGCGGGGCCGTGACCTGCATCAGGATGCCGCGCTCGACGGCGCTCTCGTGGGCGATGGCGAACTGGCCCTGGGCGAGGTAGCGCAGGCCGCCGTGGACCAGCTTGGAGGACCAGCGGGAGGTGCCGAAGGCGAGGTCGTGGGCGTCGACGGCGAGCACCGACAACCCGCGGGTCACTGCGTCGAGGGCGACGCCGGCGCCGGTGATGCCGAGCCCGACGACCACCACGTCGACCTCGCCGGGGAGGCCGGCCAGTCCCGGGGTGATGCGACGCGCGGTCACTGCGGCTCCAGCGTCCGCGTGACGAGGCGGACGTACTCCGCGTCGAGGTCCTCGAGCGGGACGTCGGCGTCCACCATCGTCAGCGCGGAGAACACGAAGCCGTGCCCGGCGAGGGTGAGCGTGCGGGCCATCAGTGTCGGGTTGCCGGGACGGATGGCGCCCGTGGCCTGGCCGCTCTCGATCTCGGCGGCCAGGATCTCGATCAGCGCCTGCTGCGAGCGGCCGCGTCGCGACAGCAGGTAGGGCAGCATCAGGTCGGGGTCGAGCTCGACGATGCGGACGAACAGCTCGTTGTCGCGCAGCGCGCGCACGGTGCTGAGCGCGGCCGCTGCGATGCCGGCCGGCGTCGTGGTGTCCGCCGCCGCGACGCGGGTGGCGGCCGCGATGCCGACCCACTCGCGGGTCATCAGGTCGCCGAGCAGGGAGCCCATGTCGGACCACGCGCGATAGATCGTCATGCGCGAGACGGACGCCCGCTTGGCCACCTCGGTGAGCGTCGTACGCCGCCACCCCACGTCGAGGATGCAGTCGCGCGCCGCGTCGAGGTAGAGGTTGAGCCGCGCGTCCGGGATGTGACGAAGTGACGACATGTGTCACACTGTAACGCATGACCTCCGTGGAGCCCACTGCCGAGATGCACCCCCAGCGCTGGGGCGACCCGGCCCTCGCCGCCGAGCTGCCCGAGTCCGCGCGCGGTCTCGTCGAGCTGGCCTTCGGGCTGCAGGACCGCCCCGCCGTCGCCGGCGCGGTCCCACCCGCGTCCGCACTGCCGGAGCCGCTGCTCGACGAGCTGCGCGACCTGCTCGGCGCCGAGCACGTGCTCACCGACGACGCGACGCGCGCCCTGCGCACCCGTGGCAAGTCCACGCCCGACCTCCTGCGGGCGCGCGCGGGCGACCTGGCCGACGCCCCCGACGCCGTGGTCCGCCCGATGGGGCACGCCGACGTCGTCGCCGTGCTGGCCTGGGCCGACGCGAACCGGGTGGCCGTGGTGCCGTTCGGCGGCGGGACGTGCGTGACCGGGGGCCTGGCCGCGCGGCGCGACGGCTTCGCCGGGCTCGTCAGCCTCGACCTCGTGCGGATGAAGTGCCTGCTCGCCGTCGACGACGTCTCGATGACGGCGACCCTCGAACCAGGCCTCCGCGGGCCGGAGGCCGAGGCCCTCCTCGCCGAGCACGGCATGGTGCTCGGCCACTACCCGCAGTCGTTCGAGCACGCCTCGATCGGCGGCTTCGCGGCAACCCGGTCCAGCGGGCAGTCGAGCGCCGGCTACGGCCGCTTCGACGCCATGGTCGTCGGGCTCACCGCCGCCACGCCCACCGGGTCGCTCGACCTCGGCTCCGCGCCCGCCAACGCCGCCGGCCCCGACCTGCGCCAGCTGCTCCTCGGGTCGGAGGGTGCCTTCGGCGTGATCACCTCGGTGACGGTGCGCGTACGCCGCGCGCCGGCCGTGACGACCTACGAGGGCTGGCGGTGGCCGTCCTTCGACGCCGGCGCCGACGCCATGCGCACCCTCGCGCAGGACGGCCTGCTGCCGACGGTCATCCGGCTCTCCGACGAGTCGGAGACCGCGATCAACCTCGCTGACCCCTCATCGATCGGTGGCGCGGAGGACCCCGGCTGCCTGATGGTCACCGGCTACGAGGGCACCGCCTCGCAGGTCGACTCCCGACGGGCTGCCGTCACCGCTGTGCTCACCGACCTCGGGGGAACGCCGCTCGGCACCGAGCCGGGGAAGAAGTGGGTGCAGGGCCGTTTCCACGCGCCGTACCTCCGCGACTCGCTGCTCGACCACGGCGTCCTCGTCGAGACGCTCGAGACCGCGACCTTCTGGTCGAACCGGCCGCGCCTCTACGCCGACGTGAAGGCCGCGCTCCAGTCGTCCCTCGGCGAGGGCTCGCTCGTGCTCTGCCACGTGTCCCACGTCTACGAGACCGGCTGCTCCCTCTACTTCACCGTCGCCGCCCGCCAGGTCGAGGACCCGATCGCGCAGTGGCAGGTCGCCAAGGCCGCGGCCAGCGACGCGATGATCGCCGCCGGCGCGACCATCACCCACCACCACGCCGTCGGCACGGACCACAAGCCGTGGTTCGCGCAGGAGATCGGCGAGGTCGGGGTGCGCATCCTCCGCGCGGTCAAGGCCGAGCTCGACCCCTCGGGCATCCTCAACCCGGGCGTCCTCCTCCCCTGACATTGGCGCCTCCGCTTCGCTACGGCGCGTGTCGCGGCGCTAGTAACCCGCTCGTTCGTCGTCGTTGTCGCGACCTCCCCCGCAACGCTTCACCCCACGGGCTTCTGACTCCCCCGCTTCGCTCCTCCGCCAGAACCCCGCGGGGACCCCAAGCGTCGCTCCTCCGGCCGCGACCCTCCTCCTGCACTCCCGGGCGCGCCGCGACGAGCCATCAAACACCGAACGACCAGACCAGGAACTCGGCCGGCTCGGTTGCCGTCACCGTACGTCCGGGCTCGTCGGTGACGCGGAGGGCGTCGCCCGCGCCGAGCGCGACGTCGCCGAGCGAGACCGCGCCGGTGGCCGCGAAGACGTGCTGGCGGGGGTCGTCGGGCAGCGTGACCGACGAGCCGGGGGCCAGGCGCGCGACGAGCAGGCGGGCGCCGGTGGTGCCGATGGGCAGCCCCGACCCACCTGCGAGCTCGACGAGGCCGGAAGCAAGCGGCGGCCCCTCGCCCAGGACGTACGACGGCTCGGCACCGGGAGCCGACGGCACCAGCCACGACTGGATGAAGCGGCACCGGCCGGACACCGGGTCGGCGACCTCGCTGTGCCGGATGCCGGTGCCCGCGGAGAGCACCTGCGCCCGGCCGGCCTCCACCACGTGGGAGGCGCCGGTGGAGTCGGTGTGCACCAGCGCGCCCTCGAGCACCCAGGTGACGATCTCCAGCTCGGTGTGCGGGTGCTCGGGATAGCCCGAGGCGGGCTCGAGCAGGTCGTCGTTGTGGCACACCAGCGGCCCGAAGCCGAGGTTCGCCGGGTCGTAGTGCGGGCCGAACGAGAAGGAATGCCTGGTCAAGCGCCCCTTGACGGCGTCGGACGACCTCGCGGATCCGGCGTACACGGCCACTGACATGCCGATATCTTCGCGGATGTGGCCCCCCCGCATCAGTTCCCCATGCTCCCGCCCGGCTTCCGGTTCGGCACGAGCACGGCCAGCTACCAGATCGAGGGTGCGGCCCACGAGGACGGCAAGGGCCCGAGCATCTGGGACACCTTCACCGCCGAGCCCGGCCGCGTCGCCGACGGCAGCACGGGCGACGTCGCCTGCGACCACTACCACCGCTACGCCGAGGACGTCGCGCTGATGAAGGAGCTGGGGACCGGTGGCTACCGGTTCTCACTCAGCTGGCCCCGGATCCAGCCGACCGGCAGCGGACCGGCCAACGAGAAGGGCCTGGCGTTCTACGACCGGCTGATCGACACGCTGCTCGAGAACGGCCAGCAGCCGATGGTCACCCTCTACCACTGGGACCTGCCGCAGGCCCTCGAGGACGACGGCGGCTGGCTCAACCGCGCGACCGTCGACCGCTTCGCGGAGTACGCCGCCCTCGTGGGCGAGCGGTTCGCCGACCGTGTCGAGCACTGGATCCCCGTCAACGAGCCCAACGTCGCCTCGATCCTGGGCTACGGCATGGGCACCCACGCGCCCGGCAAGGCGATGCTGTTCGACTGCCTGCCGGCCGCCCACCACCTGCTCCTGGCGCACGGCCGCGCGGCGATCGAGCTGCGCCGGGCCGGCGCGACGTCGATCGGCTGCGCCAACAACCACGCCCCGATCTGGCCGGCGAGCGACGACGACGCCGACGTCGGGATGAGCAAGATCTTCGACGCGCTGTGGAACGGCATGTTCCTCGAGCCGATGCTCCTCGGCCGCTACCCGGTCGACCTGATGCCCCTGTTCGAGGACGTGATGGCCGAGGGCGACCTCGCCACCATCCGGCAGCCGCTCGACTTCTACGGCGTCAACTACTACAACCCGATGAAGATCGCAGCCGCCGACGAGGACTCCGACATCCCCTTCGACTTCCGTGAGGTCGTCGGCTACCCCACCACCGACTTCGGCTGGCCGATCGTGCCCGACGCGCTGCGCGAGTGGCTCGTGATGTTCCGCGCCCGCTTCCGCGCCGCGCTGCCGCCGATCATGATCACCGAGTCCGGGTGCAGCTACAACGTCGGGCCGGACGAGGACGGCGTCGTGGACGACCAGGCTCGCATCGACTACCTCCGCTCCCATCTCAACGCCGTATCCGAGGCGATCACCCGCGGCGTGGACGTGCGCGGCTACTACACGTGGTCGCTGATGGACAACTTCGAGTGGGCCGAGGGCTACACCCAGCGCTTCGGCCTCGTGCACGTCGACTTCGAGACGTTGGAGCGCACCCGCAAGAAGTCGTTCCACTGGTACGCCGAGATGATCAGGGCCCAGCCCCAGCACCTGTGAGAGCGGCCGGGTCTCGTGACAGGACGTCGTCCTTCCTCGACCAACGGGCAGGTCGCCGTCCGGGATCGATAGGCTCGGTGCCATGAGTCTTCGCCGTGTCGTCTTCGTCGTGGGCTCGGGCCGCAGCGGCACGAGCACCATGGCCGGCACACTGCGCACCCTGGGCCTGCACGTGCCCCAGCCCGAGGTGGTCGCCGACGCGACCAACCCGAAGGGGTTCGGCGAGCCGCGGTGGGTCGTCGACCTCCACCACGAGCTCCTCCAGCGCAGCAACGTGCAGGTCTCCGACGCGCGTCCGCGGGCGTGGCTCGACACCGGCACCACGAGCGGCGACCACGCCCTGCGCGAGCGGGTCACGACGTGGCTCGAGGAGCAGCTCGGCGTCGCCGACGAGCTGGTCATCAAGGACCCGCGGGCCGCGTGGTTCCTCGGCCTGTGGCGGGCTGCGGCGGACCGCTGCGACGCCACGTCGTCCTACGTCACGATGCTGCGGCCGGTGACCGAGGTGGTCGGCTCCAAGCAGACCTACTACGGCCGGATGGGTGCGGGCTCCGACCAGGGCGCCATCACCCGCACCGCGGCCTGGGTCAACATGATGCTGCACACCGAGCGCGCGACTCGCGGCCAGCAGCGGGCGTTCGTGCGCTACGGCGACCTCCTCGACGACTGGACCAAGCCGGTCTTCGAGCTCGGCGAGGCCTTCGACCTGGCCGGGGTGAAGACCGCGATGGCCGTCGACATCGCCGAGGTGCACCGCTTCATCGACCCGTCGCTGCGCCGGGTGACGATGACCTGGGACGACATCGGGGTGCCGACGAGGCTGCGCGAGCTGGCCGACGAGACCTGGCAGGCGCTCGACGCCCTCGCGACCGACGACTCGCCGGCCCTCCAGGAGACCTGCGACCAGCTGCGCACCGCCTATGCCGAGCAGTACGCCGAGGCCGAGGCGTTCGCCCACTCGACCGTCGTCGCCCAGCGGCGTACGGCAGCCGCGGAGGCGCGTCGCGAGGCGTCCGAGCAGGCACCCCACCGCACGGCCGCCGACCGCGTGCCCCACGCCGTGCGCGCGATGGTCCCGCCGGCCGCCCGGCAGAAGCTGCGCAAGGCGATGGGCCGGGAGCGACCGTCCCAGCAGGATCGGGCCTGATGCCCGACATCGCCTCCCTCGAGCAGGACCCGGCGTACGACGTCACCTGGCCGTGGACGTCGGGCGAGGCGCTCGCGCCGGGGCTGACGTGCGTCTTCCGGGTGCGCAACGAGGCGCGCAACCTGCCGTGGGTGCTGCCGCCGATCTTCTCGGCCGTGCAGCACGTCCTGCTCGTCGACAACGGCTCCGACGACGGCACCGCCGACGTCGCGCGCCGGGTGGCGGAGGAGTGCGGCGCGACCGACCGGCTGACCGTCCTCGACTACCCCCACCAGGTGGCCCGCGCCGGCGGCGAGCACCTCGCGACGCCGGCGACGAGCGTCCACTCGCTGACGCACTTCTACAACTGGTGCTTCTCCCACGTGCGCACCACGTACTCGATGAAGTGGGACGGCGACATGGTGCTGACGCCCGAGGGGGCCGGCATCGTGCGCGACCTGTCGTGGCAGCTGCAGTCGACCCGCGCGATCGTCGCGATGCCGCGGCACCCGCTGACCGTCGTCGACGAGTCGACGGGTTGGCTCGACCTGTCGCTGCGCTTCCTCGAGCCGTGGATCTACCCGATGGGCCCGGAGTTCACCTTCGTGAAGGCCTTCGACTGGGAGCTGCGCGAGTTCCCTCCCGGCGTCGAGCGGATCGTGCTCCAGCAGGGGCTCGTGCTCGAGGTGAAGTGGCTCGACGCCGACGAGTACGCCCACTGGCGCCGCGACGGCGTGGACTTCACCAACACCCGGCTCTACCGCAAGCTCCGCGAGTTCGAGGTCGACGAGGCGATCCGCAACGGCGACCCGGAGGCGCTCGGCGGCCTGGTGAAGGTGACCGCTCCTCCCGGCGTCCACATCATCGACCACGTGAGCCGCGACTGGCTCTGGCGCCAGCCCCGACCGCTGGTGAAGCACTCCCTGCCTGCCTCACTCAAGCATCGAGCCCTCAGCCAAGACCTGAAGGAGCGCGTCCGACCGTGAGCTCCCCCGTCCAGCACCCTCTCCACGACCTCCGCCTGCCCGGGCCCACGCTGGTCCTGGTCGACGACTCCGACGGAGTGGCCCTCGACGCCCTCCACGGCATCGAGGACGTCGCCGGCCTGGAGCCGCGGGTCGTCACGCTGTCCTCGCTCGACGGGCCGATGAAGGGCTGGGGCTCGGTCCTCGTCGTGGCCGCCGACCGCGCCCGGCTCCGGCGGATGGCCAGCGCCGTGCCGCTGCTCGGACAGGCCAAGGCCATCGCCTGCTGGCTCACCGACGCCCCCACGCCGTGGGTCCTCGTGCCGCGGCCCGAGTGGCCGCCACTGGTCCACCTCGCCGCCCGCGAGGCCGGCGACCGCGGCGTCCTCACCGTCGCGCGCTTCGGCTCCGGCGCCCGCGCCCAGCTCGTCGTGATGGAGATGGCCCGGCAGGCCGCCGGTCCCGGCGACACCACCCACGGCGGCCTCGTCGTGTCGTACGCCGGTCGCCCGGCCGCGCCGGGACTCGATGCCCGGGCCGTGCTGCTGCCCGACGTGGCCGGCGCCGGCGACCCCGAGCGCGACGTGCCACCCGACGTCGTGGTCGCGCGCCGTGGCGGCGAGGTGGCTGAGCACCACGTGATCGACCGCGCGCCCACCGTCGTCACCGACCACGGGCCCGAGCCCGTCGACGAGCGCGTCTTCCGCCCGACCGGCTTCCGCAAGGACTGGGACCACGGCGTCGTCGAGCTCTCCCGGATCACGACCGGCCCGGTGACCGAGGACGTCGTCGCCGCCGCCCGCGCCTTCCAGGGCGTGCGCCTCCCGGCCGACACCCCCACCGCCGACCTCCTGGCGCTGGCGATCTCGGGCGTGCCGCTCGTGACCGAGGGCGTGCTCGACGTCGCGCCGCCGCTGGCCGCCGCGCTCGACACCGCCGCCGACCTCGACGACGCCCTGCGACGCGAGGAGCACAGCCTGGCCGTCCGCCGGGCCGCCTTCGACCACCACTCCACGCTGGCCTGGCGGTCCGCGCTCGCCGACCGCGCCGGCACCCGCCACGTCGGGCTGCCGCCGGTCAGCGCGCTGCTGTCGACCAAGCGCCCGGAGATGCTCGACTTCGCGCTGCGCCAGTTCGCCCGCCAGCGCGGTGCCGACGTCGAGCTGGTGCTGGCCGCGCACGGCTGGGAGCCCGACCGCGACGCCGTACGCCGTGCGCTCGGCGACCGCCCGCACCAGGTCCTCTCCTTCGACGAGTCGACGTTCTTCGGCGACGTGCTGACCGCGGCCGCGCACGCCGCGTCGAGCGAGGTGCTGCTCAAGGTCGACGACGACGACTGGTACTCACCCGACGCCGTCCACGACCTGCTGATGGCGCGTCGCTACTCCGGCGCCGACGTCGTGGGCATGCCGTCGGAGTTCGTCTACCTCCAGCGCGACGACGTGACCGTGCGGCGCATCCACCCCTCGGAGATGTTCGCCCGCTTCGTCGCGGGCGGCACGCTGCTGATGGACCGCGGCCTGCTCCGCTCGCTCGGCGACTTCCGTCGGGTCCGCAAGTTCGTCGACGCGCAGCTGCTCGCCGGCGTCGAGGCCGCGGGCGGCCGGATCTACCGCACCCACGGGCTCGGCTACGTCCTGCGGCGCACCGGCGAGGGGCACACCTGGGTCCGCGACGACGAGGAGTTCCGCCGACCTGACATCGTGGCCGCGGAGTGGAGCGGCTTCCAGCCGAGCCTGGCGCTGGAGGTCGACGACGTCGACCGACCCGACGGGGGTGTGCACTAGATGGCACGTCAGCCGGTGGTGCGCCACAACGACTGGGGGGTCCTCACCCCGCCGACGCTCGGCGCGTGGGAGCCGACGCTGTCGGTCACCGTGGTGGTCCCGACGTTCAACTACCAGCGCACGCTGCCCTACGTCCTCGCGGGCCTCGCCGGCCAGTCCTACCCCGCGCACCTGCTCGAGGTGCTCGTCGTCGACGACCAGAGCTCACCGGCGCAGGAGCTGCCGGAGGTCCGGCCCGACAACACCCGCCTGATCCGCGTCGAGGAGGGGTGGGGTCGCGCGAACGCCTGCCACCTCGGTGCGCTCGCCGCCGACGGCGACGTCCTGCACTGGTACGACGCCGACATGCTGGCCCACCGCGAGGAGGTCGAGGCGCACGCGCGCTGGCACCACCTCGTCGACTACGCCGTGCCCGGCGGCGACAAGCTCTTCGTCGACCCCACCTCGCTGTTCGACCTCGACCCCGCCGACGTCCGCGACCGGGTGGCCGCGGGTGGCGCCGCCGACCTGTTCCCCGGTGAGGCGCACGAGCCGCACCAGTGGGTCGTGGACTACTGGGACAAGACCGACGACCTGCGCACCGCCGGCCCCCGCGCGCAGCGCTTCCACATCGGCATGACCGGCTCGGTCACCAAGGCGCTCTACCTCGACTCCGACGGCTTCGACCGGACCCTGCGCCTCGGCGAGGACATGCACCTCGGCCACTCGCTCGCGCAGGCCGGCGGCGTCTTCGTCGTCGACCGCGAGGCCCGCAGCTGGCACCTCGGCCGCTCGCAGGTCCTGCGCCGCGCCGAGCAGGTCAACCGCTTCAACGACCCCTACCTCGCCGACCTGGTCCCGACGATGCGGCCCAAGCGCAACAAGCGCGGCCGCGCCTACCAGGTGCCCTACCTCGAGGTCGTCGTGCCGGCCGGTCCCGCCGACGAGACCATCCGCGTCGTCGACTCGCTCCTCGACGGCGACGTCCCCGACCTCCGGGTCACCGTCGTCGGCCCGTGGAGCACGGTGCACGACGACCGCGTCCAGCCCGTCGAGGACCCGGTCCTCGAGACCCGGCTGGTGCACCGCTCCTACCTCCACGAGCCGCGCGTCCGTCTGGTCGAGACCGCTCCTGCCACGTCCGACGCCGAGTTCGTGCTGACGCTGCCCGACGTGTCCCTGGCCCCGCTGCCGATCGCGCTGTCGGCGATGCTCGGCGACCTCGAGCGCACGCACCACGGTGCCCGTCTGCTGTCGTACGCCACCGGTGGTGCCGCGCGCGTCGAGCGCACCGCCGCCCTCGCCCGCGTCGCCCGCCTCGCCGGGCCCGACGACGACCGCGAGGCGCTGATGGACGAGGCCTTCGGGGTCAAGACCTACGACGCCACCGCGGTCGGCTGGGTGCCCACCGCCGAGCGCGAGGTCGAGCGCTTCGTCCTCGGCGCCCGCCCCGCGGTCGACCCGGCCAGGTCGGAAGAGCGCCTGATGAAGGTGCTCCACCAGGACGACGCCCCGTCCGGCGGCTCGGCCCCCGAGCCGGAGGAGAAGCGGGGGCTCTTCGGCCGCCGGAAGTAGCCGTGTCTGTGGCGCTCGCTCCGCTCGCGCGTGCTCGGCGCCCTGGGAGACGTCGTCTTCCCTCCTCGACCAAGGGGGGTGAGGTCGCGGCGCGCCCGGGAGTGCAGGAGGAGGGTTGCGGTCGGAGGAGCGCAGCGGGGGAGGCCGCGACAACGACGACGAACGAGCGGGTTACGAGCGCCGCGACACGCGAGCGGAGCGAGCCATCAATCAGCTCCGAAGAGGTCGCGGGTGTAGACCTTGTCCGCCACGTCGCGGAGCTCGTCGACCATGCGGTTGGCGACGATGAGGTCGGCGCGCTCCTTGAAGGAGGCGAGGTCGCGGGTGACCTCGGAGCCGAACCAGTGGTCCTCCTCGAGCTCGGGCTCGTAGACGACGACCTCGATGCCCTTGGCCTTGAGCCGCTTCATGATCCCCTGCACGGAGGACTCGCGGAAGTTGTCCGAGCCGGCCTTCATGATCAGGCGGTGGATGCCCACGACCTCGGGCCCGCGGTCGATGATGTCGAAGGAGATGAAGTCCTTGCGGGTCGTGTTGGCCTCGACGATCGCGGAGATCAGCGTCTGGGGGACGTCGGAGTAGTTGGCCAGCAGCTGCTTGGTGTCCTTGGGCAGGCAGTAGCCGCCGTAGCCGAACGACGGGTTGTTGTAGTGCGTGCCGATCCGAGGATCGAGCCCGACGCCGTCGATGATCGAGCGCGGGTCGAGGCCGCGGGAGATGGCGAAGGAGTCGAGCTCGTTGAAGTAGGCGACCCGCATCGCGAGGTAGGTGTTGGCGAACAGCTTGATCGCCTCGGCCTCGGTGGGCGCGGTGAAGAGAAGGGGTACGTCGTCGGCGTCCGCGCCCTTGACCAGCAGCTCGGCGAAGGCGCGGGCCCGCTCGGAGTCCTCGCCGACGACGATGCGGGCGGGGAAGAGGTTGTCGTGCAACGCCCGACCCTCGCGGAGGAACTCGGGCGAGAAGATGACGTCGGTGGTGCCCAGCCGGGCGCGTACGTCCTCGATGTAGCCCACCGGGACGGTCGACTTCACGACCATCGTGGCGCGCGGGTTGATCCGCTGCACGTCACGCATCACCGCCTCGATGGAGCCGGTGTCGAAGTAGTTGGTCACCGGGTCGTAGTTCGTCGGCGTCGCGATGATGACGAAGTCGGCACCGGCGTGGGCTTCCTCGGCGTCGGTCGTGAAGGTGAGGTCCAGCTCCTCCTCGGCCAGGAACCGGGAGATGTCGTCGTCGTGGATGGGGCTGATGCCGCGCTTGAGCCCCTCGATCCGGTCGACGTCGAGGTCCAGGCCGACGACCGTGTTGTGCCGCGCGAGCAGCACTGCCATCGAGAGGCCGACGTAGCCGAGGCCCGTTACAGAGATCCGAGTAGTCACGCGGTGATTGTGCCGTACGCCGGTGTCGTGGCGCCGTCGCCCGGCGGGCAGGGACCACCCTTGGGGTGCGCTGGCAGGGTGAGGGGCATGGGTATCGCCAAGAAGATCGCAGCCGTCGGCATCGGCAAGTTGGTCTACGACGAGGCGCGCAAGCCGCACAACCAGGCCAAGATCAAGAGCGCCGTCCGCAAGGTGCAGCAGCGCCGCTCCGGGGGCGCCCGTCCCTGAGGCGGCTCAGTCGGCGATCGGCGTGAGGTCGCTCGGCAGCACGGCCGGCGTGCCGTAGGCCGCCAGCCGGCGCGACGAGCTCGGAGTCATGCAGGCCGCCGGATCGATGACCTGGATCCCGTCGAGCCACTCACCGGTGGGTCCCTCCGTCATCGGGACCGTGACCCGCACCCGGGCCCCCTCGGGGCCGACGTCGGCGGACAGCACGGCGTGGCCGTCGGCGACGTCCTGCACGAAGGTCGCTCGGACCGGACCCCCACCGCCGCACGCGGCGAAGGTCAGCCGCCACCCGGACAGCTGCTCGGCGAGCTCCTGGAGCGAGCTCGCGTCGACCTCAGCCTCGGCCGCAGGTGCCTGTCGCCGGTTGGTCCCCTCGTCGAGGCGCGGCACCGCGACCGACACGCCGATCGCCCGCAGCGCCGGGTCGTCGTTGGCCGCGTCGATGAAGTCCTCGGCGGGGGTGCTGTGCTGCCACTCGGCGTCGCGGTCCTCGCGGACGCTGCCGAGGGCCTCGCCGACGAGCGGAGGCGGCACGAAGGACGGGTCGGAGCCGCCGTCGAGGCAGGTGCCGTCGACGACGTCGGGGGCCTGCCACGAGGAGTCGAGGTGGTGCCGGGCAGCGACCTGGACCGCGACCTGCGCTCCCTCACCGTCCGGCTCGACCACGAGCTGGGCCAGCGCATCCTCGTCCGGACTGACGAGCGCGACCTGCACCGTGTCGGCGCACGTGCTGGACGTGGTGGCCCACCCCTGCTCGAGCGCCACCCGCAGCTCGGAGCGGGCAGCCGCGCGCACCCCGACGGCGTACGACGTCTCGCGGCGCGCGACGGTCCGGTCGAGCAGCCCGTCGCTGCCGAACGACGGCCCGGCCACCGTCGCCGACGTGGGTGCGACCCACGGGTCCGACCAGACGGCGACCGCCGCGTCGAGGTCGTCGGCGTCGGACACGGGCTCGGCGTCGCCGCTGCAGGCGGCGAGCACCGGGACCAGCAGGGTCAGGACGAGGGCGTGACCGCGAACCACGGCTCGTCCCATCCCGAGACACCGAGGTGCCCGCTGGTGAAGTCGTCGCGGGAGATGGTCTGCTCCTGTCCGGAGGCGGGGTCGTAGATCGTCAGGGAGCCGGCATCGCTCCCGGTCACGAGGACGACGTGGCCCGGGCGCGTGGTGTCGCCAACGTACAGCGGCACGTTGTGGCCGTTCTCGACCGACGCCGCGATGGTGTCGTAGGTGTCGCCGCGGTCGCCCGGCGCGACGGTCTGCACCTCGTAGTCCTGGCCGGGGGTGCCGCTGCCGCCCTCGCTCGACATCTCCGCCGCGACCGCCCAGGGCTGGGTGCCGGCAGCCTCGGGCCAGGGGAGCTGGAGGTCGCCGTCGCGGTCGTGCAGCGCGTTGGTGCGGTCGTGCATCGCCAGCGACTCGTCGGCGAAACGCTGCTCCGGGGTGCGCGGGTCGGTCTGACCGGTCGCGGGGTCGTAGCCGGTCTCCATCCACAACGCGTAGGCCGGGTCGTTGAGCATCCGCGACATCACCAGGCTCGACGATCCGCAGGTCGTCTGGTCGGGCTGGGAGTAGCTGCCGTCGGTCGGGGGGTCGAGGTCGTCGAGCTGGGCGGGGCTCAGGCTGTGCAGCTTGGCGACGTAGTTGGCGAGGGCGGCGCCGGTCAGTCCGGAGGCCACGCCGGCCATGATCCAGGCGCGCTCGTCGTCGTTCCTCGCGGCGGCCAGCGCGTCGCGCACGGCCTGCTGCTCGGCCGGGCTGAGGGCGTCGAAGGCTGCGTCGTAGTGCTCGAGCTGGTAGCCGGAGAGGGGTCCGTCCTCGTCCTGCCAGCCGTTGACGGCCGAGACGGGGCTGACGCCCTGCGGCAGCTCGTCGGGCAGGTCGATCTCGTCCATCGCCGCGACGATCGCGGCCTGGGCGACCGCGACCGCGTCGGCGGCGTCCTGGTAGGCGGCGATCGCCTCGGTGATCGCGTGGACGACTCCCTGCACGACGCCGCGGAGGAAGTCGACGAGCTCCCACGGCCACAGGTCGCCCCACGACAGCTCGAGGTTGTCGCGGAGCATGTCGTCGGCCTGCTGGTGACGGGTGCGCGCCTCCGTCATCTCGGTCGCGAGCCGGTCGAGGACCGTCGCCACCTCACGTGCGGCGGGCGGCACCGTCGCGGTGCGGGTGCGGAGCCGGCCCATCGAGGAGCGGAAGGCATCGCCCGAGGTGCCGTCCCACGCGGTCGGGTCGATCTTGCTGCGCGTCGTGGCGAGGTCGTCGCAGCCGGCGTCGACGGAGGTGGCGATGCGACGCCAGGCCGAGGCGGCCTCGCGGACGTCCTCCGGGTCGGGGGCGGGCGGCTGCGTCGCGATCTCGACGGCCCGGGCGACGGCGTCGACGATCGTCTGCGCGGCGTCCCAGGGTGGCCAGAGATCGATGTCCTCGACGACCGAGAGGACGTCCCTCAGCCGGGCGACGGTGTCATCGAGCAAGCCCATGGAACTCACCTGCCGAGCTGCCGTCGGTGGCCAGGAAGTCGCTGATGCAGTCCTCGACGTTGCCGTGGTGCTCGTCGAGCACGCCGAGCACGACACGGAGGACGCCGCGCATGTCCTCGGCGGCGTCGGTGAGCGTGGTCGCGAGGTCGGCCATGTCGTGCCCCGCGGCGTCGCTCACCTGCCCCTGCGCCGAGCGCAGCTCGGCAGCCGCGTTGTCGGCGTTCGCCCAGCCGCCGCGCACGGCGTCGGGCCTCATCACGATGCTCATCGGTCCTCCTCGTCCTCGGAGATCGTCTTCCCGTCGCGCCTCGCGCCGAAACTCCTGACCGGACGCCTGTGCACGGCGGATGCGTCATCCAGATCCGGCGCGATCGGTGCGGGTCCGGATGACGGATCGGCGCCGGAGCCCCCACCGGAGGGGGTGGGCGGGCGTTGCGACCCCGACGGGGTCGGCGTACGAAGGACGGATGACCACGACACCGATGGAGCCCGAGTCCGACCCGCAGATCGTCCCGTCCGGCGAGCCCGGACTGGACCCGATCGACCCCGGCGAGGTCCCGGACGCGCCGATCCCCGAGGCGGACCCCGAGCGGCAGTAGCCCACCCCTGCGGGTAGGCAGAGAGGCACGTGAGGACTTAGGTCCCCCTCAGTCCGGACCTTTCGCCGCTCATGAGGGGCGGGTCCGTCGCCGAAGGTGAGGACATGACTCTCCCGCTCGCCGTGCTCGGCCCTGCTCTTCCCGCCCACGAACGCTGGTTCGTCGAGTCGCAGCAGGCGGGTGACTGGTCCTTCTTCCTCTCGCCGCTTCCCCTGGTGCTGACCGCCGCGGTCGTCGCCGTGACGGTCGTGTGGCGTCTCGTCGCGCTGCGGGTCCACAAGCCGGAGCTGCCGTTCCTGGCGCCGCTGGGCCGCCTCGTGCCGTGGATCCCCCGACTGCTGGGCATCCACCTCGGCGTCGCGCTGCTCGCGCTCGCGGCGACGGGTGCCTTCATCACGCCCTCCAACGACCACCTCCACGGCATCGGCGGCGGCTCGCTCCTCCTCGTCGAGGCGGGCCTGGGCATCTGGCTGGTGACCGGCATCAACCTGCGTCCCGCCGCCGCGCTCGTCCTCAGTCTCGGGCCGGCGCTCGCCCTGGTCGCCGGTCCCACGGCGCTCGGTGAGTGCGCGAACCTCGCGGCCGTCGCTGCCTTCCTCGTCGTCGTACCTCCCGGGGCGGACGCCAACGGTGCCGCGCACCCGTCCCGTGCGCAGCTGCGCTGGGCGCTGCTGTGGCTGCGGCTCGGCGTCGGCGTGGCGCTGATCGTGCTGGCGTTCTCCGAGAAGCTGACGAACCCCGCGATGGCCATCGACACCCTCGAGCACTTCCCGGCCCTCGACGTGTTCTCCCTCGTCGGCATCCACGTGTCGCCGGAGACGTTCGTGGCGATCGCCGGCGCCACCGAGCTGCTCTTCGGCCTGCTGGTGATCTCCGGCGCGTTCCCGCAGGTCGCGGTGCTCGTCGCGATGGTGCCGTTCAACGCCACCCTGCTGCTCTTCGGCCAGACCGAGATGGTCGGCCACCTCCCGGTGTACGGCGTCTTCCTCGCGCTGCTGGCCTACGGCTCGTCGGCGACCACGGCGGGCGACGTGCGCTGGCTGCCGAGCCTCCGCCGTCGCGAGGTGGCCGTGCCTGCGGCGGCCCCGGTGCACGCCGCCTAGGCAGTCACCGTGACGGCGTCGGCCGGCAGGCTCGCGTCGACGAGGTAGCGGAAGAAGGCGTTCTTGCGCTGGTCGATGGACGGGACGTCGCCGATCCAGGCGTAGGGCTTCCCCACGCGGGCCGGGAAGGTCTCGGTGAAGCTGCGCCACTCCTGCTCGGTCGGCTCCCGCTTGGTCGCGTTCGCCTGCATCCACAGGATGCGGGTCGAGACGAACTCGCTGGCCAGGCCGATGCCGGGGTTGGGCAGGCTGCCCCGCACCGCCTGGAGCGTCAGGGTCCTCGCGCCGGCGGGCAGCTGGTCCCAGGCCTGCGCCTGGAACGCGAGGTGCCGCCGGAGCTGTCCCTTCGGGATGCCGGGGGGCGCGCCCTTGGTGGTGTAGGTCCCTCCTGACGGGACGAACTCGGGACTGTCCAGGTGGCGCTGGGCGGCGCGCCAGTTGAGCAGCACCGGCTGGAGCGTCGTGGAGTACGCCCGGATGAAGGAGTGGAACGTCGGGTAGAGGGTGTGCCTGACGAGGGCGTACCTGTTGAACATCGCCCAGACCACCGCGGCGCTGTCCGCGTCGGGTCGACCGCCCGCCTCGAGGATGACCAGCTTCGCCGTCCACGCCGCGTCCTCCGCGGTGAAGGGGTAGGAGAAGGGCGTCCGGCCCGGCGCCCTGAGCACGAGAGTCCCGAACGGGCCGGCGGGCAGCGCGCCGCCGGACCCACCCCCGGTCGCGGTCGGCTGCGATGCGCGAGCCAGCAGCGGGCGGACCAGCGTGTCGCGGATCGCGATCCACTCGGACGCCAGGCTGCGCTCGCCGGGAGCGATGGGTCGACCGCCGAGCTCGGGGTGCCGGGCGAAGAAGACGCCGTTGGTCAGGGTCTTCTCGTCGCGCTGCCCGCGCGCGATCGCCATGGCCAGGCGGAACGGCTCCAGGAAGGACGCCTCGTCCTCGAGCTCGTCCTGCAGCTCGTTGCCGTACGCCTCCTCGAGCTCGTCCGCACCGTCCTGCCCGGCCTCCCCCGCGGTCGGCCACTCGGCCTGGTCCGACTCGACCTCCGTCTCGAGCTCGTCCTCCGAGCCCCACTCGTGCTCATCGTCCCCACCGTCCAGGACCTCGCCCGGCTGCTCGAGCTCGTCCTCCCCGGCCTCAGAGAAGGGCCACCACGACGGGCGGGGCACCGCGGGTGCGGCCCGGCACTCGCGCTCGATCATCGAGTAGACGAAGTCCCAGTCGAAGTACGGCGTCGCGCGCATCCCTCCGGGGTCCCAGCCGCCTGCCCTGTCGTGGCGGTTGAACGGCGTGAGGTCCTCGTGGCCGACGAGCCGGGCCGAGCGCCACCACGTCTCCTGGAGCGGCCAGCCGTTGCGCCGCGCGATGTCGCAGGCGAGCAGCGCGACCGCCTCGTGCTGCGCCTGGGTGAAGCGCAGCCCCGGCCGCAGCGGGGTCGCGTCGGTGACGAGCCGGTTGCCGTGGTGGAAGACGCACGGGACGCACTCGACGTGGATGTAGCAGGAGTTGGCGGTGCGCGTGCCGGGCAGCAGCTTCAGGGGGTGCTCGACGCCCGGCCAGCGGGCGCGCCACTGGGTGACGACGGCGGCCGGGAGGTCCTTCTCGAAGCGACCCTGGTCGATCGAGCGGCGCTGGTCGCCGACGCCCACCCCGTTGGCCTGCTCGCGCTCGTTGGCCACCTGCAGCAGGTCACCGCCGCTGACGCCGCGCCAGCCGTTGACGTAGTGGCAGCCGTGCGACTGCGAGTAGTAGCTGACCGCGAAGGCGGTGTGGTAGATCCCCTTCGACTTCGCCTTGGAGGGCAGGCCGCCACCGGTGGTGTGCACCACCAGCCCGTAGACCTTGCCGATCCACCCGACCGGGCGATCGGTCGAGTCCCACTGCCGCGCGGCCTGCACCGCGATTGCCGACTGGCCCTGGACGGCGGTCTGCGACGGTTGCTCGTGCTCTGCCTCCACCTCCTCGACGGGATCGGCGTACGCCTCGTCGAGGAGCGCCTCGTCCTGCAGTGCAAGGTCGTCGCCGGGCGGGGAGTACTCGGGCTCCTCGGGACCGGCGAAGCCCTCGGCCTCGGCCACCAGCTCCTCCCGGAACGGCGACGGTGCGCCATTCCTCCCGATCGCGAACGTCTCGGTCATCACTCCTCCATCGGCGTTCGAGGGCTCACTGCCCCAGCCAGCTGCGCACCAGCGCCATCACGTCCGTGTCGAGGTGGACGGCCTTGTTGCCCCGCAGCACCATCCGGCGCGCGGTGGCGTCGTACTCGAGGTGGCGGTCGACGTGCACGCCGACCAGGGAGCGGGTGCCGTCGCTGAACCTGATCCAGACGGGCGACCCGCTCTGGCCCTTCGCGGTGTCGGCGGAGTAGACGACCGCGCCGGGGGCGCCGGCGCGGAACCGGGCCGGACCGAAGTGCGACCACATCGAGTTCGACTGCTCGCCCTTCCTCCAGCCGACCGCCGGGTCGCAACGATGGCCGTTGCACATGTCGCCCGGGTAGCCGCACACGACGACGTCCTTCCCGGTCAGGAAGGCCGCCGTCATGGGGCGCAGGTTCGTGCCCTGGCCGAGCGTCGCGTGGCCCCAGTGGCCGAGCGCGGCACCACCGATCGCGCGCGACCTCACGGTGGAGGCGTCGGCACCGAGCGTCACGAGGGCGAGGTCGAAGCGGGTGCCCGCCGTCGGGTGGGTGATGTAGCGGCTCGACGCGGTGAAGGCCACCGCCTCGAACCGCCCGAACGGTTGCTCGTCCACGTTGCGGGCCGGCACCACGACCAGGGAGTCCGGCCGGTTCCCCTCGGCGTCGTAGACGTTGTGCGCGGCGGTGAGGACCTGGCGCGGCCCGACCAGGAGGCCCGAGCCGCGGTACGACGTGCTCCCGCGCGTGACGTCCAGCGAGCACACCCACCGGTAGGGCACCTGCGTGGTCGGGGTGACCCGGACGCGTTCGTCGGGCCGCAGCACCTCGTGCTCCAGCAGCTGCGTCGGAGCCTCCGCGAACGGCGATCGCATGACGGCGGCCTAGCCGTGACCGTTCTGCCCCGCGAGCAGGCCCATCGGCGCCGGTGACCCGGTGGGTGCGGGAGCCCGTACGCCGTTGGGCGGCGGCGCCGCGTTGCCACCCGACGGCGTCGGCAGCCGCAGCGGCTGGGCCGAGCCCGAGGGCCGGTCCTTGACCCGGTCGCCGGTGGCGGACTGCCACAGGTCGATGATCTTGTTCATGTCGGTGAGCAGGGTCGCGTTGGTCCCCAGGTCGAGGTAGAGCAGCTCGACGGAGGGGCCGGACGAGAAGACGCTCAGCTCGATGGCCCGGAGCAGGGCCGACATCAGGTCGGCGAGCTCGAACAGCTCACGCGCACGGGGCGCCGGCGTCATGCCGACGCGGGCGGCGAGCTTCTGGAGCCGCTCCGCGGGACCCGGGCCCTGCGCGCTGAGGTCGACGACGATCGGCACGTTGTCCTCGAGCGTCAGGTGGAACCACGACAAGGTGCTGACGTAGGCGAACTCCTCGCGGGCGAGCAGCCCGCCGCGGCGGCGCAGCGCCATCATGTCGCGCAGGGCGTCGCACAGGGAGGCGATGTACTCGCGGTCGGTGGCGTTGGGGCCGATGCCGTTCTTCGCGTTCTCCCTGCCCAGCCAGACCTGGCGGAGCAGCTCGGTCCACTTCTCGCGGAAGCTGGTGTTCACGCCGTCGCCGACGTCCTGCTTCCACGCCCCGTCCGCGATCCCCGGGCGGAGCCACCGCGCCGGCACCGGGTGCGGCGGCTCGAGCCCGAACATGCGCCAGTAGGCATTGCGCCGGTTGACCCGTTGGTCGGGACGGACCTCGCTGAGCACGCCCTGGATGCTGTAGAGCGGGGGCTCCCGGAAGAACAGCTCCTCCGTGGTCCGCACCCACCGGTGGGCCGCGGTGCTGATCGGGTTCAGGGTCTCGCCGACGCTGAGCCGACGGACCACCTCGGCCAGCACCTCGAACGCTCCGGTCGACTCGATCAGGAAGGCGTAGACGAGGTGGTCGGCGACGAGCCCGGGGTCGATGAGGGGCGGCGTCGGCGGTCCGATGGGTGCACCGGTGAAGGAGTCCGGCGCCGCCGGGTTGATCCCCGACGGAGCGGGGAAGGGCACTCCGGTCGCGGACGGCAGCGGGAGGTCGATCGCACCGATGATCGCCGGTTCGCCGAGGAACGGCGTGCCGGCGGGCGTCGTCGAGTTGCCGACGTCCGGGACGAGGGCGCCGCCCGTCCAGGCCTCGTCGAGCCAGCGGCTCAGCTGGAGCGGGTGGATGTCGAACACCTGGGCCGGCGGGGTCATCCGGCGGGCGAGGCTGCGGAACATGGGCTTCTCCGATCCTTGTCTCTCACACGACCGGGAGCCGCGGTCCGAGGGCGAGCGGGTAGTGGTCCTCACCGCGGCGGAACTCGAGGCGCGTGATGACCTGGTCGTTGGTGACGGTGGTGAGCTGGAAGTCGGTGGTGGCGATCGCGCCCGACCTGCTGACCTGGGGGTTGTAGGTCCCCAGCGGGACGACCTCCGCAGGCTCTCCGCGCTGGGTGAAGACGGCGACCTCCTCGACGTCCTCGGGCACCGGTCCGAGGACGAGGACCGCCTTCGGCGCGGATCCACCGGTGCCTCTCTTGCGCCCGGCCGGGACGACCTTCACGTCCTCACCGTCGCGAGGCACGCGCCCCATCAGCTGGCGAAGCACGAGGTAGTCGAGGTTGCTGCCCGCGGCGGCGGCCGGCGGCTCGGTGCTGAGCGCGACCGGGCGGGGGTTGTTGAGCGCGTCCGCGATCCTCTTCAGCTCGGCCAGCAGGTCGGTCCAGTCCGGCTGGTGGTTCTGCTGTTGCGCCATCGGTGTTCTCCTTCGGTGTGCTCAGGCGGCTCGGGGGAGCGGCATGGGTGCGAGCCGGGCCAGCCAGTCGTGCAGGCGGGCGGTCCGCGCGGCGGTCGCAGCGGGGTCGAGCGGCTGGTCGTTGGTGAGCAGCGCGAGGACGCGCAGCGAGTCGCTCCGGGCGAGGAAGGCCGAGGTGAGCAGCGTGTCTCCGGCCTGGCGCGAGAGCTCCGCGAGCCGCGCCGGAGAGACCCGCTCGGGGTCGGCGAGCGCGTGGAGCGGCCGTCCGCCGAACGCCTGGAACGGACGGCGCGTGCAGGCGGACGCCAGCGCCGGCAGCAGCCGCTCGCCGGCGCGCGCGACCGCGGCGTCGTGCGTGGTCAACCCGGCCGGGTCGTGCCGCGAGCGCCATGCCGCGGCGAGGTCGTCCCACGGGCCCGCGCCGAACCAGCTCCGGCACAGCTCGACGTTGAAGAGCACGCGCAGCCACGACGGGGGGTGCGGGTCGCCGAGGCGTACGCGGTGCACGGACGCCGTCGGACCGTCGACCACGTTGGCCAGCGCCGGCACGGGCGACCAGCCCGCCATCGCGAAGGCACCGACGTCGGCAGCCACCTCCCCGGCCCAGGACCTGAGGAGCTCGCCCAGGCCCGGTACGTCGCCGGCGACCTCGGCGAGCACCTCCCCGAGCTCGGTGTTCCAGCCGACGAGGTGGCTCCACTGGTGGGTGGTCTCGTGCAGGATCGCCGTCGGGTGGATGAGGTTGTGCCGCGTGACCTTGATCGCCGCGACGGGCGAGAGCCCGCCCTGGTCCCACAGCCGGATCCCCGCCCGGAGCACCGCGGCGCCGAGTCCCTTCTCCGGGTAGACCAGCGCGGGTGGCACCTCCTTGCCCAGCGGGCGCAGCACGACCTCCATCGAGTCGACGGCGATCGTGTCCAGCCCGCGCAGCACCGCCCCGAGCCGCGGTGTGGTCCGCTGCTGGACGGCGTCGCCGTAGAACTCGACGGTCGACTCGACGGCGAGGTAGCGCGCCCGCAGCCGGAGCAGGGAGGCGCGGCACTCACCGAGCGGTCGCCCGCTCGCGAGCGCGGTCGCGAGGGTCGTGCCCTCGGCGGACAGCGCCGCGATCGACGAGGTCAGCCGGTCGCGGAGCCGCAGCCGGAGGTAGTCCTCGAGCTGGGCCCAGGCCTCCGTAGGTGCCACGGCGTCGAGCTCCGCCAGCTGGACGATGGCGCCCTGCCAGTGCGCGAGCTCGGCGTGCAGCTGCCGGCGTTCGGCGTCAGTCACTGTGTCTCCCGGCGCGGATGGTGAGGGTCGGGGCACCGGGCATCCCGGAGGCGAGGGCGGTCGCATCGGCGAACGCGAAGGCGAACGTCAGCGTCAGTCCGGGGGCGGGGTCCTTGGCCGCGGTGGCCATCGCGGCCGCCTGGGCGGGCAGCTCCCTGGCCAGGGTGGACTTCATCGCCTCGACCACGTGGGCGGCGAGCGCCTGTCCACGAGCCGGTGCGACGGTGGACCGGGTCGCCCGGCCGAGCATGCGCGGCAGCCGGAGAGCCGCGGCCTCCTGCACCTGGCGGCCCAGCAGCCGGCCGACCGTGGCGACGACCTCGGTCTGCTCCTGTCGCTCGAGCAGTCCGGCCAGCCGGTGCGCGGTGCGCTCCCCGACGCGCAGGTGCACCCGCAGCTCCGGTCGCGCCAGCTGGGGACGGAGCCGGAACGCGATCCGGCTGCGATGGCGTACGACACGCCTGCCGGGCACGACGACACGGAAGTATCGCCGCCCTGCCGGTCCGAGCACGCCCGGACGCGTGCCGAGCGCGGCCCTGCCGAGCAGCAGACCTGCGGTCGCCGGGCTCAGCTCCTCGAACTCGGCCGGGAGGACCCCCTCGCCCTCGCCGGCAGCGAGGTGGCCCAGGTGGCCGCCGGTCATCGTCTCGAAGACCTGCACCTCGGCGTTCACCGGCCAGGTCGCCACCCCGGCGTCGAGCAGCCGCTCCTCCAGCGTCTCCGCGCCGGGCAGCTCGACCTCCCCGGCCCGGGCGCGGGTCAGCGTCACGTCGAAGCGGCGCGCGCTGCGGCGGTAGCGGCGGGCCCTCCCGGCACGGGGCATGGCGACCCACCCGGGCCTGTCCGGGTCGTGGTCGGGCAGGTCGTCGCGCAGCACCGCCGGAGGCAGGTTGCGCACGGCCGCCGCGCCGAGGGCGTCGCCGACCTCGGCCTCGAGGCGCAGCGGGTCGTCGAGGGCCTCGGCCGGCAGGCTCATCACGTCGACCACGGCCTCCTGGAGGGTGTCGACGAGCGCCTCCGCTCCGAGCTGTTCTGGTGCTGCCGACTCCAGGGACAGCAGCCTGAGGCCGGCGTCCGCCACGTGCGGCGCGAGCGCGCGTGCCGCCTGCGGGCCGACGTACCCCTGGATGAGGGTGGCGAGCTGGCCGGCCACGAAGTTCTTGATGCGGTCGCGGCCGATGATCCTCACGCCGGTCCGGATCAACGGCATGGCCGCCATCACGACAGGGATGAACTGCTCGAGCTGCTCGGTGGGCGGCCGACCGGGCTCGGCCTCCGACAGCTGGCGAGCCAACGTGGCGCGGGCACGGTCGAGGTCGGACAGCGGGTCCTCGGACTGCATCGCCCCGTCGTCGTACGCCGCCTCGCTGAGCACCTGCTCCTGCGCCGCGTCCGACGGGGCGAGGAGGGCCTCGGCGAGCTGGGCGTCGAAGGCCTCGGTGAGGGACGGCTCCGCCTCCGCCTCTGACAGGCCGAGGCGGTGGGCGAGCTGGGTGGCCGGACCGCGCAGGGGCGCGGGGAGCCGGTTGATCGCCTTGCTGAGCACCCGCCGGAGCAACGGGCGCACGAGCTTGCGGAGGGCCGCGAAGACCGGACCCAGGGGGACCAGCCTGCTGAGGCCCTTCACCGCGCCGGCGGCCACCGCCTTCGCGGCGCTGAACGCCTTCTTCACCAGGCCGCCGAGGAACTGCTCGCTGCTGGACTCGGGGTCGCGGGCGTACTCGCCCAGCACCCCGGCGACCTCGCCCTCGCCGAAGGAGTCGAGCCGCCGGTCGGCGAAGCGCTGCTCGAGCTCGGCCAGCCCCCGGTCGACGGACTCGCCGAGCTGCTCCAGCCACTGCTCGGCCTCCTGGTCGGCCACCTGCTCCTGGTCGCCGTACCGGGTCAGCGCCCGGAGGTGGTGCCCTGCGACCTCGTCGACGAGCCCTTCGACCGTCTCGTCGAACTCCTCGTCCTCGAGCTCGGCGACGAGCGCCTCGAGCGAGTCGGCGGACTGGACCGACTCGTCCTCCGAGGTCAGTCCTGCGGCGAACGGGGAGACGAGGGCGCCCCCCTCGTAGGAGGGGACCTCCTGGTCGGTGACCTCGAAGCCGGTGAGTCCGCCGCCGGAGAAGATGGGTGCCTCCGTGTCGAGCGTCGTCATGAGCGCCTCCCTCTCACGTCAGCACGTCGCGCTTGTGGTCCGCTGACGCTAGGAGTCGGCTGTCTGCGGCTTCGTCGCGCCAGCGTCGTCGTCCCGTGTGTCGTCGCGTGGTGCTCGTGCCGCCGGCGCTGGCCGGCTGGTCGGGACCGGAGGCGCATCGTCCTGCTCGATCGATCGCAGCCACGCCTCGAACTGGTGGACCGCGGACTCCACGCTCGTCGCGAGCGTCAGCGTCGCGGGGCGGCGACCGTCGCGGCCGGCCAGGAATCGGACCTTCAGGCCGTCGCCGTCACGCCAGAGACGTACGACCAGGTTGTGCCAGACTGGGGGTTCCATCACTGAACAGCGTGCGCGTGTGGAGTCCTCGGCACCGTCGTCGCCGCGTCTGCGACGAGGTCACACCCGCGTCAACGTTCACCCTCCGACGTCCCTGACGACAGGACCGTGACGCTGCGTAGGCGCGCGTGTGCTGTCGTTCCGGGTGGGGAGGGACGAATGACGACTGCTGCGTTGTCGCGAGCGGCCGGGCCCAGCATCAGCCTGCTGGGTGGGTTCTCGGTGCACGTCGGCCACCAGGTGGTGCCGATGCCACGCAATGCCCAGCGGGTGCTGGGCTTCCTGGCCGTGACAGGCGTCGAGCAGCTCCGCGACACCGTGGCCGGCAACCTGTGGCCGAGCGCCGCACCGGACCGCGCGATGTCCAACCTGCGTACGGCGTTGTGGCGCGTGCGTCAGGCCGATACGCGCATCGTGATGGCGCGGCGCGACGCCATCGGTCTGGACCAGGAGGTCCGGATCGACTACGAGCTGATCACCTCCCAGGCCCGGCGGATCATCGCCGAGTACCCGGTCGAGGACCAGGCGATCAGCGGCGCCGCGCTGCTCCTCGAGGCCGACCTGCTCCCGGGCTGGGACGAGGAGTGGCTGCTGCTCGACCGCGAGCGCCACCGTCAGCTCCGCATCCACGCCCTGGAGAAGCTCAGCGAACTGCTCACCTCGCGGGGCCAGTACGGCCGCGCCATCGACGTCGCCTGCGCCGCCATCCGGGTCGAGCCGCTGCACGAGTCCGCCCATGCCGTCCTGATCGCCGCCCACATGGCCGAGGGCAACCACACCGAGGCGATCCGCCACGGCCGCGACTACGCCCTGCTCCTCGACAAGGAGGCCGGGCTCGTGCCCTCCCCCCGCATCGCCGCGCTCCTGCTGCCGGCCCAGCGCTCGGCGGCCCCGGCCGCACACCCCCTCTCCTGACGCGTGCCTATGCTCGGCACATGACGATCCAGCAGTCCACCGACACCGCCCACGCCGCCATGCTGGGCCTCGGCGTCCACCGGCCCGAGCGGCTGGTGACCAACGACGAGATCTGCGAGGTCCTCGACTCCTCCGACGAGTGGATCCAGACCCGGTCGGGCATCCGGACCCGACGCTTCGCGGGCGAGGACGAGACGCTGATCGGGATGTCGGTGTCGGCCGCCGAGCGCGCCCTCGCCGCCTCGGGCGTCGCGGCCGGCCAGATCGGCTGCGTCATCGTCGCGACCTCGACCTACCCCGAGCACACGCCCGCATCGGCGCCGCAGGTCGCGGCCGCGCTGGGCATCACGTCGGCCGCCTTCGACATCTCGGCCGGGTGCGCGGGCTTCTGCCACGCGCTCAACCTGGCGTCGTCGATGGTGCGCTCCGGCGCCGAGTCGCACGTCCTCGTGATCGGGGTGGAGCAGCTCAGCCGCTTCATGGACCCGACCGACCGCGGCACCGCGTTCATCTTCGCCGACGGGGCCGGTGCGGTCGTGGTCGGACCGTCCGACGCCCCGGGCATCGGCCCGACGGCGTGGGGCTCGGACGGCACGCAGGCCCACGTCATCACGCAGAGCCCGAGCTGCCTCGGCGGCCACTCCGACCGTGACCACCCCGTGGTGCAGATGGAAGGCACGGCGGTCTTCCGGTGGGCGCCGTTCGCGATGGCGAAGGTGGCTCACGAGGCGCTCGACCTGGCCGGCGTCGGCGTCGACGAGCTCGACGCCTTCATCCCGCACCAGGCCAACCTCCGCATCACCCAGACCCTCGCCAAGAACATCCAGATCCCCGACTCGGTCGCCATCGCCACCGACGTCGTCGACTCCGGAAACACCTCGGCCGCGTCGGTCCCGCTCGCGATCGAGGCGATGCTCCGCAAGGGCGAGGCGACCGTCGGTGACACCGCCCTCCTCATCGCCTTCGGCGCCGGCCTCAGCTATGCGGGTCAGGTCGTGACGCTTCCGCCGCTGGGTCAGTAGCCGCGGTGGACGGGGCCGAGGTCCGCCTCAGCACCGGCGACACGGTGCGGATCCGGCCGATCCACAGCACGGACGCCGTCGAGCTGCAGCGCGCCTTCGGCCTGATGAGCGAGGAGTCGCAGTACCAGCGCTTCCTGACCGGGATGCCGCGCCTGACCGACAGCCAGGCGACGTACTTCACGGCGGTCGACCACGTCGACCACGTCGCGTACGTCGCCCACTCCACGCACGACGCGAGCTACATCATCGGCGTCGCGCGCTTCATCCGCTACGCCTCCGCCCGCGACGAAGCCGAGCTGGCGATCACGATCGCCGACTCCTGGCACGGCCTCGGGCTGGGCACGGTGATGCTGCGACAGCTGTGCGAGCGCGCCCGCGAGGTCGGGGTACGACGCCTGCGCGCGGAGATGATGCCCGACAACGAGGGGATGCTGCGGCTCCTGCGCTCCGCCGGGATGGTGGACGAGACGCAGGAGGACGGCCGGGTGGTCGGGCACCTCGAGCTCGCGCGGGGGGACTGAATCCCGGGGCGGATCGACGACGCAGAGACGCGCACATTGCGTCAGATGCGGACGACCCAGACGCAGGCCACCACTGGCTCCGGCGGCTTCGGCTCGGGTCCCACGTGGTGACGCGGACTAGACCGGGCCGACGTTCGCCCAACCGCGTGTAACACACCGGCTCGCCGTGGCGCTGATGAGTAGACGAGGTGCGGCGCAGGGCCTGCCGAGATCCAGGAGGACGTGCATGTCCGTCTCCACCCGCAGGGACGAGCGCGGCGCTGCCGCACTCGAGTTCGCCCTCGTCATGCCCATCCTCTTGCTGCTGGTCGTCGGCATCGCGAACTTCGGCTTCGTCTTCGCCCAGCAGATCTCGTTGAACAACGCCGCGCGTCAGGCGGCGCGCTATGCGGTGGTCGACGGCAGGACCTGCGCGGACATCAAGACCGAGGGCCGGACAGCGGCCGAGACCATCGGCATGAGAGTGAGCGACGGGACGGTGCCGACACCCGTCGTCACGAACTGTGGAGCCGACACCGTGAGGCCGTGCGCCGGTAGCGCCCCCAACACCAACATCACGGTGACGATGACCCGTTCAGGACCAGCCAATCGATGGGTGGTCACGTTGCCGCCGTTCAACTTCCTCGCAGTGCCCACTCTGAAGGGCACCGGCGTGATGCGGTGCGAGTTCTCATGAGCGGCGGAAGGGACGAAAGCGGCGCGACCGTTGTCCTCGTCGGACTCGTCGCGGTCGTCCTCATGGGCATGTGCGGCCTCGTCGCCGACTTCGGACTTGCCTACGCGAACAAGCGTGCGACCCAGACGGCAGCGGACGCCGCCGCCTTGGGCGCAGCGGGGGTCTTCGCGCAGCAGCCCTACCGCACCTGCGCCGACATGCTGAGCCACGGCAACACGGCCGCCCAGGCAGAGGCCAGGTCCAAGGTCGATGCCAACGACACCACCTCTGCAGCCGGGGCGTTGAGCGGAGGAGGCGTCACCGCCACCTGCTCGGGTGGCGACCTGGTCGTGACGGCATCGGTCACCGCCTCGAGCCCGAACTTCTTCGGCAAGGCTCTCGGACGCACGGCGGACTACGACCTCGAGCGATCCGCGACCGCTGCGGTCGAGGCCGCCACCACCGGGCCCCGGATGCGTCCGATGGCACTGTGCTCGTCCGACATCCCGGCCGGGACGGTGCCCGGCACGCCCTTCAAGCTCTACGCCCCGGGCGACGGCCCCGGGTGGTCCTCCTCGTCGTGCCCGTTGCCGGACAACACCGGTGCCGGGAACTGGTGGACGCTGGACTGCCCCAACGAGAACTCGACAGACGGCAGCGGCACGTCGGCGCTGGCCGACCAGATCCGCTCCGGCTGCTCCTTGCCCATCTCGATCGTGTCCGGCCAAGGGACGTTGACCGGGACGGCCCTCAACGACCACCTCGCCGCCGCGTGCCCGAATCCGTCCACCTCGGAACCCTTCTCGTGCCTCGGCGGCGACCCGGGACAGCCGGACCCCGGCAACGTCCCCCAAGCCTGGAAGGACCTGATCAACAGCGCTTCCACTGTGCCCATCCCGGTCTACTGCACCAACCCCGGGCTCTGCGCGTACTCGTCGATCGCCGGCACCGGTACCAACGCGATCTTCCCCGTCCACAAGATCATGGGCGTGCAGGTGTGCGCGTTCCACTTCGGCAAGCAGAACAAGTCGAAGTACCCCACGCCCTCGCAGCCGCTCCCCAGCAGCGTGGCGTCGAGCTGCGCTCCGGCGGCGAGCATGGTGACCGCCGTCAAGTCGGACAACAGCGACAAGACGTACCTCGTCCTCATCGCCCGGGTCGTGCAGGTCTCGATCGTGACGGCCGACTCGGGTTGTGCCCTCGGGGACGACAGGTGCGACGGCGGCCTGAGGCAGGTGCGCCTCACCCAGTAGAGCGGCGCTTCCACACCGAGGCGCAGCGGATCGCGATGGGTCTCCGTGACGGCTGCTCTGCCCGGCCCACCACCGACGCATCCACGACCCGGCGTTCCAGCACTCGCTCGACAAGCACGGCAAGGTGCGCTTCACCAGGCGCACGCAAGGAGAGCGGGCTCAGCGCGCCGGCCTGGCCGGCGTCGACGGAGGCGGGACCTCCGCCCCTGTGCCGAGCCGCCGGCGCGGAGGGAGGGTGGGGTCATGACGGAGCAGCAGCCCTACGAGGTGGTGGGCGATCACCGTGACTTCGAGCTGCGGCGCTACCCGGACCACGTGGTCGCGGAGACGCTGGCGACGGGGTCCTTCGAGGGCGCGGGGAACGCGGCCTTCCGCCGCCTCGTCGGCTACATCGGTGGGCGCAACGCCCGGAGCCGCAAGGTCGCGATGACTGCGCCGGTCGTGCAGGAGGCCGAGGACGAGGCGGCGGGTCGCTTCGTCGTCGCCTTCGTCCTGCCCGCCACGTACGACCTCGACAGCGCCCCGCCCCCGACGACCCCGACGTGCGCCTGCGCGCTGTCCCCGCGCAGACGGCGGCTGCACTGAGGTTCTCCGGGCGCTGGACGCGCGAGCGGTACGACGAGCACGCGCGTCGCCTCCTCTCCGCACTGGACGCGGCCGGTCTCGAGGTGGTGGGCCCGCCGCGGTTCGCGCGCTTCGACCCACCGTGGACGCCGTGGTTCCTGCGCCGCAACGAGGTCGTCGTACCCGTCGCCGCCCCGGCGAAGTGAGCCGGAGCGAGCCGGAGCCGCCGGGCGATGGCCCGGTGGAATCCCGGTCGCGCCGGGACTCCGGCGTCGCCTACGGTCGTGGTCTCGCCTCACCCCTGGGGCGGCCGGGCTCCGCAGGCACGACCTGCGCGGCGACCGGGATCCGTGAACAGTGGTCCGACCACATCGGCAGGGGTTGCCCGGCGGGCCGGACCTGAGGTCCGGCTCGCCGAGGTCCTGCCCGTCAGGCCGAGGGGGCGTCGTCCACGGCGCGGGGCCCGCGGGCGAGGCGGTCGGCGACGACCGTCCAGACGTCCGGGTCGATGCCCATGCCGATGTGGGTCGACGACACCTCGACGTGCTCGGCGTCCGGGGATGTGTGGTCCAGGCAGGCCTGCCACGCCACGATCCCGTCGCGGCGGGAGAACATGATCGTCAGCGGCACCGGGATCGGCGCCGTCGGGTCGAGCCGCTCGGCGACCCTGCGGGCGCCGGGGCGGGCTACGCGGTTGTAGGCCCGGGCGACCGTCGTGTGCCGCGGCCCGCCGGTGACCGGTGTGCCGTAGGTGATCACGCGCCGCACTGCCTCGGGGTGGCGACGGGCGACCTCGCGGGCGATCACGCCGCCGAGGCTCCAGCCGACCAGGGAGGCCGGCCGGCCCGCGGCCTCGACCAGCTCGAGCACGCGGTCGGACAGCCGGTCGACGTCGCGCCGCGGGTCGCCGGTGTTGGTTCCGAAGCCCCAGCCGCGGGCGTCGTACCCCAGCCGCCGCAGGTAGCCCCGCAGCGGTGCCCCGGACGCCTCGGGCGCCCGCCACCCCGGGACGTCCACGACCAGGTGGCCGTCGCCACGCGGTGCCGACGACAGGCGGGGCAGGGCGCCGACCAGGCGGACCCCGCCGAGCAGGGAGCCGAGCTCGCCGAGTGCCGTGGCGTTGTCCGGCGGGCCGCTGGGGAGGCCCAGTCGTCCCACGTCCGAGCGTGACCGCGCGCGTGACCGGACGCCGGTGGCGGCCAGGAGGGGGTGCCCGCGGAACGGAGGAGTCGGCATGCGGCGACTGTACGACCCCCGGGGGAGGGGGTGGCGGGGGTCAGTCGCGCGTGCGGTGCAGCTGCGAGGCGACCTCGCGTCGCAGGACCTTGCCCATCGGGTTGGTCGGCAGCTCGTCCACGAGGACGACCCGGCGCGGCACCTTGTACGGCGTCAGCGACTGGCGCGTGTGCGCCCGCAGCTCGTCGGGATGCACCGGCACGCCCTCGACGAGCACCACGGCGGCGACCACCTCCTCGCCGCCCTCCTCGTGGGGCAGCCCGACCACGGCCACGTCGACCACCCCGGCGTGCGTGCGGAGCACGGCCTCGACCTCGGACGGGTAGACGTTGAACCCGCCGGTGATGATGATCTCCTTGATCCGGTCCACGATCGTCAGGAACCCGTCGGGGGACATCGTGACGACGTCACCGGTGCGGAACCACCCGTCGTGGAAGGCGGCTGCCGTCTCCTCGGGCAGGTTGCGGTAGCCGGAGAAGACCTGCGGTCCGCGCACCAGCAGCTCGCCGCGCTCGCCGAGGGGGACCTCGCGGTCGAGGTCGTCGGGGTCGGCGATGCGGATCTCGACGTCGGGGAAGGGCACGCCGATCGCGCCCGGGCGGCGCGCCCCGGTCATCGGGTTGCCGACGATCACCGGCGAGGTCTCGGTGAGCCCGTAGCCCTCCACGAGCAGGCCGCCTGTGGCGGCCTCCCAGCGCTCGACCAGCGGCGCGGGCAGCGGCATGGCGCCGGACAAGGCGTAGCGGATGCCGCGGATCGAGACGTCGCGGCGCTCCGCCTCGTCGACGATCCGCTGGTAGAGGGGAGGCACCGCCGGCACGAAGCTGGGGACCTCCCGCGCGACGGCGTCCATGATCAGGCCGATCTCGGGCTTGGGCAGCAGCACCAGCTTGGCGGCCAGGGCGACACCGAGCAGCACGCTCACCGTCACGCCGTAGGCGTGGAACAGCGGCAGCGCCACCAGGAAGGACTCCTCACCCTCCTTCAGGCCCGGCACCCACGCCCGGCCCTGAAGCACGTTCGCGACGAGGTTGCGGTGGCGCAGCGGCACGCCCTTCGGCACGCCGGTCGTGCCGGACGTGTAGAGCAGCAGCGCCACGTCGTCGCGGTCGGGGCGGGGGTGCGACTCCTCGATCGGCGCGGCCGAGGCCAGCTCGTCCCACTGCATGACCTGGGGAGCAGGGGAGGTGAGCTGGTCGCGCGTCGCGCGCGCCTTGGCGATCGGGAGGCGCAGGGCGAGGCGCTTGAGCCACGGGAGCCGGGTGGTCATGTCGACGGCGACCACGTGCTCGAGGTCCGAGCCGGCGACGAGCTCCTCGATGACCGGCACCACCTTGTCCCACACGATCGCGACCCGGGCGCCGTGGTCGACGAACGGGTGCCGCAGCTCGGCCGCGGTGTAGAGCGGGTTGTGCTCCACGACGGTGGCGCCGAGGCGCAGCACCGCGAAGAAGGCGATCACGTTCTGCGGGCAGTTGGGCATGACCAGGGCGACGTTGTCGCCGGGACGTACGCCGAGGGCGTGCAAACCGCCGGCCACGCGGCGTACCTCCTCGTCGACCTCGGCGTAGGTCGAGACCCGCCCCAGGAAGTCCAGCGCCGGTCGGGCAGGGTGCCGCTGCACCGAGCCCTCCCACAGGTCGAGCACGGTGGTGTCGCCGTAGTCGAGGTGGAGGGGCACGCCCGGGGCGTAGGAGCCGGCCCACGGGGGCTGCTGGTCGGGCATCGCACTCCTTGCTCTCGGCGGGTCCGGTGCTCAACGTATCGGCCCCGGCCCCGCCCGGGAGGAGCAGTTCGGTCCTCCGGCGGGGGACCTAGGCCCCTGACGGGGGAGACCGCGACGGTCGAGGCTGAGGGCAGCAGCAGGACGACGACCATGGAGGCCACGATGTACACGACGAGCAGGCGCAGCATCCACCCCACCGACGTGATCGCCCGGGTCATGGTGTGGCCCGTGGCCATCGTCCCCGGCGAGGCCACGCTGCTCGAGGTCGCCGAGGCGCTGGCAGCCGACGGCATCGGCGCGGTCGGTGTCGTCGAGAACGGCCACCTCGCCGGCGTGATGTCCGAGCGCGACATCGTGCACCACCTCGCGCAGGGGTCGAACCCCGAGCACGTGACGGCCGCGGACGTGATGGCGACCGACCTGGTCACCGCCCGTCCCGACGACCGGATCCTCGACACCGCGCGCCGGATGATCGAGGCGCAGGTCCGGCACGTGCCGGTGGTCGAGGGCGACACGATCGCCGGCTTCGTCTCGATGCGCGACCTCTTCGAGGTGCTCGTCGAGGTGGCCTCGCACGAGGAGGACGTCGTCGTGGTCCCGAGCGGGACCCGGGTCGTGGTGCGGCAGGACTGAGGCGACCGGTGCCGGTCAGAGCGCCGCGACGACCTCCGTGCCCTGCTTGATCGCCCGCTTGGCATCGAGCTCGGCGGCCACGTCGGCACCGCCGATCAGGTACGCCTCCCGGCCGAGGCCGTCGTAGAGGTCGCGCACCGAGTCCTGGCCGGCGCACACCACGACCGTGTCGGCCTCGATCACGCGGGCCACCCCGTCGACGGTGACGTGCAGGCCCTCGTCGTCGATGCGGTCGTAGGTCGCACCGCTGACGAGGGTGACCTTCGACTGCTTGAGCACCGCACGGTGCGCCCAGCCCGACGTCTTGCCGAGCCCGATGCCGATCGGCGTGGTCTTGCGCTGGACGAGGGTAACCTCGCGCGCCGGCGTGCGCGGCTTGGCCTCGGTCAGGCCTCCCGGGGAGAGGGCCGGGTCGCCGACCCCCCAGTGCGCCATCCACTCGTCGAGGTCCTCGTCGGTGTGCGTGAGGAAGACGCTGACGTCGACGCCGATGCCGCCCGCGCCGATCACCGCCACCCTCTGGCCCGGGACGACCGCGCCGCTCAGCACGTCGGCGTACGACGCCACGCTGGGGTGGTCGATGCCCGGGATCTCGGGGATGCGCGGCTCCACGCCGGTCGCGACGACGACCTGGTCGAAGCCGGCGAGGTCGTCGGCGGACGCGGCGGTCGACAGGCGTACGTCGACACCGAGGACCTCGAGCCGCCGGGTGAAGTAGCGCAGCGTCTCGGCGAAGTCCTCCTTGCCGGGCACCTGCATCGCGAGCCGGAACTGGCCGCCCAGGTCGGGCGCCTTCTCGAAGAGCGTCACCGCGAAGCCGCGCTCGGCGGCGGACGTCGCGGCGGCGAGCCCGGCCGGTCCCGCGCCGACGACGGCCACGGTCTGCTTGCGGAGCGTGGGCATCAGCACCAGCTCGGTCTCGTGGCAGGCGCGCGGGTTGACCAGGCAGGAGGCGCGCTCGTTGGAGAACACGTGGTCCAGGCACGCCTGGTTGCAGGCGATGCAGGTGTTGATCTCGTCGGCGCGCTCGTCCATCGCCTTGGCGACGAAGGCCGGGTCGGCGAGCAGGGGCCGTGCCATCGAGACGAGGTCGGCCTCGCCGGCGGCCAGGATGTCCTCGGCCAGCTCGGGGCTGTTGATCCGGTTGGACGCGCAGACCGGCACGTCGACGACCTGCTTGAGGCGGGCGGTGTACGAGCGCCAGGCGCCGCGGGGGACCTGCGTGATGATCGTGGGCACCCGCGCCTCGTGCCAGCCGATGCCGGTGTTGAAGACCGTCACGCCGGCGGCCTGGAGGTGCAGCGCCAGCTCGGCGGTCTCCTCCCAGGTCTGCCCGCCCTCGACCAGGTCGAGCAGGGAGATGCGGTAGATGATCGGGAAGTCGGCGCCCACGAGCTCGCGCGAGCGGCGTACGACCTCGACGGCGAAGTGCATGCGTCGCGCGGCCGAACCGCCCCACTGGTCGTCGCGGTCGTTGGTGCGCGAGGCCAGGAACTGGTTGATGAGATAGCCCTCGGAGCCCATGATCTCGACGGCGTCGTAGCCGGCCTTGCGGGCCAGCGCGACGCTCTTGGCGAAGGCGGTCGCGGTGTGGTCGACCTCCTTGCTCGACATCGCGCTCGGCCTGAAGGGCGTGATGGGCGACTTCTTGTCCGACGCGCTCTGGGAGAGCGGGTGGTAGCCGTAGCGGCCCGCGTGCAGCACCTGCAGGGCGATCGCGCCCCCCGCGTCGTGCACCTCGCCGGTGATCCGCTCGTGGCGCATCGCGTGGAGGCGGTTGGTCATCTCGGAGGCGAAGGGCTTGAGCCAGCCGCGCTTGGTCGGCGCGTAGCCGCCGGTGATGATCAGGCCCACGCCGCCGCGGGCGCGCTCGGCGAAGAAGGCGCCGAGCTTGTCGATGTCCCACGGGTGGTCCTCGAGCCCGGTGTGCATCGACCCCATCACGACGCGGTTGCGCAGGGTGATCGCGTCGGGGCCCGCGCCGAGCGTGATCGGCTCGAGGAGGTGGGGGTAGGTGGGGTGCGTCATCATCGGTCTCTCTCGGTGGTGGAGGTTCGAGCAGCGCCCTCGGTGGTTGAGGTGCGAGCGGAGCGAGCCTCGAAACCCTCGTGGGCGGTCAGGTACTCGGTGAGCCAGTCGATCCAGAACTGCTCGAGCCGGATGCCGCCGCGCAGCACCAGCCAGCGGTCCCGGACGCCCGGCTCGAGAGCGGCGGGATCGGGGAACTGCTCGCGCTCCATCCGCTCGTACGACGCCAGCCGGAGCGCGTGGTCGGCGCGAGCGTCGGCCAGGTGGTCGAGCAGCGTCTCCCGGTCGCCGTACGACGCCCCGCGGAGCTTGACGGCGACCTCGCTGCGGAACGCCTCGACGGGCATCGGCGTGGCCAGCCACTCGGCCAGCACCTCGCGCCCCGCGGCCGACGGCGTGTGGACGCGCTTGTCCGGCCGCCCCTCCTGCTCGACCACCTCGACCGTGACCCACCCGTCTGCCTCCATCCGGGCGAGGACGCGGTAGATCTGCTGGTGGGTGGCCTGCCAGAAGAAGCCGAGCGAGCGCTCGAAGCGCCGCGTCAGCTCCAGCCCGCTCGCCGGGCGCTCGCTGAGCGCGACGAGGAGGGCGTGCTCGAGGGCCATGGGCGGCAGTCTGGCGCACCTATGCAACGAGTTGCAAGGTGGGCCTGCTCACAGCACGCCGGCGCCCGCGATCTCCTCGAAGACCAGCTGGGTCTCGGTGTGGCGGACGACCGGGTGCACGTTGAGGTGCTCGAGCACGAGGTCGCGCAGCTGGGTGGTCGAGGAGACCGCGACGTGGAGCAGGTAGTCGTCCTCGCCGCCGACGTGCAGGATGCGGAGCACCCCCGGCACGTGCGCGAGGACCTCGAGGAAGCTCGCGACGTGGTCCCGGTTGTGGCTGCCGAGGCGCACCTTGATCACTGCCTGGATCGGGAAGCCGAGGGCGGCGAGATCGACGTCGGCGTGGATGCCGCGCACGACGCCTCGGTCCCGCAGCGACCGGACCCGTTGCAGGCAGGTCGACTCGGCGATGCCGAGCCGCTTGGCGAGCGCCGCGTTGGTGATCCGTCCGTCCGCGGCGAGCTCGGTGAGCAGCCGACGGTCGAGCGCGTCGAGGGGCGCAGGATCCGCCGACGGGGGACTAGGAGACATGGCACGATCCTCGTGATCTTCGGCATGAACGCGAAACCAGCAGCAGATGTTCGGAGTGTATTGCCGACCGTCGAGGATTCCGCGACGGTGGCGCCGTGACCAACCTCGACACGCTCGCCGTCCACGCCGGCCGCGCCGGCCTGGGCGCGCTCGGCGTCCACGCGCTCCCGCTCGACCTCTCCACGACCAACCCGCTGCCCAGCATCGACGCGGGCGGGGAGTCCTACGAGTCGATGGCCACCGGCGGCCACCCGGCCGACGGCGGCATGGTCTACCAGCGGCTGTGGAACCCGACCGTCGCGCGCTTCGAGGAGGCTCTCGCCCGGCTCGAGCACACCGACGAGGCGGTCGCGTTCTCGACGGGGATGGCCGCGGTGACGGGCGCGGTGCTGGCCGCTGTCGCGGAGGGAGCGGGACGCCACGTCGTCGCCGTGCGCCCGCTCTACGGGGGCACCGACCACCTGCTCGCCTCCGGGATGCTGGGGGTGGAGACCACCTACTGCGCGCCGCACGAGGTGGCGGCCGTCGTACGCCCCGACACCTGCCTGGTCGTCCTGGAGACCCCCGCGAACCCGACCCTCGAGCTCGTCGACCTCGACGCCGTCGTGGCGGCCGCCGGCGCGGTGCCGGTGCTGGTCGACAACACCTTCGCCACCCCGGTCCTGCAGAACCCCGCCGACCACGGCGCGGCGCTGGTCCTGCACAGCGCCACGAAGTACCTCGGCGGCCACGGCGACGCGATGGGCGGCGTCGTCGCCTGCTCGCAGGACTGGGCCGCCGCGCTGCGCCGCGTCCGCGCCGTCACCGGCGCGCTCCTGCACCCGATGGGCGCCTACCTCCTCCACCGCGGCCTGGCCACGCTGCCGCTGCGGGTGCGTGCCCAGCAGGAGGGCGCCGGCAAGGTCGCCGCCTGGCTGGCCTCGCACCCCGCCGTGCGCGAGGTCTTCTGGCCGGGCCTCGCCGAGTGCGACCCGCTCGGGCTCGTGGGTCGCCAGATGCGCGGTCCGGGCGCGATGCTCGCGTTCCGCGTCGAGGGCGGCTACGACGCCGCGTCGCGGGTGACCGAGGCGGTCGGCCTCTTCACCCATGCGGTCTCGCTGGGGGGTGTGGACTCGCTGGTCCAGCACCCGGCCGCGCTGACCCACCGGCCGGTGGCCCCCGAGGCGAGGCCCGGCGCCGACGTCCTGCGCCTCTCGATCGGCCTCGAGGACCCCGAGGACCTGTGCGCCGACCTCGGCCGGGCGCTGGACGGGGCCTCGCGACCCTGACAGCGGCGGTGTCATGATCCCTCGCATGACGTACGAGCTGGGGCAGGGGACCGGGCCGCTGCGGGGCGTGAAGGTGGTGGAGATCGCCGGGATCGGGCCCGGGCCGCACGCGTGCATGGTGCTGGCCGACCTCGGTGCCGACGTGATCCGCGTGGACCGGCCGGGCGGCAACCCGCTGTCCGCCGGCGGCAAGGACCTGCTCAACCGCGGTCGCCCGAGCGTCGCGCTCGACCTCAAGCGCCCCGAGGCCGTCGCCGCCGTGCTCGACCTGGTCGAGCGGGCCGACGTGCTGGTCGAGGGGATGCGGCCCGGCGCGGTCGAGCGGCTGGGGCTCGGTCCGGAGGACTGCTGGGCGCGCAACCCGCGACTCGTCTTCGGGCGGATGACCGGGTGGGGCCAGGACGGGCCGTGGAGCCAGGTCGCCGGGCACGACATGAACTACATCGCGATCAGCGGCGCCCTCCACGGCCTCGGCCAGGACCGCGAGCGCCCGCACTTCCCGAGCAACCTCCTCGGCGACTTCGGGGGCGGGTCGACGTACCTCGTGATCGGCGTGCTCGCCGCGCTTCTCGAGGCGCGCACCAGCGGCCGCGGTCAGGTCGTCGACGCGGCGATCGTCGACGGCACCGCCCACCTCAACGCGATGACGTCCACCTTCGCCGCGCTCGGGCTCGACTCCGGCCGGCGCCGCTCGGGGCTCCTCGACGGGGGCACTCCCTGGTACGACCTCTACGAGACCTCGGACGGTCGGCACGTGAGCGTCGGTGCGCTCGAGCCGCAGTTCTGGGCCGAGCTGGTCGCCCGGATCGGGATCGAGCTGCCCGACCGCGACGACCCCGCCAACCTCCGCGCCATCCGCGAGGCCTTGACCGCCCGGTTCAAGGAGAGGACGCAGGCCGAGTGGGCCGAGGTCTTCGACGGCACCGATGCCTGCGTCGCGCCCGTGGTGCCGCTGGCCGATGCCCCGGACCACCCGCACCTCGCCGCGCGGGGCACCTTCGTCGCAGCCGACGGTGTCACCCAGCCGGCGCCCGCCCCGCGGTTCTCGCGGACCGCCCCGACCCTCGGCCGCCCGCCCGCGCAGCCCGGCGAGCACACCCGCGAGGCGCTCGCCGCCTGGGGCGTCGACGACGTGGACGCGCTGCTCCACTCCGGCGCCGCCGTGCAAGCCTGACCCCGTGCGCCCCTTCCTCTTCCTCGGCACCCGCGCCGAGGACGACGTCGCGCAGCAGGAGTACGACGCCGTGCTGGCGGGATGCGGCCTGCACGCCGACGAGCTGGTCCGGGTCCGCCTCGAGCAGCGCTCCCTCGGCGAGGTCGACCTCGCCGACTGGTCGGGCATCGTCCTGGGCGGTGGCCCCTTCAACGCATCGGACCCCGAGGACGCGAAGTCCCCGGCCCAGCGCCGGGCCGAGGCCGACCTGCGCGTGCTCGCCGAGCGGGTCATCGCCGCGGACTTCCCGTTCCTCGGCGCCTGCTACGGCATCGGCGTGCTCGGCGGTCTGGGTGGCGGGGTCGTCGACCGCACCTTCGGCGAGCCCATCGGCGCGCTGCCGGTCACCCTCACCGCGGACGGGCGGGTCGACCCGCTGTTCGGGGTGCTGCCGGCCGAGTTCGCGGCCTACCTCGGCCACAAGGAGGCCGTGTCCCGGCTGCCCGAGGGGGCGGTCCTGCTCGCCTCCACGGAGACGTGCCCGGTCCACGCCTTCCGGCTCGGGCGCAACGTCTACGCCACGCAGTTCCACCCCGAGCTCGACGCGGTCGCCATCTGCGACCGCATCGACGCCTACGGCGCGCACGGCTACTACGAGCCGCACGAGCGCGAGTCCCTCAAGGCGGCTGCGCGCGAGGCGATGGTGACCGAGCCGGTCCGGCTGCTCGCGAGGTTCGTCGAGCTGTACGCCCGGGGCTGAGGTCGGGACGTTCGGCCCTACGGCGGCCGAGCCCGCCCGCCTAGCGTCGTGTCATGGACGAGCCGATCACCGCGATGAGCACCGAGGAGTGCTGGGCCTTCCTCGGCCACCAGGAGCTCGGGCGGCTGGCCTACCACCTCCTCGAGGAGGTGCACATCGTGCCGGTCAACTACGCGGTCGAGCACGACCCGGACGCCGACCGTCGTACGCTGCTGTTCCGCACTGCCGAGGGATCCAAGCTCATCGGCATGATCATGAACGCCGACGTGGCCTTCGAGGCCGACGAGCTCGATGAGGACACCGCCACCAGCGTCATCCTCCGTGGCCGCGCGCGGGTGCTGGACGAGCACGAGGAGCACCGCGCCGAGGACCTCCCGCTCCGGCCCTGGGTCCCCACCCTGAAGTACAACGTCGTGGAGCTCGAGGTCGCCGAGATCAGCGGTCGCCGCTTCGAGCTCTCGCGCCCGTGGCGGCACATGATCCCGGAGTGACGTGCAACTGCGAGTTACACCGCGCCCGGGGATCGCCTAGTCTCAGAACGTGACCGACCACGTCGACGTGCTGATCATCGGCGCCGGGCTCTCCGGCATCGGCGCCGCCGCGCACCTGGCCAAGGACCTGCCCGCGACGTCGTACGCCGTCCTCGAGCGGCGCGGGGCCAGTGGCGGCACGTGGGACCTGTTCCGCTACCCCGGCGTCCGCTCGGACTCGGACATGTTCACCCTCGGCTACCGCTTCCGCCCGTGGCGCGGCACCACCTCGCTCGCCGACGGCGCCTCGATCCTGCGCTACGTCCGCGAGACCGCGCAGGCCTACGGCGTCGACCGCCACATCCGCTACGGCCACCACGTGACCTCGGCCGCCTGGGACAGCGCCACCGCGCGCTGGACGGTGACCGCCGAGGTCGACGGCGAGACCAGGCGGCTCACCGCCGACTTCCTCTGGGCGTGCAGCGGCTACTACGACTACGACCAGGGCTACGCCCCGCGCTTCGAGGGCCAGGAGCGGTTCGGCGGCCCCGTCGTCCACCCGCAGCACTGGCCCGAGGACCTCGACCACACCGGCAAGCGGGTCGTGGTCATCGGCTCCGGGGCGACCGCGGTGACGCTGGTCCCGGCGCTGGCCGCCGGCGGCGCCGCCCACGTGACGATGCTCCAGCGCTCGCCGACCTACGTCCTCCCGCTCCCCGCGGAGGACGGGTTCGCGCGTCGGGCCCGCCGGGTGCTGGGCGACCGGCTGTCCTACCCCCTCGTGCGCGCCAAGAACATCGGCGTCGCGACCGCGCTCTTCCAGCTGAGCCGGCGTCGTCCGGGGCTCGTGCGCCGCCTGGTCCGCGCCGCCAACGTGAAGCTGCTGCCCGAGGGCTACGCGGTCGACACGCACTTCAGGCCGACCTACGACCCGTGGGACCAGCGGCTGTGCCTGGTGCCCGACGGCGACCTGTTCCACGCGATCCGCCGCGGGGAGGCCGACGTGGTCACGGACCGGATCCGCACCTTCACCGAGACCGGCATCGAGCTGGAGTCGGGCGAGCACCTCGAGGCGGACGTCATCGTCACCGCGACGGGGCTCAACCTGCGGGTCTTCGGCGGTGCCGAGCTCGTCGTGGACGGTGCGGTGGTCAAGCCCCACGAGACGATGGCCTACCGCGCGATGATGCTGAGCGGCGTGCCCAACTTCGCCTTCACCATCGGCTACACCAACGCGTCCTGGACGCTGAAGGCCGACCTCGTCGCGGAGTACGTCGTCCGCCTGCTGACGCACCTGCGCACGACCGGCGCGCGCAGCGTGGTGCCCGTGCGCGACCCGTCCGTGGGCGAGGTGCCGCTGATGGACTTCGACGCCGGCTACGTCCAGCGGGTGATCCACACCCTGCCGCGCCAGGGCGACGTCGCGCCGTGGCTGCTGCGGCAGAACTACCTCCACGACTCCCGCACGCTGCGGCACGGGAAGATCGAGGACGGCGTCCTGTCCTTCCGGTGAGGGAATCACGACGGCTCCGATCTGGTTGACTGTTCAACCACATCGTCCGGAGGTCCCCATGCCCAGCTCGTCCGCCCACCCGTTCCCCGATCCCGTCGTCGCCTGGGCCGGTGGCGCCGACCGCCCGGACCTCCCGCTCGTGGTGCTGCTCCACGGCCGCGGTGCCGACGAGCGATCGATCCTCGGGCTCGCCGACCACCTGCCCGGCCCCTCCGCAGCGTCGTACGCCGCCGTGCGGGCGCCGATCGGGGAGGGCGGCGGCTACGCCTGGTTCGCCAACCGGGGGATCGGCCGGCCGCTGCCCGAGTCGCTGGCCGCGACGACCGCGTGGTTCCGCTCCTGGCTCGACGAGGTCGCACCGCAGGGCCGTCCCGTCGTGCTCGTCGGCTTCAGCGGCGGCGCGGCCTTCGCCGGGGGCGTCCTGCTCGACGACCCCGCACGCCTGGCCGGCACCGCGGTCCTGCACGGCACGCTGCCATTCGAGGACGCCGGCGTCGACGTCTCCGCCGGCCGGCTCGCCGGCTCGTCGGTCTTCCTCACCCACGGTGATGCCGACGCCGTCATCCCGCTCGAGCTGCAGGCCCGCACCTGGTCCTGGCTGCACGACGAGTCCGGCGCGACGCTGACGTCGCGGCGCGACCCCGGCGGGCACGCGCTGTCCGCGGAGACCGTCGCCGAGCTGTCCGAGTGGCTCGCCGCGCGCGTGCGCACCGAGGCCTGAGGGAGGATCACGAGATGACCCGCGACGAGTCCTTCGACGTCCTCGGCACGCGCGAGCACCCCTCGTTCGGCCTCGACACCTTCGGTGACGCGCCCGTCGGCGCAGCCCCGGGCAACCACCCCGCGACGATCCGTGAGGTCGTCGCCGAGGCGGCGCTCGCCGACCGGGTCGGCGTCGACTACATCGGGATCGGTGAGCACCACCGCCCCGACTACGCCATCTCCGCACCCGACGTGGTGCTGGCCGCGATCGCCGGGCAGACCGAGCGGATCCGTCTCGGCACGGGGGTGACGGTGCTCTCGAGCGACGACCCGATCCGGGTCTACCAGCGCTTCGCCACCCTCGACGCCGTCTCCGGCGGGCGTGCGGAGGTGCAGCTGGGGCGCGGCTCCTTCATCGAGTCGTTCGCGCTCTTCGGCCTCGATCTCCAGGACTACGACCGGCTGTTCGCCGAGAAGCTTGACCTCTTCGCCGCGCTCCAGTCCGAGGGCCCGGTGAGCTGGGAGGGCACGATCCGGCCCCCGCTCGAGGGCACGCGGGTCTACCCGACGACCGCCGCCGGCCGGCTGCCGGCGTGGATCGCCGTCGGGGGCACCCCCGAGTCGGTGGTGCGGGCCGCGAAGTACGCGATGCCGCTGGTGCTCGCGGTGATCGGGGGTTCCCCCGAGGGGTTCGTGCAGTTCGCCGACCTCTACCGCCGGGCGCTGGCGCAGTACGGCCACGGCGAGCTGCCGGTCGGCATGCACTCGCCCGGTCACGTCGCCGCCACCGACGAGGAGGCCAAGGAGCAGCTCTACCCCCACCAGGCCGAGCTCTTCACCCGCCTGGGCCGCGAGCGCGGCTGGGGCCCCTACAGCCGCACCGCCTTCGAGCAGGGCGCCTCGCCCAAGGGCGCGCTCTTCGTCGGCTCGCCCGACACCGTCGCCGCCAAGATCGCCTGGGCGGTCCGCGCGCTCGGGCTCTCGCGCTTCCAGCTGAAGTACTCGGTCGGCCAGCTGCCGCACGAGCAGCGGATGGAGTCGGTCCGGCTCTACGGCGAAGAGGTGATCCCGCGCGTCCGCGCGCTCCTCGCCCAGGACTGACGGTCCAGACATCTGCCCCATTTGTGGAAGCGCTCCCAAGCACTTGAACGTGACAATCCTGCTGGTCATTGACACGTGATGTGACCCCGGTCATAGTGATGCACGGACGGAAGTGGAAGCGCTCTCACACCACGCTCACCGTCCATCTCCAGGCCGGACACCCCGTCCGGCGCTTCGCAGGACGGCAGGAGTGCAGTGGTGCAGACACGGAAGACCCGGCGGGTGCGACTCGCCACGAGCGCGCTCTTGGCGCTCACCCTCGCCTCGACCGCGGCCGCGTGCGGCGGCGGCGACGACGACGCCAGCTCGGACGGCACGACCACGATCAGCGTGGCGACGTTCAACGAGTTCGGCTACGAAGGCCTCATCGACGAGTGGAACGCCTCCCACGACGACATCAAGATCAAGCAGGTGAAGGTCGGCACCTGGGACGACGCCAAGGCCAACCTCTTCACCAAGCTGGCGGCGGGCTCCGGCCTGTCCGACGTGGAGGCCATCGAGGGCGACGCGATGCCGGCGATCATGGCCGAGAGCGACGCCTTCGTCGACCTCACCGATCCCGAGCTCGACGGGCGGTGGCTGGACTGGAAGGCCGCGGCCGGCACCAACTCCGACGGCCAGATGATCGGCTACGGCACGGACGTCGGCCCCGAGGGCATCTGCTACCGGGCCGACCTGTTCAAGAGGGCCGGTCTCCCCACCGACCGCGACGAGGTCGCCAAGCTGATGGGCACCTGGGACGACTACTTCGCCACCGGTGACACGTTCGTCAAGGCGATGCCCGACACCGCCTGGTACGACTCGTCCGGCGGTCTCGCCCAGGCGATGCTCAACCAGGTCGCGAACCCCTTCGAGACCGACGACGCGACGGTCGACGTGGAGAACCCCGAGCTCGAGGCCGTCTACAAGACGGTGACCGGCAACGTGGACCGCGGCCTGTCCTCCAGGATCGCCCAGTGGGGCGACGACTGGACGGCCCAGTTCCAGAACGACGGCTTCGCCACGATGGCGTGCCCGGGCTGGATGATGGGCATCATCGAGGGCAACTCCGAGGGCGTCGACGGCTGGGACATCGCCAACGTGTTCCCGGGTGGCGGCGGCAACTGGGGCGGCTCGTTCCTCACCGTCCCCGCCCAGGGCAAGCACCCCGACGAGGCCAAGGAGGTCGCCGCGTGGCTGACCGCTCCCGAGCAGCAGGCCAAGGCCTTCAAGGCGGTGGGCGCGTTCCCCAGCCAGGTCGAGGCCCAGGACTCCCCGGAGGTCGCCGAGGCCGTCAACCCGTTCTTCAACGATGCGCCGATCGGCACGATCACCGCTGACCGCGCCGCAGCCATCACGGTGCAGCCCTTCAAGGGTCCGAAGTACTCGGACATCCTGACGGCCTTCCAGGCGGCGGTCACGCGTGTCGACGACGGCTCGAAGGACCCCGACGCGTCGTGGGAGCAGTTCCTGGCAGACGTCGAGGCGCTCGGCTGAACGTCCTGTCCACTCCACGAGCGAACGGCGCGACGTGAGCACACAACTCCCCATCCGGGGTGGCGACATCGAGGAGATGTCGCCGCCCCGGCGGGGCGACCGACCCGGCCGCCCCGCCACCCCGCCCTGGCGGCAGCGGCTGCACCGGATCGACTACCGGCTCTCGCCCTACCTCTACATCGCGCCGTTCTTCCTGCTCTTCCTCGTCATCGGCATGTTCCCGCTCGGCTACACCGCGTGGGTCTCGGTCCACGACTGGAGCCTGCTGGGGGGCAAGGGCGACTTCGTCGGCCTGGCCAACTACCGCGAGGTGCTCGACAACCCCTACTTCACCAAGCAGCTGGTCAACACGATCAGCATCTTCCTCATCTCCTCGATCCCCCAGATCCTGATCGCCCTGGCGCTCGCCGGCCTGCTCGACAACCAGCTGCGTGGGCGCACCGTGTGGCGGATGAGCGTCCTGCTGCCCTTCGTGGTCTCCCCCGTCGCGGTGGCGATCATCTTCGGGAGCCTGTTCGGCGACCGCTACGGCCTGGTCAACCAGGTCCTGGGCGCGGTGGGGATCGACAACATCGCCTGGCACACCAACCGCCTCGCCAGCCACGTGGCCATCGCCAGCATGGTCAACTGGCGATGGACGGGCTACAACGCGCTGATCTTCCTGGCGGCGATGCAGGCCGTGCCGCGCGACCTCTACGAGTCGGCGTCGATCGACGGCGCGGGGCGGGTGCGCCAGTTCGTCTCGATCACCGTCCCGATGATCCGCCCGACGATGATCTTCGTCATCATCACCTCCACCATCGGCGGACTCCAGATCTTCGCCGAGCCCCGGCTCTTCGACGAGACCACCACCCGCAACGGCGGCAGCGACCGGCAGTTCGGCACGATCACGATGCTGGTCTACGACTTCGGCTGGCAGCTGCGCGACCTCGGACGAGCCTCCGCGACGGCCTGGCTGCTCTTCCTGGTCATCTGCCTCTTCGCGGTGGTCAACCTGATCCTGATCCGCCGCATCGGCTCCCTCGGCGGTGACCGATGAGTCGCCGGCCCGGGTTCCTCGTCTACGGCCTGCTGGCCGCGTTCGCGCTCGGCTCCGCGGCCCCGCTCTACTGGTCCTTCCTGCTCGGTTCGCAGACCAAGGAGGTCGCGGCCCAGGGCACCCCTCCGCCCCTGCCCGGAGGCCACTTCCTGGCCAACGCGCAGCGGGCGATGGACTCGATCCCGTTCTGGAAGGCGCTGGGCAACAGCCTGCTCGTCTCGTCGGTGGCCGCGTGCTCCGTCGTCTTCTTCTGCACGCTCGCCGGCTACGCCTTCGCCAAGCTCCGCTTCCGCGGCAACGGGCCGCTCCTGGTCTTCGTCATCGCGACGATGGCCGTCCCGACCCAGCTCGGCGTGGTCCCGCTGTTCATCCTGATGTCCAAGCTCGGCTGGGCGGGCAGCACCTTCTCGGTGATCCTGCCCTGGCTGGTCACGGCGTTCGGCGTGTTCTTCATGCGGCAGTACCTCGTCGACGCCGTGCCCGACGAGCTGATCGAGGCCGCCCGCATGGACGGGTGCTCGCAGATCCGCACCTTCGTGGCGGTCGCCGTCCCGGCGGCGCGACCGGCCGCGGCCATCCTGTGGCTGTTCACCTTCATGCAGGTGTGGACCGACTTCTTCTGGCCCCTGATCGCGCTTCCGCCCGACAACCCCACGATCCAGGTGGCCCTCAACCAACTCCAGAGCGGGTACTTCAAGGACTTCAGCATGGTCCTGGCCGGGACGCTCCTGGCCACCGTCCCGCTCCTCGTCTTGTTCGTCGTCGCCGGCCGCCAGCTCGTGTCCGGCATCATGCAAGGAGCAGTCAAGGGATGAGTGTGCAGAGCAAGCCGGAGACGGCCGACGTGACCCACGGCGAGGCGCGGTTCCCGCGCGACTTCGTGTGGGGCATGGCGACCGCGTCCTACCAGATCGAGGGTGCGGTCGCCGAGGACGGGCGGACCCCCTCCATCTGGGACACGTTCTCCCGGGTCCCCGGAGCCATCCTCGGCGGGGACACCGGCGAGGTCGCCTGCGACCACTACCACCGGATGCCGGCCGACGTGGGCCTCCTCGCCGACCTCGGCGCCACGTCGTACCGCTTCTCGGTGGCGTGGCCGCGGGTGCGGCCCGACGCGGGGCCGGTCAACCCGGCCGGCCTCGCGTTCTACGACCGGCTGGTCGACGAGCTCCTCTCCCACGGCATCGCGCCGTGGCTCACGCTCTACCACTGGGACCTGCCGCAGGTGCTCGAGGACGCGGGCGGCTGGACCAGCCGGGACACCGCGCACCGCTTCGTCGACTACGCCACCGCGGTCTACGACGTGCTGGGCGACCGGGTGCCGACGTGGACGACGCTCAACGAGCCGTTCTGCTCCTCGCTCCTGGGCTACACCGCGGGCCACCACGCGCCCGGACGCCAGGAGGGTGCGGCCGGCCTGGTCGCCGCGCACCACCTGCTGCTCGCCCACGGGCTGGCGACCGAGGAGCTCCGCAGCCGCGGCGACGACGTCCGGTTCGGGCTGAGCCTCAACCTCACGGTGCCCGACCCGAGCGACCCGAACGACCCGGTCGACGTCGACGCCGCGCGGCGCATCGACGCCCTGCACAACCGGCTCTTCCTCGACCCGGTCTTCCGGGGCTCCTACCCGGCCGACCTGCTCGAGGACACCGCACACCTCGAGTGGCAGGGCCGCCCCTGGTACGACGTCGTGCGCGACGGCGACCTGGCCGCGACCTCGACGCCGATCGACGTCCTGGGCGTGAACTACTACCACGGCAACGAGGTCTCGGGGCACCCGCGCACCGACGTCGTCGGCATCGGCGCCGACCACCCCGACCGGGTCGCGCTGTCGCCGTTCGTCGGCTCGGAGCACGTCACCTTCCCGAGCCGCGGGCTGCCGGTGACCGACATGGGCTGGGAGATCCAGCCCGAGGGGCTCCACCGCCTGCTGCGCCGCCTGCACGACGACTACCCGCACCTGCCGATCTACCTCACCGAGACCGGTGCGGCCTTCGCCGACCGGCCCGGCGCCGACGGCGAGGTGCACGACCCCGACCGCATCGCGTTCCTCGACGCCTACCTCCGCGCCGTCCACCGCGCGGTCGAGGAGGGCGTCGACGTGCGCGGCTTCTTCCAGTGGTCGTTCTGCGACAACTTCGAGTGGGCCTTCGGCTACGCCAAGCGGTTCGGCCTGGTCTACGTCGACTACGAGACCCAGCAGCGGATCCCCAAGTCGAGCGCCCGGTGGTACGCCGAGGTGTCGCGCACCGGCACGCTGCCGACGACCGAGGGCTCGGCCCACTAACGTGGCGCGCGTGACCCCCCAGCGGACCCCCCTCGGCTCCGGGACCCCCACCCTGGACGAGGTGGCCCGCGTCGCCGGGGTCTCGCGCGCCACCGCCTCGCGTGCCATCAACGGAGGCCAGCGGGTCAGCGCCCGCGCCCAGTCCGCCGTCGACCTGGCGGTGCGCGAGCTCGGCTACGTCCCGAACCCGGCGGCCCGGAGCCTGGTCACCCGGCGTACGGACTCGATCGCGGTGGTCGTGCCGGAGCCCGACGACCGGGTCTTCTCCGACCCGTTCTTCGCCGGCACGCTGCGCGGCGTCAACCGCGTGCTCGCCGAGCGCGACATCCAGCTCGTGCTGCTGCTCGCGCGCCCGGGCGCGTCGACGGCGCGGACCCTGCGCTACCTCACCAACCGGCACGTCGACGGCGCGCTGGTCACCTCCCACCACCGCGACGACCGGCTCGCCGAGCACCTCGCCGACATCGGGCTGCCCTGCGTCTTCGGCGGCCGGCCGTGGACCGGTGGCGACCGGGTGGCCTACGTCGACACCGACAACACCGGCGGGGAGCGGGAGGCCACCGAGCTGCTGATCGCCCGGGGTTGCGCGCGCATCGGCACGATCGCCGGACCGACCGACATGACCGCGGCGGAGGACCGGCTCGCCGGCTGGCGCCAGGCGATGGCCGCGGCCGGGCTGTCGGCCGACGCGGTCGAGCACGGCGACTTCACCGAGCGCAGCGGCGAGGCCGCCGCCCGTGCGCTGATGGAGCGCCACCCCGACCTCGACGGCCTGGTCGTCGCCTCCGACCTGATGGCCGTCGGCGCGCTGCGGGTGCTGGCCGAGATGGGGCGACGCATCCCCGACGACATCGCGGTCGTGGGCTACGACGACCTCGGGGTCGCCGAGCGCACCGCGCCGCCGTTGACCACCGTGCGCCAGCCGGTCGACGAGATGGCCGAGCGCGCGACGCGCCTGCTCCTCGAGCGGGTCGACGGCGTCGACGGCAGCCACCCCGTCCGCCTGATCATCCCGCCGACGCTCGTGCGGCGCGTCAGCGCCTGAGCCCGACCCCTCGGCCCAGGTCGGCACGGCTCAGGCCAGCGACGACACCAGCTCCTCGACCCGCCGCCGGATCTCGTCCCGGATCGGCCGGACGGCCTCGATCCCCTGGCCGGCCGGGTCGTCGAGCGCCCAGTCCTCGTAGCGGGTGCCGGGGTAGAACGGGCAGGCGTCGCCGCAGCCCATCGTGATGACGACGTCGGAGGACTCCACGGCCGCGTCGCTGAGCAGCTTGGGCTGCCGGCCGGCGATGTCGATGCCGACCTCGGCCATCGCCTCGACCGCGACCGGGTTGATGCTGTCCGCAGGCGCGGACCCCGCGGACAGCACCTGCACGCGGTCGCCGGCGAGGTGCTGCAGCCAGCCGGCGGCCATCTGCGAGCGCCCGGCGTTGTGGATGCAGACGAACAGGACGGTGGGGGTGCTCATCACGGGATCTCCTGCGTGGTCGGGACGTGGGGGAAGTGCTTGCGCAGGGCGAGGCTGACGTAGACGAGGCCCACCAGCACGGGCACCTCGATGAGCGGTCCGACGACTCCCGCCAGCGCCTGGCCGGAGGTGACGCCGAAGGTTGCGATCGCGACGGCGATGGCGAGCTCGAAGTTGTTGCCGGCTGCGGTGAAGGCGAGCGTCGTGGTGCGCTCGTACGTCATGCCGAGCGCGCGCCCGAGGGCGAAGCCGCCACCCCACATCAGGGCGAAGTAGGCGAGCAGGGGGAGCGCGATCCGCGCCACGTCCAGTGGCTTGCTGGTGACCTGGTCGCCCTGCAGCGCGAAGAGCACCACGATCGTGAAGAGCAGGCCGATCAGCGCCCACGGCCCGACACGCGGCAGGAACGCCGACTCGTACCACTCACGGCCGCGCAGCCGTTCGCCGTAGGTCCGCGACAGCCAGCCCAGGACGAGCGGAACGCCGAGGAAGATCAGCACGGACTTGGCGATCTGCCAGGACGAGACGTCGAGCGCGGCGCCGCCGAGCCCCAGCCACGAGGGCAGGACCTCGAGGTAGAACCAGCCGAGACCGGCGAAGGCGATGACCTGGAAGACCGAGTTCAGCGCGACCAGCACGGCAGCGGCCTCGCGGTCGCCGCACGCCAGGTCGTTCCAGATGATCACCATGGCGATGCAGCGGGCCAGGCCCACGATGATCAGCCCGGTGCGGTAGGCCGGCAGGTCGGGGAGCAGCAGCCAGGCCAGGGTGAACATCAGCGCCGGCCCGACGAGCCAGTTGAGCACCAGCGACGCCACGAGCATCCGGCGATCGGCGGTCACGGTGTCGAGCCGGTCGTAGCGCACCTTGGCCAGCACCGGGTACATCATCACGAGCAGGCCGATCGCGATGGGCAGCGAGATCCCGTCGACCTCGACCGCGGACAGGGTGTCGCCCAGCCCGGGCACGGACCGTCCGAGCAGGAGGCCGGACGCCATCGCCAGCCCGATCCACAGCGGCAGGAAGCGGTCGAGCGTCGAGAGCCGCTCCACGACGTGGGTGTCGGCCGGGGCGCTCATGCGCTCCCGCCGATGAGTGCCGCGACGTCGGCCAGCACCTCACGGCGTACGGCGTAGTAGACCCACACGCCCCGCTTGGAGCGGTCGAGGAGCCCGGCGTCGTGCAGCACCTTGAGGTGGTGGCTGATGGTCGGCTGCGAGAGGTCGAAGGCGTCGTTGAGGTCGCAGACGCACGCCTCACCTCCCTCGCTCGCAGCGACGATCGAGACCAGCCGGAGCCGGACCGGGTCGGCGAGCGCCTTGAGCAACGGCGTCAGGCGCTCGGCGTGCTCCAGGGAGATCGGCTCCCGGAGCAGCGGTGAGCAGCAGGCAGCGGTCTCGACGGGCGTCAGGGTGAGGTGGGACTTCGACACAGATCAATATTGACATACGTCTATGTCTGGTGCAATCTCAGACATAGACATTCATCTATGTGAAGGAAGGCCCGCCATGTCCCGCCTGCAGCTCGCCCTCAACGTCGACGACCTCGCCACGTCGATCGACTTCTACTCCACGCTCTTCGGCACCGAGCCCCACAAGGTGCGCCCGGGCTACGCCAACTTCGCCGTGGCCCAGCCGCCGCTCAAGCTCGTCCTCATCGAGAACCCCGGTCAGGGCGGCAGCGTCAACCACCTCGGTGTCGAGGTCGAGGACGTCGACACCGTCGACGCGGAGCTCACCCGCCTGGGCGCCGCCGGCTTCGCCACCACCGAGGAGCGCGACACGACGTGCTGCTACGCCAAGCAGGACAAGTTCTGGGTGCAGGGCACGCCGGACGGCGAGCGCTGGGAGGTCTACACGATCACCGACGACCTCACCCAGGTCGAGGCCGCGGCTCCTGCCGAGGCGACCTGCTGCGCCTGACCGGCCCGCACCACGAAGGCAGTTCGGGCGGGCGGTGTGCCTCGTGAGCGTGGCTGCCCGGTCGTCGCGCGCGAACTGCCTGCATGGTGTCGACGGGTCGATGCCGGGCGCCTGAGTCGGCTCACATCATGCCGGATTCTCCGGAACACCACGCGTCACGCTAGTGTTGGCAACTCAGACGCCCGGCCGGTCTTGCCCCGGGCGCAGGTCCGCTCGAACGCTCAGCGGGACCTTTCCTCACTCTGAGGCACGTTTGCCGCTGCCCGTCGATCCAGACGCCGAGCGGCCCACGGTGGCGAGACGCCAACCGAAAGCAACTCACATGAACTTCGCCGAACTCGGCGTGCCCTCCTCGCTCGCGCAGATCCTGACGCAGCAGGACATCACCACCCCCACGCCCATCCAGGCCGCGACGCTGCCCGACAGCATCTCCGGCCGCGACATCCTGGGCCGCGGTCGCACCGGCTCGGGCAAGACCTACGCCTTCCTCCTGCCGCTGGTCGCCCGGCTCGACGCGAGCAAGCTGCCCGCGATGCCGCGCAAGCCCCGTGCGCTGATCCTGGCCCCGACCCGCGAGCTGGTCGGGCAGATCCACGCGTCCCTCGCACCGCTCGCGAAGGCCGCCGGCCTCTCGACCGTCGTCATCTACGGCGGCGTGGGCCAGGGCCCGCAGACCACCGCGCTCAAGAAGGGCGTCGACGTCGTCATCGCCTGCCCCGGCCGCCTCGAGGACCTCATGGGCCAGGGCTACGCCGACCTCTCCGCGGTCGAGATCACCATCCTCGACGAGGCCGACCACATGGCCGACCTCGGCTTCCTGCCCGGCGTGCGCCGGATCATGGACAAGACGCCCCGCACCGGGCAGCGGATGCTGTTCTCCGCCACGCTCGACAAGGCGATCGACGTCCTGGTGAAGCGGTTCCTCACCAACCCCGCCGTGCACGAGGCCGATTCGGCCCAGTCGCCGGTCGGCACGATGCACCACCACGTGCTGCACCTGAGCCGTGACCAGCGCGTGCCCGTGCTGGTCGACCTCACGAGCGCGCCGGGCCGCACGGTCGTCTTCACCCGCACCAAGCACGGCGCCAAGGCCCTGACCCGCCAGCTCAACAAGTCGGGCGTCCCGACGGTCGAGCTGCACGGCAACCTGTCGCAGAACGCGCGCACCCGCAACATGGCGGCGTTCCACGCCGGCGAGGCCAGCACGCTCGTCGCCACCGACATCGCGGCGCGCGGCATCCACGTCGACGACGTGGCACTCGTGGTGCACGCCGACCCCCCGGTCGAGCACAAGGCCTACCTGCACCGCTCCGGTCGTACGGCGCGTGCCGGCGCCGAGGGCACCGTCATCACGCTGATGACAGACGAGCAGCAGCGCGACGTGCGCGACCTGACCCGCCTGGCCGGCATCAAGCCGACCACCACGAAGATCAGCGGCCCGGGTCACCCGATGCTCGTCGAGCTGGCCCCGGGCGAGCGCACGCTCGTCCCCGGCGGCCTCGTCGTCGACGTGCCCGTCTCCACCGGTGGCGGTGGCCGCTCGACGGGCGCCAACGCCCAGCGCAAGCGGGCCCGCAGCTCGGGCCAGACCAACGGCACGTCGCGTCGTGGCAACCCGACGACCTACACCACGGAGAGCGGCGGCAGCGCCTCCGCCGGCGGCGGCCAGCGCCGGCGCTCCGGCGGCGGCTCGTCGGCCGGCGGTCAGGGTGGCGGCAATCGTCGTCGCTCCGGCGGCGGTGGCCAGTCCGGCCAGCGCAGCAGCGGTGGCCACAGCGCCTCGTCGTTCAGTCGCGGTCGCTGACCCGCAGTCCCACACGCGCCTCACTGGCCCCTGAGTCTCTCGGAGACTCGGGGGCCAGCGTCGTTCCGCGTCGTGCCCATCCGGATCACGGCCGGTGAGGAGGCCTTCCTAGAGTGGACGCCATGCGCACCTTCATCCGCCGATCGCTGTGGGACGTCGTCCCGCGCGACCAGCGCGACACCGACACGGCCTTCCGGCGGCGGCAGCTCGTCGCTGCCGTCGTGGTGCTGGTCGGTGCCGGTGTGCTCGGCTGGTCGCTCCGGCTCGAGCCCGGCGGCACCACGTTCTACGTCGCTGCCGTCGTGCTCGCCGGAGTCTGGGCAGCCGGCGCGTTCCTGTCCGGCCGCCTGCACCTGGGCCGGATCGCCGGCGAGGGGGAGCTCTTCGTCCGCCCGATCCTCGCGCCGATCCTGCTCGGCCTCGTGCTCGTCGGGATCTTCGTCCTCGGCTCGCTCGTCGTGCGGGAGATCCCACCGCTGGCCGACTACGTCAGCTCGGTGCTGGAGTACGCCGACGAGGGCTCGCTGACGCTCCTGGCGGTCATCACCTTCTTCAACGGCATCGCCGAGGAGCTGTTCTTCCGGGGCGCGATGTATGCCGCGATCCCGCGACACCCGGTCCTGTGGACCACCCTCGCCTACGTCGTGGCGACCCTCGCCACCGGCAACGTGATGCTCGCCTTCGCCGCCATCCTGCTCGGTGCGGTGTGCGGACTCGAGCGGCGCGCGAGCGGTGGCGTGCTGGCACCGATCCTGACCCACATCACGTGGTCGCTCTCGATGCTCTTCCTGCTACCCCTTCTGTTCGCCTGACGCGGCGCGCTCGGCCAGGGCACGGCGCACCGACTCCTCGTAGGTGAGGAGCTCGCCCGGCACCACGTCCTGGATCGAGGTGTCGCGGACGACGACCTCGGTGGACATCGAGTCGATGAGGTTGCGGCCGGTCGTGACGTCGACGTCGGTGACCAGTGCGAGCCACCGCGAGGACAGCCCGGGGGTCAGCAGCGGGACGACCACGATCGGGATCGAGCGACCGTTCATCTGCTGCGCCGCGCCCTGGAGCATCTCGCGGTAGGTGAGCTGCTCGGGACCGCCGATCTCGAACACCCGGCCGAGCGCCTCCTCCTCGCCGACCACCCCGGCGAGGTAGCGCACCACGTCGTCGATGGCGATCGGCTGGGTGCGGGTGCCGACCCACTTCGGGACCACCATCGCCGGGAGGTTCTTGACCAGCTGGCGGGTCAGCTCCCACGAGATGCCTCCGTGACCGACGACGATCGCGGCGCGCAGCACCGTGACCGGCACGCCGTCGGTGCCGAGCAGGCCCTCGACCTCGCGGCGCGAGCGCAGGTGCGCCGACAGCCCCTGGTCGTCGTCGTCGCCGAGACCGCCCATGTAGACGATCTGCTGCAGGCCGGCCGCAGCGGCGGCAGCGCTGAAGTTCCGCGCCGCCTGGGCGTCCTTGCGCTCGAAGTCCGGGTCGTCGAGCGAGTGGACGAGGTAGATCGCCACGTCGACGCCGTCGAGGGCGGGACCGAGCGAGTCGGCGTCCATCACGTCGGCGCCGACGGGTTCGCCCGGCCCGTCGTAGTCGTCCGGGCGGCGGGTCATCGCCCGCACGTCGTGGCCGGCGTCGATCAGGACGGGGACGAGGCGGCGGCCGATGAAGCCGGTCGCGCCGGTCACGAGGACAGTGCTCATGCACCCATGCTGTCAGGCCGGGCGAGCAGGCCGCTTCATCCGTGCGTGCCCTCGCGCTCCCGGCGGGCGTCGAGACGGGCCATCGCAGGCGTCGCGGTCACACCGTGCAGCATCACCGAGGCGATCACGGTGAACGCGACCGTCGACCACAGCCACGGCTCGTCGGGCAGGTGCTCGTGCGAGGCGGCGTACGCCAGGTAGAACAGCGAGCCGACGCCGCGCACGCCGAAGAACGCCACGGCGGCGGTCTCGCCGCGATCCAGCCCGCCGTTCTCCTGGTCGTCGCGTGCCAGCACCGCCAGGGAGAGGTAGCCGGCCAGCGGACGGACCACGAGCAGCAGCGCCAGTGCGACGGCGACACCCCGCCAGTCCAGGTGCTCGAGCAGCCCGCGCGTCATCGCCATGCCCAGCACGAGCAGCACCAGCAGCGTCATCAGGCGCTCCAGCCGCTCGACCACGCCGTGCATCGCGCGCTGGTAGGAGTGGCCGCGCTTCGAGGCGCGCAGCCGCATCGCGCAGGCGAAGACGGCCAGGAACCCGTAGCCGCCGACCAGCTCCGCGGCGCCGTACGACGCCAGCAGCGCTGCGAGCGCGAGCAGGGGCTCGCCGACGTCGGCCAGACGCAGCTCCTCGGTGCGGGCGTGGAAGGCCTGTCGCCCGAGCAGCCAACCGAGCACGAAGCCCACCAGGACGCCGAGCGCGATCTTCCCGACGACGTACCAGCCCAGCCAGGCCCCGACGTCGGGCAGCGCGAAGCCGCCCGCAAGGAGCAGGAGCGCCAGGTGCACGAAGGGGAACGCGAGCCCGTCGTTGAGGCCGGCCTCGGCGGTGAGGGAGAACCGGATGTCGTCGTCCTCCTCGATCTCCTCCTGCTCCTCCGCCTCGGCCACGTCCTCGGTCAGCGGCTCGCCGACCTGGACGTCAGAGGCCAGCACCGGGTCGGTCGGGGCGAGGACGGCGCCCAGCAGCAGCGCGACGGCGGGGGCCAGACCGGCCACCCACCACCCCAGGAACGCGGTGCCGAGGATGGTGAGCGGCATCGCCACCAGCAGCAGCCGCCAGACCGGGGACCAGGTGCGCCACGACCGCCACGACCGCAGGTCGAGCATGCGGTCGATCGCCAGCCCGACGCCCATGAGGGAGACGAGCACGGTGAACTCGGTGACGTGGGTGATCAGCGCGTGGTTGTCCTGCGGCTCCAGGCTGACGTCGTCGGCGAGGGGCAGCAGGCCGAAGCCCATGCCGAGGACGACGAGCACCATCGGCGGTGACAGCGCGATGCGACTCGTCACCTGGGGCAGGACCGTCGCGAGGAGCAGGGACAGGCCGAGCAGGAAGTAGACCGCGGCCGCGGTCATCGGGTCCGCTGGTCTTCGTCAGTCACCGCGCCACCCTCGCAAGTCACGGGCTGGCGTGCGAACACCCCGATGGGCGGTCATCTCACCCGCCTGCCGTCGTGGGCCGCCTGGCTCTGGTCGATGGCCTGCTCGTAGGCGGTGACCAGTCCGGCGATCGTCAGCGGCTTGAGGCGGTGGATGAACTCGCGCAGCTGCTCGGCGGTGTAGCCGTGCTCACGGAACTGCGGCCACACCATGGTCCGGACGATCTCGGAGAGCTCCTCGGCGACCTGGCGCCCGTGCTCGGCGTAGACCTCCGCGACGGCCGCGGCCGCCTCGGGCGAGATGCCCATGCCCGACAGCCCGCCGGGGACGTCGACGTCACGGTCGCCGGTCACCGGCGCGAGCAACGAGAGGTGGCGCGCGATGTCGGAGGGGGTGGCGCTCTCGGGGATCTGGTCGACGTACTTCTCGATGGCGGCGAGCGTGAAGCCGTGGCCCTGGAGCTCGCGGACGAGCTCGAGCCGCGCGACGTGGTCGGGGCCGTAGTAGCCGGAGCGACCGCGGCGGATCGGCGAGGGGACCAGGCCGCGCGAGGCGTAGAAGCGCACGTTGCGCGCGCTCACCCCCGTGCGCTCGGTCAGCTCGTCCAGCGTCAGCAGCTCGGTCTCCACGCACCCATCCTCTCGTCGTCGATCCGCGGGTCCGACGTGACGCCGCCCACACCTGTTGGACTGTGACAGTAATGGTGTCACAATCGCCCACATGGCAGAAGCATTCGTCTACGACCACATCCGCACACCTCGCGGCCGCGGCAAGGCCGTCGGTTCGCTGCACGAGGTGAAGCCGGTCGACCTGGTCGTCGGACTCCTCGACGAGCTCAAGACCCGCAACCCCACGCTCGACCCGGCCCGCGTCGACGACGTCGTGCTCGGTGTCGTGACCCCCATCGGCGACCAGGGCGGCGACATCGCCAAGACCGCCGCCCTCAAGGCCGGCTATCCCGAGACCGTGGCCGGCGTGCAGCTCAACCGGTTCTGCGCCTCCGGTCTCGAGGCTGTCAACCAGGCCGCGCAGCGCGTGCGCTCGGGCTTCGAGGACCTGATCCTCGCCGGTGGCGTCGAGTCGATGAGCCGCGTGCCGATGGGCAGCGACGGCGGCGCGTGGGCCATGGACCCCGCCACCGCGCTGCAGACCGGCTTCGTGCCGCAGGGCATCGGTGCCGACCTGATCGCCACGATCGAGGGCTGGACGCGCGCCGACGTCGACGCCTACGCCGCCGAGTCGCACCACCGCGCCGCGAAGGCGTGGGCCAACGGCTACTTCGACAACGCGGTCATCCCGGTGCGCGACATCAGCGGGGTCACGGTCCTCGACCGCGACGAGACCGTCCGTCCCGACACCTCCGTCGAGGGCCTCGCCGGGCTCAAGCCGTCGTTCGCCCAGATGGGGCGCGACGCCGGCTTCGACGACGTGGCGCTGGAGAAGTACCACTGGGTCCCGGCGATCGACCACGTCCACCACGCGGGGAACTCGTCCGGCATCGTCGACGGCGCCGCGCTGATGGCGATCGGCACCGAGGAGGTCGGTACGTCGCTCGGGCTGACCCCGCGCGCCCGCATCGTCGCCACCGCCGTGTCGGGCGCCGACCCGACGATCATGCTGACCGGCCCGGCGCCCGCAGCCCGCAAGGCACTGGCCCGCGCCGGCCTCGAGGTCGACGACATCGACCTGTGGGAGATCAACGAGGCCTTCGCCGCCGTCGCGATGCGCTTCATGCGCGACATGGGCATCAGCCACGACGTCACCAACGTCAACGGCGGCGCCATCGCCATGGGTCACCCCCTCGGCGCCACCGGCGCGATGATCCTCGGCACCCTCGTCGACGAGCTCGCTCGGCGCGACCAGAAGCGCGGCCTCGCCACGCTCTGCGTCGGCGGCGGCATGGGCATCGCCACGATCGTCGAGCTCGTCTGAGAAGGAGAACACCCACAGCATGAGCACCACTGACACGAAGACCGCGGTCCGCTACGACCGCGACGCCGACGGCATCGTCACCCTGACCCTCGACGACCCGACGGCCAGCGCGAACACCATGAACGAGCTCTACCTCGCGTCGATGGAGGCCGCCGTCCAGCGGCTGCACGACGAGCAGGACGAGGTGACCGGCGTGGTCCTGGCCAGCGCGAAGAAGACCTTCTTCGCCGGCGGCAACCTCAAGAGCATGGTCACCGCCACCCCGGACGACGCCGAGGCGATCTTCTCGATGGGCGAGGCCATCAAGTCCAGCCTCCGCAGGCTGGAGACCTTCCCGCGGCCGGTGGTCGCAGCGATCAACGGCGCCGCGCTCGGCGGGGGCCTCGAGATCGCCCTCGCCGCCAACCACCGCATCGCGGTCGACGACCGCTCGGTCAAGATCGGCCTGCCGGAGGCGACGCTAGGCCTGCTGCCCGGCGGCGGCGGGGTCACCCGCGTCGTACGCATGCTGGGGCTGCAGTCGGCGCTGATGGACGTGCTGATGCCGGGCACGCAGTTCGACCCGCAGGGCGCGCTGGCCAAGGGCCTCATCGACGAGGTCGTGCCCACCCGCGACGAGCTCCTCCCGGCCGCGAAGGCGTGGGTGCTCGCGCACCGCGACGACGAGGACGCGGCGAAGAACCCGTGGGACCGCGCGGGTTACAAGATGCCCGGCGGCACGCCGAGGACCCCGGCGCTCGCGCAGTTCCTGCCGGCGTTCCCGGCGCTGCTGCGCAAGCAGACCAAGGGCGCCGTCTACCCGGCGCCGCGCGCGATCATGAGCGCAGCGGTCGAGGGTGCGCAGGTCGACTTCGACACCGCGTCGCGCATCGAGAGCCGCTACTTCACCAACCTGGTGGTCAACCAGCAGGCCAAGAACATGATCCAGGCCTTCTTCTTCGACCTCCAGGCGATCAACTCCGGCTCGCTGCGCCCGCAGGGCATCGAGCGCTGGCAAGCCACCAAGGTCGCCGTCCTCGGCGCCGGGATGATGGGCGCCGGCATCGCCTACTCGTGTGCCCGGGCCGGCATGCAGGTCGTGCTCAAGGACGTCTCGCTCGAGGCGGCCGAGAAGGGCAAGGCCTACACCGCGAAGCTCAACGCCAAGGGCGTCGAGCGCGGCAAGATCTCGCAGGAGAAGGCTGACGAGCTGCTCGGCCGGATCACCGCGACCGCGTCCGCCGAGGACCTGGCGGGCTGCGACCTCGTCATCGAGGCCGTCTTCGAGGATCCCTCGCTCAAGGCGAAGGTGTTCGCCGAGGTGGCGCCCTACGTCGACGACGACGCGCTGCTGTGCTCCAACACCTCGACCCTGCCGATCACCGAGCTCGCCACCGGCGTCGACCGCCCGGCCGACTTCATCGGGCTGCACTTCTTCAGCCCCGTCGACAAGATGCCGCTGGTCGAGATCATCCGCGGCGCCGAGACCTCCGACGTCGCGCTGGCCAAGGCCTACGACGTGGTGCAGCAGATCCGCAAGACGCCGATCGTGGTCAACGACTCCCGTGGCTTCTACACCTCGCGCGTCATCGGCACCCAGATCAACGAGGGCCTGACGATGCTCAGCGAGGGCGTCCACCCGGTCTCGCTGGAGCGGGCCGCGACGTCGGCCGGCTTCCCGGTCGGGCCGCTGCAGATCAGCGACGAGCTCAACATGGAGCTGATGGCCAAGATCCGCAAGGCCACCGAGGACGCGGCCGCGCGTGACGGCGTCGACCTGGGTGACTACCCGGCCGGCGAGGTCATCTCGACGATGATCGGCCTCGGGCGCCCGTCGCGCCTCAAGGGCGCGGGCTTCTACGACTACGACGAGAACGGCCGGCGTACGACGCTGTGGCCGGGCCTCGCCGAGACGTTCCCCGTCGCCGAGCAGCAGCTCCCGATCCGCGACGTCCGCGACCGGATGCTGTTCATCGAGGCCATCGAGACCGCGAAGTGCTTCGAGGAGGGTGTCATCACCTCGGCCGCCGCGGCCAACATCGGCTCGATCATGGGCATCGGCTTCCCGGCGCTCACCGGCGGTGCGGCCCAGTTCATGACCGGCTGGCAGGCCCTCGACGAGACCGGTCACGGCGTCGGCCCGATCGGGCTCGATGCGTTCCTGGCCCGGGCCGACGAGCTGGCCGACGCCTACGGCGAGCGCTTCCGCCCGACGCCGTACCTCCGCGAGCTCGCGGCGAAGGGCGAGACCTTCCCCGCCTGAACCGCTGACCGGGCGCTTCCTCCCCGTCTCGCGCACTGACCGGGCACTTCCTCGCGCTGCGCACCACCGACCGGGCACTTCCTCGCGCTCCACCGTGAGGAAGTGCCCGGTCGTCGCGTTCCAGCGCGACGAAGTGCCCGGTCAGTCCGTTTCACCGCGAGGAAGTGCCTGGTCGGCGAGAATCGGGAGGTGAGCCAGATCCCCGCCGTCGTCGTCCGCGACCTGCACGTGCGTTTCGGCGACGTCGAGGCCGTGTCGGGCGTCGACCTGACCGCGACCGGCGGGCAGGCGACTGCGCTGCTCGGGCGCAACGGCGCCGGCAAGTCGACGACGATGAAGGTGCTCGCCGGCGTCGTCCCTCCGACCGCCGGTGAGGTCACCGTCGCGGGCCACGACGCCGCGACCGACGCCCTCGGCGTCAAGCGCGTGGTGGGCTACTGCCCGGACGTGGGCGGGCTGGTCCCGCGCGCCACCCCGTGGGAGCACCTCCAGCTCAGCGCCCGGCTGCGGCGGATGGGCGACTGGGAGGAGCGCGGCCGCGACCTGCTCGAGCGGTTCGAGCTCGGCGACGTGGCGCACCGCGTGGTCGGCGGGTTCAGCCACGGCATGAGCCGCCGGCTGAGCGTCGTGCTGGCCGCGCTGCACGAGCCGTCGGTGCTGCTGCTCGACGAGCCCTTCGACGGCGTGGACCCGATCGGGGTGGAGGCCACCCTCGAGGTGGTCGCCGACGCCCGCGCCCGCGGCGCCTGCGTGCTGCTCTCCACCCACCTGCGCGACCTGGCCCTCGAGGCCTGCGGCACCGCAGTCGTGCTGCGCGGGGGCAACCGTGTCGCGGCGATGCAGACCGCCGAGCTCACCGGCGAGGCCTACCGTGACCTCCTCGACTGACTGGCTCGAGGCCGCGCGCGACACCCGCCACCTGGTGGCGTTCCGCGCGGGGACCGTACGCCGTCCCGCAGCCGCAGTGACCGGCGCGGCGGTGGTCGTGCTGCTGACCATCGGCTTCGCAGTGGGGCCCGCCTTCTTCGACCTCGGGGCCGTCCGCAACGAGACCGTGCAGATCGCGGTCACCTCCCTGCAGGGCAACCTCGGCGCGGCGTTCGTGGGCTTCCTCCTGCTCAGCATCAGCTCGGCGATGAGCAGCGGCGGTGGTCGCGAGCTCCTCTCGCGGAGCGAGGCGGCGATCCACCCGGTCAGCCCGGTCGCCGAGCACCTCGGCGCGCTGCTGCTGGCGCCGGTCAACCTCGCCTGGCTCGTCCAGATGTGGGCCCTCCTCGCCGTCAGTGCACTCGTGGCCGTGCCTGCCCACCTGCTCGGTGCGCAGCTGGTGGCGCTCGCCTGGGTGGTGGCGGCGTCGGCCGTCGGGCAGGCGATCGGCTGGACGATCGAGGGCGTACGCCGGACCGCGCACGGTGTCGTGGCGGTGCGGGTGGTGAGTGGCCTGGTCGTGCTCGCGCTGGCCGGGCTGCACCTCGCCGGGGCGCTCGGACCGATCGTCCGGGCGCTGCCCACCACGTGGCTGGCCGAGACCGCCCCGACCTCACGCTGGCCGCTCGCGGTCGTCGTGCTCCTCGCCGTTGCCGTGGTCGCCGTCCTCGTCGGCGCACGGCCCGCGACGTGGGCCCTGGGGCTGCCGCCGCGCGAGGAGCTGCGGGTGCAGTCCGGCGTGCACGAGGCCCGCCACGTGCCCGAGCCGCGCTGGGGCTCCCCGGAGCGCGCGCTGCTGCGCCGGCTCGACCGGGGCTCGGTGTGGCGCTCGGTCGGGATGCGCCGTGGCCTGCTCGTCCTGGGCTTCGGCCCTGGCCTCATCGCGCTGGTGGCCGGGCTGCAGTGGAGCTCGGTCATGCTGCTGCCCGGGCTCACCGCGAGCGGCGCCGCGCTGCTCTTCGGCGTCAACGCCTGGTGCCTCGACGGCAAGGGGATGGTCTGGCGCGAGACCCTCCCGGTCACCGCGCGCGACGTGTTCGACGTACGCGCCCTCGTCGTCGCGGAGTGCATGGCGATGGTCTCGGGGGTGACCGTCCTCCTCGCGCTGCTGCGCAACGGGCTGCCGCCGCTGGTGACCGGGCTCTCCGTCGCCGCCTGCTGGCTCGTCGTGCTGGTCCAGGTGCTGGCGATCGTGATGACCTGGTCGGTGCGCTCGCCCTACTCCGTCGACCTCGCCTCGCCGCGGGCGACGCCCGCCCCGCACGGCGCCATGGCCGGGTACGCCGGCCGGCTCTCGCTCGTCACGACGCTGACCGCCATGCTCTTCACCGTCCTCGCGGCGCTGCCGTGGGCCTGGGTCCCGGTCGCGTTCGCCGTTCCCTTCCTCGCCTGGTCGACCCGCCGCCTCCTCCGGGCCCGCCGCCGCTGGCTCGACCCCGCCGACCGGGCGCGCGTCGTTCTCACCGTCGCCGCCGTCTGACCTCGTCCAGTGATCCCCGTCTGACCGGGGATCACGAAGGTGCGGAGCCACATGCATACGTGGTATACATACCCGGTATCCATCGACCACGGGGGGCGGTGGAACGAACCACGGAGGCGCGGATGTCGATCCGACAGGCGATGCTGGCGATCCTGGAGCGGGGGCCGATGTACGGCTACCAGCTCCGGGCGGAGTTCGAGCAGCGCACCGGCGAGACGTGGCCGCTCAACATCGGGCAGGTGTACACCACCCTCACGCGACTCGAGCGTGACGGACTGGTCGAGGTGGTCGAGCTCGGGGGAGCCGACACCCACCAGTCCGCGACCGAGCGGCACGTCAGCTATCGCGCCACCGAGGCGGGACGGAGCGAGGTGTCGGAGTGGTTCGCCACTCCGGTGCCTCGCTCCCAACCGCCCCGCGACGAGCTGGCCATCAAGCTCGCCATCGCCGTGACCCTGCCCGGCGTCGACGTCGGCACGATCATCCAGCGCCAGCGCAGCGCGACCATGGCGGCGCTGCAGGACTACACCCGGCTCAAGCGCACCGGCCGCGCTGCCGCGCCCGACGCCCCCGAAGACCTCGCCTGGAGCCTGGTCCTCGACTCCCTGGTCTTCGACGCCGAGGCGGAGGTCCGCTGGCTCGACCACTGCGAGGCCCGCCTGCGACGCGCGGCGCTCGAGCGCGACGACGTACGTCGTGACGCGCCCGCCGTGTCGACCACCGAGGAGGCGAAGCGATGAACGCCGTCGTCCACCTCGCCGCCGTCAGCCGGATCCACGGCGAGGGTGCCACCGAGGTGCACGCCCTGCGCGGCGTGACCTTCCGCGCCCACCCCGGCGAGCTGGTCGCCGTCATGGGCCCGTCGGGCTCCGGCAAGTCGACCCTGCTCACCCTGGCCGGTGGTCTCGACGCCCCCACGTCCGGCTCGGTGTGGATCGAAGGCACGGACCTCGCCTCGCTCGACAACGCCGGTCGCGCCCGGATGCGGCGTACGTCGGTCGGCTACGTCTTCCAGGACTTCAACCTCATCCCCGCCCTCACCGCCGCCGAGAACGTCGCCCTCCCGCGCGAGCTCGACGGCGAGAAGGGCCGGATCGCCCGCCGGCTCGCGCTGACCGCGCTGGAGGAGGTCGGCATCGCCGACCTCGCGGACCGGTTCCCCGACGAGATGTCCGGGGGCCAGCAGCAGCGCGTGGCGATCGCGCGCGCCATCGTCGGCGACCGCCGGCTGATCCTGGCCGACGAGCCGACCGGCGCGCTCGACACCGACACCGGCGAGGAGATCCTGCGGCTGCTGCGGGCCCGCTGCGACGCCGGCGCGGCCGGCGTGATGGTGACGCACGAGGCGCGCCACGCCGCCTGGGCCGACCGGGTCGTCTTCCTCCGCGACGGCGTCGTCGTCGACGAGACCGGCGCCGACGAGCCCGAGGGGCTCCTGGTCGAAGAGGCCGGTCGATGAGCACCCCACGACGTTCTTCTCCTCCGCTCCGCTTCACCCCACGACCTTCTGACTCCTCCGCTCCCCTCCCCCGTCACAAGCTCGCGGGGACCCCGAAGCGCTCCCCCGAACAACGCCTCGGGGACCCCGCATGAACGGTTGGCGCCCGGCGCTGCTGATCGCCTGGCGTGATGCGCTGCGGCACAGGGGCCGCAGCATCCTCGTCCTCGTGATGATCAGCCTCCCGGTGCTGGCCGTCAGTGCCGCCGCGGTGATCATCAAGACCTCCGAGGTCAGCGGGATCGAGAGCGCAGACCGCACGCTCGGTGCGGCGGACGCCCGGGTGCGGACCGAGGGTCGCGGCCGGGTGGTCCAGTCGGCCGACCCGATGCGCGGCCAGTGGGTGCAGCTCGGCGACTTCGACTACGACGACCCGCTCGACGAGTCCGACGTCCTCGAAGTCCTGGGCGACGACGCCCGGCTGGTGCCGATCGCCACCGGCTGGCAGCGCGCGCGCCTGGGGAGCAAGGTCATCAGCTTCTCCACGACCGGTGTCGACCTGTCCGACCCGATCGCCGAGGGACTCTTCGAGGTCGGGTCCGGTCGCCTCCCTGCGGCCGCCGGCGAGGTGGTGGTCAACGACGCCATGCTGGAGAAGGGGTTCGCCGTCGGCGACGAGCTGGACGTCGACGGCTCGACGCTGACGATCGTCGGCGCCGGTCGCGACGCGACGGCGCGCGACCGCCCCGTCATGCTCGGCTCGACGGCCGACCTGCCCAGCGACTCCACCAACGTTCGCGAGTGGCTCGTCGACGCCGGACCCGTGTCGTGGTCGACGGTCCAGCGGCTCAACGAGATCGGCGGTCTCGTCACCTCGCGCGCCGTCCTGGCGGACCCGCCCGACCTGGCCTCGATGGCCGAGCAGATGGGCTACGACACCGGCACCAACGAGATGGTCGCCGTCGTCGTGCTCATCATCGTGATGGCCCTGATCGAGGTCGTGCTCCTCGCCGGACCGGCGTTCGCGGTCGGTGCCCGACGGCACGCCCGCACGCTCGCGCTCATCGCCGCCTCCGGAGGCACGCCGCGGCAGTCGCGGCGGGTCATCCTGGGCAGCGGGCTCGTCCTCGGGTTCGTCGCCTCCGCCGTGGGCCTGGTGCTCGGCATCGTCGTCGGCTGGGCGCTGCTGCCGCTGGTCCAGCGCTTCAATGGCGACTGGTTCGGTCCGTTCGAGCTGCCGTGGCTCTACCTCGCGGCCATCTCCTCCTTCGGCCTGGTCTCCGCCGTGCTCGCCTCCGTCGTGCCTGCCTGGCTGGCGAGCCGCCAGGACGTCGTCGCCGTGCTCGCCGGCCGCCGCGGCGACCGGCGCCCGCGTGCCTCCACCCCGGTCGTCGGCCTCGTGCTGCTCGGCGCCGGGATCGCCGCATCGACCTACGGCGCGCTGACCTCCGACCGCGGCAACGGTGCCTACTGGATCGCCGCCGCGGCCATCGTGTCCGTGCTCGGGATGATCCTCGTCGTGCCCGTGGTCGTCTCCGCCGTCGCGAGGGCCTCCGGCCGCCTGCCGCTCACCGCGAGGTACGCCGCCCGCGACGCCGCGCGGCACCGCACCCGCACCGTCCCCGCCGTGGCAGCCGTCGCGGCGACCGTCGCCGGGGTGGTGGCCCTCGGCATCGCGACCACGAGCCAGGAGCTGGCCGACCAGAAGGGCTACGAGCCCCAGGCGCAGATCGGGAGCGGCTACGTCACCTGGGCTCCCGAGGTGCTCACGGGAGAGGCGGCTCCTGACGCGGCCGCGACCTGGAGCCGCATCGAGGACGCCGTGCGCCGCGCCGCACCCGACGTCGAGGTCGCGGAGACCCGTGGACCGGACGACACCTACGACCCCAATGGCTACACCAACACCTGGGTCGACGGGCCCGCGCTGGAGCCGGACGAGTGCTGCCTCGCCTCCTACGGTCCGGGCATCGCCGTCGCCGACCACGCCGCCGAGCTGGGGCTCAGCGGCGAGGCGGCCAGACGCATCGACGAGGGACTGGCAGCGGGCAGGGTCGTGGTGTTCACCTTGCGGACCGATGCCGTCGACGAGACGACGATCAGGTCCGAGACGTGGCGCGAGCGCTCGGACGAGGCGGAGTCGACGTCGGCGGACAGGGTGCCCGCCCAGCTCGTCGCCTGGGACTCTGCGAGCTGGGGACCGGTGCCGGCTCTGTCGGTGATGCCCACCGTGGTCGCCGACGACATCGGCGTGGAGGTCGTGACGAGGAGCCTGCGGCTCACCGGCGACATCGACCGGCAGGCCGAGACCCGGATCAGCGAGACGGTCGGCGGCGTCGCCGACGACACCACGCTCTACGTCGAGCGCGGCTACCAGCGCCCCCCGCAGGTCGTGATCGTCCTCCTCGTGCTGGGCGCCCTCGGTGGGGTGCTGATGCTCGGCGGCACCCTGACCGCGACCTTCCTCGCACTCTCCGACGCCCGCCCCGACCTGGCCACGCTGTCCGCGGTCGGCGCGGCGCCGCGCACCCGGCGGCGGGTGGCGGCGGCGTACGCCCTCGTCCTGGGCTCCGTCGGTGCGGTGCTCGGAGCGGCGGTGGGCTTCATCCCCGGCGTCGCCATCTCCCGGCCTCTCACGTCGTTCAGCGAGACCGGCCCCTACCTCGACGTCCCGTGGCTGCTGATCGCGGCCATCGTGGTCGCCCTCCCGCTGCTCACCTCGGCGGTCGTCGGCCTCACCGCCCGCTCGCGGCTCCCGCTGGTGGCCCGGCTGGAGTGACCGGGACCCGACGGCCGGCCGCCGTCAGCGGCTCAGGTCCACGTCGGCAGCCACCGCCTCCGCGTCGAGGGCGCCGGTGAGCAGCCGCTCGAGGTCGGCCAGCGCGGACACGGCGTCACGCCGTGCCCGGCGGCTGCTGGTGCCCGGCGCGGCGGGGTCCGCCGGCGAGGGCGTCGCGGGTGACGCAGTCGGTGTCGGCTGCTGGGTCGGCGACGGGTCGGTGGGCGGCGTCGGTTCCGTCGTCTGCGTCGGTTCCGGCGTGGGACTCGGCGGCTGCGGCTCCGCAGGGCCGACCCACGCGCGGAGGACCGCCGCCTGCTCGTCGAACCAGGACCGCAGGCCGGCCAGCTCGCCCGCGCCCATCGGCTCGGCGTCGTCGGCGACGAGCACGACCTGGAACGCGAGCGCCGACGTACGACACCCCTCGCACGCCGCCGTCACCGACAGCGCCCGGTTGTCGGGGACGGTCGTCGGCCGCCCGCGCAGCACCACGACCTGCACCGACAGCGCGGTGCCGGTGCAGCGGACGCACCCCTGCGCCCAGGCGGTCGCGACGTTGTCGAGGCGTGCCAGACGGGCCCGGCCGGCGTAGACGACCTGCAGCGTGGTGCTCTCGCCGGCGCAGCCGTCGCAGGTGGCCGAGGTGATCGCCGCGGCGTCGGCGGAGACGTCGGTGCCGCGCAACCAGCCGCGCCCCTCGTAGGCGCGGTCCACGACGGTCGGCACCGCGACCGACGGGTGGGCGCTCGACAGGAGGTCGACGGCGCCGATCCGGCCGTCCGGGTGGGCCGCGGGCGACGACCCGCCGATCGTCGCCACGAGGACGACGGCGGTCGTGACGGCCGCGAGCACCACGCTCCGCGGGTTCACGGTCGCGCTCCCATCCGGACGAAGTTGTCGGCGACCGCGGCGGCGATGTCGACGAGGCTGTCCCGCGTCGTGCGGTGCAGGGAGGACATGTCGGTCAGGGCTCCTTGCTCGAGGGCGCCGTCCCACGGGACGGTGACCACGCGTTGGCAGCGCTTCTCGAAGTGGCGCCGCATCTTCTCGGGGGGCGCAGCGCCGTGGCGTTGCGCGTTGACGACGACGACGGCCCTCGAGACCAGGTCGCCGAAGCCGTGCTCGTCCATCCAGTCCAGGGTCAGTGCGCCGGCACGTCCACCGTCCAGCCCGGCGCGTACGACGAGCACCACCTGGTCGGCCTCGCTGAGCAACCCCTGGTTGGCGCTGTCGAGGATCCCGGTGCCCGTGTCGAGCAGGATCAGGTTGTAGAAGTGGTCGAGCAGCCCGACGAGGCGGTGGTAGTCGTCGCGGGCCAGGGCCATCTGGATCCGTGGGTCGTCGTCGGACGCCAGCACCTCGAGTCGGGACTCGATCGCCTGGGAGGTGTAGCCGCGCAGCGCGGCGTAGCTGGTGATGTCGTCGAGGTCGCGGAGGACGTGGGTGATGTTCATGTCGTGCGGCGGCGCGACCCGGTGGGCGAGGTTGCCCGCGTCCGGGTTGGCGTCGACGGCGATGACGCGGTCACCGCGCAGCATCGCGAACGTGCTGCCCAGGGCGAGGGTGATGGTGGTCTTGCCGACGCCGCCCTTGCGGCTCAGCACCACCACCCGCCGGGACCCCTCGATGGGCGTGCGCAGCCGCCGCTCGAGCTCCTGGCGCCGCTGCTCGGTGGGGCTCGGGCCGGGGTTCACCGCGTGTCCGCTGCCCTCGTACACCGCCCGGCGCCAGCCGTGCCGCGGCGGCGGGACGCGCGGGGCGTACATCACCGCGTCGGTGAAGTCGGCGGCCGAGAGCACGGGCGGCTCGGCGACGGGCGGCTGGTCGAAGGTGTCCATGCGTCGCTCCTCGGTGCGCAGGCGCGCGGCGGCCTGGATCTGGAGGTGGCGCCGGACGAGGGTGGCCAGTGTCGTGGCCAGGCGCCACACCATGACGGCGACGCCGACCAGCGGCACGAGCAGGAGGGTGATCGAGACGACCGCCAGCGCCATCGCCGGCCAGTCGCGTCGTTGCCAGGCGAGGTCGAAGACCAGCTGCTGCAGCCGGATCCCCTCCCGGCCGTGGCCGACGAACTGGGGCAGGGCCCACACGAACCACACCACCGCGACGGCCAGCAGCGGCACGACCATCAGCACCCAGGCGGTCACGAAGCGCCGCGCCCCCGGCCGCAGCTCGCTGACCCGGGGGTCGACCGGTCGACCGGGCCGCAGGCTGCGCAGCACGGGACCGACGCGGGAGAACAGGTCCGGCACACCGGCGAGGTCGGAGAGGATGAAGTAGCCGTCGAATCGCACGACCGGGATCAGCTGCTGCAGCATCTGCAGCTGCAGAGCGAAGGCGGTCAGCAGCAGCAGCCCACTGCCGGTCGCCAGGTAGCCCGCGACCAGCGCGAGCACCGTCAGCACGTTGAAGTGGAGGCCGCCGAGATCGGTGCGGACGCGTCCGGCGCGACCGAGCCGGTAGGAGTCGGTCACGTCGGTGTAGAAGGCCGGGAAGACCAGGTACACGCCCACGCCGATCTCGCCCGGGTCGGCGCCGCCGTAGCAGCAGGCAGCGGCGTGCCCCGTCTCGTGCACGACGGCCGCGCAGATGAGCAGGGCGTAGATCAGCAGTGCGGTGGTCGGGGTGGCGAACACCTCGGAGACCGCCTGCCAGAACCCGCCGCCGGTCACGAGCAGGACGTCCGCGGCGACGAGGGTGACAAGCGCGGCCACCACGACCGGCGGCCAGAAGAGGGGCGCGAGCAGGCCGGCCAGCACGCGCACACGACGAGCCGGCACCAGCGTGGCCTTGAGGGTCAACGACAGCAGGGGCCGCGCCTTCATCGGGCGCTCCGGCTCCTCGGCCTCGTCGGCGACGACCAGGCCCAGCGGCTCGAGCCGGGTGGTGATGAGGTGCTCGACCCCCTCGACGGTCAGCGTCCGGCCGTACGCCGTGCTCACCGCGTCGGCGAGCTCGGCGGAGCCGCGTGGCGGCTCGGAGTGGACGACGACCAGGTGGAGGAGCTCGGAGAGCTGGACCACCTGGTCGTCGATCCTCCGGACCAGGTAGGCCGGGTCGCGCAGACCCGACCCCTGGACCGGCCCCAGGAACTGCAGGCCCAGGGCCCGTCGCCATCGCGGCCCTGTGGCTCCCGATGGGACGTCCGTGTCGGTGGCGTGCTGAGGTGCAGTCCGGGTGTGGTTCATCGCTCTGGTGTGCTCTGGAGGTCGAGGTGAGGACGGCGGCTGCGCCAGAGCAACACAGCCGCCGCCTGATCGGGTCACGGCATCTGGATCGAGCCGAGGTACTGCATGGCCAGGGCGTTCGCCTGGGAGTTGATCGTGGCGGCGTTCACCGAGATGGCGAGGTTGACGCCGATGACGTTGGCGACGTTGATGCATGCGAACTGGCAGCTCATCGTCTCCCGCAGTGGCAGTGCGGTGGCCACCTCGGCATCGAGGTCGGCCACGGTGAGCACTGGTCGTCGGATCATTCCGGTTCACCCCCTTCCTGGTGTCGGAACCGGCCCGCGAGGACCGGAGCGGCGCGCGTGGCCCCCCGCGGTGGGGCCACGGCGTGGAGCATCAGCCCTGCGTGACGACGACCGTCTGCACGGCGGCGCTGCTGGCCATCGAGGCCAGCGACGCGGCGTTGAGGGCCAGCGACGAGTTGCTCGCGTAGATGGCCGCCCAGTTCTGGTTGCCGAAGCCGAAGGTGAGCGTCTCCCGGACCGGGAGCAGCTCGGTGTGCTCGGACTCGAGCTCGGCGATGGAAAGTACGTTGCGCATGGTGATTCACCTCCCCCCTTGTGCGCTCTGCGTGCCGAGAGTGGACGCGCACCGCCGTGACTTCTGCGTGACCCGGACGTGACGAGGCCTCTGCGTGGTCCTCGCGGTCTAGACAGAGCCACGAATTTTGGGGATGTTGCGTCGGCCCCTTCTCACCCGTGAGGGTGAGGAGCACCCTGCGAAGGGTAAAGAGATCAGACCCCCGCCCCGACTGACCTCGCGCGTTCCATGCCAATCCTTCATGGCAATCCTTCGGGGGAGGTGTCGTCCCGTGTCCGAGCACAGCGCCGTCGCTGTCGCCTCCGCGCGCCTGCGGCTCCTGGGCGGTTGGCAGCTCGTCGTCGACGGTGTCGGGATCGACCTCGGTCACCGGGAGCAGCGCCTGGTGACCCTGCTCGGCCTCGACGACCCGGGCTCCCGTGCGCAGGTGGCGAGCATCCTGTGGCCGGACAGCACCGACGAGCACGCCCTCGGCAGCCTGCGCCGGGCGGTCTGGCAGTGCCAGCGGAAGTGCCCCGGGGTGCTGAGCCCCAGCAGGTCCTCCCTCGTGCTGGCCGATGAGATCCGCGTGGACGTCGACGACCTGCGCCGCACGGCCGGGCTCACGGAGCTGCCGATGGACCGCGACGTGGCGCGCGAGCTGCTCGACGCGCTCTGCGGTCCCGAGCTGCTTCCGGGGTGGTACGACGACTGGGTGACGGAGGAGCGGTCGCGTCTCGCACAGCTCCGGGTCGAGGCGCTCGAGCGGATCGCCCGGCACGGCCTCGCCAGTGGCGACCACGCCCTCGCGGTCGAAGCCGCCTCCGCCGCCAGCGGGATCGAGCCGTTGCGCGAGTCGGCGCGGGAGCTGTCGATCCGTGGCCACCTCGGCCTCGGTGACGCTGCCGGCGCGCGGCGCGAGCTCCACCGCTACCGCGACGTGCTCGAGGAGGAGCTCGGCGTCGCCCCGTCGGCGAGGGTGCAGTCCTTGGTGGAGGACCCGGCGAGGGACCCCGTGAAGGACCCCGTGAAGGACCCCGTGAAGGACCCGGTGGAGGAACCGGTGGAGGACCCGGTGGAGGAGCCGGTGGCGGTGCCTCACCAGCGGGTCGCGCCGGTCGACGACCGAGGTCCTCGTCCGCGACCGGAGCCGCCGGTGGTGCCGCCGGTGCAGGACCTTGTCGACTTCTTGGGCGAGGACCACCACGGCTCGGGGCTGCGGCGTGCCGGCGTCGCGCTCGTCGGCGCCGCGGGGCTGGCGCTGGCCGTCTCGCTGGCCGTGGCAGTCACCGGGCCGGACCGGTCGCCGGAGGCCACGCGTGACCCCGGCGCCGAGCGGGTGGTCGCGACCCGCACGCCCACCCCGGCCGCCACCCCTGGCGTGAGCCGCACCGTGCGGGTACGGACCGTCCGCACCGCGGCCGGGTCGGCGGTCTTCGCGGTGCGCGCGACGCGGCGTCCCGCGGCGGTACGACTCGTGGTGCGCGGCCCCGCCGGCCTGCGCGTCGTACGCCATCTCGTGATCCGTGCCGCCGACGGCCGCCAGGTGGTGGTCGCCGGCCTCGACGCGGGGACCTATCAGTGGTCGGCGACCTCGGAGTCGGCGAGCGGCGTGCAGGGACAGGTCTCCGTGACCCCGCCGCCTCCCGTGACCACCACCACCGACGCGGTCACGGTGGCCCAGTCGCCGTCCCAGGAGTCGGCCCAGGAGTCGCCGCCCACACCGAGCCCTACGCCGACCCCCACGCCGACCCCCACCCCGAGCCCCACGCCGACCCCCACGCCGAGCCCCACGCCGAGCCCGACCCCGAGCCCCACGCCGAGCCCCAGCCGGCCCCCGACGGCCAGGCCGACCGGGACGCCCACGGACCCGGGGACCGTGGCGCCGACACCGGTGGGCTGAGGAGGTCGCCATGTCCCGCACCGCGCACGGTGGCAACGGTCACGTCGTTCACCGCAGCCGCCACTGGCGGCGCCGCCTCGCTGCGCTGCTCCTCGTCGGCGGTGGCCTCGCCGGCGCGACCGGCGCAGCGGTCGCCGCGGGGGACGACGCGCCCCAGCGCTGGTCCGGCTACGTCATCCCGAGCACCGGCGACGCCGCGGGCGGTTGGATCGGGGGCTACCGGGTGGGCCACGCGGAGCTCTACCTGACGACGCCGACGCGGCGCCCGAACCGCGCCGGCTTCGAGTCACCGCAGCCGGTCACCGACCTCGCGGGCCGAGGTGCCTCGCCGGGCGAGACGGCGCGGGCGGCGTGGATCCTGTCCAAGTACGGCGCCTACCGCGATGCCACGCAGTCGGCGGCCGTCGACGCGACGGCCTACCACCTGCTGGTCGGGGGCGCCTGGCGCATCGACGGGCGGCAGGGCGTGCGGCGCATCCGGCAGTCCGGCAACGGGCCGGCGGTGAGGAGGTTCGCGCGGATCATGCTGCGCCAGTCACGGCTCAGCGCCGGCGCCTACGCCGCCCACCTCTCCGTCGCGGGCGCGGACGTGGGCGGGAGCGTGGCGGTCACGCTGAGCGTGCGGGACGGTCACGGAAGGCCGGCGGCCGGGCTGCCGGTCACGCTGCGGATGGCGGGCGGCGACCCCCGCGAGGCGGTCACGGGGGACGACGGCCAGGCGGTGGCACGGTTCCCCGCCGACGCCCGCGGCTGGCAGGACGTGACGGCCACGGTCGGGCACGTGCCCGAGCACCGGCTGGTGGTCTGGCGCCCGCAGCGTCGACACCAGGCGGCCGCCGTGGAGGGTGGCGTGACCCGCACGCTGGTCGAGTCGACGTACGCCGCGGTCCGCGGTCAGCAGACCGTCTCGCTCGCCGCCGACCCGGCGCAGCTGGTGGTCGGCTCGCCCGCGCGCGTGGTGGCGACCGTCGCGGGCGACCCGGTGCGGCGGACGGCCACGGCGGCACTGCACGGGCCGTTCGCGGCCGCGGGGGCGGCGAGCTGCGCCGGCCCGACGGCGGGCCAGGTCACGGCCCCGGTCGCCGGCAGCGGGACGTACGCCCTCCCCGCCCTGAGCCCGGCGGCGGGCTACTTCGTCTGGCAGGTCACGGTCGACGGCACCGAGACCAACGCGCCGGTGGCGGCCTGCGGAGCGCCCGTGAAGGTGCGCGGTCGGGCCACCACCAGCATCGCCACCGACGCCGACGTGCTGCCGGTCGGCGAGCTCGGCGCGACGGCCGACGTCGCCGGTCTGCCCTTCGCCGACCAGGTCACGCTGACTGCGACGCTGGCCGGGCCGTACGCGCGCCCGATCGACGCGATCCACGACGGCTGCGCGACCGTCGTCGGCGAGGCGACCCGCACGCGCGTCGGCAACGGCACGGCCCACGTGACCGTCGCCGTGACCCAGCCGGGGTGGTACGCCTGGCAGGTCCAGGCCGCGCCCGGCGACCTCTGGCTCGGCGCGCGCTCCGGGTGCGGAGCGTCGAGCAGCCTGGTCGGAGTGCAGTAAAAGTCAGGCTTGACTGTTTGTTTGTGGCACGGCAGGCTGTGCGCATGTCCTCGTCCTCGCCTGCGCAGCCCCGCGTGCCGCAGGCCGACCGCAGCCGGGCGATGCGCGCCCGACTGCTCGAGGCCACCGTCGAGCTGCTGGTCGAGCGCGGCTTCGCCGGGACGTCGACGACGCTCGTCTCCGAGCGGGCAGGGGTGAGCAGGGGAGCGCAGCTGCACCACTTCCCGACGAAGAACGACCTCGTCGTGGCGGCGGTCGAGCACCTCACCGAGCGCCGCGGCGCCGAGCTCGCTGAAGCCTTCGACCGGCTGAGTGCAGAGCCGGTGGCAACCGCCACGGGGCGCCGCACTCGACTCCGCCAGGTGCTGGAGATGCTCGGCGACCACTTTGCCTCCCCGGTCTTCGCGGCGGCGCTGGAGCTGTGGGTCGCGGCACGCACCGACGAGGCGCTGCTCGCCGCGGTCGCGCCGCTCGAGCAGCGGGTCGGCCGCGAGGCGCACCGGTTGACCGTCGCCGCGCTGGGCGCCGACGAGTCGCGCCCGGGCGTCCGCGAGCTGGTGCAGGCCACCCTCGACCTGGTCCGCGGGCTGGGCCTGGCCTCGACGTTCTCCGACGACTCGGCACGCCGGCGCCGGATCCTGCGCGAGTGGGCCGACGTGCTGGACCGCGAGATGAGCCGCGGAGCAGGCCCAGAGACCATCGAGAAGGAGACGACGTGACCGACGTGCTCACCCAGGTGCTCGCCGACCTCGCCGCGGAGGGTGACCGGCTCGATGCCGTCGTCGCCGGCCTCGACGACGCCGGTTGGCACACGCCCACCCCGGCTGCCGGGTGGGACGTGGCCGACCAGGTCGCGCACCTCGCCTGGACCGACGGCGTGGCCCTGCGGGCCGCGACGGACAAGGCGGCCTGGGACGAGGTCGTGCTCGAGGCGATCGCCGACCCCGAGGGCTTCGTCGACGCCCAGGCGCACGCCCTCGCGGCCGAGCCCGACCTGCTGGCCCGCTGGCGGTCCGCGCGCAGCGACCTCCACGCCGCGCTGGCGACCTACCCGAGCGGCGAGAAGATGCCGTGGTTCGGTCCGCCGATGTCGGCCACGTCGATGGCGACCGCGCGGTTGATGGAGACCTGGGCGCACAGCCTCGACGTGCACGAGGCGCTCGGCGCCCCCGTCGAGGACACCGACCGGATCCGCCACATCGCGCACCTCGGCGTGCGCACCCGCAACTTCGCTCATCAGCTGCACGGCCTCGACGTGCCGACCGAGGAGTTCCGCATCGACCTCGTCTCGCCCTCGGGCGACGTGTGGGCCTGGGGGCCCGAGGACGCCACCCAGACGCTGACGGGCAGTGCGGGCGACTTCTGCCGCCTCGTCACCCAGCGGGTCAACCGAGCCGACACCGACCTCGTCGCGACCGGCGCCGACGTCGACCGCTGGCTCGACGTCGCCCAGGCCTTCGCCGGCCAGCCGGGCGAGGGAAGGGCACCCCGATGATCGAGGCGAGCCGGCCGGCGCTGCGGATCGGCAGCTGCTCGGGCTTCTACGGCGACCGCCTCGGTGCGATGCGCGAGATGCTCGAGGGCGCCGTCGACGGGCAGGGCCTCGACGTCCTCACCGGCGACTACCTCGCCGAGCTCACCATGCTCATCCTCGGCAAGGACCAGCTCAAGGACGCTTCCCTCGGCTACGCCCGTACCTTCGTCCGTCAGGTCGAGGACTGCCTCGGCCTCGCCCTCGAGCGGGGCGTGAAGATCGTCGCCAACGCCGGCGGCCTCAACCCGGCCGGCCTCGCCGACAAGCTGCGCGAGGTCGCGACCGGCCTCGGGCTCGACGTCCGGGTGGCGCACGTCGAGGGCGACGACGTGCGGGAGCTGGGCTTCGCCAACGCCCTCACCGCCAACGCCTACCTCGGCGGCTTCGGCATCGCCGCCGCGCTGACCGGCGGCGCCGACATCGTCGTCACCGGGCGCGTCACCGACGCCTCCCTCGTCGTCGGACCGGCGATCGCACACCACGGCTGGACCGCGACGTCGTACGACGCGCTGGCGGGCGCGGTGGTCGCCGGCCACGTGATCGAGTGCGGGGCGCAGGCGACGGGCGGCAACTTCAGCGGCTTCCTCTCCCTGCCCCACCGTGACCGACCGCTCGGGTTCCCCGTCGCCGAGGTCGCGGCCGACGGCTCGAGCGTCATCACGAAGCACGCCGGCACGGGCGGCGCGGTCACTGTCGACACGGTCACCGCCCAGCTGGTCTACGAGATCCAGTCCACGCGCTACCTCGGCCCCGACGTCACCGTCCACCTCGACTCGGTCCGCCTCGAGCAGGCGGCCGAGGACCGCGTCGCGATCAGCGGCGTGGTCGGCGAGGCACCGCCGGAGCGGCTCAAGGTGTGCGTCAACGAGCTCGGTGGCTGGCGCAACAGCGTCGAGCTCGTGCTGACCGGTCTCGACGTCGAGGCGAAGGCCGCGTGGGTGCGCGACCAGCTCGGCTCGCGGCTGACGGCCGCCGAGGTGGCCTGGTCCGAGGTCACGCCGCCGCCCGCGGACGCGCCCACCGAGGAGGCGGCGTCGACGCTGCTCCGCTGCACGGTCAAGGACCCCTCGCCCGACCCGGTCGGCCGTGCCTTCACCTCGGCCGCCGTCGAGCTGGCACTGGCGTCCTACCCCGGCTTCACGATGACCGCGCCGCCCGGCCCCGCCACGCCCTACGGCGTCTACCGCGCCGAGTACGTCGACCGGTCCCAGGTCACCCACACGGTCGTCCACGCCGACGGCCGCCGCGACGTGGTCGAGGACCCGACGTCGTTCACCCCTGCCGAGGAGGCGCCCGGCGCCCGCCCCTCGCCGTACCCGGGGCGTCCCGACGTGCTCACCCGCCGGCTGCCGCTGGGCACCTTCGTCCACGCGCGCTCCGGCGACAAGGGCGGCGACGCCAACGTCGGGCTGTGGGTCGCGCACGACGGCGTCGACCGCGACGTCTACGACGCCCGGGTGCAGTGGCTGTTCAAGATGATGTCGCCCAAGGGCATCGGTGCCCTCGTGCCCGAGGCGGCCGACCTCGACGTCGAGGTCTGGCTGCTGCCCCACCTCGGTGCGGTCAACCTGGTCGTCCACGGCCTGCTCGGGCAGGGCGTCGCCGCCTCCACGCGCTTCGACCCGCAGGCCAAGGGCCTCGGGGAGTGGCTGCGCTCCCGCACCGTCTCGATCGAGGAGAGCCTGCTGTGACCACCGAACAGGGAACGACGAGGAACGAGCAGGACGCGTCGCGAGGCGAGATTGAGCAAGCCCCGCGGCCGAGGGACGAGGCCGCGACGGGCGCGTCGAAATCAACAGAGCGCGACGCCGTCCGCGCCACCGCTGCTGAGTTCGTGCGCCGCGAGGTCTTCCCGCACCTCCAGGAGTGGGAGGACGCCGGGGAGATCCCGCGCTCGCTCCACCGGAAGGCCGGCGAGCTCGGCCTGATCGGAGTCGCGTTCCCCGAGGAGGTCGGCGGCGGGGGCGGCGACATCGTCGACTCGATCGTCGTGCAGGAGGCGATGTTCGAGGCCGGGGCGTCCAGCGGCCTGATGGCGGGGCTCTTCACAGCCGGCATCGCGCTGCCGCACATCGCGGCCAACGGCAGCCCCGACCTGGTCGACCGCCTGGTCCGGCCCACGCTGGCCGGCGAGACGATCGGGTCCCTCGCCATCACCGAGCCGGGCGGGGGCTCCGACGTCGCGCGGATCACCACCCGCGCCGAGCGCGAGGGCGACCACTACGTCGTCAACGGCGCCAAGACCTTCATCACCTCCGGCGTGCGCGCCGACTTCGTCACCGTCGCGGTCCGCACCGGTGGGCCGGGCCACAGCGGCATCTCGCTGCTGGTCGTCGAGAAGGGCACGCCCGGCTTCACCGTCGACCGGTCCCTGAAGAAGATGGGCTGGCACTGCTCCGACACCGCCGAGCTGTCCTTCGTCGACGCTCGGGTGCCGGTCACGAACCTGGTCGGCGCGGAGAACTCGGGCTTCGGGCAGATCGCCGACCAGTTCGTCGTCGAGCGCATCGCGCTCGCCGTGCACGGCTACGGCATCGCGGCCCGCTCGCTCGAGCTGGCCGCTGCCCACTGCCGCGAGCGGATGACCTTCGGGCGTCCGCTGATGGGCAACCAGACCGTCCAGCACACGCTCGTCGAGATGCGCCGCCAGGTCGAGGTCGCGCGCACCTACACGCGCTCCGTCGCCGCCCGGCACGCCGCGGGCGAGTTCGTCGTCGCCGAGGCCTGCCTGGCCAAGCAGACGGCGGTCGACTGCGCGGCGTACGTCTGCGACCGGGCCGTCCAGCTCTTCGGTGGCTCCGGCTACATGCACGGCACCGAGGTGGAGCGGCACTACCGCGACGCCCGGCTGCTGCCGATCGGGGGCGGTGCCGACGAGGTGCTGCGCGACCTGACGGCGAAGCTGATGGGTTATGCGTCATGAATTTCGAGGCTCGCTCCGCTCGCACCTCAATCACCGAGAGAGAGACAACATGATCAAGCTCCCGTCCCTGGGGGACCAGGTCTCGGTGTGGATGGACGCACCGCCCGCCGAGGTCTGGGACCTCGTCAGCGACGTGACCCGGATCGGCGAGTTCAGCCCCGAGACCTTCGAGGCGAAGTGGACCCGCGGCTCGACCAGGCCGGAGGTCGGCGCCTACTTCGCCGGCCACGTGAAGCGCAACGGCGTGGGACCGACGTACTGGTCGCCGTGCCGGGTCACGGAGTGCGAGCCCGAGCGGGTCTTCGAGTTCTCCGTGGGCACTGACGCGATGACGGTCAACAACTGGGGCTACCGCCTCGAGGCCAAGGACGGCGGCACGCTCGTCACGGAGTACTTCCGGCTCGACCCCAACCTCCCGACCCGCCTCTACTGGCTGGTCCTCGGCCCGCTGCGTCGGCGGACCAACCAGCGCGGCATGCGCACGACGCTCGAGCGGATGAAGGCGGTCGTCGAAGGATGAGCACCAACCGCGAGGCGATGCTGGAGAAGCTCGCCGACCTCGACGCCCAGCACGCAGCTGCAGTGGCCGGCGGCGGCGAGAAGTACGTCGACCGCCACCACGCGCGCGGGAAGCTGACCGCGCGCGAGCGCATCGAGCTGCTCCTCGACCCCGGCTCGGCCTTCCTCGAGCTGTCGCCGCTGGCCGGCTGGGGGTCCGACTTCACGGTCGGCGCCTCGGTCGTCACCGGCATCGGCGTGGTCGAGGGCGTCGAGTGCCTGATCAGCGCGAACGACCCCACCGTGAAGGGCGGCGCGAGCAATCCCTGGACGGTGAAGAAGATCTTCCGCGCCTCGCAGATCGCCGAGGAGAACAACCTCCCGACCATCTCGCTGGTGGAGTCGGGGGGCGCGGACCTGCCGACGCAGAAGGAGATCTTCATCCCCGGCGGCAAGCTGTTCCGCGACCTCACCCGCGCCTCGGCGCGACGCCAGCCCACGATCGCGCTGGTCTTCGGCAACTCGACGGCCGGAGGGGCCTACGTCCCGGGCATGAGCGACTACACCGTCTTCGTGCGCGGCGGCGCCAAGGTCTTCCTCGGCGGCCCACCGCTGGTGAAGATGGCCACCGGCGAGGAGTCCGACGACGAGTCGCTCGGCGGCGCCGAGATGCACGCCCGCGTCTCCGGTCTCGCCGACTACCTCGCCGAGGACGAGCACGACGCGATCCGGATCGGGCGGCGGATCGTGGCGCGCCTGAATCGACGCAAGGGCCGTGGTTTCGAGGCTCGCTCCGCTCGCACCTCAACCACCGATTCGCTGGTTGAGGTGCGAGGAGCGCCAGCGACGAGCCTCGAAACCAGACCCTTCGCCGAGCCCGACGCCGACCCCGAGGGTCTGCTGGACCTCATCCCGGCCGACCTCAAGGAGCCGTTCGACCCGCGCGAGGTGATCGTGCGGATCGTCGACGGCACGAGCGAGCGCAACGGGCGGCCGTTCGACGAGTTCAAGCCGCTCTACGGCACGTCGCTCGTCACCGGCTGGGCCGAGCTCCACGGGCGCCCGATCGGCATCCTCGCCAACGCGCAGGGCGTGCTGTTCTCCGAGGAGGCGCAGAAGGCGACGCAGTTCATCCAGCTCGCCAACCAGTCGGACACGCCGCTGCTGTTCCTGCACAACACCACCGGCTACATGGTCGGCAAGGAGTACGAGCAGGGCGGCATCATCAAGCACGGCGCGCAGATGATCAACGCGGTCTCCAACAGCACCGTGCCGCACCTGAGCGTGATCATGGGTGCCTCCTACGGCGCCGGCAACTACGGCATGAACGGTCGCGCCTTCGACCCGCGCTTCCTCTTCACCTGGCCGAGCGCGAAGTCCGCGGTGATGGGTCCCGCCCAGCTCGCGGGCGTGCTCGAGATCGTCGCGCAGCAGTCGGCGGAGTCGAAGGGCGAGACGTTCGACGCCGAGGGCTTCAAGGGCGTCAAGGACTACGTCGAGGCCTCGGTCGAGGAGCAGTCACTGCCCTACTTCCTGTCCGGGATGCTCTACGACGACGGCGTCATCGACCCCCGCGACACCCGCACCGTGCTGGGCATCTGCCTCAGCGTCATCGAGAACGCGCCCATCCGCGGCGCTGAAGGATTCGGGGTGTTCCGACCGTGATCAAGCGAGCAGCGGCGTGCGAGGAACGAGCGCGCAGCGTCAGCGAGACGAGGTTGAGCAAGCCCCGCGACCGAGGCACGAGGTCGCGACGGGCGCGTCGAAACCCGGGAGGCCAGCAATGATCAGAAGGTTGCTCGTGGCCAACCGCGGCGAGATCGCCCGCCGGGTCTTCGCCACCTGCCGCCGCCTCGGCATCGAGACGGTGGCGGTCCACTCGGACGCGGACGCGGGCCTGCCGTTCGTGACCGAGGCCGACCAGGCCGTACGCCTGCCGGGCAACGCGCCGGCCGACACCTATCTCCGCGCCGACGTCGTCATCGAGGCGGCGCAGCGCGCGGGTGCCGACGCGATCCACCCGGGCTACGGCTTCCTGTCGGAGAACGCCGACTTCGCCCGCGCCGTCGAGGCCGCCGGGCTCACCTGGGTCGGCCCGAGCCCCGAATCGATCGAGGCCATGGGCTCCAAGGTCGAGGCCAAGCGGCTGATGCGCGAGGCCGGCGTCCCGACCTTGGAAGCCCCCGAGGAGCCGACCGAGGCCGACCTCCCTCTCCTGGTCAAGGCATCGGCCGGCGGCGGCGGACGTGGCATGCGCGTCGTACGCCGCCTCGAGGACCTCGCCGGCGAGATCGCCGCCGCGGAGGCGGAGGCCGCATCGGCGTTCGGTGACGGCACCGTGTTCGTCGAGCCCTACGTCGAGCACGGCCGGCACGTCGAGGTGCAGGTCGTCGGCAACGGGCGCGGCCAGGTGCTCGTCCTCGGCGAGCGTGACTGCTCGGTCCAGCGGCGCCACCAGAAGGTGGTCGAGGAGGCGCCGGCGCCGGAGCTGGACGGCGCGGTCGCCGACGCATTGCACGACGCGGCACGACGCGCGGCCGAGGCCATCTCCTACCGCGGCGCCGGCACGGTCGAGTTCCTCTACGACCCGGACACGTCGCGCTTCTTCTTCCTCGAGATGAACACCCGCCTCCAGGTCGAGCACCCGGTCACCGAGCTGGTCTTTGACACCGACCTCGTCGAGCTGCAGCTCCACGTGGCGGAGGCCGCGCAGTCGTCGGGGACGCTCGGCTTCTCGACCGGCGGCGGCGAGCCGCAGCGGCACGCGATCGAGGTCCGCCTCTACGCCGAGGACGGGGCGTACGTCCCGCAGAGCGGCCGCCTGGTGACCTTCGAGGTCGACCACGACGTCGAGTTCGGCCTCGGCGGCGAGCGCGGGATCCGGGTGGACTCGGGGTTTGCCTCTGGCGACGAGGTGTCCACCTTCTACGACGCGATGCTCGCCAAGGTCGTCTCGTGGGCGCCCAACCGCGAGCAGGCGATCCGCCAGCTCGTGCGGGCGCTGCGGACCGCCCGGATCCACGGGGTCACCACCAACCGCGACCAGCTGGTGTCGATCCTCACCGACCCGGTCTTCGTGGCCGGCGAGATGACGACGACGTGGCTGGAGTCGCGTCCGATTCCCGCTGAGTCTCCCAGCGACTCACCCGCCAGCGGTCGCACGGAGGTCGTCGCGGGGGCGCTGATGCTGGCCGCGGCCGACGCGGAGCGGCGTACGGTCCAGCAGGGGGTGCCCGCCGCCTGGCGCAACGTGGTCAGCCAGCCGCAGCGGATCACGTTCGAGGGCCACGATCCGGTCGAGTGGTGGGGCACCCGCGACGGGTTCGCGGTCGACGGGGTGACGGTCGTGGAGGTCTCGCCCACGCGCGTCCGGCTCGAGGTCGACGGGGTGACCTCGGAGACGCGCGGACACATCTCCGCCGAGCGCCCGGGCGCCCCGCGTGAGGTGTGGGTCGACGGGCCACTTCGGTCCGCGCGTCTGCGCGAGGTCCCGCGGTTCACCGACCCGGCCGACGCGGTCGCCAGCGGCTCGCTGCTCGCCCCGATGCCCGGCACGGTCGTGGCCGTGAAGGTCGAGCGCGGTGCCACGGTCGTCGCGGGCGACCCGGTGCTGGTGCTGGAAGCCATGAAGATGCAGCACACCGTGACCGCGCCGCACGACGGCACGGTCACCGAGATCAACGTCGAGCCCGGGGCGCAGGTCGCGTCCGGGGAGGTCCTGGCCGTCGTCGATCAATCACTCGGTGGTTGAGGTGCGAGCGCAGCGAGCCTCGAAACCACGTCGAAAGGAATGAGATGACCAACTTCACCGAGTCCGAGGAGCGTCAGGAGCTGCGCCGCCAGGTCGCCAAGCTGGCGAGCCGCTACGGCCGCGACTGGTTCGCCGAGAAGGCGCGCTCCGGCGAGAAGACCACCGAGCTGTGGCTCGAGATCGCCAAGGCCGGCTACCTCGGCATCAACGTCCCCGAGGAGTACGGCGGCGGTGGCGGCGGCATCGGCGACGTGGCCGCGGTCTGCGAGGAGCTCGCCGCGCAGGGCTGTCCGCTGCTCATGATGGTCGTCAGCCCGGCCATCTGCGGCACGGTGATCGCGCGCTACGGCACCGAGGAGCAGAAGCAGAAGTGGCTGCCCGGCATCTGCGACGGCACCGCGACCATGGCGTTCGCGATCACCGAGCCCGACGCGGGCACCAACTCGCACAACATCACCACGACCGCCCGCCGCGACGGTGACGAGTGGGTCCTCAAGGGCCAGAAGATCTACATCTCCGGTGTCGACGAGGCGGCCAACATCCTGGTCGTGGCGCGCGCCGAGGACGCCCGCACCGGCAAGCTCAAGCCGTGCCTCTTCGTGGTGCCGACCGACGCCGCGGGGCTCGAGGCGCAGGCCATCGCGATGGAGATCGTCAGCCCGGAGAAGCAGTTCCAGGTCTTCATCGACGACGTCCGGCTCCCCGCCGACGCGCTCGTCGGCGACGAGGACGGTGGACTGGTGCAGCTCTTCGCCGGACTCAACCCCGAGCGGATCATGGCGGCCTCGTTCGCCACCGGCCTCGGCCGCCACGCACTCGAGCGGGCGACGGCGTACGCCAAGGAACGCACCGTGTGGAAGGCACCGATCGGCTCCCACCAGGCGATTGCCCACCCGCTGGCCCAGGCGCACATCGAGGTCGAGCTCGCCCGGCTGATGACCCAGAAGGCCGCGGCGCTGTGCGACGCAGGCGACGACATGGGCGCGGGCGAGGCCGCCAACATGGCGAAGTACGCCGCCGGCGAGGCGTGCGTCAACGCCGTCGACGCGGCCGTGCAGACCCACGGCGGCAACGGGATCACCCAGGAGTACGGCGTCGCCGGGCTCATCGTGGCGTCCCGCACGACCCGCATCGCGCCCGTCAGCCGGGAGATGATCCTCAACTTCGTGGCCATGCACAGCCTGGGGCTGCCGAAGTCCTACTGACCCCAGCCCCGGTCACGGGGGTCGGTCCCTGGCAGGCAGTTCGCGCGGGAAGGCTCCGCGTCCAGCGTGACCGGAGGCATCGGGTCGCCGAACTGCCTTCGGTGGTGCGCGCACAGCAACCGTCGGCCCGCGGACCGACGCTGGACGTCAGCCAGCCGACGTCCAGCAAGGGCTATCGGGCGCAGGTGTCGACGCGGGCGACTCGCCAGCCCCCGTCGCCGATGCCCTCGACGACGACGCGCGACGTCAGCTCGCCATCGGCGTCGTACCCCCGGAACGTGACGGTGTGGAAGCCCTTGTCGCCGTTCGGCTCCTCCGTCACCGTGTCGGCGTCCGAGAGCCGGTCGCCCAGGGCCTCCTCGGCCGTCGCGACGGTGTCGCTGCCGTCGCTGTCGAGGAATGCCGAGTAGGTCTGGTCCTGGCACGCGGTGTCGGGTGCGGACGCGCTCCAGGCGACGCTGCCGACCACGGCCGCCGCGACGATCACGGCGAGCACCAACCACCACCTCATGCCAGGACGGTAGACCGCAGACGCGTCATACGTCCCCGAACGCATCGGCGCGGGAACGCATGACGGATCGGGGAGGGAGTCAGGCGTCGGCGGAGTCGTACTGCTCCTGGACCTCCTGGGGGGAGGCACCGTTGGGCTGGGCGATGCGGATGTGGTTGCCGAACGGGTCGCGGATGCCGAAGTCGGTGCCGTAGGGCTGCTGCACCGGCTCCTGAGTGACCTCGACGCCGGCGTCGACGAGGGCGGCGTACGTCGCGTGCACGTCGCTGCTCTGCAGGAACAGCCCGCCGAGGGCGCCCTTGGTGACGAGCTCGCGGACCTGGGCCGCGGTCGCCTCGTCGTGCTGGGGGCCGCCGACGAGCTCGAGGAGCAGGGAGGTGTCCTGGCCCGGCACGCCGACGGTGAGCCAGCGCATGAAGCCGAGGTCGATGTCGTCGCGGACCTCGAAGCCGAGGTGGGAGGTGTAGAAGTCGAGCGCCTCGTCCTGGTCGAGGACGGGCACGCTGCGGATGTGGAGGCTGGTGATGTGGTTGCTGGTCATGCCGAGAACGCTATTCAGCCGCGGCACCTCCGCGCTTCTCCGAAACCGCTGTCTCCGGGGCGGCTGTCTGCGTCGGGAAGGGTGGCGCACCTTCGCGCGGCCTGGTCCAGGCGGCGACGAAGCAGCTCGGCACGTGCACCGGCGCGTGCTGCGCGCGGAACTCCGTCGGCGAGCAGCCGACGACGGTGCTGAAGGTCCGGCTGAAGGTGCCGAGGCTGGCGAAGCCGACGTCCCACGCGATGTCGGTGACCGGACGGTCGGTCTGGCGCAGGAGGGTCATCGCCCGCTCGATGCGGCGCCGCTGGAGGTAGCGGTGCGGGGTCTCGCCGTAGACCGACCTGAAGACCCGGCCGAACTGGGAGGCGGACAGGTGGGCGATCGCCGCGAGGTGCGGCACGTCGAGGGGCTCGGCGTAGCGCCGGTCCATCTCGTCGCGCGCCCGCAGCATCCGGCGGTTGGTGTCCTCCTGAGCCGACAGCTCCACGCTCACACCCAGATGTTGTCGTGCTCGCGCATGAACGCGTCGTACTCCTCCGTCGACATGCCGGCCGTGCCCTCCGCGAGCTGCTCGAAGTAGCGCTCGCGGGGGGCACCCGGCGCGAAGTGGAGGAGCATCTTGGCGGCGCCGTCCTCGTTGCGGAAGCCGTGCAGCCCGCCGGCCGGCACGTGGACGAAGTCGCCCGCGCGGCACTTCGCCCACGCCGTGCCGTCGTAGATGGTGACCGTCCCCTCGAGCACGTAGAAGGACTCCGTGATCGTGCGGTGGAAGTGCGCGCCCGGTCCGCTCGGCGGCCCGCCGAACTCCCAGCGGTAGAGGCCGTACGTCCCCCCGGTCCCGGACCCGAGGGCGAGGTGGAAGACCTTGTTGCCGTTGGGGTAGACCAGCGCGGGCTCCTCGTCGCCGCGCACCAGCCGTGCCGAGACCTCGCCCGACTCCCCGTGGTAGATCGGAGGTGGGTAGCTCATGCAGTCGAACCTAACCGTTGTCGGCGGCGAGTGGCAGGCTGTGCGCCGTGGCTCTCGCCGACCGTCCGCTCGTGCCCGAGGAGTGGGTGCTGCGCATCGACGCGGTGCTCGGGACGCTGCCGCGCTGCCGGCAGGAGCCCGCGTGGACCGGCACCCGCTGGCGGGTCGGCGGCGCGACGGTGGCCCACGTGTTCGGGGGTGAGGACCAGCGCTTCCGCATCACGTTCCGTGGCGAGCCCGACGAGGTCGCCGCCTTCGAGCACATGGGCGAGCCCTACTTCCGCTCCGGCTGGGGCGGCAACGCGATCGGCCTGCTGCTCGACGACGACACCGACTGGGACGAGCTCACCGAGCTGCTCACCGACTCCTACTGCGTCCAGGCCCCCGCTGCGCTCGCCGAGCAGGTCGTCCGACCGGTCCGCTGAGGCTCACCGCAGCGGCACGAAGCGGTAGCGCCCGTGCTCGCTGACGCGTGCTCCGGGCTGGGTGACGAGCAGCATCGTCCCCGCCACCGGGATCACCATCCGCCCGTCGTCACCGAGCTGGTCCACGAGCTGGTGCGGCAGCTCGTCGGGCTCGGCCGAGACGAGGATCCGGTCGTACGGCACGCCGCCGGGGTCGCCGAGCACGCCGGGCGTGGCAGCGGCGATGCTCGCCCACGGCTGGTGCGTCGCAGCGAGGTTCGCGCCGCCGAACCGCACCAGGTCAGGCTCCAGCTCGACTCCCCGCACCTCGCCCGTCGGCCCGACGAGGTGGGCCAGGAGTGCCGTGGTCCATCCCGACCCGGCCCCGACGTCGAGCACGCGCTGTCCGGTGCGCACGTCGAGGAGCCGGAGCATGTCGGCGACGGTGCGCGGCTGGGAGTTCGTCTGCCCGGCCGCGATGGGCAGCGGGCCGTCGTACGACGCGCGGCGCCGGACCGCTCGCGGCAGGAAGCCCTCCCGCGGGTGGGCCGTGAAGGCGCGGTCGACGGCGTCCACCCTTCCGAGGCTACGCGCAAACAGCGGCACGGCCCTGGGTGGGTGGGACGGGCCGTGCCGCTGCTGTGTGCGTTGTGGAGCTGGTCCCGCCGTACACGGGGGGTTGTCCGGCGGGGGCTCCGCGGAACGCATTCCGCCTCCGGGTGTTAACCGGGAGTCATCGGTCCTCCCTCTCGGGAGTGGTTCTTCTGGGGGCCGTGGCCGGGGTTGCCGGTGTGGTCCGGCTTGCTCGGCTTCTCGGGCTTGCTCGGCTTGGCGGGCTTGCTCGGCTTGGTGGGCGTCGCCGGCTTGCTCGGCTTCTCCGGCTTCGCGGGCTTGGCCGGCTTCGCGGGCTTGGCGGGTGTGGACGGCTTCTCGGGCTTGCTCGGCTTGGCGGGCTTCGCCGGCTTCTCGGGCTTGGCAGGCTTGGCGGGCTTGTCCGGCTTCGCGCCCAGCAGGTCGACGCAGAACGCCTCGACCTGGCCCGCGCCGCCGGCCCGCTCGATGAGCGAGGCGAGGTTGTCGTCGTGCCCGCGCTCGAGGCCCGGGTGGAGCACGTCGCGGCACGCCCGCTCGAGCATGCGGGTGGCCTGCGGGTCGGGCTGGGCCGAGCCGCCGGGCGAGGTCGGCTTCTCGGGCTGGGCGCTCGACGTGCCGTGCTCGGGGCCGCCCGACTGGCCGTCGTCCTGGCCGTCGTCCGGAGCGGGGGACGAGGAGGGGGACGGCAGGGTGGACGTCGGGCCGTCGGACGGGCCGGCGACCGACCGCAACCGGTCGGGCACGAGGCCGGGAAGGTCGTCGAGCTGCACGCCGGTGGCGACCGCCAGGCCGCCGGTCCCCAGTGCCAGCACCGCGCCGGCGGCGACCACCAGCCGGGTCGTGGCCCGACCGGCCAGTCGCGTCGGGGACACGTAGTGGTCGCGCGTGGCCGGCGGTGCGGCGAGCCGGGAGGCGAGGAAGGCGGCGGCCGCAGCGTCCTCGCCGCGGAGCTCCGTCGGCCGCGTCGGACCGGCCGCGGAGGTGAGGGCCGTGCCGAGGGCGCTGCCGGACCCGGCCGGGTCCGTGAGCGTGCGCTCGGCGTCCCGGCGGGTGAGTCGTCCCGTCCGTTTCCTCATCTCACATCCTCAGCGTCGTGCGGGCCCGAGGTGTTACACATCGCCCGACAATTTCTTCTCCAGGTTGCGCAGCCCGCGGTGTGCGGCGACCCGGACGGCGCCGGGACGCTTGCCCAGGATCCGTCCGGCGGTGGGAGCGTCGAAGCCCAGGACGGCGCGGAGCATGACGGCCTCGGCCTGGTCGCGGGGGAGCGTGGCGATCAGTGCGATCGCCGCCTCGGACTGCACCCGGCCCAGGGTGTCGGCCTCGACGTCCACCTCGTCGCGCAGGTCCACCATCTCGTCGACCGGCTCGCCGGAGGTCGGACGGCGGCTCGCGTGCCGCAGGTGGTCGAGCGCCCGGTTGCGCGCGATCGTGGTGAGCCAGCCGCGGAACCCGTCGGCGTCGCCCTCGAACCGGTCGAGGTCACGGAACGCCTGGCCCCAGGCCTCGCTGGCGACGTCCTCGGCGTCGGTCACGCCGACGACCACGGTCAGGTAGCGCAGCAGCGGAGGCTGGACCTCGCGGTAGACGCGCCGGAGCGCCGCCTCGTCCCCGGCCTGCATGGCCGCGACGGCGTGATCGAGCGCATCCTCCCTCCCCACGGGAGGAGTGTGCCTTTGCCGGGTCCGGCGGTGACACTGCGGGGGATCATCGGCGTGGCGGACGCGGGACGAACAAGGGCACGCAGGCGGCGTACTCGTCCCATCCCGGTCGCTGCGACATCGTCCTCTCGAGCAGCTTGGCCCCGGTCACGTCGCGCACGAAGTACGTCATGGCGGCGGGGGCCCACACTGTCAGCAGGCCGGGCAGCCAGCCGAGCGCCAGGCCGCCGGCGATCCACAGTCCCCACCACACGCACGCGTCGCCGAAGTAGTTCGGGTGGCGGCTCCACCCCCACAGGCCGGTGTCGAGGATGCGGGGGCGCGACTCGCGTGGCCGCGCCTTGTAGGCCTCCAGCTGGGCGTCGCCGACGACCTCGAAGAACACCCCGACCGCCCACACCACGACGCCGACCCAGACCACGGGCCACCAGCGGACGTCGGCGATCGCCGCGGCCTGGACGGGAGCAGCGATGACCCACGAGACGATCGCCTGCGTGAGGAACACCTTGCCCAGCACGCGGCCGGCCCCCGAGGACCAGCCGGGACCGCCGAGCATCTCCTCGTAGCGCGGGTCCTCGCCGTGACCACGCGAGCGGCGCGCGATGTGCCACGCCAGTCGCCCGCCCCACACGGTGACCAGTGCGGCGAGCAGCCAGGAGTGGGCGTCCGGCCACACGACCGCGAGGACGACGGCCATCGCGACGAAGGAGATGCCCCACGCGACGTCGACGACGGCCACCCGGTCGAGCCTGCGGCTCACCGCCGCCGTCGCCCCCATGACGGCAGCGGCGGCGAGCAGCGCGACCAGCACCTGCAGCACCGCGCTCACCAGCTCCGGACGGCAGGCAGCGTGTGCGCGGCACCGGGACGGACGGCGAGGACCTGGTCGACGCCCATCCGGCCGTCGCGGAACGCGAGCGCACCGCCGACCAGGTAGAGCCGCCACACCCGGACGACCTCCTCGCCGACGAGCTCGCGCAGCCGGGGCAGGTGGGCCTCGAAGTTGGCGATCCAGCCGGCGACGGTCAGCACGTAGTGCTCGCGCAGGCCGTGCACGTCGCGCACCTCCAGCCCGCCCGCCTCGATCAGCGCGACGGTCTCCCCGACGGGGCGCATCGTCATGTCGGGCGCGATGAACGACTCGATGAACGGGCCGCCACCGGGGTGCTTCCCACCCCCGGCGCCCTGCCGCGACATCTGCTGCACGAGGACCCGGCCGCCCGGGCGCACCGCGCGCCGCAGCACCTCGACGTAGGTCGCGTAGTTGGCGGCGCCGACGTGCTCGCCCATCTCCAGCGAGCCGACAGCGTCGAAGTGGTCGCGCTCGGGGACCTCGCGGTAGTCCTGGAGCCGGATCTCGACACGGGCGGCGAGCCCGCGCTCGGCGATGCGCGCGTCGATGAACGCCTTCTGCTCGGCCGAGATCGTGACGCCGGTCACCCGGGCACCGAAGTGCTGCGCAGCGTGCAGCGACAGCGAGCCCCAGCCGCACCCGACGTCGAGCATGCGCATGCCCGGCTCGAGCCCGAGCTTGGTGCAGACCAGGTCGAGCTTGGCGCGCTGCGCCTCCTCGAGCGGGGTGTCGGGCGTGGCGTGGTAGCCGCAGCTGTAGGCCATCTGGGGCTCGAGGATCAACGAGTAGAACTCGTTGGAGAGGTCGTAGTGGTGGCTGATCGAGGACCGGTCGCGGGCCAGGCTGTGCAGCCGGCCCCTGATCCGCGCCTGGGAACGGGGCGGGGCCGGCGGGCGGCCCAGTGCGCCGAGTCCGGCGGCGGTGCGGACCGCGTCGACGAGCGCGCGCGGCGAGAGGCGTACGCCGGACAGGCCGCGCTCGGCGCCCACGGCGAAGGCGTGCGTCAGTGCCGACTCCAGGTCCCAGCCGTCCTGCTCGGGCACGTCGAGCTCGCCGGTGACGTAGGCCTGCGCCGCGCCCAGCTCGCCGGGGTGCCAGAGCAGGCGGCGCAGGGCGTCCGGGGAGCGGAGCACCACGAGCGGGGCACCGTCCGGCCCGGCGACCGAGCCGTCCCAGGCCTGCAGCCGCACGGGCAGGTCGCCCGCGATGAAGGGTCGCACCGCCTCGGCGAGGCGGCCCGCGATCCCTGCGTCGGTCGTGGGCCGCTGGGCGGTGCTGGTCACTGGTCCTCCCGGGTGAAGGTGAGCTGCGAGACGTTGATGTAGCCGCTCGCGAACCCGGCCCGGGAGTAGGCCAGGTAGAAGTGCCACATGCGCATGAACACCTCGTCGAACCCGAGGGCGAGGACCGCCTGGCGCTGGGCGAGGAAGCGTCGGTCCCAGCGGCGCAGCGTCTCGGCGTAGTGGCTGCCCATCTCGAGCTGGTCGACCAGCCGCAGCGAGGTCTCCTCGCGGGTGACCTGGTCGATGACCTCGACGCTGGGCAGGAAGCCGCCGGGAAAGACGTACTTGTTGATCCAGGTGTGGCCGCCCCGGGTGGCGAGCATCCGGTCGTGCGGCATCGTGATCGCCTGGATCGCGACGCGGCCGCCGGGTGCGAGGACCTGGTCGATCGTCGCGAAGTAGGTGCCCCAGAACTCGTGGCCGACGGCCTCGATCATCTCCACCGACAGCACCGCGTCGTACGTCGCCCCGCGTGAGGCCAGCGAGCGGTAGTCCATCAGCTCGACCGTCACCCGCCCGGTCAGCCCGGCGGCCGCGATCCGGCGCTCGGCGAGCTCGAGCTGCTCCACCGACAGCGTGATCGTGTGGACGCTCGCACCGCGGCGGGCGGCCCGGATCGCGAGCTCTCCCCAGCCGGTGCCGATCTCCAGCACCCGCGAGCCGTCGGCGACCCCCGCCTCGTCGAGCAGCCGCTCGATCTTGCGGGCCTGCGCCTCGGCGAGGTCCGCGCCGTGGACCCGGGCATCGGGGTCGTCGGTGGGCTCGGGCGGGGTGGCGACCAGGTGGTCGCCGACGGACCCGGGGCCCTGACCGGTGCGGGTGGTCGAGGTGTCGAACAAGGCGGACGAATAGCTGAGCGTCTCGTCGAGGAAGAGCGCGAAGAGGTCGTTGGAGAGGTCGTAGTGGTGCGCGACGTTGGCCCGGCTGTTGGTCTCCGTGCTGCGGTGGTGGCCCGGCATGCGGTGGGTGACGACGGCGCGCAGGCGTTGCAGCGACTCCGGGACGAGCGTCGCCATCCGTGCCGCCGGCACGGTGAGGAAGCCGGCCAGGTCGTCGGCGTCCCAGGCACCGGTCAGGTAGGCCTCGCCGAAGCCGATCAGCCCGTCGCGGCCGAGGCGTGCGTAGAACTCGTCGGGACGGTGCAGCCGCATGGTGGGACCGCCCTGGCCGAGCCGGCGGCCGGTCGGCTCCTCGACCACGGTCACCGACAGCCGGGACACGGCCGCCTGGAACAGGCGTCGAGCCACGGCGGCGGAGACGACCGTTCGCGGGCTCCGGGTCAGTGGCTCCAGCGCGGGGAGGCCGGGGGTGGCGGACTGGCTGCGGGGGTTCTTCTCGAGCGTCATCGCACGCCTTCCTGGTGGTGGTGGGGGCGAGGCCGGACCGGCAGCCGACGGGCCCACAGCCAGGTGCCGTGGGCACGGATCAGCGCGCTTCCGCGCAGCGTGGCGCCGAGCGTGCGGCGCACAGGGACATCGGTACGGGCGCCGGTCAGGCTGGCGCTGAACGGTGCGGCCGCGCCCTCCGCGCCGGGCTGGGAGTGGCCGCGGAGGGTCACCGCGACGTGGAGGCGGTCGGTCGGGACCGGCACCGCGACGTCGTAGGTCCCGTCGACGCCGTGGAAGGGCGAGACGTACATCGCCTTCGCGGTCCGTGCGCGACCCTGCTCGTCGGGGTGGACGAGGTAGGCGTGGCGGTCGCCGTAGGTGTTGTGCACCTCGACCACGACGCCCGCCTGGGCGCCGGTGTCGTCGAAGCACCAGAACACGCTGATCGGGTTGAAGCAGTGGCCCAGCGAGCGCGGGTGCGCGGCCATCAGGATCCGGCCGCCGCCCTCCCCCAGGGAGACGCCGTTGTCGGCGAGGAACGCCTCGACGTTGCCCCGCAGCGAGCGGTCGGGGGAGCCGAGGTGGTCACGGGCCTCGAAGCGGGCCAGCGCGCCGTGGTCGGGGAGGTCGTCGAGGTCCACCAGCCAGAAGGTCGAGGTGTGCTCGAAGGTCCGCGTGAACGGCGTGCGCCGGGTGTGGCGGATCGTCGTCTCGAAGCGTCCCGGCCGGGGCACGACGTGCGTGGGGTGGGGCCACGGCAGGCCGAGGTGCGTGGCAGCGGCCAGGCCGGAGCGCGCCCCGTCCTCGTGGAACCCCCAGCCGTGGTAGGCCCCGGCGAACGCGACCCGCGGGGTGTTGATCTCCGGGAGCCGGCGCGCCGCGGCGACGGACTCGGGGGTGTAGAGCGGGTGCTCGTACTCCATCCGGTCGATCACGGTCGCCGGGTCGACCAGCCCCTCGCCGCCGAGCGTGACGAGGTAGTGGGTGTCGGTCGGCAGCCTCTGCAACCGGGTCAGGTCGTAGGTGACGGTGACGCCCTGTGTCGCACCGGGTCTCGTGACGCGTCGATCGTCCCCTCGCGAGCTCGGGTCCGATCCGACGCTCCTCAACCTCCCCGCCTGGGTCTCGGACTTCGCAGGCTCAGTCCGAGGGCGGTGAAAGTTCCAGGAGGCGCGGGCGGCTGTCGCCTCGGGGAGCAGCGAGGTGTCGGTGTGGAGGAGCGCCGGGTTGGTGCTGTAGGGCAGCGCCCCGAGGACCTCGCGCTGGAGGGCGGTCGGCGACTCGAGCATCGCGAGCGCCTGGGCGGGGTGGGTGGCCACGACGACGGCGTCGAAGGTCGTCGTCGCACCACTGCCGTCGGTCACCTCGACGCCGTCCGTGAGCTCGCGGATCGACGTCACCTTCGCCTCGAGGCGTACGTCGTGGAGGCCGGCCGCCACCGCGGCGACGTAGGTCGCCGAGCCGCCGGTCACCGTCCGCCACTGCGGGGAGCCGAAGACGCCGAGCATCCCGTGGTGCTCGAGGAAGGTGAAGAGGTAGCGCGCGGGGTAGTCGAGGGAGCTGGCCGGGTCGCAGGACCACACGGCGGCGACGAGGGGCTCCATGAAGTGACGGACGAAGCCGGCGGAGAAGCCGCCGTCGGCCAGGAACTCGCGCAGCGTCTGGTCGTCGTCTCCCGGGGTAGTGAGGGACGAAACGGGTGGTTTCGCCCCGGATCTCCTACCAGTACGTCCTGAACTACCGGGGTCGGCGGCGAGGAGAGCGCGCGCCCGGCGGTGGAAGCGCGGGATCTCCAGCAGCATCCGCCAGTGGTCGCGCGAGGCCAGCGACGACGGCCGCGCGAAGAGGCCCCGCGCGCCCAGCGCGCCGGCGTACTCCACCCCGGTGCCGGCGTCGCTGACCGACAGGGACATCTCCGAGGGCTGCGTCGCGACCCCGAGCTCGGCGAAGAGCCGCAGCAGCGTGGGGTAGGTGCGCCGGTTGTGCACGATGAAGCCGGTGTCGATCGCCAGCTCGCCGTCGGGCGTCGTCACCCGGTGGGTGTCGGCGTGACCGCCGAGGCGGGCGTCGGCCTCGTAGAGCGTGACGTGCGCGGTGCGCGAGGCGATCCAGGCGGCAGTCAGGCCGGCCACCCCGGAGCCGACGACGGCGACCCGGCGCTGGCCGGACGGGTTCACGTCGCCTCGGTGAGGTCGAAGAGCGCGATCGGCTCGGTGGTCGGCTCGGGGGATCCGCCCTCGGGCTCCACGGTGATGCCGACGGCGATCGCGTCGGCGGCCGAGCCCTCGAGCAGCATCGTCTGGTCGGCGCCCTCGGGCATCATGCCGGCCGGCACCATGTCCTCGGCGGGGGTCTGGAACCACAGCTCGTAGGCCTTGCCCGACGGGGCGGCGACCATGTCCTCGGTGACGATGACGGCGCGGTCGACGGACTTCGAGCGCACGACGGTCGCCCGTCCTGCCTCGCCGAGGTCCACGAAGACCTCCTGGGCGTCGTCGGCGCGCATCACCTGCTCGGTAGCGGTCAGGGTGCCGCGGCCGGAGTCGTCGTCGGCCCACGGCTGGACGATCATCGCCCCGACGCCCACGAAGAGGACCAGCGCGGCGGCGACGAGGAGCGGGATCCAGGCGCCACGCCGGGAGGTCTCGGCAGGCCGGGGGAGCTCGGGCGGGAGCGGACGGACCTGGGAGATGCCGGCCAGCACGGACTCACGCAGCGAGGCCGGCGGCGGGGTGGCGGTGGTCTCGGCGAGGAGGGCGGCGGTCTCGAGCAGCTCGGCGACCTCGGCGCGGCAGTCCTCGCACCCCGACAGGTGCTGCTCGAAGCGGGCGCGCTCGAGCTCGTCGAGGGCGTCCACGGCATAGGCGCCCGTGAGCTTGTGAACATCCTGCTCGCTCATGAGCCAACTCCCATCAGGTCTCGCAGTCGGATGAGTCCGTCGCGTATTCGGGTCTTCGCCGTGCCGAGTGGCACGTCGAGAAGGGTGGCGACCTCCGTGTGCGTGTAGCCGCCGAAGTAGGTGAGCTCGACGGCCTGTCGCTGGACGTCGGTCAGGGTGGCGACCGCCCCGCGCACTCGCGCCGCCTCGAGCGAGGCGTGGGCCGCCTCGACGGTCTGGTCGTGGTCCACGGGCGCGGTCTCGCGGTTCCAGCCCTCGTCGCGGGCGGTGGCCGCCTCGACCGAGCGGACCCGGTCGACCGCCTTGCGGTGCACGATCGTCAGGAACCAGCCGGCCGCGCTGCCGCGGGCGGCGTCGTACCTGGCACTGGAGCGCCAGGCGTCGAGGTAGGCCTCCTGGGCGACCTCCTCGGCGTGCGCCGGGTTGCGTACGACGCGCAGGGCGAGGCCGTAGGCCCGCGCCGAGGTCGCGTCGTAGAACTCGGCGAATGCTGCCTCGTCCCCCAGCCCGGACCGGTGGAGCAGGTCGGCGAGCCGGGTTCCCTCGCCCGCGGACGGGGCGCCCTGGGGCGCCCCGTCCGGTACGGGCCTCACGTGGTCCACGTCAGTCATCCTTGCGTAGTGGTCGTCGGTCGACGACTCACATCCGCGGCATCATCACCGAGTCGATGAGGTAGACGTTGGCGTTGGCAACCTGGACGTTGCCGCACACCACGTTGGCACCCTCGGCAGTGAACTCCTCACCGGAACCCTCGACGGTGATCATGTCCTTGTTGAGGGTCTCGTGCTCGCCGGCCACGTCCTCGGGGGTGAGCCGGCCGCCCACCACGTGGTGGGTGAGGACCGCGGTGAGGGCCTCCTTGTCCTTGAGGAGGGCGTTGAGGTCCTTCTTCGGGATCTTGGCGAACGCCTCGTCGGTCGGCGCGAAGACGGTGATGTCCTGCGCGGAGTTGAGGGTGTCGACCAGGCCGGCCTCGGTGACGGCCGCGACGAGCGTCTTGAGGAGCGGGTTGTTCGACGCCGCGGTGGCGACCGGGTCGTCAGCCATGCCCTCGACCGAGCCCGGACCGGAGGTCGGGACGTCGGCGCAGGCGGGACCGAACGGGCCGTCGGCCATGGCCGTGTCGGACTCCATGGGCGACTCCGACTCCATCGGCGACTCCGACTCCATGGGAGTCGAGGAGGACGTGGTCTCGTCGGAGGCGGTGCTGCCGCCGTCGTCCTCGCTGCCACAGGCGGCCAGGCTCATCGAGGCGGTCAGGGCGAGGGCGGCGAGGCCCAGGGTGCGGGTGCGGAGCAAGGTGTTCATGGCATGTGCCTTTCGGTGGGGGCCAAGCACGGGCCGGAAGGCCCGCTGTCATGGAGTGTTCGGAGCGGGTGGGCCACCGGATGGGTGGTCGTTGAGAAAAAAATCAGGTGACGGTCACGGAGATCTCCTGCAGGCCGGTCGAGCCCTCGGGGAACGGCCGCATCCGCGCAGGCGTCTGGACGTCGCCGTCCTTGTTGGTCGCGCGGCACGAGATGAAGTGCTGGCCGGGCTCGGCGTCCCACTCGAGGAACCACTGCCGCCAGTAGTCGTCGGTCACCTGCGGCCCGAGCTGCGCCGGCTGCCAGGCCTGGCCGTCGATGCGGACCTCGACCTTCTCGATGCCGACGTGCTGCGCCCAGGCGATGCCACCGATGACGACCTTCCCGGCGGGGCTCTCGGAGAGCGGCTTGGGCGTGTCGATCCGGCTGGAGATCTTGATCGGGGCGTCGACCACCCAGTCCCGCTCGGTCCAGTAGGCCTGCTGGGCGTCGTACGTCGTCAGCGTCATCCGGCTGATCCACTTGCACGCGCTGACGAAGCCGTAGAGGCCGGGCACCACCATCCGCACGGGGAACCCGTGCTCGCGAGGCAGCGGTCCGCCGTTCATGCCGATGGCGAGCATCGCGTCGCGCCCGTCGAGGGCGACGTCCAGCGGCGTCGAGATCGTCATGCCGTCCACGTCGGTGGACAGGATCTGGTCGGCCGACGTCCCCTCGATCCCGGCCTTGGCGAGCACGTCGGCCAGGGGTACGCCGAGCCAGCGCGCGCCACCGACGTAGGGGCCGCCGACCTCGTTGGAGACACAGGTGAGGGTGATGTCGCGCTCGATGGTCCGCATCGAGGCGAGGTCGTCGAAGGTCAGCGTGACCTCCTGCTCGACGTCGCCGTCGATGGTGAGGGTCCACGAGTCGGCGTCGACGGTGGGCAGCGTGAGCCGGGTGTCCACCCGGTAGAAGTCGCTGGCGGGCGTGCGCAGCGGCGTGATGCCGTCGTACATCTCCTCGAGGCCTCGGGGGAAGGCCGGCGCGGGGTCACCGGCGGCCGGCAGGGTGACGTCGGTGCCGCCGAGGCGGTACGACGTCACCCAGCGGCCGAGGGCCCCCATGGTCACCGCGGCCGCGGCAAGGCTGCCGCTGGCCACCAGGACCCCGCGCCGGGTCGGGCCACCGTCTGCCGGCGGCGGCCCCTGGGTGCTCCGGTCGTCCGCGCGGTGCAGCCACGTCAGGGAGGCAGACGCGACCACTGCGGCGACCAGGGCAGGAACGAGGTCGAGGGGGCCGGCGCTCGGCCGCAGGACGGCCAGCGCCCCGGCGACGACCGCCAGGCCGACGACCACCAGCAGGCCGGCCGTGGGTCGCCGCGCGGCGACGATCCCGGCGACGGCGGCCAGCACGAGCACCACGACGGTCACCGAGCCGACCAGCACCAGCTTGTCGGCGGTGCCGAACTGCCGGATCGCCCACTCCTTGAGCGGTGTGGGCGTGAGGTCGATGACCGTCGAGCCGACCGCCAGCACCGGTGAGGCGGCGGGCACCGTGAGTGCCGCGACCAGGTGCGCCGCCGCCAGGCCGACGAGCGTCGCCAGCACGCCGTACGCACCATGGCGCGCGAGGTACCAGCGGGACCGGGGGTCGGAAGTCTCCATGGGTGGTGTTCGGAGCCGCGGCGCCAACGGATCGGTCTCCCCGGGGTAGTCCACCGGGAAGTGGCTGCCGGGAGGGGGTTTCGGCAGCCGTTGGGCGGTGGACTACCCCGACCCTCGGGTGTGTGGGGGTAGTCCACCGGGATGTGGCTGCCGGGAGGGGGTGGTGGCAGCCGTTGGGCGGTGGACTACCCCGACCGCGGGTGTGTGGGGGTAGTCCACCGGGAAGTGGCTGCCGGGAGGGGGTTTCGGCAGCCGTTGGGCGGTGGACTACCCCGACCGCGTGGATGGCCGATCGCCACGGGACCGCAGCGGCGTGCGGCAGGATGCGCCCATGACCGATGCCCCCGCCGAACTGGTCCACTACTCCGTCGCCGACGGTGTCGCGACCATCACCCTCGACAGCCCCGCCAACCGCAACGCGCTCAGCCGCCAGCTGGTGACCGAGCTGTTCGCCCACCTCGAGCGCGCCGGGGCAGACGGCGACGTACGCGCGGTGCTGGTCCAGAGCTCGGGCAAGGTGTTCTGCTCGGGGGCCGACCTCGCCGAGGCGACGACCGAAGGGATGGAGGCCGGCGCCCGCCGGATCGTCGACCTGCAGCGGCTCATCGTCACGCTGGACAAGCCGGTCGTGACAAAGAACCTCGGCGCCGTGCGGGCTGGCGGCATCGGCATCGTCGCGGCCGCCGACATCGCGGTCAGCGCCGAGGACGCCACCTTCGCCCTGACCGAGGTCAAGCTCGGCCTGGCGGCCGCCATCATCAGCCTGACGGTCCACCACCGGATGAACCCGCGCGCGGCGTCGCTGACGACGCTCGGCGGCGAGGTGTTCACCGGCACCGAGGCAGCGGCCTACGGACTGGTCACCAAGGCGGTTCCCGCCGATCGCCTCGACGACGAGGTCGCCGCGATCTGCGCCAGCCTCGCCACCGGTGCGCCCCAGGGCCTGCGGGAGTCCAAGCGGATCCTCAACGGCGACCTCGTCGCCCGGATCGACGTCCTCGGTGAGGAGATGGCCACCACCAGCGCGCGGCTGTTCGCCAGCGACGAGGCGCGCGAGGCGATGACCGCCTTCCTGTCCCGCAAGAAGTAGCCGGCGGTGCTCAGGGCCGGCTGCGCGCGACCATCTGCACGAGGCCGCGTGTGGCGAGCCCGAGGTACGTGTCGACGGCCGGCGTGCCGAGCGCGGCCTGCAACGTCGCGCAGCGCGTGGGGTCGAGGGCGAGAGCGCGGGCGGTCCCGGTTGCGTCTGTGAGCACCACGACGTACGACGTCGCGCGGGCGTCGAGGGCGCAGTCCGTCTGGCCGTCGGCGTAGCCGAGCGTCGCGGCGGCGCGGATCGCCTCGGACGTCGGTGAGCCGACCTGCCACTGGTCGACGAGCCGGCGGCGCGGCCGGTCGCCGCGGTAGGCGCACACGTCGGCGGCCGTCGCGGGTGCCGGCAGGAGGGGCACGGTGGACTGCCACGGGCTCTGCGCGGTGTCGACGAGCTGGTCGGCCGTGGCGCCGTCGGCGGTGGCGGTGGTCGTGGTGAACCGCTCCGGACAGCTCACCGGTCGGGGCAGCGTGCCGTCCGGCCCGCTCTCGGGTACCGCGGCCATCAGGAGCGTGGTCTCGAGCTGGCTGAAGAGGGTCACGTCACGCGTGCTGCACCCCGTGTCGCCCGTCAGCTCGGCGACGCGCCCGTCGGCGAGGCCGACCTCGATCCGGAACAGCCGGCTCGGGCGCGCCGTCGGTGGGTCGTCGCCGCGGCACGTCGGGCGTCCGTCCTGCGTCTGCCACAGGCTGTCGGCGACGGAGGCGGCCAGGTCGCCGGTCACCACCCCCTGCGGGTGCCGCGCACGGTGGGGGCTGCCCTCGTCGGCGAGCGTGCAGAAGCGCACCCACCTCGCGTCCGCCGCGCCCGTCGTGGCGAACGAGGTGTCGGTGTCGGCGACGCAGTCCGTGGTCGGCTCGCCGGACCGGGCCCGGTCCTCGGACGACGGGCGCGACGCCACGAAGACAGCGACCAGGACCGCGAGCACCGCCGTGACGGCCGCCGCAGCAGCCCACCGCGACCGGCGTACGCCGCCCTGCTGCTCGTCCACGCACCCATCCAACCCGACATCCCGGTCACAGGACCGGTTCCACGGATTGCCGGTAAGTCGGCGGTCCTCGGGGTGCGCCGGTACGCTTGACGGTCTGCCTGTCGGGAGCGGGCAGCAGTGGTGCCGGGGGATGAGGAGCAGGTGTGAGCGAGGAGCTCGAGGCGCGGGAGATCGCGGCGGAGCAGCAGTACGTCGACGAGGTCTACGTCCAGCTCGAGGCGTCCACGCGCAGCGCGCGGGCGCTGGCGGCGGAGGGGCACCAGCGCGGCAAGCTGGAGCACGAGGGCGGTCTCGTCGAGCGCGACGCGATGGTCTTCCAGGCCGCCAAGCGGATCGCCCAGCTCGACGCCGCGCACGAGGGGCTCGTCTTCGGCCGGCTCGACCTCGACCCGTCGATCGACCGCGAGCCGCGCTACATCGGTCGCATCGGTGTCCGCAACGCCGACCGCGACGTGCTGCTGATCGACTGGCGCGCACCGGCTGCCGGGGTGTTCTACCAGGCCACCGCCGCGACCCCGCAGGGCGTCGTACGCCGCCGGGTGCTGCGGTCGCTGCACCGCACCGTCGTCGGTGTCGAGGACGAGCTGCTCGACGACCAGATCGAGACCGACCTGCCCATCGTCGGCGAGGGCGCGCTGATGGCGCAGCTCTCCCGCGCCCGCGATCGCTCCATGCACTCGATCGTCGCCACCATCCAGGCCGAGCAGGACAAGGCGATCCGCGCGCCCGGCAAGGGCGTCGTGTCGATCTCCGGCGGCCCCGGCACCGGCAAGACCGTCGTCGCGCTGCACCGCGCCGCGTTCCTGCTCTACTCCGACCGTCGTCGCTACGAGGGTGGCGGCGTGCTCGTCGTCGGTCCCAGCGGCGTCTTCATGCGCTACATCGAGCGGGTGCTGCCCAGCCTCGGCGAGACCGCCGTGGCGCTGCGCTCCCTCGGCGAGGTCGTCGGCGGCGTGCGCGCGACGCGGCACGACGAGCCGGCCGTCGCCGACGTCAAGGGCGCGACCAAGATGGCCGAGCTGCTGCGTCGCACGGCGCGCCAGCACGCGCCCGGCGCCCCGACGAGCTTCCGGATCTACTGGCGCGACGAGACGATCGTGCTCGACCCCGGTCTGCTCGGCCGGCTCCGGCGCCAGCTGATGTCGCAGGGCCGGCGCAACCGCCAGCTGCCGCGCGTGGCCAAGACCCTCCTCGACGCCATGTGGCGCCAGGTCACCGGCGAGCGCGGCAAGGAACGCGGTCGTGAGGCCTTCGACGACGACATGCTCGGGCACGAGGGCTTCGTCGAGTTCGCCTCCGCCTGGTGGCCGCCGCTCGACGCCCAGACCGTCTTCCGCTGGCTGCGCGAGCCCGACTTCCTGGCGCGCGTCGGTGAGGGCGTGGTGACCCGCGAGGAGCAGCTGCTGCTCCTGAAGTCGTGGTCGTCGGGCGACCTCTCCATCGAGGACGTCCCGCTGCTCGACGAGCTGCGCTACGCCCTCGGCGACGTGCCGCAGCGCACCGACGACGAGCGCGACCTCGACGAGACGGGCCTGCTCGAGGGCGGCGTCGACCTCCAGGAGCTGACCACCATCTCCGAGCGCGACTACGCCCCCGGCGGTCGTCAGTGGGCGCCGCCGACGCACCGCATCGAGGACGACGGCTACGCCCACGTCCTCATCGACGAGGCGCAGGACCTGACGCCCATGCAGTGGCGGATGGTGGGTCGTCGTGGCCGCACCGCGAGCTGGACGATCGTCGGCGACCCGGCCCAGTCGTCGTGGCCCGACGCACCCGAGGCCGCCGCGGCGCGCGCCGAGGCCCTCGAGGGCAAGGAGCTCCACGAGTTCCACCTCTCGACCAACTACCGCAACTCGGCCGAGATCTACGCCTTCGCCGCCGACTACGCCCGCCGCGTCGGGCTCGACGCCGACCTCCCCGACGCCGTACGCCGCACGGGCGAGGAGCCGCAGGTCGTCGGTCCGGTCGACGACCTCGAGGCCGCCGTCCGCGAGGCCGTGACCGCGGTCTCCGACCGGGTCGCCGGCACCGTCGGCATCGTCGTACCCGTGGCGCGTCGCTCCGAGGTCAACGCCTGGCTGGCGTCGTGGCCCGAGCACGCCGACGACGCCCCGGGCGCGCGCGCCGCGGTCGACTCGAGCGTCACGCCGAGCGGCGAGGACCGCATCGTCGTGCTGACCGGCCTCGACACCAAGGGCCTCGAGTTCGACGGCATCGTCGTCGTCTCGCCGCAGGAGATCGAGGACGAGTCGGCGACCGGCCGCGCCACGCTCTACGTCGTGCTGACGCGTGCGACCCAGCTGCTGACGACCGTCGGCTGACCCGGAACCCCCACGGTTGTCGACGCTGCGTAGCATCGCCGGACGCATGGTCCGGTCAGGTCCACGAACACCATTCGGGAGGGTGATGTCCTCGCTCAGTCGCGCCGTCGCGCTCGTCGCATCGACGGTCCTGGCGATGGTCCTGGGAGCGGTCGTCCACGCCGCTCCGGCTGGTGCCACGATCCCGGGGGGCGACACGGTCGACTCCGACCCCGACCCGTCCTGGGGCTGGGAGCGGGTGTTCGTCGACGGCTTCGACGGGGCAGCCGGCACCGGCCCCGACCAGTGGCACGCCATGCCCAGCTCCAACTGGCCGGCGCAGAACGGCCAGGGGCTGCTCGAGGTCGGCCAGCTTGCCCAGATCCGCACCAACCAGGGGTGGGTCCTGCCGGCGGGCACGCAGGTGCGCGTCACCGCGCGGCTGATGATGCCCAACACCGGCAGCAACTACGCCGCCTTCTGGGTCCAGCACCCCAACGGCACCGATCCGCGCGAGCTCGACGTGATCGAGAGCTACGGCCCGCTGAAGACCACGGGCGCCCAGCTCGGCTCACACATCTGCTACGACGAGATGGTCGGCACCGACTCCACGGCGTGCGAGGTGTCGGGGTTCCCGGCCGAGCTCTGGTCGGTCGGGCAGTACTTCCCCGCAGGCGCGAAGCCGTGGGACACCTTCTGGCAGTACCACGCCACCTTCACCGTCGGTGGCGACACCGTGCAGTTCTCCGCCAACGACGACTTCGGCAACCCGGCGTACGCCATGAACCTCAACCCCGACCTGCGCCGCGTGCCGGCGGGCACGGTCCCCTTCCAGCTCCGGTTGTCCAACAAGGACGTGGAGGCCGAGCACGCCGTCCCCGGCGGCGACCGGATGAGCATGCTGGTCGACTGGGTCGCGATGGACGTCAAGTACCCCTGACGCTCGTCCCGCCGGTGGTCGCGCCGCCCCCCACACGTGTCCGAGTTCCCGCCCTCGGTGCGACGGATTGAGGGCGACTTCTCGGACACGTGTACGACATTCGGCTCCTCGACGGCGGAGAGACGCATGCGGCGAGGCAGCCGGACGTCACCGTCGGCACTCCCTCACGGGGAGAGCGTGTCGACGGGCTGGGCCCAGCCAAGGGCCGTGAACGTGCTCCTGGCGAAGTCGCCGAGGGCGGGGTCGTCGAGCTCGTCGCGTGCGAACCAGCGCACCTGGTCGACCTCCTGCCCGTCCGGCGTCAGGTCCTGGCCGGGGACCAACCGCGCGCCGTAGACGATGCTGACGTAGGCGCACTGGTCGCCGTTGGGGTAGGTCAGGCGGAACTGAGGGCCTCCGATGGCGCCGACCAGCCCCGTGATCTCGACATCGGCGCCGATCTCCTCGCGTGCCTCGCGGCGCGCTGCGTCCTCGGGCGCCTCGTCCTCGTCCACCGCTCCACCGATGGTGCCGTAGGACCCGAAGTCGGTCTGGCGGACCAGCAGGACGCGGCCGTCGTCGTCGATGGGCAGGACGGCCACGGAGGGCAGCAGGAGCAGGTCGTTCCCGACCTTGGCGCGAAGACGCGCGATGTGGGGAGCAGCAGGCATGACCGGAAACCTAGTGGCAGCAGCGCACGGCGTCGAAGGGTGCCCTCAGCCCAGCTCGGGATCCGGGACCACCGGCCCGGCGGCCGTGGCGGGTCGCCCGAGCCCGGCGACGGCGCCGAGCACCAGGAGGATCCCGAGCACCGCGGCCGGCCCGAGCGGCTCCTCGAGCACGAGCGCGGCCACGACCGCCGCCGTCACCGGCTCGACGAGGCTGGCGGTCACCGCGGTGCTGGGCTCGGTGACCCGGAGCCCGGAGTAGAGCAGGACGTAGGCCAGCGCCATGGTGAGGACGCCGAGGTGGACCAGCCAGGCCAGTGCCACCGGGTCGGCGGTGACGTGCGGACCGTCGGCCAGGGCCGCAGCAGGCACCAGGACCAGCGCCCCGACCAGCGTCATGCCGGCCGTGAGCACCACCGGGTGCGCCTCGCGGCTGACCGAACCGCCGGCGACGGTCGTGAGGGCGTACGTCGTCCCGGACGAGACCGCGAGCAGCACGCCCGCCACCGGGGCGGGTCCGGTCGAGGCCTCGCTGCCGGCGAGGCTGACCAGGACGAGCCCGGCCAGCGCCGCGCCCAGCACGACGAGGCGGGACGGGGCGGGGGAGCGCCGACGGCGTACGGCCTCCGCCACGGTGAGCAGCACGGGGGCCAGGCCCAGGCTGACCACGGTCGCGACCGCGACGCCGACCTGGGTCACGGAGACGAAGTAGAAGCCTTGGTAGGCGGCGGTCCCGATGCCGACGGCGAGGAGCTGCCGGGGGCGGGCGCGCGCCAGGGTGACGAGGTCGCCGAGCCGGCGCAGCACGGCGAGCGCGACGAGCAGGGCGAGCGCGGCGAGGACCATCCGCCAGGCGCTGATGGTGACGGCGGACAGCGGCGCCTGCTCGCGGATCAGCTGGACGGCGAGACCGCCGGTGCCCCAGAGCACGCTGGCCGCGGCGACCTCGGTGAGGCCGCGCAGGTGGGACGGGTGGACGGAGGTGTGGGCGGACGTGGGCATGCAGGAACGCTCCGGTGGCGCGAGTCGGGACAGGGCGCGGTGCGGAGCGGCGGACCGCTCCGGCTCAGGCGACCGGAGGCGGGAGCAGGCGTGGCGTCGGGCGCATGGCGGTGATTGTGCCAAACCCGCCCCGCCCGCCCTGCACGCTTTTCGGCGGGGCGGCGCGCGTGGCCTAGCATCGGGTGTCCGTCGGAGGCGGACGCGCCGTGCCACGCACCACCCAGAGTCGACCCAGACTCGACTGAGACCCAACCGAGGGGAACCTTCGACCGCATGACTTCCGCGACTGACGTCCACCCGGGCCGTGTGCTCGTCACCGGTGGTGCCGGCTTCATCGGCACCACGCTCGCCACCCAGCTCGCCGACCAGGCCGAGGCGTGGGTCGTGCTGGACAACCTGCACCCGCAGGTCCACCCCGACTCCCAGCCGCCCGCCGACCTCCCCGCCTCGGTGGACCTGCGCGTCGGTGACGTCACCAGCGCCGAGGACCTCGACGCCGTGGTCGCCGACCTGCGCCCCGACACCGTCGTGCACCTCGCCGCCGAGACCGGCACCGCGCAGTCGCTGTCCGAGAGCACCCGCCACGGCATGGTCAACGTCGTCGGCACGACGCAGCTCCTCGACTCCCTCACCCGCGCGGGCCACGTGCCCGCGCACTTCGTGCTGACCAGCTCGCGCGCGGTCTACGGCGAGGGCGTGTGGCGCAACCACGACGGCTCCACCTTCCAGCCGGGCCTGCGCACGCACGCCCAGCTCGAGGCCGGCAAGTGGGACCACGGCGAGGGCGCCGCCCACGTGCCCAACTCGGTGGCCGGCACCCACCCCAACCCGATCAACGTCTACGGCGCCACCAAGCTCGCGCAGGAGCAGATCCTCGCCGCTTGGACCGGCTCGCACGACACCCGCCTGTCGGTGCTGCGCCTGCAGAACGTCTACGGTCCGCGCCAGTCGCTGTCCAACCCCTACACCGGCATCGTCTCCCTCTTCTCGCGGCTGGCCCGCGAGGGGAAGTCGATCCCGCTCTACGAGGACGGCGACATCACCCGCGACTTCGTCTACATCGACGACGTCGTGAGCGCCCTCGTTGCTGCGATCGCGCACATGCCCGCCGACCACATGCGCACCGTCGACATCGGCAGCGGCGTGCGGACCACGATCGGCGACCTGGCGCGCGAGATCGCCCGCTACCACTCCGCCCCGGAGCCGCACGTCACGGGTCAGTACCGCGACGGCGACGTCCGGCACGCCTCGTGCACGGTCGAGGACACGGTGCGGCGCCTGGACTGGGAGCCGCGCTGGAGCCTGCGCGACGGCGTCGCCGGCCTCCAGGAATGGATCGCGACCCAGCTCGACTGATGGCCGCCTCCACGCCCCCGCCCGCGTCCACCGGCGTACCCGCCGCCGGGGTCCCGGCGACCGCGCCGGTCACCGCGACCGCACACCGGTCCAACAACCTCGACGCCCTGCGCCTCATCGGCGCGCTCGCGGTGATCTTCGGCCACGCCTACCACATCGTCGGGCGGCCGTTCGAGAACCCGGTCGTGGCCGGCTACCCCGTGCAGACGCTCGGCGTGGTGATCTTCTTCAGCATCTCCGGCTACCTCATCACCGCCAGCTGGAGCCGTACGCGCAACCCGGTCAGCTACTTCGCAGCACGCAGCCTGCGCATCTTCCCGGCGCTCATCCTGGTCGTGCTGGTGTGCATGTTCGTGATCGGCCCGCTGGTGACCGTGCTGCCGATGGGGCAGTACTTCGGTGGCTTCCCGAGCACGCTGGGCCAGGTCAGGGAGCTCCCCGACGCATCGAACGTGTGGACCTACCTCAGCAACATCATCCTGCGCCCGCAGTACGAGCTGCCGGGCGTGTGGGGCGACCATCCCTACCCCAACGCGGTCAACGGCTCGCTGTGGACGCTGCCGGCCGAGTTCTTCTGCTACCTGCTGGTGCCGCTGGTCTTCCTCTTCCCGAAGGTCGCGCGGATCCCGGTGATCGCCCTGCTGCTCGCCGCGTCGGTCTGGTACTCGATGACCCCGCCGCTGGACTCGGCCGTCATCTGGCACTCGCGGATCTCCGACAACGCGCTGATGTGGGTCTTCTTCGCCGCCGGCGCGATCCTCCGTCTCCTCGCCGAGCGCGGCATGAAGTTCCGCACCGACGTCGCCGTCGGCCTGCTCGCGGTCTACCTCGTCATCGCCGGCACACTGCCGCAGCACACGACGAAGATCGCCTGGCTCTTCCTCCCCTACATCGTCCTGACGATCGGCCTGGCGTCGACGCCGTACGTCCGGCGCGCCTCGCGCTACGGCGACCTGTCCTACGGCCTCTACCTCTGGGCCTTCCCGGTGCAGCAGCTGGTCATCGACCTGTGGGGCGTCCAGCGGATGTCGGTGAACCTCGTGGTCGTCACGCTCATCACTGCCGCGCTCGCGCTCGCCTCGTGGCACGCCGTCGAGCACCCCTCGCTCAAGCTGAAGGACCGGATCGTGCGCCGCTTCGCTCCGTCCCGCCCGCAGCCGGCGCCAGCCGCTGGGACGCCCGTCGGGGAGCCTGCCTCCCGGTCGTAGGGTCTCTGCCATGACCGAGACCCCGACCGTCGCCGACCTCCTGGAGCAGATCCAGGAGCACGGCGCGTGGGCGGTCATCCGGCGCAAGGCGGCTCCCACCGCGGGCCTGGTCGGCGGCACTCCTCACGAGGTTGCCAGCCTGCTCGACATCCCCCTCGAGACCGGTGTGCCGGAGCCCGGCCGCAGTGCCGACCGGCTGGTCGCCGTGCCGTTCCGGCAGGTGCGCGAGCGCGGGTTCGCGGCGATCGACGACGGCACGCCGCTCGCGGTCGTCGACATCGAGGCCGAGCACGAGGTGTCGGTCGAGGACCTGCTGGCCGCGCTGCCCGACGTGCCCGTCGAGTTCGCCGACCGCGGCGGCTTCGCCACGAGCGACGACGACTACGCCACCGTCGTCGAGTCGATCATCCGCGACGAGATCGGCCAGGGCGAGGGCGCCAACCTCGTCATCGGCCGCCACTACCGCGCCGTCGTCGCCGACTGGGACGCCACCCGCGCGCTGACCGTCCTGCGCCGGCTGCTCGAGCGCGAGCGCGGCGCCTACTGGACCTTCTGCTTCTTCACCGGCGAGCGGTTCCTCATCGGCGCCAGCCCGGAGCGGCACGTGTCGGTGCGGCAGGGCGACGTACGCATGAACCCGATCTCCGGGACCTTCCGCGTCGCCGCGCACGGCGACGACCTCAAGGACCGGCTGCTCGACTTCCTGGCCGACGAGAAGGAGATCTTCGAGCTCTTCATGGTCGTCGACGAGGAGCTGAAGATGATGTGCGACATCTGCCACGAGGGTGGCCAGGTGCTCGGGCCCTTCCTGAAGCCGATGACGCACCTGATCCACACCGAGTACCTCCTCGCCGGGCGCTCGGACCGCGACCACCGCGAGATCCTGCGCGACACGATGTTCGCCGCGACGGTGACCGGTGCCCCGGTCGAGAACGCGTGCCGGTTGATCGCCGACTACGAGCCCGAGGGACGCGGCTACTACGGCGCCGCACTCGCCCTGTTCGGCCGCGCGCCCGACGGCACGCCCACGATGGACAGCCCGATCCTGATCCGCACCGCCGACGTCTCGCCGGCCGGCGAGCTGAAGGTCACCGCCGGCGCCACGCTGGTCCGCGACTCCGACGCCGCCTACGAGGTCGCCGAGACGCGGGCCAAGGCCGGCGGCATCCTCAGCGCCTTCGGGCTCGCGCCGGCGGCGACGTCCGACGGCGCCGACATCGCCGACCTCGCCCGCGACGAGGACGTCGTACTGGCTCTGGGGACGCGCAACCAGCGGCTCTCGCGCTTCTGGCTGACCGACCAGGCCGGCGAGCCTGCCGACCCGGGTCTGGCCGGCAAGCACGTGGTGATCCTGCACGGCGAGGACGACTTCGTGAACATGCTCGTCCACGTGCTCGGCGTCTTCGGGATGACGTCCCGCGTGGTGCGCCACGAGGACTACGAGACGGGCGCCTTCGACGGCGCCGACCTCGTGATCGTCGGCCCCGGCCCGGGTGACCCCCGCGAGGGCGACCACCCCAAGATCGCTTCCTTCCGGCGCGCGGTCGACGACCTGCTCGCGTCCGGGCAGCCCTTCCTCGCCGTCTGCCTCGGCCACCAGACGCTGTGCCAGCGCCTCGGGCTCGACCTCGGCTACAAGGACGTCGTCTTCCAGGGCACCCAGTCGCCGGTGCGGCTCGACGGTCGCACCGAGCGGGTCGGCTTCTACAACACCTTCGTGGGCCGGGTGCCGGCCGACGGCGCGGTGCCCGACGGGGTGCTCGTCGAGGCCGACGAGGCCACCGGCGACATCCACGCGATCACCGGCCTGCACTACCGCGGCATCCAGTTCCACGCCGAGTCCATCCTCACCGAGAACGGCTACGACCTCCTCCACCGGTCCGTGCGCGACCTCCTCGCCTGACCGACGGCGCGCGCCCTCGGTGGTCGAGGTGTGAGGAGCGCCAGCGAAATCTCGGTGGTTGAGGTGCGAGGAGCGCCAGCGATTTCTCGGTGGTTGAGGTGCGAGGAGCGCCAGCGACGAGCCTCGAAACCCCGATCTCCACGAGCGGTGCGGTTTCGAGGCTCGCTCCGCTCGCACCTCAACCACCGGTGACAGGTCGCGGGCCGCCCATGGGTTAAAGTCAAGTCGAACGGTCGACATTGATTCGGCGTGGCACGCAACCGATCGGGCGTCCACGGCGTCACTCTGTACGAGCCGGCTCGGGACATGACGGGGGAGACGTGCGACATCTGAAGCGAGCGCTGGCAGGCGTGTGCCTGCTCGGGCTGGTGGCCTGCGGCGGCACCGGCCCCACGACGACGGGCGACGACGTACGCCCGCCGCGCGAGACGGGCCGTGCCGCGCCCCTCGCGGACCAGCAGCCGGCGGCCAGTCGTGCCGCCCGGCCCAATATCGTCGTGGTGATGCTCGACGACTTCTCGATGGACCTCGTCCAGACGATGCGGTCGGCGCAACGGATGCGGAAGGCGGGCGCGACCTACCCGCACTCCTTCGTCACCGACTCGCTGTGCTGCGTGTCGCGGTCGAGCTTCTTCACCGGGCAGTACCCCCACCAGACCGGCGTACGGACCAACACGTCGAACAACGGCACCTCGATGCTGGGCGGCTGGCCGGCCTACGACACCCACGGCAACCCCGAACGGGCGTTCAACGTGCGCCTGCAGGAGGCCGGCTACACGACCGGCTTCGTCGGCAAGTTCCTCAACGAGTACGAGTGGGTGCCCGGCCGCGCGCTGCCGCCCGTGGTGCCGGGCTGGTCGACCTTCAACACCGTCTTCGGCTCGGCCTACGACGGCTGGGACTTCGCGAGCACGTCGGTCACCGACGGGCGGCTCGCCGTCCAGCAGCACCCCGCCCCGCCGGCCTCGGCGAGCAACGCCGAGAAGGACCGCGCCTATGCCGGCGCCGTCATCGGTGACCAGGCGATGGACTTCCTGGCCAGGGGCGAGGCAGGCGACGCGCCGTACTTCCTCGAGGTCGCGGTCTACGCACCGCACAACCGGACGCAGCCCCAGGGCCACTACCCCGGCGACCCGCTCTTCCCGCCGATGTTCCGCGACCGCACCGGCGAGCGCAGCTGCGGCCGGGTGGCGTGCAGCAAGCTGACCGTCGCCGACCTGCCAGGCTACGGCGACGCACGGGCTGACAACCTGCCGCGCTCGGCGAAGGGGAAGAAGCTGCGGGCCTGGAACACCACGGCCACGCTGCCCGCGTCGATCGCCGAGCGTGACCTGCGCGACCGCGCGCGGATGGCGCAGTCCGCCGACCGGCTGGTCTCGCGGATCCTGCGCAGCGTCGGGCCCGACACCTACGTCGTCCTGACCTCCGACAACGGCTTCCACCTCGGGCAGAACGGGATGGGCCGCGGCAAGGGGACGCCGTACGACACCGACGTCCGCGTGCCGCTGCTGGTCACCGGACCGGGCGTGGTGCCCGGCAAGCGCCGTGAGGTGACCAGCAACATCGACCTCGCGCCGACCTTCGAGGAGCTCGCCGGCCTGCCCCCCGTGCCCTACCGCAGCGGCGCCTCGATCGTGCCGACCTTCGGCCAGCCGAAGCTGGTGCGGCGGTCCTACGCCTTCCTCGAGCACACGCAGCAGACGCTCACCGGGGGCGACCCCGACGCCGCCTTCACCGGCTCGGAGCTCGACCGGATCCCCTCGTTCACCGCCGTGCGCAGCCGCACCGCGCTGCTGGCGCGCTTCGACCTCGACCCCCGGCCGGGCAAGCGGAAATGGGGCTACGAGTACTACAGCTACGCGCGCCACCGGTTCGAGAAGCGCAACGAGGTGGCCAACCCGAAGCGTCGCCAGGAGGTGAAGCTGCTGAAGGCCAGGCTCACCGCCTTCGACGGGTGCCGCGAGAAGGGTGGCCAGCCGGTCTCCGAGGCGTGCCGGCTCCTGACCCAGTGAGCACGACCCAGCGAGCACGGGGGTGAGTAGCCTCGGCGCGTGACGCCGGACGTGATCGTGGTCGACCACCACGACTCCTACACGTGGAACCTGGTGCACCTCGTTGCCGCGGTGACGGGGGTCCTGCCGCGGGTCGTCCAGCACGACGAGGTCGCACCCGACGACGTCCTGCGCCACTCGCACGTCGTCCTCTCGCCCGGCCCCGGCCACCCGGCGTCGCCCGCCGACTTCGCCGTCGGCACCGAGGTGCTGCGCGCCGGGACCCGCCCGGTGCTCGGCGTCTGCCTGGGCATGCAGGGGCTCGTGACGGCGTATGGCGGCACGGTCGCGCGCGTCGCGCCCGCGCACGGCGACGTGGCCGCGATCCGGCACGACGGTGCCGGCGTCTTCGCCGGGCTGGCGCAGGGCTTCGCCGCCGTCCGCTACCACTCCCTCGCCGCCGTCGACCTGCCCGCGAGCCTGGTCGCGAGCGCGTGGAGCGAGGACGGCGTCGTGATGGGGGTGCGCCACCGCGACCGGCCGCTGGAGGGCGTGCAGTTCCACCCCGAGTCGATCCTCTCCGAGCACGGCGAGGCGTTGGTCAGGAACTTCCTGCGTGAGTGACCCCGCCTCCTTCTTCATCAGCGTCGCCGCGGAGCACCGGCGGTGCTTCTGGCTCGACGGCGGCGGCGCGCGCGAGTGGTCGGGCCGCCGCTCCATCATCGGCTGGCTCGCCGACGACGACGTCTCGCTCACCTGGTCCGCCGCGCGACGCGAGGTCCGCGCCCACTCCGGCGGCTCGACGGAGGTCGTCGGGGACGACGTCTTCGCCGTCCTCGAGGAGTGGCTCCGCCCCGGCGAGCAGTGGTTCGGCTACCTCGGCTACGCCAGCCGCACGGACCTCCCCGCTACCCCCGACCCCACGCTCCCCGACGCGGTCTGGATGCGGCCCTCCGCGGTGCGGGTCTTCGAGCACCCGCCTCATCCGGTGGTTGAGGTGCGAGCGGAGCGAGCCTCGAAACCACATCGACCCTCGGGGGTCTCGAGGCTCGTCGCTGGCGCTCCTCGCACCTCGACCACCGAGGGCGGTCCGGTCCCCGCCGCGTACGCCGCCGGCTTCGCGCGGGTCCAGGAGCACCTGCACGCGGGCAACTCCTACGAGGTCAACCTCACCCACCGCCTGGTCCGCGAGTCCGACCTCGACCCGGTGACGGCGTACCTCCGGCTCCGCGACCTCAACCCCGCGCCGTACAGCGGGTTCCTCCAGCACGACGTCGACGACGCCCGGGCGTGGGTGCTTTCGAGCTCGCCGGAGAGGTACGCCCGCATCACGCCCGACCGGCGCCTGGAGACCAAGCCGATCAAGGGCACGACCCCGCGCGGTGCGACGCCGGAGGAGGACGAGGCGCAGCGCGTGCGCCTGGCGACCGATCCCAAGACCCGCGCTGAGAACCTGATGATCGTCGACCTGCTCCGCAACGACCTCTCGCTGGTGTGCGAGGTCGGGTCGGTCGAGGTGCCGGGGCTGATGGAGGTGGAGTCCTACGAGTCGGTGCACCAGCTGGTGTCCACGGTGCGCGGGCGGCTGCGCGACGACGTCACCACCATCGGCGCGCTGCGTGCGCTCTTCCCGGCGGGCTCCATGACCGGCGCGCCGAAGCTGCGCACCATGCAGGTCATCGAGGAGGTCGAGCAGACCCCGCGGGGCGTGTACGCCGGTGCCTTCGGCTGGATCAGCGGCGACGGACCCGCCGACCTCGGCGTCGTGATCCGCTCGCTGATGACCGACGGCAGCGGGAGGTGGACCCTCGGCACGGGCGGCGGCATCACGGTGAAGTCCGACGTCGCGGAGGAGTGGGCTGAGTCGGAGTGGAAGGCCGAGCGGCTGCTGCGGGTCTTCGACTGACGTCGCACCCGAGCCGCAGGGCGGTCACCGGATGTCCGGTGACTCCACCGGCGCCGCCACCCCCGGCAACCACAGCGAGAAGCGCGCCCCGCCGCCGGGTGAGCTGGACACCTCGATGCGCCCGCCGTGCCGGTCGACCACCTGGCGCACGATCGCGAGCCCGAGCCCCGAGCCGGGCATCGCGCGCGACTCCTCGGACCGGTAGAACCGCTCGAAGACGTGCGGCCGGTCGGCCTCGTCGATGCCGGAGCCCTCGTCGTCGACGGTGAGCACGCCGTCGGCCAGCCGCACCCACACGGTGCCCTCCGGCGGGCTCCACTTGCCGGCGTTGTCGAGCAGGTTGGTCACCGCCCGCTCGAGGCTGCTGGAGTCGCCGACCACCGGCCAGTGGTCGAGCTGGAGGTCGAAGGAGATGCCCTGGGCGCGGCGTCGCACGCGCGTCACCGCCCGCTCGACGACCTCGGCCAGGTCGACCTGGGTGACCACGCGTGTCATCGGCTCGTCGCGGGCAAGCTCGACCAGGTCGCCGACCAGGGCGCTGAGCTCCTCGATCTGCCCGCGTACGTCGTCGAGCAGCTCGAGCCGCGCCTCCGGCGGCAGCGCTCCCTCCCCGTGACCGTTGCCCTCGGCCTGGCGGAGCAGGTCGAGGTTGGTGCGCAGCGAGGTCAGCGGCGTGCGCAGCTCGTGGCTGGCGTCGGCGACGAGGCGGCGCTGGCGGTCACGCGAGGCACCGAGGGCCAGCAGCATCTGGTTGAAGGCGGTCGCCAGGCGGGCGACCTCGTCGTCGCCCTCGACCCGCAGCGGGGTCAGGTCCTCGGTCACGGCGATCCGCTCGACCACGGAGGTGAGGCGGCGCACGGGTCTGAGGCCGTTGCGGGCCACGAGCCAGCCGGCGATCAGAGCGGCGAGCACCCCCAGCGCGCCGAAGACGAAGAGTACCCCGCCGAGCTTGCCCAGCGTCCGGTCGTTGGGCGCCAGGGGCTGCGCGAGGACCAGGGCCTGCCCGCTGCCTGCCTGCACCGTGGCGACGCGGTAGCGCTCGCCCTCCCGGGTGACGAGGGTCCGCACGACGGACTCGCGCTGCCCGGTGACGACGTCGTACTCGGGCTGGCCCAGCGTGAAGTCCGGGATGTCCGTGCCGGACATGCCCTTGCCCTCGGCATTGACCAGGATGATGCGGATGTCCGCCGCTCCCAGCAGCCACGGGGGGATCTGGCCGGTGGTGACCCCGGACAGGGTGGTGTCGGCCGTCGCCCGGTGCGCGCGGTTGAGCAGCGACTGGTCGAGCGAGCTCATCAGCTGCTGGCGCATCACCACGAACGCGGTGAACGCCAGCACCGTGATCGACAGGCCGAGCGCGACCGTGGTCAGCACCGCGACCCGCGACGCCAGCGACCGGCGGTAGTGCCAGCGACCGTCGGGCCACATGGCGGCCGACCTCATCCGCGGTCCCGATGGCTGGTCATGATTCCTTCAGGACGTAGCCGACGCCGCGCACGGTCTGGATCAGGCGCGGCTCGCCCTCCGCCTCGGTCTTGCGGCGCAGGTAGCCGACGTAGACCTCGAGCGAGTTCGCGCTGGTCGGGAAGTCGTAGCCCCAGACCTCCTCGAGGATGAACGAGCGCTCCAGCACGCGCCGTGGCCGCCGCAGGAACATCTCGAGCAGCGTGAACTCCGTGCGGGTCAGCTCGATCGGCCGACCGCCCCGGGCGACGTCACGGCTCGCGACGTCCATGGTCAGGTCGGCGAAGGTCAGCACCTCGCCCTCCGCCTCCGGGTCGGGCACGACGCGGCGCAGCAGCGCGCGCAGCCGGGCCAGCAGCTCCTCGAGCGCGAAGGGCTTGGTGAGGTAGTCGTCGGCGCCGGCGTCGAGCCCCTCGACCCGGTCGCCCACCGCGTCGCGCGCGGTGAGCACCAGCACGGGTACGTCGTTGCCCGCCGCCCGCAGCGCGCGGGTGGTCTCGATCCCGTCGAGCCGCGGCATCATCACGTCGATCACGACCACGTCGGGGTGCTGCACGCCGAGCGTCACCAGCGCCTCCGCGCCGTCCGCGGCGAGGACGACCTCGTAGCCGTTGAACTCCAGCGAGCGCCGCAGCGAGTCACGCACGGCGCGGTCGTCGTCGACGACGAGGACGCGGGGCCGGGAGTCGCTCACAGCGCAAGGATGCCAGCCGCGCCTGAGGTGAGCCTGAGATCAGGCGAAGCGCGCGGCGACCGCGCCCGCCCGGGCGCCGTAGCCGCCGCCGAACATGCAGGCGTGCACGAGCAGCGGGAAGAGCTGGTGGATGCCGAGCCGGTCCTCCCAACCCTCCGCGAGCGGGGTGGCCTCGTCGTACGCCGCCATCACGCGCGGCAGGTGCGTGAGCCCGAACAGGTGCAGCATCGCCAGGTCGACCTCGCGGTGGCCGCCGTGGGCCGCCGGGTCGATGACGTGGATGGCGAGGTCCTGGCCCCAGAGGCAGTTGCCGTTCCAGAGGTCGCCGTGCAGGCGGGCCGGTGGCTCCTCGGGCACCAGCTCGGTGAGCCGGCCGATGACCGCCTCGACCGACGCGGCGTCCTCGTCGGTGATCGCCCCGCGGTCGCGGGCGAGCTTGAGATAGGGCAGGACCCGTCGCACGGCGTAGAACTCCGGCCACGAGCCCGCGGTCTTGTTGGGCAGCGGGAGGCGGCCGATGAACCCGTCGTGATCGAGGCCCCAGCCGTCGGCGCCGGCCGCGTGGGTGGTGGCGAGCTGCTGGCCGAAGGTGGCCGCCGCCTCGACGGGGGTCTTGGAGCTCTGCTCGACCCACTCCAGGATCACGCAGTCGCTGGCGGCGGCGAGCAGCTGCGGCACCGGCACGCCGCCGTCGACCTCGGAGAGCCAGCGCAGGCCCGCGGCCTCGGCCTCGAAGAATCCCTCCGGCGGGTGCGGCAGCGTCTTCATCAGCGCGGTCTGCCCGGTGGACAGGCGCAGCCGCGTCGCGGTCGCGATGTCGCCGCCCGCCACGGGCGAGGTCGCCACCACGGACGAGCCGAGGAGCTCCTCGGCGCGCTTGGCGACCAGCGGCTGGCGAGCCATCAGGCGTGGCGCCCCAGTGCTCGCTCCAGTGCGGTCACGATCGCATCGCTCGTGCGCTCGACCATCGCCAGCACCTCCTCGAACCCGTCGGCCCCACCGTAGTACGGGTCCGGTACCTCACCACCCGGATCCTCCGGATCGTGGTCGCGGAACAGCCCGATCCGGTCGGTGCGGCCGCCCACGTCGGCCAGGTTCGACTCGTCCATGACGAGGACCAGGTCGTACGCCTCGGGCCAGGTGGCGTCGTACTGCTGGGCGCGGTGCCGGCTCGGGTCGTAGCCGGCGGAGCTGAGCGTGGCCGCCGCCCGGCGGTCCATCGGGTTGCCGACGTGCCAGCCGCCGGTGCCGGAGGAGCTGACCTCGACCCGGTCGTCGAGCCCGGCCTCGGCCAGCCGGCTCTCCAGCACGACGTGGGCCATCGGGGAGCGGCAGATGTTGCCCAGGCAGACGAGCGCGACGCGGTAGCTGCCGGGCGTCCGGGGCTCGGGGAGCCGCACGCGCCTCAGTCCCGGGCGGGCAGGGCCGTCCGGACGCCCCAGCCGACGACGGTCACGATCAGGGCGCCCACCAGCGCGTTCCAGAAGCCGTCGACGTGGAAGCCGAGGTCGAAGGCGTCGGCGAGCCGGGCGGTCAGCATCAGCATGAGCGCGTTGATGACCAGCAGCAGGAAGCCCAGCGTCAGGATGATGAACGGCAGCGACAGCAGCTTGATCACCGGCTCGATGAACGTCGACACGAGACCGAGGATCAGCGCCACCACCAGCAGCGGCACGATCTTCTCCTGCAGCTCGGCCTGCCCGTTCCTCGGGCCGTCGAACCAGATGCCGTCCAGCAGCTGGGCCGCCACGGCCAGCCCGGCGGCGTACGTCAGCAACCACGTCACGAAGCGCATGGCCCCGACCCTAGCGGCGTAGTCCCCTACGTTCTGGACGGCCGCGGTGCCAGAACGTAGGGGACTACCGGGGATGGCCGGTTCGCCCGGTTAGTGTCCCGGGGTGGTGACGATCGGTGGCGCGGGCGTGATGGTGCTCGGCGCGCTGCTCGCCGGCGTGGTCGCGGTCCTGCTCGCGCTCGTCCTGCGCCGCTGGCTCGGCACCACCTCCGCGGTCGCCGTCGCCGGGCTGGTGTGGTCCCTGGTCGGGATCGCGCTGGTCACCCTGGTGCCGACGCGCCCCGATGTCGGTTTCGTGCCGGCCGAGAGCCGCAGCGAGTCCTGCTCGTGGGACTACGGCGGTCCGTCCGGGGCCGCCTTCGAGGTCTTCGGCCTCGACCAGCGGACCCTCAACGTGCTGCTCTTCGTGCCGGCAGGGCTGTTCCTCGTGCTGGCGGTCGCCCGCGGCTGGTACGGCGTCGTGCTCGCGCCGCTCGGCCTGCTCGCGCTGGCGGCGTACAGCCTCGGCATCGAGCTCGTGCAGCTCCAGCTGGCTCGCCTCGACCGCGCGTGCGACGTGACCGACGTCGTCGACAACGTCCTCGGCGCGGGGATCGGCTTCCTGCTCGGCGTGCTGCTGCTGCCGCTCACCCGGCCGTGGCGGGGCCGGCGCACCGCTCACTAGGGTCAGCCCCATGGCAACCTCCACCCCGCAGCCCCGGCCCAACGTGCTCGCCATCCCTGCGTACGTCGCCGGCAAGCCCCCCGTCGCCCGACCCGGCCTGACGTCCTACAAGCTCTCCTCCAACGAGAACCCCTACCCGCCCCTGCCCGGCGTGCTCGAGGCGGCCACCGAGGCGGCAGCGCAGATGAACCGCTACCCCGACATGGGCAGCACCGCGCTCTACGCCGCCCTCGGCGAGGCGATGGGGGTGCCGGTCGAGGACCTCGCCGCGGCCACCGGCTCGGTCGGCCTGATCTACCAGCTCGTCAACGCCTTCTGCGCGCCCGACGACGAGGTCGTCTACGCGTGGCGCTCCTTCGAGGCCTACCCGATCGCCGTCACGGCCGGCGGCGCGAGGAGCGTGCAGGTCCCCCTGGCCGCCGACGGTCACCACGATCTCGACGCGATGGCCGCGGCGATCACCGACCGCACCAAGGTCGTCATCGTCTGCACGCCCAACAACCCGACCGGACCCGCGGTGACGCAGGCCGAGCTCGACGCCTTCATCGCCAAGGTGCCGACTGACGTCGTCGTGGTCGTCGACGAGGCCTACCTCGAGTTCGTCCGGATGGACGACGCCGTCGACGGCATCGCGACCTACCGGCGCCACGACAACGTCGTGCTGACCCGCACCTTCTCCAAGGCCTACGGCCTCGCCGGCTTCCGGGTCGGCTACGCCGTCGCCCCCGCCCCGCTCGCCGCCGCGCTGCGTGCGGTGTCCCTGCCCTTCGGTGTCAGCCACGTCGCCCAGGCCGCGGCCATCGCCTCGCTGGAGGCACAGGACGAGCTCTTCGCGCGCGTCGACGACCTCGTCGCTCGTCGCGCCGACCTCGTCGACCGGCTGCGCGAGGTGGGCTGGGAGCTGCCCGACGCGCAGGGCAACTTCGTCTGGTTCCCGCTGGGCGACCGCGCGCTCGACTTCGCGGCCGCGTGCGGCGAGGTCGGCATCTCCGTGCGGCCCTTCGCCGGCGACGGCGTGCGCGTCAGCATCGGTGAGTCGGAGGCCTTCGACCGCGTGGTCGAGGTCGCGGCCCGCTTCGCGCCCTGAGGGTTCAGCGAGAGCCTGACAAGTCGGCTCGTCAGGCCCGGGTCGGCGTCTCCGCGACGGAGGCGGTGGCGGGCGGGCGGTCCATCTGACGGAAGGACGGCAGCCGCGTCGGCGCCATCGTCGTCACGAGGTACGCCGCTCCCGCCACCAGGAGCGCGGGCGAGAGGCCGAGCCCCGTGACGGCGAGGCCGCCCAGCACGCCGCCGAGCGGCATCAGCGACCAGCAGATCGCGGTGTTGAGGGAGGAGACCCGGCCCATCAGCGGGGCCGGGATCCGTTCCAGGATCACCGCGCCGAGGATCGGGTTGAGGAAGCCCGACGCCGCGCCGGCGACCGCGGTCACCGCGAACACCGCCCAGACCGGCGACTCGAGCGCCATCGCCACGTAGCGCGGTGCGCCCGCGACGAGGAACGCGATGACGTAGGTGCGGAAGCGCGGCAGCGTCTCGCCCCACCGGGCGGCGGTGAGCGCGCCGAGCACCGACGCCCCGCTCATCACGGCGAACAGGGTGCCGAGCACTGCCACGCCCGCGCCGGACTCCTTGGCCCACACCGGTGCGAGCACGGTGGCATAGGCCTGGTCCACGAGGTTGGTCACCGCGACCATCGCGCAGATCGCGATGAGCACCGGCTCGGTGCGCAGGAAGCGCCAGCCCTCCCGCAGCTCCTGGACGTACGACGTCGCGTCGGCGTCCACCGCGGGCGGGACCGGCCGGCCCAGGCCGGAGGTCGCGACGCCGAAGACCGCGAACGAGACGAGGAACGACGCGGCGTCGACGTAGAGGGCGTTGGTGGCACCGACCGAGGCGACGAGCACGCCGGCGAGCGCCGCGCCCCCCATCGACGAGGTGCGTTCGACGGCCGCGGTCAGGCCGCTGACCCGCTCGAGGGACCAGCCCGCCGTGCGCGCGATCTCCGGGGACATCGCCGCCTTGCCCGCGTCGCCCGGACCGCGCAGCGCGCCGGCCACCGCGACGAGCACCAGCAGCGTCGGGAACCCGAGCATCCCGAGCCCGTGCAGCACCGGGATCGCGGCGACCACGAAGGCAGACAGGAGGTCGCAGGCCAGCGTCACCCGGCGCGGCCCGACCCGGTCGAGGAGCGGGCCACCGAGGGCCTTGAAGAGGACGAGCGGCGTGATCTCGGCCGCGGCCACGAGCCCGGTCTGGGTGGCCGAGCCGGTCGTGGACAGGACGAACCACGGGATCGCGATCATCGAGACCCGCGTGCCGACGAACGAGATGCCCTCCGCGACCAGTCCGCCGACGAGCGGCCGGCGGGTGGTCACGACGCACCCCACTGCTGGCCCGGCCGGACGAAGGCGTTGAGGTTGACGACGAACGGGGCGGCGTCGTCGGCGTCGGAGTCCTCGGTCGCCTCGATCGTGGTGACGAGGGAGCGCAGCAGGGCCTCGGCCTGGGCGGGCGTCAGCCGGACCTCCCAGTCGCTCAACGTGCCGGAGCTGCGCCACTCCTGGGGGAGGAAGGCCATCTCGGCGACGGCGGCGCGCATGCGGTCGGCGTACATCAGCGCGACGGTGGTCAGGTAGGCCTCGACGTCGCTGTCGACGGTGCCGCTCTCGCGGAAGTCGGTGCGGGTGCTCTCGTGCGCCGCCCGCCACCAGCGGTCACGGGCGTTGCCGCGCTCGGTGTCCTCCTCGATGAAGCCGTGCTGCGCGAGCTGGCGCAGGTGGTAGGACGTCGCGCCGGTGTTGAGGTCGAGGCGTTGTGCGAGCGTGGTGGCGGTGGCGGGCCCCTCGCCGCGGAGGAGCGCCAGCATCCGCAGGCGGACCGGGTGGCTCAGGGCGCGCAGACCCGCGATGTCGGGGGTGATGGAGGACGGCATGGCACGAGGCTAAGACTGCAAAGAGTCATTTGCAAACAAATCTTTGCAGTCGGCGCGGGGTAGTCCAGTGGGAATTGGCTGCGACACCGGAGTCCTGCCAGCCATTCGCCACTGGACTACCCCGGCGGGCGGCGGTCAGTAAGGTTGAAGCGTGAACGACAGTGCGAGCTACACGAAGCAGGGCCAGCCCTTCGAGCGCGACATGACCTACCTCCCCGACCGCATCCTGGCGGGGGAGCGGTCGGCCGACCCGCTCGACGAGGAGTTCCCCAGCGGGTCGAAGGACAGCCCCCGCGACGTGCCCGTGTGGGAGGCGACCCCGGGCCGCTACCGCCTCGTCGCCGCGCGCGCCTGCCCGTGGGCGCACCGCTCGATCATCGTGCGCCGCCTGCTCGGCCTCGAGGACGTCATCTCGTGGGGTGCGCCGGGCCCGACGCACGACCAGCGCAGCTGGACCTTCGACCTCGACCCGGACGGCCGCGACCCGGTGCTCGGCATCGAACGGCTCCAGGAGGCCTACTTCGCCCGCGAGCCCGACTATCCGCGCGGCATCACCGTGCCGGCGATCGTCGAGGTCGAGTCGGGCCAGGTCGTCACCAACGACTTCCCGCAGATCACCCACGACCTCTTCTTCGAGTGGCGCGAGCACCAGCGCCCCGACGCGCCGGACCTGTGGCCCGCGGACCTCCGCGCGGAGATGGAACCGGTGATGAAGCGGATCTTCACCGAGATCAACAACGGCGTCTACCGCTGCGGGTTCGCCGGGTCGCAGGAGGCCTACGAGGACGCCTACGACCGGCTCTGGACCGCGATGGACTGGGTCGAGGAGCGCCTCGCCGACCGGCGCTACCTGATGGGTGACCAGATCACCGAGGCCGACGTCCGGCTGTTCACCACGCTGGTCCGCTTCGACGCCGTCTACCACGGGCACTTCAAGTGCAACCGCAACAAGCTCACCGAGATGCCGAACCTCTGGGGCTATGCGCGCGACCTCTTCCAGACCCCGGGCTTCGCCGACGACGTCGACTTCGACCAGATCAAGAGGCACTACTACGTCGTCCACGAGGACATCAACCCGACCGGCATCGTGCCCGTCGGTCCTGACGAGTCGGGCTGGCTCACGCCGCACGGTCGAGGCTGACCGGGGCCCCGTCCTCAGCCGGTCGGTGTCGGCGGGCTGGTGGTCGGCGGGCTGGGTGTGGGTGACGGGGTCGGCGTCGGAGTGGGCGTCGGGCTCGGCGTCGGGGTGGGCGTCGCAGTCGGAGTGGGGGTCGGCGTCGGGGTCGGCGACGGGCTGGGTGGCGACGTCCAGGCGGGGCCTTGCCCGAAGCGGGCGAGCCGCGGCCCGTCGGCGGTCCAGCGGAGCCGCGCGAGGTAGAGCACCCGGTGCCCGCGCCGGAGCACGTCGGAGTGCGAGGAGTACGTCGACTCGCAGGGGCCGTTGACCCCGTCGCATACCCACCCGTGGACGAACAGCCGGTTGGGCGTCGTCGCGACGTAGTCGGCGCCGCCCGGCCCGCAGATCCCGGTGCTCTCGCGGTCGAGCAGCACCCGCTCGGGCGCGGACTGCCAGCCGCGCCTGATCGAGGTGGACTCGCGCCACACGGTGCGGTAGCCGCAGCGCCCGAAGTCGCCCCGGCTGAGCAGCAGGTGGTGCCGACCACGCGCGTCGACGAGCTCGGGGTTCTCCACGACGCCCGGGTCGCGCAGGATCTCCCGGCTGGGTCCCGCGGCGCGGAGCCCGCTCCGGGTGAGGCGCACCATGCGGATCGAGGACGGCATGCCCTGGGTGCGGTAGAGCAGGAACCGCCGGCCGTCGGGTGCGACGTACGACGACGGGTCGATCACCCCGCGTCGTGGCAGCCCCGCCTCGGTCGGTACGACGTCGCTGGCCGGCGAGGTCGAGGCACCGGACGGGCAGGCGAGGGGCTGCGAGTGCAGGGGCGTGAACGGCGTCGCGAGGTCGGGCGAGGTGGCCACGCCGATGCAGCGGTCGTTGATGTCGGGCAGCCCGATGACCGGGACCGAGTAGTAGGCGAGCCACGTGCCGTCGGACGCTCGCTCGACCTCCGGCGCCCACACGTCGCCGTTGCGCGCCCAGAGCGGCCGCGCGTCGAGCAACGGCGCGCCGGGCGCCCAGCCGGCGTACTCCTGGGGGCTGCTGCTGGTGCCGCCGCGCCACCCGGTGCCGGCGGCGAACCACCGCGACCCGTCGTGGACCACGGAGGGGTCCGCCAGCGGTTGCTCCCAGAAGAGCGGTCGCGGCGGGAAGGTGGTCACGTCGGCCTGCGAGACCGGCGAGGACGCACCGAGCGCCAGGACCGCGACGACCGTCGCGAGCAGCCCACGGCTCAGGTGTCGCACGCGCTCGCACCCCCCGGGTTCGACGTTCGGCCAGGGCGTCAGGCTACGTCCGGTCTGGTCCGCAGCGCCGCTGATCGGCACGCGGCGTACAGAAACCGTCAAGCGTCCCCGCACGCTTGCCCGATCTTCGGGCAGGGGTCTGGCCGTGTGCTCCGCGGATCCCGATGCTGTGCGTAGAGCTTCGCGGAAGGCACGGGGGTGTGCAGGGGGCCGCGGATACGGGAGGGCCGACGACACCGTCGGACAGGGGGGCGACACCAGTCTCGCCGGTCCTCCCGGACTCTGACCTCGGGGGAGGACACACCTCCGGGACCGAGCTTCGGGCGCATGCAGACAGGCGCCCGAGCCTCCACCCCCCATGGAGGGAGCCGGCGTCGACGGATCACCCACGAGTCCGTCGGCGCTGGCTCGTCTGCGCGCCCGGGTGCGCGCCGGGGGTCCCCGCGGACGCCCTCCAGATTGGTGCTGGCAGGCTGCGGCCGATACGTTGAGCCCATCATTGTGGTCGGGGTCACACACGCCGACGACCACGCTGCAAGCCGTCGGCGTCCGGCGATCCCGGGACCGCCGCTAGCTGTTGTGAGGAGATTGCGTTGTCCGATCCTTCTGGTTTCGGCCCCGACCTTGCGGAGGTCTTCGGGCCTTCGCAGTCCGACGGTGGCCCCGACCTCGTCCAGCTGCTCACGCCCGAGGGCGAGCGCATCCACCACCCCGAGTTCGACCACGACTTCTCCGCCGAGGAGCTGCGCGGCCTCTACCGCGACATGGTGCTGACCCGGCGCATCGACGTCGAGGCGACCGCGCTCCAGCGCCACGGCGAGCTCGGCATCTGGGCCCAGCTGCTCGGCCAGGAGGCCGCCCAGATCGGCGCCGGCCGCGCCCTGCGCCCGCAGGACTACGTCTTCCCGACCTACCGCGAGCACGGTGTCGCCTACTGCAAGGGCGTCGACCCGCTCCGCCTGCTCGGCCTGTTCCGCGGCGTCGACCAGGGCGGCTGGGACCCCAACGAGAACAACTTCGGGCTCTACACGATCGTCATCGGCGCCCAGACCCTCCACGCCACCGGCTACGCCATGGGCATGCAGCGCGACGGCGTCGTCGGCACGGGTGACCCCGAGCGCGACGCGGCCGTGATCGCCCACTTCGGCGACGGCGCGTCCTCGCAGGGTGACGTCAACGAGGCGTTCATCTTCGCCGCCTCCTACAACGCCCCCGTGGTGTTCTTCTGCCAGAACAACCAGTGGGCGATCTCCGAGCCGATCGAGCGCCAGACCCGCATCCCGCTCTACCAGCGTGCGCTGGGCTTCGGCTTCCCGGGCATCCGCGTCGACGGCAACGACGTGCTCGCGACCTACGCCGTCACGAAGGCCGCGCTGCAGCGCGCCCGCGAGGGCAACGGTCCGTCGTTCGTCGAGGCCTACACCTACCGGATGGGTGCGCACACCACCACCGACGACCCGACGCGCTACCGCCTCAACGACGAGCTCGAGCACTGGAAGCTCAAGGACCCGATCGAGCGCCTCAAGGTCTACCTGCGCCGCAACGGCCTGGTCGACCAGCAGTTCTTCGACGACCTCGACGCCGAGGCCAAGGAGCTGGGCCACCACCTGCGCGAGGGCTGCAAGGCACTGCCCGACCCCAAGCCGCTCGACCAGTTCGGCTACGTCTTCAGCGAGATGACCGACGAGATCGCCGCCCAGCGCGACGGCTTCGCCGCCTACCTCGAGTCGTTCGAAGGAGCCCACTGAGATGAGCACCAGCAAGATCACCCTGGCCAAGGGTCTCAACATGGGCCTGCGCAAGGCCATGGAGGACGACGACAAGGTCCTCCTCATGGGCGAGGACGTCGGCAAGCTCGGTGGCGTCTTCCGCATCACCGACGGCCTGCAGAAGGACTTCGGCGAGGACCGCGTCATCGACAGCCCGCTCGCGGAGTCCGGCATCGTCGGCACCGCGGTCGGCATGGCGCTGCGCGGCTACCGCCCCGTCGTGGAGATCCAGTTCGACGGCTTCGTCTACCCCGCCTACGACCAGATCGTGTGCCAGGTCGCGAAGTACACCTACCGCTCGCAGGGCAAGGTGAAGATGCCGATCGTCATCCGCATCCCCTTCGGCGGCGGCATCGGCGCGGTCGAGCACCACTCCGAGAGCCCCGAGGCGCAGTTCGCGCACACCCCCGGCCTCAAGGTCGTGGCGTGCTCCAACCCGGTCGACGGCTACTGGATGATCCAGCAGGCCATCGCCCACGACGACCCGGTCATCTTCCTCGAGCCCAAGCGGCAGTACCACGCCGACAAGGCCGAGCTCGACGAGTCGGCGACGCCCGAGCCGCTGTTCACCTCGCGCGTGGTGCGCGCCGGCAGCGACGCGACCCTGCTGGCCTACGGCCCGACGGTCAAGACGGCGCTCAAGGCCGCGGAGGCCGCCGAGTCCGAGGGTCGCAACCTCGAGGTCATCGACCTGCGCACCCTGTCGCCGCTCGACATGGCGCCGGTCTACGAGTCCGTACGCCGCACCGGCCGCTGCGTCGTCACCCACGAGGCGCACGTCAACCTCGGCATGGGTGCCGAGCTGTCCGCCCGGGTCACCGAGGAGTGCTTCTACTCCCTCGAGGCCCCCGTCCTCCGCGTCGGCGCCTTCGACACCCCCTACCCGCCCTCGCGGATCGAGGAGGAGTACCTCCCCGACCTCGACCGGGTCCTCGACGCCGTCGACCGCACCTTCTCGTACTGATGGGCTCGCTCCGCTTCGCCGTGTCCGCGTCGCTGCAGGACGACGACGCAACCCACCGTTGGTCGAGGAGGTCGCGCAGCGACCGTCACGAGACCCGGCTCCGAAAGGTTTTCTGATGTCTGAGTTCCTCCTTCCCGACGTCGGCGAGGGCCTCACCGAGGCCGAGATCGTGGCCTGGAAGGTCAAGGTCGGCGACACCATCGAGATCAACGACGTGGTCGTCGAGATCGAGACGGCCAAGTCGCTCGTCGAGCTGCCTTCGCCGTACGAGGGCACGGTCCTCGCGCTGCTCGTCCCCGAGGGCGAGACCATCCCCGTCGGCACCCCGATCATCTCGATCGGCGCTCCCGGTGAGGAGCCGGCGACGCCCGCGGCCCCGACCGAGCAGACCGAGTCCGACCCCTATCTCGGCATGGCCGAGAAGGCAGGCCAGCAGGCGGCCGAGGCGCAGGTCGACCCGGCCGACATCGACCTGTCCAACCCCGCCGCCTCCGGCTCGATGGAGGGCGCGTCCCTCGTCGGCCGGATCAAGGCCGAGCGCGGGCCGATGCGTCGCGCCCGTCGCGGGTCCGCCTCGCCGAGCACGGTGGCCGGCAGCCAGACCCAGATGCAGGTCCAGGGTGCGTTCTCACCCGGCGGCGCCCAGTCCGACGACGTCATGCCGGCCGACGAGTCCCCGGTGCCGGCCGTCGACCAGCGTCCCGCCGCCCCGGCGGCGCCCGCCGAGGCGCTCGTCCCGGCAGCCGCCCAGGTCGGGACCGGCGACGTACGCGCCCTGGCGAAGCCGCCGGTGCGCAAGCTCGCCAAGGACCTCGGCGTCGACCTGACCACCCTGACCGGGTCCGGCCCCTCGGGGTCGATCACCCGCGACGACGTGCAGGGTGCGGCCAACGGATCCGCCCCGGCTGCAGCGCCCGCTGCGGCTCCGGCCAGCCGTGCCGCGGCGCCCGGCGAGCGCGAGACCCGCGAGCCGATCAAGGGCGTGCGCAAGATGATGGCCTCGGCGATGAGCCAGTCGGCCTTCACCAGCCCGCACGTCACCGAGTGGGTCACCGTCGACGTCACCGCCACGATGCAGCTCGTCGAGCGGCTCAAGGCGCGGCGCGAGCTCCGCGACGTACGGATCAGCCCGCTGCTGGTGCTCTCCCGCGCCGTGATCCTCGCGATGAAGCGCACCCCGGAGATCAACTCCTTCTGGGACGAGGCCGCGCAGGAGGTCGTCTACAAGCACTACGTCAACCTCGGCATCGCGGCCGCCACGCCGCGCGGCCTTGTGGTGCCCAACGTCAAGGACGCCGACTCCCTGTCGATGACCGAGCTCGCTGCTGCCCTGGGCGAGCTCACCGCCACCGCGCGTGAGGGCAGGACGCAGCCGGCCGAGATGGCGGGCGGCACGTTCACCATCACCAACGTCGGCGTCTTCGGCGTCGACGCCGGCACCCCGATCATCAACCCGGGGGAGTCCGCGATCCTGTGCTTCGGCGCGATCAGCAAGCGGCCCTGGGTCGACGAGCAGACGGGCGAGATCGTCGTGCGCGACGTCACCACGCTGGCGCTGTCCTTCGACCACCGCCACATCGACGGCGAGAAGGGCTCGCGCTTCCTCGCCGACGTCGCGGGGATGCTCCAGGACCCGGGCACCGCGCTCCTCTTCTGAGCGGACTGCACACCGGCGCGCCGCGGACACGGCGAGCGAAGCGAGCCCTTCAACACAGCTCTTTGTCACCCCCAGGGGTGACCTGAGAGGATGGGTGCCTCGGACTCGGCCGGAGGGAGCAGGTGGCAATGAACGTGGAAGCCCCGACCGCCACGTCCGGGGAGTCCTCGACCTCCGCCCTGCTCGCCCGGGCCCAGCAGGTGGCCGACCAGCTCGTCAGCGAGGCCCGTCTCGAGGCGGAGCGGCTCACCGCCGATCTCGCCGACCTCCGCGAGGAGGCCCGCGTCCTCAAGGTCGAGGCCGAGCGGGACCGGGCCGAGGCCGGGCGGGCGCGCAAGCAGGCGGAGCAGGTGCTGGCCGGTGCCTCCGAGGAGGCCGCGACGATCGTCCTCGACGCCAACGAGCAGGCGGCCCTGCTGATGAGCTCCGCGTCGGGTGCACGCGACGAGCAGGTCGAGGCGGCCAGGATCGAGGGCGAGAAGCTCCGTGCACAGGCCCACGACGACGCCGTCGCACTCCGCGTCGAGGCCCAGGAGCTGCGCGACACCGCCGCCCTGGAGCGGACCGAGCTCCTCGAGGGTGCCCGGGGCGAGGCCGACGCGACCGTCGCCACCGCCCAGGAGTCTGCCGCGCGGCTGGTCGAGGAGGCCCGCACCGCCGGCCAGCAGCACCTCGACTCGGCCACCGCCGAGGCCGAGTCGCTCCGGTCCACCGCCTCGATCGATGCCGCCCGGATGCGCGACGAGGCCGGGCTCCACGTCGAGGAGCTGCGACGTACGACCGGCGCCGAGGTCGACCGGATGCGCCAGGCAGCCGAGGAGCTGCTCGCCGCGGCCCGCGCGGAGAGCGAGGAGAAGCTGCGCCACGCGGCGGAGCAGACCGAATGGGCCACGCGCACGGTCGAGTCGGTCCTCGCCGGAGCGGCCACCGAGGCCGACTCGATCCGCAAGGGCGCCCACGCGGAGGCCGGCGAGCACGCCCGGCTCGTGCGCGAGCGCGCGCAGGGAGTCATCGCCGCCGTCAACGCCCGTGTCGCCCTGGAGGTGGCCGAGGCCAAGCAGCGCGCCGAGGAGGTCGCCCAGGACGCGTTCCACGCGGCTGATGAGCGCCGGGCCGAGGCGCGAGCCGCGCTCGAGCAGGCACAGGCCGAGGCAGTTCGGATCATCGCTGACGCCACCGACGAGTCGGAGCGCGCCGTGGAGCGGCTCGAGCGCCGCCGTGCCGAAGCCGAGAGCGGTGCGGCCAGCCTGCGAGCACTGGTCGCCGAGGAGGTCACCCGCTCGCGCGCGGAGGCTGCCGAGGAGCGGCGCCGCGCCCGCGAGGAGTCGGTCGCGCACGTCGCCGAGGCCCGTGCCGAGGCCGACAGGCTCCGCGAGAGCGCCCGCCTCGCCCTGGACCGCGCCCGCACCGAGATCGCCCAGCTCCAGGCCCGCCGCGACAAGATCGTGACCGAGCTCGGCCAGTGGTCAGGCGTGATCGAGGCGCTGTCCGTCCCGGAGACCGACGCATCCGACGGCCCGCGCGCCGGGCAGATCGCCCCCGAGCCCCACCCCTTCGCCCCCGAGTTCCAGCCCGACCAGGAGACCCCCGATGCCTGAAGAGTTGTTCACCACCGTGCGCCGCGGCTACGACCCGGCCGAGGTCGAACGAGCGTTCAGCGCCGCCCAGACCGAGCTGGCCGAGCTGCGCCGGCGGGTCGAGGCCGCCGAGCGGGTGGCCGAGGAGGCACGCACCGAGGCGTCCGCGTCCCGGGAGGCTCTGGTGTCGCGGGAGTCGCAGCAGCCGGAGCCGCCGACGTACGCCCACCTGGGCGAGCGGGTCGGGCAGATCCTGTCCCTCGCCGAGACCGAGGCCGCGGAGCTGCGTGACCGGGTGGTGGGCGAGATCGAGGCGATGCGCAAGGACGCCGACGTCGAGGTGTCGGCGCTGCGCCAGGACGCCGACCGCTACGCCGAGGAGACGCGGCGCGACGCCGAGGCCGAGAGCGCCCGGGTGCTCGCCGACGCGCGCACCGCCGCCGACTCCGAGCGCGACGCCGCCGAGCGCGATGCCTCCGCCCGCCGTGCCGAGGCCGAGGCGCTCCACGAGGACCAGCGCGCCAAGGCCGCGCAGGCCGCGGCGGACTTCGAGACCACGCTCGCCGAGCGTCGGCAGAAGGCCACCTCCGAGTTCCAGGCGCAGCAGGCCGCCACCCAGGCCGAGCTCGACGCGATGACCGCCCGCAACCGCGACGCCGAGGCGGCGATGGAACGCAGCCGTGCCGAGGCCGAGGGCCGCATCGCTCGCATGCTCGCCGAGGCCGAGGAGCGCTCCACCGCGATGGTCGCGGAGGCCCGCGCCACGGCCGATCGGGTGCGCGCCGAGTCCGAGCGCGAGCTCGCCGCCGCCTCCCAGCGCCGCGACAGCATCAACGCCCAGCTCTCCAACGTGCGCCAGATGCTCGCCACCCTGACCGGCACGGTGCCCGCGATCGTGCCGCCCGAGCCGGCACCCCAGGACGCGGCGGCTCCCGCCGCAGAGGCCGAGCAGTCCGAGCCCGACCAGTCCGAGGACAGGCCCGAGGCGGTCACCGAGGCCGAGGTCGTACGCGCCCAGGACGAGGCGGCCGCCGACCTGGCCGAGCGCGCCGACGGATCGGACGATCCCGAGCAGCACTGACCGAGCAGCACTGACCGAGCAGCCGGAGCGCTCAGACGTAGCGCCGCGCGCGCTTCTCCGGTGACCCCGGCCCGGCGGCGAGCAACGCGCTGAGCTCGTGCTCGAGCACGGCGCCGACCCGGCGGCAGAACTCCTCCGGCTCATCGGCGGCGTCCGGCTTCTCCGCGACGATCCGGTCGACGATCCCGCGCCGGTAGAGGTCGATCGCGCGCACCTGCTGGGCCCGCGCCATGTCGGCGGCGTGGTCGAGGTCGCGGTGCACGATCGCCGACGCGCCCTCCGGCGGGAGCGGCGAGAGCCACGCGTGCTGCGCAGCGACCACCCGGTCGGCGGGCAGCAGCGCGAGGGCGCCGCCACCGTTGCCCTCGCCCAGCATCAGGCACAACGTCGGGGCGTCGAGCGTCACCAGGTCGGCCAACGACCGCGCGATCTCCCCGGCCAGCCCGCCGTTCTCGGCGTCGGGCGAGAGAGCGGCGCCCTGCGTGTCGATCACCGTCACCAGCGGCAGCCCGAGCTCGGACGCCAGCCGCATCCCGCGCCTGGCCTCGCGCAGCGCCTCGGGGCCGAGCGGGTGGTCGGTCGTCTGCCCGCGCCGGTCCTGCCCGAGGAAGACGCACGGCGCCTCCCCGAAGCGTGCCAGCGCGATCAGCAGACCCGGGTCCGCCTCGCCCTGCCCGGTCCCGTTGAGGGGTACGACGTCGCTGGCGGCGTAGCGCAGCAGCCGGCGCACGCCCGGCCGGTCCGGGCGCCGCGACCGGGTCACGCAGTCCCAGGTGTCGACGTCGGGCACGTCCTCCTGGCCCGGGTCGGCCACCGGGGCCACGCCCTCCCGGGCCGCCATCAGGATCGTCAGCGCGCGGTCGAGGATGTCGGCGATCTGGTCGGGCGGCAGGACCGCGTCGATGATGCCGTGGGCGTAGAGGTTCTCCGAGGTCTGCACGTCGCTGGGGAAGGGCTTGCCGTAGAGGGCCTCGTAGACACGGGGTCCGAGGAAGCCGACGAGGGCACCCGGCTCGGCGACGGTCACGTGGCCGAGAGAGCCCCACGAGGCCATCACGCCACCGGTGGTGGGGTGGCGCAGGTAGACGAGGTACGGCAGTCCGGCGGTGCGGTGGGCAGCCACGGCAGCGGAGATCCGCACCATCTGCACGAAGGCCGGCGTGCCTTCCTGCATCCGCGTCCCGCCGCTGACCGGGGCGGCGACGAGGGGCAGGCCCTCGCGGGTCGCGCGCTCGATGCCGGCGACGATCCGGTCGGCCGCGGCCCGGCCGATGGAGCCGGCCAGGAAGCCGAACTCGCCCACCAGGACGCCGATCCGGCGCCCGTGCATGCGGGCCTCGCCGGTGAGCACGGACTCGTCCACGCCGGACTTCTCGGCCGCCGCCGCCAGCTCGGCGGCGTACTCCTCCGGGACGCCGTCGCGCGATGGCGGGGTGTCCCAGGAGGACCACGAGCCGGGGTCCAGGACGAGGTCGATGAGGTCGCGCGCGGACAGTCGTTCGCTCATTGAGCGAGGTTAGGCCATGCGGTGCCGCGCCAGGTCCGGGACCGCCCACCCCGACGGGTGGCGCCCCGTACACCAGCGTGGGTATATCGCTGACAAGGCGTCCCTGACGGCTGGGGCGCCCGTCCTACGGTGCAATCCGCTGTCCACCGGGCTCGGGCCACGCCTGTATGGAGATCGCTGTGGTCACTGGAGCCGTGCGTCGCGTCGGAGGCCCCCTGGGCCTGTTCCTGCTCGTCCTCGCGATGGTGCTCGCACCTCTGGGCCTGCTGGCACCGGCCTCCGCCGCGCCGTACGACCCCGGCACCATCGGGGGCACCGTCTACGACTCGGACTTCCTCGAGGTCGACGGTGCCACGGTCACGCTCTACGACGAGGCCAAGTCGCCGGTGGGCAGTCCCCGGGTGACGGGCGCCGACGGGACCTTCGAGTTCAGCGGGCTCGACGGCACCTACTACGTGGGCGCCACGAAGACCGGCGTGGGCACCGTCTTCCACGCGTACGCCGGCACCCTGGCCAACGCCGACGCGATCGTCGTCGCCCCCGACTTCGGCGACTACGTGGACCTTCAGCTCATCCCGCCGCCCGTCATCGCCGGCACCGTCAGCAACGCCTCCGGACCGCTCGCCGGCGCGGACGTCACCGCCTACGAGCTCGACGGGTCCTGGACCGAGGTGGCGTATGCGACGACCGACGCGTCCGGCCGCTACGAGATCGCCGGCCTCCCGCCGAAGGCCTACCGCCTCCAGTTCAGCGCCCTCGACCACATCACCGAGTACTGGAACGACAAGGCGTCGCTGTCGACGGCGAACGACGTCACGGTGGCGGTGGGCGCGGTCCAGCAGGCGAACGCCGTGCTGACGGCCAGGACCGCCGTGTCCGGCCGGGTCACCGGCACAGGCGGCACAGGCGTCGCGAACGCCAGCGTCACGGCTGAGCAGCAGGTCACCGACCAGTTCGGCGACACCTACTGGGACCAGGTCGACTTCGCCACGACCGCCGGTGACGGGACCTACACGCTGCGCGTCCCGCCCGGAGCGACCCGCATCCAGTTCGAGGCGACCGGCTACCTGTCGGAGTACTACAACGACGCCCTCGACGTGGCCGACGCGGACCTGGTGCAGGTGGCGCAGGTCGCGGTCCCGAACATCAACGCCGCGCTGGTCGCTGGCGGCAAGATCACCGGCCTCGTCCGCAACGCCTCCAACGCCGGGATCCCGAGCGTCTCCGTGACGGCCTACCGCAACGTCGGCGGCACCTGGCAGGCGGTCGGGAGCGGGTTCACGGACGGCGCCGGCAGCTACGCCGTCGACGGCCTGCGGACCGGCACCTACCGGGTGCAGTTCTCGACCTTCGGCGCCGGCGGCTACCTGTCCGAGTACTACCAGGACAAGGACACGCTCGAGACCGCCAACGACGTCGCCGTCAGCCAGGGCGGCACGGTCACGGCCAACGCCACGCTCGACGTCGGCGGGCAGGTCACCGGGACCGTCACCGGGCCGTCCGGGGCGGTCGCCGGCGCCGAGGTCGTCCTCTACGCGCCGAGCCGCTTCTCCCAGTCCGGCTGGACCTGGCGCGGCTCCCAGACCACCGTCGCCGGCGGCACCTACACCTTCACCGGGCTGGTGCCCGGCGCCTACCGGGTGTGCGTGGAGTCGGCCGCGGGGCTCGCCCCGGAGTGCTGGAACGACAAGCCCGACGTGTACGCCGCCGACTCCGTCACCGCCGCCAAGAACACCACGGTCACCGCGAGCTTCGTGCTGGCGGCCGCGCGCAAGATCAGCGGCACGGTGACCTCGCGCGCGGGCGGAGCGCTCACCGGCCCGTCGGTGTCGGTCGACCGCAAGGTGGGTGGCCCCGAGGGCAGCTACTGGGAGTCCGTCGCCTACGCCACGCCGGGGGCCGGCGGGGCGTACTCGGTGGACGTCGCACCGGGCACCTTCCGTGTGACGGCGTCCGCGGACGAGCACCGCTACGGCTTCTACAGCGAGCCGTCGAACCCGACGCGCCCGGCTCGGATCGTCGTCGCGGCTGGCGCCGACCAGACCGGCAAGAACGTCGCGCTCGACCGCTACGGCCGGATCGCGGGGACGGTGAACGGCCCGTCGGGCGCCCTGTCCGGTGCCACCGTCCGGGTCTACCGGTGGTCCAACCCGAGCTTCGTGCAGGTCGGCTCCGTGCAGACCGCCGCCGGTGGCGCGTACACCGTGACGGGCCTCAATCCCGGCAACTACCGGGTCGGCTTCAGCGCCACCGGCATGACGCCGGAGTTCCTCGCGGACAAGGCCGACGTCGAGCTGGCCGACGACGTCGCGGTCGCCCTCAACGGCACGGCGAGCGCCAGCGCCACGCTCGCCTCCAGCCAGCGCACGCTCTCCGGCACGGTGACCGCTGCTGTGGGCGGGGCCGCGCTCGCGGACGTCGACGTGCAGGTCGAGCGCCGGGTGCAGACCCAGGACGACGTCCGGTGGCGCCTGGTGGACGAGGTGAGCACGGTCGCCAACGGCACGTGGAGCACCACCGTCCCCGACGGCACCTACCGGATCCGCTTCACCCGGACGGACTACCTCGTCCAGTGGTTCTCGGGAGCCCCCTCGGCGGCCAACGCGACCCTGGTGGTCGTCAACGGCGCCAACCGCACCGGCCTCAACGCCGCGCTGCAGCTGGGCGCCACCATCAGCGGCACCGTCAGCGGGCCCGGCGGCGCCATCCAGGACGGCTACGTCACGATCTACCGCCAGGTCGCGCCGGGGAGCTTCGAGGACGTCGACTACGCCTCCACCAGCGCAACCGGTGCCTACCGGGTCAGCGGCCTGGTGCCCGGCACCTACGCGGTCGAGCTCGCCGCCGATGGCCACGTCACCGAGTACTGGAACGACAAGGCCAGCCTGGCGACCGCCAACCCGATCACCCTCGCCGTGGGCGGCACGGCGACGGCGAACGCCACCCTGGCGGCGGCGCGGAAGCTCTCGGGCACCGTCACCGGGCCGAGCGGCGCGGCGCTGGCCGACGCGGATGTCGTCGTCGAGCGGCAGTACGACGACGGCGACGGCGGGACCTACTGGGACGACTACACCGACGCCACGACCACGGCGAGCGGCGCGTGGACCGCAGACGTCCGGCCCGGCACCTACCGGGTCCGCTTCCAGCGCTCCGGCCACCTCACGGAGTGGTGGAACAACGCCACGACCGCCTCGGCCGCACAACAGCTCGTGGTGACCACCGCCGACATCGGGTCGGTCAACGCCCAGCTGGCCGCGGCAGCAGTCCTCACTGGCCACATCTCCGGCCCGGACGGTCCGGTCTCGGGGCGCGTGACGGTCTACCCCGCCAGTGCGACCGACCTCGCGACAGCGGTGCCGGTGGCCACGGACTTCAGCGACTCGGACGGCGCCTACCGCGTCGACACGCTGCCCGCGGGCAGCTACAAGATCCGGTTCGAGTCGTCCCGGCTGCTGCCGGAGTTCCACTCCGACAAGCCCGACCTGGCCACTGCGAACGCCGTCGCGCTGTCCACGGGCTCGCCGACGACGATCGACGCCACCCTGGCGCGGGGACGGGCCATCACCGGCACCGTGACGGGCGTCGGCGGTGCCATCGACACGGCCACCGTCTACTTCCACCAGCGGCAGCCCGACGGCAGCTACGACCTCGTCGACTGGGACAGCACCGACGCCGACGGCGCCTACCGCGGCTACCTGCCGGCAGGGACCTACAAGGTCAGCTTCACGGCGTACGACAACCGGGTCTCGGAGTGGTGGAACAACGCCGCCAGCCAGGAGGCCGCCGCCCCCGTGGTCCTCGGCGCGAGCGACGTCGGCGGGATCAGTGCGGTCCTCGACGACGGAGCCACGGTGACCGGCACGGTGACGTTCCCCCAGCGGAAGTCCGGCTGGGACGACCGGGTGGTCGTCCGGGATGCGGCGACCGGTGCGTTCGCCGGCAGTGCGTCCGTGAACGCCCACACCAACGCCTACACGGTCACCAACCTGCCGCCGGGCACCTACCGTGCGGAGTTCGCCCGCGACCCCGGCTACGACGTGGCGGAGGCGCAGTTCTACGACGGCAAGGCCGAGCACCTCGGCGTCGGCGCGTCGCAGTCCTTCACCCTCACCGCCGCCGCGACCCGGACGGCTGTCAGCGCCGTCCTGGTGGAGGGTGGTCGCCTCACCGGACGCGTCCGCGACACGTCGTCGAACCCGGTCGCCGACTGCATCGTCACGGCCTACACCAGCGACGGGTCACGGGTCGACCGCGAGTCGCGCCCGTCGGGCGCCGACGGTACCTACGCGATCCCCGGGCTCACCACGGGCAGCTACCTGCTCCGCGTGGAGGGCGGCGGCTGCGGCTCCGGCACAACGTACTACGACGGCGTCGGCACCGTCTCGCCCTCGTCGGCCGACGCGGTCGCGGTGCCTGCGACGCGCGGGACCAGCACCGCCGTGCCGCAGGACGTCGTCATCGGCGTGCCCGACGCGCCACCCATGGTGAACAACACGCTGCCGTCGATCAGCGACACCACGCCCGACGTCGGCCAGACGCTCACCGCGACCAGCGGCACGTGGACACCCTCGGACGGCACGTACGCCTACCAGTGGCTCGCCGCGGGCGTGCCGATCACGGGAGCGACCACCAGCGCGTACACGCCCGTCGCGGGCGACGCCGGCAAGGCCCTCGCGGTCCGGGTGACCGCGTCGCGATCGGGTCGCACGAGTGCCAGCGCCGTGTCGGCGAGCACGTCGCCAGTCTCCGCCGGGACGATCACCAACAGCGTCCGGCCGGCGATCAGCGACACGACGCCCGAGGTCGGCCAGGCGCTCACCGCCACCAGCGGCACGTGGAACCTCGCCGACGGGACCTACGCCTACCAGTGGCTCGCCAACGGCACCGCGATCACCGGCGCGACGACGAACGCGTACGCACCGGTCGCCGGCGACGTCGGCAAGAAGCTGTCCGTGCGGGTGACCGCGTCGAGGGCCGGGTGGACGAGCGGCGTGGCCACCTCGGTGGAGACCAGCGCGGTCTCGACCCCGGGCACGCCGGTGATGGTCAACCTGACCCTGCCCACGATCAGCGACACGACGCCCGAGGTGGGTCAGGCGCTGACCGCGACCAGCGGGACGTGGAACCCGGCCGACGGGACCTACGCCTACCAGTGGCTGGCCGACGGCGCCCCGATCGCCGGGGCGACGACGAACGGCTACACACCGGTCGACGGCGACGTGGGGAGGACGCTCTCGGTGCGGGTCACCGCGTCCCGGAGCGGCCACACCGCAGACAGCGCGACGTCTGCGGCGACGTCCGCCGTCGCGGCGGTCGTCACCCCGCCCCCGCCGCCCCCGCCCCCGCCGCCGCCTCCGCCGCCTCCGCCTCCGCCTCCGCCGCCCCCGCCGCCCGTGGTCGTCACGATCACCTGCCCGACCCCGAAGGCGACCGGCACCTTCTCGGTGGGCAAGAAGGTGAAGGCCGTGGTGGGGACCGTGTCCCCGGCGGGCGTCACGGTGACGTACCAGTGGCTGCGCAACGGCAAGGCGATCAAGAAGGCGAAGAAGGCCTCCTACAAGCTCACGGCCAAGGACAAGGGCAAGAAGGTCAGCGTCAAGGTGACCTACTCCAAGGCGGGGCTCACCACGGTGGTCAAGACCTCGAAGGCCAAGAAGGTGAAGTAGCGGGTGGCGTGCCGGAGGCTCAGGCCTTCGGCACGCCCGGCTTCGGCGTCGCGCGTCCGGTGATCCAGGCGTCGAAGAAGCCGGACAGCTCGCGCCCGGTCTCCTTCTCCCAGTGGTCGAAGATCTGCTCGCGGGTGACCGAGGCGCCGTCGTTCTCGACCAGCCACGAGCGGGCGATGCGGTAGAACTCGTCGTCACCGAGCTCGACGCGCAGCTCGTTCCACATCAGGCCGGGCGTGGTGTAGATGTTCGAGCCGCCGAACTGGCGGGGGTCGTAGTCGCCGGGAGGGCCGTACTGGTCACGCAGACCCTGGTCGGCGGCCCGGGCGCTGTCGATGCTGACGCGCAGCGGCTGCAGCTCGTGCTCGTCCTGGTAGATCCACTGCATCAGCATCGTCATGCCCTCGTTGAGCCACACGTCGCGCCAGTCGCTGGGCGAGACCTGGTCGCCGTACCACTGGTGCACGAGCTCGTGGGCGATGACGGCCGGCGAGAGGACGTAGTCGTTGTTGCCCAGCGTCACCATCGTCTGGGTCTCCATGGCGCTCATCGAGTCGGTGACGACCAGGCCGAGCGAGTCGAACGGGTAGGGCCCCAGCTTGGACTCGATCCAGTCGACCGACGCCGCTGCGCCCTGCACCTGGTCGAGGTGCTGTGCCATCCCGCGAGGCGTCCAGTAGTCGACGCGCATCCCGGCCGCCGTCGCGGTGCTGCTGTGGGCGTAGTCGCCGATCGCCAGCGTGATGAGGTACGACGACGCCGGCTCGGTCAGCTGCCACGAGGTCGTGGTGCCCTCCTCGTCGGTCGTGAGCTCGGTCAGGTGCCCGTTGGAGATGCCGGTCCACGGCGCCGGCGCGTGCACGGTCACGTCGTAGAGCGCCTTGTCCGACGGCTGGTCGTTGACGGGGTACCAGGTGTAGGCGCCGTAGGGCTCCTGCATGGTCCACACCTCGCCGGCGTCGGTGATGGTGAAGCCGGTGGTCGAGAAGTCGCCGCGCGTGGTCGGTGCGGGTGCCGGCACCGGCGTGCCGACGTAGTCGAGGCTCAGCTGGTAGCGCTGGTCGGCGACGATCGGCGCCTTGACGACGAGGTCCTTGCCGCGCCGCGCGAAGACGACGGGCTCGCCGTCGAGGGACACCTCGCCGACGGTGAGGCCGCGGCCGAGGTCGAGCTGGAACCGGGGCGCCCTGCGGGTCGCCCGGAAGTCGATGACAGCCTCGCCCCGGAGCTCCTCGTCCGACGGGTCCCAGGTGAGGTCGAGGTCGTAGTGCAGCGCGTCGACCCGCGGGTCGCCGACGTCGGGGTAGACGCTGTCCTCGACCGGCGTCGAGAGCGCCAGGTCGAGGTCCTGCTCGACGGGCTCGGTGAGGGGCGGCGGCGAGGTGGGCGCGACCGCGTCCCGGGCGGCCTCGGTCGCCGTCGCCGCGGGCCGCTCCAGCTCGCCGGCGGCCTCCTGCTCGCTCGAGCAGCCGGCGAGCAGCACCAGCGCCGCCAGCACGCCGAGCCGGGTGCGCAGGCCCGCGGGGACTGCTGCCGCGGGCGCACTCGACCGGCGTCGGGTCATCTCTCGCCCCGAAGCAGCGGCCGGGCGAGCTTGCGGCCGTGGTGGATCTGGGCCTTGACGGTGCCCAGAGGGGCATCGACCAGCGCCGCGATCTCGTCGTAGGGGAGGCCGTAGACGTCGCGCAGCAGCAGCGGCTCGACGAACTGCGGGTGGTCGCGCTCGATCGTCTCCATCGCGTCGAGGAGGTCGAGCCGGGTGCCGGCGATGACGCTGGTGGTGCGCGGGTCGGGGCGGTCGTGCGCGCCGTCCTCGAAGTCCGTGGGGGTGGCCAGGTTGCGCAGCCGGCGGTAGGTCGTGCGGGCACTGTTGACGGCCACGATGTGCAGCCAGGTGGTGAACCGGCCCCGGCCGCCCCAGCTGCCGATCTTGGTGGCGACGTTGAGCATCGCCTCCTGGCACGCGTCCTCGGCGTCGCCGGAGTAGGGGAGCACCCCGCGGCAGATGTTCAGCACCCGCGGTCGCACCTCCGCCAGCAGCTGCTCCAGTGCATCACGGTCGCCGTCACGGGCCTGCTGGGCCAGCGCGTCGATGTCGTCGGGTGCCAGTGCGGCCCCGTGCTCCCCCGAATAGCTCACCCCTGCACGATAATGCCCGGGTGTCCGCTCCCTCTCGCCTCGGTCGGTATCCCGTGCGCCGTCGCATCGGGTCCGGGGCCTTCGCGACCGTCTGGCTCGCCTACGACGAGCACCTCGACTCGCCCGTCGCCATCAAGGTCCTCGCGGACAACTGGACCGGCGACCTGCACATCCGCCAGCGCTTCCTGGAGGAGGGCCGCTTCCTGCGCAAGGTCGAGTCGCCGCACGTGGTGACCGTCTACGACGCCGGCGAGCTGGTCGACGACCGCCCCTACCTCGTCATGGCCTACGCCGACCAGGGCACGCTCGCCGACCGGCTCGAGCTGTCCGCCCTGGAGCCTGCGCAGGCGCTCACCGTCATCTCGCAGGTCGGGAAGGGCCTGACCGCCCTGCACGACCGCGGGGTGCTCCACCGCGACATCAAGCCCGCCAACGTGCTGTTCCGCACCGTCGAGAACGGCCGCGGCTCGCAGGTCGTCGCCATGGTCGGCGACCTCGGGCTGGGCAAGGCCATGGACATGTCGTCGCGGCTGACCATGGTCGGTGGCACGCCGACCTACGTCGCGCCCGAGCAGGCGCTCGGCGAGGGACTCGACCCGCGCGCCGACCAGTTCTCCCTCGCCGCACTCAGCTACTACCTCCTGGCGGGTCGTCAGCCCTACGACCACAAGAGCCTCTCGGCGGCCGAGGACCCCGCGCCCCCGCCGCCGATGGAGATCGGCAACGCCGACGCGGAGGCCGTGGTGCTCAAGGCGTTGTCAAAGGACCGCGACGACCGCTTCGACGACGTCGAGTCGTTCGTCGCCGCGCTCGTGGACGCCATGGGCGGCGACATCGACGAGGCGCCCCAGGCGTGGATGCCGGTGGATCCCGAGCTGACCCAGGCAGGGGCGCGGCCCGTGAGCACGGGCGTCATCGGCAGCCTGCCGTCGGTGCCCGACGCCGTACGCCGCCGCACGTGGCCGTGGATGGTCGCCGCGGTGCTGGCGCTGGCGATGGGCGGCGGCCTCGGCTGGACCCTCGAGCGGGCGGCCACCACCGACCGCACCATCGACGACGCCACCGGCACGATCTCGGTGACGGTGCCCGAGGCCTGGACCGCGCAGGTGGACCCCGAGCCGTGGACGCCGGCGGAGGGCCAGCAGGAGCAGCCCTCGATCGCGTCCGGGTCGCGCGCGGACTGGAACACCGACGCCGCCCCGGCCCCCGGTGTCTTCGTCGGCATCCTCGAGGGCGAGAAGCTGCCGACCCGCGTGCCCCAGCACCCGGCCTGCGAGACCGCGCGCAAGCCGGTCTTCGACGAGCGCGAGGGCGACCGGTCGATGACCGTGTTCTTCAACGGCTGCCCGGGCGCCGACTACACCGTCGAGCGCGTCGTCCAGGTCAACGAGAACCAGCTGCTGTGGGTGCAGGTGCGCAGCCACGACCGGGGCACCGCCAACCGGGTGCTCGAGTCGGTCTCCTGCTTCTGCGCCTGAGGCGTGCTGGGCTCAGCCCAGCTCCATCCCCGCGGCGACGCGCGCGATCAGGTCGGCCATGCCCGCGTCGTCCACCTCGCGTCCCGTCACCGCGATCTCGACCTGCGCGTTGTCGGAGCCGGTGAGGTCGAGCCACGTGAGGTAGCCGTGGCGCAGGTGGTTGGACGTCACGAACGTGAAGTGGAGCAGGCCGTCGGCCTGGCTGATGATGTCGACGTTCTCCTCGTCCTCGTTGAGCTCGCCGATCCGGTTGTCCAACGTCCACTGGATCGAGCGTCGGTTGCTGAGCACCTGCTCGACGCGCAGGACGTAGCCGAAGTCGGGTTGGTCGGGCGGTCGCCACTGCCACTCGTTGAGGGAGTTGACGGAGAAGTCCCAGCCCCGCGGGACCGGGAACGACATCTTGAAGTCGCCCGTGCCGACGCTGGTGCGCACCAGGTCGAGCGACGGCGCCAGGGGCGCGGTCCCGGGGTCGGGCAGCAGCTCGGGGACCGGGTCGACCGGCAGGCTCGGCGACTGGGCCGCCACCGGCGCCGCGGCACCACTGCCGGGAGGGTGCTCGCCGACGACCAGTGAGATGCCGAAGCCGGCCACGCTGCCGAGCGCGAGCAGCAGCACGAGGGCGAGCGGGGCCCGGGTCCTCACCGCCATGGGTCCCTCGTCACTGGACCGGTCCGCCGGTCGCGCCGCGCATGCCCTCGGCGACCCGGTCGATGAGGTCCTTGCTGCCGGGCACGTCCCGCTCGCGGCCGTGCACCACGATCTCGACGTCGGCCTGGCCGCTGGAGTCGAGGTCGAGCCAGCGCATGAAGCTGTGGCGGGCGTTGCCCTCGTTACTGCGGTAGGTGTACTCCAGCGAGCTCGGGCCGCGGTCGACGATGACCACGTCCTCCTGCTCGGCGCGCAGCCGCTCGACGCGGATGTCGATGGCGTCCTCGATCGTGATGTCCTGGCTGTCGATCTGCTCGACGCGCATCACGTAGCTGTTGTTGGACGTGCCCGGCTCCTTCCACTTCGTCTCGTTGGAGGCGTTGGCGTTGGTGCGCCAGCCCCGCGGGACGGGGAAGAAGATCTCGAACTTCCCGCTGCCCATCGCGCCGGTGGTCATCGGGATCCCCGGCAGGAGCCTCGGGTCGTCCGGGTCGGGCGCATAGGGACGCGGCGCCTGCACGGGGAGGTCCGGCTCCTCGGCGGGCACGGGAGCCGGCACGCCGGCCCCGATGCTGGTGTCGCGGGTCTGTGCGGAGGCGGCGTAACCGCCCCCGGCGCCGACCGCCAGGAGCACGACCAGCACCGCAGGCCCCCGCCATTCCATGGGCACAACCTAACGGGGGCGCGGCCCGGCGCTCTCCTGCCCGCGCCCGGTCCGGCTCGCGGGGGGCGCGGTGCATGCCCGCACAAGACCTCTTACGGTGGCCCCATGCTCCTGCGCAACGCCCGCCTCGTCGCCGTCACCGAGCACGTGCCCGGACCCGTCGACGTGCGCGTCGAGGACGGCCGCGTCGTCGAGGTCGGCCCCGGCCTGAGCGCGCGCGGCAGCGAGACGTCGTACGACGCCGGGGGCGGGTGGCTGATGCCCGGCCTGTGGGACCAGCACGTGCACCTCGGCCAGTGGACGCTCGCCTCCGCGCGGCTCGACCTCGGGCCCGCGCGCTCCAGCGCGGACGCGGTGGCGCGGGTGCGCGAGCGGCTCGAGCAGTGGCCCGACCTGCCGGTCATCGGCTGGGGCCACCGGCCGACCGCGTGGCCGGACAACCCCACGGTCTCCGACCTCGACGCGATCGCGACCGACCAGCCGATCGTGCTCATCGCCGGCGACGGGCACCACGGCTGGCTCAACACGATCGCCCTGCACATGCTCGCCCTCCCGATCCGCGACAGCGTCGTCACCGAGGCCGAGTGGTTCCAGGCCTACGGCCGGCTCGCCGCCGTCGTCGGCTCCGACGGCACCGCTCCGGAGGCCTACCGGCGCTCGATGGAGGCCGCAGCGGCGCAGGGAGTGGTCGGCGTCGTCGACCTGGAGTTCAGCGGCGGGGTCGCGGACTGGGCCGCCCGCTGGGCCGGCGGCGCCGACCTGATCCGGGTCCGGCACGCCTGCTACGCCGACGGGCTCGACGACGTGCTCGCACGTGGCCTGCGCTCGGGCGATCCCCTCGACGGGGATCCGAGGCTGACGATGGGGCCGCTGAAGATCATCAGCGACGGCTCCCTCAACACCCGCACCGCCTGGTGCTGCGAGCCCTACGCCGAGAAGGCGGTGCCCGGCTTCGAGGAGGGCCAGCCCAACCAGACGCCGGCCGAGCTCCGCGAGCTGCTCGCCCGAGCCGTGGCAGGGGGGCTCGAGGTGGCGGTGCACGCCATCGGCGACCGGGCGGTCACCGAGGCGCTGGCCGCCTTCGCGGACACCGGTGCCCGCGGCGGGATCGAGCACGTGCAGCTCACCACCCGCGGCGACGTACGCCGGATGGCCGCGCTCGGTGTCCGGGCGAGCGTGCAGCCGGCCCACCTCATCGACGACCGTGACGTCACCGACCGGTTGTGGCCCGGGCGCGCGGAGCGGTGCTTCCCGCTGCGCTGGATGCTCGACGACGGCGTCGACGTTGTCCTGGGCTCCGACGCCCCGGTCTCACCGCTCGACCCCTGGCTCGCCATCGCGGCCGCGGTCCACCGCTCCGGCGACGACCGCGAGCCCTGGCACCCCGAGCAGTCGATCACCGCCCGCGAGGCGCTGGCGGCGTCGACCGACGGGTGGGGCACCGTCGCCGTGGGTCACCCCGCTGACCTGGTCCTCCTCGATGCCGACCCGCTGGCCGGCGCGTCCGACCGGGCCCACGGCCTCGCGCTGCGCGACTTCGCCGACCACGTCGTCACCACCTGGGTCGCGGGTGAGACGGCGTACGAGCGCGACTGACCGCGGGGGCCACAACCGCCGCACATGTGCGGGTTCTCGCCCTCGGTGATCCGTCCGAGGGGCCAGAACCGCCACACGTGTACGGCTTCTCGCCCCGCGGCGGTCCCCTGGCCGTCAGGCCAGCGCGAGCGTCGCGTCCAGCACGAAGGCCGGGTCCTCCAGCCGGTCGCCGTAGACCTCGCGGAGCTGGCCGACGCGGTAGCGCACGGTCTGGGCATGGACGAAGAGCTCCTCGGCGACCGCGTCGCGGCGGCCGTGGTGGAGCAGCCAGCTGCGGAGCGTGTCGGTCAGCTTCTCCGCCGTCGACGGTCGGAGGTCGGCCAGCGGCGCCAGCACCCGGGCCCGCAGGTCTGCACGCGCGTCGGCGTCGGCTGCCAGCACCAGTGCGGCGAGGTGGTCGTCGGAGTCCACGAGCCCCTCGACGCCGAGCGTGGCGCACCGCACGGCCCGGCGGTAGGACGCCGACGCCTCGAGCCACGCGGTGCTGGGCCCGACGACTGCGTCGGTGCCGCGCAGCGCCCGCAGCAACGTACGACGTGCGGTGGCCGACCCGGTGCTGGGCACCAGGAGCAAGGCATGCCCCTCCGGCAATCCGGCCAGGTCGTCGGTGGGCTGGAGGGTGCGGGGGTCGAGCGCGGTCAGGGCGTGGGAGACCTGCGACTCCGGGAGCAGGACCGCGGTCAGCGCACCGGGCGGCTCCCAGTCCGCCCGCTCGGCGGCCGCGTTGACGGCGTCGGCAGGGGCGCCGGTGAGCAGGGCCCGTGCGAGGCGTTCGAGGTTGCGCTGGCGCACGCGCCCGCTGCTCTCGAGCTCGTCGGTGTGCCCCGCGACCGAGGCCGCGGAGAGCTCGTCGATGTAGGCGAAGACCAGCTCGGCGAAGCGCGCCAGCTGCTCGGCGCCGATCCCCGCCTCCACGGCGGCGTCGGCCATGTCGCGCCACGAGGTGCGCGCGCCGACGCGGTAGGCGGCCAGCAGCGCCTCGACGGTGCGACCGCTGCGCGCCTCCCCGCGACCGAGCTGGTAGGCCCCCTCGATCGCCGGTGCCTTCGGCGGCGGCGCCTTGCCGTCCTGGCGGGTGGCGAGGGTGAGGAAGCCGCCGAGCGCGAGCTGGACCGCGTTGCGGATCACCTCACCCATCCGACCGCTGAAGGCGCCGGCATAGCTGGGCACCTCGTCGATGATGGTGAGGACGACGCGGTCCGCGACCTCGACGAGCCGCGAGCGCAGCGCCTCGGCCACCTGCGGGTCGAGGCCCACGACTGTCTGCATTTGTGTGGCAGAGCGCACAGGTTCTGTTGCCATCGGGACTCCTGTGGTGTCTTTTGTTCGCGACGAACAAGAGTCTAGCCCCGATTCACGTGCTCAGCGCAGGAACATCCGGCCCGCCTCAGCCACATTGGATGACATGACCACGACTCTCGAGCCCCCCGCTCGCGGCGCGCGCCCGAGCCGCCGACTGGGAGACCACCTGGTCCGCGTCGCCGAGGCCGCCACGACGCCCTACCTCCCGGCCGACTTCCTGGACCTCTTCGCACCCCTGCGCTCGGGTGCCGACCTGCGCGGTCGCATCGAGTCCGTCCACCCCGAGACCGCCGACGCGGCCACCATCGTGATCCGCCCCGGCGCCGACTGGGCCGGCCACGTGCCCGGCCAGTACCTCCGCATCGGCATCGACGTCGACGGCGTACGCCAGTGGCGCGCCTACTCGCTGACCCACGGCCCGCGCCGCGACGGTCGCATCTCGATCACCGTCAAGGCCGTGCCGGACGGCCTGGTCAGCAACCACCTCGTGCACGAGGCCTGTCCCGGCACCCTGGTCCACCTCGAGCAGGCGGCCGGCGAGTTCGTGCTCCCGCCCGCGGGTGGCAAGTTCCTGATGGTCACCGCCGGCTCCGGCATCACGCCGGTCATCGGCATGCTGCGCAACCTGTTCCCCAGCACCGACGAGGGCGTGCTCCGCCCGGTCCGCAGCGCCGTCCACGACATCGTCGTGGTCCACGTCGCGCCGAGCCACCCCGACTCGATCTTCATCCGCGACCTCGAGGCGCTCGACGCCGCGGGCGCGATCCGCCTCGTCGCGCGCTACGACGACGAGCACGGCGTCCTCGACGTCGACGACCTCGCCGCGCTCGTGCCCGACCTCGCCGAGCGCCAGACCCTGGCGTGCGGCCCGGCCGGCCTGCTCGACGCGCTCGCCGCGCACCACGACGCCGCCGGCCTCACGCTCACCACCGAGCAGTTCCGCACGGCGCGGGTCGAGCCCGGAGACGGTGGCACGGTCACCTTCTCGTCCGGCACCACCCTCGAGCTCGACGGTGCGACGCCGATCCTCGACGCGGCCGAGGAGGCCGGGATGCTGATGCCGAGCGGCTGCCGGATGGGCATCTGCATGGGCTGCGTGATCCCGCTGCGCGAGGGCAGCGTCCGCGACCTGCGCAACGGCGCGATCACCACCGCCGTCCCCGGCGAGACCGGCGCCCTCAAGGTGCAGACCTGCATCAACGCCGCCGCCGGCCCCTGCCACATCGACCACTGAGGCCCACCACCCCCACCGCGTGGTTTCGAGGCTCGCTGCGCTCGCACCTCAACCACCGAAGAACGGAAGGAACACCCATGACGACGATCCAGAAGAAGGCCGTCCTCGGCCAGGCCAACCCGATCGCGCACCTCACCGAGGCCGACATCGAGCAGATCGGCATCGAGCTCGACGCGATCCGCCAGGACGTCATCGACAGCCGCGGCGCCAGCGACGCGGCCTACATCCGCCGGGTCATCGACACCCAGCGCAAGATCGAGCTCGGCTCGCGCGCGGTGCTGCTGTTCAGCGCGTTCCCGCCGGCCTGGGTCCTCGGCACCCTCGGCCTGAGCATCTCCAAGATCCTCGACAACATGGAGATCGGCCACAACATCCTCCACGGCCAGTGGGACTGGATGCGCGACCCGAAGATCCACTCCTCGACCTGGGAGTGGGACATGGCCTCGCCGGCCGAGCAGTGGAAGCACAGCCACAACGAGCTCCACCACACCTACACCAACGTGATCGGCAAGGACAACGACCTCGGCTACGGCATCATGCGGGTCGACGAGGACCAGCCGTGGACACCCGCGTCGCTGGCCCAGCCGCTGTTCTGCTTCATCAACGCCGTGTTCTTCGAGTACGGCATCGCCGCCTACGACCTCGAGCTCGGTGCGGTCATCGCCAAGAAGCAGACCAAGGACCCCGAGTTCCGTCGCCGTGCCAAGCAGGTGCTGGGCAAGATCCGCAAGCAGGCGACCAAGGACTACGTCGTCCACCCCCTGCTGTCGATCCCGACCGGCTCGTTCGTGCCGACGCTCGCGGCCAACGTCACCGCCAACATCGTGCGCAACCTCTGGTCGAACTCGGTGATCCTCTGCGGTCACTTCCCCGAGGGCGTCGAGACCTTCGAGAAGCGCTCGATCGAGGGCGAGAGCAAGGGTGACTGGTACGTCCGCCAGATGCTCGGCAGTGCCAACATCTCCGGCTCGAAGTTCCTCCACCTGATGACCGGCAACCTGTCGCACCAGATCGAGCACCACCTGTTCCCGGACCTGCCGTCCAACCGCTACGCCGAGATCGCGCCCAAGGTGCAGGCCCTCTTCGACAAGTACGACCTCACGTACTGCGCGCGGCCGATGGTCCCGCAGGTCGCCTCTGCCTGGCACAAGGTCATCCGGCTGTCGCTCCCCAACGGCTGGCTCAAGACCACCAACGCAAAGAACGCCCCGCAGCAGCTGGCCGTGCTCTACAAGATGGCCACCGGCGACCGTCGTACCCGCCGCCTGCTGGGCCGCAAGCTGGAGAGCGAGGCGCGCGCCGCTGCGTGACGCCCGGCGGCGACCACTCTCCGCCCCGTTCTCCGCCCCGTTCTCCGCTCCGGACGACGCACCCGCAGATCAGTAGTCCTGCCGATGTATCAGGACGGGCCTCCGCACATCCTTGATGTCGACACCGCGCCAGGCTCGGGGGTGCCTGGCGCGGGTCACTGGAAACACACATGGGGGAGCTGTGGGGAACAACGGGGGAGAGATGGACGTGTGCAGGACCAGCAGGACCGCCGCCACGGGGGCGAGCCGATGATCCGCGTCGGTTCGGTGGGGCGGCCGCTGCAGGAGGACGCCGGTCGGGTCGTGGTCTACGTGCCGCGCCCGAGGGGGACGGCGGCCAACGAGATGCCGGCCTTCCCGGCAGCCTGAGGGGCTAGCGCCTCAAGCGCACGTCAACTCGTCGATGAGGGACGGTCCTGGTCTGGACCGTCCCTCAAGACTTTTCGCAGGCTTCGCGCAGGCCATTCCCCCACATGGGGGAGCGCTCCTACCGTTGCCCGCGTGGCGATCCGTGGGGGGTCGCCCGGTGGTGGGGACCAGAGGGGATTCGCTGACATGGGCGAGCACAGCATCGAGACGTCGGACATGGTTGGTCGGCTCGCCGACCTCCAACGGCTCACGGGGGGACTCCTCCCGCGACGTGAGCCCGAGCCGATCGTGATCCCTGAGGCGGCACGCCCTCTGATCCCTGTCCCCCGCCGGTCGCGGGTCTTCCTCCGGCACGGTGGCGGCCACGGAGCCTTCGCCGACGTCACGCTCACCGCGCCGCACGTCCGTCACGTCACCGACTGACGCGATCGTCCGGCGCCGTCGCTGCGCCTCCCCGTTGTGCCTCCCCGATGGGGGCACGCCGCTGACCTAGCATCAGCCGGTGGTCTGGGTGGTGGGGGTGCTGCTGCTTGCCTGGATGGCGTGGGGACCCGTCGTCCTGGTCCTCGCCGCCGGCGCTCTCTGCGTGCCGCGCCTGCGCTGGTGGGTGCTGGACCGGACCTACGTCAGCCGGCAGGTCGCCGTCCGCACTGCGGGTGCTGTGGCCCTGCTGGTCGCCGCGGTAGTGGTCGTCCCCGACGGCTGGCTGCCGATCCCGCCGGCGCCGGGGATCTGGGCCGCGCCGTCCTACGTCGGTCGCCCGGCGTCGCCGCAGGCCATCACGTCCGAGCTCCCGCCGAACCCCCAGCTGTCGACCGTGCCGGCCACCAGCCGACCGGGCCCGGTGGGGCTCCAGCCCGACGTCGAGACCTCCTGGTTCGGCCTGCAACGGTGCGGTCGGCTCGAGGTGACCTCCACCGACCGGCTGGTCGCGCTGTGCCATGACCGGTCCGGGCCGGTGCTGCGCCTCGTGGACCCCGAGTCCATGCGGCCCGTGGAGACCAAGGACCTCCCCGAGGGTGACGGCCGCGCGGCCTGTCCGGGCGACGCGCTCTACCTCGATGCCCAGGACCGCGCAGTGGTGGCGACCACGGACCGCAGCGTGCTGGCGGTGCGCACCTCCGCGGACGAGGGCGAGGACGGTCTCCGCACGGAGACCACCTGGGACCTCAAGCCCTACGTGCCGTTCGGTGACTGCGTGGTCGCGCTCGCCCCCGACTGGTCCGGCCGGATCTGGTGGGCTTCCGGGAAGGGGCTCGTCGGCACGATCGCGCCGGAGTCGGACGACGTACGCGTGCTGGACCTCGCCGAGGACGTCGAGCACGGGTTCGCGACGGACCCCGACGGCGGCGTGCTGCTGGCCACGGACGAGGCCGTGCACCGCCTCGGCGCCGGACCCGACGGCGTACCCCAGGTCACCTGGACCGCGGCGACCGGGCACGCGAGCGGCAGCGCGCCGGTGCTCGTGGACGGCGGCGCGGTCGCGGTCACCGACCTGGGCAAGGACCAGCTCTCCGTGGTGTTCCTCCGACGCGGCACCGGCGAGGAGGTCTGCCGCGAGGCCGTCTTCGGGAAGGGTGACGGGGACGTGGACGCCGACCTGGCGGCCGTCGGGCCGGGAGTGGTCGTGACCAACGACCACGACTACTCCTCGCCGCGCAGCACGCTCCTCGGCTTCACCAGCAGTGCTGGCGTCGCGCGCGTCGACCTGGTCGACGGCACGTGCGCCGAGCAGTGGACCAGCGAGCAGGTCGTCCCGGGCTCCGGCGCCGTCGCCAGCTGGCCCACGGGCCTGGTCTACGCCTGGACCAAGCGGCCCTCGCTGCTCGGCGTCAGCGCGTGGTACGTCACCGGGATCGACGCGCGGACCGGCCGCAGCATGTGGAGTGTCCGCGCCGGGACCGGTCTGCTCGCCGGCAGTGACGGGTCGCGGCTCGCCCTCGGCCCCGGAGGCTCGCTCTGGATGGGCACGCTGTCCGGGCTGGTGCGCGTCACCGACCGCAGCTGAGGCTCAGGGTGTGATCCCCATCGAGGCGAGCACCCGCGCACCGAGCTCCGCGTCCCCCGTCACGCGTACGCCGCCGGGCTGGGCGGGACGACGCCCACCGGCCAGCACGACGAAGGTCTCCCGGTCGGTCGTGAGGGTGACCGTGGGCTCGCCGTCGTCCGGACCTCCCGGGCGACCGCGGCCGTCCTCGCCCACCACGGCGATCGCCGGGTCGTGGCCGTCCACCTCGAGGCGTACGACGCTGCCGGCCGGTGCCTGCGCCCGCTTGGCCACGACGAAGGGCAGGCTCTCCATCAGGTAGTCGGTGCTGTGCCGGGCAGGCGCGGAGTCGAGGTTGCCGGGCATGTCGAGGGCCCGGCGGACGTCCTGCTCGTGCATCCAGACGTCCAGCGGCCGGTTGCGCAGCAGCAGTCCCGTCGTCCACCCGATGGCACCGAAGGCACCGGGCGCGGGCGCCGACGGGTCCGTCGGCGGGTCGGCCAGCAGCTGGGTGTGGCGTGCCGTGGTGGACTCGCGGATCTCGGTGATCAGCGCGTCGGCGGTCTGGTCGCGGCGCGCCACCACACCCTGCTCGGTGAACTGCCCCATCATCCCGCGGGCGTGCGGTGCCTCCCCGACCTCGACGTCGTCGTGCGGCCGGCCGGCGAGCAACGCCTCGAGGTGGGCGGTGTGCGCGGCGATCGCGTGGACGTCCCAGCCGGGCAGGTCCGTGGGGGTCGCCCACTGGTCGTCGCCGACGTGCTCGAGGAGGCGGGTGAAGGAGTCGACCGCCTCCCACCAGACGGCGATCAGGGCGCGCAGCCGCTCGGCATCGGTCGCGCTCGGGGTCGCGGGTGACGTCATGGAGGAGAGAGTAGGCCCACCCCTGGGTAGGTGTCGGCACGCGGGACGAGGGACCAATCGTCCCGTTCGCCCACGCGGTCGACGCAACGGTCCTAGCGTTCACAGCCAGTGACCGGGTCGACTCGCGGCCCCGAGTCCTTCGTAGTGGGGAACCTCATGCACACACGCTTGCGCCGGCCTGCCGGCGCGTTGATCACCCTGACGCTGGCTGCCGGCGCGCTGGGCCTCGCCCCGGCGGCGTACGCCGCGGACGGCACCATCTCGGGGCTGGTGACCGGGTCCGGCGGCGCGCTCGAGAGCGTCGAGGTCGCGCTCTACCAGTACAACATCACTGACAGCTACTGGGAGGCGATCGACTACACGGACACCGACGCGACCGGCCGCTACTCGATCGTCGCAACGGCCGGCGGCGCCTACCGCGTCGGCTTCACGGACTACTACAACGGCCACGTCGAGGAGTTCTTCGACGACGCCGCGGACATCGACGACGCCGACACGATCAACGTCACCTCCGGCGGCAACGCCGTGGCCAGTGCCGACCTCGCGCCCGGTGCCCACGTCACCGGCACGGTGACCGGCCCGGGCGGTCGCGACCTGCAGGGGATCCGCGTCGTCGCCTACCGCAAGCAGGTGGACGAGGACGGCTACGTCCACTATCCCTCGGTCAGCTCCGCGTACACCGATGCAGACGGCACCTACGACGTCGCGGGCCTGGCTGCCGGCAGCTACAGGCTGGCCTTCAGCGACGCCTACGACGGTGACGTGCACACCTACGCCAACGAGTACTACGAGAACCAGCCCACCGTCGAGACGGCCAAGGACGTGACCGTGGCTGCCGCGGGCACGGTCTCGGGCATCGACGCCGAGCTGGCGCTCGACGCTGCGGTCAGCGGCAAGGTCACCAACGCTGCCGGCGCCGGCATCGAGGACGCCTGGATCCAGGCCCTCGTGAAGGTCGGGAACGACTGGAACTTCGCCGGCTCCGCCTTCTCCGGTGCGGACGGCAGCTACGTCCTCGACGGCCTGGCCGCAGGAACCTACCGCCTGCGCTTCGCCGCGTCGGTCGATCGTCAGCAGGTCGACGAGTACTGGAACGACCGCGGCCGCCTCGAGAACGCCACGGACGTCCCGCTCGTCGCGGGTGGTCAGACCGCCGGCATCAACGCGCAGCTCGTCCCGGGCGAGCACGACGCCGAGATCACCGTGCAGAACACCGTCAAGCCCGCCGTCAGCGGCGCGACGGTCGTGGGATCCACCCTGACGGCGTCGACCGGATCGTGGTCGCCCACCCCGACGGAGTACTACTACGACTGGCTGCGTGACGGCGAGTTCATCGTCGGGTCCTACGACTCGACCTACACCCTGACCGCCGCCGACCTCGGCAAGTCCATCACCGTCCTGGTGACCGCCGGCGCGGACGACTGGGAGTACGGCCACGCCGAGTCCGCAGCCGTGGGTCCGGTGACCAACCCGGTGGTGGCCCCGCCGACCCCGACGCCCACCCCCACCCCGACGCCGACCCCGACCGTCGACGTGCCCACCGCCCTCACGGCGCTCGTGGCCACCCTCGACGTGACGGGCAAGCCCAAGGTGGGCAAGACCCTCAAGCTCACCGGCCTGGACAAGCTGCTGCGCGCCACCGGTGTGTCGTACAAGTTCCAGTGGCTCGCCGGGTCGAAGAAGATCAAGAAGGCGACGAAGTCCAAGCTCAAGGTCACGAAGGCGATGAAGGGCAAGAAGATCTCGGTGAAGGTGACCGCGACCGCCGCCTCCTCGTCGAAGACGGTGAAGATCAAGGTCGGCAAGGTGCGCTGACGCGCTGACCCGCACGCACGAGGGGCCGGACTCCAGCAGGAGTCCGGCCCCTCGTGCGCGTGGAGGACACCCGCACGGTGTCCCGGGTCCTCGGAATCACCGTCGTCGGCCCCTACGCTGCCCGGGACGGCCGCCCCGAGGCGGTCGCGTCACCTCGACGAAGGAGCTGTCATGGGTATCGGAATCGGCATCCTGCTGCTGGTCCTCGGCCTGATCCTGCTGTTCGCGATCAAGGAGTTCCCCGACTCGGTCCAGGACGTCGTCGACCCGAGCACGGTCGGCTGGATCCTGGTGATCGCCGGCGTCCTCGCCCTCGTCCTGGGCCTGGTGATGAACAAGCAGCGTGCGACGACCCACGTCGAGGAGCGCCGCGACGTCTGACTCGGCGTGCAGGTCATCCCGGCCCTCCCGAACAGAGTGCGGTCGTGGTGACGTACGGAGCGCGTCACGAGAACCACACTCCCGAGGCGAACGTCGTGTTTCCCCCATGTCCCGTGTGCTCGACACCACGTGTTCGGGGACACTCGTGCGCGGGCTGGGTCCGACTCGCGGGCACAGCAGTCGAACGGGGGTGCGATGGGTCTCGTCGTGGACGTCGAGAAGGTCCGGCGGGGACGTCAGGGATCGTCGATCGCATTCGTGCTGTGGGCCGAGTTCTCGGATGAGCCGGACGCAGCGGAGCTGAGGCGAGTGTCATCACACGTGAGCCGCGAGCTCGGCAGCGATGAGCCTCCGTTCGCTGAGCAGTGGATCAGGTCTGCTCGCGGTTGGTCCGCCGTCCTCATGCGCGCCGTCGAGTTCCGCGACGGCATCCGGTGGCTGCAGCTGTTCGCTGACTACTACGGCGATGACGTGGAGGGCACGGTGGCCGGACAGGCGCGGCTGTCCGGCGGCGGGTTGGGCCGCAACGACGTCACCCGTGGCCCCGTCACGGGCGTCGCCTACACGACCGGAGACCTGCGGAAGGCCAACAACGGGCGCAATGCGTGGTGGTACGTGCACCCGGACGTGACGGCTGCGTTGGTCGCAGCCGCCCAGGACTGGGTCGTCACACCAGGGTGTCGGCGGTGGATCACCCGAAGCGGCGGCTACTGGGGCATGGAGATGGAAGGACTCGACTGGCAGCAAGGATGGTTCGAGGCCATCCACTCCTACGTCAACGCAGAGGTGGTGACCCGGCAGACCAAACCGACCCGCATGCGCTCGGTCTCCTTCTGGCCCCACGGACGTGTCACCTACGCGGCCTACGACCCGACTCTCTCGCTGGGCGAGAGGCTCGACGTGGCCCGCCGGCCCCTCACGTTCGCCGTCGAGCACACGAACGTGGCGTTCGTCGCGACCCGCTACCCGGTGGAGAACGTCTGGTGGCCGAACCACGGCACGGACGACGACTGGGCATACGTCCACGAGCCAGACGTCAGGTACAACGAACCCCTGCTCGCGTCCATGGTCCCGGACGCGCACGGCATCCAGGTCGTGACGAAGGCCCACCTGGACCGCGCGGGCAACCTGGACGACTGGACCGTGACGAACGTGGGGCACGGCCGCTACCTGGTCGAAGCCTCCGACCTCGGGGCCTGGTACGCCGCAGACGCTCCCGACCCTGCCGTGCGGGCCAAGGCGCGCACGGACTTCGGCGACATGGTCATCACCCCCGAGCTCATCGAAGCGAACTTCCCCTGGACCTCCCGCACCGACCTGCCAGGGCACGACGGCCAGATCCACCGCTACCAGGACTGACCTCGCCTGCCCTCAGAGCCAGCCGCGGTCCTGGGCGATCCGGGCCGCCTCGCTGCGCGTCGTCGCACCGGTCTTGCCGATGGCGGCGGACAGGTGGTTGCGGACCGTGCCCTCGGACAGGTGGACCCGGGCGGCGATGGTGGCGACCGGGGAGCCGTCGAGGGCGTGGGTGAGCAGCTCCCGCTCGCGGTCCGTCAGGGGGCTGGGCCCGTCGATCAGCGACTCGGCCGCGAGGTCGGGGTCGATCACCCGCAGACCGGCGTGCACCCGGCGTACGGCGTCGGCCAGCTGCCGGGCCGGCGTGTCCTTGACGACGAAGCCGGACGCGCCGGCCTCGATCGCCCGGCGCACGTAGCCCGGCCGCCCGAACGTGGTGACGACCAGCGACCGCACGCCGGGCAGCTCACGGCGTACGGCGGCGGCGGCGTCGATGCCGTTGAGGCCAGGCATCTCGATGTCGAGCAGGCACACCTCCGCGCCCGAGGCGCGTGCGGCCTCGACGACCTCGTCACCACGCCCGACCTGGGCGACGACCTCGAGGTCGGTCTCGAGGTCGAGGAGCGCGGCCAGCGCGCCCCGCACGAGGGCCTGGTCGTCGGCGAGCAGCAGCCTGATCACGGGAACCCCACCTCCACGCGTGTGCCGGGCGCCGCGTCGAGCACCTCGAGCGTCCCGCCGGCGCCGCCCACGCGCTCGCGCAGGCCGCGCAGCCCGTTGCCCTCTGCCCCCGTGCGGCCGCAGCCGTCGTCGGTGACGGCGATCCCGTGCGGACTCAGCTCGATGACGACCGATCGCGCGCGGGCATGGCGTACGACGTTGGTGACCGACTCCCGCAGCACCCAGGCCAGCAGCGCCCGGTGGCGCGGATCGGTGTCGGCGACCTCGCCCACCACGCGCGTGCTGGTGCCGGCGTCGGCCAGCACCCGAGGTGCGGCGGCGAGCTCGGCCTCGAGGTTGCCGGCACGGAGGCCGCCGACGGTGGCTCGCACCTCCGCCAGCGCCTGGCGCGCGGTCGCCTGGATCGACTCCAGCTCGTCCTTGGCACGGGCGGGGTCGATGTCGATGAGCCGGGCGGCGAGCTCGGCCTTGACCGAGAGCGCGGTGAGCGAGTGGCCGAGCACGTCGTGGACGTCGCGCGCGACCCGTTCGCGCTCGGCGACCAGTGCGTGCTGGCCCTGCGCCTCGAGCGCGACCTGCTCGTGCTCACCGAAGATCCGGAGCATCACGCCGCCGAGCATGATCGGCCAGAGCATCAGGAAGAGGTAGGGAGGGAAGCCCTCGACGCCGAGCAGCGACACCAGGGGCAGGGCCACCCAGAACCCCACCGTCCACTTCCACGCCGGCGCGGGCAGGCGGAGCGCGGACAGCATCGCCAGGTAGGGGGTGTAGGAGACCGCCTCGATGCCGATCAGCGGGATCGTGGCCGCGGCCAGGGCGACCATCAGGGCCAGCGCGGTCCACGCGGTCAGGCGCATGCTGTGACCGAGCACGTTGGCCACGGCGAAGCCGACGATGCACGACAGGCCGAGCGCCCGGACCGCTGCCGGGGCGTCGGCGTCCACCACCGCGGTGACCGGGTAGACGAGGAAGACCAGCCAGATGGACGCGAACGCCCACCCCCACTTCACCCACGGGTTGATGGGGAGGGCGTCCGCGTGCGCGGCGGGGTGCGGGGTGTCGCTCACACCCGCGCCCGGCTCCGGCGTACGCCCCACAGCGCCAGCAGGGAGAAGAGGATCGTCCACGCGAGCACGTTAGCGACCGGGAGCCACAGCGGGTCGCGGCCGCCGGTGGGGAGGTATCCCTCGGTGAGCGGGAACCGGGCGAGGGCGGCGTAGCCGTAGAGCGGGGTGAGCCGGCCGATGTCGAGCAGCAGGCCGCTCATCGGGGTGAAGACGTTGCCGAGGAAGGCCAGGATCACGATCATCCCGGAGGCGATCCCGGTGGCGTTGGGCCCTCGGAATACCAGGGACATCGCCAGGCCGTAGATCGCGAAGAGCGCCGACCCCAGCCAGACCAGGGCGCCGGCGAGCACCCAGTCGCTCCAGCTCCCGCGGGCGCCGGTCAGGGCGCCGATGGTGAAGATCAGGGTCACCGGCATGAGCGCCACGACCATGGCGATCGCGGCCTTGGTGGCGATGAAGGCGAGCGGGCGCATCGGGGTCAGCCCGAGCTGGCGGCCCCAGCCCATCACCTGCTCGGTTGCGGCGCTGCCGGCGACGCCGGTGGTCGCAGTGACCGCACCGTAGGCGGCCATCGAGATCATCACGTACATCGCCACGTTGCCGCTGCCCACCGCGTCGTCGGAGCCGAGCCCGAAGACGAGGAACATGAAGGTCGGCAGACCGACGATGAAGAACATGCCGAACCGGTCGCGCAGCTGACGGCGCAGGTCGAGCCGGCCGTAGGTGGACATCGAGGGCCGCGGCGCGGTGCGTACGACGGCGGTGTCGGCGCTGTGGACGAGCTGCTCGGTCATCGGGTGGCTCCTTCGAGGATCGTGTCGACCGGCACCTCGGCGGTCAGGGCGAGGAAGGCGGCCTCCAGGCTGGCGGCCGAGACCTCGAGGTCGGCCACGCCCAGCGGCGCGAGGGCCTGCTGGGCGCGCGCCAGCCACGCGGGGTCGATCCCCTCGGGCCCGACTGCCTCGGCCGGGGGCCGGAAGGTGACGGTGCGGCCGCCGTAGGCCGCGCGGACGTCGGTGGTGGGGGCGTCGTGGACGATCCGGCCGTGGTTCATCAGCACCGTGCGCCCGGCGAACTCGTCGGCCTCGGCGAGGTAGTGGGTGGCGAAGACGATGGTCCGCCCGAGGGCGGCGTCGGCGCGCATGGCCTGCCAGAACTCCTGCCGGGCGCCCACGTCCATGCCGGTGGTCGGCTCGTCGAGGATCACCAGGTCGGGGTCGGGCACCAGCGCGAGGGCGAACTTCAGCCGCTGCTGCTCGCCCCCCGAGCAGGCCTCCACGCGGCGGCCGGCGAGCTCGGTGAGACCGGCCCGCTCGAGCACCACGTCGACGCGGTCGGGCCGCCCGTGCAGGGCGGCGATCGCCCGGACGGTCTCCTCGACCGTGAAGTCGTTGAGCAGGCCGCCGGTCTGCATCACCGCCGACACCCGTCCGGCCCGTACGGCGGCGTCCGGAGCGACGCCGTACACCTCGACCGAGCCGGCGTCGGGCCGGGTGAGCCCGAGGAGCATGTCGACGGTCGTGGTCTTGCCGGCACCGTTGGGGCCGAGGAAGGCGACGATCTCGCCGGGCTGGATGGTCAGGTCGACGTCGTCGACCGCGACGACGGGGGTGCCGTCGGCCTGGCGGAACTCCTTGCGCAGGCCGGTGGCGTGGATGGCTGGTGTGTTCATGTCACCAGCGTGTCGGCGTACGACCTCAGCGGCCGGGTGGAGTTGTCACGAGCTGGCCGTGACACCTGTCATCCGGACCGCCTTCTCGGTGGTTGAGGTGCGAGCGCAGCGAGCCTCGAAACCACATGACTTCATGGGTTTCGAGGCTCGTCGCTGGCGCCCCTCGCACCTCGACCACCGAGAGCGAGGTGTCGGATCAGAAGGCGGACTCGTCGAGGTCCATCAGCTCGAGGGTGGTCGCCTCGGCGATGGCGCGCTCGGCGCTGATCTTCGGCAGGTTGGTCTGCGCGAAGAACTGGGCGGCGGCGACCTTGCCCTCGTAGAAGGCCTTGTCCTTGGCCGAGACCTCGCCGGCCAGCGCACGCAGGGCCACGTCGGCCTGGCGCAGCAGGAGCCAGGCGCACACGACGTCGCCGAGCACCATCAGCAGGCGCGAGGTGTTGAGCCCGACCTTGTAGATGTTGCGGAGCTCGTCCTGCGAGGACATCAGGTCGTTGATCATGTGGCCGACGATCGCGTTGGCGTCCTCGAGCGCGGTGGCGAGCAGGGCCCGCTCGTTCTTGAGGCGGCCGTTGCCGGCCTCGGAGGCGATGAAGCCCTCGATCTCCTTGGCCAGGTGGCCGAGCGCGCGGCCCTGGTCCTTGACGATCTTGCGGAAGAAGAAGTCCTGGCCCTGGATCGCGGTCGTGCCCTCGTAGAGGGTGTCGATCTTGGCGTCGCGGACGTACTGCTCGATCGGGTACTCCTGGAGGAAGCCCGAGCCGCCGAAGGTCTGCAGCGACTCGGTGCCGAGCAGGACCCACGAGCGCTCCGAGCCGTAGCCCTTGACGATCGGGAGCAGCAGGTCGTTGACCGCGGCGGCGAGGCGCGCCTCGTCGGAGTCGGCGGTGCCGGCGTGCTCGGCCACCATCACCTGGTCCTGCCAGGTGGCGGTGTAGAGCACCAGGGCGCGCATCGCCTCGGCGAACGCCTTCTGCGTCATCAGCGAGCGGCGTACGTCGGGGTGGTGGGTGATCGTCACGCGCGGCGCGGTCTTGTCGGCCGCCTGGGTCAGGTCGGCACCCTGGACGCGCTCCTTGGCGTAGTCGAGGGCGTTGAGGTAGCCGGTCGACAGCGTCGCGATGGCCTTGGTGCCCACCATCATGCGGGCGTTCTCGATGACCTGGAACATCTGGGCGATGCCGTCGTGCACCTCGCCGAGCAGCCAGCCCTTCGCGGCCTCGCCGCCACCGACCTGCGGGTCGCCGAAGGTGACCTCGCAGGTGTTGGACACCTTGATGCCCATCTTGTGCTCGACGTTGGTGACGTAGACGCCGTTGCGCTCACCGGTGAGCTCGCCGGTCTCGAGGTCGAAGTGGTGCTCGGGCATCCAGAAGAGCGAGAGGCCCTTGGTGCCGGGGCCGCCGACGCCCTCGACGCCCTCGGGGCGCGCGAGGACGAGGTGCATGATGTTCTCGCTCATGTCGTGCGTGGCGCTGGTGATGAAGCGCTTCACGCCGGTGATGTTCCACGAGCCGTCGTCGTTGGCGACGGCCTTGGCGCGGCCGGCACCCACGTCGGAGCCGGCGTCGGGCTCGGTGAGGACCATCGTGCAGCCCCACTGGCGGTCGACCATGTACTGGGCGACCAAGCGGTCGCGCTCGTTGCCGTTGCGGTGGACCACGTTGGCGAACGCAGGGCCCGCGGCGTACATCCACACGGGGGCGTTGGCGCCGAGCACCATCTCGCCGAGGGCCCAGATCAGGGACGACGGGGCGGGGGTGCCGCCCATCTCCTCGAAGACCTGGAGGCGCCAGAACTCGGAGTCCATCCACGCCTGGTAGCTCTTCTTGAACGACTCCGGCACGGGGGCGGTGTGCGTGGCCGGGTCGAAGACGGGCGGGTTGCGGTCGCTGTCCTCGTAGGACGCGGCGAGGTCCTCGCGGGAGAGGCGCTCGACCTCGCGGAGGATCTCGCGTGCGCTGTCCCCGTCGATCTCACCGAAGGGTCCGGTGCCGAGCACCTCGTCGCGGCCGAGCACCTCGAAGAGGTTGAACTCGATGTCGCGGAGGTTGGTCTTGTAGTGGCTCACAGCTTCCACCTGTTCCGTGTCGCGGTCGGGGGCGCGAGGGCATGGGCTACTCGCGGGTAACAAAATGATGCCTCGCCGTCGCTCGCGACGCAACACGAACGTCCCATGTCGCCCGTCACAGGCGCCGCGCGACCGCGACGGGAGGCGCCGAGGGCAAGGTTGATTTTGTCTATCACCCAAAGTATGTCTAGTCTGTCGCGTGACAAACATGGTCACGACGTGCTGACCTGATCGACGACCCCGAAAGGAGCCTGCGGATGCGCAAGCTCATCGTGCTCGGCGTGGTGGGCCTGATCGCCCAGCTCATCGACGGCTCCCTGGGCATGGCCTACGGCGTGACCTCCTCGACCCTCCTGCTGGCCGCCGGCGTCGCGCCCGCCGCCGCCTCGGCCGCGGTCCACTTCTCCGAGATCGGCACCTCGCTGGTGTCCGGTGCCTCGCACCACAAGCTCGGCAACGTCGACTGGCGCACCGTCTCGATCCTGGCCCTGCCGGGCTTCGTCGGTGCCTTCCTCGGCGCCACCCTGCTCTCCAACCTCGACGCCGCGGTCGCCAAGCCGGTGGTCGCCGTCATCCTGCTGAGCCTCGGCTTCTACGTCGTCTACCGCTTCCTGCGTCTCGGCGGCGCGCGACCGACGTTCAAGGGCCACCCCTCCGCGCTCTTCCTCGCCCCGATGGGCCTCGTCGCCGGCACGCTCGACGCCGTCGGCGGTGGCGGCTGGGGCCCGGTCGGCACGACCTCGCTGCTCTCGAGCGGCCGCCTGGAGCCGCGCAAGGTGGTCGGCTCGATCGACACCTCGGAGTTCGTGGTCGCCGTCGGCGGATCGCTCGGCTTCCTCCTCGGCCTCGGGGCGCAGAACATCAACTGGGGCTACGCCGGCGCGCTCCTCGCGGGCGGTGTGATCGCCGCGCCGGTCGCCGCCTGGCTGGTCAAGCACCTCGCCGCCCGCGTCCTCGGCACCGCCGCCGGTGGCCTGATCATCCTGACCAACTCCAGGACGCTGCTCGAGGCAGTCGGTGTGCCGGGTGTCGGTGTCGCCGCCGTCGCCGCCGTCGTGTTCGTCCTCTGGATCGCGGGCATCACCTGGGCGGTCAAGCAGGAGCGCCTCGCCAAGGCCGCGGTCGTGGACGAGCGCGAGCTCGAGGGTGCGCCGGCCTGAGGTCGCGGCGCCCGAGCACCACAAGCACCACTGACTCGGCAGACATATCTGACAAACTGGCCTTATGCGCGTATCCGCCAAGGCCGACTATGCCCTCCGGGCCCTGATCGAGATCGCGGTGCGCGCCGACCGGACGGCCGTCAGCGCCGAGCAGCTCGGCAAGGCCCAGGGGATCCCGCACGGGTTCCTCCAGGCCATCCTCGCCGACCTCCGCCGCGCCGACATCGTGGTGTCGCAGCGCGGGCAGTCCGGCGGCTGGCGCTTCGCGCGCCAGCCCAGCTCGGTCACCGTCGCCGACGTGATCCGTGCTGTCGACGGCCCGCTCGTGTCGGTCTACGGCCTGCGCCCGGAGGCGGTGGAGTACGACGACTCGGCCCAGGTGCTGCAGCACGTGTGGATCGCCGCCCGCAGCTCGCTGCGCGCGGTCTTCGAGCAGGTCTCCATCCAGGACCTCGCCGACGGCGCGCTGCCTCAGGGGGTCGCCGCCCTCACCGAGGACGACGACGCCTGGCAGCCGCACTGACCTGCTCGACCGCAGGTCGACCCGGTCGCGCCGGCGACCGTCACGCAGCGAGCTTGCGGTTCACCTGGCGGCGGCGCTTGGAGATCTTGGTCAGCCGCTTCTCGAGCCGCGCCTCCTCCTCGATCAACGCGATGCGTGCGACCTGGGCGGCGAGCTGCTCGTCGGTGAGGTGGGAGGGCAGCACGTGCGTGCGACCGTCCTTGACGAGCCCGAGCCACGCGGCAGGAGGCTCGACGTGGAAGCCGCTCGTCACCACGAGCACGACCCGGAAGTCGGCGAGGCCGTCGAGGGCGAGCGCGGCCTGCTCGGGTGAGGCGTCGAAGAAGTCGGGCACGCTGACGAAGCAGTCGGACCGGGTCTTCCAGGCGCGCCGGCACACGGCGGCCCACGAGCCCTCGACCTGCTTGCGTCGCAGGCCGGCCGTCTTGTGCGTACGGCGGATCTCGATGCCGGCGTGCGCGAACGCCTCGGCGGACGCGTCGGGGACCGCGATCCGCCCGAGGGCGAGCGCGTCGGTCATCGCGGACACGTCCACCGGCTCGGGGCCGATGTGCAGCAGGAACAGTCGCTTGGCCATGGCGCGAGCCTGACCCCGTCACGCGTCCCCGACGTGAACGGCAGGCGGCCTTGCCGGGAAGAACGTGCCGCTGGGCTGTGACGCGACGGGTGGTTGAGTGCGTCTCACCGGGTGACGCCGAAGCACCACCGTCCTTCACCACCACCCTTCACCACCGTCCTTCATCACTCAGGAGAGACATGCCCTGCACGAGCGAGGAGTTCGAGGAGTTCGCCGTCGCGCGGACGCCCCAGCTCTATCGCGCCGCGTGGCTGATGTGCGGCGACGCCCACCGGGCCGAGGACCTGGTCCAGGACACCCTGGCCAAGGTCTACGTCCGGTGGCACCGCCGCCTGGGCGCACCGATCGAGCACCCCGTCGCCTACGCCCACACGACGCTCGCGCGTACGTACCTCAGCGCGCAGCGCCGACGCAGCACCCACGAGACACCGATCGAGCACCTGCCCGAGCGGGTCGGACCCGGTGGAGACGCCGCCACCGGGATCGCCCTCCGCGCAGCGCTCGACGAGCTGGCGCCGCTGGGCCGGGCGGGCCTGGTCCTGCGCTACCTCGAGGACGTCTCGGTGGCCGACACGGCCGACGCGCTCGGGGTCAGCCCGGGCGCGGTGCGCAACCGCACCCTCCGCGCACTCGACCGCCTCCGTGCCGTGCTGGGCCCGTCCCTCCGCGACCTGCTGGAAACCTGAGGAGGATTCCATGACTGCGCACGACACCGGCGTCACCGAGCTGCTCCGCCGGGCCAGTGACGGCCTCACCCCCGACGTCGACCGCCTCGTCGTCGGCGGCATCACCCGCGGCCGCTCGCGCCAGCGCCGCGCCCGGATCGGTACGACGGTCGCCTCGCTCGCCGTGATCGGCGTCGTCGGCGGGCTGGCGGCCGTCGTACCCCGGCTGGGCGCTGCGGACAGCGCCCCGGACCCCGGCTTCGCCACCGACGGGAGCGCCACTGCCACACAGGCGCCGACCGTGAGTCCGACGGCCCCGGCGGAGCCCGCCGACGTGGAGCTCGCCGGCTTCGGGGCCGACGAGATGCCGGCCATGGTGGTCGACCTCATCGGGACGAAGTGGGGCGAGCGACCGGAGCCCACGGTCAGCGTGGTGGACCAGCCCGACCTCAAGCGGGTGGAGTTCACCTACGACGGGATGCTCACCACGCTCGGGCTCGAGCGTGCGGAGCCTCTCGACGAGAGGACCTGTGCCCAGCAGGCAGGACAGATCGGGGGCGTGTGCGTGTTGGCCCCGCCGTCGGAGCCGATGATCCGGTGGGGACCCACGCTCGCCGACGGCGTCACCTGCCAGGGCGCCAACCAGTTCCGTGGCGGTTGGGAGATCTACGTGACCTCCTGCAACGCCGCTGTGGCGAAGGATTCCACGACGTTGGCCGACGCACCGCCGATCACCATCCCGGAACTGGTCGACATCGCCACCAGCGACGTCTGGTTCGCCCCGTAGGGATCAGTCGACCCGGACCGCGCGGAGCCAGGTGACGAGCGGGCGCAGCGCCTTCCAGTCGGCGCGGACCCGGTCGGCGAGGCCGGCGCCGATGGCGTCGGCCTCGAAGCCGTAGGACCGGCCGACGAAGAGCTGCTTGTGGCGCAGCAGGTGGATGCGCGGGTGGTCGGCGTCGTAGCCGCGCGGCGAGGTCTTCAGCCGGTCGCCACCGACCTCGAAGCCGTCCTTCTCGAGCTTCCTCAGCAGTCGCTCGAGTGCGGTGCCGGTCTTATCGGCGGCCATCGCGTCGCGGATCGCGGCCAGCGCGGGGCCGTCGGCGTCGTAGAAGCCGGCGCCGACGCGGGTGCCGCGCGGGGAGATCTCGAAGTACCACCCCGTCCGCGGGCCTGCGGCGACGAAGGCGCCCTGGTGGGTCTTGTAGGGCGTCTTGTCCTTGGCGAACCGGACGTCGCGGTAGGGACGGAACACCTTGGCCGTCCCGAACTCCGGCTCGAGCTCGGCCATCAACGCCTTCATCGGTGCCACGACCGACTCCTTCCAGACGTGCTTGTGGCTCTCCCAGAACGACTTGGTGTTGTCCATCTCGAGGTCGTCGTAGAAGTCGAGCGCAGCGACGGGGAATCCGGTGAAGCTCACCCCTCGAAGGCTAGGCGACGCTGGCCCACACCTGCTCGTCGCCCTGCTCGCCCATCGCGGAGATCGACAGCACCCCGCCGCCGCAGACCGGCTCGGCGATGAAGGCGTTGCCGCGTGACGTGGTCTCGTAGGCGATCTCGAGCGTGTGGTCCGGCGTCCAGCGCATGAGTCGTGCGGGCTCGTCGGGGGTCTGCGGGTCGCGGACGAAGAAGACCGAGTCGCCGCACGGCACGAGGGACCCTGTCGCGCCGGGACCGAGGTCGAAGAAGCCGTCCCCGGCCGAGGCGTGGAAGGTCGCCTCCTCCTGGCGTCGTGGCTTCGGCACCTCCGACCAGATCGCGCCGTCGGCGGTCGCGGCGACGTCCCAGCCGAGGCACTCCGCCGGCCCGGTGACGGGCTGCGGCACGCCGCTCGCGTCGAGGACGGTGAGGGTCCGGCAGGCCACCGGCCGGGCGTCGTCGAAGGTCATCATCCCGATGCCGTGCTCGCTGGCCGTGAGACCGGACCAGCCGGTGCGGGAAGGCGCGCACCAGCCGTCCTCGCCGTTGCTGTCGGCGAGGGCGCTGGTCGCCAGGCAGTACGCCCGGTCGTCGCCGTACGTCGGGTAGTAGAGGTCGCCGTCGACCAGCGCCCACGAACCGCCGCTGGCGGGGGTGGGTCCGACCAGTGTCGACTTCTTGCCGGTGGCGAGGTCGACCACGTCCACCTCGCTCGGGCGGGTCTCGGCCTTGTCCTGACGGACGACGACGGCCCACGCGGCGCTCATCAGCACCTCGGACACGGTGCGTCCGGGTCCGGCGGCGATGCCCACCGAGTCGCCGTCCCTGGCGAGGTCGACGGTGCTGTCGCCGCGGCTGCCCAGGGCCTCCCACTCGGGACCGCGGACGTAGCGGGCGCCGGGCGGCACGCCGGTGTTCTTCCAGTCGAGGACGTGCTCGACGGGCTCGGCGACCTCGGGATCGTCCGCGCTCCCGCCAGTGCGGGAGGGCTCGCCGGTCGGCGCGCTGGTCGAGCTCGTCGGTGCCGTGGGCGGCGCGTCGTCGTCCGGGTCCCCGGTGCTGCCGCACCCGGCGAGGCCGACGAGCAACGCCAGCGCGACCGTCGTACGCACGCGCACGTCAGACGCCCACGTTGTGCTGGAAGTGGTCGAGGTTGGCGCGGTAGGAGCGGTAGGCGTTGCGCCACTGCACGCGGCCGATCCGCGGCTCGCTCGGGTCGAACCGCGACTGGTCCCACGGCTCGAACCAGCCGAGCTGCGGGTTGCCGCCCGGGTTCTGGTCGAAGCCGCGGCCGACCTGGAAGTGCCCGCTCGCGTCGTCGTCGAGGTAGGGGTAGTACTGCTTGAGCAGGACGGGATGGAGCACGACCGGCGCGCGGTAGTCGTGGACGTGGCGCATCATCAGGCGGTACCACTGCTTGAAGGTGAAGTCGCTGATGTCGAGGACGACGTAGGGGCCGGCCTTGTCCTTGGCGTCGTAGTCGGTCTTGTTGTTCACCACGCGCACCATGTCGGTGATGGCGGTGCCGTCGGTGGTGGTGCCGAGGCGGCGGGCCCAGTAGGACTGGTTCTTGCGCTGCTTGCTCGAGCTCCAGCCAATGGCCTGCATCGTCGCGGGACCGCACCACCAGGTCTGGTTCTGCGCGAGGATGCGTGACTCCTTGAGGATGGAGAACTTCTCGGGGTAGTTGTTGCCGAACCCGCCGCGCTCGTCGCCCCCGGTCAGGTCGGACATCGCGACCTCGGGGTGCCTCGCCGCGAAGTCGTCCGGCAGCTCGACGCCCTGGATCTCGTGGCGCAGCATCCAGACCTTGCCCACGGACTGGGCGGCCATGGTCAGCTCCGCGCGCTCGGAGTCGGTGCGGGCGATCGCGCTGCGCGCGTTGTTGCGGGCGATGATCCCGTCGGCGTCGAGGTCGCCGGTGCGCTCCCGCCCGAACGTCGGCCGCGCGACCAGGCGGGCGGCGAGGGCCTCGCGGGACTGGTTGGTCCAGCCGAAGCCGAGGCAGTAGCGCTGGCCGTCGAAGACCGCGCAGCGCACGGACGCCCGCGCGAGCGCCGTACGTCCCTGGGCGCGGTCGAGCCCGGCGCCCTCGGCGAGCACGCGGTCGATCTCGGCCTGCATCGCGCGGGTCACCTTGCCCCGGCCGACCGTGCCCGGGGCGGCGGTCGTCTCGGCCGTCGGGGCGATCGAGCCGTCGTCGTCGCCGCCGTCGGGCAGGAACGGGACGGCCCCCAGGGTCAGCGCGAGCGCCGCCGCGGCGATGGTGACGGGGTGCCGCCAGAGCGGGCGTGTGCGGTCACCGCCGGCGATCTGGTGGGCGAGGAAACGGGGAAGGGCAGGCATGGGGAAGGACCTTCGATCCGAGAACAACGGACGCCCCACTGTCCTCTGTGGCCCCAGAAGGCGCAAGTCTCACTTCCGTCTCACAGGTGACCGGGCACTTCGTTCCCGTCCGGGGTGGTGACCGGGCACTTCGTCCCCGTCCGGGGTGGTGACCGTCTCAGATGGGCGTGCGGTGGAAGTTCTGGAACGAGCGGCTCGGGGTGGGCCCGCGCTGCCCCTGGTAGCGCGAGCCGTACTTCTCCGAGCCGTACGGGTGCTCGCTGGGCGAGGACAGCCGGAAGAAGCAGAACTGGCCGATCTTCATGCCCGGGTAGAGCTTGATCGGGAGCGTCGCGACGTTGGCGAGCTCCAGGGTGACGTGCCCGGAGAAGCCGGGGTCGACGAAGCCCGCGGTAGCGTGGGTGAGCAGGCCGAGGCGGCCCAGCGACGACTTGCCCTCGACGCGTGCCGCGATGTCGTCGGGCAGCGAGATGACCTCGTAGGTCGAGCCGAGCACGAACTCGCCCGGGTGCAGGATGAACGGCTCGTCGCCCTCGGGCTCGACCTCGCGGGTCAGGTCGGACTGGTCGGCCATCGGGTCGATGTCGGGGTAGCGGTGGTTCTCGAAGACGCGGAAGAACCGGTCGAGGCGTACGTCGATGCTCGAGGGCTGCATCATCGCGGGATCCCACGGATCGAGCGCGATCCGGCCGGCGTCGATCTCGGCGGTGATGTCACGGTCGGAGAGCAGCACGCGGCCAACCTAGCCGCAGACGTCACTCGGTGGTTGAGGTGCGAGCGGAGCGAGCCTCGAAACCACGCCCCACCACCTGGGAGCGGCCGACACCCCACCGGCACAATGGATCAGTGACCTTCCACCGCTACGTCGCCCTGGGCGACTCGTTCACCGAGGGCGTCGGCGACCCCGACCCCTCCCGCCCCAACGGGCTGCGCGGCTGGGCCGACCGCGTCGCCGAGGTGCTCGCGCAGCAGACCGACGACTTCGGCTACGCCAACCTCGCCATCCGCGGGCGCAAGCTCGGCCCGATCGTGGCCGAACAGGTGGACGCCGCCATCGCGCTGCAGCCCGACCTGATCACGATCCACGGCGGCGGCAACGACGTGCTCCGCCCGCGGGTCGACCTCGACGCCCTCGCCGTGATGTACGACGAGGCGGTCGCGCGGCTCGCGACCACCGGCGCAACGGTGGTCATGTTCACCATCTTCGACCCCGGCGCCGGGGGCATCTACGGCCCCGTGCGCGGCCGGATGGCGATCTTCAACGAGTGGGTGCGCGAGATCGCCGACCGGCACGGCGCCACCATCGTCGACATGTGGCGGATGCGCGACATCGAGATCGCCGGCGTCATGGACACCGACCGGATGCACCTCAACTCCTCCGGCCACACCCACATGGCCCACGCGGTGCTCGAGGCGATCGGCGTCGAGCACGGCCTCGAGCCGGTCGAGGTCGGTCCCCTGCCCGTGCTCGACCGCCGCCAGCAGTGGCGCGCCAACGCCCAGTGGACGCGCGAGTTCTTGGTCCCGTGGGTCCACCGCCGCCTCACCGGCCGCTCCTCCGGCGACACCGTCTCGGCGAAGCACCCGAGCCTGTCGAGCGTGCGGTAGCCCCGGTCCGGTATCGTTCGGCCCGCCGTCCCCGGACGGCACTGCGGATGTAGCTCAGTTGGTAGAGCGCGACCTTCCCAAGGTCGATGTCGCGAGTTCGAATCTCGTCATCCGCTCCACAAGGAACGTAGTCCCCTACGTTCTGAACGCGCCGAGCGCGACGCTCTGCTCACCGTCGATGTCGCGAGTTCGAATCTCGTCATCCGCTCCACAAGGGACCTGGTCCCCTGCGTTCTGAACGCGGTGAGCGCGACGCTCTTCCCACGGACATCGCCGCGCCCGTCAGTCCTTGCCGCCGGACGGGGACGAAGTGCCCGGTCACCGTTCTGGACGGGGACTAAGTGCCCGGTCACCGGCTCGGCCGGTCCACATCGTGGGCCAGGCCGTACCCGTGTGCCCCACGCACCGGCAGGTGTGGTTAGGCTGTCCTAAGTTAGGTCAGCCTCACTTACCCGTTCCGGAGACACGATGAAGCGAACGCTCGCGCCCACGGCCCTCAAGGCCGCCGCGGCCTCCCTGCTGGTCGCAGCCCTCACCGGCTGCAGCACCGGTTCCACCGACTCGACCGCCAGCGAGGGCGAGCCCACGGCCACCACCAGCGCCGAGGCCGACGCGTTCCCCGTCACCATCGAGCACGCGCTCGGTGAGACCACCATCGAGTCCGAGCCGACGCGCGTCGTCGCGGTGGGCTACGCCGAGGCCGACTACCCGCTGTCGCTGGGCGTGGTCCCGATCGGCGCCGACAAGATCGAGTACGCCGGCAACGAGAACGCGTCGTCCGACTGGTTCGACGAGGCCCTCGGCGACATCGAGGGGGCCGAGCAGCCGAAGCGGTTCAGCACCGCCGACGGCGTCCCGGTCGACCAGATCGTCAAGCTGCAGCCGGACCTCGTGACCGCCACCCAGTCCGGCATCACCCAGGAGGAGTACGACCGGCTGACCGAGGCCGGCATCCCGGTCGTCGCCTACCCCGAGGCTCCGTACAACACCACCTGGCAGGAGTCGCTGGAGATGGTCGGCCAGGCGCTCGGCCGCTCCGAGCTCGCCGCGCAGGTCCAGGCGGACACCGAGCAGGTCATCGCCGACACCGCCGCCGAGTTCCCGCAGCTCGAGGGCAGGACCTTCACCTTCGCCGGCCCCAACGCCGACCCCTCGTCGTTCTACGTCTACACGACGATGGACAACCGCCCCCGCCTGCTCGTCGAGCTCGGCATGGAGAACTCCCCGCTCGTCGAGGAGCGCAGCGAGCCGGGCCAGTTCCTGTTCAACATCTCCTCCGAGCGCACCGCCCAGCTCGACGCCGACGTGTTCCTGACCTACGCCACCTCGGAGGCCAACGTGAAGGAGCTGGCCGACGACCCGCTGGTCAAGCAGATCCCGGCCGTCGCCGACAACCGCTGGTACGCCCAGGTCGACCCGATCGAGTCCATCGGCCTCTCGGCCCCCTCGCCGCTGTCGATCCCGGTCGCGATGGAGATGTTCGTCCCGAAGGTCGCCGCGGCGGTCGACGGCGACGGCTCCACCCCCTGATCGCCCCCGGACGAGCGAGAGACCTGAGATGACGGCCACCACCGGGATCGAGCTGCTGGACCGGCCGCGGAGCACCTCCGCGGCCGGCCCCGCGACGGCGTACGCCGTGCTGCTCGGGCTGCTGGTGGCGGCCGCCCTCGCGTCGCTCCTCCTCGGGTCCCGGCTGGTCTCCCCGACCGCGGTCCTCGAGGCCGGGCCCGACCGCACCGTGATCGAGGTCCGCGCCGTCCGGACGGTCCTCGGCCTCCTCGTCGGGATGGCGCTCGGCGTGGCCGGCGCCTGCATGCAGGGCCTGACCCGCAACCCGCTCGCCGACCCCGGCATCCTCGGGGTGAACTCGGGTGCCGCGCTCGCGATCGTGCTCGGCATCTCCTTCCTCGGCGCGGGCGGGATCTGGGCCTTCGTCGTCCTCGGCCTGGTCGGTGCGGCCGTCGCCTCGGTCGCGGTCCACGCCATCGCCGGCATCGGCCGCGACGGGGCGACGCCCGCCAAGCTCACCGTCGCGGGCGCGGCGTTCGCCGCGGCCGCGAGCAGCTGGACGATCGCCGTGCAGCTCGTCGACCAGACCGCGCTCGACATCATGCGGCGCTGGCAGGTCGGCTCGATCGGCGGCCGGCCGTGGGACCTCGTCGTCTCGCTCGCCCCGGTCTTCCTCGTCGGCACGCTCCTCGCACTGGCGCTCAGCCGGACCCTCAACGCCCTCGCGCTCGGTGAGGAGATGGCCACCGGGCTCGGCCGCCACACCACCCGCGACCGGATCCTCGTCGGCCTGGCGATCGTGCTGCTGGCCGGCACCGCCACCGCGGCCGCCGGGCCGATCGCCTTCGTCGGGCTGATCGTCCCCCACCTCGTCCGCACCCGCACCGGATCCGACCACCGGCACCTGCTCCCGCTCAGTGCCGGATTCGGGGCGGTGCTCGTGCTGCTCGGCGACACCGCCGGGCGCATCGTCCTGCCGCCGTCCGAGGTGCAGGTCGGGATCATGACGGCGGTCATCGGCGTGCCCTTCTTCCTCCTCCTCGTACGCCGCGGACGGATGGGCATGTGAACACCCCACGACCTTCTTCTCCTCCGCTGTGCTCCTCCGAACAACGCCGCGGGGACCCCGTTCCTCACGAACATCCTGCGGTCGGACCCCAGGTCGGACCCCAGCTCGACCTGGACCTGCGCACCCTCACCCGCCGGCCGCGACGCCGCCGGCGGCTGGCCCTCGGTGGTCTGGGTGTCGCGCTGGTCGCGGCGTTCGCGGTGCGCGTCCTGCTCGGCGACTACACGTTCACCGTGCCGGACTTCTTCCGGATCCTCCTCGGGGAGCAGATCCCGGTCTCGACCTTCATCCTGATGGAGTCCAAGCTCCCGCGGGCGGTGCTCGCCCTGCTGGTCGGCCTCGCCCTGGGGGCGGCCGGTTCGCTGTTCCAGCTCGTGCTGCGCAACCCGCTCGCCAGCCCCGACATCGTCGGCGTCAGCCTGGGCGCCAGCGCGGCCGGCATCTTCGCGCTGCTCACCCTCGGACTGCGCGACGGCGCGGTCTCGCTGTTCGCCGTCGTCGGGGCCGTCGCGATCGCCGCACTGGTGCGGTGGGTGGCCGGCACCACGGGCGGCTACCGCCTCGTGCTCGTCGGCGTCGGCGTGGCCGCCGCGATGGGGTCGGTCGTCCAGTACCTCCTCGCCCGCTCCAGCACCTGGGACGTGCAGCTCGCGCTGCGCTGGCTCGTGGGCAGCGTCAACAACGTCCCGTGGTCGACGATCGGCGTGCTCGCGGCCGCTCTTGCGGTGCTGCTGCCCACCCTGGCCGTGCTGGCCAGGTCGCTGCCCGCGCTCGAGCTCGGCGAGGACGCCGCCGCCGGGCTGGGCGTCGGGCGCCACCGTACCGACGCGCTGCTGCTGGTCGGGGTGCTGCTCACCGCCGTCGCGGTCGCGGCCGCAGGTCCGGTCGCGTTCGTGGCGTTCATGTCCGGCCCGATCGCCCGGGCGCTGCTGGGCGGGCGGCACAGCCTCCTGGGCGGAGCCCTGGTCGGCGCGACCCTCATGCTGCTCGCCGACCACGTGGCGGCGTACCTCATCCCCGACGTGGTGCTGCCCGTCGGGATCGTGACGGGAGCGGTCGGAGGGCCGTTCCTGCTCTGGCTGCTGGCGCGCGGCGCCGCGACGGGAAGGACCGGATGACCACCACGTCCACGACCAGGCTGCTCACGGACCGCGTGAGCCTCGGCTACGGCGACCGCACGGTCGTCCGCGAGGTCAGTGTCGCGATCCCCGACGGCAAGGTGACCGTCGTCGTCGGCCCCAACGCGTGCGGCAAGTCGACGCTGCTCAAGGGACTCGCTCGGCTCGTGAGACCGCACGGCGGCTCGGTGCTGCTCGACGGCGAGGAGATCCACCGCCGCCCGACCAAGGAGGTCGCGCAGGTGCTGGGACTGCTGCCGCAGAACCCGATCGCACCCGACGGCGTCGCGGTCGCGGACCTCGTCGGCCGCGGCCGGCACCCGCACCAGGGCGTCTTCACCCGCTGGTCCCCCGAGGACCGGGCCGCGGTGCAGGAGGCGATGGTCCTCACCGACACCTACGCCCTCGCCGACCGGGCCGTCGACGAGCTGTCGGGCGGTCAGCGTCAGCGCGTGTGGATCGCGATGGCCCTCGCCCAGGGGACCGACCTGCTGCTGCTCGACGAGCCGACGACGTACCTCGACGTGGCCCACCAGGTCGAGATGCTCGACCTGCTCGCCGAGCTCAACGCGCGGCGTGGCACCACGATCGTGATGGTGCTGCACGACCTCAACCTGTCCGCGCGGTACGCCGACCACCTCGTGGCGCTGCACGAGGGCACGGTCGCGGCCGAGGGCACGCCGCGCGAGGTCGTCACCGAGGAGGTCGTCCGGACCGTCTTCGGCCTCGACAACCGGGTCATCGAGGACCCGGTGTCGCACACGCCCCTGGTGGTCCCCGTGGGCCGCCACCGCCCCCACCGCGCCCCCACGCCCCAGCCGCACCAGGAGAACCGATGACCGTGACGTCCGCGACCCTGCCCATGCTGTTCGCCGACCTGGAGGTCGTCTCGGTCGAGCGGATCAGCCCGACCTTCGTGCGCGTCGAGCTCGGTGGCCCCGAGCTGGCCGACTTCGGCGTCGATGGCCCGCGCTACGACCAGCGCATCAAGCTGGTCTTCCCCGACCCGGTCACGGGCCGGCGGACCTCCACCCAGGGGGCCGACGAGTCGTGGTTCGCGACCTGGCTCGAGCAGCCGGCCGGCGAGCGCGGCCACATGCGGACCTACACCATCCGCGACGTGCGCGGCTCCGGCGAGCAGACGACCTTCGTCGTCGACATGGTGCTGCACCTCGAGGGGGACCTCGTGGGCCCGGGCTCGACGTGGGCCTCGGCCGCGACCCCGGGTGACCGGCTCGTGGTGCTCGCGCCGCGTCGCGGCTACCCCTACGGCGGCATCGAGTTCACCCCGCCGCCGGCGGCCGACCTGCTGCTCGTCGGCGACGAGACCGCCGTCCCGGCGATCTGCTCGGTCCTCGAGCAGCTGCCCGACGACGCGCGGGGGATCGCCTTCCTCGAGGTGCCCCTGGCTGCCGACGTCCAGCGCGTACGGCGCCCCGCGGGCGTCGAGGTCGTGTGGCTGGCCCGCGAGGGCGAGGAGCTCGGCGCCGGGCTGCACGACGCCGTCGTGGCCCACCTCGGGATCCCGGGGGCGACCGTCGAGGTCGACGCCGAGGAGGTGGACCCCGACCTGTGGGAGACGCCGTTCTACTCCTCGTCCGGTGAGCAGTTGCCCGGCGACCTCGACGGGATCGGTGGCACCTACGCGTGGATCGCCGGGGAGTCGAAGGTCGTCACCGGCCTGCGCCGGCACCTGGTCAACGAGCTCGGCTTCGACCGCAGTCGGGTGGCCTTCATGGGCTACTGGCGCCGCGGCGTGGCGATGAGGTCCTGACCGGGGTCCGGCCCGTCCTCCCGCCTCGGCGCGACGCCGCAGCGTGGTGGTGCGTCAGCCGCGCTTGGGTGCGCGGGGGGAGTAGCGCACGCGCTCGGCGATGCGGTGCCGGGCGACGAGCTCGATGTCGGTGAGTGAGTTGAACATGGCCCTGCTCCTTTCGGTGGTCTCGGTGGGTGGAGGGTGTGGGCGGCGTCGTCCGGTCAGGCCTGGTGGAGGGTGACGTCGCCCGAGGCAGTGGTGGCGCGCACCTCGAGGTAGGGCTGGTCGGGGCCGGGCTGACCGGTGCTCGGCAGGTCCGAGGCGAGGCGGCCGCTCGCGGTGCGGATGTCGGTCCACACCGGCGTCCCCGCGGCGACGCCGATGCGGACGTCGCCGCTCCCGGTCCTGGCGGTCACTCGGCCGGACGCTGCCCGGTGGACGACCAGGTCGCCCGAGCCGGTCGTGAAGATCGCCTCGCCCGCCAGGCTGCCGACCAGGGCGTCGCCCGAGCCGGTCTTGACGGCGAGCTCGTCGCCGGCGGCCTCGACGCGCACGTCGCCACTGCCGGTGGTCACCAGCAGGTGCGAGTCCGCACGGCGGACGACGATGTCGCCCGAGCCGGACTTGATCCGCGCGTTGCCGGCCAGGTGCTCGGCGACGAGGTCCCCGGAGCCGCACTGGACGACGGTGTCGCCGTCGACGACGTCGAGCGAGACGTCGCCCGAACCGCTGTCGACGCGGGTGTCGTCGAACCGGCCGTGCGCGGCGAGGTCGCTGCTGCCGACCTTGGCGTTGAGGCCGCTCGCGACGGGCACCTCGACGACGATCTCGGCGCGGGCGTCCCGGGCGAAGATGCCGTTGCGCGGCGGGGCGATGATCGCGATCCGGTCGCCGAGGTCTCTGACGTCGTACTCCTCGGCGCGCTCGCCGGTGATGCGCACGGTCGTCTCGGTGGTGCTCGTGGCCGTGACGTCGACAGTGCCGCGCCCGTTCTCGACGTAGAGGTCGATCGGCTCGGGGGTGTCGAAGGTGAGGTCCAGCTGGTTGCTCATCGGTGGCTCCGTCGGTCGGGTCGGACTGGTCGTCGGGTGTGCTCGTCCCACGGGCCGGCCAGGTGCCGGTCCGTTCGGGCGGGGATCTCGGGGCCCGGGTCAGGGCCCGGGCGTCAGAGCCAGCCGCTCATCCGGCGGTTGCCCTGCTTGCGGTTGGCGGCGAACGGGTCGTAGCCCACGAAAGGCACGCTGCTCAGGTCGATGTCGACGTTGATCGAGTGCTCGTTGGTGGCGCTGCGGACCACGCCGACCATCCAGGTGTTCAGGCTCTGGCCGGCCGCGGCCGCCTTCTCCTCGGCGCGGGCCTTGACCGCCTCCGGGATCCGGAGGGTGATCCGGGCGAGGTCGCCGTCGTCCTCCTCGGGCGCGGACGGCGCTGCGGGCGGCGGGGGCGGGGCGGGGATCGCGCTCGGGGGCGCCACCTCGACCACGAAGTCGAGCTCGCGGCCGACGAGCCGCACGTCGACGCTGCCCTCGGGCAGCTCCGCGGTGATCTCGGCGGCGGCGTGGGAGATGGCCTCCATCAACGCCAGGCGGGCGCTCGGGTCGAGGGCGTACGCCAGCCGCTCGGCCGCCTGCTTGAGCTCGTCGCTCCCGGCCTCGGCCGCTGCCACGAGGTCGCGGCGGAGGGTGTCGACGTAGGGGGTGATGTCCATGTGCACCAGAGTGACATCACTCTGACGTCATGTCAACACCTTTATGACATCACGCCACGGTCAGGGTGATGTCACGGTGACGCGGGCCCGAACGGCACCGAGCCGGCGCGTCTGCAACGTGGGGTGAGCAGATGCGCCGGCTCGGTGGTCCTGGGTCGGCAGGGAGGCCGACTGGTCAGAGGTCGAACAGCGATCCCGACCCGCTGATGTCGACGTCCGTGCGCGGGGTGTGCGCCGGGCCGTCGGGGGCGCCCGGCTTCGCGGCCGGCTGCTCCTCTGCGGGCACGTCGTCCTCGTCCTCGTCCGCGGCGGGCTCCGGCTCCTCGGCAGCGGCAGGGACCGGGCCCTCAGCCGGGATCTCAGCCGGGGCCTCGACCTCGTCCTGGGCCGGCACGTCCTCGGGGTCGCGGAAGGTGGCGGCCTGGCTGAGGTCGGCACCGCTCGGCGGCGCACTCGGCGCCTGCGCCGGCTCGGTCGCTGCGTCCGGGGCGGCGTCGGGCTCCGGGGCGTCGGGCTCGGCCGCCGCCCCGGGCTCCGCGGTGCCCTCGGGTGCCGCATCCGGCGCCGGCTCGGCTGCCTGGGGTGCGGCAGCGGGTGCCGCGGCAGCTGCCGGAGCGGCGACCGTGGCCGGTGCCTCGATGTCGAAGAGCGATCCGACGCTGCTGAGGTCCACGTCGGTGCTCGGCGTCGAGGTCGTCCCACTGGCCGGTGCCGGTGCGGCCTCGGTCGCGACCTCCGCGACCGTCTCGGGCTGGCCATCCGGCTCGGGCTCGGGCGCGTCCTCGGAGTCGAGGATCGTCTCCGGGTCGTCGTCGGTGGCGACCGACGCCGTCTCGGTGACCGTCTCCGTCCCGGCCGCAGCCTCGGGCTCCCCGGCGTCCGCTGCTGCCGGCGCCGCAGGGGCGGGCTGGGCCGCGGGAGCCTCGAGGTCGAACAACGACCCGAGGCTGGACAGGTCGGCGTCGGTGGTCGGCGTGGACGTCGTGCCGCTGGCGGCCGGAGTCGCGGCCGGCGTCGCGGCCGGCGTCGCGGCGGGTGCCTCCGACTGCGCGGCCGGGGTCTCCGTAGCCGCCTGCGCCTGCTCCGTCTCCGGCTCGCTGACCGTCTCCGGCTCGGCCGCAGATGGCGCCGAGGGCTCGGGCTGGGCGGCAGCCGCAGGAGCAGCGTCCGGCTCGGGTGCGGCGATGTCGAAGAGCGAGCCGCCGCCACCCAGGTCGGCGGCCGGCGCTGCGGCCGGCGCTGCGGCCGGCTCCGCCTCCTTGGCAGGTGCTGCGGCAGGCGCTGCGGCCTCGGCCGGTGCAGCAGGAGCGGCCTCGGGCTCCGCCGGCGTACCGAGGTCGAAGAGCGATCCGCCGGTGCCCAGGTCGGCCGCGGGCTTCTCGGCAGGCTTCGGCGCGGCAGCCTCGGTCTCGGCAGGCTTCGCCTCCGCGGCGGCGGGCTCCGGTGCCGGGGTGTCGAACAGCGATCCGCCGGACTCCGCCGGCGTCGCCTTCGCGTTCGGCGCCGGGGTGTCGAACAGCGAGCCGCCCGCCCCGCCGGTCGAGCCCGTGGAGCCGGCCGAGTCGGCCGGGGTGTCGAAGAGCGAGGAGCCCCCCGACGCCTTGGCGGCCGGCCCGGCGTCCGCGGTCTCGGTGACCGTGTCCTCGGTGATGGTGACGTCGCCGGTCTCGGGCTCGTCCTTGGTGGCCACGTCAGTGCTAGCAGGGGCGGTCGCGGCGGAGGCTGCGGCCGGAGCGGCAGCGGGGGAGGAGCCGGGGGCGGCCTTGGTCGCCTGCTCGCCCTTCACGGAGGCGAGCAGCATCTGCGCGACGTCGAGGACCTCGACCTCCTCGCGGGCCTCGCCCTTGGCCTGCTGGGCGGTGAGGCCGTCGGAGAGCATCACGCGGCAGAACGGGCAGCCGACCGCGATCTGGTCGGCGCCGGTGCCGACGGCCTCCTTGGTGCGGTTGACGTTGATCCGCTCGCCGAGGTTCTCCTCCATCCACATGCGCGCGCCGCCGGCGCCGCAGCAGAAGGAGCGCTCGGAGTTGCGCTCCATCTCCACGACCTCGGCGCCGGGCAGCACCTGGAGCAGCTCGCGCGGCGGCGAGTAGACCTCGTTGTGGCGCCCGAGGTAGCAGGGGTCGTGGTAGGTGATCGAACGCTTCGCTGCGCCTGCGCCGTCCTTGACCGGCGTCAGCCTGCCGTCGCGGACGAGGCGGTTGAGCAGCTGGGTGTGGTGGACGACCTCGAGCTCGATGCCGAAGTCCTTGTACTCGTTCTTGAGCGTGTTGAAGCAGTGGGCGCAGGTCGAGACGACGTTCTTGACCTTGTACTCCTTGAAGGTCTCCACGTTCTGCTGGGCCAGGCCCTGGAAGACGAACTCGTTGCCGGCGCGGCGGGCCGGGTCGCCGGTGCAGGTCTCGCCGTTGCCCAGGACGCCGAAGGAGATCCCGGCGATGTTCAGCAGCTCGGCGACCGCGCGGGTGGTCTTCTTGGCGCGGTCCTCGTAGGCGCCGGCGCAGCCGACCCAGAACAGCCAGTCGACCGACTCGAGGGACTCGAGGTCGTCACCGACGACCGGGACGTCGAACTCGAGGCCCTTGGCCCAGTCCAGGCGGCCCGAGGGCGACATGTTCCACGGGTTGCCCTTGTTCTCGAGGCCCTTGAACAGCTGGTTGAGCTCGGCGGGGAAGTTCGACTCCACCAGCAGCTGGTAGCGCCGCATGTCCATGATGTGGTCGACGTGCTCGATGTCGACGGGGCACTGCTGGACGCACGCGCCGCAGGAGGTGCAGCTCCAGAGCACGTCCTCGTCGATGACGAAGTCGCCGTCGGAGGGGTTGTAGAAGTAGTCGAGCACGTCGGTGCCCGAGCCGGCGGACTCGCCCTTCGAGCCCACGCCCACCAGCGCGCGATCGGCGTGCCCCTCGACGCCGTCGTGCTTGGCGTACGCGTGGTCGCGGAGGCTGGTGATGAGGAGCTTGGGCGACAGGGGCTTCTCGGTGTTCCAGGCGGGGCACTGCGACTGGCAGCGGCCGCACTCGGTGCAGGTGGTGAAGTCGAGGATGCCCTTCCAGGAGAAGTCCTCGACCTTGCCGGCGCCGAGGACCGAGTCCTCGTCGAGGTCGTCGATGTCGTCGAGCGTGACGGCCTTGCCGTCGGAGGTGAGCGGCTTCATCGCGCCGAGCGCCGTGCTGCCGTCGGACTCACGCTTGAAGAAGATGTTGAACCAGGCGGTGAAGCGGTGCCACGCCACGCCCATGGTCAGGTTGGACGCGATGACGATCAGCCAGATCATCGCGGAGGTGATCTTCACCATCGCCACGAAGAACACGATGTTCTTCAGTGCCTGCTCGGAGTCGGGGTAGAACCAGTCGCCGACGAGGTGGCTCAGCGGGAAGTGCAGCTTGGTGCCGTCGTGGAGCTTGTACTCCGCGCCGCGGATGAACAGGATCGCGGCGCTCTCGAGGAGCACCATGGCCTCGACGAAGTAGGCCTGCCAGAAGTTGGAGCCGAAGAAGCGGCTGCGGCGCCCGAGCGAGCGCGGGTGCTTGACCTGGCGGTAGATCGCCAGCGCGATGATGCCGAGGGTGCCGAGCAGGCCGAGGACCTCGGCGGCCCAGCCGTAGATGTACCACTTGCCGACGACCGGGATCTCGAACATCGGGTCGAACAGCTGGACGTAGCCCGCCATCACCGCCGAGGACAGGAAGATGAAGGCGGCGTAGACGAACCAGTGCAGGATGCCGATCCAGTGCCACTGGAGCATCCGCGTGTGGAGCACCGACTCCTTCAGCATGTGGAGCAGGCGCGCTGCCGGGTCGTTGCTGCGCGACACCGGCTGGCCGCTGCGGATCACGCCGACCATGTGGCGTACGGCGCGCGTGGTGAGGACCACGGCGACGGCCGTGGCGGCCAGCGAGACGACGATCGCGAACATCTGCATGAAGGACTGCTCCTCGGTCGGGGCGTACGAGCCGGAGCATATGGCGGTCCACGGTGCCGACGGCAGGGCGCGTACGAGTGAGAAGAATCCTACCCGCAGGTAACTTCATTCACGGACGCGCGGCGGGTCAGTTCACGATCGCGACGTTCTCGACCTCGATCTCGCGCGCGTCCTCGCGGTAGGTCGCGAGCTTCTGCGTGACCTGATCGAGGGCGTCGGTCAGCTGCTTCACGCCGTCGCGCAGCTTCTGCTGGTGCTCGAGGTGCGCCGCGTGGGACTCGCTGGACTCCTCCCAGCTGGGCGTGAGGCGCTCGACCTCCTCGAGCAGCTCGTCGATCTGCTGGGTGATGGCGGTGGTCGCGTCGGCCAGGGCCGTCTCCATCGAGGAGAGGGAGCCCTGGTGCACGACCAGCCCGCGCTCGCTCACCGCGGACCACCGCCGAGGCGGTCGGCGAGCTGGCCGGCCCGCTCGGCCTGGGCGACGTCGTTGGTGGCGTGCTCCTGGGCGACGTACATCAGGTTCTGGGAGTAGCCCTCGAGGATCGGGCCGAGGGTCACCGCGACGTTGAACCACTCGTTGATCGCCTCGCCGAACCCGGCGGCGGCCTGCCCCTTGAAGCCCGCACCGGCCTCGCTCTCGATGGTGGCGCCGAGGTCGCGCAGCACCTGCTGCAGCGGCTCGACGGCATCCGCCGCTGCCTGGGCGGCTGCCTGCATCTCGGCATAGACGAGTCCGACGGCCACGGCCGCCCCCTTCCAGATCGGGTGTCGCGTGACCCATACCCCGCGCGGGCGGGTTCACACCCCCCACGATGCCCGAGTTCAGCCGGTTTGAGCGCGCCCGTCAGGGGGAACCCCACAGCCATGCCGTCCTACGACTACGAAGTCGACCTCGAGAGCATGGGCAAGGCCGCCCAGGGGCTCAACGACACCGTGAAGCTCTTCAAGGACAAGGACGTCGAGGACCTGGTGCCCGGCAAGGGCGACGTCGGCAGCGACGTGGTCTGGGACGCGCTCGACGAGTTCAAGAACCGCTGGGAGGAGGGCGTCAACAACCTCTGCCAGGACGTGGAGGAGATGGCCGGACGTCTCGGCAAGATCGCGATGAACTACTTCGAGACCGACAAGGCCGGCTACGACGCGCTCTCCGGCCTCAAGGGCACGATCGCGGCGATCAAGGTGATGTGAGATGCCCGACTTCGAGATCGAGGGCAACCCCGCCAACATCCGCTCCAAGGCGCTCACCATGGAGCAGAAGGGCCAGCTCTTCTACGACACCGGCGACGCCCTCGGCAAGATCGACGTCTCGGGCTGGACCGGCCGCGCGGCCGACGAGTTCCGCGAGGCCCACGACCTCGAGCCCGAGCGCTGGGTCAAGGCGGGCAACGGCTTCAAGAAGGCGGCCGCGGGGCTGACGACGTACGCCGGCCAGCTCGAGGACGCGCAGTCCCGGGCCGAGTGGGCGCGCAAGGAGTACGAGCGCGGCCAGCGCGAGTCGGCCAGCGCACGCACCCAGTACGACACCTACATGGGCAAGATGCGGGCCTACTGGAGCAGCGGCGGCACCGACCAGGCCGAGCCCTTCCACGACTGGGGCGACCCGATCCAGCAGGCCGCGCTCAGCGAGCTGGCGGCCGCGCGGGCCGACCTCGACAACGCCGCCCACGTCTGCGCCGGTGAGGTGAAGGCCGGCTGCGCGGACGCCCCGGAGGAGCCGAGCTGGTGGGAGTCGGGCCTGAAGTTCGTCGGCGGCATCTTCGAGGGCGCGGGAGAGGCGGTCTGGGACCTGCTGACGATGGTGCCGTTCAGCCCGGTCAACCTCGTCATCGACTCCTACAAGCTCGCCACGGGCGACCTCACGCCCGAGGAGCTGATGAAGAAGTACGAGCTGTCGGCGGAGAGCGCGTGGGACATGGCGCAGGGCATCTACACCGGCCTGACGACCGACCCCGTCGGCTTCGGCAAGGAGCTCGGCAAGTCGCTCCTCGACTGGGACACCTGGGCCGACGACCCGGCCCGCGCGATCGGCCACCTGGTGCCCGACGCAGTCGTCGCCGTCGCCACCGCAGGCAGCGGAGCGCTCGCCACCCGCGGCGCCAAGGGCGGCGCGGACCTGCTCGACGGCCTCAGCGACCTGTCCAGGCTGGACAACCTCGCCGACCTCAACAAGCTCGACAACCTGTCGGACCTCAACAAGCTGGACAACCTGTCCGACCTCAACAAGCTCGACAACCTCGCCGACCTCAACAGGTACGACAACATCGACGCGGCTCCTCAGGGCACGTGGCGCCACTTGGACGACCCCGGGCTCGACTCCTGGCTCGACGACGTCAGCGCCCAGCACCCCGAGCTCGACCGCGACGGCATCCGCGGCATCTGGGACTACACGACCGACAACGGCTACGACACGATGAACAACGCGATGCGCGGCGACGGCCCGATCGACCCGTCGGTCCAGAACCGCATCGACGCCACCAACCACGGTCTCGACCAGCTGCCGAAGTACGACGGCACGACCTATCGCGGCACCAACCTCCCGGACTCCGTGGTCGACCGCATCGACAACGGCGGCAACCTCTCCGACGGTGCGTTCACCAGCAGCTCGACCAATCCCAACGTCGCCGAGGGCTTCATGAACCTCGGTAAGGACAACCCGACGCGGATCACCATCGAGGGACACTCGGGCAGCAACGTCGGCCCCTTCTCCGCCGCGAGGTCGGAGGCTGAGATCCTGTTCCGTGGCGGCACCGAGTTCGAGGTGCTGAGCAACACGGTGGGGCCGGACGGCATCCGCCAGCTCGTGGTGAGGGAGATCCCGTGAGTGGTCGCGACGACCTGGACAAGATGACCCCCGCGGAGATCGCCGACTGGGCGGCCCGCGACTGGGCGGCCGCGCGCGAGGCGCACAAGGACGATCCACTGCCCGAGTTCAGCAGGGTCAAGCGGGACGACCACCCCCACTGGAACGTCACCTCCTACGAGTTCCACACCCGCCCCGGCGAGCGGGTGCTGGTCGGCAAGGGCGAGGAGCCGCAGGTGGAGGGCACGCTCGGTGGCGTACGCCGGGCACGCGGGCAGGACGAGCTGGTCGTCGACCTGGCCGGCGAGGTGTGGGCCTGCACGCGCGCCGACGGCACCGACTGGGCGCCGAAGGACAATGGCCGGGTGCGGGTGGAGACGCTGACGGTGGCGGTGCTCGCGCGCCGCGTGGACGGACCGCCCGATCCCCAGGAGTGGACCCTGCAGACCAACATGGAGGGACAGCCGTGACCCAGACCCCCGACCTGGAGACGCTGCTCTCGACGCTGGAGCAGCTCCCGCCCCACGAGGGTCTGGTGTTCCGTGGCTGCGAGGCCCGCAGCCATGAGCGCTGGCCAGGCCGCGCCCACGTCAGCGACCGGCTGCTGTCGGGCTCGCGCGACCCGCGCGTCGCGACCGACAACTTCACCACCGAGGCGGTCTACGCCATCCTCAGCCGCACCGGTCGCTCGATCGAGCAGTTCTCCGCGGCCCGCGAGGAGCGCGAGGTCGTCTTCCTCCCGGGCACCGTGTTCACCCTCGTCACCCGGGTCCGGGTCAAGGACCTCGGCGTGACGATCGTCGAGGAGTTCGACCCCGGTGACCCGTCGACGGTGGAGCCCGGCGTCGAGCCGGAGGCTGTCGACTTCGCCGCCCTCCAGGAGGAGATCGGCCGCGCGATCCTCGAGGCCGCACTGCGCGAGCCCGTCCCGGCGCCCAAGGCGGGCAAGTTCGCGGGCGACATCGCGTGACCGGTCCGGACGCGTCGGCGCCGGACCTGTCCGACCGGGTCGAGGGCGTCCTCCTCGGCGCCGCGTGCGGCGACGCTCTCGGCGTGCCCTACGAGTTCGGCTCGGCGCCCCTGGGCCCGGGCGAGGTGCCCCGCATGATCGGCGGCGGGCTCGGGCCCTACGCGCCCGGCGAGTGGAGCGACGACACCCAGATGGCCGTGGTGGTCGCGCAGGTGGCGGCCGACCACGGGTTGCGCGACGAGGCGGCGCTCGACCGTGTCGTCGAGGGCTGGGTCGGCTGGCTGCGCGAGGGTGCCACCGACGTCGGCAACCAGACGCGGTCGGTGCTCACCGGTCTGGTTGCCGGCACGGCCACCCGGCCGGCGGAGGAGGCCCGGCTGGCGTCGTACGCCCTGCACGCGCAGACCGGTCACACCGCCGGCAACGGCTCCCTCATGCGCACGGCCCCAGTCGCGCTCGCCTTCCTCGACGATCCCGTCGCACTCGCCGCGCAGGCTCGCGCGATCTCCGGCCTCACCCACGCCGACCCGCTGGCCGGGGACGCGTGCGTGCTCTGGTGCCTCGCGATCCGCCACGCCGTGCTCAGCGGCGAGGTGCCCGACCTCGGCGACCTCGTCGCCGAGATCCCGACGGAGCGCCGCGACCAGTGGGCCGGCTGGATCGCCGACGCCGAGCGTGGTGAGCCCGCGGACTTCTCGCCCAACGGGTTCGTCGTCACGGCGCTGCAGGCCGCCTGGTCGGCCGTACGTCACCCGGTGGGGGTGGGGTCCCCATCAGTCGGCTCGCTGGTGGCGGCGGTGCACGCAGGCAACGACACCGACACGGTCGCGGCCATCGCCGGCGCCCTGCTCGGTGCCGCCCACGGTGCGTCGTCACTGCCCGAGGAGTGGCTCGCCCTGGTGCACGGCTGGCCCGGCCTCCGCGCCGACGACCTGCGCGTCCTGGCCGGTCGGGTCACCGCTCCCGTCAAGGGGACGTCCACCCATGGGTGAGGTGAGGTCGAGCGGCCACTACGCCGTCATCGACGGGAAGGAGGTGAAGGTCGTCTCCGGCCGGGAGCATGTCTGGGTGTCGGACGAGCACGGGCGCAAGATCCGTGTCGAGATGTCCGACATCGACGACCTCCTCAGCGTCAGCACCCTCGCCACGTGGCGCGGCGCGGAGATCGCCGTCTCCACGGTCGCCGGCGACGAGTGCGGCTTCTACACCAACAGCAGCGACCTCGCCGAGGCCGAGGGCCTGCACGGGGACACCTACAACGGGTGGACGGGTGTCGCCCGGCTCGACGAGCTCAGCGGCGTACGCGAGCGCTCGACGTCGATCCATCCCGACCGGCGTCAGTCGTGACGAGCGGTGCGGCCTGACCCTCAAGCCCTGCGGACCGCCTGCACCGTCCCGCCACGTGAGAGCTCGACCGTCATCAGCACCCGCTTCCTGCCGGGCCGCTTCGCGCAGTAGGTGAACTCGGTGCCGAGGCGCTGCCACGGCTGGCCGACCCGGCGCATCAGTGCCCTCGTCGTGAGGCCGCGGTCGGCGGCCCTGGTGAAGGCCCGCACGGGCATCCGCAGTCCCGGGTTGCGGCAGGAGTCGGGCGCGACGCCCCACGCCCGCTCCCACGTCTGGAGGTAGGCCTCCGCGCCACGGGACAGGTCGGCGGCGAGTGCCGGACCCTCGGCGCCCGCCACGTGCTCGGCGTCCTCGACCCAGTCGGCGTACATCCCGTAGTGGGAGACGCCGTCGGTGTTGATGTCGAAGACGCGCTCGCCGCTGCGCTGCCGGTCGACCGTGACCCCGCCGAGCCCCGTGAAGGGGTACGTCACCGGGTTGCTCGCGCCGGCACCGCGCGGGTCGCCCTGCGCGCCGAAGCCGTTCATGTCGGAGCCGAACCCGAAGCCGAAGTAGAACCGCGGGTCGGTCCACGCCAGGTGCTGGCGCCACTTGTCCACGAACCCCGCGGAGTCACCGGCGTACGGCGCCACGAACCCGCCGAGCCGGTAGATCCGCGGGTAGGCGTCCGGCGTCGACCACGAGTGCGACGACACGACGCCGACGGGTCGCCCGGCAGCGTGCTGCTGCTCGAGGTAGTCGAGGGCGGCGTTGCGACCGGCGACGCTCATGTGGTCGGGGTCGAAGAGGATCCTCTGGTCGATCATCGCCGACAGAAGCTTCTGCCCGAGCGGGCTGAGGCCGAGCTGGTTGCAGTGCGGACCGGCCGGGTAGACCGGCGCCGGCTGGACCCCGACGTCGCCGAAGAGCTTCCAGATCGCGCCGAAGATCGCGTCCTGCTGCGCCTTCTCGATGGGAGGCGTCGCCTGCGCCCCTCCGCCGAGGTCGCCGAGGTTGGGCGACTGCAGCTTGTCCTCCATCCCGGGCGGGTTGCTCGCGGGGCACTGCTGCATCCGCAGGAAGGAGCCGGTGCTCAGGAAGTTGGCGCTGTTGGTCAGCGGGCCGATGGTGCCGGAGTCGCCGGCGACCCCGGTGAACGCGTTGTCGAACTTGTTGGTCAGCTCCATCTGGCTGACGCCGAGCTTCTTCATCTCGGCGAGCTCGGCGAGCATCTGCTCCTCGGTGCAGGTCGGCCGACCGAGCTGGACGTTGCAGCCCAGCGGGACGGAGGTCTCCATCCCCATCACCACCGCGAGCTTGCCCTCGTTGATGACCTTCCGCGCCTCGAACGGGTCGGTGACGATGCGGTACCAGCCGCGGCCGGGGCCGCCGTACTGCGCGTCGACGTAGTCCTGCATCGCGCGCATGTCCCTGGCTTGGAGCCGGACGGCGTCGCGGTCGTCGCACGAGTTCTTCTTCAGCGGGTAGACCGCGCAGAGGACGTGGTTCTCGGTGAGCAGGCTCGTGTGGATCCGCAGGCCGGCGCGCCACGAGCGCTCGAGCCACTTGTAGTAGACCTGCTGGTGCGTCAGCGAGTGCGGGTTGGGCCAGTAGGAGAACGTCGGCCAGCCGATGGGGTCGTGCCCGGTGCCGGGTGTGTTGCCGGCGAGCACGTCCTCGAGCAGGGCGCCGCGGCCGTCGGCGAGCTGGTGGTCGGGGCAGTCGACGAGCGCGGCGGGAGCGCCGTACCGGTGGAAGGGCGGGCTGCAGATCACGCGGCCGCCGAGGAACTCGTGGGTCTGGCCGTGCACGTGCGGGTCGACGTAGCCCCGCACCTCCTGGAAGGACGTCGCGCCGCCGAACGGGCGTCCGCTGACGTCGGTCTCGACCTCGGGGAAGGCGGTGCACCCCTCGGTGCGGCGGAGCCTGAAGGACTCGGCGGTGCCGGTGGCGAACCCCGTCCCGGACGAGGTGGTCGTACGACGCAGGGCGCGGCCGTCGGCGAGGGCGAAGGTGAAGCGCCCGCGGCCCGCTCCGCGCACGGTCCAGTCGGCGTCCGGCGAGGGCGAGGCCGCCCACGTGGTGCCGCCGGGCGACGCGGCCAGGAAGGTGCGGTCGGCGGCGTAGAGGAGGTAGGAGCCGAGACCGGTTGCCTGGAAGGTGAGTGGCACACCGCCGAGCGAGTAGCAGCCGCCCGCCATGGCGTACCTGCTCTCCGGCACGACGCGCCGCGGGCTGCGCAGCGGCACCCGGGTCAGGCGGGGCTCGGCGAGCGTGCGCTGGGCCGCGACGCGCGCGCGGCTCTCGGCGCGCTGCCGAGGCGTCGTCGGGTCGGGTGCGCTCGCGGCCTCGCCGCTGCGGCTGATCGCGTTCTTGGTGCTCGGGTCGTCGTGCACGTGACCGTGGCCATCGCCGAGGACCGTCTCGATGCCCGCAGCCCCGTTCGCACCGGGGTGGGCGTGCGGTCGCTGCTCGGTCGCGACCTCGGCGCGCTGCCGGGCCTGGGCGTCGTAGGTCGATGACAGGGCGCCCGACGGCGCCGGGTCGTGGGCGGCGGTCAGCACCCCGGCCGTCACCACCCCGGCGGCGGTCAGCAGGGAGATCAGGACACGCTGGACGGGGTGGGGCGTCGGGCTCACGGCGGCTCCTTGTCGGCTCCTCTTCGAAGGACCCAACGACGCGGTGCCCGCCGGGGCTACGTGGCGCGGCTGCCGCTGACCCTCCGGGTGAGCAGGGCGGCCGTGGCCGTGACCGCCCGCGCGATCGTGCGGGCGTCGGCGTCGGCGTCGCTCGGGAAGGTGACCGCGACGCCCGCCACGGGATGGCCGTTGTGGTCGAGGACGGCAGCAGCGACGCTCTGCAGGCCGGGCGTCACCTCGCCGTCCTCCGTCGCATGGCCACCCTGGCGTGTCTCGGTGAGGATCGTGCGCAGCGCGCTCAGCGACGTCGGCCCCTTGCCGTGCCGGTCGACGAAGGCGCCGCGGTCCGGGTAGAGGGCACGGACCTGGCTGGCCGGCAGGGCGGCCAGGATCGCCCGTCCGGAGGCGGTGAGGTGCGCCGGGAGGCGTACGCCGACGTCGGTGACGAGTGGCGGACGCCCCGGCGCGCGCTCCTCGATGACGTAGAGGACGTCGCGGCCGTGCAGGACGGCGAGGTGCGCGCCGTGGCCGGTGCGGTCGACCAGCTCGGCGAGCGGGCGGCGGGCGAGGCGGGCCAGGGGCTCCTGTCGGGTGAACCCGCTGCCGACCTCGAACGCCGCCACGCCGAGGCCGTAGCGGTGCTCGTCGGGCAGGTGCACCACGAAGCCCTCGTCGATCATGGTGTTGAGCAGGTGGTAGGCCGTGCTCCGCGGCAGGTCGCAGGCCCGCAGGATCCGGTCGAGGGGGACCGGGTCGGCCTGCGTGGCCAGGAACCTCAGCACGCGCAGGGCGCGGGAGGCTGCGGGGACCTGGCTCACGGGGCCGATCGTGGCACGTCGTGCGCCGGGGTGCCGCCGCCGCTCCGGGTCAGGAGTCGGTGCTGTCCTTGCGGGTGAACCAGCCGCCGCCGCCACCCTCGCTCTCCAACGGCTTGCCGGGCATCTCGTTGGCGCCCGGCGTGCGGCGCGGCAGCAATGGGGTGCTCGGCGCCTGCGTCTCGGTCCGGCTGTCGTCGGTCCGGGTCTCGTCGGCCGGAGCCTCGTCTGCCGGAGCCTCGTCGGTCCGGGGCTCCTCGGCCCGCTGCACCGGCTCGGCCGGCGCGGTGGTCTCGGCGGTGGTCTCGGCGGCGGGCTCCGGGGTGGTGGGCTCGGGCTCGGCGTTCACCTCGGCGGGCGGGGTGGGGCCCTGGTCGACGGTGCCGGGGACCTGGGGCACGTAGTCGTCGGCCTTGTGGTCGATGCGAGGGTCGAGCCGGTCCGCTGCCCGGATCTGGTCCTCGTGCGCCGCCTCGGCCTGGCTGGCCATGAGGCGCGCCTGCTGTGCCTCGGCCTCGGCACGCTCGGCGATCGCGCGAGCCTCCTCGGCGTTCGCCTCCGTCTCCGCGGCCCTGGCCTGCGCGGGCGGCAGCACGGTCTGGGCGCTCGCGGCTGCCTCGGACCGCAGCTGCTCGGCGCGCGCGACGTTCGCCTCGCGGTTCTTCCGCCGGATCGTCGGGACCACGAGGGCCAGGGCGATCACGAGGATGACGATGAGCGTGATGCTGATGAGCGTGGTCACGGAACTTCCTCATTTCACGAGTCAGGGATGCCGCCAGTCTGGCAGCACCCCTGATCGTGTGCAGCGCACTTGCCCACCTCGACGGGCGATCTCGTGCGCCGGCGACCTCACTCGAGCCGCTGCATCACCACCCGGGCGGTGCGGTGGCCGATGGCGTACGCGTCCGACATGGCGTCGCGGAAGTGGAACCCGCCCCAGATGCGGGCGTTGAGGGCGTCGTGCTCGAGCTGCGTCAGCGTGGCGTAGGTGCGGGGCGCAGTGGGGAAGTTGACCGAGCGCAGCTCCAGCGGGGTCGTCTCGCCGAGCCGGGTCCGGATCACCTCGACGGCGGGGCTCGTGACGCAGCCGTGCCCGCTCACGTAGTCGGAGTAGGGCGGGCTGGGCTGGAACGGCGTCCACCCCGGTTCCGGTGCGGTGTCGGGGTTGCCGTCGTCGGCTGCCCCCGCGATGGCCTGGAACGGCCGCCAGAACCCGACGTCGCGCTTGAGCTGCCAGCACTTGATCAGCGAGTCGGTCATCGCGCCGTGCACGGTGGCGAACAACCGGGCCGTCTCGGTGATGCTCTCGGGGTGGGTCTCGAGGTAGCGCACGAGGGCGTCACCCACCATCGTGGCGGAGTTGCTGTTGAAGAACACGGCCGTGTCGGACTGGGCCTGGGTGCGCACCGTCGAGCCGGTGCCGCCGAGGAGCTTCACCTCGTTGTAGTCGGTCGTGTAGTCGTCGCTGGTGAGGGCGTCGGGGCCGTCGACCCGGGCGAGCCGCTTGACCACGAGCGGGTCCATCGAGCCGATCCACGCGGCGAGCATGTCGGTGGCCGGCGCCGTCGGCTGCCAGACGCCGATGCCGGGAGACAGCGTGTAGTGGATGCTCGTGTCGAGGTAGCCGTCGTCGGCGCGCTCCGCGAGCAGCTGCGCGGCGACCTCTGCGCCGATCCGCACGCCGCGGTCCTGGGCGCTGCCGTCCGGCACCCCGGCGAGCGAGGTGGCGAGGCTGGCGTCGAGCGAGCTCGCGGCGGCCGGCACGTGGTGGACGAGCACGTCGTGCGCGGCCTGGGCGACGGCGGCGGTCTCGGAGCTGTCCCACCGCCACGACGAGGCCCGCAGGGCGTCGTACAACGCGGTGGAGGTGTAGCCGAGGAGCGGCACCCCGACGGGGACCGGTGTTGCCGGGTAGACCGTGGTGAACGCGACGCGCTCCCAGTCCAGCACGACCTGCCCGCTCTCGGTGGACTCGGGAGGCTGCGGGTGCGAGTGCTGGTGGGAGTGGGCGTGATGGGTGTGCCGCGTCCCGCCGGGTGCGGGCACGCCGGAGGTGGCGGACGGTGCGTAGAGCGCGGATCCCGCCAGCAGGACGGCGACGCCGAGGGCGACGCGGGTGCGGTTCAGTGTCATGGGCAGCTGCCTTTCGCGAGGGGATGTCCCTGCTCGTGAGTCTCAGGCGGTCGCTGCGCTGCGGCCATACGCGTTCGCGCGTACCTTCCGGCCCGGTGCCGCACCCGTCTAGCCCAGGCGGGCGAGCCGCTCGCGGAGGTCCATGTCCGGGAGGTCGCGACCCTGGAGCCGGGCCACGGCCGCGACGCGGCCGGTGACGCCGAGCTTCCGGTAGGCGTTCTCGAGGTGCTTGCGGACCGTGGCCGGCGCGATGAAGAGGTCCTCGGCGATCTGCGCGTTGGACGCCCCGGACGCCACGTGGCTGAGGACGCGGCGCTCCTGGACGGTGAGGCACGCGGGGAGGCCGGGCGTCGGGCGCTCGCGCACCAGCCGGGCCAGGAGCGGGGTGAGCATGCGTGCCATGGCGAGGTCGTGCTCGTCGAAGAACCTGCGCTCCCGCCCGAAGCCCACCTGCACGATGGCGTCGGGACCGTTGCGGAAGCCGAGCGCGAGGCCGTCGGTGAGGCCGTCGATGGCGTGGCACGCCTCGGCGGCGCGCGGGTTGCGGCTCCAGTGCATGACGCCGAGGTAGAAGGGTGCTCCGTGGGGCTCGGCAGGGTCGTCGTCCGCGTCGGACAGGCCCAGGCTGACGACCTCGGTGACGCGCAGCCCGCCGTCCTGGAACACCGCGACCACGTCGTCGGCCGGGATCAGCAGGCTCAGCCACTCGAGGACCCGTCGCGAGGGCAGCGGCGAGCCGGGGCAAGGGCGGGCGTCCAGCAGGTGGCGCAGCGCCCGTTGCTCGATCTCAGTGAGCACTAGGTCCGGCACGGGTCTTCCTCGTCCCCGAGGCTAGACCCGGGTCAGCGGCCCGTCATCACCCACCGTTGCCCCGTCGCGGGCAGGACAGTGGCGTCAGGCGCGGTGCGTCCCGTCGGTGGTGCCGTCCGTCCGACGGGCGTCGTCCGCGTCGAGGACCGTGTCGGGCGTGTAGTCCTCGGACCTGGTGTCGACCCGCGGGTCCACCTCGTCGGCGGTGCGGAGCCGGTCCTCGTGGACCGCCTGCTGCTGGGTCGCGGCGACCTGCGCCTCCTGCGCCTTCTGCTGGGCGCGCTCGGCATCGAGGCGGGCGCGCTCGGCCTCCACCTCGGCCTCCCTGGCGCGTACCTGGCTCTCCGGGATCTCGGTGGCGTGCTGCTGCGCCTCCTGGCGCAGGTTCTCGGCGTGCTCGACGTGCTTCTTCTTGCGCTGCTGCGCCGCCATCCAGGCGACGAGTGCTGCCACGACGAGCACGACGACGACGATGATGATGATCCATGCGGTGGTGCTCATGACGACCTGCTCCCCGCGGCCCGGGTGGGCCGCTTCCAGATCGACCGTGCCACAACCGGGACGGAATGGTTTCCCCCTCCGGGGTGAGTGGCGCTGTCTCGTATCCCAGACCCCGGTGCCGCTCCGCCCTCTGGTGGGACGCGCCCGGCCACGGCTTCAATGGAGGCATGCAGAGCATCCAGGTCGGGGTCGGCCCCGTCTCCTTCGAGGACCTCATCGACGTCGCCCGGCACGGCGCGGGCGTCGAGCTCACCGACGACGCGCTGGCTGCGATCGACCGCGCCCGCGGTGTGATCGAGACGCTGGCCGCGGCCGAGACGCCGTCGTACGGCGTGAGCACCGGGTTCGGCGCCCTCGCCACCCGGCACATCCCCACCGAGATGCGCGCGCAGCTGCAGCGCTCGCTGGTGCGCTCGCACGCGGCCGGGTCCGGCCCGGAGGTCGAGCGGGAGGTGGTGCGGGCGTTGATGCTGCTGCGCCTCTCGACGCTCGCGACCGGACGCACCGGCGTACGCCGTGAGACCGCGCAGCTGCTCGCCGGGCTGTTGTCCCACGGCATCACGCCGGTCGTGCGTGAGTACGGCTCCCTCGGGTGCTCCGGCGACCTCGCGCCGCTGTCGCACTGCGCGCTCGCGCTGATGGGTGAAGGTGAGGTGCGCGACGCGTCCGGCACCCTGATGCCCGCGGCCGAGGCGCTGGCCGCCGCCGGCCTCGAGCCGGTCGAGCTGGTCGCCAAGGAGGGCCTCGCGCTCATCAACGGCACCGACGGCATGCTCGGCATGCTGGTCATGGCGATCACCGACCTGCGGATGCTGCTGGGCACCGCAGACGTCGCAGCCGCGATGAGCGTCGAGGGCCAGCTCGGCACCGACCGGGTCTTCGCCCCCGAGCTCCAAGCGATCCGGCCGCACCCCGGGCAGGCCCTGTCGGCGGCGAACCTCACCGCCCTGATGGCCGACTCCGCGATCGTCGCCTCGCACCGCACGGGGCCCGGCAACACGGTCGAGTGCAACAAGGTCCAGGACGCCTACTCGCTGCGCTGCTCGCCACAGGTGCACGGCGCGGCCCGCGACACCGTCGAGCACGCCGCGACCGTCGCCGCCCGCGAGCTCGCCAGCGCGATCGACAACCCGGTCGTGCTGGGTGAGGCGGTCGAGTCCAACGGGAACTTCCACGGCGCCCCGCTCGCCTACGTGCTCGACTTCCTCGCGATCGTCGCGGCCGACGTCGCCTCGATCAGCGAGCGACGCACCGACCGCTTCCTCGACAAGGCGCGCAGCCACGGGCTGCCGCCGTTCCTCGCCGACGACCCCGGCGTCGACAGCGGCCACATGATCGCCCAGTACACCCAGGCCGCGATCGTCTCCGAGCTCAAGCGCCTCGCGGTGCCGGCGTCGGTGGACTCGATCCCCTCCAGTGCGATGCAGGAGGACCACGTCTCGATGGGGTGGAACGCCGCGCGCAAGCTGCGCCGCTCCGTCGACGGGCTCTCGCGGGTGGTCGCCGTCGAGGTGCTCACCGCTGCCCGGGCCCTCGACCTGCGGGCGCCGCTCACCCCGTCGCCGGCCACCGCCGCCGTCGTGGACCTGCTCCGCGGCAACGGCATCGCCGGCCCCGGCCCCGACCGACACCTCTCGCCCGAGATCGAGGCCGCCGTCGACCTCGTCCAGTCCGGCGCCGTGCTCGCGGCCGCCGCATCCGTGATCGGAGACCTGAAGTGAACGACCAGAACCCGCGGCTGCCCATCCACGCCGCGCGCGGCACCGAGCTGACCGCGAAGTCGTGGCAGACCGAGGCGCCCCTGCGGATGCTGATGAACAACCTCGACCCGGACAACGCCGAGCGCCCCGAGGACCTGGTGGTCTACGGCGGGACCGGCAAGGCCGCGCGCAGCTGGGAGGCGTACGACGCCATCGTGCGCACCCTGCGCGACCTCGAGGACGACGAGACGCTGCTCGTGCAGTCGGGCAAGCCGGTCGGCGTGATGCGCACCCACCAGTGGGCGCCGCGCGTGCTGATCGCCAACTCCAACCTGGTCGGCGACTGGGCCAACTGGGAGGAGTTCCGCAGGCTCGAGGACCTCGGGCTGACGATGTACGGCCAGATGACCGCCGGCTCGTGGATCTACATCGGCACCCAGGGCATCCTCCAGGGCACCTTCGAGACCTTCGCCGCGATCGCCGACAAGCTCTCTGCCCGCAGGGCCGACCCGGTTCCTGAGGAGTCGCGAGGGACGAGCGACGTCTCGAAGGGTGGCGGAACCCTCGCGGGCACGATCACCGTCACCGCCGGTCTCGGCGGCATGGGCGGTGCGCAGCCCCTGGCCGTGACGATGAACGACGGCGTCGCGATCTGCATCGAGTGCGACCAGCACCGCATCGACCGTCGCCTCGAGACCCGCTACCTCGACGTCCAGGCGCGCGACCTCGACCACGCGATCGAGCTGGCGCTGGAGGCACGCGACGAGCGCCGCGGGCTGTCCATCGGCCTGCTGGGCAACGCCGCCGAGGTGCTGCCCGAGCTGCTCGAGCGTCACCTCGACCGGGTCGGGAAGGGGGACGGCCCGCTGGTCGACATCGTCACCGACCAGACCTCGGCGCACGACCCGCTGTTCTACCTGCCGGCGGGGACGGCGTACGACGACTGGGAGCGCGAGCGCACCGAGGACCCGCGCGGCTTCACCAAGCGTGCGCAGGAGTCCATGGCCACCCACGTCCGCGCGATGGTGGAGTTCCAGGACGCCGGCGCCGAGGTCTTCGACTACGGCAACTCGATCCGCGACGAGGCCCGCAAGGGCGGCTACGACCGGGCCTTCGAGTTCCCCGGCTTCGTGCCGGCCTACATCCGCCCGCTCTTCTGCGAGGGCAAGGGCCCGTTCCGGTGGGCCGCGCTGTCCGGCGACCCCGCCGACATCGCCGCGACGGACCGTGCGATCAAGGAGCTGTTCCCGGCCGAGGAGAAGCCCGAGTACGCCCGTCTCCACACGTGGCTCGACATGGCCGCCGAGCGGGTCCAGTTCCAGGGCCTGCCCGCCCGCATCTGCTGGCTGGGCTACGGCGACCGCGCGAAGGCGGGAGCGAAGTTCAACGAGATGGTCGCCAGTGGCGAGCTGTCGGCGCCGATCGTGATCGGTCGCGACCACCTCGACTGCGGCTCGGTGGCCTCGCCCTACCGCGAGACCGAAGCCATGCTCGACGGGTCCGATGCGATCGCCGACTGGGCCATCCTCAACGCACTCGTCAACACCGCGTCGGGCGCCACGTGGGTGTCCTTCCACCACGGCGGCGGCGTCGGCATCGGCCGGTCGCTGCACGCCGGCCAGGTCACCGTCGCCGACGGGACCGAGCTGGCCGCGGAGAAGATCGAGCGGGTGCTGACCAACGACCCGGGCATGGGCGTCATCCGCCACGTCGACGCGGGCTACGACCGCGCCGTCGAGGTCGCCGAGGAGCGCGGCGTGAGGATCCCGGTCCGCGAGGGCTGAGCTCCGCTCAGCGGACGCGGACCTTGACCCAGCGGCTGGACGGCGACCACCCGGTGGCATTGAGCGCGGCGACCCGGATCTTGTACTTCCCGGGCCGCAGCTTCAGCACCACCTTGCGGGCCGATCCCTTGGCCGACCGGTCGGTCCCCTTGGAGAGGTCGACCAGGTAGGTCCTGACGGCACTGGTAGGACTGCTGGCGCTCGCCCAGCGCACCGTGACCTTGCGTCCCTTCACCTTCACCTTCGGCGGAGCCATGCGGAGCGGTGCCGCCGCGGTCGGCGTGGCGGGCGTCGGCACCGACGTGGGTGTCGGCGTGGGTGTCGGGGTGGGCGTGGGTGTGGGCGGCGGGTTGCCGGTGTCGCCGACCCCCACGGGCGTGACGGCCAGGGCCTGGGACTCCGCGGACGTGCCCACACCGTTGGTGGCGGTCACGCTGATCGAGTAGGTGACGCCGTTCGTGAGGCCGGTGAGGATCGTGCCGAGCGTGGTGGCGGGCACCTGGTACGTGCGGTCGTCCTCCCAGCTGGACCGAGCAATCACGGTGTAGCCGGTGATCGCCGAGCCGTTGGCGGCGGGTGCCGTCCACGCCAGCGTCACCGACCGGTCGCCCGACATCACTGTGCTGAACGTCGGCGGAGCGGGCACGGCCTCAGGGACGTCGACGACGACCGTGGTGCTTGCCCGCGGGGACTCGCCCACCGAACTCACCGCCGCTACGGCGACGGTGTAGCTGCCGTCGGCGAAGCCGGAGTCGTGGGTGATGTAAGCGTCCCGGCTCTCCGGGTCGAGCTCGCCGAGCCGCTCACCGTCGAGGTAGACGGCGTAGCCCGAGATGGGCTGGGTGCCGGAGCTCGCGGGCGCCGCCCAGGACACGGAGATCGCGTCGCTGTCCGCGTCGTAGGACCCGGTCAGGTCGCGCGGTGCGCCCGGCGCGGCCGGCGGCGGCGCAAGCGTCGTGCCCGTCACCGTGGCGGCCGGACCGGCACCAGTCGCGTTCACGGCGCGCACCGAGAGGGTGTACGGCGTCGCGGCCACGAGACCGGCGAAGACGTGGCTGCGGGCGGTGGCGGACAGCGCCCAGGTCTGTGTGGTGCCCGAGCGGCTCACGACGTAGCCGGTGACCGGACCGCTGCCGACGTCAGCGGGCGTGCTCCAGGACAGGGCGAGGCTGTCCAGCGTGGCGGACGCAGTGGCGGCCGACTGCGGGGCGCTGGGCACGCCGTCGACCGGGGTGCCCTGGCAGCCGGGGGCGCTGACCGAGTAGGCGCCGAGGCTGCCGTAGTCGTCGTACCCGCCCGCGGACCAGCTGCCCTCGCCGACCCCCTCGACGGAGACGATCCAGCCGGTGCCGCTGGTCGGGACGGTCAGGGTCGCACCGACGCCCGTCGCGGTGATGCCGTCGCCGTAGCCGGACACCGGTGCGGCAGTCGCCATGACCGTGCCGCTGCTGTTCCGCAGCGTCGCCTTGACGTCGAGGTTCGGCGCGAGGCCGGCCGTGGAGACCGTGACGGCACTGCCGGCCGTGCAGGTCCCCAGGGCGTAGCTGTCGACGTCGAAGGCGGCGGTGATGTACGCCGTCCCGGTGAGCAGCTCGACGGCTGTGTCCACCGTGTCGGGTGCCTCGTCCGTCCGACGGCCGAGAAATCCGGTCAGCACCGCGACGTCGTCCTGCGCGGAGTTGTTGGCATCGGGGTAGGACCCGTGGCTCCACTGGGCGATCGGCTTGTAGTAGCCCACGCCCATGATGGGTGCCCAGCTCCCGTGCCCCGCGTAGTAGCCGAGTGTCGTGGTGCCGTCGTGTCGCAGCCCGAGGTTGTGGCCGGCCTCGTGGGAGGCGGCCTCGGCCACGCTCTTGGCGCCGCCGAGTGCCTGGGGGAACACCCAGGCCGGCTGGTAGTAGGTGCCGACCTCGTCGAACGAGCCGACGTAGGCGACGCCGCCGCAGCCGCCGCCGCAGATCGTGGTGAGTGCGTCGTCGCTGGGCGAGACCAGCACCCTCGTGCCGTACGTCGTGTCGAGGGGGTCGGTCCGCACCAGGCCGTCGTCCCCCGGGTCCTCGGTGGTCACGTCGACACCGAAGGGTGCGTAGTCCTCCGCCACGATCGCCCAGACCTCCTGGACCATCAGCAGCTCGTTGTTGCTGAAGCCGGCGCCGTCGCCGGCCGGATCCCAGGCAGGGTGCTGGCCGGACGTGACGCCGCCGTCGTTCCACGCCGTGCCCGACACGTCGGCTCCGTCGACGTCGAGGAAGATCGTCAGGTCCGCCCCGGGGTTGCTGTGCAGGGTGAACGTCTCGGAGAGCGGAGCCACCGCGGGCGCCGTCGGCGCGTCCGGCCCGCTCGTCTCGAGGGCGGGCTCGACGAAGTAGGCCCGGCCGTCGACATCCACCCACGCGGTGGCGTCGTTGCGCAGAAGGGAGCGCAGCTCGCCGGCACGCAGGTCGTTGCGGGCCGCGGCCACCGGCAGGCGGTCGCCGAGCCGGCGGATCGCCCGTTCGCCGCGGGCCGGCCCGTCGAGCAGGCGGGGCGACGCGACCAGGTGGGTGTCCTTCGCCCGCGCGTCGGCCGGGTCTGCCTGCGCGACGGTGCCGACGGCCGGCGTCGAGGCGAGGAGGGCGAGGACCACGGTCCCGGCGAGGCGGCGAGGAAGGCGTCGGAGCTGGGTCACAGGCACCGCGTGACCGTAGTCAGCGCGCGACGTCCGCCGCAGGCGATTGCCGAAGTTCGCGGGTCACCGCATGCGGCGTGGTGCGCCGTGGTCGGCCCGGGCCCCGCGGTGCTCCGTCACCCTCGCGCAGGCGTCCCGTCGACGATCTCGGGGACGCCGCCGACCCGGCCCCGGCCGTTGCGCTTGGCGTCGTAGAGCGAGAGGTCCGCCGTCGTGTAGAGGCCGTGCAGGTTGTCGGCGTGCACCGGGGCGTGCGCCACTCCCACGCTGATGGACAGGGTCAGCTGCTCGCCGTGGGGCAGGGTCATCGGGGACGTCCGGACGGCCTCGACGAGCTCCTGCGCGCGCCGGAGCGCCACGTCGTAGGGACAGCCGGGCAGCAGCATCGCCAGCTCGTCCCCGCCGAGCCGGCTGAGGACCGTGTCGGGGCGGCTGTGGGCCCGCAGGACCTCGGCGAGGTGGGTGAGAGCGGCGTCGCCCGCGGGATGCCCCCACGTGTCGTTGATGCTCTTGAACCGGTCGACGTCGAGCAGGACCAGGGAGGTGCCACCGTCCCCGTCGTTGCTGGTCAGCACGCTGCGGGCGGCGTCGTCGAGGACCCGACGGGTGACCAGGCCGGTCAACGGGTCGATGGCCGCCTGCTCGCGCAGCTTGTCCGTGAGCCGAGCCGTGCGCTCGCTCGCGCGCACCAGGAGCCACGTGGTGATCGCCAACAGCACGCCGACGTTGGCCAGGTCGGTGAGGGCACGCTCCAGCGGGCTCAGCGCGAGGACGATCGCAGCGTCGGCGGCGACCGCGCTGCCGGTCACCAGCCAGGCCGCCGGTGCTCGGAGCTGCGAGGCGGCGAAGAGGACCGGGGCACAGAGGACGACCTGCCCCGCGGCCGAGGCGTCGTGCGTGGCGAGGTCAGCGAGGACGATGGCGGCGATGCCGAGAAGCGGCACGGGCAGCCACAGCCACACCCGGAACTGCTCCTTCACCACGACGAGCAGCAGGCCGGCCAGCATCACCGCCAACGACGTGGCGATCACGGGAGCCTTCATCCCCGGAGCGAGGTCCTGCGGCGTGAACGCGGTGACGACGGCGCTGAGCCCACCCGCGACGACGCACAGCGTCACGGCGAAGGTGGTGGCGGTCTTCGAGTCCCGCGGCTCGAGGACGGCACGATCGATCATCCCCCCAAGGTAAATGGGGGCGGTCCGCGCTCGGGCCCTTTCTGCGTGATTGCCGGACGTCCGGGGAGGCGGGGTGGTGTCGGCGGCCGAAGGGCTGCGACCGACACGGCGCTTCTGCGAGGATCTCGCCATGACCGACACGGGGGACAAGAAGCCGGCGCGCGTACGCGTCACACTGACCGACATCAGCTCGCGGGCGTGGGAGCACCCGGCGGACAAGGGCGCCCTGGTGGCCCTGCGCCGCCTCAAGGGCTTCGACGTCCTGCTCAAGACGATGTCCGGGGTCTTCCGCGAGCGGGCCTGGCGGCTGACGCTGCTCGGCTCCGCGGTGCGGGTCGACGAGCGGCAGTTCGCCCGGCTGCACCGGATCCTCGGCGAGGTGGGGCAGGCGCTCGACGCCACCGACCTCCCGGAGATGTACGTCCAGTCCGACCCCACGCTGAGCGCCATCACCGTCGGCATGGACAAGCCGATCATCGTGCTGTCGTCCGGACTCGTGCACCACCTCGACGACGACGAGCTCCGCTTCGTCATCGGCCACGAGCTCGGGCACGCGATCAGCGGCCACGCGGTCTACCGCACGCTGCTGGTGCGTCTCCTCGGACTGGGTGGCCTGCTGAGCGCCATCCCCGGCGGTGCCCTGGGCATCCGGATGGTCACGGTCGGCCTCCTCGAGTGGTCCCGCAAGTCCGAGCTGTCCGCCGACCGCGCCGGCGTCCTGGCGTGTCAGGACCCGACCGCTGCCCTGCGGTCCCACATGAAGCTGGCCAGTGGCGGGACCCTCGACGAGCTCGACACCACCTCGTTCCTGGCCCAGGGCGCCGAGTACGACGAGGGTGGCGACGTGCGGGAGTCCCTCATCAAGCTCTCGCTGCTCCAGCAGCAGTCGCACCCGTTCGCCGTCGTCCGCGCCACCGAGCTGCGCCGCTGGATCGACTCGGGCGCCTACACCGCGATCCTGGGCGGTGCCTACCCGCGCCGGCAGGACGACGACGGCGCGTCGGTGTCCGCCGCCGCACAGGAGGCGGCGGCCAGCTATGGCGAGTCCTTCGAGCGGACCCAGGACACGCTCGGCAAGGTGGTGCACGACCTCGCCGGGTGGATGGGCACGGCCAGCACCTGGCTCAACGACCGCTTCCGTCGCGGCAGCGAGAGCGCCTGAGCGCTAGCGACTCCTCGCCCGGAGCCGGGCGATGACCTCGGTCTTGTGCGCGAGCCTGGCCTGCAGCCGCTCGATCGTCGCCAGCGCGGCCTCGAGCTGGCGGCGCTGCACCTCGTGCTGCCCCTTGAGCCACTCGAGGTGCCCGAGGCCCTCCTCCAGCTTGGCGCTCAGCCAGTCCTTCTCCTTCGCCTGTCGCTCGTGCTCGCCGCGGAGCCAGGCGAGGTCGCGCTGGAGCAGGGCGATGGTGGCGCGCTCCTCGACCAGCTGCTCGCGGCGGCCCGCCTCGCAACGGCGATCTATCTCGTCCTGTGCGCCCGGACCGACGACGAGTGCGTGCCAGGGACGCAGCTCCTCGACCCGCGCCTCGTCGGTCCACGTGTCGCGCCCGTCGCTGCTCGTGGGGAACTGGAGAGCGGTCATCCGCGACGAGGTGGCCCCCGCGTACGACGGGTGCCGCATGAGCTTGCGGAACTGCCAGTGGTCGGGCCACCAACCGCTCGGCGTCGTGTCCCAGCGGTCGTCGACGGCGTCGTACAGCTGTCGTGTGTGTGCCGTGCCGGTGATGCTGACCGAGCAGAAGCGGACATCGTCGCGCAGGTGCATCGCCACCACGTCGCGGTCGGCGAGGTCGGAGGCGTAGAAGCGGACACGTCCGTCCGGTCGCACCTCTCCGTTGAGGCTCTGCGCGAACGAGTGGTCCTCGAGCAGGTCGAGCAGGTCGGCCACGTGGTCGGGGAGCAGCAGGTCGTCGTCGCAGAGGTAGAAGATGGCATCGCTGCGTGCGGCCCGGACCGCGTCGTGGCGGTAGCGCTCGCCGTGGTGGGGACCCTTGGGGAAGTCGAGGAACCGCACACGCTCGTCGCCAGCCACCAGGTCTGCCACCACGGCGCGTACGGCGTCGGTGACCCCGTCGCCGATGAGCAGCACCTCGAGGTCGTCAACGGTCTGCCGCAGCACTGTGTCGACCGTCAGCGGCAGCGTGGTCGGCTTGTCGTGGATCGGGACGAGGACCGAGGCGCGCGTCATGACGGGCTCCGGTAGGGCTCGTCGCAGAGCACGGCCACGACCGAGTGGGCGCCGTCGAGCTGGTAGTCGACGTGGTCGCCGGACGCGATGGTGACGGAGTCGCCGGGCTTCTCGAGCACGCGGACGGCGTCCGGCGTTCCGGCGCGCCCGAGCGTGACCGTGGCGCTGCCGCAGACCAGGACGATCAGCTCGGTGCAGGTCGCGCGGTGCCCTCCTCGCGGCGCGCCACCCGCCCTGCCGACCACCGTGAACACCCGCCGGATCGGGAACTCGAGCTCGTCGCCCTCGACGACGAGCAGCTCGCCTCGGTCGTCGCGGTGGACCGGGAAGGTGCGCTCAGCCACGAGGCGTCCACTCGTGCAGAGCGGCCGCCACGCGATCGGCCTCCTCGTCGGTGAGCTCCGGGAAGCAGGGGAGGCTGAGGACCCGGCCTGCCAGTGAGGCGGCCACGGGGGCGGGGCCTCCCTCCGCCCTGAGGCCGGGCATGTCACCGACCACGTGGGGGTAGTGCACGGCAGTGTCGACGCCGTGCGCGGCGAGGTGGTCGGCGAGCCCGCCGCGGTCGTCGGTGATCGCCACCGCATGGTGAGCGACCGTCGTCTCGGGGTCACCCCAGAGCACGGCGGAGCCGACGAGGGCAGAACGCCAGCGGGCCGCCAGCTGGCGGCGGCGCTGGTTGCGGGCGTCGAGGTGGGGGAGGCGTGCCGAGAGCACCGCCGCCTGGAGAGGGTCGAGGCGGGTGTTGCGTCCGTTCGCGAGGTCCGGCCGGAAGCGCTCGTCAACCCACCCGTACTGCCGCAGCGCCCTGGCCCTTGCGGCGATCACGGGGTCGGCGAAGCCGACCAGTCCTCCGTCGCCGACCGCGCCGAGGTTCTTGGTCGGGTAGAAGCTGAAGGTGGCAGCATCGCCCGTGGTGCCGACGTGACGGCCGGCGACGCGCAGACCGTGCGCCTGCGCGCAGTCCTCGACGAGCGCCAGGCCGAGGCGGCGGCGCCAGGCGTCCAGCTCCTCCAGTGGTACGGCGTCGCCGTGCAGGTGCGTGACGACGACGGCCTCGACGCCCGGGCGGTGGGCGGCGGCCGCGGTGTCGGCGTCGACGAAGGTCGACGAGGACGCCAGGTCCATCACTACCGGGACGAGCCCCGCGAGGCGGGCGGCCGTGGCGGCGTACCCGCCCTCATCGGCAGCCACCAGCACGCCGGCGCCGGGCGACAGGTCGAGCGCGGTCATCGCGACGACCAGGGCGTCGGTGCCGTTGCCAACTCCCACCGTGTGGCCCAGCCCGGTGTAGTCGGCGAACGCGGCCTCGAAGGACTCGACCTCCGGCCCGAGGACCCACGGTCCGTCGGTGATCACCCGCGACACCGCGTCGCGCACTGCAGCAGCCTCGTCGCCGGCCAACCGGGTCGGTGCCGCGGACGGGACCCTCACGGCTGTGCCAGCCGGTGGCGGAGCTCCTCGGGCGTCATCATCGTGCGCCCGTGCAGCTGGAGCAGATCGTGGACGCGCTCGACCAGCATGGGGTTGGTGGCGAGCGTGGTGCGGTGGCGGTCGAACCAGATGCCGTCCTCCACCCCGACGCGGACCCCGCCCCCGGCGGCGATCGAGTGGGTCTGCACAGGGAGCCCAAAGTCTCCGAGCCCGGCGCCCGACCAGATCGTGCCCTCCGGGAGCCGGTCGACGGCAAGGCCGATCTCACCCAAGGTCGGCTGCATCCCGGCGACGTTGCCGAAGAACAGGTTCGCGACCACGGGCCCGGGCAGCAGACCCTTGCGCCGGAGGACGTGGACGTAGTTGACCATCCCGAAGTCGAACAGCTCGAGCTCCGGCACGATCCCGCGGTCGAGCATGATCCGCGCGAGCGCGTGGATCGTGTCCGGACTGTTGACCGAGGCCTGGGTCAGGAAGTTGAGCGAGGAGAGCGTCAGCGAGGCCAGGTCGGGCTTGAGGTCGTCGTCGAGGGCGAGGCAGTCGGCGCGGCGCTCGACCTCCGACCAGGTGCGTCCGCTCGTGCTGACGTTGATGACCACGTCGGGGGAGCTCTCGCGGACTGCGCCGACGATGCGGGCGTAGGCCTCACGCTCCCACGTGGGGGCGCCGTCCTCGCCACGCGCGTGGATGTGAACCGACGTGATGCCGATCGCCGCAGCTGCCGCCACGTCGGCGGCGATCTCGTCCGGGGTGAGCGGCACGTGCGGCGTCATGGCGCGGGTGGGCACCATGCCAGTCGGTGCCAGCACGATCGGTGCCGGCTGGTCGAGGTCGTTCAGCAGTGGGGGCACGTCAGCTCCTCGACGTCCTGGGCGCGAAGCACCCGCGCCGGGTTGCCGACCACCACGTCGCCGGGTGCGACGTCGCGGGTCACCACTGCTCCGGCGCCGACGACGGCCCCGTGCCCGATCGTGACCTCCGGGAGGACAGTGGCGCCGGCACCGACGAACGCACTGGTCTGGACGACCACCCCGCCGGCCAGCACGACTCCCGGCCCGGTCGAGGCGCCGAAGCCCAGGTGCGCGTCGTGCCCGATCGAGCTGGACCGGTTGACGTTGGCGTGGCAGCCGATGCTCGCGTGCGCTCCCAGCACCGCGCCCGCATTGACGTACGCACCATGGGCGATCGTCGCCGTCGACGGGACGACCGCGGTCGGGTCCACGAGGGACTCGGCGTCCGACCACCCGGCGTCGGCCGCGGCGTGTGCGGCCCGGCCGCGGTGGGCGGCAGAGGAGAGGCCCAGCGTGAACGGCGTACGCGGGACGGCGTCGGTCAGCTCGACCAGGCCCGGCAGGCGAGGATCGGCGCCGCCGTGGTTGTCGACGCACACGACGTCCCGGACCATCCGTCGGGCGGACTCGACGACGTCGAACGCGTAGGGGGAGGCCACCCCGAAGAGGGTGAGGGGGCGCGACATGGTCAGAGGCTAGTGGCGTCCGCGGCCGCCGTGCGGAAAATGTGCGCGGGCCCCGGACACCGTGAGGTGTCCAGGGCCCGACGCGTAGGTGGAGAGCGCTACCAGACTCGGCGGCTGCTGCCGCCGATCGGGACGAAGTTCAGCACCAGACCCACCACGATCAGGATGATCCCGAGAGTGGTCAGGATGCTCTGGGGCAGAAGCAGCCCGAGGATGAGCAGGATCAGTCCGAGGACAATCATTCTTTCTCCTCCTAAGTTGTCGCCCACTTTGGGCGGCGCGCACACTATGCCGGTTCCGGTCCGGGAGGGAAACCCTCCCTGCGGGTGACCGCCGACAGCGGTCAGGCCTCGGCGAGCGCCTCGATGGCGTCGTGGATCGACAGGGTGCGGCGGGCGGACTCGACGTGGAGGTTCTCCACCATCCTGCCGTTGTACGTCACCACACCGGCGCCGTGCCCGTCCTCCCAGGCGGCGATGAGCCCGCGGGCGTCCTCGACGGCCCGCTCGCTCGGTGCGAAGGCCGCGTTGGCGCCCTCGACCTGACCGGGGTGGATCAGCGTCTTGCCGTCGAAGCCCATCTGGCGGCCCTGCTCGCACTCGGCGAGGAAGCCCTCGGCGTCCTTGACGTCGTTGAAGACCCCGTCGAGGACCGCGATGCCGGCGGCGCGGCCGGCGAGGAGGGCGGTGTGCAGGCTCGGCAGGATCGGCGCGCGGCCCGGGACGTGCTCGGCGTACAGCTCCTTGACGAGGTCGTTGGTGCCGAGCACGAACGCGCCCAGTCGCCCGGAGGCGCGGGCGATGGCGAGCGCGTCGAGGATCGCGACGGGTGTCTCGACCATCGCCCACAGCAGGGTGTGGTCGGGTGCGCCGGCCTTCTCCATCGCGGCGACGAGCTGCGCGACCTCGTCGGCACTGTTGACCTTCGGCACCACGATCGCCGCCGGGCCGGCCTGGCTGGCCGCCACGATGTCCGCGTCGTGCCACTCGGTGCCGATGCCGTTGACACGGATGGTGACCGTGCGCCGGCCGTAGTCGCCGCTGGCGGCGGCTGCCGCGGCCGCCTCGCGGGCAGCAGGCTTGGCGTCGGGGGCGACCGCGTCCTCGAGGTCGAGGATCAGCGCGTCGCAGGCGATCGACTTCGCCTTCTCCAGCGCCCGCTCGTTGGAGCTGGGCATGTAGAGGACGGAGCGGAGCGGGGTGAAGGTCGCGTCCGGGCTGCTCATGCCGGCACCTCGATGGCGTCGTAGGCCTGCTTCAGGTCGGGGTCGATCGCGGCGAGCTCGTCGGCCAGCGCGACCATCACCTGGCACTGCTTCACCGAGGCGTCGTCCTCCATCTTGCCGTCGAGCATCACCGCGCCGGTGCCGTCGCCCATCGCGGCGATGACCCGCCGTGCGTGGGCGACGTCCTCGACGCTGGGGGAGAAGACCTTGTTGGCGATCTTGATCTGCGCCGGGTGCAGGCTCCACGCGCCGACGCAGCCGAGCAGGAAGGCGTTGCGGAACTGGTCCTCGCACGCGACCGTGTCGGCGATGTCGCCGAACGGCCCGTAGTAGGGGTAGATGCCGTGCATCGCGCACGCGTCGACCATCCGGGCGATCGTGTAGTGCCACAGGTCCTGCTGGTACGTCGTCCGCTCGGCGTCGTACTGGGGCACGCCGAGGTCGTCCTTCACCGGGTCCTTGCGCACGAGGTAGCCCGGGTGGCCGCCGCCGACACGGGTGGTCTTCATCCGGCGGTCGGCGGCGAGGTCGGCCGGGCCGAGCGAGAGGCCCTGCATGCGCGGGCTGGCCGCGCAGATCTCCTCGATGTTGGCCACGCCGCGCGCGGTCTCGAGGATCGCGTGGACCAGGATCGGGCGGTCGATGCCGGCCTTGGCCTCGAGCTGCGCGAGCAGCCGGTCGACGTAGTGGATGTCCTCGGCGCCCTGCACCTTCGGCACCATGATCACGTCGAGCTTGTCGCCGATCTCCGGCACCAGCGTGGTCAGGTCGTCGAGCACCCACGGGCTGTCGAGCGAGTTGATCCGGGTCCAGAACTGGGTCGGCCCGAAGTCGGTCGCCTTCCCGATCTCGACGAGGCCTTGGCGGGACTTCTCCTTGTTCTCCGCCTTGACCGCGTCCTCGAGGTTGCCGAGGAGCACGTCGACGGTGCCGACCATGCCGGGCACCTTCGCGGCCATCTTCTCGTTGCCCGGGTCGAAGAAGTGGATCGCGCGGCTCGGCCGGGCCGGGATGTCGCGCAGCGGCGCTGGGGCCCCGACGGCGAGCGGGGCGAAGAAGTCCTTGGCGGAACGTGTCATGGGCCGCAAACTACCGCCGCTCCGGCGGCCGTCGATATGACGGATGTCTCGCTCTCGTCCGAGGTCCTGGTCAGCGACCCCGCAGGCGTGACCACCAGGACTGCTTCCGCGGGGCCGGCTCCGCGGCGGCGCGGGCCGCGCGCTGCGCTGCGATGAGTGCCGTACGCCGCTCGCGCCAGGCGGCGACCTCGGCGTCGACGTCACGCGTCGGGGTCACCACGGGTGGTCCGCCCTGCAGCTGGCGGCGGGTCTCGACCACCCGGCGGTTGAAGTCCGCGAGCTCACGCCGGACCTCGCTCTCGGCCGGGATCGCGTCGAGCCGCGCGTCGAGCTCGGCGTCCTCCTTGCGCAGCGCGATCGCCGGCGGCAGGAGCGCGATGTTCTCGCGCTCGACGAGCTTCTTCAGCCACCAGTCGGGGTCGTGCTCGGCCCCCAGGTCCTCGATCGGCTTGCCCTGGCCCGGCAGGTCGTCGAACTCCCCGCGCTCCATCGCCCGGCGCACCTGCTGGTCGACCCAGCTGGCCTGGTGGGCGATCCGTGCCGCCGCCGCGGACCGGCCGGTGCGATCGTCGCGCTCGGCCCCACGTCGTACGGACCCGGTGTCCGGGTTCTCGAACCCGTCCTCCCGGTCGCGCTCCGACATGCCTCCACTGTACGAGCCCGGCCCCGGACACGTGTCCGCGAAGTCGCCCCCCTCGGGCCGTTCGCCGGGCGACATCCCGGACACGTGTCCTGCTCCGGGGGAGCTTCCCGCCCCTGCGGACCTGCCGGACCCCCTCCCGGCGCGTGACAGGCTGGGACCATGGCCGCTGCAGGGATCCCCGACCGGGCTGCCGGCGTGCAGCTCCACGTCACCTCGCTGCCCGGCGGCCGGCTGGGTGAGCCGGCGCGCGACTTCGTCAGGTGGCTCGCCGCCGCCGGGCAGACGGTGTGGCAGGTCCTGCCGGTGGCGGTCCCCGACGCGCACGGGTCGCCGTACGCCTCGCCCTCTGCCTTCGCCGCGTGGCCGGGACTGCTCGAGGATCCCGGCGCACCGGTGGGCGACGACGAGGTGGCGGCGTTCGCCGAGCGGCATGCCTACTGGGCCGGGTCGTGGGCCGACCACGGTGGCGACCTCGCCGACCAGGTGCGCTTCGAACGGGAGTGGGCCGACCTGCGCGCCTTCGCCGCCGACCACGGCGTGCAGGTGCTCGGTGACATCCCGATCTACGTCGCGGCCGGCAGCGCCGACGAGGCCACCTGGCCCGCCCTCTTCCGCACCGACGCGGTCGCCGGGGTGCCGCCCGACGCCTTCACCGAGACGGGGCAGCTCTGGGGCAACCCCCTCTACGACTGGGACGCGATGGCGGCCGACGGCTACCGGTGGTGGGTCGAGCGGCTGCGCCGGAGCGTGGGCCTCTACGACCTGGTCCGCATCGACCACTTCCGGGCGTTCGCCGCCTTCTGGGCCGTCCCGGCCGGCGATGCGACGGCCGAGCACGGTCGCTGGGAGCCGGGACCGGGGCGCGCGGTCTTCGACGCGGCGACCGCTGAGCTCGGAGCGCTGCCGGTGCTGGCGGAGGACCTCGGCGTCATCGACGCCCCGGTCGAGGACCTGCGCGACGTCTTGGGCTTCCCCGGCATGGCCGTCCTGCAGTTCGCGTTCGACCCCGACGGCGAGGACCGGCGACACGAGCCGGAGAACCTGCGCCGCGACCAGGTCGTCTACACCGGGACCCACGACAACGACACCGTGGTCGGGTGGTGGGACACCTTGCCGGAACGCCGCCGCCGCGAGGTGCGCCGTGCCTGCCGCGCCGCCGGCACCAGCGACACCGACAGCGATCCCGCCTGGGCGCTGATCGGGCTCGCGCACGCGACACCGTGTCGGCTGGCGGTCGTGCAGGCCCAGGACGTGCTGTCGCTGGGTTCGGAGGCCCGGATGAACACCCCGGGCACCGCGGCCACCTGGTCGTGGCGGCTGGAGGCCGGGATGCTGACCGACGACCTCGCGGCACGGCTGCGCGACGTCACCGCCGAGCACGGCCGACTGGCCTGACCGGCCGGCCGGGGGCGGGTTCAGGGTCGTACCGGGGACGATCCGGATGGTCCACAGCGCCGTTCAGGAGCACCATGGAGGCATGGAAAAGATCCGCACGTCCTTCGCCCGCCAGGGCCTCGTCCGCTCCACGGACCGAGCCATCATCGCCGGCGTCTGCGCCGGCGTCGGACGACGCCTCGGCCTCACCCCGTGGATGACGCGGCTGCTGTTCGTCGTGACGATGATCGTCATCCCGGGCAGCCAGATCCTGGTCTACCCGCTGCTGTGGTTCCTGATGCCGTCGGAGGACAGCGTCGAGGCCGCGGCCGCACGCACGCCGCGGGCGGGCTGACGCCTCACTACCGTCGGGGCATGGCCCACGACTGGTTGCCCCTGCTGCGCCTCCACACCGACCGCTTCGCGCAGGTCATCGGGGGAGCGGACCTCGACGCCACGGTGACGCAGTGTCCCGGATGGTCGGTCCGCGACCTCGCCGTCCACCTCGGCGGCATCCACCAGTGGGCCGGGCACGCGGTGACCCACCGCAGCCCGTCCTTCGTCCCGACCACGCCGGCGAGTGACGCCGGCCGTGACGAGGTGGCCCAGTGGTACCGCCGCTCTGCCGCCGACCTGCTCGACGTGCTGCACGCGACACCGGAGGAGGCGCCCGCGTGGACCCTCGACCCCGACGACACCACCGCCGGCTTCTGGCGACGACGCCAGGTCCACGAGACCGCCCTGCACGTCTGGGACCTCGAGGGGACGCTCGGCACCCCGACGCCGTACGACGCCGGGCTCGCCTGGGACGGCGTGCTGGAGGTCGCCCGCGTGATGTATCCGCGGCAGGTGCGCCTGGGTCGGGTCGAGCCGTTGTTGGCGGCCCTGCGCCTGCTCGCCACCGACGTGGAGGGCGAGGTCACCCTCGGGGCCGGTGAACCCGTCGTGGTCAGCGAGACGGCCGAGGTGCTGTTGAGGCTGCTCTGGCACCGGGCCGACGCCTCGGCGCTCGACCCGCGCGCGACCGCGCTCGTCGCGAGGGCTCTGACGCCGTGACCCCCGCCGGCCAGGACGTCGCTCGTCGCCGGGTGTCCGACCCGGCTGACAGGCTGACGACATGACGGAAGTCTGGGAGGTGGTCGGTGCACGACGTCGCGGCCCACCTGGTCGACAACGCGCGCACGACCCGCATCGGCATCGTCGTCGCGATGGTGCGGGCACGGTTCGACTTCGACCGGCAGAACGACGAGGGAGTCGCCCGCCACAAGGGCGGCACGCCGGTCGAGACCCTGCAGCGGCTGCGCGAGGTCGTGGGCCGTACGACGACCCCACCCGCGCCCCTCGACAGCCGGCTGGTCGAGGAGGTCGTGCACGGCGAGGACATCAGGCGGCCGCTCGGCCTGACCCGCGCCTACCCGCAGGAGGCGGTCCTCCGCGCGCTCACCCACCAGCTCAGGACCTCCGTCGGGCTCGGCGGTGGCAAGCAGCGTGCCGCCGGGCTCCGGCTCGTCGCGTCCGACGCGCACCTGGTCCACGGCGACGGGGCCGAGGTGCGCGGCCCACTGGTCTCGCTCCTGCTCGCGGTCTCCGGCCGCCACCAGGCCCTCGCCGACCTGGACGGTCCCGGGGCCACCCGGCTCGCGCAGGTCCTGAGGTCTCCCGCTGGTTGAGGTGCGAGCGCCAGGTCCCTCGGTGGTTGAGGTGCGAGCGCCAGGTTCCTCGGTGGTTGAGGTGCGAGCGCCAGCGAGCCTCGAAACCCCGGAGATCGCAGGTTTCGAGGCTCGTCGCTGGCGCTCCTCGCAGCTCAACCGGCGAGGGTTGGCTCCCCGACGTCGCTGAACGCGTGCCGCGGTGCCGCGAGGAGGGCGAGCGCGGCGAGGAACGACGCGCCGGCGCAGACGGCCCAGACGGTGAGGTAGCCGCCGAGCGGGGCGACCTTCTCCGTGGTCTCGTCGAGCGAGCCGGTCGCCGTCAGCGCGATCGCGAAGATCGCGGAGGCGATGGCGCCGCCGACGGTCTTGGTGCCGTTGGTCATGCCGGTCGCGATGCCCGTCCGCTCGGGCGGAGCGGCGGCGGCCGCGGCCGCCGGGAGGGCCGCCACCAGCGCGCCGGAGCCGAGGCCGGCGATCGCCATGTTGATGAGCGCCTGCCACGTGTGGTCGTGGAAGGGCAGCCACAGCAGGTAGCCGACGCCCACCAGCACGCAGGCGACGACCAGCGCGCGGCGTACGCCACCCAGCAGGCGGGTGGTGAGCGGCAGCGTGAAGGCGCCGATGGCGAGGGTGATCACGTAGACCCCGATCAGGGTCGAGATGAAGCTCGAGTCCGCGCCGAGGCCGTAGCCACGCTCGAGCGGGTCGGCCTGGGCGTAGGTCGACAGCGGGATCTGACCGCCCAGCACGGGGATGCCGAAGAGGAAGGCGGTCAGCTGCACCGGCCACTGCGCGGGGCTCGAGAGCAGGCGGACGTCGACGATCGGCTCCGGGTGCTGCTTCTCGAAGCGCCAGAACGCCGCGAAGACCACGACCGAGGCGACGATGGTGACCCAGCCGCGGAGCGAGCCCGGGCCGTCGAGCCGCAGCCACACCAGGCCGCCCATCAGCACGCCGAGCGCGACGGTGACCAGCGCGAGCCCGGCCCAGTCGATGCCGCCGCTGTCGTCGCCCGGCGCCTGCTCGATGCCGACGAGGATGACGAAGAAGACCGCCGTGACGACGAGCGCGGGCAGGGTGAGCAGGACGTTCATGTCCAGCGACTCGACCAGTGCGCCACTGGCGACCGCGCCGATGATGACGGCCAGCTCGAGCGATCCCACGAGGATCGCGGCGCCACGCCGGGTCAGCAGCTCCTGTCGGCCGGTCGAGCGCGTGCGGCGGTGGATGATCGCGATCTCCAGCGGGAGCCACACGACGTACGCACCCTGGATCGCCCATCCGATGAGGAACGTGGTGAAGGTCGGCGCGAAGGCCAGCCACCAGGAGCCGAGCGCGGTGACCGCCGTCGAGATCAGCAGCACCCGCTTGTGGCCGACCAGGTCGCCGAGCCGCGCGAGCAGCGGGATGCACAGCGCGCTGACGATCAGCTGGGCCGCCTCGAACCAGTTGATGTCGCCTTCGTGGATCTGGAGGTGGTCGGCGATCTGGGGGTAGATCGGCGTGTAGAAGCCCTGCAGGATGCCGCTGGCGAACTCGACCATCACCAGGAAGCCGACGATCGCGGCCAGGCTCTTGACGGCGGTGTGGGACGCGCGGTCCTTGGTGTCGCTCAACGCGGGAGCCTCTCGATCAGCAGCTGGTACCAGCGGGCGCCGTCGACGAGGTCGGCCACGCCGAGGTGCTCGTCGTAGGAGTGGATCGCCTGGCGCTGGGCCTTGGTCATCCGGAAGGGGGCGAAGCGGTAGACGTGCTCGCTGATCGCGGTGAAGTGCCGCGAGTCGGTGGCCGCCATCATCACGTAGGGGGTGGCGATCGCGTCCGGGAACACGGCACCGATGCACGACTCGATGAGCTCGAACGGCTCGTCCATCGGCGAGACCGGGGACGGCTCGCCCGACTCGATCACGTCGATACGGATCGAGTCGTCGGCCACGGCCTTGCGGATGTGCTCGACCACGCCGGCGACGCTGTCGCCCACCATGACCCGGATGTTGAGGCCGGCCCTGGCGGTCGACGCGATCACGTTGAGGGCGGGTGAGCCGCTGAGCGTGGTGGCGGCGACCGTCGTACGCGTCATGGCGGCGGCCTCCGGTCCGGCCGCGAGCAGGACGCGCGTGATCACCGGTGCCAGCCGGTCGGCCCGACCGAGCAGGGGACGCACCGGGAGCGGCAGGTGGGGGGCCAGGCGCCGCATCAGCTCGAGCGTGGGAGCCGGCGCGGAGGCGGGGAACGGCGACTTCTCCACGCGCAGGATCGCGCGGGCGATGCGGGCGGTCGGCCCGTTCCTCGCCGGCGTGGAGGCGTGCCCGCCGCGCCCTTCCGCGACGAGCTCGAGCGAGGTGGTGCCCTTCTCGGTGACGCCGATGACGCCGAGCGGTGCGGTCACGCCGGGGAAGGCGCCGCCGGCGATCGCACCGCCCTCGTCGAGCACCAGCCACGGCGTGACCCCGCGGTCGCGGAGCACGGCGACCGCTTCGGGTGCCGTGCTGCCGCTGACCTCCTCGTCGCAGCCGAAGGACAGCCACACGTCCTGGGCCGGCGTGTGACCGGCCTCGAGCAGCGTCTCCACGGCCTCGCAGATCGCGGCGACGCAACCCTTGTCGTCGAGGGTGCCGCGACCCCAGATGGCCGGACCGACGTCGGAGTGGTGGATCTCCCCGCCGAAGGGGTCGTGCTGCCACGGCGCCTCCCCGTCGACGGGGACGACGTCGAGGTGAGCCATCAGCACGATCGGACGCTCGGCGCTGGCGCCCGCCCAGTGGAGCAGCAGGCCGTGCGTGCCGACGCGGGTCAGGTCGAGCCGCTCGTGCAGCAGCGGGAAGTGCCTCTCCAGCTCGACCAGCAGCCGGTCGAAGGCGTCGGTGTCGACGCGTGCGGGATCGCGGTCGGAGACGGTCGGGATGCGGACGAGGGCCTGCAGGGCGCCCACCACGCGCTCCTCGACAGGCGGTGCGGTCATGGGGTGACCGTAGTGCCCCAGCGTCCCCGGTGGACCAGATTCGTACGTCGTTCGCGCCGCGCCGGGGAGCCCGCCGCCCCGCGGTCGCTCACCCGGTGCCCGACGGTGATCGCACCGACGGGTGCGTGGTCGGCCGGGACGTCGAACGCGGCACGGAAGCCGTTCAGGTGCTCGCCGGGGATGCCGAAGAAACAGGCGCCGAGCCCTTCGTCCACGGCGGTCTGGAGGATCAGCAGCGAGGCCATGCCCGTGTCGACGTACCAGTACGGCACCGGCCACCGGTCGGCCCGCCGGTCGGTCCAGCCCTTGTCGGCCTCGGCGTAGCGGTCGAGGTAGGCGTCCTGGCACACCAGCGGCACGATCACGACCGGGGCCGTGCGCATGCCGTCGAGCCAGCTGTTGTGGGTGTCGGGTTCGGCGCCGGTCGACTCCCAGAAGCGCGCGACGTCCTCCGCCGTGTCGAGCACCAGGAACGCCCACCCCTGCGTGAACCCCGCGTTGGGCGCGCGTTGGGCGTGCTCGAGCATCCGGTCCACCACCGCCGGGTCCACCGGCTCGTCGGAGTAGCGCCGCACCATCCGTCGGCGGCGTACGACCTCTCGGAACTCCATGGAGTATGTATAGGCGGTCGAGTAGTCGCGAGCGCCGGCCAGCGCCAGCCAGCGCCCCAGGGGGTCGTCCGCGGCGTGCCCGGGAGTGCAGGAGGAGGGGTGCGTCCGGAGGAGCGGCGCTTGGGGTCCCCGCGGGGTTCTGGCGGAGGAGCGCAGCGGGGGAGTCAGAAGCTCGTGGGGTGAAGCGCTGCGGGGGAGGGCGCGGCAACGACGACGAACGAGTGGGCTCAGGCGCCGCGGACACGGCGAAGCGGAGCGAGCCCATGAATCGTCTGAGATCCGAGACGCCATGCCGGGGGCGTTCGTTGACCCGGGTCGGCCGGGACGATGGACTGGGTCCATGGCCTTCGAGGAGATGTGGCGCGACCTGTCGCCAGTGGGGCGCTCGGCGTCCTCGGGCGGCTACTTCCGTCAGCCGTGGACCTCCGCCGAGGGCGAGCTGCGCGCGTGGTTCGCCGAGGAGTGCGCGGCGCGCGGGCTCGTGGTCGAGACCGACGGCATCGGCAACCAGGTGGCCTGGTGGGGTGACGGTGACCTGCCCGGCGTGCTCACCGGGTCGCACCTCGACTCCGTCCTCGACGGCGGTGCGTACGACGGCCCGCTGGGCGTCGTCTCCGCCCTCGCGGCCATCGACACGCTGCGCGCCCGTGGCGTCCAGCCGGGCCGCCCGATCGGCGTCGGCGTCTTCGTCGAGGAGGAGGGCTCGCGCTTCGGGCGCGCCTGCCTCGGCTCCCGCCTCGTCGCCGGCGCGACCACGTGGGAGGAGGCCCGCGAGCTCCGCGACCGCGCCGGGGTCTTCCTCGCCGATGCCGTCGCCGCGGCCGGCCTGGACCCGTCGGCGGGACTGCTGTCGCTGGACCGGGTCGGCACCTTCGTCGAGCTGCACGTCGAGCAGGGTCGCGACCTCGTCGACCGTGACGTGCCGGTCGGGCTCGCGAGCGAGATCTGGCCGCACGGCCGGTGGCGCTTCGACTTCGCCGGTCAGGCCAACCACGCCGGCACCACGCGCATGGAGGACCGGCACGACCCGATGCTGACCTACGCGATGACCGCGCTCGCCGCGAACAAGCAGGCCCGGCTCGCGGAGCAGCGGGCCACCTTCGGCCGGATCGCGGTCGAGCCCAACGGCACCAACGCCGTGCCCTCGCTGGTCACGGCCTGGCTCGACGCGCGCGCCTCCTCCAACGCCGCCCTCGCCGACATGGTCGCGGCGATCGAGCGCCAGGCCGAGGACCGGGCGGGCCGCGACGGCACGGCGCTCGTCGTCACGCCCGAGTCGGTGTCCGGGTCGGTCGCGTTCGACGCCGACCTCGCCACGCGGCTGGCCGGGCTCGGCGGCTGGCCCGTCATCCCGACGCAGGCGGGCCACGACGCCGGCATCCTGTCCGACGCAGGCATCCCGACCGCGATGGTCTTCGTGCGCAACCCCACCGGCGTCTCGCACTCGCCCGACGAGCGGGCCGAGACTGCCGACTGCCTCGCCGGCGTCGAGGCGCTGGCCGACGTCCTCGCCGAGCTGACCCGTTCCGGAAACCCAGCATGACGGCGTACCTCCTCGAGCGCGCCTGGCTGCCGTCGTCCGACGGCGGCCGCTTCTGCGACGACGTGCTCGTCGAGGTGGAGGACGGCCGGTTCACGTCGGTGACGCCCGACGCCGACCCGCCGCGCGCCATTCCCGTGCGCGGCCTCGTCGTGCCGGGCCTCGCCAACACCCACAGCCACGCCTTCCACCGCGCCCTGCGCGGGCGCACCCAGCGCGAGCGCGGGACGTTCTGGACCTGGCGCGACCAGATGTACGACGTCGCCGCCCGGCTCGACCCCGACACCTACCTCGCCCTGGCGCGGGCGACCTACCGCGAGATGGCCGCCGCCGGGATCACGTGCGTCGGCGAGTTCCACTACCTCCACCACCAGCCCGACGGCTCGCGCTACGCCGACCCCAACGAGATGGGGCAGGCGCTCGTGCACGCCGCCCGCGAGGCGGGTCTGCGGATCACCCTCCTCGACACCCTCTACCTCTCCTCCGGCTTCGGTGCCGCGCCCGAGGGCGCCCAGGTGCGCTACAGCGACGGCTCGGTGGAGGCGTGGATCGACCGCGTCAGCGGCCTCGAGGCGCGCTTCGCCCGCACCTCCGCCACCGAGAAGCTCGGCGCCGCGGTCCACTCCGTGCGCGCCGTGCCCGCCACCGACCTCGCCGCGGTCGCGGCCTGGGTCGGGGACCGGCCCTTCCACGTCCACCTCTCCGAGCAGGTCGCCGAGAACGACGCCTGCCGCGAGGCGTACGGCGTCACGCCCACGCGGCTGCTCGCCGACCACGGCCTGCTCCGGCGCTCGACCTCACTGGTGCACGCCACCCACCTCACGGAGGACGACGTCGCGCTCATCGGCGGCGCTGGCGCGTTCGCGTCGTTCTGCCCGACCACCGAGCGCGACCTCGGTGACGGCATCGGCCCGTCGCGGCAGCTCCACGACGCCGGCGCCCGGCTGACCCTGGGGAGCGACAGCCATGCGGTCATCGATCCCTTCGAGGAGATGCGCGCGCTGGAGCTCGACGAGCGGCTGGCGACCCGGCAGCGCGGGCACTGGAGCGCGCCCGAGCTGCTGACCGCGGCGACCGTCGACGGCCACGCCTCGCTCGGCTGGGACGACGCCGGGTCGATCGCGGTCGGGCAGCGCGCCGACCTCGTCGTGGTCGATCCCGCCAGCCCGCGCACCGCGGGGGCCGGGCGCGACGAGGGCGCGGTCGTCTTCGCGGCGGCCGCCGAGGACGTGCAGCGGGTGATGGCGGACGGCCGCTGGATCGTGGAGGAGGGCCAGCGCTACGACATCGGGCTCGAGCTGGAGCAGGCCGTCGCCCGGACCTGGGGAGAGGCGCGATGACGGCCACGGTGATCACCGGCATCGGCGAGCTGGCCACCAACGATCCGACGCGGGCCGAGCAGGGCGGCCTCCTCGGCCTGCTCGCCGACGCCGCGGTCGTCGTCGAGGGCAGCCGCATCGCCTGGGTGGGCCCGGCGGCCGAGGCCCCGGAGGCCGACGTCCGGGTCGACGCCGGCGGGCGCGCCGTGATCCCCGGCTTCGTCGACTCGCACAGCCACCTCGTCTTCGCGGGCGACCGCTCGGCGGAGTTCGAGGCGCGGATGACCGGCCAGCCCTACACCGCCGGCGGCATCCGCACGACCGTCGCCCGCACCCGGGCCGCCACCGACGAGCAGCTCACCTCGCACGTCGCCCGGCTCGTCGCCGAGATGCGGGCGCAGGGCACCACCACCGTGGAGATCAAGAGCGGCTACGGGCTGTCGGTGCACGACGAGGCCCGCAGCCTCGCGGTGGCGCGGCAGTTCACCGACGAGACCACCTTTCTCGGCGCCCACGTGGTGCCGGCTGACACCACGCCCGAGGACTACGTCGACCTCGTCACCGGCCCCATGCTCGCGGCCGCGGCACCGCACGCCCGGTGGATCGACGTGTTCTGCGAGGACGGCGCCTTCGACGTCGACCAGGCACGAACCATCCTGGCGGCGGGGTCCGACAGCGGCCTGCGCGGGCGGCTCCACGCCAACCAGCTGACGTACGGTGGCGGCGTGCGGCTGGCCTGCGAGCTCGGCCTGGTCGCGGTCGACCACTGCACCTTCCTCAGCCCGCTGGACATCGAGTCGCTGAGCGACTCAGGGACGATCGCGACGCTGCTGCCGGGCGTGGAGTTCTCCACCCGGCAGCCCTATCCCGACGCCCGCGGACTGCTCGACGCGGGCGTGCGGGTCGCGCTCGCCAGCGACTGCAACCCCGGCTCCTGCTTCACCTCCTCGATGGCCCTCTGCATCGCCCTGGCGGTCCGCGAGATGCGGATGAGCCCGGCAGAGGCGCTCCACGCCGCGACGGCCACTGGTGCCGCCGCGCTCGACCGCGACGACGTCGGCGTGATCGCGCCCGGCAAGGCCGCCGACCTCGCCCTGCTGGACGCGCCGTCGTACGTCCACCTCGCCTACCGCCCCGGCGTCCCGCTGGTCGCGGGCGTCTGGCAGCACGGTCGCCCGGTCGCCGGGTAGTCCAGTGGTCAGCGGCTGTCCGCGCATCTCGGGGTAGTCCAGTGGGAAGTCGTCGTCGAGGAAGGTCATCGGCAGCCATTCGCCACTGGACTACCCCGGTCGGGCAACCGGTGGCCACTGGACTACCTCAGACGGGTGTCGTACGCCGCTGGGCGCGCATCTGAGGTAGCCGGGCGGGCGTGGATAGGGCACCCGCCCGATGTCCGGGCCTACCTCAGCGACGCAATCTCTCCTCACGGTCCAGCCAGGACCGTGGAGAAGAGGAGAATCACATGTTCGCCACCGACAGCTTCCTGAGTGCCGAGATCGCCTACCGCCAGGACAAGGTCCGCAAGGACTACGGCGTTCGTCGCTGGACCCGGGTCCGCGCCGACGACACCCAGAAGTGACCCGCACCGCGATCGACCCGCCAGTGTCGGAGCGGCACGACACAATGTCGTCCGTGCCGGCCCTGAGGACCACCGATCTCATCGGACGCGATGCCGAGCTGGAGCAGCTGACTGCCCAGCTCGGCATTCGCACGTCCGGGGGCGAGCCGTCCGTGCGCGCGATGCTCGTGGCGGGCGACGCCGGCGTCGGCAAGACCCGTGTGCTGATGGCCCTGCGCGACGCCGCCCTCGAGGCCGGCTGGCAGGTCGTGGCGGGGCACTGCCTCGACCTCGCCGACAGCTCCCTTCCCTACCTCCCCTTCTCGGAGGTCCTCGGTCGGGTGATGGCCGACCGGTCCGACGTGGCGACCCGCGTCCTCGACCAGCACCCCACGCTCGCCCGCCTGCAGCCGGGCAGGCGGATCCGCAGCAGCGAGACCGCGTCGGGCGACCAGGCCCTCGACCGCGGCAACGTCTACGACGCGTTCGGCGACCTCCTCTCCGCCGTCGCCGAGCAGGCGCCGCTCCTCGTCATGGTCGAGGACGCCCACTGGGCCGACGAGTCGACGCGCGACATGCTGAGCTTCCTGTTCTCCCGCACCGTCCCGGGCGTCTCGCTCGTCGTCTCCTACCGCGCCGACGACCTCCACCGCCGCCACCCGCTGCGTCGCCAGGTCGCGGAGTGGATGCGGCTGCGCGGCGTCGACCGGCTGCACCTCGAGCCGCTCTCCGACGACGACGTACGCCTGCTCGTCCGCGCGCTGCACCCCTCGACGATGTCCGAGGCTGAATACACCTCGATCGTCGACCGCGCCGAGGGCAACCCCTTCTTCATCGAGGAGCTCGTCGGGGCCGCGTGGTCCGGGCAGGTGCCGGGCGAGCTCGCCGACGTGCTGCTCGTCCACCTCGACCGCCTCGACGAGACCACCCGCAAGGTGGTGCGGATCATCTCGGTCGCGGGTCGCCAGGTCAGCCACGAGCTGCTGGCTGCCGTCTCCGACCTCGGCCCCGCCGAGCTCGAGGGCGCGCTGCGCAACGCCGTGGAGTCGCACGTCCTCGTGGCCTCGCGTGGTGGCACCTACGCCTTCCGGCACGCGCTCCTCGGCGAGGCCGTCTACGACGACCTGCTGCCGGGGGAGCGGGTCCGGCTGCACGCCGACTTCGTCGCCGCCCTGGGCGAGGGTCGCGCCGTGGGCACCGCCGCGGAGCTCGCCCAGCACGCGCGCCGCGCCGACGACCGCCCGGTGGCGGTCCGAGCCTCGATCGAGGCCGGGGAGGAGGCACTGGCCGTGGGTGGACCGTCCGAGGCCGCGACCCACTTCCTCGACGCCCTCGAGCTGATCGACACGTCCCGCACCCCGATCGCCGACGTGGACGCCTCCGCGCTGGCGCGCAAGTGCGCGGACGCGCTGATCGCAGCCGGGCGGGTGCCCAAGGCCGTCAAGGTGCTGCGGGGCCGACTGGCGGCGCTCCCGGCCGAGGACACCGGGGTCGACCGAGGGCAGCTGCTGACGTCGCTGGCAGCCGCCCTGATGCTCACCGACACCACCGAGTCGCCGAGCGACATCGCGGCCGAGGCGGTGGCCCTCCTCAGCGCCGCCCCGCCCAAGCTCCTGGGCCGCGCACTCCTCGTCCGCGCGCAGAGCCTGAGCAGCTGGCACGACGACGAGGCGCGCGCCGCCGCGCTGGAGGCGCTGTCGCTCGCCGAGCGCAACGACCTCACGAGCCTGGCCGTCGAGGTGCAGACCACCCTCGCCGGCCTTGACCCCGCGGGCGGCGACGACCCCGGCACGGGCTGGCGCGCGGCCGCGGAGCGCGCCCGTCGCGCCGGCTTCATCGAGCCGGAGCTGCGCGCCCTCTACTTCCTCGCGCGGACCCACCACGACCGCGGCGACCTCGCGGCGGCGGTCGAGGCCTACCGCGAGGTCCTCGCGCGCAGCGAGGTCGACGGTCTCACCTGGTCCCCCTACCCCGCTGAGGCGCGCGTGCTGATGTCGGCGGCGCTGACCCACCAGGGCCGGCTCGACGAGGCCTTCGACCTCCTCGACGTGAGCGGGCAGAACCCGCCGATGGTCTACGAGTGGCTCTACTTCGCCCATCAGATGCTCATCACGATCGGCATCCGCGGGGAGCAGAAGCCCAAGGCGCTCGAACGGCTGCGCGACTACTGGGGCACCGACGGCCTCACCGCCATCTCGGCGGCGAGCGCCGAGATCATGTGGAGCGCCTCGGTCGGCGACGCCGCACGCGCCACCCGGGTCTACGACGACGTGGTCGCCACGGTCGTGCCGCTGTGGCACGACTGGTTCCAGGCCCGGCTCCGCCTTGCCACGCTCGTCATCGGCGCCATCGCCAACGCCGCACCTCGTCAGTCCGCCGACGAGCGGGCCGCGGCCGGCGTCGAGGTCGATCGGATGATGGCCGACGGCGGCCGGGTCATCGACTTCTACGCCCCCTACGACGGCAGCCACGGCCCCGAATACCGCATGTGGGTCACGCGCCGCGCCGCCGAGCACCTGCGCTGGCGCTGGCTGGCGCAGGTCGACCCGCCCACGAGCGACGAGCTGGTCGCCGCCTGGCGTGCCGCGGAGGAGACGGCGATGGCCTACGGCAGCGTGCCCGAGATCGCCCAGACCCGGGTCCGCCTCGCCGGCGTCCTGCGGGCAGCGGGTGGCGCCGCAGCCGCGCGCGAGGTGGCCGACCGGGCCCGCGAGGCCGCGCACGCCATGCGGTCCACCGCCCTGACGGCGGAGCTGACCGCGCAGGGATCGGCGCCCGCGCCGGCGACCGCCACCGACACGGTGACGCTGACGCCGCGTGAGTCGGAGATCCTGGCGCTGGTGGCCGAGGGCCGCTCCAACGGCGAGATCGGCAAGCAGCTGTTCATCAGCACCAAGACCGTGTCGGTGCACGTCTCCAACATCCTCGCCAAGCTCGACGCGGCCTCCCGCACCGAGGCGGCTGCCGTCGCGCGGCGTCGCGGCCTCCTGTGAGGCCGTGCTGAGGCATCGGCAAGACTGCGGCCATGCCTGACTTCCGGTGCTCGCTCGCCAGCCTCACCGACGACGAGCCGATCATCGGCACCGCGCCGACCGACCCCGAGGTCCTGCTGGTCGAGGCGCCTGGCCCGTGGGGTCGCGACGCCGTCACCGACAACCGGCTGCCCGCGACGGTCCGCGAGCACCTCGGCGGGCTGGACCTCAAGGTCCTCCTGCTGCGGCGCTACGACGGGGGCGCCGGCCCGGGGACGCACGTCTTCCACGCTCGCGCCACCGCCGACGGGTTCGACGTCCGCGGCACGGTGCTCGACCGACCCGAGGACCTCGTCGACCTCGACCTGGCCGGCCTGCCGGCGTACGACGGACCGCTGTGGCTGGTCTGCACCAACGGCAAGCGCGACCGGTGCTGCGCCGAGATCGGCCGCCCGATCGCCGGGCTGCTCACCCAGGAGTGGCCGGAGGGCACGTGGGAGACCACGCACCTCGGCGGCCACCGGTTCTCCGGCACCCTGCTCGCCCTGCCGAGCGGTCTCACCCTCGGTCGTCTCGACACCGCCACCGTCCTGGCTGCGTGCGAGGCGGTGGACCGCGGCGAGGTCCCGACCGAGTGGATCCGCGGCCGCGCCGGGCGCCCCGGTGTCGAGCAGGTCCGCGAGCTGCACGTGCTCGCGGGCGGCGACCCCGACGACGAGGTCGTCGCCGTCCCGGGCCCGAGCCGCCGCCAGTCCTGCGGCGACGACAAGGTCAAGGGCACGACCCGCTTCGAGGTGCGGGCGACCCGGTGACCTCGTCCCCAGGGGTGTGGGACGGTGGGAGTCCAGAGCACGAGACTCGCAGGTGTATCCGGGGCGGACCGTCCGTCGCGGCACGACGAGGAGGATCCATGACGACGACTCCTGACAGCCCCCTGGGCGACGACGAGATCACCACGGAGGGCGCCGACCCGACCGGGGTCCCGGCCGCCCCCGGTGATGCAGACGGCGCGGACGCCGACGGCACGGACGGTGACTCGACCGACAGCACCGACGGCGACTCCACCGACAGTGACTCGACCGACGCGGACGGAACCGACGGCGACTCGACCGACAGCACCGACGGTGACTCCACCGACGCCGACGGCACGGACGGGTCCTCCCTCTGAGCGCACTCGACCGCCTGACGGGCGACGCCCAGACCTTCATCGACAAGGTCTGGGCGTCGCACGTCCACGTGCACCGCACCGACCCCGGCTTCGGCGCCGAGGTGCTCTCGCTCGCCGACGTCGACCACCTGCTGACCGAGACCGGCGTCCGCACGCCCGCGATCCGGGTGGCCCGCAACGGCTCGGTGCTGCCCGACTCGTCGTTCACCCGCGGCGGCACCCTGGCCGGCAAGCCACTCACCGGCCTCGTCGACCCGGTCAAGCTGATGCGCCTGCACGACGAGGGCGCCACGATCGTGCTGCAGGGCCTCCAGCGCTACTGGACCCCCGTCGGGGACCTGATCGCCGACCTCGAGCTCGAGCTCGGCCACCCCTGCCAGGCCAACGCCTACCTCACCCCGCCCGGAGCCCAGGGCTTCGCGGTGCACTCCGACTCCCACGACGTCTTCGTCGTGCAGACCCATGGCACCAAGCTGTGGGAGATCCACGGTGAGGGCGGCCCCGGCGAGCTGCTGCTCGAGCCGGCCGTCGTGGCCTACCTCCCGACCGGCACCCCGCACGCGGCGCGTGCGCAGGAAGCGGTCTCGCTCCACCTCACGATCGGCATCAACCAGCTGACCTGGCGCAGCCTGTTGCAGCGCGAGGTCGGCCGGCTGCTCGACGAGGTCCCCGACGACCACCTGCCTGCGGGCTACCTCGACGACCCAGCGCGACTGGCTGAAGGTGCCGGCGGCCACGTCGCCGCGCTCGTCGACGCCGTACGCCGCCTCGACCCCGCACTCATCGCCGCCGAGCAGGCCGAGCGGTTCCTCAGCGGGCGCCCCGCGCGTCTGCCGGGAGCACTGCTCGACCGCGCGTCGCTCGCCGGCCTCGACGCCACCACGCCGCTGCGACGTCGCGCCGGCCGCCCGTGCGTGCTGTCCGACGACGGCGACGCGGTCCGGATGCTCATCGGCGACCGGGTGCTCCGCATCCCCGCGCGCGTGCGCCCGGCCCTGGAGCACGTCGCGGCGCACCGCGGGCTCACGCCCGCAGACCTGCCCGCGCTCGACCCGCAGAGCGCGCTGGTGCTGTGCCGTCGGCTGGTCCGGGAAGGGCTGCTCGAGGTCGTCCGGTGACGGACTTCCGGTGCGCTGTGGCCAGCCGCGAGCGCGGCGACGAGCTCGCCGGCACCGCCTCGACCGTGCGCAGCTACCTCCTGCTCGAGCACGCCGGGCCGTGGGGCGCCGATGCGCTGCGCGACGCCCGCCTGCCCTACGGCCTCGGCGTGCACCTGCGTGAGGTGGCGGGCCGCCACCGGGTGCGCGTGCTCCTGGTACGCCGTCCCGGCCGGCGTGCCGGCGCCGGCGACGGCGGCGTACGGCTCTTCGCCTGCCGGGCGGCCGGTCCGGAGTCGTGGACCGAGACCACGCTGCTCAACGAGCTCAACGACGTGCGCGACCTCGACCTCGCGCCGCTGGGTGCCGGGCGCTCGCTCGGTCTCGAGCCGCATGCCGCGCCGTTGCTCGCGGTCTGCACCCATGGCCGCCACGACGCGTGCTGTGCCGAGCTCGGCCGGCCCGCCGCGCTCGCCCTCGCCCGGGGGCCGCACGCGGAGGACGTGTGGGAGACCTCGCACATCGGCGGTGACCGGTTCGCCGGCAACCTCGTCGTGCTGCCCCGCGGCCTCTACTACGGTGCGCTCGACGCCACGTCGGCCGTCGCCGTGGCCGACGCGACCGCGGCCGGCGAGGTGCTGCTCGACCACCTCCGCGGCCGCTCCGACCTGCCGATGGGCGCGCAGGCCGCCGACGTGGCGCTGCGGCGCGCGCTCGGCGTCACCGGCCTCGACGACGTCCTCGCCCGGTCGGTGCGGGTCGACGGCGACCTGACCACGAGCCGCTTCGACGTCGCCGGGCACGGCGCCCGCGAGGTCGTCGTACGCCGCGTGGTGGGCGACACGGCCCACCAGCTCACCTGCTCCGCCCGGCGCGACAACCCGGTGCCGCGCCACGAGGTCCTCGAGGTCCGCGAGGCCTGAGAAAGTCGCGCGCACCGTCGCGCGCCCGGTGGGAGACTGACCGCTCGTGACCTGGATCGACCGCGTCCGCGCCCTGCGGATGGACGTCAGCCCGTTGCGGGAGTCCCGCGACTTCCGCCTGCTGTTCACCGCCGGAAGCGTCTTCTACCTCGGCAGCATGGTCGCCTACGTCGCGGTGCCGTTCGCCATCTACGACCTCACCGGCTCCAACTTCCTCGTCGGGCTCGTCGGCCTGGTCGAGCTCGGCCCGCTCATCGTCTTCGGCCTGTACGGCGGCGCGCTCGCCGACCACGTCGACCGCCGCCGGCTCCTCGTGAGCACCGGCCTGGCCCAGGTCGCGCTGATGGCGGCATTCGCGTGGAACGCCTTCTCCGCGCACCCGCGAGTCTGGGTGATCTTCGTGCTTGCGGCGCTCTACGCGGCCACCAGCTCGCTGCAGCGTCCCTCGCGGGAGGCACTGGAGCCGCGCACCGTCCGGCATGACCAGATCGCCGCCGCCAACGCCCTCAGCAGCTTCGCCATGCAGTTCGGCGTCCTCCTCGGCCCGCTCATCGGCGGACTGCTGGTGGCGTACGTCGGCGTCGGCTGGTGCTTCCTCGCCGGGATGGCCGGCTACGCGATCGCCAGCCTGCTCTTCGCCGCCATGCGCCCCTACCCGCACGACGGGGAGACGACGCCACCGAGCCTGCGTGGGATCCACGAGGGCCTGACCTACGCCGTGCGGCGCCGCGACCTGCTCGGCACCTACGTCGTCGACATCGCCGCGATGATGCTCGCCATCCCGGTCGTGCTGTTCCCCGCCCTGGCGCACGAGGTCTTCGACCGCCCGGAGCTGCTCGGCCTGCTCTACTCGGCCGAGACCGTCGGTGCCCTCGTGGCCACCGCGCTGAGCGGGTGGGTCGGCCGCGTGCACCACCACGGCCGCGCCATCGTGATCGCAGCCAGCCTCTACGGCGCCTGCATCGCGCTGGCCGGCCTGATGCCGTCGTTCTGGCTGGCGTGCCTGTTCCTGGCCCTGTCCGGGGCCGCGGACATGGTCTCGGCCGTCTTCCGCTCGACGGTGTGGAACCAGACCATCCCCGACACGATGCGGGGCCGCCTGGCCGGTATCGAGATGCTGTCCTACTCGGTGGGCCCGATGGTCGGCGAGACCCGCGCCGGGTTCGTCGCCGACGCCTGGTCGGTCCGGGGCGCGGTCGTCAGCGGTGGCGCCGCCTGCGTCGGCGGGGTGCTCCTGACCGCGGTCGCGCTCCGCGACTTCTGGTCCTACGACTCGCGCACCGACCCCTACGCCGTCGCCGAGCGCGAGCGCCGCGCGACCGGCTGACGCCGGCCCGCATCCGTCGGTCGAGGAGGTCGCGCAGCGACCGTCACGAGATCCCTCAGCCGAGCCGGTCCCGGAGGTCGGTCGTCGGCTGGACGTCGGCCCGCTCGACGACGAGGCGCGGCTTGCCCGACTCAGCGGCCTCGAGGTTGCGGGCCGTACGGTTGGCCTGCGCCTGCTCGCGGTCGGCGACCGCCTCGGCGTCGTGGGCCTCGACCCGCGCGTCGACGAGCTCGCGGTGCAGGGTCTGCACCTTGGCGGCCTGGGCCTGGATCTCCTCCGGCGGGCGCTCCTCGACGACCAGCTTCTCGAGCTGGTCGAGCGCGTGCTGCTCGCGCCGCTTGAGCTGGTCGACGGTGCGCTGGGCGGCGTCGGCGCGGTCGTTGGCCTCGACCGCTTCCAACGCCTCCTCGGCCGCCTCGCGACGCAGCTCGCCGAACGTCACCTGGTGGGCGTTGGCGGCCACGAGCTTCGCCTTGTCCTTGTCGGGGTGCACGCCGGCGTGGTCGGCGAGCGCCTTGACCAGCTCACGGGTGCTCGCGCGGCGCGCGTCGCGCAGCTCGATCTTGATCTCGAAGCACTCCTGGTAGGCCTTCCAGTCGGCCTCCCACGCGTCGGCCTGCTTCTGCGTGGCGTCGCCGGGCAGGGTCTCGACGGGGGGCCAGATCCGGTTGCCGCGCACCTCGAGCCCCTTGCTGGCCGCGAAGGCGCGCAGCTGCTCGAGGCCCTCGCGATGGCGACGGAGCACGTCGGAGTAGGCGTTGATCGCACGGCCCAGACCGCGCAGGTTGTCGCGCACCGTCACCGCCTCCTCGTGGCGGCGGCCGGCGCGGTCGCGGAGCGTGTCGGCGGCCTCGCCGGCGAACACCTCCTCGGACAGGGTGGCGGTGCGCTCGAAGCCGTCGACGGCCAGCTCGACCTTGGACCCGAGCCGCCTCACCGAGTCGCCGTAGGCGTCGACCTGGTCGGGCTCGAGCCAGTGGTAGCCGCACCCGATGGGGTCGCCGAACTGCAGGGAGTCCTGCTGCGTCTCGAGCCTGTCGGCGACGACCTTCGTCATGGCTTCACCTGGTCGAGCTGGGCGGCGACCGTGGCGGCCTGGCCGACCATCACGTCGAGCTCGTCGAAGTCGATGATCGAGTCGTCGATGGCCCCTGCGAGGGTGCGGCACTTCTTGGCGACCTGCTCGGCGTCCTCCACGAGGCTGCGCACGCCCTCGACCATCAGGTCGCGCCACGGGAAGTCGTCGGCCGGGTGGTCGATGTCGCCGAGCGCGGCACGCAGCCCCTCGCGCGCGGAGTCCAGCTCCTCCTTGGCGGTCCGCAGCGCCCGCTGGTTGATCGCGATCGGCCTCATGGCGACCTTCTGCCCCGATGGATGCCGGGCGAAACGCGCAGTGGTGAAAATGTGAACCACGACGCGCAGCGGTCTGGACCGTCGCCTCCGTCAGGCTGTCGCAGGCGGCCGGTAGCGGCGCAGCAGCCGGACGGTCCACACGGCCGTCGCGACGACGTAGGCGCCCGTGAGACCCGCGAAGGCCCACCACGGCGCGCCGTCCCGTGCGGTCGTCGCGACCCACGTCGTCAGCGCGAGCAGCGCGGTCATCAGCACGCCGGTGAGGGCGGCGAACCCGTCGAGGTCGTCACCGAAGCGGACCCGGAACTCCGCGCGCCGCTCGGGTTCGAACCAGTAGTCCTTGGAGCGCTGCGGCATGTTGACCCACGTCCCGTCGCCGGCAGCCGCCAGCCTGGTCAGTGCCGGCATCGCGACGAGGACCAGCAGCCCCATCACCGCCCAGAAGGCGACCATCGTGGTGCGTGAGGTCCAGTCGTCGGTCCGACCGGTCGCGTCGAAGTGCGACGGCACCCGGTCGGGCAGGACGAGTGCCGACCACCCGAGCACGACGACGTACGCCGTGGCGCTGAGGACCAGCGCGAGGCGCCCCCGCCGCACGTCAGACGTGCCCGCTGAGCTGGGCCATCCGCAGCTCGAGCCGGGCGAGGAGCTCGGTGCACTCCTTGTCGGTGAGCCGGCTCGGGTCGGTGGACTTCTTGCCGCCGCCCTGAGCACACACGGGCAGCACGTCGATCGACAGCTTGGCGCCGCCGGCGAGGGCGCGGAGCTCGTCGAGCTTGTCGCCGAAGGGCGAGCCGCTGCCGGGGGAGTAGTAGTCGACGGCCGCCTCGACGTCGTCGGCGAAGAGGTCGGCCTTGGTGACCGCGATGATGAGCCACGTCGGGCGGTCACGGCGCACGGCCATGCTGGCGATCCGGTGCGCGGTGATCGACCAGTCCTCCAGCTCGGCAGCCAGCTGCTCCTCCCGGGTGGCCACGCCGGTGCCGGTCGTGCCGGCCGTACGCCGTGGGGTCGCGTGGCCGTTGGCGACCACGTGCAGAACGCCGTCGACCGGCTCGTCGTGGAAGACCTCGTCCAGCGCGCCGAGCCGGGTGGCGGCGTTCTCGCCCGGCACCACCCGGAAGCGGTAGCCGCGCAGCCGTGCGTCGCGACGGGTGCGCCGCTCCATCACGGCCGAGCCGACGTCCGCGGTGCCCTGCTCGGCCGCCTGCGCGCTTGCGCGGCGGGACAGCCGGTCCGCCAGCCGGGTCTTGCCGACACCGGTCATGCCGGTGACGGCCACCGTCGGGTAGCGGTGCCGCAGGAGGCGGGAGGCCCGCTCGGGGGCCTGGGAGAGCGCGGCGAGCGCGCCCCCGGCGATCGTCGTACCGAGGGCTGCCCTGCCGTGTCGCAACGGTGACTGCATGCCCCCATCCTTCCTGACGCCCGGGTGGTCCAGTGGCGAACGGTCCTCCGACGGCGGTCCGGACGACCACTCGCCACTGGACCGCCCAGCGGCCGCGACCCGCCGCCGGTTGGCCATGCAACCAGCGATCACGGAGAATGGCCCCGCCCGTGCCCGCCGGTCGAAAGGTCCCCATGGACACCGAGAACCGTCCCGTCCTGACGGGGCTGCTCGCCCTCGTCGGCGTCGCCGTGGCCATCGGTCTGCTCGGCGGGCTCGCCGTGCTGGTGGGGGTCAAGGCCGCCGGCATCGGCGAGGACTCGAGCGCCTCTGACGACTCCACCACCGCGGCGACCTTCAGCCTGCCGCGGCCCACCGACACCAGCAGCACGATCCCCGAGCCGGAGCAGACCTCCGAGCCGGGTGCGGGAGAGTCGACGTCGGAGGCGCCGGCCGAGGCCATCTCGCTGGCGGCGACCCAGCAGTCGGTGAGCCCGATGCAGCAGATCGACCTGACCGGCACCTACCAGTCCGGCGAGGGCGCGATCCTGCAGGTGCAGCGGATGGAGAACGGCCAGTGGTCGGACTTCCCGGTGACCATGTCGGTCAGCGGCGGCACCTTCGCGACCTACGTCCAGACCAGCCGCACCGGACCCAACAAGTTCCGTGTGATCGACACCGACACCCGGACGACCTCCAACGAGGTCACGGTCACCGTCGGCTGACCTCCGCGACGGCTGTCGCGGCCGCCCGTGCGCGGTCGACCCGTCCGGTCCAGTAGCCGACCCACCCGGCGCCGGTGAGGCCGAGCGCGCCGACCACGAAGCACGCGGTCGCCAGCGGAGCCACGGCAGCGACGGCGCTGACCAGCAGCGGGCCGCCGGTGTTGCCGATGTCGCCGCACAGCCGCCACGCACCGAGGAACTGCGAGCGCCCGTCCTCCGGCGCCGCGTCCGCGCCGAGCGTCATCACGATGCCCGAGCCGAGCCCGTTGCCGCACGCGATGAGCGCCATCACGAGGGCGAGGGTGAGCGCGTCGGAGGTGAGCGGCAGCAGCAGGCACGCGAAGGCCATCGACAGCACGACCGGTACGGCGACCACCATCCGGCCGCGCGTGTCCATCAGCCAGCCGCCCGGCCACATGAAGGCGACGTCGAGGGCGGCCGCGCCCGCGAAGATCAGCGACGTCGTGGACGCGGAGAGGCCGAGGTGGTCGGCCCACAGCGGGAGCAGGCTCATCCTCAGCGAGCGCGTCATGCCGAGGATGACCACCGCCGAGCCGAGCGTGGCGAGGACCCGACGGTGCTGCCGGATCACCGTCCACACGCCCAGGTGGCCGCTGGCCCGCGCGGCGGCACGCTTCTCCTCGCCGACGTCGGGCATCGCGCCGGCCACCAGCGAGGCGGTGACCGACATCGCCGCTCCCAGCCAGAAGACGCTGGTGAGGTCGGTGAGCCGGATGAGCCCGGCGCCGACCAGTGGTCCGATCAGCACACCGATCCGGTAGGAGCCACCGAGGAACGACATCGCCCGCGCCCGGTGCGACGCGGGCACCACGTCGATCATGAAGCCCTGCCGGGCGATCAGGAACAGGGTCCAGCACACGCCGCTCAGCAGCACGCCGACGGCGAGGCCGAGCACCGTGTCGGTCAGCGCGGCCAGGGCCATCGCGCCGGCGTCGACGAAGCCGGCGGCGACCAGGGCACGACGCTCGCCCACCCGCGCCACCAAGGCGCCAGCCGGGAGGCTGAAGATCAGCATCCCGACGCCGGTGAGCGCGACGACGGCGGCGGCCGTGCTGACGTCCGCACCCAGGTCGCGGGCCCGCAGCGCGAGCACCGGCAGGACCGCGCCGTGCCCGATCGCGGAGACGATCGAGGGGCCGTACGCCACCAGCCAGATGTCGCGGAACCTGAAGTCCTGCGCCCCCGAGCTCACCCGCGCATCCTCTCAGCCCACCGCTCTCCGTCGGCCGAGGAGGGACGAAGCGCCGTCACGAGACCCCGCCACATGGGCTGAGGGGTCTCGCGACGGGCGGCAGGGCGCCCTCCTCGACCAACGGATGGCGGCCGAGGGATCAGGGGATCCAGTCGAAGGTGTCGGGGTTGGGGCCGGTGCGGCCCTCCTCGCCGCGGTCGAGGCCGGAGATGGCGGCGACCTGGTCCTCGGTGAGATCGAAGTCGAAGATCTCGAGGTTCTCCCGCATCCGCTCGGCCTTCATCGACTTGGGGAAGACGATGTCGCCGCGCTGGATGTGCCAGCGCAGCGTCACCTGCGCCGGCGTACGCCCCACGGCGGAGGCGATCCCGCCGATCGTCGCGTCGTCGGTGACCGCGCCCTTGGCGATCGGCGACCACGCCTCGGTCAGCACGCCGTGCTTCTCGTCCGCGGCGCGGACCGCCTCGTTGGTGAAGAACGGGTGCACCTCGACCTGGTTGACCACGGGCACGACGCCGGTCTCCTCGATGATGCGCTCGAGGTGGGCGGGCTGGAAGTTCGAGACGCCGATGCTGCGGGCCTTGCCCGCCTCCTGGGCCTCGATGAGCGCGCGCCAGGTCTGCACGAAGTCGCCGTCGTACTGGGTGGGGAGCGGCCAGTGGATGAGGAACAGGTCGACCTGGTCGAGGCCGAGCCGCTCCAGCGAGGCGTCGATCTCGCGGCGCGCGTCGTCGGGGCGGTGGAAGGAGTTGTTGAGCTTGGTGGTGACGTAGAGGTCGTCGCGGTCGAGGCCCGACTCGCGGATCGCCTCGCCGACCCCGGCCTCGTTGCCGTACATCTGCGCGGTGTCGATGTGGCGGTAGCCGACCTCGAGGGCCTGGGCGACCGTGGCCGCGGTCTCCGGCGGCGGGACCTGGAAGACGCCGAAGCCGAGCTGGGGGATGGACGTGCCGTCGTGGAGCTGGATGTTCGGAACAGTCATACAGGTCACTACCCCTGTGGAGCGCGAGGTATTCCGCTGGACGCCACGCCCTAGGCTCGCTGCGTGACCCACGACACCCCGATCCCGCTCGCACCGCTCCACCTGCCCGGCGACGGCGACTGGCTCACCTGGGTCGGCGAGCGGTGCGAGGGCCAGCTCGCCGAGGCCCGGCGCCTGGTCGAGGAGGTGAAGGCCGGCGGCGACGCGAGCACCGTCCTGGGCGCGTGGAACCGTGCCGAGACCGCCATCGCCAACGCGGGCGAGGTGTCCCTGTGGGCCGAGGTCCACCCCGACGCCGCCGTGCGCGACCGGGCCGACGAGCTGAGCCAGGAGGTGCAGAAGTACGTCACCGAGCTCGGCCTCGACCGCGACCTCTTCGCCGTCTTCGACGCGCTCTCCGCCTCCGACCTGGGTGGCCTCGACGACGACGCGCGCCGGGTGCTCGACCACACGCTGCGCGACTTCCGTCGAGCCGGCGTCGACCGCGACGACGCGACGCGCGAGCGGCTGCGCGAGCTCAGCGAGCGCGGGGTGAGGCTGTCGCAGGACTTCGGCCGCAACATCCGCGACGACGTGCGGTCGATCCGCCTCGCCCCCGAGCGCCTCGCCGGCCTCCCCGAGGACTACCGCGACGCCCACCCGGCCGACGACGACGGACTCGTCACCCTCACCACCGACTACCCCGACCTGGTGCCGTTCATGACGTTCGGCTCCGACGGCGAGGCGCGCCGCGACCTGAGCCTGGCCGCCACCAACGTCGCCTGGCCGGTCAACGACCAGGTCCTCCAGGACATCTTCGCGGTGCGCCGCGAGACCGCCGCGCTCCTCGGCTACGACTCGTGGCCCGACTACGACACCGAGGTCAAGATGATCGGCACCGGCGCTGCCGTGGCCGCGTTCATCGACCGCATCAGCGACGCGGCCAACGAGCGGGCGGGCCGGGAGCTCGCCGTGCTGCTCGAGCGCAAGCGCCAGGACGACCCGTCCGCCGACGCCGTGATGACCTACGACTCTCGCTACTACGAGGAGCTGGTCCGCCGGGAGCAGTACGACGTCGACGGTCAGGTCGTGCGCACCTACTTCCCGTTCGAGCAGGTCCGGCAGGGACTCCTCGACGTCACCGGCCGCCTCTTCGGCCTCGAGTGGACCCCGGTCGACCAGGCCGAGGCCGGCACCTGGCACGAGGACGTCGCGACCTACGACGTCGGCCTCGACGGTCGCCGGATCGGCCGGATCCACCTCGACCTGCACCCGCGCGAGGGCAAGTTCAAGCACGCGGCGCAGTTCGACGTGGTCCGCGGGATCGCGGGCGTCCAGCTCCCCGAGGGCGGGCTGGTCTGCAACTTCACCCGCGGCTTGATGGAGCACGACGAGGTCGTCACCCTCTTCCACGAGTTCGGCCACCTCGTCCACCACGTGCTCGGCGGACAGGGCGACTGGGTCCGCTTCTCCGGGGTGGCCACCGAGTGGGACTTCGTCGAGGCGCCGAGCCAGATGCTCGAGGAGTGGGCGTGGGACGCCGATGTGCTGGCGACCTTCGCGCGCAACGCCGACGGGGAGACCATCCCGGCCGAGCTCGTCGCCGCGATGCGCCGCGCCGACCACTTCGGCAAGGGCACGCACGCCGCCCAGCAGATGTCGTACGCCGCCCGGTCCTACTGGTTCCACGCGCAGCAGCACGACGACCTGACGGCGTACGGCGACGAGCTGCAGCGCCGCTACTCGGTGTTCCCGCCGCTGGACGGGGCGCACATGCACTGCGCCTTCGGTCACCTCGACGGCTACTCGTCGGGCTACTACACCTACATGTGGTCCCTCGTCATCGCGAAGGACCTCTTCTCGGCCTTCGACGTCGACGACATGTTCGCCGCCGACGTCGCCGGCCGCTACCGCGACCGCGTGCTCGCGATGGGTGGGCGCAAGGACGCCGCCGACCTCGTCGCCGACTTCCTCGGCCGCCCCTACTCCTTCGACGCCTGGCAGGCCTGGCTCGCGGAGTAGGGCCGACCCGCCGGAGGTCAGCCGGTGGTCACGGCCGTGTCGTCGACCACGAAGCTGGTCTGGAGCGAGGAGTCCTCGCTCATCAGGAACTTCACCGTGACCGTCTTGCCCTTGTAGGCCAGCAGGCTGTGGCTGAACTGGGTGTAGCTCGCGTTGGCGCCCACGTTGCTGAAGGTCTTCAGCGTCGTGGTGGTGCCGCCGCTGACGACCTGCACCTTCATGGTGTCGTAGGCCGTCGAGCCGGACTCCGCGGTGTCGGTGCGGATCCAGTACGACAGCGACGCCGCCGTGGCCGAGGCCGGGATGGTCACCTGCTGCGCGATGTTCTCCGACGACGTGCTGCCGTTGCCGCCGAGCCAGGCCTTCCACGTGCCGGTGCGCGCTGGGCGGCCGCTGTTGCTGGTGATCGGCCCGGAGGTGCCGGTCCACGAGGTCGCGCCGGACTCGAAGCCCGGGTTGGCGAGCAGGTTCGCGCCCGTGGGCGGTGTGGTCGGCGGGGTCGTGGTGCCGAAGTCCTTGTCGGCGTAGAGCCAGACCATGTGGCCGATCATGTCGAGGTTGCGGTCGAGCGCCGTGGTGTTGATGTTGGAGATCGTGTCGCAGGAGCGGTGGTAGCAGGGGTCGAACGCCTTGCCGGCCGTGCCGCCCCACTTCTGGGCCTGCGCGCTGGTCTTGATCACCTCACCCCCGGAGTACATGCCCGTCGTCGGGATCCCGTAGCTGCGGAAGGACGCGTGGTCCGAGCGCCCCTGCACGTCGATGTACTCCCAGGGGATGCCCTTCGACGTGTAGTAGGCGGTCATCGTGTCGCGGGCGAAGTTGCCGGCAGCGTTGTCGTCGTAGACGAAGTAGCCAGGGTTGGGCGAGCCGACCATGTCGTAGTTCATGTAGAGGTCGATGCGGTCCTTGTCGGCCGTCGGCAGCAGCGACATGTACTTGTTCGAGCCGAGCAGTCCCTGCTCCTCCGCGCCCCACCAGGCGAAGCGCAGGTGGTTGCGCGAGGTGTTGCCGCTCGAGGCCCACGCCAGTGCGGCTTCCAGGATCGAGGCGGAGCCGGTGCCGTTGTCGTTGATGCCGGGCCCGGCCGACACGCTGTCGAGGTGGGCGCCCGCCATCACCACGTGCTCGGGGTCGCCACCGGGCCAGTCGGCGACGAGGTTGTACGACGTCCCGGACGAGGTCGAGAACGACTGGACCTGGGTGGTGTAGCCGGCCGCGTCGAGCTTGGCCTTCACCCAGTCGACGGAGGCCTTGTAGCCGGGTCGTCCGGTGGCGCGGTTGCCGCCGTTGGCGGTGGCGATGCTCTGCAGCTGCTGGAGGTGCGCGGTCACGTTGGTGACGCTGAGGTCCGGCGATGGTGCCGCGACGGCGGGTGAGCCGGTGCCGGCGAGCAACGAGGCGGCGACGGCCGAGGCCGCGACGGCGGACAGCGCCGTCGTACGAAGGGAACGCATGGGTGTCTCCCGAGAGGTCGAGGTTCTGCAACAGGGCATGGAACGGGAGACGGGGCGGGGCAGCACTGCTGCTGCCCCGCCCCGTCAGGGTGCGGTGTTCGTCAGGAGACGTTCAGCGCGGTGTCGTCGACCACGAAGCTGGTCTGCAGCGACGAGTCCTCGGTCATCGTGAAGCGGATGGTGACCGTCTTGCCCTTGTAGGCGGTGAGGCTGTGCGAGTACTGCGTGTAGGTCGAGTTGGTCCCGACGTTGGTGAAGGTGCGCAGCGTCGTCGCGGTCGAGCCGTCGACCACCTGCACCCGCATCCGGTCGTAGGCCGTCGAGCCGCTCTCCGAGGTGTCGGTCCGGATCCAGTACGACAGCGCGGCCGCGGTCGCACTGCTCGGGATCGTCACCGACTGGTTGATCGTCTCGGTGCTGCTGGAGCCGTTGCCGCCGAGCCAGAGCTTCCACGAACCGGTGCGGGCCGGGCGGCCGGTGTTGTTCGTGATCGGGCCCGAGGTGCCGGTCCACACGGTGGCGCCGGACTCGAAGCCCGGGTTGCCGAGGATGTTGCCGCCGGTCGGGGGCGGCGTGGTGGGCGGCGTGGTGGTGCCACCGCAGGTCGGGTCACCGGTCTGGGCCGGCACGTTGACCGCGTCCCAGGCGTTCTTCGTGGAGTTGAAGAGCGCGCAGGTCGAGTCGAGGTTCTTCGCCGAGGTGAGCGTCCACGTGCGGTACTTGAGGTAGTTCGACGACGACGTCTTCATCAGCATCGCGTTGTACATGATCTTCATGGCGTTCTGGACGCCCACGCCGCTGACGGAGGTGCCGTCGCACTTCGAGGTGCCACCGTTGGCGAGGAGGTACCACCAGTGGTCGCCGGGGCCGGCCGCCGCGTGGACCTCGCTGGTCGGGATCGAGCTGGTGTAGCAGGACGGGTCACCGACGTTGCCCGGGTTGGTCATGTCGCGGATCGGGCCCTGGCCGACGAGGTTGACCTCCTCGCCGATGGTGTAGTCGGCCGGGTCCGCCGGGTTGTTGGCGTAGAACTCGGTCGCGGTGCCGAAGGTGTCGGCGACGAACTCCTGCGTGCCGCCGCCGGAGATGCCGCCGGGCGTCTTGTCGTCGATGCCGTGGCCGAACTCGTGGGCCACGACGTCCATGGCGCCGATCCACTCGTTGGTGCCCTGGCGGTGGCCGATCTGGACCTGGGTGCCGTCGTAGTAGGCGTTGACGTCGTTGAGGCCGACCCGGATCGGGACCCAGCCGCCCGACCCGTTCATGCCGCTGCGGCCGAGCCAGTTGGCGAGCATGAGCCGCTCCTGCTCGGCGCTGTAGAACGCGTCGACGCAGCCCGTCTCCTTGTTGGTGGCGACCCCGTTGCCCCAGGCGTTGTCGGTGCCCGAGAAGGTCGTGTTGTTCGCGGCGTCCTGGCACTTCAAGGTGGTCGCGTTGGTGTTGGTCATCGAGTACGAGGAGCCCGAGCCCGACGTCGGGATGGTGACGTTGCCCTCCCAGGCGCCCGCACCGGTGCCGCGCGCGATCTGCTCGCGGGACTCCAGGACCTGGCCGGAGTCGGCGTCGACCCAGACCTTCTGCCACGAGACCTCGCCCTCGTCGGTGCCGCGCACCTCGACCTCGTAGGCGAGCTTGGTGCCGGCGTCGCGGTGCCAGATGACCAGCTCGGGCGTCGAGGCCTCGGCGCCCTGGTCGGCCAGTGCCTTGGCGGCGCTGGAGGCGTTGTCGGCGCTGATCTTCGGGGTGGTGCTGGCGATGCTGACCGGCGCCTCCTGGGCGACCGACGAGCCGACGACCTGGCCTTCTCCGTTGGCCAGGACGACGAAGTCGCCGCCGACCACGCGCAGGCCCTCGTGGGTCCGCTCGTAGGCCATGGAGTAGAGGTCGGAGACACCGGTGTAGGTGCCGGTGCGGACGAAGGCGTCCTGCGAAGCGCGCTCGAGCGCGTTTCCATGGCCCTTCACCCAGGCGCTGGCGGCCTGCTGGGCCTCGAGGCGGGGATTGCCCGCAGACGGGGCGGCGTCGGCCGGGGTGGCGGTCGGTGCCAGGAACGACGCAGCGACCGCTGTCGCTGCGATACCGGCCAGGGCGGCCAGTCGAGTTGTCTTCACTTGGGGTATTCCAATCATGAGTTCGGTGCCCGAGAGCCCGAGGATGGATTGGGTGACGCGGACCACTGCACAAACTCGCAATCGGCGCGGGGTGGGTCAATCACCCTTCGACTGCAGGTTCGTGCAACGCGAGAACCTGCACGTCCTGAACGCGGATCCGGCGATTTGTCCGATAATCGGTACGGCGCGGGATTCCGTTGCGTGGGAGCGGTTTCAGCGCGCGAGTACGACGGGACGGCGCGGCGAAACCGCTGCGATCCGCTCGGCCACGGTGCGGCCGAACTCCTCGTGGCCGCCCTCGGTGAGGTGCAGCCGGTCGTCGAGGTAGTCGAGGTCCAGGTCGCTGGTCTGGACGTACGGCACGCCGTACTGCTCGCTCAGCGAGGCGAGGAGGCCGTCGACGCGTGGCACGGCGCCGGCCCGGACGGGGGCGGCGGCCGGTCCCACGACGACGACCCGCTGGCCGGCGAGGTCGGCCATCAGGTCGCGGAACCCGCGGTCGATCGCGGCCGCCGGCTGGTCGTAGTCGTTGAGGCCGCCCTCGACGACCACCAGCGCCGGACGTACGTCGAGCGCGGTGGGCGCGCGGTCGTGGAAGGACACCCGCCCGCAGGTGCTCGCGCGGGCGCTGAAGCCCGACCCGGAGAAGCCGGCGACGTGCACCTCGCCGGCGAGCCGGGACGCCCACGACCGGCCCAGGTCGTCCTGGCCGAGGCCGACCGACCACGAGTCGCCGATGACCAGCGTCCGAGGGCCCTCGCCGGTGACGATGGTCGCGCGGTCGCGCGCGTCCACGCGGTGCTGCTGGCACCGGGCCGGGCCCGCGCCCGCGCGGCCGGCGACGTAGAACGCCATCAGGGCAGCGAGCAGCACGACGACGGCCGAGGCGCCGACGACCCGACGCAGGTTCCCCCGATGGAGCACGTGGGCAAGTGTGCGGCCTCGGTGGCGGGATACGCAGGGGAACAACCCTGAGATTTGCCCTGATTTCGGGTGATTCCGCCCACCAGGGGTCGGGCTGCCACTCCTGCGGCCCCCGATATCCGGCGGCGGGCACAGCCGCTGGCGCCCTACGCTGCGCGCATGACGGACGAGCTGCTGCAGGCGTACGACGACCAGCTCCGGCGGGAAGGCGAGGTCGGCACCGCCGACGAGCTCGTGCTGCACGGGCCGCTGATGTGGGCGGTCTTCGACCACGGCGGCTTCGTCACCTACCGCGACCTCGCCGGCACCGAGGGGGAGGCTCTCGACGTGCTGATCGAGGAGACCGTCGCCCACTACCGCGACGACACCACCGTTGCCTCGTTCGAGTGGAAGTCGCGCGGCCACGACCTGCCGGCCGACCTCGGGGACCGGCTCGTCGCGCACGGCTTCGAGGCCGAGCCCGTCGAGACGGTGATGATCGGGGAGGCCTCGCTGCTCGCGGGCGACGTACCGCTGCCGGAGGGAGTCGTCGTACGCCGCGTGGGTGAGGGCGGCGACCTCCGCGACGACGTCACCCGGATGCTCGCCGCCCAGGAGTCGGTCTTCGGCGGCGGTCGCGGCCCCTCGGTCGACAGCGCCCTGGCCGAGCTGGCCGGCGGCGACTCGGAGTCCTGGATCGCCGAGGTCGACGGGCAGGTCGTCTGCGGCGGCCGGCTCACCGTCGTGCCGGGCACCGACTTCGCCGGCATCTGGGGCGGCTCCACGCTGCCGGAGTTCCGCGGCCGCGGCATCTACCGCGCCCTCGTCGCGGCCCGCGCCCGCTCGGCGGTCGAGCGCGGGGTGCGCTACCTCCACTCCGACTGCAGCGACATGTCGCGCCCGATCCTCGAGCGCTCCGGGCTCCGCGCGGTCACCACCACGACGCCGTACGTCTGGACCCGCTGACCGCGGGCACCCTCGGGCCCGGATCGCGACCCGAAAATTGTTCGCCGGATCGGGAACACCCGGCTGCGTCCTGCGTTGAACTGGGTGATGAGAGTTGAGTCCGATCGACTCAACAGTTTTGCCAGGCCGGACGTGACACGTCAGGATGGTGGTCATCGGGGGCGGTCCCGCACCGGGAGCGCCCCAGCCCCAGACATCGATCCCGGACCCACCGGGACGCAGCAGGAGGTAGACACACATGGCACGAGCGGTCGGCATCGACCTCGGTACGACGAACTCCGTCGTCGCCGTCCTCGAGGGTGGCGAACCCACCGTCATCGCCAACGCGGAAGGTGCGCGGACCACGCCGTCCGTCGTCGCCTTCACCAAGTCCGGCGAGGTCCTCGTCGGCGAGGTCGCCAAGCGACAGGCGGTCACCAACGTCGACCGCACCATCCGGTCCGTCAAGCGCCACATGGGCGAGGACTGGAAGGTCGACATCGACGACAAGACCTTCACCCCCCAGCAGATCAGCGCCTTCGTGCTGCAGAAGCTCAAGCGCGACGCCGAGGCCTACCTCGGCGAGACCGTGACCGACGCGGTCATCACCGTCCCGGCGTACTTCTCCGACGCGCAGCGCCAGGCGACCAAGGAGGCCGGCGAGATCGCGGGCCTCAACGTCAGCCGCATCGTCAACGAGCCCACAGCCGCCGCGCTGGCCTACGGCCTCGACAAGGGCGAGGACCAGACCATCCTCGTCTTCGACCTCGGTGGCGGCACGTTCGACGTGTCCCTGCTCGAGATCGGCGAGGGCGTCGTCGAGGTCAAGGCGACCTCCGGTGACAACCACCTCGGTGGTGACGACTGGGACAACCGCGTCGTCGAGTGGATGGTCAAGAAGTTCAAGGACAACAACGGTGTCGACCTCGGCGCCGACAAGATCGCCAAGCAGCGCCTCCAGGAGGCTGCGGAGAAGGCGAAGATCGAGCTGTCCTCGAGCTCGGAGACCACGATCCACCTGCCCTACATCACCCACGGCGAGGGCGGCCCGCTCCACTTCGAGGAGAAGCTGACCCGCAGCGAGTTCCAGAAGCTCACCGCCGACCTGCTCGAGCGCACCAAGGCGCCGTTCCAGTCGGTCCTCAAGGACGGTGGCGTCGCGGTCTCCAACATCGACCACGTGGTGCTCGTCGGCGGCTCGACCCGCATGCCGGCCGTCACCGAGGTCGTCAAGGAGCTGCTCGGCGGCAAGGAGCCCAACAAGGGCGTCAACCCCGACGAGGTCGTCGCCGTCGGCGCCGCGCTCCAGGCCGGTGTCCTCAAGGGCGAGGTCAAGGACGTGCTGCTCCTCGACGTCACCCCGCTCTCCCTCGGCATCGAGACCAAGGGCGGCGTGATGACCACGCTCATCGAGCGCAACACCACCATCCCGACGAAGCGGTCCGAGATCTTCACGACCGCCGACGACAACCAGCCGTCGGTCGAGATCAAGGTCGCCCAGGGCGAGCGGCAGATGTGGTCGCAGAACCAGCCCCTCGGCAACTTCGAGCTGACCGGCCTCCCGCCGGCCCCGCGCGGCGTGCCGAAGATCGAGGTCACCTTCGACATCGACGCCAACGGCATCGTGCACGTCTCGGCCAAGGACCAGGCGTCCGGCCGCGAGCAGTCGATGACCATCTCCGGTGGCTCGGCGCTCGGCAAGGACGAGATCGACCGCATGGTCAAGGAGGCCGAGCAGTACGCCGAGGAGGACGCGAAGCGTCGCGAGACGGTCGAGGCCCGCAACCAGGGAGACCAGCTCGTCTACACGACCGAGAAGTTCCTCACCGACAACGCCGACAAGCTCCCCGACGACGTGAAGACCGAGGTCCAGGCCGACGTCGACGCGCTCAAGGAGATCCTCGCCAAGGAGGACGCCTCGTCGGAGGAGATCACCGCCGGCGTCACCAAGCTCGGTGAGTCCAGCCAGAAGATGGGTGCGGCGATGTACGCCGCCGCCGAGGCCGACCAGGCCGCCGCGGGCGGTGCCACCGGGGCCACCGGCGAGTCGGACGACGACGTCGTCGACGCCGAGATCGTCGACGAGCCCACCGGCGACCAGGCTGCCGGCGACGCCTCGGAGGGTGAGTCCAAGTGACCGATCGCCCGGCCGAGCCCATGCCGGGCGCCGAGCCGAGCAACCCGCAGGAGGGGGAGCCCACCGTGGCTCCCTCTCCCGGGGGCACGGAGGGCTCTCGGAAGAGCGAGCCCTCCGGCTTCGGTGACGCTGCCGGCGAGATGGCCAACGAGACCGAGGTGGAGGCCCAGGTCGGTGGCGACCACGTCGCCGGCAACGACCCCGGCACCGCCGAGGAGCAGGGCGGCGACGAGTCCTCAGGCCAGGGCGACGAGGACACCGAGGTCGACGAGCTCGCGCAGATGAAGGCCTCGCTCGCCGACCTGACCAACGACCTCCAGCGCCTGTCCGCCGAGTACGCCAACTACCGCAGGCGGGTCGACCGCGAGCGGCAGCTGGTGGCCGAGAACGCCGCCTACAAGGCGCTGACCCCGGTCATCGAGGTGCTCGACACGATCGACCGGGCCAGGGAGCACGGCGAGCTCGAGGGCGGCTTCAAGACCGTGGCCGAGCAGCTCGAGCGGGTCGTGGCGACGGCCGGGCTGGTCCGCTTCGGCGAGCCCGGCGACGCCTTCGACCCGACGTTCCACGAGGCGCTGAGCCACCTGGGCGCCGACCCGGAGGTGCAGGTGACCACGGTCAAGCACGTCGCCAAGGCGGGCTACCGCCTCGGCGAGCGCGTCGTACGCGCCTCGCAGGTGCTCGTGGTCGACCCGGTCGAGGGCTGAGCGCGACCACCCCGTGAGGCAGACGATCCAGCCGGTGACGGAGAGGAGGTTCATCCATGGCTGACAACGAAGGTTTCCGCAACGACTGGGCGACCAAGGACTTCTACCAGGTCCTCGGCGTGGCCAAGGACGCGAGCGCGGCCGACATCAAGAAGGCCTACCGCAAGCTGGCCCGGGAGAACCACCCCGACTCCAACCCCGGCAACGACGCCAAGCACGAGAAGTTCAAGGCGGTCGCCGAGGCCTACGACGTCGTGGGTGACGAGGCCAAGCGCGCCAAGTACGACGAGTTCCGCTCGCTGCAGGCGCGGGGCGGCTTCGGACCCGGCATGGGCGGGGGCGGCTTCGGCGGCGGTGGCGGCGGCTTCAACCTCGACGACCTGCTGCGCGACCGCGGCGCGGCCGGCGGCGGACTCGGCGACATGTTCGGCGACCTCTTCGGCGGGGGCCAGCGGGGTCGGTCGCAGCAGGCCCGCGCCCGCCGGGGCGCGGACGTCGAGAGCACCGCGACCATCGGCTTCACCGATGCGCTCGACGGCGTGACCGTGTCGCTGCGGCTGACGTCGGACTCTGCCTGCCCGACCTGCCACGGCACCGGCGGCAAGCCCGGCACCCGCCCGCACGTCTGTCCCGAGTGCGACGGCGCCGGCTTCGTCGTCGCCGGCACCGGCGGCGCCTTCTCGATCAACGAGACCTGCCCGTCCTGCGGTGGGCGCCAGCTGGTCTACGACGAGGCCTGCCCGACCTGCCACGGCAGCGGCCGCGGCACGTCCTCGCGCACCATCCAGGCGCGGATCCCGGCAGGGGTGAAGGACGGGGCGAAGATCCGGCTCAAGGGCAAGGGTGGCGCAGGTGAGAACGGCGGTCCGCCCGGCGACCTGTTCGTCACCGTCAAGGTGACCCCGCACCGCCTCTTCGGGCGCAAGGGCGACAACCTCACCCTCGACGTGCCGGTCTCCTTCGACGAGGCGGCGCTCGGCGGCGAGGTCAAGATCCCGACGCTCGGCGGCGCACCCGTCACCCTCAAGCTGCCCGCTGGCACGCCCAACGGGCGCACCTTCCGGGTGCGCGGCAAGGGCGCGGCCCGGCGCGACGGCACGAAGGGCGACCTGCTCGCCACCATCGAGGTGCAGGTGCCGGCCACGCTCGACCCGACCGCCAAGGAGGCCCTCGAGGCCTATCGTGCGGCCATGGCCGGCAAGCCCCTCCGCAGCGGGCTCTTCGAAGCATGAGCAGCCCGTTCGGCTCCCCGTCGCCCGACGCCGCCGTCTACGTCATCAGCGTGGCGGCCGAGCTGACGGGGCTGCACCCGCAGACCCTCCGCGCCTACGAGCGGATGGGGCTGATCGCGCCGGGTCGCACGGGCGGCGGCGGTCGCCGCTACTCCCACCGCGACCTCGAACGGCTGCGCGAGATCGCCGACCTCACCAGCGCCGGCATCGGCATCGAGGGCGTCCGCCGCATCATGGAGCTCGAGCACCAGATCGACGCGCTGCGCGCGCGCAACGAGGAGCTCGTCGCCGAGCTCGACGCCGTACGCCGCGGGCTCGCCGCCCGCGCGGCCGCGAGCCAGCCGGCCAACAAGCTCCCGGTCCTCCACCAGGCCGCCGGCCAGTCCCTGGTCGTCTGGCGCAGGAACCGCTGACGTGCCACGCCTCGACCGCGCCACCACCGACGTCCCCGCGACGCCGGCAGAGGTCTACGCCGCCTTCGTCGACGCCGACGCACTCGCCGAGTGGCTGCCGCCGGACGGCATGCGCGGCGAGCTGTCCGACGCGCGGCTGCGCGAGGGCGGCGGCTTCACGATGACGCTGCACTACCCCGACGGAGCGGGCGGGCACGGCAAGACGACCGACGACAGCGACGTCTCCCGGGTCGCGATCGACGAGCTGGTCGAGGGCGAGCGGGTCGTCTGGGGCGTCGAGTTCGACTCCGACGACCCCGACAACGCCGGCCGGATGACGATGACGTGGACCTTCTCGGCCAACGACGCGGGCGGGACACGGGTCGCGATCGACGCGACCGACGTCCCTCCCGGCATCGACGCCGACGCCCACCAGCAGGGGCTCGAGGCGTCGCTGGCCAACCTCGCGGCGCGTTTCCCGGCCTCGTAGTCCACCCCGGCCGTCGGCCGGTCCGGCTACTCTGCCCGCGTGCGGCAGCGCGATCTCGAGACGGCGGACCGGTGCGCGTCACCGGTTTGCCTCTCCGGGGCTACCCCGGGGACCACCGGTACGTCCGGGCACGGCACCGCGCGCGACTCGCTGCGCTCCGCTGCAGGTCATCGCGCGCACGACGGGACAGGTCGGGCCGCGCTGCCGCACCCGAGCCGCTGGTCCTGATGCGCGACGACCTCGCGCGGGCCCTCGCTGCCGCCTTCCTCGCCGGCGACTGGACCCACGAGGGTCTCGTCGAGAGCGGCGTCCCGGTCCTGGGCCGCCGGCCACGGTGGCTGCCGCCGCTCGCCCGCCAGGTGCTCGCCCTCTACCCGCGGGCACCGGCCGACCGGCCGCGGGAGCTGGCCGCCAACCTCGCCTCACGCCCGGCGGCCGCCAAGGCCCGGATCGCCGGCCCCGTCCTCCGGCCCGTCGCCGAGACGCGCATGCTCACCAACCGGTGGCGGCTGCCCGTGCTCGACGACCTCGGCGACGTCGCTGGGCTGCTGCGCCTCGAGCCCGGCGAGCTGGAGTGGTTCGCCGACCCCCGCCACCTGGCGCGCACCGCCTCCGACGTGCCGCTCCAGCACTACCGGGTCAGCCACCGCGTCGCGGCCAGCGGCGCGATCCGGGTCCTCGAGGCGCCCAAGCCGCGGCTCAAGGCCGTCCAGCGACAGCTGCTCCACGACGTCGCGGCGCTCGTCCCGCCGCACGACGCTGCCCGTGGCTTCCGTCCCGGCGGCTCCGTGCGGTCCTACGCCGCCCCGCACGCCGACCGGCCCGTCGTGCTCCGGCTCGACCTCGAGGCGTTCTTCGCCAGCGTCACCGTGTCGCGGGTCTACGGCATCTGGCGCACCGCCGGCTACCCCGAGGCCGTCGCCCACTGCCTCGCCGGCCTGGTGACCAGCGTCCTGCCGCTCTCCCAGTGGCGCGCCGTCCCGGCCCCCGCGGACGACGGGCTGCTCGACGCGCACTGGCGCCTCGGCCGCCGGCTCGCTGCGCCGCACCTGCCGCAGGGGGCGCCCACCTCGCCCGCCATGGCCAACCTGGCGGCCTACCGTCTCGACGTGCGGCTCACCGCGCTGGCCCGCTCGTGGGGTGGGCGCTACACGAGGTACGCCGACGACCTGGCGTTCTCCGGCGACCGGGGCTGGGGCACCGGCACCTCGCGGCTGCTCGACGCGGTCGAGCTGATCGTGCGCGACGAGGGCTTCCGGCTCAACGCCCGCAAGACCGGCGTCATGCCGCACGCCGGCCGGCAGACCCTCGGCGGCCTCGTGGTCAACGAGCGGCCGAAGGTCGCCCGCCGGGAGGTCGACGTGCTGAAGGCGATCCTGCACAACTGCGCGCGCTTCGGACCGAGCTCCCAGAACCGCGACGACGTGCCCGCCTTCGAGGAGCACCTCCGCGGCCGGATCGGCTGGGTGGCCCAGCACGACCCGGTCCGCGGGGCCCGGCTCCAGGCCGTGCACGACACGATCGACTGGAGCCGGTGAGCGCCCCCTTCGACAGCTGTGTCGGTGCGAACGCGTAGGTTCATCGCGTGAGTGAGCGATGAGCAAGATGGACAACCTGCGGGCGATGCGCGAGGCCCGCTACGCCGAGGCACAGAAGCGGTCGGCAGCCGCCCCGGCCAAGCCGGCAGTCAAGGCGCCCGTGGCCCCGCCGGCCGCGACGACGAAGAAGGCCTCGCCCGAGCCCGCGGCCGCGACCGAGGAGCTGTGCGGTCACCGCAACATGAGCGGTCGCACCTGCACGCGCGAGAGCGGCCACGCCGCCAAGAGCCACCGCTACTCCTGAGGCGCGCCCAGCGCCTCCTCCGGCACGCCCAGCGGGTGGGGCGCGACCTCGCCACGCAGGTCGGCGACCCGTGCGACGAGCTCGGCCATCACCTCGTCGGCCGCCCGCCGCACCGTCGCGTCGTCGACCTCCGCGTCACCGGTGACGCCTGCGAGACGGCGTACGTCGATGGGCTCGCCCACCTCGATCCGCACGATCGGCCGGGTGAGCACGTTGCCCAGCAACCGGCCGAGGATGCGGCGCCTGCCGACGACCCGGTGCGCGCCGACCATCGCGACGGGCACGACGGGCGCGCCCGTGCGCAGCGCCAGGCGGACGGCGCCGGTCTTGCTGCGCTCGGGCCACTGGTCGGGGTCGCGGGTGATCCGTCCCTCGGGGAAGAGCCCCACGGCCTCGCCCGCGGCGAGCGCCTCGGCGGCGGCGTCGAGCGAGCCGGCCGCGCTGCTCGTGCCCCGCAGGACGGGGATGAAGCCGAGGCGCCGGACGACCGGTCCGACGAGCCCGGAGCGGAAAGCGCCGCCGGTGGCCATCAGCCGCAGTGAGCGACCGAGGCGACGGCCGACGAGGGCGAGCAGGATGCCGTCGGCGAAGCTGGTGTGGTTGGAGACCACGATGACCGGGCCGTCCGGGAGCTCGTGGCTCGGCACGTGCCGGCGGGTGAGCTCGACCCGGCTGACGAGGGAGACCACGGTGCCGAGGAGGCCGGCGGCGACGGCGTAGAGGAGGGCGGCGCGCAGTCCGGGGCGTTGCCAGGAGGAGTCCATGCGCCGAGTGTCGGGCACCGGACGCCGCCGCGCCCTCGGTATCCGCACTCAGATCGTGCGGCCCGCGTGGGCCATCCGCCGGACGCTCGGCGTCAGGCCGCCCAGTGCCCCGGACGCCGCAGCCCGGCGGGCAGCACGGTGGCGGCGTCGCCGATGGCCGCGTTGACCTGCGGCTGGGTGAGGAAGAGCGTGGTGGACAGGTCGCAGCCGCGTAGGTCGGCGTCGCGCAGGTCGGCACCCAGCAGGTCGGCGTCCGTCAGGTCGGCCTCGCGGAGGTTCGCGCGGATGAGGACCGCGCCGCGGAAGGTCCAGCCGCGGTGGTCGCCCGCCAGCGTGCGGCCGGCCAGGTCGGCGCGCGTGAGGTCGGCCGTGGCGGGGTGCGAGCGGCGTACGCGCGTGCTGGCCTCGGCGAGCAGGTCGCCGACGCGCGCGTGCAGCTCGTCGAGGTCGAAGGTCAGCACCGACTCGGGGTCACGCCCGGTCACCGCCTCGACCTCGGTCCGGGCCGCGTCGGCGGCCGGGTGGGGGGAGCGCCGGGAGACCTCGGTCAGGTGGACGAGCATCTCGTGCAGCTGGCGCATCACCGACAGGACCGCGGCCATCTCGGGGAGGTTGTCCTGCTCACGCCACGAGACGCCGGCGTAGGTCACCTGGGAGACCTGCTGGCCGGCGCCGAAGCACTCGAAGACGGTGCACCCGGGCCAGCCGTCCTGGCGCAGGGTGGCGTGGACGCGGCAGCGGTCGTCGTCGGCGAGGTTCAGGCACGGCGTGCCGCCCGGCTTGTCGACGCCGAAGCCCGCGGAGGCGGAGAAGGGGAGCAGGACGCAGCAGAGCCCGAAGCACTGCGAGCAGTCGGAGGAGAGCTCGGGTGACGCCACCGGCGCATCGTGCCAGACGGGCGGTGGGGCCCGCGTGGGACTCAGTACCAGTTGTGCTCGATCGCCAGGGCGTTGAGGAACGCCAGGACGAGGAAGACGCTCACGATCACCCGGTTGTCGAAGATCAGCTTGCCCATACCGCAACTCTGCCCGACCGTCTCAGGAATGGAACAGATGGTCGGTAAAGATTCCGTCTGGACTGCCTCCAGTCCGGGGCCGCCCGGTCGTCGGTCCCGCGCGGAGCGGGAGGTGCGGAGACCCTAGGCTGGCGTCCGTGAGCGCGCTGCTGGTCGCCGGGACGACGTCGGATGCGGGCAAGACCATCGTCACCACCGCCCTGTGCCGGGCGTTCGCCCGACGGGGGATCAAGGTCGCGCCCTTCAAGGCGCAGAACATGTCGAACAACTCGATGGTCTGCGCCACCGCTGACGGCCACGGTGCCGAGATCGGTCGGGCGCAGTGGATCCAGGCCGTCGCCGCGGGCGCTGATCCGGAGGCCGCCATGAACCCGGTGCTGCTCAAGCCGGGCGGCGACAGGCGCAGCCACGTCGTGGTGATGGGGCAGCCCGGCGGGACGATCGACTCGAAGGACTTCGTCGGGGGCCGCACGCACCTGCGCGACGCGGCCTACGCCGCGTTCGACGACCTCTCTTCCCGCTACGACCTCGTCGTGGTCGAGGGCGCGGGCAGCCCGGCGGAGATCAACCTGCGCGCCGGCGACTACGTCAACATGGGCCTCGCGCAGCACGGCTCGGTGCCGACCGTCGTGGTCGGCGACATCGACCGGGGCGGGGTGTTCGCCGCGTTCCTCGGGACGGTGGCGCTGCTGTCGGCAGCCGACCAGGCGCTGGTCGCGGGCTTCGTGGTCAACAAGTTCCGCGGCGACCTCGACCTGCTGCGCCCGGGGCTGACCGAGCTGCGGCAGCTGACCGGCCGCGAGGTGTACGGCGTGCTGCCGTGGCACCCCGACCTCTGGCTCGACTCCGAGGACGCGCTCGACCTGGCCGGGCGCCGCGCCCCGGACGAGCAGGCGCGACTGCGCGTCGCCGTGGTGCGGCTGCCGCGCATCTCCAACTTCACCGACGTCGACGCGATGGGCATCGAGCCGGGCGTCGACGTGGTCTTCGCCTCCGACCCGCGCGCGCTGGCCGGCGCGGACCTCGTGGTGCTGCCCGGCACGCGGGCGACGCTCTCCGACCTCGACTGGCTGCGCGCCCGCGGGCTCGACCGCGCGGTGCTCGCGCACGCGGCCGCGGGCAAGCCGGTGCTCGGGATCTGCGGTGGCTTCCAGATGCTGGGGCGGCGGATCACCGACCCGTCCGGGGTCGAGGGCGACGCCGGTGCCGACGTCGAGGGCCTGGGGCTGCTCGACGTGACGACGACGTTCGCGCCGGACAAGGTGCTGCGGCTGCCTCGTGGCTCCGCCTTCGGTGCGGAGGCTCACGGCTACGAGATCCACCACGGCCGGGTCACCCGGCACTCCGGCGACGAGTTCCTCGGCGGAGCGCGGTCGGGTGCTGTCTTCGGGACCATGTGGCACGGCAGCCTGGAGGGCGACGACCTGCGGCGGGCGCTGCTGGCGGAGGTGTCCGCGGCGGCAGGGACGTCGTACGAGCCGGGGGCGGTGAGCTTCGCAGAGATGCGTGAGCGTCGCCTCGACCTGCTCGGTGACCTGGCCGAGGAGCACCTCGACCTCGACGCCCTGCTGTCGCTCGCGTGGTCGGGCGTGCCGGCCGGTCTTCCGGCGCTGGAGCCGGGAGCGTCGCGATGAGGGTCCTGCTGCTCGGCGGCACGAGCGAGGCGCGCGAGCTGGCGGTCCTGCTCGTCGAGGCCGGGGTCGACGTGGTGTCGTCGCTGGCCGGCCGGGTCGAGCGGCCGCGACTGCCCGCCGGGCCCGTGCGGATCGGCGGCTTCGGCGGCGTGTCCGGGTTGTCGGACTGGCTGGTCTCGCACCGGATGGATGCGGTCGTCGACGCCACCCACCCCTTCGCCGAGGGCATGTCGGCCAACGCGCTCGCCGCCTGCTCGTCCCTCGGCCTGCCGTTGCTGCGGCTCGCACGTCCCGGGTGGTCCGACGCGCCGGGCGCCGACGGCTGGACCTGGGTCGACGACCACGCCGCTGCGGCCGCGACCGCCGCGTCGTCGGGGCAGCGGCCGTTCCTGACCGTGGGGCGGCAGCCGCTCGAGCACTTCGTCTCGCCGCTGGCGGCGGTCCGGGCGGTCGTGCGGGTCGTCGACCCGCCGGAGATCGAGGTCCCGTCGCCGTGGGAGGTCTACCTCGACCGCGGCCCCTACGACCTCGCCGGGGAGCTGTCGATGATGGCCGAGCACGGCATCGACGTACTTGTCACCAAGGACTCGGGCGGTCGCTACACCTGGCCGAAGATGGCAGCTGCCGACCAGCTCGGTGTGCCGATCGTGGTCGTGCGGCGCTCCGGTGCGACCGACGGGGTCGAGACCGTGCCGGACGCGGCTGCTGCGGCGGCGTGGGTCCGGCGGCAGGGCTGACGCTGCGCGCGGTCGTATCGTGGAGCGCATGTCGACCCCGGGCCTTGACCCCGCCTCGCCCCTCAAGCTGCAGTTCCCGCAGTCGCTGGCGGTCTACGACGACTACGCCAAGGCGCAGAAGACCGTCGACTTCCTCGCCGACGCCGAGTTCCCGGTCGAGCAGCTGATGATCGTCGGCACCGACCTCAAGCGCATCGAGCGCGTCACCGGTCGGCTGACCTGGTCGAAGATCGCCGTCGGCGGCCTGCTCTCCGGGCTGTGGTTCGGCGTCTTCATCGGCTTGATCTTCGCGCTCTTCACCAACGCCAACCTGGTGTCGGTGCTGCTGAGCACCGCCTTCATGGGGGCGACCTTCGGTCTGGTGTGGGCGCTCCTCGGCTACGCCTTCACGCGGGGCCAGCGGGACTTCTCCTCGGTCACCCAGGTGGTGGCGACGAAGTACGAGGTGCTGGTCGAGAACAAGCACGCCGCCCGGGCGCGTGAGCTGCTCGCCGGGCTGCCGGGCGCGCTGCCCGACCCGTTCGCCTGAGCGCCCGTCGCCCCATCTGCCGACACCGTGCAGGCAGTTCGCTCGCGGGCCGGGCGTGTCCGCGCTCAGGACGGCCGCGACCTCCCGCGAACTGCCTTCCTGGTGCAGGCAACGAGCGCGGCTGTAGCGACGGCGCCGGTGCCGACGTGGCGGGCCAGCCGGACCGCGCGGTCGATGTCGTCACGGGTCGGAGGAGGGCCGTCGCCGAGCAGCACGCGGTCCTCGATGCCGTAGGCGTAGTGGTTGCGCCCCCCGAGGCGTACGCCGAGCGCGCCGGCGAAGGCGGCCTCCACGACTCCCGCGTTGGGGCTGGGGTGGCGGCGGGCGTCGCGCGCCCAGGCCTTGAGCGCCGCGGCCGGTGAGCCACCGACGGTGGGCGCGCAGGCGGCGGCGAGCAGTCCACTGAGCCGCGCGCCCGGCAGGTTGAGCAGGTCGTCGAAGCGGGCCGATGCCCAGCCGAAGCGGCCGTAGCGCTCGCCGTGGTGACCGACCATCGCGTCGAGGGTGTTGACCGCGCGGTAGCCGAGCAGGGCGGGGACACCCAGCAGCGCACCCCACACGAGGGGAGCGACGACGGCGTCCGAGGTGTTCTCCGCGACCGACTCGACGGTCGCCCGGCTGACCTCGCCCTCGTCGAGGAGGGAGGTGTCGCGCCCGACGAGGTGCGTCAGCCGCTGGCGGGCCCCGGGGAGGTCGCCCTTCTCGAGCAGCCAGTGGACAGCCATCGCCTCCCGACCCAGCGAGGTGCCGCCGAGGACGGCCCACGTGGCGGCCGCGGTGACGAGGGTGTGCGCGACCGGGTGGCCGCGCGTGCGCAGCTCCTGGCCGAGGCCGCCCCCCGTGGCGGCCCCGGCCAGGAGGACCAGGTGGACGACGCCGCGCGCTCGCGAGTCGGCGTACGTCCTGTGCTCGATGGCGGCGGCTGCGCGGCCGAAGCCGGCGACGGGGTGCCACCGCTGGGGGTCGCCGAAGCGCCTGTCGGCGAGGTGGCCGAGCACGATGCCCAGTGCCCGGCTCACCCCGACGCTCACAGCGATGCCGCGAGCTCCTTCCTCGCCTGTGCCGCGCTGTGCTGGCGCCAGGTGCGGTCGACGAGCGCGGTCAGCGCCGCGCCGATGACGGCCCACAGGGCGACCAGCGTCAGCAGCGACGCGATCCGGAAGTCCCACAGGAGGCCGGCCGGGAAGCTGCCCAGCTCGTCGATCTTCGGGAAGGCGAGCGCGGCGACGGCGACCACGGCGACGTACGTCGCTGCGCCGGCGAGGACGCCCGGCACCCCGGTCCACCGTCGAGCGGCCCGGCGGGCCACGGCGACCGCGGCGAGCACGCCGAGCACCGAGACCGCGAGGAACCCGAAGTAGACGGCCGTCCGGCTGTCGATCGTCTCGCCGGAGCCGACGGCGGGTGGGGTGGCGGGGTACTTCAGGAACGGCACCACGCTGAACGACACCGCGGCCAAGAGCGCCATGACTGCCGTGCTCGCGGCCGGTCGGAGCCCGCCGAGCCGGCCGAGACCGGCGGCGGCGAGCAGCCCGGTGAAGCCGCCGAGCACGACGCCGAGGGCGAGCGTGCCGGTGGCTAGCCCGAGGGTGGACTGGGTGGTGCGGGAGACGACGGCTTCGTCGCCGTGGGAGTGGCCGGCCGCGTCCTGGGACGGGTCGGCGTGCGTGTGGTCGTGCCCGTCGGAGGCCGGGGCGCCGGCAACCTCTTCGAGGGCGATGGCCTTGTCGATCTGCGGTTCACCGACGGTGTACGCCACGACGAACGCAGCGATGCCGGCGAGCAGACCAGCGAGAAGACCGTGGACCAGGAAGGTGCGGGTGGTCATCCCCGGCCGTCAGTGGCAGGGGAAGCCGAGCAGGTGCCGGCCGTCGTGGACCCACTCGTGGATCGCGGTGCCCTCGGGGATGGTGATCGCGCCCTGCACCGAGCTGATCAGCACCAGCACGGTGAGGGCGAACAGTGCGCCGAGGGCGAGCCAGGGAGCGAGCTCCCGGACGGGGATGGCCAGCTCGGAGGGAGCGGCAACAGGGGTGGCGAAGGCGTGGGCCATGGTGTCTCCTTCGGGATGAAAGCGTCCCGGGTTGATGGGGAGTGACTTCCAGTCCGTCGGGTCTGACTTCACCGCTCAGAGCGGTGTCACAGTAGCGCCACTGCGCCGGATTCCCACCGGCTTCCTCAGGACTGGGTGGAGCGAGCGTAGCGCACCGAGGAGGTCGTCGGTCACCGACTTTCGTCGGGCCGAGATCCGGACCCACTCGTCGTCCAGGCCGGGGAACGTGTCGGCCCTCCGGACCGCGAAACCCAAGCCCCGCAAGGTTTTCCGGCTCCCGCTGCCGGTGCGCGCAAGGACGTACGGCGCGGTGCTGGGGACGGTGTCGATGCCCAGCTCGCGCAGCCCGTCCTCGAGGTGGCGCCGGCGTGCGTGCAGCTCGCGCGCCCTCTTCCTGGCTTCTTCCCGTGCCTGCTCGCTGCTGGTGGCGACGAGGGCGGCGATGGCCGGCGCGGAGACGGACCACGGGGTCTGCCGTCGTCTGAGCTCCTCGACGACGTTCGGCTCGGCGAGGAGGTAGCCGGCGCGGATGCCGGGGATGGACCAGATCTTGGTGAGGCTGCGCAGCACCACGAGTCCGGCGTGCCTCTGGTCGGCCAGGGTCTCGATGTCGTCGTCGAGGAAGGCCTCGTCGACGACGACCAACCGGTGGGGTCTCGTGAGGCTCCTGATCGTGTCGGCCGGGTGGCGTACGCCGGTCGGGTTGGTCGGGTTGCCGATGATCACGAGGTCGGCGTCGTCCGGGATCTGGCCGGGCGTCAGGCGGAAGCCGTCGTCGTGTCGCAGGACGACCTGCCCCGGCGTGTGCCCGGCCGTGCGGAGCGCGACCTCGGGCTCGGTGAACTGCGGATGTACGACGACCGGGTGCCGCCACTCTCTCAGTCTCGCGACCAGGGTGAAGGCCTCGGCGGCGCCGGCGGTGGCGAGGACGTCCTCTGCGTCCCGCCCGTGCCGCTTGGCGACCGCGCGCTCGGCCTCGGTCGCGTCGGGATAGGTGTCGGCGTCTGTCACGGCCTCGACCAGCGCTACGTCGAGCCAGGTCGGGCGAGGGCCGTCGAAGACGTTGACGGCGAGGTCGACCAGTCCCGCTCCGGTCTCCTGGTCGCCGTGGTGGCGGAGGTCCGGGCCGCGGTGCTCACTGGCGGCCTGCACGAACCGCATCGCGAGCTGCGGGTGGCCGGCCCAGTGGGTGTGGAGGTAGGTCGCGTGCAGGCTCGGGGTGGCGATGCCTTCCTCGTGGGGGAGGTGCCAGGCGGCCTGCCCGGTGTGCGCGCGGGTGAGGTGGGTGCGGTGGAACTCGTGGCCGGTGACCTCCTCACCAGCTCGCGCCAGGAGATTGTCGGCCGGAGCGGTCGCGGTCCGGTAGGACAGCGTCAGCCGCGATGCCATCTCGGCGACCGCGTCGACGGCGCCGACCATCGGGACCGCGGGTCCGTCGGGGCCACGCACGGACTCGCAGAGGTAGAGCAGACCGGCACACTCGGCCACGGTCGGCAGCCCGCGCTGGATGGCCGTGCGGATGTCGCGCCGCAGGCGCTCGTTGTCCCCGAGCTCGGCTGCGTGCATCTCGGGGAACCCGCCGCCGAGGTAGAGGCCGGTCGTGCCGTCCGGGAGCCGGGCGTCGGTGAGGGGGTCGAAGTCCACGACCTCCGCCCCTGCTGCACGCAGGAGCTCCACGGTCTCGGCGTACCGGAACGTGAACGCCCGCCCTCCGGCCACCGCGATGCGCGCCCTGCCACCACGCCCCGACTCGGTGGTTGAGGTGCGAGCGAAGCGAGCCTCGAAACCACGTGGGTCGGAGGTTTCGAGGCTCGTCGCCGGCGCTCCTCGCACCTCAACCACCGAGGAGGCCGGATCCCAGGGCGCCTCGTGCAGCTCCGGCGCCGCCGACGCCAGCCGGACAACAGCAGCGAGGTCCACCTTCTCCGCGATCTGAGCAGCGAGCCGATCGAGCGCCGCAGCCGCATCCGCGCGCTCGGCCGCAGGCACCAGCCCGAGGTGCCGACTCGGCGCCTCGATCCCGTCGTCGCGCTGCAGGATCCCGAGCACCGGCAGCCGGTCGCCGATGGACCGCACGACCTCCTCGGCATGCCGCGCCGACCCCGCCTTGTTGAGGATCACCCCGACCACGTCGACGGGCGGCTGCGACCAGGTGCAGAGCCCGTGGATCGTCGCCGCGATGGTCCGCGACGCCGACGAGATGTCGACGACGAGGACGACGGGGGTGCGCGTCACGGCGGCCACGTGGGCCGTCGATGCGAATCCGTCGCCACCGATCTGGCCGTCGTACAAGCCCATCACGCCCTCGATCACGGCGAGGTCCGCGCCGGCGGCACCGTGCAGCAGCAGCGGGACGAGGCGCTGCTCGCCGACGAGGTGCGGGTCGAGGTTGCGGCCGGGGCGACCGGTGGCGAGCGCGTGGTAGCCGGGGTCGATGTAGTCGGGGCCGACCTTGTGGCCGCTGACGGTGTGGCCGGCGCGGGCAAGCGCGGCCATCAGCCCGGTGGCGACCGTGGTCTTGCCGTGCCCGGAGGCGGGTGCGGCCACCATGAGCCGCGGCAGGCTCACCACTCGATGCCCCGCTGGCCCTTCTGCCCGACCTCCATCGGGTGCTTCACCTGGCCCATCTCGGTCACGAGGTTGGCCGCCTCGATGAGCCGCGGGTCGGCGTGCCGGCCAGTGATCACGACGTGCTGGCGACCGGGGCGGTCGACGAGCGTGGCGACGACGTCGTCGACGTCGACCCAGCCCCACTTCATCGGATAGGTGAACTCGTCGAGGACGTAGAGGTCGTGCCGCTCCTCGGCGAGCGCCCGCTTGATCTCGGCCCAGCCCTCGGCGGCGTCGGCGGCGTGGTCCTCCTCGGTGCCCGCCTTGCGCGACCACGACCAGCCCGAGCCCATCTTGTGCCAGGCGACGGGACCACCCTCACCGGTCTCCTCGTGCAGCTCGCCGAGGCGCTCGAGCACGGTCTGCTCGCCGATGCGCCACTTGGCGGACTTCACGAACTGGAAGACACCGATGCTGAAGCCCTGGTTCCACCCGCGCATCGCAAGCCCGAAAGCGGCGGTCGACTTCCCCTTGCCGGGACCGGTGTGGACCATGATCAGCGGGCGGTTGCGCCGCTCGCGCGTGGTGAGCCCGTCGTCGGGGATCGTGGTCGGGACGCCCTGCGGCATGTCAGCCCCTCCAGCTCTCGAGGTGGATCGCCTCGTCGAGGCTCCGGCCCTTGCGCCAGCCGTGGCGTACGAGGTCGGGCACCGCCTGCAGGTGCCGCACCGGCCCGAGGCAGAGCCACGCGACCGGGCGTACGCCGTCGGGCAGGGCGACGAGGTCGGCGAGGAACTCCTCGCGGTAGAACGACACCCACCCCACGCCGAGGCCCTCGGCGGTGGCGGCGAGCCAGAGGTTCTGGATGGCCAGGCAGGTGGAGTAGAGGCCGGTGTCGGCGATCGCGTGACGGCCGAGCACGTGCTGCCCGCCGCGGCTCTCGTCGTACGTCACCACGACGCCGAGGCCGGACTCGCGGATCCCCTCGACCTTGATCTTCTCGAAGGTCTCCCGCCGCTCGCCCTCGAGCTGCTCGGCGAACGTCTGCCGCTCGGTCTCGACGTGGTCGGCGAACTCTGCTCGCGTTTCCTCGTCGAAGACCAGGACGAAGTCCCACGGCTGGCTGTGCCCGACGCTCGGCGCCTCGTGCGCCGCCTGCAGGATGCGCCGCAGCTGCCCGAGGTCGACGGTCTCGCCGCTGAACTCGGCTCGTACGTCGCGCCGGCGGGCGATGACGTCGTACAGGTCGGTGCTCACGCGACCCTCGCCACGTCGGTCAGCACCCGGGCGCTGACGTCGGCGAGGGGGAGGTGGATCGCTTGCATGTGCCGAGCCAGCTCTCCGGCTAGTCCCATACGAAATGAACCGCTATCGCAGTCGACGACGACCGCAGTGGTCTGCTGCTCGGCGATCCACTGCGCTGCCTGACGGCTCCGGTGCACGGCGTCGGGGCCGTGGGTGGCGCGGCCGTCGGTGATCACGATGAGCAGCGGTCGTCGTCGCGGGTCGCGCACCTTCTCGATCCGCAGCACCTCGGCGGCGGTGAGCAGGCCCTCGGCGAGGGGAGTACGCCCTCCTGCCGGCAGGTCGGCGAGCCGCTTCGCCGCGATGTCGACCGAATGGGTCGGCGGCAGCGCGACCTCGGCGCCGTCGGCGCGGAACGTGACCAGCCCGACCTTGTCGCGACGCTGGTAGGCGTCGAGCAGCAGGCTGAGGATCGCGGTCTTCACCTGCTCCATCCGCTTGCGCGCGGCCATCGAGCCCGACGCGTCGACGCAGAAGAGCACGAGGTTCGCTTCCCGCCCCTCCCGTCGCGCGGTGCGGAGGTCGGTCGCCTCGAACCTGATCCGACCGTTGGTCCTGCCCCTGCTCCGCTGGTGCGGGGCGGCGGCGCGGATGGTCTCCACGAGGTGCAGCCCGCCGTTGCCGGTGGGGTCCGCCCCGACGCGACGCCCGTTCGACGTCAGCGCGCGCGACCGCTTCCCCGACTCCCCCGCGCCCGTGCCGGTGACTTCGAACCGCCGCACCTTGTACGGATCCGCGACCCCCGCAACCTCAGTGGGTCGAGTGGCCGACGAGGAACGAGGAGGCGTATCGAGACCCGGATCCCCGGTCGCCTGACCATCCAAGCCGTCGGACGTGTTGCGATCCGGCTGCTCCGGCGACCGCTCCGTCTCACGTCCCTCGCCATCCTCGGAGGTCATACGGTCAGGGCCACCGTCTGCCCCGTCCGTATGACCTCCCGGGTCGTCAGGCTTGGGAGGCATCGGCGGCTCAGGCTCCGGCTCCTCATCCCCCAAGACCTGGTCCAGCAGCTCCTCATCGATCCCAGGCGCATCGAACGGATTCCGCCGCCGTCGGTGCGGCAGCGCCAGCAGCGCGGCCTGGCGGATGTCGGCCCGCGTGACGGAGGTCCGTCCATGCCAGGCAGCATGAGCGATCGCCGTACGCGTGGTGACGATGTCGGCGCGCATCCCGTCGACCTCGAAGGCGGCGCAGACCTCGGCCACCTTGGTGAGCACCGCGTCGGTGAGCTCGACCTCGGGCAGCAGCGTGCGGGCGGCGGCGATCCGGTTGGTCAGCGCGCGCTCGGCGTCGGCGTACGACTCCACGAACGCCTGCGGGTCGGCGTCGAAGGCGAGGCGGCGGCGGACGACCTCGGCGCGCAGCTGCGGGTCGCGCGGTGCGGCGATCTCGACGGTGAGGCCGAAGCGGTCGAGGAGCTGCGGCCGGAGCTCGCCCTCCTCGGGGTTCATGGTGCCGACGAGCACGAAGCGGGCGGCGTGCGCGACCGAGACGCCGTCGCGCTCGACGGTCGAGCGGCCCATCGCGGCGGCGTCGAGCAGCAGGTCGACGAGGTGGTCGTGGAGGAGGTTGACCTCGTCGACGTAGAGGATGCCGCGGTGCGCGCGGGCGAGGAGGCCGGGCTCGTACTCGGCGACGCCGTCGGCCAGCACCTTGGACAGGTGCAGCGAGCCGAGCACGCGGTCCTCGGTGGCGCCGACGGGCAGCTCGACGAGGCGTACGGGTCGGGTCTCGGTCTCCGCGTCGCGGGGCCAGGCTCCGTCGGGGCTCGTCTCACCGGGGGCGCTGCTGAACCGGTCGCCGGCGACCACCTCGATCGGCGGCAGCACGGAGGCAAGGGCGCGCACGGTCGTGGACTTGGCCGTGCCCTTCTCGCCGCGCACCAGCACGCCGCCGACCTCGGGGGAGATCGTGGTGAGGATCAGGGCGAGCGTCATGTCGTCGCCTGTGTCCTTGGAGGGGACGACGGCGGACAGGGGGTACTGCAGTGGCATGGGGGCTCCCGCTCTCGTTGCCATCTTCATGGGCGGCGGGAGGCCGGTCTTCGGACTTCTCGCAACGCCGGAGTTCGACGTCTCGAGTCACCGCAGCGGGCCCTGTGTCGGAATCTCACCGACTTCCCAGATTCTCCCCAGACTTCGGGGCACCTCTCGCCAAGTGCCGGCCACGATAGCGTCTGCGGCCATGTCTGCCACTGGGGTGCCCACGGAGGTCGTGGTCGTCGGCATCGGCGCCGACGGCTTCTCCGGTCTTTCGCCTTCATCGCGCGAGCTGGTGCTCGGGGCGGCGGTGCTGTGGGGCGGGTCGCGGCACCTGTCGCTCGTGCCATCGGTGCCGGGTCAGTCGCGGATCCCGTGGCCCTCGCCGCTGGCTTCCGGGCTTCCCCGTCTTCTTGCTGAGTACGCCGGCCGTCCGGTTGTCGCCCTCGCGTCCGGCGACCCGCTGGTCTCCGGGATCGCGACGACGCTGCTGGAGTACGGCGCTCCGGTGCGGGTGGTGCCGGCGGTCTCCTCGGTCTCGCTCGCGCGGGCTCGGATGGGATGGTCGTTCGAGTCGTGTGCGGTGGTCACCGTGGTCGGGCGCTCGGTGTCGCGGGTCCTGCGCGAGTGTGCACCCGGACGGCGCCTGCTGGTGCTGTCGTCGAATGCGTCGACGCCGGCGGAGGTCGCCTCGCTGCTGACATCCTCGGGCTGGGGCGCCTCGAAGTTGACCGTGCTGGGCGACCTCGGCTCGTCGTCAGAAGCGTTGGTCTCGGGTCATGCCTCGTCTTGGTCCGAGGTGTCGCCCGCGCTTAACGTGATCGCCATCGAGGTCTCCGGGAACGGCCTCGCCTCCTGGGCGGCCGGTCTCCCCGACGACGCGTTCGAGCACGACGGCCAGCTCACCAAGCGCGACCTCCGCGCCTCCGCCCTCGCCCGGTTGATGCCCGCACCAGGCCAGCTCCTCTGGGACGCCGGCGCCGGCGCCGGCTCGGTCGGTATCGAGTGGATGCGCGCCCATCCCACCTGCCGCACGGTCGCCGTCGAGTCCGACCCCGAACGAGCCGCCCGCATCGCGCGCAACGCTCAAGCCCTCGGCGTCCCCGACCTCGAGGTGGTCGAGGGCCGCGCCCCCTCTGCTCTCGCGGGCCTCGAGGCCCCGGACGCCATCTTCATCGGCGGCGGCGCCACCCGAGAAGGCGTCCTCGAAACTTGCGTGAGCTCGATCAAGCCCGGCGGCCGCCTCGTCGTCCACGGCGTCACCCTCGAGACGGAGACGCTGCTGGCGAAGGCGTACGCCGACCACGGCGGCGAGGTCACGCGCATCGCGGTCGAGACAGCGGCGCCTGTCGGCACCTTCACCGGCTGGACCCCCGCGCGCGCAGTCACGCAGTGGGCCTGGCTGAAGCCCTGACTCTCGTGTTGCGGCAGCCCGCGCGTCAGTCGCGCGTGAGGATGGCCTCGAGCTCCGTCAGTGCGCGTTCGGCGTACCCCATCCACATGCGGCCGATGACGCTCGTGGTGAGCCGGGCCGGCGAGGTCTTCGGGTAGAAGGTCCAGGCCCAGCCGATGCGAGCACCCTCATCGTGCGGGGCGATCGTCCAGGCTCCGTCGATGGTGCGGACGAAGTGCCGGAGCGGCCCTTCGATCTCGTCGAGCCGGTAGGCGAAGTGGTGCGGGCGTTCGATCTCGGTCAGGGTCTCGCGGAGCCGGCCGCCGTCGGCAAGCACGATCGTGCGGGTCTGTCCGACGACGCCCCAGTCGCCGGGCTGATCGGTCACGTCAGTGACGGCCGGCATGGCCGCATAGCGCCGGGTGAACACGTCCGTCAGCCGGGCGTTCATCAGCCGGGCGAACGCAGCATCGGGGTCGACTGACATCACCCGCGACGCTTCGACCCGGTGACCCGACACGCCCATCACACTACGCGAGCCCTCGCCCGGTGGGAGGCCGCCTTGGGCTGTCGGAGTGAACCCGCGGTCGTCCCGCGCTGAGGACGCGGGCGAGGCTGCCCGGTTCGTGGAGGAGACCCGGATAACGTCCGGAGGTGGCCAGCTCCCGCCGATCCAGCACTCGTCGCCGGAGCGCGCCCCCGCGCCGGAAGGGCACGAAGCAGCCGAGGCCGTTGCCCACCGCCGGGCCCGGCGAGCGGGTGTGGGTGCTCGACGTGCCGTACGGCACCCAGGCCGAGGGCGCGAGCTGGCACCCCGCCGTGAAGACCCACCTGTTCGTCGGGCGCGCACTGCCCGAGCACCTCAAGCCGTACGCCCCGGGCCCCCACACGCTCGGCCGGTTCATCGAGAACACCCTCAACCCCGACCACCCGACGCCCGACCCCGAGCCGACCGACGCGCTCGAGCCGCGGCGGATCCAGTTCGAGGCGGCCGATGCGATCGCGGCGCGCGCCGAGGCGGGCGGGCGTCTTTTCCTGCTCGCCGACGAGCCCGGTGTGGGCAAGACGATCTCCGCCGTCCTCGGGGCGACGGCTGTCGGCGACCTCCGGGGTGCGCAACGGGTGCTGGTCGTCGCCGACCGGCCCGCCGCGATCACCATCGGCCACTGGTGCCGCACGATCACGGCGCTCGGCGACGGCGGTCTGGAGTGGGTGGTGATCACGTGGGACCGGCTGGAGAAGGTGAAGGACCACGCCTGGGACGTGATCATCGCCGACGAGGCCCACGCCTTGCGCCGTACGACGACGAAACGGTGGAAGCTGTGGGCGCGGATCTCCGGTCACGGGAAGCCGCACGACGCGGCGCCGTTCGTCATTGCGACCACTGCGACGCCGGGGCACACGCCGCTCGAGCTGCCGTACCTCGCCCCGGCCTATGCGCAGGTCCTCGGCGAGCCGATGAAGGAGTGGACGAACGCGACGAAGCCCGGCGAGGTGTTCGCCGACGCGCTCGAGCGCCACGGTGTCGGCGTGGAGCGGGGTCGGTACGGCGCGGCGTGGACCACCGACCCGGCGCGACGCGCGGCGGACCTCAAGCTCGTGCGCGGCTGGCTCGACGAGGAGCGGCCGCCGGCGATGCTGCACCGCGCCGCCCCGTGGGGGCCGGTGCCGATCTCCGGGATGCCGGTGGCGCTGTCGCCAGCGGAGCGGACGGCATACGTTGCCGAGTGGGGCGAGTTCTGCCGCGAGATGGACATCGCCCGGCGCGGCCGCAACGTGGCCAAGGGGCGAGCCGCGCTCCTGCGCTTCCGGCAGAAGGCGGGGCTCATCCGCGTCGACTCGACCGTCGCCTGGATCGCCCAGCAGGTCGAGGCGGAGCGGCAGGTGGCGTGCTCGGTCGAGTTCGTCGCGACCGCCGCGGACCCGATCGCCGGCCGGCTGCGCGACTCCGGCATCGAGGTGGCCACGATCTATGGCCGTGACCGCTTCGACCCGGAGGTCGAGCGGCTCCGTTTCCAGACCGGCGAGGCGAAGGTGTGCGTCTTCACCACCGTCGCCTCGATCAGCCTCCACGCCGGCGAGACCCTTGCCGACGGCCGCCAGGCGAGCACGGACCCGCGGGTCGGTGTCTTCCACCAGGCGCGCTTCTCCGGCATCGCCGGACGGCAGGTGACCGGCCGTACGCACCGTGACCACCAGGTGTCGCCGTGGCACATCGCCTATGCCGAGGGCACGGTCGAGGAGCAGGTGGGCAAGGTGATGGTGGAGCGGATCGCCGCCGCCTCCGACACCGTGGGCAGCGACACCACCGGTCTGGCCGACCTCGCCGAGCTCCTCGGGGCCGACTGGCTGCCCGCCGCGACCCTCACCGAGGACGGTGGCTGAGCGGGGCCGGCGAGACCGCGACAAGGGACCAATTGGCAAGCCGCCCACACCGGGCGATCATGGGTGCACTGACAATGGTCACGTGACAACGGCTCGGACCCGAGCCAGCACACCCAGAGCCGGCACGCATCCATGGGGAGAAACATGTCGAACACTGAGTACTTCCCGCGCGAGGACCGCACCTCCGGGCCGAGCCACGACAGCTACGCGGCGACGGAGGGCACCGCACCGACGCCCTCCTCCTCGCAGGGGGATGCGTCCGTCGCCCGCGCGCTCGAGATCGCTGCCATGACGGCCGACCAGCTCGTCGCCGACGCCAAGGCCGAGGCCGAGGCCCTGGTGAACGAGGCGCGAGCCTCGGCTGACGAGACCGCGCGGGCGAGCCGCGACGAGGCGGACCGGGCCGCGGCCGAGCAGGCCCGCGCCAGGTCGGAGCAGGCCGCTGCCCTCGACCGCGAGCGTACGACGGCCATGGCCGGCCTCGTCGACGAGAAGGCTGCCCTCGAGGCCGAGGTGGCCTCGCTCCGTCAGGCGGCGACCGAGCAGCGCGACCAGCTGCGCCGGCTGCTCACCGAGCAGCTCGCCTCGATCGACGAGATGCACGTCGAGCCGTAGACGCCAGCCCTAGCGAGGGGGTCGTGCCTCGGGCCCTCGGTTTGTGCCTGCACCGGATCCGCGCAATGGTGGAGGGGACACGCACTCCATACGGAAGGAGAGCCAGATGCTTGCTCTCACCGAGAACGTGACCGAGATCGTCAACAAGCTTGCTGAGGAAGTGCCGGAGATGTCCGGCGTCCGGATCGCGGCCGAGGCCGACGGGCAGTCCCTGTCCGTCAGCCCCGCCGACCACGCGGTCGACGGCGACCAGACCATCGAGCAGGACGGTGCCACCGTCTGGGTCGAGGCCAACGCCGCCCAGGCCCTCGACGGCATGGTGCTGGACGGCGGCGTGGACGCGGACGGCAACATCCAGTTCGCGTTGGGCCAGCAGGCCTGATCGACAGCTGCGAGAAGCCCCGGGCCTCTGGTCCGGGGCTTCTTTCTGTGCCGGGGGGTTTCGAGGCTCGCTGCGCTCGCACCTCAACCAACGAGGGGGCCGGCGTCCTCGACCAACGGTGGATCAGGCTCTCGGGCGGTCGGCTGTGTAGAGCCAGGACTCGGTTCCCTCACGCGCCAGTGCCCAGCCGACGAGGATGACCGCGGCCTGCGTGAGGCCAGCGGCCTCGACCTGGCCGGCGATGTCGGCGAGCGTGCCGCGCAGGACCAGCTCGTCGGGCTGGCTGGCTCGGTGGACGACGACAGCGGGGCAGTCCGCGCCGTACTCGTCGACCAACGACTCGGCCAGTGAACGCGTCCTGGTGATCGCGAGGTGGAGAACCAGCGTCGCCCTGGTTGCCGCGAAGGCGGCCAGCGATTCGGTCGGCGGCATCGCGGTCGAGCGGGCCTGCGTCCTCGTCAGCACCACCGACTGGGCGACGAGCGGGACGGTGAGCTCGCGGCCGACGGCGGCAGCAGCGGCGGCGTACGCCGGCACGCCCGGGCACACGTCCCATGCGACCCCGGCCCGGTCGAGGCGGGCGGTCTGCTCGGCGAGTGCGGAGTAGAGCGACGGGTCGCCGGAGGTGAGGCGGACGACCTCCTTGTCGTCCTCGGCCGCGGACACCATCACCGCGGTGATCTGGTCGAGGTCGAGGCGCTGGGTGTCGACCTGGCGGGCGTCGGGGCAGTGGGAGAGGACCTCGGCGTCGAGGTACGTCCCCGGGTAGAGCACGACGTCGGCGGCCGCGAGCAGCGACGCAGCGCGCAGGGTGATGAGGTCGGCCGCGCCCGGGCCGGCGCCGACGAAGTGGACGGTCACTCCACGAACCTCGGCGTCCAGACCTGGCCCGTCGCGGTCACGGTGGTCGACGAGGCGCCGACGATCAGCAGGCACTTCATGTCGACCGTGTCGGCCTCGAGCTCGGCGAGGGTGGTCACGGTCAACGACTCCTCGGCGCGGCCGACGTCGCGACCGACCACGACGACCGTGTCGGGGCTGCGGTGCTCGAGGAAGAGCTTCTGCAGGTCGGCCACCTGTGTGGTGCGGCTGCGCGAGGCGGGGTTGTAGACCGCGAGCACCAGGTCGGCATCGGCGATCGCGTGCAGGCGCTTCTCGATCACCGGCCACGGCTTGAGCCGGTCGCTCAGCGACACGACCGCGAAGTCCGCGCCGATCGGGGCGCCCGCCTTGGCCGCGACGGCCTGGACGGCGCTGACGCCGGGGAGGACCTCGATGGGTACGTCGGGGTAGTCGGCCGCTGCCTCGAACACCGCGCTCGCCATCCCGAAGACTCCGGCATCGCCGCCGGACACGACGGCCACCTTCTCGCCGCTTCTCGCGAGGTCCAGGGCGAGGCGGGCGCGGTCGACCTCGACGGTGTTGCCGGATGCGTGGCGGGTGAGGCCTTCGCGCTGGGGGACGCGGGCGACGTACGGGGCGTAGCCGACGACGTGGTCGACGTCGGCGAGGGTTTCCTGGGCCTCCGGGGTGAGCCACGTGTCCGGGCCGGGGCCGAGGCCGATGACCTTGAGCGGGTGTGGTTTCGAGGCTCGCTGCGCTCGCACCTCAACCACCGAGGGCTGGCCGTCCGACTCGACCAACGGTGATCGGCGGCCGGTCGGGTCGTCGGCCACTGAGTCTCCCGGGACGACGATCAGGGAGAAGTAGGGGACGGACGTGGGGTCGACGTCGACCACGGGCATCCAGCGCTCGGCGGGCATGGAGGCGCGTTCGACGTACTTCGCGTGCTCGAGGCGGCCGGCCTGGCGCAGCGCCTCGACGACGCCGGGGAAGGTGCGGCCGAGCTTCATGATGATCGCGCCGTCGGTGTCGGCGAGGCGGCGGGCGAGCTCGGGGACGGGGAGGGTGCCGGGGAGCACGGTCAGCACGTCGGTCTGGCGCACGAGCGGCGAGGCGAGGACGGCGGTGGCGGCGGCGAAGGCGGGTACGCCGGGGACGACCTCGGTCTCGAAGCGGTCGGCCAGCCGGTCGTGGAGGTACATGAACGAGCCGTAGAACAGCGGGTCACCCTCGGCGAGGACCACGACAGTGCGGCCGGCCTCGAGGTGGGCGCCGAGGCGGGCAGAGCAGGACTCGTAGAACTCGGCCATCGCGCCGGCGTACCCACCCGGGTGAGCGGTCGTGCCGGTGGTGACGGGGTAGCGGAGCTCCTCCTCGATCGCCGTCGCCGGGATCAGCTCGGCGGCGATGGTGCGGGCGTTGGAGGTCTTGCCGACGCCGGCGTGGAAGGCGATCACGTCGGCCGACTCGATGAGCCGGGCCGCCTTGCGGGTGATCAGCTCGGGGTCGCCGGGGCCGAGCCCGACGCCGTACAACCGGCCGCTCACTCCTGCTCCTGGGCGAGCGCGTTGAGGGCCGAGGCCGTCATCGCCGAGCCGCCGCGGCGGCCGCGGACGGTGAGGTAGGGGATGTCCAGATCGACGTCCTCCAACGCCTGCTTGGACTCGGCGGCGCCGATGAACCCGACCGGGCAGCCGACGATCGCGGCCGGGCGCGGAGCGCCGTCGAGCAGCATCTCGAGGAGGTGGAAGAGCGCGGTGGGGGCGTTGCCGATCGCGACGACCGCGCCCTCGAACCGGTCCTCGAGCAGGGACAGCGCGGCGGCCGAGCGGGTGGTGCCCATCAGCATCGCGATGTCGGGCGTACGCGGGTCGTGCAGCGCGCACAGCACCTCGTTGTCCCGCGGGAGGCGCTTGCGGGTGACGCCGCTGGCGACCATGTGCGCGTCGGTGATGATCGGCGCACCGGCCTCGAGCGCGCCGCGCGCAGCGCTGACGAGGCGGGGGTGGATGACGAGGTCGTCGGTGAGGTCGGTCTGCCCGGTGCCGTGGACCATGCGTACGGCGACGCGTTCGGCGTCGGCTGGCAGGTGGGCGAAGCGGGCCTCGCGGCGGATGGTCGCGAACGACTCGTCGTAGATCGCGGCGCCGTCGGCGACGTAGTCGAAGCGGCGGGTGGGACGGGACAACAGGCTCATCACGGCTCCTCGGGGTTCGCGCCCCTGGTCGGCTGGTAACGCCGCGCGGACAGTGTCTGGCTCGACCTCCCGTGTCGCTGGAGGTCTGACAGTGGCGGAACCGCCCCGGACTCGCACCGGGTTCCTGTGTCGCGTGACGGGGGCAGCCTAGGGCAGTCGCGCGCGACGGGGGTCGACGCGTGTCCGGATCCCAGTTCGCCGCGGCGCGGCGGGCCCCTAATGGGTGGCGGCAGATTGCGCGGAGGCGGTCCCCGGAGGTGCGATGTGCCGCCACCCCTGGGGCTCAGGCGGGCGCGCTGGCTCGAGGGTCGGCGAGCCAGCGCCACCGGTGGAGCGTGGCCGATCGTCCTCGGTGGTCGCCCTCGACGGTCTGCCAGAGGTCGAAGCCGGCCCGTCGCGCGACGGCCGCGCTCGCCGCGTTGCCGTCGACGGTCACGATGGTCACCGCCGGTCGATCGTGTCCGGCGGCCCAGTCCAGCAGAGCCTTCACGCACGCGGTGGCGATGCCGCGTCCGCGCGCGGTCGGCAGGAGGGCGTACATCGCCTCCGGCACCGCCTGGCCCAGCGAGCCCAGCCCACACGTGCCGTGGGCGACGTCGTCCTCCCAGATGGCGTAGCGCTGGGTCGCGCCCTGGCGCGCCCGCTCCTGCTGGCGGGCGACCCGGGACCGCGCCTCCACCTCACTGAGGTCGGCCGGGTACGACGTCCACCGCACGACCTCTGCGCAGCGCGAGAGCTGCTGCTCCAGGCGCCAGTCGTCGTCCGTGATCGCCCGCAGCGTCAACGGTCCGCACGGTAGCTCGGGCGGAGGGAGGGGAAGCGGCACGGAGTCATCGTGTCAGCGTGGTGGGGCCACTCGGCGCAGCCCGTCGTTTCGAGGACGAAGCAACGCCTGGACCTGAAGCTCCTCGACCAGCGCGGGCCGGGATCGGAGCACCACGCAGGCAGTTCGCTGCCGCGTCGCGGACATCGAGCGTGGCCATTGCGCGTCCGGCCGCGAACTGCCTGCATGGTGTCGACGTCAGTAGGCGATGAGGGACTTCCAGGGTGTGACGACCAGGTGCTCGCTCAGATCGCCGATGGCTGCGCGGTCGAGGACGCCGCCGGGGACCTCGAGGTGCGTGATGCCCTCCGCCATGTCGCCGTACGGCGGTGGGGGGCTCGCCGTGGGCAGGTGCGGGTCGGCGTCGCTGGACGCGGGCGGGACGGGGAGCTCGTCGACGTGCCAGGCGGTCTCGCGGACCTGCTGGAAGGCGCGGGCGAGGCCGGCGAGGCGGGCCGCCGCTTCGTGGAGCGGGACCACCGGACCCCAGTGGGTGCTGCCGACCCTCAGCTGGACGGTCTCCGCGTCGAGGGCGACGAGGCCGAGGTCGCAGGAGCGGTCGATCAGGTCGCCGCGGCCGTCGTCGAGGACGAGCAGGAAGCGGCCGGGGAGCTTGGCGAGGGACGGCGTCGCGCAGATGCGCTCGTCGAGCTCGGCGGTCACCGGGCGGAGGTCGGCGCGGCCGCCGTGGAGACCGGTCAGGGGGGAGACGAGGATGTTGCGCACCAGCTCGTGGTCGGGGTGCGGGAGCAGGCCGGTCGCGCGGATCGCCTCGACGACCTCGGTCGGAACGTCGTCGCCCGACAGGGGCAGGGCGCGGAGCTGGAGGTTGGCGCGCTTGGTGAGGTGGACCTCGCCGTCGCCGTAGGCCTCGGCGACGTCGAGGAGGGCGGCGAGCTTCGTACGGGTGAGGTGGCCGCCGGGGATGCGGAGGCGGACCAGGGCGCCGTCGTCGGCCGGCCAGGGGCGGAAGACGCCCGGGCAGAGGTCGGCTCGGGTGCGCTCGGTCACGGAGTGATCTTGGCACTCGGAGCTGGGGGTCTCGTGATGGGCGCTGCGCGCCCTCCTCAACCAACGGATGGTGGCGGGGTGATCGTGGAGCCCGCGAGTCACCATGTGGCACGGGGGCTCCACGATGTCGGGTCGTGGTTTCGAGGCTCGCTTCGCTCGCGCCTCAACCACCGAGAAGAGGGGGCGCTAGGCTGCCGCTGCCACCTGCGTGGAACCCAGGAACCCGGTGCGAGTCCGGGGCGGTTCCGCCACTGTGAGGGCCTAGAGAATGGGCCTGAGCCAGACACTGGACCACGCGGGATCCGACTAACGAGGGGCGAGAACCCCGCGGGAGGAATCCGTGCGCATCGCACTGCTGTCCACGTCCGACACCGATCTGCTGAGTGCCCGGGCGTCCGGCGCGGATTACGTCCTCGCCAACCCGGCGCGGCCCGGCCACCAGTCGATGGCCGAGGTCATCGAGGGCTGCGACCTCGTCGTCGGCCGACTGCTCGGCTCGCCGCAGGACCTGTGCTCCGGCTTCACGCGCGTCGCCGCGACCGGCAAGCACGTCGTCGTGCTGGGGGGTGAGCAGGCGCCCAGCGCCGAGCTGATGGAGCTGTCGTCGGTGCCGATGGGCGTCGCGGCTGAGGCACATCGCTACCTCGCCGAGGGCGGTCCGGAGAACCTCCGCCAGCTGCACGCCTTCCTCTCCGACACGGTGCTGCTGACCGGTGAGGGGTTCGCGCCGCCGGCGGAGCTGCCGCAGTGGGGGTTCGCTGAGAGGGCGGAGGTTTCGAGGCTCGTCGCTGGCGCTCCTCGCACCTCGACCACCGAGGCGGCTGGCGCTCCTCGCACCTCAACCACCGAGAAGAGCAGAGTCGGTGTGCTCTACTACCGCGCCCACGAGGCGAGCGGGAACACCGCCTTCGCGCACGCGCTGGCCGACGCGATCGACGCGACGGGGGAGGCGGTCGGCGTACCGGTCTTCGCGGGGTCGCTGCGCTCCGCGCCCGGCGAGCTGTACGACGCCCTCGGCACGCTCGACGCGCTGATCGTGACCGTCCTCGCGGCCGGCGGCTCCGTCCCGGCGGGCGCCAGTGCCGGCGGGGACGACGAGTCGTGGGACGTCGCGCGGATGTCGGCGCTCGACATCCCGATCATCCAGGGCCTCTGCCTCACCAGCAGCCGCGCGGAGTGGGAGGCGTCCGACGACGGCGTGAGCCCGCTCGACTCTGCGACGCAGATCGCGATCCCGGAGTTCGACGGGCGGATCATCACCGCGCCGTTCTCCTTCAAGGAGGTCGACGCCGACGGCCTCCCGCACTACGTCGCCGACCCCGAGCGGTGCGCGCGCGTCGCCGGCATCGCGGTCCGGCACGCGCGCCTGCGCCACGTCCCGAACGCCGAGAAGCGGCTCGCGCTCGTGCTGTCGGCGTACCCCACCAAGCACGCGCGCATCGGCAACGCCGTCGGGCTCGACACCCCCGTCTCCGCGATCCGGATGCTGCAGCGGCTGCGGGCTGAGGGGTACGACCTGGGATCGGGGAACGTGGTCACGGACATCCTCGACCGCGACGCGACGGACACCGAGAAGGGCGATGCGCTGATCCACGCGCTGATCGCGGCAGGCGGGCAGGACGAGGAGTGGCTGACGCAGGCGCAGCTGACCGACGCGCACGTGCGGATCACCCCGCAGCAGTACGCCGAGTGGACCCGCGACCTGCCCGACGACCTGCGGGCCGACATGGTCGAGGCGTGGGGCGAGGCGCCCGGCTCGCTGTTCGTCAACGACGCCGGGGAGCTCGTGCTGGCGACGGTGCGGGCGGGGAACGTGGTGCTGCTGATCCAGCCGCCGCGCGGCTTCGGCGAGAACCCGATCGCGATCTACCACGACCCCGACCTCGCGCCGACGCACCACTACCTCGGTGCCTACCGCTGGCTGGGCAGGGCTGTTCAAGAGGGAGGCTTCGGGGCCGATGCGGTCGTGCACCTCGGCAAGCACGGGTCGCTCGAGTGGCTCCCCGGCAAGAACGCCGCGCTGTCTGCGTCCTGCGGCACCGACGCGGCGCTCGGCAACCTGCCGATGGTCTACCCGTTCCTCGTCAACGACCCCGGCGAGGGCGCGCAGGCCAAGCGGCGCGCGCACGCGACGATCGTCGACCACCTCGTGCCGCCGATGGCGCGCGCGGAGTCGTACGGCGACATCGCCCGCCTCGAGCAGCTCCTCGACGAGCACGCCAACATCGCCGCGATGGACCCGGCCAAGCTGCCGGCGATCCGCGGCGAGATCTGGCAGCTGATGCATGCCGCTGAGATGCACCGCGACCTCGGGCTGGACGAGCAGCCGGACGACGAGTCCTTCGACGACTTCATCATGCACGTCGACGGCTGGCTGTGTGAGATCAAGGACGCGCAGATCCGTGACGGGCTGCACGTGCTCGGCGAGGCGCCTTCCGGCGAGGCGCGGGTGAACCTCGTGCTCGCGATCCTGCGCGCGGCGCAGGTGTTCGGCGGCCAGGCGCAGGCGGTGCCGGGCCTCCGCAGTGCCATCGCAGGTTTCGAGGCTCGCTTCGCTCGCACCTCAACCAGCGATGTCTCCGAGCTGCCGACCGTCGAGGTCGACCGGATCGAGGCGATCGCGCGGGACCTGGTCGAGCAGATGGACAAGGCCGACTGGGATCCCGCTCGCGCGAAGGAGCTGCACGACGACCCCGAGGTGGTGCGGGTGCTGGAGTTCGCTGCCACCCAGGTCGTGCCCCGGCTCGCGCGGACGACCGACGAGCTGGACGCCGTGGTCCACGCGCTCGACGGCGGGTTCATCGCCGCCGGCCCGTCGGGGTCGCCGCTGCGCGGGCTGGTCAACGTGCTGCCGACCGGCCGGAACTTCTACACCGTCGACCCGCGCGCGGTCCCGTCGCGGCTGGCGTGGCAGACCGGGCAGGCGATGGCGGAGTCGCTCGTCGCGAAGTACGTCGAGGAGACCGGCTCCTGGCCGCAGTCCGTGGGCCTCTCGGTGTGGGGCACGAGTGCGATGCGCACGAGTGGCGACGACATCGCCGAGGTGCTCGCGCTGCTCGGCGTCCGGCCGGTGTGGGACGAGGCGTCACGCCGCCTCAACGACCTCCAGCTGATCCCGCTCGACGAGCTCGGCCGCCCGCGCATCGACGTCACGGTGCGGATCTCCGGCTTCTTCCGTGACGCCTTCCCGCACGTGGTCGCGATGCTCGACGACGCCGTACGCCTGGTGGCCGGACTCGACGAGCCCGACGAGCACAACTACGTCCGTGCCCATGCCCGCGCCGACCTGGCCGAGCACGGCGACGAGCGGCGCTCCACCACCCGCATCTTCGGCTCCAAGCCCGGGTCGTACGGCGCCGGGATCCTGCAGGTCGTCGAGTCCGGCAACTGGCGCAGCGACAACGACCTCGCGGAGGTCTACACGGCTTGGGGCGGCTTCGCCTACGGACGTGACCTCGACGGGGCGCCGGCCGCGGACGACATGCGCACCAACTACCGCCGGATCAAGGTCGCGGCGAAGAACGTCGACACCCGCGAGCACGACATCGCCGACAGCGACGACTACTTCCAGTACCACGGCGGCATGGTCGCCACCGTGCGTGCGCTGACCGGCAGCGACCCCAAGGCGTACGTCGGTGACTCGACGTCCCCGGACGCGGTGCGGACCCGGACGCTGCAGGAGGAGACGAACCGCGTCTTCCGGGCGCGCGTCGTCAACCCGCGCTGGATCGCGGCGATGCAGCGCCACGGCTACAAGGGCGCCTTCGAGCTCGCCGCGACCGTCGACTACCTCTTCGGCTTCGACGCGACGGCGGGCGTGGTGCACGACTGGATGTACGAGTCGCTGGCCAAGGAGTACGTCCTCGACGAGACCAACCAGCAGTTCCTCCGGACCTCCAACCTCTGGGCGCTGCGCGGCATCGTCGAGCGGCTGCACGAGGCTGGCGAGCGCGGTCTGTGGGAGTCGCCCGACGCCGACGTGATGGCCGCGCTCCAGCAGGTCTACCTCGACGTCGAGGGCGAGCTGGAGGACCGGTGATCGAGCTCGGCGTCTCCCGGGTCCGCATCATCGGCATCGGCTGCCACCCGGGTCAGCTGACCGCCGAGTCGCGCGCCGCGATCGCTTCGTGCGACTACATCATCGCGGCGGACAAGGGACCGGGTGACCCGCTGCTCGCGCTCCGCCGCGCGATCTGCGCCGATGTCGGCGTCGAGCTGGTCGCCGTCGCCGATCCGCCTCGGGATCGCGACGACCCGGCCGACTACGACGGCGCGGTCCTCGACTGGCACGACGCGCGGGCGGCGGCGTACGACTCCGTCATCCTGGACCGCCCGGGCACGGTCGGCTTCCTCGTCTGGGGCGACCCGGCGTTCTACGACTCCACGATCCGCGTGGTCGAGCGCCTCCGCCTGGAGTACGACGTCCTGCCCGGTGTCTCCGCGCTCTCGCTCCTCGCCGCCCGCCACCGCGTCGTGCTCCACGAGGTCGGCAGGCCGGTGCTGGTGACGACGGGGCGGCGACTCGTGGCCGAGGTGGCCGCCGGCCACGACAACCTCGTGGTGATGCTCGACGGCCGGCTGCAGGCGGCCGACCTCGACGGCGACTGGGACATCTGGTGGGGCGCCAACCTCGGCAGCCCGCACGAGGAGCTGGTGGCCGGACGGCTCGGGGACGTCGTGTCGTCGATCCGCCAGGCGCGGGAGCGGGCGAGGGACGCCGACGGCTGGGTGATGGACACCTACCTCCTCCGGCGGCGCCGCTGACGCCGCTGCGCTCGCTCCTTGGTGGTTGAGGTGCGAGGAGCGCCAGCGACGAGCCTCGAAACCTGGATCAGCGTGGTTTCGAGGCTCGCTGCGCTCGCACCTCAACCACCGAGGAAGTTCGAGGAAGAAGCGGCAAAGATCTCAAAGTTGAGGGGAATCGACTCAACTTCTGGCGCGTTGGAGCAGGTGGGACCAGAGTTGGTCCCGAGCAGACACTCGTGACCAGGAGGACCTGAGTTGAGCCAGTTCGGTGCCGAGAAGTTCACCACGCGCAGCCGTGAGGTGATCGAGGCTGCCCAGCTCGCCGCCACCACCGGCGGCAACACCCACACCGAGCCCATCCACCTGCTCGTCGCCCTGCTGAAGCAGGAGGACGGCACCAGCCGCAGCCTCGTGCAGAAGGCGGGCGTCGACCCGGCGATCCTGCTCGCCAAGGCCGAGGGCGCCCAGCAGCAGCTGCCGCGCGCGTCCGGCTCGACCGTCCAGCAGCCGAGCGCGTCCGCGGCGCTGACCCGGGTGCTGGCCCAGTCGCTCGACCTGGCCGGCTCGATGAAGGACGACTACGTCGCCACCGACCACCTCCTCGTCGCCATCGCGACCGTCGAGTCGCCCGCGCAGAAGGTGTTGACCGACGCCGGCCTGTCCGCCGACGGCCTGCGGGAGGCCATCACGGCTGTCCGCGGCAACCGCCGGGTGACCAGCGAGGCCGCCGAGGCGTCGTACGAGTCGCTGGAGAAGTACTCCGTCGACCTCACCCAGGCCGCCGAGGACGGACGGCTCGACCCGGTCATCGGGCGTGACGCCGAGATCCGCCGCGTGGTCCAGGTGCTGTCGCGGCGCACCAAGAACAACCCCGTGCTCATCGGCGAGCCGGGCGTCGGCAAGACCGCCGTCGTCGAGGGCCTCGCCCAGCGCGTCGTCGCCGGCGACGTGCCCGACTCCCTCAAGGGCCGGCGCGTGCTGAGCCTCGACCTGGCGGCGATGGTCGCGGGCGCGAAGTACCGCGGCGAGTTCGAGGAGCGGCTCAAGGCCGTCCTCGAGGAGATCAAGGACGCCGGTGGGCAGGTCATCACCTTCATCGACGAGCTGCACACGGTCGTCGGCGCGGGCGCCGGCGGCGACTCCGCGATGGACGCCGGCAACATGCTCAAGCCGATGCTTGCCCGCGGCGAGCTGCACATGATCGGCGCGACCACGCTGGACGAGTACCGCGAGCGCATCGAGAAGGACCCCGCGCTGGAGCGCCGCTTCCAGCAGGTCTTCGTCGGCGAGCCGTCGGTCGAGGACACCATCCAGATCCTGCGCGGCATCCAGGAGAAGTACGAGGCGCACCACGGCGTCCGGATCACCGACGCCGCGCTCGTCGCCGCCGCGACGCTGTCCGACCGCTACATCACCGGCCGCCAGCTGCCCGACAAGGCCATCGACCTCATCGACGAGGCGTCGTCGCGCCTGCGGATGGAGCACGAGTCCTCGCCCGAGGAGATCGACCAGCTCCGCCGCCAGGTCGAGCGCCTCAAGATGGAGGAGTTCGCGCTGGCCAAGGAGACCGACGACGCGTCCCGCGAGCGGCTCGAGGTGCTGCGCAAGGACCTCGCCGACAAGGAGGAGGAGCTGCGCGGGCTCGAGACGCGGTGGGAGCGCGAGAAGGACCAGCTCCAGGGTGAGGGCGAGCTGCGCCGCCAGCTCGACACGCTGAAGATCGAGGCGGAGAAGAAGCTGCGCGAGGGCGACCTCGCCGGTGCCAGCGAGATCCAGTACGGCCGGATCCCCGACCTCGAGAAGCAGATCGCCGAGGTCGAGAAGGCCGAGGCCGTCGACCTCGAGCCGCTGGTCGGCGAGGAGGTCGGTGCCGAGCAGATCGCCGACGTCGTCGAGGCGTGGACCGGCATCCCCACCGGCAAGATGCTGCAGGGGGAGACCGCCAAGCTCCTCGAGATGGAGTCGGTCATCGGCGAGCGCCTCATCGGTCAGCGCGCGGCCGTGACCGCGGTCAGTGACGCCGTACGCCGCTCGCGTGCGGGCATCGCCGACCCCAACCGGCCGACCGGCTCGTTCCTGTTCCTGGGCCCCACCGGCACCGGCAAGACCGAGCTCGCCAAGGCGCTCGCGGACTTCCTCTTCGACGACGAGCGGGCGATCGTCCGCATCGACATGAGCGAGTACAGCGAGAAGCACTCGGTCTCGCGGCTCGTCGGTGCGCCTCCCGGCTACGTCGGCTACGACGAGGGCGGCCAGCTCACCGAGGCCGTGCGGCGACGCCCCTACAGCGTCGTGCTGCTCGACGAGGTGGAGAAGGCGCACCCCGAGGTCTTCGACATCCTGCTGCAGGTGCTCGACGACGGCCGGCTCACCGACGGCCAGGGTCGCACGGTCGACTTCCGCAACACCCTGCTGATCCTCACCTCCAACCTCGGCTCGAACTTCCTGGTCGACCCGATCCTGGAGCCGGTCGCGAAGAAGGAGTCGGTGATGGGTGTGGTGCGGTCGCACTTCAAGCCCGAGTTCCTCAACCGGCTCGACGAGGTCGTCATGTTCGACGCGCTGTCGAAGGACGATCTGGCCCACATCGTCGACCTGCAGCTCGCGCTGCTGGAGAAGCGGCTCGCGGTCCGGCGGATCACCATCTCGGTGACCGACGCGGCGCGCGCCTGGCTGGCCGAGACCGGCTTCGACCCGGCGTACGGCGCCCGGCCGCTGCGACGGCTCATCCAGTCCGCCATCGGCGACCCGCTGGCCCGGAGGCTGATCGCCGGTGAGGTCACCGACGGTGGCTCCGTCACGGTCGACGCGGGTGAGGACGGGCTCTCCCTCCTCGCTGGTTGAGGTGCGAGGAGCGCCAGCGACGAGCCTCGAAACCGCGCAGGTCAGTGTGGTTTCGAGGCTCGCTGCGCTCGCACCTCAACCACCGAGCCAGGCGACCGGGCCGTCCCAGTCCCAGTGGGGGAGCGGGAGGTCGTCGGGGACGTCGTCCTTCGACCGGCCCCAGGCCTGGAACGGGCCGGTCGCGGCCCAGTCGACGTACGCCGTGATGGCCCGGCGCAGCCGCGGGTCGTCGGGCACGCCGGCTCGACCTGCGGACTGTGGCCGTCGGCCGCCTCTGATCGACCGGTCGTCAGCCGGGGGTGATGCCGTGGAAGGCGCCGCCGATGACGTCGTCGGTGCGCTGGTAGTCGCGGGCGGAGTCCATCAGGTTGTCCGAGACGAGGGCGACGGCCTTCGAGCCGGAGCGCAGGCTGTCGGAGGCCGCGTCGAGCAGCGTCGTCACGGCCGACGCGAACCCGCCGGCGCCGGGCACCTCCCCGAGGTCGTCGGCGTGGACCTTCACCCCGCGCACGGTCGAGGACGCCGAGGACAGCTGGCTGCTCGGCCGGTCGAGTGCGTGCGAGGCCTCGCGCAGCGTGCCGGGCTGGACGTCGAAGTCCGCGCCGAGGCCGAGCGCCGAGAGGGGGGTGATCGTCAGGTAGGGGTTGGCCCAGAGGTCGTCGTCATCCGACTTGCCGGGAAGCCAGCCCCAGTCGGTGCCGTCGTCGGAGTACTGGTCGGCCGTCGACTCGTAGGTCGTGAGGAGATTCCCGTCCACCTCCACGACACCCTCGGCCATGTTGGGCAGCGTGTAGGGATCGCTGCGGTCGCCGGTCTCGCGGTCCTGCACGATCAGCGAGCCCTCGTCGAAGCGGTTGGGCGAGGTGCTGAAGACGAACTCGCCGTCGCGGACCACCAGGCCCTGCGCCTTGTCGGGGGTGTCGTGGACCTCCGGGTCGCCGTGGGCGTCGAGCGCTGGCTGCCACGTACCCGAGGGTCCCTTCTCGTAGACGTAGAGCTTGTCGGCGTCGTAGTCGCCCAGGTAGAGCCTGCCGTCGTGGATCGCGGAGTAGGAGCCTCCGGACGCGACGTCCTGGACGCTGCTGGCGTTGACCGTGCCGCCGTTGTGCTGGCCCCGGATCTCCGACATGGAGTAGGTGTAGACCTTCCCCTTGTCGACCACGACGACGTCGTCGCCCTGCACGCTGACGCCACCCGCGTGCGACGGCCCGCGGAGCGGTGGGTCGGCGTACGGGTCGTGCAGCCCGGCGAGGTCGACGTCGCCGAGCTCCTGGCCGGTGACCGCGTCGACCAGCGCCAGCGTGGACGTCCCGTCCTTGGTGTAGTAGCTCATCACGTAGGTGCCGGTGCGCGGGTCGTAGCCCAGCCCCTGCGGGGTGAGTCCGCGGTCGTCACCGGTGGCCAGGGTGTTGGGGATGAGTGGGCCGAAGGTGCTGCCGCTCTCCTCGGCCCACTCCTTGTTCTTCGCCAGCCCCTGCTCGACCCACTTCCGGGTCTCCTCGTCGAGGCTGTCGAGGTCGACGTCCTCGCCCGTGATGACGGCGGCGACGGCGGTCAGCTGCTGGCCGTAGGTGGCGCCGACCTCGACCAACCGGGTGCGCACGACCATCGCGAGGATCCCCTCGAGGACCGGGATCAGGTCGCCGGGACGGTTGCGCCAGAAGGAGATGTAGTGGTCGGCCTGCTGCACCGCGGTGTCGTACGCCGCCGCCGCGACGTCGAGGGCTCCCCGCGCGCGGGCGACGGCGGAGCGGTTGACCGAGACGCCGTTGGCGAGCTGGGTGATGCGGGCCTGGAAGCCGACGGCCGCCGGCCCGCTCCAGTCGGTCGTCGCGGCGGCGTCGTGGATCCGGCCACGCGCGTCGTCGAGGTCGTGCCCGACGTCGGCGAGCGTGTCGGCCGCCGACGTCAGGGCGCCCTTGTTGCCCGAGACGATGCGCCGGTGGTCGATCTCGGGGTCGATCACGACCCACCTCCGGGTCTGCCGAGGTCGAGGCCCTCGTCGCCCGCGCCGACCGGGAACCGGACCCGGGCGCCGGCGGTGCCGTCCACCCGGGCGCACGCGCCCTCGGGGACCTCGCACGTGACCAGGGTCGCCGTGTTGTCGGGGCCGAGGTCCTGCCCCGCGCCGGGGCCTGCGATCGCGATGCCGACGACGGTGGCCTCGTCGAGCCACCACCGCAGGTCGCGACGGGGCGTGCCGGTCCGGATCGGGACCGGCGCGCCGTTGGCGGAGACCACCCGGTCGTCGAAGCCGCGGTCCTGGATCGTCCACTCCCCGTCGGGGCTCACGGGGTCGGATGGGCGGCGGAATCCCGACTCGAGCGGCTCACCCTCGCCGTCGGGCAGGGTGAAGAAGAAGTCGCCGAGCCCCTCGACGACGGCCGCACCGTTGTCGGGGAACCGGACGCCGAGGTACACCTCGGGGTAGTCGTGCTCCAGGTCGTCCTCGTCGGGGTCGCCCATGCCGTCGGCGGTCTCCACCACCCGCTCGCCGGTGGTCGTGTCGACGACGATCGCGGTGCCGCGCGGCTGGCCGCTGAAGTCGTCCTCCGGCCCCGAGGTCGCGTCGACGAACCCCAGGTAGCGGCCGTCCGGGGAGCTGCCGATCGACTCGACGTAGACCGTCACTCCGGTGTCACTCACCGTGCCGTCGCGGCCGGCGAAGTGGAGCGGACCGGTGGACGTGCTGGAGTGCCGGCCGGCCGACTCCTCGCTCTCGGCTGGGGTGAACCAGACCCCGTCGCCGGCGACGACGTACGTCGTGAGGGGCCCGCCCACGTCGATCGTCGTGCCGTCGGAGAGGTGCACGACGCCGTCCGCCGCCCAGATGAGCCCCGAGGTGTCGACGGGGTCCGTGCTCGTCCACGCGGCCATGCCGGCGGCGGTCGTCCCGCCGTCGGTCGGACCGGTGGACGGGTCCGAGCAGCCGGCGGTCAGCAGCACGGCTGCTGCGAGCGCGAGCCGCGCGACGGTCCCTGTCCCTGGCATGGGAGGAGTCTGCCCCGGCGCCCCTGTGGACAAACCGGCCGCCTCACCAGGCTCGGCGAGTCACTCGCCGGTGTCGACCTCTTCGGTCGCCAGCTCCTCGTCCCGCCGGGCCTCGGACCGCCGGCTCAGCCAGCCACCGCCCCACAGCGCGGCGAGCACCAGCACGGGCTGGAAGAACAGCCGGATGAACCGGGCGCGGTCGGTGTCGAGGCCGAACGCGTCGGTGCCCTCGACGTACTGCGCGATGTTGCCCGGGAAGATCGCGACGAAGAAGGCTGCGAGGAGCGCGCCGACGGTGCGCCGGTGCTTCGGCAGTGCGACGAACGCCGCGCCCAGGCTGATCTCGACGATGCCCGACCCGACGACGGTGAGGTCCTCGTCGAGGGGGAACCAGTCGGGCACCTGCGCCTGGAACTCCTGGCGCTGGGTGGTCAGGTGCAGCACCCCCGCGCCCACCATGAAGGAGCCGAGCAGGACGCGTCCGAGGGTCTGTGCCTTCACGGCCTCCACCCTAACCACGCCCCGAACCCCGGTAGTCCCCTACGTTCTGAACGCGGCGGCGCGGTCGGGCCGTGCGAAACGTAGGGGACTACCCGTCCAGAACGTAGGGGACTACCCGTCCAGAACGTAGGGGACTACCCGTCCAGAACGTAGGGGACTACCCGGGCGGCAGGAGGACGCCGGGGTTCATCAGGCCGTCGGGGTCGATGGCCCGCTTCAGCGCGCGCATCAGGTCGACCTCCACGTCGGACTTGTACGACGCCGCTGCCGCCGCCTTCGTCCGGCCGAGCCCGTGCTCGGCGCTGATCGAGCCGTGGGCCGCGGCGACGGCGGCGTAGATCGCCGAGGACAGGTCCGCCGCCGCCGCGCGGAGGTCGTCGTCGCGACCGACGGGCGCGTTGAGGTTGTAGTGGAGGTTGCCGTCGCCCACGTGGCCGTAGGTCACCAGCCGCACGCCGGGCAGGACCTCCTGGAGGCGCGGCCCCATCGCCTCGGTCCAGTCGGCGAGGTCGGCGATCGGCAGGGTCACGTCCTGCTTCAGCGTCGCGCCCTCCACCTTCTGCGCCTCCGAGATGCCCTCGCGCAGCGCCCACAGCGCGTCGCGCTGGGCCGGGCTGCCCGCGATCGCGGCGTCCGAGGCCAGGCCGTCCTCCACCGCGGCGCCCAGGACCGCCTCGAGCGACTCGTCGAGCCCGTCGTCGGTGGGGGAGCCGGCCAGCTCCACCAGGACGTACCACTCACTCGGCTCCGCCAGCGGGTCGACGGCACCGGGCAGGTGGGCGAGGACGAGGTCGATGGCCTGCCGGTTGGCGATCTCGAAAGTCGACAGGTGCACGCCCGCCTCGCGCTGCGCGATCGCGAGGAGCGACACCGCGGCCGCGACCGACGGCACCGCGACCCACGCGGTCGCGTGCCGGGGCGTCGGCGGGAAGAGGCGCAGCACCGCTCCGGTGATCACGCCGAGCGTGCCCTCGGAGCCGACGAACAGCTGGGTCAGGTCGTAGCCGGTGTTGTCCTTGCGCAGCCCACGCAGGCCGTCCCACACGCGGCCGTCGGGCAGCACGACCTCGAGGCCGAGCACCAGCTCGCGGGTCATGCCGTAGCGGAGCACGGCCGTGCCCCCGGCGTTGGTGGCGAGGTTGCCGCCGATCGTGCAGCTGCCCTCGGAGCCCAACGACATCGGGAAGAGCCGGCCTGCCGCGGCCGCGGCGGCCTGCACCTCGGCCAGCACGACGCCGGCGTCGACGGTGATCGTCCCGGCCACCGGGTCGACGTCGCGGACCGTGCGCATCCGGCCGAGCGAGATCACGACCTGGCTGCCCGAGCCGTCCGGGACGCCGCCGCCGACGAGGCCCGTGTTGCCGCCCTGCGGCACGAGCGGTGTCCCTGTCGCGTGGCAGGCAGCCACGACGGCGGAGACCTCGGCCGTCGAGCCGGGCCGGACCACGGCGAGGGCACGACCGGCGTGCACGCCCGTCCAGTCCACGACGTAGGCCGCCACCTCGTCGTCGGACGTGAGCACGTGGGCGTCGCCGACGGCCTCGCGGAGCTGGTCGAGCAGGTCGTTCACGGGTGTCTCCTCGGTGGGTGGGGTGCTCAGCCGAGCACGTATCTCAGTTCGCGTCGAGTCGACGGTCCATCCGGCCGCGGGCGATCTCGATGCCGAGCGCGTCCAGCTTCTGGTCCCAGAACACTCGGAACCGTTCGACCCAGGCGTCGACCTCCTTCAGCCCGGCCGGGTCGACGGCGTAGAGCCGGCGCGTGCCCTCGGCCCGGACCGTGGCGAAGCCGTTGTCGCGCAGCACGCGCAGGTGCTGGCTGACCGCAGGCTGGCTGATCCCGAACTCGGCGCCCACGGCCGAGGCCACGTCGCCCGCGCTCGTCTCCCCATCGGCGAGCAGCTCGAGGATGCGACGGCGTACGGGGTCGCCGAGGACGTCGAAGGCGTGCACGTCAGGCCGGGGGCTCGGCGCCGGTGTAGAACGCCGCGGTGCGCTGTGCGGCTGCGCGCGAGGCCGCCGGGTTGCCGGAGGCCAACGCGTCCGCCTCGCCCCATGCGGTCGCGGAGGCGCTCATGAAGCCTTGGCCGTCAGCGCTCGCACCCCAGCCCTCGACCTCCTCGTGCGCGATCGGGGCCCCGGTCGCGAGGTGCTCCGCGAGCCCCATCAGCCCGAGCTCCCAGCCGACGCCGACGGCACCCGGGCCGTACGTCGTCATGTGCGGGTTGTCGCGCACGTCGGCCGCGTGGCGGAGGGTCAGCGTCGCGCCCTCGCCCGCCTCCGCCAGGTGCACGTCGACCCAGGAGGTGTCACCCGCGAACTCCCAGGTGATCGCGAGGTGCGTCGGCTGGTCGCAGGTCAGGACCTCGCCTCCGGCGTTGTTCTCGACCTGGAAGCGCCCGCCGAGGCGGAGGTCGCCGGTGACAGGCGCGAACCACCGGGCGATCCGCGCGGGGTCGGTGACGGCGTCCCAGAGGTCGTCGACGTCGGTGGGGTAGGTGCGTGAGGCGACCACGACCTTGACGGGCGTGCCCTCGTGGGTGCTGTCCTCGACGGTGCGCGTGATGGCGCCCAGGTGCTTGGCTACGTCGAACATGGGACCACGGTTTCATTCCAGACTTATATAAGTCAAGATCGATGAAGGGATCGCTCCCACGCAGTGGACCAGTCCGCGCGTTGAGCCGTCGCGGTTCGGGGTACTCCCGGGGCTCAGCACCGCAACGAGCCACACGGAGGCACCCCCATGTCGAACGACGCCATCGTCCTTCTCAAGGAAGACCACAAGCAGGTCCGGAAGGTCTTCCGCGACTTCCAGTCCGCGGGCGAGGACGCCACCGAGCGCAAGGGCCGCCTGGTCGAGCAGATGATCGGGCTGCTGACCCAGCACACCTACATCGAGAACGAGGTCATGTACCCGCGCGTGCGCGAGCTGCTCCCCGACCTCGAGGACGACGTGCTCGAGTCCTACGAGGAGCACCACGTCGCCGACGTCCTGGTGATGGAGCTGTCGGGCATGAAGCCCACCGACGAGCGCTTCGACGCCAAGACCACGGTCCTGATCGAGAACGTCCTGCACCACATGGACGAGGAGGAGCAGGACTGGTTCCCCAAGGTGCGCGACGGCCTCGGCCGCAAGGCGCTGCAGGAGATCGGCGAGGAGCTGCTCGCGGCGAAGAAGAAGGCGCCCACCAAGCCGTCCCAGCCGAGCGCCCTGAAGAAGACCGTCGACGCGGTGCTCGACTGACGCACGACTGACGCTCGGCCGTCCGTGGCGCGGCCGGCGGCGCGGTGCCATCGTGTGAGGTGTGACCTCACTCCTCGACGCGACCCACCTCGTCGTCGGCGCGGGTGCGACCGGCCTGGCCTTCGCCGACGCGCTGGTCGACCACTCCGACGCCCGCGTGGTGCTGGTCGACCGGCGCTCGGGCCCCGGCGGCCACTGGCGTGAGGCCTACCCGTTCGTCCGGCTGCACCAGTCCTCGGCGTTCTACGGCGTGCCGTCCACGCTGCTCGGCGGCGGCCGCCTGCAGGACACCGGCCCCGAGGCGGGACTGCAGGAGCGGGCCTCGCAGACCGAGATCGTCGGCTACTACGAGCGGGCGCTCGCGCGGCTCGAGGCGACCGGCCGGGTGCAGCTCCTCACCGGCACGGAGCACGTCGACGGTGAGGTCGTCTCGCTCGACACCGGCGAGCGGACGGCCGTGCCGCCCGGCTGTCGGGTGGTCGACGCCCACTACCTCGCGCCGACCATCCCGGCCGAGGTGCCGCCGCCCTTCGCGGTCGACGGCGCGCACGTCGTCCCGGTCAACGACCTGGCGCGGCTCGCGGACTCCCCGAGCCAGTACGTCGTCGTGGGCTCCGGCAAGACCGCCACCGACGCGATCGTCTGGCTGCTCCAGGGCGGCACCGACCCCGACACGATCCGGTGGGTGCGCCCGCGCGAGCCGTGGATGTTCAACCGGGCCGTGGTCCAGCCCGACCCCGCGATCTTCCTCGGCATGGCCGCCGACGTCTGGGAGTCCGCGGCGCGCGCCTCGTCGCTCGACGACATGTTCCTCCGGTTGGAGGACGCCGGGGTGATGCTGCGCATCGACCGGACGCTCACCCCGACGATGGCCCGCGCGCCGACGATCGGGCAGTGGGAGGTCGACCTGCTGCGGACGGTCGAGGACGTCGTACGCCTCGGGCACGTGCGCTCCGCCGAGCGCGGTCGCCTCGTCATGGACGGAGGCGCGGCGGCGATCGCCGACGACGCGCTGGTCGTGCACTGCGCCGCCAGCGGCCTGCAGATGCCGCCCCTCGTGCCGGTGTGGCGACCCGAGGTGATCACCCTCCAGCCGATCCGGGCCGGCTTCCCTTGCTTCGGCGCGGCCCTCATCGGCTACGTCGAGGCGACACGTCGGGACGACGCGGAGAAGAACCGCCTGTGCCCGCCGAGCCACTACGGCAACACGCTCGCGGACTGGGTCGAGATGAACCTGCTCGGCAGCCGCGCCACCGCGGCGTTCACCAGCGAGCCGGACGTCAAGGCGTGGGCCGAGTCCGTGGCGCTCTACCCCGGTCGCGTCACACCCGACCACGCCTCCTCGCCCGCGCTCGACGCTGCCCGCGAGCGGCTGGCGGCGTACGCCCGGCCCGGGACGGAGCGGGCGGTCGAGCTCGTGGACCATGCGCGCCGTTCGCCCCGCCCGTGATGTGAGCGACTTCACCGACTCCACCCCCATGGTCCGTCTTTACCTGAGAAGGTGTGGTTGACAGGGGAACGACTTCAGGGGTGCACGTGCAGGAAGCAGTCGCAGCTCGGGCCACGGACCACCCGTGGTCCGACGAGCAGACGCGTGAGCACCTGCAGGTGCTCGTCGAGGGCGTCGCCACGCTCGCCGGGTTCGAGCAGGCGGCCATCAGCCTGCGCCGCGACGACGAGTTCGAGGTCGTCGCGTGTGCCGGCGAGGGCCTGGCCGAGACGATCATGGGCCGCCGCCTCCCCGCGTACATGGTCGAGGGCGAGCTCGCCAACGCCGACGAGTGGGGGTCGTGGCTGTTCGTCCCGCACGAGCGGGCGTTCCAGGAGCTCATCGAGCACAGCTTCATCCCGGTCGTCGCCGAGGTGGAGGGGCCCAATGCCTGGCACCCGCTCGACGCGCTCACCTCACCCGTGCGCGACGACGACGGCGTCATCCGTGGCCTGCTCTCGGTCGACGAGCCCCGCGACGGCCACCGTCCCGGGCCCGAGCAGCTCGAGCTGCTCCAGAAGTACGCCGGTGTCGCGCGCACGCTGGTGTCCCTGGCGCTCGAGCGCGAGGAGCTCGCCGAGCGGGTGCGCATCACGACCCAGGCTCGCGAGATCGTCCGCCAGGCGCTGGGTGAGCCCACGCTGGGCCAGGTCATCGAGGCCTGTCGCTCGACGCTCGTGCACTGCTTCGACGCCCTCGGCATGTGGCTCACCGCCTTCGACGAGGAGGGTGGCTCCTCGACCGTCTGGTACGCCCAGGGCTCCGAGGTCGACCCGCTGTTCTCCGAGATCGACGACGTCGTGATCCGGCTCGCGCACCGCTACTGGGCCGACCAGTACGTCGCGCCGTTCTCCCGCCGCGGCGCCGACCAGCCGGGCCTGCCGGCCGACGACGCCGAGAGCCTGCTCACCTTCCTCGACGGCCTCGGCATCGGCTCGGTGTTGTTCGTCCCGCTGGGCGCGGGTCCGGAGTGCATGGGGTTCCTGTGCCTCACCCGCGCCCCCGGCGAGCGCGAGTGGAGCCAGGTCGAGTGCGACGCGGCGCTCGACATCGGCCGCGACCTCGGCCGCGCGGTCGCCACCGCGCGCCAGCTCGACCGCGAGCGTGCGGTCGCCGACCGGCTGCGCCTGATGGACGGCTACCGGCTGGAGCTGGTCAACACGCTGGGCCACGAGCTGCGCACGCCGCTGTTCTCGATGACCGCCAACCTCGAGATGCTCGACACCGACACCCTCCCCGAGGAGGACCAGCACTCCGTGGCCGCGGCCACCCGCGCGGCGGCCCGCATGCAGGCCGTCATCGAGGACCTCCTCAACGTCGCCCAGGTGGCCGACCCGCTGCACGAGTTCATCCCCGAGCAGGTCGACCTCCGCCAGACCCTCCTCGACGTCGTCGAGGAGTGCCAGCACGCCTCGGTCGCGAAGTCGCAGACGTGCGACCTGGTCGTGCCCGACGAGCCCGTGCTGGTGTCCGGCCGCCCCGAGGAGCTGCACCGGATGCTGGCCAACCTCGCCAGCAACGCCATCAAGTACTCCGACGAGGGCGGCGTCGTCAACGCCCGCCTCGAGCGCTCGGACGACGACGTGCGCGTCGTCTTCTCCGACTCCGGCATCGGCATCAGCGACGCCGACCAGCGCCAGCTGTTCCGCGAGTTCTTCCGCTCCACGAACCCCGACGCGCTCGCCCGCCCTGGCACCGGGCTGGGGCTGGCGATCGTCGACCGCATCGTGAAGCGGCACTCCGGCAGCGTCGAGCTCGCCTCGGAGCTCGGCAAGGGCACGACCGTGACCGTCACGCTCCCGCCCTACGACGAGGACGAGTTCAGCCGGTCGCCGTCCGCATCGTCATGAACGTGCTGTTGGGGTCGGCGACGTAGCTGCCGAACGGCCCGCACGGCACGAAGCCCGCCTTGGAGTAGAGCGCGCGCGCCGGCTCGAAGAACGCCATGCTGCCCGTCTCGAGCGACACCCGCGTGACGCCGCGGTCGCGCGCGTCTGCCAGCACGTGGGCGAGCAGCCCGGACGCCACCCCACGACCTCGCACGCGCGGCTCGGTGCGCATGCTCTTGAGCTCCTCGTGTCCGTCCCCGAGCGCGGCGAGGGCCGCCGTGCCGACGATCCCGTCGGCGTCGGTCGTCACCCACATGCGCACGTGCGGCGCCCGGAGCGCCGCGAGGTCGAGCGCGTGCCGGCTCTCCGACGGTGCCGTCGGCGCCAGGTCGTCGAGGTGGGCCTGCAGGAACGCCGCCAGCCGCGGGTCCGCGAAGTCGGCCCGGGTGATCGTCACGGGGACAGTCTGGCTCGTCGATGTTTCGCGCAGGTGTCGCGCGGCGCCCCTGCATCGTCCGCCCCGTGCCGGGTACCCGGGGTGCATGAGCGACGCAGACCAGACCCGGCAGGACCCCACCGAGGTGCACGAGCAGCCCGACACCGAGGGTGAGCAGCTGCCCACGCCCGGTGACGAGCGATCGGTGACCAGCGAGATGGACGAGAAGCCCGACCACGGGGAGGACTCGTACGTCGGTCACGACCGGCTGCTCGACCAGGTCGCGGTCATCACGGGCGGGGACTCCGGCATCGGCCGGGCCGTCGCGCTCGCGTTTGCGCGTGAGGGCGCTGACGTGGTGATCGCCTATCTCGACGGGGAGGACGACGACGCCGAGGAGACCCGGCGCATCGTCGAGGACGCCGGCCGCCGGTGCGTCCTCGTGCCGACCGACCTCGTGCAGGAGGAGGCGTGCCAGGCACTGGTCGACCGGGCCGTCGAGGACTTCGGCCGGATCGACATCCTGGTCAACAACGCGGCGTACCAGATGGCGCAGCCTGGCGGGATCGCCGACATCACGACCGAGCAGCTCGACCGGGTGATGCGCACGAACGTCTACGCCATGTTCTGGCTGTGCAAGATGGCGCTGCCGCACATGGTGCCCGGGGCGTCGATCATCAACACGTCCTCGATCCAGTCGTCCTCGCCGTCGCCGGAGCTCCTCGACTACGCCACCACCAAGGCGGCGATCGTGAACTTCACCCGCGGCCTGGCCCAGTCGATCGCCGAGAAGGGCATCCGCGTCAACGCCGTCGCCCCCGGCCCGATCTGGACGCCCCTCATCCCGGCGACCATGCCGCCCGAGAAGGTCGAGTCCTTCGGCGAGCAGACCCCGATGGGCCGCGCCGGCCAGCCGGCCGAGGTCGCCACCGCCTTCGTCTTCCTCGCCTCACCCGAGTCGAGCTACATCACCGGCGAGGTCATCGCGGTCACCGGAGGCGGCCCCGTCACCATGTGACCGCCCTGCCGTTGGTCGAGGAGGTCGCGCACCTTCGTTGGTCGAGGAGGTCGCGCAGCGACCGTCACGAGACCTCGAGCCGTGTCCGGTGGTCTCGACACGCCGCTCGCTGGCGCTCGCGTGCTACTCGACCATCTCGGGGTTCGCGTACCCCTCGCGATAGCTCGGGCGGCTCGGCGCCCAGCCCGTCGACCGGAGTCGCGCGTTCGAGAGCCGCTTGCCGTGCCCCTGCGCCACGTCGGCGGGCGGGGGAGCGGGGGCGCCGAGCTGCTCGGCGAGGAACGCGGCGACGTCCCCCATCTGGGCAGGTACGTCGTCGGTGCCGAGGTAGAGCCGCTCCGGCTCGTCGGTCATCGTCAGCAGGTGCACCACCGCGGCGGCGGCGTCCTCGCGGTGGATCCGGTTGGTCCACCGGTGCGGGTCGGATACCCGGCCCTCGCGGACCATGTCGAGCAGTCGCGTGCTGCTGCCGCCGTACAGTCCGGAGAGGCGCAGCACCGTGCCGTGGGGGAGGCGCTCGTGGAAGGTCTCCTCGGCCGCGACGAGCATCCGGCCGGGGCCGTCAGACGGGTCGGGCGCCGCCGTCTCGTCCTGCACCCCGGGGCGGTCGCTGCTGCCGTGGACGGCGGTCGACGAGACCAGGACGGCGCGCTCCGGCGCCACTGGCAGCGCGTCGAGCGCCCGCGCCATCCCGTCGACGTACGTCGCCCGGTAGGCCTCCTCGGTCCGCGGACGCGCGGTGAGCGCGACGACCACGAAGCGCGGACGTACGTCGGACAGGTCGGGCGGGCCCGCCGTCAGGTCGACCGAGCGGCCGACCAGCGGGGACGGGACGGCTGAGGCGTTGCGGCGCAGCGCGAGCACGTCGTGGCCGAGCGCGGCGAGCCGGAGACCGACCGCGGCGCCGAGGTCGCCGGCGCCGACGAGGAGGACGTCCGCTGTCACGGGGGCAGGGTAGCGAGCGGTGAGCGACCGGCGAGGAAGTCGTCGACCTCGGCCGCGGTCGGTGCGGACTCCGGCCCGCGCCGCGTCACCTTGATCGCGGCGGCCGCGTTGGCGCGCCGGCAGCCCTCCACCCACGGCGTACCGGCGGCCACCTCGGCCAGCAGCGCGCCCGTGTGCGTGTCGCCGGCGCCGTTGGTGTCGACCGGCTTCTGCGGGAAGCCAGGGACGTACGTCGTCTCGGTGCCGACGCGGACCGCGCACCCCTGCGGCCCGTCGCGGACGATCGCGACGGCGTCGCCGCGGAGCAGGGGAGCGACGGCGGTGGTCAGCCCGGCCAGGTCCGTGGGCGGCTCCTGCCCGACCGCGCGCAGGATGTCCTCGGCCTCCTCGGCGTTGCTTGACCAGACGTCGGTCAGCTCGAGCATCGCCTCGCGGACGTGCTCGCTGAGGGTGGCGAACGCCGCTCCCGGGTCGAGCACGACGACCACGTCGGGGTGCAGCGTCGGCAGCCAGGCGAGCAGCGGCTCGCCGGTGGCGGCGAGGGCGAGCGAGAAGCCGGTGACGCAGACCAGGTCGCCGGGCTGCGGGTCGGAGGTGGCCAAGGACTCGACGCTGATCCGGCGCTCGGCGCCGAGCGTCGTCACGAAGGTCCGCTCGGCGCTCGGCTCGACCATCACCACGCAGATGCCGGTGTCGAGTCCCTCGACCGGTGGGGCAGACACCGCGATGCCTTCTGCGCCGAGGGCGGAGCGGATGAGGTCGCCGTGGGGGCCGGTGCCGATCGCGCCGGCACCGACGCAGTCCGCGCCGAAGCGCGCCGCCGCGAGCAGCACGGTGACGGTGCCGCCCGCGTAGTCGGTGGCGGACGTGGCCATCACGTTCTGTCCGCGGTCCGGCAGGTCGGGCACCTCGACGACCACGTCGACCAGGGCCTGGCCGGTGTGGATGACCCGGCTCACCGGGTGGTTCGCTGGGCGAGTCACTGCGCGAGGACCTCGTCGGTGGTGGCGAGCGTGATCTGCGGGGGATAGAGCGCCATCACGTCCATCGCGGCCCGGTGGTTCTCCGGCGTCGAGCCGGCGCAGGCGTCGGTGACGACCGTGATCGTGGCCCCGGCGTCGGCCGCGGCGAGCGCCGTGGAGACGACGCAGCAGTCGGTGGAGACGCCGGCCAGGACGAGGTGCGGGGTGGGGCCGGTGACGGCCTGGAGCGCGTAGCCCCACTTGCCGAAGGTCGGCAGCGAGACGACCTCGCTGCCGAGGTCGGCCAGCTCGGGGACGACCTCGAGCAGCGGGTCGCCCTCCGGGACGTTGGCGAACGGCCACGCCTCGAGGTAGGCCGCCCAGCTGCCCTGCGGGTCCGGCGCGGGGACCCAGCGCGTGACGACGGTGCGTTCGCCGGCCGCGGCAGCGAGTCGTCGTACGGGGGCGACGATGTCCGGGAACATCGGCGAGCCCCACTGGCTCGCGGCGTCGGCGAAGATCCGCTGCGGGTCGATCACGACCAGCCAGGCGTCGGGGTGCATGCCGCCACCTTGTCAGAGAGCTCCGCCCGTCGGCACCACCTGGAAAGACGTCGGCGGCCACCGGTCCCCCGACCGGTAGCCGCCGACTCGCCTGAGGTGAGCAGGGGGACTACTTCACCTCGGCACGCAGGACCGCGCGCAGGCCGATGGCCAGCGGGATCCAGAGCCACACGAGGGTGGTGACACCGAGCTGGGACCACTGCTCGCCGGTCATCGACCCGTTGTAGAGGGCGGACGAGGCGTAGTTGATGTCCAGCCAGGGTCCGTTGTCGCGCCACCACTCCTGGGTCGAGGCGAACGCGCTGCTGATGGTGGGCAGCAGGGCGGTGTAGACGAAGTACGCCACGACGGCGCCGGCGGAGTTGCGGATCAGCACCGCCAGCATGAAGCCGATCGCCATGCCGATGACGTTGGCCAGGACGATGTAGCCGAACTCGGTCAGCGAGACGTTCCAGGTGGTGTCGACACCGGCGATCGCGGTGCCCACGAGGTTGCCGAGGGCGCCGATCACTGCCGCGAGCACCATCGACACGATGGCGACGCCGAGGATCGCCACGGCCTTGGCGAAGATGACCCGGCCACGGTGCGGCACCAGGGTGAAGGTCGTCAGGCCGCTGCGCTGGCTCCACTCGCCGGTCAGGGCGAGGATCGCGACCACGGGGAGCAGGATGGACATCGGGGCGCCGATGGCCGTCGCGAACGTCTCGTAGGTCAGCTCGTCGCGAGGAGCGAAGACGATCACCGCTGCGGTGGCGAGCAGCGCGGCGATGCCGATGCCCGCCACGAGCCAGAAGCCGGCCCGGGTGTCGAACATCTTGCGGAGCTCGACGCCCACCAGGCGGGTCGTCGGGATCGGGGCGACCGACCGCGGGCGGCGGGCGGGGGCGTCGGTGGAGGCCGGCGGGGCCAGGGTCGTGGTGGTCATGCTGCTGCTCCTTCACGGGCGGTCTCGGCGGTGAGCTCGAGGAACATCTCCTCCAGGCCGGCGCCGTCGGCGGCGCGCAGCTCGCGCAGGACGACGCCGGCACGGTGTGCGGCCTCTCCCACGAGCTCGGGGTCGGCGTCGACGCGCAGGCCGCCGTCGATCGGGGTGGTGACGACGGACGCCTCGTGCAGGGCACGGGCCAGGCGGTCGGCGTCGGAGGTGCGGACGAGTGTGCCGGCGGCGGCCAGCAGCTCGGACTTGCTGCCCTGGGCCACGATCCGGCCCTGGCCGATCACAACGAGGTCGTCGGCGATGACCTCGATCTCGTGCAGGAGGTGGGAGGACAGCAGCACGGTGCCGCCGTCGTTCGCGAAGCCGCGGAGCAGGTCACGCATCCAGCGGATGCCGGCCGGGTCCAGCCCGTTGGCGGGCTCGTCGAGGATGAGCACCTCGGGGTCGCCGATGAGCGCGGTCGCGATGCCGAGGCGCTGGCGCATGCCGAGGCTGTAGTTGCGCACGCGCCGTCCGGCCTCGTCCTCGGTGAGGCCGACGCGGGCGAGGGTCTCGGCGACGCGGCTCTTCGGCAGGCCCATGGTCTGCGCTGCCACGGCGAGGATCTCGCGGCCGGTGCGGCCGGCGTGCTGGGCGGACGCGTCCAGCAGGACGCCGACCTCCAGGCCCGGGTTCGCCAGGTCGCGGTAGTCGCGACCGCTGATCGTGACGCGGCCGGAGGACGGGCGGGTGAGGCCGACCATGACGCGCATGGTGGTGGACTTGCCGGCGCCGTTGGGGCCGAGGAATCCGGTGACGCGCCCGGTGGCGGCCGTGAAGGACACGTGGTCGACGGCCGTGAAGGTGCCGTACTGCTTGGTGAGGGACTCGACGCTGATCATGGGTCACACCCTCGCCCCGAGCCGCACCCGCGCACATCGGGGACAGTGCGGAGACGGGCCCTGAGAGCGACCCTGAGAAACCCCCCAGCGCGTCCCCGGTCGGGTGGGGCCCGGCGCCGCACCTCACCCGTGTCGGGACGGGTTGGGGTGGGCTTGGGACAATGGCCCGGTGAGCAAGCCCACCGAGCAACGTCCGCCCCAGGTCAGCCTGGCGTCGGGCATCGTCATGTTCGCCTCGGTGCTGGTGCTGATCACCGCCTGGGAGCAGGTCGCCTCGCTCGGCTCGCTCGAGACCCAGGAGGCGATCGACACCTTCCTCACCGAGCCGCCGTTCTCCTCGCTCGGCCTCGACCTGGCCGCCACCCGCGACCTGCTGCGCATCACCTCGCTGGTGGCCGCCGGTGCCGCGTGCGCGACCGCCATCCTCGGCTGGTACGTCCGCAAGCCTGACCGCTCCGCCCGCCTCGGCCTCACGATCTTCGCGGTCCCGGCCTTCGTCGCCGGTGTCCCGTCCGGGGGCCTGGCGGGCGCCTTCGTCGCGGCCGGCGCCGCGATGCTCTGGATGATGCCCGCGCGGGAGTGGTTCGCCACCGGGAGGTGGACCCCGCCGACGCCCGTGTCGAAGCCGGACCCCGTCTCCCGTACGACGACCGGAGCGGCCGGACCACACCCGACGGCCCAGCCGGGTCCCGTGCAGCCGCCTCCCGCCGCGCGCCCCTTCGGCATGCCGGGCCAGCCCCAGCCCGTACGACCGGTGCCCGCTCCGCAGGGCCCGCCCCCCTCCTGGCAGCAGCGCCAGCTCCTGCACACCCGACCCGGCGCGATGGTGACCGCCTTCGTGCTCACCGTCGTGATGGCGGGCGGGCTGCTGGCCCTGTCGCTGCTGTGGATCGCCCTCGCCGGGATCTCCCCCGAGTTCCTGATGAGCGTTCTCGAGCAGCAGCAGCCCCAGCTCGTCGAGGACAGCATGACGCTCCAGCAGGTCCAGGGCACCGTCTACACCTACGCCGGCGCGTTCGCCGTGTGGTGCGTGGCCGCGCTCGTCTTCGCCGGCTTCGCCATGGCGCGGCGCGACTGGGCACGGCGAGCCCTGATGCTGACCGCCGCGTTCAGCGCCGGCGGCTGCCTGGTCTTCGTGCTCGACACGGTGCTGGTCATCATCCCAGCGGCCGCCGCTGTCGCCACGGTGATCTGCCTGCGCCGCATCGAGGTGCGGCGCTGGTTCGCGCTCGACCCGCGATGAGGCCCGTCCGACGCTGCGACCATCCCTGCGCCGGCCCGCGCTGCAACCGGTGACATGGTGAGATATGGGCATGAGTGAGCACCCAGGCCCGTCGCAGAACCCCTACGGCCAGCCCGTCCCGTCGGGCCAGGACAACCCCTACGGGCAGTCCTACGGCCAGCAGCCCGCGGGGCAGCAGCCCTACGGCTACGGGCAGCAGCCCTACGGCGGCGTGCCGACGCGCAGTGGCGACAAGCGCCCGGGCACGGTGACCGCCGCCGCGTGGATCACCATCGTCTTCTCCGCGATCACGGCGGTCCTCTTCGCCCTCGGCGGACTCGGCCTCCTCGTCGCGCGCGACGACGTGATCGCCGAGATGGAGCGGGTGCCGGAGTTCCAGGACGCCAACATCGACGCCGAGTCCGCGGTGGGCGTGCTGGTCGTCGTGCTGCTCGGGGTGGTCATCTGGTGCCTGGTGGCGGCGATCCTCGCGGTGTTCGTGCTCCGCCGCTCCAACGTCGCGCGCATCCTGCTCGTCATCTCCGCCGCGGTCGCCGCGGTCTTCGCGCTGATCGGCATCACGAGCGGCATCTCCCTCGTCCCGCTGGTCGCCTGCCTGGCCACGATCGTGATGCTGTTCGTCGGCGGCGCCGGCGACTGGTTCAAGCGGGTCCCCGACCTCGGCGGCTACCCCGGCTACCCCGGCGACCCGGCGGGCTACCAGGCCGGCGCCTACGGCGGCTACGGCTCGACGGGCGCCGACCCCTACCAGCAGCAGGGCCAGCAGCCCGAGCAGCAGACCCCCCAGGGCGGCACGGCCTATCCCGACCCGTACGGCAACCCCTACGGCACGCCGTCCCAGCCCCAGCCGGGCGGCTCGCCCAACCCCTACGGCCAGGTCCCGCCCACGCACCAGGACCCCGACGCCCCCGACGACGGGAACGGCGACCACCCGCCGCGGGACTACCCGGGCCGCTGACGCGGCCCGGCCCCGCCTCAGCGCGCCAGGTCGGCGGCAGCGAGACGGCGTACGCCCTCCTGGATCACGTCGGGCACCTTGCAGAATGCCCAGCGCACCAGCTGACGCCCCGCCTCCGGGTGGTCGTAGAAGCCCTGCGTCGGGATCGCCACCACCCCGGCACGCTCGGGCAGGGCCAGGCAGAACTCGCGACCGTCGGACCAGCCGAGGTGGCTGATGTCGGTCGTGGCGAAGTACGTCCCCTCCGGCACGCGGGGCGTCAGGCCGGCGGCCGCGAGGCCGCCGCAGAGCAGGTCCCGGCGGACCTGCAGGTCGCGCGCCAGCGCGCGCGGCCAGTCGGGCTCGTGGTCGAGGGCGTGCGCGATCGCAGGCTGCAGCGGTGAGCCGGAGGTGAAGGTGAGCCACTGCTTGGCGGCCAGCAGCGCCTGCACGAGCGGTGCGGGACCGGTGGCCCAGCCGACCTTCCAGCCGGTGAACGACCAGCTCTTCCCGGCACTCGACAGGGTCAGCGTGCGCTCCCACATCCCCGGCAGGGTCGCGATCGGGACGTGTCCCTCCGCGGAGAGGGCGTCGTCGAAGACCAGGTGCTCGTAGACCTCGTCGGTCACCACCACCACGTCGTGCGCGATCGCCAGGTCGGCGACGACCTGCAGCTCCTCGCGGGTCAGCACGGTGCCGGTCGGGTTGTGCGGGGTGTTGAGCAGGATCAGCCTGGTGTCGTCGGTGACGGCGGCCCGCAGCTCGTCGAGGTCGGGGCGGAAGCCCGGCGCGCGGAGCTGGACGGGGACGCGGCGCGCGCCGCACATCTCGAGCATCGCGACGTAGGAGTCGTAGTAGGGCTCAAGCACGACGACCTCGTCGCCGGGGTCGACCATGCCGAGCAGGGCGGCCGCGATCCCCTCGGTGCAGCCCGTGGTGACCACCACCTCGGTCGCCGGGTCGGGCGTCAGGCCGTAGTGGCGCTGCTGGTGCCGGGAGATCGCCTCGCGCAGTGCAGGCACGCCGATGCCGGGGGCGTACTGGTTGGCGCCGTGCTCCAGGGCGGCCTCGGCGGCGGCGATCACCGACGCCGGTCCGTCCACGTCGGGGAAGCCCTGGCCGAGGTTGAGCGCGCCGGTGCGCGCGGCGAGGGCCGACATCTCGCTGAAGACGGTCGGCGGGACGTGGGCCAGGCGGGCAGCGGTCCGGGACATGTCTCGACAGACTAGTGCGACGGCCGTGGTCGATCGCGCGTCGCTAGGGTGAGGCCCGTGGTTGACGAGACGCTCGCACGCGACATCGACGCCGCCTGCCGCCTGACCGGGGAGTTCGTCCTCCGGTCCGGCCAGGTCGCCGACACCTACTTCGACAAGTACCTCTTCGAGGCGCAGCCGGCCCTGCTCGACCGGGTGGCCACGCGGATGCTCGACCTGCTGCCGGAGGGCACCGAGCTCCTCGGCGGCCTCGAGCTCGGCGGCATCCCGATCGCCACGATGGTCTCGGCGAAGACCGGGCTGCCCGCGCTCTTCGTGCGCAAGATGGCCAAGGAGTACGGCACGTGCAAGCTCGCCGAGGGCCCGGACGTCGCCGGACGTCGGATCACCATCATCGAGGACGTCATCACCACCGGGGGTGCCGTGCGCGACGCCACCCGAGAGCTCCGGGCGGCCGGCGCCGTGGTCGAGGTCGTGGTCTGCGCGATCGACCGCTCACCGGCCGGCGAGAACCCGCTCGCCGACGTGGACCTCGAGGTGCGCTCGGTGCTGACCCGCGCCGACCTGGACGCCGTCCACCGCTGATCCTCCGCCGCCGGTTGCCCGGTCAGTCGACGTCGTGGCCGGTGATGTCGCGGTCGGGACCGCCGTCGTGCGGCCCGATCTCGGCGCCGGGGGCGCTGGTGCGCTTGTGCCGCCACCACTCGAACGCGATCGGGATGAGGGAGAAGGCGAGGATGACGACGATCAGCTTGTCGATGCTCTCGCCGAGCTGCGGGTAGGCGTCACCGAGGAAGAAGCCGAGCAGGCAGATCGACAGGACCCAGAGCACCGCGCCGACGAAGCTCCACAGGAAGAAGCGGTGCCGGTTCATCCGGGTCACGCCCGCCACCACGGTGATGTAGGTGCGCACGAAGGGCACGAAGCGCCCGATCACCAGCGCCTTGCTGCCGTGGCGGTCGAAGAACGCCGTGGTCTGGTCGAAGTACTTGCGCTTGATGATGCGCCCGTCGCGCTCGTAGAGCGGTGGCCCGATCCGCCGGCCGATCTCGTAGCCCACCACGTTGCCGAGGAACGCCGACCCGGTGAGCGCGGCGATCGCGATCAGCAGCTCGACGATGGGCGGTCCGGGGAACAGGTCCAGCTGGCCGGTCGCGATGAACAGGCCCAGCGCGAAGAGCAGGGTGTCGCCGGGCAGGATCGGGAAGAACAGGCCGCACTCGATGAAGACGATCGCCAGGCTGATCCAGAACAGCTCCGCCCCGAAGCGGTCCAGGAGCCAGTTCGGGTCCATCCAGTCGATGCCCAGCAGGAGCGGTGTCACGAGCCCGGCCGGGTCGAGGAGAGCGGTCACGCGCGCCACCCTAACCAGCGCTCCCTAGCATGCAGGCATGCAGGAGCACGATGCGCGCGACGGTGAGCGGGCGCCGTACGACCCGATGCCGCACGGCCCGCCCGAGGTGGGCGTGGGCCCCTGGCAGGGCGGGTGGCCGGACGGTGACCACTGGGACCCCGACCTGCTGCGCGAGGGCGACCGCCGCAACGTGGTCGACCGCTACCGCTACTGGAGCCTGGAGGCGATCGTCGCCGACCTGGACACCCGGCGGCACGGCTTCCACGTCGCGATCGAGAACTGGCAGCACGACTTCAACATCGGCACGATCGTGCGCACCGCCAACGCGTTCCTCGCCGCCGAGGTGCACATCGTCGGCAACCGCCGCTGGAACCGCCGCGGGGCGATGGTCACCGACCGCTACCAGCACGTGCGCCACCACCCCGACGCCGCGGCGCTGGCGGTCTACCTCCACGACCTCGAGCAGCCGGTGCGGCTGCTCGGCATCGACAACCTGCCCGGCTCGCTCCACCTCGAGACGATGGAGCTGCCCGAGCACGTGTGCTTCCTCTTCGGCCAGGAGGGTCCCGGGCTCTCGGCCGGCGCGCGCGAGGTGTGCGACGGGACGTTCTCCATCGCGCAGTTCGGCTCGACGCGCTCGATCAACGCCAGCGCGGCTGCCGCCATCGCGATGCACAGCTGGGTGCGGACGTACGCCGACCTCAGCGGCGACGACGCCTGGCGCGGGTGACTACTTCTTCGTCTGCGTGTAGCAGACGAGCGCGCGGTCGCCGACCTTCCAGTCGACCTTCGACGGCCAGCTGAACCGATAGGTCCGCGAGGTGGTCGCGCTGCGGCAGCGGTCGGTGCCGAGGCGCTTCCAGGCCTTCTCCTTCGGGTAGCGCTTGGCCTTGATCTTGATGGCCGCGGTGGCGCGGTAGGTGTGCTTCTCGGAGCAGGCCGTCACGGCGAAGTCCTGACCGGTGAGGCACCGGGAGACCGTCGACTTGTACGGGAACTTCCCGACGTCGAGCCGGCCGGGCAGCGGCAGGAGCTCCGTGCCGCCGAGGAGGACCAGGTCGCAGCGCAGCCATCGGGCGCCGGCGGCCTGCTGCTCCGCGGTCGGGACGAAGTAGCCGATGGCGTACGCCGTGAGCCGCACCCCGAGCTTGCTGGCACCGGCCGCCTCGCGCTGGGCGTCGTAGCAGGTCCGCACGGCGAGCTCGGTGAAGTCGGCGCTGTCGTAGGCGAGCCCTTCGGGCAGCGTGGCCACGGCCGTGACCAGTGCGGTGTGCGGTCCGCCGCAGTCGACCGCGGCCTCGCCGTAGCTCGGCAGGTCGAGCTCGGCGCGGCTCATGTCGGAGCACTGCCCGACGACCGGTGCCTGGAAGAGCGGGTCGGCCGCGCCCGCAGACGGGGCGATGGAGGTGAGGGCTGTCGCGAGGAAGCCGATGAGGGCGGCACTCGTCCCGAGTCGTCGTGTCATGGCGGTCAACCTAGGTGGCCACGGCTGGGTGTGCCATCAGCCTTCCGTACGACACGGCGAGCACGATCGCATCCGGCGTGGCGCCGGCTGCTCACCGGTGGGGGGCCAGCACCACCTCGAGCGCGGCAAGGCCACGGCTGCTGTGGCTCTTGACCGTCCCCTCGCTGAGCTGCAGCTCGGCCGCGGTCTCGCGGACGGAGAGCCCGAGCCAGTGCCGCAGCACGACCACCTTCCGCTGCTGCTCGGGCAGGGCCTGGAGCGCTGCGACGAGGGCCGATCGGTCCTCCGTCGGGGTGGACGCACGCCCGGGCCGGTCCGGTCCGGACTCGAGCGGGACCGTCCGCACCCGCCTGGACCGCCTGCGGTGGTCGTCGATGTTGACGTGCACGAGGATGCGCCGGATGTAGGCCTCTGGGCTGCCGTCCCGGGTCACGCGCGGCCACGCGACGTACAGCTTGGTCAGCGCGGTCTGGAGCAGGTCGTCGGCGTCGTGCCAGTCGCCGCACAGCGAGTACGCGATGGCGCGGAGGTGTCCCTGACGGGCCAGGACGAAGGCGCTGAACGCCTCGTCCCGGCTCCCGGACCCGCGTCGTCTCACGGCTGCGTGCTCGCGAAGGCGGCGACGAACTCCTCGAGGGTCTGGCCGGCCGGCGCGCTCCCGAACGACCCACCGCAGTTGCCCTCGGTCAGGGCGGCGAAGTACCTCGAGCCCTCGTAGGAGATCTCGACCGCGTGGCTCGGCCAGGTCCCGCACCATCCGGGGACGGGGTCGGGCAGGGCGCGGACGATCGTCGCTCCCGGCACGACGTAGAGGGAGCTGTTCCGGTAGGCCACCAGTGGCAGCGACGCGTAGTCGCCACCCGTCCCCACGGCCATGGGCAGGCCGCCGTCGATCACGTCCTGGCTGCGGACGACGAACTCGTTCAACGCGCCGCTGGCCGGCTCCACGATCTCGCTGGTCACCCCGTTGTCGGCGACCCAGAGGAGCACGAACCGGTGCTCCCCGCCCCGCTGCAGGTCGAGCGCGACCGAGGGCATCCCGCCCGCCACGTCGTCGAAACGGCCCAGGACCTCGACGTCGGGGCGAAGGGTGACCGCTCCATCGCCGTCGATCGCAGCCCAGCTGTCCTGCGAAGGCCAGGCCACCCGTCCCGGGTTCGACGGCGGACTCGGCTGCGGGCTCGGAGCACCGGCCGCGGTGACGACGGTGGCGGGCTCGTTCGGGAGTGCGGACCAGGCGGCGCCTCCGACGGCGACGACCGCGACCAGGCCCGCAGCGGCGCCGACGCGCCGCCTGCGGACGGCTCGACGTCCGGTGGCGAGCCGCTCGGCCACGGGCAGGTGCTCGGGACCGGAGTGCGCGATCTCGTCCAGGTGTTCCTTCAGGTCCATGGTGTCTCCCCGTGTCGTCCGATGGTGTCACCCATGGATACGTCTGCGACGGAGATCGGTTGTCATCGATGCGGAGCCAGCACCACCTCGAGCGCAGCCAGCCCGCGGCTGCTGTGGCTCTTGACCGTCCCCTCGCTGATCCGCAGCTCCGCGGCGGTCTCGCGGACCGAGAGCCCGAGCCAGTGCCGCAGCACGACCACCTTCCGCTGCTGCTCGGGCAGGGCCTGGAGCGCCTCGAACAGCGCCGAACGCTCCTCGAGCGCCGTCCCGGCCTCGGCCGCCGTGTCCGGCAGGGCATCGGTGGGCCGCTCCCGGCGCCACGGCCGCCGTGACTCGTCGATGTTGGCCCGCACCATGATCTGGCGGACGTAGGCCTCCTCCCCGCCCTCGTGGCGGATCCGAGGCCACGCGACGTAGAGCTTGGTCAGCGCGGTCTGCAGGAGGTCGTCGGCGCGGTGCCAGTCCCCGCACAGGGCGTACGCGATGCGGCGCAGGTGGGTCTGCCGGGCCGCGACGAAGTCCGAGAACGCTGCGTCGTGCTTCACCGCATGCCGCCTTCGTCGGCCTTGTCGTCGAGGAACGCGGCGAACTGGTCGAGCGTCTCGACCCCTGGCGCCTTCGATGCCGCGACCGTCGTGAGAGCGTCCTCGCCGGAGAAGCGGACGAGGAGGACGAACCAGCGCCGGTCCTCCCAGGTGACCACGCCGACGGCCGACGCGAGTGCCTCCTCCGTGCCGTACTCCGGGACGTCCGGGTCGGCCTGCTGCTCGAGGACCTCGACGCCCGGGAGTGCGGCCTCGAGCGTCCCGTCGGCACCGAGCTCGACCAGGCGCACGCCCAGGTCGCCCGACTGCAGCGCGACCTGGTCCTCGAGCCACTGGTCGAAGGTGACCCAACCGGAGTCCGACTCCAGCGACCAGGAAGCCGCCGCGCCGCCCTGGGTGAGGAGCATCCAGGTCGTCACCCCGTGCGAGCTCAGCACGAGTCCGAGCGACTCGTCCCCGGGCACGGGATCGGCGACCTGCCGGACCACCGTGACCCCGGGAGCCGGGTCGAGCTCGCCGCCGTGCCAGGTCACCAGCTCGTCGCTGCGGGTGGGGCCGTCGCCCGGTCGGGCGACGATCATCCCGCCGCCCTGCACCTGGTCCTGGACGAACGCGTCGAAGTCGGCGAAGGGCACATCCCCGGGGTGCACCGACTGGGAGGCGCCACTGCCGTCGCCCCACTCCAACGCCACCCACCACCGCTCGCCGCCGAAGCTGACGTCGAGCGCCACGGAGTCCGTGTCCTTGCCGGGGTAGAGGTCCTCGCGACGCTCGTGCACCACGGCGCCGTCCCGGATCTCCACGCCCTTGCCACCGAAGCGGGCGGGTGGCTCGTCCGCGCCCCACGGCAGGGACCCGTCGGAGACCTGCGAGGTCCCGCTCGGGTCCGTCGCCACCGGGGCGTCGGTGCCTCTCGGCGACCCGCCGGGGGCCGTGCCCCAGGCCACGCCCGCGACGACGGCGGCCGCCGCGAGGCCGGCGACGAGGGCGCGGCTGCGGCGACGGCGTACGGCGGTGTGCCCGGCCGCCACGAAGTGCCCGACAGGGACGTCGTGGCCGCTTCCGAACGAGGCGTCGAGCTCTCGTTGCCAGTCGATCTGCGCGGTCATGTCGTGGTCCTTCCCCCGGGGTGAGCCTTCCACCCGGTGACACGGAGCGGCGACCGCGTCGGTTGTCACGTCGTGAGACGTCGCCTCGCCCGGTCGCGGACTCGCCGGTAGCCACTAGGGTTGGCAGCGCCTGCCTGACCGCTTCAGAGGAGATCCCCGATGCCCATCGCCACCCCCGAGGTCTACGCGCAGATGCTGGACGCCGCGAAGTCGAAGTCCTTCGCCTACCCGGCCATCAACGTGTCGTCCTCCCAGACCCTCAACGCCGCGCTGAAGGGCTTCGCGGACGCCGGCTCCGACGGGATCATCCAGGTCTCGACCGGTGGCGCCGAGTACCTCTCCGGCCCCTCGGTCAAGGACATGGTGACCGGCTCGGTCGCCTTCGCGGCCTACGCCGCCGAGGTCGCCAAGAACTACCCCGTCAACATCGCGCTGCACACCGACCACTGCCCCAAGGACAAGCTCGACGGCTTCGTCCGGCCGTTGCTCGACATCTCCGCCGAGCGCGTGGCCCGCGGCGAGGCGCCGCTGTTCCAGTCGCACATGTGGGACGGCTCGGCCGTGCCGCTGGAGGAGAACCTCCAGATCGCCGAGGAGCTGCTCGCCAAGTGCGCCGCGGCCAACGTCATCCTCGAGATCGAGGTGGGCGTCGTCGGTGGCGAGGAGGACGGCGTCGCCAACGAGATCAACGACCAGCTCTACACGACCCCCGAGGACGCCATCGCCACCATCAAGGCGCTCGGTTCGGGTGACCGCGGCCGCTACATGACCGCCCTCACCTTCGGCAACGTGCACGGCGTCTACAAGCCCGGCAACGTCAAGCTCCGCCCGGAGATCCTCAAGTCGGCGCAGGAGGCGGCTGCCTCCGAGCTCGGCCTCGGCTCCGACGCCCGTCCGTTCGACCTGGTCTTCCACGGCGGGTCCGGTTCCACCGCGCAGGAGATCAGCGACGCGGTCGACTTCGGCGTGGTGAAGATGAACGTGGACACGGACACCCAGTACGCCTTCACCCGCCCGGTCGCGGCCCACATGTTCGCCAACTACGAGGGCGTGCTGAAGGTCGACGGTGAGGTCGGCAACAAGAAGATGTACGACCCCCGCGCCTGGGGCAAGGCCGGCGAGGCCGGGATGGCCGCGCGCGTGGTCGAGGCCTGCCAGAACCTGCGATCGGCGGGCACGTCGCTCGCCGGCTGATCATCACCTCGAGCGGTGCGTGAGGGCCTCCTCACGCACCGCTCGCGTGTGTCCGGAGTGCCTCAGTGCGCCGCCGGGGCAGCCGCCCCGGCGGGAGCCTCACCGAAGTGCTGGGGCCGCTCGAAGAGCAGCACCGCGACGACACCGAGCACCAGCACGGCGGGCAGGACGTACATCGCCTGCGACATCGCGGTGCTGAACGCCTCGTGCACCGCCTGGGGCAGCGTGCCGCCGAGGGAGGCCTCGGACGTGCCGCCGCCGGAGAGCCCGTTGGCCGCGAGGCGGCTGTCGATGAGCACGGCGATCGCGGCCGCCCCGACGACCGAGCCGATCTGGCGGTTGGCGTTGTAGATGCCCGCGCCGGCCCCGGCCTGGTGGAGCGGGAGGTTGCGGTTGGCCGTTGTGGTCAGTGGCGCCCACACGAAGGAGCTGCCCACGCCGAGCAGTGCCATCGAGCCGAGGACCTGCCAGAGCGGGGTGTCCGCGCCGAGCGAGGTGGCCAGCAGCACGAGCGAGATCGCCAGTACGGTCAGGCCGGCACTGGCGAGGATCCGCGGGTGGACCCGGTCGGTGAGCCGGCCGGCGATCGGCGCGAGCACGATCGACATGATCGCCATCGGCGCGAGCAGCAGGCCGGCCTGGGTGGGGGAGTCGCCGCGCACGAGCTGGGCCCACAGCATGAGCGGGAACCCCATCGAGGCGAAGACGAAGCCGACGCTGGTGATCGCGATGTTGGCCAGCGAGAAGTTGCGGTCGCGGAAGAGTGACAGCGGCATCAGCGGCTCGCGCGTGTTGCGCGACTGCCACCAGATGAAGGCCGCGCCGATCACCAGGCCCGCCACGATCATCGTGATGATCGTGGCCGACCAGTCGAGCTCGTGGCCTTCCTGGATGCCGAAGACCAGCAGCAGCAGCGCGGCACCGCTCAGCGCGACGCCGAGCCAGTCGAAGGAGTGCTCGTGCACCTCGAGGGACGGCACCAGGCGCCAGGCGAGGTAGAAGCCGACGACGCCCACCGGGATGTTGATGAAGAAGATCCACTCCCAGCCGGCCGCGTCGACGAGCACGCCGCCGAGGATCGGGCCGACGAGGGTCGCGACACCCGCCGTGGCACCCCACAGGCTCATCGCGGAGCCCCGGCTCTCCCGCGGGAAGATGCGGGTGATCACGGCCATCGTCTGCGGCGCGACGGCTGCGGCGCCGAAGCCCTGGAGGACGCGGGCGGCGACGAGCATCCAGATGCTGTCGGAGATCTGGAAGGAGAGCCCGCACCACAACGACGCGACGGTGAAGACCACGAGACCGCCGAGATACATCTTCTTGGGACCGATCCGGTCGCCGAGCCGGCCGGTGATGAGGATCGGCACCGCGTAGGCCAGGAGGTAGGCGCTGGTCACCCAGATGGCGTCGTTGACCGAGGCCCCGTGCGGGGCGTAGGTCTCGAGGATCGCCGGTGTCGCCACCGACACGATCGTCATGTCGACGAGGATCATGAAGAAGCCGACGCACAGCGCGCCCAGTGCGGCCCACGGCCTGATCTCGGTGTCGGTCGTCTGGTCGGAGCCCTTGGTGACGGTCACGGTGCCAGTGAACACCCGGGGAGCGACATCGATTCCCCCCGAGACGCGACGCGGGCGGTGCGGGAGGGGGAGCTCCTTGTCGGAGCTCCCCTCGCGCACCGCCCGGCCGGACGGCGTACGGGCGCCTACCGTGCGGGCGCGTTGCCCGCGATGTCGTCCGGGTCGCCGTAGGGGTCACCGTGGTGCGAGTGCTCCGAGAGGTCCTTCTGCACCCGCGGGTCGTCGGCGTCGGCGAAGTAGTCGAACGGGATCGTCTCGTCGGAGCCGTTCGAGGTCTTCATCGCGTTGAGGATCGCGCTGAGGACCACGGCGACGACGACGTTGAGCACGAACGCCGTCATCGCGATGTAGCCCATCTGCTCGATCCCCGGCATCAGGGCGAGGGAGCCGCCGAAGTGCTTGCCGGTGACCGGGTTGACGACCTGGTAGGCCTCGACGGTGCCGTAGACCATGGCGACGGCCCAGCCGGCGAGCAGGGCCCAGCGGTGGAACCAGCGCGTGAACAGGCTGAACACGACGGCCGGGAAGGTCTGGAGGATCCAGATGCCGCCCAGGAGCTGGAAGTTGATCGCGTTCTGCTTGTCCAGGGTGAGCACGAAGACCAGCGCGAACGCCTTCACCAGCAGCGACATCAGCTTGGAGACCTTGGCCTCCTGCTTCGGGGTGGCGTCGGGCTTGAGCCACTCCTTGTAGATGTTGCGGCTGAAGGTGTTGGCTGCCGCGATCGACATGATCGCCGCCGGCACGAGCGCGCCGATGGCGATGGCCGCGAACGCGACGCCGGCGAACCACGCCGGGAACATGTCCTCGAACAGCTGCGGGATGACGAGCTGGGCGTTGGCCTCGCCGTCGAGGCCGATCGGCTGCGTGCCGGCCGCGATGGCCACCCACCCGAGCAGCGCGAGCAGGCCGAGCACGAAGGAGTACGCCGGCAGGATCGCGGCGTTGCGGCGGATCGTGTTGCGGCTGTTGGACGACAGCGAGGCGGTGACGGAGTGGGGATACATGAACAGCGCCATCGCCGAGCCGAGCGCGAGCGTGGCGTAGGCCCAGCCGGCACCGACGCCCGGGAGGAAGGCGCCCGTCGGCTTGCCGGTGGCCTCGTTGACGGTGGCCATCTTCTCCTGCGCGGACCCGAAGATGTTGTCCCAGCCGCCGACCTGCCCGGGCAGGTAGACCACCGCCACGATGATCACCAGGTAGATGAGGATGTCCTTGACGAAGGCGATCACCGCAGGGGCACGCAGCCCGCTGGAGTAGGTGAAGGCGGCCAGCACCGCGAAGGCGATGAACAGCGGCGCGTCCTTGGCGAGGATGTTGTCGCCGCCGCCGACGCCGGCCACCTCGAGCACCGCCTGGATGCCCACGAGCTGGAGCGCGATGTAGGGCATCGTCGCGACGAAGCCGGTGACCGCCACCGCGAGCGAGAGCCCGCGGCTGTCGTAGCGCCCGCGGACGAAGTCGGCCGTGGTGACGTAGCCGTGCCGGTGGCTCACCGACCACAGCCGGGCCATGAAGATGAAGATGATCGGGTAGAGCACGATCGTGTAGGGCACGGCGAAGAAGCCGGCGACCGCGCCGGTCGCGAACATCGCGGCGGGCACGGCGACGAACGTGTAGGCCGTGTAGAGGTCGCCACCGAGCAGGAACCACGTGATCCAGGTGCCGAACTTGCGGCCGCCCAGGCCCCACTCGTCGAGCGACTCGAGCGACTCGCCGCGCTGGAAGCGCGACGCCATGAAGCCGGCCACCGTGACCAGCAGGAACAGGGCGATCAGCACGGCCAGGGCGACGCCGTTCACGCCCGTGCCGGCGGCCATCACCGTCAGGTGCGTCGTCATCGGTCCTCACCCTCCTGTCGCGTCGTCCGGCCGCGCGCGGAGAGCGTCAGCCGGTAGGCGGTCCAGGTCAGTGCCGAGCAGATGAAGACCCAGAGGAACTGGTACCAGAAGAAGAAGGGGAAGCCGAAGAGCTCAGGGTCGGTCCTGGCATAGCTCGGCACCCACAGGAGGGCCACGATCGGGATCAGGAGCAGGACGCCGGCGATCGCCATCTTGGTCTTGTCGGTCGGGGGTGGGCCCTGTTCGGGCCGCGACGGAGGTGTGTTCCCGGAAATCACCCGCGCGACCTTACTCCCGGCGTGACGGCCGTCACCCACCCCTGGGAGGGGCCGAGCTCGTGACCCGACGAGCGGTCGGTCTGGCGCGACGAGCGGTCAGGTCAGGGCAGCTTCACGCTGCGCCGGTGACGTCGTACGTCGGCGGCCAGCGGCGCCGCGGCCGCGGCCAGGAGCACGAGCGCCAGCGGGACCAGGGTGGCGAACCCGAACTCGAGGTAGCCGAGCGCCCCGAGGATCCCGCCGCCGAAGAAGAGCCCGACCAGGAGCGCCAGCACGCCGAGCTTGCCCAGGTCGGGGACGACCGGCGGCAGGCCGGGGGTGCGCGAGAAGTAGGCCAGCTTGCCGAGCTCGATCCCGATGTCGGTGATCATGCCGGTGACGTGGGTGGTGCGGATCTGGGCGCCGGAGATCTTGGTGATGATGGCGTTCTGCATGCCCATCGTGAAGCAGAGCACGGCGACGAAGACGAGGTCGCGGTGCCGCCACGCGAACTCCTCGGCCAGCAGGCCGAAGAGCAGGACCAGGAGCGCCTCGAGCACGAGCACGTTGGCGTACCTGCCGCGCAGCCCGCGGCGACGGCCCCAGTTGAACAGCAGCGCGCATGCTGCTGCGCCCGCCATGAAGGTCGCGATGCCCAGCAGGCCCGTCAGGACGACCGCGCTGCCGCCGAGGACCAGGTGGTCGGCGACGGAGGCGGTCAGGCCGGTCATGTGCGAGGTGTAGACCGACACCGCCACGAAGCCGACGGAGTTCAGCACCCCGGCGTTGAGGGCGAGCAGCGCGGCGAGCTGCACGTTGTGGGCCGGGGACCGCACCGGCCCGGCCACGGTCAGGAGGTAGCGCCGTACCCGGCCCAGGACCGTCAACGCGTGCTGCTCCCTCAGGCGTCCGGTCTCAGCCGAGCAGCTCGTCGGCCGCCGCGGCGCTGGAGTCGCGGAGGAAGCTCGAGCAGCGCTCCCACTCCTCGGTCTCCCCGATCGCCCGCGCGGCGAGCGCCAGGAGGGCCAGCGAGCGGAGGAAGCCGCGGTTGGGCTCGTGCTCCCACGGCACCGGGCCGTGACCCTTCCAGCCGTTGCGGCGCAGCATGTCGAGCGAGCGGTGGTAGCCGACGCGGGCGTAGGCGTAGACCGTCACGTCGTCCGCTCCGGCGTCCACCGCCTGCTGCGCCAGGGCCGCCCACGCGGCCGGCGACGCGGGGTGACGGCGTACGACGGCAGCCGGGGCGTCACCACCGGCGAGCTCGGCGTCGGCGGGGTCGGCGGGCAGGTGGGTGGGCGGGGGACCGGCCATCAGGTCGCCGCCGAAGGAACCGGAGGTCATGGGCCAACCCTAGGACCGGGTCGTGAAGACTGCGCCCATGGGTGAGACGTTCACGACCGAGATCCAGGCCCGCTACCGCGACATCAACCTCGCCGGCCACGTCGACAACGTCGAGGCGGTGCGGGTGCTCGACGAGGCCCGCTACGAGTTCCTGCGGTTCGCGCGGCTGCCCGGCCTGCCGGAGGAGGCCGCAGGCCTGCTGCACGGGACCGACCCCGGGGTGTCCGAGCTCGTCGCGTCGCAGACGATCGAGTACCACTCCGAGATGCGGTTCGTGCCCTACCAGCCGTTCCTCGCCGCGCTCTGGGTGTCGCGGATCGGGCGCTCCTCGTTCACCGTGTCCGCCGAGCTGCGGGTCGAGTCGGGCGGCCGCCCGGCGGCGGTGTGGGAGTGCGTGAACGTCCTCTGGGACCACCACGCCCAGGCGGCGTGGACGATCAGCGACCCCGTCCGGTCGGACCTCGAGACCTACTTCGGCGACCCGGTCGGCTTCCGGCGCTGACCCGCCGCTGGCGGGGCGACCTCACGTCATGCCGTAGGTCGAGCGGCCCATGGTCCGGGCTCAGCCGCCGAGGAGGTGGCGCACCTTCTCCGGTCCGAGCGCGAGCACCAGTGTAGGAAGGCGCGGACCGCGGTCGGCCGAGACGAGGAGGTTGTAGAGGAGCCGGAAGAAGTCCTTCTGGTCGGCCTTGACCTGGTCGGTCGGGGAGTCCTCGAAGCCGAGCCCGCGGGCGACCTTGGGCGTGCCGTAGACGACCGCGGTCACCGAGTCGAGGTCGGGCTCGGCAGGCAGCCGGTCCAGGAAGATGCGCAGCCAGAGCTCCTCGTCCTCGGTGAGGGAGGACAGCCGCTCGGTGTCCGGCGTCTGGCGGACCGTGGTGCGCTCGTCGGCCGGGACGTGCTCGGCGGTCCACTGCATCGCCTTGGACAGCCGCGGCTCGAGGTCGTCGACCGAGTCGTGGGGGAAGCCCGACGACTCGATGATGCGGGAGATGAGGTCCGCCGACCCGGCGGTCACGTCGGCGACCGACGACAGGGTGCGGAACGGGACGGGCACCGACGGCGTGGGCAGCCGCCCCGCGGAGGCCGTCTCCGACGCGCGGTGCCATGCCAGCGTCGCGACGTCGGACTTCTCAGCGGCCTTGCGGCCGAGCGCGTCCCACTCGTCGTAGAGGCGCACCACGGACGCGCCGAAGTCGATGTCGAAGGCCTGCGTCGGGGCGCGGCGGACGTAGAGCCAGCGCAGCATCGGCGACTCGAGGATGCGCAGCGCGTCGGTCGCGGTCGGCACGCCGCCGGCCGAGGACGACATCTTCTGCACGCCGGCGAACCCGACGAAGGCGTAGATCACGCGGGCCGGCGCACGCCAGTCGAAGATCGAGGAGACCAGCTCGGTGCCGACCGTGTAGGACGACCCGGGCGTCATGTGGTCGCGGCCGGCGGGCTCGAAGTTCACCGACTCGTAGGCCCAGCGCATCGGCCAGTCGACCTTCCACACCAGCTTGCCGTCGGTGTCGGTGGACAGGTCGGTGGTGCCCTCGTAGCCGCAGGAGGAGCAGGTGTAGGACAGCGTCGTGGTGGCGTCGTCGTACGCCGTGGTGGTGACGGTGTCGCGCCCGCACTGGCGGCAGTAGGGGCGGTAGGGGAAGCGCGCGATCGCGTCGGCGGAGGCGCCCGCGCCGGGGTCGCCCTCCTCGTCGTCCTCGTTGGCGACGGAGTCCGCCAGGTCGGCCGCCTCCTGCTCGGACGCGTCGTCGCCGGCGGAGACCTTCTTGGTGCGGTGCTTGGCCAGCACGGCCTCGATCTCGTCGCGGCGGGAGACCGCGAGGAGCACCTGGTCGCGGTAGGCGCCGGAGGTGTACATCTCGGTCTGGGAGACCTCCTCCATCTCCACGCCGAGCTCGCGCAGCGACTCCTGCAGCGGTGCCTTGAAGTGCTCGGCCCAGCTCGCGTGGCACTCCCACGGGTCGGGCACGGCGGTCAGCGGGCGGCCGATGTGCTCGGCCCACTCCGCGGGGACGCCGGCCGGCACCTTGCGGAAGCGGTCGAAGTCGTCCCACGAGTGCAAGTGGCGCACCGGGACACCGCGGCGCCGCAGCTCCTCGGCGACGAAGTGCGGGGTGATGAACTCGCGCAGGTTGCCCAGGTGGATCGGGCCGCTGGGGGAGGCGCCCGACGCGACGGTGACCGGGTTGCCCTCACCGGCGTGGCGTACGGCGTCGTCCGCCGCACGCGTCACCCAGTCGACCGGATCTCCCTGCTGTCCACCTCGTGCCATGCGCGCAAGGCTAACGAAGGACGCGACACGCACTGCGCGTGGGCAGAGGGGCCGGACACCGGTGGTTCGAAGCGCCCGTCGGGCCGGGAGACGGGGAAGCGTCGGAGTCGTCCCCCGCGGCGACTCCGACGCTGTGCTCCCGAAGGAGCCGACCGCGTCGCACACCCCCGCACGCGACTGGTCGCCCCAGTATGGAGTGGCCGGTCGCTGCCACGCGAGTCGTGAGTGCCGCTGGCACTAAACTGCCATCCATGCCCGGTGACCCGTCCTCCGTCCTCGCAGCGCTCGGCGTCGACCGCGCCACCGAGCACCTCTACTTCCGGCTGGTCCCCGTGTCGGGTCACACCCTGACCGGCGTCGCCCAGCTGGTGCAGGTGGGGCCCGAGAGGCTGCTGCGCGACCTCGCCCCGCTCATCGAGCGTGGCCTGGTGGTCCTGAACGGCGATCGCGTCGTGATTCCGACGCTCGCCGATGCGCTCTCCGAGCTCGTCCTGCTCGAGGCGCGGACGGCGGCCACCTCGGCCACCAAGCTGGCCGAGCTGGCCAGCGCCGTGCCCCACCTGGTCGCAGCCGCCACCCGCCCCGATCGCCAGCACCTCGCCGAGGTCCACCCGCTCGACGGCGAGCTGAGCTCGGGCGGCAACGCCCTGGAGCTGCTCCAGCTCATGGTCCGCACCAGCCGCGGCGACATGCTCTGGCTGCGGCCCGACGCCTGGGCGATGCCCCGGGAGTCGAAGGTGAGCGAGATGCTCGCCGAGGCGATCGCGTCTGGGCGGCGCTCCCGCGCCATCTACCCCGTCCGCGCGCTCACGGAGGCACCCGAGGCGCTGCGCGTCCGCGCCCGGCTGGGTGAGGAGGTGCGGGTGATGTCGGAGGTGCGCACCCGCATGTTCATCTTCGGCGACGCCCATGCGGTGCTGCCCGAGCCGCTCGGCTTCGTCGACGAGCCGCGTGTGCACATCCGGCAGCGCTCGATCGTGGCGGCGCTGACCATGTGGTTCGAGTCGATGTGGGCGAGCGCGGCGCCAGTGCCCGACCTGGAGGCCGGCGACATCAGCCTGGACGGGCGGCAGTTCCTGCTCGAGCAGCTGATGGCGGGGGAGACCGACGAGGTGATCGCCCGCAAGCTCGGCATCGGCCTGCGCACCGTCCGCCGCCGCATCGCGGCGCTGATGACCGAGCTGGGCGTCGACACCCGCTTCCAGGCGGGCGTCGAGGCCGTGCGCCGCGGCTGGCTCTGAGAGGTCGAGTGCGCAGCCCTGCGGCGACTGCTGCCGCGGGCACCCTCGACCCGAGGTCGGCCGCCCGTCAGGGCAGGATCATGGCGTACGCCGACGACTCGAGGCGCCAGCTGCGGCTGCGCTCCGGGCCGGAGATCTCGCCGTCGGCCGAGAGCCAGAACTCGTCGCCGCTCACCTTGACCGTCCGCCCGCGCAGGGTGGTCACGTCGTCGCGCTCGTCGTGCTCGCCCTTGCGGAGCCGCGCGACGTAGCCGAGCTTGGCCATCGGCTTGACGGCGCGGCTGATCATCACGTCGAGCAGCCCGTCCTCGGTGTCGGCGTCGGGGTTGAGCTCGGTGCCACCGCCGACGTTGCCGCCGTTGCCGATCGCCACCATGAGCACCGGCTGGTTGACGTCGTTGACGACGTCGCCGTCGAGCTCCACGCGCAGCCGCCAGCTCGGGGGGTGGAAGGCCGACAGCGCCGCACCGATCGGGTAGCCGAGCTTGCCGAGGTTGACCTTGCCGACGCCGACCGCGCCGAGCCGCGTCTTCCAGCGCGCACCCTTGCGGCTGGCCTGGGCGCCCACGCCGACGTGCACGTTGTTGACCACGATGTTGCCGGTCTCGTCGACGAGGAGGTCGACCTTGCGCGGTCGGCCGGTGAGCACGAGGCGCGCGGCCTCCTCGATCTCGAGGGGGATGTCGTTGCCGCGGGCGAAGTCGTTGCCGGTGCCCATCGGCAGCAGCCCCAGCGTCGCACCGGCCAGCTCGTGGCGCTTGTAGAGCGCCGTCACGACCGCGTGCAGGCTGCCGTCGCCGCCGGCGACCACGATCGTGCGCCCGCCCGCGCGGTGGAGCACCCCGTCGAGCTCGCCGGGGTTGGACGTCTTGGCGACCTCGACCGAGGCCTTCTCGCGCAGCACCTCGAGGGCCGTCGTCAGGCGCTCCTCGTCGGAAGTGCCGGCGTCGGCGTTGGTGATCACGAGCAGGGAGCGCACGGCCGGACACTAGCCCACCGGCGTACGACCGCGTCCCACCCACAGGTGTCCTCACTCGTCCGGGCCCGTTCCGCCGGCTCGGTGGCCCCGTCGGGGTGCGGTAACGTGGCGCCGCAAGAGCCCCGGTGCCTTGTGCCGGGGCTGTCGTCATTTTCTGCTGACGTGACTAGGAGGGCTGAGATGCCCGCGATCGTCGTGCTCGGCGCCCAGTGGGGCGACGAGGGCAAGGGCAAGGCCACGGACCTGCTCGCCACCACCGATCCCATCGACTTCGTGGTACGCACCAGCGGCGGCCACAACGCCGGCCACACCATCGTCGTGAACGGCGAGAAGTTCGCCACCCACCTGCTGCCCAGCGGCATCCTCACGCCGGGTGCCACCTCGGTCATCGCCGGCGGCGTGGTCGTCTCGCCGGAGGCGCTCTTCCGTGAGCTCGACGGGCTGATCGCGCGCGGGGTGGAGGTGGCCGACCTCAAGGTGAGCGCCAACGCCCACGTCATCGCGAGCTACCACGCCACGATCGACAAGGTCACCGAGCGCTTCCTCGGCAAGAACCAGATCGGCACCACCGGCCGCGGCATCGGCCCGGCCTACGCCGACAAGATCAACCGCGTCGGCGTCCGGATCGCCGACCTCTTCGACGAGAAGATCCTGACCCAGAAGGTCGAGGCGGCTCTCGACGTCCGCAACCACCTGCTCACCAAGGTCTACAACCGCCGCGCGATCGAGGTCGACGCGGTCGTGGAGGAGCTCACGTCGTACGCCGAGCGGCTCCGGCCGATGGTCTGCGACACCTCGCTGCTGCTCAACCAGGCGCTCGACGCCGGCCAGACGGTGCTGTTCGAGGGGGCGCAGGCGACGATGCTCGACGTCGACCACGGCACCTACCCGTTCGTCACCTCCTCCAACCCGGTGGCCGGCGGCGTGTGCGTGGGCGCCGGCGTCGGGCCGACCCGCATCGACCGCGTCATCGGCGTCATCAAGGCCTACACGACCCGCGTCGGCGCCGGCCCCTTCCCGACCGAGCTCTTCGACGAGGACGGCGTGCAGCTCCAGCAGCTCGGCGGGGAGATCGGCGTCTCGACCGGTCGCACCCGGCGGTGCGGCTGGTACGACGCGGTGGTCGCGCGCTACGCGAGCCGGGTCAACGGCCTCACGGAGTTCTTCCTCACCAAGCTCGACATCCTCGGTGCCTGGGACCGGATCCCGGTCTGCGTCGCCTACGAGATCGACGGCCAGCGGGTCGACGAGATGCCGATGACCCAGACCGAGTTCCACCACGCCACGCCCGTCTACGAGTACTTCGACGGCTGGAAGAGCGACATCTCCGGCTGCCGCAGCTTCGACGAGCTGCCCAAGAACGCCCAGGCCTACGTGCAGGCCCTCGAGGAGATGTCGGGCGCGAAGATCTGGGGCGTCGGGGTTGGTCCGGGCCGCGAGCAGACCGTGGTGGTGCACGGGTGAGGACCCTCGTCGTCGGCACGGGCGGGCGCGAGCACGCGCTCGCCATCGCCCTCTCCCGCGACCCCGGCGTGAGCGAGGTGCACGCCGCACCGGGCAACCCGGGCATCGGCGAGGTGGCCACGCTGCACGACGTCGACCCGATGGACGGCGCTGCCGTCGCCGCCCTGGCGACGTCGATCGGCGCGGACCTGGTCGTCGTCGGACCCGAGGCGCCGCTGGTGGCTGGTGTCGCCGACCCGGTGCGCGAGGCAGGCATCGCCTGCTTCGGCCCCTCCCGTGCCGCTGCCCGCCTCGAGGGGTCCAAGGCCTTCTCCAAGGACGTCATGGCCGTGGCCGGGGTGCCGACCGCGGGCTCGCGCACGTGCACGACCCCCGAGGAGGTGGCCGCGGCGCTCGACGCCTTCGGTGCGCCGTACGTCGTCAAGGACGACGCCCTCGCGGCCGGCAAGGGTGTCGTCGTCACCAGCGACCGCGACGAGGCGCTCGCGCACGCGGCCGGGTGCGAGCGGGTGGTCGTCGAGGAGTTCTTGGACGGGCCCGAGTTCTCGCTCTTCGTCGTCTGCGACGGCACGGTCGGGCGTCCGCTCCTGCCGGCGCAGGACTTCAAGCGCATCTTCGACGGCGGCCGCGGGCCCAACACCGGCGGCATGGGGTCCTACGCACCGCTCGCCTGGCTCCCCGACGGCATCGTCGAGACCGTCATGACGTCGGTGGTGGAGCCGACGCTCGCCGAGATGCAGCGCCGCGACGCGCCGTTCGTCGGGTGCCTCTACGTCGGCCTCGCCCTCACCTCCACCGGACCGCGGGTCATCGAGTTCAACTGCCGCTTCGGTGACCCCGACACGCAGCCCGTGCTGGCGCTGCTCACCTCGCCGCTGGGGGCCCTGCTGTCCGCGGCGGCTGCCGGGGACCTCTCCGCCGTGCCCGCACCGACCTTCGCCGACGGCGCCGCCGTCACCGTGGTGATGGCCAGCGCCGGCTACCCGGAGGGCTCCAGCACCGGTGACGTCATCGTCGGCACCGAGATGCTCGCGGCGGAGGACGACGTCGACGTGATCCACGCCGGCACCGCCCGCACGGAGGCCGGGCTGGTCACCGCCGGAGGTCGCGTGCTCGCCGTCCGCGCTGTCGGCAGCGACGTCGCCGACGCCCGCGCGAAGGCCTACGAAGGCGTGTCGAGCATCAGCTTCCCGGGCGCGCAGTGGCGCCGCGACATCGCCGCCGAGCCGCTCGGCGTGGTCGAGGGCGCCGCCCTGCTCGACTGATCGCGCCCGGCAGGGCCTCAGCGGACTGAACAACTGGATGGTTGGTTGATAAGTTCCGGCCATGGCACGCGACGCGGAGGCGACCCGGAAGCGCCTGCTGCAGGCCGCGGCCGCCGAGTTCGCCGAGCTCGGGATCGCCGGCGCCCGCGTCGACCGGATCGCCGTGGCCGCCCGCACCAACAAGGCGCAGATCTACCACTACTTCGGCAGCAAGGACGGGCTCTTCGAGGCCGTCCTCGCCGGGCTCCTGCACGACGTGCTGGAGGCCGACCCGTTCGACGCCGACGACCTGCCCGAGTCGATGGCGCGGGTCTTCGACCAGTTCGAGGACGACCCCTCGCTCGCGCGACTCGCCACCTGGTACCGCCTGGAGCGCGGCGCCGGCGACCCGCCCAACGCCGCGATCGTCGAGGCCAACGCAGGCAAGCTGGCCGCCATCCGTGCGGCCCAGCGCCAGGGCCGGGTCACCGACGCCTTCCCCGCGGACGTGCTGCTGGGGCTGCTGATCAGCGTCGCCACCACGTGGGCCTCCCTGCCGCCGGAGTACACCCCGTCGGCCCGCAACAACACCCGGCCCAAGCGCAGGGCGTCCGTGGTGGAGGCAGCGCGCCGGCTCGTCGCCCCGTGATGGGAGGATGAGGGCCGTGACCGTCCCCAACGTCCTGGCCACCCGCTACGCCGGCGCCGACCTCGCCGAGATCTGGTCGCCCGAGCACAAGATCGTCCTCGAGCGCCAGCTGTGGGTCGCCGTCCTCAAGGCCCAGCGCGACCTGGGCATCGACGTCCCCGACGGTGTCGTCGAGGCCTACGAGTCGGTCGTCGACCAGGTGGACCTGGCCTCCATCGCCGCGCGCGAGCGGGTCACCCGCCACGACGTGAAGGCGCGCATCGAGGAGTTCTCCGCGCTCGCCGGGCACGAGCACATCCACAAGGGCATGACCTCGCGCGACCTCACCGAGAACGTCGAGCAGCTGCAGGTACGCCGCTCGCTCGAGGTGGTGCGCGACCGCGCCGTCGCCGCGCTCGTCCGCCTCGGCCGGCTCGCCGCGGAGCACGAGGCGACCGTGATGGCCGGCCGCTCGCACAACGTCGCCGCCCAGGCGACCACCCTCGGCAAGCGCTTCGCCACCGTGGCCGACGAGATGCTCATCGGCGTCCAGCGGATCGAGGAGCTGCTCGACCGCTACCCGCTGCGCGGCATCAAGGGCCCGATGGGCACCTCGCAGGACATGCTCGACCTGCTCGACGGCGACGCCGACCGGCTCGACGACCTCGAGCGTCGCGTCGCGGCGCACCTCGGCTTCGAGCAGGTCCTCACCAGCGTCGGCCAGGTCTACCCGCGCTCCCTCGACTTCGACGTCGTCGCCGCGCTCGTCCAGCTCGTCAGCGGACCGTCCAACCTCGCCACCACGGTGCGTCTGATGGCCGGGCACGAGCTGGTCACCGAGGGCTTCAAGGAGGGCCAGGTCGGCTCCTCGGCGATGCCGCACAAGATGAACACCCGCTCCTGCGAGCGGGTCAACGGCCTCGCGGTCATCATCCGCGGCCACCTGTCGATGGTCAGCGAGCTCGCCGGTGACCAGTGGAACGAGGGCGACGTGTCCTGCTCCGTCGTGCGCCGTGTCGCGCTGCCGGACGCGTTCTTCGCCACCGACGGTCTCTTCCAGACCTTCCTCACCGTGCTCGACGAGTTCGGCGCGTTCCCGGCGGTCATCCAGCGCGAGCTCGACCGCTACCTCCCGTTCCTCACCACGACGAAGGTGCTGATGGCCGCGGTCCGCAACGGCGTGGGGCGCGAGGCCGCGCACGAGGCGATCAAGGAGGCCGCCGTCGGCACCGCGCTCGCGATGCGCGCAGGCCAGGCCGACAACGACGTCTTCGCCAAGCTCGCCGCCGACGACCGGCTCGGGCTGACCCGCGACCAGATCGACGCGCTGGTCGCCGACCCGATCGAGTTCACCGGCGCTGCCGTGGCCCAGACCCGTGCGGTCGTGGCCCGGATCGAGGCACTGGCGGCCCGCCACCCCGAGGCGGCGTCGTACGTCCCGGGCGCGATCCTCTGACCGACGGCCCTCCCGCCGGACCCGCGACGTGTCAGGCTCTCGCTGAACTTGTCAGGCCGTGCACGGGCCGACAAGTTCAGCGATCCGCGGTCAGCCGGGGATCACTGTCGGAGGCAGGGCGGCTCAGTCGCCGGCCCGCCAGGAGCGTACGGCGGCGGCGAGGGCGATCGAGAGGACGGCGAGCGCCGCCAGGAGCGCCGAGCGCGCCGCGACCGGGGCCGAGGTCACCGCGTTGACGGCCTGGTAGACGGTCATCAGCAGCGCGGCGCCGAGGGCGGAGCCGATCCGCTGCCCGGTCTGCAGCGCGCCACCGGCCGCGCCGCCCATCTCGGGCGGCACGTTGTCGAGGCTGAGGGTGAAGTTCGGCGAGATGACCCCGCCGCCGCCGATGCCGGCGAGGAACATCGCCGGGGCGAGCGTCCACCACAGGGTGTCGGAGGGCGACGTGACCAGCCACGCCGCGAGGGCGGTGCCGGTCATCATCACCGACAGCGCGACCAGGGTGACCCGGCGCCCGACGCGCCCGACGAGCCGTCCGGCCAGGGGTGAGGTGACGGCGGCGCCGAACGCGAAGGGGGTCATCAGGAGTGCGGCCTGCAGCGGGGTGAAGCCCTCACCCTCCTGGAGGTGGACGGAGAGCACCAGGAAGATGCCGGTGAAGCCGGTGAAGTAGAGGGTCCCGACGAGCAGGCCGTTGGCATACCCGGGCAGCCCGCGCAGCAACGAGACGTCGAGCAGCGGCGGCCGGCCACGGCCCACCGTGTGCACCTCCCAGCGCACGAACCGCCAGGCCAGCACAGGGAAGGCGATGAGCAGCACGAGCGGCAGCCCGGCGCCTCCCTCCAGGCTGATCAGCGGGTAGAGCACGGACAGCACCGCGAGGCCGAGCAGGAGCGCGCCGGGGAGGTCGACGCGGGGGTCGTCGCGCGCGCCCTCCTCCCGGGGCGGGTTGTCCGGCACCAGGCGGCGGATGAGCACCAGCGCGACGAGCCCGATCGGGACGTTGACCAGGAACAGCGAGCGCCAGCCGCGCTCGTCCCCGAGCAGCCCGATGAGCGTCCCGCCGATCAGCGGCCCGGTGGCCGAGGCGACGGCCACGGTGAAGCCGAACATCCCGAACGCCCGGCCGCGCTCCGGCCCGCGGAACAGCTGCTGGATCAGCCCGGAGTTCTGCGGGGTGAGCAGTCCTGCGCTGGCGCCCTGGGCGAGGCGGGCGACGACGATGGCAGCGGCGTTGGGAGCCAGCCCGACCGCCGCGCTCGACACGATGAAGCCGAGCAGGCCGATCGTCATCATCCGGCGCCGGCCGTGGGCGTCACCCAGCCGCCCGCCGGCCACCAGGGTCATGCCGAAGGCCAGGGCGTAGCCCGAGACCACCCACTGCACCGTGGCGGCGCTGGTGTCGAGACCCGCCCGGATGGAGGGGACCGCGACGTTGACGATGGTGACGTCGAGCAGCGACATGAAGCCGACCACCAGCGAGACCGCGAGGATCCGCCAGCGGCGCGGGTCGGGCTCGTACGTCGACTCGTCCGTCGGCTCCCGGGTCTTCTCGGTCATCGACGCCCAGCCTTGCACCCCGGAGCCAGCGCGGGCCCACCCCGAGGGGCTCACCGCGGAGGCAGGTCCCGTCGCATGATGGGGGCGTGAAGGCGGTGCAGGCACGGGTCAGCGGGCGGGTGCAGGGCGTGTCGTTCCGGTGGTACACCCAGGAGCAGGCCCGCTCGCTCGGGGTCGTCGGCTGGGTGCGCAACGAGCCCGACGGCTCCGTGCTGCTCCACGCCGAGGGCGAGCCCGAGGCCGTCGACGCCCTCGTCGCGTGGTGCCACCACGGACCAGCCCTCGCGCGGGTGTCGGGCGTGGCGGTCCGCGACGCGAGCCCGAGCGGTGCCGACGGCTTCGACGTGCGCTACTGACCCCCTCCGGCCGCGGAGTGGCCGGGATCTCGTCGCCGTCGGCTTCACCTGCACGGCCCGGCCGCCCGAGACTGGAGGGATGAACACCCCACGGCGTTCCTCTCCTCCGCTGCGCTCCCCCGAACAACACCGCGGGGACCCCGCATGACCGCCCCCGTCACCGTGTCCGTCACCCGTCACGTCGACCCGTCGCGCACCAGCGAGATGCTCGCCTGGGTGCAGGCGGGGACGTCGCTGGCCGAGAAGTTCGACGGCTTCCTCGGGTCGGGGTGGGTCCGCCCGAGCGAGGAGTCCCCCGACTGGCACATGCTCTACCGCTTCGCCGACGCCGACGCCCTCGCGGTGTGGGAGGCCTCCCCGCAGCGGGCCTGGTGGCTCGAGGCCGCGCAGGGCGACGTGGAGGAGAAGCAGCGTGAGCGGCGTACGGGCATCGAGGGGTGGTTCGACGAGCCGGCCTCAGTCGAGTCGCTCAGCGCCGCTCCGGTCGCACCGCCGCGCTGGAAGCAGATGGTGGTGATCTTCCTGGTCTTCCTCCCGCTCAGCCTGACCGCCAACGTCATCGCCTCGCACACCATCGCCGACTGGCCGCTCGTGCCGCGGGTCGTGCTCGTCACCACCGTGATGACGCCGCTGATGACCTACGTCTTCCTGCCGTGGATCACCCGCAAGATGTCGTGGTGGTTGCACCGCTAGGTCTGCGCGGCGAGTTGGTGCGGCCTGACGAGGAAGCACCCGGCACCTTGTCGTGATCGACCAACCCGGCGGCGGCCGCGGTTCCTAGCGTGGCCGTATGAGTGATCTGGAACACGTCGGCGAGTGGGTCGAGTCCCGTCTGCCGGAGCTGCTGGAGAAGTACGGCGTGCCCTCTGCCGCGTGGGCCGTCCTGCACGACGGTGAGGTGGTCGACGGCGCCGCCGGCGTGCTCCACCTGGGCACCGGCGTGACCGCCACCGCCGACTCGATCTACCAGATCGGCTCGATCACCAAGCTCTGGACGAGCAGCCTGGTGATGCGCCTGGTCGACGAGGGCCTGGTGGACCTCGAGGAGCCGGTGCGCACCTACCTCCCCGACTTCGCCATCGCCGACGAGGCGGCCGCCGCGCTCATCACCGTGCGGCAGCTGCTCAGCCACACGGCCGGCTTCGAGGGCGACATCTTCACCGACACCGGCGTCGGCGACGACTGCATCGAGAAGTACGTCGCCACGCTGGCGGAGGTGCCGCAGCTCTTCCCGCCCGGTGAGCAGTTCTCGTACAACAACGCCGGCTACTGCCTGCTGGGCCGACTGGTCGAGGTGGTGCGCCAGACGACGTACGACGAGGCGCTGCGGGAGCACCTCGTCGGGCCGCTCGGCCTCACCCACACCGCGGTCAGCGTCTACGAGGCGATCATGCACCGCGTGGCCATGGGCCACGTCGAGGCCTCGCCCGAGGAGGGGCTGCAGCCCGCGCCCTTCTGGTCGATGGCCCGCTCCAACACCCCCGCCGGCACCCTGCTCTCGATGCGGCCGCGCGACCTCGTCGAGTTCGCCCGGATGCACCTCTCCGACGGGCGCAGCGCCGACGGCACCCAGGTCCTCGCGGCCGGCACCCCGGCGCGCATGCAGGCGCGTGAGGTCGACCTCCCCGAGCTCGGCCTGATGGGCACCTCGTGGGGCCTCGGGTTCGAGCGCTTCGACACCCCCGACGGCGAGATCGTCGGCCACGACGGCAACACCATCGGCCAGGGCGCCTTCCTGCGGATGGTGCCGGCCACCGGCACCGCCGTCGCGCTCCTCACCAACGGCGGTGACGTCTTCGGCCTCTACCACGAGGTGGTCGGCCACGTGCTCCGCGAGCTCGCGGGGATGGCGCTGCCGGAGCTGCCGCACCCGCCTGCCGACCCGGAGCCGGTCGACGCGTCGCGCTTCCTCGGGACCTACTCCACCGAGCTCTACGACCTGACCGTCAGCCAGGACGACGACGGTCGGGTGTGGATCGAGCAGGTGCCCAAGGGCCTCCTCATCGAGATGGGCGGGCAGCACGAGCGCACCGAGCTCGTGGGCTACCGCGACGACATGCTCATCCCGCTCGAGGCGGACCGCGGCATGTTCATGCCCCACGCGTTCGTGGGCGACGACGGCGAGGGCCACGCCCTCTACCTCCACCTCGGCCGCGCCGTGCGTCGCGCCGGCGCCTGACCACCCTCCTCCCGAGCCGGAACGAGCCAGCCATGAAGCAGACCACTGTCCGCAACCCCGTCCGTACGTCCGTCCTCGCGGCCCCCGTCGCCGCGTCCCTCGTCGTGCTGCTCGCCGCGTGCGGGGGCGGGAGCGGCGCCTCGGGAGGAGGGCAGGGCGGGGGCGACGCGTCGTACGTCGACGACGCGACGTTCACCCTCGGCATGTCGTCCGACCCGGGCAACCTCGACCCGGTGATGGGTGCCGGCACGTCGCTGTTCACCGTGACCCAGTTCGCCTACGACCCGCTGGTGAGCGTCGACGGCGAGACGGGCGAGATCCAGTCACAGCTGGCCACCGAGTGGGACGTGCAGGGCACCACCGTGACGCTCACGCTGGCCGACGGCATCACCTGCGCCGACGGCACCGAGCTGACGGCCGGAGCCGTCGCCGACAGCCTCAACTTCGTCACCGACCCCAAGAACCAGAGCCCGTTCCTCGGCACCTTCATCCCGGTCGGGGCCAAGGCGAGCGCGGACGACGCGAGCCGCACGGTCACCCTCGAGCTCGACTCGCCCGCGCCGTTCGTGCTCAACGGCCTCGGCAACCTGCCGATCGTGTGCCCCTCCGGCACCGAGGACCGGTCCTCCCTGCGCCAGGCCACGGCCGGCACGGGACCCTACGAGCTGACCGAGGCGGCACCCGGCGACCACTACACGTACACCCTGCGCGAGGGCTACACGTGGGGCCCGGACGGTGCGACCACCGACGAGAAGGGCCTGCCGGCCACCGTCGTCGTGCAGGTCGTCGAGAACGAGTCGACCGCCGCCAACCTGCTGCTCTCGCGCGGCCTCAACGCCGCCTCCGTCTCCGGGCCCGACGCCCAGCGCCTCGACAAGTCCGGCCTGTTCAGCGCCGACTCGCCGGCCGTGGCCGGCGAGCAGTGGTACAACCACGCGGACGGGCGGGTGACCAGCGACCCCGACGTCCGGATGGCGCTCACGCAGGCCCTCGACCTCGACGAGCTGCAAGGTGTGGTGACCTCCGGCGAGGGCAGCACCCCGACGGTGCTCGCCGCCAACGAGCCCGTCGCCTGCCCGGGCGACTCGGTGTCGGGCTCCCTGCCCGCGCACGACCCGGACGCCGCCGCGGCCCTGCTCGACGACGCCGGCTGGTCCGAGGGCAGCGACGGCGTACGGACCAAGGACGGCAAGCCGCTCGCGGTGACCTTCCTCTACCAGAACAACCTCGGCAGCAGCGGTGACGCCGCTGCCGAGCTGGCCGTGCAGCAGTGGAAGGAGATCGGCGTCGACGCCACGGCGAAGGCGCAGAACGAGACCACGCTGACGGGGACGATCTTCGGTGCCGGCGACTGGGACGTGGCCTGGGTCGCGCTCAACGTGAGCAGCCCCGACCAGCTGGTGCCCTTCCTGTCCGGCCCCGCCGCGCCCGACGGCACCAACTTCTCCGCGATCTCCAACCCCGACTACGAGTCGGCGGTCAAGGAGGCCACGCAGCTGACCGGCACGGAGGGCTGCGACACCTGGCTCGAGGCCGAGTCCGGCCTGATCGCGAACGCCGACATCGTGCCGTTCGCCGCGACGCAGGCGCGCACCTTCGGCGCCGGCGCGGAGTTCGCGGTGCCCGGCCAGCTGCAGCCGCTCTCGATCCGGATGCTGGCCGAGTAGACCCGTGACCACCACGTCGACCCCGACGCTCGCCGACGCAGCGTCCACCAGCGCGGCCGCCGCGCCGCGCTGGTGGGAGCAGCCGTGGGTGCTCTTCGCCGCGCGCCGCGCGCTCCGGCTGCTGGTGTCGGTGTGGGTGCTGGTCACCGCGTCCTTTGCGATGATCCACCTCATCCCGGGGGACCCGGTCCGCGGCGCCCTCGGCCCCACGGCCCCCGCGGCCCTCGTGGAGGCGCGGCGCACGGCACTCGGCCTCGACGACCCGCTGCCCGTGCAGTACCTCCACTACCTGCAGGGGTTGTTCACCGGTGACCTCGGCACGTCGCTGATCTCGCAGCTGCCGGTCGTCGACGTGGTGGGCCAGCGGCTCCCGGCGACCCTCGCGCTCGCGGTGCTCGCGTTCCTCGCCTCGGTCGCGGTCGCGGTGCCGCTCGGCACCCTGCTGGGCGTGCTCACCCGCCGCGGCCACGGCCGGCGCACCGAGCTCGCCTTCACCACCACGAGCATCGTGGTGGCGACGGTGCCCGACTTCCTGATCGGCGTCGCGCTGGTCTACGTCTTCGGCGTCGAGCTCGGCTGGCTCCCCGTCGCGGGCAACGCCTCGGCGGAGGCCTACGTCCTGCCCGTGCTGTCGCTGAGCATCGGCCCGGCGGCCATCCTGGCCCGGATCGTGCGCGTCGAGATGGTCACCGTGCTCGAGGCCGACTACATCCGTACCGCGCGCGCCAAGCGGCTGCGCGCCCGGCGCATCCACCTCCGGCACGCGCTGCCCAACGCGCTCACGTCGGCGCTGACCCTGGGCGGGCTGCTGCTCGGCTCGATGGTGGCCGGCACGGTCCTGGTGGAGAACGTCTTCGCCTGGCCGGGCCTCGGCAGCACGATCGTCAGCTCGATCCTCAACAAGGACTACCCCGTCGTGCAGGCGATCGTGCTCGTCTACGGCCTCGGCGTGCTGCTGGTCAACACGGCCGTCGACGTCTCCCTGGCCCTGCTCGACCCGCGCTCGATGATCAGGGAGGGCTGAGCAGTGGCGAGCGACCACGGTCGGGCCCGACGCTGGCGCGGCGTGCTGACCACTCCCGTCGGTCTGACCGCCGCGGTGCTCCTGGTGGCGGTCGCCGTCCTCACCGTGCTGGGTCCGGTGCTGTGGGGGACGAGCGCCGACGCCGTCGACACCCGTGACGTGCTGGCCACGCCGTCGCCCGAGCACTGGGCGGGCACCGACAACCTCGGCCGCGACATCCTCGCGCGCACGCTGGTCGCGACCCGGCTCTCCATGGTGCTCGCCGTGTGTGCGATCACCGTGGCCGTGGCGGCCGGGCTGCTGCTCGGCGCCGCGCCCTACCTCCTCGGCGGTCGCGCCGGTCGGCTCGTGTCCGCTGCGGTCAACGTCGCGGTGGCGTTCCCGGGACTGCTGCTCGCCCTGTTCTTCGCCGTCGTGTTCGGCGTGGGTGCGACGGGTGCGGTGATGGCCGTCGGCCTGGCCGGCGCGCCCGTCTTCGCCCGGCTCACCCAGACGCTCGTGGCGCAGGTGGCGGGACGCGACTACGTCTCGGCCGCCCGGGTCGCGGGCGTGGGCCGGCTGCGGATCCTGCTCCGGCACGTGCTGCCCAACATCGCCGAGCCCCTGGTCGTCAACGCGACGATCGGTGCGGGCGGCGCGCTGCTCGCCTTCTCCGGTCTGTCCTTCCTCGGCCTCGGCGTGCAGTCGCCGGCGTACGACTGGGGGCGGCTGCTCTACGACGGCATCAGCGCCATCTACGTCAACCCCGCCGCGGCGCTGGCGCCGGGCCTTGCCGTGCTGCTCGCCGGGCTCGCCTTCAACCTCTTCGGCGAGTCCGTCGCCAAGGGCTTCGGGGTCCCGGTGCTGGTGGGCGCGCCCGAGCTGCGCAGCCGCGGCCGAGCGGCCGCCGCCGCAGCCGATGCCCCGACAGGGACGGACGGGGACCCGGACGAGGCCGCGGACGACGTCGTCCTGGAGGTCCGCGACCTCGAGGTGGTCTTCCCGACCGCGACCGGGACGGTGCGCCCGGTGCGCGGCGTCAGCTTCGACGTACGACGGGGTGAGGCGGTCGGGGTGGTGGGGGAGTCCGGGTCGGGCAAGTCGCTCACCGCCCTCGCCGTCTCCCGCCTCGTCAGCGAGGACGGCACGGTGCGCGCGGGGCGGCTCCGCTTCCTCGACCAGGACCTCACCGCGCCGGACTCGCCCGCGCTGCGACGGATGCTCGGCACCAGCCTCGCGATGGTCTTCCAGGACCCGATGACGTCCTTCAACCCGACGCGGCGCATCGGCCGGCAGCTGGCCGAGGTGGCGACCGAGCACCAGGGACTCGGCCGGGCGGAGGCCCTGGGCCGGGCCGTGGACCGGCTCGACTCGGTGCGGATCCCCGACGCGGGCCGGCGTGCCCGCCAGTACCCCCACGAGTTCTCCGGCGGCATGCGCCAGCGGGCCATGATCGGCATGGGCCTGATGGGGACGCCCTCCCTCGTCGTCGCCGACGAGCCCACCACCGCGCTCGACGTGACCGTGCAGCAGCAGGTCCTCGACCTGCTCGCCGAGATCCGCGCGGCCGACGACGTCGCACTGGTGCTGATCAGCCACGACGTCACCGTCGTCGCCGAGGTCTGCGACCGCGTCCTGGTGATGTACGCCGGCCGCATCGTGGAGGACGTGTCCGCCGCCGGCCTCGCCACCCGCGCCCAGCACCCCTACACCCGCGCGCTCGTGGCCGCCGTGCCCCACATGGACACCGACCTCGACCAGCCGCTCGCCACCATCCCCGGCCGGCCCGTCGACCCGGCCGAGGTCCCCGCCGGCTGCGCGTACGCCGCCCGCTGCCCGCTGGCCGACGCCCGCTGCCGTGCCGAGGACCCGCCGCTCGTGGCCGCCGTCGACGGCAGCCGGGTCGCCTGCTGGCACGCCGGCGAGCCGCTCCCCGACCCGGTGGTGCGCACCGCCGAGGACCGCACGGGCCTCGACGCGCTGGACGCCGACGAGCTGGTGGAGGCACCGTGAGCGAGCTGCGCTTCGAGGACGTCACCGTCCGCTTCGGCCGGACGACCGCCGTCGACCGGGTGAGCCTCACCGTGCCCGTCGGCACCGTGGTCGGTCTCGTGGGCGAGTCGGGGTCGGGCAAGTCGACCCTCGCCCGCGCCGCCGTCGGACTGACCGAGCCCGAGTCCGGCGCCATCACGCTCGGCGGTCGCCCGGTGCCCCACCGCGGCGCGCGACGCCCGCTCCAGATGGTCTTCCAGGACCCCTACTCCTCGCTCGACCCGCGCATGTCGATCGGCGACAGCATCGCCGAGGCGCTGCCGCGTGACCTCGACGACGTACGCGGTCGCCGGGCCCGTCGCGACGAGGTGGCCCGGCTGCTGGAGCTCGTGCACCTCGACCCGCACCGGGCGCGGGACCTCCCGGCCCGGCTCTCCGGCGGTCAGCGCCAGCGGGTCGCCCTGGCCCGGGCGCTCGCAGGCCGACCGGAGGTCGTCATCGCGGACGAGATCACCTCCGCCCTCGACGTCTCGATCCAGGGCGCGGTGCTCAACCTGGTCCGTGAGCTGCAGGCCGAGCTCGGCCTCTCGATGCTCTTCATCTCCCACAACCTCGCCGTGGTCCGCTACGTCGCCTCACGCGTCGCCGTGATGCAGGGCGGCCGGATCGTCGAGGAGGGCCCCACGGCCCAGGTGCTCGGAGCCCCCGAGCACGACTACACGCGCGAGCTGCTCGCGGCCGCCCCCGGAAGGAAGCCCTCATGAGCCACGCCCCCGACACGTCCGACACGTCCGGCGCCGTACGCCGCCTGCGCATCGACGACCTCGGCGAGCTGGCGGTGCCGTCCCAGCCGGCCCTCGCGCCGGACGGGACACGCGTGGCCTACACCCTGCGGACGATCGACGTCGCCGGCGACCGCAACGTCGACGAGCTGTGGTGGGTCGGGACCGACGGCGGCCCGGCCCGGCGGCTGACCCACGGACCGGAGGACTCCTCGCCGGTGTGGGCCCCCGACGCGACGCGGCTGGCGTTCGTGCGCGCCGGCCGGCTCGCGGTCCTGGCGACCGACGGTGGCGAGGTCGAGGTGCTCGACGGCGTCCCGACCGGTGTCGCGGCGCCCACCTGGAGCCCCGACGGCCGTCGCCTCGCCTTCACCGCGCCCGTCGACCCGGACGGCGCGGGCGGCGGCGGCCCGATGGTCTCCGACGGCATCGGCTACCAGTCCGACGGCACGGGCCTGCACGGCCGCGTCCGGACCCAGCTGTTCGTCGTCGACGCCGACGGCACCGGGCTGCGCCGGCTGACGAGCGGACCGCACGGCGTCGCGTCGCCGGCGTGGTCGCCCGACGGCTCCACGCTCGCCTTCACCCGCGGCTCCGAGGAGCGGTTCCGCACCCCGGTCCACGTGCTGGCCGTCGACGGCTCCGCGACCGACCTGCGCACCGTCGGGTTCGCGCACGGCGTCGCGCTTGCCGTGACGTGGTCCGCCGACGGTGACGCGCTGCTCGTCGTGGGGCACCCCGGCGACCCGGTGGGCCACGCCCGACTGGTGCGGGTGCCGCTCGACGGCTCGGACGTCACCGACCTCGCCGGTGCCCTCGACCGCAACGTGATGCCCGGCGCCCCGGCCTACCCGGGTGGCCTGCCGGTCGAGCAGGAGGGCCGGGTGTGGTTCTGCGTGCGCGACCGCGGGTGCACGCACCTGTGGTCCGCCTCCGCGGACGGCACCGAGCACCAGCCGCTGCTCGCCGGCGAGGGCCGGGTCGTGTCGGGGCTGTCCGTGGCGGCGGCCCGCGCCGCGGTCGTGCTCGCCACCCCGACGTCGTACGGCGAGGTGGTGCTGGTCGACCTCCCCGACGGGCAGGAGCGGGTGCTGACCGACCACGGGGCCGCGCTGGCCGACGTGGTGCACCACCCCCGTCGCGCGCGCACCTTCACGATCTCCGACGGCACCGAGGTCGAGGCCTGGTTGCTGCACGACGACGAGCCCGGCCCCAAGCCGCTGCTGCTCGACGTGCACGGCGGCCCCCACAACGCGTGGAACGCCGCCGCCGACGAGATCCACCTCTACCACCAGGAGCTCGTCGAGCGCGGCTGGGCGGTCCTGCTGGTCAACCCGCGCGGCAGCGACGGCTACGGCGAGCGGTTCTACGACGGCGTCCACGCCGCCTGGGGCGTGGCCGACGCGGCCGACTTCCTCGAGCCGATCGACGCCCTGGTCGCCGAGGGGCTGGCCGACCCCGCGCGGCTCGCGGTGGGCGGCTACAGCTACGGCGGCTTCATGGCCTGCTGGCTCACCGGCCACGACGACCGCTTCGCCGCCGCCGTCGCGGGAGGCACGGTCAGCGACCTGGCCAGCATGTACGGCACCAGCGACGACCTCTGCCTGAGCGCGTACGAGCTCGGCGGCGCGCCCTGGGAGGAGCCGGACCTCTACGCCGCGATGTCGCCGATCACCCGCGTGCAGGACGTGCGCACCCCGACGCTCGTCTACCACGGCGTCGAGGACCGCACCTGCCCGCTGGGCCAGGCGCAGCAGTGGCACACGGCGCTGTGCGAGCTCGGCGTGCCGACGCGGCTGGTGCTCTACCCCGACGCCTCGCACGTCTTCGTCCTGCTCGGCCGGCCGTCGCAGCGGCTCGACGTCAACCGCCGCACCCTCGACTGGCTCGTCACCCACACCACGGGTGGCGGTCGGCCGCGCGCCGACCGCGCGCACTGGGAGCAGCGGCTCGCGGCGCTGGCCGAGCGGCACGGCGTGCCCGGAGCGCAGCTCGGCATCCTGCGCACCGGCGGGGGCGAGGACGACCTCGTCGTCGCGACGCACGGCGTGCTGCACGTCGGGACGCAGGCGCCGGTCACTCCCGACGCGGTCTTCCAGATCGGCTCGATCACCAAGGTGTGGACCGCCTCGGTGGTCCTCGCGCTCGTCGACGAGGGCCTGCTCGAGCTCGACACCCCGGTCGTCGAGGTGCTGCCCGAGCTGCGGCTGGCCGACCCGGAGGTCACCAAGGGCGTCACCGTGCGCCACCTGCTCACCCACACCAGCGGCATCGACGGGGACGTCTTCACCGACACCGGCCGCGGCGACGACTGCCTCGAGCGCTACGTCGACCAGCTGGGCGACGCGGGGCAGAACCACCCGCTGGGCGTGACCTGGTCCTACTGCAACTCCGGCTTCTCGCTGCTCGGCCGCGTGATCGAGGTGGTCACCGGCCTCACGTGGGACGAGGCGGTGCGGCAGCGGCTGTCGACGCCGCTCGGTCTCGAGCGGGCGGTGACCCTTCCGGAGGAGGCGCTGCTCCACGCCGCCGCGGTGGGCCACGACGAGCGCGACGGCGAGACCGTCACGGCCGCCGCGTGGCAGCTGCCCCGCTCGCTCGGACCCGCCGGGCTGGTCACCTGCTCGGCGGCCGACGTGCTGGCGTTCGCCCGCATGCACCTCACCGGCGGTCGGGCCGCCGACGGCACCCGGGTGCTCTCCGAGGAGTCGGTCACGGCGATGGCCGCGCACGAGGCGGAGCTGCCCGACCCCTACATCCTCGGCGACTCGTGGGGCCTGGGCTGGATCCGCTTCACGTGGGACGAGCAGCGCCTGATCGGCCACGACGGCAACACCCTCGGGCAGGCGGCGTTCCTGCGGATGCTGCCCGACCCCGACGGCGACGGCGGTCTCGCCGTCGTGCTGCTCACCAACGGCGGGCACACCCGCGACCTCTACGAGGACCTCTACCGCGAGGTCTTCGCCGAGCTCGCGGGCGTCTCCATGCCCGAGCGGTTCGGTCCCCCCGACGAGCCGGTCGACGTCGACGTCACGCCCTTCCTGGGCCGCTACGAGCGCACGTCGGTGCAGATGGACGTCGAGGACTGCGCCGACGGACCGGTCCTCCGCACCACGCTCGTGGGTCCGCTGGCCGAGCTCGAGTCCGTCCCGGTCGAGGAACACCCGCTCGTGCCCGTGGGGCCCGGCCTGTTCGCCGTACGCCCGGAGGGGACCGAGACCTGGGTCCCGGTCACCTTCTACGAGCTGACCACGGGCGAGCCGTACCTCCACATGGGCGCACGCGCCACCCCGCAGGTCCGCCCATGAGCCGCACGACCCTGGCGGCGGACGCCATCGACCTCGACGCCCTGCTCGACGACGTCCGCACGCTCGTCGAGTGCGAGTCTCCGTCCGCCGACCTCGCCGCCGTCGCACGCTCGGCGGATGTGGTGGCCGAGGTCGGCACGCGCCGGCTGGGCGTGGCGCCCGAGCGGATCGTGCTCGAGGGCTGCACCCACCTGCGGTGGCGGCTGGGCAGCGCACCCTCACGCGTCCTGCTGCTCGGCCACCACGACACGGTCTGGCCCGTCGGCACGCTGGCCCGGCGTCCCTTCGCCGTCGACGACGGCGTGCTCCGCGGCCCGGGCTGCTTCGACATGCTCACCGGCCTGGCCATGGCGTTCCAGGCCGCTGCCGGGACGGACGGGGTCACCCTCCTCGTCACCGGCGACGAGGAGCTCGGCTCGCCCACCTCGCGGGCACTGGTGGAGGAGGAGGGCGCTGCTGCCGAGGCGGTGCTCGTCCTCGAGGCCTCGGCCGACGGCGGCGCGCTGAAGACCGAGCGCAAGGGCGTCTCGTTGTACGACGTCGACGTGACCGGCCGCGCCGCCCACGCCGGGCTCGAGCCCGAGAGGGGCACCAACGCCGCCGTCGAGCTCGCCCACGTCGTGCTCGCGCTGTCCGGCCTCGGCGACGCCTCGGTCGGTACGACGGTGACGCCGACCCGCGCCACCGCAGGCACCACCACGAACACCGTGCCCGCCGCGGCGAGCGTCGCGGTCGACGTACGCGCGCGGACGGCCGAGGAGCAGCGGCGCGTGGACGCCGCCGTCCGGTCCCTGCGCCCGGTGCTGCCCGGCGCCGGGCTCGCCGTGCGCGGCGGGCCCAACCGGCCGCCGCTGGAGGCGTCGGCCTCCGCCGCCCTCTTCGACCGGGCGTGCGAGGTCGCCGCCCGGATGGGCCTCCCGGACCTCACCAGTGCGAGCGTCGGCGGTGCGTCCGACGGCAACTTCACCGCCGGGGTCGGCACCCCCACCCTCGACGGGCTGGGCGCGGTCGGCGGCGGGGCCCATGCCGAGGACGAGCACGTGCTGGTCGCCGAGCTCCCCGGCCGCACCGCCCTCCTCTGCGCCCTGGTCGCCGACCTCCTCGGTACTCCCCTACGTTCTGGACGCGGTGGTGCAGGACGTAGGGGACTACCGGACGGGGCAGACCTGGGTAGTCCCCTACGTTCTGGACGCGGTGGTGCAGAACGTAGGGGACTACGGCTGGACGAGCGGACGAACCCGGACGCCCCGACTGGTGGGGCACGACCATGACGCTGCCCCGCAAGGCGACCAGCATGGGAGCCATGAGGACGTCGAGCGCTGTCGCCACCGACCTCGACGCCGCGGTCCAGGGGGCCGACGCCGCCGCCCGCGCGGCGGGGGTCACCGTGCGCAGCCTGGAGGACCTGCCCGACCTCGAGCAGGCGGTCGCGCTGTTCGCCGACATCTGGCGGCGTGAGGCGAGCCCGCCGCTCACCCTCGAGCTGCTGCGCGCCCTCACGAAGGCGGGGAACTACGTCGGCGGTGCCTTCGTCGACGGTCGCCTCGTCGGGGCGTGCGTCGGCTTCTTCCACGCGCCCGAGGAGGACAGCCTCCACAGCCACATCGCCGGCGTCGCGCCCGGTGCCGCCGGGCGCAACATCGGGTTCGCCCTCAAGCTCCACCAGCGCGCGTGGGCGATCGGCCGCGGCGTCGGGGAGATCGCGTGGACCTTCGACCCGCTCGTGGCCCGCAACGCCTGGTTCAACCTGACCAAGCTCGGCGCCAGCGCGACGGAGTACCTCCCCAACTTCTACGGGCCGATGGACGACGGCATCAACGGTCGCGACGAGTCGGACCGACTGCTGGTGCGCTGGCGGCTGACCGACCCCGCGGTCGTGCTGGCCTGCGCCGGCGGCGGCGTCGGCGCGGTCGCGGACGACCTGCGGGCAGGTGGCGCCATCGTCGCCCTCGGCTCCGACGAGGCGGGCCGGCCTGTCCCGGGCCGCCTCGACGGGCCCGTCTCACTGGTCGCGGTGCCCTCGGACGTCGCGCTCCTGCGCGGCGCCGACCCGGAGACCGCCGCCCGCTGGCGGATCGCCGTGCGCGAGGCGCTCACCGCCCTGCTGACCGACGGGGCAGGGCGCATCGAGGGGTTCGACCGGGCAGGTTGGTACGTCGTGAGGAGAGAGCTGTGAAGATCACCGGCGTCGAGCTGCGACGCATCGCCATGCCCCTGGTGGCGCCGTTCCGGACGTCGTTCGGCACCGAGACCGCGCGCGACGTGCTCCTCGTGCGTGTCGTGTCGGAGGACTCCGAGGGCTGGGGGGAGTGCGTGGCGATGTCCGCGCCCCTCTACAGCTCGGAGTACGTCGACGCGGCCGCCGATGTGCTGCGCCGCTACCTGGTGCCCCGCCTGGTCGCCGACGGCCCGTGCTCGGCGCCCGACGTGGCGCACCGGTTGGCACCGGTGAAGGGCCACCGCATGGCGAAGGCGGCGCTCGAGACGGCGGTGCTGGACGCCGAGCTCCGGGCCGAGGGCCGGTCCTTCGCACGCGAGCTCGGTGCGGTGCACGACCGCGTGCCGTGCGGGGTGTCGGTCGGGATCATGGACTCCGTGCCCGCGTTGCTCGACGCCGTCGACGGCTACCTCGCCGAGGGCTACGTGCGGATCAAGCTGAAGATCGAGCCCGGCTGGGACGTCGACCCGGTGCGGGCGGTGCGCGAGCGCTTCGGCGACGACGTGCTGCTCCAGGTCGACGCCAACACCGCCTACTCGCTCGCCGACGCGCCCCACCTCGCGCGGCTCGACCCCTTCGACCTGCTGCTGATCGAGCAGCCGCTGGAGGAGGAGGACGTGCTCGGCCACGCCGACCTGGCCCGCCGGATCCGGACGCCGGTGTGCCTCGACGAGTCGATCACCTCCGCGCGCGACGCCGCGGCAGCCATCCGCCTGGGCGCCTGCAGCATCGTCAACATCAAGCCCGGCCGCGTCGGCGGCTACCTCGAGGCGCGACGCATCCACGACGTCTGCGTGGCCGCCGGCGTACCGGTGTGGTGCGGCGGGATGCTCGAGACCGGTCTCGGGCGGGCGGCCAACGTCGCCCTCGCGGCGCTGCCGGGCTTCACCCTCCCCGGCGACACGTCCGGTTCGGGCCGCTACTACGCCGAGGACATCACCGAGCCGTTCGTGCTCGACGACGGCCACCTCGCCGTCCCGACCGGGGCGGGCCTCGGGGTCGCCCCGCTGCCCGACCGCCTCGAGGAGGTCACCACCGCGACGGAGTGGCTCGCCCTCTGAGGTTCGTCGGAACGCACCAGTCCGGACCGTGAATTCGTCGTGCCGCACTGGCTACTGCCCCGACGGCTCCCTACGGTGGAGGCATGAGCGACGAGGCGGCGGGCGCGAGCCTCGCGCGGCTGCTGGACGACCTGGGTACGACGTTCCTCGACCTCGCCCACGGTGACGTGTCAGCCGCGCGCGGCATCGGCGGGGTCGTCATCCACGACCCGCTCGACCCGCCGTCGCTGCCGCCCCGCGCGATCGTGCTCGGCGTCGGGGTCGACTCCGCCGCCCAGGTGGTCGAGCTGCTCCGTGGCCTCGGCCCCGGGGGTGCGGCCGGCCTGGTGCTGCGGGCTCCCGTCCCGCTCACCGCCGAGGTGCGCGCTGCCGCCGACGAGGCCGGGGTCGCCGTGCTCGGCCTCAGCCGTGGCGCGTCGTGGGCCCAGCTGAGCGAGATGCTCCGGTCGCTGCTTGTCGCGGGGGACACCGGTCCGGCCACCGGCGAGCCCGACTCGCTCGGCGGTCTGCCTTCGGGCGACCTGTTCGCGGTCGCCAACGCGCTGTCGGCCCTGCTCGACGCGCCGATCACCATCGAGGACCGCAGCTCGCGCGTGCTGGCGTTCTCAGGGCGACAGGACGAGGCCGACCCCTCGCGGGTCGAGACGATCCTCGGCCGTCAGGTGCCGGGGCACTACATGAAGGTGCTGCAGGAGCGCGGCGTCTTCCGCGACCTCCACCGCTCCGACCGGCCGGTCGTCGTCGACCCGTTGCCGGGCGTCGACGGGGAGATGACGCTGCCCCGGGTGGCGGTGTCCGTGCGCGCCGGTGACGAGGTGCTCGGGTCGATCTGGGCGGTCGTCCCGGAGCCGTTGAGCCCCGAGCGCCTCGGCGCGCTCACCGACTCCGCCAAGCTCGTGGCGCTGCACCTGCTGCGGGTGCGTGCCGGCGCCGACGTACGCCGCGGGGTGCGCGCCGACCTCCTCGCCTCCGCCCTCGCCGGCGGCGCCTCCGCCCCCGACGCGCTCGAGCGCCTCGGGCTCGCCGGGCAGCCCCTGCTGGTGGTCGGGATGACCCTCGACGAGGTGCACGCGGTCGGGCACGACATCGACGACGCGTCGCTCACCCACGAGCGGCAGCGGCTCGGCGACGCGTTCGCGCTGCACCTCGCCGCGGTCCACCCGCGCTCGGCGGCCGCGTCCCTGGGCGACGTGACCTACGGGCTCCTGGCGATCTCCGGCGAGGTCGACCTCGCCGAGGAGCGGGCGACGCGACTGGTGCGCGACTTCATCGACCGGATCGGCGAGCGGATGCGGCCGGTCGCCGCGGTCGGCACCGTCGCCGCCGACTTCTCGGGCATCGCGCGCAGCCGCACCAGCGTCGACCGGGCGCTGCGGGTGCTGCGCCGCGGCGGGGGCGAGCGCCGCATCGGCCGGCTCGAGGACCTCCAGGGCGAGGCGCTCGTGCTCGAGCTGCAGGACCTCGCCTCGGCCCGCGGCGACGAGCCGACCGGGCCGCTCGCCCGCCTCGTGGCGTACGACGCCCGGCACCGCTCCGCGCTCGTCGACACCCTGCGGGCGTGGCTCGACCACTTCGGCGACGCGGTCGCCGCGGCCGACTCGCTCTTCGTCCACCCCAACACCTTCCGCTACCGCCTCCGCCGCGCTGCCGAGGTCGGCCGGGTCGACCTCGACGACGCCGACCAGCGGTTCGCGCTGATGCTGCAGCTGCGGGTGCTGACCGCTCCGTCCGGATCGCGCTGAGGGGGCGTACGTCGTGGGTCGCGTGCCGTTAGGCTCGGCGCGTGGCCGAGCTGAACATCCCCGCAGCGCCCGTCATCGACGGCACCACCCACCTCCACTCGGGCAAGGTGCGTGACCTCTACCGGATCGACTCCGGCGAGCACGAGGGGCGGTTGCTGATGGTGGCCAGCGACCGCATCTCCGCCTACGACTTCGTCCTCGACACGACCATCCCCGACAAGGGCGAGATCCTCACCCGCATGTCGCTGTGGTGGTTCGACCAGCTCGCCGGCCTGGTCGGCAACCACGTCGTGTCCACCGACGTGCCCGCGTCCGTGGCCGGTCGCGCCGTGGTCTGCGAGCAGCTCGACATGTTCCCGGTCGAGTGCGTGGCCCGCGGCTACCTCACCGGCTCCGGCCTGCTCGACTACCAGCGGACCGGCGAGGTCTGCGGGATCCCGCTGCCCGCGGGCCTGCAGGACGGCAGCCACCTCCCCGAGCCGATCTTCACCCCGGCCACGAAGGCCGCCCTCGGCGACCACGACGAGAACGTCGACTACGAGGCCGTCGTCGAGGCCATCGGCGACGACGCCGCCGCCGAGCTGCGGATGCTGACCATGGAGGTCTACGACCGGGCCCACGCGATCGCCCGGGAGCGCGGGATCATCCTGGCCGACACCAAGCTGGAGTTCGGCCGCCGCCCGGCGTCCGAGGGCGGCACCACGATCCTCGCCGACGAGGTCCTCACCCCCGACTCGAGCCGCTTCTGGCCCGCCGACCAGTGGCAGCCCGGCCGCGCCCAGCCGTCGTACGACAAGCAGATCGTGCGCGACTGGCTCACCGGCGAGTCGGGGTGGGACCGCACCTCGGGCGAGGCGCCACCGCCGCTGCCCGACGCCGTCGTGGAGCGCACCCGTGCGCGCTACGTCGAGGCCTACGAGCTCCTGACCGGGGAGACGTTCTGACCACCCGGCGCTTCTCCGCCACCGAGGAGATGCCGCACACGGCGGAGCAGGCGTTCACCTATCTCGTCGACCCGCGGCTGCGCCCGGAGTGGCAGTCAAGCCTGCTCTCGACCGACGTGCCGGAGGACGAGGAGCCGCACCTCGGCCAGGCGTGGACCGAGCTGACCGTGGTCGGCGTACGCCCCAGCCTGGTCGTCTTCGAGTTCGTGCCCTACCGGTCGTGGGCCGAGCGCGGCACCTGGCGCGGCGTCGAGGCGACGCTGCGGCTGCGCTTCACCGAGACCGCGCGCGGTTGCCGGGTCGTCGCCGAGGGCGAGGTGACCGGCTCCGGCGTCTACGCCGTGGCGGCCGGGAGCTCCGGCCTGCTGGCCGGCCGCGCGATCGCCGCCGACCTCCGCACCGCCACCCACCGCATCGCGCAGCGCAAGGAGCGCCCGGCAGACGGGTGACGCACTCGTGACTGGTGAGTAGGTTGGCGCCATGCCGAACCTCTCCTCGCTCCTCGAAGGCACCGCCACTGCGCACCCGGACCGTACGGCGGTGGTGCTGGGCGACACCCGGCTGACCTATGCCCAGGTCAACGCCGCCGCCAGCCAGGTCGCCAACCTGCTGGTCTCGCGCGGCATCGAGCCGGGCGACAAGGTCGCGCTGAGCTGCCCCAACCTGCCGTACTTCCCGATCGTCTACTACGGCATCCTCAAGGCCGGCGCGACCGTGGTGCCGCTCAACGTGCTGCTGAAGGGCCGCGAGGTGGCCTACCACCTCGACGACTCGGATGCGAAGGCCTACTTCTGCTTCCAGGGCACGCCCGAGCTGCCGATCGGGGCGGAGGGCCACGCCGGCTTCCAGCAGGCCGACGGATGCGAGCACTTCTTCGTCATCACCGCCGACCCCACGGCCGCGTCGCCGATCGAGGGTGCCGAGACGCTCGGCCAGGCCCTCGTCGGCCAGTCGCCGGTCTTCGAGAGCGTCGAGGTCGGTGCCGACGACACCGCCGTCATCCTCTACACCTCGGGCACCACCGGCCAGCCCAAGGGCGCCGAGCTGATGCACCGCAACATGATCAGCAACGCCCTGGCCAGCGACGCCCTCTTCGGCGCCGACCCCGAGCGGCCCGACACCCTGCTGTGCGTCCTGCCGCTCTTCCACTCCTTCGGCCAGACGGTGATCATGAACGCCGGCTTCGCCTTCGGTGGCACCGTGGTGATGCTGCCGCGCTTCGAGGCCGGCGCCGCCCTGTCGCTGATGGACAAGGAGGGCGTCACCTTCTTCGCCGGCGTGCCGACGATGTACTGGGGCCTGCTCGGCGCCCTCGACGACTCCGGCGTCGACGTGAAGAAGCTGGCCGAGCAGATGCGGGTCGCCGTCGCGGGCGGCTCCGCGTTGCCGGTCGAGGTGCACAAGGAGTTCGAGCGCCGCTTCGGCGTCACCATCCTGGAGGGCTACGGCCTGTCGGAGACCTCGCCGGTGGCGAGCTTCTCGGTGTGGGGCGAGCCGGTGCGGGTCGGGTCGATCGGCAAGCCGATCCCCGGCGTCGAGATGAAGCTGATCAGCCCGGAGCCCGGCGTGCGCGAGGACGTCGAGGACGCCGCGGACGTGGTCGGCGAGATCGCGATCAAGGGCCCGAACATCATGAAGGGCTACTACGGCCGACCCGACGCGACCGCCGAGGCCATCGTCGACGGCTGGTTCCGCTCCGGCGACCTCGGCCGCAAGGACGCCGACGGCTGGTACTACATCGTCGACCGGTCCAAGGACATGATCATCCGCGGCGGCTACAACGTGTACCCGCGCGAGGTCGAGGAGGTGCTGCTCACGCACCCCGACGTCTCGCTCGCGGCCGTCATCGGCGTGCCCGACCCGAGCCACGGCGAGGAGGTCAAGGCGGTCGTGATCCGCAACGAGGGCGCCACCGTCACCGAGGACGAGCTGGTGGCGTGGGCCAAGGAGCAGATGGCGGGCTACAAGTACCCCCGCATCGTCCAGTTCGTCGACGCCCTCCCGATGACCGCGACCGGCAAGATCCTCAAGCGGGAGCTCACCTGATGCGGGCCCTCCTCATCGCCCTCGGGGTGGTGATGGTGGCGACCGGTGTGGTGTGGACCGCGCAGGGCCTCGGCTACCTCGAGGGCAGCCTGATGACCGACCAGAGCATCTGGGCGATCCTCGGCCCCCTCGTCGCCGGGCTCGGCGTCGGCCTGGTGGTCGTCGCCGCCCGCCGCCGGGAGTGAGGCGGCCCGGTCGCGCACCCGGGAAGGCAGTTCGCGTCCATCGCCGTCGTGCTCACGCTCAGCGTCGGTGCTCCACGCCCGAACTGCCTGCCTGGTGCTCGCGCCCGGACGGTGCGATCCCCAGCCGCTCCTGGAGGGCGATGGCGTCGAACGGCGCGTGCACCTTGGCGTCGTTGTCGAAGTAGACCAGGACGTCGAGCCCCTGGGCGTCCCACTGGCGCACCTTCTCGGCCCAGTGGTCGAGAGCCTTCTCCGAGTAGCCGCTGGTGTAGAGCTCCTGGTCGCCGTGGAGCCGGACGTACGCCAGGTCGCTGGTGACCTCGTCGAACATCGGCCACGTCCCCGCGGAGTCGGCGACCACCATCCCGATGTCGTGCGCGCGCAGCAGCTCGCAGAACTCCGGCGTCCAAAAGGACTGGTGGCGCACCTCGAGCACGTGGCGCAGTGGCCGGTCCTCGGGACTCGCGGTGTCGGCGGGCTCCTTGAGCTTGGACGCGTCGTGGTGGGCCGCCGCGAACGCGGACGCCTCCGACGTACGTCGTGGGAGCAGGTCGAAGAACGCGGCGAGCCGGTCGGGGTGGAACCCGAGGTTCGGGGGCAGCTGCCACAGCAGCGGGCCGAGCCGCGCGCCGAGGGAGAGCACGCCCGAGGCGAGGAACGTGCCCAGGGGGGCCTCGACGTCGACCAGCTTCTTCATGTGCGTGATGTAGCGCGGGCCCTTGACCGCGAAGAGGAAGTCCTCGGGCACCTCCGCGGCCCACGCCCGCCAGCTCGACGGTCGCTGCAGCGAGTAGAACGAGCCGTTGACCTCGATCGTGGTGAGCCGTCCGGCCGCGTGCTCGAGCTCGCGACGCTGGGGGAGACCGGTCGGGTAGAAGACGCCGCGCCAGCCGGCGTACCGCCAGCCGGAGATGCCGACCCGGATCATGGGCTCCGCGTACCCGCGCAGCTGTCCGCGCATGCGTGCCCCGCGCGGCGCGCGCTGCGGGACGTCACTAGAATCGAGCACGCCCCCTCCAGCCTGTCCCCAGGAGCACTCCGTGGCCCGAGTCGTCGTCGACGTCATGCCCAAGCCCGAGATCCTCGACCCCCAGGGCAAGGCGGTGCTCGGAGCGCTGCCCCGCCTCGGGTTCGACCTCGTCACCGATGTCCGCCAGGGCAAGCGGTTCGAGCTCCAGGTCGACGGCGAGATCACCGACGCGGTGCTCGCCGAGATCGAGCGGGTCGCCGGGACGCTGCTGTCCAACCCGGTCATCGAGGACTACGAGGTCCACGTCGAGGAGCACTCGGTCGCCGAGGTCGCGCACGAGGCCGGCCGCGCATGAAGGTCGGGGTCGTCACCTTCCCCGGCTCGCTCGACGATGTCGACGCGCGCCGGGCGGTGCGCATCGGCGGCAACGAGGCGGTCGCGCTGTGGCACGGCGACGAGGGCCTGCAGGGCGTCGACGCGGTCGTGCTGCCCGGCGGCTTCTCCTACGGCGACTACCTCCGCTGCGGTGCCATCTCCCGCTTCGCGCCGGTGATGACCGCGGTGATCGAGGCGGCCGGCAAGGGGATGCCGGTCCTGGGCATCTGCAACGGCTTCCAGATCCTCTGCGAGTCGCACCTGCTGCCTGGCGCGCTGATCCGCAACGACCACCGCAAGTTCGTGTGCCGCGACCAGCGGCTGCGCATCGAGCGCGTCGACACCCCGTGGACCTCGGCCTACGCCGCAGGCGCCGAGGTGACGATCGTGCTCAAGAACGGTGAGGGCGGCTACGTCGCCGACGAGGCGACGCTCGACCGGCTCGAGGGCGAGGGCCGCGTGGTCGCGCGCTACCTCGACGACAACCCCAACGGATCGCTGCGCGACATCGCCGGCGTCTCCAACGAGCGCGGCAACGTCGTCGGCCTGATGCCGCACCCCGAGCACGCCGTCGAGGACCTCACCGGCCCCGGCACCGACGGGCTCGGCTTCTTCACCTCCCTGGCGGAGAAGGCGTTCGCATGACGCCGGTCCGCCTCTACCGCCTCGTCGCGCGCGCCGAGGCCGTCACCTGGGCGCTGCTGCTGACGGGCATGTTCCTCAAGTACGTCACCGAGACCACCGAGCTCGGCGTCCAGGTCTTCGGGATGGTCCACGGCGTCGTCTTCATCGCCTACTGCCTGACCACGGTGCTGCTCTGGATCGACCAGAGGTGGGCGCTGAGCCGGGTCGCGCTCGGCCTGCTGGCCGCGATCCCGCCGTTCGCGACGGTGCCCTTCGAGCGCTATGCCGAGCGCGCCGGGCTCCTCGGTGACACGTGGCGCCTGCGCACCGCGGCCCCCGCCGGTCTCCTCGAGCGGCTCGCTGCCTCGCTGCTCCGCCGGCCCGCCCAGGGCCTGGTCGTCGGGCTCCTCGCCGTCGCCGGCCTCACCGGCGTCGCGCTCGTCGTCGGCCCGCCCGCCTGACTCCAGTGATCCCCGGCCAGCCGGGGATCACTGAACTTGTCAGGCGTTGCAGGGGCCGACAAGTTCAGCGATACCCGGTCAGCCGGGGATCCCGAACGATGACCGTCGCGCTCAGAGGCCGCGCTGGAGCTTGTTCCAGGTCTGGGTCGTGGCCACGCCGGAGACGGTGATCCGCAGCCGCGCCTGGTAGGTCCGCAGGGCGGTCTCGGTCTTCGCATCGAACACGCCCGTCGCCCGGAAGCGTCCGGCCCCGGCCGCGTTGAGCGCCCGCTGGAGGCGGTGGACCGACTCGTCGGCGGAGCCGCGCTTGATCGTCGTACGCGCTCCGGCTGCGAGCAGGGCGGTCCAGTGCCGCTTCTCGAAGGTGTCGGACGGCGTGAACCGCCGCGCCGCCTGCCAGGCACGAGCCGCGGCGATCGTGGCCGCGTCGTAGCTGCCGTTGACGGGGCCGGCGTAGGTGCCCTGCTCGGTCAGCAGGCACTGCAGCACCTTCACGCGGGTCGTCCGTGCGGAGGTGGGGGAGAGCCTGGGGTACTTCCAGTAGCCCAGCCGCGTCCCCGGGCACCGGCCCTCGGCCACGGGCTGCGAGCCGGCGCCGAGGTCGATGAAGTTGCTGTCGATGTTGATCGTGACGCCGCCCCACGACTCGTTGTGGCCGCCGCGGTACTGCTTCATCCGGCCGCCGGGACGCCAGCCGTCCTCGGGGATGTAGGTCGTCGAGGTGTTGGCCGCGCCGTCCCACCGCGCGATCCAGATGCGGTCCGGCAGCGCGAACTGGCCCGGTCGCTGCACCCGTGCGTCGTCGATCATCTTGATGCCGGAGCTGGCGCTGGAGTAGAAGCCGGCGACGTAGCCGTGCTCCTTGATCCGCGTCACCCAGCCGGACACGAACACCAGCGCGGACTCGCGGCACGCGGTGTTGGTGAGGTCGAAGCCCTCGAGGTCGTACCAGATCGTGCTGCCCGGCCCGATGCCGTACGCCGTCGCGTCCGCGGCGTTCTTGTCGGCCTCGGCCGCGCCCTGGGCGGCGGCCGTGGCGTAGCCGCCGGCGGCCTTGTTCGAGATCGTGAAGTCGTCCTGGTAGCGCGGGAAGCGCGGCTGGCACGAGGCCTGGGGGCCGAGCGCGATCGGGAGCAGCCGCCAGCCGCGGGCCACCTGGGCGGCGACCCAGGTGGAGCTCAGGTTGGGCTGCGACCGGCACGCGCGGGAGTCACCCGAGATGTAGATCCCGACCGCGGAGAACGGCGACTTCGCCCACCACCGGTCCATCGCCGACTGGGTCGGCGCGAGGCACTGGTCGAAGCCGTAGCCCGTGAAGTCGCCGGGCGTGGCAAGGGCGATCTGCCGCTGGCTCGCGAGCCGAGGGCTGGCGCTCGACGGCTCGGCACCCGCCGGGGTCGACCCGACGAGGGGCGCGGTGAGCAGCAGCGCGAGGGCGGCGAGGAGCGTACGGGACAGGCGACGCATGGGTGACTCCAGCAGGGCGGGGAAGGGCGAGGCGACCGCCAGACAACCACACCAGTCACACGGGTAACAGGGCTTCGGATGAACTACAGCGGTGTAGTTCTGTCGCTGGTCGGCACCTCGTCGAGGAGGAAGTTGCCGTTGGCCTCTTCCTCCTCGATCAGCTCCTCGAAGGCCAGCGCGATGTCCTCCTTGTGCTCCTCGAACATCCGCGTGAGGTGGCCCTGCAGGAGGGTGCCGTGGGGCGACTCGCCCGAGAAGACCTGCTCCCAGGTGTCCTCGCCGTCCTTGATCTTGCCCACGAGGGTCAACATCTCCTCGCCGAGCTCACCCGACTCCGCCTGCTCCTCGAGTGCCTCCTTCTCCTCGTCGGTGAGGAGGGGGCGCGCGTTCAGCTGGTCGACGGTCGCCTTGAGGTCGGCCAGGCTCGCGGTGAGGTCCGCGCGGGACTCGGCGATCGCCGCCAGGATCTCGGCCTGGCTGCGGAGCTCGTCGCTCGGCTCGCGGGGTGCGGTCATGCGAGTGCGGGAGCGACAGGCGCGACGGGCGCCGCCGGCGCACGCTGGCCGATCGTCGGCGTGGCGACCGAGCCGGGGTCGCGAATCACGCTGCTCGGCGTGCCCGTCGCCGTCGGCGCGGTGGGCGTGGAGACCGGGGCCTTGTCACCGTCGAAGAAGCTCTTCACCGTCTCGATGAAGGACCTCACCTGCTTGAGGATGGTGATCAGCTTCATGATCGCCTTGTAGGCCTTCATCACGGCCTGGAAGGCCTGCCACACCGCCTGCACCACGCGCGCCCAGCCGACGCCCGGGATGCTCATCGTGGCGAGCGCCGAGGAGACGGTCTGGACGGCGGACTTCACGCACTGCACGACCGCGAGCGCGGTCTGCCACGCGTCGCGGCAGATCTGCACGATGTTCTGACCCATCTGCACGAGCTGGCCGGCCTGCCGGTCCAAGGACCCGACCCAGGTGCCGATCTGCGCGATCGCCGCGTCGGACGCGCCGCCCTGCCAGGTCCGGGAGATCGTCTCGCCGCCGCTCTGGAGGTTGGCGGCGACGCCCCTCATCGAGGTGCCGAGGCAGCCGAAGGACGATCCCTGCGAGGACGCACCGACGACGTCGCCGCCGATCTTCTCCGCGAGCTCGGCGCGGATGTCGAAGCCGGTGAGCATGCGGACGAGGTCGCACACGGTGTCGTAGGGGAAGCCGAAGCTGATCTGCGGCAGGCTCGTCTCGGTCGGTCCGGCCCGACGGATCGTCGTGTCGGCGACGTCGTAGAAGCTGCTCGACCCGTCGCGGCCGTCGATGCCGGCGGCCCGGTGGCGGCGTACGACGCCGTCCTCGGTCAGCGTGAAGTCGCGGGCCGTCGCACGCAGCGCCTCGGCGTGGTCGCCGACGCCGGTGCCGTTGTCGGTCAGCGACTGGTGCACCGACGGGAGGAGGGAGTTGTAGGCGCCCATCATCGTCTCGAGGATCGGCCCGAAGTCGGTCTGCACGAGGCTGTGACCGCCGTTGCGCGCGATGCCGGTGAGGTCGTCGCTGGCGCGCTGCACCTGCGCGGACCATGCGTCGAGCTCCGAGAGGTCGACGGTCATCACGGCGTTCATTCGCGTCTCCTGGGGGCCGAGGGGAGGAGGTCGAGCTGTGCCGGTCCACGTTCCCCGAAGTCATGGCTGCGAAACCGCCGGCCGCCATTTGTTTGCCCACAGGCTCCGGCGAGGGGTGTTTGGACCCTGTCGACGCGGGTATCCCGCAGGGGTGAGCGAGAGCGGCAAGCGGTCCCTGATGCAGGTCGAGCCGACCAGGCTGGTCGAGCTCGCCGCGTCCTCGGAGGCCGTCCTGTCCGCGATGGCCCACGACTGGTCGATGGCCCTCGACGACCTCGCCGGCGCCTGCGCGGCGCTCGGTGACGCCGCCGGCACGCGCAACGTCGCCGCCTCCTACGCCGACTCGCTGGCCGACGCCGGTGAGGTCGTCGCCGCACTGACCCATGCCCTCGCCCTCGGCGTGGACGGCCTGGTCGACGCCGCGCACGACGCGGTGAGCACTGACGAGACCGCCGCGTCCGAGCTCGACCGCGCGACCCACCGGATGGGCGACGGCGGCTTCGGCCGACTGCCCGGGCACGGGGGGCGCTGACGTGCCGGCCAACCTCTGGGAGCTGCGCTCCGACGTGCGACCGCTCGACGTGGCCGCGGTGCGATGGGGCGAGGTCGCGGCCCTGATGACCAGGCGCGGCGACGAGATCGTCGCCGCCGCCCTGCGCGCGACCGAGGGCTGGGACTCCGCGGCGGCCGAGAGCTATGACCGGTTCCGGCGCCAGGTGCTGGTCAACCTCGACCGCTTCACCACTCTCGCCACCCAGATCGCCGGGTCGCTGCAGGCGGTCAGCAGCATCATCACCGCGGCGCAGAAGGAGCTCGACCAGGCCTGGACGAAGGTCGAGCTGGTGCCCCACGAGGTCGTGGGCGAGACCCGCTACCTCGTGTTCCGGCCCGACGCGGACGAGGACCGCGCCACGGTGAGCGCGGGCGAGCAGGAGGCCGAGGAGATCCGCCGGCGGCTGACGCTCTCGCTCGACCAGGAGAGCACCCGGCTGCGCTCGGCCCGCGCGGAGTTCGTCATGGTCCGCACCGAGCTGGTCACGCTGACCGGGGGCACCTTCGCCCGTGGCCTCCAGATCGGTGAGGACGAGTCCGGGGTGGGCACGGTCCCGGTCCCCAGCACCTCCGTCCTGGGCTCCGCCCAAGGTGGAGCCGGGGGAGCGGGCGGGGTCGCCGGGGCGGCCGGGTTGCCGCCGATCGCCCCGATCTCGGTCTCCGTGCCGCACCTCAGCGGGATCACGGCCGCGGGCCTGGCCCCCATCATCGCGACCGCCGCCGGCGGTGCCCCCGGGCTCCGCGGCGCGTCCCGGCCGCCCGCGACCGGCGCTCCGGCGACGGGCGGCATGGCCGGGGGCATGGGCGTGCGGGCCGGGACGATGTCGCGCGGCATGGCCGGTGGCCGCGGCGGTTCGCAGCGGCTGGCGACGTCCCGGCTGTCGGGCCAGGACGACGACTCCCGGCCCGTCCGCGACAAGGACCTCGCGCGCGACGCGGCGAAGGAGGCCAAGCGTGCTGCGCTGGAGGAGAAGCGGGCCGCGCGGGCCGCGCGCAAGGCCGAGCGCGAGGCGGGCAAGGACGAGCGGGCCCGGCTCGCGGAGCCGGAGGTCGAGGAGACCGACGAGACCCGGGACGTCCTCACCGTCGTGGAGGCAGGCGAGGCCGCCCACGACGACGCCCCCGCCATCGGCCGGGAGGCCGACGACAGGGGCGCGGGTCGCTGATCGGTCGAGGGGTCAGGCCGCCTCGGCGACCACCTCCGGTTCGAGGTCGCGCACGTCCGGCTCGACCTCGGCCCGCGGCGTACGGATGACGACCGTCACCACCAGCAGGGCGAGGGCCGCGAAGCCGGCCGAGGTGAGGAAGGCCGCCTGGAGCCCGGGCACGAACTGGCCCGGCACCGCGCCGGCGGCGTACACCGAGACGATCACCGCGACGCCGACGGCGCTGCCGAGCTGCTGCGTGGTCTGCAGCAGGCCCGACGCCGAGCCGGCGTGCTCGTGCTCGACGCCCGCGAGCACGGTGACGGTGATCGGCATGAACACCAGTCCGGTGGCCAGGCCGGCGATCAGCATCGGGCCGAACACGGCGCCGAGGTAGGTGCCGGTCGCGTCCGCGCCGCTGAGCCAGGCGTAGCCGACCGTGAGGGCGGCCGTGCCGGTCATCAGCATCGCGCGCGGGCCGACCCTCGCGATCAGCCACGGGGTGATCCGCGACATCCCGAAGATGCCCAGGCTGAAGGGCAGGAACGCGAACCCGGACATCAGCGGGCCGAAGCCGAGCACGGTCTGGACGTACTGGACGACCAGGAAGAACATCGACAGGTTCGCGCCGATGACCAGGGCCATCGCGGCGAGCGCGCCGATGCGGCGACGGCTGCGGACCAGGTGCGGCTGCACCATGGGGTGCGGGTGCCGGGTCTCCGTGCGGGCCAGCAGCACCAGGAGGGCCGCGCTGAGGACGAAGCCGCCGACGGTGCGGGCCGAGCCCCACCCGTGCTCGGGAGCTCCGATGAGCGCCCAGACCAGCGAGACGGCGCCGATCGTCGCGCTCGCGGCGCCGACCAGGTCGAAGCGGCCGGGACGCCGCGGGGTCTCGTCGACGAAGCGGCCGACGAGCAGCAGCACGGCGATGCCGAGCGGCACGTTGATGAAGAGCGTCCAGCGCCACGAGCCGACGTCGGTCAGCAGGCCGCCGAGGATGAGGCCGATGGACGCGCCACCGGAGGAGACGGCGCCGAACAGCGCGAAGGCGCGGTTGCGGGCGGCCTCGTCGGGGGCGCTGGTGGTGAGCAGCGCCAGCACGCTCGGTGCGGCGAGCGCGGCGCCGACGCCCTGGAGGGCGCGGGTCGCGACCAGCTGGCCGGGCGTCTGCGCCAGTCCGCCGAGCGCGGAGGCGAGGGTGAACACGGCCAGGCCGGCCTCGAAGGCGCGGCGGCGGCCGAAGACGTCGCCCAGGCGGCCGCCGAGGAGCAGCAGTCCGCCGAAGGCGAGGGTGTAGGCGTTCAGCACCCACGACAGGGATGCCGGGCCGAAGCCCAGGTCGCCGTCGATGCGGGGGAGCGCGACGTTCACGACGGTCGCGTCGAGCACGATCATCAGCTGGGCGACCAGGACGATCGCGATGCCGGCGGCGGCGCGGCCGGCCTGGGGCGGGAGGTCCACGGGAAGGTCCCGGTGGGATCCCTGCGGACGCAGGGAGGTGGTGGATGACATGAGGTGCGGTCCTGTTCTGGCCTCGTGGGCCGAGGTACAGTAGATCCGGAGGGTGACTCCGCTTCCTCCACGACAATACGGAGACTGTCTCCGTTTAGCAAGCCCGAGGTGAAATTTCCTTGCGAGCCGACGCCCAGCGCAATCGCGACCGCATCGTCGAGGTCGCCCGTCAGGTGTTCCGTGAGCAGGGCTACGACGCCTCCCTCGACCTCATCGCCAAGCAGGCGGGCGTCGGTCCGGGAACCCTCTACCGGCACTTCCCTACCCGCGACGACCTCATCGACGCCGTCATGCAGGCCTGGGTCCACCACGTGGAGGAGACGGCCGACAAGGCGCTCGCCCACGAGGGCGGGCCGCGCGAGCGACTGCTCAACTGGTTCGAGGAGTACGTCCGGCTGATCAGCGTGCACAAGGGTGGCCCGGCGAAGATCACCGGCGCGATGGGTGACGAGGCCTCGCCGATCCGCACCAAGTGCCAGGTCCTCCAGTCCGCGGGCGGGCGGGTCCTCGACCAGCTGCGCGCGGAGGACGCCGTACGCGACGACGTCACCTCGCTCCAGGTCGCGCGCCTCGTCGGCGGTGTCGCCACCGTCGCCGACGCCTCCGAGCTCGACCTCGAGGCCGTGCGGCCGATGCTCGAGGTCGTCGCCGACGGACTGCTGAAGTAGGCAGGCGCACGCGCCGGTAGATTGGTGCCGTGCCCGACACGAGCGCCCCGCAGTCCGCTTCTCCCACCGGCTCCGGCCTGACGACGTCCGGCGCGACCGGCACCCTCGACACGGTGGCCCACGCGGCCGCCGACGCCGAGCGCGAGCAGCCGTGGGCCGAGCTCGGTCTCAAGGCCGACGAGTACGCCCGGATCCGCGAGATCCTCGGCCGTCGTCCCACGAGCTCCGAGCTCGCGATGTACTCGGTGATGTGGAGCGAGCACTGCTCCTACAAGTCCACCAAGGTGCACCTCAAGCAGTTCGGGGAGATCCCGCAGGAGACGCCGGTGGGCAAGATGCTGGCCGGCATCGGGGAGAACGCCGGCGTGCTCGACATCGGCCAGGGCTACGCGGTGACCTTCAAGGTCGAGAGCCACAACCACCCGTCCTTCGTGGAGCCCTACCAGGGCGCGGCGACCGGCGTCGGCGGCATCGTCCGCGACATCCTCGCCATGGGCGCGCGCCCCGTCGCGGTCATGGACCCGCTGCGCTTCGGCCCGCTCGACGCCCCCGACACCGCGCGGGTGCTGCCCGGGATCGTGGCCGGCGTGGGCGGCTACGGCAACTGCCTCGGCCTGCCCAACATCGGTGGCGAGGCGGTCTTCGACGAGACCTACGCCGGCAACCCGCTCGTCAACGCCCTCTGTGTCGGCGTGCTCCGCCACGAGGACCTCCACCTCGCCAACGCCACCGGAACGGGCAACCAGGTGGTGCTCTACGGCGCCCGCACCGGCGGCGACGGCATCGGCGGGGTGTCCGTGCTCGCGAGCGAGACCTTCGACGAGACGGGTCCCGCGAAGCGGCCCAGCGTGCAGGTCGGCGACCCCTTCATGGAGAAGCTGCTCATCGAGTGCACGCTCGAGCTCTTCGCCGCCGGCGTCATCGCCGGCATCCAGGACCTCGGCGGGGCCGGCCTCTCCTGCGCCACCTCCGAGCTGGCGTCGGCCGGCGACGGCGGCATGCACGTCGAGCTCGACCGGGTGCCGCTGCGCGACTCCACGCTCGCGCCGGAGGAGATCCTGATGAGCGAGTCGCAGGAGCGGATGATGGCGGTCGTCGAGCCCGGCGACGTCGCCGCGTTCATGGCGATCTGCGAGAAGTGGGACGTCGAGGCCGTGGTCGTCGGCGAGGTCACCGACACCGGCCGGCTGCACATCGACTGGCACGGCGAGCGCGTCGTCGACGTACCCCCGCGGTCGGTGGCGCACGACGGCCCGACCTACCAGCGGCCCTTCGCTCGCCCCGACTGGCAGGACGCGCTGCAGGCCGACGACGCCTCGGGCCTGGCGCGTCCGGCGTCCGGCGACGAGCTGCGCGACACGCTGCTGCGGCTGGTCGCCTCGCCCAACCTCTGCGACAAGTCGTGGATCACCGACCAGTACGACCGCTACGTCCAGGGCAACACCGTCCTGGCCCAGCCGTCCGACTCGGGCATGGTGCGCGTCGACGCCGACACCAACCTCGGCGTCTCGGTCTCGACCGACTGCAACGGTCGCTTCGCCAAGCTCGACCCCTACACCGGTGCGCAGCTGGCGCTGGCCGAGTCCTTCCGCAACGTCGCGACCGGCGGCGCCCGCCCGCTGGCCGTCTCCGACTGCCTCAACTTCGGCTCGCCCGAGGACCCCGACGTGATGTGGCAGTTCGCCGAGGCCTGCCGGGGCCTCAAGGACGCCTGTCTCGAGCTCGGCGTCCCCGTCACCGGCGGCAACGTCAGCCTCTACAACCAGACCGGAGAGACGGCGATCCTGCCGACCCCGGTCGTGGCGGTCCTCGGCGTCATCGACGACGTCACCCGTCGTACGCCGACCGGCTTCGGGGCTGCGGGTGAGCGGGTCTTCCTGCTCGGCGAGACCCGCGACGAGCTCTCCGGGTCGGAGTGGGCGCACGTCGTCCACGGCCACCTCGGCGGGATGCCGCCCCGCCTCGACCTGGCCGCGGAGCAGGCCCTGGCCTCGCTGCTGCAGGACGCCTCGCGCGATCGCGTCGTCACCAGCGCCCACGACCTGTCCGAGGGCGGGTTGGCGCAGGCGCTGGCCGAGTCGACCTTCGGCAACGGCGTCGGCGTCTCGGTGTCGCTGTCCGGCGTGGCCGACGACCCGTTCGTCGCGCTGTTCTCCGAGTCGACCGCCCGCGTCCTCGTCACGGTGACCGAGGAGCAGGCCGACGCGCTGGTCGCGCTCGCCCAGCGCCACGGCGTACCCGTCGCGCCCCTCGGGCGCACCGGCGGCGACACGATCTCCGTCGAGGGCGCCTTCGACCTCCCCGTCGCCGAGGCCAAGGCGGCCTGGCAGGCGACGTTGCCGGCGGTCCTCGGCTCCTGAGGGCCTGGCTCCGGAGTCCCCGGACAGCCGGGGACTCCAGCCGCACCGTGGAGTCCCCGCGCCACCAGGCGGCCCGCGGACTCCATGGTGTCCGCCGACAGGCGGCGCGCCCGGTCCTAGCTCGAGCGGCGCATCGCCCGTACGCCGACCCAGAGCCCGAGGGCCGCGACCACGGCCGCGCCCGCGACACCCTGGGCGACGACGTCGACCGGGAAGGTGCCGGCGAACAGCACCCGCACCGCGTCGACGACGTACGTCATCGGGTTGAGGGTCGAGACCACCTCGAGCCAGCGCGGGGCGCCGTCCATCGGCAGCAGCACCCCGGCCGTCAGCAGGGCCGGGAAGAGCAGCGTCTGCTGGACCGTCCAGAACATCCAGTCCTGGCCCTTCGACGCCAGCGCGAGCGCGAACGACAGCGCGCCAACCCCGATGCTGAAGAGGGACAGCACGGCCGCAGCCGTGAGGACGCCGGCGAGGTGCAGGTCGAAGCTGAAGGGGGTCACGACCGCGACGATGATCGCGACCTGCATGAGCATGGGCACGACCTCCTTCAGTGCGCGGCCGACGAGCAGCGACGAACGGCCGAGGGGCGAGACGAGCTGGCGCTCGTGGGAGCCCGACTGCATCTCCTCCATGAGGTTGGCGCCGGTGAACGACGCGCCCATCAGGGCGGTCATCGCCACGATGCCGGGCACGAACCACTGGAGCGCGGACCCGGACGCCATCTGCGGCAGCAGCGGTGCGAAGAGGCCGAGGAAGACGAGCGGCTGGATCATCGCGAAGACGACCGCCATGGGCTCGCGCCAGACCGGCTTGAGCTCGCGGTTCATCACGTTGACGGTGTCGGACACGAACGTGCTCATGCTGCGACCTCACTGGTGGTCTCGGTGTCGGAAGGGGTGGACTGGGTCTCGCGGAGGCTGCGACCGGTCAGGTCGAGGAAGACGTCGTCGAGGGTCGGGCGGGCGACCTCCACCCGCGTCGGCGGTACGCCGTCCGCCGCAAGGTCGGCGAGCAGCTCGCCGACCATCACGGAGCCGTCCTTGACCCGCAGGTCGACCGAGGTGTCGGTGACCTCGACCCGTGACTCCGGCACCCGCGACAGCCGGCTGGCGGCGCGCGCCGCGGAGGCAGGGGAGGCGAAGCCCAGCCTGAGCAGGTCGCCCAGGCCGCTCTTGAGCTGCGCGGCCGTGTCGTCGGCGATGACCCGGCCGTGGTCGACCACGATCACCCGGCCGGCGAGGGCATCGGCCTCCTCGAGGTAGTGCGTGGTCAGCACGACCGTGCTGCCGCTCTCCGCGTGCAGGCGCTGGATCAGCCCCTGCAGGTTCGCCCGGTTCTGCGGGTCGAGCCCGGTCGAGGGCTCGTCGAGGAAGAGCACGCGCGGCAGGTGCACGAGGCCCATCGCGATGTCGAGCCGCCGGCGCTGGCCGCCGGAGAGCGAGGAGACCTTGCGGTCGGCGACCGCCCCGAGGTCGAGGTCGTCGATGAGCTCGCCCGCTCGCCGCTGGGCGTCGGTGCGGGAGAGGCCGTGGGCGCGGCCCTGGCTGACCAGCTCGTCGCGGCCGAGCTGGCGGTGGCCGGCGCCGTTGCCCTGCCCGACGAAGCCGATGGCGTGGCGTACGTCGCGCTGGCCGGTCACCACGTCGTGCCCGGCCACGCTGGCGGTGCCCGACGTGGGCGGGATGAGGGTGGTCAGCATCCGCAGGGTGGTCGACTTCCCCGCCCCGTTGGGGCCGAGGAAGGCGACCAGCTCGCCCTGCCCGATCTCGAGGTCGAGGCCCTGGACGGCCTCGACGGTCTGCTTGCGCGAGGTGAAGTGGCGGGTCAGGCCACGCGTCACGATCGCCGGTCCGGAGTTGTTGTAGGTCATGACCACCACGCTAGGAAGCCATGCGGTCAGTTCCTGACCGCAATCGAACTAAAGTGGGGACATGAGCACGAGCGAACGGATGCTGCGGTTGCTGTCCTTGCTCCAGACCCACCGCTACTGGCCCGGCCCCGAGCTCTCCGAGCGACTCGAGGTCAGCCCGCGGACGCTGCGCCGTGACGTCGACCGCCTGCGCGACCTCGGCTACACCGTCGACGCGGTCCGCGGCGCCGCCGGCGGCTACCAGCTGCGCGCCGGCGGCTCCCTCCCGCCGCTGCTCCTCGAGGACGAGGAGGCCGTCGCGGTGGCGGTCGGGCTGCGCACCGCCGCGGCGGGCGCGGTCGCGGGGATGGACGACTGGTCGGTCCAGGCGCTCTCCAAGGTGCTGTCGCTGATGCCGCCGCGGCTGCGCCGCCAGATGGACGCGGTCGCCAGCCAGACCGACTCGCCCGGGCCGTGGGAGGGCGCCCCGGTCTTCGACGCCGCCGTGCTCACCACTCTCGCCCAGGCCTGCCGCGACAGCGAGCTGCTCCGCTTCGACTACACCGCCCGCGAGGGCGAGGCGTCCCACCGACGGATCGAGCCCCTGCGCCTGGTCTCGCTGGGACGCCGGTGGTACCTCGTCGCCTGGGACCGCGACCGGATGGACTGGCGCAGCTTCCGCCTCGACCGCATCGCCGACCCGGAGCCCACCGGGCAGCGGTTCCGGCCCCGCGACCTCCCGGCCGACGACGCCCTCGCCTTCGTGCGGCAGGGCATCTCGCGCATGCCCCAGCGGTACGCCGTACGCGCGCGGGTCGCGATGTCCGCCGACGACCTCGCCGCTCACGTCGGGCGCTGGGGCACCGTCACGCCCGACGGTGCCGGCTGCGTCCTGGAGATGAACGTCGACGACCTCGGCTGGCCGGTCATGGTGCTGGCCGGGACGGGTGCCGACTTCGTGGTCGAGTCGCCGCCCGAGCTGGTGGAGAGGGTCGCCGAGGTGGGGGCCCGCTTCTCCCGCTCGGCCGGGCCGGGGTAGTCCACCGGCGAACGGTCGTCCTGGGGGCTTCGGGACAGCCACTTCCCGGTGGACTACCCCGCCAGGAGCGCGGCCGGGGCGGGCTCGGGATCGTCCACGTCCTCGACCTCCCACTCGGAGGGGCGGGGCACCGACCGGATGGAGCGGCTGGACGTCAGCAGGAGCGCGAGCAGGGCCGAGGCCAGGACGAGCGCGGTGACCGCGGTGGTGCCGCCCTGGTGCTCGAGGAGCCAGCCGCCGAGCAGCGGGGCGAGCGGCATGACCGACATCGACACGAACTGGCTGGTCGACCCCACCCGACCCTGGAGGTGGGCAGGCGTGACCGCCATCCGGTACGAGCTGATCCCGGCGTTGCCGACCGGGTTGAGCAGCAGCAGGAGGAACGTGCTCACGCACGCGGTCGCCACGCTGTCGGACAGCGTCAGCGGCACGAGCGGCAGGCAGCACGCCCACCCGATGAGCACGGTCAGCCGGCCGGTCGGCATCCGGTGGATCAGGCTCGGGGCGATCATCGACCCGAGGATCCCGCCGACCCCGGCGGCGGTCGAGACCAGGCCGATCTGCGCGGCCGGCACCCCGCCGGCCACCATCCGCAGCACGACCACGAAGAACAGCGCGTTGACCACGAGGTTGGTCAGCGACGACCACACCATGAGCGTGCGGAAGAACGGGCGCGCCCACATGAAGCGGAAGCCCTCGGTGAGCTGCCGGCGCAGCGGCTCGCTGCGGCGGTGCGGGGCGGACAGGTCGGTCCGGACCCGGCTCACGGTCACGCAGGCGAGGGCGTACGACGCCGCGTCGACGGCGAACGGCAGCCAGCGGGTGACGGCGTACAGCGCGCCGCCGAGCGGGCCGCCGAGCAGCGAGGCGACGTGCTGCCGGGCCTGGTTCTGGCTGAGGGCGGTCGGGAGGTCCTCGGTGGACACGACCGATCGGATCGCCGACATCTGGGCCGGGCTGAACGCGCCGGCCGCGATGCCGCTGACGAGCGCGACGGCGACCAGGTGCGGGAGCGTGAGCGCACCGAGAGCCCCGGCGACGGCGAGCGAGGTGTAGGCCAGGCACCCGGTCGCGCTGGAGGCGAGCATGATCCGCCTCCGGTCGACCCGGTCGGCGAGCACGCCTGCGGGCAGGAGGGTCGCGCACAGCCCGCCGAGGTACGCCGCCTCGACGAGGGCCGCGACGAGAGCCGAGCCGCTGAGGGCGTAGGCGATGAGCGGGAAGACGAACATCGACAGCGCGCTGCCGAGCTCGCTTGCGGTGTCACCGATCCAGAGGACGGTGAAGTCACGGTTCTTCGAGAGCTGGCGGTATCCGGGCACATCCGCACCATAAAGTGCGCAAGCAATGTTGCGCAATAGAGCGTGCGCAATTGGGTAGGGTGGCGCACATGGCCGAGCCGCAACCGCTGAGCGACCCGCGCGTCCTGCGCGCCATCGCGCACCCCGTCCGCACCCGGATCCTCGACGAGATCTCCGCCACCGGTCCGGTCCGTGCCGCCGACATCGCCCGCGAGCTCGGCATCCCGGCCAACCAGGCCAGCTTCCACCTGCGCCAGCTCGCGAAGTACGGCCTGGTCGAGGAGGCGCCGGAGGAGGCGCGCGACAAGCGCGACCGGGTCTGGCGGGCGACGGCGGAGCAGGGGTTCAGCGTCAACCTGAGCCAGCTCGCCGAGGCCCCGGGGGGTCGCGCCGCGGTGGAGGTCTTCCGCAGCACCAAGACGGCCTCGCTCCACGAGGTGGTCGATCGCGCGTTCGCGATGGGCCGGCAGGAGGGTCGGGGGGTCTTCGCCGTGTCCGACCACGCGGTCAGGCTCACCGACGAGGAGGCTCACGAGCTGCGCGGCGAGATCGACGCCGTGATCGAGGCGTGGGCCGAACGCACACGGGGCCGCGAGCCGGGTCGCCGGACCTACCAGGTCGTGCAGATCGTCCAGCCGCGCGCGGACGGGGCCGGGGACTGACGCGGCGGCGACCGAGCCGCCGACCGTTCTGCTCCGAACCACGGGCATGCGCCGTCGTACGCTTCTGGCCCTGCCCGCGCTCGGGCTGGTCACGCCCGCCCTGCTGAGCGCCTGTTCCGAGGAGTCGCCCGTGCCCACCTCCGAGCCAGCACCCGCCGCGCCGGCGGGGGCCGACGGTGCCGAGGTCGTCACCTACGGCGCCGACCCCTCGCAGCTCGCCGAGCTGTACCGCCCGGCAGGGGCCTCCCGCGGCGTCGTGGTCGTCATCCACGGCGGCTTCTGGAAGTCCGCCTACGACCTCACCCTCGGCCAGCCGCTGGCCCGGGCGCTGGCCGACCGGGGCTGGACGGCGTGGAACATCGAGTACCGCCGGGTCGGCAACGGCGGCGGCACCCCGGAGACGTTCGACGACGTCGCTGCGGCCATCGACGCGCTCGCCGACGTGGCGGACCTCGACCTGACTACGGTCGTCACCCTCGGGCACTCCGCCGGCGGCCACCTCGCCGTCTGGGCCGCCGGGCGCGAAGGGCCGCGGGTGCGCGTCACCCACGCGATCTCCCAGGCCGGCGTCCTCGACCTCGTCATGTCCGAGCGGATGGGCCTGGGTGGCGGCGCGGCCGCTGCCCTCCTCGGCCACGTGCCCGGGCCCGACGACGCGCGGTGGGACCCGCAGCAGCAGATCCCCCTCGACGTACCCGTGTGGTGCGTGCACGGCATCGACGACGAGGTCGTCCCGCTCGGCCAGTCCGAGGGATACGTCGTCGACGCGCAGGCCGCCGGCGCGACCGCCGAGGTCATCCGGGTGGCCGGCGACCACTTCGTCGTCATCGACCCGGACTCGCCCGCCTGGCAGGCCCAGCTGGAGATCCTCGACTCGATCGCCTGAGCACCGTGCAGGCAGTTCGCGTCCGACTGGGTCGGGTCGACGCTCGAGCGTGCGCGACCTGGCGCGAGCTGCCTGCACCATGTCCGTCTAGCCTCGGTGTGTGCCCGCCCGACTCAAGGTCCTGACCCCCGACCAGCTGGCGACCGCGGCCGCCGCGGCCGACACCAAGGCCCTGGTCAAGCACTACCTCGCCGTCCTCGAGGAGCGCGCGCCCGGCCGCTCGGTCGAGGTGCGCGTCCCGCCCTTCGCCGCCGTCCAGGCGATCCCCGGCGTGCGGCACACGCGCGGCACGCCGCCGGCGGTCGTCGAGACCGACGCCGAGACCTGGCTGGCGGTCGCCACCGGACGTACGACGTGGGCCGAGGCGCTGGACTCGGGGCGGGTCGCGGCCAGCGGCGAGCGCACCGACCTGACGCCCTACCTCCCGCTCACGGGGGAGCAGGCGTGAAGGCTGCGCTCGCGACGCAGGAGCTCGTCGAGGCCGTCGGGCCGGTCGACGGCGTCGAGGTCGTGGTGTGGAACGGCGACGGACCCCCGCCCGAGGGTGACGTCGACTTCTGGGTCCCCCACTACGCGACCCGCGCCGACGTCATCGACCGCGGTCACCTCCTCCGCGGGCTGCGGGTGGTGCAGCTGCAGAGCGCCGGCTACGACGGCGTGGCCGGCCGCCTCCCCGACGGGATCACCCTCTGCAACGCGACCGGCGTCCACGACGACGCCACGGCTGAGCACGCGGTCGGGCTGGTCCTGGCCAGCCTGCGCGGCATCCCGGAGGCCGTGCGGAGCCACGGGCACTGGACCTCCGACAAGATGCGGCGATCGCTCGCGGACTCGCGCGTGCTGGTCCTGGGCTACGGCTCGATCGGCCGGGCGCTGGCCGAGCGGCTGCTGCCGATGAAGACCTCGATCACGGCCGTCGCCACGCGCGAGCGCGACGACGACCTGATGGGCCGGGTGCGCGCGATCGCCGACCTGGGCGACCTCCTGCCCGATCAGGACGTCGTGGTCGTGCTCGTCCCGCTCACCGACGCCACCCGGGGCCTGCTGGACGGCGACGCCCTCGCGCTGCTGCCCGACGGCGCGCTCGTGGTCAACGTGGCGCGCGGTCCCGTGCTCGACACGGACGCCGTGCTCGCGCACGCCGGACGGCTGCGCTTCGCCCTCGACGTCACCGACCCCGAGCCGCTCCCCGACGGCCACCCGCTCTGGGACGCCCCCGACGTGCTCATCACCCCGCACGTCGCAGGAGGTACGACGGCGATGCTGCCGCGGGTCTCCGCGCTGGTCCGCGACCAGCTCCGCCGGATGGTCGCAGGCGAGCCGCTGGCCAACGTGGTGAGCGGCTGAGGCGTCCAGCGCGGCACCGGAGGGGATGCGCGAGGCGCCGGGTTCCGGTACGAAGGACCATGGCGTCCCTCACCGATGACGAGGTCCAGGACCTCGACCTGTGGTTCCGCGCGGCCAACTACCTCGCCGTCGGGCAGATCTACCTGCTCGGCAACGCGCTGCTCGAGCGCCCGCTCGAGCGCGACGACATCAAGCCCCGGCTGCTCGGCCACTGGGGCACGACACCCGGGCTCAACCTCGTCTGGACCCACCTCAACCGGCTGATCCGCGAGCGCGACACCAACGCGATCATCCTGTGCGGGCCGGGGCACGGCGGTCCCGCGGCCGTGGCCAACGCCTGGCTCGAGGGCACCTACTCCGAGGTGTTCCACGCCGTCAGCCACGACGGCGACGGGATGTCCCGGCTCTTCCGGCAGTTCTCCTTCCCCGGCGGCATCCCCAGCCACGTCGCTCCGGAGACACCGGGGTCCATCCACGAGGGCGGCGAGCTGGGCTACGTCCTCTCGCACGCCTATGGCGCCGCGATGGACAACCCCGACCTCCTGGTGACCGCGGTCGTCGGCGACGGCGAGTTCGAGACCGGCCCGCTCGCCGCGAGCTGGCACGCCAACAAGTTCGTCGACCCCGTGCACGACGGTGCCGTGCTGCCGATCCTGAGCCTCAACGGCTGGAAGATCGCCAACCCGACGATCCCCGCACGCATCCACCGCGACGAGCTCGAGAGCCTGCTGCGCGGCTACGGGCACCACGTGCTCACGGTGGAGGGCGATGACCCTGCCGACGTGCACCGCCAGATGGCCGCCGCCCTCGACGAGGCGCACGACATGATCCGCGACATCTGGCGGGCCGCCCGCGAGGACGGCGACGTGGAGCGTCGGCCGTGGCCGATGATCCTGCTCGTCACGCCCAAGGGCTGGACCGGGCCCGCCGAGGTCGACGGCAAGCCGGTCGAGGGGACCTGGCGGGCGCACCAGGTGCCGCTTGCGGGCACCCGCGAGAACGACGACCACCGGGCGCAGCTCGAGGAGTGGCTGCGGTCCTACCGCCCGGACGAGCTCTTCGACGACGACGGCCGCCCGGTCGAGGCGATCCGGGCGCAGGCGCCGGTCGGTACCCGCCGGATGAGCGCCAACCCCCATGCCAACGGCGGTCTGCTCAAGCGCCCGTTGCGGCTGCCGGACTGGCGCGGGTCGGCGGTCGAGGTGGAGCGACCGGGCGCCTCGGTGCACGAGCCCACCCGCGTGCTCGGGCAGTACCTCGTCGACGTGGTGCGCGACAACGACACCAACTTCAAGATCTTCGGCCCCGACGAGACCGCGTCCAACCGCCTCGACGCGGTCTACGAGGTGACCGACAAGGTGTGGGCCGCGGACCTCATCGACGTCGACGAGCACCTGGGGCGGTCCGGCCGCGTCGTCGAGATCCTCTCCGAGCACACCTGCCAGGGCTGGCTCGAGGGCTATCTCCTGACCGGCCGGCACGGCCTCTTCAGCTGCTACGAGGCCTTCATCCACATCGTCGACTCGATGCTCAACCAGCACGCCAAGTGGCTCAAGACGACCCGCGAGATCGAGTGGCGACCGCGGATCGCGAGCCTCAACTACCTGCTGAGCTCGCACGTGTGGCGCCAGGACCACAACGGCTTCTCCCACCAGGACCCCGGCTTCATCGACCACGTCGTGAACAAGAAGGCCGAGGTCGTCCGGGTCTACCTGCCGCCGGACGCCAACACCCTGCTCTCGACGATGGCGCACTGCCTCGAGAGCGAGCACTACGTCAACGTCGTGGTGTCGGGCAAGCAGCCCAGCTTCGACTGGCTCGGCCCCCAGCAGGCCGACCTGCACTGCGCCCGGGGGCTCGGCATCTGGGACTGGGCCTCGAACGACGAGGGCGATCCCGACGTCGTCATCGCGGCCGCGGGCGACGTACCCACCCTGGAGGCGCTCGCCGCGACCTCGATCCTGCGCGAGCACCTGCCGGAGCTGAAGATCCGGTTCGTCAACGTGGTCGACCTGATGCGGTTGCAGGACGAGCGCGAGCACCCGCACGGGCTGGGCAGCCGGGAGTTCGACACGCTCTTCACCACCGACAAGCCGGTGATCTTCGCCTACCACGGCTATCCGTGGTTGATCCACCGGCTGACCTACCGCCGCACCAACCACGACAACATCCACGTGCGCGGCTACAAGGAGGAGGGCACGACCACCACGCCCTTCGACATGGTGATGATGAACGACATGGACCGCTACCACCTGGTGATCGACGTCATCGACCGCGTGCCCGGTCTCGGCCAGCGTGCCGCCGAGGTGCGCCAGCTGATGACCGACACCCGCAGGCGGGCGCGTCAGTGGACCCGGGACCACGGTGACGACCTCCCCGAGGTGCGCGACTGGCGGTGGGACCCCGGGGCCCAGCCCGAGCGGGGCGAGTCCCCGTCGACGACGGCCGACCCGGACACCTCGGCCGACAACCTGTAGCAGGCGCTGTAGCGGGCGCGCTCGGAGGCCGGGTGCCGAGGGGCTAGCGTGCGGCCATGCATGTCACCTCACTCGGCTTCCGGACCGACCTGGCCCTCCTGACCTCGTCCGGGAGCGTCGTCGAGGACCGCGGCACGCACCTCGTGGTGCGCTCGCCCGAGAACCCGTCCTACTTCTGGGGCAACTTCATCCTGCTCGCGCAGCCGCCAGCGCCGGGCGGCGAGAAGGAGGTCACGGCCGCGTTCCACACCGAGTTCCCGGCCGCCGACCACGTCAGCATCGGCATCGACGCCGCCGACCTCTCCGACGAGTCGCGCGCGGCGTTCGAGGCCGCCGGGATGACCGTCGACGTGGCGACGGTGCTGACCACGGGCACGCTGCAGCCGCCGCGCGAGGTCGAGGCCGAGGTGCGTGAGCTCGTGGGCGACGAGGACTGGGAGGCGCGGGCGCGGCTGAGCCAGCAGCTCTACCCGCAGACGTCCGAGCAGTCGTTCATGCGGTTCGCCCGCCAGAAGAACGCCCAGGAGCGCCGCCTCGTCGACGCCGGCCGCGGCACCCGGTTCGGCGCCTTCGTCGACGGGGTCCTCGCCTCGACGGCGGGGATCTTCGTGACCGACGACGGCATCGCGCGCTTCCAGAGCGTCGAGACCCACCCCGACCACCGCCGCCAGGGCCTCGCCGCCGCGGTCGTGCACGCGGCCGGCCAGCACGCGCTCGACCAGCTCGGCGTACGCACGCTCGTGATCGTCGCGGACACCGACGGTGACGCGATCGGCGTCTACCGCCGGCTCGGCTTCACCGACTCCGAGCGCCAGCTGATGATGGAGCAGCGGAGCGGCGACTGGGCGACGTCGGACGCCTGACCGCCGACGCCGGCACCGCCCGTAGCGATCCAGCGCCGCACCCCTCCCCGGGTGACAGGCGATGCTTGACAGCGCCTGCCTACCGCACTAGTTTTCCAAAACCTGAATCAGGTCTCAGGTTGGAGACCTCGAGCGAAAGGCATGGGAGACATGCGGATCACCACACACCACGTCCTCGGCCCGGTCGCCGCGGCGGCCGTCCTGGTCCTGTCCGCGTGCGCGCCCAGCGCCGACGACGGGGCGGCGGGAGCGGACGCCGAGACCATCGAGGTCGGGGTCATCACCTCCGAGACCGGCCCGTTGGCGGCATACGGCCAGGCGTTCCTCGACGGCTTCGACGCCGGCCTCGACTACGCCACCGACGGCACCGGCGAGGTCGACGGCATCACGATCGAGGTGCGCAACGGCGACGACGCCGGCGACCCCGACAAGGCCGTCCAGCTCACCAAGGAGTACATCGGTGACGGCGTGAAGGTCCTCACCGGCACCGTGTCGTCCGGCGTCGCGCTGGGCATGGCCGAGCAGGCCGAGCAGAACAAGGTCCTCTACGTCTCCGGTGCCGCGGCCGCCGACGCCATCACCGGCCTCAACGGCTACACCTTCCGCTCGGGTCGCCAGAGCATGCAGGACGTCGCCACCGCGGGCACGTTCCTCGACGACGTCGACGGCCAGAAGGTCGTCGTCTTCGCCCAGGACAACGCCTTCGGGCAGGGCAACGCCGCGGCCGTCGACGCGCTCCTCGGCGCCCAGGGCGCGACCGTCGAGCCGCTCCTGGTCGGCGAGGACATCAAGGAGTTCACCTCCTTCGCCCAGCAGCTCAAGGACGCCGAGCCCGACCTGGTCTTCGTGGCCTGGGCCGGCGAGACGACCGGCTCGATGTGGCAGTCGCTGGAGCAGCAGGGCGTCTTCGACGCCGCCCCGGTCGTGACCGGCCTCGGCGACGTGGCGTCGTACGGTGCTTACGGCCCGGTCGCAGGGAAGATCAGCTTCCTCAGCCACTACTTCGCCACCGCGCCCGACAACGACGTCAACGCCGCGATGGTCGAGGCCGTCGAGGGGGCCGGCTCGACCGCCGACCTCTTCACGCCGGACGGCTTCACCGCCGCCCAGATGATCGTGCACGCGATCGAGGAGGGCCAGGGTGACGTCGACGCGATGGTCGACGCGCTCGAGGGCTACACCTTCGACGCGCCCAAGGGCTCGGTGACCGTCCGCGAGGGCGACCACGCGCTCCTGCAGGACATGTACCAGGCGCGGCTGGTCAAGGACGGCGACACCTGGACGCCCGAGCTCGTCGAGACGGTCGCCGCCGCCGACGTCGCCCCGCCCGAGGCAGGCTGAGCGACGGTGACGAAGTCCGCCACGCCCGCGCTGCAGGTGAAGGACCTCGGTCTCAGGATCGGGGGCGCCACGATCCTCGAGCAGGTCGACCTCGAGATCGAGAAGGGCGCCTTCATCGGCGTGATCGGCCCCAACGGTGCCGGCAAGACGACGCTCTTCAACGTCGTCTCCGGCATCTCCAGGCCGACCTCCGGCACCGTGCACCTCGACGGCCGGGACATCACCGGCATGTCGGTGCACCGCCGCGCGCGGGCGGGGCTGGGACGTACGTTCCAGACCTCCAGCCTCTTCCCCCAGCTCACCCTGCGGGAGAACGTCCGGATCGCCAGCCAGGTCGCGCTCGGCGGCAGCCTGTCGCCGTGGCGCTTCCCGCGACCGGGCGATGCCGCCACGCGCGCCGCCGAGGAGCACCTCGCCGAGGTGGGCCTCGGCGACAGGCTGGACCTGCTCGCCGGAGGGCTGTCCCACGGCGACAAGCGCAAGCTCGAGATCGCCGTGCTGCGCGCCACCGACGCGCACGTCGTGCTCCTCGACGAGCCGATGGCCGGCGTGGGCTCGGGCGACGTGGGCGCCCTGTCCGAGACGATCCGCGAGGTGCACCGAGAGCAGGGCTCGACGGTGCTGATGGTCGAGCACCACATGGAGGTCCTGCTCGGCCTCGTCGACAAGGTGGCCGTCATGTACTTCGGCACGATCATCGCCTTCGACACCCCGGAGGCCGTGATGGCCGACGCCCGGGTGCAGAGCGCCTACCTCGGGAGCACGGCATGAGGATCACCCCCGACAACAGAGCCCCGGCGAGCTCCCCGGTCCTGGTCGTCGAGCACCTGTCGGCGTCCGTCGCCGGCCAGCAGGTCGTCGAGGACGTGTCCTTCACCGTGCCCGCCACCGGCATCACCGCCGTCCTCGGGCGCAACGGCGTCGGCAAGACCTCCACGCTCAAGGGCCTGATGGGGCTCTACCGGCGCTCGGGTGCGGTCACCCTCGCCGGCGAGCGCATCGACGCCCTCCCGACGCACAAGGTCGTCCAGCGCGGCGTCGGCTACGTCCCGGAGGACCGCGAGGTCTTCGCTCGGCTGACGGTCGCGGAGAACCTCCGCCTCGCCGAGCGGGCGGGCAGTGCCACGCCCGAGCGCCGCGAGCTCGTGAAGCGGCTGTTCCCCGACCTGGTGCAGCGCCGCCACCAGATGGCCGGCACCCTCTCCGGTGGCCAGCAGCAGATGGTCGCGCTGGCCCGGGTGCTCCTCAACGACAACCGCGTCCTCCTCGTGGACGAGCCGACGAAGGGCCTCGCCCCGCTGATCGTCGAACAGGTCGCCGAGGCGCTGCGCGAGGCGTCGGTGACGGTGCCGATCCTGCTGGTCGAGCAGAACCTCGAGGTCGTACGCCACCTCGCCGGCGAGGCCGTCGTCATCGCCGGCGGCCGGGTCGTCCACACCGGCTCCGCGACCGAGCTGCTCTCCGACGAGTCCCTGACCCGGCGGCTGCTGGGCGTCCACACCGACACCGACCGGGAGGTGCACCCGTGAGCACCGTCGTGCTGCTGCTCGCCACCGGCCTCGGCCTCGGCGCGCTCTACTTCCTCGTCGCGTCGGGCCTGTCCCTGATCTACGGCCTCATGCACGTGCTCAACTTCGCGCACGGCTCGTTCCTCACCCTGGGCGCGTTCCTCGGCTGGGCCGCCGCGCAGCGGCTCGATGCCACCAGCTGGACCGGCTTCGTCGCCTCGATCCTCGTGGGCGCCCTTGTCGGGGCGGTGGTCGCGGCGCTGACCGAGCTGCTGCTGATCCGCCCGCTCTACGAGCGCCACATCGAGCAGGTGCTGGTCACCGTCGGTCTGTCGCTGGCCACGGTCGCGCTGTTCGAGGGCATCTGGGGCACCGACCCCGACTTCATCCGCGGCCCCGCGTGGATGGACCGCACGACCGGCGTCCTCGGCGCGCGGATCCCCAACGACCGCTTCGTCATCATCGGGATCGCCGTGCTCGTGCTGGTCGCGATCGTGGTGTTCCTCCGGAAGACGCGCTACGGCATGGTCATCCGCGCCGGCGTCGAGAACCGGGCGATGGTCACCGCCCTGGGCATCGACGTACGCCGCTCGTTCACCCTCGTCTTCGCCATCGGCGGCGCGGCGGCCGGGCTCGGCGGCGTGCTCGCGGCCCACTACTTCGGCTACGTCTCACCGTCCCTCGGTGGCAGCCTGCTGATCTTCGCGTTCATCGTGACGGTCATCGGCGGCCTCGGCTCGCTCACCGGCGCCGCGATCGCGTCGGTGCTGGTCGCGCTGCTCCAGCAGTTCGCCAACTACTACGCAGGCGGCACGGGTGACTTCGTCATCGTGCTGGCCCTGGCCGGGGTCCTGCTCGTCCGGCCGTCCGGACTCCTGGGGAAGGCAGCCTGATGCGCGCCAAGATCGTCCCGCTCGGACTGGGCGCGGCCCTGGTCGTCGTCCTGGCCGTCCTGCCCCTGCTCTCCATCCAGGTCCCCGGGATCCTGCCGGGGCCGACGTACACACCGGGATCGCTGCAGCTGCTCGCGCTGTGCATGGTCTACGCCGCCCTCGCGCTGTCCTACAACCTGCTGCTCGGCACGGGCGGGCAGCTGTCCTTCGGGCACGCCCTCTACTTCGGGGGCGGCGCCTATGGGCTCGGCATCCTCCTGGAGCGCACCGACCTGGCGCTGTGGCCGGCGGTCGCGCTGACGCTGGCGGGCGTGGGCGCCATCGCCGTCGTCACGGGAGCCGTCAGCCTCCGGGTCACGGGCATCCCGTTCGCGATGGTCACGCTCGCCTTCGCGCAGGCCGGATCGGTGCTCGTGCGCCGCAACCCCGACGGGCTGACCGGGGGAGACGAGGGCCTCTCCGTCGACACCGAGCACGTCCCGGCCGCCCTCGTCGGCGTGGTCCACACGCGCAACCTCTACTGGCTGGCCCTCGCCGTCGTGGTGGTCGCCTACCTGGTCGTCCTGTGGATCGACCGCTCGCGCGTGGGCCACGTCGCCGCGGCGGCGCGGGAGAACGAGCTGCGCGTGCGCGCGCTCGGCCTGCAGCCCTACGCCGCCAAGCTCGTCGTGTTCGTCGCAAGCGGCCTGCTCGCCGCGCTGGCCGGGGTGGCCTACATGCTCCTCCAGTCGGGCACGGTCCCGCGCTCGGTGGGTGCCGACCTGACGATCACGGTGCTGGTGATGGTCGTGCTCGGTGGCGTGGGGTCGCGCTGGGGCGCGATCATCGGCGGCGTGCTCTACACGCTGCTCAACCAGCGGCTCACGCTGCTCGCCCGGTCCGACGCCGTCGAGTCGCTTCCGTCCTGGCTGCACGTCCCGCTCTCCGAGCCGATGTTCATCCTCGGGGGGCTCTTCGTCCTCGTCGTCCTCTTCGTCCCGGGCGGCATCGCCGGTACGGCGACGCGGCTGACCGGTCGCCGACGGACGCGCACCGGCGTCGCGGTCCTGGAGGCCGCGGACTCCGAGGAGCGCGCCCTGGAGCCGCAGCCGTGAACGACTCCCACACCCTCGGCCGCTGGCTCGTCGACAGCGCGCGCCGCCATCCCGGCAAGGTCGCGATCGACGACCGCGGCGTGACGGTGACGTACGCCGAGCTCGAGAGGCGCAGCGACGAGCTGGCCCGCTCCTTCGCGCGGGCCGGCTTCGGCATCGGCGACCGGGTGGTGACCCTGTCGGGAAACTCCGCCGACCACGTCGTGCTGTTCTTCGCCTGCGCGAAGGCCGGACTGGTGCTGGTGCCGCTGTCGTGGCGGCTCACCCCCTCCGAGCTCGGCCCGCTCGTGCGGACCGCGCAACCGGTCCTGGTGGTCGCCGAGGAGGCCCTGGCCCGCCTCGCGCGCGAGGCGATGGAGGTGGCCGCCGTGACCGCGCCCCTGGCTACGCCCGGCACCACGGGCGTCGAGGCCACGGTGCCCACGCGCGAGCCCGAGCCCGGCGGGACCTGGCCGCCCGCCCGCGGTCCCGTCGACGACGAACCGGTCCTGGTCATCTTCACCTCGGGCAGCGAGGCCATGCCCAAGGGCGTGGTGCTGAGCCACGCGAACTGCTTCTGGAACAGCCTGGCGATGGCCCAGGCGATGGGCCTCTCGGAGCACGACGTCGTGCTCGCGACGCTGCCCCAGTTCCACGTCGCCGCGTGGAACTGCCAGCCGTTGGCGGCCTGGTGGCACGGGGCCACCGTGGTGCTCGAGCGGTCCTTCGAACCATCGCGCGTGCTGCGCCTGGTGAGCGACCGACGGGTCACCACCACGATGACCGTGCCGACCCAACTGCACCTCCTGGCCTCCGACCCGGGCTTCGCCGACGCCGACCTCTCCTCGCTGCGCCAGGTCGTGGTCGGTGGCGACTCGCTGTCCGAGTCGCTGCGCGCGACGTGGGCCGCGCACGGCGTGGAGGTCGCCCACGGCTACGGACTGACCGAGGCGTCGCCCAACGTGCTCTACCTGCCGCCGAGCCGCGCGGCCGACCACGCTGGCGCCGTCGGGTGGCCCTACCCGTACGTCGAGGTGCGCCTCGTCGAGCCGGCCGGTGGGTCGGCCGGGGCGGTCGTCGACGGCCCGGGCACCGGCGAGCTCCAGGTGCGTGGCCCGGGTGTCTTCTCCGGCTACCTCCACGACCCCGAGCGCACCACGACGGCGTTCTCCGGCGACTGGCTGCGCACCGGCGACCTCGCCGAGCGCGACTCCGACAACTGCTACCGCATCGTCGACCGGCTGAAGAGCATCTACATCTCCGGCGGCGAGAACGTGGCCCCGGCCGAGGTGGAGGCCGCGCTGGTGCGGCACCCGCTGGTGGCGGACGCCGCCGTGGTCGCGGTGCCCGACGAGGTGTGGGGCCAGGTCGGCATCGCCTTCGTCGAGCCGGTCGCGGGGGTCGGCCTGACCGAGCGCGAGGTGCTCGACCACGCCCGCCGGCACCTAGCGGACTTCAAGCTGCCGCGTCGCGTCCACGTCCTCGCCGAGCTGCCCCGCACCGGCATCGGCAAGATCTCGCGCACCGACCTGCAGGACGCCGCCCACCCATCCGTCGTACGAGGAGCGCAGCCGTGACCGCACCCGACTTCAGCGAGCTCGAGCGCCGCGCCGACCCGCTGGCACCCGAGGCCCCCCGACGTACCAAGCGGGGCGAGGCCACGCAGCGCAAGCTCCTCGAGGCGGCCGAGGCCGTCTTCGCCGAGATGGGCTACCACGAGGCCTCGATCGTCAAGATCACCGAGCGGGCCGGCATCGGGCTCGGCACGTTCTACCTCTACTTCGACAGCAAGCAGACGATCTTCGAGGCGCTGGTCATCGACCTCAACCGCCGCGTGCGCCACTCGATGGCCGAGGCGATGGCCGGTGCGTCGTCCCGCCTCGAGGCCGAACGGGCGGGCTTCGCCGGCTTCTTCCGGTTCACCGCCGAGCACCCCGCCCTCTACCGCGTCGTGCGCGAAGCCGAGCTCGTGTCGCCCGAGGCGTTGCGGCTGCACTACACGCGCATCGTCGAGGGGTACGTCGAGGGCCTGCGCAAGGCACAGGCCGCCGGCGAGGTCTCCGACATCGACCCCGAGGTGGCGGCGTGGGCGCTGATGGGCATCGGCGAGCTGGTCGGGGCGCGCTACATCCTCTGGGAGCGCGACGACGACGACCGTCGCCCGACCGAGCTGGACCCCCACGTCTTCGCCCACATGATGCGGTTCATCGAGACCGCCCTGGCCCCGCGACCCCCCAAGGGCGTCGCCGACGAGAAGGCAACGCCATGAGCAAGCGCTACCGCACCACCGACGTCCCGGTCTCCGGTGGGACGCTGCGGGTCGGCGTCTGGGAGGCGGACGTCCCCGACCCTGCGACGGCGCCCACGGTCGTGCTCGTGCACGGCATCACGGCGTCCCACCGCTCGTGGCAGGTCCTGGCCGGCCTGCTTCCCGGCGTCCGGCTCGTCGCGCCGGACCTGCGCGGCCGCGGCCGCAGCCACCCCGAGACGGTGCCCGGGAGCCCGACCGGCATGTCGGCGCACGCCGACGACCTCGCGGCGGTCCTCGACCACCTCGACGTCGACCGGACCCTCGTCGTCGGCCACTCCATGGGTGCGTTCGTCGCCGTGGTGCTCGCTGACCGCCACCCCGAGCGGGTGTCGCGACTGCTGCTGGTCGACGGCGGGCTGCCCCTCGCCGTGCCCAACGACCTGTCCGCCGACGAGGTGATCTCGCTGGTGCTGGGACCCGTCGCCGAGCGGCTGGCGATGCGGTTCGCGTCCGTCGAGGAGTACTACGACTTCTGGCGGCGCCACCCGGCGTTCGCCCGCGACTGGACGCCGGCGCTGGAGGACTACCTCGCCTATGACCTGGTTGGCGAGGAGCCCGAGCTGCGTCCGGCCACGAGCTACGACGCGATGGCCGCCGACACCGTCGACATGAACACCGGCACGGCCCTGCGCGACGCGCTCGGCCGGATGCACCACTCCGCCCTGCTGCTGACTGCCCCGCGCGGGCTCTTCGACGAGACGCCCGGGCTCTACGAGACCTCCCGCCTGGCCGGGATGCTGGAGGCGCTGCCGACGCTCAACGCCCGTGAGGTGCCAGACGTCAACCACTACACGATCACCATGGCCGAGGCCGGCGCGAAGGTGGTCGCCGAGGCGGTGCTGGCCGAGCTCTCGGCTGACCGCTGACGCTGATGTCGTCGTCGTCCTGACTGGCCCCTAGGGTGACGTCATGACTGTCGACATCAGCGCTCGTCTCGCCGAGGTCATGCCCGGCATCCGCCGTGACCTCGAGGACCTGGTCCGCATCGAGTCGGTGTCCGCCGACCCGGCTCGCGCGGGAGAGGTCGAGCGCAGCGCCGAGGCCACGCGCGACCTGTTCGCGGCGGAGGGCTTCGAGTGCGAGATCGTCCGCGCCCACGACGGCGCGCCGCCGGCCGTGATCGCGAAGAAGGCCGGCCCCGAGGGTGCGCCGACGGTCCTGCTCTACGCCCACCACGACGTCCAGCCCGAGAACGACCACGCGGACTGGGACTCTGCGCCGTGGGAGCCCACGGCACGGGAGGACGCGCGCGGCGACCTCCGTCTGTATGCGCGCGGTGCCGCCGACGACAAGGCCGGCATCGCCGCCCACCTGGGCGCGGTCCGGATCTTCGGCGACGAGCTCCCGGTCAACCTGGTGATGTTCATCGAGGGCGAGGAGGAGGTCGGTTCCGACACCCTCGTCGAGCTGCTCACCACCTACCAGGACCGCCTCGCCGCCGACGTCATCGTCATCGCCGACTCCGGAAACTGGGACATCGGCGAGCCCGCCCTGACCACCAGCCTGCGCGGCCTGGTCCGGATGGACGTCGAGGTCCGCACGCTCACCCACGCCGTGCACAGTGGCATGTGGGGCGGCCTGGTGCCCGACTCGATCATGGCCCTGAGCAGGCTGATCGCCAGCCTCAACGACGATGCCGGTGACGTCGCCGTCGAGGGCCTGCACTCCGGCCCGGCGGCCGACGTGGAGTACCCCGAGGCTCGCCTGCGCGCCGAGTCCGGCGCCGCCGAGGGCATCGAGTGGATCGGCTCCGGCTCGGTCGTCGAGCGGCTCTGGACCAAGCCGTCGATCAGCATCACCGGCTTCGACGCGCCCAAGGTCGACGGGGCCTCCAACACCCTCATCCCCACCGCCCGCTGCCGGATCAGCATGCGCATCGCCCCCGGCGACACCACCGCCAACGCGGTGGCCTGCCTGCAGGCGCACCTCGAGAAGCACACGCCGTGGGGCGCCACGCTGAGCACGACCGTCGTCGACACCGGTGAGGCCACCCAGATCGACGCGACCGGACCGGCGTACGACGCCGCGCGGGCCGCGTTCGCCGAGGCGTGGGACGGCACCGCGCCGGTCGACATGGGCGTGGGCGGCTCGATCCCGTTCATCGCCGAGTTCCTCGAGGCCTTCCCGCAGGCCAGCGTGCTGGTCACGGGCGTGGAGGACCCCGACACCCGGGCCCACGGCGCCAACGAAGGCCTGCACCTCGCCGAGTTCGAGAAGGTCGTCAAGGCTGAGGCCCTGCTGCTCCGCAACCTCGGCGAGCTGTCCCGCTGATCCACGCCGTCCGTCCACCGCCCAGGGGTGAGCCCCGCCCTCGGGCACGTCGGTAGGTTGACGCCATGGCGACCTTCCGAGCCGGCGACCGATCCACAGCCGTGCTGCGCTCCCCGCGCAGCGAGGTATGGGCCGCCCTGGTCGATGCCGACCTGATCGCGCGCATGACGCCCTACGTCACCGGGATCGAGGTCGACGGCGAGCGGTGGACCTGGCGGATGGGCACGATCCCGGTGCTGGGCGTCTCGGTGGCACCGCGGTTCACCGAGGTGATGACCTTCGCGCCCCAGGACCGCATCGACTTCACCCACGACCCAGCGCGCCCCGACGAGATGGCCGCGGTCGAGGGCACCTACCTCCTCTCCGACCACGACGACGGCACGCAGGTGAGCATCGAGCTCGACATCTCCTGCACCCTCCCGCTCCCCGGCCTGACGCGACCCGCCGTCGAGCGGGTGATGGCCGGGGTCGTGAAGCACATGGGCACCGTCTTCTCCCGCAACCTCCTCAAGCACCTGGGTGAAGCGTGAGGGTCCTCGTCCTCGGGGCGACCGGCTACGTCGGGTCCCGCCTCGTGCCGCACCTGCTCGAGCACGGCCACGACGTCGTGGCCGCGTCGTCGTCCGTGCCCGACCCCGACCGGTTCGGCTGGGACGAGCGGGTCGAGGCGATCCGCTGCGACGTCACCGACGCGGAGGCCGTCGCAGCGGCGGTCGACGGCGCCGACGCGATGGTCTACCTCGTCCACTCGCTCGACCGCACCGACTTCAGCGACCGCGACCGCCGGGCAGCCGACACCGTGGCCCGCGCCGCCGAGGCGGCCGGCGTACGCCGCATCGTCTACCTGTCCGGCCTGGTCCCCGACGTGCCCGAGTCCGAGCTCTCCGCCCACATCGCCTCGCGCCTCGAGGTCGAGCGGATCCTGCTCGACGCGGGCACCAGCGCGGTCGCGCTGCGGGCAGGCGTCGTCCTCGGCGCCGGGTCGACCTCGTTCGAGATCATCCGGCAGATCGCGACGCTCTTCCTCGTCCAGCCGGTGCCGACCTGGATGTACCACTCGGTCCAGCCGGTCGCGGTCTCCGACGTGCTCCGTGCGGTCCGCGAGCTCCTCGGCTCGACCGTCGAGGGCGACGTCGACCTCGGCGGTCCCGACGTGCTGTCCTACCCCGACCTGATGAGCACCTGCGCCCGCGAGGCCGGCCTGTCGCGCGTCAGCGTCCCCACGCCGGTCGCGCCCCCCGGGCTCGTCGGCCTGGCGACGGCCCTCGTGACCACCGCGCCGTTCCACACCGTCACCGCGCTCATCGAGTCGCTGCACCACGACATGGTGTGCCGTCCCGGACACACGTGGGTGCCGGCGCAGGGTGGCGAGCTGCTCGACGTGGGGGAGGCGGTCCGCCGCGCGTCCACCCCGCTGTACGCCGGCCCGGAGGGCGCGCTGCCCTCCGACCCGGCCTGGACCCGGCCGCTGCCCGCGCTGGACGTCGTACCCCTCCCGGCGGTCGGGAAGGCCGCCGCCCGGCTCGCCGTGCACCGGCTCCGGTCCCTGCTCCCCGGCACCTGACGTACCGACGTACGTCGTCAGTGCGGCGATGCCGCCCGACGCCCGTAGACTGCAGACCGTGCCTCAGCCGATGAGCAAGCGGACGGGCGGCGACGGCCGCCTGACCACGGCAATCGATCCCCAGGACCAGGGCCCGCAGGACGCATGCGGCGTCTTCGGTGTCTGGGCCCCCGGCGAGGACGTCGCCAAGCTGACCTACTTCGGGCTCTACGCGCTGCAGCACCGCGGCCAGGAGTCTGCGGGCATCGCGGTCAGCAACGGGCGCCAGATCCTGGTCTACAAGGACATGGGCCTGGTCTCCCAGGTCTTCGACGAGTCGACGCTGGAGTCCCTCAAGGGGCACCTCGCGATCGGCCACTCGCGCTACTCCACGACCGGCGCGTCCACGTGGCAGAACGCCCAGCCGACGTTCCGGCCCACCGTGGACGGGTCGATCGCCCTCGGCCACAACGGCAACCTGATCAACACCCACGAGCTCGCCCAGATGGTCGCCGACCTGCCCGGTCCCGACGGTGAGCTGGAGCTGCACACCCGTCCGGTCGAGGAGTCGACCAACGACACCAGCCTCGTCACCGCGCTCCTGGCGCACCACCCCGACACCTCGCTCGAGCAGCGCGCGCTCGAGGTGCTGCCGCAGGTCCGCGGCGCCTTCTGCTTCGTGTGGATGAACGAGGGCACCCTCTACGCCGCCCGTGACCCGCAGGGCATCCGTCCGCTCGTGCTCGGCCGCCTCGACCGCGGCTGGGTGGTCGCCAGCGAGGACGCCGCGCTCGCCACGATCGGCGCGAGCGTGGTCCGCGAGGTCGAGCCCGGCGAGATGGTCGTCATCGACGAGAACGGCCTGCGCTCGCACCGGTTCGCCGAGGCCGACCGCAAGGGCTGCGTCTTCGAGTACGTCTACCTCGCCCGCCCCGACGCCACCATCAGCGCCCGCAGCGTCCACGAGTCGCGGGTCGAGATGGGTCGTCAGCTCGCGCGCGAGTTCCCCGTCGAGGCCGACCTCGTCATCCCGGTGCCCGAGTCGGGGACGCCGGCCGCGGCGGGCTACGCCGAGGAGTCGGGGATCCCGTTCGGCCAGGGCTTCGTCAAGAACGCCTACGTCGGGCGCACCTTCATCCAGCCCAGCCAGACGCTGCGCCAGCTCGGCATCCGGCTCAAGCTCAACGCCCTCGAGCACATGATCCGCGGCAAGCGGATCGTCGTGGTCGACGACTCGATCGTGCGCGGCAACACCCAGCGCGCCCAGGTGCGGATGCTGCGCGAGGCGGGCGCGCTCGAGGTGCACGTGCGGATCTCCAGCCCGCCGGTGAAGTGGCCGTGCTTCTACGGCATCGACTTCGCCACCCGGGCCGAGCTGATCGCCAACGGCCTGACCCCCGAGGAGATCGCCGCCAGTGTCGGGGCCGACACGCTGGGCTACATCTCCCTCGACGGGATGATCGACGCGACCAAGCAGTCGCGCGAGACCCTCTGCACGGCCTGCTTCACCGGCGAGTACCCCGTCGAGCTGCCCGACGAGAGCCTGCTCGGCAAGCACCTGCTCGAGGCGACGCTGCAGTCGCCCACGATGGGCCGGGCGCTGCCGGTCCTCAACAACCCCTGATCCGCACGCCGCCAGTCTGAGGAGCCCCGTGTCCGACCAGCAGCCCACCGCAGCCGAGGGGGCCTATGCCGCCGCCGGAGTGTCGATCGAGGCGGCCGACCGCGCGATCGACCTGATGAAGGGCTGGGTCGAGAAGGCCCGTCGCCCGGAGATGATCGGTGGGCTCGGCGGCTTCGCCGGCCTCTTCGACGCCTCCGCGCTCACCCGCTACGAGCGTCCGCTGCTGGCCACGTCCACCGACGGCGTCGGCACCAAGGTCGCGATCGCCCAGCTGATGGACGTCCACGACACGATCGGCTTCGACCTCGTCGGCATGGTCGTCGACGACCTCGTGGTGTGCGGCGCCGAGCCGCTGTTCATGACCGACTACATCGCCTGCGGCCGGGTCGTCCCCGAGCGCATCGCGGCGATCGTCAAGGGCATCGCGGAGGCCTGCGTCGTCGCCGGCTGCGCGCTCATCGGCGGCGAGACCGCCGAGCACCCCGGCCTGCTCGACCCCGACGACTACGACGTCGCCGGCGCGACCACCGGCGTCGTCGAGGCCAGCAAGCTGCTCGGCCCCGGCCGCGTGCGCCCCGGCGACGTGGTCATCGCGATGGAGGCCAGCGGACTGCACTCCAACGGCTACTCCCTCGTGCGCCACGTGCTGCTCGGCTCGCCCGGGTCCGGCGGCGCCGGCTGGACCGTCGAGCGCCACGTCGACGACTTCGGCCGCACCCTCGGTGAGGAGCTGCTCGAGCCGACCCGCATCTACGCCAAGGCCTGCCTCGACCTGGCCGAGCGCACCGAGACCCACGCCATGTCGCACGTGACCGGCGGAGGTCTCGCCGCCAACCTCGAGCGGGTGCTCCCCGAGGAGCTGTCGGTCCGCATCGACCGCTCGACGTGGACGCCGCAGCCGGTCTTCGACGTCGTACGCCAGGTGGGCGGGGTGCCGCAGGCCGACCTCGAGGCGACGCTCAACTGCGGCGTGGGCATGGTCGCGCTGACCGCACCCGAGTCGGTCGACACCGCCATCTCCGTGCTCGCCGGGCACGGCATCCGCGCGTGGGTCGCCGGTGAGGCGCGCACCGACGCCGACCAGGGCGGCCGCGTCCTGCTCGAGGGCCAGCACCCCGGCTGGTGACGCCAGGGGTCAGCGCGAGAGCGCGGCCTCGACCTGGTCGACGAACTCCTGCGTGGCCACCGACGAGTGGGTCAGGGTGCGCTGCGCCACCTCGATCACGACGGTGTCGGCCGCCGCGACCTGGCGCGCCAGCACGCCGGTGTCGAGGTACTGGAACCACGCGAACGCGCCACGCTCGACCAGCGGCATGGTGAGGTCGAGCCCGGCGTAGGAGAACGAGTCGCCGATGAGCAGCGTGCGGCCCGGCAGCGTGCCGTCGCCCGTGACGGTCTTCCAGAGCAGCGGGCCGAACGACTCAGTGGCCGGGTCGAACGGGGTCGGTCCGGGGATCGCCTCGAGCGTGTTGCCCGTGCTGAAGGCCCGCGACGGCGCGGACTCCACGTCGTCGCGCCCGGCCATCACATAGAGGTCGCCGTTGCGCTCGAGGATGCCGTCGGTGACCTCGACCCCGTCGGCGACCGCTGGGTCGAGCCGGTCGAGCACCTCGAGCAGCCACAGGCTCGCGCCGTACGACGTCCAGTGCGAGTCGCCACGCCAGTAGACCTGCTCGCCGTCGGCGTCTGCCCCGCGCAGCAGCGCGAGCGTGTCGACGTAGTGCTGCTCGTCGACCGTGCCGAGGAGGCGCTCCTGCCAACGCTGGTTCTCTCGGAAGCAGGCGTCCTGCGGCACCGTGTCGGGCAGCCGGTCGACCAGGGTCGTGGACTTGTCGGGGACGACCGTCCACGCCACGTCGCGCCCGGACCCGGCGATCACCTCGGCCAGGTCGCTGAGCGAGGCGAGGTAGTCGTCGAAGTGCTCACCGCTGCCGCAGGACAGGTCGAAGTCGGTGCCGATGAAGAGGTAGCCGTCGCGGCCCTCGACGGTCTGCGGCGCGGAGCCGTCCAGCTCGTGCAGGCGCGGTGACGGTACGTCGCTGGGGGCGCCCGTCCGGCCGTCGCCGGCGTCGCTGTCGGGGCCCGTGGCGTCCGAGGAGCAGCCGGCGAGGCCGAGGACGATCGTGGCCAGGAGGGTCACGAGGGCGGGGGGCCCGGGGCGGCGCAGCACGGGGGCAGTGTGCCCCAGCAGGGCCCCGGCTGCGGTATTTCGCTCCCGGCGGAACGAAAAGCGGTGTCGTGGTGTGCGGGAACAGCCACCGCTCAGGTAGCGTTGTCCCCACGATATGTAACCGATCAGACCGGGCGCGTCGAGGATCTCCTCGACAGCCCCGGCCAAGTGTGCGAGGGGGTCGACCCTATGGGGCGCGGCCGAGCGAAGGCGAAGCAGACGAAGGTCGCACGCGACCTGAAGTACCGGACCCACGAGACGGACTTCGGCGCGTTGGCGAAGGAGCTGCACGGTGAGGACACCCATCCCCGGCCGACGGAAGTCGAGCCGGACGACGACGAATGGTCGGACTATGCCGATCCGCGTCGTCGCGCAGACTGACCCACGCGCTGCCTGATCGAGCGCAGCTCCACCCCGGGACACCGGGCGTACGACCGCGCCCTCACACCGACCGGGCACTTCATCCCCGTCAGACATGACGACCGGGCCCTTCGTCGCGCGCGAGGCGGGACGAAGCGCCCGGTCAGTGGCCAGGACGGGGACGAAGCGCCGGTCAGCCGAGGTAGAGGCCGCGCAGGCGGCCGACCTCGCGCATCCGGCGCTCGGCCAGGCGGTCGGCTGCGGCCGCGGTGGTGACGCCGTCGGCCTTGGCGAGCTCGAAGACCTTGCGGGTCGTCTCGAAGATCCCGGTCGCGCGCTGCTTGGCGCGCTCGAAGGAGAAGCCCTCGAGCTCGTCGGCGACCTGGATCACGCCGCCGGAGTTCACGCAGTAGTCGGGGGCGTAGAGGATGCCGCGCTCGTCGACCTGCTTCTCGATGCCCGGGTGGGCGAGCTGGTTGTTGGCGGCGCCGCAGATGATCGTCGCCTGCAGCACCTCGAGGACCTCGTCGCTGATCGCCCCGCCCATGGCGCACGGCGCGTAGACGTCGATCTCGCTCGCGACGAGCTCGTCGGTGGAGGCGACGGCCTGCACCTGCGGGAACTCAGCGCGGATCGCCTCGACGGAGGGAGCGTGCACGTCGGTGACGACGACCGTGGCGCCGTCCTCGATCAGGTGGCGGACCAGGTGGCGCCCGACCTTGCCGACGCCGGCGATGCCGACGGTGCGGCCGGCGAGCGTCGGCTCGCCCCAGACCTGCTCGGCGGCGGCGCGCATGCCCTGGAAGGTGCCGAAGGCGGTCAGCACCGAGCTGTCGCCCGCGCCGCCGTGGGCGACGGTGCGGCCGGTGACGAAGTCGCACTCGCGGGCGATGTGGTCCATGTCCGGAGAGTTGGTGCCCACGTCGCAGGCGGTGAAGTAGCGCCCGTCGAGCGACTGCACGAAGCGGCCGTAGGCACGCAGCAGCGCCTCGGTCTTGAGCGCCGCCGGGTCGCCGATGATGACGGCCTTGCCGCCGCCGAGGTCGAGGCCGGCGAGCGCGTTCTTGTAGGACATGCCGCGCGAGAGGTTGAGGACGTCGACGATCGCGTCATCGGTGCTGGCGTAGGGGTAGAACCGCGTCCCGCCCAGGGCCGGGCCCAGTGCCGTGGAGTGGATGGCGATGATGGCCTTGAGGCCCGTCGCCTGGTCATTGCAGAAGACGACCTGCTCGTGCTCGCTCCCGAGCTCGAAGACGTCGACTCCCGAACTGCGTGCTCCTGACATTCCTGGATCCTTTTCTGGTGGGTGCGGCCGCGGGGTGTGCGGACCTGGTCAGCGCGGTCGAGGGGTGGTGACCGCCGTCACCCTCAGGGTAGACCCGCGCACTCACCGCGACCGCATCACCACGAGGTCCCCGTGGGTGCCGTAGCCGAGCAGCTTCCCGCCGGCCGGGCGCCCGTTGAAGGAGGCCATCAGCCACGCCCCGTCGAGGTGCGCGAGGGTCGGCCACGGCAGGTTGGTGGGGTACGGCGCGTCGAGCACGCCGCGGTCCTGCATCGCCAGGTCGAAGACGGGGAACCGGGCCCGGCGGCCCCGTTGCGAGTCGCGACCGTCGCTGGCCAGGACGACCAGCTCGCCGTCCACGTCGAGCAGCGTGGTGCCCTCCGTGGCGGTGCGGTCGGCGGCCGCGCCGAGCAGGTGCAGCTCCTCGAGCGCGGGTCCACCGGCGACGGCGGGGTGGAAGTCGAAGAACCTCCGCGCGCTCACGAAGCCGACCAGCCACCGCCCGTCGCGGCGCACGAGGTGCGGGTCCCAGGTGGCGATCGAGTCAAGCCCGTCGGTGGGCAGCGGCAGCTCGCGGGTGTCGAGGACGTGGCGGCCGTGGAGCAGGTCGTCGTCCGAGCCGGCGAGGGTGACCCGCAGCCCCGACGGCGTACGTCGCCCGACGCGCGTGCGCGGTTGCTCGAAGTCGCCCCACGTGCTGGTCGCCACCAGCCAGCGGCCCTCGCTGCGGAGCAGGTGGGTGGCGTGGTCGCCGAAGACGCCCGGCCGGTCGGGGCGTCGGAAGAACAGGTCGGCAGTGTGGGTCACCTCGACGGCGTCGGGGTCGAAGCGCCACACGCTGGTGTGCGCGGTGTCGAAGAAGCCCGGCCCGGCCGAGGTCGCGGTGAGCCAGAGGCTGTCGTCGTCGCGCAGCGGCGTACCGTCCTCGTCGGTCACGAACCGCACGTCGCGCACGCCGAGCTGGCCGAACCCGCCGGCGGTGCCGCCCCCGGCCGGGAGCTCGACCTGCAGCCCCGCCAGGGCCGCCTCGTCGCGGGTGTCGACCACCCCACGGAGGTCGTGGCGGGCGCGGGCCACCCATCGGTCGCCCTCACGGCACCACGCGGTGACGTGGGTGCCGGTGAGGGACAGCCCGAGGCCGGTCGGGGACTCGGCGCGGTGGAAGCGCCGGCTGCGCAGCGTCCCGCTACCGGTGACCTCGAGCGCGACCGACCCGTCGTCGACGCGGGCCGTGAGGCGGTGCCCGCCGAGGTGCAGGGCGAGCGCGCCCTCGGGGCCCGACGTCGCGGCGACGTACGGCGCCGGGCTGGGCAGCGGCGACGTCCCTGCCACGTCCGTGGTCACCTGGACGGCGCTGGGTGCGACGAGGTCGATCGGGCGGAGTCGGCGCACGATCTCGAGGCGGGGGAGCACCGGGCCATTGTGGCGGGAGACACCGCAGGGCCCCGATCGGGACGCGATCGGGGCCCTGCGGCGTGTGTGGTGGCCAGGGGCGGGGTCGAACCGCCGACCTACCGATTTTCAGTCGGTCGCTCGTACCAACTGAGCTACCTGGCCAACGCGGAGGAGACTACCGCAGCCCCCTGGGGTGGCGGGAATCGGCCGTCTCACACGCCGTACGGCGCCTTCGCTGGCAGCTCGAGCCAGAAGGACGAGCCCACGCCGACCGTCGAGGTGCCCTGCACCGCGCCGCCGTCGCGCTCGGCGATCGTGCGCGAGATCGAGAGGCCGAGGCCGCTGCCCTTGGTCGCCGAGCCGGCGAAGCGCACGAAGGGCTCGAAGACCCGCTCGACCTGGTCCGGGGTGAGGCCCGGTCCGTCGTCGCGGACGATGATGCGCACCATCTCCTGGCCGCTCTCGCCGAGCAGCGACTCCGCCGACAGGTGCACCGACCCGCCGGCGGACCGGTGGTAGGCGATCGCGTTGCCGACGAGGTTGGTGAGCACCTGGCGTACGGCGGAAGGGTGCGCCCAGACCGTGAGCGCCGGGTCGACGTCGACCCGGATCCGCACACTGGCGTTGAGCGCCGGGACGCGGTGCCAGTGGACGACGTCGGCGATGGCGTCGGCGACCACGACGTCCTGGCGCTTGTCGTCGTTGGAGAAGGCGCGCCCGGCGCCCAGCAGGCTGTCGACGACGGAGACCAGCTGCTCGCAGGCGCGCAGGATCACGGGGCCGTCCTTGAGGAGCCCGGCGGACACCGGCTCCTGCGGGTTGTCGGCGGCGTCGTCCATCAGCACCTCGGTGTAGCCCATGATCGCCGCCAGCGGTGTGCGCAGCTCGTGGCCCACGGCGGCGAAGAAGTGCTGGTTGGCCAGCTGGGCCTCGTTGCCGGCCTCGATGGCCTCGACCAGCGCGCGCCGGGAGTGCTCGAGCTGGAGGCGGGAGGAGATCGCCGCGTTGAGGAGGTGCAGGTCGTCGATCAGCGCGGCGGGCCACGCACCCGGGCTCGTGCTGCCGACGGACAGGCTCCCGAACATGGTGCCCGCGGACGAGTAGATGGTCGCGATCAGGCTGCGGACGCCGACGCCGGCGAGCTCCCTGCGGTCCTGCTCGGCCTCCGGTGGCAGCAGGTCGGTGTCGAGCAGGACGACCAGGTCGTCGCGGCGGGCGAACTGCGATAGCCACGGCATGCTCAGCGCTGCCTCGGGCCCGGCGCCGGGGTCGGGGAGGATCGAGGACGGTGACCCCGGCCGTACCCACTCCCGGACCCAGGCGCGGCCGCCCAGCATCATCCAGACCGAGGGGTCCACGGGTGTGAAGCCGACCAGTGACGTCGCCACGGCGTCGACGCGCGGGTAGGTCAGCAGGTGGGTGGCCGCCAGCTCGATGGCCTCGTCCAGCGCAATCTCGCTGGCGAGGACGGCGGCGGTGAGGATGGCGACGGCAGGGGAGACCTCGCCCTGCGCGGTGGCGTCCTGGAGGGCGGGGTGGTCGCTCACCGTGCCCCACCTCCTGCCGCCTCGGTCGTGAACCTGCACGGTAGCGGTGCGAGCCCCCGGGTCTGGTCGATTTCGACGTCCGCGGCCAACCGCACCCCGTGTGCGAGGGCCCACTCCGCCAGCTCGACGAGGACGGCGAGCCCGAGCGTACGTCCGGGGCAGGAGTGCGGCCCCGCGCCGAACGGCAGCCACGCCCCGGGACGCCGGGTCTCGTCGCCCCACCGTCCGGGGTCGAAGTCCGCGAGGCCGTCCGGTTCGCCGGGCACGAGCTCGGGGAGGCGACCCAGCAGCAGTGGACTGACGAGGACGACCGCACCGGCCGACAGGTGCTGACCGGCGAGGTCCACCTCGGTGGTGGTGAGGCGGGCGGTGATCCAGGTCGGTGGCGTCACCCGCAGCGACTCCCAGACGGCGTGGAGCGCCTCGACGTCCGGCGACGGCTCACGACCGAGCCAGGCGAGGAGCCACGACCCGGCCGCGATGGGCACCTGGATCCCGGCGGCGAGCATGGTCGCCGCCTGCTGGGGCGTGCCGGGGAGGTCCTCGATCGGCGCGAGGGTGTCCTCGAGCCGGAGGCGGGCGTCCCGCTCGCCGCGGCGGGTGCGGCTCCAGCGCCGCGGCGCCCTGGCCGCCGAGATCACGGGTGCGAGCGCGTCGATCCACGCCAGCACACCCTCGGCCACGGCCTCGCGCTGTGCGGGGCTCGCCCCGGGGAGGAGCGCGTCGCAGGTGGAGCGGGCCACCGGCCGTCGCAGCAGCACCATCGCGTCGTACGCCTCGCCGGGCCTCGCGCGGTCGTGCGCAGCGATCGCCTCGGGCCAGAGCTCGGCGAACGTGGCCACGCCGCGGGCCACCTGGGCCGGCGTCAGGGGCGCGAAGGTGAGATGACCCGAACGGGTCTCCCCGCGGCTGGCCGAGAGGTCGCCGCTGCGGCTCACGTCGCTGGGGAAGTCGAAGTGGTCGACGTCGGTGAGGACCTGCCTGGCCTGTGCCGGCGTGGTGGTGAGCCACGGGCCGTGCGGGCCCAGGGCGACGATCCCGGACCGAGGGGCCGCGAGGACAGCGCCGAGCCGACCGCCGGCCGACTCGGCGCTGCCCACGTGCATCACTGGTGGTGCGTCACCCTTCGGGTGCCGTGCGCTCAGCGGCCGCCGGGGGCGGGGCGCCACATGTACATCGCCTGCAGCTGGTTGGCGGAACGCTTGGACTCGATGTGGGTGCGGATGCGCTTCATCATGGTGTTCTCCAGGGTTGGGGTTGGCGCACGTCTGGGGAGACGTGCAGGTGTGACACCACCCGGAGGCCAGGACCCGGTGTTGCTTCAGGGACGGGTCAGGACCCCACGTCGCGCAGTGTCTCCTCGATCAAATCAGTCAATTGCTGAATACGCAGCGGCTTCTGCATCACAGTTTCGACTCCGAGCTCCTGGAGGACCGCTCGGTGCTCGCCCGCCCAGGCGCTGATCACGACCACCTTGGTGGCCGGAGCGACGTCGGCGTGCTCCCGCATCCACCGCACCACGTCGACGCCGTTCATGCGCGGCATGGTGAGGTCGAGGAGCATCACGTCGAAGGAATCGCGCTGGAGGATCTCCACGGCGTCCTGGCCGTCGACCGCCGTCGAGGCGACGTGACCGGCCCTCTCGACGAGGCGACAGAAGACGTCCCTGATGTCCTCGTTGTCATCGACGACGAGGAAGCGCAACTGCCGAGACGCGGTGCCCACGGGGCAAGGCTAGTGAACTCCGGCCGGTCGCGGCGCATCATCTGGACAACTGACCAAATTTCGCGTGTCGGGACCGCTCGTCCGGGTTGGGTGGGCGGTGCGTGCTGCCCCTATGCTGTACGACGCCCGACCCGGGCTCGTCCCGGGCCGAGCTGGCCCCCATCGTCTAGCGGCCCAGGACCCCGCCCTTTCACGGCGGTAGCGCCGGTTCGAATCCGGTTGGGGGTGCGACCGGGCCCGTGGTTCCCGCCGATTTGGTGGACTGCGACGGGCATGGGTTACAGTTCCACCCGCTTCACAACAAGCACCTGGCCCCGTAGCGCAGTTGGTTAGCGCGCCGCCCTGTCACGGCGGAGGCCGCGGGTTCGAGTCCCGTCGGGGTCGCCAACGCATGCAGGAATCAGGGAGAGCCACCAGGCTCTCCCTGATCTGCATTTCAGCCCGCCCTTCGCCCCCTTCCCTAGGCTGACGGCATGCCGATCGACCTCGACCCCGACGCCTTCGACGCGATGGTGGGCCGGGCGCTCGACGACCTGCCCGACGACCTGGTCCGGCTCGTGGACAACGTCGTGGTCCTGGTCGAGCCGGAGGCGCCGGCCGACGATCCCGACCTCCTCGGGCTCTACGACGGACTCGCGCTCACCGAGCGTCCTGCCAACCACGCGGGCGAGCTCCCCGACCGGATCCTGCTGTTCCGCGGCCCCTTGCTGGACATGGCCGACACGGTCGAGCAGCTCGAGGAGGAGGTGCGGATCACCGTGGTGCACGAGGTGGCCCACCACTTCGGGCTCGATGACGCCCGGCTCCACGAGCTCGGGTGGGGCTAGCCGCCGACGCGGACCAGGTCGGTGCCGCGCAGCCGCGCCGGGCTCACCCGACCTGGCTGGTGGAGTGCGTCCCGCCCTGGCGCCCCGCCCAGGGCGTGGCCTCGGCGCCGTCGAGCTGGTGCACCAGCTCGCGAAGCAGCCAGTTCTGGAGGTCGCGCTGGCCCGGGGTGCGGGCCATCGAGAGCAGCCGCTCGGCACGGCAGAACGCGTCCGCCACGTCGAACATCTCGGTCATCGTCACGAAGATCGGGGCGGCCTCGCGGACCATGGTGAAGGACAGGTCGGCACGCGGGCGGCCCTCCTGCTCGGCGGTGCGGATCTGGGTGCGATAGGTCTCGGGGAACTGGCGCTCGAAGCTGGCGAACATCGCCGTCAGGTCGCCGGCCAGGGGGTAGTCGGACTGGTGGGAGAGGGACAGCAGGCGCAGCTCGCGCCGCAGCTCGTTGTACTGCCGGTGCAGCGAGGTGTAGAGGGGGACGTCGATGCCGAGGAGGCGGATGTCCACCGCGGCGTCGCTGGTGGGCTCGGAGCCCTCCTGGGAGTGGTGGTCGATGACCCACTCCGCGGCGCCGTCGTCGCGCATGTGCGGTGCCGGCTCGAACCAGACGATCTTGCCGTCGTTCTCGATCGTGGCGCCCCAGGCGATGGCGCACTGCGCCACCATCGCGAGCCCGCGGCCGAAGGTGAGCAGCAGGTCGAGGTCGTCGTCACCGGGCATCCGCACGGGCGGCACCGGGGGGCTGGTGGAGCCGTCGGCCACCTCGATCCGGGGATGGCTCGCGGTGCCGCGGACCCGCACCTTGAAGGGCGCGTTGGCGTGGATGATCGCGTTGGCCACGAGCTCCGAGACGCCCAGCTCGGCACACTCCACGAGGTCGGTGCGCTCGAGCCGGTGGCAGATGTCGCCCACCCATCGCCGGGCGTCGGCCGCGGCGCGCGGCGACGGCGCCAGGGTCAGCTCGGAGGTCAGCGGCACTGGGACTCTTTTCGGGGGCGTGGGTAGTCCAGCGGGCATTCACTACCCGGTTCGGCAGTGGCCGAAACCTGGTTGAGACCCTAACTTCTCGAGGGGCCCACTGGGGCGTGTGAGCAACCAGACGCGTACGGCGTTTCGCATCTGGCGGGTGCACAAGAGGACAATGGGTACCCAGAGATGGACCTACGACCCTAGGAGCTTCCATGGCCACGACGCAGGCGACCCGCCACAAGGTGGTCGTGATCGGCTCGGGCTTCGGCGGCCTGTTCGGCACCAAGGCGCTGCGCCGGGCCGACGTGGACGTCACGGTCATCGCCAAGACCACCCACCACCTCTTCCAGCCGCTGCTCTACCAGGTCGCGACCGGCATCCTGAGCGAGGGCGAGATCGCCCCGCCCACCCGCGAGGTCCTCAGCGGGCAGGACAACGCCAATGTCATCCTCGGCGAGGTCACCGGCATCGACCTCGAGGCCCGCACCGTCACCTCGCAGGTGCTCGGCCGCGACACCGTGACGTCCTACGACTCACTGCTCGTCGCCGCCGGCGCCAGCCAGTCCTACTTCGGCAACGACCACTTCGCCGAGTTCGCCCCGGGCATGAAGAGCATCGACGACGCCCTCGAGCTGCGCGGGCGAATCTTCGGCGCCTTCGAGATGGCCGAGCTCGGCGCCACCCGCGGCGACGACGTCGACCACCTGCTGACCTTCGTGGTCGTGGGCGCCGGCCCGACCGGCGTGGAGATGGCCGGCCAGATCGCCGAGCTGGCCCACAACACCCTGCGCAAGGACTTCCGCGCCATCAACACCCGGCAGGCACGCGTCGTCCTCGTCGACGCCGCACCGCAGGTGCTGCCGCCCTTCGGCGCCAAGCTCGGCGAGAAGGCCAAGAAGGAGCTCGAGAAGCTCGGCGTCGAGGTCATGCTCGGCGGCATGGTGACCGAGGTCGACGAGCGCGGCCTCGAGGTGAAGTTCAAGGACGGCCGCGTCGAGCGGATCAACTCCGTCGCCAAGATCTGGGCCGCCGGCGTGCAGGCCAACCCGCTCGGCCGCACCCTGTCGGAGCAGACCGGTGCCCCGCTCGACCGCGCGGGCCGGATCGCGGTCAACCCCGACCTCACCCTCCCCGGACACCCCGAGGTCTTCGTGGTGGGCGACATGATCGCGCTCGACAACCTCCCCGGTGTCGCGCAGGTCGCCATCCAGGGCGCGAAGTACGCCGCCAAGGAGATCCGCAACCGCGTCGAGGGCAAGCAGCCGCAGCAGCCGTTCAAGTACTTCGACAAGGGCTCGATGGCGATCATCAGCCGCTTCCGTGCCGTCGCGATGGTCGGCAAGCTCCGCCTCACCGGCGTGGTCGCGTGGCTGATGTGGCTCGGTGTGCACCTCGTCTACCTGACCGGCTTCAAGAACCAGGTCTCCGCGCTGATGCGGTGGGCGATCACCTTCATCAGCAACAACCGGTCCGAGCGCACCACCACGGAGCAGCAGATCTTCGCGCGTGCCGCCCTCGCCCGGCTGCGCCGCGGTGCGGCCGACCTGGTGTCCGACCCGGGCATCTACGACGCGACCCGCGCGATGGTCGAGGAGACCCGGCGCCAGGAGCTCGAGGCTGCTGCCGTGCGCGAGGCCGAGCTCACCGACTCCGGAGTCCGAGGCGTGCCGGCCGATCGCGTCGGCGGCGCCTGACCCGCAGCCCGGTCCGACCGGCCCCGCGCCACGTGGGCGCGGGAGCCGGTCGTACGCCGCTCAGCGCAGCGGGTCGAACGCCACCAGCTCGGGCGGCGTGGACCCCGAGGCGATCCGGTGCGCCAGCAGCTTGCCGGTGAGGGGGCCGAGCGCGATGCCCCACATGCCGTGCCCGCCGGCGACGAACACGGCGGGCGCCTTCGTGCGGCCGATGAGGGGCAGCCCGTCGGCGGTGCACGGACGGGAGCCGACCCACTCGTCGCGCCGGTCGTCGAGGTCGACACCGTCCAGGAGCGGACGGGCGGCGTCGACGATCGCACCGATGCGACGCTGGTCGAGAGCGGCGTCGGGAGCGCGGAACTCCATCATCCCGGCGACCCGCAGGCGCGGACCCTCGGCGGCCTCGATGGGCGTGCAGGCCACCCGCTGGGCCGGGAAGTAGACCGGCGACTGGGGCAGCCGGTCGCCGGTGACGCTGAACGAGTAGCCCCGCCCCGCCTGCACCGGCTGGCGTACGCCGAACTGGCGGGCGAGGTGGCCGACCCAGGCGCCGTTGGCGAGGACCACGTGGTCGTAGCCGCCCGGCTCGTGGTACTGCTCGCGCGTCGTGACGTACGCCCCGCGCGCGGTCTCGCTCACCCGGTCCACGGTGGCGCCCTCGACGAGCTGCCCGCCGCGCGCCACGAAGGAGGCGGCGAGGGCCGCGAGGAACTGCGGCGGGTTGAGGTAGCGCTGGTCGTGCAGCAGCACCGCGGAGGCGACGGTGGGCGACAGCGACGGCTCCACGACGCGGGCCTCGGGCCCCGACAGGACGTCGTACTTCACGTCCTGTCCGGCGTCACGGATCTGCTCGAGCTCGTGGACGAACGGCTCCTGGTCCTCGAGCGTGCGGAAGGCCGCCACGAACGGGTGCGCCTCGTGGACGGCGGACGCGACCCCGCCTGCGGTGAGCTCGTCGAAGGCGGTCAGGGCGCGTCGGTTCATCGGCTCGTAGGCGCGCATCCCCAGGCCCCACCGGCGCGCGGTGCTGTGCCGGGCGAACCCGGCGAGGAACCGGAGGAGGCGGGGGTCGGGCCGCAGCGGCAGGTAGACCGGCGACGAGGGGCGCCCGATGGCGCGGATGCCGTAGCCGAGGACCGCCGGCTCGGGCAGCGGCGCGGTCAGGGCGGGGGTCAGCCAGCCGGCGTTGCCCCACGAGGAGCCGGCGGCGACGTGGTCGCGCTCGTAGACGGTGACGTGGAAGCCGTGCTCCTGGAGGAACCAGGCGGTCGACAGGCCGACCATCCCGGCTCCGACGACGGCAGCGCGCTGGGACATGGGGACCAACTTTCTACGGAGAGCTGTCGGGGGAGAGCTGTCTGGGAGGGGAGGGCGTCAGCGGACGCCGGGGTCGCACGAGGTGCAGGCGTCCTGCCACGGCTCGCGGTCGAGCACCCGGGCGGGGATCACGGTCCCGCAGTGGGCGCACGTCCCATAGGTGCCGGTGCGGATCCGGGCGCGGGCGTCGCGGACCTGGTCGACGAAGCGGGCGACGATGCGGCGGTGCGCGGCGGCGACGACGTGGTCGGGCGTCGGTGGCAGGGCGTCCAGCTGGGCCTGCCGGGCCCGCTCGAGGCGGGCCAGGTGCTCGTCGACCTCGGCGAGGGTCGGCGGCAGGCCGTCCTCGAGCTGGGGAAGCGCGACGAGCCGGGCGGCGGGCCCGTCGTCCCGCGCGGTCCGGCGCGGGGTGTCCGGTCCCGGACCGTCCGCGGGCGGACGGTGCGCGCCTGGGGTGCCAGTGGTGATCTCAGCGGTGGTGCGGGGTGGGGCAGTGTCGATGGTCATGGTGCGGTCCTCGGCCGACGCTGCGCAGCCCCGGTCCGGGGCTGCGCGATGGACGGGTGCCGCGACGCGGTGCACCCGGTGGTCAGCTCAGCGGACGGGCGGGGCGCGGTCGACGCTGCGACGCAGCACGTCGAGTCCGCGGATGCCCCGGGCCTCCTCGCTCAGCTCGATCGCGAGCAGCGCGGCACCGGACGGCACGTGGGAGGGCAGGTGGCAGCGGTCGGCCGTGTGGGCCGTTCCGAGTGCCGTGATCGCCTCCATGCACTGGACCCTAGCAACGTTCCTGCGCAAAGCCAGTCGGCGACGTGGGCGGCGCCGGGCGCCGCGTCGGAGGGGTCAGGTGCGGGCTGCGGGGGGAAGGTCGGCGTCCGCCGCTGCGGGCGCGTGAGCCGGGTCCTCCGGCAGCTGGAGCACCTGCTCGCGGCACCAGTGCGAGACCTCGCGGCTCCCGCCGATCACCTCGTCGCGGAAGGACGTCCACGGCTCCCAGGCCGCGTCGGCCACCTCGTCGGGGTCGGGGCGCAGGGCCTCTGCGTCGGGCACCCGCGCCACGAAGACCGGGCACATCTCGTTCTCCACGATCCCGTCCTGCTCGGCGCGGTAGCGGAAGGCCGGCAGCACGAGCCGGAGGTCCTCGACGTCCGTCCCGAGCTCCTGGCGCACCCGGCGGCGTACGGCGTCCGCGAGCCGCTCGCCCGGACCGGGGTGGCCGCAGCACGCGTTGGTCCACACCCCCGCGAAGGTGCGCTTGTGCAGTGCCCGACGGGTGAGGAGGACCCGTCCCGCGTCGTCGAAGAGGTAGCAGGAGAAGGCGAGGTGGAGCGGGGTGTCGGCATGGTGCACCGACGCCTTGTCCTGCGTGCCGACGGCGTGCCCGGCCTCGTCGAGCAGGACGACGGACTCGAGGCTGGTCGGGCTGGTCGGGGTGGCGGTCATGCGGGCACCTCGTTCGATCGGACGGGTCGGTGGGCAGCGGTGGCGGGGCACAGGGGCGGGCATGGTGGCCCGGGGCGTCGGCGGGACCCCGCTCATCGTGCACCGCCGGGGGACGGGTCGGGGTCGCGGGGCGGGGCCAGGGCGCGACCTGCGACCACGCCGACGGCGGCGACGAGCCAGCCCGCGAGCACGTCGGCGACGTAGTGCTCGCCGGTGTAGACGAGGGTCAGCGCCATGGCGAGGGCGTACGCCGCCAGCAGCAGGCGCCCGAGCCGGGACACGGAGGACCAGAGGAACAGCGCCACGAGGAGCGCTGCCCCTGCGTGGAGCGAGGGCATCGCCGCGACGGGGTTGCTGCCGCTCTGGCCGAGCTCGGTCAGGCGGGCGACGACGTCGAGGTGGAGCCACTCCCACCCGAGGTCGGAGACGCGTCGGACGTCACCGATCGCCCCACGCTCGGCAGCGAGCCACGGCGGCGCGGCCGGGTAGGCGACGTAGCCCACGACGCCGACCAGCGTCATCGTCAGGACCGCCGCCACCCATTCACGGAAGCGGTCGCGCAGCCGGAACCACGCGACGGCGGTGAGCAGCGGGATGCTGACGAAGTGGGTGACGTAGACCAGCGCGGCCACCGCGTCGTACCAGTGCGGGGTGCCGTCCAGCAGCCGTGCCTGCAGCCAGACGGTCGGGACGCTCCCGAAGAGCGTCTCGTCGACCCGGGCCGGGCCGAGCACGTGGAGCGCGGCGCCGATCCGGTTGGTGGCGGCGCCCTCGCCGGTGCCCAGCGGTGCGGTGACCCACTGCGCCACCCAGTAGGCCACCAGGATGGTGCTCAACGGCGACCAGGCAATGAGGAGCTGGGCGATCGGCCCGTGGCGCGTCCCGCTGTCCCGGCTCTCGGCCGGGACGGTGGCGGTCCCGGCCCGCGGCCGGGCCTCGGTGCTCATCGCGGGGTCCTGCGTCGTTCGAGCCGCGCGAGCAGCGCCTGGGTGCGGAAGCGGTTGTAGCGCTGGATGAGGATGAACGGCAGGTTGACCAGCACGCCGTAGGCCACGAGCAGCGCCGCCGCCAGCGGCGGGTTCCAGACCAGGAAGAGCGGCGAGCACGCCATCGCCCACCAGTGGGTCAGCTCGGCCCGGCGGGTCTCGCGCACGAAGAGCCGCAGGCCCTCGACGTCGCGCGCCGGCAGCTCGCGCTTGCTGATGCCGCCGTCGAACAGGGCACCCGCCTCCGGCAGGCGGTCCTTCCAGCGGTGGATGCGCAGCGTGCGCCGGTAGAGGCGTCCGTCGTCCTCGAAGCGCCGCGCGCGCAGCAGCCGGCCGTCCCGCGCGAGCCGGCGGTCGCTGAGGCGGTGGGCGGCGTAGCCCGTGCCGGCGTGGAAGGCGCCCCAGGCGACGACGTCGACGGCGATGGTGGCCCACACGGGCATCACGTAGCGCAGCATCAGCCGACCTCCCGGGCCCGGGCGTCGTCGCGGAGGTCGACGGTCCGTCCGCGCCACCGCACCGAACGGCGTACGACGGTGAGGAGGGCGGAGCGCGCGAAGACGAGGTCGAAGGCCAGGAGCGGCACCGGGAAGAGAGCCCAGGTCCACCACCGGAACGTCCCCGCCCGGTGCAGCAGACGCCGCAGCTGCCAGGACGTGAGGAGCCAGCCGAGCACCCAGACGATCGCGCTCCCGGCCGCCAGGTCGCGACCCGCGATCGCGCCGGCGAGCGACAGCAGCACTCCGGCCGCGACCGCGTGGTGGACGGAGATCCAGAGCACGGTCGCCAGCGATGCGCGGGGGTCGGCCGCCGCGGCCCCGGAGGCGATGTTCTTGGTCCAGCCCGACACCAGCTGTCCGACGCCGCCGGGATAGCTCCGCATCGCGACGGCGGGGCCGCCGACCGCGCACGTCACCGGGAGGCCCGCGCGGTCGTAGGCCTGCGCGAGACGTACGTCGTCGAGGATCTCGCCGCGGACGACGGCGTGCCCGCCTGCCGCGGTGTGGTCGCGGCGCGAGGTGAGCAGGCACGGGCCGAACGCCATCGGCCGGCGCGGGGCGCGTCCCGTGAACGCGTCGCTCGACATCAGGGCGACGACGTTGAAGTAGGCCGAGAGCTGCTCGTGGCCCTCCGGCACGCGGTGGTGCGGCTGCACGGAGACCAGCCCGCCGTGCTGCTCGTGCAGCTCGAGGAGGCCGCCGAGGGCGTCCGGCGCGAGCACCGTGTCGGCGTCGAGGAAGAGCAGCAGGTCGCCGGTCGTCGCCTCGGCGCCGACGTGGCAGGCCCACGCCTTGCCGGTCCAGCCGGCCGGTGGGGATCCCGCGGCGAGCACCCGGGCACCGCCCTCCCGCGCCACGGCGGCAGTCCCGTCGCTGGAGCCGTCGTCGACGACGACGACCTCCGCGACCGGCACCACGGATGCGTGCAGGGCGGCCAGCAGCGCGGGCAGGGACTGCTCCTCGTCGCGGGCGGGGACCACCACGGAGACCCACGGACCGCGCGTGCGGCCCCGGCCCGGCGGGACGGTCCGCAGGTCGCGCAGCAGGAGCACCGGCACCGCGGCCGCCACCAGGACGAGGAGCAGCAGGGCGACGTCAGCCACGGATGTCCTTCCGGAGCCGGGTGAGCACCAGCGGCATCCCGCCCTCCGGGTGGACGGCCACCTGCGCCTGCGCACGGGGACGGCGCCAGCCCGGCGGGGTGCTGACCCGGTGCGCGGACAGCAGGCGGTCGAGGACCACCGCCATCTCGCCGATGGCGAACTCGCGACCGATGCACAGCCGCGGCCCGAGCCCGAACGGCAGGTAGCCCGAGCGGGCCGCGGCGGGGTCCAGGAACCTCTCGGGACGGAACGCGAGCGGGTCGGGCCAGAGGTCGGCACGACGGTGGACGACCCACGGGCTGATGATGGCCAAGGTGCCGGCCGGCACGTCGGTGCCGCCCAGCGCGTCGGGGCCGTAGGAGCGACGCGAGATCGCCCAGGCCGGAGGGTAGAGGCGCAGCGCCTCGTCGATCACCGCTCGCGTCCACGGGATCCGGTCGCGGTGGTCGAGCATCGAGACCGGCGCCGGCAGCGCGGCGAGCTCGGCGCGTGCCTGCTCCTGCGCCTCGGGGTGCTCGGCCAGCAGCATCAGCGTCCAGGTCAGCGCGGCGGCGACCGTCTCGTGCCCGGCGATGACCATCGTGACGAGCTCGTCGCGCACCTCGTGGTCGCTCATGCCGCTGTCGAGGAGCAGGCCCAGCAGGTCGTCGCCGTACGCCGCCCCGGACCCGGCCCGCCCGCGGACGCGGCGCTCGGCCACGAGCTGGGCCGTGATGGCGTCGAGGCGGCGGCGGGTCAGCCGCAGGCGGACGTTGGTCGGGGTGGGCGCCCACCGGGCGGTGGGCAGGACCGAGCGGCCGAGGCGGACCACCAGCTCGGCGGCGTTGCTGGTCGCGTCGAGCAGCTGCTGGGCGTGGCCGGACAGGTCGGTCGAGAACAGTGCCCGACCGACGGCGTCGAGCCCGACCCGGTGGGTCAGCGAGGCGACGTCGACGACCCGGTCGGCGCCTGGGGCGAGGTCGGCGAGGCCGCGGGTGAGGGCCGCGTCGGCTGCCGCCCGGACCTCGTCGCTGACGGCCTCGAGCCGCTGGTGGTGGAAGGCGGGTGCCGCGGCCCGGCGGTGCTCGATCCAGCTCGGCTCGGACGAGGCGAGCAGCCCCTGGCCGGTGACGCGCGCCAGGGCGCCGTACTGGACGGTCTTCTTGCCCCAGTTGCGCGCGTTGCCCTGCAGGACGTGCCGCACCTCGTCGGGGTCGTTGAGCAGGAGGGCCGGCGCGCCGGGCACCGGGAAGGACACGCGGTCGCCGTGCTGCGCGGTCACCTGCACGAGGAACGACAGCGGGTCGCGGCGCACGGACCGGAAGGCGCGCGCCATGTCGAACGGCGTCGGTCCGGGCACGCCGATGTCGGTCGGCTGCATCGACTGCAGACGGGAGGCGACGGTCATCGGGCGCCCTCCTCACGTGTGCGGCCCAGCCACGTCCACGCCACGCACGACGTGAGCACGAGGCCGAAGCCGAACAGCAGGTCCTCGACCGGGGCGTAGAGGATCCGCCAGTGGCCGAGCAGCACGACGCGCTCGTCGCCCAGGATGGTGGCGGGGTCGTACTGCACGATCGTGCGGCCGGTCAGCCAGCCGTTGGTGAGGAGCTGGAAGAACACGATGATCGCGTAGGCCGACCACCAGTCGCGGGTGCTCGTGATGCGCGTGCGCGCGATCCAGCGGTCGACCGCGATCGCGACGGGCACGCCGAGCACCGCGAGGAGCGTGTAGGTCATCGGGCCGCACCCCGCCGTCGGGCGACCTTGACCGCCTCGAACGTGAGCACCGAGACGACCGGGATCACCACGAAGAAGCCGATCTCCTCCAGCGGCAGCCCAGCCACCCGCGGTGGCAGGGTCTGGTCGGCGTCGAACCACCAGTGGTCGGCGTGGGTCGCGTAGAGGTCCCAGACGAGGAACGGCGTCCCGGCCAGGACCACGGTCAGCGCCAGCCGGCGCGGCTGGCGCAGCACCGACAGCCGGAAGGCCGGGACCAGCGGCAGCGTGCCGACCAGGCAGAACGCCAGCATGGCGACGTAGGCCCAGTGGGGAAGACTCATCCGGCGATCATCCGCTCACCGGCAGCACCGTGCGGTCCCCGCTCAGCCGCTTGAGCACGAGCTCGGCGCTGATCAGGCACATCGGCAGCCCGACCCCGGGCACCGTGCTCGCACCCGCGTAGAGCAGCCCGTCGACCTTGCTCGACGTGTTGCCGGGCCGGAGGAAGGCACTCTGGCGCAGGGTGTGCTCGAGGCCGAGGGCGCCGCCGCGCCACGCGTGGTAGCGGGTCGCGAAGTCCTCCGGGCCGAGGGTGTGCCGCACGCGGATCCGGTCGCGCAGGTCGGGGATGTCCGCCCAGCCGGAGATCTGGTCGATCGCGGCGTCAGTCGCCCGCTCGACCGCCTCGGAGCCCTGTCCGTCGTCACCACCGTGCCCGATGGAGACGTCCGCGGGGACCGGGACGAGGACGAACAGGTTCTCGCACCCCTCCGGCGCCACGCTCGGATCGGTCTCGGACGGCTTGCAGACGTAGACCGACGCCGGGTCGGGCACGCGCGCCTGGCTGCCGAAGATGTCGCCGAAGTTGGCGCCCCAGTCGGTGGTGAAGAACAGCGAGTGGTGCGGCAGCTGAGGCAGTCGGCCCTCGACGCCGAGCATCGCCAGGACAGCGCCGGGACCGGGGGAGCGGTCGCGCCAGGCGGGCTCGGGGTGGGTCTGCAGGCCGGGCTCCAGCAGCGCCGTCTCGAGGTGGTGCAGGTCGGCGGCGCCGACGACCGTGTCGGCGAGGAGCGTCCCGTGCTGCCCGCTGCGGGCGTACTCGATGCCTTGGACCTCGGCCCGCCCCCAGGCCCCGGGACGCGTGACGACGCGCGTCACCTCGGTGCCCGTGTGCAGGCGGGCGCCGTGCTTCTCGGCGAGCGCGGCGATGACCTCGATGAGGCGCGTGAAGCCGCCCATCGGGTAGAGCACCCGGTCGCCGAGGTCGAGGTGGCTCATCAGGTGGTACATGCTCGGCGCGCGGCTGGGGGAGGACCCCAGGAACACCGCGGGATAGCCCAGCACCTGCCGGATCCGCGGGTCGCTGAACCGGGCGGCGACGTGGTTCTGCAGCGACCGGGTCAGCAGCCGTCCCAGCGTCGGCGTGCGTCGTACGACGTCGGGGTGCAGGAAGGCGCCGGCGGAGTCGAAGTTGCTGTAGAGGAACCGGCGCAGCGCCATGTCGTAGGTCGAGCCGGCCGACTCGAGGTAGGCGTCGAAGCGAGGGCCGGAGCCGGGCTCGAGCGACTCGAAGAGCGCACGGTTGTGCGCCCGGTCGGGTCGTACGTCGACCGGGTCGGGGTCGGCCTCGAAGAACACCCGGTAGCTCGGGTCCAGCTCGACCAGGTCGAGCTCGGCCGCGGCGGAGGTGCCGAGGAGCTCGAAGAAGTGGTCGAAGACCTCGGGCATGAGGTACCACGAGGCGCCCGTGTCGAAGCGGAACCCGTCGCGCTCGACGCTGCCGACGCGGCCGCCGAGGTCGTCGTTCTTCTCGACCAGGTCGACGCTGTGGCCGCGGGAGGCTAGCAGCGCGGCCGTGGCGAGGCCGGCGATGCCGCCGCCGACCACGACGACCCGCCGGGTCTCGCCGGAGGGAGCCGGGGTGCGCGGGACGAGTCCCGCAGGCAGGAAGCTCCTCATGCGCGGCCTCCGTAGAACGCGCCGGCGGCGATGCGCAGCTTGACCGGGCCGGGCACGCGGACCCGGGCACGGCGGATCTCCGGGGCAGGTGTGGCGTGCAGCCGGTCGGCGAGCTCGGCGAACGTGGCGTGCGCAGCGGAGACCGCACGGCGGCTGCTCGCGGGCAGGTCGGGGACCACGGCCGCCGCGGCGGCCAGGTCGGCGTCGATGTCGTCGAGGATCCGGTTGCGGTCGGCGTCGCAGAACCGCTCGAGGTCGAGCCCCGGGAAGTAGCCCCGGTGCAGGACGTCGTGGTCCTCGGCGAGGTCGCGCAGGAAGTTCAGCTTCTGGAACGCCGCACCGAGCCGCCGCGCGCCCGGCGCCAGCGCGTCGTAGGCGGCGCCGCGGTCGGGCGGGCCGTCGGGCGCGGCGAGGAAGGCGCGCAGGCACATCAGCCCGACCACCTCGGCCGAGCCGTAGATGTAGCGCTCGAAGCTCTCCTGGGTGTGCTCGCGGGTGTCGAGGTCCATCCGCATCGAGGCGAAGAAGGGCGCGACGAGCTCGTCCTCGATGCCCACGGCCATGGCCGTGCGGGCGAAGGCGTGCACGACGAGGTTGCCGCTGTATCCCGTGTCCAGGGCGTGGCGCACGTCCTGGTGCAGCCAGGTGAGCATGCGCTCGCGGGGCCCGGCGGCGAGCTCGGGGTCGGGGTTGTCGACGATCTCGTCGGCCACCCGGACGAGGGCGTAGACGTTGCGCACCTGGGTGCGCACCGGCTCGGCCAGCAGCCGCGACGCGAGGCCGAAGGAGCTGGAGTACTCCCGGATGACGAGGGCGGAGCTGCCCTCGGAGACGGTGTCGTAGAGGTCGCGCGGGGCGGACCGCCGGACGAAGAGGTTCATGCCGCGACCTCCTCGCCCGCAGGGACCGCCGCCGGTGGAGCGAGCACGGCGTCGAGGAAGCCCGGCACCAGGCCGACCTCCTCGAGGACGGCCCGGGCCGCGGCCAGGTGCTGCTCGGCGAGGTCCTCGACGAAGGCGCGCGAGCCGCAGCTCGTCAGCAGCCGGCGGACCTCCTCCAGCTCCTCCTCGTCGAGCTCGCGTCCGACGTGGTCCGCGATCCGGACCCACTCCTCCGTCGACCCGGCGTGCACGAGCAGCGGCGTCTGCTTGCCCGTGCGCAGGTCGTTGGTCGTGCTCTTGCCCGAGTGGCGGGGGTCGCCGAAGACGCCGATCACGTCGTCGGCCAGCTGGAAGGCGACGCCGAGCGCGCGGCCGGCCTCGCCGAGGCGGTCGATGGTCGCGGCGTCCGCACCGGCGAGGACCGCGCCGGCCTGGAGCGGGAGCGCGAAGGAGTAGGCGCTGGTCTTCTGCTCCTCCATCAGGAGGCTCGCGTCGAGGGTCGCGGGGACCGCGTCGAGCGAGAGGCGTACGTCGGCGAGCTCGCCCGCCGCCGTGGTGTGCAGCGCGGCGTCGAACAGGTCGAGCAGCCGGTCCACGACCGGTCGTGGGGCGCCGGAGGTGGCGACCGCACGGATGGTGGCTGCCAGGGCGAGGTCGCCGGCCAGGATCGCCGCGGTCCGGCCGTAGCCGGCCGCCGGCTCCGCTGCCACGCCGAGGGCGAGGGCCGCGTCGCGGAAGGTGCCGCTGACGTTGGGTCGCCCGCGTCGCACGTGGTCACCGTCGATGACGTCGTCGTGGATGACGAACGCCGTGTGCAGGAGCTCGACCGCGGCGCCCACCTCGGCAGCGGCCTCGTCCAGCGTCCCGCCGAGCGCCCGGTGCGTGGCGACCAGCAGGGCGGGCCGGAACCGCTTGCCGCCCTCGGTGGCGCTGACCAGCGACTCCCAGAGCCGCGCGTGCTCGGGGTCGGTGGCGGCCGCGCGCGCCCGGCCGGACTCCAGCAGCCGGGCGAGAGCCTCGTCGGTCGAGAATGAGGTCATCCGGTCCTCCCCGTTCCTCGTCATGCGGGACAATCTATGCAAGACTTCCAACTAAATCTAGGCAGAGCGAGGAGATTTCACGATGCAGCCAGCGCCCTCCCCGTTGAGCATCGGCGACCTGGCCGCCCGCACTGGGGTACCCATTGCCACCATCCGTAGCTGGGAATCGCGCTACGGGTTTCCGTCGCCGTCCCGCGCGGGGGGTGGTCACCGGAGGTACGCCGAGGGCGACGTCGCCGCTGTCGAGGAGGTGCTGGCCCACCGTCGGGCCGGGCTCTCGCTCGAGGCCGCGGTCCGTCGCGCGACCACGGCGCCGGCCAGCCCGCGCTCGGTGTTCGCCGAGGTGCGCCGCCACCACCCGGAGCTGATGCCGCAGGTCCTCTCCAAGGCCACCCTCGCCGCCCTGAGCCACGCGATCGAGGACGAGTGCTGTGCGCGCGCCGCCGTGCCCCTGCTCTTCGGCGGCTTCCAGCGCGAGCAGTTCCTCCGCCACTCCCAGGCCCGCTGGGCCGAGCTGGCCCGGACCGCCCGTGCCGCGGTCGCCTTCGCCCACTCCGCCTCACCGGCGCCCATCGCCCCCGGTGTGCTCACCGAGGTGCGGCTGCCCGACGACGCCTTCCTCAACAGGGAGTGGTTCGTCGTCTGCGACGCCGCCGACCTCCCGGCGTTCCTCGCCGCCGTGGAGCTGCCCCGCGAACGACCCGTCCCGGACGGTCGGCGCGCCTTCGAGGCGCTCTGGTCGGTCGACCCGCAGGTGGTGCGCACGGCCAGCCGTGCGGCCGCGGCGATCGCCGACGACTACCGGCCCGACTGGCGCCCGCCGGGCGGTCCCCTGCCGGAGGCCGACGACCCCGCACCCGCGTCCAACGACCTTGCCCGCGCCTCTGCACTCTTCGACCGGATGCTCGGCTACGTCGAGGCCTCGCGCACCTGATCGGCCGTCAGGACCGGGAGACCGCCCTCGCCCGGCGGGCTCCACCTCCGGGGCACGATGGGTCGGGCGCGCACGATCGCTCGGGCATCTGGCCGTACGGCGCCCCGTCGGCCGGGTCTCGGGGTAGTCCACCGGGCAGTGGCTGTCCGGTGGCCGTCTCTACGACCACACCCCGGTGGACTACCCGCCGGTGTCTCTCGGTACGGCGTCGGTCGAGGCACCCATGCGGGACTGCCCTAGCGTGAGGGCATGAAGGCGTTGGTCCTGGAGAACATCCATCAGTCGGCTGTGTCGGTGCTCGAGTCCCGCGGCTACGAGGTGGACCTGCGCTCGGGCGCGATGAGCGAGTCCGAGCTCCTGCACGCGCTCGAGGACGTGACCCTGCTGGGGATCCGGTCCAACACGACCGTGAGCAGGCGGGTCCTGGAGGAGGCGGCCCCCCGCCTGGAGGCGATCGGGTGCTTCTGCATCGGCACCAACCAGGTGGACCTGGCCGCCGCCGCCGAGCGGGGTGTCGGTGTCTTCAACGCGCCGTACTCCAACACGCGGAGCGTGGTCGAGCTCGTGATCGGCGAGATCATCGCGCTGGCCCGGCGGCTCCCCGAGAAGATCCAGCGGATGCACGACGGCGTGTGGGACAAGTCGGCGCGGGGCAGTCACGAGGTGCGGGGCCGGACCCTCGGGATCGTGGGCTACGGCAACATCGGCACCCAGCTCTCCAACGTGGCCGAGGCGCTGGGGATGCGCGTCGTCTTCTACGACAAGGCCGATCGCCCGGCGCACGGCAACGCGCGGCGGATGACCTCGCTCGCAGAGCTGCTCGAGGTCGCCGACGTGGTCAGCCTCCACGTCGACGGCCGGCCGGGGAACGCGGGTCTCTTCGGCGCCGAGGAGTTCGCGGCCATGAAGCCGCGAGCCCTCTTCATCAACGCGTCGCGGGGCATGGTCGTCGACTACGACTCGCTCCGCAGCCACGTCCTGTCCGGACACATCGCGGGCGCTGCGGTCGACGTGTTCCCCGTCGAGCCGAAGGTCCAGGGCGAGGAGTTCGAGTCCGTGCTGCGCGGGCTCGACAACGTGATCCTGACCCCCCACGTCGGCGGGTCGACGCAGGAGGCACAGGAGGAGATCGGCTGGTTCGTGGCCGAGAAGCTCGCCGGGTTCGCCCGCGAGGGGAGCACGGCGCTGTCGGTCAACCTCCCGCAGGTCCTCCCGCCCCCGCTGCCGACGGGCCACAGACTGGGCTTCCTCCACCACAACGTGCCGGGGGTGCTCGCCGACCTCAACGCGGTGTTCGCCAGCGCGGGCGACAACGTGATCGGCCAGCACCTGTCGACCCGCGACCACCTCGGGTACGTCATCACCGACGCGTCCGAACCGCTCTCGGACCAGGCCATCGAGGACCTCCGGCGCTCCGAGCACTGCCTGTGGGTGCGGACCTGGTGAACCTGCGGCGGCCGGGAAGCGGCCGGTCCAGCGCGCGGAAGATTTCGAGAGCGGTAGGCCTCCAGGGGCTCGAACCCTGAACCAACGGATTAAAAGTCCGCTGCTCTACCCATTGAGCTAGAGGCCCGGGACATGGGGACCTTCATCGGATCAGTCCTCTGCAGAACCCATGGCCTGCCCGCAGTATCCCAGAGGCGACGAGCGGTGACGGCGGCTGCTCCCGGCGGGACCATCGTCCGCAGAGGTCACCCCTATTGGGGATTTCGTCATTCAGGGGGTCGCGGGTGCCTCTGCGGTGGGAAGGTTCTCGGGGCATTCTCGGAGGGGGAAAACCATGCCGGCTTCGCGTTCCAACCGACTTCTCTGCGCGCTCGCGGCGACGCTCGCCCTGGTGGCGGCCACGCTCGCCGGGCCGGGCGGCTCGGCCTCGGCCGAACCGGCGCCCGGTGTGGGCCAGCGCGGGCAGCACGCCGTCGACGGCAAGCCCGGGCCGTGCGCCAGGCCCGGGACCGGGAAGCACAAGCGCGCCTGCCGGCTCGAGGTGAAGGCGCCGAGCAGTGCCGCCACGCCGAGCGTCGTCCTGAGCGGCCGCGCCCCGAGGCGCAGCACCATCGCGGTCTCCGGCGGCGCCGCCCCGGTCACCACTGAGGCGGGCCCCAAGCGTCGGTTCAGCGTCACCGTGCCGCTGGTGCCCGGAACGCGCAACCGCCTCATCGTCGCCGCCAGCCTCACCTCCGGCAAGCGTGTCACCACGATCCGGCGCCGCGTCTCGGTCGTGCAGACCGCCGCCACCGGCAGCGCGCAGGTGAGCGGCGTGGTCGTCGACGCGACCGGGGCCGCCGTGCCCGGCGCCACGGTGCGCTACGGCGACCGCACGACCACCGCCGCCGCCGACGGCAGCTGGTCGCTCGCCGGCGTCCCGGCGGGCGGGGTCACCGTCCGGGCCAGCGCGCCCGGCCACCTGACCGCGACGGCGACGGCCTCCGCCCAGGGCTGGGCGGTCCCGATCCTCAAGGAGCTGGCCCACCCGGTCCGGATCAGCAAGCGCGGCAAGACCCTGCGCGGTCCCGGCTACAAGGTCATCGTCCCGCGCGGCGCCCTGCGCCGCGCGACCCGCGTCAGCATCACCCCCCTCACCAAGGCCACGCCCCTCGACGGCAGCACCTTCCCGATCGTCGACATCTCGCCCAGTGGGCTGCGCTTCCGCAAGCCGGTCAAGGTGGTCTTCGCCCGGGACCTCACCCAGGCCGCTCAGAGCCGCCCGGTCGTCCTGGGCGTCAACCCGGACACCGGCCGGGTGACCGCCCTGCCGACCAAGGTGGTCAAGGGCTCGATCGTCACCTGGGTGAGCGACGTCGACGGGGCGGAGCTGGTCCTGCCCCAGGCGGCCCTGGCGCCCGACGAGAACGACCCTGGGGCTGCAAGCCCTATCCCTCGGCCAAGCTGGCGATCTCGGTCCGCTGGTCCCTGCGCCTGACGCTGATCCCGTTCCTGCACGCCCGGATCGGTGCTGACTCCTCCACGCAGTGGGGCTTCTACCTCGCCGGCGGACCCGCGACCCCGGGCTTCAAGCTCGGCTACACGGCATCGGGGCTCGAGGAGTTCAAGAACGCTCCGATGACCGCCACGGCGCTCGACAGGGTCCGCAACCGGCTGGACGCAGAGATGACCTCCGGGACCGTTCCGGCCCTCCAGGACCCGGCCAGCCCCGCCGCCAAGGAGCTGATGGCCTTCGGGGGAGGCGCCGACGTCGGCGTCGGGCAGAAGCTGGACATCAACTACGACGCCGCCTTCACCGTGCCCGGCAACACGGTCGGCGGGGTCGGGCAGGCGTCCAGCGCCCTGGGCAGCCGCCCCGATCGCCGCGACATCACCGGACGCGTCGAGTTCCGCCCGGAGGCGGACGGCAACGGCGTGCTGACCAAGGTCGAGGCGGTGCTCCCCAAGCCGCACCTCGAGGTCAACGACAGCATCGACCTGTGCCCCGGCGACCTGGGCGGTGGTCCGGAGGTGCTGGCGACCATCCCGCTCAGCCGGCTCGAGGTGACGCCCGACCCCGACCAGGGCGGCACGATGACGACGCCGGTCTTCAACCGCGCCGAGGTCGACCTCGACAAGGAGATCCGGCTCGACGTCACCGACCGCTACGAGACCAACGACCGTGACGGTGACGGGATCCCGGACCGGCAGCCGTGGTCAGGCGCCTCGTACGCGCTCGACAACTGCCCGGCCGACCCCAACCCGGACCAGGCCGACGAGGACGGTGACGGCGTCGGTGACGCCTGCGACGAGGAGGAGCCGCCGCCACCGGACGAGCCGGCCGACTCGGGCTCCTTCGGCGACCCGCACCTGGTCACGTTCGACGGGGTCTCCTACGACTTCAACGCCGCCGGCGACTACGTCGCCGCACGCAGTGACGACGGCACCTTCGAGATCCAGTTCCGCTTCTTCCGCCGTACCGAGGGCGGCACGATCTCGCAGAACCACTCGATCTCCTACAACCGTGGCGCCGCCATGCGGGTCGGTGGCTCGGTGCTCGCCTTCGGTGACGACGCCAACACGGACCTGCACGCGCCTCTCGCGGCCACCCTGGACGGGGAGCCCCTCGCGGTGACCACCACGCCGACGCAGCTTCCGGGCGGTGCCACCGTGCGGCTCGACCCTTCGGGCGACGGCGACATCGGCGGCACCTTCCGGGTGGTGACCTGGCCCGACGGCACCACGGTCCGGGTCGGCCCGCAGGCGGCCTACGCCTACATGCTGGTCACGCTGAGCAGCGAGCGCCGCGGCACGGTCTCCGGCCTGCTCGGCGACGCCGACGGCGCCGCGGTGGGTGACCTCGCCACCGCCGCCGGCGTCGCGCTCACCGACCCGGACGACCCCGACCAGCTCTACGGCGACTTCGCGCCGAGCTGGCGGGCCCAGGGCGCGCAGTCCCTCTTCGAGACGCCGCTGCCGGCGGCCGTCGTCGACCCGGCGCGCCCGGCCGCCGTGCTCACCCTGGCCGACCTCTCCGACGCCGAGCGGGCCGCCGCGGAGCAGATCTGTCGCGACAACGGCGTGGTCGCCGGCTCCGGGCTGGAGCAGTGCATCCTCGACGTCGCGATCAGCGGCGACGCGGCCTTCGCGCAGAACACTGCGGGGATCGCCGACCTGGTCGCGGGCACGGTCTCGTCGGGCTCGCTCACCACCCAGGTCGAGACCAGCTCCACGGCGACGGTGCCGGCCGAGGTGGTCGGCAGCCTCGACACCGCCGGCGCGGTGGACGTGGTCTCGCTGCAGCTGGGCGCGGGTTCGGGTCTCCGGGTCGATGCGACTGCCTGCCCCGAGCCGAGCACCTTCGACGTCACGCTCCTCGACCCGGACGGTCGCGTCGTGACCAGCAACGGTGGCAGCGACTGCGGAACGCTGGCGGCGCAGATCGCTCGCGCCGGCACCTACCAGCTGCGGATCCACGACACCGGCGGCTTCACCGGCGCCTACCGCCTGACGCTGAGCGCGGCCGGTCTCGGCAGCACCTGCCAGGCCAACCAGGTGGGCCCGAACGACGACGACTCATCACCGGAGATCACGCTGCCGTTCAGCCCGCGGTTCGGCGGGCAGGCGCGCAGCTCGCTGTGGGTCAACACCAACGGCAACGTGACCTTCGAGGGCCCGCGCTCGACCTACACGCCGTACGCGCTGGCCGATCTCGGCGAGCCGATGGTGGCGGCCTGGTGGTCGGACGTCTACACGGCCGTGCCCGGCACCGGAGAGGTGCGCTACGGACTGGGCTCGGTCGGCGGGCGACAGGCGTTCTGCGTCGACTGGGACGAGGTCGCCTACTACGGCGGCGAGGACGACACGACCAGGCGGAACTCCTTCCAGCTCTACCTGGTGGACCGCGGGGACGTGAGGTCCGGTGCCTTCGACATCGTGCTCGTCTACGAGAAGCTTCGCTGGGAGACCGGTGTGGCGTCCGGGGGCACGGGCGGGCTCGGCGGGTCCAGCGCCGCGGTCGGCTACACCGACGGGACCACCGCGGGCACCTTCGAGGTGCCGGGCTCTCGTACCCCCGGTGCGCTACTCGACGGTGGTGCGCAGAGCCTCACCGCGGGCTCGACCGGGAGCACCCAGCCCGGGACGCACGTCTTCGAGGTGCGGGAGTAGCGATCCCTCGAGCGAGGGATCGGCCCCCGTGGACCGTGGTCCACGGGGGCCGACATCGCGTCAGGTGGTCAGGTCACCACTTGTGCATGGTGCCGTGCTCGATGTTGTAGTACATCCCGATGTGCGTGTAGAAGTTCATCGCGCCGAAGAGCAGGAACACCGTGCCGCCGATGACCCAGGCCCACACGGCCCAGCGCAGCAGCTGCGGGCGGTCGGTCCACAGGGCGATCGCGAAGAGCAGCGCACCGACGGCGACGACGCCCCACAGGCCGCCGAGGAACAGCGCCTCGAGGATCGGCAGGTGGCCGAAGCGGCCGCTGATCGGCTCCTCCGGCGGCGCGGCGCCGAGCTGGAAGCGCACGAACGCGACGGCCAGCACGGCCATGCCGAGGCCGAGCGCCCCGACGAAGATGCCGACCGGCTTGAAGGCCGCCAGCGTGGCGGCGTTGGCCTCCTCGACCGCACCGGCGTACAGGCTGCGGTGCCGCCACAGGTAGACCGCCGCGAAGAGCAGCAGTGCGCCGAAGCCCGCGGCGGGCTGGCCGAAGGCGATGTTGGCGTACTCGAAGCCGTTGCCGCCGAACGGCCAGGTGACCGTCGTGTGGATGCCCAGGGCGAGGAGCAGGACGCCGGTCACGGCGAAGAAGCCGGCCCATCCCTCGCTGTCGATGCGCCTGGACCTGATCAGCTGCGCCAGGAATGCGGCGAAGCCGAGAAGTCCGGCGCCCGCCGTCAGTGCCACCAGCTCGTTGTAGACGACCATGACGTCCACGCTCCTCTCGCGCCTGTTCCTCGGCGCCTTGTCTGTGATGACGGGCATAACGCTACGTTTGGCGTATCGATTCCCGCGGCGCGGTGAGGTGCGCCACTTGAGCTCCCGCCTAATTCCGATACGATAGGCGTATCGGAACAAGTCGGAAGGAGTGGATGAGATGCCCAGCGCCGAGGTGATGATGTTCCTGGCGGCGACCCTGCTGGCCGGAGGACTGACGATGGGTGGCGTCACCCTCGTCTTCTTCCTCGACCAGTGGCGCGCGGACGCCCCGCCACGGAGCGCCGACGCTGAGCGGGAAGCGAGTCCGTTCGACAGGGCGGCGTGATGGCCGTGCACGCGCTGATGGTCCTCGCGGCCTTCACCCTGGCGGCGATCGTGACCTACGCCGTCGTGCTGGCGGTGCTGACCGCGGCGTCGTCCGCCTCGGAGGAGCCGTGGCTCGACGCTCACGCGGATGCGGACGACGACGACCCTGAGGTCGGCTCCGAGCGCCGTACGACGCCGGTGTCATGCTGACCACCCGCCCCGACGACCCTGACGGAGACCGCGTGCCCCCTGCCGACACACCGCCCGTGCGGCCCCGGCCGGGGCGCCCGCGCGAGGCCTCGCTCGACCAGCGACTCCACGCCGCCGTGCTGGAGCTGCTGCGCACCCGTGGTCCCGCTGCGGTCACCATCGACGCCGTGACGTCCGCGTCGGGCGTGGCGAAGACGTCGATCTACCGCCGCTACGCCAACCGCGCCGAGCTGCTCACCGCCGTCCTGTCCGCTGCCATCGGCAGCCCCGACGTGCCGGTCGAGGGGGACGTGCGGGGGAAGATCCGTGCCGCCCTCGACCAGGTGTGGCACCAGATGGGCCACGTCCTGGGGCCCGGTGGGCTGGCCGCCATCGTCGGCAACACCGACCCGGAGTTCACCGACCTGTTCCGCGCTGCCCTGCGCCCCTACGTCGAGGCCCTGGTCGGCCGGATCCGCGACGACGTGGCGGGCGGGCTGCTGCGCCCGGACCTCGACGCCGAGGGCGTGGTGAGCCTGATGGTCGGCGCCTACCTCGGCGAGCTCGTCCGGCACGGCGGGGTCGCACCCGACTGGCTGGACCGGTCGCTCGAGATGTTGTGGGTCCTCATGGCGCGTCCCGCTCGTGGGGCGTAGGACGAGTCGAGCCGCGCCGCTACGGCGGGCCCTCATCTGGGCGATGCCGCAGGAGCGGCAGTGGGGGAGACTCGGCACCAGGACGCGTCTCGCATCGATCGATGACCTGCGCGCCGTAGGAGGCAGGTGGATCTCGTGCGGGTCCTGTTCTCCTCGACGTCCGGCTACGGGCACGTCCTGCCGATGGTCCCGCTCGCCCGTGCGTTCGTCGCGGCCGGGCACACCGTCCTGTGGGCGACTGGGGCGGACGCGACGCGCCTCGTCGCCGACCGGGGGCTGGAGGCGGTGCCTGCCGGTCTGGCGGGCCCGGACCTCCTGGCGGGGAGGAAGCGGGTGCATGCCCTGGCCGCGGACGTCGCACCCGTCGAGCGGGCGGCGTTCGTGTTCCCACGGCTGTTCGGCGAGCTGTTGACCGCACCGATGGCCGCGGACCTGTTGCCGCTGGCGCGCGAGTGGCGCCCGGACCTCCTGGTCCACGAGCACGGCGAGCTCGCCTCTCCTGTGGTCGGGGCCGTGCTCGGGGTGCCGAGCGTCACCCACGCGTTCGGCGGCGCGATCCCGCGCGAGATCGTCGACTCGGCCGGGTGGGCGGTGGCGTCGGTCTGGGCCGAGCACGGGCTCGACCCCCCGCCGTACGCCGGTTGCTTCACCACGCTCTACCTCGACATCTGCCCGCGGTCGGTGCAGTCGGTCGACATGGGCCACATCGGTGCCGTGCACCAGCTGCGACCCGTCGAGCAGGTCTCGCACGCGGCCCCGGACGAAGAGCCGCCGCTGGTCTACCTGACCCTCGGCACGGTGCAGAACCGCGCGCCGATCCTGCCGACGATCGTGGCCGCGCTCGGCGGCCTCCCGGTCCGGGTGCTCGTCGCCGTCGGTCCCGACGGTGATCCCGCCGCGCTGGACCCGCTGCCCGGCAACGTGCGGGTGGAGAGGTGGGTCGACCAGGCGGCGGTGCTGGAGCGGTGCGCAGTCGTGGTGTCGCACGCCGGCTCCGGCACGTTCCTGGGGGCCTTGGCGGCGGGTCGTCCGCAGCTGTGCCTGCCGCTCGCTGCCGACCAGTTCCGCAACGCCTCCGGGGGTGAGTCGAGCGGCGCGGCACTGGTGCTCGTCCCCGGGCAGGTCAGCGCCCAGTCGGTCGTCGACGCCGTGACCCGCCTGCTCGTCGACGACACGTTTGCCGGGGCGGCGCGGGTGGTGTCCGGCGAGATCGCGGCGATGCCGTCTCCGGCCGAGGTGGTCGACGTGCTCGTGGGAGAGGGCGGCTTGCGCTGAGCGCCCGCAGGACCGATGCGGCGGCATAGCGTGTACCCGTGAGCCACAGCGACCCCGCCCGCACCCTGGTCGAGATCTGCCTCGAGGACGTCGGGGGAGCGGCCGTCGCCGCCGGGGGTGGCGCCGACGCGCTGGAGGTGTGCGCCGGGCTCGCCGACGGCGGTACGACGCCGACGCTGGGCTTCGTGCGCCACTGTGCCGAGGAGGCCGCGGGCCTGGAGATCCGGGTGCTGGTGCGCGCCCGCGCCGGCGACTTCGTCCACTCCGTGCAGGAGCTCGACGTGATGGCGGCCGACATCGAGGCGACGCGCTCGGCGGTCCCGGCCGGCACGCGGCTCGGGTTCGTGATCGGCACGCTCCAGCCCGACGGCGACGTCGACGCCGGTGCCGTACGCCGCCTGGTGGCCGCGTGCGGCGGCTCGCCGGTCACCTTCCACAAGGCCTTCGACTCCGTGCCCGACAAGCGGTCGGCGCTGCCGCTCCTGCGCGACCTCGGGATCAGCCGGGTGCTCACCTCGGGCGGCAGCGGGCCGGCCGTCGACCACCTGCCAGCCCTCGCGGACCTGGTGCGGCGCGGGGGAGACGACGTACGGATCGCGGTCGGCGGCGGGGTCCGGCCCGGCAACGTCGCCCGGATCGTCGACGAGACCGGCGCCCGCGAGGTGCACCTCCGTGCGCCCGGCAGCGTCACCTCGGCGGGCGTGTCCGCGGGCTACGACGACGGGAGTCGCAGTGTCACCAGCGCGGCCGTCGTCGCGGAGGTCATGGCCGCCCTCCGCCGCTGAGTCACCCAGTCGTGTCGCCGGGGAACAGCGCCGCGCCAGCCAACGGGTCCACCCCGGAGACGTCGTCGAGGGGGAACATCGGCCGGCGCACCCGCCGGTGCCCGAGCCGCGCCAGGTCCTGGTCGACCCCGCCGGGAGTGAGCGCCAGCATCCAGTCGGCGGCCATGTCGAACAGCTCGGGCTCGAGGTAGCCGATCTTCACGACCACGATGTCGGCGCGGCGTGGGTCCAGCCCGAGCCGGGTGAAGTCCGACTCGAGGTGGTAGGGCCGGCGCCGCCGGGTCACGACCACGTCGACGTGGGGCGTGCGGACCACGACCTCGAGGTTGTCCTCGCCCGGCACCACGGCCACCACGCGACCGCTGAGCTCCACGGGCGGCGCGGGGCGGTCGTCGACGCGGGCGCCGACCCTCAGGCGTACATCCGCACCGACCCCGGCCTCCTGCGCCGCCAACGCCCCGGCAGCGTCCGGGACCGACGCATAGATCGCGCGCTTGCCGCTGGCCGCCAGCGCCGGGCTCGCCAGCAGCTCGGCCAGCGTCCACGTCACGTCACCGGCCCCACCGGCGGTCGGGTTGTCGCCGGAGTCGGAGACGAAGTACGGCGCCGCCGGCGACTCCACGGCTGCCGCGAGCACCTCCTCGAACGACCCGGTCGGCGCCACGAAGCCGAACTCCTCGCGCCGCGCCCACAGCTCGCCCGCCAGCGCGGCGGCCTCGGTCCTGGCCAGCTCCGCGTCGTCGCCGACGACCATGACCACGGCGCAGTTGCGGGGCTCGTCGGCCCACGGGTAGCCGATCCAGATGCCCGCGTCGAGGATGCCGTCGAGCGCCTCGATCTCGGGCACCCGGGCGTACAGGCTCGTCGCCGGCTCCTGCCGGGTGCTGGTCATCTCGCCGGGCAGCAGGATCGGCACCGGCACCCAGGCCTTGGCCGGCCGTCGGCGCCCCCGGGGGAGGGCGAGCCGGTCGAGCAGGTTGCGGGCCGCCCGCTCCTTGGTCTCCTGCCAGTCCACGTGCGGCGCCGTGCGGTAGGTCGTCAGCAGGTCGACCGTCGCGGCGAGGGTGTGCGAGACGTTGCCGTGGAGGTCCATGCCGCTGCTGATCAGGCAGTCGGCGCCGACGACGGCCCGCACGGCCAGTGCGAGGTCGCCCTCCATGTCGTCGAGCCCGACGACGCTGGCCGCCCCGTGGATGTCGAGGACGAGCCCGTCGAGCGGCGCCTCGGACGTGGCCGCGACCAGCCCGGCGAGGATCTCGGCCTTCAGTGCCGCGTAGTCCTCGGCCGGGATCGCGCCGCCGGCGATGTTGCGTGCCTGCAGGACGCCGATCCACTCCGCGCGGTCGGTCAGCGACCCGCCCTCGCGCCAGAAGTCCCACGCGTCGAGCACCTCCCGGCCGCGGCGCGGAGACAGCATCGCGGCCGTGGTGAGGGCGGGGGAGAACGTCGAGGCCTCCAGGCTGATGCCGCAGACGGCGACGCGCGGACGGGCGGGGTCGGTCACCCGACCGATGGTGTCAGGACGGGCGTACGCCGGCCCTGCCGGGGCGCGTGGCAGGAGAGCGGAGCAGCCCCCTCGGCGAGCCCGTTGGCCGACTGTTCATCACCGCGTCCAACTCCACCGGTGACGTGGCGCGAAATGTTGGTAGGGTTTGTCGTGCAACAGGTGCAAGTTCCAGCAGGTCGACGCCCGCGGAGTTTGTGATCCAACGGCGTTTGTTCTTCGGGCCCTGCCAGCTCGTGAGTCGCAAGCGGCGTGTCACCGCATCTGGTGCGGGTCGCCGAGGTGGCGGCTCACGCCCCGACAAAGGAGTAACGAGCGACATGGCTCAGGGCACCGTTAAGTGGTTCAACGCCGAGAAGGGTTTCGGCTTCATCGCGCAGGAGGACGGCGGCGACGACGTCTTCGTGCACTACTCGGCCATCCAGAGCCAGGGCTACAAGTCCCTGGACGAGAACCAGAAGGTCGAGTTCGACGTCACCCAGGGCCCGAAGGGCCCCCAGGCGGAGAACGTTCGTCCGGTCTGATCGTCGGACGCTGGACTGAGGTCCAGTTCTGATCACTGCTCCGGCCTCTCCCCTCTATTGGGGAGGGGCCGGAGTAGATTTAGCGGGAGACTAGTGACACGAAAGGGTCATTGGCCGGGCAGCACCTGTCGTGGACACTGGACCTGGCGACGTACATTTGAACGCGGGAGCACGGCCTGCAGAGCGAGGGAGGGTGACGATGCACGACCAGTTCGACGTGACCCTCGAGGACGGCGACCTGCTCGGCGAGGTGGAGCTCACGACCACGCTGATCATCGCCGCGAGCGAGTCCGAGGAGCACCTCTCCCAGGACGAGATCGACCGGCTGCTCGGCGTCACGCCGCGCAAGCCCTCCGAGGACTGACCCGGCTCACGCGCCTCAGCAGGTCGCGAACAGCACCGGCCCGCTCGTCAGGTCCGACAGCACGTACTCGCCGTCCGCGGGCCGCAGCTCGAGCGTGATCTCGCGCCCGTCCGAGCCGGCGTCCTTCACCGAGAAGCGGTCGCTGAAGTCGCCACCCTGACCGGGTGCCGGCCCGGCAGCGAGCCGGGCCCGCGCGTCGGCGTCGCCGGGAGCGTCGTCGGCGTCCTCCACCTGGAGCACCGCGCGGACGTCGCCGCCGGGCTCCAGCCCCATCGCGAAGCCGGTGAGCGGGTGTACGCCGCCCGCTGCCGCGACCAGCTGGTCGGCCTCGGCCTGCGCGTCGTCGTCGGCCTGAGACATCGCCAGCTCCTCGCACGCGTGGTCGCCCGTGTAGACCGCCGCGGCGAGCGGGGCGTCCAGGGCGCCGGCCACGTCGGCCAGGTCGTCGGCGCCGTCGGCATCGCCGCGGACCACGTCGAGGACCTTCTCGAGGAAGGGCGCCTGGTCGGAGGCGAGCACGAGGCCCTGGTCGCCCAGCAGCGCGAAGTGCTGGAGCTCGGGGGTCAGCGTCGCCCCCACCCCGGAGAGGACATCCGGTCCGCCGACCCACACGCCGTCGGCCTCCTCCGGCTCGTCCCAGCCGAGGTCCCGCAGCCGGTCCGCGAGGTCGCCCGTGTCGATGTCGTCACCGACGCCCATCACCTCGACGGCGCCGGCGTCGGACTGCGCCAGCAGCTCCCAGTCGAGCGTCGCGGGGGAGAGGCCCAGCTCCTGCTGCATCACACCGGCGGACGTGCTGAGCGCCGACATCGAGGACAGGTCGCGTGCGAACGCGTCGGCGAGGAAGGCGTCGACCGCGGCGGGGTCGGAGTCGGCGTCGACGTCGGCATCGAGCTCGGCGCGGACGCGCGCCCAGTCGGTCCACGTGGCCCTGCTGGTGGCGGCCGGGACGAGGTCGAGCGCCCGCTGGAGCGGCGTACCCCGGTCGCCCAGGCGGAAGGCGACGAGCCCCGCGACGAGCACCACGAGCACGCCCACGAGGGCGAGGACGGCACGGCGTGGCACGGTCGGGCTCCTCGTGGATCGGGAATGGGTGTGACACTACTTCCATGGAGCCCCGCGACGTGCGCGCTGCAGGCGCCGTGGTCACCCGCAAGGGCGGCGAGGTCCTGCTGGTGCACCGGCCCAAGTACGACGACTGGTCCTTCCCCAAGGGCAAGCTCGATCCCGGCGAGCACGTGGTCACCGCGGCAGTGCGCGAGGTGGCCGAGGAGACCGGCCTCGACGTACGCCTCGGGCCGGCGCTGTCCTCGCAGCGCTACCGGATGTCCAACGGCCGGTTCAAGTCGGTGGACTACTGGACCGGCCGCGTGCTCGGCAGCGACGACGTCAGCCGCTACCGGCCCAACGACGAGATCGACTCCGTCCAGTGGGTGCCGTGGGACGCCGCGATGCGCCGGCTCACCTACTCCTACGACCGCGACACCCTCGCGGAGGCGAAGCCACTGCGGCGCAAGACCCGTGCCCTGGTCGTGCTGCGGCACGGGAAGGCGCGCTCGCGCGACAGCTGGCGCAAGGACGACCGGCTCCGCCCGCTCCTGAGGCTCGGGGAGGGCCAGGCGCAGCACCTGGTCCCGTTGCTCGCGGCGTTCGACGTCACCTCGGTGCACACCTCGTCGAGCACCCGGTGCGTGCAGACCGTGACGCCCTACGTCGACACGACCGGGTGGCCGGTCAAGAAGTACGACGAGCTGAGCGAGGAGGACGCCACCCCGGAGGGCGTCGTCGAGCTCGTCGACGCGCTGCTCGACAGCGGCGAGAGCACCGTGCTGTGCACCCACCGCCCGGTGCTGCCCGCGGTGCTCGACGCGCTGCGCCTGCCCGAGGTCAGGCTCGAGCCGGGCGGGATGCTGGTCGCGCACCACCGCAAGGGCCGCGTGGTCGCGACCGAGGTCCTGCAGCCCTGAGCCTTGTAGGACTCCCGGGGTCGCTCGTCAAGCGCAGCCGGGCGAGTTCATGTGATCGCCGTCTCACGCACGAATGTGCGACGCCATCCGGCCCGGCCGAGTTCACGCTGCGTTCACCGACGACGCCGTGGTCGTTCTCCTGCCGTGCCTAGCGTCCCGATCGTCAGCAATCACAAGACTTTCAGGAGCACTGAAGTGAACCGCACTTCTTTCCGCAAGCTGCTTGCCCCGAGCGTGGCAGTGCTTGCCCTCTCGATCTCCCTCACCGCCTGTGGTGCCGGGAACGAGAGCGACGCCGCGGCGTCCGACGGCTCGAGCGAGGCCACGGGCGGCCTGTCCGGCGACCTCAGCGGCGCCGGTTCCTCCGCCCAGGAGAAGGCCCAGGGCGCCTGGGCCACCGGCTTCCAGGGCATGAACGACGGCAACGTCACCGTCAACTACGACCCGGTCGGCTCCGGCGACGGTCGTACGAACTTCATCGAGGGTGGCGTCAGCTTCGCCGGCTCCGACTCCTACCTCAACGACGACGAGGGCGAGCTCACTGCTGCCAAGGAGCGCTGCAACGGCGAGGACCCGATCGAGGTCCCCGCCTACGTCTCCCCGATCGCCGTCGCGTTCAACGTGGAGGGCGTCGACTCGCTCAACCTCGACGCCGACACGATCGCGCAGATCTTCGACGGCAAGATCACCAGCTGGGACGACCAGGCGATCGCCGACCAGAACCCCGACGCCACCCTGCCGGACCTGGCCATCACGCCGGTCCACCGCTCGGACGACTCGGGCACCACCAAGAACTTCACCGACTACCTCGGCAAGGCCAGCTCGTCGTGGTCCTACGAGGCCGAGGACGCGTTCCCGGTCAAGGGTGGCGAGGCCGCCGAGGGCACCTCGGGCGTCATCTCCGCCGTCTCGGGCGGCAAGGGCACCATCGGCTACGCCGACGAGAGCCAGGTCGGCGACCTGTCCGTCGTCTCGGTCAAGGTCGGCGAGGAGTACGTCGCCCCGTCCGCCGAGGGTGCCGCCACGGTCGTCGAGGCCTCCCCGGCCGCCGAGGGCCGTGCCGACGTCGACATGGCCGTCGACATCGACCGCGAGACCACCGAGCCGGGTGCCTACCCCGTCGTCCTGCTCAGCTACGTCATCGCCTGCCAGACCTACGAGGACCAGGCCGAGGCCGACCTGGTCAAGGGCTACCTGTCCTACATCGTGTCCGACGAGGGCCAGCAGGCAGCGTCGGAGGAGGCCGGCTCCGCGCCGCTCTCCAGCTCGGTCGCCGAGAAGGCGCAGAGCATCGTCGACGCGATCACCGCGGGCTGATCCACCGGTCGGCGGGTACTCCGCCGACCACCCACGCCGGGTGCGGCGGGCCGGGCAACCGGCCCGCCGCACAGGCGCATGAAACGACTGAGTGAGGTAGCACGTGGCAACCACCGTTGTTGCTGAGGACACCGGCCGGGCCAGGCCGCGGCTCGGCGACCGGGTCTTCTCCCGGCTCGCCCTGGCTGCGGGGATCGCGATCCTTGCCGCCCTGGCAGGCGTCTTCATCTTCCTGGCGATCGAGGGCGTCCCCGGCCTGTCCAAGCCGGCCGAGTTCTACGGCAGCGCAACCAGCTTCTGGGGCTACGTCGCGCCGCTGCTGTTCGGCACGGTGCTGGCCGCGGTCATCGCGCTCGTCGTCGCCGTCCCGCTCGCCTGGGGCGTCGCGCTGGTGGTGAGCCACTACGCCCCCAAGTCCATCGCGACCCCCATCGCGTACGTCATCGACCTGCTCGCCGCCGTGCCGTCGGTCGTCTTCGGCCTCTGGGGCATCAGCGTGCTGGCACGCGAGCTCCAGCCGGCGTACGTCTGGCTCGACGAGAACATGGGCTGGCTGCCGTTCTTCGCCGGCCCCGCGTCGGGCACCGGGCGCACCATCCTGACCGCCGGGCTGGTGCTGGCGATCATGATCCTGCCGATCATCACCGCGATCTCCCGCGAGGTGTTCGCGCAGACCCCGCGCCTGCACGAGGAGGCCGCGCTGGCCCTCGGCGCCACGCGCTGGGAGATGATCCGGATGGCCGTCTTCCCCTACGCCCGTTCCGGCATGGTGTCCGCGGTGATGCTCGGTCTCGGACGTGCCCTCGGCGAGACGATGGCCGTCGCGATGGTCCTCTCGCCGGGCGGCGGCATCTCGCTCAACCTGATCTCCAGCAGCAACCCCGCCTCGATCGCGTCCAACATCGCCGCCAACTACAAGGAGGGCACCCCGGGCAAGATCCAGGTGCTGATCGCGACCGGCCTGGTGCTGTTCCTGGTGACGTTCCTGGTGAACTTCGCCGCGCGATGGATCGTCACCCGCAGTGAGAGGAAGCTCCACCGATGAGCGTCACGACTGCTCCCGTCCGCACGGCCCCCGAGGCGGTCTCCTTCACCGCGGCCAGGCTGCCCCGCATCGCGCCGGCTCTCGTGGCCGTCGTGGCCGTCGCGGCTGCTGCGCTGCCGGTGCTCCTCCTCGGCTGGGGCCCGGTCGCCTGGGCGATCCTGTCCGCTCTCGTCTTCCTCGTCGCGCTCCCCGTCTGGGCCGGTGTGGTCGAGGGACGTCGCGGCGCCACCGATCGGCTGATGACCGGCCTCGTGTGGACCGCCTGCGCGATCGCGGTCGTGCCCCTGGCCTCGCTGCTGTGGACGGTCGTCGACCGCGGTCTGCCGCGGATCAGCTCCACCTTCCTGACCTTCTCGATGTATCGCACGAGCCTGGACCAGGAGGTCGGCATCTACCACGCGCTGATCGGCACGCTGCTGATCACGATCGGCGCGGCCGTCATCTCCGTGCCGATCGGCATCATGGCCGCGATCTACCTCATCGAGTACGGCAAGGGCAGCCGGCTGGCCGGGTGGATCACCTTCCTCGTCGACGTGATGACCGGCATCCCGTCGATCGTCGCCGGACTGTTCGCGTTCTCGGTCTTCATCCTGCTCTTCGGACCGAGCTACCGGTCTGGCATCGGCGGCTCGGTGGCGCTGTCGCTGCTGATGATCCCGGTGGTCGTTCGCTCGACCGAGGAGATGCTGCGCCTCGTGCCGGCCGACCTGCGCGAGGCGTCGTACGCCCTGGGCGTGCCGAAGTGGCGCACGATCGTCAAGGTCGTGCTGCCGACCGCGCTGGGCGGCATCGTGACCGGCGTGACCCTCGCCATCGCCCGCGTGGTCGGTGAGACCGCCCCGTTGCTGCTCATCGCCGGTCTGACGACGCGCACCAACTTCAACCTGTTCGACGGGCGGATGACGACCCTGCCAGTGTTGATCTACACCCAGAACGCCAACCCCGGCATCGCCGAGACCCCGGGCGGCACGCCGCCGGGCGTCGAGATCGCTTGGGGTGCAGCGCTGGTGCTGATCGTGATCGTGATGCTGCTGAACCTCGTGGCGCGCGTCATCGGCAGGATCTTCGCCCCCAAGACCGGCCACTGAGCCAGACCCAGATCTTCCGGAAGACAAGAGAGACCCACCCCCATGGCCAAGAGCATCACCGTCGACTCCCTCGACATCTACTACGGCGACTTCCTCGCCGTCGAGGGCGTCAGCATGACCATCAAGGCGCGCTCCGTCACTGCCTTCATCGGCCCCTCCGGCTGCGGCAAGTCCACCTTCCTGCGCTCGCTCAACCGCATGCACGAGGTGATCCCCGGTGCCCGCGTCGAGGGCAAGGTGATGGTGGACGGCCAGTCGCTCTACGACAGCGCCGTCGACCCGGTCGCCGTACGCCGCCAGATCGGCATGGTCTTCCAGCGGCCGAACCCGTTCCCGACGATGTCGATCTACGAGAACGTGCTCGCCGGCAACCGACTCAACTCCAAGAAGATGAAGAAGTCCGAAGCCGACGACGTCGTCGAGCGCTCGCTCAAGGGCGCGAACCTCTGGAACGAGGTCAAGGACCGCCTCGGCAAGCCCGGCATGGGCCTCTCCGGCGGCCAGCAGCAGCGCCTGTGCATCGCCCGCGCGATCGCCGTCGAGCCGCAGGTCCTGCTGATGGACGAGCCGTGCTCGGCGCTCGACCCGATCTCCACCTCGGCCATCGAGGACCTGATCCACGAGCTGAAGACCGACTACACGATCGTCATCGTCACCCACAACATGCAGCAGGCCGCCCGCGTCTCCGACGAGACCGGCTTCTTCAACCTGAAGGCCGCCGGCGAGCCCGGCCACCTCGTGGAGTTCAACTCCACCCAGAAGATGTTCGCCAACCCCGACAACGAGGCCACCGAGGCCTACATCTCCGGCCGCTTCGGCTGAGCGCTCGCCCGGGTTGGCCCAGGGCGCCCTGGGGGGGGTAGTTAGGGACGTTCTGGTGGTGAGATCGGGGGTTCGACCCACCAGACCGTCCCTAACTACCCCCCGGGGAGGTGGGGCACCGTAGCGGGCCAGCAACTGTCCCCAGGACGGCCTGAGGCCGCCCCGGCCGGTCAGCTGTGGATCGCTGCCGCGCCGCATCCAAACCGTCGGCCATCGTGCCTCCGATGGAGGAGTACGGCGTAGGTGCGTGGCCGCTCCAAGGGTTCGGTCCGCGCGAGGGCCTGCCGCCCGGGACGGTGTGGCCGTCGCGCCGCGAGGACGAGGGCGGCCCGACCGAGTGGCAGACGCGCTCGGGTGCGTTCCGGCGTACGAGCAGGGGGCTGTGGGTGGCCGCCGAGGTGCAGCGCACCCTCGAGCAGCGCATCGTCGAGGCTGCAGCGTGCCTTCCGTCCTACGGGGCGGTGACCGGCTGGGCCGCACTGCGCTGGCAGCGAGCGATGTGGTTCCAGGGCTCGTGGCCGGACCAGACACCACGTCCGGTGGCGCTGGCGGTGGGCGACCAGCACGCCCTACGACCGCAGCTGGGACTCCAGGTCAGTCAGGAGATCCTCCCGCCGGGCACCATCCGCCGGGTTCGGGGTCTCAGGGTCACGTCGGCACTTTGGAGCGTGGCCTACGAGATGAGGAAGGCGCCGAGCGAGGAGGCGGCCGTTGTCGCCTTCGAGCTGGCGGCGCTGCACGACCTCGTGTCGATCGCCGAGCTGGCTGCGTACGTCGACACCGCGCTGTGGGTGCGGCAAGGCGTGCCACGGATCCGCGCCCTGCTGCCCCACCTCGACGAGAACAGCTGGTCGCCCACCGAGCCGATCATGCGCCGGACCTGGTGCCTGTCCCACCATCCCAGGCCGCTCACCAACCATCCTGTCTTCACGCGTGACGGGCGGTTCGTGGGCACTCCCGACCTCCTCGACCCTGACGCAGGCGTCTACGGCATGTACGACGGCGCGCTGCACCTGGCAGGGAAGGCGCGGCAGAAGGACGTCGTCAAGGAGGCGGCGTACCGCGCGCTCGGCCTCGAGGGGGTGACCATGATGGCGGGCGACCTTGCAGACCGCGAACCCTTCGTCGCCAGGCTCCGCGAGGCCTACACGCGCGCCGCGCACCGACCCCCCGAGCGGCGCCGCTGGAGCACCGAGCTGCCGCACTGGTGGATCCCCACGTTCACCGTGGAGCAAAGGCGCAGGCTCTCCCCGGAGCAGCGGGTCCGCCTTCTCGGGTACCGGCCGGCGGCCTGAGGCCGGCCGACGCCTGCCACGTGCCCGTCTCGGGGTAGTTAGGGACGTTCTGGGAGGTCAGTCGCCCGTTTCGCCTACGAGAACGTCCCTAACTACCCCCCCAGAGAGCCGAGCGCCGGGCGGAGCCGGCGACCAACGTCAGGGGAGGAAGAGGTGCGCGATCCCGTAGCAGATGGCGGCGGCGAGGGCGGCGGCCGGGAAGGTCAGCACCCAGGCCGTGAGGATCGACTTCGCCACGCCCCAGCGGACGGCGGAGAGGCGCTTGGTGGCACCGACGCCCATGACCGCGGAGGTGATGGTGTGGGTGGTCGAGATCGGCGCCTCGAAGACGTACGACGTCGTGTAGAGCACGCCGGCGGCCACCGACTCCGCCGCGAAGCCGCGGGGCGGGTCGAGGTGGATGATGCGGCGCCCGAGCGTGCGCATGATGCGCCAGCCGCCGGACCACGTGCCGAGGGAGATCGCCGTCGCGGCAGCCAGGATGACCCAGAGCGGGAGGCCGTCGGACTCGGAGACGTAGCCACCGGTGAGCAGCGCCAGGAAGATCACGCCCATCGTCTTCTGGGCGTCCTGCAGGCCGTGGCCGAGCGCCATCGCCGCGGCGGAGACGGTCTGGGCGACCTTGAAGCCGCGGTTGGTGCGTCCCGGGTTGGCGTTGCGGAAGAGCCACATGATCGCCAGCATCAGCAGGAAGGCGAGCGAGAAGGCGACGACCGGCGACAGGAACATCGGGATGACGACCTTGTCGAGCACGACCGCCCAGTTGGTCGTCGCGCCCGCGACCACCGCCGCGCCGCAGAGGCCGCCGATGAGGGCGTGCGAGGACGACGACGGCAGGCCGAAGTACCACGTGATGAGGTTCCACGTGATGGCGCCGAGGAGGCCGCACATCACGATGACCAGTCCGTGGGAACCGGGGCCTGGGTCGATGGTGTCGGAGACGGTGTGGGCCACCTTTTGGCCCAGGAACGCACCGACGAAGTTCATGACGGCCGCCATGGCCAGCGCCACGCGGGGCTTCAGGGCCCCCGTGGACACGGACGTGGCGATCGCGTTGGCAGCGTCGTGGAAGCCGTTGGTGTAGTCGAACACCAGGGCGACGGCGACGACCGCGATGATGATCGCGATTTCCATCGAGTCAGGACTCCTTGACGGCGATCTGCTCCACGATGTTCGCGACCTTCTCGAACGCGTCGATCGCCCCCTCGAGGGACTCCACGACGTCCTTCAGCTTCAGGACCTCGAGCGCCTCGTACTCGCCGCTGAACAGGTTGGCGAGGATGCGGCGGTAGGACTTGTCGCCGGTGTTCTCGAGGCGGTTGATCTCGATCCAGTACTCGTCGAGCGAGCCCATCGACTCCAGCTTCGGCATCGCGGCCGCGGTGAGCTCGGCGCAGCGCTGCAGCACCTCGACCTGCTGGGTGGTCTCCGGCGGGAGCGAGGTGACCTCGTAGAGGAGGACGAGGTCGACGGCCTCGTCCATCATGTCCATCACGTCGTCCAGGGCCGAGGCCAGCGAGTAGATGTCCTCGCGGTCGAACGGGGTGACGAAGGTGCTGTTGACGCGACGCACGATCGAGTGGGTGGTCTCGTCGGCAGCGTGCTCGGCCTCGCGCATGCGCTGGGCGATCTCGGGACGGGAGGCCCCTTCGGCAAGCATCTCGCTGAGGAGCTGCGCTCCGACGACGAGGTGGCCTGCGGCTTCGCTGAACAGGTCGTAGAACGAGCTGTCGACAGGGCGGAACTTCAAACGCACGGTGAACTCCGAACGGGGGGCGGATGAACCGGGAAACATGCTAGGGGGTGATCCGCTCGAGAACGCAACCGCGAGCCGTGTGACCGGCGCCGCTCCGCCCGGCGAGGCCTGAGGACGCCCTCAGCGGCGGCGGGTGCGCTGGCGCGCGATGAGCGCGTCCTGCAGGTGTCGTACGCCGCTGTGGTGCCGCCACTCGCCGTCGGCCCCCAGCTCCCAGGCGGAGGTCTCCTCGTCCAGCGCCAGGTCGAGGAGCGCGCGGATCTCTTCGACGACGTGCTCGTCGCGCAGCCGGACCAGCACCTCGACGCGACGGTCGAGGTTGCGGTGCATCATGTCGGCCGAGCCGATCCAGGCGGCGGGGTCTCCGTCGTTCTCGAACCAGAACACGCGGCTGTGCTCGAGGAAGCGGCCCAGGATCGACCGGACCCGCACCGTCTCCGACAGCCCGGGCACGCCGGGGCGGAGGGCGCAGATGCCGCGGATCACCAGCTCGACGGGCACGCCGGCCTGCGAGGCGAGGTAGAGCGCGTCGATCACCGCCTCGTCGACCACCGAGTTCGCCTTGATCCGGATGCCTGCCCGGCGGCCGGCCTGCTGGTGGGCGACCTCCTGGTGGATCTGCGCGATCAGCCCGTCGCGGACGCTGTCGGGCGCCACCAGCAGGTGCTCGTAGGTGGTGTTGCGGCTGATCCCGGAGAGGTTGTTGAACAGCAGCGCGACGTCCTCGCCGATCTCCGGGTCGGAGGTCAGCAGGCCGAGGTCCTCGTAGAGCCGGGCGGTCTTCGGGTTGTAGTTGCCGGTGCCGAGGTGGACGTAGCGCTTGATCCCGTCGGGCTCGTCGCGCACGACCATGGACAGCTTGCAGTGGGTCTTGAGGCCGACCAGACCGTAGACCACGTGGCAGCCGGCGTGCTCGAGCTTGCGCGCCCAGCGGATGTTGGCCTGCTCGTCGAAGCGCGCCTTGATCTCCACGATCACCAGCACCTGCTTGCCCGCCTGGGCCGCGTCGATGAGCGCCTCGATGATCGGGCTGTCGCCGGAGGTGCGGTAGAGCGTCTGCTTGATCGCCAGCACGTGCGGGTCGGCGGCGGCCTGCTCCAGGAACCGCTGCACGGAGGTGGCGAAGGAGTCGTAGGGGTGGTGCAGCAGCACGTCGTGGCGCGACACCGAGTCGAAGACGTCGACGGGGGAGGCGGACTCGACCTCGGCCAGGCTCGGGTGCGTCGAGGGGAGGAAGCCGGCGTACTTGAGGTCGTCGCGGGGCAGGTCGGCGATCGAGTTCAGGCCGGTGAGGTCGAGCGGGCCGGGCAGCGAGACCACCTCGTCGCGGCGTACGCCGAGCTCGGAGACCAGGAGCTCGAGCACCTTCGGGTCGATCGACTGCTCGACCTCGAGCCGGACGGGAGCGCCGAAGCGGCGCCGCAGCAGCTCCTTCTCGAGGGCCTTGAGGAGGTTCTCCGCGTCGTCCTCCTCGACCTCGAGGTCCTCGTTGCGGGTGACGCGGAAGGTGTGCGCGCCGAGCACCTCCATGCCGGAGAACAGCTTCTTGAGGTGCTCGCCGATGACGTCCTCGATGGGCACGAAGCGCTGGTTGCCGAGACCGACGAAGCGGCCGAACGTCGGCGGCACCTTCACACGGGCGAAGTGCTCGGTGCCGGTCTTCGGGTGCCGCACCACCACGGCGAGGTTGAGCGAGAGCCCCGAGATGTACGGGAACGGGTGCGCCGGGTCGACGGCCAGCGGCGTCAGGACCGGGAAGATCCGATCCTTGAAGAGCTTCTTGCAGACCTTCTGCTCCTCGCGGTCGAGCTCGGCCCAGCGGACGATCTCGATGCCCTGGTGGCCGAGCTCGGGGAGCAGGTCGACGAGGGCCTGTGCGTGCCGCTCCATCAGCTCACGACACGTCGACCACAGCTGGTCGATCTGCTCGCGCGGCATCAGCCCGCTCGCGGCCCGGACGGCCACTCCGGCGTCGATGCGCCGCTTGAGACCGGCGACGCGCACCATGAAGAACTCGTCGAGGTTGCTGGCGAAGATGGCCAGGAACCGCACGCGCTCCAGCAGCGGAAGGGTCGGGTCCTCCGCGAGCTCGAGGACCCGCTGGTTGAACCGCACCCACGAGATCTCCCGGTCGATGAACCGGTCGTCGAACTTCTCCACGGCCTCGATCGCGGCCTCGTCGGGCTGGTAGGGGGGCTCGACGTCGAACACCTCGGTCGGGTGGCCGAACGGCTGGTCGACCGGCCCCTCCTCCACCGACGGGGAGACAGCGCTGGTGAGGGTGGCCGGGTCGGACATGTCGACCAGTGTGGCACCGAAAGGTGAACGCGAGATGACGCTCGTGTCAGTAGACGAGCGCCTGCACGCCGTCACCGAGGACCTGCTCGGCGAACACCGCGGCGCCGGCGATCGTGATGCCCTCGCGCAGGTCGCCCGCCGAGAGCCCGCGCCGGGCCGCGCACTGCGAGCAGACCGTGATCGTGCCGCTCGACAGCACGGCGTCCATCAGCCGGTCCAGGGGAGTGGCCAGGTCGAGCTCGAACGCCTCCGCCCGGCCCGGTACGCCGAACCACGCGGCCTCGCCGGTCAGCCAGAGCGAGACCTCGGCCCCCGACGCGGCGGCGGCCGCTGCCACGGTGAACGCCTGGTTGCAGCGCTCGGCGTCCTCGGCTCCGCAGGTGACCTTGACGACCAGTGAGCGAGGCATGGGGCCACATTAGAGTGAGCGCCATGCCTTTCGAGCTGCCGGACAACCTGCACCCCAACTGCGGCCCCGTCGCCTGGCTGCTCGGCACGTGGCGGGGCAACGGCCACGGCGCGTACCCGACCATCGAGTCGTTCCAGTTCGGCCAGGAGCTGATCTTCACCCACGACGGCCGGCCGTTCTTCCACTACATGTCGCGCGCGTGGATCGTCGACGAGCAGGGCGAGTTCGTCCGCGACGCCGCGATGGAGACCGGCTTCCTGCGCTGCCCCGAGCCGGGCAAGGTCGAGTTCCTCCTCTCGCACAACATCGGCTTCTCCGAGATCTGGTACGGCGCTGCGGAGGGCGGCAAGGTCGAGATGCACACCGCCGGCGTCGCCTACACCGAGACCGCCAAGCACGTCGACGCGGGCTCCCGGATGTACGGCAACGTCGACGGCGACCTCCTCTACGCCTACGACATGGCCGCCGTGGGCCAGAAGCTCCAGCCGCACATCTGGGCGCGCCTCCAGCGGGCCTGAGCGGGACGATGAGTGACGACCTCGCCGCCCGGCTGCGCGAGCAGGGGTTGCGACTCACCCCCCAGCGCGAGCTGATCCTGCGGGCCGTCGACGAGCTGCGCCACGCCACTCCCGACGAGGTGCTGGTCCACGTCCGCGGCCAGGTCAGCTCGGTCAACGCCTCCACCGTCTACCGCACGCTCGAGGTGCTCGAGGAGCTCGGGCTCGTGCGCCACACGCACCTCAGCGACCGCGCGCCGACGTACCACTCCGTGCACGAGCACGAGCACGTCCACGTCGTGTGCCGCACCTGCCACACGGTGCTGTCGTACGACCCCGACCTCGTCGCCCCGGTCGTCGCCGCGCTGGCCGAGGACGGGTTCACCATGGACGTCGGTCACCTGGCCATCTTCGGCACCTGCGCGGACTGCGCTGGCAGCTGAGTCGCCCAGCGACTCAGGGGCGACCCACGAGCGACTCAGCACCCGCCGGAGGCTGTCATCCCACCGCTGGGGCAGCCAGCCCACGCCGCCTAGACTCGACGGCATGGCCAGCCCCCTCCTCGCCCTGCCCGGAGCCGTCGCCGTCGACGGCATCGACGCCCCGGTGGCCGCGCACTACGGCTCGTTCAACACCGAGCAGCGCGGCCTCGCGCGCGGGGACGGCTTCGTCGACCTCTCGCACCGTGACGTGCTGCGCATCTCCGGCCCCGAGCGGCTGAGCTGGCTGCACAACCTCACGACGCAGTACTTCGACGGTCTCGCCCCCGGCACCTGGACGCAGGCGCTGGTCCTCAGCCCGCAGGGCCACGTCGAGCACGCCTTCGCCGGCGTCGACGACGGCGAGGCGTTCACCGCGCACACCGAGCCCGGCGCGGGGGCGGCCCTGGTGGAGTGGCTCGAGCGGATGAAGTTCATGACCCGCGTCGAGGTCGCGCTCGTCGACGACCTGGCCGTGATGTGGCGCCCGGGTGAGGGTGCGGGCCGCTACGACCTCGTCCCGCGCGACCGCATCGAGGCGTACGCCGACGCTGCCGGCCCGGCTGCCGGGCTCTGGGCCTTCGAGGCCCTGCGGATCGAGCGCGGCGAGCCCCGGTTCGGGATCGACACCGACCACCGCACCATCCCCAACGAGGTCGGCTGGATCGGCCCGGCCGTCCACCTCGACAAGGGCTGCTACCGCGGCCAGGAGACCGTCGCCCGTGTGCACACGCTCGGCCGGCCGCCGCGCCGGCTGGTGCTGCTGCACCTCGACGGCTCGGAGAACCGGCTGCCCCCCGCGCACTCCCCGGTCTCCCTCGACGGCCGCGACATCGGCTTCGTCGGGTCGAGCGCGCGCCACCACGAGCTCGGGCCCATCGCGCTGGCGCTGGTCAAGCGCAACGTCCCGGTCGACGCCACGCTGACCGTCGACGAGATGCCGGCGACCCAGGAGGTCGTCGTCGACCCCGAGGTCGGCCTGCACGTCCGCCCCCTCCGCTGAGCCACGCCGTTCCGTCATACGAAGCCGAACCGACGCGGTCGGAGACGTATGACGGACCCGGCGGCAGCCGGAGAGCCCTCAGCCCCGGCGGCGGTACTGCACGTGCGTGTCCGCATCGGCGTGCGCGAACCCGAGGCCCGAGTAGACCGCGACCGCCGGGGCGTTGTCGGACTCGACGTAGAGCAGCACCTCGTCCACCCCGAGGCCGGCCAGGTGGTGCAGCCCGGCGAGGGTGAGCAGCTTGCCCAGCCCGCGGCCCTGCGCGGCGGGGGCGATGCCGACGACGTAGACCTCGCCGTGGCGGGCGTCGTGCTGCTTGGTCCAGTGGAAGCCGAGCACCCCCGACGCGTCCTCGGCGACGAGCAGCCCGGCAGGGTCGAACCACGGCTCCGCCATCCGTCGCGCGAGGTTGTCGAGGTCCATCGCGCCCTGCTCGGGGTGGTGCGCGAAGGCGGCCGCGTTCACCGCGACCACCGAGGAGGCGTCGCTGTCGCGGTAGCCGCGGACCGTCACCCCGGACGGCACGGAGAGAGCGGGGAGGGGGAGCGAGGTCGGTCGCCGCATCACCCAGAGGTCGCGCACCCGGTCCCATCCGTGGCTCGCGGCCAGGCGCGCCGCGGCCGGGTGGTTGCCGTGGGACCACGCCGTGAGCGGACCGTCGTACGACGCCTCGGTGCGGGTCAGCAGCGCCGAGCCGGTCCCACGCCCGCGCGAGGCCGGGTCGACGGCGAGCGAGAGGTCGCCGTCGTGCACGAGGGCGAAGCCGCCGGACTCGGTGAGCACGGTGGCGGTGCCGTCCGCCAGCGCCATGCGGGCGGCCTCGTCGAGCGGCGCGGCCCCGTCGACGGCCTCGGCGGCACGGGCGATCTCCTCGACGCGGTCACCGGTCTCCATGCCGGTGAGACTAGCCAGTGACGCTGCCGCGGCCCGCCCCGTCACGGGAGCTGGAGCCCGCAGCAGAGCCCTGGACCGTGCCGGTCCCGGGGCCGCCCTCGGAGTCCTTGTCGCGGGTCGGGACGACGAAGCGGTAGCCGACGTTGCGGACCGTGCCGATGTGGTGCTCGTGCTCGGTGCCGAGCTTGGCGCGCAGCCGGCGTACGTGCACGTCGACGGTGCGGGTGCCGCCGAAGTAGTCGTAGCCCCAGACCTCCTGCAGCAGCTGCTCGCGGCTGAAGACGCGGCCGGGGTGCTGGGCGAGGTACTTCAGGAGCTCGAACTCCTTGTAGGTGAGGTCGAGCGGGCGGCCGCCGATGCGCGCGGTGTAGGTGGCGTCGTCCACGACGACCTCACCGCGGTGGATCACGTGGGCCGCGGGGTCGTCGGGCGAGGCGGCGCTGCTGCGGCCGATCGCCAGCCGGATCCGCGCGTCGAGCTCGGCGGGACCGCAGGTGTGGAGCACCACGTCGTCCATGCCCCAGTCGTGGGCGACCACGGCGAGGCCACCCTCGGTCACCACGAGCAGCACCGGCGCGTCGGCGCCCGTCGTACGGATCAGGCGGCACAGGTCGCGGGCGGCCGCGAGGTCCTGGCGACCGTCGACCAGCACCAGGTCGCTGTCGGGGGCGTCGAGCAGCGCACTGCCCTGCGCGGGCAGGATCTTCACCGTGTGCGAGAGGAGCGCGAGCCCGGGGAGCACCTCGGCCGAGGGCTGCAGCGCACCCGTGAGCAGCAGCAGGGCGCTCATGGCGGGCCCTCCTCTCAGCCGGGGATGAGGAAGGATATCCCGCATGAGCACGGCATCCGGGCCTGATCGCCTCCATGAGACGAGCGAGGGGGCGAGCACGGGGACGACCTCAGGGACGACCTCGGGCGCGCCCGACGGCACGCCGGCGGGGACCGTCACGGTCCGCTACTGGGCGGGTGCCCGCGCGGCCGCCGGCGTCGCCGAGGACACCTTCGAGGTGCCCGGCGACCTGCCGCTCTCGGAGGTGGTCGGCCTCGTCCTCGTGCGTCACCCCGACGACCGGATGGCACGCACCGTCGCCGTGTGCTCCGTGCTCCTCGGCGACCAGCCGGTGCGCTCCCAGGACCCCGCCTCGGTGGTCGTCGCGCCGGGGACCGTGGTCGAGCTGCTGCCCCCCTTCGCCGGCGGCTGACGCAACGGGTCCCGGACCCGGGGTTTGAGAGGGGTCCGAACGGGTCAGGATGCACGTGTTCGGAGTCCCATGGCTCCGCAACGGGGGACGTGCCGGTCTCGGCGACGCAGGGTCGCCGGCTGGTTCGCGCGCCCCCATGCAGTGATGACGAACAACTAGGGGGAACCAGGATGCACGCTGGGTCTGTGGGGGCGCGCTCGCGCCTCACTTCGGTCGTGGCAGCGGGTGCGCTCGCCGCGGCAGCGCTGGGTGCGGTGTCCGCCGCTCCGGCCAACGCCGCCGTGATGGTCAGCGGCAGCACGATCGACGCCGCCGGCAACTACGTCGAGGGCTCGATGTCGGTCTACAGCACCGCCGGTGACTATGTCGGCAACTACGTCGTCGACAGCGGCACCTTCGACATCCCGCTCGAGAACGGCAGCTACAAGCTGCGGTTCTACCCGACGCCGGAGTACTCGCCGGAGTGGTACCGCGACAAGGCGGACGAGGCGACGGCCGACGTCGTCACCGTCGCCGGTGCCGCGCAGACCCTGTCGCCGTGGACCATCGAGCGGGCGCCGAGCGTGACCGGCCTCGTCCGGACCGCCGACGGTCGCCCGGTCCGGAACGCCTCCATCCGGGCGTACGACACCACCACCGGCGACCCGGTCGGCAGCGACTCGGCCAACCGTGACGGCTCCTTCCGTGTCGGCACGACCGCGCCGTCGGTGAAGCTGGTCTTCAGCGGCAACGACCCCGACAGCGGCGACGAGCTCGCGACCGAGTGGTACAACGACAAGGCCTCCGAGGCTGCCGCCGACCCCGTCGGTCCCACCGCCGCCGGCACCGACGTCGGCGTCGTCACCCTCGCGCCGGGCGGCTCGATCTCCGGGCGCGTCACCAACGACTACGCCCAGCCGATCGCCCGCGTCCAGGCGTGCAGCAACGACGGGTGCGACTACACCGACGCCAACGGCGTCTACACGATCGAGGGCGTCTCCACCGGCACGCACCAGGTCGCGTTCTACGACGAGATCGGCGAGTACTACGGCGAGTACTGGAACAACGTCGCCTTCGACTCCCCGGCCGACCCCACCCCGGTCACCGTCGCTCCCGGCCAGGCCGTCACCGGCATCGACCCCGTGCTGACGCTCAAGCCCGCCGCGACGCCCAACGGCGTCGACGTCAGCGGCACGGTCCGCGACCAGCTCGGCAGCCTCGGCATCGGCTACCAGATCGACGTCATGGACACCCCGGCCGACCCGCGGGACGCCAAGGTGGTCGCCTCCACCTACAGCAACCGCGCCGGCCAGTACCACTTCGCGCAGCTCGACCGGATCGCCGGCGAGACCGAGTTCAAGCTCGTCGTCCGCACCGACCAGGCGCCGCGCGAGGAGGGCGACTTCCTCCGTCGTACGACGTGGTCGGGCGACAAGCTCGGCTACGACACCGCCGCCGTCATCACCGCGGCCCCGCGCACCCTCGACTTCACCCTGCCGGTCTCCGGTGGCGTGAGCGGTGCGGTCACCAGCGAGGCCGGCGGCGTCCCCGAGGACGCCTGGGTCTCCTTCCGTGACGCCGAGAACAACACCGCCGGTCAGGCCTACGAGTTCAAGCCCGACGGCTCGTACGACGTCCGCACCCTGTGGGCGGGCACCTACACCGTCCAGTTCGGCGGGGACCACCACGTCGCCGAGTGGTGGAAGGACGCCCTCCCCGAGGACGCCACCATGATCACCGTGACGCCCGGTCAGCTCACCACCGGCATCTCCGCCGCCCTCACCAAGGACGTGAAGGCCGTCGAGCGCCCGGAGGTCGCGGGTAACGCCTGGGTCGGCAAGACCATCCGGCTCGACAAGGGCCGCTGGAACACCGAGGCGCGGTCGGTCTTCACCTACGAGTGGCTCGCCGGCACCACCGTCGTCGGCACCGGCCCCTCGCTGAAGATCACCAAGTCGATGCTCGGCAAGAAGGTCACCGGCCGCGTCACCAACGACGCCGGCTTCGCCCAGGGGCAGGCCGTGACCGCCACGACGCCGAAGATCGGCTACAAGCCGAAGGTGAAGGCCAAGGTCTCCAAGAAGTCGGCGGCCATCACGCTGAAGGTCAAGCCCCTCAAGGCCAAGAAGGTCAAGGCCACCATCGCCGTCTTCGAGATCGTCGGTGTCAAGAAGAACGGCGAGGAGAAGACCAAGAAGCTCGGCAAGGCCAAGATCAAGAACGGCGCCGGCGTCGTCAGGTTCAAGAAGACGCTGGGCAAGGGCAAGCACAAGCTCGTCCTCACCGTGAAGGGCAAGGGCAAGGTCGGTTCGGGAGACATCCGGACGAGGGTCAAGATCAAGCGCTGACCCCGGCACAACAGCGACGGGCCCCGCGGAGCACTGCTCCGCGGGGCCCGGTCGTGAGAGGCCTGGCCACCCCTCCGTCGCGGTCAGGCCTCGATCGCGGTGCGGTCGCCGGCGTCGGTGCGCACCTCGATCTTGCGCGGCTTCGCCTTCTCCGCCACGGGGACGTGCAGGCGGAGGACGCCGTCGCGGTAGGCCGCCTCGATGTGCTCGAGGTCGAGGTTGTCGCCCAGCACGAGCTGGCGGCTGAAGGCGCCCCGCGGACGCTCCGACGCCAGCATCTGCCAGTCGCCGTTGTTGGCCACCCGCTCGGCACGGATGGTCAGCACGTTGCGCTCGACGTCGAGGTCGACCGATTCCGGGCTCACGCCAGGCAGGTCGAACTCGAGGACGAAGCGGTCACCCTCGCGCCACGCGTCCATCGGCATGGCGACGGGGCGGTTCGTGGTGCCCATGAGCTGCTGGGTCAGCCGGTCGAACTCGCGGAACGGGTCTGCGCTGCGGATCAGCATGGTGTCTTCCTCCTGGTTCTGGGTTCGGGGCGAGGCCCTGCGTGAGTGCCTCTGATCTGTAACCGTGGTTATAGGTTTCTTATATTCCAGATGCCAGGCAGAATCAAGTCGACATCCGGCCCGATCTCCGGGCCGGCGCGAGGTCGAGGAGGCGGTGACATGGCGCGACGCGAGGTCGGGGTCTTCGCGATCTCCGTGGCGGCTGAGATGACCTCGCTCCAGATCCAGAACATCCGCGTCTACGAGCGCCGCGGCCTGGTCGATCCCGACCGGACGGCGGGCGGCACGCGGCTCTACAGCGAGGACGACATCGACCGTCTCCACCGGATCCGTGACCTCCTCGCGGCCGGGCTGAACCTCGCCGGCATCGCCGCCGTGCTCGAGCTCGAGGTCGAGGTCGGTCGCCTTCGCGAGCGGCTCGCCAAGCTCGAGGCACGCTGACCCGGGAACATCTTCGCGCCGCCCGCGCGTTGAGCGCTGCGTGACCCCCGGAGCCTGGATCGCCGTCGCCGCCGTCGCGCTCGCCCTCGGCGTCGGGCTGTGGCGCCTCGGCACCGACGGCCGCTTCCGCGGCACCCACGCCGTACGCCAGCCCGCTCCGGACGGTGCGGCGCTGCCACCCGTCGATGATGGCGCCCCGGCGCAGGACCGGTTGCTGGTCGAGGACGGCGCCCCGGCGTCGAAGCCCCCGCTGGTCGAGGACGGCGCCCCGGCGCCCGTCACGAGACCCCCCGGCGCCGACCTCGTCGCCGCCGTCGGCGGGTCGCTGGGGGAGCGGGCCACGCTGCTGCAGTTCTCCAGCGCCTTCTGCGCACCGTGCCGCGCCACCCGTCGCGTGCTCGGCGAGGTCGTCGACCTGGTCGACGGCGTGGCCCACGTCGAGGTCGACGCCGAGCACCACCTCGACGCCACGCGCGCCTTTGGCATCCTGCGCACGCCCACCACGGTGGTCCTCGACGCCGCCGGCCGCGAGGTCACCCGCGCCACGGGGGCGCCGACCCGGGCCCAGGTCCTGAGCGCGCTCGGCACCGTGTGATCTCACGATATGGATGCACGGACCGCATCGTGAGACGCGGAGTGTCTGTGCTGCCGGCACGGCCTACTGTCGTCCCCATGTCCTCGACCATGCTCACCCGGCGCCGCGCAGTGGATCACTGCCGCGTGCGCTCGGCGCTGTGTCGAATGTCCTGACGGGTCCACCAGGCCTGCACGTCTGAGTCCGCGACGTTGTCGGACCGACCTTGGTGGGACCCGTGCGCTGCGCACGTCTTCGGCGCGCCCGGACCGAGCCGGGCCACGACCCCACCCAGGAGTGACATGTCCACCACCCACACCGGCCTGCCCGGCAACGACACCGCCGCACGTCGTACGTCGACGGGCGTGCGCCCGCCGGACGGCGCGATCGACCCGCGAGGGCCCCAGCTCGCCGCAGGCCTGACCGCCGTCGTGCTCGTGGCGGTGCTGCTGCTGCCCGAGCCGTGGAGCATCGCGCTGCTCGCAGTGCAGGCGGCGCTCTTCGCTGTCGGTGCCGTGCACGGCGTCCAGGCCACTCCGCACGCCTGGCTCTTCCGCACGCTCGTCCGTCCGCGGCTGGCGCCGCCGACCGACTGGGAGGCGCCCGAGCCGCCGCGGTTCGCCCAGGCCGTCGGCCTGGCCTTCGCGGTCGTCGGCCTGCTGGCCCTCCTCGCCGGAGCGACGTTGCTGGGGCAGGTCGCGGTCGGGTTCGCCCTGGTGGCCGCGCTGCTCAACGCACTCTTCGCCTTCTGCCTCGGCTGCGAGGTCTACCTGCTCGCCCGCCGCCTGACCGCCTGACACACATCTCGCTGGTTGAGGTGCGAGCGCAGCGAGCCTCGAAACCAGTCCCTGACACCGCAGATCCACCACCACCAAGGAGCACAACCACCATGAGCCGCGAGAACTCGCTCGTCACCGCCCAGTGGGTCGAGGACAACCTCGACACCGACGGAGTCGTCCTCATCGAGGTCGACGAGGACACCACCGCCTACGACAAGGGCCACATCCGGGGAGCCATCAAGCTCGACTGGACCACCGACCTCCAGGACCAGGTCCGCCGCGACTTCGTCAACAAGGCGCAGTTCGAGGCGCTGCTCTCCGAGCGCGGCGTCTCCAACGACGACACCGTGGTGCTCTACGGCGGCAACAACAACTGGTTCGCCGCCTACGCCTACTGGTACTTCAAGCTCTACGGCCACCAGGACGTCAAGCTCCTCGACGGCGGCCGCAAGAAGTGGGAGCTCGACTCCCGTGAGCTGACCGACGAGCTGCCGACCCGCGAGAAGACGTCGTACACCGCCAGCGAGCAGGACACCTCCATCCGCGCCTTCCGCGACGAGGTCGTCGCCGCGATCGGCACGCAGAACCTCGTCGACGTGCGCAGCCCCGACGAGTACGCCGGCCGGCTGCTCGCGCCGGCCCACCTGCCGCAGGAGCAGGCCCAGCGCGCGGGCCACATCCCGACCTCGGTCAACGTCCCGTGGAGCAAGAACGCCAACGACGACGGCACCTTCAAGTCCGACGACGAGCTCAACGCCCTCTACGACGAGGTCGGCTTCGACGCCGACAAGGACACCATCGCCCTGTGCCGCATCGGCGAGCGGTCGTCGCTCACCTGGTTCGTGCTGACCGAGCTGCTCGGTCGCAAGAACGTGAAGAACTACGACGGCTCGTGGACCGAGTACGGCTCCCTCGTCGGCGTTCCCGTCGCCCTCGGCGACGAGCCGGGTGACGCCTGATGTGCGGCGCGACCGAGGGCGGCCTGTCGCTCGACGGCGTCAACGTCGCCAAGGAGGCCGTGATCCAGGGCCAGGTCCTGCGCGGTGGCGCGTCGGGGGGAGAGCCGGTCCCCAACGCCTATGTCCGTCTCCTCGACCGCAGCGGCGAGTTCACCGCGGAGGTCCCGACCTCCGCGACCGGGCACTTCCGCTTCTTCGCCGGCGACGGTGAGTGGACCCTGCGCACGCTCGCGCCGAAGGCCGAGCCGGTTGACACTCGCGTCGTGGCCGCGACCGGCTCCGTCGCCGAGGTCCAGGTGCTCGTCACCGCCTGAGCGCCACGCACCAGATGCCGAAGGGGCTCCGACCACACGCTGGTCGGAGCCCCCTTTCGGCTGTACGTCAGTCGGCCGTGCGGGGCGACTCGATCATGACCGGGACGAGGCCGACCTTCACCCGCTTCGCCGATCCGATCGGTCGCACCGTGCCGTCGGGGGAGGACACCGTCGTCGTTCCGGCCGGAGCGAGGACGCGCCGGTTCTTCCCCGACACGGTCCAGACGACCCGGCGCTCGACGCGCTTGGTGGTGAAGAGGCAGGTGTAGAGGTCGTCGCGCTTGACCGTGCAGCCCTTGGCGCGGGTGCCGATCAGCCAGGGCTGGATCTCGCCGAACGCCTTGCCCGGCGGCGCGACCTGGCTGTCGTCGGTGAGCATGTTCGTGTTCAGGATCGGCAGAGGCTTCGACCATCGATACCAGTACACCCGCTGGGTACCGATGGATGCGTTGAGGACGTAGGTCTTCACCACGTTGGCGACTTGCTCATCGACGCTGATCGGGATTGTGGGGTTCGGACCAAGCACGTCGTAGTTGATCTCTACGATCCAGATCGGCCCTGAGAAGCCTTGCTTTGCCGTCATGCGACGGAGCTTCTTCACGAGTGCGATTCCCTTTTCAGGGCCATGACGGGGAAGGGGATACCCGCTGAGGGTGGCAACATCCAGCCAGTTTCCGACGGGCTGGCCGTGGACCCGCTGGCTCCAGAACTTGCGGAACCACTTGCGGTTCGCGCGATAGCGGAGCGGCCCATGAGGCGCGACGACCAGTGCGCCGGATGCGTGCGCGCGAACTTCCTGTGAGGCTACCCACGCCATCATCGCCATGTGACGCTCGGTGCCCAGATAGTTGCCAGGCGCGTTCATCTCTGCCCAGAGCTGGTAGTCAACGCGGGTGCCGTACCGCTTCGCCAAGGCACGCATGAATGCGCGATAGGCGCTGAGCCGGGGCGGGCGAAGGTAGCTCCACTGCGGCGAAACGTATTCCCCCACAGCGTGAAAGGCGGGCGTGTGGAAGATCGTGAGCAAGGGGCGTGAATGGTTCTCCGTCGCCTTGTCGACGCGGGCGTCGAGGGATGACCAGTCGTAGCGCCCTCGTTTGGTCTCGATGTCTGACCAGTCCAGCAGGAGGCGCACCGTGGGCATCGGCACCACCGTCGCAGAGGGGTAGACGGAGTCCATGCCGAAGAACTCCGGCTTGATCCTCTCGGCGTGCGCCGACGGGAGTGGCGACCAGGAAACCAGAGCCGCAACGAGGGCGCCGACCGCGGCGTGAACGACAGTACGGAAACGAGGAGTGTTCATCGCGAACGAAGGTAACAGTGGACGACACGTCAGCTGGATTCGCGACGCCAGCGTGAACAGCTCGCCACGCCGGGCGGCGATGTCGTTTCCTCATTTTCGTCTCAGTTATGCCGAAGGCCCGTACCGAACGGCTCCGAGTCCCTACCGTGGTGGGTCCGGGCTCAGGTGTGCGAAGGGGGGTCTCGTGACTCAGCAGACGCGTCTGCCCGAAACCGACGACCTGTGGCGCCTGACCGTCGAGCACTCTCCGGTCGGGATGGCCCTCGTGTCACCGGAGGGCGACTTCCTCACGGCCAACGTCGCGTTGTGCGACATGCTGGGCTACGACGCCGACACCATGGCGACGTTGACCTTCCAGGACATCACCCATCCCGACGACCTCGCCAGCGACCTGCGTCTGGTCGACCAGGCGCTGGCCGGTGAGATCACCTCCTACCGCATCACCAAGCGTTACCTGCGCGCCGACGGGTCCGTCCTCATTGGCGACCTGTCCGTGGCGCTGCTCCGGGCGCCGGACGGCGCACCGATCCACTTCATCTCGCAGATCGCCGACCTGACGGAGCGGCACGCCTTCGTGGAGCGCCTCGACGCGGCCGAGGCCGCCGTGGAGTCCGAGCAGCGCAAGGCCGAGGCGGTCTTCGACACGGTGGCGGTCGGGCTGCTCCTCCTCGATGCCGACGGTGCCTATCAGGGCTACAACTCGCGGCACCAGGACTTCATGGACCTCGCCTTCCCCGACGGTCACCTCGGCCGCGTGGGGCAGACCGGCCACCTCTTCGACGCCGAGCACGGACGCCCTCTCACGGCCGAGGAGATGCCGACGACCCGGGCGGTCGCGGGGGAGGAGTTCGACGACTTCCGGCTCTGGGTCGGCGCCGACTCGGAGCGTCGGCGGGCCCTGTCGGTGTCGGCCCGCTCGGTCCGGGACCGGTTCGGCACCCTGACCGGTGCCGCGCTCGCCTACCAGGACGTCACCGAGCTGATGCGGGCGATCAAGGTCAAGGACGACTTCGTCGCCTCGGTCTCCCACGAGCTGCGCACCCCGCTGACGTCGGCCATGGCCTACCTCGAGCTCATCGAGGACTCCACCAACATCGGTCCTGACGTGCGGCAGCAGGTCGCTGCGGCCCGTCGCAACATCCTCCGGCTATCGCACCTGGTGGCCGACCTGCTCTTCTCGACGCGGGCCACCTCCGGATCGACGATCATCGACCCCTACCGCGTCGACGTGGTCACCCTCGTGTCGGAGGCGCTCGAGTCGGCGGCTGTCGATGCTGCGGGCGCGGGCGTGGCGCTAGAGGCTGACCTTCCCGACTCCCTCGTGGCCGTCGCGGACGGGATGCGCCTGCGGCAGGTCGTGGACAACCTCCTGGCCAACGCGATTGCATACACCGCGCGGGACGGCCGCGTCACGGTCACGCTCGGCGCGAGCGAGCGCCACCTCGAGATCACGGTCGCCGACACCGGCGAGGGCATGGACGAGGAAGACCTGCGCGACGTCTTCGTGCGCTTCCACCGCGGCGAGAACGCCCGCCGACGCCAGGTGCCCGGCACCGGCCTCGGCCTCACCATCGTGCGGACCATCGTCGAGGCCCACGGCGGCAAGGTGTCCGTGGATAGTGCACTCGGCGTGGGCACGACGGTGCGCGTGCTGTTGCCGCGCTGAACCGCCAAGTGCGCCTCCACCCTTTCGGGTGGTGGACGTGTGGCGCGCCGTTGGTGTGATGTAGAAAAGGTGACATGACGTCCACATGTTGAAAGTCGCATGACGTCGATTTCGTCAGCCATCCGGCCAGTGTCAACATAGCCTTGACTGGCTCGTCTCGTTGGACAGCCAGGACTCGCCGAGTCGTGGGGATTCGGCGCCGCTCTACAAGGGGATTCTTCATGCCGCAGCTCGACAGCAGCGGAGCAGCACTGCTCCATCGGCTCGAGGAGCAGGCCCAGTGACCCTGCTTATCCAGTCCGCTGTCCGAGGGCGGCGTACGGCAGTGCTGATGGCTTTCGACGCCTTGGCGCTATTTGGGGCCTACCTCTTCGCGGTCGTCTTGCGCTACGAGGTGCTCGACGGCACCACCCTCCGCGACGGAGTTCTGGTTGCTGCAGCGGCGGTCATCCTCCAGTGGGCCATTGGGCTTCTCGGACGGGTCTACCTCGGGCGCGTTGGCGTCGCCACCAACGAAGAGACCCTCCTGCTCGGCTCAGCCACCGCCGTAGCGGGATTTGCGATCTTCGTTGCCAACGCTGTCGCGGACCCTCACTGGGTCGCGCGGAGCGTTCCTATCACCGGGACGTGCCTGGGCTTCTTCATGATGCTCATCACGCGCGCGTTGTGGCGTCGCCTCACCATGCGACTGGCACCGGTCTCGTCGGCATCGGGCCAGCGCGCCATCATCATCGGTGCGGGAGGCAGCGGCGCTCGTCTGGTGCACTCGATGCGCTCGCACCCGGAGTCCGGACTCGTGCCGCTCGGGTTCCTCGACGACGACCCGTGGATGCGAAACCGGCGCCACTTCGGCGTGGCAGTGCTCGGCACGACGGCGGACCTCGAGCGGGTGGTGGCGTCGACGGGTGCCACCGCTGTGGTCGTGGCCCTCCCGGGCGCCAGCAAGGAAGTGATCAAGCCTCTCGTGGATCGTGCGGCGCGCTTGGGCATCACCATCAAGGTGCTGCCGCCGTTCGCCGAGTCCTTCGCGTCCCGCGCAGACGTCCGTGACGTCCGTGACGTCAACATGACCGACATCCTCGGCCGCGCAGCCGTCGAGACCGACCTCGAGGCGATCGCCGGTTACGTCACCGGCAAGCGCGTGCTCGTCACCGGAGCCGGTGGCTCCATCGGCTCCGAGCTCTGCCGCCAGCTGAACCGCTACGGACCGGCGGAGCTGATCATGCTCGACCGTGACGAGTCCGCCCTGCACGCGGTCCAGCTGTCCATCCACGGACGCGCGCTGCTCGACAGCCCCGACGTGGTGCTCAATGACATCCGCGACGAGCCGGCTCTCCGGCGCATCTTCCAGGACCGGCGTCCCGAGGTCGTGTTCCACGCTGCGGCCCTCAAGCACCTCCCGATGCTCGAGCAGTATCCCCACGAGGCCTTGAAGACCAACGTGCTGGGCACCGCCAACGTGCTCCGTGCCGCCACCGACGTGGGCGTGTCGACCTTCGTCAACATCTCGACCGACAAGGCCGCCGACCCGACGAGCGTGCTGGGCTACTCCAAGCGCGTGGCTGAGCGCCTGACCGCGGCGACGGCCAAGGAGGCGGACGGCGCCTACATCAGCGTCCGCTTCGGCAACGTCCTCGGCTCGCGGGGATCGGTGCTGCACACTTTCACGGCTCAGATCGCCTCGGGTGGACCGGTGACCGTGGTCCACCCCGAGATCACCCGCTACTTCATGACCGTCGAGGAGGCCGTCCAGCTGGTCATCCAAGCGGGTGCCATCGGCGAGGACGGCGAGGTGATGATCCTCGACATGGGTGAGCCGGTGAAGATCGTCGACGTCGCCCGCCAGCTCATCGCGATGTCCGGCAAGAACGTCGACATCGTCTATACCGGTCTGCGCGAGGGCGAGAAGCTGCACGAGAGGCTCTTCGGCGGCGCCGAGAGCGACGAGCGGTCCAAGCACCCGCTCGTCTCGCATTCGGCGGTGAGCCCGCTGTCGACCAATGTCGTGCACGCCTTCGACCTGGGTGCGACCGACTCGGACGTGCTCGAGGCATTCGAGGACTGGGTGCACCTGCCCGATCCAGAGCACTCGATGTTTGGCGATGCCCACCACCGGTCAGCATGATGAGTTCAGGGACTAAGGCGGCTACTCGGATCCTTCTCTCACCCCCAGATGTGGGTGAGGTCGAGCAGGAGTACGTCATGCGCGCCATGCGCTCGGGCTGGGTGGCCCCTGCCGGTCCCGACCTCGATGCCTTCGAAGCCGAGATGGCCTCACGCGTCGGCGTGAAGCACGCCGTAGGCCTTGCCTCCGGCACGGCCGCTTTGCACCTGGCATTGGTGTCGTGGGGCGTAGGGCCAGGTGACGTTGTGCCCGTGTCGACCTTCACCTTCGCAGCGACCGTGAACGCTATCCGCTATGTCGGAGCCGAGCCCTTCTTCGTCGACTGCGACGACACCGGCAACATGAGCCCGACGCTGCTGCAGGCTGCCGTGGACCTACTCCGGTCAGAGGGACGCAGCGTGCCCGCGATCGTTCCGGTCGACATGCTGGGCAAGTGCATCGACTATGACGCGATCGACCAGATCGCGACGTCCGCTGGTGCCCGGCTCCTGTGCGACGCTGCGGAGTCGTTCGGTGCGACCTATCACGGCAAGCCGGCCGGATCCTTCGGTCGGGCCTCGGTGGTTTCCTTCAATGGCAACAAGATGATGACAACGTCGGGCGGCGGCATGCTGCTCACCAACGACGCCGCGCTTGCCCAGCACGTCCGCAAGCTCTCCACCCAAGCGCGTGAACCGGTGCCGCACTACGAGCACACCGAGGTTGGCTACAACTACCGTTTGTCCAACATCCTCGCGGCGCTCGGCCGAGCCCAGCTCGTGCGGCTGGACCACATGCTCAAGCGCCGCAGGGAGTGGCGTGAGCGTTATCGCGCCCTCTTCGCCGACCAACCGGGCGTGTCGATCCTCGGCGGCGCCGACGACGGGGGCGACAACTGCTGGCTGACCGCGATCGTCGTCGACCCCAACGCGTCGTCATGGTCTGCTGCTGACCTCGGGGCTGCGCTCGACCGTGCCAACATCGAGACGCGTCCGGTCTGGAAGCCGATGCACCTCCAGCCTGTGTCTGCCGGACTGGCGGGAGTGCTCGACGGGACGTCGGAGCGCATCTTCGAACGCGGCTTGACGCTCCCAGCCGGCTCGGTACTGTCGGACGATGACTTCGAGCGAATCGAGCGAGCGATCCTCGGGGTGATCTCTGAGTGAAGCCCTACTACCCCGTCAAGCGTGGCATGGACGTGGTGGTGGGATCAGCCGCGCTGATCCTTTCCGCCCCGTTGCAGCTCGTCATTGCGCTGCTTGTCCATCGCAAGCTGGGTTCGCCCGTCCTCTTCCGCCAACCGCGGCCCGGCAAGGACGGCCAGATCTTCGAGCTGGCCAAGTTCCGCACGATGCTCGAGCCCGATGAGTCGCGAGGTCTCGTCACCGACGAGCAGCGAATGACGGCCTTCGGTGCGTTTCTGCGCTCCACCAGTCTCGACGAGTTGCCGACACTTTGGAACGTGGTGCGAGGGGACATGAGTCTGGTCGGACCGCGCCCTCTACTGGTGCAGTATCTCGATCGGTACACGCCAGAGCAGGCGCGGCGGCACGAGGTTCGCCCTGGTGTGACTGGGCTGGCCCAGGTGAGTGGTCGCAACGCCATCACCTGGGACGAGAAGTTCGCGAGGGACGTGGAGTACGTCGACAACCACAGCCTGCGCCTCGACGTGAGAATCCTGTGGCGTACGGTGGTTCAAGTGCTCAAGCGCGATGGGATCTCGGCTGCGGGAGACGCAACCATGCCGGAGTTCAATGGTCGCAGTCGTGCCTGAAGACCTTGTGATTGTCGGGGCTGGCGGCTTTGGCCGTGAGACCGCCGACGTGGTTGAGGCGATCAACTCCGTGGAGGGTTCGCCACCTTGGCGTCTCATCGGCCTTGTGGACGACAGCCTGACGGCATGCAACGCCAATCGCCTCCGTGACCGTGGGCTGTCGCACCTGGGGTCGCTCGACGATCTCGTCGCGCATCGGGATCGTCCTCGATACGTCGTAGGAATCGGAGCGCCATCGGTGAGGCGACGTGTCGCCAAGCGCCTCGACGCAGCCGGCTTCTCGGCGGCGACGCTCATCCACCCGCAGGCGACGACCGGCTCACTGGTGACGATCGGATCCGGGTCCGTGGTCTGTGCCGGCGCTCGGCTGACCACCAACATAGCGCTGGGCAATCACGTCCACCTCAACCCCAATGTCACTGTTGGCCACGACACCAAGATCGGGAGCTTTGTCAGCATGAACCCTTCGTCCTCTGTTTCAGGCGATTGCCTCGTCGAGGACGACGTTCTGATCGGAGTGGGCGCGGTGGTGCTCAACCAGGTTACGGTCGGTCAGGGAGCCGTTGTCGGCGCCGCCGCGTGCGTTGTCCGTGACGTGGCGCCCGGAGTGATCGTGAAGGGCGTCCCCGCTCGATGAGGATCGTCTACCTGCACCAGTACTTCAACACTCCAGCGATGAGTGGAGGTACGCGTTCCTATGAGATGGGCCGTCGTTTCGCGGCTGCCGGGCACGATGTGCACATCATCACGAGTGACCGATCGGGTGTGGGCGGGAAGGGATGGCGCGTTGAGATGATCGACGGCGTCAGCGTTCACTGGTTCCCAGTCGAGTACGACAACTCGATGTCCTACGCTCGTAGGGTTCGCGCCTTCGTTGAATTTGCCGTGGCGAGCGCGCGTCGAGCTGCTTCCTTGCGCGGAGCGGTGGTGTTTGCGACGAGCACACCGCTGACCATCGCCATCCCTGGAGTCTTCGCGAAGCGGCGTATGCGCGTCCCGATGGTCTTCGAAGTTCGCGACCTATGGCCAGAGCTTCCGATCGCCATGGGGGCGTTACGGAATCCAGTCCTTAGATGGGCTGCGCACGTTCTAGAGAAGTGGGCGTACCAGAATTCGGACCAGGTGATCGCGCTGTCTCCCGGCATGGCCGAAGGGGTCGCCAACGCGGGATACCCTCGCGAGAAGGTGCACGTCGTCCCGAACTCCTGCGATCTGGACCTGTTCGCCGGCTGTGATGAGGCTGGCGCGGCGTTCCGACTGGCGCGACCCTGGTTGGGGCAGCGGCCCCTGGTCGTCTACGCAGGGACGTTTGGGCACATCAATGACGTGGAGTACTTGGTCTCACTTGCAGCCGAGATGAGACGGAATGCGCCCGATGTTGCGTTCTTGGCCGTTGGGGCAGGCACGTCGTTCGACGCGATCGAGAACCTCGCCAGGCAGCGTGGCGTGCTCGGCGTCAACTTTTTCCTGGAGGGTCCGATGGCCAAACAGGACATTCCTGCTCTCTTGAACGCGGCCACCATATGCACGTCCTTGTTCAAGCCCATCCCTGCGATGGAGGCAAACAGTGCCAACAAGTTCTTCGATGCATTGGCCGCTGGTCGGCCCGTCGCAATCAACTACGGTGGGTGGCAGGCTGACCTCCTGGCACAGCGCAGGGCAGGGCTCGTGCTTTCGCGCGACCCCGCCGATGCGGCAGCGTCAGTCGTCGAACTCATCGGCAATTCGAGCCTGCTCCACGAGACCGGACTCAACGCTCGACTCCTAGCGGAGACAGATTTCTCGCGAGACCAGCTCGCAGAGCAGCTCTTGGCCGTCCTTGACCAGTCGGCTGCCGCCCGAGGCTGAACCAGCCATCACAGACTCCACGATCAACTTGCAAGGGAATCAATGAACAACGTCGTCATCATCGGACTCGGTTACGTGGGACTTCCCCTAGCTGCCGCGGCATCTGCAGCGGGCTTCTCCGTCACTGGGCTCGATCGTTCTGCTCGCGTGGTTGAGGGGCTGTCCGCCGGTCGCTCCCACATCGACGACTTGGGCGACGAAGACGTCAAGCACATGCTCGAGAACGGGTTCGTCGCCACCAACGACGAGACCGTGCTGGAGACCGCCGACACCGTCGTCATCTGCGTGCCTACCCCTTTGACACTAGACGGAAGCCCCGACCTCGGGGCGGTGCGCAGCGCTTCGGAGGCGGCTGCCAGTCGCCTGCAGCGCGGGGCGCTTGTGGTGCTTGAGTCCACGACCTTCCCTGGAACGACCGAAGATGTTCTTCTTCCCATGTTTGCAGGTCGGGGTGATGTCGGCGTCGACTTCTATCTCGCTTTCTCCCCAGAGCGGGTTGACCCTGGAAACGAGCAGTTCACGATCACCAACACCCCCAAGGTGGTGGGAGGTCTGACGCCGGCCTGCTCAGGCAAGGCGGAAGAGTTCTACTCGCGCTTTATCGACACGGTGGTCGTCGCCAAGGGTGCGAGGGAGGCGGAGACGGCCAAGCTGCTAGAGAACACTTACCGACACATCAACATCGCTCTCGTCAATGAAATGGCTCGTGTATGCCACGAGATGGACATTGACGTGTGGGACGTGATCCGGTGCGCAAGCACCAAGCCTTTCGGGTTCCAGGCTTTCTACCCGGGTCCGGGGGTAGGCGGGCACTGCATCCCAATCGATCCGAACTACCTGAGCTATGCGGTGAAGTCTCGGCTCGGGTATCCGTTGAGGTTCGTCGAATTGGCTCAAGAAATCAACTCGACAATGCCAAGCTACGTCTTCCGGCGCGTTCAGGATCTCCTCAACGACCAAGGCAAGGCTGTGCGCGGTTCGCGCGTCCTGCTCGTGGGGGTGACCTACAAGCCGAATATTGCGGATCAGCGGGAGTCGCCCGCCGTGGATGTCTATGCCCACATGACCGCGGCTGGAGCCGAAGTCGTCTACTTCGATCCGATGGTGGATGACTGGGCGCCAGCGCGAGTGTCAGTGCCGAAGCACCGGGACATTGGTGACGTGACCGACGTCGACGCCGTGGTCGTGTTGCAGCACCATGAGGGGGTCGACCTCAGTGCCATGCTTGCATCCGGAGCGACGATCCTGGACACACGCGGCAAGATCGATGGGCCGAGTGTGGTGCGACTGTGATCCGGAACCCGAGCAACGGGTCCAACCGTCACATCCCCCGAGTGCGGATGGTGATTCAGCCCACGGTGAGCCACTATCGCGAACCGCTGATCCGCGAATTGCTGGACTCACCCCGCGCTGACTTCTCGCTCTTCGGCATCAGGGGTGCCAGCGGCACGTCATCGGCGGTCAACCGCATCAGGGACGCGTCAGATGACGCACTAGATCAAGTACAACTCGTCGACACCTATTGCTTCCGCGAGCTTCGGTGGGAGCGGGGCGTCGTCAGAACTGCAATTCGAGGCGACTTTGATGCATTGGTCCTTGAGGGCAGAATCTACACGCTGTCAACTCTTCTTGCATTGATCGTGGGCCGAACCTTGAAGCGGCCCGTCTACTTGTGGGGGCACGGGTGGAAGCGCGACGAGTTCGGAATTAAGCGCATGATACGCGTCAACTACTACCGACTCGCGGCTGGTCTTCTTCTCTACGGAGACAAGGCGCGGGAACGCGCGATCACATACGGACTGGATCGGCGGAAGATCGATGTGGTCGGCAACAGCATCTACAGCATGCGCACCTTGCGCGATCTTCCGTACCGCAAGACAAGATCTGACAACGGGACGTTCCGGCTGATCGTGTCCTGTCGCCTGACGCCGCGTCACCACCTTGAGCTCTTGGCTGATGCAATGAGTGATTTGAAGGAGACTCTCGATATTGCGATCACAGTGGTGGGGGACGGCAGTGAGCGAGAAGGACTTGTTGAACTTTTTGCCAGAAAAGATCTCAAGGCGGAGTTCCATGGCGCAGTCTTCGACGAGGCACGCCTGGCTGGGCTTTACCGCAACAGTGATCTCGCGGTCTCACCCGCTGCTTCCGGTCTCAACGTGATCCAGGCGCTTGGCTTCGCGACCCCGATTCTTGTCCCAGACGAGGATCCGGCGGCAGGGCCCGAGCACGAGGCGGTCGTGCATGGCCGTACTGGTTTGAAGTTTCGGCACGGGGATTCACGTGATCTGGCGCGCGCCATCGCAGCGGCGGCTGAGGACGGGGAGTCGCTGCTTCGTATGGGTTCTGCGGGCCGAAAGCGCGTGGAATCTCGATATGTCGCGGAGATGCACGCGCAGGCAATCACAGACGCCGTCCTCAGGACTCTATGCCACCCAACTGAAAGCGCTCAATCGCTTTTGACCGAAGAAGAGCACAAAAGGAATAGCTGATCAAATGTTTACAGGCAAGAAGTTCTTAGTCACGGGTGGAACCGGCTCTTTCGGGACGACCGTCACTCAAGCGCTGCTGCGAACCGACTGTGAAGAAATCCGCATCTTCTCTCGCGATGAGAAGAAGCAGGACGACATGCGTCGATCGCTGTCCAGCGATCGGGTTCGCTTCTACTTGGGTGACGTGCGCAACGCTTCGAGCCTCGAAGGGGCCGTGCAGGATGTCGACTTCATATATCATGCTGCTGCGCTGAAGCAGGTGCCATCGTGCGAGTTCTTTCCCATCGAGGCTGTGCAGACCAACGTGATCGGCACTCAGAACGTGCTTGATTCGGGCGTGCGAGCTGGGGTCGAGCGGATCATTTGTCTGTCAACCGACAAGGCCGCCTATCCTGTCAATGCGATGGGGATATCAAAGGCGATGATGGAACGTGTCTTTATGGCACACTCGCGCACCAGCGAGTCCCGCGGCACCGTCATTGCAGGCACGAGATACGGCAATGTCTTGGCGTCACGTGGATCCGTCGTTCCACTCTTTATCGAACAGTGTCTTAGTGGGCAGGACCTGACAATCACTGAACCGTCCATGACGCGCTTCCTGATGACTCTGGAGCATGCCGTCGACCTCGTGATGTTCGCGTTCAGCAACGCACAACCAGGCGACCTCATGATCCAAAAGGCGAAGTCAGCGCGCATCGGGGACCTGGCCCAAGCCATAATCGAACTGTTTGAGAGCGAAAGCTCAGTCAAGGTCATAGGGCTGCGCCACGGGGAGAAGAAGCATGAAGTCCTGATGACCGAGGAAGAGTCGGTCAGGTCGGTCGACATGGACAACTATTACCGTGTAGTCGCAGACAACCGCGACCTCAACTACGGGAAGTACTTGGATCAAGGAGACTATGGTCGTGTAGCGGCCCATGAGTACTCGTCGGATCAGGGCGATCTGCTCGACGTGGAGGGAATTAAGGAACTCCTCCTCCAAGTGCCGGAAGTTGTGCGCGCGGTCGAGACTAGGACCCACATCGCATGAACAGAGTTCTGATTCTCGGTGGCAGCGGGATGGTGGGCCATGTGGTGGCCACCCATCTTCAGTCGCGAGGATTCGACGTGCTCGCCGTCTCGCGCCGAGCTGTCCCTGGCGTGTCGTGTCTCAGTCTCGACCTCGAGCACCAAACTGATGATCTGGCGCTTGAGATCGCCAAGGGCTATGACACTGTCCTGAATTTTGCTGGCGTATTGAACCGCGATGCAGAGCGCAATGCGCCGAGGACCGTTCTTCTCAACTCATGGCTTCCCTATTGGTTGCGGGATCGTTGCGCTGACGCGGGCGCTCAACTCGTTCACATGAGTACCGACTGCGTCTTCTCTGGCGCACGGGGCGAATATGCCGAAGACGACCTTCCAGATGCTCTTGACCTCTACGGTCGGAGCAAGGCGCTAGGGGAAGTTGTTGAAGGCGCCCTGACCATCAGGACCTCTGTCGTTGGACCTGACATGTTTGCCTCTGGCGTCGGACTGTTCAACTGGTTCATGGCGCAATCAGGCTTCGTCCGCGGTTACGCCAATGTCCCTTGGACTGGAGTGACGACGTTGCAGCTCGCGAAGGCGCTAGAGGAGATGATCCCAGCGCGCCGACGCAACGGTCTGATACAGCTGGTGAATGGAGAGTCGATCAGCAAGTATGATCTGTTGCGACTCTTCAACGAGTATTTCCCGCGAGTCGAAAGGGTGGAGAAGGACACGAGTATCAGCCTTGACAAGTCATTGTTGCGGTCGGAAGGCGACGTTCCGCTGATTCCGTCGTACCGGACTATGGTCGCAGATATTGCTGGCTGGGTCGACGCCTATCCTCACCTGTACCCTCACTACCGAAGGTGATTGTCTCGAAGGCGCGGAACAACTTCGTCGCGAACCTGGTCGCTCGTGTCTGGTCCGCGATGTCGGTCTACTTCTTTCTGCCAGCGTATCTGGGTGTTCTGGGCAGGGAGGCATTCGGGCTCGTCGCCTTCTTCGCAACAATGAATGTTGCCATCACGGTCCTCGTCTCTGGCTGGACGCGTGCATTGCGCTTCGAGTTTTCCAAGCCGGGAGACGATCTTGTTGACCGAAGACGTAAGTACGAGCTTCTTCGCTCATACGAAGTTGCGTGTCTTGCTGTCGCTGCTGGCGTAGCGGTCGTCGGTATGGCACTTGCGCCAATCATTACGCGCCACGTCCTCACCTTTGAAGGACTGCAGGCGGCAGACGTAACGAGCGCGATTCGTCTCATGTTCTGTTGCGTGGCCGCCCAGCTCTTGGCATCTGCCTTCGCCAGTTGTCTTCACGGGCTACTCCGACAGGTCCGGGCGACAGTGTCCGAAGTGGTGTGGGCGACCACCAGAGCCGTCACTGCATGGGCGTTCGGCATGCTTACGGGGGGTGACGTAGTTGCGTTCTTCGCCGGATTTTTCGTCGTGGACATCGGCTACGCATTCGCATTGCGGCTGCAAGCATTCGCGGCGCTGGAGCGTGATGCGCGTACTCCGTGGTCCATTGGTGGACTGAGGGACCTCCGGATCCTCGCCGCAATGTCCCTCGGGGTCAGCGTAACGTCAATCGTGTACTTCTTTAACACTCAGATTGATCGGGTTGCGATCGGCAAAGTCTTGGGGCTTGCCGATCTAGGCGCATACAACTTGGCGGCGGCGCTTGCGCAGGTGCCGATCGTGTTGACTACCGCTGTAGCGGTGACTGCCTTTCCTGTATTTGTGCGGGTGTTTCACCGAGATGGGCGTCAAGGACTCGGTGAACTCGTGCTCAGAGTTGGCCGACCATTGAGTTGGGTTGTGGCAACTCTTGCGGCGCATCTGAGCGTTTTTGCCCCTGAGATATTGACGGTTTGGCTCGGCGATGCGTCGTTGGGGGCAGAACTCCGATGGGTCGCCTTTGGGCTCATCGGGGGGTCCGCCATGCTGGCGCTGCAACAACTCACCTACGAGGCACTGCTAGCGCAGTCCGTCACGAGGGTGAATCTCGTGATGAGCTTGTCAATGTTGCCCTACTCTGTGGTGGCAACGCCCCTCTTGGTCGGCAATTTCGGCCTGGTTGGAGGCGCCTTTTCGTGGCTCGCCCTGATGACTGCGAGCACCTGCTGCTACCAAGCATATGTCCACGCCAAGTACTTTGAAGTAGGCGCTGCGCGGTCGGTTCTCACCGGGGTGATTGCCCCCTTCTTCATCGCCTTTGGGTGGGCGCTGGCGGCGGCCTCGCTGGCATCGCGGTTGACGCCTGACGATCTCGGTCGCTTGGCGGTGGCTGGTGTGTCCGGAATTCTTAGCGTTGTGATCGTTCTACCAGTCCTGAGCAAGGACATCCGGTTGTCGAAATTAAGGAAGACCAGTGCAGGAAACCGGCTACCTCTTGACGGTGTTCATTCCCACGAAGAACCGAACACTCTACCTTGAGGAGACGTTGGCAACCCTCGTAGGATTTCAAGATCCGCGTGTGGAAATCGTGGTACATGACAATTCCGACGACGCAGCGGTCCTAAACGAGATCGTGTCGGGATTAGCGTGGCCTCACCTCCGCCTCGAGCACTCACACGAGACCCTTTCTCAGACCGGCAATAGCGATCGGGCCGCGGTACTTGCAAGCGGCATGTACGTGACGTACCTGGGTGATGATGACTGCATCACCCCGGCGTTTGTGGACATGGTTCAGGCGCTTGCTGACTCCGACATCGAGGCGGCCAACTTTCCGTTCGCTAGATACTATTGGCCGGACGTCGTATTCAAGGGTCATCAGTACCCTTCGCTGTCGATCCCACTGGCAGAGACGCGGTGCGAGCGCGTTGACGTTGCGGGGGCCCTGCAATCAGTCCTTCGCCGTGGCGGCACTGGTTTGGGAGACCTTCCTCGTGTCTACCACGGCGTAGTCCGTCGCGATGTCTTGACTTCGGTGTATACCAAGTCGGGCAGCAATTTTCCCGGTCCCAGCCCTGACATGGCCAACGGTGCCGCGCTCGCCGTTGTTTCCGAGACGCTCGTTCACCTGCCTGTTCCTGTTCTCGTCAATGGCGTCGGTTATCACAGCGCCGGTGGGCGAGGGGTCCGGGGCGAGCACAAGGCGTCTCTCAAGGATGTGGAGCAGCTGCCGCCGGACGTTGAAGATGATTGGGATCCACGTATCCCGAAGGTCTGGCTGGGTCCGACGATTTGGGCGCAGTCGCTGGTGACGGCACTGAGACGGATGGGTCAAGAGGCGCGCACCTCCGATCTGTCCCTGTTCCGCCTGTACGCCTTCGTACTGGCATTCCACCCTGACTGTTGGCGCCAAGTAGTCACTGCTGGTGTACGCGCGCCGTTTGCTCTCATGGGTGCGCTTGTCTGGGTCGTGTTCACTTTCGCTTGGCGGAGTGCCATGTTCGTGAAGAACCGGTGGAGGAGGACTCCCGCCGAACGGGTGGCAGTAGTAGCCGATTGCGCATCGATCAGCTCCGCGGTCGCAGAGGCAGACCTGGTGTGCAGGAGCCGGGTGAATGAACTCGGCGGCTGGGCGACGGTCGTGGGGACGGCCAAGACGACCAGTCAGCAGTTTCGTAGACCGTCCAGTGGGAGACTGAGCGACGCGCTGCCGCCGGCATTTCTTGTGTTGTTGTTGTCTGCTGGATACATGAAGGGCCACCCGCTTCTCTCGTGGCTGCCATTCGACCTAACGGCAGCGGCTGCGGTCCTGACTTTGCTCGCACTCGTGCATGAGGCGGCCACGCTTCACGACTGGTTTCCGCCCCGGGGGGGTGGTGCGGTCGTCGCACTGGTTGTACTTAGCGCACTCGGCTACCTCGTGGCCCCGACCTCGGAGTATGCGGAGCAGAAGCGAATTCTTCTGCTGTTGACGTTGATCTCAGCACTGGGCGGCCTCTACTTGGTTCGGTCCCGCTTGCGTTTGATCTGGCTGCTTCGATGGACCGTGGGCGTTGGGCTCGTTGTTGTGTTGTTCGTGTGGGTATCCCCGGTCAATGTCTACGGCCGCGTATCTTTCGAAGGAGGGGGAACGATCAGCGTGGCGCGCGCGACCGGGGGTGCCCTGCTGGCTTTGCTCGCGTTGACAGTCGGACGTAGCGTTCGCATATGGGTCGCCGCGGGACTTGCCATTCCTTTGGTGCTGACTCTTAGCGGTACGGGGCAGCGCGCGCCTCTGTTGGCTGTGGGTATCGCGCTGCTTGTCGTGGGCGTCTTTCGGCCTGGCCCGCGTCGGCTTCGAAGAGCGATCGTCACCTTCGCAGCTCTCGGGCTCGCCGGTGCAGTTGCCTATGCGGCCGCGGGTGAGGCTGGACGGTCTCGCCTCCAGTTGCTATTCGAGGCCGACAAAGGTGCGAGCGCATCTGTGCGAGAAGAGATGTGGAGTCGTGCTTGGGGAGCTGTCTGGCAGCACCCCTTGGGAATGGGTTGGGGTGAACTGGGCGGAGTCATCGCGCCGTTCCAGCACCCTCACAACCTGGTTCTCGAGATCTCGGCAGAAGCGGGGTGGGCGGCGGGCGTCACGACAATCGCCGTTGTGTTGTTGGCTGTCGTACGCATTCGTCGTCTCGCCGAAGATCCCTACGCTGCTGGCCTCATGATGCTCTTGGTATTCGTCGTCTTCAACGCGTTGGTGTCGGGCGACGTGACGGAGAATCGTGCGGTCTTTGCGTACTCAGCCATTGCGCTGGTCGCTCCTTGGGCTCTTCGTGATCGTCACCCGTCAAAGATGTGATGTCGCCGCATCGTGACTTCCGGAGGATCGACACATGCCCGAGGCGTGGTCTGCGTTCGAACGGATCGGACTCCCCGGATGGTCGCTGATGCATCGAGTCAGCGACGTCTCGTCGACGGCAGCCGAAGGTTGTCGCCGGTGGGCCCGCACCGGCGAGATCCCGTCAGCCGAGCGCGAGCAGGACACCGCGTGGCCCACAACCACCGTGAAAACCACAAGAGGCCGTGAAGGTGCAGCGTGTTTGTAACGCCACGAGGCCCCGACCGGACGGTCGGAGCCTCGTGGCGATTTGCTCTTTGACTGCGTTCTGCGCGCCTTCCTCAACCAGCGGTGGGTTGGCCGAGCGCCTTCCTCACCTAGCGGTCTGCTTGGTCAGCTGCCGCTGTTGATCATGCCGGCACCGACGGTGACGCCGGTGGCTTCGTCGATCAGGATGAACGAGCCGGTGGTGCGGTTCTTCGAGTAGGGGTCGCACAGCAGCGGCACGGTGGTGCGCAGCTGGACGCGGCCGATCTCGTTGAGCCCGAGCTCGCCGGCCTCCTGGTCGCGGTGGAGCGTGTTCACGTCGAGGCGGTACTGGATGTCCTTGACCATCGCGCGGCCCGTGCGGGTCGTGTGCTTGATGGCGAGCTTCTGCCTCGGCTTGAGAGGCTCGTTGGTCATCCAGCAGACCATCGCGTCGATGTCCTGCGACGGCTTCGGGGAGTTCTTGACGCGAGCGATCATGTCCCCACGGGAGACGTCGACGTCGTCCTCGAGGTGGACGGTGACCGACATGGGCGGGAACGCCTCGGCGATCTCGGTGTCGAAGAGCTCCACGCGCGAGATGGTCGAGGTCATGCCACTCGGCAGGACGACGACCTCGTCGCCCTTCTTCAGCACGCCTCCGGCCACCTGTCCGGCGTAGCCGCGGAAGTCGTGGTACTGGTCGGACTTGGGGCGGATGACGTACTGGACCGGGAAGCGGGTGTCGACCAGGTCGCGGTCGGAGGCGACGTGGACGTGCTCGAGGTGGTGCATCAGCGTCGGGCCGGAGTACCACGGGGTGTTCTCGGACCGGTTGACGACGTTGTCGCCCTGCAGCGCCGAGATCGGGATGACCTCGAGGTCGGGAATGTTGAGCTTCGTGGCGAACTGCGTGAACTCCTTGTGGATCTTCTCGTAGACGTCCTTTGACCAGTCGACGAGGTCCATCTTGTTGATCGCCAGCACCAGGTGCGGCACGCGCAGCAGCGACAGCAGCACCGCGTGGCGGCGCGACTGCTCGGTGAGGCCCTGGCGGGCGTCGACCAGCACCAGGCCCAGGTCGGCGGTCGAGGCGCCGGTGACCATGTTGCGGGTGTACTGGATGTGGCCGGGGGTGTCGGCGATGATGAACTTGCGCGCCGGGGTCGCGAAGTAGCGGTAGGCCACGTCGATCGTGATGCCCTGCTCGCGCTCGGAGCGCAGGCCGTCGGTCAGCAGCGCCAGGTCGGTGTAGTCGTAGCCCTTGGACTGGCTCGTCGACTCCACCGCCTCGAGCTGGTCCTCGAAGATCGACTTGGAGTCCAGCAGCAGGCGGCCGATGAGGGTGGACTTGCCGTCGTCGACCGAACCGGCGGTCGCGAACCGGAGCAGGTCCATCTCGCCCTGGGCCATGGTGTGGGCGTCGCTGGTCTGGGGGGTGCTGGCCATCAGAAGTAGCCTTCCTTCTTGCGGTCTTCCATGGCTGCTTCGGAGAAGCGGTCGTCACCACGGGTCGCGCCGCGCTCGGTCACGCGGGCGACGGCGATCTCGTCGATGATGGCTGCGGTGTCTGTCGCCTCGGACTCCACGCAGCCGGTCTGGGTGCGGTCACCGACGGTGCGGAACCGCACCATCTTCTTCTCGACCGTCTCGTTGCCCTTGGGCTGGATCTCGGGGCCGAGCGAGAGCAGCATGCCGTCGCGCTCGATGACCTCGCGCTCGTGGGCGAAGTAGATCGAGGGGATCTCGATCTGCTCGCGGTGGATGTAGTGCCAGATGTCGAGCTCGGTCCAGTTGGACAGCGGGAAGATGCGCATGTGCTCACCGGCGTGGATGCGACCGTTGTAGAGGCTCCACAGCTCGGGACGCTGCATCTTCGGGTCCCACTGGCCGAAGTCGTCGCGGTGGGAGTAGACGCGCTCCTTGGCGCGGGCCTTCTCCTCGTCGCGGCGCCCGCCACCGAAGGCGGCGGTGAAGCTGTTCTCCTCGATGGCTCCGAGCAGCGTGCCGATCTGCATCCGGTTGCGGCTGGTCTTGCCGTCGTCGACGACGTGACCGGCGGCGATCGCCTCGTCGATGGTGGCCACGATCATCCGGGCACCGAGTCGCTCGACCCACGAGTCCCGGGTGTCGAGCACCTCCTGGAAGTCGAGGCCGGTGTCGACCTGCAGCAGCGGGAACGGCAGCTTGGCCGGGAAGAACGCCTTCTCCGCCAGGCGGAGCATCACGATCGAGTCCTTGCCGCCCGAGAACATCAGGACCGGCTTCTCGAACTCGGCGGCGACCTCGCGGAAGATGTGGATCGACTCCGCCTCGAGCTGGTCGAGCTGGCTCAACCGATAGTCGACATGGGTGTTGGTCATGGCGTAGCAAGGACCTCTCTTGGGGACAGCAGCCATCATCGTAGCCACGCGCGACGCCCCGGTGAATTCGCGTCGCGGGGAGCGGTCGGCCAGACTCGGCGGAATGTGGCCCGCCCCCCGACTCGCGCTCCGCTCCCGACAGCCCCGCCGCCTGCTGTGCGGCCTGATGGCCGTGGCCTTCGTCACGGCGGGTTGCTCCGGCTCCGGCGACGACGGCCCGCCGTCGTACTCCACCAGCGACAAGCTCGAGGTGCGGGTCCTGCCGCAGCTCGCGGCCACGGGCGAGGACCTGGAGTCCGCGGACGACGCAGCCTGGGTGGTCGACGCCACCCTCGACGGTGCCAGTGAGGGCACGACCGTCACCCTCTACGCCACCACCGATGACGGCGGGTGGGAGTCGGTCTCGGAGGAAGAGACGGACGAGGACGGCCAGGTGGCGCTGACCACCCGCACGTCCGGCGACCTGCAGGTGGTGGTGGGCGACGGAGACGACGCCATCGGCGCCAAGGTCTCCACCAGCGACGCACCCGAGGCCACCTTCACCGACGACTTCGAGAAGGACACGGTCGACGAGGGCACCGAGGGCAACTGGATCACGCGCAGCCAGGGGCACATCGGCGTCCGCACCTGCTCGCAGGCGTCGGAGAAGGGCGCCGAGGTCGAGGACGGGGTTCTCGTGCTGAGCGTGCTGGAGGACCCGGACAAGGGCGACTGCCGGCTCCCCGGCCGCCGCAAGGAGTTCCCCTACCGGCTCAACGGCCACGTCGGCACCGAGAACCTCTACGGCTTCACCTACGGCTTCGCGGCCGCACGGATCAAGACGCAGTCGGCTCGCGGCCAGCACGCCGCCTTCTGGATGCAGGCCGCCGGTGGCCAGACCGCCGGGGGACCGAAGAAGGGCGGCGCCGAGATCGACGTGATGGAGTACTTCGGCGACGACCACCCCGAGGGCGGCCTCACCAGCTTCACCTACTACCTCGACGCCAAGGGCAAGAAGCAGACCAAGGGTGGCTGGGTGCCCGACCTCGACCAGTACGGCGACGGGTGGTCCGACCAGTACCACGTGTTCTCGGTCGAGTGGTCGCCGAAGGAGTACGTCTTCCGCATCGACGGCCAGGTCACGCACCGGATCAAGGGCCAGACCTCCGGCCGCGAGGAGTTCCTGATCCTGAGCCTGCTCTCCTCCGACTACGAGCTGCCCCGCTTCAACGGCGAGCTGCCCGAGCACATGGAGGTCGACTGGGCGCGGGTCTGGGAGACCGGGCCGGGGAAGTCCTGACCGCGTTCGCGGGTGGAGAACAGCGGCAGCTATTTGGCGAACAGCTGAGCACCAGCCTTAAGGCGGATTAGCGTTGCTGCGTGGGGGAAAGCGCGCTCGTCGGCATCCAGGTCCATCGTCTCGTTGACACACTGGTGGAGCAGTCCGCCAGTAGCGGATTCCGTTACGTCGAGTTGGTCGCGCCGTCGGGGGCAGGGAAGTCGCGAATCGTCAGAGAGTTCTACCGACGTCTCGCTGAGCAGCAGAGTGCACCACCGTATTGGCCTCTGGACCTCATGGGCGGTGACGCGGACCGGGATCCGGTCGCCGGACGCAAGGTGATCGGTCCGTCGCAGCACGTTGTCGCTGCGCCCCCGGGTGCGCTCCCGGAGTACCTCTGGCTGACTGCGTGTCCCGCACCGCGCACTGATGGCGAGCTCTCGTCGACGCTCTCTCAGCTCGTCAATCAGTTCGACACGCACGAGGTCCCCCTAGTGGTCGTGGCACTGGATCGCGCGGGTGCGGGGGAAGGACTCGCGTGGCTGCGGGACCAGCTCATGGACGGCCTGCGAGATGAAGCGGTCGGGATTGCGACAGAAAAGACAAAGGTTGCGATCGAGCGACTGCTCGACTTCAGTCTCCCGGGTGCCGGGACTGGCCTGGGTATCGCGCGACGGCTGGTATCCAGGCGACGAACTCGAAGCGGCCAGTTGGCCGCCATCGCCGACGGACATGAGCTCAAGCTGGACAATGGTGAGCTCGCTGACCGGCTCCGCGACCAGATACTTGAGGTGGCCGCCACTGGCATGCGTGTGGTGATGGCCGTCGAGGATGCCCATCTGATCGATCCGGACATGTCTCGACTAATCCGATCGCTGCACGATGGCGACGTCGACGTGATGGTCGTTGCCAGCGTGTGGCCGGAGGGAACCCGCCGGCAGACCTATGCGCAGCTCATCGAGTGCGTGCGAGTTGGTCAGAACCCGTCCGGATACCGCCGTCTGGTCCTTGACGCATGGACAGACGACGAGCTGGCAGAGCTCGTTCTCAGCATCTATCCACGGACCTCGGATGACGTTGTGCAGGCCCTCGTGGCTCGATTCCGCACTCCGCTCAGCCTTCTCCTCTGCCTCAGCCTCGAGGTGATCCGCGGCAGTGCCTTGGACGGTCGGTTGGACATTGCGCCGACAGATCTCAGTGCAATCGCGAGCGATCCGCAGGGCCTGATGCGACAGAGGTGGTCGGAACTCGACCACTCGGTGCAAGGCGCACTCTCCCTGACGATGGCAATGACAGGAGCACAGGGATTCGAAGGTGGGCTGCGGTTCGTGCGTTCGGTGGCCCATGAAGTCGGTAGCGAGAGGCAGGACGAGTTCGGCCGCGCGCTGGAGGATGCACTTCGGCAAGTTCATTGGCTTGCCGAGCTGGTCGATGGAGTCGACGGGTATCGAGAGCCACTCCTCGCCGAGGTGGTTCTAGGTGAGATCGGTGGTCGCTACCTGAGCTCGCACCTCGCTGACCTGGCTGCGGTGGTCTGGTCTCGCATCTGGTCCCGCCTGCAGCTCGCACTGCTCCGCGACGAGCCCAGCGCGGACGAGGAGGTTCTTGCGCGGTGGGGTAGAGCCTTGTTGAAGCGCATCCAGGACGCTCCCAACGGTGCGGAAGACGCGTGCCGGCTTGTCGAGGCGCGCGGGTTGCTAGCCCGCAAGGAGGCGACTGCGGCGCTCAGTGTGTTGGACGATCCTGGCGTACTTCCATGCTGGGATGCGCCGTACGTCACGGAGCTGCAGTGCGAGCTCTACCGAGCACTTCGAGATTCGAGCGACCTTCCGTCGGCTATCGCGGTGGGTGCACGGCTCGTCCTGGCGAACGCCGACGGCGACATCTCCCCGGACGTCATGGTGCCGCTGCGGCTGGACGTCGCTCACTGGATGAGAACGTCCGGAATGCTCGATGCGGCAGAGAAGGAATATGCAGGGTTGTTGGCTTCGCTGCAGCAATCGTCAACGCGATTCCGAGACGTAGCCGTGGCACGGATCGAACACGCGAGCGCAGTAGGCTACTTGGGGGACGCCGACGACGCTGAAGCGGCGCTGGCTGAGGTCGCTGCTGATTGCGCACGTGAGCTAGGCCCCGACGACCCGCTGACTCTCCGCGCCGAAAGGTCCAGGTGGAGATGGGCAGGATCAGGCGGGCGCGTCATCACGGCATGCACCGGGCTGCAGGCGGTGTGGGAGCGGATGGTCGCGATTCTTGGCCCCGACCACCCCAGCACGCTGTTCGCGTTGAGCAACCTTGCGCACTTCACCTCCAAGCGCGGCGACCACGCCCGAGCGCAACAGATGCTGGCCGCGTGCGCGGACGGACGCCGACGGGCACTCGGATTGACGCATCCTCACACGATCGACAGCCTGAGAAACGAGACGAGGGAAGCGCGCTACGTCGAAGGGCCGGCGGCCGCAGCTGCTCGATACGTCGGCCTGCTGTCGGGTGAGCTCAGGGCACTTGGCGAATCGAGTCCGATGGTGGTGACCACCAACCTCGATCTCGCCATCGCGTTGGGGGAAGCAAAGGACATCGAGGCGAGCAGGCAAATCGCGCATCGCATGGTTGTGCAGATTGGCACCGCGCCCACGCGACCGCAACTCATGAGTCAGGCATGTGAGTACGGCGACGTCGACGGAGCAATTCAGCGCATCATGACTCTCGCTGAACTGCTGCAGCCACACGCCCCTAGCGCCCCCGCTGCTGCCGCCCTCGAGCGCTGGGCCCGGATTCTTCGCGGGCAGCTCTGATGTCCTTACGGCGACTCGAGGACGAGCGTGATCGGCCCGTCGTTCACGCTCTCCACGCGCATGTCAGCTCCGAAACGTCCGCGTGCGACGTCGGCGCCGAGCCGCTCGAGCTCGGTGCACACGGCCTCGTAGAGCGGTTCGCTCACCGGGCCCGGGGCAGCGGCTTGCCAGGTGGGGCGCCGACCCTTCCGCGCGTCGCCGTACAGCGTGAACTGGCTGACCACCAGGACCGGCGCACCCACGTCGCTGGCGCTCTGCTCGTCCCGCAGCAGACGCAGGTCCCAGACCTTGCGCGCGGTCCACGTGACCTCTGCGGCTCCGTCGTCGTGGGTGACGCCGAGGTAGACCAGGAGGCCCGGGCGATCGAGCTCGCCGACCACCCCGCCATCGACCCGGACGCTGGCGGAGAGGACCCGCTGGATGACCGCACGCATGGTGCAAGGATGCCGCCATGTCTGATGCGTTGCTGATCACGGTCGCTCCCACCGGAGCCGAGACCGCCAAGGCCGACTGCCCGCAGCTCCCCACCACCCCGGAGGAGATCGCGCGCACCGCAGCCGAGTGCGAGGCGGCCGGCGCCGCGATGATCCACATCCACGTCCGTGACGGGGAGCACGCCCCCACCCTCGAGCAGCCGCTGCTGCGCGAGTGGGTCGCGGCCGTCCGGGAGTCGTCCTCGCTGGTGGTGCAGCTCTCCAGCGGCGGATCGGTGCACGACCCGCTCGACAAGCGCCTCGAGGTCCTCGACGCCGAGCCCGACTCGTGCTCGCTGACCATGGGCACGACGAACTTCGGCGACGACGTCTTCCTCAACCCGTGGCCCTTCGTGAAGGACCTCTACCAGCTCGCCCTGGAGCGGGGGATCGCGCCGGAGTTCGAGCTCTTCGACCTCGGTCAGGTGCACGCCCTCGGCCGGCTCATCCGCGAGTTCGGCACGCCGGCGGGCGGCAAGGTCCACGTCGACTTCGTGATGGGCGTCCCCGGTGGCATGCCGGGCACCGCTCCCGCCCTCGTGGCCGGAGTCGCCGCGCTGCCGCCCGAGGTGACGTCGTGGTCGGCGACCGGCATCGGCCGCTCCACCCTCTCGGTCGCGATGGCCTCGCTGTCGATGGGTGGGCACCTGCGCGTCGGCATGGAGGACGTGCTGACGATCAGCCGCGGCGTGCCTGTCGAGTCCAACGCCCAGCTCGTCGCGCGCGCCGTCGAGCTCGGCCGGATCGCGCAGCGTACGCCGATGACGCCGACGGACTGCCGCGCGCTGCTCGGCCTGGCCTGAGGGCCATGGCCGGGCCTGGGACGTGCCGCGCGAGTGGACGAGGAATCTCTCGCCGTCGTTCATCGAATGGGCCGCGTGGCGGTCTCCGACTTAGAGTCGGGCGCGATGACCCACGAGAAGGCGCGCCCGCCGCTGCGGGCCGACATTCAGGCGCTACGCGCGTTGGCTGTGATTCTGGTGGTCGCAGGGCACGCGTGGCCCCAGTACCTGCCCGGCGGCTTCGTCGGCGTCGACGTGTTCTTCGTCATCTCGGGCTATCTCGTCGCCGGCAGCATCCTTCGCACGGTCGCGAGCGGCGAGCGCGTCTTCGTGCTTGCGTTTCTCGCCCGACGCGCTCGGCGGATCCTTCCCGCTGCCGCGGTCGTGGCGCTCCTGACGACGCTGATCTTCAGCGTCATCCTCGACCCGCTGGAGTCGAGCCGGTACGTCCGGGACGGTCTGGCAGCGATCTTCTTCGTCGCCAACTTCCGATCGCACTCGAGCGAGGCGGGCTACTTCTCGGTCGTGGATCCGTCGCCGCTGCGGCACTACTGGTCCTTGGGAGTGGAGGAGCAGTTCTACCTGGTCCTGCCCGTGGCTGCGATCCTCATCCTCGGGTTGAGGATCCGCGGCCGGGCAGTGCTTGCGCTCGTTGCGCTTGCAACGATGCTCTCGTACGTTGGCGGGGTCTGGCTCGCTTCGCGCGACCCAGGACTCGCCTTCTACATGCTCCCCTCGCGGGCATGGGAGTTCGGCGCCGGCGCCGCCGTGGCTCTCATTCCGACGCTTGCTCGACGGACGCACGCATCAGCAGTTGGTGTGGCTGGCCTGGTCGGCGTTGTGGGGGTGGCCGCCTCGGTGACGATGCTCGCGCAGGACAGCCTCGTTCCGGGGCCTAGGCTCCTCCCGGCCGTTGCGGGCACCGCCCTCATCCTCTACGCAGGGTCCTCGGCACGGCCGCTGACCGGTCGGTGGATGTCGCCATTCGTGTGGCTGGGAGATCGAAGCTACGCGCTCTACCTGACGCACTGGCCGCCGATCGCCTGGCTGCTGATCCGGGAACAAGGTGGAACGGCCTCGACGTGGGCGACGCTGACCGCTCTCGTCATCGCTCTCTTCATCGCGATGGTTCTTCACGCACTCATCGAGCGGCCGATACATCGCGGCGCTCCTCGATTCAGGCTCACCCAGTCTCGACGTACCCAGCTGGCCTTGGCCCTCGTGGCCGTCAGCGCTGCTGTGGTGTCGACGGTTCCGCTCGTCGTCACTCTCCACTCGGACCGGATGAGCCGTCCGCCAAGTGATCGGGAAGTCCTTTCTGGCCCCCTCACCAACCCGGGATTCGTGCCCTCGAACGTCACTCCAACTCTGGTTGAAGCCCGTACCCTCAACGGCCTGTACCAGGGATGCCACGGGACCGCCGATGTCGTCGAGCCGCACCCGTGCTCGTACGGCCCGGCCGCTGCGCCTGCGCTTGTCGTGGTCGGGGACTCTCACGCCGCCAACTGGTACGACGCGTTCAGAGCGGGATTCCCGGACAGTCGTGTCAGCTTTCTGACCCACACGGCCTGTCCCCTCTACGACCTCGATGTCGAGGCCAAAACGCCGTGTGACGAGTGGCGCCAGAACGCACTGGACTATCTCTTGGAGGTCCGTCCCGAGGCTGTGGTTCTCGCCAACTACAGCGGCGGACAAGCCTCGGCGGACGGCAAGTCCGATGCGGCTGGCAGGTTCCTCGCAGGTTGGCGATCCACGCTGTCTGTGCTCGAGCCGTTGCCGCGCGTAATTGTCCTGGGCGACGTGCCCATCGCGCCGTTCGACCCGCCGAGGTGCTTGGCCAAGCACATCGGTGACGCCCGAAACTGCGACTTCGTTCCCGTGACGTGGACCTCGGACTGGAACGAGATGGAGCGTGACGTCGTCACCGAGAACGGCAGACCGTGGGTCGAGACCACTTCTTGGTTCTGCAGTGACCGGTGCGCCAGCTTGGCGGGCAGCATCCAGATCTGGCGGGATGCGGCCGGCCACCTCACGCCTGAGTCGTCCCGCCTGGTCGCACCGCGAGTACGTGAGGCCATCGGTGGCCTCGTGCCGGCCCTCAACTGACCTCAAGCGGCCCGTCGACTTCGCCGGCTTGCGATGGCCCGCGCGGTGGCGTTACGTGCCGTCGACTTTCTTCATGCCGACCACGCCGGGGCGGTAGCTCGGATCCTCGAGCTGGGCGATGGTCGGCGAGCCGAACATCGGCAGTCCCTGCTGCTTGCGCAGGAAGCCCCACACGATCGGCAGCACGATGAGCACGAAGAGGCCGACCCCCGCGATGAGCATGGGGTGGGTCTCGTCGTCGCCGGCGCCCAGGGGCGCCCACCCGGCCTTGTCGAGCAGGGCGACGCCGCTCATCGTCAGGACCACGACGATGCCGCGGCGGATGAACGACTGCGGCACGCGAGGGGCGATCGTGGAGCCGATCAGCGTGCCCGGGACGGAGCCGAGAACGAGCGGGATCAGGATGCTCCAGTCGAGGCCGTGCAGGACGATGTTGGAGATCGCAGCGGCCAGCACGAGCGGCACGGCCTGGACGAGGTCGGTGCCGACGAGCCGGACAGCGGAGAGGCCGGGGTAGAGCATCAGCAGCGCGATCATGATGACCGAGCCGGAGCCGACACTGGTGATGCCGACCAGCAGGCCGCCCAGCGCGCCGACCAGGAGGGTCGGAATCGGACGGATCGCGGGGTTGTCGTCGGGGTGCTCGCCCCCGCGGACCCGCAGCAGGTTGAGGTAGAGGCGCAGGGCGTACGTCGCCGCCGCGAGCAGCAGCGCGAAGCCGATGGCGAGCTTGAGGGTGTCGTCGATGTCCTCCGGGTCGACCACCCACGAGACGAGGTGTGGACCGAGGAGCGCCATCGGGATGGACCCGAGCATCAGCCACTTGGCCAGCTGCAGGTTGGGTGAGCCCTCGCGCTTGTGCACGATCGCGCCGCCGGTCTTGTAGACCGCGGCGGCGGTGAGGTCGGCGGTGACGACGGTGGCTGCCTCGCCGACGCCGAGGAAGATCAGGGCGGGCGTCATCAGCGCGCCGCCGCCCATGCCTGTCAGCCCGACCACGATGCCGACGAGGAAGCCGGCGGCGAGGATCGAGAAGAAGGTGGCGGTGATCCAGTCCATCAGCTCTCCTGCTCGGGTGCGGCCTGCTCGGCCAGCCGGGGCACGATCTCGCCCAGCATGGCAGTGATTGTGCCGGTCGCCTGCGCGGACGCCGCCGCCCCGCGCCGGTAGGGGTCGGCCACGTCGTCGGCGGGCCGGGGCGGGGTGCGGCGTGCGCCGGCCTCCGCGATGAGCTCGCGTCCGGACAGCCCCGGGATCTGGGCGATGGTCGCCGCGAACTGGCCGAGCGTGAACACCTTGCGGTGCAGCTGCGGCTGCTCGTCGAGGATGTGGGTCCGGTGCGAGCCCTCAGCCGTCAGGACCAGGTCCGCCTCGGCCAGGATCTCGCGCGTGAGGCGTCGGCTCCTGAACTCGTCGCCGAGGCCGGGGGTCAGGGTGACGGCCATGTCCTGGTTGAGGGGGTGGTCGTCGTAGCCGTGCGTCCCGGCGCTCGCGAACGTCACGCTCGCCTCCTCGCCGGCCATCTCCCGGGCGAGCAGCTCCATCACCGGCGAGCGGCAGATGTTGGCGGTGCAGACGAAGAGCACCTCGAGGGGCTCGCTCATGCGCTGGCCGCGCCCGGACCGCCAAGGTGGAGGTAGCCGGCGTCGTCGAGCGCGACCAGGACGTCCTCGAGCGCGTCCTCGATGGTGCGGCCGGTGGTGTCGACGCGCACGGCCGGGTCGAGGGGCTCCTCGTAGGGCGAGGAGATGCCGGTGAACTCGGGGATCTCTCCGGCGCGAGCCTTGGCGTAGAGCCCCTTGCGGTCGCGTCGCTCGCACTCCTCCAGCGGGGTGGCGACGTGCACGAGGAAGAAGGCGCCGCCGGCGGCCTCGACCATCTGCTGCACCTGGTCGCGGGTCTCGGCGAACGGGGCGATCGGCGAGCAGACCGCGACCCCGCCGTGGCGGGCGATCTCCGCGGCGACCCAGCCGATGCGGCGGATGTTGGTCTCCCGGTCGGTCTTGGAGAAGGTCAGGCCGGCGGAGAGGTGACGGCGTACGACGTCGCCGTCGAGGCTCGTCACGGTGCGGTCGCCCTGCTCGAGGAGGAGGTCGATGAGGGCGCGGGCGAGGGTGGACTTGCCGCTGCCGGAGAGACCGGTGAAGAACAGGACGAGGCCCTGCTCCTCGGGCGCCGGCTGGTCCTCCTCGACGATGGCGGCAATGGCCTGCGGATAGGGGGTTTCGAGGGTCGTCGCTGGCGCTCCTCGCACCTCAACCTCCGAGGACGAGGGGGTGGCGAGCGCGTGGACCGGGTCGGGGCCGGCGTAGGTGGCGAGGACCTGGGCGCCGAGGTCGTGGTCGGTGGCGGCGTCGCCGTGCGACGGCAGCGGCACGGCGACCACGGAGGCGTCGTCGAGCAGGTCGGCGGCGGCGAGGGTCGCGCGCACCAGCGCGACGGGGGAGAGGGAGGGCGTGCCCGTGCCCATCAGGGCGACCAGGACCACGCGACCGAGGCCGCGCAGGTCGTCGAGGTCGGCCTCCGTGAGCGCGTCGACGACCGGGACGAACGTGGCGCCGGCGTGCTGCTCGCGCGCCTGGGCGGGAGTGAGGTGCAGCCGGCGGAAGGGGCCGTACTGCGCGTGCGTCAGCGGCTCGAGGGAGCCGTCCGCGGAGACCCGCGCGAGCGGCAGGCCCTCCGGGTCGACCAGCTCGGCCTCGGCGGCCCCGTCGGGGAGGGTCAGCGTCACGGGGGAGCCCGGCTCGTTGAAGCGGGTGACGGGCGCGTAGGCGCCGGAGACGAGGAGCTCCAGGTCGTCGAGCTCGGCCGGGGTCGGGCAGTGCTGGATCACCCGCGCATCCTCTCAGACCTGTGGTCGGTAGCCTGCGCCCATGTCTGCTGGTCTGTCTGCTGGTCTGCCCGTCGTCGCCGAGATCGTCCGCTCCGGGTTCGTGGAGGGACACCACTACGGATCGATCGTGGCGCTGGCTGCCGGCGGGTCGGTCGACTGGTCGGTCGGCGAGGTCGACGTGCCGGTGCTGCCGCGCTCGAGCAACAAGCCGATCCAGGCGCTCGCGATGGTGGAGCTCGGCCTCGACCTGCCGCCGGAGCTGGTGGCGCTGGCGTGCGCGTCGCACTCCGGCGAGCCGTTCCACGTCGACGGCGTACGCCGGATCCTCGCGTCGGCCGGGCTGGACGAGTCAGCGTTGCAGACCCCGGCGGACTACCCGCTCGACGACGACGCGCGCGAGGCCGTGGTCCGCGACGGCGGCTCGCGGTCGCCGATCCTGATGAACTGCTCGGGCAAGCACGCGGCGATGCTCGCGACGTGCGTCCTGCAGGGCTGGGACACCGCCACCTACCTCGCGCCCGACCACCCGCTCCAGCAGGCGATCTCCGCCACCTTCGCCCGCCTGACGGGCGAGCCGGTCACCACGGTCGCCGTCGACGGCTGCGGTGCGCCGCTCCTCTCGACCTCGCTCGTGGGCCTGGCGCGGGCGTTCGCGGCGCTGGCCACCGCGACCGAGGGGCCCGAGCAGCGCGTCGCCGAGGCGATCCGCCAGCACCCCCAGTACGTCAGCGGCACCACGCGCGACGAGCTCCGCCTGCACCGGGCGATCCCCGGCCTGATCGGCAAGGCGGGCGCGGAGTCGTGCTACGCGATCGCGCTGCCCGATGGCCGTGCCTGGGCGCTCAAGACCGACGACGGCGCAGCCCGGGTACGCCCGGTGCTCATGGCCGAGGCGCTACGGCGCTCCGGCGTGCTGGACGAGCCGGGCGTGGACGGCGAGGCGGTCGCCGAGACCGGGCGCCACGAGCTCCTGGGTGGCGGGAAGCCGGTCGGAGAGATCCGCGCGGCGTTCTGAACGTGGACGTCTAAAGGGTCCTGTACCGCTCGTCGCCACCGAACAGCCGGACGACGATCGTTCCAGCGAAGGCGCCCACCAGGGCGCCGAGGGTGTTGGCCACGATGTCGGCGTGCGTGGCCGAGCGCTCGTTGAGCGCCACTGCCTGGATCACCTCGACGGCGAAGGACGCCACGAAGCCGCCGGCGGTCCAGTCGCGCCACGTGAGGCGCGCCCACAGAAGGGCGCCGAGGAAGGGCACGGGCGCGAACGCCACCACGTTGAGCACGAACTCCACGCGGGACAGGGCCGTCAATGAGGACGGCAGACCTTCCTCTGCTCCGACGCGAGCCACGGTGTCGACCAGCCACGTGGGGCCGGCGGGGGACGGCGCGAGCAGCGCAATGGCGAGCACCGCGAGCCACGCCACCAGCAGTACCGCCACCACTCCGCGAGCGGCCGGATGGAGCTGTCGTCTGGGCATCGTCCGATCCTATGGGGTCCACCTGGTGGCGCTGCTGTTAGCGCGCATGTGCGCTTGTGCATTGGGGTGTGAGGGCACTCACTGCCCATATGTTTGCAATTTGCTAACTCAGTTAGCACACTGGAGGTATGAGCAAGGACAAGAGTGACAAGGGCGCCAACAAGTCCGTCGTCAACTCCCTCGGCGACTACCTCAAGGAGCAGCGCCTCGCGGCGCGGCTCTCGCTCCGCCAGCTCGCCGATCAGGTCGGCGTGAGCAACCCCTACCTGAGCCAGATCGAGCGTGGGCTGCGCAAGCCCTCCGCCGAGGTGCTCCAGCAGCTGGCCCGTGCGCTGCGGGTCTCGGCCGAGCAGCTCTACGTCCGGGCCGGCATCGTCCACCCGGACACCGAGCAGGCCGGGTCCGTCGAGCTCGCCGTCCTCGCCGACACCGGCCTGACCGAGCGGCAGAAGCAGTCGTTGCTCGACGTGTACGCCTCGTTCCTGGCGCTCAACAACCACCCGGGCCAGACCCCCGAGCAGTCCCACTAGACCCCACGAACCACCCACAGAAGGAGAAGGACATGGCCACCGCCAAGTTCGACATCAAGACCGAAGCCCTCAGGCCCGTCCTGGCCGGCGTCGGCGTCACCGACCTCGCCGTCGAGGTCGTCCGCGAGGCCGTCGCCGACGTGCAGAAGCGCGTCGCGGCCGCCCAGAAGACCGCCACCGCCCGCGTGGCCGACGTACAGAAGACCGCCGGCGACCCGAAGGCGCTGCGCGACCAGGCCGTGACCGTCGTCTCGGCCCGTGTCGACGCCCTCGCCAAGGACGCCCAGGCCCGCCGCGCCGCGGTCGAGGCCCGCGTGGCCGAGCTGCAGGCCGAGGCCAAGGCGTACCCCGCCAAGGTGACCACCCTCGTCGACGGCAACGTCGCCGCGGCCACCGCGACCTACGTCGGGCTGGTCAAGCGGGGCGAGTCGCTCGTCGGTCGCATCCGCCGCCAGGAGTCGACCAAGGCCACCGTGAGCTCCGCCAGGACCACGGTCGCCAAGGCGAAGACCACCGCCACCCAGGCCAGGAAGGCCGCCGAGGCCCAGGTCGAGGCCGCTGACAAGACCGCCGCCACCAAGGTCGCGCCGAAGCCGAAGCCGACCGCCAAGAAGGCCACCCGGAAGGCCGCCGCGAAGAAGGCGTCCGCGACGACCGCTCGCAAGGCGGCGGCCAAGAAGACCACGGCCGCCCAGAGCAGCGCCAAGGCCACTGCCACGGCGGCTCAGAAGACCGCGTCCAGCGCGGTCCAGGCCGTCACCGAGGCCGCCGAGAAGGTCGGCGACTGAAGAGACGATGAGCAGCTGATGCTGTTCTGAGCAGGACGCGGGCCCCGTCGACACGGCGGGGGCCCGACCTGTGTTCGCCTACGATGTGCTCGTGAACATCTACGAGCTCCAGGGCACGTTCTACCTCGTCGTGCTCGTGGTCATGCTCGCGGTCAAGGGATTCGCGTTCATCAACTCGCTGACCTACTCCACCGAGGCCTACGAGGCGGCGGGCAAGCTGACCAAGACCGCCTGGTGCGCGATCACCGGCCTCGGCTTCGCAGCCCAGCTCATCCTGCTGGGCTCGCCCCTCAACATCGTCAGCCTGGCCTTCACCATCGCTGCGCTCGTCTACCTCGCCGACGTCCGGCCCGCGCTCAAGGAGGTCACCTCCTACCGGAGGTAGTAGCACATCAAGCCAGGTAGCGGTCCAAGGCGACAAGCGCGTCCTCGGGCTCGAAGCCGGTGGCCCGGATCTTCTCGAGCGACATCGCCGAGTGGAGCGGGCGCGGTGCGAACGGGTTGCCCTGTGCCAGCACGCCCTCGGCGTAGGCCTCCGTGCTGGTGCCGGAGACGTCGTCGGCGCTGCGGCCGGAGCGCTCGAAGACCGCCTGCGCGATCTCGCGCCACGACATCGCCGGACCGCCGTTGGAGAGGTTGTAGGTGCCGTGGGGCGCGCCCGACTCGAGCAGGTGCCGGATCGCCCGGACCAGCTCGTCGGTGAAGGTGAGCCGACCGACCTGGTCGTCGACGACGCTGGGGGAGACGCCCTTCTCGGCGAGCGTCTGCATGGTGCGCACGAAGTTCTTGCCCTCGCCGATCACCCAGCTGGTGCGCAGGAGGTAGTGGCGCGGCGCGAGGCCGACGGCGAGGTCGCCCGCCGCCTTCGACTGGGCGTAGACGCCGAGCGGGGACAGCGGCTCGTCCTCGGTGTGGCCGGGCTCGAGCGGAGCGGTGCCGTCGAAGACGTACTCGGAGGAGACGTGGACCAGCGTGAAGCCGTGCTCGCGTGCCAGCCCGGCCAGCGTCGCCGGACCGGAGGCGTTCGCGGCCCAGGCGGTCACCCGGCCCTCGGCGGTCTCGGCGGCGTCGACGGCGGTGTAGGCCGCCGCGTTCAGCACGACGGCGTACTCGTGCCAGGGCCAGGCGGCCACGGCCTCGGAGTCGGTCAGGTCGAGCGCGGTCACACCCTCGCCCTCGACGAGGTCGACGCGGTCGGCCTCGGGGTAGGCGCCGTGCAGGGCGCGGCCGAGCTGGCCGAGGGCGCCGACGATCAACGTCTTCTTCGGCGCCATCGGCACGACGTCGGCCAGGCGAGGGTTGTTGTGGTCCTTCTCGGAGATCTCGGCCTCGTCGAGCGGGATCGGCCACGGGATGCCGGCCGACTCGTCACCGAGGTGGAGTGCCGGGTAGCTCACGCCGGGACGCCAGTGGTCGTTGACGAGGTAGGTGTAGGCGGTGTCGTCCTCGAGGGCCTGGTAGGAGTTGCCCACGCCGCGCGGCACGAAGACCGCGATGGACGGGTCGACCTCGATGTGGAAGGTCGTGCCGAAGGTCTCGCCCTCACGCATGTCGACCCAGGCGCCGAAGATCCGGCCCGTCGCCAGCGAGATGTACTTGTCCCACGGCTCGGTGTGGATGCCGCGCGTCGCGCCGCGGGAGGCGTTGAAGGAGATGTTGTTCTGCACGGGGCCGAAGTCGGGCAGCCCCAGGGCGACCATCTTCTCGCGCTGCCAATTCTCCTTGAACCAGCCGCGGGAGTCGCCGTGCAGGGGCATCCGCACGACCAGCAGCCCCGGGATCGGCGTGGTCTCGACGGTGAGGTCCGCCATCACTGGCCCTTCTGGGCGTACTTCGCCTCGGTCGCGTCCTTGTGCGGACGCCACCAGTCCTCGTGGGACTGGTACCACTCGATGGTGTTGGCCAGGCCGGACTCGAAGTCCTGGAACTGCGGCTGCCAGCCGAGCTCGTGACGCAGCTTGCCCGACTCGATCGCGTAGCGCAGGTCGTGGCCGGCGCGGTCGTTGACGTGGTCGAAGGCGTCCTCGGGCTGGCCCATCAGCTTGAGGATCAGCCGGACCACCTCGAGGTTGTTCTTCTCGCCGTCGGCACCGATCAGGTAGGTCTCGCCGATGCGGCCCTTCTCCAGGATGGTGAGCACGGCGGAGGAGTGGTCGTCGGCGTGGATCCAGTCGCGGACGTTCTCGCCGGAGCCGTAGAGCTTGGGGCGGATGCCGTCGATGACGTTGGTGATCTGGCGCGGGATGAACTTCTCGATGTGCTGCCAGGGGCCGTAGTTGTTCGAGCAGTTTGACACGGTCGCCCGGACGCCGAAGCTGCGGACCCAGGCGCGGACGAGGTGGTCCGAACCGGCCTTCGACGCGGAGTACGGCGACGAGGGGTTGTAGGGGGTGTCCTCGGTGAAGCGCTTCGGGTCGTCGAGCTCGAGGTCGCCGTAGACCTCGTCGGTCGAGACGTGGTGGAGGCGCTTGTCATGCTTCCGCACCGCCTCGAGGATCTGGTAGGTCCCGAGGATGTTGGTCTTGATGAAGGGGCTCGGGTCGTGGAGCGAGTTGTCGTTGTGCGACTCCGCCGCGTAGTGGACGACCGCGTCGTGGGCCGCCACCAGCGGGTCGACGACGTCCTCGTCGGCGATGTCGCCGACCACGAGCTGCACCCGGTCCTCGGGCAGCCCGGCCAGCGACTCCTTGCTCGCGGCATAGGTCAACTTGTCGAGCACCGTGATCCTGAGGTCGGTGTGCTCGATGAGGTGGTGCACGAAGTTCGACCCGATGAACCCCGCGCCTCCGGTCACAAGAAGGCGTTCCATGGCGGGGAGTCTAGGGGCCGACGGCTCAGTCGGCCGAGCCGGTGATGCTGAAGCTCGGCTGCGTCGTCAGCGCGGGGTTGTCGTACGTCGCGACGCCGGCGCCCGTGCGGGTCCAGCCCTCGGGCAGCTCGTCGACGTCGTAGCCCTTGGGCCAGTGGACGGTGACCTGCAGCGACTGCGGGACGACCATGCCCTGCGGCGTGGCGTCGAGGTGGTAGGTGAGCGTGCCGCCCTCGGCTACGGCGGCAGCCGGGACGACGTACTCGAGCACGGCGTCGCGAGTCTCGCCCGGCGCAAGGTTGAGGCGAAGTAACTTGTAGGGGCGTCCGTAGTAGTCGAAAGCACGCGTGCCCTGTGCCTTGCCCGCAGCGGTCGCACGTGTGAGCTCGGCCCCATTCGGGAGGAAAGCGCCAATCGTCATGCCGTTCCAGCGTGTGACGTAGCTGCCGCCGCGCGGATCGGGGTAGTACTGGGTGTAGGGCGGCGAGTCGTTGTGAACCCGGATCGTCATGCGTACTTGGGCCGAGCCGTCCTCGCGGAGCTGGACGTCGCTGGTCACGGCCCGCTTCTGCCAGTAGTCCGACTTGCTGACGTTGGTGTTCTGGTTGAAGACGGCGACGTAGTCGTGTTCTGTATCTGATAGTTCGCCGGTCACGCTGATGTCGGCCAATGCAGCCTGAACCTCGGGGTCGCGCATCCACAGCGCGAAGTGCCGTCCCTGTGCGGCACTCCGCAGGGACTCGATCTTCTCGAGACCCTTGCCAGGCGAGAGGAGCCGCTCGGCGAAGACCGGCACGATGGCCCGGTTGAGCTCCTTGCGAGCCGCGTTGTCGGGATAGGCGTCGTAGTCGCCGATGAGCGCCTTTGTGAAGTTGCTGGAGTCCAGTTGGCCATAGATCGGAGCCTCGATGGGCCCGGTGACCCGCAGCATGTCGGACAGGGCAACGACGTCGACTGCGATCAGACCGTCGATTTCTTGATCCATACGCCGCGCCCAGCCCCGCAGGACCTCCTCGCCCGACACCGACCACTCTGGCGCGAAGGTCGCCGTTGAGAGTCGAAGCTTGCCGTTGTGGAAGGGGTTGCCCTCGACCTTGTCCCACCGGCCCACCCGATAGAGTCGGCGATTGGTGAAGTCCATCGGCTTGCCCATGGTCAATGCCCCGTCGGTGACGTTCAAGGGCACGAAGGTCAGCGGTGCTCCTCCCGAGAATCGCTGCTCGCTGGGGTTGAGGAGCGCCAGAAGGTAGGTCTTCTCCCCATCGGCGGCGAAGAGCTTGGGCAGCGCATCGGAGAGCGGCTTGAACCGTCGCGCGCTGGAGGCCAGGGGGTCGACGATGACGACGGCGTCGTCGCGAGCGTCCGCGACCTTGGTGCCGATGCCGAGCGCCGAGTCGTGGACCTCGGAGAGCTCCTGCTGGACGGTGTCGAGGCTGGTGCTGGCGCTGGAGACCGCACCCACGACCTTGGTGAGGGTGGGGACGTCGACCGCGCCGTCCTCGAAGAGCGTGGCCTTCTTGCCGTCGACCAGCGGCCACGTCTCGACGCCGACCTCGGCCACGGACGTGAGCTCGTCCAGCGCGTTGCCCATGTGGCGTACGTCGGCGACGGGCCGCCCGATGATCGGGATCAGGCTCCAGACGTCGCCGCCGATGCCCTGCATGGCGTCCTGCACCTCGTCGGCGTGGTGGCGCGCGCTATCGATGTGCTCCTTGGCCCGATTGAACTTCTTGGCCGTCAGCGCCGCCTTGGCCGCCTCGAGGTCCGCCTTCGCGCTCTCCGCCGCGGCCGGCGCGTTGCGGAACGGGAGGGCCAGCAGCCCCAGCAGCACGAGCAGGAGGAACAGTCCGCCGACGATCATCCAGGGTCGCAGGGAGCGATCGGACGAGGTCGAGCGGCGGAGAGAACGCATGGGCTCGATGGTCTCAAACCGGGTCGACCACCCGAAAATCGGCGGACCCCTAGGCTGACCCCCATGCGAGGAATCATCCTGGCCGGTGGCACCGGCTCCCGCCTGCACCCGATCACGCAGGGCATCAGCAAGCAGCTGGTCCCGGTCTACGACAAGCCGATGATCTACTACCCGCTGTCCACGCTGATGCTCGCCGGCATCCGGGACGTGCTGATCATCACCACCCCCCACGAGGCCGACGGCTTCCACCGGCTGCTGGGCGACGGCTCGCAGTTCGGCATCAACCTGACCTTCGCGGTGCAGCCCAGCCCCGACGGCCTCGCCCAGGCGTTCATCATCGGCGCCGACCACATCGGTGACGAGCGGTCCGCCCTCGTCCTCGGTGACAACATCTTCTACGGCTCCGGCCTCGGCCAGCAGCTGCTCCGCTTCAAGGACCTCGACGGCGCCGCCGTCTTCGGCTACCACGTCGCCGACCCCCGTGCGTACGGCGTCGTGGAGTTCGACGACCAGGGCCGCGCCCTCTCCCTGGAGGAGAAGCCGGAGCACCCGAAGAGCGAGTTCGCCGTGCCCGGCCTCTACTTCTACGACAACGACGTGATCCAGTACGCCGCCGAGCTGGCGCCGTCGGCGCGCGGCGAGCTGGAGATCACCGACCTCAACCGGCGCTACCTCGAGGAGGGCCGCCTCCACGTCGAGGTGCTCCCGCGCGGCACCGCCTGGCTCGACACCGGCACGTTCGACTCGCTCAACGACGCCTCCAACTTCGTGCGCACCATCGAGGGCCGGCAGGGCTTCAAGGTCGGCGCCCCCGAGGAGGTCGCGTGGCGGATGGGCTGGCTGTCCGACGACGAGCTGGCCGCCCGCGCCGAGCCGCTGCGCAAGAGCGGCTACGGGGAGTACCTGCTCAGCCTGCTGACCCACGCCTGACGTCCGCGGCCGCTGGCGCTCCTCGCGCCTCAACCTCCGAGGGTGGCGCTTCGTCTGACGTCGGCGGCCGCATCTGTTCGGTGGTCGAGGTGCGAGCGCAGCGAGCCTCGAGACCACGTGGTGCTGGTTTCGAGGCTCGTCGCTGGCGCTCCTCGCGCCTCAACCGCCGAGGGTGGCGCCTCGCCTGACGTCCGCGGCCACCATGCGGGCCACGATCTCCTCGAACGCCACGGTCGGCTCCCAGCCGAGCACGTCGCGGGCGCGGGAGGCGTCGCCCACGAGCTCGGTGGGGTCGGCCGGGCGGAAGAAGGCGGGGTCGCTGCGGACCAGCGGCTCCCAGTCGGACTCGGCGATGTCGACCGCAGCGAACGCGGCACCGACGAAGTCGCGCACGGAGTGCGCCCGGCCCGTCGCGACGACGTAGTCCGCCGGCTCGGACGCCCGGGCCGCGCGCACCATGGCGTCGACGTAGTCCGGCGCCCAGCCCCAGTCGCGGCGTGCGTCGAGGTTGCCCAGGACCAGCTCGTCGGCCTCGCCGCCGGCGATCGCGGCCACGGTGGCGGTGATCTTGCGGGTGACGAACCGCTCGTGCCGGCGAGGCGACTCGTGGTTGTAGAGGATCACGCTCGACACGTGCAGGTCGCGCTGCCGCAGCACGTGGGCCGAGAGGTGCGCGAACGCCTTGGCTGCGCCGTAAGGGTTCACCGGCCGGACCGCGGTCTCCTCGGTCTGCGGTGACTCGGTGGGCTCGCCGAAGATCTCCGCGCTCGACGCCTGCACGACGCGTACGTCGCCCAGCCGGCGCGCAGACTCCATCAGCGCGACGGCGGCCTGGCCGTTGACGTGGGCGGTGCGGTCGGGCTGCTCCCACGACTGCGCAACGGAGCTGATCGCGGCCAGGTTGTAGACCTCCTGCGGCGCCACCTCGTGCAGCAGGCGGCGGGTCGCCTCGAGGTCGCCGAGGTCTCCGGCGTGCAGCACCACCTCGTCCGGGCAGTGCGCCGGGTGCCCGTCCGCCTCCAGCACGAGGGCGTGGACCTCCATGCCCTCCTCGACGAGGCGCTCCGCGAGGTAGGTGCCGTCCTGCCCGCCGATGCCCGTGATGAAGGCGCGAGCGGTCACCAGCCGGCCTTGACCGCCGCGATGTCGCTGTCGACCATCATCGCCACGAGCTCGGGGAACGAGACCGTGGGCGTCCAGCCGAGCTTCTCCTTGGCCTTCGACGCGTCGCCGATGAGCAGCTCGACCTCGGCGGGGCGCATGAAGCGGGGGTCCTGGGTGACGTGCTTGGACCAGTCGTCGATCCCCACGTGCGCGAAGGCGGCGTCGAGGAACTCGCGGATGGAGTGGGTCTCGCCGGTGGAGATGACGTAGTCGTCGGCCTCGTCCTGCTGCAGCATCCGCCACATCGCGTCGACGTAGTCACCGGCGTAGCCCCAGTCGCGTCGCGCGTCGAGGTTGCCCAGTGCCATCGAGTCCTGCTGGCCGAGGTGGATCCGGGCCACCGCCTGGCTGATCTTGCGGGTCACGAACTCCGGCCCACGGCGCGGCGACTCGTGGTTGAACAGGATCCCGGAGGAGGCGTGCATGCCGTAGGACTCACGGTAGTTGATCGTCATGTAGTGCCCGTAGACCTTGCTCACGCCGTAGGGCGAGCGCGGCCACAGCAGGGTGCTCTCCGACTGGGGCACCTCCTGCACCTTGCCGAACATCTCCGAGCTCGACGCCTGGTAGAAGCGGATGCCCGCGGGGTCGTCGCCGGCGTGGAGGCGTACGGCCTCGAGCATGTTGAGCACGCCCATGCCGGTCACGTCGCTGGTGACGAACGCGTTCTCCCACGAGTAGGCGACGAAGGAGATCGCACCGAGGTTGTAGACCTCGTCGGGCTGGCTGTCGCGCATCGCGCGCATCAGGCTGGACAGGTCGGTGAGGTCGCCGTTGTGGAGGGTGACGTCGGGGACGACCTTCTGGACGAGCTCGCGCCGGGGGTTGTTCTGGCCACGGATCAGGCCGTGGACGTCGTACCCCTTCTCGAGCAGCAGCTCGGCGAGGTAGAGGCCGTCCTGGCCGGTGATTCCCGTGATGAGCGCGGCTGGCATGCGGGCAGTCTGGCACGGAAGGGACACCCCTTAGGCTCGGATGCATGAAGATCCTCGTCAGCGGCGGCGCCGGCTACATCGGCTCGCACACCGTCATCCAGCTCGTCGCGCACGGCCACGACGTGGTCATCGTCGACAACTTCAGCAACTCCAACCCCGTCGTGCTGGGCCGGATGGAGGCGCTGACCGGGACGTCGCTGACGCTGCACTCCTTCGACCTGTGCGACTACGACAAGACCGAGCACCTCTTCGCCGCCGAGGACTTCGACGCGGTCATCCACTTCGCCGGCTACAAGGCCGTCGGGGAGAGCGTGGCCAAGCCGCTCGACTACTACGAGAACAACCTGGTCTCGACCTTCTCGCTCGTGCGGGCGATGCAGAAGTACGACGTCGACAAGCTCGTCTTCTCATCCAGTGCCACGGTCTACGGCACCGAGCAGGCCGGCGCGACCGAGGACCAGCGCACCTTCGCCACCAACCCCTACGGCTGGACCAAGGTGATGCAGGAGCAGATCCTCAAGGACGTGGCGGTCGCCGCGCCCGAGATGCGGTTCGCGCTGCTGCGCTACTTCAACCCCGTCGGTGCCCACGCGTCCGGAACGATCGGCGAGGACCCGTCCGGCATCCCCAACAACCTGACGCCCTACATCGCCCAGGTCGCGGTCGGCAAGCGCGACAAGCTCCAGGTCTTCGGCGACGACTACGACACCCCCGACGGCACCGGCGTGCGCGACTACATCCACGTCGAGGACCTCGCGGCCGGCCACGTCGCCGCCCTCGAGGAGCTCACCCGCACCGACCGGCCCGTCAACGTGTGGAACCTCGGGTCCGGCCACGGCACGAGCGTGCTGGAGATGCTGCACGCCTTCGAGCGCGCCGTCGGCCGCGAGCTGCCCTACGAGGTCGTCCCGCGCCGGCCCGGTGACGTCGCCACCTCCTACGCCGACCCGAGCAAGGCCAACGCCGAGCTCGGCTGGAGCACGAAGAAGTCCGTCGACGAGATGGCCGCCGACGCGATGCGCTGGCAGTCGCAGAACCCGCAGGGGTTCACGGGCTGATGCTGCTGCGGGTCGCGGCCATCGCGCTGCTGGTGCTGCTGGCTGGTCTCCCGGCCGCGTCCGGGGCCACTTCTGGGGTAGTTCGGGACGAACCGGTCGGATTCTCGGCCCAGGACCCACCATTTCGTCCCGAACTACCCCGGAGACGTGCGCAACCCCTCGCCGGGAAGGTGGTCGTCGTCGACCCCGGCCACCAGCTCGGCAACCACAACTACCCCGCGCAGATCAACCGCCCGGTGCCGGCCGGTGGCTTCAGCAAGCCGTGCAACACGACCGGCACCGCCACCAACGGCGGCTACCCCGAGGCCACCTTCGCGTGGCAGGTCTCCCGGCTGGTCACGCGACGCCTCCGTGACCTCGGTGCCACCGTCCGGCTCACCCGGCACAGCAACCGGCAGGACCGGTGGGGCCCGTGCGTCGACGCCCGCGGCCGCGCCGGCAACGGCATGCCGGCCGACCTGAAGCTCTCGATCCACGCCGACGGCTCGTACGCCGCCGCAGCGCGCGGCTTCCACGTCATCGCGCCGGCCGACCGGGCGCCGTGGACCGCCGACATCTTCGGCCCGTCGAGGCGGCTGGCGACCGACGTGAAGTCGGGGCTCCTGGGCCGCGGCTTCGTGGCGGCCAACTACGTCGCCGGCGGTGACGGGCTCGACGTCCGCTCCGATCTCGGCACGCTCAACCTCTCCGACGTACCCACCGTGATGGTGGAGCTGGGCAACATGCGCAGCGCCGCCGAGGCGCGGGTGATGACCTCGCCCCGGGGGCGGGCGCGCTACGCCCGCGGGCTGGTGGCGGGGGTGCGCGGCTTCCTGCGCTGACACCGTGCAGGTAGTTCGGCCGCCGGGCGACTTGCCCGAGCGCGGTGCGCGCCGCGCGAACCTCGAACTGCCTTCACGGTGCTTGTGGAGAGAGCGAGCGACCGCGGCGTGGGTGCTGACAGCCTGACGTCGTGGACCCGGTCGACGCGCTTCGCGAGCTGGGCGGCGTGGCGCCGTTCGGCGAGCTCATCGCGCTGACGACCCGGGCTCAGGTCTCGGCAGCGATGGCAGCAGGTCGGATCCACAAGCCTCGCCAGAACAGGTACTGCCTGGCCGATGCCGAGGGCGCCATGCGGGCAGTCGCCGCCACGGGCGGCACGGCGTCCCACCTCAGCGCTGCGCAGGAGTTCGGCTGGAAGCTCAAGCACGACCCGGTCCGGCCGTGCATCACGCTCCCGCGAAGTGCGCGCAAGCCCGCGGGCAGCTACGAGCTGCACTGGGCCGACCTGTCCGAGCGTGAGCGCCGCCGGAACGTCACGTCACGGACGCGCACAGTCATCGACTGCGCGAGGGCGTACGACTTCGACGTGGCCCTGAGCGTCGCGGACTCGGCGCTGCGTGAGGGCATCATCGATCGCGACGACCTACTCGTCGCCGCCGCACGCAGCCCGCGGACCGGTCGCGCCAAGGCGGTGGGGGTGGCCCGCGCGGCCTCTCATCTCCGCGCGAATCCCTTCGAGTCCTGCCTGTACGCGATCGCGATCACCGTTCGCGGGCTGAGTGTCGTCCCTCAGGGAGAGGTGCCTGGGGTCGGGAGGGTCGACCTCCTCGATCGTGTCCTCGGCATCGTCATCGAGGCGGAGTCACTGGAGCACCACTGGAGCAAGGCAGGGCTGCAGCGCGACGTCGACCGCTACACCAAGGCGGCCAGGCTCGGGCTGGTCGTGCTGAGGTTCACCTGGGCGGACGTCATGTTCACCCCGGAGCTGGTGGCGGCGACGATCAAGGACGTCGTTCGCTGGCGCGCCAGGCAGGCAGTTGGCCGCCACGCACTCGTCGCCTGAGCGTGGGCCGACCCATGGAGCAGGCGAACTGCCTGCATGGTGTCGCTTCAGCGGACCTCGAGCTCGGTGAGCCCGCGCAGCACCGCGCGCAGGTGGGCGACCTCGTGGGTGCGCACGAGGTGGGTGCCGCCGAGGGCGGCGAAGACGGCGTAGAAGCCCTCGGCCTTGCGGAACTCGTCGCCGAAGAGGTCGTAGGAGTGCGGCACCGCGTTGCAGACAGGCACGCCGAGCGGGCGCAGCCGGAAGCCCTGCGCCAGCACGCGGGCCTGGTGGCGGGCGCGGGTGGGCGGGTCGACGAGGTTGCCGTAGTAGAAGCCCATCCCCGGGTCGACGACCACTTGGCGCACGCCGAGCGAGCGGGCGTGGGCGATCCGCGGCGCGAAGTGGTCGAGCAGCACCGGGACCGGGTCGGCATCGGGCGGCACGTCGGCGATCTCACGGACGTTGGCGGTCTCGCCGAAGCACATCACCACCGCGGCGTCGTACTCGGCGGCGAGGGCGAGCATCTGGTCCTCGTGCTCGCGGCCGGTCATGTTGAGTATCCGGGCGCCGGCCTCGAGGCAGGCCCGGACCACGGAGGGCTCGTAGGTCTCGACGGAGACGATCGCCTCCTGTGCCAGCCCGCGGACCGCCGGCACCAGGGTCAGCACCTGGTCCTCGGCGGAGACGCGTGCCGCCCCGGCGTTGCTCGACTCGGCCCCGAGGTCGATGACCGCTGCGCCCTGCGCGACCTGGATCCGCCCCATCCGGACGGCGTCCTCGGGGCTCGTCGCGACGCTCTCGCGGTAGGTCGAGTCGCGCGAGAGGTTCACGCAGCCCATCAGCGTGACCGGGCCGTCGCCGATCCGCACCTGTCCGCGGGGTCCGTCGAGGACGACCGGCGCGACCGGGCTGTCCCACGCGTCGCCGTGGTCGGTCTGCAGGGCGGCCAGGTCGGCGAGGGTGATCACGGTGCAACAGTAGGGGCGTGACCCCACCCGCCGACGGACAGCGCCTCGAGCTCCAGCACCTCGCCGACCTCTCCGACGACGAGCTCGCCGCGGCCTACACGCCCGAGCGCGAGCCCTGGTTGCGGGTGAACTTCGTGAGCACCGTCGACGGCGCCGCGACGGGCTCCGACGGCCTGAGCGGGACCATCAACAACGCCGCCGACAAGCGGGTCTTCGACGCCCTGCGGCGGCGCGCCCACTGCCTCGTCGTCGGCGCCGGCACGCTGCGCGCCGAGGAGTACGACGTCCCGCGGGTGCCGCTGGTCGTCGTGAGCCGTTCGGCCGACCTGCCGCCGACGCTGCGCGACGCCCCGCGTGGCCGCATCCTGATGGCGACCGTGGCGTCGTCGGACGGGCTCGCGGCCGCGCGCGAGGCACTCGGCGACGACAACGTGCTGGTGCTCGGTGAGGACGAGATCGACCTCGTCGCGTTGAAGGAGGAGCTGGCGCGCCGGGGCTGGACGGAGCAGCTGTGCGAGGGCGGGCCGTCGTTGTTCGCGGACCTGCTCGCCGCCGGCGTGGTCGACGAGCTGTGCTGGACCGTGGTGCCGCGGCTCACAGGTGGCGACGCGGTCCGCATCGCCACCGGTGCCGAGGTCGACGTCGCGCTGCGTCCCGCCCTGCTGCTGGAGCAGGACGGGACGCTGCTGGGGCGCTGGCTGGTGGAGGCTCAGGGAGCCGGGTAGTCCACCACGAAGCTCGGCTGGCCGGGCGCCGAGCTGTCCACCCGAGCGCCGGTGTCGTTGACGACGTGCTCGATGCTGCCCGCGTCGAGGTTGACCGTCATCACGTGGTGCAGCCGCACGCCGATGCGGTCCGGGACCTCGAAGCCGCTCTCGGTGGTGATGGTGGGGTCGTTGCGGTTGAAGACGTAGACCCCGCCGCCGTAGAGCTGGTGCCGGAGCACCCGGTCGCCGACCTTGTAGCCCGGCCAGCCGAGCGTCCCGTCGGGCTGCGTCCAGTCCGCCTGGCTCGGCGGGTCGTAGGGCAGCTCGTTCTGGTAGAGCACGACGTGGCCGTCCTCGCCGTTCCAGACGGTGTTGTAGGTCTGGAAGTGCTCGACGAACAGGCCGGTGGCCCGCACCCGGTCGCCGTTGACGACCACGCCGACGCGGCCGGTGTTGGTGCGCCAGCGGTCGGTGTCACCGCTCGCCCCGGCCGTGAAGCCCTCGACGCCGTGGTCGGCGCGCCACACCCAGATGTGGTCGATCAGCACGTCGTCGGCGTCGATGACGAGCGCGGTCTGCGTACGACCGATGTGCGGGCCGCCGACGCGGAAGTAGACGTCGTTCAGCGTCGTGGTCGGCGTGGAGGAACCGTGGCCGCGGTGGTGGCCGTGCCCGCGCTGGGCCTCGAGGTGCATCAGCGACCGGGACAGGCCGGTGCCGGCGTCGATGGTGACGCCGGCGATGACCACGCCGCTCGCCTTGCCGTCGACGACGATCGGCGTGGAGCCGCCGACCGCGGTGAGCGTCGCCTGGCCCATGCCGAGGACCACCGTGTCGCTGCGCCTGATCACCAGGCTGCGGTCGACGTCGTACACGCCGGGGGTGAGCAGCAGGTGCTTGCCGCGGGCGAGGGCTGCCGCCAGCACGCGCGCCGGCTCGTCGGGACGCGCGACGTGGAACGCCGAGAGCGGCAGGTCGCGGCCGGTGTCGGCGCCGACGGTCCAGTCCGGGCCGCGGGAGGCCGTGCGGGCGTCGGGGACGTGGACGCGCCACGCGCCGGAGCCGTCGATGAAGAGGAAGGGCTTCTCCCGGCTGACCTCGGTGGTGTCGAGGGTGGTGTAGGTCTCCGTCGGGAAGTTCGCCTCGGACGGGGCGCCGATGGTGCCGGCGAAGACCTGGTTCCAGACGCCGTTGGACCACGACGCGACCTCGCTGTTGCGGGTCAGCCACTGCTGCTGCGATCCGTTGATGATCGTGCCGGCGCGCGAGTTCGCGAGGAAGCCGCCGCTGGCGTACTGCGGACCGTCGGTGCAGTAGTCCATCAGCGACAGGTTGCCGTTGCGGATGTCGACGCGGCGCAGTGCGGACGCCTGCGACGCGGCCCAGAAGTTCGCCGAGCCGCGGCAGCCGTCCTGGCCGGTGCCGTTGACGTTGATCGTCAGGTTGGACATCGAGCGCCAGAAGTTGTTGAGCGCCACGCAGTAGGGCTGCGTCGGGCCGTCGGTCAGGCAGCGGTTGTAGACCTCGACCTTGCCGTTGATGACCACGTCGGACGGCGAGGCGCCGAGGCCGGCGACCTCCGTGTAGTAGCCGACCTTGATCTGCAGCGGGTCGGCGTCGGTGCCGTAGGTGCCCGGCTTGAACAGCAGGCTCCAGCGCTCCGACGACATCTCGGCGTCGACCTGCTGGGTCCAGATGGACTCGGCCCGCGCCTCGATGTCGGCCACCGGCATCGACGGGTCGAAGACGACGACGCGCGACCCGAGGTCGGGAGCGGGAGCGGGTGCGGGCGGGTGCTTCTTCGCGAAGGTTGTGGAGGTGGGGGCTTCGGCGACGGCTGCGCCGCCGAGCTGGAGAGGGACGAGGGCGACGACGACCAGGGCCAGGACGGAGACGACCGTACGAAGTGGCGTACGGCCGCGCGGGGGACGAGGCATGGGGGCAACCTTCCGAGTGTGAGAGCGCTTCCACTCGGAGTGTGCCGTACAAGTGTGACCTGCGCCACACCCACTTTCGGGGACCCGGGCGCGGGCTGGCGACACGCCCGGGATGCGCGTTGAGTCGCTGAGCGACTCAGGTGCCAGCGGCAGGGCAGTCCAGTGAGAAGTGGCTGTCTCGGGCCCTCCCGAGCAGCCAGTTCTCACTGGACTACCCCGAGCGGGACGGTCAGCTGTCGCCGAGGGCCTCGAGGAGGGCCTGGGAGAAGGCGGGGATGTCGTCCGGGTTGCGGCTGGTGATGAGGTTGCCGTCGACGACGACCTCCTCGTCGACCCACTCGCCGCCGCCGTTGCGGATGTCGGTCTGCAGGCTCGGCCAGCTGGTCATCCGCTTGCCCCGCACGGCGTCGGCCTCGACGAGGGTCCACGGCGCGTGGCAGATGGCGGCGACGGGCTTGCCGGACTCGGCGAAGGCGCGCACGAAGGCCACGGCAGTGTCGTCCATGCGGAGCGCGTCGGGGTTGGCGACACCGCCGGGCAGGACCAGCGCGTCGTAGTCGTCGGGGGAGGCGTCGGAGACGAGGCGGTCGACCTTCTGGGTGGACGACTTGTCGAGGTGCTGGAAGAGCTGCACCTCGCCCTCCTCGAGGGACAGCAGCTCGACGGTGTGGCCCGCGTCGGCGGCGGCCTGCCACGGCTTGGTCAGCTCCACCTCCTCGATGCCCTCGGTGGCGGTCAGGAATGCGATGCGCTTGGTCATGCCCTCCACGTTTGCTCGCAGGACAGGGGCGGACAACCCACCAACGGGTGGTCTGGCTCGGGACTCGGGTCGGCCCTTCGCTAGCGTCGGCGCCATGAGTGCGCCCGACGTGTCGTCCCTGACCATCGCCGTCCTGGGCGGCACCGGACCCCAGGGCCGCGGGCTGGCCCGCCGCTTCGCCGCAGCGGGGCTCGACGTCGTGCTCGGGTCGCGGGACGCGCAGCGCGCGCAGGACGCCGCGTCCGGGCTCGCGGACGCCGGCCGCGTCCGCGGCGCATCCAACGCAGACGCCGCGACCGCCGGCGACATCGTGCTGGTCGTCGTGCCGTGGGACGGGCACGCCGACCTCCTCGAGTCGCTCAAGGGTGAGCTCGCGGGCAAGGTCGTCGTCGACTGCGTGAACCCGCTCGGGTTCGACAAGCAGGGGCCGTACGCACTGCTGGTGGAGGAGGGCTCGGCGACCCAGCAGGCGGCGCGGATCCTCACGGAGTCACGCGTCGTGGGCGCCTTCCACAACGTCAGCGCCGTGCTGCTCGAGGACCCGACCGTCGAGCGGATCGAGACCGACGTGCTCGTGCTGGGCGACGACCGCGAGGCCACCGACCTCGTCCAGTCGCTCGCCGACGTGGTGCCGGGCATGCGGGGGATGTACGGCGGTCGCCTCCGCAACGCCCACCAGGTCGAGGCCCTGACCGCCAACCTCATCGCCATCAACCGGCGCTACAAGGCGCACGCCGGGGTGCGCGTCACCGACGTGTGAGATCAGCCGATCGCGCCGTTGTTGTCCTTGGCGAGCGAACGGGAGATCACCATCCGCTGGATCTGGTTGGTGCCCTCGAAGATCTGCATCACCTTGGCCTCGCGCATGTAGCGCTCGACCGGGAAGTCGCGGGTGTAGCCGTAGCCGCCGAGCACCTGGACGGCGTCCGTGGTGACCTTCATAGCGTTGTCGGTGGCCACGAGCTTGGCGACCGAGGCCTCGCGGGAGAAGGGCAGGCCGGCGTCGCGCAGCCGGGCGGCGTGCAGCACCGTCGCGCGTGCCGAGACGACGGCGGCCTCCATGTCGGCGAGCACGAAGGCGAGGCCCTGGTGGTCGATGATCGCCTTGCCGAAGGTCTCGCGCTCGCGGGCGTAGGCCACCGCGGAGTCCAGTGCGCCCTGGGCGAGACCGGTCGCGACGGCGGCGATGCCCAGGCGCCCGGAGTCGAGGCCGGCGAGGGCGATGCGCAGACCGTCGCCCTCGGCGCCGAGGCGGCGCTCGACGGGGACCCGGACGTTGTCGAAGCGCATCGTGGCAGTGGCCGAACCGGTCAGGCCCATCTTGCGCTCCGGCGGGTCGGCCGAGAGGCCCTCGGAGTCGGCCGGCACGAGGAAGCACGAGATGCCGTTGCGATCGTCGGAGGTGCGGGCCATCACCTTGTAGAAGTCCGCGTGGCCGCCGTGGGTGGTCCACGCCTTCGCCCCGTTGAGGACGTACGCGTCCCCGTCGAGGCGTGCCGTGGTCCTCATCGCAGCCGGGTCGGAGCCGGCGTGCGGCTCCGAGAGGCAGTAGGCCCCGAGCAGGTCGCCGCTGAGCATGCCCGGCAGCCACTCGGCCCGCTGCTCGTCGGTGCCGAAGTACGCCAGCCCGAAGCACGACAGCGCGTGCACCGAGACGCCGACGCCGACCGAGGACCACACGGCGCCGATCTCCTCGAGCACCTGGAGATAGACCTCGTAGGGCTGGTCGCCGCCGCCGTACTGCTCCGGATAGGGCAGGGACAGCAGGCCGGCCTGGCCGAGCATCGCGAAGACGTCGCGCGGGAAGGTCTCGGTGGCCTCCGCCTCCGCCGAGCGGGGGGCGAGCTCCTTGGTCGCGATCTCGCGGGTGAGCGCGAGCAGGTCGCGGGCCTCGTCGGTGGGCAGCTGGCGGCGAGCAGTCATGTGACGCACGCTACCGGCGTAGCCCGCACGGGGTGGGCGGGGTAGTCCGTTGGGGTCACGGCGGGCCATTCACGGTGGGGGAGCGTCGTGCGCCGCCTAACGTGCTGCCTCGTGGGTACAGCGTGGTTGCCGTGGTCCGCGGCGTCGTTGGCGAGCGGGGCCGTGCTCCTCGTGCTCGGCGCCCTCTCCCTGCCCCCGACCACCGAGGTCGGCCAGGTCATCGGCGTGGTCGACCACCAGGACGCCGCCTGGCTGATGGCGACGGCGTCCTTCTTCCTCGCCTCGGTCGGCCTCACCATGGGCCTTCCCGCGGTGCTCTGGCTCTTCCCCCGCCGGCACCAGCCGGTCGGCCTGGTCGGGCTCTGGGTGTGGGCGATCGGCACGATCGGGACGGCCGGGTTCGCCGCCCTGCTGGTCATGTTCCGAGCGGTGGTGCACACCGTCGACCTGACGCCCGACCAGGTCGAGGCGCTCGCCCGTGATCCGCTGCTCCGCCTCGGGCTGGGCGCGGTCGCTGCGACCTTCTACCTCGGTGAGCTCGTCGTCGCGCTCGTCCTGCTGCGCGGTCGGGCGGCTCCGCCATGGGTGCCCGTTGCGTTGCTCCTCCACGTGGCGATCGCCCCGTTCGACCACCTCCTGCCACCGCACCTGCAGGGGGCGCCGACCGTCGTGCTGGGTGCTGGTCTGGTGGGTCTCGCGGTGCGCGCCACCGAGACCTGGGCCGGTTCGCGGCCGCTCGCCCGCCTCTGAGCCCAAGGATGGTGGCGGTCAGGCGGGTCGGCGGACCACGCCCTGCTCGGCCAGGACCGCCAGGGCGTCGGCGACCAGCTCGGCGGCCTGCGGGTGCTGCCCCCACACCGCGGTGACCTCGGCAGCGAGCTGGGCCTCCGTGCGTGGCTCGTCCAGCTCGAGCCACAGCAGCACGCCCAGGCCGCCGAGCACCTGGACGCGGTCGTCGACCATGACCACCAGGTCGTCGTCGTACTCCACCGCGTCCTTCCACGGCGTGCGCGTCCACCGGCCGTCGGCCGGGCCCTCGTCAGGCCGTCCGTCGTGGGGGTGGTGCAGGCGGGCCGGCGGGGCCTGCGCCTCGCCGTCGAGCAGCCCGACGACCTCGTCGACCCGGTCGGCGAACTCGCGGTAGTGCAGGGCCCACGCGCCGCCGCACGCGTCGACGACGTCGGCGAGCCGGTGGATCGGGTGGTCGAGGTGGACCAGCGACGAGCTCTGCTCGACGATCTCGACGATGGCCCGCGCGGCCGGGACGGGCACGAGGCCGGTGTCGTCGGTGCCGCGGTGCAGCAGCACGATCCGGTGGAGGTACGACGTCTCCGGCGGGTGGCCGAGCCCGAGGTCGTCCGGTGACACCGAGCGCTTCGCGAGGGGGAGGTCGGCGTCGACGACCACCGACAGTGGCTTGGGGTGGGCATGGACGGTGAGGTCCGCGTCGAGGGAGACGGTCTCGTCCGACAGGTAGCCCAGCCGCGCCGCGAGCAGGGTGATCGCCGTGGTCTTGCCGGAGCCGGACGGGCCGACCAGGGCGAGGGCGCGACCCTCCTCGTCCGCGACGGCGCCGGCGTGGAGGTTGACCCGTCGGCCCGCGGTGGCCTCCAACGCGACGAGGGTGACCCGCGTGGTGACGGCGTAGTCGAACGCCGCCTGCCGGTCGAGGTCGTCGGGCACGCCAGGGTCGTCGGTCGAGACGTCGACGGTGCGCGTCGCCGGCCGGTCGGTGAGGGCTCGGCTCCACTGGTGCCGCAGCCGGGCCGCCGCCCCACCGGTGACCGGGATCCCGACCGGGACGCCGATGGCGTCGACCACCACCTCGGGTGTCGTCGCCTCGCTGCTCACGCCGTCAACTCTAGGGTGGACGACGTGCGCTGGTTGCCGGATCGTCGGGTCTGGGCCGCGCTGGGTGCCGCGTACGTGCTGGCCCTCGTCCTCGTCGTGACCGGTCCGTGGGGCTGGACGCTGAACCGGCTGACGGTCCGGCTCTACACGTTCTTCCGCTACGACGTGCCGATCGCACCCGACGCAGCGCTGCCGGAGCACTACGGCTACCTGCTCAACGTCGTCCTCTTCGTGCCCCTCGGCGCCCTGCTGGTCGTCCTGGCGCGGCGCTCGTGGTGGTGGGCCACGTGTGCCGGGACCGCCGTCTCGGCGACGGTCGAGGTGGTGCAGTGGCTGTGGCTCCCGCGCGACGGCGACTGGCTGGACGTCGTGGCGAACGGCCTCGGGGCGCTGCTGGGCGCCGTGGCTGCGACCGCTGCGCTCAGTCCTCGCGAACCACGCCGATGACCACCAGCTGGTCGACCAGCTCGGCCACGTCGTCGCGGACGTCCTCGACGGCCGCGTCCGACATCGCCGCGGCGGAGGCGGTGACCTCCTCGAGCGTGCCGCCGTCGGCCAGCGCCAGCCAGACCAGGCAGCCGGAGCCCTCCAGCATGATCGGCATGCCGCGCGGCACCCGCGTGAGGTACGCCGTGGGCTCCGCGTCGGCGTCGAGGTCCTCCTGGCTGACCCACGCCACGTCGTCGGCGATCCTGTAGGTGTGCGTCACGACCGCTTCACCCGCCTGGCCAGCTCGTCGACGGCCCGGCGGACGCGCAGCCGCTGCCGGTCGCGGATCTCGGCACGGGTCGGCGGGCGGCCGAGCTCCATGCGCAGGTGGTCGCGGTTGACCCGCAGCACGGCCGTCGCGAGACGGGCCTTGGCGCGCGGACCGGACGCGGCCGCGAGTCGCGCCCGCCACTCGTCGGTGCGGCTGCCGCCGTCGCTGAAGTACTTCCAGAGCCTGTACGTCGGGTGGCTGCGGTGCAGCTCGAGCTCGCCGATGCCGGCGGCGAGGGCGACCTCGGCGTCGAGCTCGACCGCCAGCCGGCGTACGGCGTCCTGCTCGGCGGGGTCGGCGGCGATCCAGGCGTGGTCGACGTCGCTGGTCCCCCCGGAGCGCGCCGAGTGCAGCACCAGGATCAGCCGCTGGGAGACCCGGTCCGGGACGCGGCAGTCGCGGTGCGCGATCGGCAGCATCACGCTGGTGCGGGAGAGGACGTCGAAGGCCTCCTCGGCGTCCGCCATCACGCCCGGCCAGTGGACGTGCACGTCCACCCACCCCCAGTCGTCGTGCCACCAGTTGGCCGCGTGGGCGAAGACCGAGCCGGTGGAGAAGTCGGTGCGCTTCTCCCAGCCCACCCACTCCAGCGCCTCGGCCAGGCGGGCGAGGTGGCTGGGACGGACGAGCACGTCGACGTCGCTGGAGTGCCGACCCTCGGCACGCAGCCCGGGCAGCACGGCGGGACCCTTGAGGTGGAGGAGATCGATGTCCCGGTCGTCGGCCAGCTTCTGGACGACGGCGTGCGCGAGATGGACCCGCGCGGCGATGGGGGCGGTCCGGCCGTCCGCCTCGTCGGTCATGGCGCCATGGTGCCAGTCGGGGCCGCTGGCATGTCGTCGTTCCACCCAGACGGAGGCGGCGTACGCCCTAGACTCGCGCGCATGACCTTCGGGGACTTCGTCCGGCTGACTCGCGCCTATGTGTGGGTGCTGATCGGCTGCACGGTCCTCGGCGCGCTGCTGATGATGGCGAAGACCACGCGCGACCCGGTGCTCTACTCCGCGACCTCCTCGGGGCTCGTCGTCGTCGGCAACGCCACGACCGCCGGCGAGGAGCAGGGCAACGCCGCGCTCGCCGAGGAGAAGGCCGGGCTCTACGCCTTCCTCGTCTCCTCGATGCCCGTCGCCGAGAAGGTCGTCGACGACCTCGGCCTCGACGTGCCGCCGAGCGAGATCGCCGGCCGGTTCTCGGCCACGGTCAACGCGGACGTCAACGCGCTCACCATCACCGCGATCGGCAGCACGCCCGAGCAGGCCCGCGACCTGGCCAACGGTGTCGTGGATGCCGTGGTGGAGTACGCCCAGGAGGTCGACACCGGCGAGAGCAACCCCAGGCGGGACCCGCTGACGCGCGTGGTTCCGGTGCAGCCGGCGGAGCTCCCCCAGGCACCGTTCACGCCCGACTACGCCAAGGCGGCGATGAAGGGAGCGGCCGGCGGCCTCGCCCTGGCCTACGCCTTCCTGATCGCCCGCCGCCTCATCGACCGCCGGATCCGCTCGGTCAAGCACGTCGAGGACGCGACCGGCGCCGCCGTGCTCGGCATCATCCCCAAGGAGGACGCCCTCGGTCGCACCCACCGCGGTGTCCGGGGCGACCTCGGCCGCGCGGCGGAGTCCTTCCGCCAGTTGCGCACCAACCTGCGCTTCGTCGACGTCGACAACGAGCCCCGCAAGATCGTGGTGACTTCCGCCCTCGCCGGCGAGGGCAAGTCGACCGTCTCCGCCAACATCGCCCGGCTGGTGGCCCAGGCCGGCACCCCGGTGCTGCTCATCGATGCCGACCTCCGGCGTCCCCAGATCGCCACCACGTTCGAGATCGACGGCACCGTGGGGCTCACCCAGGCGCTGGCGGGCGACGTGGACGTCCGTGACGTCATCGTCGGATCGGGGATGGCCAACCTGAGCGTGCTGCCGGCCGGTCGGATCCCGCCGAACCCCAGCGAGCTCCTCGGCTCCCTGCGGATGAAGCAGTTCATCGACGACCTCTCGCAGGACCACCTCGTGATCCTCGACGCGCCGCCGCTGCTCCCGGTCACCGACGCGGGTCTGCTCTCGGCCTTCTGCGACGGCGCCCTCCTCGTGCAGGCCGCCGGCAGGACCCAGATCGAGCAGAGCCAGCAGTGCCGCCGGATCCTCGACCAGGTGGGCAGCCGGCTGCTGGGCGTGGTGCTCAACAAGGCGCCGGTCAAGGGCGCCAGCGCCATCGCCTACGGCGGCGGCTACTCCGGCTACGGGGGCTACGGCGGCTACCGCGCCGAGGAGGCCACCCGCGAGGCGTACTCCACCGCGGGCAAGGGCCGGCGCCGCAAGCTGGTCAGGTCGTCCTCCGACAAGGCCTGACCCTGCCTGAGCCTTCCTCAGTAGGCGCCGCGGCTCGCCAGCACGGCGGTGACCGTGCGCGCGAGGATCAGCAGGTCCTGCACCATCGACCAGTTGTCGACGTAGTAGAGGTCGAGGCGGACGGTGTCCTCCCACGAGAGGTCGGAGCGGCCCGAGACCTGCCACAGGCCGGTCATGCCCGGCAGCACGTTGAGCCGGCGGAGCATGTCGTCCTCGTACTGCTCGACCTCGCCGGGCAGTGGCGGGCGTGGCCCGACGAGGCTCATCTCGCCGCGGACGACGTTCCACAGCTGCGGCAGCTCGTCGAGGGAGAAGCGGCGGATGATCCGGCCGGGCCTGGTCACCCGCGGGTCGTCGGTGCTCTTGAAGAGGACGTGGCCGTCGCGCGCCTCCAGCTCGGCCAGTCGTTCCTCGGCGTCGACGTGCATCGAGCGGAGCTTGAGGCAGGTGAACCCCTCCCCGCCGCGCCCTACCCGGACCTGTCGGAAGAGCGCGGGGCCGCCGTCGTACAACCGGACCCAGAGCATCAACCCGAGCAGGAACGGCGAGACCAGCAGCAGGATGAGGGAGGCGCCGACGAAGTCGAACGCGCGCTTGGCGTCGTTGGTCGCCAGCTGCGAGCGGGATCGGCCCAGGTGCATGAGGGGGAGGCCGGCCACCGGGCGGATCCGGACCCGCTCGCTCGAGACGTCGGTGACGTTGGGCGCGACGATGATCTGCACGTCGGCGTGGTCCTCGAGGTCCCAGGCGAGGCGCCGCAGCTGGGTGGAGGACTTCACCGCGCCCGCGGTGAAGAACACGATGTCGGGCGAGACCTCGTCGACGACCGCGCGGATGTCCTCGATCAGCCCGAGGACTGGGACGCCCGCGCCGATGGTCTCCGGCCCGGCGTGGATGCCCGGCACCAGGCAGCCCATCACCCGGTAGCCGAGCCAGGACTCACGGTCCAGCACCTTGTGGATCTCTTCGATGTAGATCGGGCTGCCGACGAGCAGCACCTTCTCGTTGAAGTGCCCGGCCGCGCGGAGCCGCTGGATCACCCGGCGGCTGAGCAGCCGGCCGACCAGGAGCAGCAGCACGCCGATGGTGAAGAAGAGGACGAAGAAGCCGCGGGAGAGCGGGTACTGCAGGAGGAACGCCATCGTCGCGATGAGGGCGCCGGTGAAGAAGGAGCCGTTGACGACGAGCTTGAACTCCTCGGTGCCGGCGCCGAGGACGTGGCGCTCGTAGGCGCCGTAGATCGCCAGCATCACCACCCAGGTCGCGACGAAGAAGATGCTGGCGACGGCGGTGTTCTGCAGGACGTCGCTCGCGGTGTCGAAGACCGACAGGGTCAGACGGAAGCGGATCGCGAGCACCGCGGCCGCGCTGACCATGACGAAGTCGACCGCGCCGACCAGCCACGGGAGCAGGCGGATGCCCTCGGGTCGCACCTCAGCCCACCATCCCCTCCGCGTCGACGATGGCGCGGATCCGCTCGATGAAGCGAGCCTCGCCGAACTCCTCGGCGCGGGCCCTCAGGACGTCAGGATTCCACGGGTGCAGGTCGGCGCGGTCGAGAACGGCGGTGATCGCGTCGGGCTCGGGGTGGTCGAAGAACAGCCCGGTCTCGTGCTCGACGATGGTGTCGAGATAGCCGCCGCCCCGCAGCGCGATCGTCGGCACGCCGAAGGCCGCCGCCTCGAGCGGGGTGAGCCCGAAGTCCTCGTGGCTCGGGGCGACCAGGACGCGGGCGTGTGCGTAGGCCCACCGCATCTGCGCATCGGTCAGACCGCTGAACATCCGGACGTTGGGCGGGATCAGTGCACGCAGCCGCGCCTCCTCGGGGCCGCGCCCGATGATGACGAGGCGGTGCCCGGAGTGACGTGCGGACTCGATGGCGGCGTCGACGTTCTTGTAGGGCAGCAGCCGCGACACCACCAGCGCGTAGCCACCCGCCCAGTCCTCGAGCTCGTCGATCGGCTCCTGGGGCGCGCTCGCGTCCATCGCGTGAGGAGCGGGTACCACCTCCGCGTCGATGCCGTACGTCGCCTTGATCCGGTCGCGGACGACACGCGAGTTGGCGAGGTAGGTGCCGCGTGCGGCGGCTGCCCGCTTGTCCCAGCGGATCAGCGGCGTCTGCACCGCGAGCAGACCCAACCCGAGGAGCGAGCGATGCGTCGGTCCACCGAGGTAGCGCTCGCTGTCGTAGAGCCAACGCGCGGGGGAGTGGCAGTAGACGACCGACCGTCCGGGGATGTCGAAGCCGTGCGCCCACCCACTGCTCGACACGATCGTGACGTCGGCATCGACCTTGATCCGCGACGCGGCCGGTGCGAGCAGCGGCAGTGCGCGCCGGTGGTCGCGACGCAGGAGCAGGATCCGGTTGAGCGGGGAGGTGACGATGTCCGCGTCCGCGAAGTCCGGGTAGGTCCCGTCGGGGTCGTAGAGCGTCGTGTAGACCTTCGCCTCCGGGAACGCCTTCATCATCGTGAGCACCACACGCTCTGCGCCACCGCGCTGCGTCAGGTAGTCGTGGGCGATGGCCACGGTTGGCCGAGTCATCGTGCGAGCTCCTCGAGAAGTCGTCGAACCCGCAGCCGGCCGGCTTGCGGGGAGTACTCGGCCTCCCAACGCCGACGCGCGCGGTCGGTCACGGCGCGTACGTCGTCCTCGTCGGCCGTCAGCGCCTCGCCGATCACACGGGCGAGGTCGTCGGCGTCGCCGGACCGCGCGACCCAGGGGTGGCCGGGCCCGGCGACCTCGGGCAGCGCGCCGGCGTCGGAGATGACGAACGGGACGCCGGACGCCATCGCCTCCGCGACGACCAGGCCGAAAGGCTCGGCCCAGACGCTCGGGAAGACGACGACGTCGACGCTGCAGAACAGGTCGGCGGGTGCGATGTGGCCGAGGCGTCGTACGCGTGAGCCGAGGCTGCCCAGCTGGGCATCGACTCGCGCCACGTCGGCTGCCGCGACGTAGCGGGAGTCGCCGGCGAGCACGAGATCGACGTCGTCCAACCCCGCCACGGCGCGGGCGAGGACGTCCACGCCCTTGTCGGTCGAGATGCGCCCGAGGTAGCCGAGGGTCGTGCGGTTGCCGGTCGGGACACGGTCGAGCACCGGGAGATCGGCGGTCCAGTTGGGGTGCGGCCGACTGCCCCGGACGCGCGCGGCCATGTCGGCGGACGGCACGAGCGTGGCACGGGCGCCGACGCGTGCGATCGCCGTCGCAACCGTCTGCGCCCGTCCACGGGGGTCCTGGTGGAGGTGGGCGATCCGGTCCCGGTGGCCGGTCGTGGCGAACGACGGCACCAGGCCGTGGCACCAGAGCACGCCATGGCGCTCGGTGCGGTCCCAGGCGCGGAGCCGGCGGACGTAGTCGCCGCGGCCGTCGGCGCGGATCGCCACCGTCGCGGCGCCGACGGCCGCGGCGGCGTCGAGGACCTCGCGGGGGCTGTCGGCGGACACCACGGTCACGTCGTGGCCGAGGGCGATCAATGCCTCGGCGTGCTGCAGCAGCATCCGCTCGCCGCCACCCAGATCAGGGTTGTTCGCCGCCAGGTAGATGCGCTCAGCCATCGGGTGCCCCCGGCGACTCGTCGCGCAGGGCGTGGCCGAGAGCCATTGCCACCGCCACTGCCATCGGGGTGTCGAGGAGCACCTCGCCCAAGGTGACGGCCATGACCGCGACGCCGATGAGCGCCGCCTGGGCGCCGGCGGCGGCGAGGTCGCCGCTGCGTGCACGGCGGCTGAGCCGGAGGAAGGAGTACGCGACGAGTGCGAGCACGAGGACGAGCGCAGGCCACCCGCCTTCCTGGCGGGTGGCGAGGTAGCTGTTGTGGAAGAAGAACTCGAGTTCGCCGATGCGGACCCGCGCGGTGCCGGGTCCGTGGCCGAACCACGGTGCGTCCGCGAGCTGGACGTGCTCCTGCGCGATGATCCGCTCGCGCAGCGCATCGCTGCCGGACCGGTTCGAGAAGGGGCCGTAGAGCACGAGGTCGTCCGGGATGTTGCCGGTCAGCCACACCAGTCCGGCCACCACCGCGGCGCCTCCGACCGCGCCGAGCCGGCGACCGAGCACGATCCACAGCACCGCGAAGGCAGCGGCGAGAAGGCCAGTGCGGGAGAAGGTGAGCATCAACCCGCCGAGGACCGGCACGGCGATCGCGAGCCGCACCTTCCACCGTTCGTGTGCGAAGAAGATGCCCAACGCACCCAGCACGGCGAGGAAGTACGCGCCGGCGTTGGGGTCGGCGAGGAAGCCGGTCAGCCGGCCTGTGTAGCCGGCGTCGCCACCCACTCCGACCAGCCCGAGCCCGACGACCGCGGTGAGACCGGCCGCGAGTCCCGCTCCGACGGAGCGGAGCGACAACCGGCCGGTGGCGCCTGCCCAGATGATCCCGCACATGATCGCGACGTGGCCGACCCGTCGGGTCCAGTCGATGTGGTTGGCCATCCCGGAGTAGACGAGCAGCGCCATCAGGGCGGCCGCGAGGAGGATGACGACCTCGGGCACCTTGGCCCCGCCACGGGCCGGGCGAAGGAGGCACAGCCCGACGAGGGCGGCCATCGCGAACTCGTTGACCGGGAAGCCGGCGACCTCCAGCGACCGGAACGGCAGTACGGCCATCAGCGCGAAGTCGGTGATCCGGATCTCGCGGTCGGCGGTGTCGGCCGTCTCGATCGTCCGGTCGGGGAGGTTCCACGGGGAGTCGACGCGCTTCATCGTGATCCTCCGAGACCGGCATACACCTTGGCGATGCGAGCGCACATGTCAGCGACGGTCGGCCAGTCCTCCAGGCCGGGACGGGCCGCCGGGTCGAGGCCCTGCGAAGCCAATGCGACTGCGACGGCGGTCGGGTCATCGGCGTCGACCAGGCACCGTCCCGGCAGGATCTCGGGGTTGCCCCCCACGTCGCTCGCCACGACGCCGAGACCGCGGGCGGCTGCGTCGAGCAGGGCGTAGGAACAGTTCTCCCACACCGACAGCATCGAGAGGACGTCGTGCTCGGCCATGGCCGCGTCGGGGTCGAGGAAGCCGGGCAGGGACACGAGCCCGTCGAGGTCGAGGCGGGCGAGATGGGACCTCAACGTCGCCTCCTCCTCGCCGGTGCCGCCGATGGTCAGACGCGCCTCGGGGTGCTCGCGGTGCAGCACGGCGAACCCGTCGAGGAGGGCGGTGAGGCGCTTCTCAGGAGCGAGGCGCGCCAGGGACAGGATCCGCAGCCCTCCCTCCCTCGGCGGTTGAGGTGCGAGCGACCGCCTACTCGGTGGTTGAGGTGCGAGCGACTCCCCACCCGGTGGTTGAGGTGCGAACGACTCCCCACCCGGTGGTTGAGGTGCGAGCGGAGCGAGCCTCGAAACCACAGGATCGACACCGTTGGGGATCACCGTCACCGGCTGCCGCAGGTGCCACTTGTCGGTCATCGCGTCGGCGGTCGCCCGGCTGACCGCGATGACCGCGTCGAAGCGCCGCAGGCGTGCGGCGTGCACGCCCGCCATCACCCGGGCCTTGGCGGTGGAGCGGTGGTAGACGAGGTCGTCGCGGGCGATGCCGTGCTCGGTGGTGACCAGTCGCGGGCCGCGGCCGACCGCGAGCGCGGTCACGACGTCGGCGTGCGAGAGGTGGCTGTGCACGACGGCGGGCCGGAGCGTGCGTACGGCATCGCGCAGGGACGCGACGGACGCGCGGGTCCCGTGGTCGGGGCCGAACGGCTCGGTGAGGACCGCAGCTCCAGCGTCGTGCAGCGCGTCGGGCAGGTCGCCGGGCGGTGTCAGGAAGACCAGCCGCCACCCCGGCACCCCGGCGCGCGCCACGTCGAGGACGTGGCGGGCCACCCCGGCCAGATCGCTGACCGGCACCACCCACAGGGCGGTGGGTGGGGTCAGAACCATTGCTCCAGCCGCTCGAGGGCGATCCAGAAGCCCTCCCCGTCGTTGACGTGGCCCTGCCAGATCTCGGGGATGAAGCTCACGCCCGGAGCCATCGCGTCGAGCTGCTGCGCCAGCACGGCCCAGTCGATCTCGCCGTCGCCGACCTGGACGCCCTCCCCGTCGACGCCCGTCGCGTCGACGAGGTGCAGGTGCTCGGTGTGCGGCGCCAGCAGGTCGGTCGCCTCGGCGAAGGACATGCCGAGGTAGTTGGCGGACAGCTTGGAGTGCGAGACGTCGAAGCAGAGGCGCCGGTCGTAGCGCGCCGCGAACTCGGCGGTGTCGCGCGGGTCGACGAACAGGTTGCAGTAGAGCTGGCCACCCATGTACCACGGGTAGGGCGGCAGCGTCTGGGCGCAGAGGCGCACGCCCGAGTCGTCGACGCGCGCCAGACCTGCGGCCACGCGGGCGTACATCCGCTCCCGCTCGGCGGGCGCCACGAACGCGTCGGTGGTGAAGCCGCCGAGGCTGGCCACGATCACCGGGCCTTCGCTCTCGGCCTTGGCGTCGGCGCCCCGGGTGAAGTGCTGCTGCATCTCGCGCGTGGTGTCGACGACTTGCTGCAGCTCACGGATCGACCGCTCCCAGTGCGCGTCGTCCTCGGAGGCGAGGTTGAGGAGGAAGTCGCCGGCGAACAGGTCGGGGGAGTGCGTGGTGAAGCCCATCGGCAGACCGCCGTCGTACTTCGCGAACACCTCCGCGACCGGCAGGTCGAGGTCCTTGTAGGAGAAGTGGAACTCGAGGAAGTCGGGCGTCGTGTCCTGCGTCATCGCGTCGATGTCGTGGTAGCGGACGGCCAGGCCCCAGGGCCGGCGGAAGTCGTAGGCACGGCCCTTCGGCGCCGCGTCGCCGAGGTCCGTGGCGTAGAAGAAGTCGCCGGCGTCGAGGGCGCGGGCCGTGGTGCGCCCGACGAGCTTGTCGTACGCGTTGGGCTGGAGGCCGCGGCCGGGGCTCTTGATGTCGATGTCGGCGTCGGTGAGCACCTCGCCGGCCTCGATGCGGCGGGCCGCGACGAGCGACTTGGCGAGATTGACCCGGTTCATCATCTCGCCGGTGGAGACCGCGCGCGGCGCTGCGGTGCCGAGCGCCTCCTCGACCTCGCGGACGCGCTGCACCATCTCCCTGAACTCGCCAGGAAGCAGGCTGACCTTGTGGTCGTTGCCCTCGAGGTCGCGGTCGATCGTGAAGTGCTTCTCGATGATGCGCGCGCCGAGAGCGACCGCAGCGACGGCGACGTGGAAGCCGCGCTCGTGCCCGGAGTAGCCCACCGGGGCCTGCGTGATCTCGGCCAGTCGCGTCAGGTAGGCGAGGTTCACGTCCTTGAAGGGCGCCGGATAGGTCGACTGGCAGTGCAGGAACGCGTGCGCGACGCCCGTGCCCCGGACCACCTCGACGGTCTCGCGGATCTCGCCCTCGGTCGACATGCCCGTGGAGATCACCATGGGAGTGCCACTGGCTGCCATGTGGCGCAGCAGGGCGTGGTTGGTCATGTCGGCGGAGGCGACCTTGAGCGACGGGACGCCGTAGTCGACGAGGCGGTCGACCGAGACCGGGTCCCAGGCCGTGCACATGACGTCGATCCCGACGTCGCGGCAGTGGTCGAAGACCTCGAAGAGCTGGTCGGCCTCGAGGTTGTACTTGGCGAGCAGGTCGAGGGTGTACTGCGGGCCGAGGTCCTCCCCGCCCGATCCGGACGAGCCCTGGCGGTAGAGCGACTCCATGTCGCGCAGCTGGAACTTCACGATGTCGGCACCCGACTCGACCGACAGGTCGACGAGCTGCTTGGCCAGCGACACGTCGCCCTGGTGGTTGATGCCGATCTCCGAGATCAGCAGCGTCGGGGCGTCGGCGGCGATGACGTGGCGGCCGATCCGCAGCTCGTCGGCGCGGTTGATCGCGATCGCGACGAGGTGGCCGCGCTCGTCGACGAGCGCGACGTGGTCGATGCCCGACCCGAAGGCATGCGAGATCTCGGCGGGGCTGCTGCCGATCGGAAGGCTGCGGGGCGAGGTGTTGGCCGCTTCGATGGCGGCGACGTCGACAGACAGGCGGCTCGACCTGCTGACCCAGCGACGGAAGTCGCCGTCGGACAGCACGCCGTCGAGGTGGCCGTGTGAGTCGACGAGGAAGATGACGCGAGCCTGGTTGGCGGTGATCTTCTCCAGGGCGCGGAGGACCGGGTCGCCCGAGTAGACGACGTACGGCGTGAGGTCACGCTCGATGATCAAGGCGGACGCCTTCCGTGGGTGTACGTACGGCAAAACAGTAACCAGCGGGAGCGCTGCGCGGGCCGAGACGGCTCAACGCGTGGCAAGCAGGCGCGCGGCGAGGGCGACGTCGAGCTCGGTGTCGATGTCGATGCCCTCGTCCTCGTGCATCACGAACAGGCCGATCCTGCCGCCGAGGCGGTTGTCGTGCTGCTCGTAGATCTCCGTGCGGGTGACGTAGAGCGAGCCCGTCTCGCGGTAGCGGCGGGTCTCGTCGGTCAGGTCCTGGCGCCGCGGTCGCGCCGCGACGTCGTACGTCGCTCTCGGTGGGTTGCCCGCCTGCCAGATGAACGGCGGCTGCTCGACGACGCCGACCATCGAGTCGACGTGGGTCGCGTCGAACTCGGCGAGGGCCCGGGTGAGCGTGTCGTCGTGACGCACCGGCGAGGTGGCCTGGAGGAGCATGACGGCGTCCGGTCGCCCGCGATCGATGGTCATCTGCTCGATCGCGTGCCGGACCACCGGCTCGGTGGGCGTGGCGTCCTGGGCGAGCTCGTCAGGGCGCAGCCACGGGACCCGCGCGCCGGCCGCCCGGGACACCTCGGCGATCTCCTCGTCGTCGGTGGAGACAAGCACGTCGAGGCCCGGCACGGCGAGAGCCTGCTCGATGGTCCAGACGATCAGCGGCTTGCCCCCGACGTCGAGCAGGTTCTTGCGGGGCACGCCCTTGGAGCCGCCGCGCGCGGGAATCACGCACAACGTCATGACGCGGCCTCGACGAGGATCTCGGCGATCCTCCGCGCAGGCTCGACATCTGGCCGTGCCGGGGCGGGCGTGGGGTCGGAGCCGAGTCGGTGCATGCCGTAACGCTCCCAGAACTCGCCGAGCCAGGCGGGCGGTCTCGGGAAGTCGACCCATGCGTCACGGCCCTGTGCCGCCGCCTCCAGGACGCCGGTCGAGAAGACGCTCACGATGGGGGCCTCGAGCTCGACCAGCGGCCGGCCGCTCCGGTCGACCCTGATCCCGGCTCGTTCGTACGCCGCGAGCACCGCGCGCGAGGTGATGTCCCGCTCGCTGGGGTGCGGCCGGTAGACGGCGCCGTGCGCGCGACAGGTGGTCAACGCTGCGTGGGCCAGTCGGGCGCGCGGGATCTCCGCAGCGTGACCCTGGCCGAGGTAGGTCAGCGGCCCGTCGATCGAGGAGGGCGCGCGGGCGCCCGTCACGAGACCCGCTCCCCACAGCAGCTGGCTGCCAACGACCTGCACGTCCACGTCCTCCCGCCCGGTGGCCCAGAAGGCCCCGTCGGACTCGCTCCACGCGAGCAGGCGCGCGCACCGCGGCAGGGGAGGGGCGTACGGCGTCAGCGCGCCGTGCTGCGAGACGAAAAACGGCAGGTCGCTGTCGTCGGCCAGGGCGAATGCCGCCGCGCCGATCTCGGTGAAGTGGCCTGCGGCGAGCACGGCGGCGGGATCGACCAGCGCGGGCAGCTCGGTGAGCGGGACCGTGGTCCGGCCGTGCCCGGCGTACCGCATGGGTGATTCCCAGCCAACTGGCGCGACGATCGCGGTTCGCTCGACGGACACGTGCTCGAGCGGCGCGATCACAGCATTCGCGAAGCTCGCGTGGGTTGCCTCGACGGCGACCAGGAGGTCGGCCCCTGCCCTCGGGCGAAGTACGTCCACGAGGGCGGCCGGCCCATCCCGGAGCAGTCCACGTGTCGAGCGATAGACGTGGCGGATCGCGTGACGCGACTCGTGCCAGCGCCGCCACGCGGCCAGGTCTTCCGGGTACTTCAGACCGTGTCCCATGCTGCCTCCAGGAGCGGCACGCGGTGATCGAAGGTGTGCTCGGCGAGTGTCCGCTCACGACCACGGTCGGCAATCGCGCGCGCCCAGCCGCGGTCGACCTGAGCACGCCGGCTCAGCTCGACCAGCTCGTCGTCGGACTCGAAGACGAGCACCTCCTTGCCGGGCTCGTACACCTGCGCGACATCGGGCCTGTCGATGAGCTGCAGGCCGCCGGTACCGGGAATCTCGTAGGTGCGCATGGTGAACCCGTCCTGGTCCGTGTGCGAGTTCAAGGCCGCCACTGCGCCGGCCGTGATGCCGTACGCGACTGCACGGGGGACGTCTCGACCGTTCGGCACATCGGGGCTGCGCACGCGCCACGTGCGGAGGCGGTCCACCGCATGTCCGGACCAGTCGCGCCCGTAGGCCTTGACCCGTATGCCGGACCGGTGCAGGGCGAGGAGCAGGCGTTGCCGCTCGGGGTAGCGCGCGCCGACGAAGACCACCTCGTCGCTCGGTCGGGGATCGAAGGGCAAGGAGTGGTCGAAGGCATCGAGGACGTGGCCCACCCGCAGGCCCCGCATCTTCAGCGAGTGCACGTCATGGGGGGAGTAGGAGACGATCGAGGGCCGCGAGGCGATGACTGCTTCGTCGAACTGCATGCGAGCCAGCTCGTCGTAGAGCCAGAGCAGCTGGCGGGCACCGGAGGCATCGACCGCCTCCCAGTAGTCCCCCCCGAGCGAGTCTCCCTTCACGGTGACGACGACGTCCGGTCGAGTGCCGACGACGGCATCGACGGCAGCCGCAGTCTGCGCCTGGGCCAGGAGCTTGGCCCCGAAGTCGCGCCCGGTCACGCGATCCGGGAGCTCGCGCACCAGCTTGTGGCGGACCTTGCTGGCGCGGCTGGCATTCAGGTCGTACTCGTGCAGGAGCGCGATGTGGCCGCGGCGTCTCAGTGCAGACGCGATCGACCCTCCATAACCGTGGAACGCGGGGGCGACGACAAGGATGCGCTTGGTCACGGGACCTCACCCCTCGAACGTCGTCGGGCGCATTCATCGAAGAGTGCGAGCCAATGATCGATGACCTGGCCCTCGCTGTACCTCTCCACCGAGTCTCGCGCCGCAGCCCCTCGTGCCTGCCGCTGCGCTGCGTCCACCATGAGCTCGCGCAGAGCGGTCACGTATCCCTCGAAGTCGTCTTGGGGAACGAGCGCGCCGGTTGCCGGCGACACAAGTTGCCGCATCCCGGCCGAGCAGTCGAACGCGACCGTCGGGACACCGTGCGCCGACGCTTCGAGCACTGCCATGGGGAAGCCTTCGTACTCCGACGACATGAGGTTGACAGCGGCTCCGTCGAGGACGTGGGAGACATCGTTCGTGCGGTGGTGCAGGTGGACGCGGTCGTCGAGGCCGAGGTCGTCGACCATGGTCTGGAGCTCTTCACGGAGGTCGCCGGACCCGTAGAGGTGCAGTGTCCACGCCCGCAGCGCCGGCAACTTCGTGGCCTCGTCGAAGGCGTTGATCATCACGTCCAGACGCTTCTCACGCGCATACCTGGTGAGGGTAACGGCGACTTCGCGGGAATGAGCGGCACGCGGCTCCGCCGGGATCTGGGCGATGTTAGCGATCGCCGAGCACGGTACCGGAAGAAGGTCCTGGAATCTCTGGGCATCTTCTTCGGTCAGGGTGACGAACGCATCGAGGTCGCCGAAGTACTCGGGCATGTCGTCCAGCTGTCCCGTCGCACGAGCGCCGTCGTAGGAGCTGTGGTGTTGCCCTATGACGATGGGCCCGTGCGCGGCAGGACGGTACCCGCTCTCACTCAACATTCGCTTGGGTCCGACGTTCGTGAAGATCACCACGGAGCTGCTGTCGAGCGGCTCCAGCAGGCGCCGTGCGCGACGGAGCCCGTAGACGGCGTCCACCCTCTTCCGTAGGAGCAGCTGCAGCCCGCGCAGCTTCTGCGCGAACCCGGTTGCCTCGCGGAAGACGGGACGGCGGTGCGCGTCAGTGAGCCTGAGGACCGATCGCGTATCCAGGTCCGTCGGGCTGACGCCGGGCACCATCGAGATGAAGTCCACAGCCACACCTCTGCGCGCGAATGCCCGTCCCAGCAGCTCTGTCGCCCTCCCGCACCCGCCGTCCTCGGGAAACTGCCAGAGGACGAAGGTGACGTGCTTGGGCTGTCTGGCGGTGCAGGTGCTCACGCCCTCCTCCGGGGCAGAAGCATCGAGCCCATCGAACGCAGGTGGTCGAAGTCGCGTCGATATCCGGGGGCGGCCATGGCGGCGACGAAGATCAACACAACCGTCGACGCCGCCACCGCGACCTGTAGCCATGGGGCGTGGTCGCCGACCGCTCCGACCGTACGGCGGCCTGCCGCACCCGCCACCAGAGCGACCGCTGCAGTCCGCAATCCGCTCCTGAGCAACCCTCCGACGGCGAAGTGACCCTGGCGGTGCGCGAAGTGCAGAGCGAGCGGCCAGCCAAGCGCGGCGGCAGCCGCAGCCGCCGCGGCGACGCCCTCCACGCCGTAGTTGCTACCGAGAACCAGGAGAAGCACGGTGATCACCGTGGCCGACAGGTTGTAGCCGGTGATCGCGCTGCCGAGTCCTCGGACGCTGAACAACCAGGTGGCTGGCGTGGACAGGCAAGAGGCGCCCGCGCCCACAGCGACCCAGACGACGAGCGCTGACGCGGAGCTCCATTGGGGTCCAAGTGCCAGCTCGACGAGCGGCACTGCGCCGGCGACGATGGTCGCGGCGGCCGCCATGATCGGGTAGGACAGCGCGACCTGCCCCTTCTGGGCTGCGTTGAGCAGTCGTCGGTCGTCGGCGCCGGCCGCGATGAGCACTGGTACGGCCACGGTGGCGAACGGCCCCTGGATTTGCGTGAGTGGTGTCCTTACGAGCTGGACGCTGCGGGTGTAGGCGCCGAGTGTCTGCGCTCCGAACTGATGTCCGACGATGACGTTGTCCACGTTGCGACTGACATAGGCCATCACGCTTCCGAACACGAAAGCTGAACCGAGACGAACGAACCCGGCTACCTCGGTCGACCGGTCGTACCGTCTCGGTCGCCACCGGCACACGACGACCAGCAGCACCAGCGTGATGATGCCGGAGGCGACTTGCTGGGTGACGAGCGCCCAGTAGCCCGCACCCGCGAACGCCAGGCTGATTCCGATCGTCAGTGCGAGCCCCGCGCTGAGCACGTCGAACCACGCGAGCGTGCCGAACTTGAGACGGCGCAGCAGGTCGACCCGGTACTGCGCACCGAGCCCGCTCAGCATGAATGTCGGAGCAAGAGCCAACGTGATCATGGTGAGCTCGGGCCTGTCGTACAAGTGCGACAGCAGCGGAGCGCACGCCATCGTCAAGACCGTGAATGCCGTGCCGAGACCGGCATTGAGCCAGAAGAGGTTGTCCCGCTCCCGTCGTGACAGCGTCTCCGCCCTGACCGCGGCGGCACCGAGCCCGAAGTCGCGAAGGAACTCAGCCAGGCCGATCACAGCAAGGACCATGGCCACCAAGCCGTAGTCGCGAGGAGTCAGCAGGCGCGCCAGCACGACAACGGACGAGACCTGCAGCACGAGACGAGCCAGCTGCGACACACCCGTCGCTGCAGCGCCTCGGACCGCCCGGCGGGCAAGGTTGCCCGCCTGGGTGGTCGGTTCCATGCCGGCAATCGTAGGTGAGGCGTGGGGGCCACTGGCACGCATTGCGCAGGATCGCCAGACGCGGGGAGCTTCAGACCTAGGCTGCCTCCATGCAGCGATCCCCCGGACTCGTGTCGATCGTGATCCCATGCTTCGACGCAGGTGCGACACTGGGCGAGACGTTGGAGAGTGCATTACGCGCCGGCGACTGCGAGGTTGTCGTGGTCGACGACGGATCACGCGACGAGCTCACCCTGGACGTGCTCGCTGACTTGCCCAGGGACGTGCGCTTGATTCGGCAGGACAACGGCGGCCTCCCGAGTGCGCGGAATGCGGGGATCGACGCGGCTCGGGGAGAGTTCATCCTGCCCCTGGATGCCGATGACCTCATTGACAGCCGGTACCCCGACGAGGCGCGCGACGTCCTGATGGACCGTCCGGATGTCGGCATCGTCTACTGCCGCGCCGACCTCTTCGGTGCCGCGTCCGGGCCCTATGAGCTCGCGGAGTTCAGCCTCGACGAGATTCTCGTCGAGAACTGCATCTTCTGCACCGCCCTGTTCAGGAAGGACGACTGGGGCACTGTCGGCGGCTACAACGAGCGGATGCGTCGGGGGCGAGAGGACCATGACTTCTGGCTCAGGCTGCTCGGGCTCGGGCGGGAGGTCGTGCGCCTGGACGGGACCTACTTCCACTACCGGATCCGGCCCGGCTCCATGAACACCGGCTATTCGCGGGACGAGTACGTCGAGATCTACAGCGAGATCTTCCGCGACAATGCCGACCTGTACCTCGAGAACATCGAGGCGATCATGCGCCATCGATTCGCGCTGATGGACCAGCTGAACGACTACCAGCACCGGTATGGACGTCTGGAGCGGCTGGTCTCTGCCCATCCTCGTGCGTACGACGCGCTCCGTGGGGCGCGGCGGGCACTGCGTGACCGGCGGCGAGCGAGCGACGAGCCCACCTGAGGGCCTTCTTCTCCACGAGGAACCAGCTGAGGGCTGCCAGGCCCAGGGTGATCGCAAAGATCGTCAACACCCACGCCGAGACCGCCCACACGCCCCGAGGCAGGCAGAGGTATGCCATCAGCTGCGTGACCGGGAAGGCGTAGAGGTAGGTGCCGTACGAGACGTCCTCGCGTGCGATGACCCGCGGGCACGGCAGCCTGAGGCCGATGGCGAGGAGCGCGTAGGCCAGCAGCGGCGCGCACAGCTGGAGCCCGTAGGCAGGCTGCACGAGCACCACGGTCGCCCCCAGGGCCAAGCACGTGATTCCGGTCCTGAGCCGTAGCTGGTCCAGCGGCCTGAACGCCTGCACAACCGCGCCCCCGAGGAAGAGCGGTAGCAGGCGGACGAAGCCCCGGACCAAGAACGGCGCGTCAGGGGCAAGCCGGAGGAGAGCGACGTGTGCGGCCGTGGCGACCAGCCACGCAAGGCCCCATCGAGCCCAGCTCGCGTGACGGAACGCGCGTGTCAGGACGAGGGCGCCGACGACCAGGTAGCACGCGAACTCGTGCGAGAGCGTCCACAGGGACGCGTTCCACTCACCGGGGTAGTGGCCGACGTTCGGCGTCCCATTCACGGAGGATTGCGTCACGAGGAGTCCGGCATTGGCCACCACGTAGACCAGACCGTCATCCACGAGGTCGAGGCGCGAGGTCGCCGCAGGAGCGATCACCACGCCGGTGACGACCAGGCACACCCAGTAGGCGGGCAGGAGCCGCATCGCCCGGTGTCGGAGGTAGGTGGCCGTGGGCAGCCGATCCGCTGACCGCGTCACGAGGTATCCGGAGATGCAGAAGAACCCGGCAACCGCCCAGTAGCCGAGGTCGGTGTGGGGAAGGGCTGGGACGCCAGCCACTAGCAGCGCGTGCGCCAAGAGGACGGCACTGGCCAGCACGAGGCGCATGAGGTTCAGGCCGTTCAAGCGCTCGAGTGCCTTCGGCGGGGAGCTGGTCACTTCGCGAATGGTAGGTGCGCGCGACGTTGCCGGTACCGGGTTCGCAAATCAGGGTGACTCGAAGCCAGCTTTGGTGAGACAGGCCGTGCGGTAGCGTCCCCGCGTGCCGCGCGCACACGGGTCGTCCTCGGACGGCTGCGCCTGGCCGCCGAGGATCGCTCCAGGTCCACGTACTACCGCTGGGGGTACGGGCGCAGCTTCCCCGGGAGGAGCTCGATCGAGGCGCGGGTCAGCTCGCTCGACGCTCGCTCGGGCAGGGGTGACATTCCCAAGTCGCCGGACGCCTGGAACGCGCAGTACGCCTCCGACGGGTAGGCGTTCCTCAGTGGCATCGAGGAGCTGGGCCACTACTCGGTGATTGTCGGGTACGCGTCGTGGTTCCGCCCTCGCGGGACTGTCCTCGACGTCGGATGCGGCGCAGGGGTGCTCCATGATCGTCTCCTCGCCGTGGGCTACGGCGGAGTGGACATCTCCGAGGTGGCGGTGCAAGCGCTCCAGGGCAGGGAGCTGCCCGGCGCCGAGTTCCACGCGGTCGACGCCGAGACCTTCACGCCACGGACTGACGTCGACATCCTCGTCTTCAACGAGAGCTTGGCGTACTTCAAGGACCCCGCGGGGTAGTTCGACCGGTACATGGGACACCTCTCGGGCGACGGCGTGGCGATCGTTTCGTGTCATCTCCAGTCACCCCGGGCAGCCGCTGTGCTCCGTGACCTGGAGGCCCGGTGGACGACACTCGACGCGACAGAGGTCCGTCACGGGGCCACGTCGTGGAGGGTTGCAGCATTCGCAGGGACCCGGCGAGCCTGACGACGAGGTCAGCGGGCTGCGAGGTGGGCGCGGATCGCATGTCCGATCTGGTCCCACATGAGGTCACTCGTGTGATGGGCCCGCACGTGCGCCTGCCCCCTCGACGCCAGGGCCAAGCGCCTCTCCGGATCATGCAGCAGGCCGACGAGGGCCTCACGGAGCTCATCGACCTCCCCGACCCCAGGCATGGAGGCCGTGTCGTCCGGTGAGAAGTACTCGGACATCGCGTCGGTGCGTGACACCACGACCGCGCATCCCGCGGCGGCCGCGTTCAGCGCGACGGTCTGGCCCGTGGGATAGGCGAAGTCGTGGGTGGGGACCACCACGACCTTCGTGCGCTGCAAGAGGTCGCGGTAGCGGTCGGGGCGGAGGACGCCGAGAGGTCGGACGTTCTGGGGCAGCGTGAGCGCTCGCAACCTCTCGGGCACGGTCAGCACGTCGATGAGCAGATCCGTGCCGGCGGCCGCAAGGAGTGTCTTGTAGTCGCGTCCCCGGTCCACCCCGACAGCCAGGACGTCGACGTCCCTCGACGCTCCGACGTCGCCGGTGAAGAAGGCGGTGGGTACCCCGAAGGTGACCTCAACGAGCTGCTCTGGTCGCGCACCGTGGGCGAGGAAGATCTCCTCCTGGTTGCCGCTCAGGTAGAAGATCAGGTCTGAGGCTTCGATGACCCGACGCACGCGCGTGACTGTGCGCTCGTCGCCTGACCTCAGGTCCTCCGCCGCCCAGCACACCATCGAGTAGAGCGGGTGACGTCGGTACGGTCCCGGGACGCGTCTCAACAGGGCTGGAAGCTCTGCCCAGTGCTCCCAGACGGCCAGGGTCGCGTCGGTGCGCCCAGCGGCGGGCCACGCCCGCAACGGCTGGAGCCGGATCCCGGACCGGTGCTCGACGACGTCGATGATCTTGTGACGCGGGAGGCGTGGTGCCTCCACCGGACGGATGCCGTGATTCTCGAGCCGCTCCATCCCGTACGGGAGCCGGGTCGGCCGCTCCTGGCGATGGAACTCACGGCTGTGCAGGTCCAGGCTGACGTCGCTGATGACGTTGAGGCTGATCGTCGCCCTCCCGGGCCGGACGACGACGTCCTCAACGGTCATGGTGCGCGATCCTAGATGGTCACGCCGCGCGCGCTCCGGTGGCAGGGCGCACGCACGGGAGACGCGGCGACGAGAGCCTGGGACAAGGACACCCCGGTCAGTCCGCGCGCTGTGGTGACGGTGAGGAACTCGTTCAGGAAAGCCGCCCTGTCGATTACGGGCTCGGGGCCGTCGTCGACGCCGTCGCACGGGCCCGCGAAGCCGTCGTGCGCGAGGACGATGGCTCCGGGGTGGGTGTCATCGAGCGCGAGGCGCAGCCTCTCCTCGGGGTCGAGGTCCCGCCAGTCGTTGAAGGTCGGTCCCCACAGGACGGATTCCAGACCCGCCTGATGGATGCCCGTCCATGCTCGGATGCCTTGGGCGCCGTAGGGCGGACGGAACCACCGCATGGGTCTTTCGGTGAGGTCCTCGAGAGTGTGCCGCGCTGCCCGAGTGCGGTCGCGGACCTGTCGCGCGGTGAACAACGTGAGCCGCCGGTGGTCCGGTCCGTGGACGGCGACCTCGTGCCCGCCGGCGACGACCTCGGCAAGCAGGCCGGGGTTGATGGCGGCGCGGTTCGAGAGCACGAAGAACGTGGCGGTGGCCCCGTGGTCGCGCAGCACCTCCAGGATCCTGTCCGTGGTGCCGGGGGTGGGCCCATCGTCGAACGTCAGCACGACCTCCGGGCGCGACGTCTCCACGCCGACGATGGAGGTCGCGACGCGGTCGAGTCCGGGGGCGGCCGGCAGCACGCGAGCCGCTACCCGGTCCAGCGGATGGGGTCGCACGGAAGGACGAGAACGGTCCCAGGTGCCGACGGCGGAACGCTGGCCGGCGGCACCCGCCGCCTCCACCGCGCCAGCCGCGAGCCGGCGGCCGACCTTCTCGGGCACCGCCGCAAGCAGCATGTCCACCACCTTGCCGGCGTTCCGCGCGCCGCGAGGCGACCGCAGCGCCTGCGAGGCCACCCCGGTCATCACGCTCCAGGCCGAGGTGCCCGTCGTGCGGTCGGGGTACGCGTCGGGGTGCCGGTTCTCGAAGTCGCGCAGCGTCGATCCGGAGAGGAAGGCGCGTTCGGTGCGGTCCGCCGCGCTGGTCGCCGGGCCCCTGTGCTCCACCTCGAGCCGTGGATCGATGACGATCTCGACGCCGGATGCCGCCAGCCTGTAGCCGAGGTCCGAGTCCTCCCGGTAGCCGAGGGACGCGTCGAAGCCGCCGGCGGCGTCGTACGTGTCCTTGGCGACCGAGTTGCACGCGGCCCAGTGCTGCCAACGGTCCCTGGCCGGACGGGCGTACGCGGCGGCGAGCAGCCGCGCGTTCGCCCTCGAGCCGTACGCCGATGCGTACGGCGACGACTCGAACACGTCACGCGTCATGCTGATGACGCCGAGCGGAGCCGCACCTGAGGGACGGCCGGTGTGGTGGGCGAGGTGTCCGGACAGCAGCCACCGAGGGAGCGTCAGGTCGTCGTCACAGCGGAGGACGAACACGCCTCTCGCCGCGGCGTAACCGGCCCGTAGCGCGCCCGAGACGCCGACGGAGTCCTCGAGGCGCAGGGTCCGGATCGGCAGGACGTCACGTGCCCGATCCAGGACGGCGACCGTCTGGTCCGTCACGCCGTCGAGCACCACCACCCACTCCCACGGACTCTCGATGTCCTGGCCGAGCAGCGACTCGATCAGGCGAGGGAGCCGGACCGAACCTGATCGGGTGGCGGTCACGACGGACAGCAGCGGCGCCGATCCTTCGGCGGCAGCGGCGGCCGGGACGTCACCGTCGCTGGGCATCCGCTGGGTCACGCAGGTGAACGTACCAAGACGGGTGGTGGTGAATCGTGGTCCTCGCCCCGGCTCGGCCTAGGCCCCGGTGAGGGACTCGTCTGCTCGACCGAGCTCCTCGACGATCTCCGCGACGAACTGTTCGACGCTGCGCTCGCCTGCGGCGGTACCACCAGCCATCAGGCCGTCCGCGCCGAGCAGGACCGCCCCAGGGGCGCCGACGGAGAAGATCCGACGGACGTTGTGCTCCGGCTCGACCGTCGTCAGGACCTTCTGCTGCGGCAGGTCCAACCCGGGCTGAGGGTGGACGGCGACGACCCCGACCGCCGGTGCCAGGTCTTCTGCCCAGGCGTCGAGCTTCTCGGCGGTGCGCACGCACGGCGCGCAGTGCGGGTTGAGCACCACCAGGAGCCGGGCCTGCGTCGACGCGAGCTCGGCGAGGGTCGTCGTCGTTCCGTCGGGCATCGTCAACACGCCGTACGGGATGGGGCGACGCTCGTACTCGGCCCCGGGCTCGCCGACCGTCGGGGATCCGGCGTCTGCGGGCCGCTCGAGGATCGTGACGACGACGACCACGGCGGCAAGTGCTGCGGTCAGGGTCCACCAGTCCTGGCCACGCAGATCCCGGACTGCTTCCGGAGCCGACCCATCATTCAGCCCGATCCAGACCGCGACCCCCGACAGCGTGAGGAGGAGGATGTTGCGGGCCAGCGTCATCCGACCGACGGTGTGGCCACCGAGCACGCCGAAGCAGGCGCAGTCCACGGGCTCGCTCAACATGAGGGCGCGGCCGATCAGCCAGGTGTAGACCGCCATGGTCGTGGCGACGAGACTGCCCACGACGACGAGCGGAGCGCTGGGGGACAGAAGCAACAGCGCGCCCAGGACGCCCTCGACCCAGGGCACGAGCCGGCTCGCTGCCTGCCTCGGGACGACCGACGGCACCCGGAGCGACACGAAGCCGTCCGCGAACGCCGACGGGTCGCGCAGCTTGGCCACGGCGCTGAGGGCGAGCACTGCCGCCAGGGTCAGCAGCACGAGCAACGAGGCCGCCGGCGCGCTGGACATGCCCCGCATCGTAGGAGCAACCGCGTTGCGAACTGGGGTGAGTCAGGCCACACAAGTCGACCAAAGTCGCACCGTGCTGAGTCCTGTTGTTACCCAATAGTGAATAGCCGCCTCCTACCGTTGCAGACAACTAGGCGGCCGTGGGGGTTCGCCGGAACTGTGGGGGCTCATCAAGATGCCGATCAACACGAACGCGCTCGAGACCGTACGACCTTCTCGCCGATCCGTGGTGCGCGGTGCCGCCTGGAGCGTGCCGGTCATCTCGGTCGCTGCCACTGCCCCCGCCTTCGCCGCGTCGCCTTGCGACAACCGCCCGGGGACCGTTCTCGCATGGAACGCCGCGAACGTGACGCACCAGCGTGAATCGCTCGTCCGCGCGATCACAAAGTACGACCCGGACGGAGCCGTGGGCACGATCCCGGAACTGACCTTGACGACGTCAGTTCTCTACTCCGGACAGATGGGATCGGGTTCAGAGTTCGGAGGCCAGACCAACGACACTTTGCAGGTTCAGAACAACGTCGGCGGCCTCAGCCAGGCAGGGCTAGTGATGTACCAGTCGACGAAAGCCACTGGCGCAGGCCAGTACGCGGACCGGGGCGCATACACGTTCACGTTCTCGCGTCCGGTGTCCAACCTCGAATTCACTGTCACTGATATCGACTCCAATGGGAACCAGTACCGCGACGCGCTCGAGCTCACGTCCGGCTTCTCGGTCGTGTCCAAGCCCGCGACGCTGACGGGTGCTGGCACGAGCTCCGACCCCTTCCGGCCAGTCAACGACGCGGCGCCTACCAACGACTTCACAGGAAGCGCCGGAAATTTGCGGGTCAAGTACGCAGGGCCCATCAGTTCCTTCACCATCACCTACTGGAACCAGTCCGCCAACCTGGGGAAGAAGGCTTCCACCTTCGACAACCAGCAGGCCGTGTTCCTCGGAAGTCTGACGTTCGACTACAAGCCCTGCTGATTGGGCTCGGGTCTCGGCCGCCCGTGCACGACGGAGAAGACTGCGTGTGCCATTCATGAGTCGCGGTGCTTGAGACACCTCGCGACGCTCAGCGGGTGCGCGGCTGCGGTCAACGGCGAGCGCAACGCTCCGGAGGACAACGCCATCCGGAAGGTCCGTGCCGTCTCGGTGAGCTGAGCCCAGGTCTGCCTAACGGCTCGACCGAGTCCGCTCCGCCAGCGCCACCGCGGCGCGCTGCACGACCGGCAGCTCCTCAGGATCGCGCGCGGCCTCGTGCGGCACCGCGCCACCGAGCAGTCCTGCAGGGGTGGTCAGCCAGATCCACGCCCGCCACGGGTCGACGCCCGCGGACAGGAGCGTCTCGAGGACCGCGAGCAGCTCGGCCCGCACCTCGCCGGCGCTGTCGAGCTGGAACGACGGGACGAGGGTCGCGCCGTCTTGCTGGACCAGCAGCAGCGTGCGCCGCGAGGCCGCCTTGTGCAGCGCGAAGCGGGCCGCGTCGACCGACAGGCCGCGCAGCGCCGCGACGCCGGCGTAGTCGAGCCAGCCGTCGGCCAGCAGCGCCGACCGCACCCGTGCCTCGCGGCGGAGCCGCACGAGGTCGACAGGGACGGCGACGGACGGGTCGTCGCCCTGCGCACGCAGCTGCCGGTCGAGGTCGGCCAGGCGCTCGGCGCTGAGCGGCTCGACCGTGGCCGGCTCGCGCCAGCGCACCACGCCATCGGCGCGGTCGTAGGTCGGCAGGCCGGCGGCAGCCAGCTGGTCGGCGAGACCGAGCTGCTCCAGCCAGGCGGCCAGTCGCTCGCCGGTGTCGCCGTCGGGGTGTCCGGACACGGCGACGCCTACTTGTTGGCCTTCCGGGCCCGCGAGGCCGTCTTGGCCCGCGCGTTGGCGTCGAGCACGACCTTGCGGATGCGGACCGTCTCGGGCGTGACCTCGACGCACTCGTCCTCGCGGCAGAACTCCAGGCACTGCTCGAGCGAGAGCCGCTTCGGCGGGATCAGCTTCTCGAAGTTGTCGGAGGTGGCGGACCGGATGTTGGTCTGCTGCTTCTCCTTGGTGATGTTGACGTCCATGTCGTCGGCGCGCGAGTTCTCGCCGACGATCATGCCCTCGTAGACCTCGGTCGTCGGCTCGACGAAGAGCACGCCACGCTCCTGCAACGACGTCATGGCGTACGCCGTCGCCGCACCGGCGCGGTCGGCGACCAGCGAGCCGTTGTTGCGCGAGCGGATCTCGCCGGCCCAGGGGTGGTAGCCCTCGGAGATGTGGTGGGCGATGCCCGTGCCGCGGGTCTCGGTGAGGAACTCGGTGCGGAACCCGATCAGGCCGCGCGAGGGGACGACGAAGTCCATGCGGACCCAGCCGGTGCCGTGGTTGGTCATGCCCTCCATGCGGCCCTTGCGGGTCGCGAGGAGCTCGGTGATCGTGCCGAGGTACTCCTCCGGGGCGTCGATGGTGAGCCGCTCGAAGGGCTCGTGGACCTTGCCGTCGACCTCGCGGGTGACCACCTGCGGCTTGCCGACGGTGAGCTCGAAGCCCTCACGGCGCATCTGCTCGACGAGGATCGCCAGCGCCAGCTCGCCGCGGCCCTGCACCTCCCACGCGTCGGGACGCTCGGTCGGCAGGACGCGCAGCGACACGTTGCCGACGAGCTCGGCGTCGAGGCGGTCCTTGACCAGGCGGGCAGTGACCTTGGCGCCCTTGACCTTGCCGACCAGCGGCGAGGTGTTGGTGCCGATCGTCATCGAGATCGCCGGCTCGTCGACGTGGATGAGCGGCAGCGCGACGGGGTTCTCGGCGTCGGCGAGGGTCTCACCGATCGTGATGTCCGGGATGCCGGCGATGGCGACGATGTCGCCGGGGCCGGCGGACTCGCCGGGCTTGCGCTCGAGGCCCTCGGTGACGAGGAGCTCGGTGATGCGGACGTTCTTGACCTCGCCGTCGCGACGCATCCAGGCGACGGTCTGGCCCTTCTTCAGGGTGCCCTGGTGCACGCGCAGCAGCGCCAGGCGACCGAGGAACGGCGAGGAGTCGAGGTTGGTGACGTGGGCCTGGAGCGGGGCGCCCTCGTCGTACTGCGGGGCGGGGATGGTCTCGAGGATCGTCTTGAAGAGCGGCTCGAGGTCGGTGCCCTCGGGCATCGTGCCGTTCTCCGGCTGCTCGAGCGAGGCGATGCCGGCCTTGCCGGAGGCGTACACGACGGGGAAGTCGAGCGCGTCCTGGCTGTGGGACTCGTCGAGGAGGTCCATGAAGAGCTCGTAGGACTCGTCGACGACCTCGGTGATGCGGGCGTCGCTGCGGTCGGTCTTGTTGACCACCAGGATCACGGGCATGTCGGCGTTGAGCGCCTTGCGGAGCACGAAGCGGGTCTGGGGGAGCGGGCCTTCGGAGGCGTCGACGAGCAGCACGATGCCGTCGACCATCGACAGGCCGCGCTCGACCTCGCCACCGAAGTCGGCGTGGCCGGGGGTGTCGATGATGTTGATGACCATCGGCTGGCCGCCGCCGGCCGGACCGGCGTAGTGGACCGCGGTGTTCTTCGCGAGGATGGTGATGCCCTTCTCGCGCTCGAGGTCACCGGAGTCCATGACGCGGTCGGCGACGCTCTCGGCCTGGTGGGCGGTGAAGGCGCCGGCCTGGCGGAGCATCGCGTCGACCAGCGTGGTCTTTCCGTGGTCGACGTGGGCGACGATCGCGACGTTGCGCAGGTCGGAGCGGGACTGGGTGGGCATGCAGGGGCCTTCCGGGCGAAAACGAGGCGACACGATCAGGGGCCGCGCCGGGCGCGGCCGTCACGGCCGCAGCGCACAGGATTCTAGTGCCCGACGCTCCAGATCCGAGAGTTCGCGGCCACGGGAGGGCAGCGCACCCCGGCGAGCTCTCCGCCAGGGACGGGTTCGAGAAGATCGAAAACGGTCACGCGCCAGTCGAAAGTGGGGTAGTCAGGTATCCGTAGTGGTGTCCGTGGGGGACGCCGCCGAGGGTGGGGGGATCCCGGAGTGACCAGTGCTGACGCCGACCTGAATCCTGTCGGGCGGACCTCTCGACGGTCCGTGACGCGCGCCGCGGCCTGGTCCGTGCCCGTGGTGGCGGTTGCCGCCACGGCGCCCGCGTACGCCGCGTCGCCGTGCGACGCTCGGCCCGGTGCCGTGGACTGGAGCAACGCCTCACGCTTCAAACGCGCCAACGCCGCGTCCGCGACGTACACGATCCAGGACCCCGATGGCACGGGGCCCGGGCAGGCGCTGGTGCTCACCATCACCAACACTTTCCTGGGGTCCAACACCCACCTGGGCGACCAGCTCTCCACGATCTTCTCCGGTTGGGGAGCCAACGACAACCTACGCACGACCACCGGTGTCGGCGGTTCGGGCAGCGGGGCGACCAGCTTGCAGCTGCACCAGTCGCCGTCGTCGAATGACGCCAAGGTCAGCACGTGGTCGACGACCTCCAACAAGTCGATCACCACGTTCACCTTCAGTCGGCCGGTGACCAACCTGTCGTTCACACTGCGCGACATCGACTCTGCGCAGCAGGATTTCTGGGACGGGATCGCACTCGCCGGAACCCCGTTCACAGCGGGCAAGGCCAACGCGAGCTATCTCGACGGCACGGGCGCGCTCGACAACCCGTTCCGTGCCAACGGCAACAACCGCGGCGTCGGGGACAGCAGCACGGACGGCAACGTGACGATCACCATGGCGAGTGTGACCTCGTTCGAGTTCCACTACTGGAACCTGTCCCACTCGTCGGCGCTCTTCGTGGACGGCGACCAGAAGGTCTATCTCTCCGGCTTCTCGTTCGACTACAAGCCCTGCTGACGCTCGCGGGCTACCGGCTGTCGGACCGGCGAGGTAGACCTGTCCCATGGCGAACACTCGGGCGACCCGCTGCACCTTCATCCCACCCTGGCTCGCGGAGCGGGTGGACGGACCCGACGCGGTCCTGCGGGACGAGGCGTTCCGCGCCCAGCGTGGCGTGACCGGCCTGCCGCACGCGACCGTGGCGCCGGCGGGGGCCGCGTGGACCGTGCACGACGGCGGGTCGACGACCGACCTGCCGGGCCGGTCCGCCCGTTCCGACGGCGAGCCCGCCACCGGTGACGCCGCCGTCGACGAGGCAGCGGACGGCATCGAGGCCACGCTCGCGATGTGGGCCGAGGACCTGGGGCGCAGCTCGTTCGACGGGGCCGGGGCGCAGGTCAGCCTCACCGTCCACTACGGCTCCCGCTACAACAACGCGTTCTGGGACGGCACCCAGCTGGTCTTCGGCGACGGCGACGGTGAGGTCTTCGAGCGCTTCACCAAGCCGGTCGACGTGCTCGCCCACGAGTTCGGCCACGGCGTCGTCGAGCACACCTGCAACCTCGTCTACCGCGGCCAGTCCGGCGCGCTCAACGAGTCGGTCGCCGACGCGTTCGCCGCCTGCCTCAAGCAGCGTGTCCTGGGCCAGCAGGCCGCCGACGGCGACTGGCTCATCGGCGAGGGGATCTTCCGCCCGTCCGTGCAGGCACGGGCGCTGCGCGACATGGCCGCTCCCGGCACGGCCTACGACGACCCCGACCTCGGCAAGGACCCGCAGGTCGGGCACATGGACGACTTCGTGGTCACCACCTCCGACAACGGCGGCGTCCACCTCAACTCCGGCATCCCCAACCGGGCCTTCCAGCTCGCCGCCGTCGCCATCGGAGGCACGGCGATCGCCGGCGCGGGCCAGGTCTGGTACGCCGCCCTCACCGGCGGCGACGTCCCGGAGGACTCCGACTTCGCCACCTTCGCGGCGGCCACGGTCGCGGCGGCCGGGCCGCACGCCGACGTCGTACGCCAGGCGTGGGCGCAGGTGGGGGTCGTCCCGGCGGACGCCGTCGGTGCTCCCGTCCCGCAGCCGCCAGGGCAGTCGGCGGCCGGGGTGCTGCGGGTGGAGCGGTCGGGTGGCTTCGCAGGCCGCACCGAGACGGCGGAGGTCGACCTCGACGACGACGACGAGCCGGACCTGCGTGACCTGGTCGCTGATGCCGGGCTGGCGTCCGACGACCTCCGCGAGGGCGACCCGACGACCAAGCCCGACATGTTCCTCTACTCCTTCACCCTCGGCGAGCGCACCGTGCGCGTGCCCGAGCACCGGCTCACCGCGAGCCAGGCCGAGCTCGCGCGCCGCGTCCTGCGCCGCAACCAGTTCTGAGGAGACCACGATGCGGATCACGGTCGTCGAGGGCGACATCACGACGCAGGACGTCGACGCGGTGGTCAACGCCGCCAACCGCGGCATGCGCGGCGGCCGTGGCGTCGACGGCGCGATCCACGCCGCAGGCGGGCCGGAGGTGCTGGAGGACTGCATCCGCCGCTTCCCTCACGGCCTGGCCACCGGCGCCGCGGGGTGGACCACAGCCGGCCGGCTCCCCGCCCGCTGGGTGATCCACGTCGTCGGGCCCAACTACGGCGCCGGCGAGCGCGACCGCTCGTTGCTCACCTCCTGCTACTCCGGTGCCCTCGCCGTCGCCGACGAGCTCGGTGCACGGTCGGTCGCCTTCCCGCTCGTGAGCGCCGGGGTCTACGCCTGGCCGCGCGACGACGCCATCCGGGCCGCGATCGACACGTTGCGCAGCACCCCGACCGAGGTCGACGAGGCGAGGCTCGTGGCCTTCGGCAGGTCGGCCCACGACCAGATCGCTGCCGCCCTGGCCGGCTGACCCTCCTTCGGGGTGTCGGCGCGGTCCGGTGCGCGGCAGTAGGTTCACCGCATGCCGCGACTGAGGCGCACCTTCCCCGACCAGCCCGGCTGGACCCGGCGCAAGTCCGGCAAGGGCTTCACCTACCTGGACGAGCACGGCGCCAAGCTCGACCCCGAGCAGGCGCAGCGCTGCAAGGACCTGGTGATCCCGCCGGCCTGGAAGGACGTGTGGATCACGCCCTACCCCAACGGCCACCTGCAGGCTGTCGGCACCGACGACGCCGGGCGCAAGCAGTACCTCTACCACCCGCAGTGGCGCGCCAGCCGCGACGCCGCGAAGTTCGACCGGATCCTCGTGTTCGGCAAGGCGCTCTCGAAGGCGCGCGAGCGGGTGCTGGCCGACATCGGGGCCGAGGGCATGTCGCTGGAGCGCGCGTGCGCGGTCGCCGTACGACTCCTCGACCTCGGCTACTTCCGGATCGGCAACGACGTCTACACCGACACCAACGGCTCCTTCGGGCTGACCACGATGCTCAAGGAGCACGTGTCGAAGACCAGGGAGGGCCTGCGGTTCACGTTCGTCGGCAAGTCCGGGATCGAGCACGACATCACCATCGACGACCCGGCAGCCATGCAGGCGCTCGACGGGATGCGACGGCGACGCGGCGGCGGCGACCGGTTGCTGGCCTGGAAGGACGGCAGCCACTGGAAGGACCTCGGCTCCGCGGACGTCAACGACTACATCCGCACGTGCTTCGGCATCGACGCCACGGCCAAGGACTTCCGCACCTGGCACGCCACGGTCATCGCCGCCGACGCGCTGGCGAAGACCGACGAGCCGGGCCAGACCAAGGCCTCCCGGAAGCGCGCGGTCTCCGCGGCGATGAAGGAGGTCTCGGAGTTCCTCGGCAACACCCCCACCCTGGCGCGCACGTCCTACGTCGACCCGCGCGTGGTGGAGGCCTACGAACGTGGCCGCACGGTCAAGGTCCGCGGGAAGTACGACACCGACGACGCCCGGCAGGCCGCGCTCGAGCGGGCGGTCCTCAAGCTGCTCACCGGCTGACCGGGCACTTCCTCGCGCTGGACGGTACTGACCGGGCACTTCCTCGGGGAGGAAGTGCCCGGTCAGCGTGCGTCTCGGGGAGGAAGTGACCGGTCAGCCGTTCTCCACCACGTAGTCGATGGCCGACGTCAGCTTCGCCACGTCAGCCGGGTCGATCGCGGGGTACATCGCGATGCGCAGCTGGTTGCGACCGAGCTTGCGGTAGGGCTCGGTGTCGACGATGCCGTTGGCGCGCAGGGTCGCGGCGATCGCGGCCGCGTCGATCGCGTCGTCGAAGTCGATGGTGCCGATGACGAGCGACCGGTCGGCGGGGTCGGTGACGTACGGCGTGGTGTACGCCGTCCGCTCGGCCCAGCCGTAGAGCGCGTCGGAGGAGGCGGTGGTCCGCTCGACCATTCCCTTGAGGCCACCCTGCGCGTTCATCCAGTCCAGCTGCTCGGCCATCAGGAACAGCGTCGCGACGGACGGGGTGTTGTAGGTCTGGTTCTTCGCGGAGTTGTCGATCGCCGTCGGCAGGTCGAAGAACGGTGGGATGTAGCGGCCGGACCCGGCGACCTCCTCGGCCCGAGCCAGCGCGCGCGGCGACATCAGGGCGATCCAGAGGCCGCCGTCGGAGGCGAAGCACTTCTGGGGCGCGAAGTAGTAGGCGTCCACCTCGGTCAGGTCGACCGGCAGGCCGCCGGCGCCGGAGGTGGCGTCGACGAGCACCAGGGCGTCGTCGGCCACGCCGGCCGGGCGGTGCACGGGCGCCATCACGGCCGTCGAGGTCTCGTTGTGCGCCCAGGCGTAGGCGTCGACGCCGTCCTCGGCCACGGCGTCCGGGCGGGAGCCGGGCTCGCTGGTGATCTCCGACGGCTCGGCCAGCCACGGGGCCTTCCTGGCCGAGGTGGCGAACTTGGAGGAGAACTCACCGAAGGACAGGTGCTGGCTCTTCTCACGGATCAGGCCGAAGCAGGCAATGTCCCAGAAGGCGGTGGCGCCGCCGTTGCCGAGCACGACCTCGTAGCCCTCGGGCAGGTCGAACAGGGCGGCCAGGCCCTCGCGCACGCGGCCGACCGTCCTCTTCACCGGCGCCTGCCGGTGGGAGGTGCCCATCAGCTCGGAGCCGGTCGCGGCGAGCGCGTCGAGGTGGCTGGTCTGGATCTTGGAGGGACCCGCGCCGAAACGGCCATCGGCGGGCAGGAGCTCGGCGGGGATCTGCAGGGCGTCGGTCATGGGGGAACCTCGGGTCGTGGCGGGTACGGCGGGTCCTGACGACGCTGTCAGCGAAGTGCCTATTGTGGCACCCGCAGACGCACGTCTCACGATGGGGGATCCAGCATGAACACCGAAGGCTCGCCGGGGCTGGGCAACCAGTCGACGGTCCGGACCGTGGCGCGCGTCGCAGCCGTGGCGCTGCTCCTCGTCGGCGCGGTGCTCGGCTTCATGGGGGTCTCGGCGTTCGTGGCCGACTTCCAGTCGATGGACGGTGGCCCCGGGCCGATCCTCACCGCCGCCGCCGGAGGGTTCTGCATCGTCTTCGGCCTCGCCGCGGCCAACGTCGGCTGGCTGCGCACCCAGGCGTCGTACGTCGCCGGCGAGACGATGCCGGTGGTCAAGGACTCCGCCACCTACCTCAGCGACGGTCGCGGCATCGCCGGCGTCGGCCGCACCGAGGAGGCAGCCGCTGCCACCGGCCCGTACTGCCGCCAGTGCGGCACCCGCAACGACGCTGACGCGCGCTTCTGCGACTCCTGCGGGCAGTCGCTTGCCTGAGCGGCCCGCCCGCCTGGTCGTCGAGCGCCTGCCCATCACCCATCCCGACGCCCAGCTGCTCGTCGAGGCGGTCCAGGAGGAGTACGTCGCCCGCTACGGCGGTCGCGACGAGTCGCCGGTCGACCCCCGCGACTTCGAGGACCCGCTCGGGCGGTTCTTCGTCGGCTACCTCGACGGCGTGCCCGTCGCGACCGGTGCGTGGCGTCGCAGCTCCGTGAAGGCGCTCGGGGCGGAGGTCACCGCCGAGGTCAAGCGGATGTACGTCGTCCCGGCCGCCCAGCGGCGTGGCCTGGCGCGGCAGATGCTGGCGCACCTCGAGTCGACCGCAGCGGCGGCCGGGATCGAGGCGCTGGTGCTCGAGACCGGCATCGCCCAGCCGGAGGCCATCGCCCTCTACGAGTCGGCGGGCTACGTGCCCGTCCCGGGGTTCGGCTACTACTGCGGGTCCGAGCTGAGCCGCTGCTTCGGCCGCCGGATCTGACTGGCTCTGTGCCGGCGGTGGTGACGCGTCCGCCGGAACCTGATCCCCGCTGTGCCAGGTCCCCGTAGCCTTGCCGACGTGACTCGCGGACTCATGCTGAACGACGCCGACTGCGGCTTCTGCATGCGCACGGCCCTGCTCGTGCACCGCCTCGGCGTCGACGTCGACAGCTCGACGATCCAGGCCGCCGACCTCGCCGGGCTCGGTGTCGACCCGGTGCGCGCAGTGGTCGAGATGCCGTACGTCCATCCTGACGGCCGGGTCAGCTACGGCCACCGCGCCTTCGCATCGATTCTCCGCACCGGCCCCGTCCCGTGGCGCTTGGTCGGGCGGCTCCTCGAGTCCCGCGCGGTGGACCCGGTGGGCCGCCGCGCCTACGCGTGGGTGGCCGCCAACCGACACCGCATGCCGGGTGGCACCGCCGCCTGCGAACTACAGCGTTGATGTTCTGACGATCCCCGGACGGTGCCTCGCGGTGCCGCATACGGTCCGTGTGCCACACGTGATCTTTGGGGAAGGTGGGACAGCGCGATGCGACGGTCGGTGCACGCGGCGATGCGGGTCGCGGGGACCTGCGCGCTGCTGGTGGGACTCGTCGCCGGCACCATGACGCCGGCCACGGCTGACGACGTCACCGGCCGACGCGGCACCGTCACGTCCTCCGCGCCCTACCTGATGCCGCTCGAGCCGTACGCCGGCTACCAGCCGCAGACCACCTGCAAGCGCCGCCCCAAGCCGGGCGTGCTGCTGCTCGCCGACTGGCTGGTCGCCCGGGGCGGTGGCTACGGGCCGATCAGCCGATCCTGCGGCGGATCGAGCACCAGCGAGCACAAGGAGTCGCGCGCTTTCGACTGGCTCCTCGACGCGAACAGCCCGACCGACCAGGCGCTCGCCGCGGCCCTGCTCGACGAGGTCTTCGCCCCCGACGACCTCGGCCAGCCGCACGCGCTCGCCCGCCGGATGGGGATCATGTACATCATCTGGGACGACACGATGTACGCCTCCTACGAAGGCTTCGCGCCCAGGCGCTACCTCAGCTCCGGCTGCCGGAGCCGGCGCTCCTGCTCACCGACGCTGCGCCACCGCGACCACATGCACATCTCCCTGACCCGTCAGGGAGCCAAGGGCCTGACGTCCTGGTACGTCGCCCAGCCCTCGGCCTGACAGACGAATTGGTCAGGCGCTCCAGTCGGCGTTCCAGCCCTCGACCTCGTCGGCCGCGCGCGACGCGGGGCCGGCGTAGACCGCGGACGGACGGATCAGCCGGCCCGTCGTCTTCTGCTCGAGGATGTGGGCCGACCAGCCGCCCGTGCGCGCGCAGGTGAACATCGAGGTGAACATGTGCGCCGGCACCTCGGCGAAGTCCAGGACGATGGCCGCCCAGAACTCGACGTTGGTCTCCAGGACGCGGTCGGGGCGGCGCGAGCGCAGCTCCTCGAGCGCGGCCTTCTCCAGCGCCTCGGCGACCTCGTAGCGCGGGGCGTCGAGCTCCTTGGCCGTGCGGCGCAGCACGCGGGCGCGGGGGTCCTCGGCGCGGTAGACGCGGTGCCCGAATCCCATCAGGCGCTCGCCGTTGTCGAGCAGCTCCTTGACGTAGGACGTCGCGTCGCCGTCGCGCTTCTCGACCTCCTCGATCATGCCCAGCACGCGCGAGGGTGCGCCGCCGTGCAGCGGTCCCGACATGGCGCCGATCGCGCCCGAGAAGGCGGCGGCCACGTCGGCACCGGTGGAGGTGATCACCCGGGCGGTGAAGGTGGAGGCGTTCATGCCGTGCTCGGCGGCCGAGGACCAGTAGGCGTCGATCGCGTGGGCGTGCTTGGGGTCGGCCTCGCCGCGCCAACGGATGAGGAACCGCTCGGCCAGCGTGCGGCCCTTGTCGACCTCGGCCTGGGTGACGACCGGCTTGCCGAGGCCGCGCGCCGACTGGGCGGCGTACGACAGCACCATCACGGCGACGCGGGACAGGTCGAGGCGCGCCTGCTCGTCGGAGATGTCGTAGGTCTGGCCCATCCCGAGCATCGGCGCGAGCATCGCGACGGCCGCCTGGACGTCGGCGCGCACGTCGCCCGTGTGGATGGAGATGTTGTAGGGCTCGGCCGGCGGGAGCCCGGGGGTGTAGGCGCCGTCGACCAGCAGGCCCCACACGTTCTCGAAGGGCACACGGCCCACGAGGTCCTCGATGTCGACGCCGCGGTAGCGCAGCGCAGAGCCCTCCTTGTCGGGCTCGGCGATCTGCGTCTCGAACGCGACGACACCTTCGAGGCCGTGGTGGATCTCGGTCATGGGGCCACTCCTTCGTGGACGGGGTGCCCCGGAGGACTGCACGGGGACGGCTCATTGTGCACCCTTGCGGCGGGTCTACCCTCGGCGGCATGGACCTCTCGACGCTCCGCGAGGAGTACGCCCGTGGCGGCCTCGACGTGCCCGACCTGGCCGCCGACCCGACCGCCATGTTCGAGCGGTGGCTCGGCGAGGCGATCGCCGCGGGGCTCCACGAACCCAACGCCATGGTGGTTGCGACGGCCACCCCGGACGGCACGCCCTCGAGCCGGATGGTCCTGCTGAAGGGCTTCGACGCCGACGGCTTCGTCTTCTTCACCAACCAGGCCTCGCGCAAGGGGGAGGAGCTCGCCGCCAACCCGCGGTGCGCGTTGCTCTTCCCGTGGCACCCCCTCGAGCGGCAGGTCCGGGTGGACGGCGTCGCCGAGGTCCTCGACCAGGAGCGGGTCGACGCCTACTTCGCCGTGCGTCCGCGTCGCGCCCGGCTGGGCGCGTGGGCCTCGCACCAGTCGCGCCCCGTCGCTTCGCGCGCCGAGCTCGCCGCGTCGTACGCCGAGATGGAGGAGCGTTTCGGCGCCGAGGACTCCGGCGAGGAGGTGCCGGTCCCGCCGGAGTGGGGCGGCTACCTCGTCGTCCCCGAGGCCGTGGAGTTCTGGCAGGGACGGCCCGGCCGGATGCACGACCGGCTGGTCTACCGGCGCGACGGCGACGGCTGGGCGATCGAGCGGCTCGCTCCCTAGTTCTCCGAGCGGCTGGTCACGATGACCTCCGCGAGCTCACGCATCGGGGTGTTGGCCCGGGAGCTGGCCTCGCGGAGCACCCGCAGCGCCTCCTCCTGGCCGATGTTGCGGCTGGCCATCAGGACCCCGACCGCGGCACCGATCGTGCGGGACGTGGTCAGCGCCTTCTCCAGCTGGTCGGTGTGCTCGCGCCGCACGACCCCTTCCGACTGCAGCTCGGCGATGAGCTCGCGGTTGAGGGTGACGCCCTCCTGGAGTGCGTCGATGTCGGCGCGGTTCACCGTGATCCGGGCGAGGGTCTCGTCCGCCTGGGTGACCAGCGCGTCGATGTCGGTGCGGTCCTTGGTCACCACTGCGACGAGGTCGTCGATCTGTCGCTGAAGGTCCGTCGCACGCGGCTGCTCCATGTACCGATTATGGAACGCGTCCACGTCCTTCGCCAGTTCCCGTCTGCAGCTTCGGGCGAACGCACACCAGTTGTGAGTGAGCACTCACTCACTTAGGCTGTGAGGCGTGCCACCCCGTGCCAAGCCGCTCTCGCCCGACGACCGTCGAGCGGCCCTCGTCGACGCCACCGTCCCGCTGCTGCTCGAGCACGGGCGTGCGGTGACGACCCGGCAGATCGCCGACGCCGCCGGCATCGCGGAAGGGACGATCTTCCGGGTCTTCGACTCCAAGGACGACCTGGTCATGGCCGCCCTCGAGCACGCCCTCGACCTCGACCCGTTCATCGCCCGGCTCGGGCAGGTCGAGCCCGACCAGGAGCTCGGTCCCCTGCTGCTCGAGGTGGTCGAGCTGTTCCAGCACCGCTTCGAGCGGGTGTTCCGGCTGATGACCCGGATGGGCATGGTCGGACCCCCGAAGGCCCACCGGCACATGGAGGCCGAGCGCGAGCGCGTCGCCGCGATCCTCGTGGGCCTGGTCGAGCCGCACCGCGACTCCCTGCGCGTGCCGCCGGGACAGCTGGTGCACATGGTCAGGCTGCTGACCTTCTCCGGAACCCATCCCCACATCTCCGACGGCCGCCCGCTGTCCGCCGAGGAGATCGTCGACACCGTCCTCAACGGCGTGCTCAAGCCCCAGCGGAAGGACTCCTGAATGCTGCTCCGACTCGTCCGCACCTACCTCAAGCCGTACGCCGCCCCGCTAGGCGCGGTGGTCGCGCTGCAGTTCGTCGGCACCATGGCCGCCCTCTACCTGCCGAGCCTCAACGCCGACATCATCGACCGCGGCGTGGTCACCGGCGACACCGCCTACATCCTGCGCCACGGCGGCCTGATGCTCGCCGTCTCGCTGGTGCAGATCCTGTGCTCGATCGCCGCCGTGTGGTTCTCGGCGCGCAACGCCATGGGCTTCGGCCGCGACCTGCGGGCCGCGATCTTCCACCGCGTCGGCTCCTTCTCCACGCGAGAGGTGCAGCACTTCGGTGCGCCGTCGCTGATCACCCGCGAGACCAACGACGTGCAGCAGGTGCAGATGCTCGTGCTGATGGGGGGCACGCTGATGGTGGCCGCCCCGATCATGATGGTCGGCGGCATCATCATGGCCGCCCGCGAGGACGTCGGGCTGTCGTGGCTCGTGCTCGCGGTGGTCCCGGTCCTCGGTGCCGCGATCGGCCTGATCGTGCGCCAGATGGTGCCGAGCTTCCGGGTCATGCAGGACCGCATCGACGAGGTCAACCGGCTGCTGCGCGAGCAGATCACCGGCGTACGCGTGGTGCGGGCATTCGTGCGTGAGGAGCACGAGACCGCGCGGTTCGGCGACGCCAACCAGCAGCTCACCGCTGTCGCGATCCGGGCCGGGCGCTGGCAGTCCGCGATGTTCCCGACGGTCATGATCGTGGCCAACGTCGCGACCGTCGGCGTGCTGTGGTTCGGCGGGCACCGGGTCGAGAACGGCCACATGGAGGTCGGTGCCCTGACCGCCTACATCTCCTACCTGATGCAGATCGTGATGTCGGTGATGATGGCGATGTTCATGCTGATGATGGTGCCGCGCGCCGCGGTCTGCGCCGACCGGATCACCGAGGTCCTCGACACCGAGTCGTCCGTCGTGCCGCCGAACGAGCCGGTCACCCTGCTGCCCGCGCGGCTCACCCTGGCGCTCGACGACGTCACGTTCTCCTACCCCGGCGCCGACGAGCCGGTCCTCCGCGCCGTCGGCCTCGTCGCCGCCCCCGGCGAGACGGTTGCCATCGTCGGCTCGACGGGCGCCGGCAAGTCGACCCTGGTGAACCTGGTGCCCCGCCTCTTCGACGTCACCGGGGGAGCGGTCCGGGTCGGCGACGTCGACGTGCGCGACCTCGACCCCGAGACCCTCTGGTCGCGGATCGGGCTCGTGCCGCAGAAGGCCTTCCTCTTCCGGGGAACCGTCGCCGACAACCTGCGCTACGGCAAGCCCGACGCGACCGAGGAGGAGATGTGGGCGGCCCTCGAGATCGCCCAGGCCAAGGACTTCGTCGAGGCGATGCCCGACGGGCTCCAGGCCGAGATCACCCAGGGCGGATCGAGCCTCAGCGGCGGCCAGCGGCAGCGCATGGCCATCGCCCGCGCGGTCGTGCGCCGACCGGACATCTACCTCTTCGACGACTCGTTCTCCGCGCTCGACCTGACCACCGACGCGCGGCTTCGGGCCGCGCTCAGACCGGTGACCCGTGAGTCCACGGTGGTGATCGTGGCGCAACGCGTCGCGACGATCCGCCATGCCGACCGGATCGTGGTGATGGAGGACGGTGCCGTGGTGGGCACGGGCACCCACGACGAGCTGCTCGACACCTGCGGGACCTACCGCGAGATCGTCGAGTCGCAGCTGACCGCCGAGGAGGTCGTCGCATGAGCACAGAGGCACCCGCCAAGGACGGACAGCTGAAGGAGACCGATCGGATCCAGTCGGGCCCCGGCCCGGGTCGCGGCCCGATGGGCGGCGGCATGATCGGGCAGAAGGCCGACACGTTCTGGCCCTCGCTCAAGCGGCTGCTCGCGCGGCTGCGTCCCGAGCGCTCCAAGGCGTACGCCGTTGTCGTGCTCACCGCGCTCAGCGTCGTCGCGATGGCCATCGGCCCCAAGATCCTCGGCCGGGCCACCGACCTGATCTTCGCCGGCCTGCTCGGTCGTGACGTGTTCAGCACCGGCGCGACCCAGGAGCAGGCCATCGAGGCGCTGCGGGCGCGCGGCGAGGACAACCGGGCCGACATGCTCGCGTCGATGGACCTCACCGACGGGGTCGACTTCTCGGCCGTCGCCGACGTGCTCCTGCTCGTGCTCGCGGTCTACGTCGCCGGCTCGCTGCTGGCGTGGCTCGCCGGCTACCTCCTCAACGACGTCGTCCAGGGGACCGTGCTGCGGATGCGGTCCGAGGTCGAGGACAAGGTGCACCGGCTGCCGCTGGGCTACTTCGACAAGCAGCCGCGCGGCGAGCTGCTGAGCCGGGTCACCAACGACATCGACAACGTCAGCCAGACCCTGCAGCAGACGATGAGCCAGCTGCTCAACTCGTTGCTCACCGTGGTCGCGGTGCTGGTGATGATGTTCTACATCTCGCCGCTGCTGGCCCTCGTCGCCCTCGTCTCGGTGCCGATCTCGATGGTCGTCACCGGTGCGGTGATGAAGCGCTCGCAGGGCATGTTCATCCAGCAGTGGCGGCGCACCGGCACCCTCAACGCCCACATCGAGGAGACCTTCTCCGGCCACGCGATCGTCAAGGTGTTCGGTCGTCAGGCCGAGGCCGAGCGGGTCTTCGCCGAGCAGAACGACGAGCTCTACCAGGCGTCGTACGGCGCCCAGTTCGTCAGCGGCCTGATCATGCCGATCATGATGTTCGTCGGGAACCTGAACTACGTCGTGATCGCGGTCCTCGGCGGCCTGCGGGTCGCCAGCGGGAGCATGTCGCTCGGTGACGTGCAGGCGTTCATCCAGTACACCCGCCAGTTCACGCAGCCGCTGACGCAGGTCGCCTCGATGATCAACCTGCTCCAGTCGGGCGTCGCCTCCGCCGAGCGCGTCTTCGAGCTGCTCGACGCCCCGGAGGAGACGCTCGACGAGCAGGGCCGCCCGGCCGCGGCCGTGGACGCCCACGGTGAGGTGCGCTTCGAGGACGTGTCCTTCTCCTACGACCCCGAGCGCCCGCTGATCCAGCACCTCGACCTGGTCGCCCGCCCCGGCAGCACCGTCGCGATCGTCGGGCCGACCGGCGCCGGCAAGACCACCATGGTCAACCTGGTGATGCGGTTCTACGACCCGCAGTCGGGCCGGATCCTCATCGACGGCGTCGACGTGGCGTCCATCCCGCGCGGAGTGCTGCGCAGCCGGATCGGGATGGTGCTCCAGGACACCTGGCTCTTCGCGGGCACGATCCGCGACAACATCGCCTACGGCCGGCCCGACGCGACCGAGGAGCAGATCCTCGAGGCGGCGCGGGCGACGTTCGTGGACCGCTTCGTGCACTCGCTGCCTGACGGCTACGACACGCACATCGACGAGGACGGCTCCAACCTGTCGGCCGGCGAGCGGCAGCTGGTGACGATCGCCCGCGCGTTCCTCTCCGACCCGGCGCTGCTGATCCTCGACGAGGCGACCTCGTCGGTCGACACCCGCACCGAGCTGCTGCTCCAGCAGGCGATGGCGGCGCTGCGCTCGGACCGTACGTCGTTCGTCATCGCGCACCGGCTCTCCACGATCCGCGACGCCGACCTGATCCTGGTCATGGAGGAGGGCTCGATCGTCGAGCAGGGGTCGCACGAGGAGCTGCTCGAGGCCGGCGGCGCCTATGCCCGGCTGTACCAGTCGCAGTTCGAGGCGCCGGTCGAGGAAGCGGTCCGTTAACCCGTTGAGCGGGGCCGAGGTGCGACGTAGGTTGGGCGCACACGGAAAGGAGGTGATCCGAAGAATGAGTTCTTTTCGGATGAGTGAGGTGGCTGCCCGCTAAGGCAGCCCGGTCCGCCGACAGCTGCCGGCGAATCCACTGCAGCCACCCGACCCGCAGGCTCCCGGCACCATCCACCGGGGCCCCTCTCCGAGGGGCAGCAGGCCTGCGGGTCGCTGCATGTCCGGGCGTGTGGCCCGGGTCTCGTGCCGCGGACTTGGCGTCCGACGCGCAGCGGCATATGGTTGTTCTACACAACTATTGCGGTGCGCAACCAAGATCTGAAGGAACGACGTGACCCAGGCTCCCCCCGTCTCCGCCGAGCAGGCCGGACAGATGACCCACCGTGAGGTGCTCGAGGCCCTCAGCGGGCTCCTGCTCGCGATGTTCGTCGCGATGCTCTCCAGCACCATCGTCAGCAACGCGCTGCCGACGATCGTCGACGACCTCGAGGGCAGCCAGACGGGCTACACCTGGGTCGTCGTGGCCACCATGCTGGCGATGACCGCGACCACCCCGATCTGGGGCAAGTTCGCCGACCTCTTCGACAAGAAGCTGCTCGTGCAGTCGGCCCTCGTCATCTTCTCCGTGGGCTCGCTCGTCGCCGGGTTCGCGCCCTCCATGGAGGTCCTGATCGGAGCCCGCGTGATCCAGGGCCTCGGCGTCGGTGGTCTGACCGCCCTCGTCCAGGTCGTGATCGCCACGATGGTCTCCCCGCGTGAGCGCGGCCGCTACAGCGGCTACATCGGTGCGGTGTTCGCCCTCGCCACGGTCAGCGGACCGCTCGTCGGTGGCGTGCTGGTGGACACCGTCGGCTGGCGCTGGTGCTTCTTCGCCGGCCTCCCGGTCGCCGCCCTCGCCTTCGTCGTCCTGCAGAAGACGCTGCGCCTGCCCGTCGTGAGGCGCGACGTCTCGATCGACTACCTCGGCGCCTTCCTCCTGGTCGGTGGCGTGTCGATCCTGCTCATCTGGGTCTCCCTCGGCGGCCAGAACTTCGAGTGGGTCTCGTGGACCAGCGCGCTGCTGGTCGTCGGCGCCATCGCCGTGATCGGCGCGGCGATCCACGTCGAGGCCAACGTCGCCACGGACCCCGTCATCCCGCTGCGGCTCTTCAAGGACCGCACCCTGACCCTCGCGACCATCGCCTCGGTGCTGATCGGCGTCGCGATGTTCGGCTCGACGGTCTACCTCAGCCTCTACTTCCAGCGCGCCAAGGACATGAGCCCGACCGAGGCCGGCCTGATGTCGATCTGCATGGTCGGTGGCCTCCTCGTCTCGAGCATCATCAGCGGCCGCATCATCACCACGACCGGCCTCTGGAAGCGCTGGCTCGTCGGCGGCATGGTCGCCGTCATCGCCGGCATCGCGCTGCTCTCCACGATCGACGCGAGCACCCCGCTGTGGCGCACCGGCCTCTTCATGGCGGTCCTCGGCCTCGGCCTCGGTGCCACGATGCAGAACCTCGTGCTCGCCGTGCAGAACACCATCGCCCTGTCCGACATGGGCGCCGGCTCGTCCGTGGTCGCGTTCTTCCGGTCGCTCGGTGGCTCGGTCGGCATCGCCGCGCTGGGTGCCGTCCTGGCCCACCAGGTCGCCGACGCCGTGAAGAGCGGCCTCACCGCGCTCGTCACCGCGCACCCCGAGCTCGCCGCCGAGGTCGGTCACCAGACCGGCGGCATCCCCGACGTCTCCACGATGCCGGCGCCGATCCGCGCGATCTTCGAGAGCGCCTTCGGCGACGCGACGGGTCACATCTTCCTGGTCGCGCTCCCGTTCGCGATCGGCGCCCTCATCGCGGTGCTCTTCATCAAGGAGGCCCCCCTGCGGACGTCGGTGAAGCGCGACGACGAGCTCATGGCTGAGATCTCCCCAGCGTCCCCGCAGGCATGAGCACCACCACGGACCCCGGCCCGGCCACGCAGGCCGGTGCGGACGCCGGCACGAGCGACAGGTACGACGACCTCCGCAGCATCGAGGCCGAGGTCGGCACGCTGATCCGCAGGGTGAAGCGGGTGATGGGCGAGCGGGCGCGGGAGATCCACCCGGACCTCCACCCGATCACCTACTTCATCCTCACCCACCTGGCCGTCCACGGCCCGCTCCGCGGCGCAGACCTGTCCGATGCGTTCGGCATGGACAAGGGCGGGGTCAGCCGGCAGGTGCAGACGCTCGTCGACCTCGGTCTCGTCGAGCGCCAGCCCGACGCCGAGGACCGGCGGGCGATCCTGCTCGACGCCACCGACGAGGGCCGGCAGCGGCTGCGCACCGTCTCCCGCAACCGCAGTGACCGCTTCGACCAGCGGCTCGCCCACTGGAGCGACGCCGAGCTGGCGACGTTCGCGCGCCAGCTGGCGTCGTACAACCGGGCTCTCTCCGACGACTGAGCTCGGCGCCCACAACGACCTCCGCCTCCGGCGGATCCGTCATCCCGGCCCGCACCCATGGGTGCCGGTTCGGATGACGGATCGCCGGAGGCGGGTTCGTCTGTCGGCAGGTCAGCGGAGCCAGGCGGCCGTGTCGGGGGGCAGGGTGCCGTCGACGGGGCCGCTGGTCATCAGCACCTCGCCCTCGGGCAGCTCGATCGGCGCCGTGCCGCAGTTGAGCGCGACGGTCAGCGGCCCGCGCCGGAAGGCGAGCACGTCGGTGCCGAGATCGAGCAGCTCGACCTTGTCGCCAGCGGTCCACGCGAAGTCGGCCCGCACGCGCAGCGCGTCGCGGTAGAACGCGAGCGTCGAGGTCGGGTCGGCGGCCTGCGCCTCGACGGTGAGCCCGGCCCAGTCCGCCGGCTGCGGGATCCACGGCTGCGCCGTTCCCGGCCCGAAGGCGTACGGCGCCTGCGTGCCGCCCCACGGGATCGGCACCCGGCAGCCGTCGCGGCCGACCTCGCCGGTGCGCAGGAAGGACGGGTCCTGCCGGTCCTCGGGGGCGACGTCGACCTGCTCGAGGCCGAGCTCCTCGCCCTGGTAGAGGTAGCTGGAGCCGGGCAGCGACAGCATGGTGAGGGTCGCGGCGCGGGCGCGGGCGAGGCCCTGGGTGCCGCCGCCGTAGCGAGTCGTGTGGCGTACGACGTCGTGGTTGCTGAGCACCCACGTCGGTGAGGCGCCGACCGGCTCGACCGCCGCGAGGGTGTCGGTGATGACCTTCGCGAACGCCTCGGCCGACCAGTCGGTGAGGAGCCAGGCGAAGTTGAACGCCTGGTCGAGCTCGTCGGGACGCACGAACGCCGCCATCGACTCCGGCGTCTGGGTCCAGGCCTCGGCGACCGCCATCTTGTCCGGACCGGCCTCGTCGAGGAGCTTGTGCCAGGAGCGGTAGACGTCGTGGACCTCGGGCTGGTCCCACATCGGCTCGTCCTTGAGGTCGAGCGAGACCATCGAGTGGTCGGTGTTGACCTGGCCGGAGCTCGGGCGCTCGTCGCCCTCGACCTCCTGGTCGCGCAGCGACTCGACCTTGAACAGGCCGTGGGCCACGTCGATGCGGAAGCCGTCGACGCCCCGGTCGAGCCAGAAGCGCAGCACGTCCTCGAACATCGCTGGGACCTCGGGGTTGCGCCAGTCGAGGTCGGGCTGGGTGGAGTCGAAGAGGTGGAGGTACCACTGGCCGTCGTCGACCTGCGTCCAGGCGGGGCCGCCGAAGACCGAGCCCCAGTTGTTGGGCAGCTCGCCCTCGGGGGCGTCGCGGAAGAGGTAGCGGGCGCGCTCGGGACTGCCCGGACCGGCGGCCAGCGCGGCCTGGAACCACGCGTGCTCGCTGGAGGTGTGGTTGGGCACGATGTCCACCACGACCCGCAGGCCGAGCTCGTGGGCCCGGGCGATCAGGTCGTCGGCGTCGGACAGCTTGCCGAAGAGCGGGTCGACGTCCATGTAGTCGGCGACGTCGTAGCCGTGGTCGTGCTGCGGCGAGGTGTAGAACGGCGTGATCCACAGCGCGTCGACGCCCAGCTCGGCCAGGTGCGGGAGCCTCGAGGTGATGCCCGGGAGGTCACCGATGCCGTCCCCGTCGCTGTCGGCGAAGCTGCGGACGTAGACCTGGTAGACGACGGCGTTGCGCCACCAGTACGTGGTTGGATCGTTCAAATCGGCCATGCGGCCCATCTTCTCAACACCACCGCCCGTCCGGTCAACCCGGGACCCGGCCTCCGAACGCGGCCGGGTCGACGGCGATCCACACGTGCTCGGCGGTCGCGACCACTCGCCCGTCGGCGTCGTACAGCGTCGAGGCGGTGAAGGTCTTGCGGCCGTCCTGGCCGCGGCCCTCGCCGACGACGACGTGCTGCTCGCCGATGACCGGGAGGTCGTCGACCCGTGCGGTCATCCGGCCGAGCACCATGAGCCGCTCGGTGAGGTCGCCGGCCCAGCCGCCGATGCAGTCGAGCGCCGCCCACGTGGAGGCGAGCGAGGCGCGGGTGTGCTCGTCGACGTAGGTGTGCCAGTCCTCGTGCAGGCTCGGGTGCGGGGTCCACGCGGCGGCCACCAGGTCGCCGTCGGGCCCGGCCCCGATGCGGCCGGGGAAGATCCGCAGGCCGTCGCCCTCCTCGCGGCCGGTGCCGCAGGCGAAGCAGGTGGGGAAGGGGTGGAAGTCGTGACCCGGGTACGACGACGCGGCGGCTGCAGCCGTCCCGGGGCCGACCGGGTCGACCTCGCGCAGCTCGTGGTCGGCCCGCCGGGCCGTCGCGACCACCGCACCGTCGACGCTCGCGGTCAGCAGCCCGTCCTCGTCGGACACGGTCATGACCGTGTCGAGCGGAGGCGGCCGTCGCAGCGACACCTCGATCGTCGGCCAGCTGTCGCAGCGGTTGTCGGGGGAGTCCGCGTCGTCCAGCGCGGCCAGCGCTCCGGCCGTCCAGCCGCCGTTGCCCGAGTCCGGTGGGCCGCAGAACCGCTGCGGCACGATGAGTTCGCTCACCCGCCTCACTGTGCCACGGGACGAGGGGCTGTCGCAGTTGGCGGATGGGACACAATGTCCACCGTGAGCGACCTGATCGACACCACCGAGATGTACCTCCGCACGATCTACGAGCTCGTGGAGGAGGGCATCGTCCCGCTGCGTGCGCGCATCGCGGAGCGCCTGCACCAGTCGGGCCCGACCGTCTCCCAGACGGTCGCGCGGATGGAGCGCGACGGTCTGCTGACCGTGCAGGGTGACCGGCACCTCGAGCTCACCGAGGAGGGCCAGGTCCTCGCGACCCGGGTCATGCGCAAGCACCGGCTCGCCGAGCGCCTGCTGACCGACGTCATCGGCCTGGACTGGGAGCTCGTCCACGCCGAGGCCTGCCGCTGGGAGCACGTGATGTCCGAGACCGTCGAGCGCCGGCTGCTCGAGCTGCTCGACCACCCGACCGAGTCCCCCTACGGCAACCCGATCCCCGGCCTCGACGAGCTCGGCGACCTGCGCTCGGAGGGCTTCATGGACAACGTCGAGCCGCTGTCGGCCGCCGCCACGTCCGAGGACGCGCGGGTCCACGTGAAGCGGATCTCCGAGGAGATGCAGAAGGACGAGGACCTGATGGGCCTGCTCCGCCGCGTCGGCGCGCTGCCCGGCAAGACCGTCACCATCGCCCGCACCGACGAGGGCATCCTCATCGGCTCCGGCGGCGAGACCGCCGAGCTGGTGGTCGAGGCGGCCGAGCACATCTTCGTGCGCCGCTGAGCCTCTCTCAGTGATCCCCGGCTGGCCGGGGATCGCTGAACATGTCGGCCCGCGCACGGCCTGACAAGTCCAGCGAACGCCTGACAAGCTCGGTGAGGAACTCGCTGCAGCCGACCTCGAGCTTGTACGACGCCAGCTCGTCGCCGCGGGTCGTGCCACGGTTGACGATGACGACCGGCGTGCCTCCCTGGGCCGCGCGCTTCACGAACCGGAGGCCGCTCATCACCGTCAGCGACGACCCGGCGACCAGCAGCGCTCCGCCCGTGCCGAGCGCCTCGACGGCCGCGTAGCAGCGGGCGACCCGGTCGGCGGGGACGTTCTCGCCGAAGAACACGACGTCGGGCTTGAGCGGCCCGCCGCACTCGCAGGTCGGCACGACGAAGTCGGACGTCTCGTCGAGGTCGACGTCACCGTCCGGGTTCGACGCGACCGCCCCGTGCCGCTCGATCCAGCCAGGGTTGAGCTCGTCGAGCACCCGCTCCAGCTCGGCCCGCGACGACGTGGCCCGGCAGGACAGGCAGACGACGTCGGCGACCCGGCCGTGCAGCGCGACCATCCGTCGCGAGCCGGCGGCCTCGTGCAGGCCGTCGACGTTCTGGGTGATCAGCAGGAGCGGGTCGAGCGTGGTCAGCGCCCGGTGCCCGTCGTTGGGGGAGGCGTGGCCCATCCGCTGCCAGCCGACGTGACTGCGTGCCCAGTAGTGGCGCTGCGCCTCGGGGGTCGCCACGAACTCCTGGTAGGTCATCGGCGCGCGTGCGGGAGCGCCCGGCCCGCGGTAGTCGGGGATGCCGGAGTCGGTCGAGAGCCCGGCGCCGGTCAGCACGACCAGCGGCCGGCCGGTGAGCAGGTCGAGGGCCGAGTCCTCGAGCGCCGCCAACGTCACGCGCCGTACCGCAGCTGCGCGCGCGCCCGGGCCTTGGCCGCCTCGACCTCGCGGTTCTTCGGGGGAGCGGTGGTCACCAGGTCCTGCAGCAGGTGCTCGGTGATGTGGGCGATCTCCTTGACGGCTGCGTAGAAGACCTCCTCGTTGGCCTGCGAGGGCTTGGTCGTCCCGGCCACCTTCCGGACGTACTGCAGCGCGGCGGCCGTGACCTCGTCACCCGTCGCGGGCGGCTCGAAGTTGTTCAGCGGGCGGATGTTGCGGCACATGGCCACGAGCGTACGCCGGAGGCGCGCGGCCCACCGCTGGTCGAGGAGCCCCTCCGTTGCTCGGTGGTTGAGGTGCGAGGAGCGCCAGCGACGAGCCTCGAAACCACGGGTGGGGCCGTGGTGTCGAGGCTCGCTGCGCTCGCACCTCGACCACCGGTGAGAGTGCGCTCGCACCTCAACCACCGAGTGCCGCGCTCAGAGGGGGAAGAACTGCACGTCCTCACCGGTGACCAGAGCGACCTTGCCGGACGCGAGGGGCACGAGCCGTACGTCGGCGACGTCGGTGCCGTGCTCGACCTCGACCATCCGGTTGCTCATCCGCCCGTCGTCGAGCGAGAGGACCGACACCCAGCCGGTGGTGCCGCTCCAGCCCTGGGAGACCACCGTGAGCACGACCCGCTGCTCGGGCAGCCAGGTGAGCTGGCGCGGGTCGGTGCTGGCGGCGGCGACGGTGTCCTTGTCGTAGCGGACGACGTCGAGCTGTCGCGGGTTCGTCAGGTCGGTCACGTCGAAGAGCGCCGCCTGGGCGCCGCGGGTCATCCCGTCGAGCGTCGCGTCCTGGCCCATGCCCAGCAGCCGGTGCTCGCCGAGCGGGTGGAGGTACTCCGAGAAGCCGGGGATCTTCAGCTCGCCGAGCAGCCGCGGGTCGGACGGGACGGTCAGGTCGACCGCGTAGAGCGGGTCGGTCTGCCGGAAGGTCACCACGATCGCGAGGTCATCGAACCACCGCACGGACTTGATCTGCTCGTCGACGCCGAGGTCATCGACCCGGCCGTCCTCGACCAGCGTCGAGCCGTCCTCGCGCAGCGTGACCACCGAGTTGACGTTGCCGGTCTCGCTGCTGGGCCCGACCGCGAGGCGCAGCGAGCCGCCGACGGCGTCCATCGACCAGCGGTCGGCGACCGTGCCCTCGACCTCGCCCGAGGCGACGTACGTCGCGTCCAGCCCGTCGAGCGCGAAGGCGAAGATCGGCGTCGTCCCGCCGGGGGCGCCCAGGACACCGCCCACGCGGCAGTCCCAGCAGTCGTTCCACCCCCACGCGGTCCCACCCCCGACCAGGTAGAACCGGTCGGTCGAGAAGTACGACGTCGCGGAGTCCGTGGCGACCGCGGTCGAGGTCCGCTCGGCGGGTGCGGCCGGGTCGAAGGCAAGCACCGTCGTGGTGCCGAGCGCGAGCTCCTCGTCGTCGGGGACGGCGACGTCCGCGCAGTCGACGACCGGCCGGCCGTCGACGGTGGGCAGCCAGTCGGCCAGCGTGGTGGCGCGGACCAGGGCACGGTTGCGCATCCGGGCGGTGAGCTCGCCGAGCTTGCTGCCGGGGACGGAGAAGTCCAGCTCGGGCAGGCCGTTCTGCACGACCACCCGCACCACGTCGCCGTGCAGCCGCATCGCCGAGGCGCGTCCGCGAAGGGTGGTGGTGTCGACGATGCTCGGCGCGGTGGGATCGGCCAGGTCGACCGTGGTGATGGTCGACCCGAGCCCGTCGTCGGAGGTGCCGATCACGACCGCGCGGCCGTCGACGAGGACCAGCTCGCCGCCCGGCTCGCCGGGCCATCCGTTGCCGCGGGCGTCGTCGATCGGGGTCGACGACAGCTCGGTCGGCCGGTCGCCGGACACGTCGTAGGCCACCAGCACGCCCTCGCGCAGGCGCAGCAGCAGGCTGCCCGCCACCTTCACCACGTCGGACTCGTCGACACCGACCTCCTGCACGTTGGTGCCGGACTCGTTGCTCACCGACCGCGACGTTTTCACGCTCGAGCGCATGCTGCCCGACGCGGTGGGCGCGCTGGCCTCCGAGCCGGCCTGCGCGTCGAACATGACGATCGGGCCGCCACCCCACCCGTAGGGGCCGACCTCCTCGAGCGCCCGGTCGACGTAGGAGTCGAGCAGGTCGTCGCAGCTGCCCGGGGTGGTCAGGTCGGCGTTGGCGAGCACGATCGGCGGGTCAGCCGGCGGGCCGTCCTCCGACCCGCTGCCGGTGCCGACGACGTACCCCACCCCGGCGGCCGCGGCCAGGCTGGTGGCGGCTGCGACGCTGGTGCCGATCCTGCGCAGACCCATGGCGACCTGCTCCCCTCGTGACGCGCCCGGAGGTCCCTCCGGTGCTGCTCTGTCCGGTGGGACGGGCCGGGTGGGGGAGCGGTTCCGTCTGACACGATGGCGCGATGAGCGACGACCGCCCCCGCAGCGACCGTGACTTCGACATCGTGCTGTTCGGCGCGACCGGGTTCACCGGCGGCCTCACGGCCTACCACCTGGCCGCGCACGCCCCCGCCGGGCTGCGCTGGGCGATCGCCGGCCGCAACGCCGACAAGCTCGAGTCCGTACGCCGTCGGCTCGAGGACGGCGGCACGTCCGACGTGGAGGTCCTGGTCGCCGACGCGGCCGACCCCGCCGCGCTCTCTGACGTCGCCCGTCGTGCCCGCGTGGTGATCTCGACCGTCGGCCCCTACCTGGTCCACGGTGCACCGCTGGTGGCCGCGTGCGCGGAGGCGGGCACCGACTACGTCGACCTCACCGGCGAGCCCGAGTTCGTCGACCGGATGTTCCTCGAGCACCACGAGACCGCGGTCCGCACCGGCGCCCGTCTGGTGCACGCCTGTGGCTTCGACTCGATCCCGCACGACGTCGGCGCCTACTTCACCGTGCAGCAGCTGCCGTCCGACCAGCCGATCACCCTGCGCGGCGTGGTCCGCTCGGGTGGCACGTTCTCCGGCGGCACCTTCCACTCCGCGCTCAACCAGTTCGCCCGCGCCAAGCAGATGCGCTCGACGTACGCCGCCCGCCGTCGCGCGGAGACCCGGCCCGAGGGCCGCTCGTCGCGCTCGGTCAGCGGCAAGCCCCACCGCGACCCGGTGCTCGGCTACTGGCTGCTCCCGCTGCCGACGATCGACCCGATCATCGTCGCGCGCAGCGGCGCCGCGCTGGCGGCGTACGGGCCGGAGTTCCGCTACTCCCACTGGGCCGGCACCAAGACCCTGCGCTACGCCGCCGGTGGCGCGGTCGGCGTCCGCGCCCTGTCGCTCGCCGCCCAGGTCAAGCCGCTGCGCGAGCTGCTGCTCAGCCGGGTGCCGCAGGGGTCGGGCCCCGACGAGGCGAAGCGCGCCAGGTCCTGGTTCACCGTCGACTTCGTCGGCGAGGCCGGAGGCCAGACCGTGCACACGCGCGTCTCCGGCGGCGACCCGGGCTACACCGAGACCGCCAAGATGCTCTCAGAGTCGGCCCTGTGCCTGGCCTTCGACGACAACCCGCCGACCGCCGGCCAGGTCACCCCGGCCCAGGCGATGGGCGAGGCGCTGCTCGCACGGCTGCAGGCCGCCGGCATCGAGTTCGCGGTCGTGGGGTGACAAGGTGCCGGTGGGGTAGTTGCACAACTCCACTGACCTGCGAAAACGCATGTCGCCCTAATCGTCTGTCCCAACGCGCCCCGGAGAGAATCCCAACGCGATCCTGTGCGCTGCAAGGGCCAATGTGAGGCGGGCCGTGACCTATACGGTCGAGAACGACGTCGACTACTACATGTACGAGCTGCGCCGTTGCGCGCAGGCGAGGGCGGGGTTGGAGGGGCCGCGCTCAGGCGGGACGCATTGCAGGAAACCTATAAGTTCTTATATGGTTTCTGGAAACCTGTAGGGACTTATAGGGAAGTTGCAACCATGGCCGGACCGTATGTCAGCGTGACCGAGGCCGCCGAGCGCTTGGGCGTACATCCTCAGCGGATACATCAGCGCATCCGGAACGGATCACTGGAGGCCGAGAAGATCGGCAATCAGTGGGCCGTCGACCTAGCCAGCGTTCAGCGCGTAGGAAAGCACGCCGGTCCTGGCCGGCCCCTGTCCGCGAAGTCGGCGTGGGACCTACTTGCGGTAGGCATGGCCGAGTGGGAGGCCCCGCGCGCCGCCGCGGAACTCAGTCCTTCAGCCCGCTCACGTGCACGTAGCAGGTTGCGGAACCTTCTCGCGCATTCCGCCCCGAACGCAGACCTCGACGAAGTGGCCGCGCTGCTGGCCCACCTACTGCGCAACCGCGCTGAACGCAGGCTCTATGTGGCCTCGCCGCGTGACCTCCCCGACGTCCGCGTCGACCGTCGCGTCCACCTGTCAGGGATCTCGCTGCCCCACTCGAACATGTCGGCGGGCGACGTCGTCGAGGGCTACATCGTCGCGTCCGATCTGCGAGCTCTGGAAGACGACTACTTGCTCTCGCCGGCTTCACGCGATCGGGCGAACGTCATCCTGCACGTCGTCGCGGCGAATCGGGACGATCCGGCTGCACTCGACCTCGCCAGTGTCGCGCGCTCCGCTCTCGCACTCGCCGCAGACCTGGTCGAGCATGACGGTGCGCGGGAAAAGCGAGAGGCGGTGCGCCTGCTCGACCACCTGGATGAGCTACTCGGCTACGACGCGGACGACGCAGCGGGTCACCAAGCCAGAGCCAGGGCCGGATCCAAAGTGAGAGCGCACCAGTGACAGCCCCGATCGTCCTTCCTGCGATGAGCGACGCGCAGGAGGCGGCTTGGGGCGCCCTGATCGAGCTCAGCGAGCGCGTCGAGACCGGCTGGACGCTCATCGGTGGCCAGCTCGTGCACCTGCATTGTGCCGAACGTGGCCTCGCGCCCGCTCGCCCCACTAACGACGTTGACGCGGTCGTCGACATTCGGGCTTCCCGGAACATGCTGGAGACCTTCACCGCTGCGCTCAAGGACATCGGCTTCACCCCGGACACCTCGGGCGACGGGGTCCAGCACCGCTGGAACCGAGACCTGGCGCAGTTCGACGTCCTGATCCCCGAAGGAGTGGGTGAACGGGCTGCTTCACGAGTCGGTGCAGGCGGGGCGCCGACCATCTCGGCGCCAGGTACCACGCAGGCGCTCGCCCGGACTGAGATCGTCGAGGTCACGGTCGGATCCAGAACCGGCACGGTGCCGCGGCCGACCTTGGTCGGAGCCTTGGTGGCGAAGGCGGCGGCGCGAACCGAGATCGTCGCGGACCGAGCCAAGAGCCGGCACTGCACAGACTTCGTCGTTCTGGCCAACCTCATCGCTGCTGGCGACTTTCGAGACGTCGAGCTGAACAACAAGGACCGCGTCCGGTTGCGCAGAATGGTCGGCAGGTGCCGCGCAGACGACTCAGCGATGGCGGTGGCGAACGCCGACGAGGCACTGGACAGACTGGAGCGCGCGGCCAAGCTTAACGGCTGAATCCAGGCGTTCAAGCACGGCAAACCTTCCAGGCCCTCAGCCTCGTAGCGGGCCAACCACCCATGCACCGTCTTGCGATGCACCCCGAACCGGGCCGCCACGCTCGAGACCGTCTCGCCCTCGCTGATCACTGCCAGCACGGCCTGATACCGCTGCTCGCTCACGCTCAACTCCCTCATCAAGGGAGTGTCACCAATCAACCGGAGTAGCCGTCACCCATCACCCGAAGATGGGTAACGCATCAACCGAAGCCCGAACGTCACCCATCAGGCGAAGCACTACAACCTGCGTGGTGCCCCAGGCAAGAGTCGAACTTGCGACCTTTCGCTTAGGAGGCGGCTGCTCTATCCACTGAGCTACTGGGGCGTGCCGCGCACGCGCGGCGGGCAGCATCCTGCCATGCGGACCTGCTCCGACCTGCACCGACGGCCGAGGTCCGGACCTGTCGAGCCGCGTCGCGGACGCGGAAAAGTTGCCGGAGTCCAGTAGGTTCGGACCCGGTCAGTTTCCTCTCTCGCGCACGAAGGTGAGCCCGTGTCCGACGACTCGAGCCCGGAGGCTCCTCCCGGCGCGCCCAAACGCAAGGGCACGGTCGCTCGGAAGCACACCGTCGGCCGCGTGATCCTGATCAGCGCGCTGGTCCTGGCCCTGGTGACCGGTCTCGGCATGGTCTACCTCGTGCGCCACCTCAACGGCAACATCGAGACTGGCGACCTCGGGGCCCTCGGCTCCGACCGGCCCGAGAAGGTCTACAAGGGCAACGGAGAGCCGCTCAACATCCTGGTGATGGGCGACGACACCCGCTCCGGAGCGGGCAACGACATCGACCAGGAGACCGGCGGCGGGTCCGACACCACCATCCTCGTGCACCTCTCCGCCGACCGGTCGCGGGCGTACGCCGTCTCCATCCCGCGCGACTCGATCGTCGACCGGCCGGCGTGCGGCGACTCACCTGCCGCCACCGACGTCATGTGGAACGCCGCCTTCTCCGTCGGCAAGGAGCTCTGCACCGCGGAGCAGTTCGAGCAGACGACGGGGATCCTGCTCCAGCACTATGTCGTGATCGACTTCAACGGCTTCGGCGACATGGTCGACGCCGTGGACGGCGTGCCGGTCTGCATCCCCGAGGACATCGTCGACAAGAAGCACGCGATCTTCGTGCCGAAGGGTGACCCGTCCCGGCTCAGCGGCGACCAGGCGCTCGACTACGTCCGGGCCCGCTACGTCGGCGAGCTGATCCAGCAGAACGACATCTCCCGCATCCGCCGGCAGCAGGAGTTCATCGGCGCGCTCGTCCGCGAGGTGCAGTCGGCCGGGACGCTCACGCGCTTCGACAGGGTCGTGAGCTTCCTCGACGCCGCGACCAAGTCGCTGCGCACCGACGAGGAGCTCGGCTCGGTGACGCGGCTCGGCAAGCTCGCCATGCAGCTGCGCAGCGTCGGCCTCGACAAGATCAAGTTCGTCACCCTCCCGACCGAGTACTACCCCTCGGACTCCGAGTTCCGCGGCAAGGTCTTCTGGAAGCCCGAGGCCCAGAAGATCTGGGACCTCATCAACGCCGACAAGGAGCTGCCCCCGAGCCTGATCAAGGGCACCTCGACCAACGCCGAACCGCCGGCCTCGTCCAGCGAGACGACCTCCCCGACCAGCACGCCGAGCAGCAGTGACAGCGAGTCGCCGAGCGCGCCGGGGTCCGAGACGCCGTCGGAGACCCCCAGCGAGACCGCGTCAGAGACGCCGAGCTCCAGCCCGAGCACTCCCGCGACGACCGAAGACGCGGAAGAGGACCGCATCTTCGGAGTCTGCGCATGAGCACCCCACGACATTCTTCTCCTCCGCTTCGCTCCTCCGAACAACGCCGCGGGGACCCCGCATGAGCACCCCTGAGCGTTCCGAGCAGGAGCAGGAGTCGGAGTGGGAGCGCCGCCGGCGCCTGGCCGCGGTGTTCGGTGAGGGCGTTCCCGAGCAGACCGCCGACGACAGCGACCCGCGCGAGGACTTCGCGGGCAAGGGCGACGACTGGTACCGCGACCAGGTCCCGCCGCACCACGGCTGAGCCCCGGGCATGACGAACGGCCCGTCCCTTCCGGGGCGGGCCGTTCGTGTCAGGTCGGGGTGGAGCGGCTCAGACCGCGCCGCCGCGCGCGCTGAGCAGGTCGCGGATCTCTTCGAGGAGGGCGATGTCGGCCGGCGTGCCCTCCGGCTTGCTCGGGAAGAAGCGCTCCTTGGCCTTCGTGTAGGGCATCACGATGAAGAAGTAGACGACGGCGGCCATGATCAGGAACGAGACCACGGCGTTGAGGAAGGCGCCGAAGCTGTTCGGCTCGTTGCTGAAGTACTCCGACGAGCTGTCGGGCAGGAGCCCGGTCAGCCAGGCGGTGAACGTGGTGACCACCGACGCGAACGCGAGCGCCATGATCAGACCGGTGGCGATCTCGATCAGGTTGCCCTTGAGGATGAAGTTCTTGAAGCCGGTCATGGTGCCTCCTTGTGGCGGACCAGAGGCCCGCGGATGAGCGGATGCACAGCACGCTAGCGGTTCCACGACACGCTCAGGAACTGTGCCAGCGCCGCCGAGGTGATCCCGACCGCCTCGGCGGCGGTCGTGCCGACGACGACCAGGGCTCCGCCCGACCCGCCGGCCGGTCCGTCCGGGACCTGGGTGGGCGTGGCCAGGACGGTGACCCCGCGGGCGACGACGCGGGTCGACCCCGTGCCAGGGTCGGTCGCCATCAGGTCGACCTCGTCGCCGGCCCGCAGCAGCGTGGCCATCCCCGCGTCCGGCAGCCGCACCGGCAGGACGGTCTGGCCGTCCTGCGCGTGGGCGAGCCCGGGGCCGACCACCCGCGCCTCGGTCAGCACCTCACCGCGCGCGAGCGGTGCCGCCAGCACCCGGCCGGCCACCCGGTGTGACGCGCCGGAGGGGGCGAGGTCGACGGGGAAGGCGCGGCCGACGAGGTCGCCACGCTCGAGCAGCGTGCCCGAGGGCAGGTCGCGCGCAGCGACCAGCACCTCGACGGTGTCCGGCTCCGGTGGGGCGATCGTGCGGAGGCCGCTCACGGTGGCGACGGCCACCAGGGTCGCGGCGAACCACCGTCGTCGGCGGCGCAGCTGGTGGCGTACGGCGCGGAGCCGGCGTCTCGCCGGAGGGAGTCCCGGGAACATGGTCCGACGCTAGGCCGGACCACCCGCCGCGCGCTGGCCCTCTCCACAGGGGACTCGTGACGGTCGCTGCGCGACCTCCTCGACCAGCGAGGCGGCCTGCGTCAGGAGATCGAGGTCAGTCCGAGGACGAGCTGGAGGACGAGCTGCTCGACGACGTCGACGCGGTCGAGGAGGACGAGGACGACGACGAGGACGAGTCGGACGAGCTGCTGGACGCCGGGGTCGTCGAGGACGACGACGCGCGGCTGTCGGTGCGGTAGAAGCCGGAGCCCTTGAAGACGACACCGACGGCGTTGAACAGCTTGCGCAGCTTGCCGTTGCACTCCGGGCACACGGTCAGCGCGTCCTCGCTGAAGCTCTGGAACTGCTCGAAGGCGTGCCCGCACTCGGTGCAGGCGTACTGGTAGGTGGGCATGTGTGGAGTCCTCGCGTGGTTCCGACGTGATTCCCAGATGGTGCTGACGGCGATCGAGCGCGGCCGGCGCGACGCGCTGGCACTCGAGCCCTTCGACTGCCAATGGTACGGCACAATGGCGAACGCGATGAGCGAGCAGCCAGGCACCACGTCCCCCGACCCGACCACCGACGCGACCGCGGCGACCGACAGCCGACCCGTGCTGTGGTGGCGAGCCTTCCGCCGTGCGCCGCGCGCCGCGCGCTGGGCGGCCTGGACGGCGCTCGGGCTCGTCCTGCTGCTCGTCGTGCTGGCCGCCACCGTGGTGGTCGTCGTACGCCGTCCGCTGCCGCAGACCGGCGGCGAGGTCGAGGTGCCGGGCCTGTCCGCGTCGGTGGAGGTCGTCCGCGACGCCAACGACATCCCGCAGGTCTACGCCGACACCGACGCCGACCTGATGTTCGCCCAGGGCTACGTCCACGCCCAGGAGCGGTTCTTCGAGATGGACTTCCGCCGGCACGTGACCGCCGGGCGGCTCTCGGAGATGTTCGGTCCCGACACGCTCGAGACCGACAAGTTCATCCGGACCATGGGCTGGCGCCGCGTCGCCGAGGAGGAGTGGGCCCTGCTCGAGCCGGCGACGCGGGACGCGCTCACCGCCTACGCCGCCGGTGTCAACGCCTACATCTCGGACCGCTCGCCGTCCCAGCTCGCCGCGGAGTACTCCGTCCTGGGGCTGTCCGGGCTCGACTACACGCCCGAGGAGTGGGAGCCGGTGGACTCGCTCGCCTGGCTCAAGGCGATGGCGTGGGACCTGCGCGGCAACATGGAGGCCGAGGTCGACCGGGTCCTGCTGTCGCTGGACCACACGGAGGACGAGATCGCCATGCTCTGGCCGGACTACCCGTTCGCCGAGCACCCGCCGATCGTGTCCGGCGGCGGTGTCGTCGACGGGGTGTTCGAGCAGAACGCCACCGGCAACGGCACCCGCAACCCCACGCGGCCGGCGTACCCGAAGGAGGTCGTCGACGCGCTCGAGCGCGTGCAGGACGCGGTGAAGGGGATGCCCGAGCTCGTCGGCTCCGGGCGCGGCATCGGCAGCAACTCGTGGGTGGTCGACGGCGAGCACAGCGCCACCGGCATGCCGCTGCTGGCCAACGACCCGCACCTGGGCATCAGCCAGCCCGGCATCTGGATGCAGATGGGCCTGCACTGCCGCCAGATCAGCGACGCGTGCACGCTGGACACCTCCGGCTTCACCTTCTCCGGCGTGCCCGGCGTGATCATCGGCCACAACGCCGACATCGCCTGGGGCTTCACCAACCTCGGCCCTGACGTCACCGACCTCTTCCTCGAGCAGACCGAGGGCGACGACCGCTACGTCCGCGACGGCGACACCCGGGCGATGGAGGTGCACACCGAGACGATCAAGGTGCTCGGCGAGGACGACGTCGAGCTGCGGGTGCGCGAGACCGTGCACGGGCCGCTGATCAGCGACGTGTCCTCGGAGTTCGCGACCGTGGGCGCCAACGCGCCGACCGACGAGCCGGGGGAGCGCGGCAGCGGGTACGCCGTCGCGCTGGCGTGGACGGCGCTCGAGCCCTCGCCCACCGCGGACGCGATCATGGAGCTCAACCGCGCGTCCGACTGGGACTCCTTCCGGGCCGCGGCCGCCGACTTCGCGGTGCCCGCCCAGAACCTCGTCTACGCCGACCGCGAGGGGCACATCGGCTACCAGTCGCCCGGTCGCGTCCCGATCCGCCGCGGCGGCAACGACGGCACGATGCCGGTCGAGGGGTGGGTCAGCGGCAACGACTGGACCGGCGACTACATCCCCTTCGACGGGCTGCCCAGCGTCCTCGACCCCGACGAGGGCTTCATCGTGACCGCCAACCAGGCCGTCATCGACGAGGCCTACCCCTACCTGCTGACCAAGGACTGGGACTACGGCTACCGCTCGACCCGGATCCGCGAGGCGCTCACCGAGGAGGGCGAGCTCTCGGTCGGGGAGATGTCGACCCTGCAGCTCGACAGCACCAACCCGATGGCCGCGACGCTCGTGCCCTACCTCCTCGACGTCGACCGGCTCCCGTCCCCCTACTACCGCAACGCCCAGAACCTGCTGCGCGACTGGGATCTCACCCAGCCCGCCGACAGCGCCGCGGCGGCGTACTACAACGTCGTGTGGCGCACCCTGCTGGAGCTGACCTTCCACGACGACCTGCGCCAGCGCACCTGGCCCGACGGTGGCGACCGGTGGTTCGCCGTGGTCAGCCAGCTGCTCACGGACCCGGCCAGCACGTGGTGGGACGACGCCGACACCACCGACGTGGTGGAGACCCGCGACGACATCCTGCGCGCGGCGCTGATCGAGGCGCGTGACGAGCTGACCCGGCGCCAGGCCCGCGACCCGCACCTGTGGGAGTGGGGTCGGCTGCACCGGATGAACCTCCACAACGCCACCCTCGGCGAGTCCGGCGTCGGCCTGGTCGAGCGGCTGTTCAACCGCGACGGCTGGCAGGTCGGCGGCGGCTCGTCCATCGTCGACGCGACCTCCTGGAACGCCGTCGACGGCTACGACGTCACCGCGGCGCCGTCGATGCGGATGGTCGTCTCGCTCGCCGACTGGGACGACTCCCGGTGGATCAACCTCACCGGCGTCTCCGGGCACCCGGCGTCGTCGCACTACTCCGACCAGACCGAGCTCTACGTCGACGGCGAGACGCTGCCCTGGGCCTACTCCCGCGACGCCGTCGAGGCCGCTGCCGACGACACCCTCGTTCTCCGGCCGCCGTCGGATTGAGGTGCCGGCCCTCGCTGGAATCCCCGGATATCCGGTGACTTTCGTACTTACAGGTATGGATCTCTACCTGTAAGCAGGTCGGTCACCGGATATCCGGGGACCGCCGGGGCCCCAGAGGCGTCACGCCGGCCGAGGTCAGCGCGAACCCGACACGTACGTCGTGCGGGTCGGAGGGGACGGGGAGGCCGAGCTCGTCGTCGTAGAGCACGACGGCGACCGGGGTGCCCGGGGTGATCCGGGTCAGCGCGCGGTCGTAGCACCCGCCGCCCTGCCCGAGCCGCTCCCCGGAGCGCGAGACCGCGAGTCCCGGCACCAGCACGACGTCGGCCTGGGCGATCGCCTCCGTGCCCAGCCGCGGCCCGGTGGGCTCGAGCAGCCCGCGGACCGCCGGCGCGAGGTGGTCGCGCCCCTCGTAGACGGCCCAGTCGAGGTCGAGCCCGGGCAGCACGACCGGCAGCAGGACCCGCTTGCCGGCGGCCACGAGGGCGTCGAGCAGCAGGCCGGTGCCGGGCTCGCTGCCCACGGAGACGTACGCCGTCACGGTGGCGGCCCGGCGCACGTCGTCCCACGCGAGTGCCACCCCCGCCACGGACGCGGCGAAGTCCGCCGCGGCCCCGAGCGGGCGTTGCTTGCGTGCCGCGCGCACCTGGTCGCGGAGGGCCGTCTTGGCGATCGTGTTGTCCGCCGAGTGTCGTGCGTCCACGTGAGCAGCCTACGATCGAAGCATGGCAAGCAAGGGCACTGCGCAAGGCCTCGACCTCGCACGCGAGAAGATGCGTCAGGCGGGGGTGGACGAGGTCGCGATCGACACGTTCGCTCACTACTACCGGCTCCTCGAGCACGGCGAGACCGGCATGATCGCCGAGGACACGATCGAGCCCCTCGACATGGAGGCGCTCACCGACGTCGAGGTCGACGACGAGGTCGCCGCGGAGGCGATCCGCAAGACCGCCGTCATCAAGCTCAACGGCGGCCTCGGCACGTCGATGGGCATGGAGCGCGCCAAGTCGCTGCTGTGCGTGCGACGTGGGCTGAGCTTCCTCGACATCATCGCCCGGCAGGTCCTGCACCTCCGCACCCAGTACGACGCGACGCTGCCGCTGCTGTTCATGAACTCGTTCCGCACCTCCGCCGACACCATGGAGGCGCTGGCCCGCTACGAGGACCTCCCCGTCGACGGCCTGCCGCTGGAGTTCCTGCAGAACAAGGAGCCCAAGCTGCTCGCGGCCGACCTGATGCCGGCCGCCTACCCGAAGGCGCCCGACCTCGAGTGGTGTCCGCCCGGCCACGGCGACATCTACACAGCGCTGCGCGGCACTGGGCTGCTCGCCCGGCTGATCGAGGCCGGCTACCGCTACGTCTTCGTGTCCAACTCCGACAACCTCGGCGCCGTGCCCGACGCCCGGGTCGCCGGCTGGTTCGCCGAGACCGGCGCACCGTTCGCGATCGAGGCCGTGCGGCGTACGCCGTCCGACCGCAAGGGCGGCCACTTCGCCCGGCGCAAGGCCGACGGCCGCATCGTGCTGCGCGAGTCGGCCCAGACCCTGGACGCCGACAAGGAGGCGCTGGCCGACCTCACCCGCCACAAGTACTGCTCGACCAACAACCTCTGGTTCGACCTCCAGGCGATGGTCGACGCGCTCGACGCCCGCGGCGGCATCCTCGGCCTGCCCCTGATCCGCAACGTCAAGCACCTCGACCCGAGCGACCCGGCCACGCCCGAGGTGATCCAGATCGAGACCGCGATGGGTGCGGCGATCGAGGTCTTCGAGGGTGCGCGCACCATCGAGGTCGGCCGCGACCGGTTCGTGCCGGTGAAGACCACCGACGACCTGCTGGTCCTGCGCTCCGACGTCTACGACCTCGGCAAGGACTTCGTGCTCGACCAGTCCGGTGACGAGGTGCCCTACGTCTCCCTGGACGGCGACTTCTACAAGCTCGTCGGCGACTTCGACAAGCGCTTCCCCGAGGGCGCGCCCTCGCTGCGCGAGGCCGACTCCTTCACCGTCGAGGGCGACTGGACCTTCGGCCGGGGCGTGCGCGTCGTCGGCGACGTCGCGCTCACCTCCCCAGCCGCGAAGCGCGTCGAGGGCGGTGCCGTCCTCGGCGAGCAGGATGCCGATGAGTGACCCGCAGCCCGGCCTGCTCCCCGTCGCCGACTACGTCGAGCGCATCCTGGCCACCGTCTCGCCCCTGCCTGCCTTCCCGCAGCCGCTGATGGAGGCGCTCGGCCTCGCGCTCGCCGAGGACGTCGTCGCCCCGATCTCGCTGCCCAGCTTCGACAACTCCGCCATGGACGGCTACGCCGTGGTCGCCGAGGACGTCGCCGGCGCGAGCGAGGACGCCCCGGTGACGCTCCCGGTCGTCGGCGAGATCGGCGCCGGCCAGTCCTCGATCCTCGCCCTCTCGCCGGGCACCGCGGTGAAGATCATGACCGGTGCACCGGTCCCCGCCGGAGCGACCACCGTGGTGCCCTACGAGTGGACCGACCGCGGTGTGGCCACCGTCCGCATCTCGCGGGCGGCCGCCCCGGGCCAGCACATCCGCCCGACCGGTGACGACATCTCCGAGGGCGACATGCTGCTCGAGGAGGGCACGGTCCTCGGCCCGCGCCACCTCGGCATGCTCGCCGCGGTCGGCCGCGCGACGGTCCGCACGCGCCCGCGGCCCCGCGTCGTGGTCATCTCCACCGGCTCCGAGCTCCGCGACCCCGGCACCGCGCTGGGGCACGACTCGATCTACGACGGCAACTCCTACCTCCTCGCCGCAGCCGCACGCGCGGCGGGAGCGATCGCCTACCGCGTCGGCATCGTCCCCGACGAGTCGCACGCCTTCACCGAGGCGCTGAGCGACCAGCTCGTCCGCGCCGACCTGGTGGTCACCAGCGGCGGCGTCAGCGAGGGTGACTTCGACGTGGTCAAGGAGTCGCTGTCGCACCACGGGTCGATGTGGTTCGGCGGGGTCGGCATGCAGCCGGGCAAGCCGCAGGGCTTCGGCACCGTCGGGGAGGACGACACCCCGGTCTTCACCCTGCCCGGCAACCCGGTCTCCTCCTACGTCTCGTTCGAGATGTTCGTGCTGCCCGCGATCCGCCGGATGATGGGCAAGCTCCCCTACGTCCGTCCCGCGGCGCGGGCGCGCCTCACCCACGGCATCTCCTCGCCGCCGGGCAAGGTGCAGCTGGTGCGCGGCCTGGTCGACAGCGACCGCGGCGGTGCCTTCGTCTCGCCGGTCGGCGGCCACGGCTCCCACCTGATCGGCGACCTCGCCGCCGCCAACTGCCTCATCGAGGTGCCCGCCGACGTCACGTCCGTCCAGGCCGGCGAGATGGTGCAGGTCCGCAAGCTCGACGAGGAGTTCTGATGGCCGACCGCCTGACCCACGTCGACGAGACCGGCGCCGCGCGCATGGTCGACGTCACCGCCAAGGACGTCACGGCCCGTACGGCGTCCGCCACCGGCCGCGTGCTCGTCAGTCGTGCCGTCATCGACCTGCTCCGCGGCGAGGGCGTGCCCAAGGGCGACGCGCTGGCCGTGGCGCGGATCGCCGGCATCATGGGCGCCAAGCAGACCCCGGCCCTCATCCCGCTGTGCCACCCGCTGGCGGTCTCCGGCGTCACGGTGGACCTCGCCGTGACCGACGAGTCGGTCGACATCACCGCGACCGTCCGCACGACCGACCGCACCGGTGTCGAGATGGAAGCCCTGACCGCTGTCTCGGTCGCCGCCCTCACCGTGGTCGACATGGTCAAGGCGGTCGACAAGGCGGCGGTGATCACCGACATCAGGGTCGAGTCGAAGACGGGCGGGAAGTCGGGCCCGTGGACACGATGAGGTGGACGCGATGAGGGACGCGATGAGGTGGACACGATGAGCCTGCGGGCAGCCGTGGTGGTCGCCTCGAACCGTGCCGCCGCGCGGGTCTACGCCGACGAGACCGGCCCGTTGATCGCCGACTGGCTGCGCGAGCAGGGCTTCGCGTGCGGCGACCCCGTCGTCGTGCCCGACGGCGACCCGGTGCGCGAGGCCGTCTCGGCCGCCGTCGCCGACGGCGCCCGGCTCGTGCTCACCACCGGCGGGACCGGCCTGACGCCCACCGACCGGACGCCGGAGGTGACCGCGCCGCTGCTCGACCGCGAGGTCCCCGGCATCGCCGAGGCGATCCGGGCAGCCGGCGTCGCGAAGGGCGTGCCGACCGCGATGCTCTCGCGCGGCCTGGCCGGCATCGTCGGTGACTGCCTGGTCGTCAACCTGCCCGGTTCCCGGGGCGGGGTGAAGGACGGCCTCGGTGTGCTGGAGCCCGTGGTCCGGCACGCGGTCGAGCAGGTCGTCGGGAGCGACCATTAGCCCGGCTCCGGGCTGGCCCGCCCGGCTCGAGTCGCAGGGTGTCGTCGTCCGGTCGCTGCGGCGGTCCGACGCCGAGGACTGGCAGGCCGTGCGCGCCCGCAACCAGGACTGGCTCGCGCCGTGGGACGCGACGGTGCCGCCCGGCGGCGCCCCCCGCCCGGCGTCGTACGGCCTGGTCACCCGCGCGCTCCTGCGCCAGGCCAAGCGCGGGCACACGCTCCCGTTCGTGATCGAGGTCGACGGGCGCTTCGCCGGCCAGGTGACGGTCAGCAACGTGGCCAGGGGCTCGGCGCAGTGGGGGTCGATCGGCTACTGGGTCGACGCCGCCGTCGCCGGTCGCGGGATCGCTCCGCGCGCGGTCGCGCTCGTCATCGACCACTGCCTCGGGCCGGTCGGGCTGCACCGGGTCGAGATCTGCGTCCGCCCGGAGAACACCAACTCGCTGCGGGTCGTGGAGAAGCTCGGCCTCGAGCAGGTCGGCTACGCCCCGCGATTCCTGCACATCAACGGTGACTGGCGCGACCACCGCATCTTCGCGGTCACCCGCGAGGAGGTGCCGTACGGCATCGAGCAGCGACTCTCGACACACCAGTCACATCAGTAGTTCTGCGACACACCACTTGACATCCGTCCCGCCTGCACTCCACGCTCCTACGCTTCGGACGTGGACCTGAGCGCGCTGATCTTCGTGGCCCTTGCCGTGGCGTGGGCCGTCTACCTCATCCCCAAGGCCCTCAAGCACCACGACGAGGTGGTGCGCAGCCGGTCGGTGGAGAAGTTCTCCCACACGATGCGCGTGCTCGCGCGCCGCGAGCCCGTCGACCGCCGCAACGCCCGTCTGGTCGTGGCCCCGATCCGGGCGGCCCTCCGGCCGCCGGTCGAGACCAAGGCGCACGTCGCCCCCGGACAGGTCGACCCGGTCGCCCCGGTCGTGCCAGCCGCTGCGGCGCGTGCCCCGCAGCCCCCGGCCCCCGACGTCCAGCGCGCCGCCGCCCGCCGCGCCGCCAGGCGCCGTCGCAACGTGCTCGCCGTAATCGTGCTGGCCAACGCCGTCGTCGTCGGCCTGGCCGCCGCCTCCGTCGTCGCCTGGCCACGGGTGGCGGCGCCCGTCGCGGTGCTCCTCGCCTGGCTGGTCGCCTGCCGCGTGTCCGTGCGTGCCGAGCACCGCCAGCGCGCAGCCTGGTCCGCGATCGAGATCGGCGACGTCCCCGAGGTCGAGCCCGACCTCGACGACGTCGACCTGACCGGCGAGGTGCCGGTCGTCGCCCCGGCGCCCCCCCTCCCGCGGACCGTCGAGGACGTGCCGGCCGCCGAGGCGCCCGCCGTCACCACCGGCGAGGTCCCCGTGGTCGTCGGCGGGTGGGAGATGGTGCCCACCACCCTGCCGACCTACGTCAGCAAGCCGGCCGCCCAGCGTCGTACGGTCTCCACGATCGACCTCGACTCCACCGGCGTGTGGTCGAGCGGCCACAACGACGAGGACTCCGCCCTCGCCCGGTCCGCCGAGCAGTCCGCCCGGACCGCGCGCGAGGCCGAGGAGGGCCGCCGCGCCAGCGGTGCCTGAGCCGATTCGGTGCGCTTCTGGAGGCTCGTGTATCTTTCCTTTCGCGCCTGATGGCGCGGCGGGGCTGTGGCGCAGTTGGTAGCGCGTCTCGTTCGCAATGAGAAGGTCAGGGGTTCGAATCCCCTCAGCTCCACCAGCACGACGAAGAACCCGCAGGTCGCCCTGACCTGCGGGTTCTCGCATTCTCCGCTGCCTTCACCCAGGGACTGACACCGGTGGCGTTCGCCGGGACAGCCGCGTCGGCTTACCCCCCGCGTACCCCCGGCCTCTCCGTCGCCCGCTCGGGTCCACGGCGGGGGCCGCGGCTCGGGTCGTTGAGACGCTCCAACCCCGCCTGGTCGGCCGAGGTGCCTAGGAAGTGCAGGTACCGGTTCGTGGTGGCGATCGACTCGTGTCCCATCCACGCCTGCACCGTGCCCGGGTCCACGCCCCGCGCCAGCCACAGGCAGGCCGCGGTGTGCCGCAGGTCGTGGATCCGCCGGCCCCCACCAGTCTGGTCCCACTTCACCGTGCGCAGCACCGCCGTGCGGTGCAGCCGGGCACCACCCGAAGTGGTCAGCAGCAGGTCGGTCGGCTCCTTAGAGACGATGAGTCGCCGGATGATCGGCAAGACCCGGTCAGCCACGGGCACCCGGCGACCCCGCCGGCCCTTGGTCGCCTTCACGGCCCCACCCTCGGTCTGCGAGCGTCGGACGAGCAGGCCGGCCGTCGGCACCTCGACCACGTCCTCGACCAGCACTGCCCGTGCCTCGCCCCACCGCATCCCGGTCCAGCCGAGCACCAGCAGCACGTCGGCCAGGTGCGAGTCGTGCTCGTGCCACCGCTCATAGGCGGCCTCGAGCTCCGCCTCGGTCCACGGCCGCATCTCGGTCGGCTCCTCCGAGGACCGGGGGACCCGCGTTCCGGCCACCGGGTTGCGCACGATGATCTTCTCCCGCACACACCAGGCGAAGAAGCTGGACAGGCTGGCGCGGTACCGGACCACCGATCGCTCACTGAGGCCGTGCTGGATCAGCGACTCGAACGAGCGCGCCACCTCACGCTCCGAGATGGCGGACACCTGCATCGCCTGCATGCTCGTCGGGACCAGCCGCTGCAGGGCACGGTCCGTGCGGTACGTCTTGGCAGCCACGGTGAACTCTCGAGTGGTCAGCCACTCCTCCAGCAACGCTCGCACGAGACGGCGTCCCGTGCGCGGATCCACGCCACCGGACAGGGCCGCCTTCTCGCGTGCGAGCCAGTCACTCGCTTCACGCTTGGTGTCGAAGGTGCGGCTGGCGACGAACTGCCTGCCGCTCTTCAGCCGCGCCCGGAACCGGCCGCTGGGTGTCTTCTCGATCACGTCGCTCTCCCCACTTGAGCTGGCGCTACGAAGCCCGTGTGAGCCACTGCTCGACGTCGTGGCGCCGATACCGCGGACAGGTAGGCGTCATCCAGAACACATGCGGGCCCATTCCACGCTGCCGCCATCGACACAGCGTCGACTCCGAGACCCGGATCCACCGGGCCACCTCCCTGCTGGTGAGGATCTCCTCCATCGTTTCCATCTGGTCACCTCCGACGACCCCGGAGCGGCGACGTGCCGCCCGCCATCTTGATGGTCACCTAAGAACGCGTAGCCGCGCCGAGCGATCAGTGTTCCCTGTGGAATTCCTGCGTTGCGCCCGCGCCTGAGGATGCAGGTCGCAGCACGGATGCTCCGGACTCTCACCGTCGTGGTGGTTCTTGAGCGCTGCTTATCGCCGCCAATGCACCTCCCAGTGAGAAACCCTCGATGTACAGGACGCCACCTGCGGTAGCCCGGACGGTCCGGTGCAACGCGGATGTCAGATACGCCGTGCACCGCCCGAGCCTCGGACGCCCTCGAGTCGTGAGCTCGACGCCGGACGGCTGCAGGTGTCCCCACCGGCGCGCTCACTCACCGCGTGTCGCCCAACGTTTGAAAACGAAGTGCCACACACCTGGTGCATTCTCGGTTGCGTTCCGTCCGGCGTAATCGTCACCGACGCCAGCGGGTCGGGAGGCTGGGCCGACGGAGCCGAGCCAGTTCGTCGGCAACACTGCTCCACTTCGCGTCGCCCAATGCTCCTCGCGCGTCGCGATCGGACAGTTCGCGCAGGATGCGGCGGCAGGCGCTGGGGGAGTCCAGAACGGCGCGGACCTGATCGTCGAGACGTGCCGCTTCCTTGATGAACGTGACGGCGGCGTGGCCGGCTTCTACGGCTCGTCGCTCCTCGGACGCCAGTCGGCGGCACGCGCTACTGCACCACCGTCGCGGCCGGCCCGCCTTGGGGTGGTCGGAGACCTGGAACGGCTTTCCGCACCGGGCGCAGGCCTTGGTCATTGATCGCGCTCCAGAGACAGTGTCCACTCGACCACGGTGTAGGGATGCCAGCGCAGGTGCTTGCCGACACGGAAGCCCTTCGGGCCGTTGCGGGTGTGTCGCCAGGCGTAGAGCGTCTGCTTGGGTACGCCGAGATAGGCGGCAACGCGAGCGGCGTCCCAGAGGTCCTGAATGTCGAGCTTTGGGCGCTGCACCGCTTGCGGTGCTGGCGGGGCCGTGGTCGACGGTTCCGCCGCACTTGCCGAACTTCGCTTGGCCGCCTTGCTGGCCACAGAGTGGCGCGGCTGGTCAGGCCCCGGGTTGTCCGTGGATGGAGTTTCCTCGTCCCAGAGACCCGGTTGCTCTCGCCCGTTTCTATCGCCGTTCATCCTCTTCGGTCTCCCTTGCGCTGAAGTCCAACGTTCGTCGTCAGTCACCAAAGGCGCAGTGGAGGGACGCAGCGATCAATCTGTCCGACTACAAACGTCGAACCGGCGAGGAGCGCACGGATGTCTGTGCAGGGGACGCGATTCCGCCGGACGAAATCGGACCGAGAATGCAAGAGGTGTGTGGCACTTGAAGGTTCGCGGTGTTCTTGGGGGGACGCTGAGGGCGTGGGTGACGGCTCAGGTGTCAGGCTCGGGTTCGGTGGCTGGACGAGGTTGCGCTAGATGGGCGGGGGGATTTTGGTTGAAGGTTGCTGCGGTTTCGTGATCGCCTGGAGTCCGGGAATGTCGTAGGTGACTGTCCAAGTCCATCTGGACGTGAGGTCGACCCAATTGAGGACCGAATGAGCCAGCAGACGATCAAGCAGCAAGCGCGGCGTACGGCGCGGAGATGGCCGCGAAGCGGCGCAAGGTGCGCGAGGAGCGTGAGCGCCGAGTGATCGACTTGGCCGAGCGAGTCATGGTCGCAATCGCTGAGCGCGACGCGGCGGTGACCGAGACCGAGAAGCGTGCGGGTGAGGCGCTGCGGGAGTTGACCCAGCGTGAGGGCTTGTCGTTGGGCCAGGCGGTGGAGTGGTGCGGTGACACGGTGACGGTCCGTGAGGCGACGCGGTTGCGGCGGCTCGCCAGTGAACCCAAGTCCGACGCGGACGCGATCATGGCGGCGAGCGAAACGGCTCGCAGGCGGGCGACCCGGCTGCGGGGGCTGGGGGGAGTGGGTACCGGTTCATCGGCTGGATGACGCCGGAGTCGCGGCAATCGCTGCTTGGGCAGACCGATCGCGCAACGAGAACCAACGCGAGCCAATCGTCTCGAACCCCGGTTGGGCGACGTCCCCCGACAGTGCATCGGGTGCGAGGTACTTGATGAGAGGTTCGTCGACGGGCGAAGCGCTCCGAAGTACGGGCGTTGCGGCAAGCGGCGGTTCGTTCGGAGGCGAGGTCGTGACCGAGGCGGAGAGTGTGCGTAACGGTGATCAGACACACGGGTCGTCCAGCTCCCGGGCCGTGCACAGGGGTCGCTAAACGGCGCATCGCGACCTCGAGGGGCCTCGAGCCCGTCGAGCCCGGCGACAGGCTGCTGGTGCTCGGATCGGGAGGCGTGTCGACCTTGGCCCTACAGATCGCGCGGGCGGGGGATGCGAGGTGCCTGCCACGTCGTCGTCTGACGGGAAGTTGAAACGGATGCGTGCGCGCGGTGTAGCCCACGGAATCAGCTGCCGTTCCACCCCGGAGTGGGGTTGCTTCGTCGCTAAGGCACTCGGCAGCGTCGACAAGGTGATCGTGGTCGTCGAAGCCGGAACGCTGGAACAGTCGATGCAGGCGCTGCGGGTCCATGGCGAGGTCGGACTCATTCGCGTGCGGTCGTCAGACGGTAGACCTGACCCACTCCCGCCAATGCTGACTGGCGGTTCACTGCGAGGCGTCTATGTCGGCTCAGCGGCGATGGCAAAACGCTTGAACGCCGCTGTGGACGCCACCGTTCTCAAGCCAGTGATCGGCGCCCGCTTCGAGTTCGACCAGGCTCACGAAGCCTTCGAGCACGCGTCCTGGTCCGACCGGGTCGGGAAGATAAGTCATCACACTCAGCGTCTAGGCCTCGATCGGGGCTGCTGCACGTGCCAGGGCGGCTGGCCTCCGGCCCCCGCCCGGTCATGCGTCAGGTCCGGTTGGCCCAGTTCTCTGAGCGGCCGAGCACGTCGTACTGCCGGACCGCGGTGAAGCCGCCGTCGACGGGGATGGCGACGCCGTTCACGTACTGGGAGTGATCGCCAGCGAGGAAGAGCACGACGTCGGTGATGTCCTGGGGTTCGCCGACGCGACCAGCAGGCACGACCCTTCGTACTGACTCGAGCATTCCCTCCTCGGTGGCGTAGTCGGCTGTAAGAGGTGTGACCGTCATCCCCGGGCAGACGGTGTTCACGCGTACTCCGGACGCGCCCCACTCCGCGGTCAGAGCCTTCATCAGGCCGATGACGCCGTGCTTCGTCGTGGTGTAGGCGACTCGTTCCGCAACACCGACCACGCCTGCGACCGACGAGATCATGACGATGCTTCCCCCGCCTTGGGCGACCATGGCAGCCCCGGCTGCCTGGGCGCACAGGAAGCTTCCGGTCAGGTTGACTGCTAGCACGCGGCCCCACTGTTCCGCGTCCAGGTCGAGGGCCGGGCTCACGTCGCGGATCCCCGCTGAGTTGACCAGCACGTCGATCCTCCCGTGGCGCTCGAGCACCCCGGCGAACGTAGTCGCCACCACGTCGGGATTGGTGACGTCGCAGACCGCGAAGTCGACCTCACGGCCGGCCCCGTCCGCCACGGCACCGGCGGCCTCTGTGCGCGCGTCGATCGCCACGACCGTCGCGCCTCGCGCTGCCAACTCACGGGCGATGTCCAGCCCGAGGCCGCTGCCGGCACCTGTCACGACGCATACCTTGCCTGTGAACACCGAATCTCCTTTTAGGTATTATTTGTAAGAGAATGCCCCTTGCTGTGCCCTAAGGTACCGCTCTACAGTGTGGATCTCAACGGCGCAGCGCCGAGAGGCACCGCGTGTGGGCGGTCGGACAAGAGGCAGGTAGACGTGGAACAACACCATGGTGGTAGCGGCGGGTTCATCGGCGTCGACGTCGGCGGCACGCACACCGACGTCGCCGTCCTGTACGGCGGGAAGGTCGAGCGCGGCAAGGCCCTGACGACCTACGACGACTTCAGCCGGGGGGTGCTGGAGGCAGTCACGGTGGCTGCCGGCCGCTTCGGACTCAGCCTCGGTGAGCTCTTGGCCCGCACTGACCTCTTCGTCAACGGCACGACAGTCGTGACGAACACGATCACCGAGCTGAGAGGCTGTTCGGTCGGACTTCTCGTGACGTCCGGCTTCCGCGACGTGCTCCGCTTCGCCGGTGGCCCGCGGCTCTCGGTGCTCGACGACCACCTTCAGGTCAACGTGCCCGACCTGCTGTCGCGATCGGCCATCGCCGAGGTCGAGGAGAGAGTCACCTGGGACGGCACCGTGCTGGTGCCGCTCGACGAGGACGAGGTGGCAGCTCGCCTGCGACACCTGGTCGAGGAGGAGCAGGTCGACTCCCTGGCCATCTGCCTCATGCACAGCTATGCCAACGAGACCCACGAGCGTCGCGTCCTCCAGATTGCCCGGGAGATGTACCCCGACCTGTTCATCTCGACCTCGCACGAGGTCTTCCCCGTGGCCGGCGAGACGCGGCGCTTCACGACGACGGTCCTCAACTCCTTCGTTCACCGGGACGCCCAGGTCTACCTGGACTCCCTAGGCTCCCAGCTGACGGCCAGTGGGTTGGCCGGCGGGCTCATGTTCTTCCAGGGACTGGGCGGCGGCATCAGCCTCGACCGTGCCCGTACCAACCCTCTTGCCCTCCTCGGGTCCGGACCGGCCGCCGGTGCGATCGGCGCCAACGAGCTGGCCAAGCGGATGGGGGAGAGCCGTGTCCTGCTCGGCGACATGGGCGGCACCAGCTTCGACACCGGCATCATCGTCAACAACGAGGTGAAGGTCGCCAAAAACCTCGACATCGACCTCTTCCAGACCGGGGTCAACATCGTCGACGTCATCTCGGTCGGCGCGGGTGGCGGGTCGATCGCCGCTATAGGTGAGCGCGGCGTGCCGACCGTCGGTCCGCGCAGTGCCAGCTCGACGCCCGGTCCGGCCGCCCTCGGACGGGGCGGCACCGAACCGACCGTGACTGACGCCATGGTGGTGCTGGGCTTCATCGATCCCGCGCGTTACCTCGATGGTCGCGTGCCGCTCTACCCGGAGAAGTCGGCGGCCGCGCTCGAGAACGTGTATCGCGAGCCGTTCGGCTGGAGCGCGAGCGAGGCGGCGTGCGCCGTGCACGACCTGGCGGTGGTCAACATGGCCACCGCGGTGCGCGAGGTCAGCGTCAACCGCGGCTACGACCCTCGCGACTTCCTCTTCCTGGCCTACGGCGGCACGCTCCCAATGTTCGCCGGCCAGATCGCGCGCAGGCTCGGCATCGGACGGGTGGTGATGCCCGCCAACAGCTCGGTCTTCTGTGCCCGCGGACTCCTCGCCGCCGACTTCGTCGTGCGGAGGGACCAGGCGGCACGCTGGGATCTCAGCCAGCCGGAGCTCGTCGAGTCGGTCAACCTGATCATCAAGCGTCTGCTCATGGAGTCCGCCACGGCGCTCAGCGAGGAGGGATTCGGTGAGGACCGGGTCCACCAGCGGGTCAGCGCCGATCTCCGCTTCCGGGGACAGTCCTTCGAATTGACCATCGATCTGCCCGACCGCCCGCTCACGGAGTCGGACGCCGAGGACATCGCGAAGCAGTTCCACGTCACCTACGAGGAGACCTACGGAAGCGGGACTGCCTGGAAGGACGTCCCGGTCACGATGGTCAGCGTCTCGGTCACGGCCACCGGCTCCTTCCCCCGGCCGGCCGAAGAGCCACCGGTCGCCGGCAACGGCGCTGCGGGTCTCGATGGGGCCAGGCTCGGGAGTCGCCTCGTCTGCCTGCCCGAGACCCGCGAGACCGTCGAGATCCCGATCTACCTGGCCAGCCGTCTCGATCCGGGGATGTCGGTCGAGGGACCGACCATCATCGACGCCGGCGACACAACGATCTACGTGCCCGTGGACTGCGAGCTCACCCTCGACCAGCACGGCAACTTCGTGATGGAGGTTTCCTGATGAGCAACACCGCCACCGGCTACGACGTCGTCGCCGCCGAGGTGCACCGCAAGGCGCTGGAGAACGTCACCAAGGAGATGGCGGTCAGCCTCGTCCGTACGTGTGGATCGGCGATCGTCACCGAGGCCAAGGACTTCTCCACCTGCCTGCTCGACACCAAGCCCGAGCACATCAGTTTCATGACCCACGTGATCTTCCACCTCGCCTCGTCGCTCATCGGCACGCGTGCGATCGCCGACCTCACCCGTGACCAGGTGATCCGCCCGGGCGACGGCTGGATCGTCAACGACCCGCACACCGCCGGCGCGATGCACCAGGGTGACGTCTCGATCATCATGCCGACCTTCTACCGGAACGAGCACGTCGGTTGGAGCTTCGCGGACATGCACGTCACCGACATCGGTGGCGTCGGCGTCTCCGCCTTCGCCCCCGGGGCCCGCGACGTCTACCAGGAGGGGCTGCGCTTCCCGCCGGTACGAATCATCCGCGACGGTGAGATGGACTCGCAGTGGGAGAGCTTCATCGCCGCCAACGTGCGCGCCAGCGACGAGGTGCTCAACGACATCCGCAGCATGATCGCGGCCAACAACACCGCCTCGCGCAAGCTCGTCGACGTGCTCGACGAGTTCGGGCTTGAGCGGCACCGCCAGTTCAGCGAGGTCAACAAGGATCTCTCGGAGCGGGTGCTGCGCCAGCGCATCGAACGGATCCCGGACGGCGTCTACCATGCGCTTGACTGGAACGAGTTCGACGGCCACGACGGACCGGACCAGCTCCTCGAGCTGAGTCTCAAGCTCCACGTCCGCGGCTCGAACCTGCACTTCGAGTACGCCGGCGTCCCACAGATCGACGCCTACATCAACTCCACCCAGGGTGCGATGTGGGGTCAGACCATGTCCGGGTTGCTGACCGTGCTGGGCTACGGCGACCTCCCGCTGAACGGTGGCGTGTGGCGCCCCCTCTCCTTCGACCTCGGCCCCCAGGGCACGATCGTCAACTCGGTCCCACCCGCGCCCGTCAGCAATGCGCACTCGGAGGTCGGGCTCCGTGTCTCCAAGATGGTCAAGGACGCTCTGTCGCAGGCGCTCGCGCTCAGCGGCGACGAGGAGCTGCGCTCACGCGTAGCAGGCCAGGGCCAGGACGGGTACCCGGCGAACGCGACCTTCGGGCCCAACCAGCACGGCGGCCACTCGGTCATGTTCTACACCGACAACGCCGTGGGGGAGGGCGGTGGAGCGCAGACTGTCGCGGACGGGCAGGACGCCTACGGGTGCACGTGCCTCACGGGGTGCTCGATGGCCGACGTGGAGACCCACGAAGCGTCCGACCCGGTGCTGTTCCTGTGGCGTCGCATCGTTCCCAACTCGGGTGGGCCCGGCACCACTCGAGGGGGGCAGGGCCTCGAGCAGGCCTACACGATCCTCGGGGAGCACGGCGCCTCCGGCCCCGCCTTCAACGCCTGCGCGGAAGTGCCTCCCAGGGGATTCGGCGGCGGCCACCCCGCCTCGACCGGGAGCTTCTCGATCTACCGCGACACCAACGTCAGCGAGATGCTCGACGCTCAACGCCTCCCCGGTCGCGGCTCGATCATGGGTGACAACCCCCGGATCGCCTCCAAGATCACTCACACGACGATCCGACCCCACGACGTCTGGCTCGCGACCTCGGGTGGCGGCGGTGGTCTGGGCGATCCGCTGCTGCGCGACCCGGCGCTGGTGGCCGCAGATGTGTCAGCGGACTATGTCTCGATCGCGCACGCGCGCGCGGCGTACGGCGTGGTGCTCGACCCTGATGCGCCCGACGGCGTCGACGGGGCAGCGACGGAGGCGGCGCGCGCCGACATCCGACGCGACCGGATCGGTGTCGAGCCGACCCTCCCGCAGGCGCTCCCGAGCAACGGTGTCGGTGTCGCGCTGGTGCGTGACGACGCCGGCACGTGGGGCTGCGGCTACTGCGGCACTGGCTTGGGACGGACTGGATGGCGGGAGCAGGCCGTCCTGCGCGAGCGCGGGGTCTCCGAGAGGTACGCCGAGCTCGACATGAACGTTCGGCTCAGGCTGGAGGAACCAGCCGTGCAGTTGCGGGAGTACTTTTGCCCGACCTGTGCCGGAGCGCTCACCGTCGATGTCGTGACCGCCGGCACGCCTACCGTTGCTGAGCCCTCTATGGTCTCATCTGAGGGATGAGGGGATCATGACCCACAAGTGGCAGACCCGGCCGCGGACGACCGGTGACGGTGGGAAAAGAGCATGAGATCCAACGGAATGACCAAGCGCGACCAGGTCGCGCAGCAGCTGCGTGACCTAATCGCCTCGGGCGAGATTCCCCGGGGCTCACGGGTCCGCCAGGACGAGCTGGCCGAGCGGTTCGACGTGAGCATCACGCCGATCCGAGAGGCGATCCGGCTGCTCCACGCCGAGGGGATCCTCGTCGGCGAACCCCGCAAGGGCGTACGCGTCGCTGCCGCCAGCCCCGACCGACTCCGGTCCACCTACGTCGTCCGGCGCCTGCTCGAGACCCATGCGATGCAGCGTGCGGCTCGTCGGATGTCGGCGATGGACTTCCGTCGTGCCGAGGATCTCGCGGGCCGGATGGAGAAGGCCTATGAGTCCGGGGACCACACGCTCGTCGGTGCGTTGAACCGCGACTTCCACTTCACCTTCTACGACAACTGCGGTCTGCCCGGCCTCGTCGAGGAGATCGAGGCCCTGTGGCAGAACTTCCCGTGGGACGTGATGAAGGTGCTGTCGGACAGGACGCCCGAGTCATTGCGCGAGCACCGGCGGTTGCTGGCGGCAGCGGCCGCGGCGGACAACGATGCGATAGAGCGACACGTCGGCGAACATCTCTGGGGCAGCTACCGCAGGCTGATCGAGCACCTCACCGGTCAAGAACCTCCCGCTGACCCGTTCGACGTCGACGTCCCCGACTGATCCTTGCAGCCGGGAGCCGGCAGTCACCCTTCGACGGCGGTTCGTCGCGCCTCCAGTGCATCCCGGTACAACCGTCCGGCGCGGTAGGACGAGCGGACCAGCGGACCCGAGAGCGCGCCGGCGAAGCCGATCTCGTCGGCCTCGGCCTTGAGCTCGACAAACTCCTCCGGCTTGACCCACCGCTCGACGGGGTGGTGCCGGGGGGAGGGGCGGAGGTACTGGGTGATGGTGATCAGCTCGCAGCCGGCCTCGTGGAGGTCGCGCAGCGCCTGGCTGACCTCCTCGCGGGTCTCGCCCATGCCGAGGATGAGGTTGGACTTGGTCACCAGACCGAAGTCGCGCGCCTGGGTGATCACGTCGAGCGAGCGGTCGTAGCGGAAGGCCGGGCGGATCCGCTTGAAGATCCGCGGGACCGTCTCCACGTTGTGCGCGAGCACCTCGGGACGCGACTCGAAGACCTCCTGGAGGAGGTCGGGCTTGCCGTTGAAGTCGGGGATCAGGTTCTCCACCCCGGTGGCGCCCTCGTCGTTGTCAGCGGTGAGCTCGTGGATCGCGCGGACCGTCTCGGCGTAGAGCCAGGCGCCGCCGTCGGGCAGGTCGTCGCGGGCGACGCCGGTGATCGTGGCGTAGCGCAGCTGCATCTTCTGCACCGACTCGGCCACGCGGCGCGGCTCGTCACGGTCGAGCGGCTGCGGCTTGCCGGTGTCGATCTGGCAGAAGTCGCAGCGTCGGGTGCACTGGTCGCCGCCGATGAGGAAGGTGGCTTCGCGGTCCTCCCAGCACTCGAAGATGTTGGGGCAGCCGGCCTCCTGGCACACCGTGTGCAGGCCCTCGGACTTCACCAGATTCTGCAGGGAGGTGTACTCAGGACCCGTCTTGGCGCGGGTCTTGATCCACTCCGGCTTGCGCTCGATCGGAGTCTCCGCGTTGCGGACTTCGAGTCGGAGGAGCTTGCGTCCTTCAGGCATGGGCGATGGCGTCATCGACGCCCCGCTGCGGCTCGCGCGAGAACGACGGCGGCCTGCTTGCGCGTCGCCTCGTCGACCATCTCGCCATCGAGCACGACTGCCCCACGTGGGGCAGTGGTCGAGGCAATCACCGCCTCGGCCACGGCGACCTCCTCGGCAGAAGGGGTAAACACCCGGTTCACCACCTCCAATTGGTCGGGATGGAGCACCCACTTCCCGTCGAACCCGAGTGCAGCGCTGCGCGTGGCGGACCTGGCAAGCCCCTCTGAGTCGAGGATCGCGACGTACGGGCCGTCGAGCGACGCCTTGCCGTGTGCCCGTGCTGCGACGGCTATGCGCATGAGTGCGAAGTCGAAGGCGCAGGCCACCACATCGGCGGTGTCCTCCCCGCCGATCCTGGTCCGCAGGCCGAGGCTCGCGGTGAAGTCGACGGGACCGAAGGCCAGTGTGGACACGCGCGAGTGGGACGCAAGCAGGTCGACGGCCATCAGGCCGGCGGCGTCCTCCACCTGCACCTGGACCCCGATCGTGCCGGCCTGCATCCCGGCAGCACGCTCATGGCGGGCCAGCACCTCGTCGACGGCGTCGAGGGTCTGCAGGTCGTGGACCTTGGGGACGACCACCTCGGACAGGAAAGGTGCACAGGCGGCGAGGGCGGCGAGGTCGGCCTCAGCCCATGGGCCGCCGTATGCATTGATGCGGACTGCCAGGCTGCGTGCGCGCCAGCAACCGCCGGCAACGGCGTCGACGGCGGCGACGGCGGCGGACCGCGCCGTCGCCTTGAGGTCGGCCGCCACCGAGTCCTCGAGGTCGAGGATCACCTGGTCGACCGGGAGGTCACGGGCGCGCTCGATGAAACGTGGGACGGACGCGGGGAGGCAGAGGGCCGAACGGACCGTCCGAGGCGGCGCGCTCATGACCGCGGGGCGAGCGTGGTGGCCTGCAGCTCGTCGTCGACGCTCGCGAGGAACCGTGCCGCGTCCGCGCCATACACGATCCGGTGGTCGGCGGTGATCGTCAGTGACATCACGTGCGCCACGCCGACGGTGCCGTCCTCGAAGGTGGCGACCCTGCGGACCCGCCCCACCGCCAGGATCGCAGCCTGGGGCACGTTGATCATCGCGGTGAAGCTGTCAACGCCCAGCATGCCCAGGTTGGAGATGGTGAACGTGGCGCCCGAGAGGTCCGCGGCTGCGACGGCTCCCGTGCGCACCGCCTCAGCGAGGCGAGCGGTCTCGCGGCCGATCTCTTCGAGCGGGAGTCGGTCCGCAGCCTTCACCACAGGCACGAGCAACCGGTCACCGGCGGCCACGGCCACGCCGACGTTCACCTCGTCGTTGAGGACGAAGCCGGCTGGGTCATAGCTCCCGTTGACTCGGGGGTGCTCGCGCAACGCGCGGGCGACGCACGCGACCAGGACGTCGTTGAGTGACGCCGGACGGTCTCCCGCGGCCTTGACCTGCGCGCGCTGTCGGACGAGTCGCGTCACGTCCACGTCACGCGTGGCGGTGAAGATGGGCACCGCTTGCGCCTCGGTCATCCGGCGAGCGATCACCTTCTGGGTCGGGGTCAGTTGGGACGGGTGTCGTTGCATCGCCATCTCGGTCATGCCAGCTCCTCCAGCACTACGCAGACGTTCTTCGTCTGCAGGTACGAGTTGAGGCCCTCGACGCCCTTCTCCCGGCCGAACCCGCTCTTGCCGTAGCCGCCGAACGGCAGCTCGACGCCGCCGGCCGCGCCGTACCCGTTGACGAAGACCTGTCCGGAGCGCAGGGCCGAGGCCACGCGGTGCGCCCGGGACACGTCACGGGTCCAGACGCCGCACACCAGCCCGTAATCGGTGCCGTTCGCCAGCCGGATCGCCTCCTCCTCGGTATCGAAGGGAAGGACGGTGAGCACGGGGCCGAAGATCTCCTCGCGTGCGACGCGCGAGTCCGGAGCCGCGTCGTCGATGAGAGTCGGTGCGTAGAAGCTGCCCCTACCCAGGGCGCCGTCGGTGAGGACCTCGCCACCACAGACGACGGAGGCCTCTGAGCGCACGCTCTCGACGAAGCCCGAGACCATCTCGAGCTGGCGGGACGTGATCAGCGGTCCCATGTCGGGATCGTCCACTCCGCGGCCGACGGTCACCTGTGCGAACTCCTTCATCAGCCACTCGACCGCCTGGCGGTGGAGGCTTCGGTGCACGATCAGCCGGGTCGCGGCGGAGCAGGTCTGACCGGCGTTCTGGAGGATCGCGTTCCGCACGACGGGCAGGGCGCGCGCCAGGTCGCAGTCGTCGAAGAGCAGGTTGGGACACTTGCCGCCCAACTCAAGGGTCACGGGAACGATGTTGCTCGCCGCGGCGGCCATCACTGCCGAGCCGGTCGCGACTGACCCTGTGAACGTAACCTGGTCGATGCGGGGGTGGCCGGCCAGCGCAGCACCGGCCTCGGCGCCCAGACCGGGTACGACGTTGAGAAGTCCCTCCGGGAGACCGGCGTCGCGGGCGATGACAGCGAGCTGGACGAGGGAGAGCGGCGCCTGCTCGGCCGGCTTGACGACGACGGCGTTGCCCGCGGCCAGCGCGGCAGCGGCGCCGCGGGAGCCGATCTGGAGAGGGTAGTTCCACGGCACGATCTGGCCGCTCACGCCCAGTGGCTCGCGCACGGTGTAGTCGAGGTAGCCGGGACCCATCGGCATGCTGGTCCCGAACAGCTTGTCGGCGAGGCTGGCGTAGAACGAGAAGTATCGCGAGGTCGTCGCGACGTCTCCCCGTGCCTGGGCGAGCGGCTTGCCTGTGTCGAGCGACTCGACCCGGGCCAGCTCCTCGTGGTGCTCGGCGACGGCGTCGCTGATCGACTGCAGCACCTCGCCGCGGTCCCGGGGGGTCATCCTGGCCCACGCCGGCTGCGCTCTGCGCGCACTGTCGACGGCGGCGTCGACGTCCGAAGCCCTGCCGCGCGCGACGTCGGCGAGGACCTCGCCGGTCGCGGGGTCGATGGTCTCGAAGGTCTGACCGTCGGCGGCGTCCACGGGCTCGTTGCCGACGAATGCACGTGCCTCAAACTGCGACATGCTGGGTGCGTCCCTTCTCCATTACGTTGCGGACCGCGGTCATGACGTCGTGGACCTGGGGCAGGACCTCCCGCTCGAGCGGCCCGGCGTACGGGATCGGCGTGTCGGCAGCGGTGACGCGGATGGGCGCGGTCCGCAGGCTGCCCCACGCCGCGTCGATGACACGCGCCACGACCTCGCTTGCGTATCCGCCCGCACGGGCGCCCTCGCTGACCACGACGAGCCGACCGGTCTTGGCGATCGAGGTGACGATCGTGTCGAGGTCGAGCGGCTTGAGCGTGCGCGGGTCGATGACCTCGACGTCGATGCCTTCGGGCTCGAGCTTGCGTGCCACCTGCAGCGCCAGCGGCACGCCACCGGAGATCGCCACAACGGTGACGTCGTCGCCCTCGCGCTTCACGTCGGCGACGCCGATCGGGACGACGTAGTCGCCGGTCGGAACCTCACCGGTCCGCGTGTAGAGGAGCCGCTTCTCGAGCATCAGGGTGGGGTTGTCGTCCCGGATCGCAGCCTTGAGGAGTCCCTTGGCGTCGTAGGGCGTCGACGGCATGATCACCACGAGGCCTGGGGTGTGGACGAACCACGACTCCAGGGACTGGGAGTGCTGGGCTGCAAGCCCCACGCCGTTGGCGATCGGGCCACGCACGACCAGCGGAACGGTGACGGCGCCGCCCGACATGTAGCGCCACTTCGCGGCGTGGTTGACCAGCTGGTCCATGGCCAGGGTGACGAAGTCGAAGTGCTGCAGCTCCACGACGGGCCGCGAGCCCACCAGCGCAGCGCCGACACCGGCCCCGGAGATGGCGGCTTCGGAGATTGGCGAGTCGATCACCCGGGCTGCGCCGAAGCGCGGCAGCAGACCCTTCGTCACACCGAACAGCCCGCCGTTGCGAGCGATGTCCTCCCCGATCGCGAAGACGCGATCGTCCCGCTCCATCTCCTCGTGCATCGCCTCGTTGAGGGCTTCGGACATGCTGATCGTCCGCATCATGTTCTCGCTCATGCGAGTCGCATCTCCTTGGTCCAGTGGGAGGACGCGTAGACGTCCTCGAAGGCGGTCTCGGGGTCGGGCTGTTCGTCGTTGACGGCGTGCTCGGTGGCGGCTTCGATGGCGGCGCGAGCGCGCACACGGGTCTCCGCGACCGCCTCATCAGTGAGCTCGCCGGTGGAGATGGACCTGCGGACGAGCGCCTCGATCGGGTCGCGCTCCGCCCATGCCGCGAGCTCTTCCGTTGTGCTGGTCTCACCGGTGGCGAACGCGGAGTGCGCGCTCATGCGGTGGGTCTTCGCCTCGATGAGGGTCGGACCGGCGCCCGACCGGGCACGCGCAACCGCCTCGTCGGCTGCCGCTCGTACGGCGTGGACGTCGTTGCCGTCGACGGTGACACCCGGGAACCCGTAGCCGGCCGCGCGGGTCGAGATGTCGTCGATCCGCATCGTGGAGCTGGCGCGGGTCGAGAGGGCCCAGCCATTGTTCTCGCAGACGAAGACCACCGGTGCATCCAGCACGCTCGCGAGGTTGCACGCCTCGTGGAAGCTGCCCTCGTTGGCGGCGCCGTCCCCGAAGAAGCAGGCGACCACCGTGTCCCGGCCTTGCAGTCGTGAGGCATAGGCAGCGCCGACAGCGATGGCGTGGGATCCGCCGACGATGCCGTCCGCTCCGAGCATGCCGTGCTCCATCGCCGTGATGTGCATGCTGCCGCCCTTGCCGCGGCAGTAGCCGCTCTTGCGACCGAGCACCTCGGCCAGCATCCGGGAGGGGTCGAGTCCGCGCGCCAGGCAGTGACCGTGCCCCCGATGGGTGGAGGTGATCAGGTCCTGGTCGCCCAGTGCCGAGATGATCCCCGTGGCGATCGCCTCCATCCCGATGTATGGATGAGCCGAGCCGCGCACCAGCTTCTGGTTGTAGAGCTCGACTACGCGCTCGTCGAAGTAGCGGATGAGTTGCATCGTGAAGAGAGCGTCGCCGGCATCGAGGGTCGTCCCGGGGGTCGCTCGACCGGAGGTCACTCCGAGACCTCGAACTCAGCGATGGCGTCGCCGATCTCGACCTCGTCGCCCACGACGGCAACGATCCTGCTGAGGATCCCGTCGTGTGCGGACTCGATCTCGGACGCGGACTTCTCGGCTTCGACCTCCAGCAGGACCTCGCCTGCAGCGACTGTGTCGCCCTCGTTCTTGAACCACGCCGTCACGACCGCCTGCGCGGCGTCACCGCCGGCGAGCGCTTCCAATGTCTGGGTCTTCTTCATGGTTGACACGGTATGAGGCCGGAAGTATCTTTCGCAAGAGGAATGCATTATTTTCTAGCAAGGGTACTTCATTGACTTCCAATGCTCTTGACTCGACGCCCCGCCAAGGCCCGCTCGCCGGCCGGTTGGTGGTCGCGATCGAGCACTCCGTCGCCGGCCCCCTGTGCACGAGGATCCTCCACGAGCTGGGCGCCGAGGTCATCAAGATCGAACGTCCGCCGTCCGGCGACTTCTCCCGCCGTTGGGACAGCAACGTGCGTGGCGAGGGCGCCCAGTTCTGGTGGCTCAACCGCGGGAAGAAGTCGGTCCTCCTCGACCTCAAGTCACCCGAGGGCCGTGACGCGCTGGGGCAGTTGCTGGCGCGCGCCGACGTGTTTGTGCAGAACCTGAGCCCTGCCTCGGCCCGGCGGCTGGGAGTCGACAAGGAGGGCCTGGAGCGCTATCCGGCGCTCGTGTCGTGCCACATCTCGGGCTACGGCGCCGACGGGCCGTATGCCGGTCGCAAGGCCTACGACATGCTGATCCAGGCGGAGGCCGGCGTCATGAGCCTTACCGGCACCCCCGAGCAGCCCATGCGCGTGGGAGTCTCGATCGCCGACGTCGCCACCGGCATCTACAGCGCCGTCACGGTCCTTGGAGCCCTGCTGGGGCGTGAGAAGACGGGCACCGGCGCAGCGTTGGACGTCGCGATGTTCGACGTTGCGGCCGAGTTCCTCGGTCCCATGCTGGTCAGCTTTCTCAACTCCGGGGTGGAGTACACGCGGGCTCCGGACCAGCACCACGCCATCGCGCCGTACGGCGTCTTCCCATGTGCCGACGAGCGGGTGCTTCTCGCGGTCGAGCACGACGACGAGTGGTTGCGGTTCTGCGCCGACGTCATCGAGCGCCCCGATCTGGGCGCCGACCCGGCGTATTCGACCAACCCGCAGCGTGTCGCTGCACGCGACGTCCTCACGCCCACCATCACCTCGATCCTGGGCACCCTCGACCGATCGGTCGTGATCGAGCGGCTCGAGCGTGCCGGCATCGCCTACGCCGCCCTCAACGACTCGGCGGGTGTGTCGGCGCACCCGGTCACGCAGTTCCGAGGACTCGTCTCCGACACGTCGAACGAGTCGGGTGAGGGCGTCCGCCACGTGGTGGGCATGGTCGAGCGACTCTTCGGCGGTGCCGAGGGTGCGCGGCGCCGTCCCCCCATGCTCGGCGAGGACACCCGGGAAGTTCTTGACTTCCTCGCGCAGGCAGCGGACTGCGCAGAACGCGTCGACACCACGCCGGCTCGGGTCGGGCAGGAACCGAACCACTCCAGCGGGGCCGCGCCGTCGCGGCTCCACCACGAAAGGTGATCAACGAGATGTCTGGAAACAACACGCCCGGGTGGCGCTCGCTGCCCAGCCAACCGTCCGTCAGCCGGGCGACGGTCCTGCGCGGACTCGTCGGGACGGCCGTGGGCGTCCCCGTGCTCGCCGCCTGCACCCGGGACGGGGGCACGCCAGCGGCAAGCGCCCCCGCCGCCTCCGGTGCGTCCGACGTGACGGCCGCGCTCGGCAGCTCCTACAAGGGCAAGACAATCGGCGTCGTCTTCCTGACGCTCCTCGACGAGAACGAGGTCAGCATCCAGAAGTGGCTGGAGCAGGCAGCGAAGGACGCGGGGCTGGACTGGAAGTTCATCGCCGTCGACGCCAAGGGAGACCAGGCCCAGGCGCAGACCGCCATGTCGTCGTTCATCACGCGAAAGGTCGACGCCATCGTGGTGGTGGTCGTCCCAGCCATCTTCATCAACGCCCAGCTCAAGCAGGCGCAGGCGGCCGGGATCCCGGTCGTGGGTAACCTTATGTTCGCGCAGTTCGACCCCACCATCGCCGTGGACTACGGGCCGCTCCTCGACCACGACGCCCTCCTCCTGACCCACTACCTGATGTCAGACCAGAAGAGCCGCCGCGGCAGCGACCCGGTCAAGGTCGGAATCCTCGACGCGCCGGTCTCCGAGGCCCTCGTGCCAGGACGAAAGGTCTTCGAGACGCTGATCGGGCTGGACGACCAGTTCGAGATCGTTGCGGCGGACTACTCCGTCAGTGGCACTGACACGGTCGGTGACTCCACCAAGCGGGCGCAGGGCATGATCCAGGCCAACCCGGACATCAATGCCATCTTTTGCAACTACCCGCCGATCGCCGTGCCTGCCGCCAGCGGCATCGAGCAGTCAGGCAAGAAGGACATCCAGGTCTACGGGCGGATCGCCCAGAGCGCCGGCGTCGAGGCAGTGCGAAGCGGCACCAGTCCGCTCGTCGCGACCAGCTGGGTCGACTGGCCCTACCAGAGCTACACGATCATCGAGCAGGTCCTCATCGTGCTCAAGGGGGACGAGCCCAACAGGCTCCTCGCTCTCACGCGGCCCGTCCCCGATGTCGTCTTCGATGCCTCGAACGTCGACGAGCAGGTCCCGGAGGGCACCAAGGCGGCTGACTGGATGTTCGCGGGCGGCGCCTACCGGAGCCAGTTCCTGGCGCGGTGGAACGAGGTCTTCGCATGACCTCACAGCTCACGGGCGCTGAGCCGGGGGCGACCGCTCCGGCCGCTTCGGGTCACACGCTGGAACAGGGACAGGACGAGGCGTCTGCCTGGCTGGAGCGCCAGCAACGACGCCGCCGGCTCCTCGGCCAGGTCGGAGTCCCGGTCGTCGCACTGTTGCTCGTCGTGGTGTTCTCGATCATCGCCGACAACTTCCTCAGCGTGGACAACTTCCAGACCATCGCCAGTGATGCTGCCCTGCCGGCGATCGTGGCGATCGGTCTCACGCTCTGCCTCGCTGCCGGCGAGTTCGACCTCTCGTTGTCGGGGGTGGCCGGCCTCGCTACGGTGAGCGCAGCTCAGCTGCTGTCACCCATGAATCTGACCACGATCAGCGCGATCGTCATCGTGCTCGGCGTCGGGATCCTCATCGGAATGGCCAACGGTTTCCTGGTCGGCTACCTGGGACTGCCGGCACTCATCGTGACTATCGCGGTCGGCGCCATCCTCAACGGCGCGCAGTACGTCGTCACGGACAGCCAGCAGATCTACGGCGGATTTCCCGAGGGTCTGGTCGCCTTCTGTCGCGGCTCGGTCGGTCCCGTTCCCAACCTGGCACTCATCGCGCTCGTCGTCGCAGTGCTGGCATGGCTCACCCTCGAGCACTCCACGTTGGGGCGCCACGTGCGTGCCGTGGGCGGCAACCCGGTCGCAGCGCGGATCGCCGGCATCAACAACGCGCGGGTCAAGCTCTACGTCTTCATCCTGTCAGCCGCTCTCACTACATTGGCTGGCTTCCTGTTCGCCGGAAAGCAGACGACCGCGTATCCGCTCTCCGGCCTCGACGTCCTACTCCCGTCGTTCGCGGCGTGCTTCATCGGTGCCGCGATGTTCAAGATCGGCGAGTTCAACGTGCCGGGGACGATCGTGGGCGTGATGATCGCGACGATCACCTCGAACGGACTCATCCTCATGTCGGTCCCGGCGTACGCGTCCTACTTCTTCCAGGGCGCGATCCTGCTCGCAGCGATCCTCTTCGCCAGGCTCGTCTCGACGGAGCGGAGCCTCACATGACCGGCACTTCCCTCGCGGAGGAGATGGCACTGGAGGTGCGGTCCGCGACCCAGTACTACCCCGGTGTACAAGCGTTGACGGAGGTCGACTTCACGCTCCGCGCCGGCGAGGTCGTCGGACTCGTGGGACACAACGGCGCGGGCAAGTCGACCCTCACCCGGATCATCGCGGGGGTGGAGCGACCAGTCTCTGGAGAGGTGCTCGTCGCCGGTAGGAAGATGACCTTCGCCAGTCCCAGGGACGCCCTCGACGCCGGCATCGCGGTCGTGCCCCAGCAGCTCAACCTGGTGCCTTCGATGTCGGTCTCGGACAACATCACCCTCGGGGTGAGCGGGCGTCGGCGTGACCTGGTCGAACGCGCTGCGCGCGTGGCAGGGACCCTCGGCATCTCCGACCTGCTGGGGAGGCGTGCCGGGGACTGTGCCGCCTCGGTCCAGCGCCTGGTGATGATCGCGCGGGCGCTGCTCCGCGCGCCCTCCATCGTGCTCCTCGACGAGCCGACCGCGGCACTGCACCCGGCGGAGGTCAAGCGAGTCTTCGCCGCGATCGAGCGCATGCGCAGCGAGGGTCTCGGGGTGGTCTTCATCTCGCACCGGCTCGAGGAGGTGCTCGGCTTCTGCTCGCGGGTGGTGGTCCTGCGTCACGGGGGCGTCGTGGCCGAGCGGGAGACGACCGGTATGCCCAAGGACGAGCTCGGCGAGCTCATTGCGGGGCGCAAGCTGGAGGCGCTCGCGGAGTCGGAGGTCGTCGAACCGGAAGGAGCGCCGGTGCTGACCGTCACGGGTCTCGCCGTGCCACCCGTGGTCGGGCGGTTCGACGTCGACCTCAGGCCTGGTGAGGTGGTCGGGCTCGCGGGGCTCGTGGGGGCAGGTATGTCGGAGGTGCTCGAATGCCTGGCCGGGCTGCACCGGGAGTACAAGGGAGAAGTGCGTGTCGGGGATGAGCGAGTGTCGTTGCGGTCACGGCAGGCCTCGATGAAGGCCGGCATCGCCTACATTCCCGACGACAGGTCGCACAACGGCATCATCGGCAACCTCACCGTGGCGACCACCGCGACCCTGGTGAACGACCGCGACTACCGGGTGATGTCGCGGATCCCGCTGGTCGTGGCGAAGCGGGAGCAGAGCGCGGTAGACGCCGTGCTGAGCAAGCTCGACATCCGACCAGCTTCGGTCGCGAGGAACCGGATCAGCACCCTCAGCGGTGGCAATCAGCAGAAGGTCCTGATCGCGCGCGCGCTCATGTCGGGAGCGCGTGTCTTCATCATCAACGAACCCACCGAGGGCGTGGACGTGGCGGCGAAGCGGGACATCCACGACAGGATCCGCGAGATGGCCGGCGCAGGTGGTGCCGTGCTGGTCGCGAGCTCCGAGCCCGACGAGCTGGCCGATCTCTGCGATCGCGTGCTCGTCATGTACGAGGGCCGGATCGTGTTGGAGCTGCCCGGCCACGAGGCGACCCCGGAGGCCATCACCAAGGCGTGCCTGGTTGGCGCATGACGACGGGCCGGCATGAGAGGTCAGCGCCTTCCGGCCCTCGCCAGCGCTGGTCTTGCAGCTGGCGTGCCCAACCGCAACTTCGCGCTCACGCGGTGTTGGCCCGCGATCCAATGTGACCGGGCTGACGACTTCAGCTCGGCGCTCTCGCAGGTCGAGAGGGGCGCGCAGCCGACACCTGTCGCGAATCGGAGGACGTCGATTCGTTCTCCGAATCGCTGCTAGTCGATGCGACGCCACTCACCTGCGCTGTGTAATCAATGAGGCGTTTCACCGGCGCGAGTGCGCTAGTGGAGCGTCGCGCCCCCGGGCTCCCCGCGTGCGATCAGCTTCATTGCCGCATCGCAGCTGGCGCATTTTCAGGCGGGCGGCTGCTCTAGGGGCGAGTATCAAGTCTTTCGCGGTGCGACCGTCGGCGTAGGAACTCGAAGCGGCGACTTCCCGCGACGTTCAAGCCTAGGCGTCGGCCAGCCAAGTCAAGTCATCAGCCCGTCAAGGAGTTGAGGCCTTATTGCTGACCACGGACAGGACGTGGAACCGTTGATTGTCAGCCGCACGGGCCTTGCAGTCACCGCTCACAGCGCCCTCTGCCCTCAATCTGCCCTCACCAGGGCCGAAGCGGACCCTAAAAGACGGCGAGTGTCGGGTGGGTTGGGAAAAGCGTTTGTGCAGGTCAGAAGCACCTTCGGTCCGTGGCGGCGAGTAACCGAAACCTCACGGTTCGTTCCGGGACAACGTATGAAACGGCCTGGCGACCTCGCACTCCTGACCGCGGCGTGCAAGCGATCGCCTCCGTCGACGCTGCGCACAACGGCATGCAAGCGGTCCTGAAGTCGACCGGCCAGCAAGTGGCGAGGTTTGTCGGAGCCCCTGTCGGCGACGCCTGAAAACTGACCCCCTATCGACGGTCGAAAACTGACCCCCTCCGAGACCCTGACCTCACCAGCGGTGAGGCAGGAGGACGGGAGTGTTGTCAGTGGAGGACTGGGCAGAGATCCGCAGGTTGCACCGGGCCGAGGGGTTGCCGATCAAGATGATCGCCAGGACGTTGGGCGTCTCGCGCAACACCGTCCGTGCAGCGCTGGCGGCCGACGGGCCACCGAAGTACGTGCGGAAGCCGGTGGGGTCGGCGGTCGATGCGTTCGAGCCGCGGATCCGTGAGCAACTCCAGGCCGTGCCGACGATGCCGGCCACGGTGATCGCTGAGCGGATCGGTTGGGACCGTGGGATGACGGTGTTCAAGCAGCGGGTGGCCGAGCTGCGCCCGGCCTATCTGCCGCCCGATCCCGCGTCGCGGACCACCTATGAGGCAGGTGAGCTGGCGCAGTTCGACTTCTGGTTCCCCGACATCGAGCTCCCGGTCGGTTATGGGCAGACCCGGACTGCGAAGCGGCTGCCGGTGATGACCTGCGTGAGCGGCTACTCGCGCTGGTCCGGGGGCATCTTGATCCCCTCACGCGAAGCTGAGGATCTGTACGCAGGCTGGTGGCACCTGCTGTCGACCCAGCTGCAGGGTGTCCCCAAGACGCTGGTGTGGGACGGCGAAGGAGCAGTTGGCCGGTGGCGCGCACGACGACCCGAGTTCACCGGCCACTGCCAGGCGTTCCGCGGTGTCCTGGGTGCGAGTGTGTACATCTGCAAGCCCGCCGACCCTGAAGCCAAGGGGATGCTCGAGCGGCTGCATGACTACCTCGAGAGGTCCTTCCTGCCCGGACGGCGGTTCGAGTCGCCGGCGGACTTCAACACCCAGCTGGCCGGGTTCTTCACCAAGGCCAACGCCCGGAAGATGCGGGTCCTGGGCTGCACGCCCGGTGACCGGGTCGACGCCGACCGGGCAGCGATGCTGCCCCTGCCACCGGTCCCGCCCGAGGTCGGCTGGCGCAAGAGCCTGCGGCTTCCCCGCGACCACTACGTCCGCGTCGACTCGAACGACTACTCCGTCCACCCCGCCGTGATCGGGCGCCGGATCGAGGTCCACGCCGACCTCGACCGGGTGTGGGTGAGCTGTGAGGGCGCGGTCGCGGCCGACCACGCCCGGTTGTGGGCACGGCACCAGACCATCACCGAGTTCGAGCACACCGTTGCCGCCAAACACCTGCGCCACGGCCGCGCAGACCTGCTGCGGCCGGTCGCCGACGCCGCGACCGGCGAGGAGGTCGAGATCCGCTCACTCGGGTGCTACGACCTAGCACTCGGCCTCGTCGACGAGCCGGTCGACGAACTGGTCGTGGAGGAGGTGTCGTGATGGCCACCCGGACGAAGACGGCACCGAGGACCGGCCGCGATGTCACCAGCGAGCTGGAGTTCCTGACCCGGGCGTTGAAGGCACCCACCCTGCGCGAATCGGTCGCCCGGCTGGCGGAACGTGCCCGCGAGGAGTCCTGGACCCACGAGGAGTTCCTGGCCGCCTGCCTGCAACGCGAGGTGTCAGCGCGGGAGTCCCACGGCGGCGAGGGCCGGATCCGGGCAGCCCGGTTCCCGGCCCGCAAGAGCCTGGAGGACTTCGACTACGACCACGCCCGTGGCCTGAAGCGAGAGACCATCGCGCACCTGGGCACCCTGGACTTCGTCGCCGGCAAGGAGAACGTCGTGCTCCTCGGCCCACCCGGCACCGGGAAGACCCACCTGGCCACCGGGCTGGCGATCCGGGCCTGCCAGGCCGGCCACCGGGTCCAGTTCGCCACCGCGTCCCAGTGGGTCGATCGGCTCGCTGACGCCCACCACGCCGGCCGCTTGCAGGACGAGCTGCGACGGCTGGTCCGCTATCCGGTGCTGGTCATCGACGAGGTCGGCTACATCCCATTCGAGCCCGAGGCCGCCAACCTGTTCTTCCAGCTCGTCTCATCGCGCTACGAACGCGCCAGCCTGATCGTCACGTCCAACAAGAACTTCGCCCGCTGGGGCGAGGTCTTCGGCGACGACACCGTCGCCGCCGCGATGATCGACCGGCTCGTCCACCACGCCGAGGTCATCGCACTGAAGGGCGACTCCTACCGGCTGAAGAACCGAGAACTCGGCCGCGTCCCCGTGGCCGTCAACGAAGAGAACTAGAGACCGAGGGGGTCAACTTTCAACCGTCGGAAAGGGGTCAGTTTTCGACCGTCGTTGACAGCCCCGACACGGGACAAAGGGGCGCGTTTCGCCATGTCGCGTGGCGTCGCGATTGCGGCCTGCCGCGGCGCGTACCCCCGGCGTACCCCCGCCGCGCAATCAGCGCCGTTTCCACGCTTGCAACTGTTGTGTCTCAGGCGGCCACATGCCCTCGAGAGCACGATTGATGTCGTTCGCAATGAGAAGGTCAGGGGTTCGAATCCCCTCAGCTCCACCACCAGCAAGGGCCCGGATCGATGATCCGGGCCCTTGGGCTTTCCTGTGACCGCCGGCGTGCTCAGCGGTCGCGGCTACCGCCGCGTCACACGCCCAGGTTCAGCGCACCCAGGATCTGGTTGAGGAGGGTCTGCAGCTGACCGAGCAGGCCGGCGAGGGGACCGCCGTCGAGCAGACCGGCCACCGCGCAGAGCAGGTTGCCCAGCAGGTTGCCGGCGCCGGCCACCGCGACGATGTCGAGCACCACGCGCTGCAGGTGGATCTCCAGGCCCAGCAGGTTGAGGTCCAGCGGCCCGAGCACCAGGTTGAGGATGTCGCACGCGCCGGCGTTGGCGGCGACCCGGCCGTTGGCGAGGGGGCTGCCGTTGATCTTCTTGATCGGGATCGACTGCAGGCCGGAGAACTTCGTGTTGGGGCCGGCGTCCTGGATCACACCGCGCAGGAAGCCCTTCATGTAGAGCACGCCGTCGCGCTCCACGGTCTTGATGGGCGTGAAGGAACCGGTGACCTTGTCACCGTTCGAGGTCTTGCCCACGACGGTGCTGCTGATCTTGCCGAGGTCGGACTTCCCGACGACCGAACGTGCCGAGGCGTCCGAGGCGGCCGCAGCGCCACCGACCCCCATCGAGGACAGCCCGACGGCCATGGCCAGGGCGAGCACTGCTGATACGAGGATCTTGCGCGATGCGTGTGCGAGTGGGGACATGTTTCCTCCGTGTGGAATTCCGCCCCCCGGCAGTGCAGCTGGTGCTGCTCCCTCGACCACGACGCTAGGAACAGGGGGGCGGGATCGTCATACCCCTGGGGAGGGCACTCACTGTGCAACTCGGAGTTGCACGATCGTCGGCGTCCCGACGTGGCCTCGGTCCTGTGGGCGTGGGAGGGCCATCGGGAGGGCCATCGGGAGGGCACGGGACGGCATGGGAGGACCCCGGCCGCCACGGGGGAGAAGCGACCGGGGTCTGCATCCAGCCTAGCGACCGATCCGTCGTTGCGGTGCGGATGTGAAGAGGCTCATGCCCGTGTCGAGAGGGCCGGGGCCTAGCTGGTCGGCCCGAAGCGCTCGACGCGGATGGCCGCGGGATCGAGCCCGCACGCGACGAGCAGCTCCTCGGCGTACGACGCGAAGCGGGCCGACCCGCACACGTAGCCCAGCTCCACGCCCGCGAGCAACGGCCCGACCTCCTCGACCGTGAGCGCGCCCGGCGACCGGTTGCCGGAGGCAGCTCGGGTGAACGCCAGCGTCGCGCCGTGCCGCTCGAGCTCGGCGGCGTAGGGGAGGTCGTCGTGCTCCCGGGCGACTGCGGCGATGCGCAGCAGGTCCGCGCGGCCGAGCCGCTGTGCCGTGCGGGCCATGGCCACGGCGGGTACGACGCCGGTGCCCCCGACCAGGCACAGGGCGGGCGTCGTGGTGTCCCAGACGAACCAGCGACCGATCGGGCCGCGGAGCTCGAGCACGTCGCCCACCTCGGCGACGTCGGCGAGGAACTCCGAGACCTCACCGTCGGGCTGCCGCTCGATGAGCAGCTCGAGGAGCGGGTCGTCGGTGTCGGAGGCCAGTGAGTACGACCGCTGCGCGGTGTAGTCGTCGGGTGCGCGCAGCCGCACGAGGTAGTGCTGTCCGGGGAGGTGGCGAGGCCGGTCGTCCACGTGCAGCCGCAGCCGCACGGTCCTCGGGGTTGGGAAGTCCTTCTCGATGATGCGGCCGTCGCTCCAGGTGGCCATGGGAGCCGGGGCCACGTCAGTCGTCACCTTGGTAGCGCTGCTCGCGCCACGGGTCGCCGCGGTCGTGGTAGCCGTTCTGCTCCCAGAACCCGGGCCGGTCCTCGGCCATCAGCTCGAGGCGCGAGATCCACTTCGCGGACTTCCAGAAGTAGAGGTGCGGGACCAGCAGCCGCAGCGGACCGCCGTGCTGCCGGGGGAGTGGCTTGCCGTCCACGCTCCACACCACCCACGCGCGACCACCGGTGAGGTCGGCCAGGGGCAGGTTCGTCGTGTAGCCGGTGACCGAGTGGGCGAGGACGAAGCCGGCCGAGTCGTCGGGGCGGGCGACGTCCAGCAGGTCGTCGACGCTGACCCCGCTGAAGGTCATGTCGAGCTTGGACCAGGTGGTGACGCAGTGGATGTCGCCGAAGAACGTCGAGCCCGGGAAGGCGTGGAGCTCCGACCACGACCACGTGCGCGGTGACGCGACGAGCCCGTCGACGCTCAGCGTCCACGACTCCTCGGACTGCTGCGGCGTGGCCTCCGCGGTCAGCACCGGCCACGACGAGCCGGTGTCGTACTGCCCGGGCGGGATCCGACCGCGGTCGGGCTCGGGAAGACGGCGGTGGAAACCTCGGGTGACTGGCATTCGACGTGCTCCTGGGCTCGCGGCTGGACCGACAGGGCCCAGTCTGCCGCGACCGGAGCGCGCGCGTCAGGGTCGCGGGGGAACCTTGGCTGCTCGGTGGGCGGGTGCGGAGCGGGTCTGGGCGCCGGGTTCGAGCATGGTCATCAGGACCAGGAGGGCTCCGATGCCGGCGAGGACGCCGAACACCACCAACAGGCCGACGCTGAGGTCGTTCGTCATGGGGATCACCTTTCGGGGGGATGCAGACGTCGCTCCGTACCCGCCGCGACCGCCGACATGTTTCTCCTCACCCCTGGGAAGGGCCGGCCCCGGTCAGGCGAAGTGCCTCCACTCGCCCTCGGACACCACCTCGACGCGGTCGCCGTCGACGACGACGGCGGACTGCTCGTCGAGGGCGTAGGCCGCGTTGCCGAGCCCGGCAGCCCATTCCTCCGCGTCCTCCATCGTGTTGGACGGGAACAGGCCGATGTGGGGGTAGATCGAGAAGTCGACCAGGCCGAGCGCGCCGTCGCCCTCCTCCGGCCGCCAGTGCGTGAATCGGTCGCCGATCCGCGGACCCAGCGCCATGCTGCCTGCGCTGACGCCGACCCACACCGTGTCGTGGAGGCTCGGCAGCAGCCGGCCGAGGCCGGACTCCTCGATCCAGTGCGCGAGGTACGTCGCCTCACCCCCGTCGACGAGCAGCACGTCCACGTCCCGGACCCAGGGCTCCCAGCGCTCCGCGTCGATCGTCGGCAGCGCGGTCAGCTCGACCAGCCCGACGGACTGCCACCCGAGGCCTGTCATCGTGGGCGGTGTGCGGTCGGTGGCGAACCCGCGCGCGGTCGACGGGGTGCACATCGGGTGGCCCCACTGCGCGGAGGGGATCGCCAGCGCGCTGGCCTCCTCGATCGGCTTGCCGAGCAGCTCGATGAGGGCCGTGCGGATGCTGTCGTTGGTGACCCCGCCTGAGGTGAGCAGCAGCTTCATGCGTCGCATCGTCGCAGACTCGGATCGACGCGACGGCTGGGTGCCTGCATCAAGACGTGGGCGGGATGTGTCCGTAGCGAGCCCGCGGACGTGCAGGACCAACGGGATCCTCGAGCAGTTGGTACATCATCCCGGCGGGGAAGTCCTGACTCGTCCAATGCCCTTGCTGGGCGCCCACCACCGGGCTGCGGCGGCGTGATGAGGACGATTTCTTGATCACCGCCACGCCGGCACCCTTGGTGATTGCCGCGCCGCGAACGTCACTCAGTCGTCCCATGAACCGCTCGACCTTCTCGCCGGGTCTGTTGGGCTTGATGCGTACTCTCACGGCCTTGCGAATCTGGCCCTTCCTGAACGTGATCGTCCTGTTGACGCGCGTGTAGTCGGACGGTGCCTTGGCAGTGCCGTTCCCTGTGCGGAAGCGCACCGTGACGCCGTGAGTTGCTGCACGGGACAGCACGACCATGAACGTGGCGAACACCTTGCGCGCGCGCGACGGCCGCACCGACCCCGCGTTGCGAAGCCGCATGGACAGAGCGCCCGTGGATGTGGGCACAGACGCGGTGTCTCCAGCGGGCACCCCTGGGGTCGGCGTGGGCGTAGGAGTCGGGGTAGGCGTGGGCGTGGGCGTGGGCGTGGGTGTGGGGGTAGGCGTGGGTGTGGGGGTCGGCGTGGGCGTGGGGGTCGGGGTAGGMGTSGGCGTGGGCGTGGGCGTGGGGGTCGGGGTAGGAGTCGGCGTGGGTGTCGGGGTGGGCGTGGGTGTCGGAGTCGGCGTAGGGGTGGGCGTAGGGGTGGGCGTAGGGGTGGGCGTAGGAGTCGGCGTGGGCGTGGGAGGGTTCGGGCCTTCGTCGCTGGCGATGGTGAGCGTCAGCTCACCCGAGTAGGCGCTGCCATGATCGTTGGTCGCACGGATCACGAACGTGGACACTCCGGGCGCGGTGGGGATGCCGGTCAGCAGCCCATCACGTGACAAGACCAAGCCTGCGGGCAAGGAGCCGGTCGAGACGGAGAAGGTCGGTGCAGGCACGCCGGTCGCGGTGAAGACGTACTCATAGGACGCTCCGACCTTGCCCGTAACGGGTGGCGCGGCGGAGACCAGTGAGGGCCGTTCCGCCTCGTCCGGTACGGCGATGTCGGCGTAGGCCGAACGGGTGCCGTCGGAGACTTCTACGACGGCAGACCGGTCCACGGCGCGAGTGAAGATGTGCTCGACGGTGGCGCCACTCGCCCGCGTGCCGTCGGAGAATGTCCACGTGAAGGCCGCTTCGCCCGTTGCTTCCGGGGCTGTGGCGGTGAACGCGAAGTTGCCCCCCGCACCTCGGGTGGTGGACGCCGAGACCTCGAGCGGCTTCGGGCTGGCCGCGTCCACGAAGGTGCGCAGGTCTGTAGGTTCGCCACCTTCCGGGACGTCGTCACCGAAGAGTGCTACCCGCCAAGTCCCGGGCATGGGGTCGGTGACCTCTACCCACTGGGAGGTCCCGGTCCCTCCGCTCGTGACGTTGGCGGCGTCGAGGTCGACCAGACCTCCGTCCGGGTCGCGGAGCCGCATGGTGACCGTGCTGCCCGACCAGGAGCTCTCGAACCTCACCCTGCTGGTTCTCGCTGGCACTCCCACCTCACCTGCGTCCACCTCTGCGCGAGGCCGGACATTGACCGAGACACCGAGCTGCCCGCGGAGCACACGGGCAAAGAGCTCGGCGTAGGCGGCTTGGCCATCTGCATTCGGGTGCAACGAGTAGGCCGAGGGGCCGGCGTTCGCCGGGTTCACGATGTCGTTGAGCAAGGGGTCGACGATCGAGTTGAAGTGCGTCGTCGGATTCAGCGTGCCGCCCCGGCACAGCTCGTGCCCGTGGAAGGGTGAATCAACCGCCGTGGGATCGACGTACTCGATCCGCGAGACACCGGCCTCGTTGAGGTCCGTGATGGTGCCTTGGATCTGACGATTGAGGTCGGTGACGACGCGACGAACGGCGTTCCTCTCCGCTCGAGTCAGGTCGAAGAGGCCCGCACCCTCGGCCAGATCTGGGAAGAGCTCGCACGCGCCCGCGTCCCCCTCCGTCACCAGTTGCGGATACCCCGCGACGAGAACCCTTGCGTTCGGCGCGGACCGCAGGATCGCCTCGTACGACGACGCGAGACGGTCAGCGAGAACGCCGTTGTAAGCGTTGCGTGGCGTGGTCCGCCGCTGCGGGTACATCGAGTACTCGACGAATCGCTCCGCTCGCTCGTCGAGGTCCCGTGCCCAAGCGCACTTCACCTTGCCTGCGAGGTCCTTCGGGTCAACGCAGTCGACGACGCCGTCGATGAGGTCCTTCGCCAGCCTGACACCTTCGAAGTAGTCAGCCCCCGCATTCAGCCAAGCGTGCGAGCCGAGCACTTCCTGTCCGCTCAGCCCCCAATCGCACCTCCACAACAGGCAGGACTTGGCGATGTCTGCGAAGCCGATGTCGTTGCCTCCCATCGTGAGGGTGACTACGTCGGTGAAGGCGTTCAGGTGGTCGAGCTGGGGGGCCTCGCCCGCGTTGTCGTCGTTGGGCTCGCTGAGCCACGCCGCGATTGACCCCGAGCAAGCGTGGAAGCGGGCAGGCAGCAGTTGCGCGGCACGGCCGCGCTGGTTCGACAGCACGCGGGAGTAGGCGCCCTGCTTGGAGCGGTGGCACTGATTGCCCTGCTCGGCGGTGCTGCCCGGAAGGTCGCTCGCCGTGCCTTGCTCGAAGACGGGGACACCCTCGCCGGACGAGTAGGAGTCGCCCAGCGCGACGTAGCGCGGCGGTCCCTCCCCCAAGGAGTGCACGAAGTGGAGGGAACCGTCCGACAGCTTCGTGGCGACGGCGAAGTACCTTCCCACCGATCGCCGTGCGGCAGTGAGGTGGAAGGTCTGGACGACCGCCGCGGTGGCGTCCTGGTCGGAGACTAGGAACCAGTCGTTGCTCTCGAGGGACTGCGTTGCCCACAGCTGATACCCGGTGACCTCGACCGGAACGGCCGACTGCTCGACCGTCGTTTGCGGCCAGCGCACGACTGCGACGGTGTCGAAGACCTCGGTCTCGACCGTGCCGGAGGAGAGCCTCGTCGACGACTCGGCGCGGAAGTCGAGCTCTGGAGAGAGGTCCACGTCACCGCCGGTCTTCTGGACGAATGACTGTTGGAGCACGGTCCTCAGCTCCGAGACCTCGTCGTTGCCGAGGCCCGGGAAGAGCGTGTAGGAAGCCCTGAATGTCGAGTCAGGCTCGATCTCACCGGTCTGCTGCTTGCGCGGCGGCAAGGGGGCGAACAGGTAGGGGGCCTGCCAGTCGGGCGCGTCCGTGGGCCGCGGCAGCAGCTCGAACGAGAAGTTGTAGACCGGCACAGGGGAGATGTTCTTCACCTCGACGTCGATGTTGAACGGACCCCAGCGGGTAGCTTCTCGATCCACCTTGATCACAGTGTTCAGCGCTGACCCGCCCCAGACCTTCAGTGGCGTCGCCGCTTGGCCCTGCAAGTGGATCGTCGTCCCGAGCGGCGCAATCGAGGCGAGGTAGTCGACCGACAGCGGGTACTCGCCTTCGACGTCGCCGCGAACGACCCACGTTGCCTGACGGCTCTGCCCACCGGGGATGTCGTCCAGCTCGATCGTGTAGGTCTGAGGCGTTGCCGTAGGTGCCAGGCTCAGGCCGTCGGGCAGTGTGAGGGAGCCCGCCCCGCCGTGGAACGTGAAGTCTGACGAGGTCAGGTTCTGCACCACCATCGAGACGTCGAAGAATTCCTTGAGGAAGGTGGCTCGCAGGGGCACCACGAGCCATTGGATGACGGGCTTGTCGTCGACGTACTGCACGCTCGGGCGCCACGAGGCTCCCCCGCTGATGATGGTGCCGCATTCGGACTCGCAGCGATCTCCCGTCCAGTCGTGCGGCTCGCAGTTGTCGACGCATGTGACTGAGGTTCCGGTGATCACCACCCGCGGCGGATCCGCGGCGGGAGGCGGTGTCGTCCCGCCCGTCTTGGGCTCGAAGTAGAGGTTGAGCGTCGCCTCGTACACGTGTTGGTTCTCGGGCGCGTCCGGATCGATTCCGGCGTCGATGATTTCTTCGTAGGTCAGCGCTCGGTGCTCGACCGCGATCGCGCCCGCGCTGCCCGCCTCCAGCACCACAGCGGCCTCGGCGCGACCCTCGACCAAGGTGGCGGTCACAGCCGTGGGTCGGTAGCCGGGTGCTTCGACATAAGCAGTCACTGAACCGGATCTCCCGAGTCCGGTCACCAGCACTTTGCCGTCAGCGTCGCTGACTGCTGACAACCGGGTGCCGTCCGGCTGGATGACCACTGCCTGTGCGGCCGGCACGGCTGCGCCACCCGAGGTGACGATGATCTCGAAACCGGACGCCGGGGGTGGCGTGAACGTCTCGACCACCACGTCATCCATGGCGGTCTGGTCGCCGCTCCGGACCGTCAGCCGGACCATGCGCTTGCCGTCCTGGGCGAAGGAGCGGGTGAGCGTCGGGCCGGTGCCGACCAGGGCGCCGTCCAATCGCCACTCATAAGAGGTGATCAGGCCGAGCGGCGTCGAGGAGGTCGCGTCCAGGACGACCTGCTCACCGGTCGGCACTCGAAGGTCATCCCCCGCTCGAGCGACGAGCGGTTCGGGAATGAGCACCCGGAGCCGCTCGGTGCGGCTGACGGTGTTGTGCCCGTCGCTGATCTGCGCGCGTACGACGTACCAGCCGGGGACTGCGTAGCGGTGGGGCATCTCGACCGGATCCGTGTAGGTGCCGGTCGCTGGCGCTGTCCCGTCACCGAAGTCGACGCGGTAGGTCATCGGGGCGTTCTCTGGGTCGGTCGCGTTGAAGGACAGAACGGCGTCCTTGCCGGTCAGCACGGTCTCGACGTCGAGCTCGGTGTGCACGGTCGGTGGCTCGTTGAGGGCGCCGGCGACCGCGATGGATGCGGACTCGGAGGCGAAGGTTCCACCGGCGTCACCGACGGTCACCACGACCTGGTGCTCACCAGGCTTCTCGTACATGTGGCTGTAGGTCGGCGGATCGTAGGGGGCGGCAAGCGTGCGGCGCTCGAGCGCAGAACCGTCGCCCCAGTTGATGGTGACGCTGAGCTGCTCACTGTTCGGGTGCGACGTCGTGACGCTCAACCCCGCCTCCACCGGTGCTGTGCCGGCTTCCGGAGTCAACGCCAGCTCGAGCGGGATGGACGTCGGGTCGACGCCGACGGTCCACTCTCCGCTCGTGTAGGACGTGCTGATCCCGGAAGGATCGGTCCAGTATGCCGTCGCGGTCAGCGCGGCTGGCCCTGCCGGCAGCGTCCCCACAGGGAAGGTGGTGCGCCACACACCATCTGGTGAGGAGTTGTAGATGGGGATGGACTGGTCACCGACGCGGATCGACACGTAGCTGACCGCGACGTCGGGATCCGACGTCGGCGTGTACTCGAAGAGGGTCGTGCCGACGAGCGTCCCGCCGTTGGACGGAGTAGTCAGCTTGCCGGGGGTGGTGCCGTCCAGGGTGATGGTGGCGGTGGCGTCGTCGGTGGTGTTGTCCGCCTTGTCGGTGAAGACGGTGTGCACGGTGTAGGTGCCGGCG
>NZ_LMDE01000001.1:674494-674946 GCF_001425025.1 Nocardioides sp. Root122
CACGTATGACGATGCCCAGGTGTCCGGGCTGGTCCGGTAGGACGTGATCGGCTCCGGCGCGGTCACTGCCGGCGCCACCGCATCCACCACTGTCACCGGCACGCGTGCAGTGTCGAAGGACCACATCGCGCCGCCGGGCAAGGTCCAGCCCACCGAGGCGTAGAGCTGGTTGACGCCGTTCGCGGCGTCGCGGAGGTCCACTCGCACTCGGTAGGTCCCGGACTCCTCGTCCCAGGGGGCCAGGACGTTCGATGGCTGGATCCGCACCTCTGTCACGTCGACGTCTTCGCCGGGCGTGACGACGGCGTCGACCACGTTGGGCTCGCCGACCACTGGTTCCACGGCCAAGGTCCCGGGGGTGGTGCCGTCCAGGGTGATGGTGGCGGTGGCGTCGTCGGTGGTGTTGTCCGCCTTGTCGGTGAAGACGGTGTGCACGGTGTAGGTGCCGGCGG
>NZ_LMDE01000001.1:675032-902708 GCF_001425025.1 Nocardioides sp. Root122
GTATGACGATGCCCAGGTGTCCGGGCTGGTCCGGTAGGACGTGATCGGCTCCGGCGCGGTCACTGCCGGCGCCACCGCATCCACCACTGTCACCGGCACTGCGCGGGTGGTCCCGACCTGTGGAGACCCGAGGGGATCGTTCCAGGACAGCTGTGCCCAGACCCTTCGCGGCCCTGCTCCGCACTCATCGATCAGCAGGTCCGCTCGGAAGATCCCGTCCGCGCCGGCGGACGCGGGACCGCTGTCCACGCAGTAGTCGTACGGAGCCGTTGCGCCGGCGCGGAAGCTCACGCCTGCGACGGGCAGGTTCCGTGGCGGGTCGATGGCGAGCGACACGGTTCCCGACAGCTCGGCGTCATCACCCACGCCGATGATGTCCGGCTTGCCGCGACGGTCGATTCCGGACGACAAGGTGACGACGGAGCTACTCGCATCGCTCGCAGTGGCGGCGATGTCGATGGTGTAGGCGCCGTCATCCACCGGTTGACCAGCCGAGTCGCGGAAATCCCATGCGTGGTGGCGATATCCGGGCGGCATCGAGACGCTCGAGAGCATCGTGCGCACCGCCTCACCGGTCGCATCTCGAACGGTGACGGTCACGTTCGCGGCACGGTTGAGGTAGAAGTCGTAGCCGATTGACTCATCAGTATCGGAGAGGACCGGATACACGTAGCGCGATGGAGTGGTGAGGCTGACCTGCATCGGCGGTTCTGCCGCGGAGCTGACGGTGAGGGTGCCCACCATCACCAAGAGGGCCGTGAGAACGACGTGAAGCGACCGCGTCCTCCGCACGAGTGAAAGGTGTCCGCGCGCCAAGGACTGCTGTCGTTCCCCCATGGCGAGGGATGCTAGGGCTGGCCTTCACGGTGGATGTGAGTTTTGACATCATCTGCGAGAAGACTTGAGACCCGCGCCGCCGCGCCCGTCTCGGGCGTCGAGCGCCCGTCGATCCCCCGTCTGGTATGCCGGGCGGCCTCAAGATGGCACGTGTCCTCGTGAAGCCGGTCCTGTCGTGCTGACGGTAGCCGCACGGCGCATGCCGCTACCGTCAGCGACGTGAGCGACCTCCAGCGCATCTTCGTCATCACGGAGCAGGCGGGCGGCGCCGAGCTCGCCGCGCTCCGCGCCCGGCTGGGGCGCAGCGTGGTCGTGCTGACGGCGCCGACGGCCGAGGCCAGGCGCGTGGTCGAGGGCCTGGGCGCGGGCCCGGGTGGGCACGAGACCGTCCCGGAGGTCCTGCTCGCGCCGGTGCGCTTCCCAGGCGTCGACCGCGGGCACCGCCTCGACGACCTCGTCCGCCGGCACGCCGTGGCGGACCGCTGGCGCGACATCGTGGTGGTGGCCGACCCGGCCACGGTGACGCTGCTCCTGCGCGTGCTCGCCCCCGACCAGCTGCCGACCGCCGGCCCGGTCACCGAGGTGGGACTGCCGCGCGGCACCCGTCCGGTGCCGCTCGCTCGCGCCCTGGTCGGAGGTGCCGCCCTCGCCCTGGTGGCGGGCCTGCTGGGCGCCGTCGTACCGGTGTGGGTGCTGCCGCTGCTCGTCGTCGTCGCCGGCCTGGCCCTCCTCGTCGTGCCAGGCAACCGGCACCACGGGCAGACGCTGCTCATCGCCGCCGGCGTGGCCGTCCTGCTGGGCGCCCTGGCGGTCGCCGGGTCGTCCCGGTTCCCCGGCGCCTGGTGAGGGCCGTCAGCCGACGGGTAGCGGTCGGCGACGCAGCAGGGCACGGGCTGCGCGCTGGCTCGGCTGCTCGACGAGCCGGTACGACACGTGGGCCGCGGCGAGTGAGGTGACGATCGCGAGCAGGGTGGCCGCCGAGCTCGGCACGTCGAGGCGGTGCAGGACGCCGAGGGTGGCGAAGCCGACCGGCATGTGGAGCAGGTAGAGCGAGTAGCTGATGTCGCCCAGGCGCGCGAAGGGGCGGGCCGCCCGGGACGGCGACCACCACAGCATGCCGACGAAGACGACCAGGGCCGTCAGGTAGGCGTAGACCGGCTCGCCCGCCGTGCCGGCCTTGCCCAGCAGGAAGCCCGGCGAGTAGACCTCCTGGAAGACCGCGACGAGGACTCCGACCACGGCCGCGAGGCCGATGCCGGGTGCGGGTGCGGTGAGTCGGGCGTGGACCAGGTAGATGCAGCGACCGACCAGCAGCACCCCGACGAGCATGAGGATGCCCGCTGCCTCGCGGGTCGGCGGAAGGCCGAAGGCCGACTCCACGACGAGCCAGCAGGCGAGGGCCCAGGCCACGGCCATCGTGCCCGTCGAGGCGAGCGGGCGGGTGCGCTGGACGGCGATCGCGGCGAGCACCATGGCGTAGAACAGCATCTCGCTCGCCAGGGTCCAGGTCACCGAGAGGACGTGGGTGCCCGGGGTCAGGAAGTCGACCAGCAGCAGCGACTGCACCCACCGGCTCGGCGTTCCTCCGGGGAAGACCGGCATGGGGACGCCCAGGGCCGGCATCAGGTGCATGAGCGACCACAGGACGGCGAGCGCGAGGGCGAGCGGCGGGAAGATCCGCAGCACCCGCTTGGTGACGAAGCTCGTGCCCGTCTCCGACAGGGAGGCATGGGTCACGATGTAGCCGCTGATCAGGAAGAACAGCACGACGCCGAGGTAGCCGCCGTCCTGGTGCACGTGCAACGGCTCGGCGACCGCCGTGCGCCAGAGGTCCTGGATGGCCGAGGTCTCGCCGACGGTGAACAGCCAGTACGCACTCAGGTGGGCCCACACGACGAGCAGCGCTGCCACTCCGCGCAGGACGTGGATGAAGGAGATCTGGCCGCGCACGCGGGTCAGGGTAGTGGCGTGGTCCAGGTCCGGCCCGATCGCCGAGAGACCCCGCCCGGGCTGGATCGGGCGGGGTCACGTGGTGGGGTGGCGCTCAGGCCACGGGGGTCAGCCCTTGCGCGGGCCGAAGAGGAGGGTGCCGACCGGGCCGCGCGGCTTGGGCAGCGGCGGGGCGACGAACCAGGACGGCGTGTAGCCGCCACCGCGGTTGAAGCCCTCGTGGAACACGTAGTTGAGACCGCACTCGCAGACCCAGCGGGTTCCGACCTCGAAGTCGGCTCCGGCATCCGGAGCACCCTCGGTCTCCCTGCAGATGTGCAGCAACGTCGAGCTCATCGCGACCCTCCCCAGGGGTTCGTGTCAGTGCCACCGGCGGCGGCTGGTGACCATCGTGGGGCCCGCCTGGCCCGAATGCACTAGGCGACGCGGAATTTCGGGTCATCTTGACGGAATCTGTGACATCCGGACCGGCTGGCCGCTACGTGGTCTGGGCCGGCGCCGCGGACCTCGGGTGACCGCGGGTCAGATCCAGCGACGGAACCAGATCCGCGCGTCCCACTCCGACTTGGTGAGCAGGGCGTCGGTCCAGATCGGCCAGAACCACGCGAAGGCGATCACGGCCAGCACGGTGTAGCTCCCCGCCACGACCACCCCGAACGTGCGCCGGGGACCGGGCAGGTCGGAGGTGCCGATCAGGTGACCCATGGCGAGGACGACCGAGAGCACGAGGAAGGGCAGGCTGGCGATCGCGTAGAAGAAGAAGATCGGCCGGTCGTCGTAGAGGAACCACGGCAGCCACGTGGTCGCCAGGCCGACGACCGCGACGCCGTGCCGCCAGTCGCGCGCACCGATCCACAGCAGCAGCGAGGCGACCATCGCCAGGCACCCGCCCCACCACACGACGGGGTTGCCGAGCAGCAGGATCTGGCGGATGCAGGTCGACCCGGTGGGGGCGCCGCACCCCTGCGCGCCGGGCTGGATGTCGGTCTGCGCGTCGACGCCCACCGGCCGCCCCATCACCAGCCAGGTCGACGGCTTGGAGGCGTAGACGTGCGTCGAGTCGTTGAGGAAGTGGCTGTGGAACGTGTAGACGTCGTGGTGGTAGTACCAGAGCGAGCGGAGCGACTGGGTGACCTCGCCGAGGCCCTCCGCGTCCGGCTCGCTCGCCGTCGGCCACGGCTTTCCGCCGTCGTACGTCGTGTACTGGGTGTTGCTGAAGGCCTGCTCGTAGGCGTCGGCGTGCATCAGCCAGCCGGTCCACGACGCGACGTAGGTGACCAGCGCGACGCCGACGAGCGCGAGGAACGCCGGCACGCCGTCCAGGACGATCGAGCGCAGCAGCGGCCGGCGCTGGCCGAACGCGCGACGCGCCCCGGCGCTCCACAGCCAGGCAAGCACGCCGAAGGCGGCCAGCGCGTAGACGGCCGACCACTTGGTGCCGCAGGCCAGGCCGAAGCTCAGCCCGCCGAGGAGCAACCACGGGCGCCACAGGCCGAACAGGCGGGGACGACGTGCTCCGGCGGCCAGGCGGTCGCGCAGCCACTGCCGGTCGGCGACGACGCAGTGCACGCCGCAGAGGATGAAGAAGGCCAGGAAGATGTCGAGCAGCGCCAGCCGCGAGAGCACGAGCTGGAGGCCGTCGATCGACAGCAGCAGGCCCGCCACGAGCCCGAGCACGGTGGAGCCCGTGACGCGCCGGACGAAGCGGCACATCAGGAGCACCATCACGGACCCGACGACGGCGGAGGCCATCCGCCAGCCGGCGGGATCCATCCCGAAGACCTTGATGCCGGCGGCGATCAGCCACTTGCCGACCTCCGGGTGCACGATCATCGACGGACCGTCCTGCCAGAGGTCCATGACGTTGCCGTTGAGGATCGTCTTGTCGGCGTCCTCGACGTAGGCCCGCACGTAGCCGAAGTTCAGCAGGGACCAGGCGTCCTTGGCGTAGTAGGTCTCGTCGAAGGAGAACTGGTGGGGCGTGCCCAGGTGCCAACGGCGCAGGAAGAAGGCCAGGCTCGCCAGGCAGATCGCGCCCACCCAGCCCAGGAGCGGGTCCTCCGACTTCCAGCGCGGGCGATTCCGCTCGGCGGCAGTCTGGGTCACGCGGGCACTCTAGCCAGACCGCGGGGCCGGACACGGGCCTGACATGATCGGGCCATGGCAGGCGTCCTGGTCCTCGCGGGCACCCCGATCGGTCAGGCGGGCGACGCCCCGCCGCGCCTGGCCGCCGAGCTCTCCGGCGCCGACGTGGTCGCCGCCGAGGACACCCGGCGGCTCAAGCGGCTGTGCGCCGACCTCGGGATCACCCTGTCGGGACGGGTCGTCTCCTACTTCGAGGGCAACGAGCAGGCCCGCACGCCGGTGCTCCTGGAGGCCCTGCTCGCCGGCGAGCGCGTCGTCCTGGTCACCGACGCGGGGATGCCCAGCGTGTCCGACCCCGGCTACCGGCTCGTCGCCGCGGCCGTGGAGAACGACGTCCGCGTGACCGCGGTGCCGGGCCCGAGTGCGGTGCTGACCGCGCTGGCGGTGAGTGGGCTCCCGGTCGACCGCTTCTGCTTCGAGGGCTTCCTACCGCGCAAGGCCGGTGAGCGGGGCCGTCGCCTGGCCGCGCTGGCCACCGAGGAGCGCACGATGGTCTTCTTCGAGGCGCCGCACCGGACCCAGGCGGCGCTGGCCGCGATGGCCGACGCGCTCGGCGAGGACCGTCCTGCCGCGGTGTGCCGCGAGCTGACCAAGACGCACGAGGAGGTACGCCGCGGTCCGCTGGGGTCGCTGGTGGCCTGGGCCGAGGACGGCGTGCGTGGCGAGGTGACGATCGTCGTCGAGGGGTCGAGCGGTGCGCCCGCCGTGGCCACCGACCCCGGCTCGCTGCGTGCCGCGGTCGCCGAGCTCGAGGCCTCGGGCTCGACGAAGAAGGAGGCGATCGTCGAGGTCGCCAGGCGCGCCGGGCTGCCCAAGCGGGAGGTGTACGACGTTGTCCACCGCTGAGCCGGGGGAGGGGCCGACCCGCTCGCGGGCGGCCACCGAGGAGGTCTCGGGTGCCCGCCGCGACCGGGCACGGCCGCCCGCACCGGAACCGCTCCCGCACCCGGTCGTGGACAACCACTGCCACCTCGACATCGCGGACGGCGACTGGACGACGACCGAGGACGCCCTCGCGGCCGCGGCCGCTGTCGGGGTGCCGCGGATCGTCCAGATCGGCTGCGACCTGCCGGGTGCGCGATGGGCCGTCACGGCCGCGGCAGAGCACGACGCGCTCGTGGCCGGGGTCGCCCTGCACCCCAACGAGGCGCCCCGGCTCGCGGCCACCGGCGACCTCGACCAGGCGATCGAGGAGATCGAGCGGCTCGCCGCCGCCCACGACAAGGTGCGCGCCGTCGGCGAGACCGGGCTCGACCGCTTCCGGCACGCCCAGAGCGGGACCGGCGACGAGGGCTGGGCGGCGCAGGAGGAGAGCTTCCGCCGCCACATCGACCTCGCCAAGCGGCTCGACAAGACGCTCGTCATCCACGACCGCGACGCCCACGACGACGTGCTGCGCATCCTCGACGACGAGGGCGCGCCGCAGCGCTGGGTGATGCACTGCTTCTCCGGCGACGACGCCTTCGCCCGCCGCTGCCTCGACCGTGGGGCGTACCTCAGCTTCGCCGGCACGGTGACCTTCAAGAACGCCGCGCCCCTGCGCGACGCGCTGGCGATCACGCCGCTCGACCGGGTCCTGGTGGAGACCGACGCGCCCTACCTGACTCCGACCCCCTACCGCGGCCGGCCCAACGCGTCCTACCTCGTCCCGCTCACCATGAGGGCGATGGCCGAGGTGCGGCAGGCCGACCTGGAGGAGCTCTGCCGGGCCGTCGACGCCACCACCGAGACCGCCTTCGGAGGCACCTGGTAGCCCGTCCCGTGACCGGAGTCTCGGGCAATTTTCGGCGTTCGAGTTTGCGTCAGGGGTCGGTTTCGTTATCGTCTTGTGATTGTTGGCCGGGATCGGGAGCGATATCCGGCAGCACCTGGAGCCGGATCGGGCCGGCTCTGCGAGACCCCCGCTCGCAACTCGTACGCCCTCACTGGGTGCTGCGCGCCGCACGTGGGGTGTGCTGCCGCCCGAGGCCCGGGTAGTACGACGTTCGGAGAATCGTGCGCTCTCGTCTCGCGCAGCTCAGCAGGTCCGCCCTCCACTCACGAGCAGTCCTGGCGACCCTCGTGGGTGTCATCGCAGCGGCCGTCGCAGGCACGACGGTCGGCTACGCAGCACTCAGCAAGGACGTGACCCTCAGCCTCGACGGCAGGACCACGCACGTGAGCGCCATCGGCGACACGGTCGGCGACGTCCTCTCGGCGGAGGGCATCGAGGTCACCGACAAGGACCTCGTGGCCCCCGCGATGGACGAGACCGTCTCCGACGGCACCGCGATCGCCGTGCAGTTCGGCCGCCCGCTCGAGCTGTCCGTCGACGGCGACTCGAAGACCTACTGGGTGAACTCGACCAACGTCGCGAGCGCGCTCGGCGAGATCGGCCGCCGCTTCGACGGCGCCGACCTGTCCGCCAGCCGCAGCTCCTCGATCGGGCGCAGCGGCCTCGCGCTCAAGGTCGTCACGCCCAAGGTCGTGCGCATCAAGCTCGGCGCGAAGGACCTGCGCACCCGCAAGGTGACCGCCCTGACCGTCGCCGACGTGCTCAAGACGATGGGCTTCGAGGTCGACCGGCACGACAAGGTCACCCCGTCCCTCGGCACCGAGATCACCGACGGCGACAAGGTCGTCGTCACGGACATCCGCCTGGCGACGAAGAAGGTCGCCCGCGAGGTCGTCGACGCGCCGGTCATCCAGCGCGAGGACGCCAGCATGACCAAGGGCGACGAGGAGGTCGTCCAGGCCGGCAAGGACGGCGTCCGTAGGGTCACCTACCGGCTGCGCTTCGTCAACGGCGAGCTCGTGACGCGCAAGATCGTCCGGGCCTCCTCGCTGGTCAAGGCCGTCCCGACGATCGTCAAGGTCGGCACCAAGGAGGAGCCCACCTCCAACTTCGCCGGCGGCAACACCGTGTGGGACGCGCTGGCGCAGTGCGAGTCCGGCGGCAACTGGGCGATCAACACCGGCAACGGCTACTACGGCGGCCTCCAGTTCAACGTCGGCACCTGGCGCGCCTACGGCGGCACCGGCCTGCCGAGCCAGGCCTCCCGCGAGACCCAGATCGCCATCGCGACCAAGCTCCGCGACGCCTCCGGCGGCTACGGCGCCTGGCCCGGGTGCGCCGCCAAGCTCGGCCTGCCCCGCTGACCCCTCCGCGGTAGTCCCCTACGTTCTGGCACACCGCCTCGCGGTAGTCCCCTACGTTCTGGCACACCACCGCCAGGTAGTCCCCTACGTTCTGCACCGCCGCACCGTCCAGAACGTAGGGGACTACCCCGGCACTAGGCTTGCCGACCATGACCACGAACCCGGCCGGCCCGAGGCTCCTCGGGCCGGCCGAGGTGCGTCGGCTCGCCGCCGAGCTCGACCTGCGCCCGACCAAGCAGCGCGGCCAGAACTTCGTCATCGACGCCAACACCGTGCGCCGGATCGTCCGCGAGTCCGGCATCGGGCCGGACGACGTCGTCGTCGAGGTCGGCCCCGGCCTCGGCTCACTGACGCTGGCCCTGCTCGAGGTCGCCCGGCGCGTCATCGCCATCGAGGTCGACCCGCTGCTCGCCGAGCGGCTGCCGGCCACCATCGCGTCGTACGCCCCCGACCAGGCCGACCGCTTCGAGGTGGTGCTCGCCGACGCGATGCGCGTCGAGGAGCTGCCCGGCCCGGCGCCGACCGCGCTCGTGGCCAACCTCCCCTACAACGTCTCGGTGCCGGTGCTGATCCACCTGCTCACGCTGCTGCCCTCGCTGGAGCGGGGGCTGGTGATGGTGCAGGCCGAGGTCGCCGACCGGCTGGCGGCCGGCCCCGGCTCGAAGACCTACGGAGTGCCGAGCGTGAAGGCCGCCTGGTTCGCCGACGTACGTCGTGCCGGTGCGATCGGGCGCAACGTGTTCTGGCCGGCGCCCAACGTCGACTCCGGCCTGGTGGCGTGGACCCGACGCGACCCGCCGCAGACGACCGCCACCCGCCAGGAGGTGTTCGCCGTCGTCGACGCCGCCTTCGCCCAGCGCCGCAAGCAGGTGCGGGCCGCGCTGCGCGGGCTCGCCGGCTCGGCCGAGGCCGCCTCCGCTGCCCTGGAGATCGCCGGTGTCGACCCGACCGCGCGTGGCGAGGTGCTCACCGTCGAGGACTTCGCCCGGATCGCCGAGGGACTGGCGGCGCAGGCATGAGCATCACGGTCCGGGCGGCCGCGAAGATCAACCTGCACCTCGGTGTCGGCCGGGTGCGCGACGACGGCTTCCACCCGCTCGACACGGTCTACCAGGCGATCTCGCTGCACGACGACGTCACGGTGGCCGAGGCCGACGAGGACGAGCTGTCGGTGGCCGGGGCCTCGCACCTCGACCTGGCCGGCGTCCCCACGGACGCCTCCAACATCGCCATGCGCGCCCTGGCTGAGGTGTCCTGCGGGCGCAGGCACCACGTGCGGATCGCCAAGGAGATCCCCGTCGCAGGCGGCATGGCGGGCGGCTCGGCCGACGGCGCCGCCGCCCTCTTGGCGCACGACCGGCTGCACGACCTCGTCCAGCCCGACGACGTGCTGCTCGCGCAGGCGGCCAGGCTCGGCAGCGATGTCCCGTTCTCCCTCGTCGGGGGTACGGCGCGGGGCCGGGGCCGCGGCGAGGTCGTCGAGCCGATCGAGGACCACGGCACGTGGTGGTGGGTCGCCGTCCCCTCCGCCGTCGGCCTGTCCACGCCCGAGGTCTACCGGCACTTCGACCGGCTGCGTCCCGACGCACCGGAGCGGCCTGCCGAGCCGACCGACCTGCTGGTGGCGCTGGCGAGCGGTGAGCCCGTACGCCTGGCCCGCGCCCTCCACAACGACCTCCAGGAGCCGGCGATCGATCTGCGCCCGGAGCTCGGCACGTTGATCGAGCGCGGCGAGGCCGAGGGTGCGCTGCGCGGCCTCGTGTCCGGCTCCGGCCCGACCTGCGTCTTCCTGTGCGACTCCCGCGACGGCGCGATGGCCGTCGTGGCCGGCCTGGCGGCGACGTACGACGTCGTGCTGCCCGCCGTGGGACCGGTGGCGGGGGCGCACGTCCTGGCCTGACCTCCCGCCGGGGCAGACCGGGAGGCATGAACGCACGCGGACGGGGAAGCATGCCGCTATGTTGTGCGCGGCAGTCACGCCGCGAGCAGGACCTGGGGGAGGCATCGTGACCGTGTTCTTGGTGGTGGGCGGCATCGGTGTCGTCCTGCTCCTCGTCGCACTGGTCGTCGGCGACGTCCTCGACGGCGCGTTCGAGGGCCTCAGCGCCGGCTTCTTCTCGACCGAGGCGCTCGCCGGCTTCCTCGGCGCCCTCGGCTTCGGCGGCGCCATCGCCCTGGCCGTGACCGGCTCGACCACGGCGGCGGTCGTCATCGGGCTCGTGCTCGGCGTGCTGCTCGGGTGGCTCGCCGCCCGGGCGTCACGGTTCCTCCACGACGACGGTGGCACCGGCACGGTCCGCACCTCCGACATGGTCGAGAAGATCGGCTCGGTCGTCAGCGCGATCCCCGAGGGCGGGTTCGGCGTCGTGTCGATCAGCGTGGGCGGGCACATCACCCGCCTCAACGCCCGCTCGAGCGTCCCGGTGCCGCCCGGCACGCAGGTCAGCGTCACCCAGGTCATTTCGCCCACGGCCGTCCAGGTCGAACCGCTCTTCCTCCCCTGAACTCCCTGAACTTCCCGAACTCTCTCGAACCCGTCACCTCGCTAGGAGCCCGCATGTTCGGTCTGTCCCCGGTCGTCACGTCAGTGATCGGCCTCGTCGTCCTCCTGGTGCTGCTCGCGCTGCTGGTCACCACGCGCTACAAGGTGGCCGGTCCCAACGAGTCGTTCATCATCACCGGGCGCAAGGGCAAGGGCGAGGTACGCAACCCGGAGACGGGCGAGATCTCCACCGACCTGTCCGGCCAGAAGGTCGTCATGGGCGGCGGCGTGTTCGTCATCCCGTTCGTGCAGCGGCTCGCGACGCTCGACCTGTCCTCGCGCCGCATCTCGGTGCAGATCCGGGGCGCGGTGTCCGGCCAGGGCATCAAGCTCAACCTCGACGGCGTCGCGCTCGTGAAGGTCGGCGGCAACGAGGACTCCATCCGGGCGGCCGGCCAGCGCTTCCTCAGCCAGCAGCAGGAGATCGAGACCTTCACCCAGGAGGTGCTCGCCGGTGCGCTGCGCTCCATCGTCGGCTCGATGTCGGTCGAGCAGATCATCCGTGACCGCGCCGCCTTCGCCCAGCGCGTCGCCGAGGAGTCGGAGTCCTCGCTGACCGGCCAGGGCCTGGTGCTCGACACCTTCCAGATCCAGGACATCACCGATGACGGCTCCTACCTCGCCGACCTCGGGCGTCCCGAGGCCGCCAAGCTCAACCAGCTCGCGTCGATCGCCGAGGCCAACGCCCGCCAGGCGGCCGAGCAGGCACGCATCGCCGCCGAGCAGGAGATCGCGATCACCCAGCGTGCCCTCGCCCTCAAGAGCGCGGAGATCAAGGCCGAGACCGACGCCGCCAACGCCCAGGCGTCGGCCGCCGGCCCGCTGGCGCAGGCCGACCGCGACCAGGCGATCCTGCTCGAGCAGGAGAAGGTCGCCGTGCGGCAGGCCGCGCTCAAGGAGCGCCAGCTCGACACCGAGGTCCGCAAGCCCGCCGACGCCGAGCGCTACCGCGTCGAGACCGAGGCCCAGGGTCGCCGCAACTCCCAGATCCTCGAGGCGGAGGCCCGCAAGGCGGCCTCGATCGCCAACGCCGAGGCCGAGGCCGAGAAGGCCCGCCTCACCGGTGAGGGCGAGAAGTCCCGTCGTTCGGCGCTCGCCGAGGCCGAGGCCATCGAGGGCGCCAAGCGCGGTGAGGCCGAGAAGGCCCGCCGTGTCGCCGAGGCCGACGCGACCCGGGCCGAGGGTGAGGCGTCGGCCGCCGCCATCCTGGCCGCCGGCCAGGCCGAGGCGGAGGCGATGGACAAGAAGGCCGCCGCGTTCGCGGGCTACAACGAGGCCGCGGTCCTGCAGATGCTCATCGAGGTGATGCCCAAGGTGGCCGCCGAGCTCGCGCGCCCGATGGCCGGGATCGACAAGCTGACGGTCATCTCGGCCGACGGCGCCGGCGAGCTGCCCCGCCAGGTCACCAACAACTTCGTCCAGACGATGGAGCTGCTGAAGTCCACCACCGGCCTCGACGTGGAGCAGCTGATCCAGAAGTACGCCGGCACCAACGGCTCCACGCCCACCCGCGCGGAGGTCGTTCCTGCCGCGTCGACGGACGCCGACCCGCAGCCGACCGCCTGACCGCACCCGCACGGCGTACGCCGCCACGGCCGGGCTGGGGCGCACCTGAGAGGATCGCCCGGTCATGGCGAACCTCATCAACCTCGAGCGTGTCTCGAAGTCCTACGGTGTCCGACCGCTGCTCGACAACGTCTCCCTCGGCATCTCGTTGGGGGAGCGGGTCGGCGTCGTCGGACGCAACGGCGACGGCAAGACCACGCTGCTCGAGGTGATGACCGGCATCGAGGAGCCCGACACCGGTCGCGTGTCGCGCACCCGCGGCGTCGAGATCGGCTACCTCCACCAGGGGGACGAGCTCGTCGACAGCCACACCGTGCGCGAGGCGGTGCTCGCCGGCCGGGCCGACCACGAGTGGGCCGCCGACCCCACCACCCGCCAGGTCGTCGAGGAGCTGCTCGCAGGCGTGGCGCTCGACCGTGCCGTCATCGGGCTCTCCGGCGGGGAGCGCCGACGGTGCGCCCTGGCCGCGCTGCTGCTGTCGCGCCACGACCTGGTCGTCCTCGACGAGCCGACCAACCACCTCGACGTCGAGGCGGTCGCCTGGCTCGCCTCGCACCTGGTCACCCTGCCCAGCGCGCTGATCGTGGTGACCCACGACCGCTGGTTCCTCGACGCGGTCTGCCAGACCACCTGGGAGGTCCACGACGGCGCGGTCGACTCCTACGAGGGCGGCTACGCGGCCTTCGTGCTGGCCAAGGCCGAGCGGACGCGCCAGGCGGCCGCGACCGAGACCCGGCGGCAGAACCTCGCCCGCAAGGAGCTCGCGTGGCTGCGGCGCGGCGCCCCCGCGCGTACGTCGAAGCCGAAGTTCCGCATCGACGCCGCCAACGCGCTGATCGACGACGTCCCGCCGCCGCGCGACCGGATGGAGCTCCAGCGCTTCGCCAGCCAGCGGCTCGGCAAGGACGTCATCGACATCGAGGACGTCGACCTCTCCCGCGGCGAGCGCAAGCTGCTCGACCACGCGACCTGGCGGATCGGCCCGGGCGACCGCGTCGGCATCGTCGGCGTCAACGGAGCCGGCAAGACCTCGCTGCTCTCGCTGGTCTCCGGGGCGCTGCTGCCCGACGTGGGTCGCGTCAAGCGGGGTCGGACGGTCGAGATGCAGCACCTCACCCAGGCCCTCGACGAGATCGACCCGCTGGCACGGGTGCTGCCGACCGTCGAGTCGATCCGTCGGGTGACCCGCACGCTCGACGGGCAGGAGATCTCGGCGACGTCGATGCTGGAGCGGTTCGGCTTCACGGGCGACCGCCTGACCGCGCGGCTCGGCGACCTGTCCGGTGGCGAGCGGCGCCGCTTCCAGCTGCTCAAGCTGCTGCTCAGCGAGCCCAACGTGCTGCTGCTCGACGAGCCGACCAACGACCTCGACATCGACACCCTCAACGTCCTCGAGGACTTCCTCGACTCCTGGCCCGGCACGCTGATCGTGGTCTCGCACGACCGCTACTTCCTCGAGCGCGTCACCGACTCGGTCTGGGCGCTGCTCGGCGACGGCCAGGTCTCGATGCTTCCCCGGGGCGTCGACGAGTACCTCGAGCGTCGGGCAGCCGACCACGCCCTCGAGCAGGCCGCCCTCGCGTCGGCCACCGCGGAGCCCGCCGCAGTCGTCCCCGACGCACCGGCCGGCGCCGCGGCGCCCAAGGCGCGAGCCGGCTCGGCCGAGGACCGCGCCGCCCGCAAGGTGCTGGCCCGGGTCGAGAAGCAGCTCGAGCGCATCGCCGTACGCGAGGCGGAGCTGCACGCGGAGATGGAGGCCGACCTCACCGACTACGACCTCCTCGCCCGCGTCGGCGCCCAGCTCGGCGAGCTCGCGGCCGAGAAGGAGGAGCTGGAGCTGGAGTGGCTCGAGGCCTCCGAGGTCGTCGAGTAGGTCCTCGGTGTACGGCTGGTCCGCGCCGATGTCCGGGGACCGCAGCGAGACCGTGGAGCCTGTGAGCCTCCCAGTGACTCGGGGACTCCGCGATGTGGTGCGAGCCGTCAGCTGAAGGGCGCGAGCAGCGAGCGCAGCAGCCCGGCGAGCTGGGTGCGCTGCTTGTCGTTGAGGTCGGCGAGGATGTCCGCCTCCGCGGCGAGCAGCGCCTCGAAGGCGCCGTCGACGGAGGCCTTGCCCTCGGCGGTGAGGCGCACCAGGACGCCGCGCCGGTCGCGCGGGTCGGGCAGCCGCTCCACCAGGCCACGGGCGGTGAGCCGGTCGACACGGTTGGTCATGGTCCCGCTGGTCACGAGGGTCTCGCGCAGCAGGCGGCCGGGCGAGAGCTCGTACGGCGCCCCGGCCCGGCGGAGCGCGGCGAGCACGTCGAACTCCCACGACTCGATGCCGTGCGCGGTGAACGCGTCGCGGCGGGCCAGGTCGAGGTGGCGCGCGAGCCGGCTGATCCGCGAGAACACCTCGACAGGAGCCAGGTCCAGGTCGCCGCGCTCGCGGCCCCAGGCCTCGACCAGGTCGTCCACCTCGTCACGCATGCCGACATCCTGCCAGACGGCCGATCCGGTCGAGAATCTTGACATCGAGATGGTTGCGGGACAGGGTAGGTATCTCGACATCAAGATACTTGCCGAGGTGGTCCCCTACGTTCTGCACCACCTCAGCGTGCAGAACGTAGGGGACTACCCACAATGGTGTTCAGAACGTAGGGGACCACCCCGAGCAGGAGCACCGGAGGAGGACGACCATGACCCACAGCTGGGACCCCGACCGCTACCTCGCGTACGCCGACGAGCGGGGCAGGCCGTTCGTCGACCTGCTCGCGCGCGTGCACGCCGAGACGCCGCGGACCGTGGTCGACCTCGGCTGCGGACCGGGCAACCTCACCGCCCTCCTCGCCGACCGGTGGCCCGGCGCGCAGGTCACCGGGATCGACAGCAGCCCGGAGATGATCGCCGCGGCGCAAGAGGTCGACGGGATCGCTTGGGAGGTCGCCGACCTGCGTGACTGGGCGCGCGCCGACCCGCTCGCGCTGCGCGTGCCCGTCGACGTGCTGGTCAGCAACGCCACGCTGCAGTGGCTGCCCGATCACCTCGAGCTGCTGCCCGCGCTGGTCGACCGGGTGGCACCGGGTGGCTGGTTCGCCTTCCAGGTCCCCGGCAACTTCGGCGAGCCCAGTCACACGATCCGCACCGACATCGCCGAGCGCGAGCCCTACGCCGAGCACGTCAGGGGGGTCGCGGTGCCGGCCAGCCACGAGCCGGACGACTACCTCCGCGTGCTGCTCGACCTCGGCTGCGAGGTCGACGCGTGGGAGACGACGTACCTCCACGTCCTGGCCGGGCCCGACCCGGTCTTCGACTGGGTCTCGGGCACCGGCGCGCGCCCAACGCTGCAGGCGCTGCCCGATGACCTCCGCCCGCTCTTCGAGGAGGAGTTCCGCGACCTGCTGCGCGAGGCGTACCCCGCCGACCCGTCGGGCCGCGTGGTGATGCCGTTCCGCCGGATCTTCGTCGTCGCGCGCAAGCCCGAGCTCGACCGGGTGACCGCGTGATGCGCCTCCACCACGTGCAGGTCGCCTGCCCGCCCGGCGGCGAGGGCGTCGCCCGGCGCTTCTACGCCGACGGGCTCGGGATGACGGAGGTCGACAAGCCGGCCGACCTGGTCGCGCGCGGCGGCGCCTGGTTCCGGGCGTACGACGACGCGGGTGCCGTGACGGCCGAGCTGCACGTCGGCGTCGAGGAGCCGTTCGCGCCCGCGCGCAAGGCGCACCCGGCCTTCGTCGGCGGCGACCTCGACGAGGTCGCGACCCGGCTGCGCGGCCTCGGCTTCGAGGTCGACGAGAGCCAGCGCGACACCTTCCCGGGGCACGTCCGGTTCCACGCCTCCGACGGGCACGGCAACCGCGTCGAGGTGCTCGCGCGGAAGCCGGATCCCGGCCGGGACGGGACCTAAGGCCCTGCCTCCACGCACACCCCCGGGGGTATATGTGGAGCATGACCACGAACACCTCGCCTCCCAGGCTCCTCGTGCTCGGCGGCGGCACCGCCGGCACGATGGTCGCCAACAAGGTCCACAAGGTCCTGCCCGACTGGGACGTGACGCTCGTCGATCGCGACGACGTCCACGACTACCAGCCCGGCTACCTCTTCATGCCGTTCGGGATGAACACGCCGGCCCAGGTCCGCCGCTCGAAGCGCCAGTTCATCGACCCCGCGACGCGGATCGTCACGGGCGAGGTGGACCGTGTCGACGCGGACGGTCGCCGGGTGGTGCTCGAGGACGGCACCGTCCTCGACTACGACTACCTCGTCATCGCGTCGGGCACCACGCCCCGCCCGGACCAGACGCCGGGCATGCTGGGCGAGGAGTGGCACCGGAGCGTGAACGAGTTCTACACGTTCGAGGGCTCGCTCGCGCTGCGCGACAACCTCGTCGCCTTCGAGGGCGGTCGCCTGGTCGTGCACATCACCGAGCTGCCCTTCAAGTGCCCCGTGGCGCCCCTGGAGTTCACCTTCCTCGCTGACGACTGGCTGCGCCAGCACGGGCTGCGCGAGCGCACCGAGCTCGTCTTCGTGACCCCGCTGGACGGAGCGTTCACCAAGCCCGTCGCCAGCCGCGAGCTGGGGCACGCGTTGGAGGAGCGGGACGTGACCGTCGAGACCGACTTCATGGTCGAGTCGGTCGACCAGGAGGCCAGGGTGCTGCGGTCCTACGACGAGCGCGAGGTGCCGTACGACCTGCTCGTGACCGTGCCGCTCAACATGGGCGCCGACTTCGTCGAGCGATCCGGGCTGGGCGACGAGCTCAACTACGTCACCGTCGACAAGCACACCTGCCAGTACCTCCCGCAGGGCGATCGTCACCCGCACCCGGAGATCTTCGCGCTGGGCGACGCCGCCAACCTGCCCACGTCCAAGGCCGGCTCGGTGGCCCACTTCTCGGTGGAGGTCTTCATCGACAACCTGGTCGAGCTCGCGCACGGACGCCCGATGACGCACTCCTTCGACGGCCACGCCAACTGCTTCGTGGAGTCCGGGCACGGCAAGGCCCTGCTGCTCGACTTCAACTACGAGACCGAGCCGCTCACCGGCACCTTCCCGGTCCCGGGTGTGGGCCCGCTGCGGCTGCTCAAGGAGAGCCGCTTCAACCACCTGTCCAAGCTGGCCTTTCGGCACATCTACTGGAACGCCCTGCTCCCCGGCCGCCCCCTGGGGCTCAAGCCGCAGATGTCCATGGCCGGCAAGCACCCCGAAGGCCCACCAGCCGCCGTGTCGGCGTCGATGAGAGAGGAATGAGCATGCCCACCACCACCATTTCCGGGCGCACGCTCGAGGTGAACGAGGAGGGCTTCCTCGTCCATCCCGAGGACTGGACCGAGGACCTGGGCGTCGAGCTGGCCCGGTTGATCGGCATCGAGATGACCGAGGCCCACTGGGAGCCCATCCGGTTCCTGCGGACCGACCACGCCGCCATGGGGGAGACGCCGACCCTGCGCCGGGTCAGCACCCAGACCGGCATCGACGTGAAGACCCTGTTCGGGCTCTTCCCCAAGAAGCCCGCCAAGAAGATGGCCTACGTGGCCGGCCTGCCCAAGCCGAAGGGATGTGTGTGACATGACCACCGACGTGCCCACTCGCGTGGACGAGGAGACCTCGTTCGTCCCGTCGTTCGACGACGAGGCGGAGTCCGGCCGCAAGCTGGCGATCATCTGCTCCAAGGGCAACCTCGACATGGCCTACCCGGCTCTCATCCTGGGCAACGCGGCCCTCGGCGAGGGCATCGAGGTGCACCTGTTCTTCACGTTCTGGGGCTTCGACATGATCAACAAGAAGACGCAGGGGGACCTGCAGTTCTCCTACCTCGGCAACACCGCCATGCACCCCCCGGGGATGTTCGGCGTGCACATGCCGCAGGGGATGGCCGGCCTGCCCGGCATGACGGCCGCGACGACGAAGATGATGAAGAAGCAGATCGCCGACCTCGACGTGCCCGAGGTACCGGAGTTCCTCGAGATCATCCACGCCTCCGGCGGCCACCTGTGGGCGTGCCGGATGAGCGCCGACATGATGAAGCTGCACGAGGAGGACCTCATCGACGAGGTCGAGGGCATCATCTCGGCGAGCGACTTCATGGAGCTCACCGACGGCGCCCAGCTGCTCTTCATCTGAGCGGACGCTCGCAGTGCCGCAACCCGGGTGCGCCCGCACCCGGGGATGCGGCACGATCGCCGGGTGCCCCTGCTGCTGATCCTCGGACCGCCCGCCGTCGGCAAGATGACGGTCGGCCGCGCCGTGGCCGACCGCTCGTCGTACCGGCTGTTCCACAACCACCACACCATCGAGCTGCTGCTGGACGTCTTCGACCACGGCACGCCGCCGTTCAACCGGCTCAACAGCGAGTTCCGGCGGCGCGTGGTCGAGGAGGCGGCCGCGTCGGGCACCGACCTGGTCTTCACCTTCGTCATCGACATGGACGAGGAGAGCGAGGCCACGTGGCTGCGCGACTTCGCGGCGCCGTACGGCGACCGGGTGGCCGCCGTCGAGCTGGTCGCCGACCTCGACACCCGGCTCGTCCGCAACCGCACCGAGCACCGGCTCGCGGAGAAGAAGTCCAAGCGCGACCTCGACTGGTCCGACGCCAACGTCCGCGGCATGGACGCCGACTACCGGATGACCTCGCAGCCGGGCCGGGACGCGCCGGGGGAGCGGCTGCTCGCGCAATGGCCGCACCTGGTCATCGACAACACCGACCTGTCCGCCGACGAGACGGCCGACCGCATACTGGCGTGGCTGGTTACTGACGAGTAATGTCGCGGCATGCCTGCTGTCCTCGACCTCTGGAAGAAGTCCTCCGCGCTGCCCCTCGGTGACCGGGTCTTCTCGCTCGCCTTCAGCCAGAAGGCCCCCTACTTCGCGACGATCCGGCCGCGCTTCACCGTGGTCGAGCCCGACCACGCCGAGCTCGTCATCCGCAAGCGCCGAGGCGTGCACAACCACATCAAGACGGTGCACGCCATCGCGCTCTGCAACGGCCTCGAGGCCGCCATGGGTGCACTGGCCGAGTCGACGATCCCGCGCGAGCGCCGCTGGATCCCCAAGGGCATGGAGGTCGCCTACACCGCCAAGGCCGACTCCGACATCACCTGCATCGCCGAGACCGACCCCGAGCAGTGGACCGCCGAGCTCGGTGACGGCTACGACCTGCCCGTGCGGGTGCGCGGCGTACGCACCGACGGCACGGTCGTGGTCGAGGGCGAGATCCGGCTCTGGGTGACCGAGAAGTCCTGAGCGCAGTGAGGGACTTCGACGTCTCGAGCGCGTCCGAGCCTGCGAGGACGCGACCGCTTCGCGCGAAGGTCCTAGACCGCTCGCCCCGACTGCATGTCGCCGACCATCGGCACGGCGAGCGCCTTCTTCTCGCCGACGAACCGTCTCTGCGCGACGGTCGCGATCCAGGTGAGGATCAGGTTGACCCCCACGTAGAGCCCGGTGATCACGATGGCGGTGGGCACCTGGTTGCCGAACTCGAGGTAGATGGGCTTGCCGACGGCAGTGAGGCCGGGCGCGGTGATGTAGTAGCCGAGGCTGGTGTCCTTCAGGGCGACCACCATCTGGCTGATGATCGAGGGCAGCATGATCTTGACGCCCTGCGGCAGCAGGACCGTGCCCATCACCTGCGACTTGCGCATGCCGATGGCGTACGCCGCTTCGGATTGACCCTTCGGGACGGCGTTGATGCCGGCGCGGAAGACCTCGGCCAGCACGGACCCGTTGTAGAGGGTCAACGCGATGACCACGCACCAGAACGGGCTCAGCGGACCGTTGCCGATCGCGAGCAGGTAGAACGCGTAGACCATCAGCAGCAGGACCGGTGCGGCGCGGAAGAACTCCACGACGAGCCAGGCGGGCCAGCGGATCCAGCGGCGGTCGGAGAGCTTGGCGATGCCGAGCACCAGGCCGATGACGACGGCGAAGACGACGGAGAAGAGGGCCATCTTGAGGGTCTGGAGGAGTCCGTCGACGAGGATGAACTCGAGGTACTTGGGAGTGACGAACGGCTCCCACAGGGCGTACTCGAGCTGGCCGCGGTCGTAGAGCCGCCAGACCGCGAAGGCGACCATCGCCGCCAGCGCGACGATGCTGACGACGGTGTAGAGGCGGTGCCGGGCGACGGTCTTCGGGCCGGGGGCGTCGAAGAGGACGGACGCGCTCATCGGGCCACCCGGACCTTGCGCTCGACGGCGTAGGAGGCCAGCGCGACCACCTCGACGATGATGATGTAGCCGACCGCGAAGGCCAGGAAGATGCCCGTCCGCTGGTCGGCGTTGTTGTTGGTCAAGGCCTTCATCGTGGCGACCGCCTCGGCCATGCCGAAGGCTGCCGCGACGGACGTGTTCTTGATGAGGGCGATGAGCACACTGGTCATCGGCGGGATGATCGCGCGCGCGGCCTGGGGCAGCACCACCAGCTGCATCGACTGGGCGAAGGTGAGCCCGATGGCGCGCCCGGCCTCGGCCTGCCCGAGCGGGACGGCGTTGACGCCGGAGCGCATCGCCTCGCACACGAAGGCGGAGGTGTAGAGCGTGAGCGCGATGCAGGAGCGGAAGAAGAAGGCCGAGACGTTGTAACCGCCGATCTCGACGTCCTCGACGAACTTGAAGTTGTAGCCCAGCACCGGCATGGCGATCGCCATGAAGATGAAGATCATCAGCAGCGGGGTGTTGCGGAAGAGCGTGACGTAGAGGGCCGCCGCCTTGTTGAGGATCGAGATCGGACCGACGCGGAGGACCGCGAGGATCGTGCCCCAGACCAGCGAGGCGATGCCGGCGACGACGAACAGGCCGATGGTCAGGCCGAAGGCCTTGAGGTAGTCGTCGAAGTTCGAGAACACCGCATCCATGTGCGGCGGCTCCTCTCTGTGAGGTGCCGGCGGGCGTCTCCGCCCGCCGGCACCTGATCAGGTGATCGGGTCGAGCAAGGTCAGGCGGCCGGGCACTCGTCCATGGCCGGCGGCTCGGGCGTGTCGACGCCCGACTGCCCGAGGGTGGCCTCGAACGCGGCGTCCCAGTCGCCGTCGTCCTCGGCCTTCTTGATGGTGTCGACGATCCACTGGCACATCTCGGGCTTGTCCTTGCTGTAGCCCACGCCGTAGCGCTCCTCGGAGAACGGGTCCACGACGACCTTGAGGTCGTCGGGGTGCTCCGCCGCGTACCCGAGGAGGATCGCGCCGTCGGTGGTCATCGCGTCCACCGTGCCGCTGAGGACCTGGTCGACGCACTCGGAGTAGGTGTCGAAGCCGCGCGGCTTCGCACCCTCGGCCTTGATGTTCTCCAGCGAGGTCGAGCCCGTCACCGAGCAGACCTCCTTGCCCTTCACGTCGTCGAGGCTGGCGATGTCACTGTCGGTGCCGACCAGGAGCTGCTGGCCCGTGACGTAGTAGGGGCCGGCCTGGCCGACGACCTGGCGACGCTCGTCGGTGATGGAGTACGACGCGATGACGAGGTCGACCTCGCCCTCCTGCAGGAAGGGCTCGCGGTTGTCCGAGATCGTCTCCTTCCAGGTGATGTCCTCCGGGGCGATGCCCAGCGAGGCGGCGAGGATCTTGCCGATCTCGGGGTCGAAGCCCTTCGGCATGTCGTCGGCGGCACCCTTGAAGCCGATGCCGGGCTGGTCGAACTTCACGCCGATGGTGATCTTGCCGGAGTCGGCGAAGTCCTTCATCGCCGTGCCGTCGTCGAACGCGTCGGCGGCGTTCTCCTGGACGTCGACCTCGGTGGCGTTGCCACCGTCGTCGCCCGCGTCACCGCAGGCGGCCAGCGACAGGGCCAACCCCGCCGTGGCGATGATCGCCTTGGTCCTGATGAATCTCATCCTTGCTCTCCTTCGGTTGGCGGCCCGAGGCCGTCTGCGGTTTCTGGGGATGGCGTGCTGGGCTCCCGAGAGTGGTGGGTCCTCAGTGCTTGAGGATCTTGCCGAGGAAGTCCTTGGCACGGTCGGAGGTCGGGTTGGTGAAGAACTCCTCGGGGGTGTTCTCCTCGATGATCGCGCCGTCGGCCATGAACACGACGCGGTCGGCGGCGGTGCGGGCGAAGCCCATCTCGTGGGTCACCACGACCATGGTCATGCCCTGCTGGGCGAGGTCGACCATGACGTCGAGGACCTCCTTGATCATCTCCGGGTCGAGCGCGGAGGTGGGCTCGTCGAAGAGCATCACCTTCGGCTCCATGGCGAGGGCGCGGGCGATGGCCACGCGCTGCTGCTGGCCGCCGGAGAGCTGCGCCGGGTACTTCTCGGCCTGGTGCCCGACGCCGACCCGGTCGAGGAGCTCGCGGGCCTGCTTCTCCGCCTCCTCCTTCTTCATCCCGCGGACCTTGATCGGTCCGAGGGTGACGTTCTCGAGGATCGTCTTGTGGGCGAAGAGGTTGAAGCTCTGGAACACCATCCCGACCTCGGCGCGCAGCGCAGCGAGGGCCTTGCCCTCCTGCGGCAGCGGCTGGCCGTCGAGGGTGATGGTGCCCTCGTCGATCGTCTCGAGACGGTTGATCGCGCGGCACAACGTCGACTTGCCCGAGCCGGACGGCCCGATCACCACCACGACCTCGCCGCGCGCGACGGAGAGCTCGATGTCCTTGAGGGCGTGCAGCTGCCCGAAGTGCTTCTGGACTCCGCTCAGCACGACCAGGGGCTCGCCCCGGCCGGCGCTGACAGGGGTCGATTCCTGCGCGGTCATAGGCGAAACCTATCTGCACGTGGACCGATAGGGCCATCAGCCCTGACCCGTTCGGGCCATCACGAAGTGGTGACGATTCCGCTCGCGGTGCCCTGTCCGCTCAGCGCGGGGGTGGTGACGCCGGCCCTGCGAGGGTCCGTACGACGTCCGCGTCGGGGTCCCAGCGGCGCAGCGTGTCCAGCCGCAGCACGACGTCCGGGTGCCTGAGCACGGCCAGCGCGGCAGGCACCTCGGCCCGCGGGATCCGGCGGCCCAGGGTGACGTGGGCGAGCCACCCGGGGTGCTGCGTGTCAGTGACCTCGTGGCGCAGGTCGAGCACGGCCCGGGCCAGCGGGTCGGGCACGTCGACCAGCCGGGCGACGGTGACGCGCGAGCCGCCGAGCAGCGCGATGCCGGCGACGCGGACCTCGACGGGCAGCAGCGGTGCCAGCAGGGCGAGCGCCCGCTCGTCGTCGGCCGGACCCAGCGCAGGCGCCGCCACGAGGGTCAGGTGCGGGCCGTTGGTGGTGCCGCGGTGGTCGAGCTGGGAGGGGAGCCCGGCGTCGCGCAGCGCCTGCCAGTCACGGCGTACGGACTCCTCGCCCGCAGCGTCCGGGAGCAGCTCGTAGGCGTGCAGGCGCGGCATGCCGCGAGCCTAGGTGGACGCCGGCGGAAGCGTGAGCGGCTCAGGCGGACTTGCGGCCGCGGGTGACCCGGGCGGACTCGCGCGAGGTGGCGTCGAAGACCCGGACCCAGTCGACCTGCGCGGTGTCGCTGAGCTCGTCGGCGGTGAGCTCGCCGAGCTCGTAGTCCGAGGTCAGGTTGGAGAGCACGAGGTACTGCATGGACTGCGACACCGCCTGGGTCTCGCGGTAGTACTCGCGGCCGTCGACGCGGAAGATGTACTCCTTCGGCGTCCACTCCACCGAGAACACGTGGAACTCGTCCCACCAGTTGCGACGGCTGCTGGTCAGCGCGTTGCGGGTGGCGCGGAAGAAGTTGCCGTAGCTGATCTTGTCCCAGTTGGCCTCGTAGTAGTGGACGTGCGAGCCGATGGTCTCGGTGCCGCGCCCGGTCTCGCCGAAGAACTCCATGATGTCGATCTCGGTGCCGGCGGCCGGCACGCCGTCGGTGTACTTCGTGCCGCTGGGGAGCAGCCAGAAGCCGGAGTGCATGCCCTTGGCGCGCTGCGGCTTGATGCGGGCCGCGACGATGCCGTGCTGGAAGAAGCGGGTGTACTCCGTGGCGACCTGGCTGTTCAGCAGGTACGGGCTGGTGCCCGAGCCGCGCGCCGTCGTGTAGCTGCACGGCTGGCCGAGGCGGGCGGGGTCGGCGGCGACGCCGAGGCGGAGGACGCCGTCACCGACGCGGCGGGCGGCGGGGTCGACGCGGGCGCAGGTCCGCGGGGCGTACACGCTCTCGTGCTCGCGCTTCTGGTCGTTCCAGACCGAGGGGTCGAGCGTGGTGCCCGAGAAGGTGTCCTCGAACTCGGGCGACCAGCGGGCGGTGGTCACCGAGCCCGAGGTCCAGGTGCGCCCGCCCGAGGTGGAGGACGCGCGGTAGGTGCCGGAGCCGGGGGTGAAGGCGGCCGAGCCCCAGGCGTCCTCGGTGGCCGTCGCGACGACCTTCCAGCCGTTGCGTGCGCGCTTCTCGAGGGTGACCTTCTCGCCCGGGCTGGCCGGTGCGAAGGTCGCGACCAGGGTGCCGTCGTCGGATGGCGCTGCGGGGGAGGTGCCGGGCTGCACGATCGGCGGCAGGGAGGCGAGCGTCGCAGTGACGGTGGCGCGCTTGGCGCGCTTCTTGGCGTGCACGGAGCCGGCGGCGTGGGCATCGGTCGGCAGCACCATCAGCAACAGTGCGGTAACAACGACGGTGAGGGCGGCGATCCGGGCGCGCCGGAGGACCTCTGCTCGGTCGATCCTGGTCTGAAGCTGCATCCGTGCACTCCCCGCCGTGAGCGGTGACACAGCCGAGACCCACATCCGTGTGGAACGGTGTTACCGCTTTGTTGACTTCTGCAGCGATCTTGGGTGCCGGGACAGGAGAAATGTAAGGATTTCGAGCAGTAATCCTCCTAATGGCCTAGTGGTCTAGTCATATCGGACTAGGCCGGACGCCCTCGGCGGGGTCCGATGCTCGTAGGGTCCGGCTCTGCGTCCGGCGCCTCCGATGCTCGATTGCCGGGGCCCCCGGCGGCCGCCGTACGCTTGAACGGTCATGAGCGCACTCCCTGAAGCCCCCGCCCGCACCTACGAGGTCAAGACCCACGGGTGCCAGATGAACGTCCACGACTCCGAGCGGCTCAGCGGCCTGCTGGAGGACGCCGGCTACGTCCGGGCGCACGACGGGGAGCAGGCGGACGTCGTCGTCTTCAACACCTGCGCGGTGCGGGAGAACGCCGACAACAAGCTCTACGGCAACCTCGGCCACCTCGCGCCCGTCAAGGCCGCGACGCCCGGCATGCAGATCGCCGTCGGCGGCTGCCTGGCCCAGAAGGACCGCGACACCATCACCACGCGCGCGCCGTGGGTCGACGTCGTCTTCGGCACCCACAACATCGGCTCGCTGCCGGTGCTGCTCGAGCGCGCGCGGGTGCAGGAGGAGGCCCAGGTCGAGATCCTGGAGTCGCTCTCGGTCTTCCCCTCGACGCTGCCGACCAAGCGCGAGTCGGCGTACGCCGCCTGGGTCTCGATCTCGGTCGGGTGCAACAACACGTGCACGTTCTGCATCGTCCCCGCGCTGCGTGGCAAGGAGAAGGACCGCCGGCCCGGCGAGATCCTGGCCGAGGTCTCCGCCCTCGTCGAGGAGGGCGTCACCGAGATCACGCTCCTCGGCCAGAACGTCAACGCCTACGGCGTCGAGTTCGGCGACCGCCAGGCGTTCTCCAAGCTGCTGCGCGCGTGTGGCGAGATCGAGGGCCTCGAGCGCGTGCGCTTCACCTCGCCGCACCCCGCGGAGTTCACCGACGACGTCATCGAGGCGATGGCGTCCACCCCGAACGTCATGCCCTCGCTGCACATGCCGCTGCAGTCGGGGTCGGACAAGGTGCTGCGCGACATGCGACGGTCCTACCGCCAGTCGAAGTACCTCGGGATCATCGAGCGCGTGCGCGCCGCCATCCCTGACGCGGCGATCACGACCGACATCATCGTCGGCTTCCCGGGCGAGACGGAGGAGGACTTCCAGGCCACCCTCGACGTCGTGCGCGCGGCGCGGTTCTCGGCCGCGTTCACCTTCCAGTACTCCAAGCGCCCGGGCACCCCGGCCGCCACGTTGCCCGACCAGATCTCCCCGGAGGTCGTCAAGGACCGCTACCAGCGCCTCGTCGCGGTCGTCGAGGAGGTGGCCTGGTCGGAGAACCAGGCGCTCGTCGGGCGCACCGTGGAGCTGATGGTGGCCGAGGGCGAGGGGCGCAAGGACGCCGCCACCCACCGCCTCTCGGGCCGGGCGCATGACAACCGGCTCGTGCACTTCGCCGCCGACTTCTCCGCCGTCGCCGACGACTCGGTGCGTCCCGGGGACATGGTCACGGTCGAGATCACCTACGCCGCACCCCACCACCTCGTCGCCGACGGCGCCATCCGGTCCGTGCGCCGCACCCGCGCCGGCGACGCCTGGGAGCGGCGTACGTCCGCCCCCGCCCCCGCCTCCTCCGTCGGGCTTGGGATGCCCGCCGTCGGGGTGCCCGCACCCCTCCCTCCCGCCCCCGCCTGCGGCTGAGGGTCCTCGCGGGGACTCCAGGCCGAGTGTGGTCGTGGTGACGCGACATGTGCGTCACCAGGACCGCGTTGACCATCAGCCCGTCAGTCGCAACCCCTGGGGGCAGTCGGGGCAGCGAGTGGTCTGCCCCGTCCAGCCACGCGCCTGGAGAAGTACGGCGATCCGCGCCGCCGTCGCACACGGTCGCGCGAACACCTGGCCCCACCCGACCCGGACGGTGTTGAGGCGGTCGACCGCGGCGTCGAGGTCGCGATCGAGGTCGGCGTCCCGGGCGGAGGCGTTGTCGTGCCAGAGCCGTCCGTCGATCTCGACCACCTGGTCGAAGCCGACGTAGACGACGTCGCGATAGACCGGTCCGCCGGCCGAGTCGCGCAGCTGCCTCCTGGCCGACGGGAGGCCGTGCGGCTGCTCGACCCTGGTGAGGTAGCCGTGCTCGAGCACCGAGCACGTGCCGAGGTGGAGGTCGGTCAGCACGCCGCGCATCAGGTCGCGTCGGCGCACCCGCGGCCGAGCGTCGAGTCGGTCGCGGATCCGCATTGGAGTCGTACGTCGTGCCTGGATCGCATCGGCGAACAGCGCGATCACTGCGAAGTCGTCCGGCGCCCGCGATGCCACGTCGATCAGCGCCTCCTCCGTCCGGACCCGAGGTGGGCTGGTGTTCCAGCTGACCTGCAGGTGCAGCCGCGACACCCGGTGAAGTCGATATCCCGACGGCAGCACCACCTTGCGGTCGCGACTCACCGCTACGTGGACCACGTCGTCGTCACGTCCCGCCCTGCCCGGTCCGTCGGCGGCGCGCAGCGCGCTGTCGCCAGCGAGCGCGGCCGGCCAGGCGATGAGCACGCCGATCCACGCGCGCTGCAACCACGTCGGCGTACCGGTGTGGTCGATGAAGACGCCGTCGTGCACTCGGACGAGGTCGCGCCGCCGCAACAACCGCTCCAGCTCGTGGGGAGGCACTCCTCTCCGGGTGAGCTGGCGCCTGGCGATCACCCCGGACTGGAGGGACAGCAGGTCGGCGTACGAGCTATTGGGCATGCTCGATCGTGGCCACTGCGGGTGCTCGACCGCCAGCGGTCAGAGGAGACCTGTGGAGGAGCACCGTGCGGTCGTGGCGACGTGCCTGGCGCGACACGAGGACCACACAGCCTCGGGAGCCCCGGTTGTCCGGAGACTCCTGAGGCGCAAGCGATCAGGCGGGGGGCTCCGGCGACCCGTCCTCGGCCTCCTGGCCGGCCGCGGCGCTGTCCCGCGTGGTGTCGGCCTCCTGGTCCCCGGAGTCGTCGGGCTCCTGCTGCTTGTCGTCCGGCTGGGCGATCTCGTCGGGGACGGTGTCGTCGACAGCCGGGTTGTCGTCGGTGCTGAGGTCGCGGGGCAGGCCGTTGTCGGCCGGGTCGTCCTCGATCGCGTCCACGCCGCCGGGGACGAGCTGGGGCTCCTCGGCGTAGGGCGTCGGCATCGGGCTCAGGTCGTCGTCGTTCATGTGTTCCCTCCCTGGGTCGAAGTGTCCGATCGTGCCCAAGCGTGCCAAGCCCGGGCTACCCCCGTTCGGGGGGCCAGCCGAAGGTCAGGTAGCCGACGCCGGAGGACAGGTGCGCCAGGGCGTGCGCCTCGTGCGGCACGGTCGGCTCCGGCAGGGCGGTCAGCGGGAACCAGCCCAGCGCGTCCGCCTTCTCGGTCTCGACGATCCGCGGCTCACCGCTCCAGGACCGGGCGGTGAAGAAGAAGTCGACCCGCTCCTCGATCGGCGGCCCGAACTGGCTGCGCTGCATCGTGAACGCGAAGTCCAGCTCGAGGTCGGTGATCGCGAGCTCCTCGACGGCCTCGCGGCGCGCAGCGTCGTACGCCGTCTCGCCCGGCTCGACGTGCCCGGCGGCCGCGGCGGCCCAGTGGCCCGGCATGTAGGGGACGGGCCCCCGCTGCTGGAGCAGGACCTCGGTCCCCGACGCGCCGTCGCGCAGCAGGTAGACGTACGAGGCGGGGACGAGGGCGAAGGCCGGACCCGTCACGCCTGGCCGGCAGGCGGAGTGGTCGGCGGGATGTCGTCGTTCTTGCCGTCGAGCGAGTCGAGGGCGTCGCGCGCCTTGCCGGTGGCCTTGTCGATCTTGTCGGCGTGCTTGCCGCCGGTCTTCTCGTTGACCAGGTTGCCGGCCTTGTCGATGCCCTGCGCGATCTTGTCGCCGTGCTCGTCGACCGCCTTGGTGAGCTTGTCCTTGGCCTTGTCCAGGAAAGACATGGGTTCCTCCTCAGGGGGACCGGGCCCACCCCGACGGGTGGTGACTCCGGCGTCCGCGAGCCTAGCCCTGCTGGGACAATGCGGGCATGCCCCAGCCCATCGTCGCCCTCGTCGGCGCGACCGCGTCGGGCAAGACCGGGCTGAGCCTCGACCTCGCCGAGCGGCTCGGCGGGGAGGTGGTCAACACCGACGCGATGCAGGTCTACCGCGGCATGGACGTCGGCACCGCCAAGCTCCCCGCGCTCGAGCGGCGCGGCATCACCCACCACCTCCTCGACCTCCTCGACGTCACCGAGCCGGCCACCGTCGCGCTCTTCCAGGGCTGGGCCCGCGAGGCGATCGCCGACATCCGCGGCCGCGACGCCGTGCCGGTCCTCGTCGGCGGCTCGGCGCTCTACACGCGCGCGATCGTCGACCGCTTCGAGTTCCCGGGGACCGACGACTCGCTGCGCCGTGAGCTCGAGGTCGAGCTCGAGCGGGTCGGCAGCCCGGCGCTGCACGCACGCCTTGCCGGCGTCGACCCGGAGGCGGCCGCGCAGATCCTGCCCGACAACGGGCGCCGGGTCGTCCGCGCGCTGGAGGTCATCGCACTCACCGGTCGACCGTTCAGCGCCAGCCTGCCCCGCCTCGAGTACGTCGACCCGCTGACCGTGCAGGTGGGTGTCGACATCGACCGGCCGACCCTCGACGACCGCATCGCCCGCCGGGTCGACGAGATGTTCGCGGCAGGGTTCGTGGCCGAGGTCGAGGCCCTGCTCGCGCAGGGGCTGGGGGAGGGCCGCACCGCGAACCGCGCCATCGGCTACCGCGAGGTGATGGGCTTCCTCGCGGGCGACCGCACGCTCGCCGAGGCCGTCGAGCAGACCAAGGTGGCCACCCGCCGCTTCGCCCGGCGCCAGGACTCGTGGTTCCGCAAGGACCCCCGCATCGTTTGGGTCGCCCACGACGACCCCGACCGCGTCGAGAAGGCCGTCGCGGCGGTGGAGGCAGTGGTGGCGACGGCGGCTGCGGAGGACGATCAAGCCGACTGTCGGTGAGCGGTGCCATGGTGGACCGATGGCGACCATCTACTACACCGGCTGCTCCCTCGACGGCTTCATCGCGACGCCCGACCACTCCCTCGACTGGCTGACCTCGCGCGACATCGACCTGGAGGGGCCGATGGCCTATCCGGCGTTCAGCGAGCGCACGGGCGCCTGCGTCATGGGTGCCAACACCTGGCAGTGGATCCTCGACCACGACGAGGACCCGTGGGGCCCGAAGCCCACGTGGGTGGTCACGCATCGCGAGTTCGCGCCCTCGCAGCAGGTCCGCTTCACCGACGCCGACGTGCGCGACGTCCACGCCCAGATGACCGAGGTCGCCGACGGCAAGGACCTCTGGATCGTCGGGGGCGGTGAGCTCGTCGGACAGTTCCACGACGCAGGGCTGCTCGACGAGGTCTGGATCCAGTACGCCCCCTGCACCCTCGGCGGCGGCGCTCCCGTGCTGCCACGGGCCGTGGAGCTCAAGCTGGAGGAGGTGGCGCGCAACCGCGACTTCGTGTGCGCGCGGCACACCGTCGTGCGGTGACCCGCTCCGCGAGAGCACGACACGCCGCCCCACCCTGCGGGCGTGGACACGGCCCCGGGCGGCAGGCAAGGTAAAGACACTCCCCGTCTCGGAAGGCTTCCCCATGCACCAGCTCGCCCGGCCCGCCGTCGCCACCCTCGCGACGGCCGGCCTCCTCCTCGCGCCCCTCGTCGCCGGAGCCGCGCAGGCACGCCCCGGCTCCAGCGGGCAGGCGGCCCCCTCCGCCCCCGACCTCCGCCCCACCGCCAAGGACCCGACCGCCATCGGCAAGGGCGGTGCCATCACCACCGTCGACCCGGAGGCGAGCGCAGCCGGGCTGAAGGTGCTCAAGAAGGGCGGCAACGCCGTCGACGCCGCCGTGGCGGCCGCGGCGACCCTCGGCGTGACCGAGCCCTACAGCGCCGGCATCGGCGGCGGCGGCTACTTCGTCTACTACAACGCCAAGTCCGGCAAGGTCCGCACGCTCGACGGCCGCGAGACCGCACCCAGCAAGATGCCGCAGGACGCGTTCGTCGACCCCGCCACCGGCAAGCCCTACAACTTCACCCCCGAGCTCGTCACCAGCGGCGTGAGCGTCGGCACCCCCGGCACGCTCGCCACCTGGGACAAGGCGCTGGCCAACTGGGGGACGCTGTCGCTCGCCGACGCGCTCGCCCCCGCCACGAAGGTCGCCACCCGCGGCTTCAAGGTCGACGAGACCTTCCGCCAGCAGACGCTCGACAACGAGGAGCGGTTCGCCGCATTCAAGGACACCAAGAAGCTGTTCCTCCCCAAGGGCGACGCCCCGGCGGTCGGCTCGGTGTTCCGCAACCCCGAGCTCGCCGCCACCTACGACCTCATCGCCGACAAGGGCATCTCCGCGTTCTACCGCGGCCCGCTCGCGCGCCTGATGTCCGACGTCGTGCGCAAGCCCCGCACCACCAAGAACACCAAGCTGCCGGTGCCGAAGGGCTACCTCACGCCCCGCGACCTGCGCGACTACCGGGTCCGTTCGCAGCGCGCCACTCGCACCTCCTACCGCGGCCACGACGTCTACGGCATGGCGCCCTCCTCGTCCGGTGGCACGACGGTCGGCGAGGCGCTCAACATCCTCGAGCGCTACGACCTCTCCGCGATGACCACCGAGCAGGCGCTGCACCACTACCTCGAGGCCAGCGCGCTGGCGTTCGCCGACCGTGGCGCCTACGTCGGCGACGCCGCCTACGTCGACGTCCCGGTGAAGCGCCTCCTCGACGACAAGTACGCCGCCGAGCGCGCCTGCTCGCTCAGCCCGACCAAGGCCGCCACCAAGCCCGTCGCCGCGGGCACCGTGACGTCGTACGACGGCGTGTGCTCGCCCACGACGGCCAAGGGCGAGACCGACGCCGACACCGAGAACATCTCGACCACCAACCTCACCGTCGCCGACAGGTGGGGCAACGTCGTCGAGTACACCCTCACCATCGAGCAGACCGGTGGCTCCGGCATCACCGTGCCCGGCCACGGCTTCCTGCTCAACAACGAGCTGACCGACTTCTCGACGACCTACGACGCCGCCGACCCCAACCGGATCCAGCCGGGCAAGCGGCCGCGCAGCTCCATGTCGCCGACGATCGTGCTCAAGGACGGCAAGCCGTTCCTGGCCCTCGGCTCGCCGGGCGGCTCGACGATCATCACCACGGTCCTGCAGATGCTGGTCAACCGGATCGACCTCGGGATGAGCATCGAGGAGGCGATCGCGGCCCCGCGCGCCACGCAGCGCAACACCGCGAACGTGACCGCGGAGCCGGCGTTCATCGCGGCCTACGGGACGGCGCTCACCTCGCTCGGCCACACCCTGGTGCCCGCCGGTGACGCGTTCACCAGCGCCGCCGAGATCGGCGCGGCGACGGCGATCGAGTTCGGGTCGAGGTCACGCCTCACGGCGGTGGCCGAGCCGAGCCGTCGCGGCAAGGGCTCGGCCCGGGTCGTCGACCCGCGCTAGCCGCAACCCCTCGCACCTCTCGGTGGTTGAGGTGCGAGGGCGCACCGCGCCCGAGCCTCGAAACCTCCGAGCCCTGCAGTCGTGGTTTCGAGGCTCGCTGCGCTCGCACCTCAACCACCGAGGGCTGTGGTCGACCCACGCTAGGTGCGCCCCCTCACACCTCAACCACCGAGGGCTGTGGTCGACCCCCGCTAGCCGCAACCCCTCGCACCTCTCGGTGGTTGAGGTGCGAGGGCGCCCCGCGCCCGAGCCTCGAAACCTCCGACCGTGGAGGCGGTCCGCGCCTGTCACACTGGAGGGGTGAGCTACCCCTTCCTCAAGGGCCACGGCACCGAGAACGACTTCGTGGTCCTGCCCGACCGCGACGGGTCGGTCCACGGTGAGCTGAGCCCCGAGCGGGTGCGCTCCCTGTGCGACCGCCGAGCCGGCATCGGCGGCGACGGCGTGCTCCGCGCGGTGCGGGACGGGGACGGCTGGTTCATGGACTACCGCAACGCCGACGGCACGGTCGGCGAGATGTGCGGCAACGGTGTCCGGGTCTTCGCCCGCTACCTCCACGAGCGTGAGGGCGAGCCGTTCCCGATGGACATCGGCACCCGTTCGGGCGTGAAGCGCCTCGAGCAGGCCGGCGACGACTACACCGCCGACATGGGCGCCCCTGAGGTCCTCGGCGAGACCACGGTGGCGGTGGGCGACCGCACCTGGGTGGCGCTGCACGTCTCGATGGGCAACCCGCACGCGGTCGCCTTCGTGGACGACCTGGCCGATGCCGGGCACCTCCTCGACCCGCCCGAGCACGACCCGGCCGTCTACCCCGACGGCGTCAACGTCGAGTTCGTGGTGCGCCGCGGCGAGCACCACGTCGCGATGCGCGTCCACGAGCGCGGCTCCGGCGAGACACGCTCGTGCGGCACCGGCGCTTGCGCGGTCGCCGTCGCGACCGCCCTGGCCGACGGCGCGCCCCGCGGGACGACGTACCGGGTCGACGTCCCCGGCGGCACCCTCCGCATCGTGTGGACCGACGACGATCGGGTGCTGATGACCGGCCCCGCCGTGCTGGTGGCCGAGGGGCGGACCGACCTCTGAGTCGGGCCGGTCTCGCCACGGCCTTGCGCGACGTCGTTCCTCAGCCGCTCGGCCACTCGACCTGGCCGGCCCCACGCGCCGACCTCGTGCCTCGGTCGTCACTGGCCGTCTCATAGCATCCGAGCCATGGACATCACCGGATCCACCGCCATCGTCACCGGCGGCGCCAGCGGCATCGGTGCCGCGGTCGCCCGAGCCCTCGCCGCGAAGGGCGCCGTGGTCGTCGTCGCCGACCTCAACGCCGAGAAGGGCGAGGCCCTGGCGCAGGAGATCGGCGGCGTGTTCGCCTCGGTCGACGTCACGAACACCGACCAGGTCGCCGCCGCCGTCGAGGCGGCCGCCGAGATCGCCCCGCTGCGTGCGTGCGTGAACTCCGCCGGCATCGGCTGGGCCCAGCGCACCATCGGCCGTGACGGCCTGCTGGAGTCCGCCCACGACCTCGACGCCTTCCGCAAGGTCGTGGAGATCAACCTGATCGGCACCTTCGACATGACCCGGCAGGCCGCCACGGTGATGAGCCGCAACGAGCCGGACGCCGACGGCCAGCGCGGTGCGATCGTCAACCTCGCCTCGGTGGCTGCGTTCGACGGCCAGATCGGGCAGGCGTCGTACTCCGCCTCGAAGGGCGGCGTCGTGGGCATGACCCTCCCGGTCGCACGCGACCTGTCGGCGGCCGGCATCCGGCTCAACACCGTCGCGCCGGGCCTGATCGACACCCCGATCTACGACGCGTTCCCCAACCCCGACGAGTTCAAGGCCAACCTCGGCCAGAACGTGCTCTTCCCCAAGCGCCTCGGCCACGCCGAGGAGCTGGCCAGCATGGTCGTGGAGTGCCTGACCAACTCCTACATGAACGGTGAGACGATCCGCGTCGACGGCGGCATCCGCATGCCTCCCAAGTGACCCCACCGCGGATTCCACTGGTCCAGACCGAACGTCCACATTTCGTGCAAACGGCGGACGGCTCCCGCGCCACGGGGTGATCGTCGATCCCTGTGGGGGATCGATCGATCCACTTCATCGAAGTCCGTGGGGGGCACGAGATGACCAACCTGGTGGAGCCGCGACGCGCGGCAGGCACGGAGAACGACGCGGGCCTGGGCTCGCTCGGCGACGGCGAGCTGACCACGCTCGTACGTCGCTGGATGGCGGCCGGCACGAAGGTGCAGGAGCGCGTGCGCCGCGAGAGCGTCGTCCGTCCGGGGCCGGAGCCCGAGCCCGCGTCCGAGGCACCGACCGAGACCGAGCCAGAGGCGTTCGGGGCAGAGACCGAGACCGAACCCCAGGCTGCCGGGGGAGAGACCGAGAGCGTCGAGGCTGAGGCCGAGACCGCGGGAGAGGAAGAGGCAGTCGCCGGGCGCGACACCGCCGACACGACCGGCGTCGCCCCTGAGCCCGAGCTGCTCGCGGTGGCGCGCCTGCCGCACCGCCCGACGCCCACCGACGTCGAGCAGGCGACCCGGGTCGCCGTGCTGATCGACGCCCGCCGCGTGCCCGAGGACGTCGCCACCGCGCTGCTCGCCCGCCTGGCCGAGCGCGGCGCGGTGAACGTGTGCCGGGCCTATGCGGACTGGACCCGCGCCGACCTCGGCGACTGGGTGGCGCGGATGCGGCTCCAGGGCCTGCACTCCTTCCACCAGTTCTCCGACGACGACGAGCAGGCGCTGGTGGCGCTTGCGATCGACGCCGTCGACATCGCCCGCGACGCCGCGGTCGACGAGGTGGTCGTCGCCGGTGACATGACCTCGCTGCTGCCGCTGGTCCACCGCCTGCACGCGGCCGGGGTCCGCGTGGTCGTGGTGGGACCGGGCCACACCCCGCACGACGTACGCGCTGCCTGCGACGAGTTCTGGGACTCCGAGTCGATCGGGGCCGACGAGCTGGCACCCGCCGGACGGCACCGCGCCTGAGCTTGGTCCAGACCGGGGTTTGGCGGGGCTGTCGCAGGGGAACAGCCCCGCCATGGGAGAGCGTCTCGGGAGCAGGATCCTCGTCGGTGTGGTGCTGGTCGTCGTGGCGGCGCTGGGGATGACCCAGCCGGGGGCCTCGGCAGAGTCCGATCCCGACGCGTTGCCGCAGGTGCTGCCGACGACCGCCTGCCCGGCTCCCCAGGCCGGGGTGGGCGTGGCGCCCACCGACTGCGAGCCGCCCGACCCGTGCGAGCGCGACGCCGACGGCGACGGCGTGCCGAACTGCGAGGACAACTGCCGTACGACGTTCAACCCGATGCAGGAGGACAGCGACGCCGACGGCATCGGCGACGCGTGCGACCCGACGCCGTACCCGCCCACGACCTCGCCGACGACGAACCCGCCGACCGTGACGCCGACCCCGACCCCGACCCCGACGCCCACCTCCACGCCCACCTCCACGCCCACCTCCACGGTTGCTCCGACGTCGACCCCCACGACCACCGCCACCGCGGGCCCCGTCCTCCCCGGCTGCCAGTCCTCGTGCGCCTACCCGCGCCAGGTCGTCCTCCGCGTCGCCGGCACGAAGCTGCGCGGCACCGTGTCCTCCACCGCGCAGGGGTGCCGCGCGTCAGCCCCGGTCACGCTCTGGCGCCAGAGGCCGGGCGCCGACAGCCGCCTCGTGGTGCTGTCCAGCCGCGCGTCGGGCCGGTTCTCGACCAAGCGGCCGGCTCGCCCGGGGCGCTACTACGTCACGGTCGCCTCGCCCGAGCAGCCCCTCTGCGGCACAGCGACCTCGCCGACGGTCAAGGTCCGGCGCGGCTGAGCCCCAGGAGTGTCGTCAAACTCATTCGCGCAGGTCAGGCCCGGCGACCTACCCTTGGAGTCATATGACGAACGCACCTGACTTCAACCTGCGCGACGCCCTCGACGCGACCCGCGCCTGGGACGACGAGACGATCGAGCTCGACGACCAGCTCCTCGCCGAGGACGAGGTCGACACCGACGACCTCGACGACGCCGACGACTTCGAGTCCGGCTACGCCGACGACACGTCCTACGCCGACTACGACGAGGACGACCCCGAGGAGCTCACCATCGGTGCGCAGGAGCTCGCCGAGCGGCACGCCCTGCGCCGCGTCGCCAGCCTCCGCACCGAGCTCGAGGACATCACCGAGGTCGAGTACCGCCAGCTGCGCCTCGAGCGGGTCGTGCTCGTCGGCGTGTGGACCGGCGGCACCGTCACCGACGCCGAGAACTCGATGGCCGAGCTGGCCGCGCTCGCCGAGACCGCCGGCTCCGAGGTCCTCGAGGCCGTCTTCCAGCGCCGCCAGTCGCCCGACCCGGCGACCTTCATCGGTCGCGGCAAGGTCGAGGCGATCCGCGAGATCGTCCAGGCGACCGGCGCCGACACCGTCATCTGCGACGGCGAGCTCGCGCCCAGCCAGCTGCGCAACCTCGAGGACAAGATCAAGGTCAAGGTCGTCGACCGCACCGCCCTGATCCTCGACATCTTCGCCCAGCACGCGAAGAGCAAGGAGGGCCAGGCCCAGGTCGAGCTGGCGCAGCTGCAATACATGAAGCAGCGCCTCCGCGGCTGGGGCGGCAACCTCTCCCGCCAGGCCGGTGGCCGTGCCGCCGGCGGTGAGGGCATCGGTGGTCGCGGTCCCGGTGAGACGAAGATCGAGACCGACCGCCGCCGGATCAACACCAAGATCGCCAAGCTGCGCCGCGAGCTCAAGGAGATGCGGGGCACGCGCGAGGTCAAGCGCCAGTCGCGCCGTCGCAACCACATCCCCAGCGTCGCGATCGCCGGCTACACCAACGCCGGCAAGTCCTCGCTGCTCAACCGGCTGACCGACGCCGGAGTGCTGGTCGAGGACGCGCTCTTCGCGACCCTCGACCCCACCACGCGGCGTACGACGACCGCCGACGGCCGCGTCTACACGATGTCCGACACCGTCGGCTTCGTCCGCCACCTGCCGCACGACCTCGTCGAGGCGTTCCGCTCCACGCTGGAGGAGGTCGCCGACTCCGACCTGCTGCTCCACGTGGTCGACGGCTCGCACCCCGACCCCGAGGGCCAGATCGCCGCGGTGCGCCAGGTGCTCGCCGAGATCGACGCGACCAAGGTCCCCGAGATCATCGTGATCAACAAGGCCGACGCGGCCGACCCGCTCGTGATCAGCCGGCTGCTGGCCCGTGAGCCGCACAGCGTCGTGGTCAGCGCGAAGACCGGCGAGGGCGTCGACGACGCCCTGCGGATGATCGAGTCGGAGCTGCCGCGCCCGCAGGTCGAGTTCGACGTGCTGCTGCCCTACGAGCGCGGCGACCTGGTCAACCGGATCCACCAGGAGGCCGAGATCGGCACCCTCGAGCACACCGGCGACGGCACGCTCGTCGTGGGTCGCGCCAACGCCGACCTCGCGAGCGAGCTGACGGCGTACTCCCGCTGACCGCGCCCGTGCAGTGATCCCGGGCTGACCGGGGACCGGCGGAACCTTCGGGTCGTGCCACCCGTTGACGATCCCGGGCCCGGATTCGGGCGATCTCGTCGAGTAGTAGAGGATGTCGCGCATGTCACGTGGTGTCTGGGTCCGCTTCATCCTCGTGCTCGGCCTCCTGGTCGGGTGCGCGGCGCTCGCCGTCAACGTCAAGCCGAACCTGGGTCTCGACCTCAAGGGCGGCGCGCAGTTCGTGTTCCAGGCGGAGGGCACCGAGCAGACCCCGGCGACCGCGGAGAACGTCGACAAGACGCTGAGCGTGCTCAACCAGCGCGTCAACGCGCTCGGCGTCGCCGAGTCCAACGTGATCCGCCAGGGCGAGGACCGCATCCTGGTCGAGCTGCCGGGCGTCACCTCCGACAAGGAGGCCCAGGACGCCGAGGACAAGATCGGCACCACGGCCAAGCTCACGATCCACGAGGTGATCGCCTCGGCTGCGTCCCTCGACGCCAAGCCCACCAAGAAGGACGACACCGTCATCGCCGACGAGGACGGCGCCCCCCTCGAGATCGGCCCGACGGTCATCCAGGGCGACGCGGTCACCGGCGCGAGCGCCGTCCAGCGCCAGAACAGCGTCGAGTGGGTCGTCGCCATCGACTTCGACGGCAAGGGTGGCGACACCTGGGCCGACATCACCGGCAAGGCCGCCTGCAACCCCTCCGGCGACCCCAAGCGCCGCATCGCGATCGTCCTCGACGGCGAGGTCATCTCCTCGCCCCAGGTCAACGAGGGCGTCGGCTGCGACGTCGGCATCCGCGGCGGCTCGACCGACATCACCGGCAGCTTCGCCCCCACCGAGGCCAAGGACCTGGCCGCGCTGATCGAGGGCGGCTCGCTGCCCCTGGAGCTCACGGCCATCTCCGACCGCCTCGTCGGTCCCTCGCTGGGTGCCGCGGCGATCGACGCCTCCATCGAGGCGGGCATCATCGGCCTGATCCTCACGGGCCTGTTCATCATCGTGGTCTACCGGCTCGTCGGGTTCGCGGCGACCCTCGCGCTGGCGTCGTACGCCCTCCTGGCCTACGCGATGCTCGTCGGCCTCGGGTCGACGCTGACCCTGCCCGGCCTCGCCGGATTCGTGCTGGCGATCGGCATGGCGATCGACGCCAACGTGCTCGTCTTCGAGAGAGCCCGGGAGGAGTACGCCGCCTACCCCTCGGCCGGCCTGAGGCGGGCGCTCGCGGTCGGCTTCAACAAGGCGTGGAGCGCGATCATCGACTCCAACGTCACCACGCTGCTCGCCGCCGGGCTTCTCTTCTTCCTCGGTTCCGGCCCGATCAAGGGCTTCGGTGTCACGCTGACCATCGGTGTCGTGGCCTCCATGATCTCCGCGCTGATCATCGCCCGCGTGCTGTGCGACCTCGCGGTCGCCAACAAGCCGGTCGCCGAGCGTCCGGGGCTGAGCGGCCTGGGCCATCTCGGCAAGGTGCGCACCTGGCTCGACCGCAAGAGCCCGCAGATCGTGCAGAAGCGCAAGGTCTGGCTCAGCATCTCGGCGGCGGCCCTGGTCCTCGCCGTCACCGGCATCGCGACCCAGGGTCTCCAGCTCGGTGTCGAGTTCACCGGCGGTCGCCAGCTCGACTACTCGGTGAGCAAGGACATCAGCGTCGACACCGCCCGCGAGGCAGTCGCCGCCGCCGGCTTCCCCGAGGCCGTCGTGCAGACCGCCGACACCGCCGACTTCACCGTCCGCGTCGGCCAGATCAGCAACGACGAGGAGCAGCAGATCGAGGACGAGCTGTCCAAGGTCGGCGGCGACGTCAGCAAGGTCGACGACCAGACGATCGGCTCCTCGCTCGGCAAGGAGCTGCGCAACAACGCGCTCATCGCCTTCGGTGTGGCCTTCCTCGCCCAGCTGCTCTACCTCGCCATCCGCTTCAAGTGGACCTTCGGCGTCTCGGCCGTGGTGGCGATGGCGCACGACGTGATCCTGGTCGTCGGCCTCTTCGCATGGCTCCAGAAGCCGATCGACGGCATCTTCCTGGCCGCGGTGATGACCATCATCGGTCTGTCCGTCAACGACACGGTCGTCGTCTTCGACCGCATCCGTGAGCGCTGGTGGGCCTCCAAGCCCGACGACGAGTTCATGGACATCGCCAACACGGCCAACGTCGAGACCATCCCGCGCACGGTCAACACCGGCCTCGGCTCCATGTTCATCCTCGGAGCGCTCGCCCTGCTCGGCGGCGACTCGCTCCAGGACTTCGCCATCGCGCTCCTCGTCGGCCTCGTGGTCGGCACGTTCTCCTCCGTCTTCGTGGCCACCCCGCTGCTGACCTACATGCAGCCGAAGTGGCCGATGAGCCGGGTCAAGAAGGAGAAGGTCGAGCGTGCCCCGGAGGACTCCGGCGCGGTCGTCTGACCGGGCGGGTCCTGTCTCAGGAGTCCCCGGATATCCGGTGACCGCCCTGCTTCGCTACCCAGATCTCCACCTGTAAGCACGCAACTCGGGTGCGAAGTCCCGCGGCAGGTGTTGCGGCCGCCGCGTAGGCTCAGCGCATGTTGTGGGTGCTGCTCATCATCGTGCTCGGCGTCGTGGCCTACCGCTACCGCGTCAAGATCCTGGCCAAGCTCCTCGGCCAGCCCGAGCGGCGCATCGAGCGCCAGATCGGCCGCAAGAAGGGGTACTGACCCGGCCCGTTGTGGATGGCGTACGACGAGGTGTCGGCGCCGCCCCGTAAGGTGCTCTGGTGCCCGAGACGACCGCCACTGCCGCCCCGGTCACGCAGGTGCTGGCCACGGCCGTCTCCGCCCTCGGGGGGCAGCAGCGTGACGGCCAGGTGCAGATGGCCTCCGAGGTCGCCGAGGCGATGGAGGAGGGCCGCCACCTCCTCGTGCAGGCGGGCACCGGCACCGGCAAGTCGCTGGGCTACCTCGTGCCGGCGATGCTCCACGACAAGCGGGTCGTGGTCGCCACCGCGACGCTCGCCCTCCAGCACCAGCTCGTCGAGCGCGACCTGCCCCGGCTGGTCGAGGCGGTCAAGGACGTCCCGGGCGTCGACACGTCCTACGCCGTGCTCAAGGGCCGCTCCAACTACGCCTGCCTCCACCGCATCCGCGCGGGCGTCCCCGACGACCAGGGCACCCTCGTCGACGTGCCGACCGGGTCGATGGCCGAGAAGGTCCTCGAGCTGCGGGCGTGGGCCGAGGAAGAGACCGAGCAGGGCGGCAGCGGCGAGCGCGACAACGCGCCGCGCCACACCGACCGCGAGTGGCGCCAGGTCTCGGTCAACCACCGCGAGTGCCTCGGCGGCACGAAGTGCCCGTTCGGGGCGGAGTGCTTCGCCGAGCTGGCGCGCGAGAAGGCGCAGCGCAGCCACCTGATCGTCACCAACCACTCGCTCCTCGCGATCGACGCGATCGAGGACGTCCCGATGATCCCCGACTACGACACCGTGGTGATCGACGAGGCCCACGAGCTCACCGCCCGCGTGACGCAGGCGGCCACCGACGAGCTCGGCGCCAACGACATCGAGCGCGCCGCCCGTCGTGCGGGCCGCTGGACCGCGGAGACCGAGGGAGACCCGGCCGGCGACCTCGAGGACGCCGCCGGCCAGCTGGCCGAGGCCTTCGAGGCGATGCCCCCGGGACGGATCGACCAGGTCCCGCAGCAGCTCTCCGACGCGCTCGTCGCCGTGCGCGACGCGGCGCGCGCGTGCCTGTCGGCCTTCCCGCGCGAGTCGCCAGGGCAGGGCGAGGCCGATGCCGGGCGCACCCAGGCCAAGGGCATGGTGCAGGAGATCTTCGTCAACGCCGAGAGGATGGCCGCCGGCTCCGACCGCGACGTGCTGTGGCTCGGCGAGGCGCGCGACCGGTTCCCCGCCCGGCTGCACGTGGCGCCCCTCCAGGTCTGGGGACCGATGCGCGACAAGCTGCTCACCGACAAGACCGTCGTCTTCACCAGCGCGACGCTGATGCTCGGCGGCGAGTTCGGTGCGGTGGCCACCACGCTCGGCCTCAAGCCCACCGAGCGAGTGGGGTCCCTGGTCGCGCCCAGCGACCCCGACACCGCGCTGCCGTGGAAGGGCCTAGACGTCGGCTCGCCCTTCGACTACGGCCAGCAGTCGATCCTCTACGTCGCCCGCCACCTGCCGCAGCCCGGGCGCGACGGCCTCGGCCCGGCCCAGCTCGACGAGATCTGCGACCTGGTCGACGCCCTCGACGGTCGCACGTTGGGCCTGTTCTCCTCGCGGCGCGCGGCGGAGACGGCGGCCGAGGCGGTCCGCACCCGGCTGCCGCACCTGACCACCCTCGCGCAGGGCGACGCCCAGCTCCCCGAGCTCGCCAAGCAGTTCGTCGAGGACCCGCACACGGTCCTGTTCGGCACGCTCTCGCTGTGGCAGGGCCTCGACGTCCCCGGCGACACCTGCCAGCTCGTGATCATCGACCGGATCCCCTTCCCGCGCCCCGACGACCCGCTCATGTCCGCGCGTGCCAAGGCCGCCGACGCGGAGGGCCGCAACGGCTTCATGGAGGTCTCCGCGACCCACGCCGCGCTGCTGCTCGCGCAGGGCGCCGGCCGCCTGATCCGCACCACCTCCGACCGCGGCATCGTGGCGGTCCTCGACCCGCGCCTGGAGACTGCCCGCTACGGCCGCTTCCTCAAGGCGTCGCTGCCGCCCATGTGGTCGACGACCGACCCGGCCCTCGTGCGTCAGGCGCTCAAGCGGCTCGGCGGCGCCTGACCTCAGGCAAGGCCCTCAGGCAACGAGCACGTAGGCCAGCACGCCGACGACCACGACGATCGCCAGCACGAGCACGTAGAGCCCGGGGCCACCGGCCTTGACCTCGGTGATCGCGGCCTCCGTCGTGGGCGCGTACGACGTCGGGGCGGGCGCGGGTGCCGCAGCCGGGGTCGGCGCTGGCGCCGTCTGCTGCTCGGGCTCGAGCCCGCCTGCGCTGCGGCGCGCGGTCTCCGTGGCGGCCAGGTCGAGCCAGGCGTCGACCTCGCCCATGTCGTACCCCTGCTGCATCCGCACCGGCGTGAAGCGGAGGACGGTGATCTGGTCGGCACCGAAGCGCAGCTCGGGCAGGGCGAGGTTGTCGAGGATGAGCTCGACGGCCCGGTCGACCTCGCCGGTGTCGTAGCCCTCGCGGATCGAGGTGGTGCTGAAGGTGGGGCGATCGAGTGTCATCAGATGGGCTCCTGGTAGCCGAAGAGCTGGTAGTCGCGTCGGTACATCTGCGCCACCAGCGTGCGCAGCTCGTCGGAGACCTGGCGGTCGCGGCCCCCGGGAGCGGTCTGGTTCTTCGGGGCTGCCGGCACGGCCGGAGCCCCGATCCGCTCGCAGACCTCGGCGAAGTCGCGGTCGAACGTCTCGAGCCGGCCCACGAAGTCCACCCGGTTGAGGTCGATCATCCGGCTCTGCAGCGTCAGGTGCTGGTCGGTGCCCGGCACCGCCGACAGGTCCTGCGCCGCCGTCCAGCGGGCGAACTCCTCGACCGTCTGCATCCGCGCATGGGTGGCCGGGTCGAAGTCGTAGTAGTTGTGGTCGACGACCTTGTCGTGCCAGGCCGAGACGAAGCGGTCCAGCGGGTCGCGCACGAAGGCGAACGTGAAGTAGTCGGCGAACGTCGTCAGCGGGTAGCGGATCCGCATCGCGTGGTCGACGTCCAGGCTCACGTCGTGGCTCTCGCAGTGGTGGCGGATCGTCCGCGTCGCGACCTTGGCGACCCGGAACCACACGAACCGGTGGCTGTGGCTGATCGTCAGGTTGTACGCCAGTGGGCTGAGCCAGCCCGACTCCTCGCCCGCGAGCGCCAGCCGGCCGAGCTCGGCCTGGGCCGCCGCGGTCAGCCGCCGCCGGTTGCCCGGACGGGTGCGGAACACCTCGGGGGAGGGCGCAGCAGCGGTGGGCTCGGACATCGCCGCGAGGCTACCGGACCCCCTACCGGACCCCCACCACCGTCGGTCGAGGAAGGCGCCCTGGCGCCTGTCACGAGACCCGGTCAGCCGAGCGGGATCCGCCCCCGCAGCGAGTCCAGGTCCTCGACCGGCGCGTCGGCCGTCTGCTTGATCAGCTCGCGCGCCTTGTCCACGCTGTCCCAGACGTTCCACAGCAGCACGCCGCGGACCTGGCCGGACCTCAGGTAGTAGACGACGCCGGTGCCGAGCTGGCCGTCCTTCCAGTCCTCGACCATGTCGTTGCGGCTGGTGACCTCGCCGACCGCCTCGTAGCCGTAGTCGAGGATGTCGGACCAGAAGAACGGCGTGTAGTCGTAGGCCTCGTCCGCGCCGGCCATCGCCTTGCCGGCCGCCTCCCCGGACTTCTCGGCGTGGTCGACGTGCTCGACGCGGCGGCGCCCCAGGAGGGTGTCGGGGTACGACGCCACGTCGCCCGCGGCGTACACGTCCGGAGCGCTCGTGCGCAGGTGGTCGTCGACGACGATGCCGTTGTCGACCTCGATGCCGGCCGCCTCGGCGAGCCCGGTGCGCGGGATGACGCCGACGCCGATGACGGCCGCGTCGGCGGTGATCTCGGTGCCGTCGTCGAGCGTGACGCTGACGCCGCCGTCGGTCTCGCCACCGCTGGCGACGGTGCCGTGCACGACGGTGACGCCGCGCTCGGTGAAGGCCTTCGTCAGGCTGGCGGCGAGAGCGCGCGGGAACATCTGCTCCTGGACGTCCTCGAGGTCGAGCACCAGCGTGACCCGGACGTCGTTCTGCACGAGCGCGGAGGCGAGCTCGGAGCCGATGTAGCCACCGCCCACCACGACGACGTGGCTACCGGCGCCCACCGCCGCGCGGAGGCGCTGGTAGTCGGCGGCGGTGCGGTAGTAGACGACCTTCGGCCCGGGCGCGACCTCGAGCACCCGCGGCTCGGCGCCGGTGGCCAGCAGCAGCTTGCCGTAGCCGACGCTGCTGCCGTCGGCGAGGCGTACGGCGTGCGCCTCGGGGTCGATCGCGGTCACGGTCGTGTCGAGCACGAGGTCGACCTTGTCGTCGGACTCGAGGTCGCCGGCCAGCGAGGAGTCGTCGAGGCTCTTGTCGTCCTCGAGCCAGAGCGTCTTGGACAGGTCGGGGCGGTAGACCGGCGGGTCGGGCTCGGACCCCAGCACGCCGATCGTGCCGGACCCGTCCTGCGACCGGATGCCCTTCACGGCGCTGGCCGCGGCGACACCTCCGCCGACGATGACGTAGTCGTAGGACTCTGCGACGTTGCTCATGGAGCCATCGTGTCCCGTGGTCGTGGAACTTTCAACGTCTCGACCATCTCTCGGTGGTCGAGGTGCGAGGAGCGCCAGCGACGAGCCTCGAAACCACGCGGGATGAATCAGAGGCTGCGCAGCACCGCCGTCACGACCCCGAGGATCGTGGCGTTGTCGCCGGGGATCGGGTCGTAGGCGTCGTTGTGGGGGAGCAGCCAGACGTGGCCGTCCTTGCGCTGGAAGGTCTTCACGGTCGCCTCGCCGTCGATCATGGCGGCGACGATCTGGCCGTTGTCGGCCGTCTGCTCCTGGCGGATGACGACGTAGTCGCCGTTGCAGATCGCCGCGTCGACCATCGAGTCGCCGGAGACCTCGAGGAGGAAGAGGGTGCCGTCGCCGACGAGCTGCTTGGGCAGCGGGAAGACGTCGGTGACCTGCTCCTCGGCGAGGATCGGGCCACCGGCGGCGATCCGGCCGACGACGGGGATGTTGATCGCGGTGGGGGCGACGTCGCCGATGCCGGTCTCGTCGACGCTCGACTCCTCGCCGTGCGAGATCGAGCGGCGGGCCGCCATCACCTCGGGCAGGAACACCTCGAGGGCGCGGGGCCGGTTGGGGTCGCGCTTGAGGAAGCCCTTGGTCTCGAGCACGCGCAGCTGGTGGGCCACGCTGGACGACGAGGTCAGGCCGACGGCCTGGCCGATCTCACGCATCGACGGCGGGTAGCCCTTGGACTCGATCGAGTCCTTGATCGTCGCGAGCACGCGCTGCTGGCGCGGGGTCAGGCCGGTCGCGTCCGGGGGTCCGTCGGGCATCTCGATGACGTTCTTGTCGTCCTGCTTGGCCATCTGCGGGCTCCTCCTGGTGCGATTGCCACCCGCCTGGCTCGGTCCCGGCTGCTCGCCGGCCGGTCGTCGGCCGGTCACTGGGGGTCGTGGCGGGTGGTGTCGCCACCGTAGACCCCACCGGACCCCGGGATCAAACACCTGTTCGAACCCGCGTGTCGCTAGCGTGCGTCCATGGAGACCTCGTGCGTGGTGACCGGAGCAGCCCGCGGCATCGGCCGCAGCATCGCGGAGCTGATGGTCGCGCGCGGCCACCACGTGCTGGTGAGCGACGTCGACGGGGCGGCGGCCGTCGAGACCGCCGATCTGATCGGGGCCGCGGCCGGGATGCACCACGACGTACGCAACCCGGATGCGCACCGCGAGGCCGCGGCGTTCGCCTCGGAGCTGGGCGTGCTCACCGCGTGGTTCAACAACGCAGGCGTCGGGGACGACGGCACGCTGGTGTCGCTGACGGACGAGCAGGTACGCCGCCTGGTCGAGGTCAACCTGCTCGGCACCATGTGGGGCACCCGCGCGGCCGTCGAGGCGTTCGGGCCGGCCGGGGGAGACGTGGTCAACATCGCCTCGCTCGCGGGGCTCGGGCCGGTGCCGGGCTACAGCGTGTACGCCGCCACCAAGGCCGGCGTCGTCTCGCTGTCGTCGTCGGTCAACGGCGAGTCGCCGCGGCGCGTGCGCGTCCACGCGTTGTGCCCGGACGGCGCGGACACCGCGATGCTGGCAGCCCAGGACCCCGACGGGCTGGGGTCGCAGCTGGTCTTCTCCGGGGGCCGCATCCTGTCCGCGGAGGAGGTCGCCCAGGCCGCGGTGGCGCTCGTGGGGTCGCGGCGCGTGGTGCGCGCCCTGCCGACGTGGCGGGGCGGGGTCGTCCGCGGGTCCGCGCTCGCTCCGGGCGTGATGCAGCACGCGGCCGGCCTCTTCGCCGCGCAGGGGCGTCGGGCGATGAAGCGGCGCTGACCACGCCGGTCGGGGCAGCCGCACCCGGCCGTGCTGGGCCTCATGCGGAGGGTCGACACGCCGTCGAACATTTGTTCGGCCGGGTGCTTGTGTCGTTCGAACAGGTGCTCTATCGTCGTACACATGTTCGATCGAACGTCTGATCGACACAGACCCACTGTCGGTGGTCGTCACTAGACATTCCTCCGACAGACACACCGGCTGATCTTCCCCAGGAGGCCATCATGAGCACCCTCAGCCTTGCCCCCGTTTTCGCCCCGGCTCCGACCCGCGCCCGCTCCACCGTGCGGCTGACGCGACGCGGCCGGCTCGTGGTCTTCGTGACCTCGCTGTTCCTGGTCCTGACCGTCGCGTTCATGCTCGCCGGCAACGCCGTCGGCACCGACGAGCCCGGCCAGCAGATCCCGACCGAGATCGTCCAGGTCACCCCCGGCGACACCCTCTGGGGCATCGCCAGCGACATCGCGACCGACGGCGACGTCCGGTCGATGATGCAGCAGATCGAGCGGCTCAACGCCCTCGAGTCCGCCGGCCTCCAGTCCGGCCAGAAGCTCCGCGTCCCGGTCACCACCGAGTAAGACGCAGAGGCCTCCATCAGCCGCTTCGACCCCGGCTGGTGGACCAAGGGGAAGGCGAGGGGCGGGCCCAGCGGCCCGCCCCTCGGCGCATTTCCGTCCGTGGTCGACTTCCGGAGGTGGTCGAGTAGCCCAGCCCTCCCATCGGCGGTCGAGTAGCCCGTGAGGAACGAGCGGGCGTATCGAGACCCGGAACTCCCCGGACATCGTGGAGCCCTCGTGCCACCTGGTGGCTCCGTGGCTCCACGATCTTCGTCGTCCACAGGCTTTGCCTTCGGGGTGGTTCCACGCCGCCCGGAATGGGTAGTTTCAGCGTGCTGACGTTGTTCTCGGGAAGGCACCTCATGCACGTACGCCGCTTGCTCGCGCTGTCCCTCGCGGTCCCGCTCCTCCTGGCCGGCTGCTCCGACGAGCCCAAGCCGACGCCGAAGATGCCGGAGTCCACGAGCTCGTCGCCGACGACCGAGCCGACGGAGGCCGAGACGCCCGAGGCGGAGAGTCCAGAGGACTTCATTCGGCGGTGGCAGGCGGCAGCGTTGTCCGCGCAGAACCAAGGAGACACGTCGGAGTACCGCGCCCTTGGCCCCCGGTGCAAGCCGTGTTCCGACTTCGCCGATCAGGTCGACCGGATCTACGACGAGGGCGGCTCGGTTGTGTTGACGAGCCTCGACGTGATCAGCGTCGCGCCAGCTCCGGGTGCCGAACAGTTCAGGCTTACGCGTGTCCTTGGTAAGACGAAAGTCCTCGACTCTCAGGGCGAGCAGCAGCAAGCGTTCGCGGGTGGCCGCGAAGTTCTCAACGTGTTCCTGGAGCAAGTACGCGGGAAGTGGCGGGTCCAGAACTTTCTTCGGACCAAGGCATGAAGTTTGCGGTAGCGCTCGTCCTGGCCGCGGGGTGCGTACTTCTTCCAGTCCCCTCCGCGTTCGCTGCCGGGCCGTGCGCGGTTGCCGGAGGGTTGGACTCGGCTAGCGCCACCTGCCAGTGGGTGTACGTCGACTACACGCAGGCAGCGTCCTCTGGTGATGGCCACACCTGGGTGGTGAGCATTCAGTGCGGTAACGGCGGGATATGCAGCGAGCACGTCGAGTGTGTCGAGGGGGCAGAAGCGGGCTTCATGCACGACGTCTTCATGGACGGCACCGACATCGGTGACGTCTGCGTCCCCGAGAGCGAAGTCAACGAGACGAACATCGCCCAGCTGATCATCCGGCGGTTCAAGAACATCGCCTGGCCGGACTCGAACCTCGTCGTCCAACCGCCCAAGGGGAGGACGCTGGTGAACTTCGAGACCAACTTCTACACGCTCGACAGCGTCCCGATCGACCAAACGGTGACGGTCGCGAACCGGCAGGTGGTCATCCGCGCCGTCCCGGCGACGTACACCTTCGACTTCGGCGACGGAGCGGTGACCACGACGGCGAGCCCGGGCCACCCGCACCCCGACCTCGACGTCACGCATGTCTACGAGCGCGTCGGGAAGGTCGAGGTCAGGCTCGACACGACGTACAGCGGTGAGTACCGCATCGGCAATGGCGACTGGGTGGCCATCCCGGACACCCTGACGGTGGCGGGCGAGTCCCAGGACCTCCAGATCCTCGAGGCCCTCCCGCAGCTCGTCATCCGATGATCGTGGAGTCCTGAAGCCACCAGGTGACCTCAGGGCTCCACGATCTCCAGCGCCGCGCGCCAACGCGGTCGTGGTGACGTGGATACCGCGTCACCAGCACCGCGCTAGCGCGCCGCGCGCTTCCCGCCCGCGGGCCGTGCGGCCTCGTCGGGCGAGGAGGGCGGCGGGGGCGAGGTGATCCCCAGCGCCCGCATCAGCCGAGCCACCAGTAGCAGGCCGACGAAGAGGCAGGCGATGGCGCCGAGGCAGGCGAGGGCCATGAAGAGCCAGGCCGAGCTGCCGGAGCCCCCGCGCGCCGCCGTACCGAAGTCGATGGCGGCGTAGACGAGGTAGCCCCAGGCCACGATGCAGACCGTGATCGCGGCCCCGATGAGCAGCGCTGCCCGGTTCAGCTTCCGGGGTGCCGGAGCCGCTCTGCGCGAGCCTGCTCTCTTCCCCGTGGACACGGAGACCATTGTGGCCGATGTGACCTGAGTGGGGCAGCCGAACCGGCCAACCCGAGCCCCCGACACGCCGCCCGTGAGACGACTGGGAGACGCCCGGAACGCCACTGACCTGCGGTTTTACCGGGGCTGGGAAAAACCTCCGACGAAGTCCGTCGTTCGCTTGTCAGATCTGGTGGGCGGGGCGTACGGTTACCACTACATCTAGTAGTTACACCGCTGTAGTTATCCACATCTGGTGCACAGGCCAGAGGGCGTACCGCACAGCTACAGGCTAGTTGTCCACAGGAACATCCCCAACCCGCACCCCGTTATGAGGGTGTATGAGGCGCGCCCGAGAGGAGGACCGCATGCACTGTCCCTACTGCAAGAACGAGGACACCAAGGTCCTCGACTCCCGGGTCGCCGACGACGGCGGTTCGATCCGCCGCCGCCGCACCTGCAGCGCCTGTGACCGCCGGTTCACCACGGTCGAGAAGATGCAGCTGACGGTGCTCAAGCGCTCGGGCGCCACGGAGCCGTTCAACCGCGACAAGGCGATCGCCGGCGTCCGCAAGGCATGCAAGGGCCGACCGGTCACCGACGCCCAGCTCGCCTGCCTCGGCCAGGAGGTCGAGGACGCCCTGCGCCTCAGCGGTCAGGCCGAGTTCGACGCCAACGACGTCGGGCTCGCGATCCTGTCGCCGCTGCGGGCGCTCGACGAGGTGGCGTACCTCCGGTTCGCCTCCGTCTATCGCGCGTTCGAGTCCGCCGAGGACTTCGAGAACGAGATCGCGATGCTGCGCCTCGAGCGCGAGACAGCCCAGACGGGCTGACCCCCAGACGGCCCGGCAGGTAGTGGGGAAGCTGCCTGCCGGGCTCACCAACCCCGCGGACGAGATCCGCAAGAAGTCACCACCCATCAACACGAGGGATCGAGGAACTCCATGACCGAGACGGTGAGCACCCGCAGGGGCGCCAAGGGCAAGGGCCTGAAGCTGGAGCGCGTCTTCAGCACCGAGGGCACGCACCCCTACGACGCCATCACGTGGGAGCGTCGTGACGTCGTCCAGCAGAACTGGAAGACCGGCGAGACCGTCTTCGAGCAGCGCGGCGTGGAGTTCCCCGACTTCTGGTCGGTCAACGCCTCCACCATCGTCACCACCAAGTACTTCCGTGGCGCGGTCGGCACCGACGCCCGCGAGTGGAGCCTCAAGCAGCTCATCGACCGGGTCGTGAAGACGTACACCCAGGCCGGCATCGACAACGGCTACTTCGCCGCGGATGCCGACGCCGAGATCTTCGAGCACGAGCTCACCTGGCTGCTGGTCAACCAGTACTTCTCCTTCAACAGCCCCGTGTGGTTCAACGTCGGCACCGCCTCGCCGCAGCAGGTCTCGGCCTGCTTCATCCTGAGCGTCGACGACTCGATGGACTCGATCCTCAACTGGTACAAGGAGGAGGGCTTCATCTTCAAGGGCGGCTCCGGTGCCGGCCTCAACCTCTCCCGCATCCGCTCGTCCAAGGAGCTGCTTTCCAGCGGCGGTACGGCGTCGGGTCCGGTCTCCTTCATGCGCGGCGCCGACGCGTCCGCGGGCACCATCAAGTCGGGCGGCGCGACGCGTCGTGCGGCCAAGATGGTCGTCCTCGACGTCGACCACCCGGACATCGAGGAGTTCGTGATGACGAAGGCGCGCGAGGAGGACAAGATCCGCGCGCTGCGCGACGCCGGCTTCGACATGGACCTCGGTGGCGCCGACATCACGTCCGTCCAGTACCAGAACGCCAACAACTCCGTCCGCGTCAGCGACGAGTTCATGCGCGCGGTCGAGGACGGCTCCGAGTTCGGCCTGCGCTCGCGCTCCACCGGCGAGGTCATCGAGACCGTCGATGCCCGCGACCTGTTCCGCAAGATCAGCCAGGCCGCGTGGGAGTGCGCCGACCCGGGCCTGCAGTACGACGACACCATCAACGACTGGCACACCAACCCCGAGACCGGCCGCATCACCGCGTCCAACCCGTGCTCGGAGTACATGTCGCTGGACAACTCGTCCTGCAACCTGGCGTCGCTCAACCTGCTGAAGTTCCTCAAGGACGACGACACCTTCGACGCCGAGCTGTTCGCGAAGGCCGTCGAGTTCATCATCACCGCGATGGACATCTCGATCTGCTTCGCCGACTTCCCGACCGAGTCCATCGGCAAGACCACCGTCGACTACCGCCAGCTCGGCATCGGCTACGCCAACCTCGGCGCGCTGCTCATGGCCATGGGCCTGGGCTACGACTCCGAGGGTGGCCGCTCGATGGCTGCCGCGATCACGAGCCTCATGACCGGTACGTCGTACAAGCGCAGCGCCGAGCTCGCCGGCATCGTCGGCCCCTACGCCGGCTACGCCCGCAACGCCGACGCCCACAAGCGCGTGATGCGCAAGCACCAGGCGGCCAACGACGTCGTCCGCGTGCTGCACACCGAGGACGGCCGCGTGCACAAGCTGGCCACCAAGGCGTGGGCCGACGTGATCAAGGTCGGTGAGAAGAACGGCTTCCGCAACGCGCAGGCCTCGGTCCTCGCGCCCACCGGCACCATCGGCTTCATGATGGACTGCGACACCACCGGCATCGAGCCCGATTTCTCGCTGGTGAAGTTCAAGAAGCTCGTCGGCGGCGGCTCGATGCAGATCGTCAACCAGACGATCCCGCGGGCCCTGAAGAAGATGGGCTACCAGCAGGAGCAGATCGAGGCGATCGTCGCCTACATCGCCGAGCACGGCCACGTGGTCGACGCCCCGGGCCTGAAGACCGAGCACTACGAGATCTTCGACACCGCCATGGGCGCCCGCTCGCTCAAGCCGATGGGCCACGTGCGGATGATGGCGGCCGCGCAGCCGTTCCTCTCCGGCGCGATCTCCAAGACGGTCAACCTGCCCGAGGACGCCACGGTCGAGGAGATCGAGGACGTCTACCTGCAGTCCTGGAAGCTCGGCCTCAAGGCGACCGCGGTCTACCGCGACAACTGCAAGGTCGGCCAGCCCCTGTCCGACGGCGGCGGCAAGGCCAAGAAGGACGAGGCCGACAAGGCCGCCGCCTCGGCCCAGGTCGAGACCAAGGTCGTGGAGAAGGTCGTCTACGCCCCGGTCCGCAAGCGCCTGCCGAAGTCGCGCGTCTCCCGCACCACGTCGTTCACCGTGGGCGGTGCCGAGGGTTACATGACCTCCGGCGCCCACGAGGACGGCCAGCTCGGCGAGGTCTTCCTCAAGCTCGGCAAGCAGGGCTCGACCCTGGCCGGCGTGATGGACGCCTTCTCGATCGCGGTGTCGATCGGCCTGCAGTACGGCGTCCCGCTGGAGACCTACGTCTCGAAGTTCACCAACCTGCGCTTCGAGCCCGCCGGCCTCACCGACGACCCGGACGTGCGGATGTCGCAGTCGATCATGGACTACATCTTCCGCCGCCTCGCCCTGGACTACCTGTCCTTCGAGGAGCGCTCGATGCTCGGCATCTACTCCGCCGAGGAGCGCCAGCGCCACCTCGAGACCGGCTCCTACGAGCCGCTCGTGGAGGAGACGGGCTCGGCGTCCGAGCTCACCTCGCCGGCGTCGTCTGCCGCGGTCGAGGTCGTCGAGGCCGAGGAGGTCGAGACCAAGGACACCCACGGCTCCGAGGCCCGCGAGGTCCCGGCCAAGGTGACCACGGGCGAGGCCAAGACCACCGCCGAGCTCTTCGAGAAGCTCACCGGCACCGCGGTCGACTCCCCGCTCTGCATGACCTGCGGCACGAAGATGCGGCCGGCTGGCTCGTGCTACGTGTGCGAGGGCTGCGGGAGCACCAGCGGCTGCAGCTGACCTGACGCAGCGAAACGCGGTGTGCCTTGACAACAAGGCACACCGCGTTTTCGCTGCCTATCCCGCGAGAAACTCGGCGTACCGCTCCTCCAGTCGTTCAGGGTCCGGGCGAGCTGCCTTGGACTTCGGCACGATCTCCAGAGACTTGTTGTGGATCTCCTGGATGCCGCCCTTAAGCATCCACCCGTCCACTTCTTCAAGCACGTCTGGCCTCACGTGCAGCGAGAGGTCCGGCCTGATGCCGAGAATCTTGTGGTCGAAAGCTGCGTGGTGGATCTTGCACAGTGAAAGCCCGTTAGGAACGACTGGCTGTCCGTTGGGCTGACCGTCCGCAATGATGTGCGCTGCATCGAGTAGCTCTGCATGCTTGAGCCGGCAGATGCTGCACTTCCCGCCGTATGCGAGCAGCACCCGCGCGCGGAATGCACGCTGGTGAAGCCTCACCTTGGTGAGCGACAGCGCATACGAACGCACGTCGACCGGCGCGGCGTCGCCTGTCGGCAGGAACCTTTGGGCCGGATCAACGGCCAGAACGAACCGATGAAGCGCGGGCTCTTCCCCGATGACCCACACGGGGTAGATCGGCTCGTACGCGCCGCGCTCGACAGCCACGAACCAGATGACGGGGAGGCCGAGCTCCATGGCACGACGGAGCGCGACATTCTCGGAATGCTGTGGGTCGGTGCCTCGGTAGTTGTATCGCTGAAGGCCGTCGGTCCCGATCAAGTCGTCGTAGGGCGGGGTTCCTCCGGGAGGCGTGAAGGTGGTGCTGATCGACAGCGCTCCCTCCATGCCGGACGGATGCCGAATGCCCCGGCTCCAGTCTTTGAGGGGGATGCGAGTTCCATGGAACTCGAACGAGGCAAGATACGAGTAGTCGACCTTGGTCGTCGGTGGCCTGGCATCCAGCCAGGTCATGGCGGCGTCACGGACGGCGCGCTCGGCGTTTGTATCCACGCGCCTGAGCTTGCCACGGAGATGCCAGTCAGAGGCTGGTCATGAATGTGTGGTCAGGTTCGGTTTGACAAGCGAGTTCTGCTGACAGCGCAACCGCTGCTGAGTAAAGATGACGCTGCCATGAGGATCATCGACAACGTCAGCGAGCTCCTTGGCGACGACCTCAAGGGCGAGATCACGTCTGCCTCGAAGGTTCGCATCGCGGCCTCGACGTTCTCGATCTTCGCGTTCGAGGCACTGCGCAAGGAACTGGAGCAGGTCAGCGAGCTGCAGTTCATCTTCACCCAGCCCGCGTTCACCGCAACAGCCGCCACAGACAGGGTCCGCAAGCAGCGCAGGGAGTTCTTCATCCCGAGCGCCGCGCGAGGTGAGGCGAGCCTGTCGGGCTCCGAGTTCGAGATCCGCCTACGCAACAAGTTGACCCAGCGCGCCATCGCTCGCGAGTGCGCCGAATGGGTCCGCCGCAAGGTCACGTTCCGGTCGAACTCCACCGGCAACCCGATGCAGCAGTTCGCCGTCGTCGACGACACAGCGGCGTACATGCCGCTACAGGGCTTCACCACCGCCGATCTCGGCTACGAGCGCGGCAACGCCGTTTCAAACATGGTGCACCGCATCGACGACGCCCCGATGGCGGCGCAATACGTTGCTCTGTTCGACCAGATCTGGAACAACCCGGCCCAGCTCGACGACGTCACCGACGCGGTCTATGAGCACATTGCGAGCGTCTATGCAGAGAACTCCCCAGCACGCATCTACTTCTTGATCCTCTACAACCTCTTCGCCGATTTCCTCGAAGACATCAACGAGGACGTCCTGCCCAACGACCGCACGGGCTACCAGGAAACCCAGGTCTGGAAGAGCCTCTACAACTTCCAACGAGACGCAGCCACCGGCATCATCAACAAGCTCGAGACCTACAACGGCTGCATCCTCGCCGACAGCGTCGGACTCGGTAAGACCTTCACCGCGCTTGCCGTCATCAAGTACTACGAGCTCCGCAACAAGGCGGTGCTGGTCCTGGCACCGAAGAAGCTCTCGGAGAACTGGACCAACTACAACGCCAACCTCACTACCAACATCTTCGCGAGTGACAGGTTCAACTACGACGTCCTCGCCCACACGGACCTCTCCCGGACACGCGGCGAGTCCCTGGGCCTTCGCCTTGACCGGATCAATTGGGGCAATTACGACCTCGTCGTCATTGACGAGTCCCACAACTTCCGCAACGCGGACTACGCCGAGGAGAAGGAGTCGCGCTACCAGCGGCTCATGCGACAGGTCATCCGCGAGGGCGTGAAGACCAAGGTCCTCATGCTGTCCGCGACTCCCGTCAACAACCGCTTCAACGACCTGAGGAACCAGCTCCAGCTCGCCTACGAAGGCGAGTCAGAGAATCTGGCCAAGCACCTCAGCCTCTCGACCACCATCGAGAAGGTCTTCAAGCAGGCCCAGACGGTGTTCAACGAGTGGTCCAAGCTCGACCCAGAGGACCGCACCACTGATCGCATCCTCAAGATGCTCGACTTCGACTTCTTCGAGCTGCTCGACTCGGTGACCATCGCCCGTTCCCGCAAGCACATCCAGGCCTTCTACGACACCAGCGAGATCGGGGCCTTTCCCGATCGCCTGCCGCCCGTATCGATCCGCGAACCGCTGACTGACCTGCCGGGCGTCGCGACCTTCAACGAGATCTTTGAGCAGATTCAGGCACTCACACTCGCTGTCTACACCCCGCTCACGTACGTGTTCCCCAGCCGCCTCAGCAAGTACGAGGAGCTGTACGACGTCAAGGGCGGGACCGCTCGGTCCAACCTGGGGCAGCGCGGCCGTGAGCAGGGACTCAAGAAGCTCATGACCGTCAACCTGCTCAAGCGCCTGGAAAGCTCCATCGAGGCATTCCGCCTCACCCTGGCCAAGATCGAAGCGGGCGTCGATCACACGCTCGGTCGGCTCGAGTCGCATGCAGGCGCGGTCAGCGAGCTCACAGTGGACTTCCAGAACTTCGACCTCGATGTCGACGACGAAGACGACGCGAACGTCGAAGCCCTCACCTTCGGCGAGAAGATCAGGATCGACCTCGAAGACATCGACGTCGAGTCCTGGCAACGAGACTTATGGCATGACCGCGAGACCCTGCGCGAGCTCCTGGAAGAGATGCAGAAGGTTACGCCAGACAGTGATGTCAAGCTTCAGCGACTGAAGCAGCTCGTCACGGACAAGGCGGCACACCCGATCAATCCTGGCAACCGCAAAGTCCTCATCTTCTCCGCGTTCGCCGACACCGCCGAGTACATCTACAAGCAACTCGCCCCCGCCTTCAGCAAGGCCGGACTGGAGAGCGCGATCATCACCGGCGGCGCGCATGCGCCTAAGACCACGCTCGGTACCGGGCAGGACTTCCAGCAAATCCTGACGCTGTTCTCTCCAAAGTCCAAGCAGCGTCACCTGACGATGCCGAAGGAGACGGCCGAGCTCGACGTCCTGATCGGCACCGACGTCATCAGCGAGGGCCAGAACCTCCAGGACTGTGACTACCTCGTCAACTACGACATCCACTGGAACCCGGTCCGGATCATCCAGCGGTTCGGTCGGGTCGACCGCATCGGATCGACCAACGCCCAGATACAGCTGGTCAACTTCTGGCCGGACATCTCGCTCGACGAGTACATCAACCTCAAGGAGCGCGTCGAGAACCGCATGGTCATCGCCGACCTGGCTGCGGTCGGCGACGACAACATCCTCGACCCCTCGAGCGCCGACGCTGCGTACCGCAAGGAGCAACTGCGGAAGCTCCAGGACGAAGTCATCGAGCTCGAGGACGTCCGCTCCGGTGTCTCGATCACAGACCTTGGGCTCAACGACTTCCGCATGGACCTGTTGGGTTACATCAAGGAGCACGGCCAGCTTGACGCTCTGCCCAAGGGGCTTCACGCGGTGGTGCCCGCAGATCCGACGAAGGGCCTCCATCCCGGCGCCATCTTCGCCCTCCGCAACATCGGCGCGGACGAGAACATCAACCGAGGAAACAGGCTGCACCCGCACTACCTCGTCTACCTTGCCGACGACGGCCGTGTCGTCGCCGACCACACTGAGGTCAAGAGCCTGCTCGACATGATCCGCGCTGGATGTCGCCCGCACGACGAGCCCGTCGCCGCGGTCACACGGATCTTCAACGCAGCGACCAGCGAGGGCGCGGAGATGGGCATGTACTCCGAGCTCCTTACCGCTGCTATCCGCTCGATGGTGGACGTCACCGACGAACGAGACCTCGACAGCCTCTTCACCGACGGCGGGACGACCGCGCTCACCCAGACGATCGGCGGCCTCGACGACTTCGAGCTCATCGCCTTCATCGCGGTGGTGGAGTCCGAGGAGCACTCTGTATGACGGCCCTCCTCTATCGCTGGCCGCAGGCGGCCAAGTTCGAACGCACGGTGCCGAAGGCGAAGTTTTACGAGCACGCGACCCTCGCCGCGACCGTGAAGGACAAGTTCGTCTCCGACGTTCGCGGGATCACCTGGGCCTACAAGCTGGCCGAGTCCACGATCAACCTTCCGGGCAGCGCCGAGGTGCCAGAGATTCAGGTCTTCGAAATCGAATCCAAGGCAGACGATGTCTCCGAGGGGGTGCTTGCCGCGATCGACAAGGCTGTCCGGACGCCGATCATCTTCGAGATCAGTCGACGGGACGGCGGCGACTACGCAATCCGCATGGTCGCTGCCCACAAGCAACTCGGGACAGGTGCTCCGAAGATGGGTCCGTACTTCAGCACCCCGTGGATGCCCGCCTCGAGCGAGCGAGCCGCGCTTCCGACGTCGATCGATCTGCTGAGCTTGTACACGGCCCTGCTGCAGCCGCTCACGCCAGTCGCCTCGCGTCCGAGTGAGAAACTGTCGGACGTCGTTGGCAGATTGATGGCCGTTCGGGCACTCGAACGAGAAGTCGCAGCTCTCCAGAGGAAGCTTCGCAACGAACCTCAGCTCAACCGAAAGGTTGAGCTGCGCCGAACGTTGAGAGCGAAACAGGCCGATCTCGCCGAGCTCACCAGCACCAACAACCCTGCCGCCGGCAACACGAACTGAGGATCGCGTGGAGAAGCTTCGAATGACGTCGCCGGACCTGACAGCAAGCAACGTCGCCAAGATCGCCGAGCTCTTCCCCGGCGTGATCACCGAGTCCGTCGACGCTGACGGTAAACCGGTGACGGCTGTGGACTTCGACCTTCTCCGTCAGGAGTTGTCCGATCACGTCGTAGATGGCCCGCAGGAGCGCTACCAGCTCGATTGGCCAGGCAAGCGCGCAGCGGCATTTGCGGCCAACGCTCCCATCGCTAAGACGCTGCGGTCCGTCCGAGACGAATCGGTTGACTTCGATACGACGAAGAATCTCTTCATCGAAGGCGACAATCTTGATGCCCTTAAACTCCTCCAGGAGTCGTACCTCGGCAAGGTCAAACTAATCTACATCGACCCGCCGTATAACACGGGCCACGACTTTGTGTACAACGACGATTTTGGCCAAACGACGGCCGAATATCTGGCCCGCTCGGGCCAGTCGGACACGACCGGTTCGCGGCTTGTCGCGAATCTCGAGACAAGCGGTCGTTTCCATTCGGACTGGCTCACGTTTATGTATCCCAGGCTCAAGTTGGCCAGAAACCTGCTAAGCGACGACGGAGTCTTCTTCGCCAGTATCAGCGAGCACGAAGTTGACAATCTCCGAAAACTCATGGATTCAGTGTTTGGGGAAGGCAACTTTATTGGCCAAGTTGCCGTTTCAAAGGGCACGACAACCGGTCAGGACGCCAGTCACATCGGCAGCAGCATCGATTTCCTTCTCGTGGCCGCACGTGACCGCAACTCCTACGTCCCCAACGGGCTCCCGCTTGATGCGAGAGACATCGCCCGATTCCGGGACGAGGACTCTCGAGGTCGCTTCAGCACGCTTCAGTTCCGAAAGACCGGGAACAGCGATCGGCGGGCTGATCGCCCCTCGATGTATTACGCGGTGAAAGCGCCTGACGGTACCGATGTCTACCCGATTGGGCCGAGCGGTTACGAAAGCCGTTGGCGGGCCGGTCGTGACCAGTTCGACCGATGGGCCGCGGAAGACATGATCGTCTGGCAGCAGGACAATGCAGGCGCCTGGAAGCCATACGTGAAGTACTACCTCGAGGGGCGCACCAAGCAGGTCTCCAACTACTGGGACGACATCGAGGGGAACAAGAAAGCCACCCTGGTTGTAAAGGAGCTGCTCGGAGCCGGAATCTTTTCGAATCCCAAGCCGGTTGGACTGCTCCGGAAGATACTGCACATCGCGACGGATCCTGAGTCGATCGTGCTTGACTTCTTCGCGGGGTCAGGAACAACCGCCCACGCAGTCATGGAACTGAATGCCGAAGACGGCGGACGGCGTAAGTTCATCCAGGTTCAACTGGCTGAACGGGTCCCGGAGGGCTCCGCCGCAGCGAAGGCTGGGTACGCCGACATCGCTCAAATCGCGCGCGAGCGAATCCGCCGTGCCGGCGCAAGGGTTATCGAAAGCGCGGGAATGGTTGGCGGCGACCTAGACAACGGTTTCCGCGCGTTACGGGTCGACACGACCAACATGTCCGATGTGCTCCGCACTCCTGACGCGACAAGGCAGCACGAACTAACGGGGCTTGAGAACAGCGTGAAGCCGGGACGCACTGGCGAAGACCTACTCTTCCAGGTTCTTCTCGATTGGGGCCTCGATCTGGCGCTGCCGATCTCAATCGAAACGATTGAGGGGCGGGAAAGTTTCGTAATCGACGAGGGCGCCTTGGTCGCGTGTTTCGACGACGACGTAACTCCTGAACTCATTCGTGCGCTTGCCAGGCAGAAGCCGCTGCGAGCTGTTTTCCGCGACTCCGGCTTCGCATCCGACGATGCGCGGATCAACGCGGAGCAGGTCTTCAAGGAGCTCTCGCCCACAACCGACATCAAGGTCATCTGACCTGATGAAACTTCAGTTCAAGAACCAGCAGTACCAGACCGAAGCAGTCGGCGCCGTCGTCGACGTCTTCGCTGGGCAGCCGCGCCGTACCGGTATCTCCTATCGAATCGACCCCGGGAGGGTGAAGTCGAGCGCGGCACCTGCACTGTTCGAGACCAGCACGAGCCCTGACTCCGGCCTGCGTAACGCCGAGATTGAGCTCTCGGCGACCCAGCTGCTCGACAACCTGCACCAGGTACAAAAGTCCCGCAACCTGCCACTGGCCCCGAAGATCGTTGATAGCAAGGCAGCGCCTGACGCTCCGAATCTAGATATCGAGATGGAGACCGGCACCGGCAAGACCTACGTCTACATCAAAACGATCATGGAGTTGAACAAGCGCTACGGGTGGTCGAAGTTCATCATCGTCGTGCCGTCGGTGGCGATCCGCGAGGGCGTGAAAAAGTCGTTCGACGTCACGGCCGAGCACTTCCAACAGACCTACGGGACGAAGCCGCGTTCGTTCATCTACAACTCGTCGCAGCTCCACGAGATCGAGCGGTTCAGCTCGGACGCTGGCGTTCAGGTCATGATCATCAACATCCAGGCCTTCAACGCCACCGGCAAGGACAACCGACGCATCTACGACGTCCTCGACGACTTCCAGTCGCGCAAGCCGATCGACATGATCAGCGCCAACCGGCCGATCGTCATCATCGACGAGCCTCAGAAGATTGGAGCGCCCAGGTCGCTTGAGGCGCTCTCACGCTTCAACGCCCTGATGGTGCTCCGCTACTCGGCCACCCACAAGGTCGAGCACACCAAGGTGCACCGGCTCGACGCTCTTGACGCGTACAACCAGAAGCTCGTCAAGAAGATCGCCGTCCGTGGCATCACGGTCAAGGGGTTGGCTGGCTCAACGGCCTACCTCTACCTCGATGCGATCGAAGTCAAGAAGGGTCAGCCTCCCACGGCCCGCGTCGAGATCGAAGTCCAGACCAAGGGCGGACCGATCAAGCGTCAGCCCAAGCGCGTCACCAAGGGAACCCGGCTGCACGACCTGGCCAACGGGATCGAGGCGTACAAGGACCTCGTCGTCACCGACGTCAACGCCATTGACGACACCATCACGCTGAGCAATGGCGACGTGGTCGTGGCTGGACAGCTCGCGGACCGCGACGTCACGGAGGAGACCAAGCGTCGCATCCAGATCCGTGAGGTCATCCGCGCGCACATTGACAAGGAGCGGGAGCTCTTCAGCCAGGACGTCAAGGTTCTCTCGCTGTTCTTCATCGATGAGGTCGCGAAGTATCGCGACTACGACCGAGAGGACACTCTCGGTGACTACGCCCGACTGTTCGAGGAGGAGTACGCCGCCCTCGTCGACGAAGTCCTGAGCGAACTCGAGCTTGACGGCGCGACCGCGGCGTACCAGCAGTATCTACGCCGCGACCAGACCAGGGATGTGCATCAGGGCTACTTCTCGATCGACAAGAAGTCCAAGCGGCTCGTTGACGGCGACATGCACAAGACAGGTGACGAGAAGGGTCAGTCGAAGGACGTCGCGGCGTACGACCTGATCCTCAAGGACAAGGAGCGCCTGCTGTCATTCGAGGAGCCGGTGCGCTTCCTATTTTCCCACTCGGCCCTGCGTGAAGGCTGGGACAACCCCAACGTGTTCGTCATGGGCATGCTCAAGAAGAGCGACAACACCATCTCCCGCCGGCAGGAGATCGGTCGCGGCCTTCGCCTGGCCGTCGACCAACGCGGCGAGCGGATGGACAACCCGGTCACCGTCCACGACATCAACGAGCTGACCGTCGTGACCGACGAGTCCTACACCGACTTCGTCGCTGGACTCCAGAAGGAGATCGCTGAGTCGTTGGCCGCACGCCCGCGCAAGGCCAGCGTCAAGTTCTTCACCGGCAAGACGATCCAGACTCAAGATGGCGAGTCCGTGGTCGAGGAGGCGTTGGCGCAGGCGCTGTACAAGTACCTGATCAAGAACGACTACCTCAACGACGACGACACCATCTCGGAAACGTACGTCGCCGCCAAGGCAGATGGCACTCTGGCCGAACCGACCGCAGAGATCCTCAAGGCCGTGATCGACTTCGTTTGGCCCCTGGTGGACGCGCTCTACATCGACATCCCGGTCCCCGCGAACGATCGCAAGCCCAAGAAGATCCCGCTCAACGAGGCGAACTTCAAGAAGAAGGAGTTCCAAGAACTCTGGAGTCGCATCAACCACAAGGCCGTCTACCAGGTCGAGTTCGACTCCGATGAGCTCGTTGGCAAGTGCGTCACCGCTCTCGACACGCACCTCAACGTCGCAGCGATGCAGTACGTCATCCAAGCCGGCAAGCAGCGTGAGTCGCTGGATGCCGACGACCTCGCGACAGGCGCGGGATTCGACGTCTCGACGACGAGCACCCAGACCGAGACGGTATCGGCTGGCTCCCAGGTGAGGTACGACCTCCTCGGCGAGATCACCGAGAAGACACAGCTCACCCGGCGGACGACGGCGGCCATCCTCGGTCGGATCAATCCGAACACCTTCGGAAAGTTCCGCCTCAACCCCGAGCAGTTCATCACGGAGGCCGCGCGGTTGATCAACGAGCAGAAGGCGACCGTCATCGTCGAGCACCTGACGTACGACGCGCTCGAGGACAGGTTTGACTCCGCGATCTTCACTGAGAACCAGAGCGCACAGGACTTCTCGAAGGCGGGGGAGAAGCTCAAGAAGCACGTGTACGACTTCGTCGTCACGGACTCGAAGGTCGAGCGGGAGTTCGTCACCGAGCTGGACACAAGCACCGAGGTTGCCGTTTACGCCAAGCTGCCACGAGGGTTCTTCATCCCGACGCCGGTCGGTGACTACAACCCAGACTGGGCAATCGCGTTCACCGAAGGCTCCGTGAAGCACGTCTACTTCGTCGCCGAGACCAAGGGCTCTCTCTCGACACTCCAGCTGAAGGGCATGGAGGAGGCGAAGATCGAATGCGCACGAAAGTTCTTCGCCTCGCTTTCTGATGGAGGTGCAGGAAACGTGCGCTACGACGTAGTCACCGACTACTCCGAACTGATGAGTCTGGTGAAGTAGCCGAGGAGGCGACATGACCCTTGTCAAACACATCTCGATGCGAGTGCCGTGGCGTGACCAGCCGTGGGACGACAAGGTGTGTCGCGCTCCCCTGGACAACAGCTCGTGTCTGCTGCTCAAGAACATCGGTGACAAGCGCGACGACCCCTGGGAGCTGGAGGTTGCCGGAACATCCATCGCCGACCTGCACTCGCCGGAGCGCTTGCCGTGTCTCAGCGAGCGGGGCAGTTTCATGTCTTCACACGGTTACACGGTGACCAAGGAACACCCGTACCGCGTCAACCGAGCCCTCAAGGGGCACTTGCATCCGACCACGGTGACGGTTCCGCCGTACGCCTTCGAGGGTGTGCCATTTCGCTGGCTCAGCAGGGAGACCGTCGACGAAGAACTGTGGCGGGAGGTGGATGACTACCGCCCGGAGCGCGAAGACCACGCTCACAGCGTGCTCAAGTTCACCCCGGGTTGGTTGATGGATGGGCACAATCAGCGAGCCCTGATCTCGAGGTTCTTCGCCGACGTCGTCCCGGATGCCAGTCTTGTGCTGGTCTACCTGAAGCACTCCCCACTGCAGGAAGAGTCGACCCAGCGGCTGCTTGTTGGAGCTGCCCTCGTCACCTCTGTGACCGCCCCTGCGATGTGGAATCAGTCGGGCGACCAACCGTTCGATTCGTCCATGTGGGAAACGCTCGTCGGCCACAGCCTGCGGCCGGACCAGAAGCAGGGCATCCTCCTTCCCTACCAAGAACTGGTTCCCCTGCTGGACAGCGGTGTGGACGTGAGCAGCGCGCTCGCGTGGGCCCCAGCGGACTCCACACATGAGTTCTCGTATGTCACGGAACACCTTTCGGACGACACAGCCATCGCGGCGCTGAAGGCAGTTCGGGCAGCCGCAGACGGGATGGAGAGCCTCGGAATCAGTGTTCCTCGATCCGCGCTGGCATGGGTTGACGAGCAGATCGACAGGCTGTGGCAACTGCGAGGGCCGGCCCCCGGCCTTGCCGCCGTCCTTCGCTACCTCGGGGCGGAGTCAGCGCACCAGGTGATCAGACGATTGATGGAGGACGCAGATTGGCGGCAGGACCCTTGGTCAGTCGTCGAGCGGGCGCTTGATCCGGCTCAGGAGCTGGGCAAGGAACTAACGGCAGCTTTGCCTCCGTCTGTCGGGGGCACGTGGCGCGGACTTGAAGGTGATGAACGAGCGGCGCTGAGAGTGCTGTCAGCCATGGACGTTGATGCAGCACAGGTGTCCGACCTCATGGATGGACGATCCACGGTAGGGGTGACGGCCGCGGAGCTCGTGGAGAACCCGTACTTCGCCTCAACATGCACCTATCGATCTCTCAATCCGATCGCGTTCGCCACCGTCGACCAGGCCTGCTTCCCCGCGACCAACGTCGATTGGGCGAACCTCATCGCTGACCTGACCGGGATGACTGATCCCGGGGACGATCGCCGCGTGGAAGCGCTCCTCGTCGAGGTTCTTGAGCGTCTCGCCGACGAAGGCGACACCATCGCGGGGCAGGACCAAGTCCTGTCCTTGGCCGCCGAAGTCACGGTGACAAGACCATGCCCCGTGTCCAAGGCCCTGCTCAAGTCACACCACCTCGACGCTGCAAGCCTCGTTGACTATCCGCGCTGGACGCCGCTGGTGGGCGCGGAGTTCGAGGGCGGGCTCCCGGCGTACAAGCTGGTGCACCTCCACGAGGTTGGCCTCGACATCTCCGACCACATGCGGGAGCGTCGCGCTGCGGGTCGATTCGCAGTGACTTTCGATGCTCGTCAGCGGATCGACCACAAGTTCGGCAACCAGGACCCGAGTGATATCCAAGAGGAGTTGGCCCGGTCCGAGAAAGCAGTCGGCCTGGAGGAGTTGTTCGCCTCTCGACTCACAGTGCTGGTGGGTCCAGCGGGTACCGGAAAGACGTCGGTCCTCGAGGCCCTGGTTCAAGAGCCCAGCATCCAGGCGGACGGTGTCCTGCTTCTCGCGCCAACCGGAAAAGCGCGTGTTCAACTGCAGTCCAAGGTCGGACATCCTGCCCGGACGCTGGCCAGCTTCCTCGTCAACAAGGGTGGTTATGACTCAGACACCGGGCGCTATGTCGCGGTAGACCCGGCCAAGAGGGAGCAGTTTGGACTCGTCGTCATCGATGAATCATCGATGCTCACCGAGGAGATGCTGGCTGCGACCCTCAGTGCACTCAAGGGCGTGAAGCGCCTCGTGCTTGTGGGGGACCACCGCCAGCTGCCTCCGATTGGGGCCGGGCGACCGTTCGTCGACATCGTCGAATGGCTCAAGCCCGAGACGTTCCCCGCTGACCACCGCGTCGCCCCAGGTTACGTCGAGCTCACAGTCTTTCGACGTCAGAAAGGCAAGGACGCCGAGCGTGACGATCTTGCGCTTGCACGCTGGTTCGGCGGGGGAGACCTGCCGCCAGCAGCGGATGCGATTTGGCAGAAGCTGCGCTTGGGCGAGAAGTCACCCACCCTGGAGTGCCGGCAGTGGGGTGACGAGGGAGTGGTCGGGACTCTGATCGACGCGATCGAATCGGAGTTCTTCCTGGTTGATCATCCTGAGCCAGAGAAGGCGTTCAAACTGACCTATGGTGGGCATCTGTCGCCGGACGGCAAGTGGGTCAATTGGAAGGTTGGTCCTGACCAGGGCGACATGCCCGGCGCCGGACAGAACTGCGAGGCCTGGCAGATCCTCTCCCCGACCCGATCTCGCGTCTTCGGCACGGTCGAGCTGAACCGCCTGATCAAGCACCGCTATCGCGCAGGGGATCTCGCCTGGGCCCAACATCCGTGGGGGCACCGCCCACCCAAGCCGTTGGGTCCCGAGCAGATCGTTCTCGGGGACAAGGTCATGCAGACCCGTAACGATGGTCGTGCCAAGGCCTACCCGGACGGAGCGGGTCTGAACTACGTCGCCAATGGAGAGATCGGCGTGGTGGTCGGGCGGGCCAGCAAGTCGCCGACCTTCGCGAACGTTGAGTTCTCCTCCCAGGTCGGCGCCACCTATGGCTATCGTCCATCGGCCACGGACGATCCCCCACTCGAGCTCGCCTGGGCTGTCACGGTGCACAAGTCGCAGGGGTCGGAGTTCGGTACGACGTTCTTGGTTCTACCGTCACGGGTCGCCGTCAGTCGCGAGCTGCTCTACACAGCCCTGACGCGGCAGACCGAGAAGGTCGTCATCCTCCACGAGGGGTCCATCGACGACATCTTCGCCCTGACCTCGCCGGCGCTCTCGGAGACCGCCCGGCGCATGACGGACCTGTTCAAGCCACCCTCCCCGCGAGACATCACCGTGGGGGACGGGCTCCGCAGGTTCGACAGCAACCTCATTCACGTTGCGCCTGGCAATGTGATGGTGCGCAGCAAGAACGAGGTCATCGTCGCCTCAATACTCGAGGACCTCGCACCCGATCGCTGGTCGTACGAGCAGCCGTTGACGATGGAAGGGGTCACCAAGTACCCCGACTTCACCATCGAAACCGCATCGGGTGACACCGTCATATGGGAGCACCTCGGCATGATGGGCAACCCCAAGTACGCCGCCGACTGGGCCGCCAAGAAAACTTGGTACCTCGCGCACGGCTTCCGTCCCTTCGACGAGCCTGACGCGGAAGGCGCCCAAGGCGTTCTGATGTGGAGTGACGATCGCGGCGGAGTCGACCACCCCAGATGGGTGCAGATGGCCACCGAGGTACTCGGTGCGCCGGCGCCCCGCCGTGCGGCTAAGAAGGCACCGGGGCGCCCACGGTGAGTTCCGCCCCAGAACCGTCGACGATCACCTCGACCCACGGCTACCACCCGGTCACCACCGACCTAGAAGAGATCCTCCGAACCGGGCATTTCGTGCAACTCCTCGTTTTCGGACCAGGAGTTCCCGATGTGATCGACCTCGTGTCGGAAGCACGCATCGCTCCCGCTCCACCTGTGCAGCTTCCACAAGGCGTGTATTGGTTCTCGGGTGTAAACCCCACCGTCGCGCTGGCTGTGACCAGCGGGGTTTCGCCGGGCGCGAGCACAGCAGCAGAGCCCGACCGTATCCAGGAGGGCTCGTCGCTGGATAACGCGCTTGGATGGGTGGACTCCGCCTGGGACGACGCGGCGCCTGTTGACAGACCAGCCTTCTCCGTGGGCGAGGACGTTATCGTCACCGCAGACGGAAAAGACGGAGTAGTCCGCCCCAATCGTCGTTATGTCGCCGGGGGTTGGTTGTACCAGGTGTTCTCCGGCGGGCAAGTTCTGCGACGCTCCGAGGCAGACCTTCGACCTCGTCCGATGGTCGACGATGCCGCGGCGTGGGTAAGCGGCCCTCCCGTGTCGCCTGCACGATTTGCCGCGACCCTTACGCGGGCCAAACTAGAGGGCAACTTCACGGACACCATGTTCTCGTTCAGGGCTACGAGAACGATTTTCCGGCCCTATCAGTTCAAACCTGTCCAGAAGTTGCTTGATACCGGCACCCTGCGCCTCCTCATCGCTGACGAGGTCGGCCTGGGCAAAACGATCGAAGCAGGTCTCGTCTGGACGGAGATGGAGGCCAGACGACAAGCGGACCGGGTACTTGTGGTGTGTCCGAGCGCGCTGGTGCAGAAGTGGAAGCGCGAGATGGAGGAGCGATTCGGATTCCTTCTGGTCGAACTCGACAATCCGGGACTCGCAGACCTGCTCGAGCGCTTGGAGACGGATCGCGTCCCGCGTCGTGTCGCATACGTCAGCAGCATTGAACGGCTCAGGGTTTGGGACGGCAATGAGCGCGCCAGTGAACTCGGACTGCAGTTCGACCTGTCAATCATTGACGAGGCTCACGCTTTCCGAAACTCTGACACGAAGAGCTACGAGCTTGGCGAGAACATCCAGGAGTGGACAGACGCTCTGGTCATGCTGTCGGCAACACCCGTGAACCTCAAGAATCGTGACCTCTTCAATCTCTTGTCGCTTCTTGTGCCCGGTGAGTTCGATGATGTTGAGTCGCTGGAAGCCCGCATCGCGCCGAATCGCGTTCTCAACAAGCTGACCAAGTCACTCACGGACCCGTCCGTCACGAACGCCGACCGGCGCGCGTGGCTGAGGGAGTTGGAACAGGACGTTTTCGGTCGGATTCTCGCCTCAAGACCAGACTTCAAGGTCCTACAAAGCATCCTCGCGATGGACACGTTGGATGTCGCTTCGGCCGTAGCGCTCAAGCGCCTGTGCGCGGAACTTCACGGTTTGTCAGCGCAAATCACGCGAACACGCAAGGTTGATGTTCAGGAGGAGAAGCCTCTGCGGGAGCCCCATCCCATCAAGGTCACCTTCGATGAGGCCGAAGCCAGCTTCTACGGGGCCTATTACGAGTGGTGCGTTGATCGCGCTGATCTTGCAGGCTCAGCAATCAACTTCGCGATGCAGATGCCACTACGTCTGGCGGGCAGTTGCCTCCCAGAGGCTGCTAGATACGTGCTGGAGTGGGGTCGCTCGTCGGATCTTGAGATCGAGGACCCTGCTGATGCGCCAGCCATCAAGTCGTCCGAGCTCGCGCCGAGCGCTCGGTTGGTGAAGTTGGCCCGCGAATTGCGAACGGACTCGAAGTACGACCAGTTTGTGATGGCAGTCGGGGACCTTATCCGGCAGCGGAAGCAAGCCATCGTCTTCACGTTCTCCCGGCGGACGCTGCGCTATCTGGAGCATCGGCTGGGGCCCGATTTTCGTGTTGGCCTACTCCACGGCGGTGTGCCGAAACAACGGCGTGAACGAGTCATGGCTGACTTCCGGGCCGGTCGCTTCGACCTCCTCCTCGCCAGTAAGGTTGCCAGCGAAGGTCTCGACTTTGAGTTTTGTTCGGCTGTGGTCAACTACGACCTCCCGTGGAACCCGATGGAAGTCGAGCAACGCATCGGTCGAATCGACCGGATCGGGCAGGTTGAGAAGAAGATCGGTGTTCTGAACTTTCACACCCCCGGCACGATCGAATCCGACATCATCGAACGGGTAATGGATCGAATCCAAGTCTTTGAGCACTCAATCGGCGAGCTCGAACCCATCCTTGAGTCGGAGTGGAAGCACGTCGAAAAGTTGCTCTTCGACTTCACGCTTACGCTGGAACAACGCAGGCTGCGAGCAGACCAGATGATCCAGGCGCTCGAGATGCAGGCTCGGGATCGTGAATTCGTTGAGTCGGCGGCCCCGATGCTCATCAGTAGCGATGGCGCCGAGATCGACGGGCTGGAACGAGACCTTCTTGCCAGTGGCCGCTACGTTGGCCAGGAAGAGTTGGGCCTGCTGGTGAAGGATTGGGCAGAGACCTTCGGCGGCAGTGTCGAGCGGGACAAGACCATCTTCCGAGTTCGCGGGAACGAAGAACTCGCAGATCATGTGCAGGCACTGGCCCGGACGGGTGAGAGGAGCGCTGTCGAAATCCAGGAGGTGGCATACCTCCTCCGTGATGGCCAGAACCTTGTTGTTTCACTGGATCAGGAGCAGTCCCGGACTACCGACCTTCCTTTGCTTACTGCGACGCATCCACTCACGCGAGCGGCGGTGGCGACCCCGGGACATCGGCACGGTCGGTTCACGCGCCTGCGGATGTCCCCGACGGACGCAGGCGTGACGGCCGGCGTCTATTTTTCCCTTCTTGCCGTCCTTCACTGGGATGGCATCCGACCAATCCATGAGGTCTGGTCTTCGAGTATCGACCTCAGGACCCTGTCGGAGGTAGGTGATTCGCTTGGCTCGGCCATCATGAAGGAACTGGCCACGGCGTCTCATCGGGCCGGCCCTCTTCGAGATCACCCGAATCTCATTGAAGCCGTAGATCTTGCGACGATGAATCTGGAGGCAAGGGTGGCGATCAGACGCGGAGAGCTGGCACAAGAGAACGATGCCTTCCTGGAAACTCGACGAGCTTCGTTCAGAGATGTTCACGAACGCCGGCTCAAGAGCATCGATGGTCGGATTCAGACATTGATTGATCGAGGCCGTTCTAAGATGCTGCCCGCGGCAGAGGGGAAGCGCCGTAAGGAACTTGCTCGATACGAGGGGCAACTGAGTGGTTTGGCAGCAAAGTCAGCGCCGTCTCTGACCACCAATGATCTCGCGGTGTGCGTTGTGGAGGTGTTCTGAGTGGCGGCGCATCCGGACTTGCCTTTCGAGCAGGCTAAGAACAAGGAGTACTTGGTCAAGCTGCAGAAGAAGCTCCAGCGGAACCCGCTCCAAGCTGTCGCACGCAACGTCCTATGGATCGACCATGTCGACTACCAGATCAAGGCGGCCGGGTATCACCACCCTCTCCTGGGTCGAGTGGGATGCGAAACCGACGAAGAGGATCTACGCGACTTCTACATTGGTTCTCGCTACATCGATGATGGCGACATTCGTGTCTACAGTTGGGCTGCGCCTATCGCTCGGCTCTTCTTTCAGCCTGACTCTGATGGGTCGGACACAGTCGTCGTACGGCGAACGTTCGCCCACAAGAACACCGAGGTCAGCGATGTCGACGACGACTGGGCGCGCGAGGACGCGCCGTCGCCGTTCGTTCGCAGGGGACTGAACATCCCCGCGCCCGCACCGACGACGACACGTCGCCGTACGGCCGCTCCGAGGGAGCCTGTGCAACCTTCTCCCACGCCGAGCGACGCCGGAACGAATACAGGTGCACCCGTGCGGCACACGGTTGCAACGGCGGCGCCCGATGCGAGGACGGCCCGTGCGCGCAAGCTTCAAGACATCAGCGAGGGGATGCGGGCCAAGAACGCCGTGATCAAGCGCCTCGCTGCGCCACGGGAGGAGCGGTTGCTTTCGGTCCTCGCCTTGCTTCAGCCTGACCAGCACGAGCTGACCTCGTGGCCCGCAGACCGGGATCTGGTCGTTCAGGGACATCCGGGGACCGGCAAGACCGTCGTTGCGGCCTATCGTGCCGCGTATCTGGTCAATCCCGCACTTTACGAATCGGGCGCCGTCTTCGAGTCACGCGCTGATCGGCCGCTCAGGGTGTTGGTGGTTGGGCCGACCCCAGGGTACGTGAACCACGTCCGGGGTCTCATCGAACCATTGGCTCCAGCCAATCAGGTCAAGGTCACAAGCATCACGGAACTGCTTATCGAGACCACCGGCATGAAGGGGCCATTGAGTGGCGCCCTTGCCGGAAACTATGACGACGTCGACGGGGTGGCAGCAAACCTGGCCGAAATGGCCGCTCGCATGCTGCCTGCCTCCAGATCCCAGCAGCAGGTCCAGGTGGCGTCATCTGTCCTCCGCAGGTCGGGCAAGTCTGCCAAGCACGCCCCCCGTGACGACATCAAGTCGCTCTACGAGCTTCTCCGGAGCAACGGCGCCAAGGGGAATCCCCTGTCGACCGACCGCGAGGAGATCGATTGGATGCGCCGGCTTCCCCCTTTCGATACAGCAAACCAACAGCGTCGCTACCTTCCGCTGCTGGCGCAGTGCAACCTCGCTGCCAAGCCAATTCGTGAGGCCGAGCGGTTCGATCACATCATTGTCGACGAGGCACAGGACGTGTCGCCAATCGAGTGGACGGTTCTGCGTAAGTACATGCGCGGAGGCGGCCGTTGGACCTTAGTTGGTGACATGAACCAGCGTCGATCGGACGTGACGTACTCATCGTGGAGGCAGATCGCCGACCATTTGTTCTTCACTGACCCCACTGACGCCGAGCCACGCGTGATGGTTCGCGGCTATCGATCCACAGGCGCCATCCTGAGGTTTGCCGATCGGCTGCTGCCTGCCAAAGAGCGTGGGAACCAGACAGTCCAAGAAGACGGTGAGCCTGTCGGTGCGCGCCGCATCACCAAAGCGGCCGACCTCGCCGGGGGCGCGGTTGAAAAGGCCGAGGGTTTGGCCAAGAAGCACTCAAGCGGGTCAACCGCGATCATTACGGTGGCACCCCAAGAGCTGATGAGGGAATTGGGGCGGCACGGTTGGCGTCGTCCAGGGGCAAGCCAGCAACTGTGGAAGAAGGGCGGCATGATGCTCCATCTTCACGTTCCCGAAAGTGCTCGTGGCCTTGAGTTCGACGCCGTGTTGGTAGTCGAGCCAGGCGCATTCCCAACCAATCTCGGCCGCACTGGACCTCTCTACACCAGCCTCACCCGGGCTAACAGAGAACTCGCGGTGGTTTGGCATCGCGAGCCGCCGGAGGGCCTCAAGAGGGCACTTCGGTCCTGAACGGTGGCGGCGATGAGCGTCATCAGTCGGGAGAAGGTGGTGGTTTCGCGTTTGTCAGGACCAGGTGCGCCGCACGACCGTGGTCGCGCCGAACGGGTCCTCACCGGAGACGGCGGCCACGACGCCGGCGCCCTCGGGCTTGGCGGCCGCCAACAACCGGCCGTCGCCGACCCAGGTGCGCCAGGCGGCGAGGTAGTGGCCCGCGAGGGTGGCGTTGCGGCCGACGACGGTGGGGACCGGGTGCCAGACCTCGCCCGTGGCGCGAGCCGCGCGCAACGCGGCACGGGCACCCCGACGCGTACGGATCGGACCGTCAGGCAGTGACGCGTCGGTGTAGCGGGAGACGACGTAGCGCGGGGCGCCGACGGGGCCGATCGCCTCGTCGAAGGCGGTCGCGAAGACCGCGGCGTCGGTTTCGGTGCCGACGAGGCGGAAGCGGTACTCGCCGCCCGGGTGCACGTCGACGGCTAGCGCGGGAGACCCGACCGAGGTCAGTCCGGCGGCCAGGAGGCCGTCCGCGACCGCGGCGGCCACCGCCTCCAAAGGCGGCGTGCATGAGGTGAGCGCGACCTGCGCCCGGACCCACTCGGTGAGGACGGATGTGTGGTCGCGTCGCGTGACCACCGCCTGGCCGAGGGTCGCTAGTGCGCCGAGGCCACCGGCGGCCGCGAGCGCCCACGGTCCTGCTGCCGTCGCCGCGGCGGAGGCGCCGACCGCACCCGCGGCGAGCGCCATCGGCGTACGCCAGCTCGTGTCAGGCAAGGGCACGGACGTCGCGAGACCCTCCGGTCCCAGCCGCCAGGTCGGCGCGACGGGGACGACCGTCACGACCTCGTCGACCGGGACGAGTGCGGGAGTCACCAGTCGGACCCGGAGCGACGCGAGCGTGACGTCGTCGTACGGCTCACCGACCCGCCAGGCCTCACGGATCGCGTCGCGGTCGGCGGCGGTGACGAGCATCTGTGCGTTGAGCGCGTCGAAGGACGCGACCGGAGGAGGGGCGAAGGGGGAGAAAGAGGCGTCGATGTGCGCGACGCCGTCGACGATGTCTCCGTCGGCGTCGATGCCGTGGAAGCCCTGGTGCTTGCGCACGAGCCGCGACCAGTCGTTGTCGCCCTTGGGGTGCGCCTCGGAGACGCACACGACCGTCCAGTTGGTGGCGACCTTGTCGGGCCAGGTCGGGTCGGTCCGCAGCGCCCGCCCGCGCGTCTGGACGACGGCCGTCAGCGTGGTCGCCGTGGTGAGGTCGATGAGCGTGGAGACGCCGCGGGCGTTCCAGCCCTCGCCGAGCAGGCCGCGGGTGCCGACGAGCACCTGGGTGCGGCCGGCCTCGAGGTACGCCGTGACGTGGGCGACCCACGTCCGCGAGGTCCAACCCGAGGAGCAGGTGGCGACCGACGAGCCGGCCTCGACGCGCAGCCGCGCAGCCAGCTCGGCGTCCCGGGAAGCGACGAAGGCGACGAGGTCCTGCAATGTCGACTCGGCCCCGGCGACGACGGAGCCCGTGACCAGCATCGGGTGGAGGACGGCGGTGCTCGGGTCGGTCAGCAGCACCTCGAGCGCCGCGAGCGCCGAGCCCGCCTCCGCGTCCTGCACCCCAGAGCGTCACCGGCACGGTCGCCGACGCGCGCTCGTGGTCGCACAGCACCAGCACCCGTGCGCGGTCGCCGAGGGCGGCGTGCTCGGCGGCGATGATCTGGGCGGCGGCGCCGGGCTTGGCGTACGACCGGGCGAGCACGCGGTCGACGGTTGAGCGCCCACGGCGTACGCCGCGCCGCGTCCACTGGTAGCCGACCGACGGCAGCGCCGCCTTGACGGTGGCGAGGACATCGACGTCGACAGGGTCGTCGGACTCCGCGACGTGGTGGAGCAGCCAGTCGCCGAGCAGCCGGACCCAGTCGTCGGCGGACGGGGCGTGGCGGTGCTCCTCGCGCAGACGGGCGCCGCCAGGCAGGGCGAGCAGGCCGGCGTGGTGCATGCGGAGCGCGGCGTCGCACAGCTCGGGCTCGCGCTCGGCGAGCGCCGCCCACGTGGTGGTGGCGGGAACGGGCTCGATGAAGCGGGCGGTGAGCCAGGTGTAGAAGCCGACCGTGCCGAAGCCGGGGGTGGTGAGCAGCGTGGTGAGCTCGGTGAACCGGAGCGCCTCCGTGGTGAGCCAGTCCTCCTCGGTCGGCGTCGGCGTGGTCAACCAGACGAGCTCGTCGAAGGGCGCGAGGTGCCCCTCCTTGACCACCGCCGGCACCGAGACGCGGTAGCGGATCGCCCCGAACAGACGGTCAACGAGCGCGCGTTGCTCGCCGGCGAGGCTCTCGGGTGGGGTCGCGGTGAGGGCCAGGACGTGGGCGCGGTCGACGGCCTCGAGCAGCTCGGCGAGCAGCCGCCCCCACACCTCCAACAGGTGGTGGCACTCGTCGAGCACGAGCACCAGCCGGTCCTGCGACCGAATCCGCTCGAAGAGGGCGACGCCGTTGGGGTGCAGCCGGTCGACGACCGACTGCACCGAGTCGTCGTCGTCCGCGGCCTCGGAGTCGAAGACGGCGAGGGACTGGTAGGTCAGGCAGGTGAGGCTGCTGGTCAGCGCCTTGTCGTCGCTCGCGTCCAGCCCCGTCGCCCGCGCCTCGGCGATCCACTGGGACTGGATGGCGGTGTTGGGCGCGAGCACGACCGCGCGGGTGTCGGGGTGCTCACGGACCTCGGCGGCAACGGCCTCGATGCCGACGCGGGTCTTGCCCGCGCCAGGCGGCAGCACCACCCACGCCCGCGGGGTGCCGGCACCTCGCCACGCGCTCGCGAGGGCCTCGAGGGCCTCGCGCTGGTGGACACGCAGGGGCGGTACGACGGACGCGTCCGGGTCGGGCACCGTCGACGCCTCCTGGTCGGCTCGGGGCAGTCACCTGGCGAGCCGCCGTGCGCCGCAGGTGTGTCGGTGCATGGTGTCACGGGCCAGGCGCGTCGACGACGGCATCGACCTCGACGCACGTGCGCTCACTCCGTGCTGCTGGTGCGGCCTCCCAGGTAGCCGTGCAGGACGGTGGTGCGCGGGCCGCTGACGGCGCTCATCTGCTCGGAGCCGTCACAGCTGAACAGGCCGAAGTTGATCCAGTCGTGGCCGGAGCTCAAGACCTTCCAGTGGCCGCCTGAGTCCTCCCAGCGGGTAAGGACCTCGACGAGGCCGCCGGGCGGTCCCACCTCCGGCCGACCGTGCCCCTCGCCGTGCGTGCTTCTGGTCGTCATCGCGCGTCCTGACCTGGTCGTCCATGCATCGCCTGGGCTTCGTCGGCGCGCCCGCTGCATCCGTCCAGGCACGACAGGTGGGGCGCGCCGTCGAGGAGCGGCTCGTCGGGGAGGCGCGAGCCGAGCAGTGATCGCCGCCGCGGCATCGGGTCAGCTCCTGCTCAGCTCGAGGCGCCAGACCTCCGGGCCCGACTCGCGGTAGGACACGGCGAAGGCGCCGCGGGCACGCTGCTCGAGCTGGGCGAGGAGCGGCAGCGGGTTGTGGTCGGCGACCAGGAGCAGGCCGGCACCCGGGCGCAGGCCGTCGAGCGCACCGAAGATCGTCGCGTGGCGGATCGCGTGCGGGATGACGCGTACGTCGAGCTCGGGCAGGCCTGCGTCGTCGTGGCCTCCGCACGCGCACTGGTGCCCGCCATGGCCGGCCTCGGTGGCTGCCGCGTCGCCAGCGTGGTCGTGGTCGTCGTGGCCGCCGAGCAGCTCGTGCATGCCGGTCAGCATCTCGGCCACCGAGTAGCTCGGTGAGGCGACGAGGGTCGGGATCAGCTGGTCGTTCTCCTTGGCGAGGTGGCTGCCGAACAGCGTCTCGAGAGCCCGGGCGAATCCGGCCGCCTCCACCGGGTCCTCGGCGCGCTCGAGGTCGGCCACCAGTCGGTGGATGAGCACGTGCTCCTCCAGCATGGCCTCGACCAGCAGGCGGGCCTCGGCGATCTGGGCGGCGGCGGGGTAGAGGGTCTTCTCCTCCGCGGCCGCGTGCGGCACGAGCTCGTCGCGCAGCCAGGACAGCAGGGCCTGCCGCGCGGTCTCGGCGCGGTCCGTGCGTGCCGTGCGCAGGACGTCGCCGGTGAGCAGCGCGAGCCGGCCGGCCATCTGGGCATGGTGCTCCTCGACCTTCTCGGCTGCCTCGGCGTCTGCGTGGGTGCTGGCGATCGTGACGGTGGACATGGGTGCCTCCTCGGGTGGGCATCGGGTTCATCAATAACATACAATGAATCCCGTGGAAATAAATGAGCAGGGCGTCACCGCCGCCCAGGCACGTGTGCTGGCCACGCTCCGCGACGCGGGGCGCGCCCTGACGCTGAGCGAGCTCCAGGACCGCACCGGCCTGCACCCCAACACCTTGAGAGGCCACCTCGACACGATCGTGGCGGGAGGCAACGCGAGCCGCATCGCCAGCCGGAGCGGTGGTCGTGGTCGCCCGGCGTGGAGCTACCTCGCCCGCGAGCCGGAGTACGCCGCGCTCGCGATGGCGCTCGCCTCCGGCCTGGACCGGGGAGCGGCACCGGGCTCGAGCGCGGACGCCCACCCGGGCGCGGGACAGGACGGCACCCTCGATCCCGCGGCCACGCGCGGCGGCCTGGCCTGGGGTGAGCGGCTCCGATCCCAGCTCGGGGCGGTCGAGGACGGCCGCGACCGCGTCCTGCTGGCCCTCGCCCACACCGGCTTCGCGCCCCACGACACTGGCGACCAGGTCACGCTGCATGCCTGCCCCATCCTGGAGGCGGCACGCTCGCACCCCGCGGTCGTGTGCGCTGTCCACCTCGGGCTCATCGAGGGCGTGCTCGGCCAGGACGGAGCGGGGCTCCGGCCGCGCCCGGACACCCTGGGCTGCGTGGTGACCCTCCCGTGAGCGCGCGGCGGGTGCCCGCGCCGCGCGCGCTGCTGGCGGTCCCGGCCGGGGTCGCGATGGTGGTCGGCGTCGACGCCGGCCTCACGCTGCTCGGCGTGTGGGCACCGGTCCACTCGGGGCGTCTCAGTGAGGCCCACGGGCTGCTGATGGTGCTCGGCTTCGTGGGCACGCTCGTGGCGCTCGAGCGCGCGGTGGCACTCGGCTCACCGTGGGGCTACGCGGCCCCCGCGCTCCTCGGATCCGGCGCCCTGCTCCTGCTCGCACCAGGTGTGGACCGGCTCGGACACCCGCTCCTGGTGGCCGGCACGGCAGGGCTGTGCCTTCTCTACGTACCCCTGTGGCGGCGCCAGCGCGACGACGCAGTCCTGGTCTCCGCGCTCGGCGCGGTCCTCGCCCTCGGCGGAGCCGTCCTCGCGCTCGGCGGGGCCGACCTGCCCCTCGCGCTGCCGTGGCTCGCCGGATTCGTGGTGCTGACGATCGCGGGCGAGCGGCTCGAGCTGGCCCGGCTGGCGATGCCACCGGGAGCCGGGACCTCGCTCGTGCTGCTGGGTCTCGCAGTCACGGTCGGGGTGCCGGCAGCGACGATGTGGCCCCGTGCCGGAGCCGGCGCCCTGGGCCTGGTGGTCCTCCTGCTGGCGGCCTGGCTGGCGTCGTACGACGTCGCGCGGCGGACCGTCCGCGGCTCCGGTCTGCCCCGCTTCGCGGCCGCCTGCATGCTGGCCGGCCAGGGCTGGCTGGCCGTCGCGGGGAGCGTCTGGCTCATCGCCGGGCAGCCGGCTGACGGAGCGGCGTACGACGCGCTGGTGCACGCGGTCTTCCTGGGCTTCGCGATCTCGATGATCATGGCGCACGCCTCCTCCATCCTGCCGGCGGTGACCCGGGTGCCGCTGCCCTACCGGCCGGCCATGTGGGCTCCGTGGCTGCTGCTGCAGGTCTCCCTCGTGCTGCGCCTCTGGGGCGGCGACGCCCTCGGCAACGACCTCGCGCGCGAGGTCGGCGGGGCCGGCAACGCGGTGGCGCTGCTGCTGTTCTTCGTCGTCGCGGCCGCGAGCACCGCGATGGGGCCGCCCGGACCCCGCCCCGTCGTGGCCGCCGCTCGCGAGCCGGAGGTCGCGCGATGACGACACTGCAGTCGCCCTCCGCGACCCGTCCCGACGGGCCGACGGCCGGCACCCGCGGCTTCTGGCCGCTCCGCGACCTCCCGGTCGTGGGCTGGCTGATGGCGGCCGTCGTCGTGGCGCTCGTGCACCAGTGGGTACCCGAGCCGCGTTGGCTGCTGCTGCACCTGCTGCTGCTCGGCGCCGCCGGCCACTCGATCCTCGTGTGGAGCCGCTACTTCGCCGACACGCTCCTGCGTGGCCCGGCGACACCCCGGCGCGAGCAGTCGATCCGCCTGGCGGTCTTCGACCTCGGCGCCGTCGCGGTCACCGTGGGGGTCGGCTCCGATGTCTGGCTCCTCGTCCTGGTCGGCGCCACCGGAGTGGCGCTGGCCGTCGTGGGTCACGTGGTGTCGTTGGCCCGGGGACTGCGCGGCAGGTTCCGCTCCCGCTTCGCACCGACGGTGCACTACTACCTGGCCGCGGGTGCCCTCCTCCCCGTCGGCGCCACGCTCGGCGTGTGGCTCGCCCGCGGGCTGTCCGACCCGCTGGACGCGCGCGTGCGGATCGCGCACGCCGGCATCAACGTCCTCGGCTGGGTGGGCCTCACGGTGCTGGGCACGCTCGTCACCCTGTGGCCCACCATGCTGCGCACCCGGCTGGCCGAGGGTGCCGAGAAGGCCTCGCGGGTGGCGCTGCCGGTGCTGGTCACCGGGATCGGCCTCGTCGCGGCCGCCGCGTGGGCGGACCAGCCCCGCGCGGTGGCGGTCGGGCTGGTGACCTACCTCGTCGGGGTGTCGGTCCTCGTCCGACCGATGGTGGCCGCCGCGCGGGCGAAGCCGCCCGCCAGCTTCCCCACGTGGTCGGTGGGCGCGGGCGTGCTGTGGATCGTGGTGATGCTCGCGGTGGTCGCCGTGCGGGTCGCGGTCGGCGGCGGATGGGACGACGTGTCCCGCGCGCTGCACGAGGCCGCGCCCTACCTGGCAGCCGGGTTCGTCGCCCAGGTGCTGCTGGGCGCCCTCTCCTACCTCGTGCCCGTGGTGCTCGGCGGCGGACCCGTCGCCGTGCGTGCCGCCAACGGCGCGCTCGACTCGGCCGGGGCGCTGCGGGTGGCGCTGGCCAACGTCGGGCTGGTGTGGTGCCTGCTGCCGGTGCCCAGCGTCGTCCGCGTCGTGGCGTCGGTGCTCGTGCTCGGTGCGCTCGCGAGCTTCGTGCCGCTGCTCCTGCTCGCCGTGCGTCTGCGGCACCGGGGCACGGCCGGCTCGGCACCCGTCGTACGACCCCGTGGGCAGAACACCGGTCTCGCCGCCGTGGGCGTCGCCCTCGCCGTGCTGGCCGTGGCGGTCGGCGGCGCCGTCGACCCCGCGGCCCTCGGCCGGACGAGCTCCGCCGACGCCGGGGTCGCGCCCACCGGCCACACCGTGGAGGTCGAGGTGGTGGCCAAGGAGATGCGGTTCACCCCCGACCGTGTCGAGGTGGCGGCGGGCGACCGGCTGGTCATCACCTTGCGCAACGAGAGCTCCGGGGACGTCCACGACCTCGTCCTCGAGACCGGCGCCGACACCGGTCGCATCGCCCCCGGGGAGGAGGCGGTGCTGGACGTCGGTGTGGTCGGCCGTGACCTCGACGGCTGGTGCTCGGTCGTGGGGCACCGCCAGATGGGCATGGTGTTCGCGGTCGACGTCACCGGGGGCAACTCGGCCTCGTCGGCCCAGCCCGCCCAGCCGGCCGAGCCCGAAGGGCACGAGCACCACGGCCACGACGCCTCGGGCGCGCCGCTGAACGCGCCGGGCGACCCGGGGCCCGGCTTCTCGGCGTACGACCCGGTCCTGCCGCCACTCGCGCCGGGGCGGGTCCACCGCTACACCTTCCGGGTCACCGAGCAGCAGGCCGAGGTCGCGCCGGGCGTGACGCAGGAGGTGTGGACCTTCAACGGCACCGCGCCCGGCCCGGTGCTGCACGGACGCGTCGGCGACCGGTTCGTCATCACCCTCGTCAACGACGGGACGATGGGGCACTCGATCGACTTCCACGCCGGGGTGCGCGCGCCCGACGAGGTGATGCGCACGATCCCCCCGGGCGAGTCGCTGACCTACCGCTTCACCGCCCGACGCGCCGGGGTGTGGATGTACCACTGCTCCACGATGCCGATGACCGCCCACATCGCCAACGGGCTGTTCGGCGCCGTGGTGATCGACCCGCCCGGGCTGCCCCCCGTCGACCGTGAGTACGTGCTCGTCCAGTCCGAGCAGTACCACGGCGCCGATGGTGCGGTCGCCGACCTGGACAAGGTCGCGGCCGAGGACCCCGACGCCGTGGTGTTCAACGGCTACCCCGACCAGTACGCCCACCGGCCCCTGCGCGCCCGCACCGGCGACCGGGTCCGGATCTGGGTGCTCGACGCGGGACCGAGCCGCGCCTCGTCCTTCCACGTCGTCGGCGGGCAGTTCGACACCGTCTACTCCGAGGGTGCCTGGCAGCTCGGCAGCCGTTCCGGGCCGGCGCGCGACGCCGGCGCGCAGGTGCTGCCCCTGGTGCCGGCGCAAGGTGGGTTCGTCGAGCTGGAGCTGGACGAGCCCGGTGACTACCCGTTCGTCAGCCACGTCATGGTCGACGCCGAGCGCGGGGCACGGGGGGTGCTGCAGGTCCGCCGTTGACGTGGCCCCGCCCGCCGATCGATCAGTCGACGAGGTCCCGGGGCGCGAGCGCGATCGGGAACGGGTGCGCCGCGGCGAACCGCTCGCCGCCGGCGACGGAGGCGACCTCGACGTACGCCCCGTCGCGCAGGTCCCAGGCAGTGATGGCCGGCGCCTCCGGGTCGACGACCCAGTAGGACGGACAGCCGGCCGCCTCGTAGCGGGCTCGCTTGAGGTTGAGGTCCACCAGGCGCGTCGAGGGCGAGAGCACCTCGACCGCGAGGAGGGGCGCGGCGGGCAGGTTGCGCTGCGTCAGGTCGCTCACGCGACAGACGAGCACATCGGGCTGGAGGACGGTGTCGTCGGCCAGGCGTACGTCGAAGGGCGCGGCAAGCACCTCGAGATGTCCGTCAGCAGCGTCCATGAGCGCCCTCAGGAGCCTGGCCACCGCGCGCTGATGGCGCCAGGACGGGGCCGGAGTCACGATGAGCGTGCCGTCGATGAGCTCGTAGCGGTGCCCGTCATCGGGAAGGGCGCTGAGGTCGTCGGCGGTCAGCGGCCGGCTCTGCGGCAGGACGGTCACGCTCACAAGGGTGCCCCATGCCGCCTCACCCGACCACCATCGCCGGCTCGTGGCCACCATCGTGGGACCACAGCGAGCACCAGCCGTGCTCGGTGACCACGATGATGTCGTGGTCGAACGCGGCGGAGTTGTGGTTGCTATAGCGCCATCCCTTGGCCCACCGCTTCTCCTCCTCTCCCCACCCGTTGATCCCGGACCGCACGATCACCGTGACGAGGATCGAAGCGGAGTCGTCGGAGCGGGGCGGTATCGCGAGCTTCCAGACGCGGTCGTAGAGCAGGTCCGACCGGCCGCGGTGTCCCTCGTCGATGTCGACGGGCAAGGGCGTCAGCTCTTCCAGTGCGAGAAGCCGTTGCGTGGTGGTGGGCTGGTGGACGAGCGCGAGGTACACGCGGCCCTCCGTGAGGGCGACCGCTGCTGCGATCTCGTCGAGCAGCTGTTGCGGGTCGCGCAGCTCGTAGCGGGCCAGGACGTCGTCGATGTTTGTGGTCATGCCGCGAGCGTCGCGCGTCGGCAGGTCGGGCGCACCCAGTCATCCACAGACGGGCCCAATGGCGTGTTCTCCACAGGTCGAGGCGGCTGCCGTGGCGGTGAACGACGTGCGCAGCCTTTGCTGTGGGCATGGGATACACGACGGACTTCATCGGACACATCGACATCTCGCCGAGCCTCAACGAGGCCGAGCAGGCCTACCTGTCTGCCTTCAGCCTGACGCGGCACTACGACCGGGAGGAGGGTCCCTACTACGTCTCGCCGAACCCGTACGCCGACCAAGGCTCCGACGATCCGGAGCGCAGCAACCACCTGGCGCCGGGTCACCCGCAGATCTGGTGCAGGTGGGTGCCGTGCTGGGAGGGCTGCTGCATCGCGCTCGACGGCGAGGAGAAGATCTACCAGCCCACTCGATGGCTCGACTACCTCGTCCGGCACTTCCTGGCGCCCGGCGCGGAGGCGTCGACGTCGGGGCTCGAGGTCTTCGAGGGCTTCACCTTCGACCACCACCTCGACGGTCTCGTCGTCGGCTGTCGCCGCGACAACAAGGAGCTCTTCGAGATCAGGGTCGAGGACAACGTCATCAGTCAGCAGGTCCTGAGAAGGGCCGATCCCCGCTACCTCGACTACCCGCCGCTGCCCTACGAGGAGGTCATCGACCGCGACCGTCGACGGTCGTCCCGAAGCCGGTCCGGCAGCCGTCGGCTGAGGACCGTGTGAGCCCCGAGGGCAAGGCGCAGAAGCGGTGGGCGTGAACAACAGGAAACGCAGGGCTGCGAGGGAGAGGAAGCAGGCTCGGGACCGTGCGACGGCCGGGTCCTCGCAGGCCCGCGCCGGTGATGCCTCGGCCTGGGGTGCTGTGCAGGCCATCGAGCTGGTCGAGGCGAAGGTCCATGCGACCGTACGCCGACTGGGCGCGCGCACGCTCGATGACGGCGTGCTGGCGGCGTCGGCCGAGCACCTCGTGCGATCGGTCGCGCCGTACCCGACGCACGTGGTGCACGCGGTCGTGGCCGACCTTCTGGTCGGCGTGACGCACGGCGTGACCTCGGCGGGCTGGCCGCCCGGAGACCTGGCGGAGCTCGTCCCACGCCACCTCGGGGAGCGGCACCTGTCGACACTCGCCGCCGCCTTGCACGAGGAGGGCCGCGAACGTCAGCGCCGCGACCATGCGTGGGTCGCGGCGGTGAACGCCGTCGGTGCGGAGCGGCCGCTGGTCGTGGACGCGGCCGACGTCCTCGCATCGGCCCTCGGCCTCGCCGCTCTGTTGTCCCACGCGCCGCTGCTCGCCGACGCCGTCGATGCCGGCAGCCGGTTCGCTGGAGGGACGGAGCACCCCAAGCTCGCGCAGGTCCGCGCGCTGCTGGCCAAGGCCGAGTCCACCGACTCCGAGCATGAGGCGGAGGCGCTCTACGCCAAGGCCCAGGAGCTGATCACCCGTCATGCACTGGGACGACTGCTGGGTGCGGAAGGAGTGTCGACGGACGCCCGTGCTCCGCGCGTGCGGCGGGTGTGGCTGGACGCTCCGTACGTCGCCGCGAAGGCGAGTCTCGTGGCTGCCGTCGCTTCTGCCAACCGCTGCCGCACTGCCTTCGCGCAGCGACAGGCCTTCATCGTCCTGGTAGGCGCGACAGGCGACCTCGACGCCGTCGAGCTGTTGGCCACCTCGCTCCTGGTCCAGGCGGACATGGCGATGGCGCGTCAGGGCAGCCGGAACACCGTGGGCGGAGTGTCTCGGACGAGGTCGTTCCGGCAGTCTTTCCTCGCCGCCTACGCGTCCCGCATCGGGGAGCGTCTGCGCGAAGCCAGCGATGCGACGGCTTGCGCCGGCGGTCACCTGCCTGTGCTGCGCTCGCAGGAGGAGCGGGTGGCGGAGGAGTTCGATCGGCTCGTGCCCCACACCCGGGGCCGGGCAGTGAGCGTGAGCAATGGCGAGGGATGGCGCGCCGGACGCGTCGCCGCGGATCTCGCACAGCTCGACGCTCACCGAGGACTCGGGACGGGCTGAGGCGGATACGCGTTGCGCTGAGTTACTCGACCGACGTAATCTTTACTCATGCAGGTAACCGAGCGGTCGGTCGCATCGACGGCCCGGCGAGCCCAGATCCTCGACGCGACGATCGAGGTCATCGCTCGCGAGGGCTTCGCCAGCGCCTCCTTCAAGCGGATCGCCGAGCGCGCAGGTCTCTCCAGCACCCGTCTCATCAGCTACCACTTCGCCGGCAAGGACGAGCTGATGTCCGCGCTGGTCGAGCACGTCGTCGCCGGCATCGGCGAGCACGTCGGCGCGATGGTCATGGCGGAGGGGACGCCGCGAGGACGGCTCAGGGCCTACATCGACGGTGTCGTCAGCTATTCCGACACCCACCGCAAGCCGATGGCCGCCCTGCTGCAGGTCGTGATGGCGGGCGCCGGGGGTGCGACGACACAGGAGCCCAGCGACCTCAGCCACCTCGAGCGGATCCTCGAGGACGGCCAGGCGCAGGGGGAGATGCGCGCCTTCGACGTCCGCGTGATGGCGGCGACGGTGCAGCGAGCCGTCGAGACCGTGCCCTTCCAGCTGCAGTCCGACTCCGACCTCGACTGCGCGGCGTACGCGCGAGAACTGGTCGAGCTGTTCGACCGCGCCACGAGGGCGGACGCATGACGCTCCTCCGGCCGGTCATCGGCGTCCTCGGATCGACGGCGCTGTACTACCTGATGCGCCACGTCGGCGTCAGCGTCTACGCCGCCCTCGTCGTCGGCGCGGTGCTGTCGCTGGTGCCCGCGTGTGTCTCACTGCTGCGCGGCAATCGGCCGAGCGGGCTCGAGGCGTTCTTCACGGTGCTGCTGTTCGCGAGCTTCGCGATCTCGCTGCTGCCCGGCGACGAGCGGTTCCTGCTCGCCAAGGACGCGCTGGTCACCAGTGGTGTCGGCTTCTGGTTCCTCGCGAGCCTGTGGTGGGCCGACCGCCCGCTGGCGTACCAGTTCGCCAAGCCGATGATCGAGGGCCGGGGCGGCTGGGTAGGTGACTGGGAGCGTCGCTGGCGGGAGGACGCGTGGTTCCGCCGGATGTGGCGTACGTCGAGCGCGCTCTGGGCGGCGGGCACGCTGCTCGACGCGGTGGCGCGGGTGGTGCTGGCGTACACGCTGCCGGCCGATGTGGTGCCCGGGCTCAACCTGGCGATGTACGTCGCCACGGCGGTCGTGCTCAACGTGGTGACCACCGTGGTCTACGTGCGCGCCGGCGCGATCCGCGGGCGACGGCGGGAGCGGGCGGCGAGCCAGGCGTAGTCGCTCACGCGGTGGGCGCCAGGGCGTCGAGCTCGTCCGGTGGGATCGGACGGCCGGTCATCCACAGATTGCACGTCGGGGGCTGTGCCGAGCGGCTCGCGTCCCTAGCGTCGAAGGGTGAAAGCTCTCGGGATCCTCGTCGTGCTCGCGCTCTTGTCCGGCTGCTCCGGCGGCGCCAGCGGTCGTGGCGGTGGCGCACCGACGCCGACTGCCGGCACGACTGCCACCACACCAGCAGCCGTGCTCGATGCAGCGCCGACTGCCGCGACTCCGGTCTGGAAGACGCGCCTCGACGTCCTCCAAGAGCCGATCGCCGCCGGTGACGTCGTGGTCACCGTCGTCGCCGCACGGGGCGACGAGATCGACGTGGTCGCACTCGATCGCGCGGACGGCGCCATCCTGTGGCGGCGGCCGCTCATGGTGGTGGACGCCAGCGTCGGGGCGTACGTCGGAGACCTCGTCCACGAGTCCGCGGACGGCGAGACGTATGTCGTCATGCAGCAGGCGGGGACCAGTCGCCGGCTGCGCCCGGGCGCCCCGCTGCCGTACCTCGCCCTCGATCCGAGGACCGGCAAGGTGCTCGCCCGTACCCGTCCGGTGGTCGCGCAGTTCGGCGCCCCGGCCTGTCACGACGGCCTCGACGCGTGCCTGCGGATCTCCGCGGACGACCGGTTCGAGGAGACGCGGTGGGTCCTGGGGTCGTGGGAGCTGCGACCCGAGAGGGACCGCCTCCCCGCCGGCACCAACTCCCTCGTCCCGGACTCCGACGTCTACACCGTCTACGGCCCGGTGGGGCAGTACGCCGTCGCCCAGGCGGTCGGTCGGATGGGGAAGTCCTCCTGGCGCGTGCCTCATGGCCGCATCACGGGGAGTCGCCGATGGCTGGTCGACGACGAGTCGGGCTTCGTGGACGAGGAAGCAGGAGTGGCCGTCGTCCAGCTCCTCCCGACCACCGAGGACGCGGTCGTCGACCGGTACGAACGGGGCGAGGTGGTCCGCTTCGACCTCAGGCAGCGGCGTACGGCGGGGCTCGACCTCGAGACGGGCACGGTGCTGTGGCGCCATGAGGGCGCCGACATCCGCTGCCTCGAGCTCACCCGCACCGAGGTGCCCGTGAGGTGCGCGTTCTCGGGCCAGCGCTCCTACCAGGAGGATCGCGACCCGCGGCTGGTGTCGGCGCAGGGATGGCTCGAGGGCTACGACCCGCGCACGGGCGAGACCGCGTGGCGCGAGGAGCTCGGCGCCCGGGCGGTGCACACGCTCGTGCTCGACATCCTCCGCATGGACGCCCGGGTCGACCGGGTGGTCGACGCCGACGACGTCGCCATCGTCCCGACCCCCGACGGCGCGCGGCTGCTGTCGCTCGTCGACGGGTCGTCCCGTGCGATCGACCCCGCGGAGCCGGTGCTCTGCTCGGCGACGGCCTCCTTCCGCCACCGGTTCGACACTGCCGGGTCGGGGCTCGGCGGGTTCGGCGAGACCCGTGCGCGGCGCTTCGTCGAGCCGTGCGTCGCCACCGGGAAGTCGCTGGACCGCTCGGCAATAGATCGGCTCGGGCCGGCCGGGCTGCTCACGGGCGCCGTCGACGTCGGGGAGGGGATGCGGGTCCTCGCGACTCGTCACGCCGTCTCGGCGTACCGGCTCTCCTAGTGATCGTGGCGGCGTCAGGCGTTCAGTGCCTCGAGCCCGTGGTAGACGGCGAACGCCGGCCACACGATGCCCTCGAGGATGGCGAGGACGTACTGCCAGAAGCCGTCGGCCTGCATCCAGAAGTAGACCCAGGCGCCGAAGATGCCGAGGCCGTAGATCGCGTTGCCGGCCTGGCCCGTGCTGCTGTTGCTCATGGTGGTGCTCCCTTCGGCTTCCACGCTAGGACCGTGAGCGGTGCCGCGGCAGGGCCGTTCGGGCACCTCCGGGTGGGAGGTTCGGCAGGGCTGGGGGGCCTCCTCGTGACGGTCGCTGCGCGACCTCCTCGACCAACGGAGTGTCTGCTTGCGGAATGTGATATCTATTTGTCATCACATTCTGACGAGGGGCTGGGGAACATGGGCGGGGAGCGGGACGTGCAGCACGGGGAGACCGGCGAGTCGGAGGGTGGCGCGCCTGCGGGGCACCCGGTGGGCCACGAGGGCACCCGCGTGGACGTCACGGAGCGGGTGGCGTGGTCGGTCGACGGGTTCGCCGGGCTGGCGGTGGCGCTGGTGCTCCTCGGCCTCGGCGGCTGGCTCGCGGTCCTCGGGATCATCGCCGCGGACGCCGGTGAGGGCGGCATCGGCCGCATCGTCGGCGGCCTGGCGATCATGGTCCTGGGCCTGCTGCTCTCCGCCTCGCTGGCGGTCGTGGCGCCCGGTCAGACGCGAGTCGTGCAGTTCTTCGGCCGTTACGTCGGCACCGTCCGGAAGCAGGGGCTGCGGATGGTCGTCCCGCTCTCGACCCGGCGCAACGTCTCCGTGCGGGTGCACAACTTCGAGACCAACGAGCTCAAGGTCAACGACGCCGACGGCAACCCGGTCAACATCGCGGCCATCGTCGTGTGGCAGGTCGCCGACACCGCCCGGGCGAAGTTCGCGGTCGAGGACTACGAGGACTTCGTCGCCGTGCAGGCCGAGTCGGCGCTGCGGCACGTGGCGATGAGCCACCCCTACGACAACGCCGCCACCGAGGTCACCCTGCGCGGCGACACCGAGGTGATCTCGGGCGAGCTCGCCGCCGAGGTCGCGGAGCGGATCGCGCTGGCCGGGCTCGAGGTCATCGAGGTGCGGATCTCGGCGCTGGCGTACGCCCCCGAGATCGCCCAGGCGATGCTGCAGCGCCAGCAGGCCTCGGCCGTCGTCGCCGCTCGGGAGACGATCGTCGAGGGTGCGGTCGGCATGGTCGAGAGCGCGCTCGCCCAGCTGGAGCAGAAGGACATCGTCGAGCTCGACTCCGAACGCAAGGCCGCGATGGTGTCCAACCTGCTCACCGTCCTCTGCTCCGAACGCGGCACGACGCCCGTCGTCAACACCGGCTCGCTCTACACCTGATCGTGGACGAGCAGGCGGGGGACTCGGCCCCCAAGCGAGGCGCAGAGCGAAAGTCCGTGCTGCTGCGCCTCGACCCTGCCGTCCACACCGCCCTCCAGCGTTGGGCTGCGGACGACCTCCGCAGCGTCAACGCCCAGATCGAGCTGCTGCTGCGTGACGCGCTCCGGGCAGCCGGGCGGGCGCCGCGCGACGCGGGGCCGGTGCCCAGGCGCGGGCGGCCGCCGAAGGAGCGCGAGGACTGATCGTCGGGGCTGGGTGTCAGTAGGGTCCCGGCGTGACCCTCTCCGAGCGCGAGATCAGCTCGCCCGTCTCCCTCACGCAGCCCGACGGCCGGCTCAACCGTGACTCGGTCGGGTGGACGCGGACGCCGCTGATCACGACCGACGGCATCGGTCGTGGGTGGCGGGGACGCGGGCGCAACAAGCGGTGGGAGTACTGGGGCGTGACGACGCCGACCCACGTGGTCGCGCTGGTGCTCTCCGACATCGACTACGCCGCCGTGCACAGCATCTGGGTGCTCGACCGGCGGACCGGCGAGGAGGTCGCCCACGACGCGATCGGCGTCCTCGGGCGCAGCGCCACCCTGCCGGGCACCTTGGGCGCTGGGCCGGCGCGCGCTCGCACCAAGAAGGTCCGGATCGACCTCGACGAGGTCGAGGGCGGCACGCGGCTCCGCGCCGAAGGAGCGCGGGTGCGCGTCGACGTCATCGCGGAGCGGCCGCCGGACCACGAGTTCCTCGGCGTCGTCGTGCCGTGGAGCGACCGGCTCTTCCAGTACACCGTCAAGGACGTCGCCCGCCCGGCCGTCGGCACGCTGTGGGTCGACGGGGTGGAGTACGACGTACCGCCGGGGGAGTCGTGGGCCGTCCTCGACCACGGCCGCGGCCGCTGGCCGTACGCGATGCACTGGAACTGGGGCGCCGGCTCCGGTCGCACCGACGGGCGCGTCGTCGGGATCCAGGTCGGCGGGAAGTGGACCGACGGCACCGGGGCGACCGAGAACGCGCTGCTGGTGGACGGGCACCTGACCAAGGTCAGCGAGGAGCTCGACTGGACCTACGACACCGACGACTGGCTCGCGCCGTGGCGGGTGACGGGCGAGGGAGTCGAGCTCACCTTCACGCCCTTCCACCTCAAGCGCTCGGTCATCGACCTCAAGGTGTTCGCGTCGCGCACCCACCAGTGCTTCGGCCACTGGTCGGGGCGGGTGCGCGACGACGCGGGTGAGTGGGTGCGGCTCGAGGGGATCGTCGGGTGGGCGGAGGACGTGCGCAACCGCTGGTGAGGCGGATATTCCCTGAGTTCCCGTGGAAATTCGTGAATCGGCCACGCGTGCGCTCCAACCGACCTATGTTCGAGACGAGGTCAAGCTCGACTTGACTCGGGGATGTCCGTGAGGGCGACCCCAACGCCCGGACGTGGGGTCCGGGCGTCACCGCCGAACACGGGGATGCACACCATGAAGAAGAAGCTCGGGGCGCTGATGCTCGCGTCCGTCCTGTCCGTGTCGGTCAGCGCGTGCGAGATCCCTGAGGATTCCGGCACTGCTGCCGACCGCGCCGACGTGAACAACAAGCCCGCCAAGGGCGAGAAGGGCGACAAGGCCGCGGCCAAGAAGGACTCCAAGCCGAAGGAGTCCGTGTCCCAGGCCAATGCTCGTGAGGCCGCGGCGAACTACCTCGACTACAGCGCCTTCTCGCGCACCGGACTGATCAAGCAGCTGAAGTTCGAGGGCTACTCGGAGAAAGACGCTGTCTACGGCGTCGACGCACAGAAGGCCGACTGGATGAAGCAGGCCGCGGCTTCGGGTGAGAACTACCTGGAGATGAGCTCGTTCTCGCGCCAGGGCCTCATCGACCAGCTCAAGTTCGAGGGCTTCACCCCCGAGCAGGCTGCGTTCGGGGCGAAGAAGAACGGTCTCTAACAGCTCCGGCGACTGTCCAGGCGCTGGAAGTCTGTTCGGCGGTAGAACCATTGAGCTGTCGAACGAGGTGTGCTCGGGGGTACGCGCCGCCGACGCCATACGGCACCTTCGACCCCAGCCAGCTCGGTCAGGTGCGGAGCACCGGCACCTGCATCGCCTTGTGCATCGTGACCCTTGGCTTCTACTCGCTCTACTGGTTCTACAAGACGCACGAAGAGATGAAGCGCCACACCAACTCCGGCCTCGGTGGGGGCGTCGCTCTTCTCATCGGCCTCTTCGCCAGCTTCGTGATGTGGTTCCTCACTCCCAGCGAGATCGCAGGGATGTACGAGCGCCGCGGGATGCGCTCCCCCGTCAGCGGTGCGACCGGACTGTGGGCGCTCCTGCTCGGATGGGCGTTCGGGCTCGGTCTGATCATCTGGTTCGTGAAGGTGAACGGTGCACTGAACGCCTATTGGCGTTCGCAGGGCGTGCGCTGACCCCAGCGGACAGACAGTGGACGGCCGCCGGGCGACTCCCCGACGGCCGTCTGTCGATGTGGTTTCGAGGCTCGCTGCGCTCGCACCTCAACCACCGAGGAGTGGGTGCGCTCGCACCTCAACCACCGAGGAGTGGGTGCGCTCGCACCTCAACCACCGAGGAGTGGGTGCGCTCGCACCTCGACCAACGGTCGTGGGTGAGTGTGCGCGTCATTCGATGACGAGGTCGGCGCGCTCCCGGGTCGCGCGGACGAGCTCGGCGTTCGGCTCGTCGACCCGGTCGACCCAGGCGCGAGCGCCCTCGGGCGACTTGCCGAACTGCTCGTGGCGACGGACCAGGCGCTCTCGGCGTACGTCGTCGTCCACGTCCACGAACCAGGCCTCGGTCAGGAGGGGGCGGACCCGCTCCCAGCCGCGGTCGGGCAGCAGGAGGTAGTTGCCCTCCGTGACGACGAGCCGGGCGGAGGCCGGGACGGCGATGGCGGCGGCGATGGGCTGCTCGAGGTCGCGCTCGAAGCCCGGGGCATAGACCGTGTGGCCGGGCTCGTCGTGCAGCCGGCTCAGGATGGCGACGTAACCGTCGATGTCGAACGTCTCGGGTGCGCCCTTGCGGTCACGCAGGCCGAGGCGGTCGAGCTGGACGTCGGCGAGGTGGAAGCCGTCCATGGGCAGGTGGCCCACGTCGTCGGGTCCGAGGTCCGCGCGCAGTCCTGCCACCAGCGCCTCGGCGAGCGTCGACTTGCCGGCGCCGGGCGCGCCGGTGATGCCGAGGACGACGCGGCCGGGCGAGGAGAGCAGCGCCGCGGCGCGGTCCACCAGCGCGGACAGGGCTGCAGGGGCGCGCATGCCGTGAGGGTAGTGGGACGCGTCGCTGCCCCTCAGCGGCGATGTGTCTCAGGAACGCCGTCGAGCGGCCCCATCGCCGACTCGCGGATCAGTCCGGCGACGAGCTTCTGTCCCGACGCGATGGCATCGCTGAGGCGTTGGTGCGCGACGTCGTGCCGCTCGGCCTCCAGTGCCCACTTGGCCGCCGCCATGCCCTGGAGGAGCGAGTCGTTGATCTCGACGGCCTGCCGGTGGAGGAGCTCGCGCTCGGTCTGCTCGACGTGGGCCCGCTCGGCGCGGCGCAGCCGGTCGGAGGCGTCGCCGAGGAGCAGTCCGACGAGCACGAGCGGCACCACGCGCGCCGACCAGCCGAGCACGGTGAGGTCCACGTCGGCCGCCAGCACCCACAGGGCAAGGAGGACCAGCGCGGCCGCCGAGGCGATCATCCCGGCGACGCGCCCCCAGGCGAGGGCGGCGAGGCTGATCGGCACGACGTAGAGCAACGTGATGGCCACCGAGGCGTCGTTGCCCAGGGCGAACCGGGCCACAGTGATGGACACGAACATCGCGAGCACCCCGGCGAGCGCCAGTCGCGCCCGTCGGCTGAACCAGGGCACGTACGCCGTGGGGGTCGAGATCGGGGTCATTGGGTGAGTCTGGCCTGCCGCGTCGCGACGAAGACAGGGCCTTTCGTCCCGGCCGCGGGCCCCAAGGTCCCGCCGCACAGGAGGCACGGGGCCACTGCCCGTTTCGAGGGATGGGGTTGGCTGGAGGCATGGGACGGCTGCTCACCGTCGGGCACGGGACGCTCGACCGCGACGCGCTCGGGACGCTGCTGGCGGACGCGGGCACTGACCTGCTCGTCGACATCCGGCGTTTCCCGGGCAGCCGGCACAACCCCGGCGTGAGCAAGGACTCGCTCACCGAGTGGCTGCCGGAGGTGGGCATCGGCTACCGGTGGGAGGAGCGTCTCGGCGGCCGCCGACGACGCGACAAGGACGCGGACCCCGACGCCGACAGCTGGTGGCGGGTCGAGGCGTTCCGGGCGTACGCCGCCCACACCAGGACGCCCGACTTCCTCGCGGCGCTGGACGAGCTGGGCGAGCAGGTGGCGACGAACGGCACGACGGTCGTGATGTGCAGCGAGGCCGTGTGGTGGCGCTGCCACCGCCGGCTGGTCGCCGACGCCGCGCTCCTGCTGCGGGACCTCGACGTCGCCCACCTGGCGCACAACGGCCGGACCACGCCCCACGAGCCGTCGGCCGGCGCGCGGGTGGTCGACGGCCTGCTGCACTACGACGTACCTGCCGAGGGCTGAGCCGCGTGGACGAGGACTACGTCGAGGCGGTGCTGGCGCTGGTCGAGCAGGTGCCGGTCGGGCGGGTGACGACGTACGGCGCGCTGGCCAGGGAGGTCGGCAGGGCGGGGCCGCGGCAGGTCGGCCGGGTGATGGCGCTGCACGGCGACGCGGTGCCGTGGTGGCGCGTCGTGCACGCCGACGGCCGCCCCGCCACGTGTCATGGCGGGACGGCCGTCGAGCGGCTGCGGGAGGACGGGGTGCCGCTCACGAGCCGGGGGTGGGTGGAGAGGTCGGCGCTCCAAGGTTGAGGTCAGGGCTGGAAGACCACCTTGACCATGCCCTCCTCCTTCTTCTGGAAGTGCTCGTAAGCGTCGGGGGCCTCGGAGAGGGGGAGGTGGTGGGTGGCGAAGGCATCGACGCCGAACGGGTCGTCCTCGACGAGCATCGCCAGCAGCTCGTCGGTCCAGCGCCGCACGTTGGCCTGGCCCATCCGGATCTGGATCTGCTTGTCGAACATCTGCATCATCGGCATCGGGTCGGCCATGCCGCCGTAGACGCCGGAGATCGAGATCGTGCCGCCGCGGCGTACGGCGTCGATGGCCGTGTGCAGTGCGGCGAGGCGGTCGAGGCCGGCCTTCTTCATCATCGGCTCGGCGATGGCGTCGGGCAGCAGGCCGGTCATCTTCTGCACGAGCTGCGCCCCGCCGGAGCCGTGGGCCTCCATGCCGACGGCGTCGATCACCGCGTCAGGGCCGCGGCCGCCGGTGGCCTCGCGGATCACGTCGCCGACGCTGCCGACCTCGTTGGCCTCGTCGAAGTTCAGCGGCTCGGCGCCGAACGCCGCGACGCGCTCGAGGCGCTCGGGCACGTGGTCGACGGAGAAGACCCGGTGGCCCGCGCGGACGCCCATCCGGGCGGCCATGTCGCCGATCGGGCCGGCGCCGAGGACCAGGAGCGTGCCGCCGTCGGGCACGTCGGCGTACTGCAGCCCCTGCCACGCGGTGGGGAGGACGTCGGAGAGGAAGAGGAAGCGGTCGTCGGCGTGCTCGTGCGGCACCTTGACGGGCAGGAAGTTGGCGAAGGGGACCCGGAGGTACTCCGCCTGTCCGCCGGGGACCTGGCCGTAGAGCTTGCTGTAGCCGAAGAAGCTCGCGCCGGTGCCGTGCTCGTGGTTCTGCGTGGTCTCGCACTGGCTGTAGAGGCCCTGGTCGCACATCCAGCACGAGCCGCAGCACACGTTGAACGGCACGACGACGCGGTCGCCCACCTTCAGGTTGGTGACCTCCGAGCCGACCTCCTCGACGATGCCCATCGGCTCGTGGCCGACGATGTCCCCGGCCTCCATGAACGGGGCGAGGGTCTCGTAGAGGTGGAGGTCGGAGCCGCACAGGCCGGTGGAGGTGATCTTGATGATCGCGTCCGTCGGCTCCTCGATGCGCGGGTCGGGTACGTCGGTGACCTGCATGTCGTGGACGCCTTGCCAGGTGACTGCCTTCATCGTGCTGAACCGCCTTAGGTCGAGGGTGTCGAACGACCTCCGTACCCGTGAGGCTGTCGGGCATGCGAGGGGTCAGTGCGGGGTGCGCCCTCCCGGGCAGGTGTTGTCCACAGATGTGCGGGAAGTACTCGCGTCGATGCCGTTGAGGGCCATTGACTGTGCACGTGCCTCGATCTCGGAACCGTCACCAGCATGGTCCTTCGGTGGCGTGATCGAGGTGCTACGAAGTGCTACTTTCGTGGACGTGCGATCGATCAGTCAGCGCGAGCTGCGCAACGACAACGCCGAGATCATCCGTGCGGTCGAGGCGGGGGAGTCGTTCACCGTCACCAGGCGCGGCGTCCCGGTCGCGCGGCTCACCCCCGTGCCCGACACCGACCTGCGCCGCGTCAGGGCGGCAACGCCCGGCCATGACGTCACCGCTCTGCCTCGTGTCGAGGGCGCACGACCGACGAGCGAGCACCTCGACGACCTCCGAGGCGACCGGTGAGCCGCTGCTACCTCGACACGTCGGCGGCAGCCAAGCTCCTGGTGCAGGAGTCGGAGTCCGAGGCGCTGGCGGTCGAGCTCCGGAGGCGGAAGCCCGACCTGGTGGCCTGCCTCCTCCTCGAGACCGAGCTCCGCCGCCTCGTGGCGCGCGAACCCGCCCTGAGCCAGAAGGCAGTCAGCGACCTGCTCCGCGGTGTCGATCTCCACGAGCTTCCGCCGCCGCTGTTCGCGGAAGCCGGGCTGCTGCCCGGGGCGGGCCTCAGATCCCTCGACGCCCTCCACCTGGCCGCAGCGATCCGGCTTGGGGTGGATGCGGTGATCACATACGACAGCCGGATGGCCGACGCGGCACACTCCCTCGGCCTCGAGGTCCTGGCGCCCGGCTGACGGGGCGGCATCCCCGGTCTCGATACGCCCGCTCGTTCCTCGCGGGCTACTCGACCACCTCGGAGAGGTGGTTTCGAGGCTCGCTGCGCTCGCACCTCAACCAGCGAGCAGGGCTGCGCTGAAGTCGTGACTTTCGTCCCTGCCCTCGGCCAGGACGCTCTGGGAGCGTGGAGGTGACGGGAGGGGCGGCATGGCAGACGTGCTGGTGGTGGACTCGCTGGTCCGGAGGTTCGGGGACCTGACGGCCGTGGACGGGGTGTCGTTCCGCATCGCACCGGGGGAGACGTACGGCCTGCTGGGGCCCAACGGGGCCGGCAAGACGACGACGATCTCGATGGTCGCCGGGCTGATGGCGGCCGACGCCGGCACCGTCACCGTGGCCGGGGAGGCGATGACGCCGCGGACCACCGAGCCCAAGCGGCACGTCGGGCTGGTGCCGCAGGAGCTGGCGATCTACCCGGACCTGAGCGGCCGGGAGAACCTCGCACTCTTCGGCAGGCTCCAGGGCCTGCGCGGCAGCGAGCTCAAGGTCAGGGTCGAGGAGGTGCTCGAGCTGATCGGCCTCGCGGATCGCGCGAAGGACCGCAGCAAGGAGTACTCCGGCGGCATGAAGCGCCGGCTCAACATCGGCATCGGGCTGCTCCACCAGCCGACCCTGCTGATCCTCGACGAGCCGACGGTGGGCGTGGACCCGCAGTCGCGCCACGCGATCCTCGAGTCGGTCGAGGCGCTGTCCGGCGAGGGCATGGCGGTGCTCTACACGACCCACTACATGGAGGAGGCCGAGCGGCTCTGCGACCGCATCGGCATCATCGACTCCGGCCGCCTGCAGGCCGAGGGCACCCGAGACGAGCTGATCAGGCTCATCGGGGGCGTCGACACGATCAGGCTCGGCGGGACCGGCGACCTCGCCGGCGCCGCCGAGGAGCTGCGGCTGATCCCGGGCGTCGAGCGCGTCGACACCGAGCGCCGCGCTGCGACGCTGACGGTCAAGGACGCGCCCGCCCTCGTCGCCCAGGTGGTCGGCACCGCGACGTCGTACGGCGTCACGCTGTTCGACGTCGAGATCTCGAGACCGGACCTCGAGTCGGTCTTCCTCCACCTGACCGGCAAGGGCCTGAGGGACTAGGCGCGGACGATGCGCCAGCTCCTCGCCCTCACGGCCGCCGACCTGCTCCAGCGGGTCCGCGACAAGACGGTCGTCATCTTTGCGCTCGTCGTGCCGATGGCGCTGATGACCGTCTTCAACCTCGTCTTCAGCGCGACCGACGGCCTCGACCTCGCGCCGGTCACCGTCGCGATCAGCGCACCAGCGGGGGACGACATGGCGCAGGTGCTGACCTCGGTCGTGAGCGACCTCGACGGCACCGGTGAGCTCGACGTCACGGTCCACGAGGTCGACGAGGCCGCCGGCCGGAAGCAGGTCGAGGACGGGGACGCCGCGATCGCGCTGCTCGTGCCCACCGGTTTCGGGCAGGCCGCGCAGCAGGGTGAGGCCGTCACGGTCGAGGCCGTCCGCGGTGACGAGGCCGGCATCGAGGCCGACATCGTGCTCTCGGTCGTGGACGGCGTCCTCGGCCAGTTCGCCTCCGGTGCGGTCACCGTCCGGGCCGCGCTGGCCGAGGGTGTCGCGCCGACCGAGCTGGCGGCCCTGGTCGAGCAGGCGACGTCCGGCGGACCGGCGTACGACCTCAGGCAGGGGCGGGCGGCCGACGAGCAGCTCGACTCGGGTGCCGCGCTGGTGGCGGGGCAGGCCGGGCTGTTCCTGCTCTTCACGGTCAGCTTCGGCGTCACCGGCCTGCTGGTGGACCGCGAGTCCGGGACGCTGTCGCGGCTGCGGTCGATGCCGATCCCGGCCTGGCTCATCATCGCGTCGAAGGCGCTGGTCAGCTTTGTCCTCGGTGTGGTGGCGACGGGGGTGCTGCTGACGCTGGGCAGCTACCTCTTCGACGCCGACTTCGGCTCGCTGCCCGCCGTCGCCGTGCTCGTGGTCTGCGCGACGGCGGCCGGGACCTCGGTGATGTTCCTGATCGTGCGGGTCGCCCGCTCCAGCGAGCAGGCCGGCATCGCGACCTCGATCGTGGCGCTGGTGCTCGGCATCGGAGGCGGTGCCTTCTTCCCGGTCAGCTCGACCGGCCCGTTCACGTGGGTGCTCGACCTCAACCCGGTCGCGGCGCTGCTCCGCGGGCTGGGTACGACGTCCGGGGGCGGCGGGATCGCCGACATCGGGGTACCGGTCGCGATCATGCTCGGCTTCGGTGCGGTCATGCTCGCGGTCTCGCGGCTGGTCCCCGACCACGGGGTGCTGTCATGACGAACGCCCTGTCCGTCGCCGGGGTCGAGCTCAGGCTCTTCCTCCGCGACCGCTCCAACCTCTTCTTCGTCTTCGTCTTCCCGCTGCTGCTGGTGCTGATGATCGGCCTGCAGTTCGGCGAGGGCGCCCGAGCCGGCCGGGTGGCAGTGAGCGGCTCGGACTCGACGCTGCAGTCCGCGCTCGTCCAGCAGCTCGAGCACGACGACGTCGTGGTGTCCGGCCCTGCGTGGTCGGACGCCCTCGACCTGCTGGCGCGGGGACGGCTCGACGTCGCGGTGCGGGTCGACGGCGCGGCCGCGACGGCGTACGACGACGGGGCAGCGCTGACGCTCGAAGTGGTGCGCGGCCCGTCGGGCAACGCCCAGGTGGTCGAGCAGGACGTGCGTGTCGCCGTCGACGCCGTGCGCGCCGACCGCAACCGGCTCCTCGCCGTGACCGGTCACGGCGTCGCGGCCGACGACGCCGCGGCGGCGCTGGACGTGGCCGGCCGCGACGTGGCGGCGCCGGCGCTGGAGGTGCACTACGTCGACGCGCTGAGCAAGGAGTTCGCCGGGCTCGGCCAGTTCGACTTCGGGGCGTCGGGACAGCTGCTGCTGTTCGTCTTCCTCAGCTGCCTGGCGGGGTCGGCGACCCTCATCCAGGCACGTCGCCTCGGCGTCGTGGCGCGCATGCTCGCGGGGCCGATGACCGCGGGCGAGCTGGTGGCGGGCCAGATCCTCGGGCGATGGGCGATCGGGCTCTTCCAGGGCGGCTACCTCATGGTCGCCACCAGCGTGCTGTTCGGCGTGCGCTGGGGGAGCCTGCCGCTGGCACTGCTGATCCTGCTGCTCTTCAGCCTGGTCGCGTCCGGTGCGGCGATCCTGCTCGGCACGCTGCTCACCAACGAGGGGGCGGCCAGCGGCGCGGGTGTCGGGGTCGGCCTGGTGCTGGCGGCACTCGGCGGCTCGATGCTGCCGCTCGAGCTCTTTCCCGACGCCATCCGGCGGATCGCCGACGTCACGCCGCACGCGTGGGCGTACACGGCGTTCGCCGAGGTGCAGCGGCGCGACGGCACGTTGGCCGACATCGTCCCCAACCTGGCGGTGCTCGCCGGGATGGCGGCGGTGGTGGCGGCGCTGGGTGCGTGGGCGCTGCGGCGCAGCCTGTCGCGCGCGATGTGAGTCAGGGTGAGCCGGGGTGAGCCGGGGTGAGCCGGGGTGGGCCGGGGTGGGCCCACCCTCTGGGGCGGTTGTGGCCCGCCGCGCGCTGGTTACGTTGGAACGCATGAGCGACGACGTGAACCAGGCAGCGACCGAGGCGGCACAGCGGGTGGTCGACGAGGTCAGCTCGTGGCAGTACAGCGCCGAGGACCGGATGATCGCCGACGAGCTCGACCGCGGGCTGGCGGAGGCGAAGGTCGCGCTGAGCGACGACGAGCGCTCGCGGGTGCTGGCCGAGATCGACGGCATGAAGGACGAGCACTCGACCGCGCCGCAGGTGCGGTCGGCGACGCCGGCGGAGTAGGTCAGCCCCGCCCGGGCCAGCTCGACCCCCTACGGTCGCGCGGTGGCCAGCACGCCCTCGACGAGGCACCGCAGGTGCACTCCGGTCTCGGTCCGGTCGAGCCGCTGGTCGCGGCGGAGCGCCTTCCACGTCAGCACGTCGAGGGTGGTCGCGAGCAGCACCACGGTGCGCTCGCGCCGCTTGCCGCGCAGGCCCGTGAGCTGCGGCGCGAAGACGTGCTCGATCCAGGCCCGGTGCGCCTGGCGGCCGCCCTCGACGACCTGCTCCAGCTCGGGGACGCGCTCGGCGAGGCCGACGATGCGGAAGGTCGCGTCGCCCGAGGTCTCGTAGTCGGTGAGCGCCGTCTCGACGATGGATGCGACGTCGCCGGGCACGGCGCGGGACCGCAGCTCGGCCAGGACCGGGGCGACGCGTTCGGAGACGCCGGCGAGGTAGAGGCCGATCTTGCTGCCGAAGTGGTTGACCACCGTCTGCTGCGAGACGCCTGCCGCGCGCGCGACGTCGGCGAGGGTGACCTCGTCGAACCATGCCGGCGTGAAGAGCTCGACCGCGGCGTCGAGGATCGACTCGCGGGTGCGCTGCATCGCGGCGGCCCGGCCGGCCATCTCGTAACGGCGTGCCATGTCTGGACCACCCTTCAATTTGTGCTTGACACAAATCAATATAGCGGGACACTAATCAAAACGCCAGTCGATCCAGGAGTCCACCGATGTCCCGCTTCCTCGCCTACGTCTCACCAGCCGTCGGCCACACCCTGCCCCTGGTGCCCGGGCTGCTCGAGCTGCAGCGCCGCGGCCACCACGTGCACGTCCGCACGCTGCCGTCCCTCGTCCCGGTCCTCCACGAGGCCGGTGTCGACGCGTCGCCGGTCGCGGACGAGGTCATGGCGGTGCCGATCACCGACTATCAGGCGACCTCCGACTCGGACCGCCTCCACGCCGGTCAGGTCGACCTGATCGGCCGCGGCCGCCACGACGGCCCGGACTTCCTCTTGGCCGTCGAGTCGTTCCGGCCCGATGTCGTCCTCGTCGACGTCAACGCCTACGGCGCCCAGCTCCAGGCCGAGCGGCTCGACCTGCCGCGCGCGGTCCTCATGCCGACCGTCGTACCCGTGCCGGGGAAGAGGATCCCGGCCTACGGGATCGGGATGAGGCCGGCGCGCGGGCCGCTCGGCTCAGTGCGCGATGCCGTGATGTGGCGCCTCGTCGAGCGGATGTTCGCGAAGGCGATGCTGCCCGGGCTCAACGCCCTGCGGCGCGAGCTCGGGTTGCACGAGCTGAGCACGCCGCTGGAGAACTGGCGCCCACCGAACACGATCCTGGCGCTGACCTCCGAGCCGCTGGAGTACCCCCGCCCCGACCTGCCGGACAACATCCACCTGGTCGGGAGCCAGCCGTGGGAGCCACCCGCCGCCCGGCCGTCGTACCTCGACGAGCCCGGCGACCCATGGGTCCTCGTCACCTGCTCGACCGACTACCAGGGCGACGAGCAGCTCGCCCGGGTCGCCGCTGAGGCGCTGCGCGACGAGCCCGTCCGCGTCCTGATCACCCTCGCGGACGCCTACGCCCAGGCCGAGGTGGCCACCTCGGGGAACGTCCGGGTGGAGCGCTTCGTGCCGCACGGTCACGTGCTGCCGCACGCAGCCGCGGTCGTGTGCCACGGAGGCATGGGGATCGTCGCAAAGGCGGCGTCCGCCGGCGTGCCCACGGTGGTGGTTCCCTTCGGGCGGGACCAACCCGAGATCGCGAGGCGAGTGACCGAGGCCGGTGCCGGTGTCTCGCTGAAGCCGTCGCGGCTCACCCCCGAGCGGCTGCGCGACGCCGTACGCCGGGCGATGGGCATGACCGCTCAGGCGCAGGCCGTGGCGCGGCGGCTCGACCCCGCCGGAGCACCGGCTCGCTTCGCCGACGCCGCGCTCGCGCTGGTCCGCTCGGACGTGGCGGAGCCGGCCGACCAGGAGGGCGAACCAGCGCGGTCCTGAGTCCGTCAGCCCGTGCCGGCCCGCTGCTCGATCCACCCCGCCACCGCGAGGCCGACCAGCGCGAGCGCCAGCCCGGCCGGCAGGTCGAGCACCCAGTGGTTGCCGGTGGCGACCACGACCCAGCACATGACCAGCGGTTGCAGCAGGCACCACGCACGCACCCACCACCTGCGGGTCAGCCGCCACACGACGACCGAGACCACCACCAGGTAGCCGACGTGGAAGCTCGGCATCGCGCCGATCTCGTTGGCGACGTCGGTCGGTCGGGCGAGGCCGTCGACGACGCTGCTGCGGACGGTGTCGGCGTACCCCAGGTCGGTGAGGCGCGGAGGCGCGACCGGGTAGAGGGCGTAGACGGGCAGGCCCACGATCCCGCCGACCAGCAGCGCGTTGCGCAGGCGGGCGTAGTCGTGGGGCCACCGGACGAACAGCACCACCAGGGCCGCGCCGACGACGGGCAGGTAGCCCCAGACGTACCACCACGAGGCGATCGTCCCCAGCCATGGCAGGCCGTCGATGCTGCGCTGGGCGGCGTGCTCCCAGTCCAGGCCCCACCTCTCCTGGAGGGCGAGCAGCGAGTGGGCGTTGGCCGTCGCGGCCGGGAGGTCGTCCAGAGTGAGGCGGCGGACCAGGAGGTTGGCCAGCAGCGCGAGCGCGACGACGCCGGCCTCGACGCCGACACCGCGCCAGCCGGGAGCGCGGCGGAGGAGCAGCGAGGTCATGGCCGGGGCGGCCAGGTCGGGACGATCTCCTCCACGGTCACGGTCGGGTCGGCGAGGAGGTCGGGCTCGGAGACGAGCCGCCGGATCACCTCGGCGGTCTTGGCGAAGTAGAAGCCGTCGGTCGCCCGCTCGTCGAGCGTGTAGGCGACGTCGACGCACCGGCGCGCGACCACAGCGCCCGAGTCGTCCACCACGGGCTGCGGCGCGACCCTGCCGATGGCCACGAAGGCGCTCGCGGTGCCGAGCTCGTAGAGGTGGTGCAACGGCGGATCGATGCCGATCGAGCCCGCGTGCACGACGTAGACGCTGGTGTAGAGCGGGATGGCGCCGACCAGCCGGCCGGGCAGCAGGTTGTGGTAGTCCAGCCAGCGCACACCGCGCGCCACCCCGTTGAGCACCGGCCTCGGCCACGCCGCGAAGAAGTGGACGAGGCGGTCGTCACCGCCCTCCTCGACGCCGGCGCGCTCCACGCGGACGACGCCGTCCACGACGTGGCGTACGTCGTCCACCAGCTCCGTGCCGGTCAGCACCACGCGCGCCTCGGACTCCTCGGCGTCCTCGGCCATCCCCTGGCGGACCACGAAGGAGATGCTGATCTCGTCGTGCTGGTAGGTCCGTCGCCCGGCCACGAAGCGGTTGGTCTCGGGACGCAGCCGCACGGTGCGTCCGATCGCGGTGAGGAAGACGTGGAACAGGCTCACGCGGTCCGCGCGCGCTCGCGCAGCGTTGGTGGCCTCCATCCACGCGAGGAGGCCCTCGACCTCGATGCGCTGCTGGAAGTAGACGAGCGACTCGGTGCGCGTCGGCATCACGAAAGGGATGATCCGGCGCAGCGGCGGGACGTCACCGACGTACGTCGCGTCCGGGCGCCGCCTGAGGACCATGGTCCGACGGTAGCGCCACGCGACGCCGCAGGTCGGTGGCGGAGCGAACTCCCCCATGCGGGGTACGGCCGCGACAGCCCACCCGGACGGACGTGGTGCCGCGCGGCGCCCCGGTTACGTTGGACGGCATGGACGTACGCGGACTGCTGACCGAGGGCTTCGGCCGGATCACCGAGCTGTACGACGACCTCGCCGAGGGGTTGGACGAGGCGAGCCTGCACCACCGGCCGGGCGGCACCGGCAACCCGATCGGCTGGCTGCTGTGGCACCTCGCGCGGGTGCAGGACGACCACGTCGCCGACCTCGCCGGCACCTCCCAGGTGTGGGAGGAGTTCCAGGACCGCTTCGGGCTTCCCAATGGCACGGACGACATCGGCTACGGCCACACCAGCGAGCAGGTCGACGCGGTGCGCATCACCGACCCGCAGCTGCTCGTCGACTACCACCACGAGGTCACCCTCGCGACCGCGCGCTACCTGCAGACCGTCGACGAGAAGGAGCTCGAGCGGGAGGTCGACCAGCGGTGGGACCCGCCGGTCACCGCCGGCGTCCGGCTCGTGAGCATCCAGGGCGACTGCCTGCAGCACCTCGGGCAGGCGGCGTACGTCAAGGGGCTGCTGGCCTGATCGGGCCTTCCTCGACCGCCGGACCGCCCGGGGTCCATCGCGAATTGAATTGTCGTCAAGTCAATCCTCAGCATGGGGCGCCTGGACGACTGCCAGACTGGCCGCATGTCCGAGCTCGTCGTCCGCGCCGCGGGCTTCTCCCCGGTCAAGGGCGTGCGCCACCTCGCGCTGCCGTCCGTCGAGCTCGACGCGCTCGGGGCGCTCGGTGACAGGTCGTGGTGCCTGGTCGACGTCGCCGCTCGTCGGGTGTTGCGCACGGTGCAGCACCCCTCGCTGGTCAGCGTGGTGGCGCGGGCCGAGGGCGATGAGCTCTCGCTGACGCTGCCGTCCGGGGAGCCGGTCGTCGCGCCCGCACCGCCGACGGGGGAGACGATCACGTGCGACTACTGGGGTCGCGCCGTGTCGCTCGCGCTGGTCGACGGGCCGCACGCGTCGCTGGCGTCCGACTTCCTGGGCCGGGACGTACGGCTCGCTGCCGCACCGCGCGGAGGCGTCGTCTTCGCCGCTCCGGTGACGATCGTGGGGACGGCGTCGCTCGACGCGGTCGACGCCGAGGCGGCCCGCTTTCGGGCCACCCTCGTCGCGGAGACCGACGCGCCGTGGGCGGAGGACTCCTGGCTCGGTACGACGTTCCGCGTCGGCGACGCCGAGCTCCGGATCGGCGGTCCGGTCCCGCGCTGTGCGGTCATCGACCACCACCCCGAGACCGGTGTCAAGGACGTGCGCCTGCTCAAGGAGCTGGTCCGCTCGCGGCCGACCAACGCGGCCGGCGAGCCGATGTTCGGGGTCTACGCCGAGGTCGTGCGGCCCGGCACTGTCGGTCCGCGCGCGTAGCCTCGGAGGAGGCCGCGCGGAGCGGCCCGGAGCGGGGTGACGATGGAACCACCTGACCTTCCTCGCGAGGCGCGTGTCCTCGAGCCCGAGGAGCCCTACGACGCCGTGCGCGGGACGTGCCCGCGCTGTGGGTCCGCCGACGTCCTCCACCTCGTCATCGGGATGCCGGCCGCCCGCGACGACGTCGGCGGTGGCCCGGACTGGGTGCGCTGGGTCGGGTGCGTGCACCCCGGGCACGACCGCGAGTGTCGCTCGTGCGGCGCGCACTGGGTGGCTGCGCGCGGGTGAGACCTCGCCCATTCGCACGATCAAAGAGATTTCCGCCCAGGGTGGGCGCATACTGGAGGTGATGACTACGTCGCGCGGCTCACGGCCGAAGCACCTTCCCTCCAGCCCGTTCAAGCCGGCTGTGGAGCCGGTCGTCGAGGTGTTCGAGATCGACGACCGCGTCACCCACGACCTCCACGGCCTGGGCCGGGTGACGGCGATCGATGCCCACGCGGTGACCGTCGACTTCGGCTCGAAGGTCCTCCGGGTGCCGCACCCCTACCCGAAGCTGCACCACCTGTAGGTCGCTGTAGGCCGTCACTCCCAGGCGCTCAGGTCCGGCGGCACGTCCACCGAGTGCTCCCGCAGCACCGCGAGCGGTACGACGTCGAGCGCGCGCTCCGACGTGGCGGCGAGCACGACCGGCGCGGCCACGCCTGCGTCGTACGCCTGGAGCCAGCGCGCTGCGACGACGCACCAGCGGTCGCCCGGCACCAGGCCGGGGAAGCCCCACTCGGGCCGCGGCGTCGACAGGTCGTTGCCCACCACGCGCTGGTGGGCGAGGAACTCCTCGGTCATCACCGCGCACACCGCGTGCAGCCCCACGTCGTGCGGGCCGACCGCGCAGGTGCCGTCGCGGTGGAAGCCGGTGACCGGGTCGGTGCCGCAGGACTCCAGCTCGCCGCCCAGGACGTTGCGCTCGGTCATGGGGCGATGATGCCCGGTCAGGCGCGAGCCGCCCGCTTCGCCTCCGCCTCCGCGCGGCGCTCGACGAACCGGGTGGCCTCCTCGTCGAGGGCGGCGACGGCGGCCGCCAGCTCCTCACGTGCCTTCTCGCCGTCCGCATCGAGCCCCTCGAGGTCCCACACGCCCCACTGCCGCAGGAGCGGGGTGACGATGTCGTCGTGGTGGATGCGCAGGTCGTAGATGCCGGCCTTCGCCATCACCACGGCCTTGCGGGAGAAGCCGGGGATGACGCTGCCGGGCATCTGGAAGTCGATGACCTCCTCGGTGATCGCGCGCATCGTCTGGCTCGGCGTCAGCTCGAGGGCCGCGGCGACGAGGTTGCGGTAGAAGATCATGTGGAGGTTCTCGTCCTTGGCGACCCGCGTCAGCAGCTTCTCCGCGATCGGCTCGTCGGTGTAACGGCCGGTGTTGCGGTGCGAGATCCGCGTCGCGAGCTCCTGGAAGGAGACGTAGGCGCAGACGTTGAGAAGTGACTTGTCGAGCGCCTCGTAGCCGGTCTCCATCGTCTCCATCCGCGCCCGCTCGAGCTCGTCGGGGTCGACGCCGCGGGTGACGAGGAGGTAGTCGCGGATGCAGAACGCGTGGCGGCCCTCCTCGGCCGTCCAGCGGTTGACCCACGTGCCCCACGCGCTGTCGCGCCCGAACGCCCGGTCGATCTCGCGGTGGTAGCTCGGCAGGTTGTCCTCGGTGAGCAGGTTGACCTCGAGCGCCGTCCGCGCGACCGACGACAGCTGCGACTGCTCGACCGACCACGGCTCGCCGCCGAGGTCCTTGAAGTCGCGTCCGAGGCTCCACGGGACGTACTCGTGCGGCATCCACTCGTCGGCCAGCCCGAGGTGACGGTTGAGGTTGTCCTCCACCGTGCTCTCGAGCTCGGTGAGCAGCTGCGCGGTGTCGAGAGCGGCCATGATCCATCTCCTCGAGGGGACGCGAGGGCGCGGTGTCCTCGCGCTCATGCCTACACCCGCGACGACGGGTTCGACCAGGCCGGACCACTTCCGGAAGTGGTCCGCGGACCAGTCCGTCACCGGATCCGACGGCCCTTGACAAGCAGTGGAAGCGCTCCCATAACGTGACCGCCGTCACACCTCTCTCGGGAAGAAGGTCCACCATGCGCATCCGTCGCGCGCTCGTCGCCCTGGCCGCCCTCGCGGCTACGCTCACGCTCGCCGGTCCACCCCCGGCTGCCCTCGCTGTCGGTCCGGACCGGCTGCCGTTCACCATCACGAACCAGTCGCAGCGGGGCGAGGACGTCTACCTCTACGTCGTCGGTGTCAACCTCGCCACCGGGCGCCTGGGGTACGTCAACCAGGCCGGGACGTTCAGCCCGTGGCCGGCGGGGAGCAACCCGCCGAGCCCGGTGCCCGACGTCTCGACCCGGATGGGCGGCACCGGCTCGAGCACCACGCTCAACGTGCCGCGCGGCTTCTCCGGCCGGATCTACATGTCCTTCGGCGAGCGGCTGCCCTTCCGGCTCACGCCGGACGGGCTCGTGCAGCCGGCACCCTGGGCACCCGGCGACCCGAGCGAGAACATCCTCTTCGACTGGAGTGAGCTCACCTACAACGACGCCGGCCTGTGGCTGAACAGCTCACAGGTCGACATGTTCGCCGTGCCGCACGCCGTCTCGGTGACCGGGGCCGACGGCACCACGCGCACGACCGGCCGCCTCGTCGACGACGGTCGCAACAAGGTCATCAACGGCGTACGCAACCAGGCCGGCTGGGCGGGGCTCGTCCGCACCCGCGCCGACGGCACGGTGCTGCGGGTCCTCGCGCCGGGCAAGGCGGCGGACGCCGGCTACTTCGACCGCAACTACCTCGACCCCTACATCGCCAGCGCATGGAACGCCTATGCCTCGAGGACGCTGACCGTGGTGCCGTTCGGCGACCGGCCCGACGTGCGCTACTTCGGGCGTACGTCCGGCACGACGATGACCTTCACCAACGGCGCCGGCCAGCAGGTCGCGGCGTTCCAGCGACCGAGCACCGGCAACGTCTGGGGCTGTGACGGTTCCCTCGGCGCTCCCAACGACCAGGTCGTCGGACCGATCGCCCGCACGCTCTGCGCGGCACTGCACCGCTCGACCCTCGGCCGGCTCGACACGCAGCCGAGCGGCACGGCAGCGGACTTCTACCAGGGCTCCATCACCAACCACTACTCGCGGCTGGTGCACCAGAACATGGTCGACGGCCGGGCCTACGGCTTCGCCTTCGACGACGTGCAGGCGCAGGAGTCGCTGGTCCACAGCGGCGACCCGCGCTCGGCCGGCATCACGCTGACGCCCTTCGGTCCGGGCGGCGCGACCACTCCGCCGCCGCCGACCGGGACCGGCAGCACCCTGGTCAGCCAGCTCAACGGCAAGTGCATCGACGTGCCGAGCTGGAGCTTCGCCGACGGCCAGCGGCTGGTCATGTGGGACTGCCACGGCGGCACCAACCAGCGCTGGGAGCGGGTGAGCGGCACGCTCCGCACGCAGAGCGGGATGTGCATGGACGTGGCGGGCGGCGGCACTGCTGACGGTACGCCGATCCAGATCGCCCGTTGCAGCGGCAACCCGGCGCAGCAGTTCGTGCTGAGCGGCGCGGGCGACCTCGTCAACCCGCAGGCGAACAAGTGCGTGGACATCAAGGACGTCAACGCGGCCAACGGCGCCGCCCTGCAGCTCTGGACGTGCGCCGGCACCGCCAACCAGAAGTGGCGCCTGGGGTGAGCGGGCGGGGGAGGCAGGTTCGGGCCGCCTCCCCCGTCGCGCCCCGCGGGTAGGTTGCCGGCCATGGACCTGCGCGCCGCGCTGTCGCCGTACGTCGAGTCGGGGGAGGTCCCCGGCCTCGTCGCCGTGGTCGCGCGCGGGGACGACGTGCAGGTGGAGGTGCTCGGGCAGCAAGGGCCCGACGGCGTCGCGATGCGCCGCGACTCCCTCTTCCGTGCCGCGTCGATCACCAAGCCGCTGACCGCGGCGCTGGCGATGGGGCTCGTCGAGGACGGCCTGCTCGACGTCGACGCGCCGGTGTCCGTCCTGCTGCCGGAGCTCGCGTCGCCGCAGGTGCTGCGCACGCCGACCGGCCCGCTGGACGAGACCGTGCCGTGCGCGCGGCCGATCACCGCGCGCCACCTGCTCGGGTGCACCTCGGGTCTGGGCTTCACGACGGTGGACTCGCCGGTCGTGCCGCTGCTGGGGGAGCGGCTGCACCAGGGCTCGATGCAGGTCGGCGACGTGCCCGCGCCCGACGTGTGGCTGCGACGCCTCGCCGGGATCCCGCTGATCCATCAACCCGGCGAGGGGTGGACCTACAACCTGTCCTACGACCTGCTGGGCGTGCTGCTCGCGCGGGCCGCGGGCGCCTCGTTGGCGGACCTCATGGCCGATCGGCTCCTGGAGCCGCTGGGCATGGTCGACACCGGGTTCCACGTGCCCGCGGCCGATGTGGGTCGGTTCACCGCGCTCCTCGGGCGCCGGGAGGGGGCACTGGTGGTCACCGACCCATCCCACGGCGCCTTCGTGTCCCCTCCCGCGTTCGCGTCGGGAGCAGGAGGCCTCGTGACCACTGCCGACGACTGGCTGGCCTTCGGGCGGATGCTGCTCGCCGACGGAGGGTCGCTGCTCAGCCCGGCATCGGTGCGGCTGCTGACCACCGACCACACCACGCCCCAGCAGCGGGAGATGGCCGGCTTCTTCCTCGACGGGCAGGGCTGGGGGTTCGGCGGCGGGGTCGACACCTCGCTCCGCGAGCCGTGGAACGAGATCGGCCGCTACGGCTGGATCGGCGGCACCGGCACGTCCGCCTACGTCCATCCGGACCGTGGGACCGTCGCCGTCCTGCTGACCCAGGTCGAGCTGGGTGCGCCTGGCATCGAGGACCTGCTGAAGACGTTCTGGACGGCTGTCGTCTAGACCTTGCGCGCTCCGCTCTGTCCACAGATTCGCTGGTGCCTGTTTCCGGCCCCGTGGCCCGGGCAGGTGTCCGGCATGCACGAGCTCACCGGCTGCCTCCGGATCCGTCCTGCCCTCAACGAGGCCGAGCGCGCCTACCTCCATGCGGTGGCCGACTCCGGCAGGACCCTGCGCGGTACGACGACAGGGCGGGGCGACACGACCGTGCCGTTCGCCTACCTCGCATGGGAGGTGTGCCGCGACGGCTGCTGCCTCACGTGGGATGCGACCTCCGAGCGACCATCGATGATGCTCCCGTCGTTGCGGTTCGTGATCGACCACCTGCTCCGGGACGGTGCGAAGGGCGAGGGCAATCCCCAGCTTGCCGGGTTCACGTTCGACCACGTCCTCGACGGCATCGTGACGGGTGCGGGCCGAGTGGTGGAGGCCAGGGCCAACCGGGTGTCCGAGCGGACGCTCACCCCGTCGTGCGCGCGGACGAAGCCGTCGCGGAGCCGAGCGAGGAAGCTCCCGGAGAACGTGGTCGAGCTCCGGCCGCGTCGGGCGTGAGGTTCAGGCCTCGGTGCCGTCGACGAGGACGAGGAGAGGCGTGTCCGGCGACGAGTCCGGGTCGAGGATGAAGTCGAGCTCGGTGCCCGGGTCGGCCCGTCGGGCGAGCTCCGGCTCCATGCCGGGCCAGGTGATCCACCCCAGCCACGCCTCGGGATGGCGCTGGACGAAGACTGCGTATGCCTCGCGGGCCCGGGCGACGATGAGGTCGCGCTCGTCCGGCCTGCTGCCGATCTGTTGCCACCACGTGAAGTGGTACAGGCCCATGATCCCGCAGGTTTCGAACTCCTCCTCGAGGTCCCCGATCAGCTGGGTCAGCCAGGGTTCGGTCACGGCGTCGGCAGGTCCTGCGGGGCGACCAGGAACAGGATCGGCGCGTCCGCATCGGTTCTCGGATCCAGGTCGACCTCGGCGTCGTCCTCGGCGAAGGCGGGTGTGGCTGTCGCCAGCAGGTCCGGCCAGGTGCCACGCGCCAGGACGAGATCCGGGTGCTGCGCGCGGAACCTGACGTAGGCCTCGCGGGCGAGCGGCGCGAACGTCGGATCGCTGCGGTCGAGGCCGAGGCCCGCCAGGTTCCAGCTCACCTCGTACAGAGCCAGGAACCCTCCGGTGGCGTACTCCTCATCGAGATCGGGCAGGAGGAGCTCGAGCAGCTCGGTCTTCACAGGAGCGGGTTCCCTTCGAGTGGGATCTTGATGGCTTGGTGGCCCTGCGAGACGACAACATACGGACCGTGCGTGAGGGCGTCGGGCCTGTTGCCCGGGTAGCCGTCCATGATGCGGATCTTCCGAGAGCCGATCCGAGGATCGCTGAACCGCAGTCCCTCACCGGATCGCACCGGCGACACGTCCCAGTGCTCCAGCATCCGCCGGAGCTCGGCGGGGTCCATCCCGCGGAGGTCCTGGGGGTCGAAGAGCTCCGGGTCGTCGATCGTGCGGCGGACGCGGGTGTAGCGCGGGCCCCACCAGCCGCCGGGGTTGCGCATCGAACCGCGCTCGTCGCGCAGCGCCGCCTTGGCGTAGCGGTCGAACCGCGCTCGGAGGCCGCGCAGCGACTCGCGGGCGGTCCGCAGGCGCGCGCTGCCCGAGGCGACCGTGGCGCGGAGGGCGACGAGGAGGGCGTGGAAGCGGGGTGCCTGGGCGCGGACCCGCGCCGCTGCGGCGGCCGCTGCCGCGGAACCACCGAGGCCGCCCGTCAGCCCGCCGATGACCACCGACAGCACCGCGCCCTCGACCACCATCGAGCCGATCTCGGAGAGGAGGGCGCGGGTGCGGGCGTGCACGTCCTCGACGGCATCGGCGTAGTTCTCGCACGCGGTGCCCAGGGCGAGCAGCTCGGACGCGGTGTCGGTGACGAGGGACCGGACGTCGGCGAGGCAGGCGAGCGCGGTCCCGATCTCGGGCGATCGCTGGTGCCCGACGAGGTCGCGCGCGATGTCGAGGTGGTCGACGAGGGCCGCGACGGACTCGGCCGTGCGCGTCCAGGCGTGCGCGGCCTCGCGCAGCAACCCGACGTCGGCGCCGGGCCACACGAACCCCTCGACCTGGTCGAGGATCCACCGGTCGACGGCACCGAGGGACGGTTCCTGCGCACCCAGGCTGGACGGGGGAGGCTCGGGGGCGACCCGGACGAACGCGTCGGCGAGCGACGAGCCGTCGTAGGCCGCCACCCGTCCGGCCGCGGCGGCCTCGGCGGCCTCGTGGTTGGCGCCGGTCGCCGCCAGGAGGCGGCCGAGCCCGATGAAGGAGTGCGTCAGGTCAGCGAGCGAGCCGACCGCCTCGCGTGCAGCCGCGTCGTAGGCCGTCGCGAAGTCGGCGCTCGTGGCGTCGTTGCCGGCCATCCCGCCGAGGCCGGCGAGCTTGCCGGCCAGCGCCTCCGTGAGCAGCGCGGCGGTCTGGTTGGCGGTGCGACACGTGCCGGCCGCGGAGACGAGCCCGCCGCACTCGACGCTGATCCTCATGGCGCGACCTGCCGCCAGAGCTCGACGTTGGTCGCGACTGCGCGTGAGTAGTGGGCGTCGGCCGCCGCCGCGACGCCCCGCAGCGCCGCCAGGGCGGTGACCATGGCAGCGCACTCGTCGCGCCAGGCGTCGTACGACGTCGCCTGCGCGTCGCTCGCGCGCCCGGTCCAGCCGGCCCGCAGCCCGGCCTGCGCGGCCTCGACCTCACCGGCCAGCTCGATGAGGTCGCGCTGGCAGCCGGCCAGCTCGACCAGCACGTCACGGACCTCGGCCAGGTCGACGTCGTAGGTGGTCATCCCAGCCGTCCGAGCAGGTGCGTGGACGACTCGCCGCTCGCCGCATCGGCGACCACGGCCTCGGCGCGGCACCGGTCGAGGGCCGCGATGCCGTGGGCGAGCTGCTCCACGACGAGTGCGGCGCCGCGGTCCCAGTCCTCCCAGCGCGAGCGGAACCGGTCGGCGGCCTCACCGTGCCAGCTCGCCAGCACGCGCTCGACCGCGGTGCCGGTCGTGCGGCGCCGGAGCTCGAGGTCGGCCAGCCGCGTCCGCAGCATGTCGGTGCAGGCGGCGTGGTGGGCTGGGTCGAGGGCGAGCGTTCCCGAGAAGATCATGCGTCGATGCTGGGCCGCCGGCAGGTGTCGGCAACACCCGTCCGACGCGATCTGTGGACAACCGGCGGGGGACGAAGCGCCCGGTCAGCGTCCGGGACGGGGACGAAGCGCCCGGTCAGTGCGTGAGGAGCGTGGGCATCAGCGTGTTGACGCGCTCGCTGAACACCTCGAGCACCTCGTCGCGCTCCTCCGCGGGCCCCGTCGCCCAGGCCAGCAGCGCCTGGTGGAAGAGGCCGTCGAGCATCCCGTAGCAGGACGTCGAGTCGATCGTGGGCTCGAGCCCGGCGAGCTCGGCATAGCGGGCGACCACCCGCCAGACCATCTGCTCGAGCTGGCCGTCGATGTCGATGATCACGTCGTGCAGCGCGGGCTCGAACATCGACTGGTTGCGGAGGTCGTACCAGAGCTGGTGCATCGGGGCCTCCTCACGGATGGTCTCGGCCAGCTTGTCGGCGAAGGCCTCACGCAGCCCCGGCGCGGTGGTCGCCTGCTCGACGACCTCGTCGTAGCGGGTGACGCAGGTGCGCTTGTAGTAGCGCACGCAGTAGATGATCAGCTCCTCCTTGCTGGAGAAGTAGTAGTGCACGACCCCGTGGGAGAACGGGGAGCGCTGGGCGATGTCGCGCAGCGAGGTGCGCGCGTAGCCCTGCTCGCCGAGGGTCACCAGAGCCGACTCCGCGAGCTGGTCGCGGCGACTGTCGTGCTTGCTCGGGCGTGCCACGCCAGAGGCGACGACGTCGCTCACGTAGGCGGGGCCGGGCGCTGCCATGTCTCGACAGTACGCCCGCGAGGACGTAAAGGTGTCCTTTACGTGAACGTCGTGATCAACATTTCACCCACGTCCGGACAGGCGTCCACGCGGGCTGCCCGAGCTCAGTTCAGCACGACGATCCCGGCGTTGAGGGCGGTCGCGAAGCAGACCCACCCGAGGTAGGGGACCAGGAGCCACGCGGCTGTCCGGGTGCGGCGCCACGCCCACGCGATCAGCACGGTCACCGCGACCGCGAGCACGACGATCTCGGCGAGCGCCACGGCGTAGAGGTCGGCGGCGAAGAACAGCGGCGTCCACGCGAGGTTGAGCAGCAGCTGGACGGTCCAGAGCCAGAGGCTGCGGTCCCAGCCGCGGTCGCGCCACAGCAGCCAGCCGGCCACGCCGATCATCAGGTAGAGCACGGACCACACCGGCCCGAACAGCCACGACGGCGGGGCGTACGGCGGCAGCTCGAGCGCGCGGTAGGTCGCCTGCGAGCCGGACGCCGCGAGGCCGCCGATCCCGGCAACGGCGGTCACCGCGACCAGGAACGGCAGCACCGTCCACCACTGCCGGGCGGGCGGCACGAGCGGGACGTCCCGAGAGGTCATGTCCACCATCATGCCGCCCGCGCCCTCACCGCCGGCGTCGTGCGCGGAGCACGGTGTCGGCGATGTCGACCGGCTCGCCGGTCTCCGGGTGCGCCTGGGTCCTGGGCCGCGACTCGCACACCTCGACCTCCCAGCCGTCGTCCAGCGCGGGAAGCAGCTGGTCGGCGGTGTGCATGTAGGAGTGGTGCCCGTGCCGCAAGCCGGTGTGGAGGTCGTTCGGCGCGTGGCCGACCACCAGCAGCGTGCCGCTGGGTGCGACCGCCGAGGCGAGGCGGCGTACGACGTCCACCATCCCGCCGTCGGGCAGGTGCAGGAAGTGGGACGTGACCAGGTCCCACGTCTCGCCGTCGGGCTCGAAGGCCCGCACGTCGATGCGCCTCGTCCCGACGCGGTCCGACAGCCCGGCCGCGGCCGCGTGCTCGGCCACCCTGGTCAGGGCCGCGTCGGCGAAGTCGGACGCCGTGACCTGCCAACCGCGGTCGGCGAGCCACAGGGCGTCGCCGCCCTCCCCACACCCGACGTCGAGCGCGCGCCCCGGCTCCAGCGTGGCCGCCTCTGTCTCGAGCTGGACGTTGACCCGGCCGCTCCAGACCCGATCGCCGGTGTAGCGCTCCTCCCAGGCCGGCCGTTCGAAGAACCCCTCGCGGCGTGCCTGTGCCGCGCTCGCCGCATCGGCGCCTGCCAGCTCGGCGTTGATCCAGGCGCCGACGCGCAGGCCGTGGGCCGCCGAGGCGATGAGCACCATCGCGACGTCGGTGGCGTTGCCGGCCGCGAAGACGCCGGGCACGGTGGTCGCGCCGGTGGGCTCGACCTGGATCACCGTGCCGAAGGCGACGCCGTTCATCTCGAAGGGTGTCGGCTCGATCCCGAGCGGGCGGAGGAAGTCGGCGCGCACGTGCGGCCTGGAGGCCACCACGATCGCCTGCCGCTCCAGGACGGACCCGTCCGCGAGCCGCAGCCCGACCAGCGCGTCCCCGTCGGCGAGCACCTCCTGCGGGGTGCCGTGCACGAAACGGACGCCGATCGCGCCGAGCCTCTCCTCCTCCTCGACCGGGATCTCGACCCCGTCGTGCACCACCACGACCACGTCGTCGGTGAGCTGGCGGAAGAGCAGCGCCTGGTGGGCGGCCATCGGTGTGGTCGCGAGGACGGCGACCGCCTGGTCGCGCACCTCCCAGCCGTGGCAGTACGGGCAGTGGAGCACGTCCCGCCCCCACCGCTCGGCCAGCCCCGGCACGTCCGGCAGCTCGTCGACGACACCGCCGGTGACCAGCACCCGGCGGGCGCGCACACGCCGACCGCCGTCGGTGGTCACCAGGAAGTCGTCGACCTCGCCGGACAGGCCGACCACCCGGTCGTCCAGCACCTCGACGCCGTACGCCGCCACCTCGGCGCGGCCGATCTCGAGCAGTTCGAGCGGGCTGACGCCCTCGCGGCCGAGGTAGTTGTGGGCATGGTCCGCGGGGGCGTTGCGCGGCTCGCCGGCGTCGATCACCAGCACCGATCGGCGCGAGCGGCCGAGGGCCATCGCACCGCTCAGGCCGGCCGCGCCGCCGCCGACCACCACCACGTCATAGGTCTTCATCTCGTCCATGTCACCGAGGATGCCCAGCCATCGTCGCGTTTGACAAACATTCTTGCCGAAGTGGCAAACTGGGGACATGGACGACGACGGAGTGCTCCGAGCGGTGGGACCCCGGCTGCGGCAGCTGCGGCTGGAGCGCGAGGCCACCCTCACCGACCTCGCGGAGGAGACCGGCATCTCCGTCAGCACGCTCTCCCGCCTGGAGTCGGGCCAGCGCAAGCCGACGCTGGAGCTGCTGCTGCCGCTCGCGCGCGCCCACCGGGTCGCTCTGGACGAGCTCGTGGACGCGCCCGAGACGGGAGACCCGCGCGTGCGCTCCAAGCCGACCGTGCGCCACGGCCGCACGTTCATCTCGCTGACCCGTCGCCCCGGCGGGCTGCAGTCCTTCAAGATGGTGATGCCGGTCGACCGGGACGAGCCGTCGCTGAAGACCCACGAGGGCTACGAGTGGCTCTACGTCCTCAGTGGCAAGGTCCGCCTGGTCCTGGGCAGCCGCGACCTCGTGCTGGGGCCCGGCGAGGTCGTCGAGTTCGACACCCGGACGCCGCACTGGATCGGCAACCCCGGCCCGACGCCGGCCGAGGTCCTCGCGATCTTCGGCCCGCAGGGCGAGCGGATGCACGTCCGGTCCTAGAGGGTGGTCCTCGCGTGCGAGGTGCATGGCACCGTGGCGGCATGGCGATCCGCACCGGCACGACCGTGAAGTGGAAGTGGGGCTCGTCCTGGGCCGAGGGGACCGTGTCCGAGGTGCACCACGACGACGTCTCGCGCACGACCAAGGGCGAGGAGGTCACCCGCCACGGCAGCGACGACGACCCGGCCTACGTCATCGAGCAGGAGGACGGCACCGTCGTGCTCAAGCTCAGCAGCGAGGTCGAGCGGGCCTGAGCCTGCTCCTGCCTAGGCTGGCGGCATGACGACGCGGTGGCTGTTCGGCGACCAGCTCGGACCGCACTTCACCGACGACCACCCCGGCCCGCTGCTGATGGTGGAGTCCCTCGGGGTGCTGAAGCGCCGTCGCTTCCACCGCGCCAAGGCGCACCTCGTGCTCAGCGCGATGCGGCACCGCGCCGCCGAGCTCGGCGACCGGGTGACCTACGTCCGGGCGGAGACCTACGCCGAGGTGGCGCGCGACGCCCTGCGATCCGGGGGCGACCTCGAGGTCGTCCACCCGACGTCGTACGCCGCACTGGGACTGGTCGAGCGCCTCGGCGCCACCGTGCTCCCGCCCCGCGGGTTCGCCACAGGGGCCACGACGCTCGGCGTGACCGAGCCGTGGTGGCCCGAGGAGGACGAGATCGACGCCGGGGTCCGCGACGACCTCGACCGTTGGGAGCGCGACGGGGTCGTGGAGACCATCGGCCGCGACGGGCCGCGCCGCTTCCCCGTCACCCGGCGCGAGGCGCTCGCCGCCCTCGACCACTTCGTCGAGCACCGGCTGCCCGACTTCGGCGCCCACGAGGACGCGATCCTCGAGGGCGACCCGTGGATGGCGCACAGCCTGGTCAGCGCCCCGCTCAACCTCGGGCTGCTCGACCCGCTGGAGGTCGTGGAGCGCGCCGAGGCGGCCTACCGCTCCGGCGCGGCGCCCGTCGCGAGCGTCGAGGGCTACGTCCGCCAGGTCATCGGGTGGCGCGACTACGTCTGGCACCTCTACTGGCACCAAGGAGAGGGCTACCGCCGGGCCAACGAGCTCCGCGCGACCGAGCGGCTGCCGCGGTGGTTCGCCGAGCTCGACGCCGACGCGACCGACGCGCGCTGCCTGTCGTGGGCGCTCGACCAGGTCGCCGAGCACGGCTGGGTCCACCACATCCCCCGGCTGATGGTGCTCGGCTCCTACGCCCTCCAGCGCGGCTGGGCGCCGACACAGGTGACCGACTGGTTCCACCGCGCCTTCGTCGACGGCTACGACTGGGTGATGGTGCCCAACGTCGTTGGCATGTCGCAGCACGCCGACGGCGGGGTGATGGCCACCAAGCCCTACACCTCCGGCGGCGCCTACATCGACCGGATGTCGGACCACTGCGGCTCGTGCCGGTTCAGTCCCAAGGTGCGGGTCGGCGAGGATGCGTGCCCGTTCACCGCCGGCTACTGGTGGTTCCTCGAGCGCCACCGAGAGCGCTTCGAGGGCAACCAGCGGATGACGCGCGCCGTGCGCGGCCTGGACCGGTTGACGGACCTTCCCGGGCTGGTCGTGCAGGAGTCGGCCCGCGGCAACCGGGCACCCTGACGCCCTCACCTCGGTTGTCGAGGCGCGATCGGGGTTTCGAGGCTCGCTCCGCTCGCACCTCAACCACCGAGTGCGAGAGCGACGTCGGTCAGTTCCAGATCGCCGCCGCCCACTCCGGGTGGTCGATGAACGGGTTGCGGTTGCCCTGCCAGGTGGAGTGGATGCGGTCGTTGCGGCGCATCTCGAAGGCGTCGACCGGGTCGGCGCTGTTCCAGGCGAGCAGCGTCTCGAGGTCGCCGATCCGCGACGAGGAGCTGCCGACGGTCGAGCTCATCTCGAGGTCGTTGAAGCCGTCGCCGCCCTCGTAGCGGATCGCCATGTAGAGGAGCATCCGCGCGACGTCGCCCTTGACCGCGTCGCGCGGCTCGAAGGAGTCGGAGTCGGTGAAGCAGTCGGCACAGCCGGAGACTGCCGAGCCGCCGTTGTCGAAGTCCTTGTTGCCGCGGGTCGAGTTCACGGTGACGTCCTCGGGACGCAGGTGGTGCAGGTCGGTCCCCGGCCCGGCGCTGGTGGTGAAGCCGCCGCGCGACTGCGCCCACACGTGCTCGCGGTTCCACTGGCCCGAGCCGCCGCCGTTGTTGCTCTTCGCGATGGAGCGGCCGGTGTAGAGCTCGATGACGTTGCTCGGGTTGTTCGGGTCCTGGTCGGTGTCCTTGAGCGCGGTCCAGACCTGGTCGTAGGAGAGCGTGGTGTTGCCGTCGATGATGTCGTGCAGCGCGGTGCGCAGCGCCGTACCGCTCTTGCCGACGGCCGGCGCGTAGTAGGTGCTGTCCCACGGCCCGGTGCCGCCGGTGGGCGGCGGGTCGGTCGGGGTGCTGCCGCCGGCCAGCGCGAAGGCGGAGGTCCGCGTCATGCCGGGATGGGAGAAGTACGCCGTCAGCGCCCCCGTGACGTCGACCTGCGTGCCCATCAGCGACGGGTTCGAGCGCAGTCCCCACTGGGAGCGGAAGGCAGACGGGACCTGGACGTAGAGCATCGAGGCGGTGCTCGTCTGCGAGGGCGAGTCGGCGATCGCGAGCGCGTAGTCGCTGGGGAAGCCGGAGCGTACGACGGTGCTCGTGGCGGTCGGCTGGCCGACGACGTAGCCGCGCACGGTCTGCGTCGCGCCGCTCTGCTGGCCGATGGCCTGGCTGACCGTCAGCGGGGCCGCGGCCTGCGCCGGGGAGGTGGCGGCCGGTAGCGCGACCAGGGAGAAGGAGAGGAGGGCGAGGGAGAGGGAGAGGAGGAGTGCGGACACAAGGGCGGACGCGCGCGACCGGCCCTTCCCGAGATGGAGGGTCATGGCAGGGGAGCCTGCCCGAACATCGGGCACGGCGGAAGGCTCACCGCCGTCCTTTCCTCCCGCATTCCGGTCGCGTTCACGCCCCGGTGGTCTGGACCGGTCGGGAGCGAAGGGGTGGTGGTGCGGGTGGTACGGGTGGGACACTCCTGCGGGCTCGGCCCCACCCCGTCCCCTTTATCAGGGTCGGCGGCCACGCCCTCATACACCCCCCATCAACAGTTCTGCGAAAACGCCACGGAATGTCGAACGACTCTTTAAGTTGAGTCTGCTCCGGTCCACCGGGGACTCGTTTCGTCGTCGTATCGCTCACCAATCGCGAGGCACACATGACTCAGGATGCAGCCCGGACCCGCCGGGAGGCAGGACTCTCGGTCGCCGGATGGCCACTGAGCCGCAAGATCGCGCTCGCGCTGGCGATCCCGCTGCTCCTCGCCGCCACGCTCGGTGGCCTTCGGGTGCAGAACGACCTGGCCGACTCGCGCAACGCCGGCAGCAGCGCCGACCAGGTGACGATCATCCAGCCCGCGGTCGACTACCTCACCGCGTCCGAGTCCGCCATGGTGGCAGCGCAGAACGACAGCGCCGCCAGCCAGGGCGACCTGATCGACGCCATCGACGACATCACCACCAGCGCCGAGACGCTGACCCAGGCCCGCGACGAGGCCAACCTCGACGAGCTCCAGGCCGCGCACGTCAACGCCCTGCTCGACCTCAGCCAGGCGATGCGCGGTGAGGGCGCCGAGAACCTCGGCCCCGCCACCTGGATCGCGCTCGTCCGCCAGCTCGAGTCCAGCGTGTCCCAGCTGATCACCAGCGTGAACGCCGCGCAGGAGACGCCCGAGCCCCGCCTGGAGCAGCTGTCGCAGGCGATGAGCGGTCGTCTCTCGCTCGCCATGCAGCAGGGCTTCGTGGCCACCTCGCTGGCCCAGTCGAGCTCGCAGGAGCTCTTCTCGGAGATCGGCGTGGAGGCGTCGGCCATCGACCGTCTCGCCGGATCCGTCGAGGGGGCCGAGGAGCAGACCGCGGCCCTCCGTACGGCGAACACCCGCCACGCCGGCCAGATCCGCGACGACTCCGCGACCAACCTCGACGGCCGCGACGCCTACGCGCCCTACGACGAGATCACCCAGACCCTGATCAGCGGCGTCACCACCTCGCTCAACGATGCCGCCTCCGACGCGCGTCGCAACGCGCTCATCGGTGCCGTCCTGACGCTGCTCGCCCTGGGTGCGGCGATCTTCATCGCCTTCGCCATCGCACGCAGCCTCCTCGTGCCGATCAACCGGGTGCGCGAGGGCGCGCTGGCGGTCGCCCGCCACCGCCTGCCCGACGCCGTCGCCCGGATCCGCGCGGGCCAGGAGCCCGAGCCGATCAAGCCGATCGACGTCACCACCAACGAGGAGATCGGCCAGGTCGCCCGTGCGGTCGACGACCTCCACCGTCAGGCCATCCACCTCGCCTCGGGTGAGGCCCAGCTCCGCCAGACCGTCAACGCGATGTTCGTGACGCTCTCGCGTCGGTCCAACTCGCTGGTCAACCAGCAGCTGGCCCAGATCGAGCGCCTCGAGCACGACGAAGAGGACCCCAAGCGCCTCGAGTCGCTGTTCCGCCTGGACCACCTGGCCTCGCGCATGCGTCGTACGGCCGACTCGCTGCTGATCCTGGCCGACGCCCCGAACCGTGCCGCCGGCCAGTTCAGCCTCACCGTCGGCGAGGCGCTGCAGGCAGCGACCTCGGGCGTGCAGGACTACCAGCGCGTGCAGATCCTGTCCCACCTCGGCACCCGCGTCGGTGACGACGCCGCGGCCGACGTGGTCCACCTGCTCACCGAGCTGGTCGACAACGCGCTGACCTACTCCCCGCCGGCCGAGCCGGTCCGACTGGCCGCCAAGCTCGGCTCCGACGGCGTCACCATCACGGTCACCGACTCCGGCCTCGGCGTGCCGCCGGCCGAGCTCGAGCAGCTCAACCGCGACCTCCAGCACGGTGCCGAGGCGACGCCCGACACCGCCCGCCGGATGGGCCTGTTCGTGGTCTCGCGCCTCGCCGAGCGCCACGGCATCCTGGCCTCGCTGGCCCGCAACCCGGGCGGCGGCATGACGGCGACCATCGTCCTGCCCCCGTCGATCCTGCCCGAGCTGCCGCAGACCGCTCCCGCCGCTCCCGTCGCGGCGCCCGCCGCCGCGGTCGAGGCGAGCCCGGCCCCGCGGGCCGAGCGCCGCGAGGCTCCTGCCGCCGCCGCTGCACCGGCTGCCACCGTCGAGCCCAGGCGCGAGTCGCGCAAGCTCTCGCGGGCGGAGAAGGCCGAGGCCAAGGCCGCGCGCCGGGAGGCCCGCAAGGAGGCCGAGCTCGAGCCGCTGCCCGTCGCGACCACGCCGGAGGTCGCCGAGCCGGCTGCCACCCCGGACCGTCCCTCGCTGGAGAGCCTGCTGCCGCGCCGCGAGCCCGGCGCCAACATGCCCCGCACGGGCGCCGACGCCTTCCTGCCGCCGGAGACCTCCGGCGCCACGGGGCCGCTGTTCGGCAAGCGTTCGGAGACCCCGGCCGCACCCGTCGAGCCCAGCGCGCCCGCCGCCGAGCCGGCCGCGACGCTCGACGCACCTGCCGCAGAGCCGGCCCGGGAGGTCGCCGAGACCGCCCCGGTCGACACGGTCGAGCCGTCGGTCGCCGAGAAGGTGGCCCCGGTCGTCCCGATCACGGCCCTCGCGTCCCGCCAGCGTGCCCAGGCCGAGGAGGCCCGCGCCGCCGAGGTCGCTCCGGCTGCCCGGGCCCAGGACCCGCTCAGCGATCCCCTCAACGACCCGCTGCCCACCCGTACCGTCGGCGAGCAGGCCCGCGCCGAGGAGCCGGTCGAGGACTCGGTCCCGGCCGAGGCCCCCGCCGCCGAGGTGGCCGAGCCGGTCGCCGAGCCCGTCGCCGAGCCCGTCGCCCACACCGAGCCCGAGCCGCAGCCCGCGACCCCCGTGGCCCACCGGTCCGACGACGTCGAGGTCGACGTCGACGTCGACGACCCGCTGGGCCTGGGCGCACCGACCCGCGACCCCGAGCCCGCTGCCGAGCCTGCTGCCGAGGCCTTCCCGGTCGAGGACCCGTTCGTCGAGGAGCCGGTCGCCGAGACCCCGCTCGAGGCGCCGGCGGCCGAGCTGCCCAGCCTGAGCGGACTGCCGACCCGTGGTGCCGAGCCGGCCCGCGCCGGCGGTGACTCGCCGATCTTCAAGTCGATGCGCTCCGGCTGGCTCGCCAGCGCCGGTGAGGGCGAGTGGCACCAGACCGAGGTGGACCGTGGCTGGGAGATCGCCGAGCACGTGGCCGAGGAGGCCCCGGTCGTCCAGTCGACGCCCACCGGACTTCCGCGACGTGCCCCCGGCGAGCGCCTCGTTCCCGGTAGCGTGACCCCGCCCACGGCAGCCAAGACGCGTGACCCCGACGCCATTCGTCGTCGGCTCCAGGCCCACACCGCGGGAGTCTCCCGCGGTCGACGAGCAGCCCAAAGTTCCTCTCAGCACACGGAAGCAGGCCCCGCATGACGTACGAATCCTCCGCCGCCGCCTCCAGCGCCCCCGCTGGTGACGACCGTGACCTCGACTGGGTGATGTCGCGCTTCGTCGAGGAGGTCCCCGACGCCGCACACGCCATCCTCGTCTCCGCCGACGGCCTCCTCATGGCGTCGAGCACCAGCATCCCGGGAGAGCGCGCCGAGCAGGTCGCGGCCGTCTCCTCCGGTCTGGCCAGCCTCGCGGTCGGCGCCGCCCGCCTCTTCGAGGGCGGCTCGGTCATGCAGACCATCGTCGAGATGGAGATGGGCTTCCTCATGCTGATGAGCGTCGGTGACGGGTCGAACCTCACCGTGCTCACCACCGAGGAGGCCGACATCGGCCAGGTGGGCTACGAGATGGCACTGCTGGTGGACCGCGTGGGTCGTACCGTCGAGGCTCAGGCCCGCGTCGGTACGGGCGGCTGAGTCGGACCAGCGCCGTGACGCCGCCCATCGAGCCGGAGGAGGAGGAGTACCGTCCTCGCCTCATCCGGTCGTACACCATCACCGCTGGCCGGACGGCAGCCACTGTCGATCTGGCCATGGAGGCCACGCTGCGCCTCCAGGCTGGTGCGGAGGCGCCCGTCCTCACTCCATCTGCTGCACAGGTTCTCGAGGTCTGTGACAGACGTTCCGTTGCCGAGGTCTCGGCACTGACCAAGATGCCGATCGGCGTCACCCGGGTGCTGCTGGGTGACCTGATCGAGCAGGGTCTCGTCCGTATCCAGGCAACCATCACCGAGAAGACGTCGACAGATGAGCGTCTCGAGCTCATCGAAAGGACCCTCCGTGGACTTCGAAACTACTAAGGCACAGCGCGCGGCTGCGTCGACGAAGATCGTCATTGCCGGCGGCTTCGGCGTCGGCAAGTCGACGCTCGTCGGCGCCGTCTCGGAGATCGACCCGCTGCGCACCGAGGCACTCGTCACCAACGAGTCCGAGGGCGTCGACGATCTCGCCGCCGTGCCGACCAAGGCCACCACCACGGTCGCCATGGACTTCGGCCGCCTCACCCTGGCCGAGGACCTCGTCCTCTACCTCTTCGGCACCCCGGGCCAGCGACGCTTCTGGTTCATGTGGGACGACCTGTGCCGCGGCGCCATCGGCGCCATCGTGCTCGTCGACGTCGCCCGCCTCGACGAGTCGTTCTCGCCGCTGGACTACTTCGAGTCCAAGGGCATCCCGTTCATCGTGGCCGTCAACGAGTTCGACGGCGTGCCGCGCTACCCCGCCGAGGAGATCGCCGCCGCGCTGGCACTGCCCGCCGACGTACCGATCATCAGCCTCGACGCTCGCGACCGCGAGCAGGCCAAGGGTGCCCTCGTCAAGATCACCGAATACGCCCTCATGCGACTTCGTGAGTCGCTCACCGTGAATGCGAACTGACCCATGACCCGCTCGCTCCGCCGGCTCAGCCCTGCCCGCACTGCTGCGGCTGCCCTGTCCTCCGTGGCCCTGATGGCCGCGCTGAGCGCCTGTGGCGGCTCCGCCAGCGGCGAGTCGGGCGACGCGCTCAGCAAGGTCGACCTCGTTTTCGACGGCGCGCTCACGGTGTGCACCGACACGCCCTACGCGCCCTTCGAGTACGAGGAGAAGGGCAAGCCGACCGGCTTCGACATCGACCTGGTCCGCAAGGTCGCGGACTCGCTCGACGTCGACCTCGACGTCATCGACTCCTCCTTCGACGACATCACCTCGGGCCAGTCGCTCAACGCCGATGTCTGTGACCTGGCGATCTCGGCGATGACGATCACCGGCGAGCGAGCGCGTGTGCTCGACTTCTCCAGCCCCTACTTCGACGCCAAGCAGGCGCTCATCACGCCGCGCGGCTCGGGGCTCGACACGATCGAGGAGCTCGCCGGCCAGCGGGTCGGCGTGCAGAAGGACACCACGGGTGAGACCTACCTGAGCGACTTCGCCCCGGCCTCCACCGAGGTGGTGACGTTCGCGGACGCCGCCGGCCTCCAAGCGGCCCTGGACTCCAACAGTCTCGACGCCGCGATGCTCGACAACACGGTGTCGGGTGAGTTCGTCTCCGAGACCCCGCGGCTCAAGCTCGCCAAGGAGTTCGACACCGGTGAGCAGTACGGCATGGCGGTCAAGAAGGACGGCAACATCCCGCTCCTGCGCGAGATCAACGGCGTGCTCGCGAAGATGCGCGAGGACGGCACCTACGACGAGATCTACGCCAAGTACTTCGGCTGATCCACTCGCTCACGCGGCCCGGCAGGAATCCTGCCGGGCCGCAGCGCATTTCTGCGGGTCCGTCCGCTACGGCGCGATGGTCAGGAACAGGAACGCGGCGAGGAGCACGAGGTGCACGCCGCCCTGGAGCGGCTTCGCGCGCCCCGGTACGACGGTGAGGATGGCGACCGCGGCCGTGAGGACGAGCAGCACGGTCTGGAGCTGGTTGAGGCCGAGCTCGAGGGGCCCGTCGAGCCAGATGGAGGCGATGGCGATGGCGGGGATGGTCAGGCCGATGGAGGCCATCGCCGAGCCCAGGGCGAGGTTCAGGCTCACCTGCACCCGGTTGCGGGTGGCGGCGCGCACGGCGGCGATGGTCTCCGGCGCCAGGACGAGCAGCGCGATCACGACACCGACGACGGCGTTGGGGAACCCGAGCGCCGCGACACCGGACTCGATGGCCGGCGACTCGATCTTGGCGAGCCCCACCACGGCCACCAGCGACAGCACGAGCAGGGCCAGGCTGGTCAGGGCCGCCCGGTTGGTCGGCGGGTCGGCGTGCCCGTCCTCGTCGAGGTCGACCGGCTCGTGCTCGAACCCACCTGACCCGCCCGAGCCGACCTGCGCCGGGTTGTCGGCCACGAGCGGGGAGTGCTGGGCGGACGTCACCGGCAGGAAGAAGTCGCGGTGCCGGATCGTCTGGGTGAAGACGAACATGCCGTAGAGCGTGAGCGAGGCGATCGCGGCGAAGGCCAGCTGCGCGCCGGTGAACTCGGGGCCGGGCTGGGAGGTGGTGACCGAGGGCAGGACCAGGCACACGACGGCCAGGGCGATCACGGTCGCGAGGGCGGCGCCGGTGCCCTCGGGGTTGAAGACGGCGAGGTGGTGCTTGAGCGCGCCGACCAGCAGCGAGATGCCGACGATGCCGTTGACGGTGATCATGACGGCGGCGAAGACGGTGTCGCGCGCCAGGCCGGCGGTGTCCTTGTCGGTGGTCACCATCAGCGTGACGATCAGCCCGACCTCGATGATGGTGACCGCGACGGCGAGCAGGAGCGAGCCGTAGGGCTCGCCGACCCGGTGGGCGACGACCTCGGCATGGTGCACGGCGGCGAGCACGGCCCCGACCAGCAGGACGGCGAGGAGGCTGAGCAGGACCGCGCTCTCGGGGTGCGCGAACCATGCGGGCACGAGGGCGACGCCCGCGAGGATCGGAGTGACAGTCGTCCAGGAAGGGCGGCTCATGCGGAAACCCTAGGGGGCGAACCTGAGGGCTCCCCTCAGGTCTCGGGCGTGCTCAGCTTCTCCAGCCGCGCTCGCAGCTTCGGGACGCGGTGGCTGTTGCCCTCGAGGGTGACGTACTGCTCGCCGAAGATCGCCAGCAGCGCGTCGTCGAGGCGGCGTACGGCGCCGGCGGGGTAGCGGTAGCCCATCCGGCGGATCACGGCGTCGGCGTCGACGGAGGTGAGCAGGTCGTCGAGGTCGTCGATCGTGTCGATGCCGAGCTGGGTGAGCAGGTCGGCGATCCAGTCGTAGTGGTCGGTGTGGGACCAGCCGGCGTCGCTGTAGTGGCCCGCGAGGAAGGTGGCGAGCTCCTGGCCGACGATGTGGTCGGCGTCCGCCTCGGCCTGGCTGCCGGGGGCCGCGGCCTGGATCCGCTCACGGATCGTGGCGAACTCGCGGTCGGCCAGCTCGATGAGCCCGGCGGCCAGGGTGAAGCGGCGGTCGAGGTCGGCGGCCGCGTCCTCGGGGACGTTGCCCTTGTAGCGGATGTCGTGCTCGAACTCGGCCCACGCGTGCTGCAGGACCGTGCGCACCTGGACGCTCGCCCGGTGGGTGACCAGGTCGTCGTGCTGGCCGTCGTCGTGGACCTGCACGAGGAGGTGCCGGCTGGCGTAGCCGAAGCGCCCCGAGCGGGCGGTCTCCTCGCCGAGGTCGCGGTCGTCGAGGAGGGTGAGCTCCTCTGCGAGGAGCTCGGCGACCGCGGCGACGTCGCTGTGGACGTAGGTGATCACGCGCACGCCGATCTGGTCGGTGATCTGCGACAGGGGGTCGGGGTAGAGCGGGCCGTCGCCCTCGGTGCGGTTGGCCTTGGCGGCGAACGAGGCGACGCTCTTGGTGCGCCCGGTCACGCTGAGGTAGTCGATGCCGGCGTCGTCGAGCAGCGTGCGGATGAGAGTGACGTAGCCGGCGGTGGCCGCGGTGAGCTGCGGCTGGCGCGCGGCGTACTCGCGCACGGCCTCGCGGACCGGCTCCTGTGCCGTCTCCTGCACGCTCTCCTGCTGGGTCATGGCGTCAGCCTGCCAGTGAGCGTGGGGCGAGGGCCACCTGCGTCCCACCCGCGTGCCACGTGCCTGACCGGGGGAGCCGTCCGGGGTTGGCTATCGTCAGATCATCATGACGAACTCATCGCGCCGCTCGGGCGCCCGCACCCGCACCCGCTCCGTCGCCACCCTCGTCACCGGGCTGGCGCTGGCCACGGCGCTGACCGCCTGCGGGGACGGCGACGACGGCGACGACACGGCGACCGACCCCGCTGCGTCCTCGAGCTCCTCGAGCGACGAGCCCACCGGGACGCCCAGCCAGTCGGCCGAGACGCCCACGGAGTCGTCGGACCCCGACGGCGGCGCCGGGGAGTCGATCGCCACGACCGGTTCCGCCGGCGTCACCGAGGCGGTCGTGCTGCACGGCACCGAGGCCGGAGGGTCGGTCTCCGAGATGGCCTTCGCCCTCGACACCGACCAGGCCCGGGCCGACTTCGCGTCGCAGTTCGACGGCGGCTTCGGCGACGTGGTCTCCCAGACGGCGCTCCAGCAGGCCCAGCAGGACCCGAGCTCGACGCCGTACGCCGCCACGGTGGCCGTCGGTTGCGAGGGTCCGAGCGCGGTGGCGATCGACGCCGGCGAGGCCGGGTTCCAGGTCGTCCCGACGATCCCCAAGACCACCAAGCAGTGCCTCGCGCCGATGACCTACGTGGTCGTCTTCGCCGCCCCCAACGCCTGAGGGGTGCCCGTCAGGGCGTCGCGGTGGTGGTCGGCGGGGTGGGCGGCGGGACGGTCGGAGTCGGCGTCGTGGTGGGCGGCAGCGTCGGCGTCGGCGTCGGCGTGGGCGTCGGGGCCGGGGTCGGCAGGATCGGGATCACCGGCGGCAGCTCCCCGTTGTAGACCACGCCGAAGGCGTTGGCGACCAGGCGCTCGTTGCCGTCGGAGGGCTCGTTGACGAGCCCCATGGCTCCGGCGCCGTTGCGGGTGTACATGGCCGACGAGCCGCCACCGTCGAAGTTGATGGCGTTCTCCGCGCCGAGCGCGACCATCATGTCGGCGAGCTCGACCATCGTGTAGCCGCGGCTGTAGGCCGAGCGGCCGTCGACCACGAGGATGAGCAGCTTGCGGCCGTCGGCGTCGATGCCGACCGCCGTACGCGGGTGGGCGATGGTGTTGTTGACGACGGTGCGCACGCCGTTGACCAGAAGCGCCCGGTCACCGCTGACGGCCACCTTGGGGCTGCCGCCCTCGATGCGCTTGGCGAGGGTGATCTTGCGGCCTTTCTTGAGCGTCTTGAGCTTGCCGGCGGCGCGACCGGTGCCGATCAGGACGCGGTCCTTCTTGCCGATCTTCTTGCCGTCCGAGAGCTTGGGACGGTTGGAGATCACGCGGTTCTTGCGCAGGATCACCTCGCGGGCGCGCTTCTTGCCCGCGGTGACCTGGTAGCCCTGGGTGCGGTGCCAGTCGGAGGTGAAGACGCCGATCTGGCCGGCCGGGACGACCGGGTGGTTGATGCCGCTGACGGTCCACGCCTTGCGCTGCCGGATCGTGTACTGGAGGCTCAGCGGGCTGATGTGCGGGCCGGAGTCGTCGAACCAGAGGGTCGAGTTCACGCCGGGGATCCAGCCGTCGCGCGAGCCGCCGAGCACGCCGCGCTCGCGGTTGATGGTCACCCCGAGCGGCGAGTCGGTCCGGCCGATGTCGAAGAAGTCGCCGTTGACCGCGGTCAGGGCGCCGTTCCACGCGCCGAACTGGCTGACCTTCTTGCGGCTGGTGACGTAGGTGGGGGAGAGCTCCTCGAAGGAGATGTTGGGGGCGTCGAGGCTGACGGTCACCAGGTTCATCCGGACCTGCCCGACCGGCTGGCGTCCGTCGACCTGGTCCCACTCGCGCAGCGTGACGCCGGGCGCGATCTCATAGCTGACGTCGTTCTTGACCTGCGCCTTGCCGCGCAGGTTCACCTCCGGGCCGACCACGATGCCGGGCTTGCCGTCGGAGGTCTGGTTGCGGCCGCGGTAGCCGCCCCCGGACGCCGGGGCGGCCTTCTCCGAGGCTCCGGGGCCGGACGCGTGCCCGGCGTCGGCGACCGACGGGCCGACGCCCAGGCCGGCGACGAGCACGCCCGCGGTGGCCACCGTCAGGAGGCGGCTGCGGGTGGGCTTGGCGGGCGGGAAGCGGAAGGCGTTGGCAGGCACGCGCTCCACAGTAAACGACGTGGTGGGACTGGTGGGAAAGTTGGGATCAGCGGGTCGGGACACCGCCTAGGCTTCCGGTCGTGCCCGCCGCGCCCGACGCCCCCGCCTGGAACACGTTCCATGCGGGCGACAACCTCGAGGTGCTGCCCCGCCTGGCGCCCGGCTCGATCGACGTGATCTACACCGACCCGCCCTACAACACCGGCAACGACTTCGCGTACGCCGACCGCTTCCGCGACGGCTCGCACACCGACCCCTACCTGCGGCGGCACGCCGCGTGGGCGGCGATGATGCGCCCGCGGCTGGAGGCGATGCGGGAGGTGCTCGCGCCGCACGGCGCGGTGTTCGTCTCCATCGACGACAACGAGGCCGCGCACCTGCGGCTGCTCATGGACGAGGTCTTCGGCGAGGCGAACTTCCTCGCGCAGGTCGTGGTCAACCTCAACCCGAAGGGACGCCAGCTCGGGCGTGGTTTCGCGACCAGCCACGAGTACGTCCTGGCGTACGCCCGCGACGTCGCCGTCTGTGCCGTCGACGCGAGCACCGCCGAGTCGGTCGACGAGTGGGACTTCCCGCTCAGCACCGAGGACGGGCGACGCTTCCGCTACCTGCCGCTGCGCAACACCAACAAGAAGTTCAACCCGGCGACAGCGCCGACGCTGCACTTCGCGCTCTACGGCGACCCGGTGAGCGGGCGGGTGGCGACCGCCGAGTTCCCGGGCAGCCAGGCCCTCACGCCGGTGTTCGGCGACGGGCGCCCGGCGGTCTGGCGCTGGTCGCGTCCGCGCGTCGACGAGCGGCCCGACGACCTCGAGTGCCGGGTGATCCGCGGTCGCAACGGCGAACGGGTCGACATCTTCCAGCGCGACTGGCTGCACCGTGAGGGCGGGCGCCGCAAGAAGCTGCGCACGATCTGGCTGTCCGAGGAGATCGGGTCCACCGACACCGCCGTCGCCGAGCTCAAGGCCCTCGTCGGCCACGTCTTCGAGTCGCCCAAGCCCACCGGCCTGGTCCGGCGGATCCTCGCGACCCTGCCCGACGACGTCGTGGTGCTCGATCCCTTCGCCGGCAGCGGCACCACCGGCCACGCCGTCGCCCTCGCCAACCGCGCCGACGGCGGCACCCGCCGCTGCATCAGCATCAACTCCACCGAGCCCACCCGCGAAGGCTCCAACGCCCGCCTCGCCGGCCTCGCCACGGTCGCCGACATCACCCGCGCCCGCCTCGCCGCCGTCGCCGAGCAGCTCGGCGGCGGGCTGGAGGTCCTCGGTGGTTGAGGTGCGAGCGCTGTCCCCCTCGGTAGTTGAGGTGCGAGCGCTGTCCCCCTCGGTGGTTGAGGTGCGATCGCTGTCCCCCTCGGTGGTTGAGGTGCGAGCGCAGCGAGCCTCGAAACCACGGTGGAGGCCCTGAGCTCGGAGGTTTCGAGGCTCGTCGCTGGCGCTCCTCGCACCTCAACCACCGAGGCGTGATTCCGGGTCAGGCCTGTCCACAGATGCCGATCTGACCCTCCCGTCGGAGTCGACGCTGGTCGACGATCGAGCCATGCCCTTCGTCTACATGCTCCGCTGCTCGGACGGCAGCTACTACGTGGGCAGCACGCGGAGCCTCGAGCTGCGCATGTTCCAGCACAACTCGGACAAGGACGGTTGCGCGTACACGCGAGCCCGGCGTCCCGTCACCCTCGTCTGGCAGGAGGAGGTCGAGAACGTCGGGATCGCGTTCTCCCTGGAGAAGCAGATCCAGGGGTGGGGGCGCAGGAAACGGGAGGCGCTCATCCGAGGGGACTTCGAGCTCCTCCCGGGGCTGTCCTCGCGGCGAGGCGGGAAGCCCCGACCCCTCGGTGGTTGAGGTGCGAGCGCGCTCCCTCGGTGGTTGAGGTGCGAGCGCCCTCCCTCGGTGGTTGAGGAGCGAGCGCCCTCCCTCGGTGGTTGAGGTGCGAGCGCAGCGAGCCTCGAAACCACGGCGAATGTCCAGTGGGCTCGGAGGTTTCGAGGCTCGTCGCTGGCGCTCCTCGCACCTCAACCACCGGCTCTAGGAGACTCCCGCGGCCTTCTCGAGGGCCTTGAGCTCGTCGTCGAGGTACTGGAGCAGGACCTGGAGGCGGGGGACGGTGCGGCGGCAGCCGGTCAGGCCGAAGCACATCCTGCCGTCGTAGGACGTGCAGGTGATGTTGAGCGCCATCCCGTTGATGGGGATGGAGAGGGGATAGGTCCCGACGAGCTTGGCGCCGTTCCAGTAGTGCGTGGTGCGGGGGCCGGGCACGTTGCTGACGATGAGGTTGTACGGCGGTCGCACGATGCCCTGCATCCGGAAGAGCGGACCGAGGATCGCCGGCGCCTGGCCCAGCGCGCTCATCGCGAGGATCTGCGCCGGCGTCATCGCCGACAGGCTGTCCTTGCCGTCCTTCATCGAGCGGTGGATGGCGGCGAGGCGGTCGGCAGGGTCGGGCAGGTGGGTGCCGAGCTGCACCATGACCGCGCCGACCGCGTTGCCGCCGGAGCCGGAGGCCAGCTGCGACTCCTTGGCGTTGAGGCCGACCGGCACCATCGAGATGAGCGTGGTGTCGGGCAGCGCGCCGAGGTCGGAGAGGTAGGTGCGCATCGCGCCGCTGACCATCGCGAGCACCACGTCGTTGATCGTGGTGCCGGTGGCCTTGCCGACCGCGCGGAGCCGCTCGACGGACCAGTCCTGGGCGGCGAAGCGGCGCGAGCCGGTGATGTTCTGGTTGAGCATGGTGCGGGGGGCGTAGAGCGAGAGCGCGGAGGTCTCGTTGCGCACGCTCTTGTTGAGGGTGCGGATCAGCGCACCCGGCATCCCGGCGGCCTCCGACGCCAGCGCGAGCGCCGTACGCACCGTGGTGGCCGAGACGTCGGCGAGCGAGGCGCCGCCGTCGCTCGGCTGGGGCTCGCGCGGCTTGCGCGGCCGCATCGCCCACGGCGCGGGCATGTCGCGCTCGTCCGGGTCGGTCGACAGCACGCTGGCGAGCAGGCGCATCGCCGAGACGCCGTCGACGAGCGCGTGGTGGGTCTTGGTGTACATCGCCACGCGACCGTCGCGCAGGCCCTCGATGATGTGGGCCTCCCACAGCGGGCGCTCCCACGCCAGCCGCGTGCTGTGCAGCCGCGAGCACAGCTCGAGCAGCTCGCGGACGCGTCCGGGCCTGGGGAGCGCGCTGTGCCGGACGTGGTGCTCGATGTCGAACTGCTCGTCGGGCTGCCAGACCAGCTGGCCGGCGGTGCGCGCCGAGCGGTGGGGGTGCTTCAGGAAGAGGGGGGCGATCTCCTCGACGTCGCGCATCTGCTCGTACATCTCGCGGACGTAGTTGCGACCCGCACCTTCGGGCTTCTCGAAGAGCTGCAGGCCACCGACGTGCATCGGCATGTTGCGGTTCTCGGCGAGCAGGAATCCCGTTGCGGTGGGATCGATCGGGTCGACCACGCGTCCTCCCTCAGAGGCTCGGTGCAGTGGGGCGATCCAACACCCCGGCGACAACCGCCACAACCCCAACGACCTCGGGGTCGCACCGTGTCACCGTCCCAGCGACCCCCGCAGCTCGGTCACGATCGAGTCGACCACGGCGACGAGGTCACCGTGGTGGGCGGCGGCCACCCGGCGCTGCCGGTCGCTGGAGGCGCCGCGCTCCGGGATCTCTGCGACCGAGCGCAGCTCGTCCTCGCAGCCGAGCCGGCGGGCGACGGGGGTGAGGCGCTCGAGCAGGTCGTCGAGGTCGTCGGTGACCAGACGCTCCCGGTTGCTGTCGTCGAGGATCACGATCGCGTCGAGGCCGTAGCGCGCGGCCCGCCACTTGTTCTCCTGCACCTGCCACGGCGGCAGCGTCGGCAGCCGCTCGCCAGCGACGAGCCGGGTGTCGAGGTCGACCACGAGGCAGTGCACGAGAGCGGTCAGCGCCGCGAGCTCGCGCACGTCGGAGACGCCGTCGCACACGCGGTGCTCGAGGGTGCCGAGGTGGGGCGCGGGCCGGATGTCCCACCGCACGTCGGCCATCGAGTCGATGATGCCGGTCGTCGTCTGGTCGGCGATGCAGCGCTCGAAGGCCTCCCACGTGTCGAAGGCGAACGGCAGCCCCGCCGTCGGCAGCTGCTGGAACATCAGCGCGCGGTTGGAGGCGTAGCCGGTGTCCTGCCCGGCCCAGTAGGGCGAGCTGGCCGAGAGGGCGAGGAGGTGCGGGTACGTCGTCAGCAACCCCGACAGCACGGGCATCACGCGGTCGCGCTCGGGCATCCCGACGTGGACGTGGACGCCCCAGATCAGCATCTGACGGCCCCACCACTGGGTGCGGTTGATCAGCTCCTCGTAGCGGTGGCCCTCGGTGAGCTGCTGGTGAGACCAGTCGGCGAACGGGTGCGCGCCGGCGCTCATCAGGTCGACGCCGAGCTCGTCGGCGGCCTCCATCACCACGCTGAGCGTGCCGGCGAGGTCGTCCATGGCCTCGCCAACCGTGTGGCAGATGCCGGTGACGACCTCGACGGTGTTGCGCAGCAGCTCCTTGTGCAGCCGCTCGGGCCGCTCCAGCCGTTCGGCCGCCCGGTCGGCGAGGTCGGAGGCCCGGTTGACCAGGTCGCGGGTGTGGGGGTCGACCAGCGCGAGCTCCCATTCGACGCCGAGCGTGGGCTCCGGCGAGGCATGGAAGTCGATGCGCATGGCTCAACTCTAGGGACGACCCGGGTGGCGCGGACCACCCTGCGGGGCCGGGTGCTGGGGGTGCCACCATGTCCGCGTGGACGAGATCGAGCAGTCGGATCGCGCCGCCGAGGCGGCGGACCGGGCCGAGGACGCCCGGGTCGAGGAGGCCCAGCGGGCCCGCGAGGTCCACCTGACGATGGACCTGTGCCTGCGGATCGGCGAGATGCTCCTGTCCTCGGGCGCCGGCGCGGCCGACGTGACCGCGACCATGCGGTCGGTGGCCGACCACCTGGGCCTGCGGCAGGCGGAGATCGACGTGACGTTCACGGCGCTGTCGATGACCTACCAGCGCTCCGTCGACGACCTGCCGACGGTCATGCTGCGCCACGTCCAGCAGCGCGACATCGACTACGAGGACCTCACCGCCGTCGACCACCTCGTGCGCGACGTCCTCACCGACCGGGCCGACCTCTACCTGGCGCGCTCGCGGATGGCGACCATCGTCTCGCTCGGTCACGTGCTGCCGCGCTGGGCGGTGACCGTCGCGTGGGCGGTGATGGCGGCGGGGGTCGGCGTGTTCCTCGGCGGAGGGTTCGTCGTGTCGGCCGTGGCGGCCGTCGCGGCCGTGTGCATCGACCGCGTGCAGCTCGTCATGGCGCGGCGCCGACTGCCGTTCTTCTACCTCCAGGTCGCGGGCGGCGTCATCGCCACCCTGCTGGCTGCAGGGGTCGCGGCCACCCCGATCGAGGTCGACGAGTCACTCGTCGTCACCGCCAACATCATCATGCTGCTCGCCGGGATCGGCCTGATGGGCGCCGTCCAGGACGCACTGACCGGCTTCTACCTCACCTCGGGCGCGCGCCTCATCGAGGCGATGATGGCGACGGCCGGCATCATCGCGGGCGTCGCCGTGGGCATCTCGCTGGCCGACGGGCTCGGCATCCCGCTGGGCTCGCTCGTGCCGGGCCAGCTCGGCCGTCTCGACGGGTCGTCCCCGCTCGCGGCGGCGGCGCTGCTCGCCGGAGCCGCCGTGTCGGCCGCGGCCTTCTCGGTCGCCTGCTACGCCCCGCGCCGAGCCGTGCTGCCGGTCGCGGTGATCACCGCGGCGGCCGCGCTGATCTCCCAGGCGGTCGAGCTCAGCGGCTTCGACCGCACGATGGGCGCAGCGGCAGCCGCCTTCTTCATCGGCCTCGTCGCCTACTCCGTCGCCGGGCGGGTCCACGTGCCCCCGCTCGTCGTCGCGGTGCCGGCGATCGTGCCGTTCCTGCCGGGCCTCTCGATCTACCGCGGCCTGACCTTCCTGGCCAACGGCGGCTACCTGGTCTCGCAGGGCATCCTCGCGCTGATGACCGCGATCTCGGTCGCGATCGCCCTGGCGTCGGGCGTGATCCTCGGTGAGTACGTCGCCCAGCCGCTCAAGCGGGAGGCGCGCAAGCTCGAGAACCGGCTGGCCGGCCCGCGCCTGGTCGGACCCTTCCGGGCGATGACCCGTGCCGAGCGGCGGGCGCTCAGGAAGCAGCGAGACGACTGAGCTCGGCGAGCCAGCGCGCGTGGCTGCCGTCGTACGGCGGCAGGCCGGCGCGCACGGCCGAGACCAGCTCGTCGCAGCTGGCCTGCGCTGCTCCGATCACCTCGGGGGGATAGCCGAAGGCGACCTGGTGCTCCGCGAACTCGTCCTCGTCGTCGACGAAGACCTCGCCCGGTCCGACCGGCGGGGTGTCCCACGGCGCCGTGTGGACGGGAGGTAGCTGGTCGGGGAGGCGGATCACGTCGAGGTCGAGGTCGATCGCACGCAGCACGTCGCCGTCCCAGGTCGCCGGTGTGGTGACGTCGATGTAGAGGTCGCACCAGATGCCGGGTGCCTGGAACGTCGGCAGGTGCCAGCGGTCGGCCTGGACGAGCGTGATCGCGCCGACCTGGGAGTGGAACTCGTGGCCGGGCCGCTGGTTGTGCGTGCCCGCCGGGAACCCGAGCCACTCCCCGTGCTCGTCCGCCCCGAGGTAGAGGCCGGCGAACTGCCAGTGCGGCCGGTCGCCCCACTTCGTCATCTCGCAGCGGATCGGCGTTCCCGAGGCGTGAGTCGTCACGGCCACCAACCTAGGTGACCCGCCACTCCGTCCCCGTCAGCGGTGCCGAGCGGGCGCTTCGTCCCCGTCAGCCGTGGTGACCGGGCGCTCCGTCCCCGTCAGCGGACGGGCATGCGGGAGGTGACCCGCGCCACGACGTCCTGGTAGCGCGAGCCGACGAGCCTGGCGAAGTGGTGGAGCACGTGGGCGTCGAGCCCGACGAGCACGCGGGCCTTCCCGGCCAGTGCGCCGTCGAGGATGATCTCGGCGGCCCGGTCGGGCGACATCTTGGCGAGCTTGGTGTCGAAGAGGGCGTCGATCGCGGAGGCGTCGAGGCCGGCGGCCTTGCGCCCGTTGCGGCTGATGCCGGTGCGGATGCCGCCGGGGTGCACGCAGGTGACGGTGACCGGGTGGCGGCCCACCAGCATCTCCTCGCGGATCGCCTCGGTCAGCCCGCGGACGGCGTACTTCGTGGCGTTGTAGGCCGACTGGCCGGGCACCGACATGAGCCCGAAGAGCGACGAGACGTTGACCAGCGCGCCGTCGCCGGAGGCGATCAGGTGCGGCAGGAACTCCTTCGAGCCGTGGACGACTCCCCAGAAGTTGATGCCGACGATCCACTCCATGTCGTCGTAGGTCAGGTCGGCGAAGTCGCCCGTGGCGGTCACGCCCGCGTTGTTGACGACGAGGTTGACGCGCCCGAGCTCCTCGACGACACCGGCGGCCCACGCCTGCACCGCGGCCCGGTCGGAGACGTCGACGACGTCGTGGCGCACCTTGGCTCCGACGGCCTCCACGAGCCGCACGGTCTCGGCGAGGCCGTCGGCGTCCCAGTCGGAGATCGCGAGCAGCGCACGTCCGCGGGCGGCGCGCAGGGCGAGGGCCCGGCCGATGCCGGAACCGGCACCGGTGATGACGACGACCTTGTCGGCGACGGTGGTGAGGCTCATGGCGGCAACTGTAACTCTCGTTTACGGACGTGGCGAGGGATCGGCGGACGGCAGCCGGACGGTGATCGTGGTGTCGCCCGGCTCGCTGGACAGCCGGACCGTGCCACCGTGGGCGGCGACGATCGCCTCGACGAGCGAGAGGCCCAGGCCGGCGCCGCCGCGGGTGCGGGCCGCGTCGCCGCGGGTGAAGCGCTCGAACGCGTGCGGCGCCAGCTCCGGGGCGAAGCCGGGTCCGTCGTCGTGCACGGTGAAGCCCTCGGCCGTGCCCGTCACGGTCACCGTGCTCCCGGCCGGCGTGTGCTTGCGGGCGTTGGCCAGCAGGTTGCTGACCACCTGGTGCAGCCGCGCCTCGTCACCGGTGACGACGAGCGGCTCGTCCGGCAGCGCCAACCGCCAGGACCGCTCGCGGTCCACGACCCGGGCGTCGTCGACGGCCTCGAGGAGCAACCGGGACAGGTCGACGGTCTGCCGCTCGAGCGGCCGCCCGGCGTCGAGCCGGGCGAGCAGGAGGAGGTCCTCGACCAGGGCGGTCATCCGCGCCGACTCGGTCTCCACCTTGTCGAGCGCCGTCCCGCTGGTCTCCGGCCGGCGGCGCGCGAGCTCGGTGTAGCCGGCGATGGTGGCCAGGGGCGTGCGCAGCTCGTGCGAGGCGTCGGCGACGAACTGGCGCACCTGGAGCTCGCTGCGGTGCCGCTGCGCCAGCGAGTCCTCGACGTGGTCCAGCATCGAGTTGAGCGCGGCACCGACCTGGCCGACCTCGGTGCGCTCGTCGGTCAGCCGCTCCGGCACGCGTGCGGCCATCTCGATCTCGCCCGACGCCAGTGGCAGCTCGGCGACGCGGTGGGCGGTCGCGGCGACCTCGCGCAGCGGTGCGAGCTGGCGGCGTACGACGACAGTCCCCACGCCCGCTGCGGCGAGCACACCGAGCAGGCCGGTCAGCAGCTCGAGCTGGACGAGGCGCTCGACGGTCTCCCTCACCTCACCGCGCGGCAGGCCGGCGACGACGGTGCCGCCCCGCACGTCGGTCACGAGGACCCGGTAGCTGCCGAGGTCGGGCACGTCGACGGTCTGCGGGTCGCCGCTGGCGGGGAGGGCGTCCAACGCGTCGAGCTGGCCGGCGTCGAGAGCGGTCGACGCCGAAAAGCTCGCGCCCTCCTGCTCGGAGAGCACCGTCCCCCACGGGGTTCCGGAGTCGGGCTGGTAGGCCTTCAGGGTGCCGAACTGCTGTCCGGGGCCGAAGTCGTCGCCGTCGCGGTCCGCGCCCCGGGGGCCGGCAGCGAACCGCGCGGCATCGCGCACGTCGGCGTCGAGTCGCCGGTCCAGGTTCTGCTGCATGGCCAGCGCCGTGGCCGTGCCGATCAGCAGCGCGGCGAGCGCGACCAGCAGCACCGCCACCGCCACCAGCCGCGCGGTGAGGGTGCGGGGCAGGTGCGGGCGCGTCACGACGCCGGCTTCAGCACGTAGCCCGCGCCCCGCATGGTGTGGATCATCGGCTCGCGGCCGGCGTCGACCTTCTTGCGGAGGTAGGAGATGTAGAGCTCGACGACGTTGGCCTGGCCGCCGAAGTCGTACTGCCAGACGCGGTCCAGGATCTGCGCCTTGCTGAGCACCCGGCGCGGGTTGCGCATCAGGAAGCGCAGCAGCTCGAACTCGGTCGCGGTCAGGCTGATCTCCTCGCCCGCCCGGTGCACCTCGTGGCTGTCCTCGTCGAGGGTCAGGTCGCCGACCACGAGCACGTTGCCGGCCTCGGCGAGCGCGGCCGTGCCCCCGCGGCGGATGAGCCCGCGGAGCCGGGCGACGACCTCCTCCAGCGAGAACGGCTTGGTGACGTAGTCGTCGCCACCGGCGGTCAGGCCGGCGATCCGGTCCTCGACTGCGTCCTTCGCGGTGAGGAACAGCACGGGTACGTCGCTGCCGTCCGCGCGCATCCGCCGCAGCACCTCGAGCCCGTCGAAGTCCGGCAGCATGATGTCGAGGACCACGGCGTCGGGCCGGAAGTCGCGCGCCGCGGCCACGGCGTCGGTGCCGGTGTGCGCCACCTGCAGGTCCCAGCCTTCGTAGCGCAGGGCCATCGCGAGGAGCTCGGCGATGTTGACCTCGTCGTCGACCACCAGGACGCGCACGGGGGAGCCGTCGGCGCGGCTGAGCTGCTGCATGGGATGCATCCTGCCGACTCTTGCTGTGGGTTTGCTGTGCGTGGCCTGTCCGCGGCCTACCGGAGTGCCGCGTTGAGCCGTGCCGCCTGCTTGGTCAGGTGGGTGCGCTCGGCCTGGCTGGTCGCGAGGTCGGCGGCCTCGGCGTAGGTCCTGGCCGCGGCCGGCAGGTCCCCGGCCTTCTCCAGCAGGTACGCCGACGCCGCCCGGTGGCGCGGCAGGCCGGGATCGACCTCCGCCAGGGCCGCAAGACCGGTCCGGGCACCGTCGGCCTCACCCACGGCGACCGCCCGGTTGAGCCGCACGACCGGGCTTCCGGTGAGGGCGAGCAGCTCGTCGTACCACTGGACGATCTGCACCCAGTCGGTCTCCTCGGCCGTGCGGGCATCGGCGTGGAGGGCGGCGACGGCTGCCTGGAGCTGCAGCTCGCCCCGACGCTCCTGCGCGAGCGCCGCCTGCAGCAGCGCGACGCCCTCCTCGATGAGGGAGGAGTCCCACAGGGTGCGGTCCTGCTCGGCCAGCGGGACGAGCGACCCGTCGGCCCGCGTGCGGGCCGGGCGGCGCGCGTGGTGGAGCAGCATCAGCGCGAGCAGGCCGTCGGTCTCCGGGTCCTGCGCCAGCGCGGCCAGCTGCCGGGTGAGCCGGATCGCCTCAGCCGCGAGGTCGACGTCGCCGGTGTAGCCCTCGTTGAACACCAGGTAGAGCACCCGCCGGACCGTCGCGAGGTCGCCGGGCCGGTCGAACGACTCCGTGGAGACCGTCCGCTTGGCCCGGCTGATCCGCTGCGCCATGGTGGCCTCCGGCACGAGGTAGGCCTCGGCGACCTGGCGGGTCGTCAGACCCGCCACCGCCCGCAGGGTCAGCGCGACGGCGGACGTCGGGGTGAGCGCCGGGTGCGCGCAGTGGAAGAACACCCGGAGGGTGTCGTCGGCGGTCTCCGCCAGCCCGGGCTGCGGCTCGCCTTCGACCGCGAGCTCGCGGCGCTGGCGCGCGGCGTCGGAGCGTACGACGTCGAGGAACCGGCGCCACGCGACGGTCACCAGCCAGCTCTTCGGGTCACGCGGAGGGTCGTCGGGCCAGGACCTCAGGGCCTCGACGAGCGCGTCCTGCACGGCGTCCTCGGCCGCCGCGAAGTCGGCTCCGCGGCGGACGAGGATCGCGATGACCTGGGGCACGACCGCGCGCAGGACCGCCTCGTCCACGGGACGGCTCACTCGATGGTCTCGGAGTGGTGCTGCAGGAACGGCCGCACCTCGAGCCACTCGTGGATCGGCTTGCCCCCGTGGCCCGGGGCCGCGGAGAGCTCGCCCGCCAGCTCGATCGCCCGGTCCTTCGAGTCGACGTCGATCACCATCCACCCGGCGATCAGGTCCTTGGTCTCGGCGAACGGACCGTCCACCGCCGGGGGCCTGCCCGGACCGTCGTGGCGCACCCACATGCCCTCCGGAGCCAGTGCCTGGCCGTCGACGAACTCCCCGGTCTCGCGCAGCCGGTTGGCGAAGTCGTCCATGTACTGGATGTGGTCGTCCACCTCCTCGGGCGTCCACTGGTCCATCGGTACGTCGTTGACCCCCGCGGGCGCGCCTCGGTAGTGCTTGAGCAAGAGGTACTTCGGCATCTCGGTCTCCTTGTCAGGTGCGGCCCATTGTGGCCGCGTCCACCCCGGGGACGGAGCCGCTCCGGGGTTCTCGACATGCGTCAGGGGAAATCTTCGGCCCACGTGCACCTCACGGGTCCGGCACAGGTCGCGCACAGGTCGCCGGTCCACGCTCGTGGACATGAGTGAGAACGACAAGCCCGACGCCGAGACGCAGCCCGTGCGCCCGCAGGACCCCTCCCCGCCGGCAGCGCAGCCCACCCCCCAGGCGAGCCCCGCAGCCGGGCCTGCGGCCGACCCCGCAGCCGGCCCGACAGCCGGCCCGGCTCCCGCGGCGGCTCCGGTCGCCGCGGCCGACCCTGACGCCGTACCCGGGCCCGGGTGGGGCCGCGTCCGGCGGTGGCGCAGCCAGCAACGGGGGGACCGGGCGTTCGGGATGGGCGCGCTGATCGCCTCGGCGCTCGCCGGGATCATCGTCGGCGGGGCCGGCACCGCGGTCGTCCACGCCGTCACCGACGACCACGACCGCGGCGGCTGGGTCGAGCGGCACGGGCCGATGGGCCGCGACGACGGCGATCGCGGGGACGACGACGGCGGGCCGATGTTCGGCGGCCCCCGCGGCGTACCGGGTCAGCTGCCGCCGACGACCCCGCCCGAGGACGACTCGGACTCCTGAGCGCGTCTTGTCAGGGGTTCGCTGAACTTGTCGGCCCGTGCACGGCCTGACAAGTTCAGCGATCCCCGGCTGACCGGGGATCACTGGCCAGTGTGAAATCGGGTTGCCGCAGTGGGCGAGAATGGCGCGCGTTGTGAAGATCTCCTATCCGCCCGAGCTCCCGGTCTCCGCGCGCCGCGACGACATCGCGGCGGCGATCCGCGACCACCAGGTGGTGATCGTGGCCGGTGAGACCGGCTCCGGCAAGACCACCCAGCTGCCGAAGATCTGCCTCGAGCTGGGCCGCGGCACCGGCTCGGCCGACGGCGGCAAGCTGATCGGCCACACCCAGCCGCGGCGGATCGCCGCACGGTCGGTGGCCGAGCGGATCGCCGAGGAGCTCGGCACGGAGCTGGGCGACGTCGTCGGCTACCAGGTCCGCTTCACCGATCGCACGTCGAAGGCGAGCCGGGTCAAGCTGATGACCGACGGCATCCTGCTCGCCGAGCTGCAGCGCGACCGCGACCTGCGGAAGTACGACACGCTCATCATCGACGAGGCGCACGAGCGCAGCCTCAACATCGACTTCCTCCTCGGCTACCTCAAGCGCCTGCTGCCGCGCCGTCCCGACCTCAAGGTGGTCATCACCAGCGCGACGATCGACGTGGACCGCTTCGCCGCCCACTTCGACGCGCCCGTGGTCGAGGTGTCGGGACGTACGTACCCGGTCGAGGTCCGCTACCGCCCGCTCCTCGAGCTGCCGGAGAACGACGAGGAGGGCGAGCCGGTCCAGCGCGACCAGACCGAGGCCATCCTCGACGCGGTGCGGGAGCTGTCCGGCGAGGGCCCGGGCGACGTGCTGGTCTTCCTGCCCGGCGAGCGCGAGATCCGCGACACCGCCGACGCCTTCGACGCCTTGAAGAGCGACCGGCTCGAGATCGTGCCCCTCTACTCCCGCCTGAGCGCCGCCGACCAGCACAAGGTGTTCTCCAGCCACCCCTCGATCGTGCGCCGGGTGGTGCTCGCCACCAACGTCGCCGAGACGTCGCTGACGGTCCCCGGCATCCGCTACGTCGTCGACACCGGCGTCGCGCGGATCAGCCGCTACTCGGTGCGGACCAAGGTGCAGCGCCTGCCCATCGAGCCGATCAGCCAGGCCTCGGCCAACCAGCGCTCCGGTCGCTGCGGCCGCGTGTCCGAGGGCATCGCGATCCGGCTCTACTCGGAGGAGGACTTCGAGGCCCGCCCGGAGTTCACCGACCCGGAGATCCTGCGCACCAACCTCGCCAGCGTGATCCTCCAGATGGCGTCGCTGCGCCTGGGCGACATCGCGCGCTTCCCCTTCGTGGAGCCGCCCGACCGCCGCAACGTCAAGGCCGGCACCGACCTCCTCGAGGAGCTCGGCGCGGTCACGACCGAGGTCGCCCCGCAACGTGTGGCGAACCGGCCGTCCGAGCGGCCGCATCGCAACACGTCCGCCCCCGGCCCCCGCCTGACCAGCCTCGGCAAGCGGCTCGCGCGCCTGCCGATCGACCCGCGGCTGGGCCGGATGATCCTCGAGGCCGAGCGCCTCGGCTGTCTGCGCGACGTGCTCGTCATCGCGGCGGCGCTGTCCATCCAGGACCCCCGCGAACGGCCGGAGGAGCAGCGCCCGCAGGCCGACCAGCTCCACGCCCGCTTCAAGCACGAGTCCAGCGACTTCCTCACCTGGCTCAACCTGTGGCGCCACGTCAAGCAGCAGCAGAAGGAGCTGTCCTCCAGCGCGTTCCGCCGCATGTGCAAGCGCGAGCACCTCAACTACATGCGCATCCGCGAGTGGCAGGACTACGAGTCGCAGCTGCGCCAGGTGTGCAAGGAGCTCAAGCTCGACATCGGGCACCCGGCCGACCTCCCCGACGAGGACGGCATCCACCAGGCACTCCTGTCGGGGCTGCTCAGCCACATCGGCGCCCTCGAGGAGCGGGAGAAGGCGCGGCCCGGCGAGCGGCGCCCGATGCGCGAGTACGTCGGCGCCCGCAACGCGCGCTTCGCAGTCTTCCCCGGCAGCGTGCTCAAGGGCCGCAACCCCGCCTTCCTGATGAGCGCCGAGCTGGTCGAGACCTCCCGGCTCTGGGCCCGGCAGAACGCCGCGATCAACCCCGAGTGGGCCGAGCGGCTCGGCGCCCACCTGGTCAAGCGCACCTACTCCGAGCCGCACTGGTCCACCAAGCGGGCCGCGGTGATGGCGCGCGAGCGCGTCACGCTCTACGGCGTGCCTCTGGTCGCCGACCGCCTCGTGTCCTACGGCAAGGTCGACCCGCCGCTCGCCCGTGAGCTGTTCATCCGCCACGCCCTCGTCCAGCGGGAGTGGGACTTCCGGCACCGGTTCCTCGCCGAGAACGCGCGCCTCCTCGAGGAGGCCGAGGAGCTCGAGCACCGCGCCCGGCGCCGCGACATCGTCGTCGACGAGGAGACCCTGTTCGAGTTCTACGACCAGCGCGTCGGTGCCGACGTGGTGAGCGGCCAGCACTTCGACCAGTGGTGGAAGCGCGCGCGCCAGAAGCGGCCCGACCTGCTGACCTTCGACCCGGCGATGCTGACCCACCAGACGGCCGGGGAGGTGCGCGATCGCGACTTCCCCACGGAGTGGCACGACTCCGACGAGGCCGGGCTGACCTTCCCGATCAGCTACCACTTCGAGCCCGGGGCGGCCGACGACGGCCTCACCATCGACGTACCCGTGGCGACGCTCAACCGGATCGATGCCGACGACTTCTCCTGGCTGGTGCCGGGCCTGCGCGAGGAGCTGGTCACCGAGCTGATCCGCTCGCTGCCCAAGAACCTCCGCGTGGCGATGGTGCCCGCGCCCAACACGGCGCGGGAGTTCCTCGCCGCGACGCCGCCCGGTGCCGAGCCGCTCCTCGACGCCCTCGAGCGCTTCGCCCGCAGCACCCGCAGCCTGCTCATCGACCGTGGGGCGTGGGACTGGTCGAAGGTGCCCGCGCACCTGCGGCCCACCTACCGCGTGCTGACCGAGGAGGGCGCCGAGGCCGGCCGCGGGAAGGACCTCGACGCGCTCAAGGAGCCGCTGCGGCCCACCTTCGAGCAGGCGATGGCCGACGTCGCCGCCGACTCGGGCGTCACCGCGACCGGCCAGACCCGGTGGACCTTCGGCACCATCGACGAGTCCTTCGTGCAGCGGCGGGCCGGGCACGAGGTGCGTGGCTTTCCGGCGTTGGTCGACGAGGGCACCAGCGTGGGCCTCCAGGTCCTGGCCACGCCCGACGAGGCGGCCGCCCACCACCGTCTCGGCGTACGCCGCCTCGTGCTGCTCGCCCTCGGCCCGGGTCCCTCGGTCGACGACGTCCTCGCCGCGGCCGGGCTCGACCAGCGGGCCCGGCTCGCCCTGGTCGGCTCGCCCTACCCGTCCGTGGGCGACCTCGTCGACGACGTCCGCGCGGCCCTCGTCGGCGAGGTGGTCGACGCGCGACCAGCCGTGCGCGACGAGGCGTCGTACGACGCCGTGGTGGCCGCGGCCCGCGACGCCGTGGCCGGGGGGACCGGTGCCGCGGTGCACGACGTGATGCGGGTGCTGGAGGCCTGGCGGGCCACCGACAAGGCGATCTCGGGGCGCGCCGACCTGGCGACGCTCCCGGCCCTGACCGACATGCGTGCCCAGGTGGGTCGGCTGATGGCGCCCGGCTTCATCGGGGAGGCAGGGGTGTCGCGGCTGCGCGACGTCGCCCGCTACCTCACCGCGGTGACGCACCGTCGTGAGCGGCTGGACGCCCAGGTGGCACGCGACCGCCAGCTGATGGACCAGCTCTCCGGCCTGCAGGAGGCGTGGCTGCACGCCGTCGCCGCGCTGCCCGAGGGGCAGCCGATGCCGCAGCACCTCCGCGACTCCCGGTGGCTGCTGGAGGAGTACCGGGTCTCGTTGTTCGCCCAGCAGCTGGGCACCCGGGAGAAGGTCAGCGACCAGCGCATCCGGAAGGTGATGGGCACCGCGGTCCAGCGACCATAGCCCGGGCCGGGCTCGCGCCGGTGCGATGAGTTCTCGCCCCCGCGGCCGTCATACGTGTGTCAGGCACGAGAAGACGGAAGGATGCGCGATGACTGTGGACACACGGGTGGAGGAGCGGGACGTGACGGACCTCGAGGGGGTCGACGAGCCGGCGTTCTGGGCACTGGCGGACCGGCACCGCCGCGAGCTGCACGTGCACTGCTACCGGATGCTGGGGTCCTTCGAGGACGCCGAGGACGCCGTGCAGGAGACCTTCCTGCGGGCCTGGCGACGCCGGGAGACCTTCGAGGGTCGTTCGACCTTCCGGGCCTGGCTCTACCGGATCGCCACCAACGCCTGCCTCGACCTGCTCGCCAAGCGCCGTCCGGAGCCGGCGACCGGCGGGGAGGTGCTGTGGCTGCAGCCCTATCCCGACCGGCTCCTCGACGAGCTGCCCGCGACGGGCGCGGACGAGCCGGAGGCACTGGCCGTGGCCCGCGAGACGATCGAGCTGGCCTACGTCGTCGCGGTGCAGCACCTCGCGCCGCGCGCCCGCGCCGCGCTGGTGCTGCGCGACGTGCTCGGCTGGCCGGCCAAGGAGGTCGCCGAGCTGCTGGGCGACTCGGTGAACTCGGTCAACAGCGCGCTCCAGCGCGCCCGCGCCGCGATGCGCGAGCACCTGCCCGCCGAGCGGCAGGAGTGGACCGGACGTGAGGACGACGCGGACAACCGCGAGCTCGTACGCCGCTTCACCGAGGCCAGCGTGGCCACCGACATCGACACCCTCGCGACCATGCTGCGCGACGACGTGCGCTTCGCGATGCCGCCGACGCAGGGTCTCCTCGTGGGCCGCGACGCGGTGCTGGCGGACTGGATCGACGGCGGCTACCCCGAGATGACCGGGCTGCGGCCGGTTCCGACCGCGGTGAACCGCCAACCGGCGGTCGCTTACTACCTGTGGCGCGAGGACGAGGCGGCGTACCTCCCGCTGACGATCGACGTGCTCCGACTCGCCGGCGGCCAGGTCACCGAGGTCACCATCTTCGACGCCGACCAGTTCCCACGGCTCGGGCTGCCCGAGCGGCTGGAGGACGGCGATGAGTGACACCACGTTCGCGACGCGCAGCGCGTCGGACCGACGGCTCGGCCGGGTGGCGGGCACGGGGCTCCTCGCGGCCGTCGCGGCGGCAGCCGCCACCGCGACCGGAGCGGCGCTCGCCCGCGCTGGCGGGGTCGGCTTCGAGGTCCCCGACGGCGGCGAGTCGATCCCGGTGTCCGGGGTGGCCTTCGTGACCGCCGTCCTCTCGCTCGTCGGCGTCGGCCTCGCCGTGGCGCTGCAGCGCTGGAGCGTCCGGCCGGCGGAGCGCTTCGTCCGGACGACCCTGACGCTCACCGCGGTGTCCCTGGTGCCGCCGTTCCTGGTCGGGGCGAGCCCCGGCACCAGCCTCACCCTGGTCGCGCTGCACCTGCTCGCGGCCGGGGTCGTGGTCCCGGCGCTGGCGCGGGCCCTGCGCTCGGGGCGCGGTTCCGCCGCGACGTCGGGCCGGCCCGCCTAGTCTGGAGCGATGACCGGCCGCACCCACCACCGCCCGATGACGCCCGGCGACGGCTTCTTCGCCGAGATCGCCGGGGGCACCGACCCGGCGAAGGTGCGGGAGGCGGGTGACCTGGCCGCGACGATCCTGGTCCGCGGCGCGCGGGAGTCCGACGACCCCGCGCTCGCGGAGCGGGTCGTCCACCTCGCCGAGAACGAGGGCCTCGAGACCCTCGCCGAGGTCTGGTCCGGGGCGCCGGCCGACACCTTGGCCGGCAGCCTGTGGCGGCTGTTCGTGCTCCGCGCCTGGGTGCACGCCGACCCCGAGCGGGTCGCGGAGGAGTACGACGCCGGCCAGCGCCGCGCCGACGTCGCCCGCGTCGTCGCCGGTGTGGCCGACCCGCCCGGTCCCGACGAGCTGCGCCGGATGGTCGACGAGGTCCTGCGCGGCATCGCACGCGGCGACTTCGCGGTGACGCTCCTCCGTGCGGCGGCCTTCGCGCGCGTCGTGGCGGCCGGACGCGCCACCCTCGGCGCGACGAGCCACGACGACATCGCCCGGATGCTGGTGCTCTCCGAGCAGCTCGAGGCGGCCGGACACGGGGAAATCGCCAACCAGCTGGCCTGAAGGACTAAAATGGTCCTCGAGTGCGTCGGGCTGTGGCAGCCCCGGGTCCCGAAATAAGCCGCTACGAGCGGCCACGCGCCGTGAGGCGCTCCCGGTCCGGCGCACTCACACACGTCCCGGCCCGGTGCCGGTCCTCTAGTCTCGCGCCATGGCGACCTACGAGCCGGAGATCGACGGTGAGCCGGATCCCGGCGAGGTGGTCTGGGCCTGGGTCCCCTACGAGGACGACCCGAGCCAGGGCAAGGACCGCCCGGTGCTGGTCCTCGACGTCGAGGGTGACGGCTGGACCGGGCTGATGCTCAGCAGCCAGGACCACGACCGCGACGCCGAGGACGAGGCCCGCTACGGCCGCTTCTGGATGGACGTCGGCACCGGTGGCTGGGACTCCCAGGGTCGCCCGAGCGAGGTCCGGCTCGACCGGGCGATCCACCTCGACCCCGACGGCGTACGACGTGAGGGCGCGGCGCTGGACCGTGTCGTCTTCGACGCGGTCCTCGCCGCCGTGCGCGCCCTGCCCGGCTGAGCCTTGATCCACCGATCTCTCGCCTGCTACGCGCCACCATTCGGGCACGCTGGCCGCGTTGTCGCGCGCTCGACGGGCCCAGTGGCCCGCCTTCGGCGCTCCGCCTTGCCATCACACCCGCCTGATGGCTCGCGACGGCGTCGATCGGCAGATCCAGGCTGAGGCGCAGGTCTCACCGTCCGCGGAGCCGAGCTGCGCGTCGCCCGGGGGTTGGGGCACATGCCCTAGGGTTTCGGCGTGCTGCTGCGACGTCTGTCCCTGACCGGCTGCGCCCTGATGATGGCGCTCGCCACCGCTGCGTGCACCGGTGACGGCGAGCCCGAGTCGCAGCCCACGACGTCGCCCACGACCTCGGCCAAGCCGACGGCGAAGCCCCGCGAGGTGACCTTCGGTGCCTACGGCAGCGAGGAGGAGGTCGCGGCCTTCCAGAGCGTGGTGGACTCCTTCAACGCCGCGTCGAGCACCCGCAAGGTCACGCTGAAGTCCTGGCCCGACCACGAGTCCGCGCTCGAGGACGTGCTCGCCGGCAACGCCCCCGACGCCTTCCTGACCTCGCGCATCGACCTCGACCAGCTCGTCGGCGCTGACGTGCTGCAGCCGGTGAGTCTGCTGCTCGACGAGCGCGGCGTGGACTTCGGCGACCGCTTCTCCCGCGACGCCGTCGACGCCTTCGCGATGGACGACGAGCTGCAGTGCATGGCGTACTCGGTGTCGCCGATGGTCGTCTACTACAACACCCGGATGGTCGACTTCGACAAGATGGAGCGCCGCGACTACGACGTGCCCACCGCGGACTCCGAGGGCAACCGCGACCGCTGGACCCTCGCGGAGTTCGGCGCGGCCGCACAGTTCGCGTCGCGTCGTGGGGACAAGCGCGGCGTCTGGATCGACCCGACCCTGCAGGGGCTGGCGCCGTTCATCTACTCCGGCGACGGCGAGGTGTTCGACGACGACCGCGAGCCCACGTCGCTGAGCTTCTCCGACGACAACACGCGCGAGGCGCTGAGCGAGACGCTCGCCATCCTGCGCGACCCGACGATCACGCCGACCAACGCCCAGCTCGCCCGCGCGACGCCGGTGCAGCTGTTCAAGCGCGGCGAGCTCGCGATGATCGCCGGCTTCCGCAACCTCGTCCCCGAGCTCCGCGACGCCGACGACCTCGACTTCGACGTGCTGCCGATGCCGACGATCGACACCCGCGCGACCGTCGGTGACATCAGCGGCCTGTGCCTGTCCAGCGACTCGCAGGTCCAGGGCGACGCAGCCGACTTCATCGCCTACGCCGTCTCCGACGCGGCGATCGCCACCGTCGCCTCGACCGGCTACATCGTCCCGGCCAACACCGAGGTCGCCGCCTCGGAGGACTTCCTCGCTCCGACCCTCGAGCCCGAGCACTCCGGCGTCTTCAACGCGAGCATCCGCTACATGGAGGTGCCACCGTTCATCGACCGGCGCGACGAGCTCGTCGAGGCGGTCACCCCGCTGCTCGAGCGGCTCGTGACCGCTCCCGGTGTGCTCGACCTCGACCTCGTCACCGAGCAGATCGACCAGGCCTCGCGGACGATCCTGTCGCCCGAGGAGACCGAGTCGCCCTCGGAGTCGCCCTCTGAGTCGCCCTCCGAGTCGACCTCGCCCTCGGAGTCTCCCTCCGAGTAGCGGCCTACTCCTGCTCGGCGCCCAGGATGGCGCCGACGAGCGCTCCGGTGACGGCCTCGGCCTGCCAGGGCCGGGCGCCATAGGCGGCGAGCTGGCCGCGCACGGCCTCGGCGAGCGCGGCGGGCTCACGGGTCGCCGGCGGTGCCCACATCAGGCGCCGGAGGTAGTCGGGCGTGAGCAGGTTCTCGACCGGGAGGTGGTGGGCCTCGGCCAGGTTGAGCATCGCCTCGCGGGCCGCCTTGAAGCGGCGGTCGGCCACCGGGTCGCGTTCGGCCCAGGTGCGGGGGTGCGGGGGCCCGTCGCCTCGCGGCGCCCGGGTCGGCAGCTCGTCCTCGGACATCTCCCGGACCCGCTGGAGCGCCTCGACCCAGCTCGCGGCGTAGCGGCTGGCACCCCGGCCGTGGAAGCCCTGGGTGGAGAGCAGCGCGCGTCGGTCGGTCGGCATCGCGGTGGCCGCCACGACGATGGCGGAGTCGGGCAGGATCCTTCCGGGCGTGACGTCGCGCTCCGCGGCGATGGCGTCACGCGCCTCCCACAGCGCCCGGGCAGCGCCGAGGGCCCGTCGCCCGCGCAGCCGGTGCACCCCGGACGTACGCCGCCACGCCTCGTGACGCACCGCCGGCTCGAAGTCGAGCAGGTGGTCGAACTCCTGGCGGGCCCACTCGGCCTTGCCCGCGCGCTCGAGCTCGGTGACCATGTGCTCCCGCAGCTCGAGGAGCACCTCGACGTCGAGCGCGGCGTAGTCGAGCCACGACTCCGGCAGGGGGCGGGTGGACCAGTCGGCCGCGGAGTGCTCCTTGCGCATCCGCTGGCCCAGCACCGTCTCCACCAGCGTGGCGAGGCCGACCCGGGGATAGCCCAGGAGCCGGCCGGCGAGCTCGGTGTCGAACAGGCTCGTCGGCGTCAGGCCGATCTCACGCAGGCAGGGCAGGTCCTGGGTGGCGGCGTGCAGGATCCACTCCGAGCCCTCGAGGGCCTCCTGCAGCGGGGCCATCGACGACATCGGGATCGGGTCGATCAACCAGGTGCCGGCGCCCTCGCGGCGCAGCTGGATGAGGTACGCGCGGTTGGAGTAGCGGTAGCCCGAGGCCCGCTCGGCGTCGATCGCCACCGGGCCGGTGGCAGCGGCCAGCGCGGCGCACGCCTCGGCGAGCCCTTCGTCGGTGTCGACGACGGCGGGCAGGCCGTCGCGCAGCTCGAGCAGGGGTGCCTGAGGAGCCTCCTCGACCGGAGGAGCCTCGGCAGCGTCCTCGGGCTGGGGTTCGGTGTCCGTGGAGTCGACCATCGCTCAGGTGCCGCGCTGTCCGCGCCGGCTGGGGATGGCGGTCACGCCCTCGGGCACGGGCGGCAGGCCGACCGCGGTGCACATCAGCTCGCCCCACGCCTCGACGTGCGGCGCCATGTCGAGGGCACCCTCGTCGTCGACCGCGGGGGTCCACGAGGCGCGGATCTCGACCTGGGCGGTGCCGGGCTCCTCGGCCATCCCGCCGAAGCTCTCGGTGGTGACGCAGGTGACGGTGCCGGAGGCGGCGTGGAAGGCCGCGCCGTGGGCCTCGAGCGCCTCGGTCAGCCAGGACCAGCCGACAGCCGCCAGCATCGGGTCGGCGCCCAGCTCGGGGTCGATGTCGGCGCGGGCGTAGGCGACGCACCGGAACGTGCCGTCCCACGCGTCGTTGCCCGCCGGGTCGTGCAGCAGGATCAACCGGCCGGTGCCGAGGTCCTCGTCGTCGACGGTGACGTCGCCGCTCAGCGCGGAGGACCACGGCGCGATGCGCTGGGGCGCCGGCATCTCCTCGCAGAGGACCTCCGGGCGCAGCGCGGCCCGGCGCATCGACTCCACAGCCGCGCGGAACTCCGCAGGCCCAGCCCCGGCAGCACTGCTCGGGTGGGTCTCGTGACGGGCCACCATTGCTCCAGAGTAGGCCAGCCCTGCGCGCTGCCGATGTGCCGCCACGCCGCCTGACCTGCGAAGATTCGGGGGTGACCGACGCCGTTCAGACGCCCCACCCCGGCCTCGCCGGGAGCCCGTTCCTCGCCGCGGCGCGTGGTGAGCGGCCGTCGCACACGCCGGTCTGGTACATGCGACAGGCGGGCCGCTCGCTCCCGGAGTACCTCAAGGTGCGCGAGGGCATCGGCATGCTCGAGTCCTGCATGGACGCCGACCTGGTCACCGAGATCACCCTGCAGCCGGTCCGCCGCTACGGCGTGGACGCCGCGATCTTCTTCTCCGACATCGTGCTGCCGCTGAAGGCCGTCGGCGTCGACCTCGACATCAAGCCCGGCGTGGGCCCGGTCGTCGCCTCGCCCGTGCGCACGCTCGCCGACGTGCAGGCGATCCCCGACCTGACCCCCGAGCACGTGCCCTACATCTCGCAGGCGGTGCGCCAGCTCGTCGCCGAGCTCGGCGCCACCCCGCTGATCGGCTTCGCCGGTGCCCCCTTCACCGTCGCGTCGTACCTCGTCGAGGGCGGTCCGTCGAAGGAGCACGCCAGGACGAAGGCGATGATGTTCGGCGCGCCCGACGTCTGGGACGCGCTGATGCGCAAGATCGCCGGCGTCGCGGCGGCCTACCTCCGGATCCAGGTCGAGGCCGGCGCGTCCGCGGTCCAGCTCTTCGACTCGTGGGCGGGCGCGCTGACCCCCGCCGACTACCGCGCCTCGGTCATGCCGCACTCCGCGCGCGTGCTGGCCGCGGCCGGCGAGCTCGGCGTGCCGCGCATCCACTTCGGCGTCGGGACCAGCAACCTGCTGGGCCCGATGGGGGAGGCGGGTGCCGACGTCGTCGGCGTCGACTGGCGTACGCCGATGGAGCTGGCCGTCCCGCTGGTCGGCGACCGTGTCGTGCAGGGCAACCTCGACCCGACGCTGGTCTTCGCCCCCACCGAAGTGATGACCGCCCGGGCCGCCGAGATCATCGATGCGGGGCGGGCTGCCAAGGGCCACATCTTCAACCTCGGCCACGGGGTCATCCCCTCGACCGACCCCGGTCAGCTCACTGCGCTGACAGAGTTCGTCCACGCCCACCAGCCGCCGCACTGATCGGCGTGACGACCGCGGCCTCCACCTCGAGCGAGGCGAGGTAGGCGCGCGCCTGCCGGACGAGCGCCGTCTGCAGGTCACGCAGCGGCTCGGGGACCCGCTCGGCGCGGCGTCGCAGCATCAGCAGCGTCACCGTGGTCTGGTCGGTCTGGATCGGCCGTGTCGCCAGGATCCCGGCGCGCACCAGCGGGTCGCCGGTGATGGAGAAGTCCGGCAGGATCGAGATGCCCAGGCCGGCCGCGACCATCGACTTGCCCATCTCCGCCCCGTCGGTGGCGTACGTCGTCCCGGGCAGTGTCCCGGCGAAGACCCGGTGGGCGTAGCGGTGCATCACGAAGCCCGGCCGCATGAGGACGTGCGGCTCGGCCCGGAGGTCGTCGACGGTCACCTGCTCCTTGCCGGTCAGGGGGTGGTCGCCCGGCAGGCACGCCACCGGCGTGCCCTCGATGAGCCGGTCGGCGACGAGCGACGGCGCCACCTCGTCGCCCGGCAGCACGTTGACCAGCCCGAGGTCGAGCGAGCCCTCGGCGAGGCCCTGCTGGATGTCGGCCTGGCGGCCGTTGACGACCTCGACCCCGCCTGACCCGTGGCGCGCGTGCAGGTCGCGCAGGGCCGGGGCGAGCAGGCTCGAGGACGCGGCGTTGACGGTGCCGATGCGCAGGTCGCGACGGCGTACGGACTGCTGCCCGGCCGCCTGGCGCAGCCGGTCCACGGCCTCGAGGACCTCGATCATGAACTGCTGCAGGTCCAGCCCCTGCCGGCTGATCCGCGAACCGGTGCGGCGGCGGTCCAGCAGCGTGGCGCCGAGCTCCTTCTCGAGCTTGGTCACCGCCTCGCTGAGCGCCGGCTGGGAGATGTGCATGGCCTCGCTCGCCCGCCGCAGTGACCCGTGCTCGGTCACCGCCGCGAGGTACTCCAACTGTTCGATCCGCACCTGGGGGCTCCTGCTCTCGCGATGTCGCTGGTGTGTGCTCTGGTCGGCCGACCTCGCGGGGTGCGAGGCAGAACCTGCTGCCGCGGACACCCGGAACACGAGTCCGGCTCGCTAAAGTCTACTAAGTAACTATACAAACCGGGAGGAACTGATCCATGACCACCCTGCGTGTCCGGCCCACCCACGGCCGCGACGACCGATCCGCCGGCCCCGTCGACACCCATGACGCTCGGCCCCGGCCGGAGGGCTCAGGCAGCTCCGGCGTTCGTGCCGCGTCGCGCCGTGCCCTCGACGACCTGATCGCCGAGTGGCGCCCGGTCCTCGACGCCGTGGGGGAGGGAGCCCTGCAGCGCGAGATCGACGGTGCCCTGCCGACCGAGGCCGTCGCCCGCCTGAAGGCCGAGGGGTTCGGGGCGCTGCGCGTCCCCACCTCCTTCGGCGGCGGCGGGCTGGACCTCGTCGAGCTGGCCCACCTCTGGATCGAGCTCGCCGCGGTCGACGCCAACCTGCCCCAGGCATTTCGCGGCCACTTCGCGCTGGTCGAGGACCGGCTGTGGCACCACGCCCGGACCAGCGACCAACGCGTGTGGTTCGACCGCTTCGTCGCCGGCGAGATGGTTGGCAACGCGTGGTCGGAGGTCGGCTCGAGCATCGACCTGCCGCGCACTGTGCTGCGCCCGCGGGCCGACGGCTCGTACCGCCTGGACGGCATGAAGTACTACACGACCGGCAGCATCTTCGCCGAGTGGGCAGACGTGCACGCACGGGTGGCGACGCCGGGCCACCCCGACGAGGTCGAGGAGGCCACGGCGATCGCGATCGTCGACCTCCGTGACCCGGGCGTCACGGTGACCGACGACTGGAACGGCTTCGGCCAGAAGGGCACCGGCAGCGGCACCTCGACCTTCGACAACGTCGGTGTGCCGGCGGACCACGTGCTGCCGTTCGAGGAACGCTTCCCCTTCCAGACCGCCTTCTACCAGCTCAACCTGCTGGCCACGCTGACCGGCATCGCGAAGGCGGCGCTGGTCGACGTGGTGGAGGCGGTGCGCACCCGCACCCGCAACTTCTCCCACGCCAACGCGCCGCGCGTGCGCGACGACGCCCAGGTCCTGGCCAAGGTGGGCGAGATCGCCGCCGCGGTGTACGCCGCCGAGGCCGCGACGCTGCGGGTCGCGGCCAGCGTCCAGGCGGTCGCCGACGCCGCGCTGGGAACGCCGGAGGAGATCGCCGCGCTCGTCGAGGGCAGCGAGATCGAGTCGTCCACCGCGCAGGTGGTCGTCTCCGAGCTGGTCCTGCGCGCCACCTCCGACCTCTTCGACGCGCTCGGCGCCTCGGCCACGGCCGGCTCGTCCGCGCTCGACCGCCACTGGCGCAACGCCCGCACGGTCGCCTCGCACAACCCGCGCATCCTCAAGGCCCGGGTCGTCGGTGCGCACGCCGTCAACGGCACCCCGCCGCCGTACGCCTGGTCGATCGGCGGCACCCGCCGGCGCCAGGACTGGGTGGACGGCCGTCCCGAGCCTCGCGACCTGGGCACCGTCCCCGCGGCGGACGCCACGAGCTGACCGGTCACGCACCGGCTCCGGAGGGGGTGGAGGGCCTGGCCCTGTCCCGTGCCTGCCCGTGGGGTGGCAGGCAGTGCGTGGCAGGTCCGACCTTCCACCCCCTCGACATCGCCGCGCGACGTGGTGGCCGGGGTCGATGTCGACCGCTGCTAGGTTTGTCTACCAGATCGATAGAGATTGGCGATTGAGCGCCGATCCCGGATGTCCGACTCCGTCCCGAGGAGAGCAGCATGAGCACGACCCCCGCCAGCACCGAGCCGCTGAAGTTCGCCTACTGGGTGCCCAACGTGTCCGGCGGCCTGGTGATCTCCGACATCGAGCAGCGCACCGGCTGGGACTACGACTACAACAAGCGCCTCGCGCGGACGGCCGAGGACAACGGCTTCGAGTACGCCCTGACGCAGGTCCGCTACACGGCGTCGTACGGCGCCGCGCACCAGCACGAGGCGACCAGCTTCAGCCTCGCGCTGCTGCTCGCCACCGAGCGGCTCAAGGTCATCTCCGCGGTCCACCCCTACATGTGGCACCCCGGCGTGCTGGCCAAGTTCATCGCGACCGCCGACCACCTGAGCAACGGCCGCGCGGCGATCAACGTCGTCTCCGGCTGGTTCAAGGACGAGGCGACGAGCATGGGGGTGCGGTGGCTCGAGCACGGCGAGCGCTACCGGATGGCCGAGGAGTTCATCTCCTACATCCGTGAGATCTGGACCGAGGACAACGCACAGTTCCGTGGCGACTTCTTCCAGCTGCGCGACTTCGAGATGTTGCCGAAGCCGCTGGACCTGCCGGGGCGTCCGCTGCCCGAGATCTTCCAGGGCGGCAACTCGAGCGTCGCCCAGGAGATGGCCGGGCGGGTGAGTGACTGGTACTTCGCCAACGGCAACACCCCCGACGGCATCGAGCGGCAGATCGAGGGCGTCACCCGCAGTGCCCGCGCCGCCGGACGTACGGTCCGCTTCGGCGTCAACGGCTTCATGGTCGCCCGCGACAGCGAGGCCGAGGCGCACGCGACGCTCGAGGAGATCATCGCCAAGGCCAACCCGGAAGCGGTCGAGGGCTTCGGCAACGCGGTGAAGCAGGCCGGCCAGTCGACGGGCGACCGGACGGGCATGTGGCAGGGCAGCGACTTCGCCGACCTCGTCCAGTACAACGACGGCTTCCGCACCGGCCTCGTCGGCACCCCCGAGCAGGTCGCCCACCGGATGCTGGAGTTCAAGCGCCGAGGGGTCGACCTGTTCCTGCTGGGCTTCCTGCACTTCCAGGAGGAGGTCGAGCACTTCGGCCGGCACGTGCTGCCCATCGTGCGCGAGCTCGAGGCCGCCGAGCAGGAGCGTGTGGCATGACGGCGGCTCCCGTGCTCGACGCGGAGGCCACGCAGGTCCCGGTCCTCTCCGCCGAGGAGGCCATCGAGGTGGCCACCGCGATCGTGGCCGACCTCGCGGCCGGTTCCTCGGAGCGCGACCGCCACCGGGTGCTGCCGGAGCGGGAGCTCGACCGGCTCTCGGCCTCCGGGCTGCTGGCGATCACGGTGCCCGCCGAGCACGGCGGTGCCGACCTGCCCACCGAGGTGCTGGTCGAGGTCTTCCGGATCCTCGCCACCGGCGACCCCAGCGTCGCCCAGGTGCCGCACAGCCACTTCGTCTACGTCAACGCGATGCGCTACCAGGGCACGCCCGAGCAGCAGCGGTTCTTCTTCGGCGAGGTGCTGGCCGGCAAGCGGTTCGGCAACGCGCAGTCCGAGGTGGGCACCCGGCACGTCCGCGACATCCGTACGTCGCTGGCCCCCGCCGGGCAGGGCCGCTGGATCCTCAACGGGACCAAGGGCTACAGCACCGGCGCCCTCTTCGCGCACTGGATCCCCGTGCTCGCGCACCAGGACACCCTGGCCGCGCCGGGCGCCGGCCCGCTCCACGTGGCCTGGGTCGAGCGGACGGCCCCCGGCGTGACGGTCACCGACGACTGGAACGGCATGGGTCAGCGCACGACCGCCAGCGGCACCGTGGACCTCGTCGACGTGGTCGTCGACGACGCCTGCATCACGCCCTACCACCTGACCTTCGAGGGCCCGCAGACGTACGGCGCCTTCGCCCAGGTGCTGCACGCCGCCCTCGACGTCGGGATCGCCCGCGCCGCGCTGCGGGACGCGGCCGACTTCGTCCGCACGACGTCGCGGCCCTATCCCGACGCCGGCGTGGACCGCGCCGCGGACGACCCGCTGGTGGTGCAGGCGCTGGGCCAGATGGAGATCGACGTACGAGCCGCCGAGGCGCTGCTCCGCGAGGCCGGCCGGACCGTCGACGCCGCCGACGACGACCTCTCCGCGTCCACCGCGGCCACGGCGAGCCTCGCCGTCGCGGCGGTGCGCGCCCACTCCGCGAAGGTCGCCGTCGACGTCTCCAGCCGCCTCTTCGAGGTCGCCGGCACCCGCTCGGCCCTCGACTCGCTCAACCTCAACCGCCACTGGCGCAACGCGCGCACCCACACCCTCCACGACCCGGCCGCCTGGAAGGTCCAGCACCTCGGCCGGTACGTCGTCGACGGCACGCCGCCGCCCAACCACGGCCAGCTCTGAGGTGCGAGCCCCCGCGCTCGCACCTCCACCACCGATCCGAAAGGTCCGACAGCTCCCATGAAGTTCCATTGGTTCCTGCCCACCAACGGAGGCGACGGACGCCACGTCGTCAGCGGCGGCCACGGCGTCGAGCACGGCGCCGCCGGCCGCCCGGCCAGCGTCCCCTACCTCGGCCAGGTCGCCCGGAGCGCCGAGCAGCTCGGGTTCGAGGCCGCCCTGACCCCGACCGGCGCCTGGTGCGAGGACGCCTGGCTGACCACCGCGATGCTGGCCCCGCTCTCGGAGCGGCTGAAGTTCCTGGTCGCCTTCCGGCCCGGCATGACGTCGCCGACGCTGGCCGCGCAGATGGCCGCGACCTTCCAGAACCTCAGCGGCGGGCGCCTGCTCCTCAACGTCGTGACCGGCGGCGAGTCGCACGAGCAGCGCGCCTACGGCGACTTCCTCGACAAGGAGGAGCGCTACGAGCGCTGCGGGGAGTTCCTCACGATCGTGCGGCGACTCTGGACCGGCGAGGAGGTCACCTTCTCCGGCTCGCACCTGCGCGTCGAGCACGCGCGCCTGCAGCAGCTGCCCGACCGGGTCCCCGAGATCTACTTCGGCGGGTCCTCCCCGGCTGCCGGCCGGGTCGCGGCCGAGCACGCCGACGTCTACCTCACCTGGGGCGAGCCGCCGGCCGACGTCGCGAAGAAGGTCGCGTGGATCCGCGACCTCGCCGAGCAGCAGGGCCGCACCCTGAAGTACGGCCTGCGGGTCCACACCATCACCCGCGACACCTCCGAGGAGGCCTGGGCCGAGGCCGACCGCCTGCTGGCCGGCATCTCCGACGCGGACATCGCCCGGGTGCAGGAAGGCCTCAAGCGCTCGGAGTCGGTGGGCCAGCAGAACATGCTCGCGCTCAACAGCGGGAGCCGCGACGGGCTGGAGATCCACCCCAACCTCTGGGCCGGCGTCGGCCTGGTCCGAGGCGGCGCCGGCACGGCCCTCGTCGGCAGCCACGAGGAGGTCGCGGACCTGATCGAGCAGTACGCCGCGGTCGGCATCGAGGAGCTCGTCCTCTCGGCCTACCCGCACCTCGAGGGCGCCTACCACTTCGGCGAGGGCGTGCTGCCGATCCTGGAGAGGCGCGGCCTGTGGACCCACCCCGCGCCCGTCGAGGCGCAGGCGTCGGTGCCGTTCGGCGCCCAGCGGGCCGCCTCGTGACGACCACCGTCCGCGCCGCTGCGCCGTACCTGCCTTCCGACCAGCCCTCCGACCAGCCCTCCGACCAGCCCTCCGACCAGCCCTCCGACCAGCCGTCCGACCAGCCGTCCGACCAGCCCTCCGACCAGGTGGTGACCGCATGACCGTCCAGTCCACGACCCCGACCGCCACACGCTCCTCGCTCGACCAGCGCACGCTCCGTGACGCCTTCGGCGCCTTCCCCTCCGGGGTCGTCGCCGTCGCCGCGTCGGTGAAGGGCCAGCTGACCGGCATCGCCGCGTCGTCCTTCACCTCGGTGAGCATCGAGCCGCCGCTGGTGTCGTTCTCGATCGCCACCAGCAGCTCCACCTGGCCGCTGCTCCGCGAGGCCGGAAGCCTCGGCATCAGCGTGCTGGCCGACCACCACGACGTGGTGTGCCGCCAGCTCGCCGGACCGCGCGAGGAGCGCTTCGCCGGCCTGCCGTTCAAGGTGACCGGCAACGGCGCCGTGCTGCTCGACGAGGCCGTCGCGACCTACGACTGCTCGGTCCGCGAGGAGATCGGGGCCGGCGACCACGTGATCGTGCTGCTCGAGGTCCACGAGGTCGGGGGCGGGGATGGCGAGCACCCGCTCGTGTTCCATCGCTCGGCCTTCGCCAAGCTTCACCGCGACGACCTCGACCCCGCCCGCCTCGACGGCCGCATCAACGGCGCCGAGGTCGACCGCGGCGAGGAGCACCCCGGTGCCGACGCAGATGCGGAGGACGCGGCATGAGCGTCCACAGCGCCGCCCAGATGGTGCCCACCCCTCGTCGTGTCGCACTCGCCTCGGCGGTCGGCGCCACGATCGAGTGGTACGACTTCTTCCTCTACGGCACGGCCGCCGCGGTGGTCTTCGACAAGCTCTACTTCAACGGCCTCGACGGCCCTGCCGCCCAGTTCGCCGCCTTCGCGACCTTCGCCGTCGGCTTCTTCGCGCGGCCGATCGGCGGGCTGGTCTTCGGCCACTTCGGTGACCGCATCGGCCGCAAGCAGATGCTCCTGCTGACCCTGGTCATCATGGGCATCGGCACGGCCCTCATCGGCCTGCTGCCGACCTACGACCAGATCGGCGTGCTGGCCCCGATCTCGCTGGTGGTGCTCCGCGTGCTCCAGGGCATCGGCGTCGGCGGCGAGTACGGCGGCGCGGTGCTGCTGGCCGTCGAGTACGCCCCGACCGGGCGCCGCGGCTTCTTCGGCAGCTTCGCCCACATCGGCGTACCGGGCGGGCTCGTGCTGGCCGCCGGTGCGTTCTCGCTGGCCGGGCTGCTCCCCGAGGAGGCGTTCCTCGCCTGGGGCTGGCGGGCCTGCTTCCTGGTCAGCATCGTGCTGCTCGGCATCGGCGCCTACATCCGGCTCTCCGTCATGGAGACACCAGAGTTCGCGAAGGTGCAGGAGCGCAAGGAGATCTCGCGGCTCCCGCTGCGCGACCTGCTCGCCGAGCAGCCGAAGCCACTCCTGCTGGGCATGGGCACGCGGTTCATCGAGGGCTTCACCTTCAACCTGTTCTCGGTCTACCTGCTGGCCTACGTCGCCACCAACCTCGGACTGCCCCGCAGCTGGGCGCTCGATGCGATCCTCGTCGGCGCAGCCATCGGCGTCGTGCTCGTGCCGCTCGCCGGCGCCCTGTCGGACAAGGTCGGCCGCAAGCCCGTCTACCGGATGGGCGCATGGCTGGGGCTGCTCTTCGCGTTCCCGGCGGCGTTCCTGGTGCAGACCGAGAACCGGTGGGCCATCTCGCTCGTCTTCGTCGTCGGCCTCGGCTTCATCTACGGCACGGTCTACGGACCGCTCGCGGCCTTCTGGTCCGAGCAGTTCGACACCCGCTACCGCTACACCGCGCTCAGCACGCTCTACCAGGTGTCCGGGATCCTCGCCTCCGGCCTCACCCCGCTGATCGCGGCATGGCTCGTCACCCGTGGCGACGGCACCCTGTGGTGGGTTGCCGGCTACAACGTCGTCGTGGCGGCCATCTCGCTGGTCTGCGCACGCTTCCTGCCCGAGACCCACGGCCGGTCCCTCGAGCACACCGACGCCACGGCCGACGCCCGCGAGCGGGAGGTCGTCGCCGCCTGAGGGCGGGACGGGGACGCGGCGGACGACATCCACGGGCTGATGTCGTACGCCACCACCGTGCGCGTGCGCGGGGCGCGGGGGTGGCGGCAGATCGCGTACGCCGGACCTGTGCCGCGGCAATCTGCCGCCACCAGGGCGGAGCGGTCCCGCAGGGTGGCGGCACATTGCGTACGTCGGGCCCGTTCCGCTGCGATCTGCCGCCACCACCCTCGGGAGCCGGGCGTCAGGCCTCCGGCGCGGCCGGCTGCGGGGCGGTCCGGCGGCGACGGACGAACAGCCAGACCGGCAGCCCGAGGACGAGCAGCACGACGGCGAACGGCAGGAGCGCGCCGACGACCGTGGCGACCACGGCCGCAGTGCCGCCGAGAGCGTCGAGCCCGCCCTTCAGCCCGGTGAGGAAGCCGGCGGGCTCGTCGTCGGGCCCCTCGGCCTCCGCCTCGGCCTTCGCGGTGATGTCGACCGTGATCGTGGACAGCGACGTCTGGTCCTTGAGCCACGTCTGCTGCGACTTCAGCGAGTCCAGCTCGGCCTGGCGGTCGGTGAGCTGGGACTCGATCCAGATGATGTCCTTGAGGGTCCTGGCCTCCGCGAGGAGCGTCTCGACCCGCTTCAGGCTGGCCTCCTGCGCCCGCACCCGGACGCCGGTGTTGATCACCTGGGTCGTGACGTCCTCCGAGCCCCGGGTGGAGGCGCGCAGCACCGCCACGTCCTCGAGAGCCTGCATCGCCGCGTCGAACGCCGAGCTCGGCACGCGGAGCACCATCCGAGCGTACGACGTCTCGCCGTCGTCGTCGGTCTCGGTGTCCTCCTCGGTGACCTCGCCACCTTGTGCGTCGACGATCCGCTGCACGTCCTGACGGGCCGCGCCGACGTCCTTGCTGGTCAGCGAGACGGTGCCCGAGGAGATGATCGCGCGCTCCGTCTCCGGGGAGGCTGGGGCGTCGCCCGACGCGGACGAGAGGTCACGGCTGGTGGCACTGTCCTCGGCGCTCACACCTCCGGCGTCCGACCCACCCGAGCCGCCCGAGCCGTCCGACGCGCTGGACTGGTCCGAGAACGCCCTGTCCGCACCACTGTCGCTGCTGCCGGACGAGCAGGCGGCCAGCACGGCCGTCATGGTGATCGCGGTGACGACGCCGGCGGCGCGGGCGCGGGTGCTCCGGAGAGGGGTCATGGCTCTCCGACGCCGGTCGCACCGGAGGCGGTTCCGGCCGCGGCCGACCTGTGACCGAACCGTGATCGTCAGCCAGCGGGCGTCGTCTTCGCGGTCCTCCGCGAGACCGTCCTCTGCACGACCGGCCCGGTGCCGGGCTCCTTGGCGCCGGGACCCTTCTGCGCGGCGGGCTGCTCGGCGGGCTTCTCGGGGGCCTTGTCGGCAGTCTTCCGGGTCGCCTGCGTGCGCTTCCTGGCGGGCTTCTCCGCAGTCTTGCCGGTTGTCGTGGCGGCTGTCGTTTCGGCTGCCTTCTTGGCCGTCTTCGCGGCAGCCTTCTTCGCCGGCTTCTGTGCCGGCTTCTGTGCCGGCTTCTGTGCCGGCTGGTCGGTGGCCTGCTCGGCCGGCTGCTCGGTGGGCTGCTCGGGCCGCTGCTTGGCGGGCTTGCTCCGCGCCTGCTGGCGAGGCGCCGACCCCTTCAGTCGCACCCGCATCGCGTTGCCGCTGCCCGAGGTCTCCAGGTAGGGCTGGGCGGTGACGAGGGTGCTCAGCCGGGCGCCGGGCCCGGCGAAGTTGCGGGCGTCGAAAGACGGGTGGGTGCGGATGAGCTGGTTGCCGAGCGCCGGCAGGTGGGCCCAGCCCTCGTCGTCGGAGACGGCGTTGAGCGCCCGCACCAGGGCGCTCTGCAGGTTGATCGTCACCGACGGCGTCTCGTCCGCGTCGTCACCGGCGTCGTCGGCCTCGTCGTCGGCGTCGTCGTCGTGCTTCTCCGCCACGACGGCGAGGTCGATGAACTTGTCGCAGGCGTTGCGCAGCGACTCCGGAGCCTTGTTCTCACCCAGCACGTAGACCGTCTTGCCCGACTCGCGCAGGCGGTGCGCGAGGCTGGTGAAGTCACTGTCGCTCGTGACCAGCGCGAACGCCTCCACGTTGCCGTCGTAGAGCAGGTCCATCGCGTCGATGACGAGTGCGAGGTCGGTGGAGTTCTTGCCGGTCGTGAAGGCGCTCTGGTGCATCGCGCGCAGGCCGAGGCTGTTGAGGATGCGCGCCCACCGGGTCAGGTGCGGGTTGGTCCAGTCGCCGTAGACGCGCCGGATCGTCGGGTTGCCGTACTTGGCGACCTCGCTCAGCACCTCGTTGGCGTACGCCGCCCTGGTGTTGTCGGCATCGATCATCACCGCGATGCGGTCGGCACCCCCACTGGTCTCCATGCTGCTCACCCTAGGGTGAGGGTCGTGGCGCAGGACAGGGACGTGGTGGTCGTCGGTGGTGGCGTCGCGGGCCTGGTGGCCGGCCTGGACCTCGCAGCGGCGGGTCGCGACGTGCTCCTGCTGGAGGGCTCGCCCCAGGTCGGCGGCAAGCTCCGCAGCCACGAGGTCGCCGGCCTGACCGTCGACGTCGGCGCGGAGGCCATGCTCGCCCGCAGGCCCGAGGGCGTGGGGCTGGCCGCCGAGATCGGCGCCGAGGTCGTGCACCCCACGTCGGCCACCTCCGGCGTCTGGTCGCGCGGCGCGCTGCGCACGATGCCGCGGTCACTGATGGGCGTCCCGTTCGACGTCGACCAGCTCGCGGCCAGCGGCGTGCTGAGTCCCGAGGGCCTCGCCCGCGCGCTGCACGAGCAGGACTCGGTCGTCGGCGACGACGTCTCCGTCGGCGACCTCGTGGCGGCCCGCCTCGGCGACGAGATCGTCGACCGGCTCGTGGAGCCCCTGCTCGGTGGCGTGTACGCCGGTCACGCACGGCAGCTCTCCGCCGCAGCAGCGGTGCCGCAGCTGCTCGCGATGGCGCGTCGCGGCAGCCTGCTCGAGCAGGCCGCCGCCCTACCTGCGTCCTCGACCCCCGTCTTCGCCGCCCTGCCCGGCGGCATGGGCCGCTTCCCCGGCCTGATCGCCGCGGCCGGCGGCTTCGAGGTGCGGACCTCGGCGACCGTCCGCGCGCTGCGGCGTACGCCGTCGGGCTGGGCCGTCACGGTCGGTCCCACCACCCGCCCGGAGACCATCGAGGCGGGCGCCGTCGTCGTGGCGACGCCGGCCGCACCCACGGCGCGGCTCCTGCGCGAGGTCGCGCCGCGGGCGGCTGCGGAGCTGGCCGGCATCGAGACCGCGAGCGTCGCGGTGGTCACCCTGGCCTTCCGGGCGCAGGACGTGCCCGACGCGCTCTTCGACCGGTCCGGCTTCCTCGTCCCGCCCGTCGAGCAGCGCACCATCAAGGCGTCCACGTTCTCCTTCGCCAAGTGGGGCTGGGTGCGCGACCTCGACCCCGACGTCGTCGTGCTGCGCACCTCGCTCGGGCGCCACGGCGAGGTGTCGACGCTGCAGGCCGACGACGAGGGGCTGGTACGGGTGTCGCTGGCCGACCTCGCGGGCATGGCCGGCATCACCGCGACGCCGGTCGACGCCCACGTCCAGCGCTGGGGTGGCGCGCTGCCGCAGTACGCCGTGGGCCACGTCGAGCGGGTCGCGGGGATCCGCGCCGGCCTCGAGCACCTGCCGGGACTGGCGGTCTGCGGGGCGGCCTACGACGGGGTGGGCATCCCCGCGGTGATCGGGTCGGCCCGCCGCGCTGTGGCCTCGGTCACCCGGGCAGAATGAGGGCATGAGCACGGACTCCTCGAAGACCAACGCCGCTCGCACCAAGGAGCTCAACGACAGCATCCGCTACACGATGTGGTCGGTGTTCAAGCTCCGCGACGTCCTCGGTGACGCCGACCGGGAGGCCGAGGCGACCGACGTCGAGGCGCTGTTCGAGGTGCTGGCCGAGGAGGACGTCAAGGTCCGCGGCCTCTACGACGTCAGCGGCCTGCGTGCCGACGCCGACCTGATGGTGTGGTGGCACGCCGAGGACTCCCAGCAGCTCCAGGCGGCCTACAACGCCTTCCGACGCACCGCCTTCGGCCGCCGCCTCGAGCCGGTCTGGTCGCAGATGGCGCTGCACCGGCCCGCGGAGTTCAACAAGTCCCACATCCCGGCCTTCCTCGCCGACGAGGAGCCCCGCGCGCACGTGTGCGTCTACCCGTTCGTGCGGTCCTACGAGTGGTACCTCCTCGAGGACTCCGAGCGTCGCCGGATGCTCGCCGAGCACGGCCAGCAGGCCCGCGGCTACGCCGACGTGCGCGCCAACACCGTCGCCTCGTTCGCCCTGGGCGACTACGAGTGGATGCTCGCCTTCGAGGCCGACGAGCTGCACCGCATCGTCGACCTGATGCGCGACCTGCGGGCCTCCGACGCCCGTCGCCACGTGCGCGAGGAGGTGCCGTTCTACACCGGCGCCCGGGTCACCCCGGCCGAGCTCCTCGCCCGCCTGCCCTGACGCCTCCGCGCGCGGAACCGCCGACGGCCCGGTAACGTCCCAGAGGCATGAGGACACCTCTGCTGACGCTCGCCCTCGCCGCCACCGCGCTCTCGCTCGCCGCCTGCTCGACCGAGGGGGAGATGCGCGCCGTCGACCCCGCCGCGGGCGGCGCGCCGTCGTCGGCCACCAGCTCGTCCCCCGAGCCGGCCGGCGAGGCGCCAGTGCCCGTGCCCGACGGCCCGGTGCGCACCACCGGCCTGGTGACGGTCCTCGACCCGGGCACCGGTCCCGAGCTGTGCCTGGGCGCCGTCGCCGAGTCCTACCCGCCCCAGTGCGGCGGCCCGGCGGTCGAGGGCTTCGAGTGGGGCGACGTCGGTGTCGAGAAGGCCGCGGGCGTCACGTGGGGCTCCTACGCCGTCACCGGCACCTTCGACGGCACGACCTTCACCGCGACCGACGCGATCCCCGCGGCGCTCTACGACACGATGGCCGAGCCGCAGGCCGGGGGACTGGACCCGGCCTGCGACGACGCGACCACGACCGACCCCGACAAGGCGACGCCCGAGGACATGGACGCCACCCTGACCGCCGCCTCCGCCCTGCCGACGTACGCCGCCGCGTGGCTGAGCGACGGCACGATCAGCGTCGCCGTGACGGGTGACGCCGAGGCCGCCGAGGCGCAGCTGCGCACGACGTGGGGCGGGCCGCTCTGCGTGACCACCGTCGAGCGCACCGACGCCGACCTCAACACGATCAACCAGGAGCTCCAGGCCGCGCTGGGCGACCGGCTGCTCACCAGCGGGTCGACCGCCCCGGACTCCCTCGACGCCCAGGTGGTCTTCGACGACGGGTCGATCCAGGACTGGGCCGACGCGACCTACGGTGCCGGGCTGGTGCGCATCACCTCGGCGCTGGTGCCCGCCTCCTGAGCGTCGCCCGCCGAGGGGGTAGGTAGGGACGAACTGGTAGGTGAACCGTACGGATCGCCCACCAGGACGTCCCTACCTACCCGGGCATCGCTACCCGGGCGGCGACGTCAGATGACGTGGCCCGCCCGCATGCGGCCGCCGGGGTCCACCTGGGCGCGCAGTGCCCGCAACCGCTCCCAGTCGGCGTCGGCGTAGCAGCGCCGGGCGCTGTCGGAGTGCTCGGCGAAGGTCGGCAGCTCCCGAGCCGCGGACCACGGCTCCACCGCGGCCACCACGCGGGCGGCGTCCGCCTTCACCGCGGCGACGGCCTCCGGGACCGGCGCGATGCCGACGAAGAAGGCCGCGAACGCGGCGTCGGTCGCCCCGATGGCGCCGGCGTCGGTCGTACGCCGTGAGAGCGCGCCCCCGAGCTGGCGGAGCTCCGCGGCCAGGAGCGACGTGCTGGTCCCCGGGCCGACCTGGGCCAGGAAGGCCTCGACCGCCTCCTCCGGCAGCTCGGCCAGCAGGGTGTGGTCGGCGGCGGACGGGGCGGCACCCTCCGGGTCCATGTGGATCCGGGTGACGGCCGTGACCGGCACCCGGCCGAAGGTGTCCATCTCCGGGTCGAGCGCGCGGAGCGGGGCGAGGAGCTCCTCGGCCGTCGCGTCGTCGGCGAGGACCGCACCGTCGATGACGACCAGCTGGCGGCCGCTCAGGAAGGGCGGGAGCTCCGGCAGCGGCGGGAAGGACAGCACGCGGAACGACGTGGTGACCTCCTCGGGCGCGTCCTGGGTCCACGCTGCCCAGGCGCGCAGCACCTCGGGTGCCGCCTCGCGGTCCCACAGCAGCATGCCGGCGTAGGCGTCGGCGTACGGCAGGAGGCGGATCTCGAGCGCGGTCACCACGCCGAAGTTGCCGCCGCCACCGCGCAGCGCCCAGAACAGGTCGGCGTGGTGGTCGGCGTCGGCGCGCAGCAGCTCCCCGTTGGGCGTCACCAGCTCGACGGCCACGACGCTGTTGGCAGCGAAGCCGTGCTTGCGGGCGTACCAGCCGATGCCGCCGCCCAGGCAGTAGCCGGCGACGGCGACGTCGGGCGAGCTGCCGTGAAGTGCGGTCAGGCCGTGCGAGGCGGCGGCCTCGACGACGTCCTGCCACAGGGTGCCGCCCTCGACACGGGCCGTGCGTGCGGCGGGGTCGACGGTGACGCCGGTCAGTCCGGACATCCGGACCACGACGACGTCGGCGAGGTCGTCCGTGGTGAGCAGCGCGGCGCCGTGGCCGGTGCTCATCGGGGCGACGCGCAGACCGGCGTCGAGCGCGGCGTGCATGACGTCGGCGACGTCGGAGGCGTCCCGCGGGACGGCCACGGCGGCCGGGCGGAGCTCGGCGGCGACGTTCCACGGCGTGCGCGCGGCGTCGTACCCGGGGTCGCCGGGGAGATGGATGGCGCCGCCGCACAGGCCTCGGAGGCTGGTGGCGCGGCCGGTGGCGGTGCTCAGGTCGATGCTGTTCATCTGGTCCTTCTTCGATCGGGTGGTGCTGACCCGACGATCGTGGGACCGCGCGCCACCGCCGTGCGATCCCAGTCGGCAGGGGACTTCGCGACCCACTGATCTGGACCAGTGGACTTCCCAGAGTTATGGGAGTGCGCTCGAGCGGGGTCGTCCCCGACACTCGTGTGCATGCCTGCCACTGCTGTGCTCGCCGAGCGCGTACGCCGCGACGTCGACGTGCTCTCGCGTGCCGGGCTGGACCTCGAGACGTTCCTCGCCGAGGCCGTCGACTCCGTCGGCCGGGCGGTGCCGGCGGTGGGGGTGTGCCTGGGCACGCACGACCCGGCCACCTTCCTCCTCACCAGCGCCCGCAAGTACGGCGCGCTCGCGGAGACCAACACCTACGACCACGAGTTCGGACTGATCGAGTACGGGACCGTGGAGCCCACCGCGTTCGGCGAGCTGGCCCGCGCCGCGGTCCCGGCAGCGGGCGTGCACGCGCTCACCGGCGGGGACGTGGAGCGCTCCGGACGGATGAGCCGCTTCATGAAGCCCAACTTCGGCTTCGCCGACGAGCTCCGCCTGGTCTTCCGCGAGGCGGGTGCGGCGTGGGGTGCGATGGCGCTGTTCCGCGGGCCCGACGACGTGCCCTTCGGCACGGCCGAGATCGAGTTCATGGCCTCGCTCACCGAGGTGTTCGCGCGTGGCGTGCGCACCGGCATGCTCTGCCGGCTCTCCTCGAGCGAGGTCGTCCCGGTGGCGGGCGGGCCGGCCGTGCTGATCGTGGGCGCCGACGACACCGTGCGCCAGATGAGCCTGGGTGCCGAGGCGCGCCTGGCGGAGCTGGGGTCCGGCGACGTCTACGGCGATCCTGCCGGGATGGTGTCGGCCCTGGTCGGCGCCGCCCGACGGCTGGCGCGCGGCGAGACCTCGGTCCCGCCGCGCTCGCGGATCCGCACCGCCGGCGGCACCTGGCTGGTGCTGCACGCCGCTCCGTTGTCAGGCGCCGGCGGTGACGTGGTGGTCACCATCGAGGAGGCGCGGCCGCCGGAGATCGTGCCGCTGGTCGTCGCAGCCTTCGACCTGACCCCGCGCGAGCGCGACGTGACCCAGCTGGTGCTGCAGGGGCTCGACACCAAGGAGATCGCGGCGACCCTGCACGTCTCGCCGTGGACCGTGCAGGACCACCTCAAGACAGTGTTCCTCAAGGCCGACGTGCGCAGCCGCCGCGAGCTGATCTCCCGGGTCTACTTCGAGCAGTACGTCCCGCGCATGGGCGACGAGCTGAGCCCATCGGGCTGGTTCACCCCGGGTGTTCCGGGGGTCCGGGAGCCGCGGGCGGAGGTCAGCTCTTCTCGTTGAGCGTGATGCTGACCGAGTTGATGCAGTAGCGGTCGCCGGTGGGCGTGCCGAAGCCGTCGGGGAACACGTGCCCGAGGTGCGAGCCGCACGTCGCGCAGCGCACCTCCACGCGCTTCATCCCGTGCGAGGTGTCCTCGATGTACTCCACGGTGTCGGTCACCGGCTGGTAGAAGCTGGGCCAGCCGCAGCCGGAGTGGAACTTGGTGTCGCTGGTGAACAGCTCCGAGCCGCAGGCCTTGCAGGAGTAGGTGCCCTCGGTGTCGGTGTCGGTGTACTCGCCGGTGAAGGCCCGCTCCGTTCCCGCCTGCCGCAGCACGGCGTACTCCTCGGGGGTCAGCTCCTTGCGCCACTGCTCGTCGGTCTTCTGAACGTCATAGGCCATACCTCTGAGTTTACGGACGCGTTCCAGTGAGGCGTCCCGCTAGGGTCGCGGGTATGGCGAAGGCGTCGGAGGCGTACGTCCGGGCGGGGGAGCGCGAGGTCAGGATCTCGTCCCCCGAGCGGGTCATCTACGAGGCGACGGAGGCGACGCCGGAGGTCACCAAGCTGATGGTGGCGGAGTACTTCGCCAGCGTCGAGGACGGCCTCATGCGGGCCCTGCGCGATCGCCCGACCGCGCTCGAGCGCTGGACCTCCGGCGTCCGCGAGGGGATGAAGCTCGCGACCGGGCCGCAGGACCGCAACGCCGACGCGTTCTACCAGAAGCGCGTCCCCAAGGGGGCTCCCGACTACCTCGAGATTGCGACGATCACCTTCCCGTCCGGTCGCACCGCCGACGAGATCTGCCCGACCGAGATCGCCGTGCCGGTCTGGTGCGCGCACATGGGCACGCTGACCTTCCACCCGTGGCCTGTGCGACGTGCCGATGTCGACCATCCCGACGAGCTGCGGATCGACCTCGACCCCCAGCCGGGCACGACCTTCACCGACGCCGTGCGGGTCGCCGGCGTCGCCCGCGAGCTGCTCGAGGAGATGGGACTGATCCCCTTCGTGAAGACCTCGGGCAACCGCGGCATCCACATCTACGTCCGGATCCGTCCCGAGTGGGACTTCGCGGCCGTGCGGCACGCGGCGATCGCGATCGGCCGTGAGCTCGAGAAGCGCGACGACGGCGTGACCACCGCGTGGTGGAAGGAGGAGCGCGGCGAGCGGATCTTCGTCGACTTCAACCAGAACACCCGTGACCGCACCATCGCGTCGGCGTACTCCCTGCGGCCCATCGCGGGTGCCCCGGTGTCGACGCCGGTGACGTGGGACGAGCTCGCGACGCTCTCGTCACCCTTGGCGTTCAACCTCTTCACGGTGCCGGAGCGGCTGGCCGCCGACGGCGACCCGTGGGCCGCGATCGACGACGTCCACTGCGGCCTCGAAGTCCCGCTCGCGCTCTGGGACGAGCACCCGGTCGAGCTCAACTTCCCGCCGGACCACCCGAAGATGCCCGGTGAGCCGCCCCGCGTCCAGCCGTCGAAGAAGGTCGAGTCGCACTGGGACGCCGAGGGCAACCGCATCCCCGACTGAGACCCCGCCGCGTTCCTCACCGTCGCTGGTTGAGGAGGGCGGGCAGCGCCCGTCACGAAACCCCTCAGCCTCGGGCGTGCGAATCGGGTGACCGGGTCTCGTGACAGGCGCCGGGGCGCCTTCCTCGACCACCGAAGGCGTGGGGCGCGCTACTTCTCCCAGGGTGCCGGGATCGGGAAGTACTCCTCGAGGAACTCGTGGAGCAGGCCGTCGGCGCGCTCCTCGTCGAAGGCGGCGAGCATGTTGTCGGCGATGCAGAAGAAGTCGCGGTTGCGGTGGCTCATCTGCTTGAGCTGGACGGGCAGCTGCTGGTGGCCGAGGTCGACGTAGCCGTGGTGGGCGGTGGCGCGGAAGGCCTGCCCGGTGATCAGCCCGTAGCTCTGCGCGAAGGACGACAGCATCGACACGTCGGCCTCGGAGCGGAAGGGCGCGAGCGTGGTGGCCTCGACCTCGGCGGGGAAGCGGGCCGCGATCTCCTCCAGCGTCGTACGACGTTGGGGGTGCGGGCTGTGCATCATCGTCTGGGTGAGGTTGACGCCGAACGCCTCGGCCAGGATCCGGCGGTTGTTGAGCGCCGCGGTGAGGTAGGGGCGGTCGTCGGTGCCCGGCAGGCCGACGGCGCGGTGGTCGGCGACGAAGGCGGCGTACTGGCCGCCGGGTGAGAAGAAGTGCTCGGGGCGCCGCGGCCGCCCGAGGAACACGTCGTCGTTGACGTAGACGAAGTGGTCGGCCAGGTCGGGCACGGCGTGGAGGCGGGTCTCGATGGCGTGCGAGCTGAAGGTCGGCAGCGCGGCCTCGGGCAGGATGTCGCGGTGGTCGACGACCCGGATGCGGTCGTGGGAGGTGTCGAGCCACGACGGCACCTGGCCCGCGGTGACGAGGTGGATCCGGCGCACCCAGGGGGCGAAGAGGTGGAGGCTGCGCATCGAGTAGCGCAGCTCGTCGCGGCTGCGGTAGCGCTGCGCGCCGCCCGCCCGGGCGCTCGGCGTGCCGCCCATCTCGGTGATCCGCTGGTCGCGCGCGGCCAGCCACGCCTCGTCGTCGCCGTCGACCCACGTGTAGACGACGTCGACGTCTAAGCGGCAGTCGTCGACGGTCGGGAGGGCCATCGTCTCCAGCGTCGGGACGGTCACGCCCTCGACCTCGATCGTGGTGCGCGGGGTCCCGGCGGGCACGCGGTCGCCGAACCGGTTGAGGCTCGGCGCGAACAGCTCGCCGTCGGGCGACTCCTCCCAGAACTGCACGCCGACCTCGACGCCCTCGCCGAGCACGCCGTCGTGGCCGCCACGCATGGGCCACGGCTCGAGGAACAGCGAGGCGGTGCGGTTGCGCGCGAGCTCGTCGGTCATCGCGGCGACCGTGCCGCGCCGCTCGGGCCAGCCGCGCTCGGCGGGCTCGCGGACCGACAGCCAGTCGGGCACGGACGCAGCGGCCAGCGCCGCGAGGAAGGCGCCCCGGCGTGACGACGGCACGACGACGAAGGGGTGCGGGTCGAGGCCACGGGCGGGCACCACGAACCAGCCGTCGCTGCTCGCGGTGGCTGCGGCGGTGAGCGCCTGCAGGGTCGTCGTACGCGCCTGGGCGGGGGTGAGGCCGCGGGCGCCGGTCGTCTCGGGCAGGTCGCCGATCGGTCCGGGGCGCAGGCCGTGCAGGACGCGTCGCGGGGCGAGCGGGTCGGCGCGGCGGGCCATGGCACCGCGGAACACGTCGACCCACTGGCGGGCCAGCGCCAGGCCGTCCCAGCGCTCGGACCGCTCCAGCGCGGCGGCACCGAGCCGGGTGCGGAGGTCGTCGTCGGTGGCGACGCGCTGCATGGCGGCGGCGAGGGCGGCCTTGGAGCCCGGCGGCACCAGCAGCCCGTCGACGTCGTGGGTGATGATCTCGCGGGGGCCGGAGGGGCAGTCGTACGACACCGCCGGCACGCCCGCGGACATCGCCTCCTGCAGGACGAGCGGGTAGCCCTCGGCGCGCGAGGCGAGCACCGCGACGCTCGCCCGGGTCCACTCGGTGGTCATGTCGTCGGTCGTGCCCGGGAGCTCGACCCGGCCCTCGAGCCCGAGCTTGCGGACCTGTGCGGCGAGGTTGCCGGCGCGCGGGCCGTCGCCCCAGATCCGCAGCGTCCAGCCGGGGATCTCCTCGTGGATGCGCCAGAACGCGTCGACGACGTGCTCGAACTGCTTCTCGGGGGCCAGCCGACCGGCCGTGACGAACGTCTTCTGGTCCAGCGCGGAGCGCGGTTGCGGCTCGGCGGGCAGGGGGTTGGGGATCACGAGCAGCTCGGGTGCGGCACCCCCGAGGCGGCCGGCGAGCCAGCGCGACATCGACTCGGTCAGCGACACCACGACGTCCGCGCGGGGAGCGAACTCCAGCAGCGCGCCGAGGTCGTTGACCCGGCTGGAGGAGGCGCGATGCTCCTGGTGCACCAGCGCGACGCCGTCCGGCGCGAGCTGGGCGACCACGGCCAGCAGCTCCGGGGTCGTCGTGACGAGGACGTCCGCGTCGAGCGCGGGCAGCGCCTCGCGCAGGGTCGCGTCGGTCAGCGCGTTGAAGGTCGCGTCCCACGACCGCGGCACGATCACGGACTCGCGGTCGGCGAGCTCGGCCGGGTGACGACCGTTGACCGCGGCCGCCCGCTCACCGCGTACGTCGACGAGGTAGGTGACCTCCAGCCCGTCGGCCAGCGGGTAGTGGGTCGTCGCACCGCTTCGGGTGACGCTCAGGATCCGCACCCGGTGGCCCTCGCCGAGGCCGACCAGCGCGTTGGCCTGCGCGATCCCGGAGCGCGCGGTGCCGCCCATGCCGTCGGCGTTGAAGAGCACGAAGACGATGTCGAGAGGCCCGTCGCGGCGCACGCGGCGTACGGCCGATCGCACCTTGTCGGAGAGTGCCACGTGTCCGGTGTCCTGTCCTCGTCGAGTGCGGTCGCCACGATCCTAGGAGGTGGGACGCCGGCCGATAGGGTGACCCGCATGCCGACGCCCCCCACCCCGCTGGTCCTCGTCTCCGGTTCCGGCCGCAGTGGCACCAGCTCCCTGGCGGGCACGCTCAAGCGGCTGGGCCTCCACGTGCCGCAGCCCGAGGTCGAGGCGTCGGAGACCAACCCGCGCGGCTTCTACGAGCCGCAGTGGGTCATCGACTTCCACAAGCGCCACCTCCGCGAGCTCGCGCTGTTCAACATCGACAGCCGACCGGCCGCGGTCGACCTCGTCGCCGACTACCTCGCGTCCGGTGAGCCGACCGCCGAGCTGCGCGAGTGGCTCTCCGGGCAGCTCGACGCAGAGCAGATCGTCGTGAAGGACCCGCACGCCTTCTGGTTCGCCCGGGCGTGGGAGGACGCGAGCCGCGACCTCGACGTGGACCTGCGCTGGCTGACGGCGCTGCGCCACCCGGCCGAGGTCGTCGGGTCGCGCGACATCGCCTACCTCTCCAGCCAGTCCGACGACCTGAGGCTCACCAAGGAGACCTCCAACGTCGCCGGTTGGGTGCACGCCGCCCTCCTGACGGAGCAGGCCGGGCGCGGTGACAAGCGCTCGTTCGTGAGGTACGTCGACCTCCTCGCCGACTGGCGCGCTGCGCTGGCGCCGGTCCAGCAGCAGCTCGAGCTCGACTTCAACACCGATCTCTCGTCGACCGAGCACCACCCGGTGGACGACTTCATCGAGCCGTCGATGCGCAAGTCCCAGCTGACCTGGGACGACGTCCGCACCCCCGTGTGGCTGCGCGACATGGCCGAGGAGGTCTGGCAGCTCCTCGGCGTGCTGACGACGTCCCCGGCCGACGACGACACGCAGGCGCGCCTGGACGTCATCCATCTCGAGTACGACACCCGCTACGCCGACGCCGTGGCCCTCACGTTCGACCACACGAAGGCGGAGTCCACGCTGGCCGCCCGCGAGGCGCGTGACGCGCAGCGCGCCACGGTGCAGCACCTGCGTCGCGAGCTCGACCAGGCGCGCCGGGCCGGCAGGCCGCAGACCGTCGGCGGGCGCGAGGCCGCCTCGATCCTGGGCCGCGCCGTCGTACGCCGGGTGCGGCGACCGCGCGGCTGAGCCGTCGTACGCCCCTCGGTGGGGTCGGCCAGGCCCGGACGTGAGCCCGCTGGGGTAGTCCACCGGCATTCGGTTGTCGGGACGTGGGTGTGGGAGCCACTTCCCGGTGGACTATCGCGGGGGTGGCTGGGTAGTCCAGTGGCGTACGGCTGTTGGGGGGCGTCCTGAACAGCCACTTCTCACTGGACTACGTCGACGTGGGGTGGGGCGGGGTAGTCCAGTGGCGTACGGCTGTGAGGAAGGACGTGGGGCAGCCACTTCTCACTGGACTACCCCGACACCGGGTGCCGCGACCTCCGCGGTCCAAGACCGGACCAAGACCGGTCAGAGGCCGGTGACGCCCTCGCCGGAGCCGGAGGCCTGCTCGTCGAAGTTCTCGTGCTCGATGAGGTGCAGGACGGGTACGCCGAGCTTGCGACGGGCCCGCGAGGTCCAGTCGACGTGGAAGAACTCGGCGACCACGTGCGGACGCGTGAGGATGATCGCCTCGCGGGCGTCGACCGCCGCGACCATCGCGGTCAGCGCGTCGACGGGCGGCTCGGAGGTGACCTTGCCGTGGCAGGTGCCGCCGGCCTCCTTGAGCGCGACGAGCGTCTGCTGCAGCTCGGCGGAGGAGTTCTCCTGGCACTCCTTGCGGAGAGCCTCGATGTCGACGTCGTTCATCGCCAGGGCCGGGGCGGCCATCAGGTCACCGGCGCCGAGGGTGCCGAGGGAGGCCTCGATGCGGGCGGCAGCGTCCTCGAGGGGCAGCAGCACGTGGTAGACGACCGGGTCCTCGATCTCGACGTGGAGCGAGCGCACCTGCTTGGCGTCGGCGGGGGACAGGGCCTGCTCGACGAGGAGCACCACGTCGTAGGTGCCCTGCCCGTCGTGGATCGAGTCGTCGGGGATCTCGGTGTGGTCGGTCATGACTCGCCTCCGTGGTCGGTGCTCAGGATTCTAGTGAGGTCATAGCCCGCGGGCTCGTCCAGCTGGGCATATCCGCAACTCTCGGGATCGCGGTCGGTGCGCCACCTCGTGAAGTGCGCAGTGTGCCGGAAGCGGCGACCCTCCATGTGGTCGTACTTCACCTCCAGCACCCGCTCGGGTCGCAGCGCGGTGAACCCGAGGTCCTTGCCCTGGCTCCAGCGGCTCTGGGTGCCGGGGACGCGCTCGGGGTTGGCGGTGAGGAACTCGTTCCACTTCCCCCAGGGGTGGTCGGCGATGTCGCAGACCAGCGGCTGCAGCTCGTGCCACATCGCGGCCCGCTTCGCGGCGGTGAAGCTGGCCGAGACGCCGATGTGCTGCAGCTCGCCGTCGTCGTCGTACAGGCCGAGGAGCAGGGAGCCGATCAGCGGCTCCTCCGGCGTCGACGTCTTGTGCTCGCGGTAGCCGGCCAGCACGACGTCGGCCGTGCGCTCGTGCTTGATCTTGAGCATGGTGCGCTTGTTGGGTTCGTACGCCGCTCCCAGGGGCTTGGCGACCACGCCGTCCAGGCCGGCGCCCTCGAACTCGTCGAACCACCGTTCGGCCTCCGCCGGGTCCTCGGTGGTGCGGGTCAGGAAGCACGGGCCGGTGCCGTCGAGGTCGGCCAGCGCCTCGACCAGGGCGGCGCGTCGCTCGGCGAAGGGGCGCGCCAGGAAGGACTCGTCACCGAGCGCGAGCAGGTCGAAGGCGACGAAGCCGGCCGGCGTCTCCACCGCGAGCTTGTCGACGCGGCTCGCCGCCGGGTGGATCCGCTCCTGCAGCGTCTCGAACTCCAGCCGCCAGCCCTCGGGCCCCTGCAGCCCGACGAAGATCTCACCGTCGAGCACGATGCGCTCGGGCAGCTGCCGGCGGCAGGCCTCGACCACCTCGGGGAAGTAGCGGGTCAGCGGCTTGGTGTTGCGGCTGGCGAGCTCGACCTCGTCGCCGTCCTTGAAGACCAGGCAGCGGAAGCCGTCCCACTTGGGCTCGAAGCTCAGGCCGCCGTGCTTGGCGGGATCCGGCACGCCGCTGACGCTCTTGGCCAGCATCGGCTGGACGGGCGGCATCACGGGAAGGTCCACGAAATCGAGCCTATCCCTGACCGGAGCGGCCGGGCGTCAGTCCTCGCCGCGCAGCGAGAACGAGCGCAGCCGGTCACCGGCGAACCACACGCCGGCCACCGTCACCACGATGCTGGCCAGCACCGCCCAGGTCAGGTTCGCCGGGTCGGGCAGCTTGGCGGAGACCTCGTGGCCGACGCGCAGGCCCCACTGGCCGATGCTCAGCCACGCGACGCCGGTGAACAGGTTGCCGAGCAGGCTCTCCCAGATCAGCACGAACATCAGCGACGCGATGACTGCGTGCCGGGTGATGGCGGAGATCGCCAGGAACAGTGCGGAGTACGCCGTCCCGGCGACGACGGCGCCGACGAACATCCCGAGCGCGCGGGTGGTGTCACCCGTGATGAGCGAGGCGACGAGGATCGCCAACGACCCGGCCACCAGCGTGGCGGCGAGCGCGACGACCCACTTGCTGATGGCCACGACGTAGCGGTTCACCGGCTTGGCGAGCAGGTAGACGATCGAGCCGTCGTCGACCTCGGGACCCAGCACCGAGGACGCCGCGAGGATCGCGACCAGCGGCAGCACGAGCGGGTAGCCCAGCCCGGGCAGGATGTCGAAGGCCGCGTCCCCGTCGGTGAGCGCGGTGATCAGGGTGACCAGCGCGATCAGCAGCACCGGGAAGGCCAGCAGCAGGAAGAAGCGGCGTCGGCCCAGCAGTGCTTGCAGGGCGAGCTTGGCGATCGTCCCGTTCATGAAGGGTCCTTGATCATCGGGCCACCAGGTAGGCGAAGACGCTCTCCAGCGACTCGTCGCTGGGGGAGAGCTCGAACAGGGTCACGTCGTGCTGCCGCGCCCAGCCGGGCAGGCCGACGGCGAAGCTGCCCAGGTCGTCGACCTGGACGTCGAGCTGGTCGGCGCGCAGGCTGACCGCGCGGACCGCCGGCTGGGCGATGAGGACCGCGGCCAGCGCGCGGTTGTCGCTGGACTGGACCGCGTACTGCACCGGCCGGTCGGTCATCAGCCGGCGGATGGCACCGAAGTCGCCGGAGGCCGCGTGGCGACCGGAGACGACGACCTCGATGTGCCGGGCCAGCCGCTCGACCTCCTCGAGGATGTGCGAGCTGAAGAGCACCGTGCGGCCCTCGTCGCCCAGGCGGCGCAGCAGGTCCATCAGGTGCATCCGCTGACGGGGGTCCACGCCGTTGAACGGCTCGTCGAGCAGCAGCACCGCGGGGTCGTGCACCAGGGCTGCCGCGATCTTGATGCGCTGCCGCATGCCCTTGGAGTAGGTGTCGAGACGCCGAGCGGCCGGCTCGACCATGTCGACCTCCTCGAGGATCCGCTCGGTGGCGGCGGCCGCGTCGGGGAGGCGGTGCAGGTCGGCGTTGGCGCGGACGAACTGCCGGCCGGTGAGGTAGCCGAAGCTGAGCTCGCGCTCGGGCACCAGGCCGATCTGGCGGTAGATGGCCGTGTTGCGCCACACAGGTTGGCCGTCGAGCGTGACGTGCCCGGAGGACGGGGCCAGGAAGCCCGACATCATCGCCATCAGCGTGGTCTTGCCAGCGCCGTTGGGCCCGAGGAGGCCGGTGACGCCGGGGCCGATCGACAGGGACACGTCGTTGACGGCGACCACGTTGCCGAACCAGCGCGAGGCGGAGTCGAGGACGAGGGTGCTCATCGCGAACCCACCTTCCGGAAGCGGGCGACCAGGCCGAGCACGCAGAGCGCGGTCAGCACCACGGCGACCAGGACGTACGCCAGTGCCCAGGCGCTCCCCGGCGGGGTGAACGTGACGACCCCGGCGTGCCAGGCGTCGGCGAGGCCGCTGAAGATCGACCACGGCGAGAGGAGCCCGGCCGCGACGCCGATGCCGTCGGCGTCCTGTGCGTTCGTGATGGCCTGCACCGAGGTGACCACGCCGGAGACGACGATCAGGGCGACCACCGACCCCACGACCGCGAAGCCGCGGCGCAGGGAGACCGAGGAGATCAACCCGGTGACGCCGGCGACGAGCGCGGCGAGCAGCAGCTGGAGGACCACCGCCTTGAGCAACCCCTCGAGCTGGTCGCTCTTGTCGAGGCCGGCCAGCAGGGCGCCGGCGAACAGCAGGAACGTCGGCACCCACATGAAGAAGAGAAGCGACGTGGTCAGCGACAGCCACCTCGTCACCGCGAAGACCGAGGAGGAGAGGGGCCGGGCCAGGTAGAGCACGATCGAGCGGTGCCGCAGGTCGCGGGAGAACAGGACCGGTGCCTGCGCGGCCGCGAAGAGGCTGATCACGAGCTGCACCTGGTTGGTGTAGTCGGCGTAGGTGACCGGCAGCGAACCCAGGCCGGTCAGCACGACGACGCCCACCACGATCGCCGCCGGCAGCGTGGCCATGGCCAGCAGGATGAACGGCAGGATCTTCGACTTGCCGGAGCGGCCCAGGCCGTAGGTGTGGCGCAGGCCGGTGACGTAGAGCGTGCGGGCGATGGTCGCGGTGCCGTCGCGCGGACCGTCGTAGCGCCGGTAGCCGAGGTCGTGGATGACGCCGGAGCGCTCAGACATGGGCACCTCCCTCGAGGAACACGTCCTCCAGGTGGCCGTGGTCGGGCTCGAGCCGCATCAGCCCCAGCCCGAGCTCGGCGGTCACGTCGCGGATCACGTCGTGGACCGCGCCGGCCTCGGCCAGCTCGGGCGGCGGCGGGTCGACGGCGACCATCGACCCCCGGGGACGGCAGGTGAGCCCACGCTGGGCGAGGGCCTCGCCGAGACGGTCGCGCTCGGTCTCGGTGCCGACCACCTCGACGAGCAGGTTGCCGGTCCGGCGGAGGAAGTCGGTGGTGGCGCTGGACCGCAGCAGGCGGCCGCCGTCGAGGACGATGACGTGGTTGCTGACCTGCTCGAGCTCACCGAGGAGGTGGGAGGTGACCAGCACGGCGATGCCGAAGTCGCTGCCGATGCGCTGCACGAGGCGCAGCATGTCGGTGCGGGCCGCCGGGTCGAGGCCGTTGGTGGGCTCGTCGAGGAAGACCAGGTGGGGGTCGTGGACGAGTGCCTGTGCGAGCTTGGCCCGCTGCTTCATGCCGGTCGAGTAGCCGCCCATCGGCCGGTAGCGCTCCTCGTCGAGCCCGACGTGCCGCAGCACGTCGGCCGCGCGCTCACGCGCCGGTGCGGCGCCGAGGCCGGACATCCGGGCCATGTGCACCACGAAGTCACTGGCGCTCACGTCGGGCGGGAGGCAGTCGTGCTCGGGCATGTAGCCCACCAGCCGCCGGATCTCCTGGCTCGCGTGCTCGATGTCGTGGCCCAGCACGCTGGCGCTCCCGCTCGTCGGCTCGAGGAGCCCGAGCAGGATCTTGATGAGCGTCGACTTGCCAGCGCCGTTGGCGCCGACGAGGCCGGTCACCCCGGGGCCCACGTCGACGGTCAGGTCGGTGAGCGCGTGCACCGAGCCGTAGTGCTTGGTGAGGCCCGCGGTCGTGATGACCGACTGGTTGGTGGGCAGCAGCCCGGTGAGTTCCCCCGTCACGCCCGCCACGCTAGCGGCCGGCGACGTCGTACGGCATCAGGGATCGCCCGGATCGGCGTGAAGGTCTGGTGAAGATACGTCCCGCCCGTGACGCTGCGGACGTGCTGCGATCCGGTCGCCCCGCCGACCGGATCGCCACACGTCCCGTGCTTTCTCCTAGGCTTGGGCACCTATCCCCGGTTGGTCTGCCGGCAGGGCCCGCCTGACTTTGAATCAGGACTAGCGACGTAGGTTCGACTCCTACCCGGGGAGCCACGCACAGGACCGTGGAGCCCCGGTGCCACCGGGTGGCTCCAGGGCTCCACGATGACGGGGCCGGCGCTACATCTCGAAGACGAGGCGGGCCGGCACCTCGCCGGCGAGGACCTCCTCGAAGCACGCGTTGACGTCCTCCAGCCTGCGGGTCTCGGTGACGACGCGGGTCAGGCCGCGCGCGTGGAGGTCGAAGCACTCGGCCAGGTCGTTGCGGGTGCCGACCAGGGAGCCGATGACCGAGATGCCCTTGAGCACGGTCTCGAAGACCGGGAGCTCGAGCCGGTCGTCCGCGGGCAGTCCGACGAGCACGAGCCGGCCGTTGGGGTTGAGGGCGGCGTGCGCGGCGCGCATCGCAGCCGGCGACGGCACGGTCACGAGGGCGACGTCGACGCCGCCGAGCGCGGCGAGCTCGGCCTGCTGGTCGCCGCGTGCGTCGACCACGTGGTCGGCGCCGAGGTCCTTGGCCAGCTGGAGCTTCTCGTCGTGCACGTCGACCGCGACGGTGCGCGAGCCGAACACGCGGGCGTACTGCAGTCCCAGGTGCCCCAGGCCCCCGATGCCGACCACCATCGCGGTCTCACCGGGCTGCGGCCGGGCCACCTTCAGCCCCTTGTACGTCGTCACGCCCGCGCAGGTGAGCGGCGCGGCGTCGCGCGAGGTCACCGCGTCGGGCACCGGCACGACGTGGCTGGCGTAGGCGACGGCGTGCTCGGCGTAGCTGCCGTCCATCGTGTAGCCCATGTAGGACGGGCTGGTGCAGTAGGTCTCCCAGCCGGCGACGCAGTAGCGGCAGTGGCCGCAGGCGTGGCCCAGCCAGGGCAGCGCGACGCGCTGACCGATCACGACGGGGAGGTCGCCCTCGCCGACCACCTCGACGGTCCCGACGCCCTCGTGGCCGGGGATGAGCAGGTCCTTGGGCTTGACCGGCCACTCCCCGCGGGCGGCGTGGATGTCGGTGTGGCACAACCCGCAGGTCTCGATCCGCACGAGCACCTGGCCGGGGCCGGGCTCGGGGACCGGGACGTCGCGGATCTCCAGCGGTGCGCCGAGCGTGGGGACGACTGCTGCCTTCATCGTTCTCTCCTAGCAACTGTGCGGACGGGTACGGCGATCAGCAGGGCCCCGGCGAGCAGCAACAGCCCGGCGAGGACGAAGAGGACGGCGACGACGGCGTCGAGGACGGGGAGCTGGGCCCCCGTGGCGACGTCGGCGGAGACGCCTCGGGCGCCGTCGGTGCGCATCAGCACGAAGGTCCAGCTGCCGTCCTGCGGCTCCCAGTCGAGGGTCGCGCCCGTGCCAGTGGCGCTGGCCACCCAGAACGTCTGGTCCTGGGGCGCCGACCGGGGCGCTCGGCCTGACGTCTCCTCCAGCACGGCCTTGCCGTCCCGGATCTCGCGGAAGACGTCACGCCCGACGCCGTCGAGGTAGGCGGACACGTCCGCCGAGCGCGCAACGCCGATGAAGAGGGGCGTCGCGGAATCGCTCTCCGCCGTGACCCGGACGTCGCCCAGGACCCGGTCGGGGACCCAGTCGGGTGCCCCTTCGGTGGTGATCCGTGCGTCCTCGGAGGTGATGGCCCACGCGCCGCCGTCCATGCCGATGGCGGGACTCATCACGAACCCGTCGTCGCGGTCGGTCGCACCGACCAGCGCGAGGGTCCCACCGGCCCCGGCGAGGCCGAGGCCGGCGAGCACCAGGACCGATCCGGCGACGACGGAGACGATGCGCCCGGTGGTCCAGCCCCGGGGGCCGGCGTGCGGGGCAGCGACGGGCGCGGGCGGGCTGTCCAAGCCGTCCGGACTGTCCGGACTGTCCGGACTGTCCGGGCGGCGGGAGGCCGTGGCGCTCTCGTGGCCGCCCATGTCGAGGCGGAACGGCGGGTACTCGTCAGTCATCAGTGCGACGTAGCCGGCGACGCGCAGCACCCACCGGTTGAGGCCGAGGACGAGGTCGAAGACCTGCTGCGGGTAGCGACCGGTGAACAGCAGGACGACGGCGGCGACCAGCACGAGGACGCCGATGAGGCTGATGCTGATCCAGCTCTCGTCGTCCGCGCCGCTCACGCCGTACGCCACGCCGCCGGCGAAGAGCGCGACGATCAGGTAGTGCGGGATCGCCAGCAGCCACCACTTCACCAGCACCAGCCCGCGCGACAGGTGCTCGGGGTGGTCGACACTGAGGTGGGCGGGGTAGTCCGGCACCTCGGCGAGCGTGAACGGCGGGTAGCGGTCGGTGCCGAGCACGCCGTAGGAGTAGTAGGAGACGCGCCAGCTCCAGCGCATGACGCCGACGTTGAAGTCGAAGATCGGCCGCGGGTAGCGGCCAGTGAACAGGATGGCGAAGAACGCCACCACGCTCAGCACCGCGAAGGCGACCCACAAGAAGGCCAGCACGACGTAGTGCGGGATGGCGAGGAACCACTTGACGATCCACAGGCCCCGGCTCAGGCCGGGGTCGAGGTCGGCGTCGACGTGCACCGGGTAGCTCGGGGGAGCGGCCGGGGGGACGGGTGAGGCGGTGGTCGAGGTGGTCATCAGTGAGCCCTTCGGTCGACGGCTCCCGGACGGTGCGTGACGCGACCGGGAGCCGCTCGTTCCCCTCGATCGTTGCGCTGCCGCGAGGCACCGGGCAGGGCCGAACGGCACGACTTCCCGGGGAGGTGGTGGGACCTAGGACCCTGTCGTCCCCCACGTGGGGGAGCGAGACTCGGGGCATCCACAAGGAGGAGGACCCGCATGGCCCACGCCCCCGCACCGCCCCCGCCCGACACGGTCCGGCTGGTCGTCGACGACGTGGCCGGCCTCGCGGACCTGGTCCGGGAGGCGGCGCTGCGCGCCCTCGGCTCCGACCGGGCCCTCGAGCTCGTCGAATCGGCCGTGCCAACGTGCGACCACGCGGCGCGGGCCCGCGCGATCCGGCGCATGGACGAGGCGCTGGACGTCGCCCGCCGTGCCGCTCCGGGGGTCCAGGTCCGGGTGGGTGCCCCGATCGAGCTGCCCTCACCCAGGCACCCGTCGTGACGGGGGTCGAGGAGGTCGCGGTCGCCCCGATCGCGCTGCAGCGGCTGGAGCCCCTGCTGACCCCCGAGCGCGTCGAACGCCTCGAGACGTACGTCGCCGTGGCCCGCCGGCTGCTCGAGGGCCGCACCGTCTGGAACCTCAACTCGACCGCGCGTGGCGGCGGGGTCGCGGAGATGCTGCACACGCTCGTGGCCTACGCGGCCGGCACCGGCGTCGACATCCGCTGGCTGGTCGTCGGCGGTGACCCCGACTTCTTCGCCGTGACCAAGCGCCTGCACAACCGGCTGCACGGCGTCCCCGGCGACGCGGGAGCGCTCGACGCGGCCGCGCGGGCGACGTACGACGCCACGCTGGCGCGGCACCGTGGCCAGGTCCTCGAGCACGTCCGGCCCGGCGACGTGGTCCTGCTGCACGACCCGCAGACGGCCGGGCTCGCCCAGGCCCTGCGGGACCGTGGTGCCTTCGTGGTCTGGCGCTGCCACGTGGGGCTCGACGACCACAACGCGTGGACGCGGGAGGCGTGGGGGTTCCTGCGCGAGCTGGTCGAGCCCGCGCAGGCCTGCATCTTCTCGCGGGAGTCGTTCGCCCCGGACTGGGTCGACCGGCGGTGGCTGCGCGTGATCCCGCCGTCGCTCGACCCGTTCAGCCCCAAGAACATCGACCTGGACGCGGCCGAGGTCGACCGCTTGGTCCACCGTGAGGGACTCGTGGTCGAGGGGTCGCCGCTGCCGAGGGACGGCCGCGTCGTGCTGCAGGTGAGCCGGTGGGACCGGCTCAAGGACATGGCGGGCGTGCTCGACGCCTTCGCCGGGCACCTCGACGAGCTGCCGCCCGACGTCCACCTGGTGCTGGCCGGTCCGGAGGCGACGGGCGTGGCCGACGACCCCGAGGCGGCCGAGGTGCTGGCGGAGTGTCGTGCGCTCTGGCGCGCGCTCCCCACCCGGGCCCGCGACCGCAGCCACCTGGTGTCGGTGCCGATGGACGACCTCGACGACAACGCCCGGACCGTCAACGCGCTGCAGCGCTGGGCGACGGTCGTGGTGCAGAAGAGCCTGGCGGAGGGGTTCGGGCTGACCGTGACGGAGCCGATGTGGAAGGGCAGGCCCGTCGTCGCGTCCGCCGTCGGCGGCATCCTCGACCAGGTCGAGGACGGCGTCAGCGGCCTGCTGCTGCGCGACCCGCGCGACGGCGCCGAGCTGGCAGGCGCACTGTCGTCCCTCCTCGCCGACGCCGGGCGGCGCGAGGAGATGGGACGCGCGGCGCACGAGCGGGTGCGCGACCACTACCTCGCGGACCGCCACCTGATCCAGTACGTCGAGCTGTTCGCGCAGCTGATGGGCGAGGTGTAGTCACTCCCGGCCGGTTGCGGCGCGGAACGCCTCCAGGGCGGTCGGCAGCGTCGGGAAGATGTGCTCCTCCCCGATGCGGTCGAGCACGCCGCTCGGCTGCAGCGCGTTGCGCGGGTCCTGCTTGAGCCGGGCCAGCGCCAGCACGATGCCCTTCGCGGCGAGCTCGGCGCGCAGGGTCTCGAGCGCGTCCGCGCCGGTGAGGTCGACCTCCCCGATGGTCTCGGCGTTGAGCAGCACCCACTCCGGGGCGTACGCCGCCACCGAGTCCCGCACCCGGGCGAGGAAGTTCTCGGCGTTGGCGAAGAACAGCGGGGCGTCGTAGCGGTAGACGAGCAGCCCGGGGACGGGAGCAGCGTCGTCGTAGTCGTCGACGTCGTGCATGCCTGCGACGTCGGGCACGAGGCCCTCGACCGCGTCGTGGGGGCGCGCCACCCGGCGGAACACGTCGACGAGGGAGAGGCTGACCGCGACCAGCACGCCCTCGAGGACCCCGAGGGCGAGCACGCCGAGCGCGGTGGCGAGCGCGATGACCAGCTCCGTACGCCGGTAGCGCGCGATCCGGACGAACTCCGCGACGTCCACCAGACGGAGGCCGGCGTAGACGACCACCGCGGCGAGGGCCCCGTCCGGGAACCGGGCGAGCACGGGGCGCAGCGCCACGACCAGGACCAGTGCGGCGGCCAGGGTGGACAGTCCCGCCCAGCGGGACCTTCCCCCGACGGCGTCGACGATCGCCGTCCGGCTGCCCGAGCTGCTGACCGGGAACCCGTGCACCAGCCCTGCGGCGACGTTGGAGACCCCCAGCGCGAGGAGCTCGCGCTGCGCGTCGACGCGGTCACCCCGGCGGGCCGCGAAGGCGCGGGCATCGATCACGTTGTCGGTGAACCCGACCACCGCGATGGCGAGCGCGGTGGTCAGCAGTGCCCACGACCCCAACGACGACAGGGCGGGCAGGCCGACGTCCGGCAGTGCGAACGGCAGCGTGCCCACGACCGCCACCCCGTCCTCGGAGAGGCGGGCCACGGCCACGGCGAGGGTCGCGGCGAGCATGCCGAGCAGCGGCACAGGTCCGGTGGGCCACAGCCGGTCGCCGACCAGCAGCACGGCCAGGGTGCCGAGGCACACCGCGAGCGTGGGCCAGTGGATCGCCGACGGGTGCTGCGCCACCCACCACGCCTGCGTCAGCGGGTCGCCCTCGGGGGCGTCAGCAGCCGTCCCGCGCCCAGTCTGCGACAGCACCATCAGGCCCGCGATGCCGGCCATGTAGCCCACCAGCACGGGCTTGGAGAGCAGGTCGGCCAGGAACCCCAGGCCGCCGGCCCACGCGAGCAGGCACACGCCGCCGACCGCCAGGGCCAGCAGCGCCGCGGTGTCCTGCGCGGACTTCCCGGGCACCGTGATGGCGGCGAGCGCCGCGCCCGTCATCAGCGCCGTCGTCGACTCGGGACCCACGGAGAGCTGCGGGGACGACCCGAGCAGGAAGTAGACCGCGAGCGCGGCGAACGCCGCCCAGAGCCCGGCGGCGGGCGGCACCCGCGCCAGGCCGGCGTACGCCAGCACCTGCGGGACCAGGTACGCCGCGACGGTCACGCCCGCGACCACGTCCCGCCGGAGCGCGCGCGCCTCGGGCGGGCGCAGCGAGTCGAGCCACCTGGAGGAGGGAGTGGAGGAGGGTGAGGTCGTCATCGCGACCCGGCCACGAGTCCGGCGTGCCAGCCCGGTGCCCGTCCGCCGGCGGGCGGCGCCACCCGGGCGAGGTCGTGGTCGCTGCGGACGAGGAGCCACGAGGTCAGCGAGTTGGAGTTCCACATGTCGCCGGTGCGCTGCTCGTCGAGCGCCCAGGTCGCCGTACGGAACTGGGGCGCCAGCTCGAGCACCCGCTGCGCGCGCCGGACGTCGGCGCTCATCCGGACCGGGCTGTCGACGGCCTCGTCGACGTCGGGGATCCGTCCGCCCTGCCAGCACCGGACCTCGTAGCGGAACAGCCGGGACCGCCCCAGCCAGCGCAGGCCTACCGGTCCCTCGGCGACCACGCCCCGATCGGGCTCGCGTGTGTTCCAGACCGGGGCCATCTCGATGGCCCAGCGGTCAGGGCCCAGGCGTACCTCGAGGGCGGAGTGGTAGAGGTCGCAGGCGCGGCGGTGCTCACGACGCGCGACGAAGGCCTCGAACACCCGGCCATTCAGCCGGACGCAGTGCCCGCCTGCGCCGAGCGGCAGCCAGTACAGGTCCACGCTGGCGCGCCGCGACGTGCTCTCGGTCATCGCACCTCCTCGGCGCCAGTCGACCGCGCGCGCACCGCGCCCCGCTAGGGCCCAACGTCCCGCGCTTCCGCGGGGCGGAGGGACCGGTGACAGACTGCGGCCATGGACAACCTCACCGTCATCGTCCTCGCCGCAGGCGGCGGCACCCGGATGAAGTCGAAGACCATGAAGGTGCTGCACCCCATCGCCGGGCGCTCCATGATCGGCCACGTGCTGCGCGCCGTGCAGGCCGTCGAGCCCACCCGCGTGGTCGCGGTCGTCGGCCACCAGCGCGAGCAGGTCGGACCCCACATCACGGAGCTGCTGCCCGACGCGGTGCTGGCCGTGCAGGAGACGCAGGAGGGCACCGGGCACGCCGTACGGATCGCGCTGGAGGCGGCGGGCACGACCACCGGCACGGTGATCGTGGCCGCTGGCGACACCCCACTGCTGGAGGGCGAGTCGCTGCGGGCGTTCGCCGAGGAGCACGAGGCCGCCCAGCGTGCAGTGAGCATCCTGAGCGGGCGCGTGCCGAACCCGTTCGGCTACGGCCGCATCGTCCGCAACGCCGAGGGCGACGTCGAGGCGATCGTGGAGGAGAAGGAGGCCACGCCCCAGCAGCAGGCGATCGACGAGATCAACTCCGGCATCCTGGCCTTCGACGCGGAGTTCCTCGTCTCGGCGCTGCCCCGGATCAGCAACGACAACGCCAAGGGCGAGTACTACCTCACCGACGCCGTGGGCCTGGCCCGCGAGGACGGCCTCACGGTCGGCGCGCACCTCATCGAGGACGTCGACCAGACCGAGGGCGCCAACGACCGTGCCCAGCTCGCCGAGCTCGGTCGCCGGCTCAACAGCCGCATCGTGACGCGCTGGATGAAGGAGGGCGTCACGGTCATGGACCCGGCGACCACCTGGATCGAGGCCGACGTGGTCCTCGAGCCCGACGCGACGATCCTGCCCGGCACCCAGCTGCTCGGCGCGACCGTGGTCCGCGAGGACGCCGTCGTCGGCCCGGACACCACGCTCAAGGACTGCGAGGTCGGCGCCGGCGCCCGCGTCGTACGCACCCACGGCGAGCTCGCCGTCATCGGCGGGGGCGCGACGGTCGGCCCGTTCGCCTACCTCCGGCCGGGCACCCAGCTCGGCGCCGGCGGCAAGATCGGCACCTTCGTCGAGACCAAGAACGCCCAGATCGGCGACGGCGCCAAGGTGCCGCACCTGTCCTACGTCGGCGACGCCGAGATCGGTGAGGGCACCAACATCGGGGCCGGCAGCATCTTCGCCAACTACGACGGGGTGGCCAAGCACCGCACCGTCATCGGTCGCCACGCCAAGACCGGGTCGAACAACACCTTCGTCGCACCCGTCGCGGTGGGGGACGGCGCCGGCACCGCGGGGGGCACCGTCGTACGCCGCAACGTGCCGTCGGGCGCGCTGGCCGTCAGCTCCTCGCCGCAGCGCAACCTCGAGGGCTGGACCGAGTCGAGGCGCGCCGGCACGGCGCAGGCGGAGGCCGCGCGAACGGCGCGTGAACAGCAGGAGAAGGACTCCCCGGGATCTGGTCCGGGATCCGCTGGGTGACCCGGGGTTGGGGATGTCGGGTCGGTGGGTGAGAATCGTGCCAGCACCTCCGATCGAGCCACCCCCGAGGCTGACCAGCACAGCGAGGAGTCGCGCCGCGTGACCGGAATGAAGCGGACCACCGAGAAGAACCTGATGGTCTTCAGCGGACGGGCCTACCCCGAGCTCGCGGAGCAGGTCGCCGACCTCCTCGAGTGCGGCCTGGTCCCCCAGGACGCGCGGGCCTTCGCCAACGGCGAGCTCTACGTCCGCTACGAGGAGTCCGTGCGGGGGTGCGACGCCTTCGTGATCCAGAGCCACACCGCTCCGATCAACGAGTGGATCATGGAGCACCTGATCATGGTCGACGCGCTCAAGCGCGCCTCGGCCAAGCGGATCACCGTGGTCATGCCGTTCTACGGCTATGCCCGCCAGGACAAGAAGCACCGCGGTCGCGAGCCGATCTCGGCCCGCCTGATGGCTGACCTGTTCAAGACCGCGGGCGCCGACCGGCTGATCACCGTCGACCTGCACGCCGACCAGATCCAGGGCTTCTTCGACGGCCCCGTCGACCACCTGATGGCGCTGCCGATCCTCACCGACTACGTCAAGGAGAAGTACGGCGACCAGCAGCTCGCCGTCGTCTCCCCGGACGCCGGCCGGATCAAGGTCGCTGAGCGCTGGTCGGCCCGGCTCGGCGGCGTGCCCCTGGCGTTCATCCACAAGACACGCCGCATCGACGTGGCCAACGAGGTCGTCGCCAACCGCGTCGTGGGTGAGGTCGCCGGCAAGATCTGCATCCTGACCGACGACATGATCGACACCGGCGGCACGATCGTGAAGGCCGCCGAGGCCTGCATGGCCGACGGCGCCGCCGGCGTGATCATCGCCGCGACCCACCCGATCCTGTCCGACCCCGCCGTCGACCGGCTCAAGAACTCCTCCGCGATGGAGGTCGTGGTGACCAACACGCTGCCCGTCCCCGCCGACAAGCAGTTCGACAAGCTGACCACGCTCTCGATCGCCCCGCTCATCTCCCGCGCCATCCGCGAGGTCTTCGAGGACGGGTCCGTTACTTCGATGTTCGACGGCCACGCCTGATCAGCGCCGCCCGGCACGCACGCTGGCTGCGTTGTCGTCGGTCGACGGCCCGCTTCGCTCAAAGGCCGCCGTCCCTCCTCCGCCTTGCCATCGCACGCACCGGACGACGCTGATACGGCGTGGTACTGGGTGAGGGCTACAGCGTGCGGTCGAGGTCGTCGAGCGCGTCGTTCCAGGAGCGGGCCAGCACGGTGGGCACGTCGCCGGCCTCGAGCGCGGCGGCGACCGCGTCGCGAAGCTCGTGGCGTACGGCGATCGTGAGGGGCAGGCGGGGGAAGGCGTCGCCGATGACGTCGCCCATCGCCTGGCCCGACCGGCGGGCCAGATCGAGGCCGTCGGTGACGTAGCGGGTGAGGTAGGGGCGGACCAGGTCGGCCTGCTCCCAGCCCCAGAAGCCCTCGCCCACCGCGTCGAACTCGTGGTTGCCCAGCTCGCCGCCCATCAGGCGCTCCCACATCTCGGCCTTGGCCTCGGCGGCGGGGACCGCGGCGCGCGCGCCCAGGGCCGCGTGGTGGCCCGACACCGACCGGTCACGGGCCTCCTCGGGCTCGATCCAGGACGGGTCGCCGAGCTCGGCGAGCCGGTGCACGGCGTTCCAGCGCACGGTGGGGTCGACGTCGTCACGGCCGAGCCAGTCGGCGAGGAACCCGGTGTCGGCGCTCAGGCGTGCCAGCACCCGGGAGGCACCCGGCGCGAGCGCGGCGTCGCCGCCTTCCACGGCACCGCGGGCGATGTCGGCGATCGCGGCGAGGTGACCGGCGACCTCGTCGGGCTGCGAGTGGCGGCGGGTGATCGTCTGCAGGTTGCGCATCACGCCCTCGAAGACCAGCGGGTGGGTCTCGGGGCGCAGGTGGGTGTCGGCCAGCGCGACGAGGTCGGCGACCGGGATCACCTGCGACTCCGTCAGGTCGATCGCCGTCCACCAGAGCATGGCGCGGGTCAGGTGCGACTCGACCGACGAGAGCCCGGCGGTGATCGCCTCCCACGACTGCTCGTCGGGGCGGACGACGGCAAAGGTCTCGTCGCCGGAGTTGGGCACGACGACCTTCCCGGCGAACTCCTCGAGCCGCACCGGCTCGTCGCCCAGGTGCACGTCGCGGGAGTCGAGCAGCCCCATCGAGGCGTCGTACGCCGACACGGTCAGGCGGTGCGACCGCGAACCCTCGCGGGTGAGCACCGGGACGTCGCCGTCACGGGTGACGACCAGGGTGTCGAAGCCGGTCGTGCGCAGCCAGGCCTGCGCCCAGGCGCGGACGTCGAGGTCGGTGGCCGCGTCGAGGGAGTCGAGGAAGTCGGCGAGGTCGGCGTTGCCGAAGGCGTGGGCGTTGAGGTGCTTGTTGACGCCTGCGATGAAGTCGTCCTCGCCCAGCCAGTGGCCGAGCTGGGCGAGCGCGGCGTTGCCCTTGGCGTAGGTGATCATGTCGAAGTTCGCGAAGGCGGTGTCGACGTCGACGATCTTGTCGGTGTCCTCCGCGATCGGGTGGGTCGAGCGACGGCGGTCGGCCCGGTAGCCGGTCGGCTTGCGGGTGATGGCGGCCGAGGTCCACGCGTCGGTGTAGCCGGCCGCCACGCCGGCGACGTCGAAGCCCATGAAGTCGGCGAACGACTCGTTGAGCCACGAGTCCTCCCACCACTTCATCGTGACGAGGTCGCCGAACCACATGTGCGCCATCTCGTGGGCGATGGTCGAGGCCATCCACTCGCGCTCGAGCTCGGTCGGCGTGCCCTGGGTGAGCGCCTGGTCGCGGAAGACCACGCAGCCGGGGAACTCCATCGCGCCCCAGTTGAGGCCGGGCGCGTAGACCTGCTGGTAGTCGGCGTAGGGGTACTCCGGGTCGAAGACGGTCGTGTAGTGCTGGAAGCAGGCGCTCGTGATCCGCTTGAGCTCCTCGGCGTCACGGCGCAGCTCCCGCTGCTGCGAGGCGCGCGCGTGCCAGCCGAAGGGCAGCGTGCCGCCCGGAGCCGGGGCGTAGGGCTCGTCCCACGTCACCGAGACCCACGGGCCGCCGACCATCGTGAAGAGGTACGACGAGAAGGGCGGGGTGGTCTCGAAGGTCCAGGTGTCGCCCTCGCGGCCGCGCAGCGCGCCGTTGGCCAGCACGGTCCAGTGCGAGGGCGCCGTCACGCTGAGATCGAACGTGGACTTGATGTCGGGCTGGTCGAAGCAGGGGATCACCTTCTGGGTGATGTCCATCGACGTGTGCGCGCAGACGTAGCGCTCCCCGTCGGCAGGGTCGACGGTCACCGTCATCCCGTCGCCGTCGGTGACGTAGGGCATCCGGGCGGTGACCCGGACCTCGTTGGTCTCGCCGAGGTCGGTCAGCGCGATCCGCCCGTCGGCGTACGGCGCCGGGCGGCCGTCGAGCGTCACGTCGGTCCCGCCGTTGAGCTCGAGGAAGGTCGAGGCACCCGGTTGCGTGCAGCGGAACGAGATCGTCGCCTCCACGCCGAAGGACTCGGTCGAGGTGAGGTCGAGGTGGACCCGCGTGTGGACGTCGGTCAGCAGGACGGCGCGCTCGCGCGCCTCGGGGAGCTTCAGGGGCACCGGGCCACCCTAGTGACGACGTCCACACCAGTTCGACCGCAATTCCTCGACCGCAGCTCCTCGACCGCAGCTCGACGGGACACGGCGGGGATTCGACCTGCACGGGACGCGGGACTAGAGTTCTCGGGTTGCCTCGGCGAGGGAGCCGGTCGGACGACCAGGACTCCGTGATCGACTGGGCCGGACCGCCTCACCGCGCCGCGCTCACGATCCGGAGCGCGGCGTTCGTCGTCTCCGGAGCGCCGGGCCCACGAACCCGATCACCGACACCACCCCCGACGTACGGAGAACACCATGTCTGCACCCGAGAAGATCGCCGCCGAGCCCCGCACCGAGTTCGGCAAGGGCGCCGCGCGCCGCATCCGCCGCGAGGACAAGATCCCCGCCGTCATCTACGGGCACGGCAACGACCCGGTCCACGTGATCCTCCCCGGCCACCAGACGATGATGGCCCTCAAGCACGGTGGCGCCAACGCGCTCCTCGCGCTCGACGTGGACGGCACCGAGCAGCTCGCCCTGACCAAGGACGTCCAGGTCGACCCGATCCGCCGCGTCATCGAGCACGTCGACTTCGTCGCCGTCAAGCGCGGCGAGAAGGTCACCGTCGACGTCCCGATCCACGTGGTGGGCGACGCGGTCTCCGAGACCCTCGTGGTCACCGAGAACGCGGTCGTCTCCGTCGAGGCCGAGGCCACCCACATCCCCGAGTTCTTCGAGGTCTCCGTCGAGGGCGCCGAGGCCGGCACCCAGATCCTCGCCAAGGACCTCGACCTCCCGTCGGGCACCACGCTGCTCGCCGACGAGGACCTCCTCATCGTCAACGTGACCGAGCAGATCTCCGCCGAGGCCCTCGAGGCCGAGCTGGAGGAGGCCGAGGCCGAGGCCGGCATCGAGCACGACGCCCCCGAGGCCGAGACCGAGGCTGCCGAGGGTGACGCCGCCGAGGGCGACGCCGCGGAGAGCACCGACTCCGAGTGACCCGCTGAGCGGGCACGTCGTGCCCGCCAGGACTGCCGACCGGGCGGTTCGTCCCCAGCGACGGGGACGAACCGCCCGGTCGCTGCACGTGACGGGGACGAAGCGCCCGGTCACCTCAGGATGGAAGGATGGACGCCGTGACTGACGCCCCCACCGCCTCGGACGTGTGGCTCGTGGTGGGCCTGGGCAACCCCGGCCCGTCCTACGCCGGCCACCGGCACAACATCGGCTACCTCGTCACCGACGAGCTCGCCTCCCGGATGGGGTCTGCCCCCGGGAAGGTGCACTGGCGGGCCCACAAGTCCGGCCGCGCCGAGGTCGTCGAGGGCCGGCTCCCGATCGGCGGGCCACGCGTGGTGCTCGCCCGCGGCCGCGGCTACATGAACGAGTCGGGCGGCCCGGTGAAGGCGCTCGCCTCCTTCTACAAGGTCGCCCCCGACCACATCATCGCGATCCACGACGAGCTCGACATCGCCTTCGGCACGCTGCGGGTCAAGCTCGGTGGCGGCGACAACGGGCACAACGGGCTGAAGTCGATGCGGTCCTCGCTCGCCACCGGCGACTTCTACCGCGTCCGGGCCGGCATCGGGCGCCCGCCGGGGCGCCAGGACGTCGCGGACTTCGTGCTGTCCAACTACTCCACGGTCGAGCGCAAGGAGCTGCCGTTCCAGGTCTCCGACGCAGCCGACGCCGTCGAGTCGCTGATCACCGACGGGCTGGAGAAGACCCAGCAGCGCTTCAACTCCTGACAGCCCCAGGCCACGGCCTGTCACTGTCACCGCCACTGTCGATCTCGCTGGCATCCCTCCGTCTTCCCCTGTTTGGGCCATGAGGCCCGGCCCGGTCCCGGCCTAGCGTCGGGAGCCCGACGGCGAGGAGGAGTCGATGACGCCACCGCAGACGGCCGGGTCGGGCACGCGGGACGCGACCGGCGTACGCGTCCCGGCGCCGCGCCACAGCTGGGACCCGCCCGCCGCCCCGCCGCCCCGCGCCCGGACCAGGCGCCGCCGGGTGCGCGAGGTCCTGGGCACGCTGATGGTCCTCTCGCTGATCCCGCTCGTGGCGCTGGTCGGCGTCAACCTCCACCTCGTCAACCGCCTCGACCGCATCGACGGTGCCTTCGACGGCCTCAGGGACCGTCCGGCGGCCGCGCCGGGGGAGACCATCCTGCTGGTCGGCACGCGGCCCGGTGGCCGCGCCGACGTGGGATGGCTGGACGGCCTGCAGTCGATCGAGTCGGTGATGCTCGTGGAGGTCGACCCCGACGGGGTGCGCGCCGACGTCAAGTCGCTGCCCCTGCTCGACGGCGTCGCGGCGTCTGCGCGGACCGGGCGACCTGCCCGCGCCGTCGAGGCCACCGAGTCGTGGGCGGGACGCCGGGTCGACCACATGATCGCGATAGACTGGCGCACCTTCGCGGAGCTGGCCGCCGACAACGGCGTCTCCGCGACCTACGGCTACGGCTCCGGGACCACCGCCCAGCACGACTACCTCCGCGAGGTGCTCGAGGGCACCCTGCACGCGGAGCTGCGCAAGCAGCCGCTGGACCTCTACCGTGCGCTCAGCACGGTCGCGCGCGGAGCCGCGGTGGACGACGAGTGGTCGCTGCTCGAGCTGGACCGGTTCGTGGTCCACCTGCGCGACCTGCGCTCGGCCGAGATCACCTTCTCGACTGCCCGTGCCGGGCAGCGCTGAGGACCACTCCCCAAAATGGGCGAAAGCCCCCGTGCGCGGGCCGCCCCGGCCGCGCGGCTCCACAAGATCTGACAGTGCCAGCCGTTCGGCTCGGCACTCGAACTTGGGGGAGTTGGAGAGATGGCCGTTGCCAGCGTCATCATCCCGGCGCACAACGAGGCGGCCACGATCGGTCGCAACCTGCTCGCGCTGCGGCAGGGCACGCACGAGTCCGACCTCGACGTGGTCGTGGTCTGCAACGGCTGCACCGACCGGACGGCCGAGGTCGCCCGTCGCGCCGACCCCCTCGCCCGGGTGATCGAGATCCAGCAGCCCTCCAAGGCCGAGGCCGTCCGGGTCGGCAACACCGCCACCGACGTCTTCCCGCGGGTGCACCTCGACGCCGACATCGAGCTCTCGGGCGCCGCGGTGATGCAGCTCCTCGAGCCGATCACCCGCGACAACGTCCTGGCCACCGCGCCCCGGCGCGATGTCCCCAAGGCATCCTGCTCCCGCTGGGTCCGCTGGTACTACGACGTCTGGGAGGCACTGCCCCAGGTCGAGTCCGGCCTCTTCGGGCGTGGCGTGGTCGTCCTCTCCGAGCAGGCGCAGGCGCGGGTCGCCGCGCTGCCGCGGATGATGAGCGACGACCTCGGCATGTCCGACTCGTTCAGCGGCGACGAGCGCCGGGTCGTTCCCGGTGCCGTCGCCGTGATCCACCCGCCGCGCACCCTGCGCGACCTGGTCCGCCGTCGGATCCGGATCGCGACCGGCAACACGCAGGCCGCCCAGCTCGGCGTACGCCGACCGGCCTCCCGCACCAGCACGCGCACCCTCCTGGGGCTCGCCGTCGGCCGACCGCGCCTCGCCCTGCGGCTGCCGGTCTTCCTCGGGGTCCACGTCGCCGCCCGCCTGGGCGCCCGGCAGGCGGTGCGCTCCGGAGACTTCACCACCTGGCAACGAGACGAAAGCTCACGCTCATGACGACGCTGTCCGACTCCCAGACCCAGCAGGCCCAGCAGGCAGGACCGGCCACCGTGCCGGGCCCGCGCACCGAGGCCCTGCCCGAGCAGCCGGAGGCCGAGGCGACCATCGCCGAGAGCGCCACCGTCGAGGACGGAGCCCGGGTGGGTGCCGGCGCCCAGGTGTGGGACCAGTCCGTGGTCCGCTCCGGCGCCGACGTCGGCGCCGGCACGATCCTGGGCCGCGGCGTCTACATCGGTCCCGGAGCGCGCCTCGGCGAGCGCTGCAAGGTCCAGAACCAGGCCCTCGTCTACGAGCCGGCCGTCCTGGGCGACGGCGTCTTCATCGGCCCGGCCGTGGTGCTGACCAACGACACCTTCCCGCGGGCGGTGACCCCCGACGGCCGGCTCAAGAACGCCGACGACTGGGTGGCCGTCGGCGTCACCATCGACGAGGGCGCGGCCGTCGGGGCCCGCGCCGTGTGCGTCGCCCCGGTCCACATCGGCAGGTGGGCCTCCGTGGCCGCCGGCGCCGTGGTGACCCGCGACGTCCCCGACCACGCGCTGGTGGTCGGCGTCCCGGCCCGCCAGGTCGGCTGGGTCGGCCGCGCCGGCGTGCCGCTGGTCGAGACCGCGCCCGACACCTACAGCTGCCCGCGCACCGGGACGACGTACGTCGTCACCGACGGTGCGCTGGTCGAGACGACCGAGACCGAGAACGAGGAGAACATCTGATGACCGACCGCCTGGGCGTAGCCGTGATCGGTGCCGGCTACTGGGGGCCCAACCTGGTCCGCAACTTCGGGTCGTCCCCGCACTGGGACCTCAAGGTGGTGTGCGACCTCGACCTCGCGCGGGCACGCGCCGTGGCGGGTCCGCACGTCGAGGTGACCGACCAGCTGCAGCGGGTGCTCGACGACCCGTCGATCGACGCGGTGGCCATCGCGACGCCGGCGCGCACGCACCAGGGCCTGGCCCTGGACGCGCTGCTGGCCGGCAAGCACGTCCTGGTCGAGAAGCCGCTGGCCGACAGCGTCGCCGGCGGCCGGGCGATGGTCGAGGTCGCCGAGCAGCGCGGCCTGGTCCTGATGACCGACCACACCTACTGCTACACGCCCGCCGTGCAGAAGATGCGCGAGCTGGTGGCCAGCGGCGAGCTCGGCGACATCCACTTCATCGACTCGGTGCGGATCAACCTCGGGCTGGTGCAGCCCGACATCGACGTGCTGTGGGACCTCGCGCCCCACGACCTGTCGATCCTCGACTTCATCCTCCCCGGCGGGCTGCCGACGACCGGGGTGCACGCCACCGGCGCCGACCCGATCGGCGCGGGCCGCGCGTGCGTGGGCCACCTGACCCTGCCGCTGGCGGGCGACGGGCTCGCCCACGTGCACGTCAACTGGCTCAGCCCCACCAAGATCCGCCAGATGGTCATCGGCGGCTCGCGGCGGACGCTCGTCTGGGACGACCTCAACCCGCAGCAGCGGCTCAGCATCTACGACCGCGGCGTCGACCTCGCTCGTACGTCGGTCGCCGGGGCGGACCGCGCGGCCTCGTCGATCTCCTACCGGCTCGGCGACACGTGGTCCCCGGCCCTGCCCGAGCGCGAGGCCCTCGGCCAGATGGTCGCCGAGTTCGCCGGTGCCATCCGGGAGGACCGGCCGGCGCTCACCGACGGGCACGCCGGGCTGCGCGTGCTCACCGTGCTCGAGTCGGCCTCGGCCACGCTCTACGGGGAGCCGGCCCTGACCGTGCCGCCCGCACCCCGCGCCGCCGAGCCGGCCCTGGAGGCGGTCCGATGACCGCGCTCGCCGGGGCCCGCGCCCTCGTCACGGGCGGGGCCGGCACGATCGGCTCGACGCTCGTCGACCAGCTGCTCGACGCGGGCGTCTCGCAGGTCCGGGTGCTCGACAACCTGGTCCGTGGCCGGGAGGCCAACCTGGAGTCCGCGCTGGCCCGCGGCGGCGTCGACCTGGTCCGCGGCGACATCCGCGACAAGGACCTGGTCAACGACCTGACCCGCGGCTGCGACCTGGTCTTCCACCAGGCCGCGATCCGGATCACCCAGTGCGCGGAGGAGCCGCGGCTGGCCCTCGAGGTGCTGGTCGACGGCACCTTCAACGTCATCGAGGCCGCTGCCGCGGCGAAGGTGGACAAGGTGGTCGCCGCCTCCTCGGCGTCCGTCTACGGCCTCGCCGAGCAGTTCCCGACCCCGGAGTCGCAGCACCCCTACGACAACGACACGTTCTACGGCGCCGCGAAGACCTTCAACGAGGGCATGCTCCGCAGCTTCCGGGCGATGCACGGCATCGACTACGTCGCGCTGCGCTACTTCAACGTCTACGGCCCGCGCATGGACGTGCACGGCCTCTACACCGAGGTGCTGGTGCGCTGGATGGAGCGGATCGACGACGGCATCCCGCCGCTGATCTTCGGCGACGGCCGCCAGACGATGGACTTCGTCTTCACCACCGACATCGCCCGCGCCAACGTGCTCGCCGCCGAGTCGTCGGTGGTCGAGGGCGTCTACAACGTGGCCCGCGGCGAGGAGACCAGCCTGCTCGGGCTGGCCGAGACGCTGCTGCGGGTGATGGGCTCGGACCTGCCCGTCGAGCACGGCCCCGAGCGCGGCGTCAACGGTGTCGTACGACGCCTCGCCGACACCTCGGCGGCCGAGCGTGACCTCGGGTTCGTCGCGCACACGCCGCTGGAGGAGGGGCTGGCCCAGCTCGTGGAGTGGTGGCGCCCGCAGCGCGAGGAGATCGCCGCCGGGCGTCCCGTGCAGGCGGTGGCCCGATGAGCGTCGACGCCAGCCTCACGCGCATCAACGTGATGCAGCCGTGGCTCGGCGAGGAGGAGGTCGCCGCGGTGGCCGCGGTGCTGCGGTCCGGGTGGGTCGCCCAGGGGCCCCAGGTCGCCGCCTTCGAGGCCGCCTTCCGGCAGTCGCAGCAGGCGGCGCACGCGGTGGCCGTGAGCAACTGCACCACCGCGCTCCACCTCGCCCTCGTGGTCGCGGGGATCGGTCCCGGCGACGAGGTCGTCGTCCCGTCGTTCTCCTTCGTCGCGACGGCCAACGCCCCGACCTACGTCGGCGCCACCCCTGTCTTCGCCGACGTCGACGCGACCACCGGCAACCTCACCCCCGCCACGATCGCCGCGGTGGTCACCCCGCGGACGCGCGCGGTGATCGCCGTGGACCAGGGCGGCGTGCCGCTCGACCTGGCCGCCGTCCGTGCCTGGTGCGACCCGCTCGGGATCACGGTCATCGAGGACGCAGCCTGCGCCGCCGGGTCCACCGCCTACGGACGCCCGGTCGGTTCCGGAGCCGAGATCGCGGCCTGGTCCTTCCACCCGCGCAAGCTCCTGACGACCGGTGAGGGCGGGATGATCACGACCTCGCGCGCCGACTGGGCCGACCGCGCCCGCCGCCTGCGCGAGCACGCGATGAGCGTCTCGGCCGCCGACAGGCACGCCAGCGTGCTGGCGCCGCCGGAGTCCTACGCCGAGATCGGCTTCAACTTCCGGATGACCGACATGCAGGCCGCCGTCGGCCTGGTCCAGCTCGGCCGGCTGCCCGAGATGGTGGCGCGCCGCCGCGAGCTCGCCGCGACGTACGCCGCCGTGGTCGCCGAGCTGCCCGGGCTCCGGATGGTCGCCGACCCGTCCTACGGCACCACCAACTTCCAGTCCTGCTGGGTCGAGGTGCTCGAGGACCACCCGCTCGACCGCGAGGAGCTGATGATGCACCTCGCGGAGGCCGGCATCTCCGCCCGACGCGGGATCATGGCGGCGCACCGCCAGCCCGCGCACGCGCACCGCGAGCGCATCCCGTTGCCGGTGACCGAGCGGCTCAACGACCAGACGCTGATCCTGCCGCTGTTCCACCAGATGACCGACGCCGAGCAGGCGCGCGTGTGCGACGCGCTCGCCACTGCGTGGCGGCCATGACGGGCCTCCTGCTCGTCGGGGCGAGCGGTCTCGCCCGCGAGGCGACCGCGGTCGCCGTCATGCTCCAGCACGACGGCCCGGTCGACATCGTCGACGACAACCCCGCGCTGTGGGGGACCCTGCACGGACTCACGCCCGTGCTCGGGTCGGTGGACCTGGTGGCCGACGTCGTCGACTTCGAGGTGGTGCTCGCGCTCGGTGCCGGACGGCACCGCCGTCGCGTGGCGGTGCGGCTCGACATGCTCGGGGTCGACCCGGCGCGCTACACCTCGCTCATCCACCCGCGGGTCGTGCTGCCGGGCAGCTGCCACATCGGCACCGGCGCGATCGTGCTCGACGGCGTGGTCCTCACCGCCGACGTCGAGGTCGGCGACCACGTGGTGCTGATGCCCCACGTGACCCTCACCCACGGCTGCACCGTCAGCGACTACGCGACGGTCTGCGCCGGGGTCTCCCTGGGCGGCGACGTCCAGGTCGGCGAGGCCGCCTACATCGGCATGAACGCCTCGGTCCGCCAGGGCGTGCACATCGGCCCCGGAGCCACCGTCGGGATGGGCGCAGCGGTCCTCGACGACGTACCAGCAGGAGAGACCTGGGTGGGAGTCCCCGCCCGACCGATCCGGACAGGAGTCCACGCATGAACAGCACCACCATCCCCTTCGTCGACCTCGCCTCGCAGCACGCCGAGGTCGCCGCAGAGGTGGAGGCGGGCCTCGCGTCCGTCTTCGCGGCGACGGCCTTCGTGGACGGGCCGGCGGTCGGGGACTTCGAGCAGCAGTACGCCGAGTTCGTCGGCGTCGACCACTGCATCGGCGTCGGCAACGGCACCGACGCGCTGGAGCTGGCGCTGCGCGCAGCCGGGGTGGGGCCAGGTGGCGAGGTCGTGATGCCGGCCAACACCTTCATCGCCACCGCCGAGGCGGCCTCGCGCATCGGCGCCGTACCGGTGCCGGTGGACGTCGACGACGAGCGGCTGCTGATCGACCCGGCAGCCGTCGAGGCGGCGATCACTCCGCGCACGCAGGCCGTGGCCGCGGTGCACCTCTTCGGCCAGCTCGCCCCGGTCGGGCGTCTCGGCGAGATCTGCGACGCGCACGGCATCCCGCTCGTCGAGGACGCCGCGCAGTCGCAGGGTGCACGCCACGACGGTCGCGGCGCCGGCGGCCTCGGCCGCGTGGGCGCGACCAGCTTCTACCCCGGCAAGAACCTCGGTGCGGCTGGCGACGCGGGTGCGGTGACCACCGACGACACCACGATCGCCGCCGAGGTCCGCCGGCTGCGCAACCACGGCTCCTCCACCCGCTACGTCCACGACGTGATCGGGATGAACTCCCGCCTCGACACCGTCCAGGCCGTCTACCTCCGGGCCAAGCTCGACCGGCTGGAGAAGTGGAACGAGCTCCGGGTCCGCGCGGCGGCCCGCTACGACGCGCTGCTCGCGGACGTCGCGGGCGTACGCCGTCCGCTGCTGGGCGCCGACGGCACCCACGTGTGGCACCTCTACGTCGTCCGCGTCGCCGAGCGTGACGCCGTGCTCGCCGAGCTCGGCCGGGCCGGTGTCGGAGCCGGCATCCACTACCCCTACCCGGTGCACCTCACCGGCGCCTACCGCCACCTCGGCCTGGGCCGGGGCACCGCGCCCGTCGCCGAGGCCGCGGCCGACCAGATCCTCTCGCTGCCGATGCACCCGCACCTGACCGAGGCCATGCAGGACCGCGTCGTCGAGGTGCTGGCCTCGGCCGTCGCGAGCCACCCCGGGTCCGACGCCGACGGAGGACGATCGTGACGACTCTCCTGGTCGCCAACGACGGCGGCCACCTGATGCAGCTGCACACGCTGCGTCCGCGGCTCGGTGTCGGGGACGACGTGGTGTGGGTGACGCCCCGCACGCCGCAGACCGAGTCGCTGCTGGCGGGGGAGCGGGTCCACTGGGCCTTCCCCTGCCCGCCCCGCGACACCAGGGCGCTGGCCCGCAACACGCTCGCGTGCCGCCGGCTGTTCCGCGAGCACGACGTCGCGTTGGTCGTGAGCACGGGTGCTGCGCTGGCCCTGGCCGTGCTGCCGCAGGCCCGGGTGCGCGGGATCGAGACGGTCTACATCGAGAGCGCCACCCGCCTCGACGCCCCGTCGCTCTCCGGCCGGGCCCTGGCGATGGTGCCCGGCATCACGACCTACAGCCAGTCCAGCGCCCTGACCCGCGGGCACTGGCAGTACCTCGCCTCGCCGTGGGAGCTCTACGACACCACCCCGACCGCGCCCCGACCGGTGCGACGGATGGTGGTCAGCCTGGGCACGCAGGAGGACTACGGCTTCCGCAGGCTGCTCGAGCGGCTGGTGCCGCTGGTGCCGACCGGCACCGAGGTGCTGTGGCAGACGGGCGGCACCGACACCACCGGTCTCGGCATCGACGCCCGGGTGCGGGTGCCCTCCGAGGAGATGTCCTCCTCGATCCGTGCCGCGGACGTCGTGGTGGCGCACGCCGGCACCGGCATCGCGCTGATGGCGCTGGAGAACGGCAAGTGCCCGATCCTGGTGCCGCGCCGCTCGATGCACGGCGAGCACGTCGACGACCACCAGCTGACGATCGCGCTCGAGCTCGCGCTGCGCGACCTGTGCATCTCCCGCGACGCCGACAGCCTCAAGGAGCGCGACCTGGTCGCGGCGGCCAGCCGCACCGTGACCAAGGTCAGCGACCCGCCGCAGCTGCGGATCACCTCCGTCCCGCTGCCCCGGCAGCGCACCGGCGGCTCGGTGGCCGCCACCGCGACGGCGGCCGCTGCGGCGACCGCGGCACGGGTGTAGTTGAGAACGCACCGAAATGTGGGGATATCCGCCGGTGGGCGGACCTCGGGCCCCGTGACGCAATCAGGATCGGGACCGTGGCGCGCTGTCGCGCCGTTGAAGGGTGGGGTAGGGATGGTCAGCACGACGACCTCTGCGGTGGGGACCGCGCGCGGGTGGGCGACCAGGGCGACCGCCCTGGTCCTCGTGGCCGCGCTGAACGCGCTCGTGGGCCCGGCCCTCCTCGGTGGACCGTCCCCGGCCAACGCCGCCGATCCGTGCGGCGCGGGCGGCAACAAGATCGCCTGCGAGAACGCCAAGCCCGGCACCGACCCGGAGATCTGGGACATCCAGGGGGCGGGCGACTCCTCGATCCAGGGCTTCGCCACCGACATCTCGGTCAACGTCGGCCAGCGCATCGACTTCAAGATCGCGACCAACGCCTCGTCGTACACCATCGACATCTACCGGACCGGTTGGTACCAGGGTCTCGGCGCGCGCTACATCACCTCTGTGACGCCGAGCGCGACGCTCCCGCAGACCCAGCCCAACTGCATCACCGACGTCACCACCGAGCTCTACGACTGCGGCAACTGGGCGGTCTCGGCGTCGTGGAACGTGCCGTCGACGGCCGTCTCGGGCGTCTACGTCGCCAAGCTGACGCGCACCAACGGCGACACCAGCCACATCACCTTCATCGTCCGCGACGACTCCAGCACGTCGAGCATCGTCTTCCAGACCGCCGACCCGACCTGGCACGCCTACAACACCTACGGCGGCTCCGACTTCTACGCCGGCGGCGCCAACGGCCGCGCCTACAAGGTCAGCTACAACCGCCCCTTCAACACCCGCGGGAGCGCGGCCGGGCGTGACTTCTACTTCGGTGCCGAGTACGCCCTCGTCCGGTTCCTCGAGCGCAACGGCTACGACGTCTCCTACATCGCCGGCGTCGACACCGACCGGCGCGGCAACCTGCTCACGAACCACAAGGTCTTCCTGTCCGTGGGCCACGACGAGTACTGGAGCGGCGCCCAGCGCGCCAACATCACCGCGGCACGCGACGCCGGGGTGAACCTGCAGTTCCTCGCCGGCAACGAGGGCTACTGGCGCACGCGCTACGAGCCGTCGGCCGACCCGTCCCACACCGCGTACCGGACCCTCGTGACCTACAAGGAAACCTGGGCCAACGCCAAGATCGACCCCACCAACCAGTGGACGGGCACGTGGCGCGACCCGCGGTTCGCCTCGCGCGCCAACGGCGGCGGGATGCCGGAGAACGAGCTCATCGGCACCGGCTACATGGTCAACTTCAGCGACCTGGCGATGACCGTGCAGCAGGCCGAGGGCCGTTATCGCCTGTGGCGCAACACCCCGCTCGCGACGACCTCGGCCACGCAGACCACGCTGGCCCCGCACACCGTGGGCTACGAGTCCAACGAGGTGATGGACAACGGGTTCAGCCCACCGGGCCTGGTCAAGCTGTCGACCACCACGGGAGCGGTCCCGCAGTACCTCCGCGACTTCGGCTCGACCGTCACGGCGGGGACGACGAAGCACAACCTCACGCTCTACAAGGCGCCGAGCGGTGCGCTGGTCTTCAGCGCCGGCACCGTGCAGTGGACCTACGGCCTCGACGCCGAGCACGACTCGGAGTACCCCGACAACGTCGCCGACTCCCGCATGCAGCAGGCGCAGGTCAACCTGCTCGCCGACATGGGCGCGCAACCGGCGACCCTGATGACGGGGCTGGCAGCGGCCGCCAAGTCGACCGACACCGTCGGGCCGACGATCACCATCAACACGCCCGCCGCCGGCCAGGCCCAGAAGAACGGGGACCTGGTCACCCTCACCGGCACGGCGACCGACGCGGCCGGACGCGTCGCCGGCGTGGAGGTCTCCAACGACAACGGCGCGACCTGGCAGGCCGCCGGCGGCACCACGTCGTGGACCGCGACGGTCGTGCAGAAGGGTCGCGGCACCACCCCGATCCTGGTCCGCGGCATCGACGACAGCGCCAACATCGGGACGCCGGCCAGCCGGAGCTTCTCGGTGAGCTGCCCGTGCAGCATCTTCGGCAACATCACGCCGCCGACCCCGGACACCGACGACAACTCCGGCGTCGAGCTCGGCCTGCGGTTCACCCCCGTGGTGGACGGCTTCGCCACCGGCGTCCGCTTCTACAAGGGGACGGGCAACACCGGCACCCATGTCGGCTCGCTGTGGAGCTCGACCGGTCAGCGCCTGGGCCAGGTCACCTTCGCCAACGAGACCGCGACCGGCTGGCAGACCGCGCAGTTCACGCAGGCGGTGCCGATCATCGCGGGCCAGACCTACACGGTCTCCTACACCGCACCGCGCGGCCACTACGCCTCCGAGCAGTGGGCCTTCGCCTACCGCGGGGTCGACACCGGCGGGATGCAGGTGGCGGGCGGCTTCGGTGCGACACCGGCGGGCGTCTACGGCGGCGGCGGGACGATGCCGTCCTCGAGCTACCAGAAGGCCAACTACTTCGTCGACCTCACCTACTCCGCGACCGACGACTCGCCGCTGATCGCGATGAGCCAGTCCCCGGCCCCGGACTCGAGCGCCATCCCGGTCACCACGACGGTCTCGGCGCGCTTCTCCAAGGCGATGGCTGCCGGCACGCCGGGCCTGACCCTGCGGGACTCCAACAACCAGCCCGTGGCCGGCTCGACGTCGTACGACGCACCCAACCGCACGATCACCTTCACTCCGACCAACCAGCTGGCCGCCTACGTGCGCTACACCGCGACGCTCTCGGGCACCGACGCGCAGGGCAACCCGATCACCTCGGGCGGCACGTGGTCCTTCACCACCGCGAAGCCGCCGAACCCGCCGGGCGTCTGCCCGTGCTCGCTGTTCAGCGACGAGACGGTGCCGACGGTCATGGAGATCAACGACGGCGTCCCGCTCTCGCTGGGCACCCGCTTCACCTCCGACGCCAAGGGCATCGTGACCGGCGTCCGGTTCTACAAGTCGTCGGGCAACACGGGCGCGCACGTCGGCTCGCTGTGGAACGCCAACGGTGTGGAGCTGGCCTCCGGCACCTTCACCAACGAGTCCGCCAGCGGCTGGCAGCAGCTGAACTTCACGACGCCGGTGGCGATCGCCAAGAACACGCCCTACGTCGTGTCCTACCGCTCGACGTCGGGTCGCTACTCGGCCACGCCCAACGCGTTCTCCGAGCGTGACCTCTCCTGGGCTCCGCTGCGGGTGACCTCGACCTCGGGCGCCTACACCTACGCCACCGGCTTCCCGGGCGGCACGTCCAGCACCAGCTACCTCGTCGACGTGGTCTTCGAGAAGACGCCGCCGAGCATCTCGATGACGTCCCAGTCGCCGGCACCCGGTGCGCTCGACGTCCCGCGCAGCAGCAAGGTCGTGGTCGACTTCTCCGACCTCGTCGAGCCCGGCTGGGCCATCTCGGTCAACGGTGGCGGTGCCCTCGCGGGCAGCGCGGTCCTCTCCACCGACCGGCAGCGCATCACGTGGACGCCGTCCGCGCCGATGCCCGCGGGCACCGACGTCACGGTGACCCTCACCGGGGTCACGACCAGCGACGGCGCGAGCCTCGGCACCCGGACGTGGACCTTCCGCACCAGGGACGCCGAGACGCTGCAGAACCAGACGCTCCTCGGTGACGTCGTGCCCGACACGAGCGCCGCCGACGACGGCGCGCCGATCGAGCTCGGCATGGCCTTCACCCCGTCGCGCAACGGCACGGTCAAGCAGATCCGGTTCTTCAAGGGCGCCGGCAACAACGGCACCCACACCGGCTCGATCTGGTCCGCGGCCGGCAGCCGGCTCGCCACGGTGACCTTCACCAACGAGACGGCCGGAGGCTGGCAGACCGCGACGCTCGCGACGCCGCTGCAGGTGACGGCCGGCACGACGTACGTCGTCTCGTACTTCGCGCCGCAGGGCCACTACGCGGTGACGCCCGGCTTCTTCGGCGGCGCGCTGACCAAGGGCGACCTGACGGCGCCGTCGTCCAACAACGGCCGCTACCTCTACGCCTCGGGCGGGGGCTACCCCGGCTACACCTACGGCGCCGCGAACTACTTCGTGGACGTGGTGTTCGAGCGTGCTGCCGCTTCGCTCACCGTCGACAGCCGGACGCCGGCCCCGGGCGCGGACCAGGTGTCGCTGTCCGCGAAGCCGTCGATCACGATGTCCGCACCGCTGGCCACGGGCTGGTCGGTGGAGGTCACGCGCAGCGGCGTGCCGGTCGCCGGGACGTCGGCCCTCTCGGCCGACGGTCGCACCATCACCTTCACCCCGGCCGCGCCGCTGGTCGCCACCAGCGCGTACTCCGTGAGCGTGTCCGGGCTCGCCTCGACCGAGGGAGCCACCCTCGGCACGCAGACCTGGTCGTTCACCACCGGCATCGACGACATCGGCACCACGTCGCTCTTCGCCGACGTCACGCCCACCACCGCGGCCGCGGACGACACGTCCGCGATCGAGCTCGGCACCAGGTTCACCGCGTCGCAGGCCGGGTCGGTGACGGCGGTGAGGTTCTTCAAGGGCACCGGCAACAGCGGCACCCACGTCGGCTCGCTGTGGGACGCGGCGGGCAACAGGCTGGCGCAGGTGACGTTCACCAACGAGACGGCGACCGGGTGGCAGACCGCCGCGCTCGCCACCCCGGTGGCGCTGACGCCCGGGGCGACCTACGTCGTGTCCTACTACGCACCCGTCGGCCGCTACTCCGCCTCGCCGGGCTACTTCGCCACGGCGGCACGGACGGTCGGACCGCTGACGGCACCGTCGGGCAGCAACGGCGTCTACCGCTACGGAGCCGGGGGCGGCTTCCCGGCCGGGTCCTACAACTCGACCAACTACTTCGTCGACGTGGTCTTCAAGGCCGCCTCGCCGTGACCTGCGGGCGCGGCGGGGGCTGACAGGCGCAGATGGACGACGCAGCAGGGGGCAGCGTGGGAGCGGACAGCACAGGATCGGGCGCAGGACCGGGCACAGGACCGGACGAGCCCGGCGGAGGCCAGGGCGACCTGGCGCGCACGGCGGCAGGAGCGTTCGGCTGGAGCTTCCTCAACACGGCGATGTCGAGGTTCGGCACGCTGCTGGTGGGGGTGCTGCTGGCGCGCATCCTCGGTCCCGGAGAGTTCGGCACCTTCGCCGTCGCCATGGTCGCGCTGCTCGCGGTGCTCAGCTTCAACGAGCTCGGCGTGAGCCTCGCGGTGGTGCGGTGGGAGCGAGACCCTCGCAGCGTCCTGGGCAGCGTCAACGCGATCTCCACGGCCGGCAGCGTGCTGCTGTTCGCCGCGATGTACGTCACCGCGGAGCCGGTCGCCCGGGCCCTCGGGTCCGAGGACGCCGCCGGGATCATCCGGCTGATGTCGGTCTCGGTCGTCTTCAGCGGGATGGTGGCCGGCCCGGCCGCCCTGCTGCAGCGCCAGTTCCGCCAGCGCCGCCGCTTCGCCATCGACCAGTGCGTGACCTGGTCGGGCACGGCGCTGTCCCTGGTGCTCGCGCTGGGAGGGTTCGGAGCGTGGAGCCTCGCGTGGGGCCGGGTGGTCGCCACGCTGATCGGGGTCGTGCTCTTCATCCACGCCACCCGTCCCTACCGCTGGCACGTCGACCGCACCCTCGTGGGGCCACTGCTGCGCTTCGGCCTTCCGCTTGCCGGGGCGAGCATCGTGGTCTTCGCCGTCGGCTACGTCGAGCAGGTGGCGGTCGGTGCGACCCTCGGCGCCACGTCGCTGGGCTACTTCGTGCTGGCGTTCAACCTCGCGTCGTGGCCGCTGAACATGTTCTCCCAGCCGCTGCGCAGCGTCGCGCCGGCGGTCTTCTCGCGGATGCAGGGCGACCCACCCCGACTCGCCGCCGCCTTCACCCTCCTGCTGCGCGTGCTCGCCGTGGTGACGCTCCCGGTCTGCCTGGTCGGCGCGGCAGCGGCCGACGACGTGGTCCGGTTCGTCTACGGCGACCAGTGGGGCGCGGCGTCCGAGGTGTTCGCCGTGCTGGTGCTGGCCACGTCGGTGCGGATCTTCCTCGAGCTCTCCTACGACCTGCTCGTGGTGCGCCGGGCGACAGGCCAGCTCCTCGCAGTGCAGCTGCTCTGGCTCGCGGCACTGGCGCCGGCGGTCTGGTTCGCGGCCCGCCGGGAAGGCCTGGTCGGGGTCGCCGTCGCCGAGCTGGCCGTGGTGCTGGTCGTGGTGCTGCCGTGCTACCTCGGCATGCTGCGCCGTGCCGGCATCCCGCTGGCGCCCCTCGGTGCGTCCGTCGTGCTCCCGATGCTCGTCGCGGTCGCCGCGGCGGCGGTGACGGTGCTCGTGGCGGCCGAGCTGTCCTCCTCGTTCGTGACGACCATGGCCGCGGGCACGGTGTGCCTCGCGGCGATCGCCTGCGTGCTGGCGCTGCGCCCCGACCTGCTGCGGCAGGCCAGGGCGTTGCGCTCCGCGCCGGCGGCTGACGACGCCGACGCTGTCGAGGTGGTCGACGCATGAGGACGCCCGAGGCGAGCTCGTCCCGGACGGGCGAGGTGGCGCGACTCGACCACAACTGGCAGGTCTTCGACGCGCTGGTGCGGCGGGCCGAGCGGCTCGTCCGCCGCGACCGCGACGAGCGGGCCGCGGTCGCTGCGATGACCGCGGCGACCTTCGCCTGGTGCAACCCGAGCGGGGTCTTCGCCAGCGGCGCGCTCGAGGACGTCCTCGTCCAGCTCGGTGCCCGGCTGCCCGAGCCGGTGGGACCGGTGCCCACCCGGGCACCCGGCGCACGGCCCCGGGTCCTGCACGTCGTGACCCAGGTCTACGGGACCGGCGGGCACACCCAGATGCTCGCGAACTGGCTGCGGCTCGACACCGCTCGCGACCACCACGTGTGCCTCACCGGCCAGGGCGACCGCCAGGTCCCGGCGAAGCTCACCGACGTGCTCGCGTCCGAGGACGCGCTGGTCCGCCTCGACGCGCGGCACCGCCGCCTGGTCGACCGGGCTGCCGAGCTGCGCGACCTGGCGCGGGCGCACGACCACGTGGTGCTGCACGTCCACCCCAACGACGTGGTGGCGAGCATCGCACTGGCCCCGCGCACCGAGGGCCGCCCGGAGGTGCTCCTGGTCAACCACGCCGACCACGTGTTCTGGGTCGGCGTCGCTGCCGCCGACCGCATCGTCAACCTGCGCCAGAGCGGCGCCCGACTCAACGTCGAGCGGCGCGGGGTCCCCGAGGCGCGCAACGCGTTCGTCGTACGCCCTCTGCAGCTGCGCGAGCGCGAGCACCCCCGCCGCCAGGCGCGGGCCGCGCTGGGGATCGCCGAGGACGCGGTCGTCGTCGCCAGTGCCGCCGACACCTACAAGTACGCCGCTGCCGGCGGCGCGACACTGCTCGACATCCTGCTGCCCGCGATCCGGGGCGTGCCGGGCGCAGAGCTGCACGTGGCCGGTCCGGCGCCAGACGGCGCGTGGTCGGTGCTCGCCGAGGAGGGGCTGGGACGGGCGTGGGGGCTGCTGCCTGACGTCCACACGTTCCTCGAGTCGGCCGACGTCTACGTCGACTCCTACCCGTTCGCCTCCCTCACCTCGATGCTGGAGGCGGCCACGATGGGCACCCCGGTCCTCACCCTGCGGTCCGGCGGTGACGAGCTCGGCGTGCTCGGGGCCGACACCCCGGAGCTCGACGACGACCTGCTGGTCGCGCGCTCCGGCGAGGAGCTGGCCGCGGAGGTCACCCGGCTGCTGCGGGACCCCGCGGCACGCGCGGAGGTGGGCACCGCCACCGGGGCCGCGGTCCACCGCAGCCACGGTGACGGAGCGTGGGTGGAGGCGGTCGGCAAGGTGCTCGACGCGCCACCCGTGTCCGGGCCGGCGTCCGCTCCCGCCCGCGCGGTGCGGCGGACCGGCGAGCTCGACCGCCGGTTGCTGCTGATGATGGCCAACGGCGTCGGGCAGGGGCTCGCGGGCACCCTGGACACGATGTCGGCGCAGCTCTCGTGGCCGCGCCGCGTGGAGACGGCGGCGCGCCTGGCCCGCTCCGGCACGGCCCGACCGGCCCTCCTGCTTCCGGCCGGTGCCGCGCGTCGACTCCGGCGCCTGCGCTCCCGGACGGCCTGAGCCGCCGGCGCGTCGGACGACCAGAAGTGTCAGCCGCGGGTGGCCGGCAGGCCTGACCCGGCATCGCTGCCGGACTTGTGGTCGTCCGACGCGCCGCGGCTGGGCGCGTCCGCCGCCTCGCGGGTGAGCCGGCGCGCCGCGCCGGCGAGACCGATCAGCAGGAGGAAGCAGCCCGCCGTCTGCGGGAAGGCGAAGGCGTCGAAGAAGGCCAGGCCGCACGCACCCGCCCCGACCGACGCGAGGAGGGCGTGGGCGTAGAGAGCGCCGTCGGCGGCGTCGGGGTCGTCGACCCGCTCCTCGAGGTCGATGCGCGCCCGACGGGCGCTCAGCATCCCGCACACGATGAGGGTGAGGAGGGCCAGCAGCCCGACGGCACCGGCCTCGATCGTCAGCCCGAGGTACGCGTTGTCGAGGATCCAGTACTTGGGCAGGAACGTGCCGAAGCCGCGGCCGATGATCGGCGAGCTCGAGATGAACTGGCCGGCGATGTCGTAGCTGCCGGTGCGCGAGGCGATGCTCGGGTCCTTGCCCGCGTTGGAGAACAGCCCCTGGATGGAGCCGAGCAGCCCCGGCACCGAGACGTACATGACCGCGCTGACGACCAGGACGAAGGCACCTGCCGTCAGCCGGCGACGGTTGTCCCACTTGAGGGCCATCACCAGCACCCCGGCCACGGCGCACAGGTAGGCCGAGCGCGACAGCGAGAAGTAGATCGAGCACATCATCGCCACGAGCATCGCCCGGTAGAGCCAGCGGTAGCGCGAGCGCACCGACGCGCACACGATGAGGACGGGCAGGGTCATGCCGAGCACCACGCCGTACTCGATCGGGCTGGTGGAGGTGCCGCTCGGCCTGGTGAAGCCGGAGCGCGAGCCCAGCGTCCAGTCCGAGGTGCCGGCCACGAGTCCGGGGATCCGGATGCGGTCGATGTAGAGCTCGCGGGTGGCGTACTGCAGGAGACCGAGGAGGGCGACCACGCCCGCGGCGAAGGCCAAGCGGCGCAGCAGCACGACGTGGCGATCCATGCTGACGATCCCGTCGGCGGCCATCAGCGCGACGCCCGCCATGCCCAGCAGCCGGAGCAGGCCCGAGTCGGCGACGCTGATCTCGTCACCGGGCAGCGGACCGGCCATCGCGTGGGCGTAGACGATGAGCATCACCACGAGCAGCCCGAGCAGCGCGGCTCGCACCGGCTGGACGCCCGCCCCCGACGGCTCGGCGCGGCGCACGGTGAACCAGGCCCAGACCATGAAGATGACGACGCCGAGCATGTTGGCGGGGCTGCCTGCGCTGCCCAGCGCCGGGACGACCATCGGCGAGGGGATGAACCACAGGAGCGCGAGGTAGACCGTCAGGATCGCGGTGGCGTCGGCGCCACCGCGGCGCTCGGTCATGACGCCTCGTCGCGCTCAGCACCCCGGCGCCGGCGCCGGACCAGACGCGTCGTCACCGTGCGCTCTGCGGCAGGCCGGCCGGCCGCCACGGGGCGCAGCGGCGTCGGTTGCGGTGCGACGTCGTCCTCGTCCGTGCCGTCACGGTCGTCGTCGGCCGGGGGAGGCCCGGCGGCGGTCTCGTCGTGGTCGGTTGCACCGGCGGGGTCGGGGCTGCGCCGGCCGAGGAGCAGGCTGTCGATCAGGGCGATGAGCATCAGGCCCGCGCCACCGACGCCCGCGCCCGCGAGGATGGCCGAGCGGATCATCGACTTGTTGGTCGCCTGCGGCTTCTCGTCCTGGGTGAGCACCGTCGATGCCACGCGCTCGGCCTCCGGGAGGTCGAGGTTGGACTGGAGGTTGCCCAGCTCGACCGGGACCAGGCTCACCAGCGAGTCGAGCGCCTCGGTCGCCACGGTGGGGCTGTTCGCCTCGACGGTGAACAGGATGATCGGGGCGCTGTTGGTGTAGTCGGGGACGATCTCGAAGGTGGTGCCGACGGGGAAGGTCTCGCCGAACTCGTCACTCACCTTCTTCGACGTCAGCGCGCGCACGACCACGTCACGGGCCTGGTTGACCCCGCTGAGCGTGAGGTAGGGGTTCTCCTGCGTGCGCGAGCCGTCGGGCATCGAGCTCTGGGAGGGCGGGTAGACCAGGACGGTGCCGGTGGCCTCGTAGGTCGGGCCGACGCGCTGCGTGACGACGAACATCGCCCCGAGCGTCAGGACGACCAGCGCCAGCACGAGGTACCAGCGTCGCCGCAGCGAGCCCCAGAGGACGCTCATCTCCATGGTCGGCCTCCGCTCAGTCCGCGGTCGTGAGGCGGCCGTCGACGAAGTCGGTGAGCGTGCCCACCGTCTCGAACACCTCGCCGGTGAAGTCGTCGTCGTCGATCACGATGTCGAAGCGGTCCTCGAGCGCCGCCGCGAGCTCGACGACGCCGAGCGAGTCGAGCTCGGCCAGCTCGCCGAAGAGCCCGGTGTCGCGCGTGATCGAGCCGGCCCGGTCCTCGATGCCGAGGGTGCGGGTCAGCACCTCCACGACGCCCGCGAGGCTGTCGGTGTGCTGGCTGGTAACGGTGTCCATGACGCTGGTTCCCCCTGCTGCTTCTGCTGCTTGTGCTGACTGGTCGGTGGGTGCGCGGTCGGGCGACGGCGCCGGCTCGGCGCTCACACCAGCACCTCCGCGGGCGCGGGATGGCCCAGGAACGCGGTCGGGCTGGCGGTCAGGCCGTAGGCCCCGGCCTGGAAGACGGCGACGAGGTCACCGACCTCCACCTCGGGCAGGTCCACCTCCTCGCCGAGCACGTCGAGCGGCGTGCACAGGCAGCCGACGACGGTCACGGGTCCGGCGGGCTCCTCCGTGGCCCGGGCGGCGAGGGCGACCGGGTAGTTGCGCCGGATCACCTGGCCGAAGTTCCCGGACGCGGCGAGCTGGTGGTGCATGCCGCCGTCGACGACGGCGTAGCTGCGTCCGCGCGACTCCTTCACGTCGACCACGCGGGTGACGTAGAGGCCCGCCTCGCCGACGAGGTAGCGCCCGAGCTCGATCACGACGGTGGCCTCAGGCAGCGCCGGGGCCAGCCGGCCGTCGACGAGATCGGTGAGCCGTGACCCCAGGGCTGCGAGGTCGAGCCGCTGGTCCTTCTCGAAGTAGGGGATGCCCCAACCGCCGCCGAGGTTGACGTACTCGACGGTGCCCGGCACGTGGGGCGCGAGCTCGAGGACGAGGTCGACGGTCTTCTCGAGTGCCTGCACGAGGATGTCCGCGCTGAGGTTCTGGGAGCCCGCGAAGACGTGGAAGCCGACCACGTCGACGTCGTGCTCGGACACCTCCCCGAGCAGCGAGGGGATGGCCTCGGCATCGACGCCGAACTGCTGCGGGCCGCCGCCCATGCGCATGCCGGAGCCCTTGACCGCGAACGACGGGTTGACGCGTACGGCGGCGCGCGGGCGCAGCGCGAGCTCCTTGCCCGTGCGGACCAGGCGCGCCAGCTCGGTGCGCGACTCCACCTCGACCGTGACGCCGGCCGCCACCGCGCGGCGCAGCTCGGCGTCGGTCTTGCCGGGGCCGGCGAAGCTGATGGAGCCGGGGTCGCAGCCGGTGTCGAGCGCGACCGCGAGCTCGCCGGCGGAGGCCACGTCGAGGTGGTCGACCAGTCCGGCGAGGTGCTGAACGACGGCGGGCATCGGGTTGGCCTTCACGGCATAGCCCAGGCGCAGCGAGGCGGGCACCGCCGCCCGGACCTCGGCCACACGGTCGGTGATGAGGGCGCGGTCGTAGGCGAAGAACGGTGTCGAGCCGACCCGCTCGGCGAGGCGGTCGACCGGGACGCCCCCCACGAGGAGCCGACCGTCGGTCGTGCCGTGGGCGGCGACGTGGTCGCTGGTCCTCATGCGGGGTCCTCACGGCGTTGTTCGGGGGAGCGAAGCGGAGGAGAAGAAGGTCGTGGGGAGTTCATCAGCTCCTGGCGGAGCAGGACCCGGTCGAACTTGCCGTTGGGGGAGCGCGGCAGCTCACTGCGCACCAGCACCTCGGCGGGCACCATGTAGCGCGGCAGCTGGCGGCGGAAGACCGCGACCAGGTCGGTGGGGTCCAGGCTCTCCCCGGACGGGCTGACCACGACCACCACCCGGTGCCCGAGCGCCTCGTCGGGCAGGCCGAGCGCCACCGCGTCGCGGACCAGGCCGCTGTCGTAGGCGACCTCCTCGATCTCGGTGGGGCTGATCCGGTAGCCGGAGGTCTTGATCATGTCGTCGGTGCGGCCGACGAAGTAGAGGAAGCCCTCCTCGTCGGCGACGACCCGGTCTCCGGACCACACCGCCAGCTCCGGCGTACGCCAGTCGGGCCGGTCGCCGGGCACGGGGCGGAACCGCTCCGCCGTCTTGTCCGGCGCGCCCCAGTAGCCCTGGGCGACGAGCGCACCGCGGTGCACCAGCTCGCCCTCCTCACCGGGCGCGCACGGGGTGCCGTCGGGCCGGGCCACGAGGATCTCGGCGTTGGGGATGGCCTTGCCGATGGAGTCGGGCCGTCGGTCGACCTCCGCCGGGTCGAGGTAGGTCGAGCGGAACGCCTCGGTCAGGCCGTACATCAGGAACGGGCTGGCCTGGGGGAAGAGCTCGCGCAGCCGCGACAGAGTGGACTGCGGCATCCGGCCGCCGGTGTTGGCGAAGTAGCGCAGCGACGAGGTCGCCTCCGCGGGCCACTCCGCGGCGGTCAGCTGGATCCACAGCGGGGGCACGCAGGTGAGGCCGGTGACGCCGTGGCGGGCGCAGAGCCGCACCACGTCGCGGGCGAGGAGGTAGTTGACCAGCACGACGTGCGCGCCCGACGCGAACGCCGTGGTGACCTGGCTGAGCCCGGCGTCGAAGCTCAGCGGGAGCGCAGCGAGGATCACGTCCTCCTCGTGGTTGCCGAGGTAGCTCGAGACGCTCTCGGCGCCGACGAGGAGGTTGCGGTGGGACAGCACGACGCCCTTCGGGCGGCCGGTGCTCCCGGACGTGTAGAGGATCGCCGCGGTGTCGACGTCGATGACCGTCGACGGGTGAGGTGCGCCGGCGACGGCCGCGACGCGCTCACCGAGGTCGTGCAGCTCGACCTCGCCCCCGGTGGGCGCTGCCCCGTCGGCGTCGACGAGCAGGACGTGGGCGAGGCCCGCGCAGCCCTTCGCGTCGTCGCGGATCGACTCCCAGCGCTGGCGCGAGGTGATCAGCACGCGGACGTCGCAGTCGCCGAGGATGTAGGCCACCTGGGCGCCCTTGAGGGCCGGGTTGACCGGCACGAACACCGCGCCGGCGACGGAGGCGCCGAAGATGCCGGCGACCGTCTCGGGACGCTTGTCGAGGTAGACCGCCACGCGGTCGCCCCGCTCGACACCGAGGTCGGCCAGCACGGCGCCGGTGCGCCAGGCCTGCTCCCACGCGCTCGCGTAGTCGAGCGTGACGTCCTGGTGGCTGAGTGCGGGACGGTGGCCCGAGCGGACCGCGCGTTCCTTGAGCAGGTGGTGCAGGTTCGTCCGCATCTGGTCAGGCCCCCATCGTCCTCACGCCGGCCGCCGCCCCCCGGCGACCCACGGCACGTCGAGTGGTCGACTCGCCGTCCCGTCAGGGACGCTACGTACCGGAGGCCTCGGCGTGGGCTTCTCCGGCGGGTAGTACCGGATTTGGGGTAGTGCCCCGGTCGACGGCGTCGCAGAGGTCGAGCCAGGCGGGCCCGCGCGGTGCGCGCAGCAGCGACGGCCGGACGAGGGTGCGCACCGCCGCGCGGGCGATCGCGTCCCCCCGCAGCGCCCGCGTGGACTCCCGCAGCATCAGCGCGACCCAGTAGAGCGCGGTCTCCGGACGCGAGAACAGCCGCGAGAACAGCCGGAGCCGGTTGGCGGTGAGCAGCGCCCACAGCCGCGGCGAGGTGCCCGAGCCCCCCTCGAGGTGCTGCGCGCCCGCGGCGGGGACGTAGCGCACGCCGAGGCCGCGGGATCCGGCGCGGAGGTGGAAGTCGGTCTCCTCCGAGTAGAGGAAGTACGACTCGTCCCACGGGCCGCAGGCGTCGAGGCAGGCGCGGCTGACCAGCTGCGTGGAGCCCTCCGCCCAGTCGGGTCGGGCCTCGTGCTCGTAGCGCAGCGGGTCGGTCACCACCTCGCCCAGCGCCGGCCAGCGCCCGGCGACGGTCGCGCCCAGGACGGCGTCGGCATAGGCGCGCAGCAGCGTGGGCCGGCGGCGCATCGAGTGGATCAGTGCACCGTCGGCGTCGGTGAGCCGCGGCACGGCGATCCCGGTGCCCGGCTCGTCGAGCCCAGCCAGCAGCGTCGGCAGGCAGCCGGGCAGCAGCCGGACGTCGGGGTTGAGGACGAGCACGGCGGGGGAGTCGTGCGTCTCGGCGATCGCCGCGTTGACCCCGGCGGCGTAGCCGGCGTTGCGGCCGGTCTGCAGCACCGTCACGTCCGGGGCGAGTCTCCGCGCGACCGCCACGGTGTCGTCGCTCGAGGCGTTGTCCACGACCACGAGCCGGTAGGGCACGTCGCCCGCCCCGGCCGGGAGGGACGCGATCAGGCCGGGCAGCACCTCGGCGCTGTTCCAGGTCACGACCGCCACCGCGACCGGGCCCCGGCTGGTCCGTCGTGGGGTGTTCATGCGACGACCGGGGAGCGTGGGCGGCGGCGCAGCAGCGACGTACGCGCGGGGGTGACGGCCGGCGCGGTACGGAGTCGAGCCTTCGGGCGGCGCCGTTCGAGCATGAGCAGGACCGCCAGGGTGACGGCCATCCCGGACAGCCCGGTGGCCGCCAGCGCGCGCGAGCGGCTGCCCGAGATCGGGATGACGGTCGGGTACTTCGAGGACGGCACGGCCCGGGCCCGCAGCGCCAGCGGGGCGCCCATGTCGTCCTGGATCTGCTCGAGCAGCAGCGAGATGCGCAGGGACGTGGCGCGGGCGGTGGCCAGCACCTCGTCCGGGCTGGACGCGGCCACCTGGACGTCGAGGTAGTTGGCGGGGAAGAGCGGGCGCCACTGCGTGCCCAGGTTGGGCACCCGCACCTGGACGCCCTCGCGGTGTCCCTCACCGACGATGGTCGCGGCCACGTCGCCGGTGAGCAGCGGTGGCGCGCCGTCGTTGAAGTCTGTGGCGATGACGCCGACCAGGGGCTGGAGGCCGTAGACCGGGTCGTCCAGCACGGTCGTCTTCTGCGCGCCGCTCGGTCCGACGAGCAGCACGTTGTACTGCGTCCAGTAGACCGGCGTCTGCTGCGTGACGACGTAGAGCGCGCCCAGGGTGAGCACGCCGCCGAGCAGCACGACGTACCACCGTCGCAGCGCGGCGACGAACAGGTCGCGGGCGGTCATCGTGCGACCCCCGGTGGGGCGTGGGTCATCCTCGTCCGATCCCCCGCCCGATCTCCTCGACCGGCTCGACGAGCTGCGGCGGGAGGTGGAGGTAGGCCGTGGTCGTGCGCTTCTGGTCGATGTCGCCCCACACCCGCTGCACCTGGTCCGGGGTGAGGCCCGCGGCGGCCGCGACCTGCTCGATCGGGCGGCCGGTGTTCTTGCCGTGGAGGCAGATGTCCATGAGGTTCCACGGCAGCGAGAAATAGAACTCCTCCTGCGACTGCGGCAGCGAGTAGGTGTCGGTCGTGGACGGGCGGGTCCGGATCGCCTCCGGGACGCCGAGGTGCTCCGCGAGCGCGTAGACCTGGGTCTTGTAGAGGTGGGCGATCGGCTTGACGTCGGCGGCCCCGTCGCCGAGCTTCACGAAGAAGCCCTGGTCGTACTCCAGTCGGTTGGGCGTGCCGGTGACGACGTAGTTGAGCCGGTCGGCGTGGTAGTACTCGACCATCCGACGCGCGCGCTGCTTGAAGTTCGTCGCCGCCACGATGCCGAGGTAGGACTCGGTGGTGAGCCGGTGGCGGGTGGTGGTGCCATCGGGCGCCTGGACCACCACGGAGTAGAGCCGCAGGCTCTCGGAGTCGACCACGCTCGGCAGCACGATCTTGGACAGGTGGTCGGGGCCGTAGTCGGGGCAGACCATCCGGATGGCCGCGTCACGCCGCTCGTAGCACCCTGCCGCCTGCAGGATCGGCGTGATGTCCTCGACCACCGAGTCGATGCCGAGGGCGTCCGACACCATGGTGCTGAAGCCGAGGGTGTCCTCGGAGGAGTCGCGCTCGGGCATGTGGATGCCGAAGACGCGCTTGGCGCCGAGGGCCTCCACGCAGAGCGCGGCCACCACGCTGGAGTCGATGCCGCCGGAGAGGGCCACCGTGGCGCCCTTGCGGCGGGACCGGCCGAGGTAGTCGCGCAGCATCGTGGTGATCCGGGCGACCTCGGCGTCGAGGTCGAGGGCGAACGGGTCGGAGTCGACCGATGCCTGCTGCGTGCCGGGCACGGCTTCGTCCAGGTCTTGGGACGCGGTGGTCATGCGGTGCTCCTCACGGGCTGGACCCGGTCGATGACGGTCATCGGCTCGGGCGGGTGGTTGTCGGTGGCGCGGCCGGCGTCGACGACGAGCTGCTGGTGCAGCAGCTGCGTGGAGACGACCGCCAGCAGGCGCATGTTGTCGGTGTTGCCGGTGCGTACGCCGTGGGTGCGGGCCGCCTTGGTCAGCAGCCCCTGCACGGCACGCGGGTTGAACACGCCGGCGTCGGCCACCGCGGCCGGCGACGTGACGTCGCCCAGCCAGTCGGGCGGCGTGTCGGTGAAGAAGCTGGCGGTGTCGGGTGCCCGGTAGGGCTGCTTGGGCCGGCGCCGGATCTCCTCGGGGACGAGGTCCTCGAAGGCGAGCTTGAGCAGGTGCTTCTCGTCGAGCCCGTTGAGCTTGTGGCGGGCGGGGAGCTGGTTGGCGAAGGCGATGACGTCCTTGTCGAGGAAGGGGAAGCGGCCCTCCACGGAGTTGGCCATCAGCATCCGGTCGCCCTGGCTGGACAGGATGTAGCCGGGCAGCAGCGTGGTCATCTCCAGCCACTGGGCGCGGGACAGCGGGTCCCACGACGCGCTCTGCGGCGGGAGCAGCGCCAGGACGTCGTCGCCCGCGCCGCGGACGACCTCGTCGAGCAGCCCCGGCGCCAGCATCCCCTTCACGGCGCTCGTGGACGCCCATCGGGGGCGGTGCGAGATCGCCGGGTCGTCCGGGTCGAGGTCCTGGCCGAAGAAGCTCCGGGCGAAGGCCGGCGCCTGTCCGGGGTTGTTGGCCATCCAGGGGTAGAGCAGCTCGACCGCCCGGTCGCGGGTGGTCGAGCCGGGGTCGCGCGCCCAGAACGCGCGCACCCGCCCCTCGCGGAAGATGTCGTAGCCGGCGAGCACCTCGTCGGCGCCCTCGCCGGTGACCACGACCTTGTAGCCGTTCTGCCGGACCAGCCTGGAGAGCAGGAAGAGCGGCGCGGGCGCGGTGCGCAGGATCGGCGTCTCGGTGTGCAGCACCACGTCGGGGAACACCTCGGCGACGTCAGCGGGCGAGACGGTGATGTCCTGGTGCTGCGCGCCGAGCTGGGCCACCATCCGCTGCTGGTGGACCCCCTCGTCGTACTCGGCGTCGGCGAAGCGCAGCGAGAAGGTGTGCAGCGGTGCGTCGGTGTAGCGGGCGATCACCGCCGCGGTGATCGAGGAGTCGATGCCTCCGGAGAGGTAGGCGCCGACGGGCACGTCGCTGCGCAGGAAGCGGAGCCGGGCGGCCTCGACGATGCGCTCGCGCAGCTCGCGGGCGTTCTCCTCGACGTCCTGTCCGGGCTCGGCGCCCCGTGCGGGGAAGTCGGCGCTCCAGTAGGGCCGGCGGCGGAAGCCGTCCCGGTCGAGCACGGCGACGTGGCCGGGCTCGAGCTGCTCGATGCCGCGGAAGACCGTGCGCGGCGCGACCGTCGACCAGTACGTCAGCACCTGGTCGAGGCCGACCGGGTCGAGCTCGCGCGGCACCTCGGGGTCGGCCATCAGCGCCTTGACCTCCGAGGCGAAGGCGATCCGGTGCGCGTCGCGCGTGAAGAAGAGCGGACGTACGCCGAGCCGGTCGCGCGACAGCACCAGGCGGCGCTCGCGGCTGTCCCACAGCGCCAGCGCCCACTGCCCGTTGAACCGGGTGAAGCAGTCCTCGCCCCACTCCTCCCAGGCGTGCACGATCACCTCGGTGTCGCTGTGCGTGCGGAACCGGTGACCGCGCCGGCGCAGCTCGTCGCCGAGCTCGACGTAGTTGAAGATCTCGCCGTTGAAGGAGATCCAGAGGGTGCCGTCCTCGTTGCACAGCGGCTGCGCGCCGCCCTCGGTGTCGATGATCGCGAGGCGGGTGTGGCCGAGCGCGGCCTGGTCGTCGAGGTAGAGGCCGCTGCCGTCGGGGCCGCGGTGCCTGAGGCGGCCGATCATCCGGGTCACGAGCTCGCGGTCGGGGGGAGGTCCGTCGGTGACGACGACCCCGCAGATGCCGCACATCAGGCGGGCCTGCCGGCGCGCGCGAGGACGGCACGCATGCCCTCGGCGGTGCCGAGCTGGTCGGGGTCGATGTCGTCCTCGCGCAGGACGACGTCGAAGACGTCCTCGAGGAAGATCGCGGCCTTGACGGCCTCGAGCTGCCGGTCGCCGGCCGGGTCGCGCAGCCGGGCGTACTCCGCCAGTGCGCGGTCGACCTGCTCGTCGGCTCCGTCGTCCTGCACCGGGGCCGGACGGCGGACGCGATAGTTGAGCATGGCTGAGTTGTCGTAGTCGGCGTTGACGACGCGGCCGGGGTTGCCGGCGACGAGCGCGCGCGGCGGGACGTCACGCGCGATGATGGTGCCCGCGGAGATGGTCGCGCCGTCGCCGATCGTGACGTCGCCGCTGATGGTGGCGCCGGGGCCGATCCACACGTCGTTGCCGATGCGCGGCACGCCCTGGTCGCCGGCGGCGACCCGCTGGCCGATGGTCACGTTGTGGTGGAGCACGCAGTTGTCGCCGATGCTGACCGGGCCGACGAAGACGCCGGTGTGGTGCATCAGGTAGAGCCCCGGCCCGATGCGGGCGCGGTGGTCGATCTCGGCGTGGTGGATCGTCGACGTCCGGCGCCGCCAGACGGCGCTGACGATGCGCGGCGCGAGGCCGAGCACGCGGTGCTGCCGGTGGTAGCGGCGTACGGCCTGGTCGAAGCGGTAGCACGCGACGACGCGGAAGTCCGCGTTGAGCAGCCACAGCCGCAGCCGCTGGCGCGGGCCACGGCGGCCCTCAGCGGAGATCGCGTAGTACTTGTCGAGGTCCGTGCGGAACGGACGAAGGTCCGGGTCGTCGACCCGGCCGTGCAATGCCCCCATGGCTGCCCCCGGAGTCGTGAAGGTCAGCCCACGGGCTGGGTGGCCCCGGTCTTGGCGAGCACGAAGCGGGTCAGCCCGCCGATGCTGCCGAGGTTCTCGAACACGGTCTCGGACTCGGCCACCTCGATGCCGAAGCGGTCCTCGAGGAACTCGATCAGCTCGAGGATGCCGGTGGAGTCCACCACGCCCTTCTCGAGCAGCGACTCCTCGTCGGCCGGCAGCCGGTCGGTGTCGCCGAAGAGGTAGTTGTCCCCCATGAAATCGCGCAACGTCTCCCTGATCTGGTCGCGCTCCATCTGGTCCTGCACGTCGGCCTCCCAAGTGTGTCATCGGCCCGCCCCCTGTGGGCCCGCCGATCAGTGGAACAGGTGTCGGGGCCGCCTGCCGGGTGCGAGCAGGGATGCTCCCCAATAGTGGTGACGGGTCCTGCGCGGCCCCGTCCCGGGCGTCCCAGGAGCCCTAGCGTTCCCCTGTCGGCCCGCTCCTCTCGCGGGCCCGGGAACGGGGGACCTCGATGATCGGCGCGGGCACGGACATCGTCTCGGTGGCACGGATGGCGAGCCTGGTGCAGACCGGCGGCGACCGCTTCCTCCAGCGCTGGTTCACCGGCGCCGAGATCGACTACTGCACCTCGATGGCGCGCCCCGAGCTGCACTTCGCGGCCCGGATGGCGGCCAAGGAGGCCGTCGTGAAGGCGCTGCACGGTCCCGGCGACGGCCCGGTGCCCTATGCCTCGATCGAGATCACGCGCGGCGACGACGGAGTGCCGGGCGTGGCGCTCAGCGGCGACGTGCTGGCCCACGCACAGAGTCGTGGAGTCGGACCGATCCACGTGTCGATGTCGCACTGCGACGAGTACGCCGTCGCGGTGGCGCACGCCGAGGCTGCCCCGGCGGCCTGAGGCGTCAGCCGGGCTCACCTGCGGGCGCGACCGGCTCCCAGCGGCACCGCCTGCGGGCGGCTCCACTCGTCGGGCGGTCGCACCGCGGCGGGACCGCCGACGAGCCAGACCTCGCCCCACTGCACGCCGGCGAGCCAGTCGCCGTCCGCCAGGAGCGGCCGCAGCCGGGCCAGGTCGCCGACCTCGAGACCGGTGACCAGCACCCGGTCGGCCGGGTCCAGCGAGGCCAGCGCCACGGGCAGCTCGGGGAGCTGGAGGGCGGTCATCGAGACGGGGCGTCCGTCGCGCTCGAGCACCACGGGCCATCCGGCACGCGCGGCGAAGCCGCCGACCCGGTCGACGTTGACCAGGTGCAGCGGGTGGGTGCTCGACCAGTCGACGAGGTCGACCTCGTGCGCGATGTCGGCGAGCACGACCGGGATCGCAAGCTCCGCGCGCACCTGCGCGGCCAGTCGGGACTGCCGCAGCCAGGTGCGGCGCCAGCCGTGGCTGCGCACCAGCGGCAGCCGGCGCCAGTCCGGTCCGCGCGCGCCGACCGTGCCGCAGCTGGTGTGGATCGGCTGGAGCGCGGGGTAGCGGTCGCCGACGTGCCGGTGGGCCTCGTCGAGCCGCGCCAGGTTGGTGGTCATGCTGTTGTGGGTGATCGCCGTGTCGACCGCGCCGGCCAGCCGGCCCCGGGCGCGCACGCGCAGGGAGTACTCGACGGCGTAGGCGTGCCAGGCCAGCTCGGGGTCCTCGCTGAGCGGCTCGGCGAGCAGGTCCTCGCGCCGGGCTATGACCAGGACCTCGTCGAGCGTGTCCACCGGCACGGGGCTCGGCGCGGGCTCACCGATCAGGATGACCCGGTCGCGCAGCCGGCCGGCCGAGGAGCGGGTCGCGGTCACGCCGTTGGCGCCGAGGATGCCCCAGCGCTCGTCCTCGAGCCAGGCCGCGCCGGCGGCGAGCTGGTCGACGTCGTGGAGGTAGACGTCCTGGTGGACCAGCACGACCACGTCGTGGTGCGCCAGCCGCACCGCGTGGTTGAGCGCGGCTCCCGCCGTGGAGAAGGCGTGGGTCGTGTTGTCGATCGGGAGGTACTCCACCTCGACCGGACCGTCGTACGCCTCGAGCGATCGGTCCAGGCAGTGGCGTCGTACGGCAGGGTCGTTGAACACGCACGCGATCGTCAGTCCCACGGCGCGAGTCGACCACGGCGTCCGCGGCCGTCCACCGGTCGAGCGGCGACATCCCCCGAGTGGGGTACGCGCGTGCAGTGGTGTCCGGGTGATGCTGGGTGCCAGGGGGTACGTGATGGCACGGAATCGACGCACGGCCGCGTTCGCCGTCGCGGCGCTGGTGGCTGCCGGTCTCGGCGCGGTCGGCTACCGCGCGCTGGCGCAGCCGGAGCCCTCGCCGGTCGAGGGCTCGGCGAGTGCGGCGTCCTCGTCGGGCGACGAGTCCCCGGACGACGACGCTCCGGTCTTCCCGGGGCCGGACGACACCGGCGTACCGCCCGGGACGGAGCTGGAGCCGTACGCCGGTCCGTGCACGCTGGTCGAGACCGTCACGCTGTCGGGCGTGGACGCCACTGGCGTGTGCCCGGCCATCGTGGTGCAGGCGCCCGGCGTGCGGATCGAGGACTCCCGCGTGCCGCGCGTGGAGTCCACCGCGACCCAGGTCGACCCGACGTTCTCGGTCGAGGTGGTCGACTCGGACGTGGTCGCGGGCGAGTGGATCGGCGGCGCGGTGTGGGGCACCAACATCACCGTCCGCAGGACCGACGTGACCGGCGGTCAGCACAGCGTGCACTGCGGCAGCGACTGCGTGGTCGAGGACTCCTGGCTGCACGACCAGTTCAACCCCGAGGGTGAGGCCGCCCACAACAACGCCTTCATCACCAACGGCGGCACCGACATGGTGGTGCGCCACAACACGCTCCACTGCACGTCGACGCTCAACGCCACCGGTGGCGGCTGCACGGCCGACCTCTCGCTCTTCGGCGACTTCGAGCCGGTGCGCGACGTCCTCGTCGAGAACAACCTCCTCAAGGCCAACGGCGAGTCGATCTCCTTCTGCGCCTACGGCGGCGATGCCCCCGGCAAGCCCTTCCCCGAGGCCACCGGCATCGTCTTCCGCGGCAACGTCTTCGAGCGCGGCACCAACGACATGTGCGGCGTCTACGGCCCCGTCACCTCCTTCAATGCCACCTCCGCCGGCAACGCCTGGCAGGACAACACCTGGGACGACGGCAGCCCCCTCACCCCCTAGCGCCAGCGAGCCTCGACACCACGCCCCTTGGTCACCCTCTCGGTGGTTGAGGTGCGAGCGCGAGCGAGCCTCGAAACCACGCCCGCCCCCCGTTGGTCGACCTCTCGCTGGTTGAGGTGCGAGCGCCAGCGAGCCTCGAAACCACGCCCGCCCCCTGTCAACCCCGGTGGTTGAGGTGCGAGCGCCAGCGAGCCTCGAACCCACGCCCCTTGGTCACCCTCTCGGTGGTTGAGGTGCGAGCGCCAGCGAGCCTCGAAACCACGCCCGCCCCCTGTCAACCCCGGTGGTTGAGGTGCGAGCGCCAGCGAGCCTCGAACCCACGCCGGCCCCACGCTTGCCCTCGCTGGTCGAGGAGAGACGGAGTCCCGTCACGAGACCCCTCAACAACCAAGTGGTGAGTGGCCCAGCGACGGACGAGCAAGGCGTAGCGAGACCTGCTCACGGGACGCCTCCACAGATCCACTTCGTCGCCGGCGAGTGTCGGTGGCGCGCGGTAGAATCGAACACATGAGCGAGGCAGTGAAGCAGGGCGCGGAGAGGGTCGCAGACGACCTCTCTGCCACTGCCCTGCTCGCGCTCGCTCGTGATCGCCGGGCCACSGAGAACCGTGCAGCCGCCGATCTCCTGGACGTCGCTGCCCGCTGGGCCGACCTGCACCCGCCGGAGTCGATCCACCACGCCGCGACCTTCACCGTCCCCGGCTGCGAGCACGAGGAACCCATCGCCGGCGAGGGTGCGCCGCTGGTGGCGGAGTGCCGAGCTTGGCGCCGTGCTGGGGATGTCGACCACGTCGGCGAAGAAGCTCATCGGCCACGCGTTGGAGCTGCGTCACCGCCTTCCGCGCCTGTGGGCACAGGTCCAGTCGGGTGTCGTCCCGGCGTGGCGGGCCAGAACGGTCGCGGAAGCCACGATCCACACYGTCCCCACCCTGACAGTCGAAGCGGCCGCGCACGTGGATGCGCAGGTCGCTGCGGTCGCCGGGCGGATCGGTCCCGCGCAGCTGGACCGGCTGGTCGCGCAGACGATCAAGCGGTTCGACCTCGGCGCACCCGACCCCACCGCTGACCCGGAGGACGGGCACCTGCACGTCGACCCCCGCCATGCCACCTTGCACGACGAGGACGTCGACTTCGGCGGCACGATGCCCTTCGACGCCGTGCTCGGCATCGCCGACGCCTTCGACCTGGGCCACGCCGTCGCCCAGGACGCCGCGGCGCAGAAGGCCCTCGGCTCCACCGAGTCCCTCGACGTGCGCAGGTCCAAGGCCCTCGGCAACCTCGCCCGCGCCCAGACCGCTCTCGACCTGGCCGGCATCGGCGCCGACCCCGCCAACCACCCGGCCAACGTTCCGGCCGCTCGGGAGGTCGTCATCCACGCCCACTTCGAGGCCACCACCGTCGGTGAGACCACGGTGTTCGGACCCACCGGTCGGATGGAGAACCTCCAGCGCCTGGTGCTGCTGGAGCAGGTGCAGGGCTGGTGCGCCGACACCCACACCAAGGTCACCATCAAGCCCGTCATCGACCTCAACGCCGAGCTGTCCGCACCGGGTTACACGATCCCCGCATGGCTTCGCGAGCAGRTCGCCCTGCGCGACGGCAGGCGAGTTCTAGGTAGTGACGCAACACCTCGTCTGAGGAGTTGTGATGAGGAAGTTCACCAAGCCCGATCTGCCGCGTGAGTGGCGAGTTCTAGGTAGTGACGCAACACCTCGTCTGAGGAGTTGTGATGAGGAAGTTCACCAAGCCCGATCTGCCGCGTGAGCATGAACGTCGGTTCTGGCGGGCCATCCGAGCTGGCATGACCCTGCAGGAGGCGACGGACTCGGCCGGCGCGTCGTTGGGCTGGGGATCACGGCTGCTGGCCAAGGCTGGTGGCGTGAACCCAGCCAAGACGACCGAGCCTTCTGGCGAGCGCTATCTGAGGTTTGAGGAACGCGAGGAGATCATGCGACTGCAGGCCAGTGGTCTGGGCGTTCGTGCCATTGCCCGCGAGATCGACCGCAACCCTTCCACGGTCAGCCGCGAGCTCAAGCGAGCTGTCGGCGTCCGAGGCTACCGAGCATCGATGGCTCAGACGCATGCCGATCGAGGTCGACGTGGACCACGCAACGCCAAGCTCGCGACCAACCTTCGTCTGCGTCGGGAGGTCCAGACTCGGCTCGAAGGCCGCGACAGCCCCGAGCAGATCGCTGGCAGACTCAAGGTTGACTTCCCCGACGAACCGGAGATGTGGGTGTCGGTCGAAACGATCTACCAGTCGCTGTACATCCAGGCCCGTGGCGGGCTCAAGCGCGAACTGACGGCGTATCTGCGCACGGGCAGGTCGATGCGCAAACCGCGTCGGGCGCCGGGGTATCGCCGCACCCGGATCCCGGACATGGTGATGATCAGCGAGCGTCCCGCTGAAGTCGAGGACCGTGCCGTGCCCGGGCACTGGGAGGGTGACCTGATCATGGGCTCGAAGTCCTCTGACACCGCTGTCGGGACACTGGTCGAGCGGACCACCGGGTTCGTGATGCTGCTGCACCTGCCCGACGGTCACGGCACGCTCGCCGTCCAACAGGCCCTCGTTGCCAAAATGCTCACGCTGGACGAGCACCTGCGCCGGTCACTGACCTGGGACCAAGGCTTGGAGATGGCCAGCCACCGCGAGATCGCCAAAGCCACCGGCTTGGACATCTACTTCTGCGATCCACACTCACCCTGGCAGCGCGGGACCAACGAGAACACCAACGGCCTGCTGCGGCAGTACCTACCCAAGGGCAAGGACCTGTCGTTCTTCGGCCCCGGCATGCTCGACAACATCGCCGCCGAGCTCAACTCAAGACCTCGCAAGCGCCACGGCTTTCGCACCCCTGCCGAGATGCTCGAGAAGATACTGACCAAGACCGCTGACAACCACGGTGTTGCGTGACTACCTAGATTCCGCC
>NZ_LMDE01000002.1 GCF_001425025.1 Nocardioides sp. Root122
CCAGAACCGACGTTCATGCTCACGCGGCAGATCGGGCTTGGTGAACTTCCTCATCACAACTCCTCAGACGAGGTGTTGCGTCACTACCTAGAACTCGCCGCACGTGCGTCTACCCCTGGTGCACCAGGCCCGCCCGTCGTGCGGATGTCGACCACGTCATCGAGTACGACCACGACGCGGAGGCCGAAGGTCGCGACCAACCCGGCCCCACGACCACCTCCAACCTGGCCTGCCTGTGCCGGTTCCACCACCGGCTCAAGACCCACTCCTCGTGGCGCTACACCATGGTCGCGCCAGGTGTGTTCGAGTGGACCAGCCCCCACGGCCACCGCTACCTCCGTGATCGATACGGAAGCCGCGCGATCGATGGACCGGGTCTCGTGACGGGCGCCAGGGCGCCCTCCTCGACCAACGAAGAGCCCGAGCGACCATGACCCCGCCCCGCACCCCGCCAGTCCCGACGATGGCGGGGCCACAATCACGTTCGGAGGTCCAGCGCTCGGTGACCCCGTACCGGAGTTCCGGTGCGTCCATCGACAGCTATCCGGTGGGGACAGTCCCGCTCGAGCCGTCGTGCTCGGGCTGCCACCGAAGCAGCTCCACCAGGAGGTCTTCCTGGCTGGCAGCGCTGTCGAGGCGCAGCACCGGCTGATGGCGATCCTGCATCCACCTCTCGTGGACCACGCGGCTCCGCCCGCCGAACGCGGGGTCGTCGTACCCTCGCGCCCAGTCCATGAACGCCGTCCACGCGGCCTCGTCGAATCCTGCCCCGGCCCTCCGGTGGACCTCGCGAGCTTCCAGGCGTCGCAGCCTCTCTGCGGGGTCGAGCGTCAGGAACACGATCGCGTCGCACTCGTCGACGACCTCGTCACCCCAGCCCACCATCGACCCCGACAACACCCACGCCTCGCGCGGGACGAACAGGTCGCGCATCAGGGTCACCCGCTCGGAGTCGCGCCGCCGGTCGACGTACGGCGGATCGGTCGGCACCCAGAAGTAGTCATCGGCGTCGGCGTGCGGGACCGACCAGTGGTTCGCCAGGGCCCGCGCCAGCGTGGTCGTCCCGGAACCGCTGGCGCCGAGCACATGGACTCTGCATCGCCTCATGGCGCCAGGCCTGCCGCTGGACAGGAGTGGGACGAGGGTCGACGCACCACGGAGGCGGGCGCGGAGATCAGCAGGCCAGCCACAGTGGGAAGGGTCGTGCTCCTCCGTCGGGGAGCCGCACCCAGCGGTAGCCGACCTCGGCGGCGACCTTCTTCCCCTCTCGCAAGCACGGTGGGTCGCCCTGACCCTCCTGCCCGCCGGCGGACCAGGCGACGGACTCGACGTCGAACCCGAGCTGCGTGCCGTCACGCCCCTGGAAGCTCGCGAAGCCGCTCGCCTCGTCCTGCAGGACGACGACCCCCTCCTCGACGCTGAGCGGCACACTGCCCCACGGCAGTCGGGAACCCACGACCAGTCCGACGACCGCCGCGGCGAGCACGGCGACGATCACCAAGGGCATCCGAAGGGTTCGCGACACAGCTGGCTCGATTCGCTAGGCGGGTCGCGATCGTAGTACCAGCGGGGCGCGCACGCTATGGAAGCCGGACGGTGCCGCAACCCGAGATCGCTCCAGGTGGTGCCAGCGAGAAAGCGACGGTCCGGACCTCCCGCCAGGTGCGGTCAGTCCTGCCACCACCCCAGGACGGACTGACCGGCGGGCGAGACGAGGAAGGCCGCGAACGTCGCCGCGGTGACGAGCACGGCCACGTGGAGGTGCCGCGTGGTGCCGCCCGGGCCACCGTCACGGAGCAGTGCCAGCAGGCTCGCCGCAGCCGCGAGGCCCGCTCCCAGCGGAGCGAGGACCACGGCCAGCGGTCCACCGACGCGCCACAGGACGTCCGTGCCGGCCGGGGGAGCGAAGCCAGTGACGGCGTACGGGAGCACGACGAGGGCGACGAACCCGATCACGGCTGCCACGACGATGGTGACGGCCAGCCGCGCGTCCGACGTCGCCGCACGGTCGACGGCGGCTCTCGTCGGCGGGAAGCGGCGCTCCATCGAGCCATGATGGCGGAGGCGGACCGGGGCCACAACGGTCGCTCGCACGGCCGCGTGCTCCCGCCCGAGCCGGACGGCCGGCGCGAGCGCACCCGGGTGGCGCGCGCAGCCGCGCACCTAGGATCGCGGCATGGCCGACCCGCTGCTCGAGATCGCCGACGAGCTCTACGCCCTGCCGTTGGCCGACTTCACCCCGGCTCGCGACGCGCTGGTCAAGGAGCACAAGGCCGACAAGCCGCTCGCCGCCTCGATCAAGGGGCTCCGCAAGTCCTCCCTCGCCGCATGGGTGGTCAACCTGCTCGTGCGCCGCGACCCCGACCAGGTCGACCAGGTGCTGGCCGTCGGTGCCGCGCTGCGCGAGGCGCAGGAGAACCTCGACGCCACCCAGCTGCGGGAGTTCACCAAGCAGCGGCGCCAGCTCACCGCCTCGGTGACGACCGCCGCGCGGCGCATGGCCCGTGAGGAGGGCGTCAAGGTCACCGAGTCGGTGGCCGACCAGGTCGAGGCGACGCTGACGGCGGCGATGCTGGAGCCGGACGCCGCGAAGGCCGTGCGCAGCGGGATGCTCGTCACCGCGCTCGAGGCCACCGGGCTCGGCGACCTCGACCTCAGTGGCGCGGTGGCGCTCCCCGCAGCGCTCGGGTTCAGCGCGAAGGCCCGCCCCGCCCCGGCGCCGGCCCAGGGCCGGCCCCAGCTGCGCGTCGTACCCGACCCCGATGCCGACGCCAAGGCACGTGCCGCCGCCGACGAGCGGCTCGCGGATGCGCGCTCGGTGCTCTCGGACGCGGAGAAGGAGCAGCGTGCGGCCCGGCGGTCGGTGGAGAAGCTCCAGGCGAGGACGCTGCAGATCCAGTCGGAGATCGACGAGCTGCGCACCCGGATCGCCGGGCTCGAGACCGACCTCGAGGAGGTCGACGACGAGCTCGGTGAGGCCGAGGCCGCGCAGGCCGAGGCGCAGGAGGCCGTCGACGAGGCGAGGAGCGAGGTGGACGACGCGAAGGCCGCCCGCGACCGGCTCTAGCCCCAGCCCTTGGCGCGCTCGACCGCGTCGTTCCAGCGGGCGTACGACGCGTCGAGCGCCTCGCGGTCGCCGCCCGGCTCGAAGCGGCGGTCCAGCGCCCACGTGTCGCGGAGCTCGTCGGTGGACGACCACACCCCGGTGCCGAGGCCCGCGAGGAAGGCGGCGCCCAGGGCGGTCGTCTCCACGATCTCGGGTCGCTCGACGGCCTTGCCCACCTGGTCGGCCTGGAACTGGCACAGCAGGTCGTTGGCCGCGGCGCCTCCGTCGACACGCAGCGTGGAGAGCTCGGGCAGGGTCTCGAGCACGTCGCGCACCTCGTAGGCGATCGCCTCCAGCGTGGCCCGCACGATGTGGGCGCGCGTCGTGCCGCGGGTGATGCCGATGATCATGCCGCGGGCGTGCGGGTCCCAGTGCGGGGCACCGAGGCCGGTCAGGGCGGGCACGAACACCACGCCGTCGGTGTCGTCGACGGTCGAGGCGATGGCGGCGGTCTCGGCTGCGCTGCCCACGATCTGCAGTCCGTCGCGCAACCACTGGACCGCGGAGCCGGTCACGAAGATCGCCCCCTCCAGGGCGTACGTCATCTCGCCGGCGGGGGAGCGCCAGGCGGCCGTCGAGAGCAGGCCGGCGTCGCTGCGCACCACGGACGAGCCGGTGTTGGTGAGGATGAAGGAGCCCGTGCCGTAGGTGCACTTCGACTCGCCCTCCTCGAAGCAGGTCTGGCCGAAGAGCGCCGACTGCTGGTCGCCGGCGATCCCGGCGATCGGGAGGGAGAGCCCCAGGAAGGACTTCGGGTCGGTCGGCGCGACCTCGCCCCAGTTGGGCACGAGGTCGGGGAGCGCGTCGCGCGGCACGCCGAAGAGGCCGCACAGCTCGTCGGACCAGTCGCCGGCCTCCAGGTCGAAGAGCAGGGTGCGGGAGGCGTTGGACACGTCGGTGACGTGCCAGGTGCCGCGGGTCATCCGGGCGATCAGGTAGGAGTCGACGGTGCCGACGGCGTACCTCCCGGACTCCACCAGGGCCCACGTGTGCGGCTCCTGCTCGGCCAGCCAGGTGAGCTTCGTGCCGGAGAAGTAGGGGTCCAGGCGCAGGCCCGTCAGCTCGCTGACGCGATCCTCGTGGCCACCGGCACGGAGCCGGTCGCAGATGTCGGCCGTCCGGCGGTCCTGCCAGACGATGGCCCGCCGGGGCGACCCGAGGGTCTCGCGGTCCCACAGCACGACCGTCTCGCGCTGGTTGGTGATGCCGAGCGTCGTGAGCTGCGACGCGTCGACCTTGCCGAGCACCTCGCGCGTCGCCTCGAGCGTGGCCTGCCAGATCTCCTCGGGGGAGTGCTCGACCCAGCCGGGGTGCGGGAAGTGCTGCCGGAACTCCTGGTAGCCCTTGGCCTCGATGCGACCGTCAGGGGTCACCACGACGGCTGTCACGCCGGTCGTGCCGGCGTCGATCGCGAGGACGCTCACTCGGGGCCCCCGCGGCGTTGTTCGACGGAGGAGCGGAGCGGGGGAGGAGAAGAACGTCGTGGGGTGTTCACGACTGCTGCTCCTCGCCGCCGCGGATGATGGCGAGGATGCGGCGGTCGATCCACGCGGGTCGGAGCCCGGGGGCGACACGCATCTCGTAGTTCTCCGAGCCGACCCACTCCCGGAAGTGGTCATGGCCCTCGGCCTTGGCCAGCGCCTCCAGCTCGATCATCAGCGCGTCGTCGACCGGCACCTGCTCCTCGGGCGTGGAGGCGGTCAGGTAGAGCTCGTTGAGGTCGACCAGCCGGGCGAGCTCGGTGACCGGGTCGGCGTGGTCGTCGACGCGCAGGTCGACCGCCACGTCGTCGTGCCCGCCGTAGCCGGCCCCGTCGCGTACGACGAGCAGCGCCGCGGCCTGCCGGCCGCGGCTGTCACCACCCGCGCTGTCGCCCGCCGCCAGGGCGGCGAGCAGGCGCCGCTCGATCGACTGGCCCTCCGAGCCCTGCCAGGCCTGCTCCATGGCGTCGACGACCTCCGGGCCGGTGAGGATGTTGCCCTGGATGGCGTAGCCGCCCCGCTCGCCGCTGCGACCGGTCACCCCGCCCGCCCAGGCGAAGCACTCGGTCCCGGTGTAGGTCGCGGCGTTGCCGTCGGAGTCCACGATCCCGACCTGCCGGTGCTCGCGCCCCTCGTCCTCCTCGACGAGGCGGTCGAGCGCCACCTGGGCGGTCGCGCCGTCGTCGAGGTGGGCCAGTGCGAGGTACTTGAAGGAGAGGTTGGCGTCGGCCTGCGTCGCGATGGCGCCCACCCCGGCGGCCGCGGCAGGGACGGCCGACCCGACGGCCAGGAACTTCGAGGCGACGGCCACGCCCCACGACTCGCCGTCGTCGGACCGGGCCACGATGGAGAACGTCATGTGTCGAAACATAGCCGGGGAAGGCGCAGTCCTAGGGTGAGGTCGTGCTGACGCGTCTCGGATTCCCCCACGTGGGGGAGCACCGCCGCTTCGTGACGGCGATCGTGGCGGACACCGTCGGCAGCGGGCTGTTCATGCCGATCACGCTGCTCTACTTCCTCGCGATGACCGACCTGTCGCTCGTGCAGGTCGGGTCGGCCCTGTCGCTGTCCGCGCTGCTGACGATGCCCGGCGCGTTCGTGATCGGCAGCCTGGTCGACCGCTTCGGCCCGCGCCGGATGATGCTGATCGGCAACCTGGTGCAGGCGCTCGGCATGGTGGCCTACCTGTGGGCCGACTCGCTGGTCGCGGTGGCGCTCTGGACCACCTTGCTCAACATCGGGCGCCAGTCGTTCTGGGGCTCCTTCGGCAACGTCGTCACCGCCATCTCCGCGCCCGGTGAGCGGGAGCTGTGGTTCGGGTTCCTCCAGGCGGTGCGCAACCTCGGCTACTCCGTCGGCGGCGTGCTCGCCGGCATCGCCCTCCAGGTCGGCACCGACGTCGCCTACCAGTCGGTCGTGGTGATCAACGCCGTCACGTTCGTCCTGGCCTTCTTCCTCCTGCTCGACGTGCCCGACCACCGGGTGGCGACCGCGGACGACGCCCCGGTGGAGGGCTGGGGCACGGTCCTGCGCGACGGCCCCTACCTGCGCCTCGTCCTCGGCCAGATGGGCTTCGTGGCGGGGATGATGGTCCTCAACTTCGCCCTCCCGGTCTACGTCGCCGAGACGATCGAGCTGCCCGGCTGGGTGGTCGGAGCCATCTTCACCGTCAACACCGCGCTCGTCGGTCTCGGCCAGGGACTCGTCGTGCGCCGCATGACCGGGCAGGTCCGTGCCCGCATGATGGGCCTGGCGCAGCTGGTCTTCGTGACGAGCTACGCGATGTTCGTCGTCGCCGGCTGGCTCCCGGTCTGGCTGGCCGTCGCGGTGATGCTCGTCGGTGCCGCCGTCTACACCGGCGGCGAGCTCGTGGGCGGCCCGGTCTTCAGCGCCACCGCCGCGGAGGCGGCCCCCGACCACCTGCGTGGTCGCTACCTCGGCCTGTTCCAGCTCAGCTGGGGCATCGGCGGCGCGGTCACCCCGGTGGCCTTCACCTGGCTGCTCGCCCACGGCGCGACGACCCTGTGGTGGGTGCTGGTGGCGGTCGCCCTCGCCAGTGCGGCCTACCTCCAGACCATGCCGCGCACCCTCCCCGCCGCCGGGCTCCGTGTCACCCACCGGGCGGGGGAGGACGCCTCCTGAGGGTGGCGGCGGACGCTGCTCAGGCCTGGCCGGTGGCCGCGAGGAGGTCGGCGAACCAGTCCTGCGTCGCGTCGAACGGCTTGTGCCCGGCGATCCGCTCGAACTCGATGGCCCGCAGCTCGTCGCCCCGCTCCTCGTCGTGGCCGATGACACCGGGCGTGCCGTCGAGCGCGCAGGCGACCGCGAGCTCCGCCATCTCGCGGATCAGGGCCTTGTCGGTCTCGTTGGCCGGGGCGGAGCGGGAGAAGTAGCCCGACTTCTGGACCATCCGCTTCTCCGCGCCGATCGCCTCGGAGAACCGGTCGGCGAAGTAGCGGCCGGGGTTGATGGTGTCGATCTTGACGTGGCCGAAGGGGTCACGCCCGACGGTCTCGCCGGAGGACTCGAGGTCGGCCACGATGTCGTCGATGCCGGCTCCCTCGGCCAGGAAGATGTTGACGCAGCCGATCTCGTCCATCACCGCGCGCAGCCGGTCGGCCTCCGCGCCGAGGTCGATGCCCAGCTCGGGCACGTAGACCGCGTGGATCGCCCACCGACGCGGGTCGAGGCCGATGCCGGGCAGCCACTCCTGCTCGGCGTGCCAGGCCATGTAGTCGCGTGCCGCCGCGGCAGTGAGCCAGCCGCTTGCGCGGCCCATCACCTCGTGCACGATGAGCATGCGGGGGTTCGAGCCGTGCTCGGCGAGCACGTTCTGCGCGAACCGCGACGCCTGCTCGGCGGCCGTCTGCGCACCCAGGCTCTGCCGGATCGGCACGATGTCGTTGTCGATCGTCTTGGGCAGCCCGACCACCGTCAGCTCCGAGCCCTGGGTGCGCAGGTACGCCGCCAGGTCGGCCGCCGCGGTGTTGGTGTCGTCACCGCCGATGGTGTGCAGGACGTCGACCCCGTCGGCCTGCAGGCGTGCCGCGGCGACCGCCAGGGCCGTCTGGCCCTCATCGATGAGGCCGCGGCGACGGCAGTCCTCGTCGTTGGTGAGCTTGACCCGGCTGTTGCCGATCGGGCTGCCGCCGAAGCGGTGCAGCAGGCTCGCGCCCGCCCGCTCCTCGGGCCCGATCACGAGGCTGTTGCCGGTGAGCAGGCCGTGGTAGCCGTGCTTGTAGGCGATCAGCTCGATGGACGGATCGGTGGCGTCGTAGGACTCGATGAGGGCACCCACGGCAGAGGACAGGCAGGGGGCATAGCCACCGGCCGTCAGGAGGGCAACACGCTTCGGCATGGGCAGCAGGGTAGTTAGATCGATCAAAGTCGGGAAGGCCGACGGGCCGTCGTTCCTCGAACGTCGGTTGACCATCCGCGGCCCATCCGTGGCCCATCCGCTGCTCGTCCGTCGCGACACGGCGCGCACCCCGACCTTCGGGTGGTTGCCCGCGGGGCCACGCACGCGTCAGGGTGAGGGACCACCGTGCTCGGGCACGGTCCGACCCAGGGAGTCCCGATGAGCGCGACCGAAGCCAGGCAGCCCGACGTCAACGGCCCGGAGGACACCGACCTCAAGCGGGTGCTCGGCCCCCGGCTGCTGCTGCTCTTCATCGTCGGCGACATCCTCGGCGCGGGCGTGTACGCCGTCACCGGCAAGCTCGCCGGCCAGGTGGGCGGCATCGCCTGGCTCCCGTTCCTCGTCGCCTTCGCGGTCGCGACCATCACGGCGTTCTCCTACCTCGAGCTGGTCACCAAGTACCCCCAGGCGGCCGGTGCGGCGCTCTACACGCACAAGGCCTTCGGCATCCACTTCGTCACGTTCCTGGTGGCCTTCACCGTCGTCTGCTCGGGCGTGACGAGCGCCTCCACCTCGTCGAACCTGCTGGCCGCCAACCTGCTCATCGGCTTCGGCAACGACGACCCGAGCTCGGGTGCCACGCTCGTCACCGCCCTCGTCTTCATGCTGGTGCTGGCCGCGATCAACCTGCGCGGCGTGGGGGAGAGCGTCAAGTTCAACGTGCTGCTGACCATTGTGGAGATGACGGCGCTCGCGATCGTGATCCTCATCGGCTTCTGGGTCATCGCCCGCGGCGACGGCGACCTCGGCCGGATCACCGTCTTCGAGAGCCCCGACGACAAGGGCCTCTTCATGGCCGTCACGATCGCGACCGCGATCGCGTTCTTCTCGATGGTGGGCTTCGAGGACTCGGTCAACATGGTCGAGGAGACCCAGGACCCGATGAAGATCTTCCCGCGCACGATGCTCACCGGCCTGGGAATCGCGGTGGTGATCTACATGCTCGTCGCGATCTCGGTCGTCGCGGTCATCCCGGCGGGCCAGATCGCCGAGCCCACCAACGCCGAGGCCGGGATCCTGCTCGACGTGGTCAAGGTCGGCGCGCCCGACCTGCCGATCGACAAGCTGTTCCCGTTCCTGACCGTCTTCGCCGTCGCGAACACGGCCCTGATCAACATGCTGATGGCGAGCCGGCTGATCTACGGCATGGCGCAGCAGGACGTCCTGCCGCGCTCGCTCGGCAAGGTGCTGCCGGGGCGCCGGTCGCCCTGGACGGCGATCATCTTCACCACGCTCCTCGCGCTCGGCCTGATCAGCGTGGTCACGCTGGACTCGGAGTCGTCGGTGGTGTCGGCACTGTCGGGCACGACGGCGCTGCTGCTGCTGGCGGTGTTCACCATCGTCAACATCGCCTGCCTGGTCCTGCGCCGCGACCCCGCGCCCGACGGAGCCTTCCGGGCGCCGTCGCTCCTGCCTGTCCTCGGGGCGGTCTTCTGCGGCTACCTGCTCGGCCCGTGGGCGCGCCTCGAGGCCGACATGGTGCAGTACAAGATCGCCGCCGGGCTGCTCGCGGTCGGCGTGGTGCTGTGGGTGCTGACCTGGCTGACCAACCGCGGCGTGCGCGCCAAGCGGACCGGTTTCCGCGACATCGACCACCTCGAGCACGACTGAGGCCGCCCGGCCCCGCCGGACAGGCGACACGGCCGGTACGACCACGGGCAGCTGGGGTGTGGCGTCTACGGTGGTCCGGTGACACGACGACCTCTCGGGCCGCTGACGGCTGTGCTGATCGCCTCCGCCCTCGGATGCTCGTCGGTCACTCCCGCCTCGCCGTCGGCGAGCGCCACCCCGGACGACTACCCGCCCGCGAGCGTCGCGTCCGACGGGCCGTCCGACAGCCCCACTGCCAGCCTGGAGCGTGGCGGTCCGCGCGACCGGCCGCTGGTGCCGCGGGCACCCGAGCTGACCGACGCCTACCGCTTCATCTCCACCCCCGACTTCCTCAACCAGGACGTCGCCGACCTCACCGCCGACGGGCGTCGGACGTTCGTCGACCGCCGCACCGGTGAGGTCGCCAACTCCACCAACGACGAGTACGACGCCGCGCTCGACCACGTGCTGAGCGAGATGGCCTCCCACGACACCGACGACGTCCTCGTCGCGGGCGACCTCGTGGAGGGCCGCTGGGGCCGCGACGACTCGCACACCGGCGTCTTCGGGCCGGTGCGCACCCAGGCCCAGCGGCTGCGCGCCTGGCGCCGGGCGGCCGCGGTCTACTACCCGGCCTACCGCGAGCGCTTCGAGTCCCACGGCCTGACGACGTACACCGCGCTGGGCGACCACGAGATCGGCGACGACCCCTGGCGCCGGGGGCGCGACGCGTGGATCGACTTCAAGCGGCGGCACGTGCCGGTGTTCAAGAAGATCTACGCCGACCACATGCTGTCCGACGCCGACGGCAAGCCGCGCTTCACCGACCGGCCGCCCGGCCCGGCCCACGACACCGCCTACGTCGAGCGCCTCGACGACGACGTGCTCCTGGTCACCATCGACGTCTTCGAGCGGCGGGGGGGAGACGTGCACCAGTCGGTCGACCCGCAGCAGCTGCGCTGGCTCGAGAAGGTGCTGCGCCGGGCCCGCAAGGACGACGTCCCGTGGGTCATGGTCCAGGGCCACGTGCCGATGACCGGCAAGGTCCGCACCCGCAACTCCAGCCACCTCGTCTACGAGAAGGGCTACCGCTCCGACCTGTGGAAGGCGATGGTCCGCGGCGGCGTCGACGTCTACCTCAGCGGCGAGGTCCACGACCAGACGGTGCGCGAGCGCGACGGCATCGTCCAGGTGTCGCACGGCTCGCTGCTCTACCGCGGCGAGGCGTCCTACGTCGTCGGACAGGCGACCGCCGACGAGCTCGTGCTCGAGAACCACCAGTTCCGCGGCACGATCGGCTTCGAGGACCGGCTCTGGACCACGTCCCGGTTAGGTGCGCCGGGCCACATCAGCTACCCGGGTGCGTCGGTCGTGACCGGCACGCTCGAGGCGCACCGGACCGCCTCGGGCGGCGTGGAGGTCGACGAGGCCGCCGGGGTGCTGAAGCCCCAGCGCTGAGCCGCCGGCGCCGGCGGCGTTCAGGGGACGGTCACGGTTCGGGTGGAGCGCGCTGGGCGCCGTACCCTTGTCGGGTGAGCTCCATCCCCTCCCTCGAGCAGCTGCACTCCCTCGGGCCCAAGCAGCAGCCGACCTATCCCGATGCCGGGGCCGTCGACGCTGCCGTGGCCCGACTGCGGACCGCGCCGCCGCTCGTGTTCGCGGGCGAGTGCGACGACCTCACCGAGAAGATCGCGGCGGTCACCCGGGGTGAGGCGTTCCTGCTCCAGGGCGGCGACTGCGCCGAGACCTTCGCCGGCGTCACCGCCGACAACGTCCGCAACAAGCTGCGCGTGCTGCTCCAGATGGCCGTCGTCCTGACGTACGCCGCCTCCGTGCCGGTCGTGAAGCTCGGCCGCCTCGCCGGGCAGTACGCCAAGCCGCGCAGCTCCGACATGGAGACCCGCAACGGGGTCACCCTCCCTGCCTACCGCGGCGACGCGGTCAACGGCTACGACTTCACCCCCGAGGCCCGGATCCCCGACCCGCAGCGGCTGGTGGACGTCTACAACTCGTCCGCGGCGACGCTCAACCTCGTCCGGGCGTTCGTCACCGGCGGCTACGCCGACCTGCGCCAGGTGCACACCTGGAACACCGACTTCGTGCAGAGCTCGCCGTTCGGTCAGCGCTACGAGGCGATGGCCGACGAGATCGAGCGCGCGCTCACCTTCATGAAGGCGATCGGCGCCGACCCCGACGAGTTCCACCGGGTCGACTTCCACTCCAGCCACGAGGCGCTGCTGCTCGAGTACGAACAGGCCCTGACCCGCATCGACTCGCGCACCGACCTGCCCTACAACGTCTCGGCCCACTTCGTGTGGATCGGCGAGCGCACACGACAGCTCGACGGGGCCCACGTCGAGCTGCTCTCGCGGATCAAGAACCCGATCGGCATCAAGCTCGGCCCGACCACCAGCCCCGACGACGCGCTGGCCTACGCCGCTCGCCTCAACCCGGAGAACACCCCGGGCCGACTCACCTTCATCACCCGCTTCGGCGCGGGCAGGATCCGCGACGGACTGCCTGCCCTCGTGGAGAAGGTCACCGCCGAGGGCCTCAACGTCGCGTGGGTCTGCGACCCGATGCACGGCAACACCTTCGAGGCGTCCTCGGGCTACAAGACCCGGCGCTTCGACGACGTGATCGAGGAGGTGCAGGGCTTCTTCGACGTCCACCGCAGCCTCGGCACCTGGCCGGGCGGCGTGCACGTCGAGCTCACCGGTGACGACGTCACCGAGTGCGTCGGCGGCGGCGAGGAGATCGACGAGGTCGGCCTGGCCCACCGCTACGAGTCGGTCTGCGACCCGCGTCTCAACCGGGTCCAGTCACTCGAGCTCGCGTTCCTCGTCGCAGAGATGCTGCGCAAGGCCTGAGGCAGCGACCGCCCACCGGGTGAGCGTGGCCGCCCTCAACGGGGCAGATCCGCTTCGATCCGACTAGCCTGCGCGGGTGACCAAGACCCGTGTGCGCGTGACGGCCTGGGTGGCCCTTGCTCCGGCGGTCGCCGTGTTGGTCTGGGGTCTCGTCCACACGGTCAGGGAGGTCTTCTTCCACGGGTTCGCCCCCAGCTGCAGCGACGGGCACCCCGAGTACGACGCCCGGTACTGCGAGCTCCCCGGTGGCCCCTCGTCCCTCCTCGTTGCCGCTTCCGTGGGCGTTGTCGTGCTCGCCCTGGTGGTGCTCTGCTGTGCCCGGCGACGCTCGGGTCGCGCCGGGCTCGCGGGCGCAGACACAGTCGACGCCACTCAAGCCTGAAGTCCGGTCATCGGCAGTTCCGTGCACTCATCGCGCCAGATCCGGGCGTTCTAGGATCAGCACCCGTGGACTTCTATGGGGTTGTGACTCTCTTGGTCGCCGTTGCTTTCGTCGGCCTCCTGGTGGCCGGTCGACGGGACATCGCAAGGGGAGCCAATGCTGCCGTCGCCAGCGGCGCGATGCTGCTCGTCGTCGCAACCATCGTCGGAGTGCTGTTGCTTCAGATGTTGTCCTACTACGTCTGACGACAGGTTCGGCGACCTCCGCTCCATGAGCTCTCGAAGCACCGGGAGCCAGCGCCGGTCGGATCGTCCGGGCATCGGCAGATCCGGTCGTCTGGAGCGTCAACGACGTCACGCAGTGACGGCACCTCGAAGGTTCTGGCTGCTGGCGAGAGCTCCCGCGCGCACCGCTCTGCGGTACCTCGGAGGCGGCTGGTTGGATGACGGTGTGATCGACCTGCGCTCCGACACCCTGACCCGGCCGACCGAGGCGATGCGCGCGGCGATGGCCGGCGCCGAGGTGGGCGACGACGTCTACGGCGAGGACCCCACGGTCGCGGCGCTGGAGGAGCGGGTCGCCGGCATGTTCGGCCACGAGGCCGCGCTGTTCACCCCCACGGGCTCGATGGCCAACGTGCTGGCCGTCGCATCGCTGGTCGCGCCCGGCCAGGAGGTGCTGTGCGAGTCCTCCGCCCACATCGCCCGCGCTGAGCTCGGCGCCCACGGCGCCATCTCGGGCATCACGATGCGCACCTGGACCCATCCGCGCGGTCAGGTCGACCTCGGTGCCATCGAGTCGATGTACGCCCCCGACATGGGACCGTTCTTCGTCCGCACCGCCGCGGTGTCCGTCGAGAACACCCACAACTTCGCCGGGGGCACGGTGCTGCCGCTCGAAGACCTGCGCGCGCTGCGTGCGTGGGCCGACACCACCGGGGCGAGGATCCACCTCGACGGCGCCCGGCTCTGGAACGCCCACGTGGCCACGGGCACGGCGTTGGCCGACTACGGCCGCATCGCCGACGTGCTCGCCGTCTGCCTGTCCAAGGGGCTCGGCGCCCCGATCGGGTCGCTCATGGTCGGCTCGGCGGACGCGATCGCGGAGGCACGCGTGCGCCGCAAGCGCATGGGTGGCGGGATGCGGCAGGTGGGCGTGCTGGCGGCTGCAGGGGCGTACGCCCTCGACCACCACGTCGAGCGAGTGGCCGACGACCACGCGCACGCGCGGCTGCTCGGCGAGGCGCTCGGCCTCGACCCGGAGAGCGTGCAGACCAACATCGTGGTCGTCGAGCGTCCCGACGCCCCCGCGTTCGTGGCTGCGGCCGCCGACCAGGGTGTCCGGATCGCGGCGGTCGGGCCGCGCGCCGTACGCCTGGTGACGCACCTCGACGTCACGCGTGCCGACGCCGACCGCGCTGCCGCCGTGCTGGCACGACTCGGCTGATCGTCAGCCGGCTGCGCGCCACTCCCAGCGGCAGATGACCTCGCCCTCGTGGAGGCTGGCACGGTCACCGGTGTCGGTGAAGTCGCGCGCGAGGTAGAGGCGCCGTGCCCGCCGGTTGGTCTCGCGGGTCCAGACCGAGAGCCGCGTCCATCCCGGGCCGTGCTCCCCGCGTTGCAGCGAGCGGACGAGGGCGCCGGCGACGCCGCAGCCCCACACGGCCGGGTCCACGAACACCATCGACAGGTGCCCGCACGCGGCGTCGGGCCCGTCATCGCCCAGGAAGGGCTCCGCGAGCAGCATCCCGGCCGCTCGCTCGCCGTAGTGGGCGAGCAGGGCCACCTCGCCGGACCCGACCGCGCGTGCGACCTTGGCCGCGACGCGCTCGGTGCGCGCCGGCGTCGGTGCGTTGTCGGTGGCCCGGCGCGCCGCCTCCCACACCGCGACGGCCTGCCGTTGCGACGGCTCGTCCGCGACGGGCGTGATGAGCGTGCGCGGCATGCGTTCAGGCCGCGTTGCGGCCGATGAGCGTGACCTCGCTGATGGCTGTGTAGTCGCGTCCGAGCGGACCGGCCCCCGGAGGGGTCACGGACGTGATGGTGAGGGTGACCGTGCTCGTCTCCACCGGCGGCACCTTGAGCCGCTGCATCGCCGGCCGCTCCGCGAAGGTCTGCTCGACCGAGGTCCCGTCGTCGAAGGTCCAGGTGGCACTCAGGATCCGCCGGTTGTTGGGGTACCAGTCGACGCCGGCGACCTTCTTCGCGTAGCCGTTGACCAGGCCCACCCGGTTGACCACGCCGGGCGCGGCGAGGGTGATCGTGATCGACTGGCCGGACGCGTCGCCGGCCATCCGCCAGGTCGTGGCGGGGTTGCCGTCGCCCATCTGGCCGGCCTCGTAGGCGACCAGGTTGCCGTCGAAGTCCTGCGTCGGCGGGGCGGTGGCGGGGGCGGTGAAGGTGGCGGACTCGGCGAGGTCGAGCCGCTTGCCGACTCCCTGCGGTGCGGCCGAGGTGCCGGAGTCGTCGGGCTCGTCCGAGGTGGCGCCGTCGGGGTCGGCTGCGGCGCTCGACCCGCTTCCCGGCTGCTCGCTGGTGGTGTCGTCCACGGGATCGCTGTCGAACACCTGCAGCAGGACGAGGACCAGCGCGACCAGGGCCAGGGCGCCCCCCACCCAGAACATCCAGGCCGTGCCGGTCAACGGCGCATCCGGCTCCAGCTCGTCGACCTCGTGGTAGGGGAGCAGGTCCCGCTCGGGGTCCCACTCGACGACCGGAGCGGGCGGCAGGGGAGTGGGATCGGCCGCCTGCACGGGAAGTGCGACGGGCGGGCCCTCGCTGACCTCGGCCTCAGGCGCGGGGGCGGGCGGCTGGGGAGCCGGGGCCTTCTCTGCGGGCTCGGCGACCCCAGGCTCGGCGACCGCGGGTCGGCGCACCACGGTCTGCGACGGGGCCACGTGGGGCACGGCCGGAACGGGCGCCCCGATCGGGTGCCCGCAGTTGAGACAGAACCGCCCCACACCGAGGTCGGCCCCGCACTGCACACACGTGTCCACGTGGTCACGATAGGCGGCCCCACCCACCATCGGGCGTTGTTCGCCGCTCAGACGGCGATGTGGGGCACTTCTCCCTCGACCACACGGCGGGGCGCGAGCTCGACGGTGAGCATCGCGACGAGCACCATCGAGCCGCCCAGGAGCAGGCGGGTGGTGAGGTCCTCACCACCGAGCCACACCGCGAAGAACGACGCGAAGACCGGCTCCATGCTCATGATGATGGCGCTGCGCGTCGGCGGCAGGTGGGCCTGAGCCCACGTCTGGCCGAGCAGTCCGAGGGCGCCGACGACGACCGCCATGTAGCCCACCGAGACCCAGTCGGACGTGCGGTCGGGCAGCACGATCCCGTCGTGCACCGTCGCCAGCGTGCAGACCAACGCGATCACCATGATCTGCAGGATCGTCATTCCGACGGCGTCCTGGGCCGTCGACCAGGCACCGAGGCCGACGATGTGGAGGGCGTAGAGGACGGCCGACGACAAGGTGATCAGCTCGCCGTAGCCGATGCTGAAGCCGTTGAGCGCCAGCACGCCGAGGCCGACCGTGGCCAGCGCGACGGCCACCCACGTGATCGGCGGGATGCGGGTCCGCAGGATCGCGGCGGCGAGGAGCGGCGTGCAGACGACGTACAGGCCCGTGACGAAGCCGCTGATGCTGGCCGGGGTGTGCGCGAGCCCGGCCGTCTGGAGGATCTGGGCGACGCCGTAGAGCAGGCCCAGCACGACCGCGTGGCGGCGCACGACCGGGGAGAGCCGGCCGAGCGCCTTCGGTGCCACCAGCAGCAGGGCCAGTGAGGCGATGGCGAAGCGGACCGCGAGGAAGTCGAGGGTCGGCACCCGGTCGAGCAGGTCCTTGATGAGGAAGAACGTCGAGCCCCAGCAGGCGGCCACCGCCAGCAGCGCGACGGCTGCGAGCAGGGTCGTACGACGGTCGTGCGCGGGGTCCACGGACGCAATCTAGGGCGTCAGATGAGGAACAGCGTGATCGTGGAGCCCTTCGGCACCTGCTCGCCCTGGTCGGGGTCGGAGCTGAAGACGAAGCCGAGGCCGAGGTAGTTGTCGGCCTCCTCGGTGCGCACCTCGAAGCCGAGACCCTGGAGCAGCTCGGTGGCGGCCTCGGCGCCCATCGCCCGCACCCGGGGGACCTCCACGAGCTCGGGGCCCTGGGAGACGACGAAGGAGACGGTGTCGCCTCGGAAGAGGGTGCCGGTCGTGGGGTCCTGCGAGATCACGTCGCCCTCGGGCACCGTGTCGCTGTACTCCTCGCCGGTGACGCTGACCTCGAGCTGGCGCTTCTCCAGAGCCGCCTTGGCGGCGTCGAAGGACTTGCCCGTCCAGTCCTTGACGGTGATGGGCTTGCGGCCCTTGCTGAGCACGAGGTCGACGGCGGCGCCGGGCTTCACCGTGGTGCCGGCCTTGGGCGAGGTGCGGATGACCTGCCCCTCAGGGACGGTCTCGCTCCACCGTCCGACGCTCTTGCCGAACACCAGGTTGGTCGCGGCCAGCGCGTCCTGGGCCTGGTCCTCGGTCTGCCCCTCGAGCGGCGGCACGTCGTAGCGCTCGGGGCCGAGCGAGAGCGTCAGGGTCACGGTGCCGCCGTCGAGCACCTTGCCGCCGGGCTCGGGATCGGTGGCGATGACCAGGCCTGCAGCGACGTTCTCCGAGTACGCCGGGTCGCCGGCCTCCGCGTCGAGACCGGCTCGCTCGAGCAGCGCCCCGGCAGCGGACTCGTCGAGGCCGAGCACAGCAGGGGTGGTGGTGTAGCGGGCCCAGCCGAACCAGTACGCGCCGACGCCGACTCCAGCGACGAGCAGGAGGGCCAGCAGCAGCACGACCGGTCCCTTGACGGAGCGCCGCCTGGCCGTGGTGGTGACCGGTGCGACCTTGCTCGGTGCGCGCGGAGGCTTGCGGGTCGGCGCTGGCGTGCGGGCGGTGGTGCCGTCGGGTCCGCGGACGGGCATGGCCGTGGTGACCGGCGCCTCGTCGACCACGGGGGTGACGGGTGCCGCTGCCGCGGGATGGCGCTCCAGGGCGGTGGTCCGGTCGGGGCTGCCGTCGTCGACGAGGCCGGACTCCTTCGGGTCGACCTCGGTGAGCAGCGCCAGGGCCGCGGCGTCGAAGGGCTGGGGCATGGTGTGGTCGACGCCCTCGTCGGCACCGTCACTGACGTCCGGTGCGCGGCGGGGCATCAGGTCGGCGGCCAGCTCCGGGTCGGACTCGAGGCCCTCCCGCAACGCCTGCGCGACCCGGTGCACGTGGTGCAGCAGGACCGACGCGTCCGCCGGTCGCTGGCTGCGGTCACGCGAGGTGGACCGGGCGACCAGCGCGTCGACGTAGTCGGGGATGCGGGGCTCGGCGAGCGAGGGGAGGGGCACGTCGTGGTGGACGTGGCGGTAGGCGACCTGGATCGGCGACTCGCCCTCGTGCGGTTTGCGACCGGTGAGCAGCTCGTAGAGCACGACGCCGACCGCGTAGACGTCGGCGCGGGCGTCGGCCCGGCCGTCGACGACGAGCTCGGGCGCGAGGTAGGAGACCGTACCGATCAGCACGCCTCCGGTGGCGGTGTGCTGCGTGTCCGCGCTGACCGCCTTCGCGAGGCCGAAGTCGGCGACCTTCACCTGGCCGCCGTGCGCCTCGTCGGCGATGAGCACGTTCTCGGGCTTCACGTCGCGGTGGACGAGCCCCGCGCGGTGGGCCGCGGCGAGCGCGGAGACCACCGGCTCGAGCAGCGCGAGGGCCCGGGCCGGAGTCATCGGCGACTCCTTGCGGATCACGTCGCGCAGCGTGTGGCCGGGGACGTACTCCATCACGAGGAAGACCGTGTCGGTGCCGTCGGAGGTGTCGTCGCCCTGGTCGTAGACCCCGACGACGTGCGGGTGGTTGAGCCGGGCCGCGGCGCGCGCCTCGCGGACGAAGCGGGCGGCGAAGTCCTCGTCGTCCCCGAGGCCGGGGTGCATCACCTTGACCGCGACGGTGCGGTCCAACCGGGTGTCGGTGGCCTCGTAGACACTGGCCATGCCGCCGCGCGCCACGCGTGGGCCGATGCGGTAGCGACGGTCCAGGAGCCGTCCGACCAAGGGGTCGCCGGCTGCACCGGGCGCCGCTGCGCGGGCGTGCTCGGGTGGCTCCACAGTCGACCTCCAACGCCGGACGGGGAAGGACCCGGCGCGACCATCGTACGGAAACAGCCCGGCAGGCTGCTCCCTGTCACCGCTCCGGCGTGGCGTCCGGACGCGCCGGACCTCCCTCAGCAGGCGTCGGCGTACGTGCTCAGCTCGAGCTGCGGCGCCTTGATCGAGCGCTCGTTGGGCGCGCGCATCGTCCAGTAGCGCATCCAGTCCATCTGCATCCGGGCCGGGTGCATCTTCTTGCCACCCTGGGCGCGCAGCTCGAACTTCAGCTGGCGGCGCACCGGGTCGAGGGCCGCGTCGCGACGCTCGGTGCGCACGACGTGGGCGTCGACGAACCACGAGATGTGGTCCTCGGCGACCTCGACGGCGTAGGTGTGCCAGCGCTCGTTCTTCAGGTGGCGGTCCTTGAAGCCACGGAAGGAGTTGTTCGGCAGCGTGTGCACGTAGGACTTCACGGTGTTCCTGCCGAGCGTGAAGTTCTCCAGGGCGATGTCGCGACCGCCGCAGTGCTGGTCGCGGTCGCCGGCGGGCACGAGCTCGGTGACCACCTTGTAGTTGCTGCCGCCCGGGGTGGTGCCCGTGCGGCGGGCGCGCGCCCGGATCTCCCAGCGGCCATAGGTGTGACCGGGCAGGTCGAGCTTGGCCGAGACGCTGCCCCGTCGCGTCGTCATCAGGGTGAGCATGCCGTTCTGAGTCCGCACCACGCCGCGGCCCGCCGTCTTCCAGTACGCCGGCTTGGCGCCGACGAACTCTTGGCGGAACACGCCGTACTGGTACCAGCCGTAGGTGTTGCCGGCATGGATCGGGCCGGGCGCACCGTGCACGTGGTCGGCCGCGGCGGGGGAGGCCACCGGCGAGAGCGTCAGGGCCAGGAGCCCCACGAGCGCAGCGGCGAGGGCGGATCGGAGGGAACGCATCCGGACACCGTACGAACGCGCCCGTCCGCCGACAAGTCCGCGCCGCCCGCCCGGGCGCGCGTCAGGCCGGCGGCCGGCCGTCCTCGAGCCGTCGCTTGATCGCCTCCACGTTGCCGACGTAGTCCCGGGTCTCGTCGTAGAGGCCGTGCCGGCGGACCGCGCCAAGGCCTTGGTAGTAGGCGCCGATCGTGTGCGCACGACGGTCGGTGTGGGACGCCAGGACCCGGAGCAGGAGCACCCCCGCCGCGGCGTTGTCCCCGAGCGTGCGCAGGTCGAGCGGGCGTCCGGCGTAGTGCTCCATCCACCGCCCGGTCGAGGGCAGCACCTGCATCGCTCCGATGGCACGGGCATCCGACACGACGCCCATCTGCCAGCCCGACTCCTGCCAGGCGACCGCCAGCGCCAGCTGCGGGTCGACGCCGTGGTTGCGGGCGGCTCCGGCGATCACCCGGCGCACCTTCTCCCGGTCGCCGTCGGGGTGCTGCCACATCGTCGTGCGACCACCGCCCCGCGCACCCTTCGCCACGACGGGGACCACGATGCGCTGCCCGACCCGCAGGTGCCCGTCGCGACCGAGGTGGTTGTGGGCGATCAGCTCGGCCGTCCACGCGTGGAACCTCGTCGCGAGCCCCGACGCGGTGTCGCCCGGCTGCACGACGTACGGCACCGCGCGGCGGCCGTCGGGCAGCTGCTCGTGGTCGGCATGGGCGGGTGCCGCGACCAGCGTCGCGGTGGCCAGGCCGAGGGCGAGCCCGGCAACGGCGCGGGGGAGCCGTGCGGCTCCTCGGGGTCTGGCTGGTCGGGGTCGGGTCTCGCGGGGCATGGCTGCTCCTCGTCCCGTCCGCTGCGCCTACGGGGCCGAGGCCCGTAGGGGGGAAGCGCGCGAACGAGCACTCGACGTTAGCGACCGGGCCAGCCGGACGCGAGGCGCCGGATGGGTCGGGCGTGTCGCGCGTGACAGACTCCGCCCATGAGTGACGCCCCCCTCGCCGACCGTGACCTGGCCGCCCTCGTGCCCGAGTGGCTCGAGTGGGGCGAGGTGGCCCAGCTGCTCGGTGTGACCCCCGCCAAGGTGCGCTCGATGGTCAAGGACCACGAGCTCGCGCAGGCCGTGCCCGTCCCCGGCGCGGGCCCCCGGGTGCCGGCCGCCTTCATCCAGGACGGCCAGGTCGTCAAGGGTCTCCCCGGCCTGCTGACCCTGCTGCACGACCACAGGTTCGACGACCGCGAGTGCATCGCCTGGCTCTTCACCGACGACGACCTCCCGGGCCGCCCGATCGACGCGCTGCGGGAGAACCGCGGCAGCGAGGTCAAGCGCCGCGCGCAGGTGCTGGAGTACTGATGGCGGCGCCGGTGACGGGCCGCCAGCGCTTCCAGTGGGGCCTGCTCCTCCTGGTCGCGGTGATCCTCCTCGCCTGGCTGTTCGTCGACGACACCGGCCAGGACGCCCCGAGCGGCTCGTCCTCGTCCCCCTCGTCATCCCCCTGGTCGTCCCCCTCGTCGTCCCCCTCGTCGTCCCCGAGCGAGGGGCTGACGACCCCCGACTCCTCCACGGGCCCGACCGACGACACGGGCGGTGACGGTGGCACCGACCCCGAGAGCGGCCTGCCGATCGTCCAGCTGGCCGACCTCCCGCCGGAGGCTGCCGAGACGCTCGACCTGATCGACGCCGGCGGGCCGTTCCCGGAGGACCGCGACGGCGTCACCTTCGAGAACCGCGAGGACCTCTTGCCCGACCACCCCGTGGGCTACTACAAGGAGTACACGGTCCCCACTCCCGGCTCCGACGACCGCGGCGCTCGGCGCATCGTGGTCGGAGAGGACGGGGAGCTCTACTACACGGGCGACCACTACAGCTCCTTCTCACGCATAGCGAGGTAGCCGACATGAGCGGACTGGCAGCGGTGCTGGCGGGCCACGAGCCCCCCGGCATCCACCTCTGGCACGGCGCGTTCGCCGTGGGCGACGTACGCCACACGGTGGAGCACGCCGGCTGGGCCTTCGGCCACGTCGACGGCTGGACGACGGCCGACACCAAGGCCGGCTTCCTCGCAGCAGTGGGCGAGACCCTCGACTTCCCCGACCACTACGGCCAGAACTTCGACGCCCTCGCCGACTGCCTCCACGACGTGGGCACCGGCGTCGCCGGGGTGGTGCTGCTGTGGGACGGTTGGGCGACCCTCGCCCGCGCGGACGAACGTGCCTTCAGCATCGCGCTCAGCGTCCTCGGGTCCCGCGTCAACGCCGACCGCGGCGTGCCCTTCGCCGTCCTCCTCCGCGGCGACGGCCCGCCCGTGCCGGGGATCACCAGTCTGGACTAGGAGAGCACCAGTCCGCAGCGCACGGATCGCCCCAGCCTCCTCAACCCACGCGCGAGCGGAGCGAGCGCCAACTACACCGTTCTCTGCGTCGCTGCAGCGGCGAGCTCGGTGAGGACGGTGCGGGCGTCGGGGTCGACGTCGGCGGCGTGGAGGGCCTCGACGGCGCGGTCGGCGAGGTGGCCGATGACCTCCTCGACCTGGGCGCGCGCGCCGGAGTCGTCGATGATGCCGCGCAGCTCGTCGACGTCGGCGGCCGTGAGCGGCGTGCCGAGGGCGTCGTCGAGGCGCTTGGCCTGCGCCGGGGGAGCGGCGTCGAGCGCGAGGGCCACGAGCACGGTGCGCTTGCCCTCCACCAGGTCGTCGCCGGCGGGCTTGCCGGTCTCCGCGGGGTCGCCGAAGACGCCGAGCAGGTCGTCGCGCAGCTGGAAGGCCTCGCCGAGCGGCAGGCCGAAGCGGGTGAGCTGCTCGAGCTGTACGCCGGTGGCGCCCGCGAGGCCCGCACCGATGTGGAGCGGGCGCTCGATGGAGTACTTCGCCGACTTGTAGCGCAGGACGGTCATCGCGGTGTCGACGTCGGCCCGGCCCCGGGCCTGAACGGACACGTCGAGGAACTGCCCGGCGATGACCTCGTTGCGGCACAGCTCGAAGAGCCGGAGCCCTGACGCGACCTCGTCGGGGCCGAACCCGCTGTGGCGCAGCATGTCGCCGGCCCAGCCGAGCTGGAGGTCGCCGAGCAGGATCGCGGCGGCGGCGCCGTACTGGGCCGCGTCGCCCCGCCAGCCGGCCTCCCGGTGCTCGGCCTCGAAGGCGCGGTGGGTGGCCGGGCGTCCGCGACGGGTGTCGGAGGCGTCCATGTAGTCGTCGTGCACCAGGGCGCTGGCGTGCAGCATCTCCAGGGACGCGCAGGCGCGCGCCAGCGCGGCGGCGTCCTCGACGTCCGGCCGGATGGCGCGGTAGCCCCAGTGGCAGAAGGCGGCCCGGAAGCGCTTGCCGCCGCGGACCGCCGTACGCGCTTCGGTGATCAGGCGGGCGGCGTCGGGGCCGAGCACGGCCAGCTCGGCCGCGCGGTCATCGAGGAACGCGTCCAGCACCTCCTGGACCTCGTCGCGGAAGGCTGCGGGGTCCCAGGTCGTCACCTATTCAGCCTAAACATGGGACGGCACACCCCGGACGCCGCATCCCTCCGTAGGCTGTTGCGTATGACGCACGCACGGGGACTGAGCATGCGCGAGCTGCTCGCGCGCGGAGACCGATCCTTCTCCTTCGAGTTCTTCCCGCCCAAGGACGAGGCGGGGGAGCAGCAGCTCTGGCAGGCGATCACCGAGCTGGAGCCCTACGACCCGACCTTCGTGTCGGTCACCTACGGCGCCGGTGGCACCACGCGGGACCGCACCGTGGCGATCACGGCGCGCATCGCCCGCGAGACCGGCATGCTGCCGGTCGCCCACCTGACCTGCGTGGGGCACACGACCGGCGAGATCGAGGCCATCCTCGACGACCTGGACGCCGCGGGGGTCCGGCACATCATGGCGCTGCGCGGCGACCCGCCGAGCGGTCCCGGCACGCCCTGGACGCCCACCGACGGCGGCCTGACCTACGCCAGCGAGCTGGTGGCGCTGATCCGGCGGCGTCCCGACATGCGCATCGGCGTCGCGGCCTTCCCCGAGGGCCACGTGGACGCGGCCGACCTCGACCAGGACGCCCGCGTGCTCAAGGCGAAGTACGACGCGGGGGCCGAGTTCGCGGTGACCGACATGGTCCTGCGGGCCTCCGACTACATCGCGCTCCTCGAGCGGGCCGAGGCTGTCGGCGCCGACCTGCCGATCATCCCCGGCATCATGCCGATCCTGAACCTCCGCTCGATGGAGCGCATGGTCGAGTTCTCGCGCCGCCAGCTGCCGCAGGAGGTCCGCGACCGTCTCACCCCGTACGCCGAGGACCCGCAGGCGCTGCGGTCGGAGGGGATCGCCATCGCGACCGAGCTGTGCGAGGCGCTGCTCGACGCCGGGGCCCCGGGCCTGCACTTCTACACGCTCAACCGGTCGAAGGCGACCCGCGAGATCTTCGACAACCTGCGCATCACCGTCTGAGCGCTCGCACCCTCGCGGGCGCACTACGGTGACGACATGCGCACCGTCACCGTCACTGGGACCGGCACCGCCACGGTGGCACCCGACAGCGCCGTCGTGCGGGTCGCCGCGGTGGCCCGCGGCGCCGGCGTCGCCGAGGCCTACGACGCCATGACCGCGGCCGCGGCCGCCGTCGTCGAGGTGGCCGGCCGCCACACCGAGCCGCGCCGCATCGGCTCGACCGGCATCTCGGTGTGGCCCTTCCACGACCACGAGGGCCGCCGCCAGGGCTACGAGGCCCGCCACGCCTACGCGATCGCCTGCGCCGACCTCGCCGGTGCCGGCGAGATGCTCGGGGAGCTGGCCCGCGCGGTCGGCGACGGTCTCGCGGTCGACAGCGTCGGCCTCGAGGTCACCGAGGACCACGGCGCCGGAGCGAAGGCGCGCGAGGCCGCGTTCCACGACGCCCGGGAGAAGGCGGCCGCCCTCGCCAGGATGGCCGGCGCGGGGCTCGGTGCCGTCCAGTCGGTCGCCGAGGGCGGTGCCGGCGACGGCCCTGGCCCGATGCCCAAGCTGGCCATGGCGCGTGACTCCGGCGGCACGATCGAGCCGGGCGAGTCGACGGTGACGACGACCGTCACGGTGGTGTGGGAGCTGGCCTGATCAGGCCCGACCGACCAGCTCGGCCACCAGCGCCGCGCTGAGCCCGGCAAAAGGCAGCCCGGAGCCGGTCGTGGCATGGGCGCCGGCCGTCAGCACGCCCGGCACCGGTGTGCGGGGGCCGAGGCGGGCGCGAGCGGTGCGCGGTCCCTGCCACAGCACGCCGTGGGGCGAGCCGCCCCACTGCTCGACGAGGTCGCGGGGGGAGCGGTCGACCCGGGTGACCACCTGCCGGCGGACGTCGAGGCCGCGCCGGGCCAGCGCGAGGAGCGGGTCCTCGGCCAGTCGGCCCCGACCGAGCACCGTCCAGGCCGCCCCGCCCTCCGGGGCCCGGCCGCCCGTGCGCACCACGAGCAGCGGGTCGCCGTGCAGGACCACCTCGTGGGCGAGGTCGGGCACCTCGCCCTGCAGCCCGACGTGGCACACGACCGGCGGGATCGCCGGCATCGTCCTCCTGACGTACGTCGCCAGCGCGGGGAGGCGGCGCGGGTCGATCGCGACCACGACCCGCTCGGCAGGGACCTCGCCCTGCGCCGTACGCACTCCGGTGACCCCTGCGACGCCGACCGCGAGGTCCACGGCCTCGGTGCCGGTGAGGACGGTGACGCCACGCAGGGCCAGCCGCTCGGCCATCGCGGTGCCGAGCGCGGCGAGCCCGCCCGGCACGGTCCAGGCACCGAAGCGCTGCTCGAGGTAGACGTCGACGCCCGCGAAGACCGGGACGTCACCCAGGTCGTGGCCGTCCATCACCAGCCGGTGCCCGGCCACCAGACGCAGCCGCTCGTCGGTGAAGGTGCGACGCAACCGCTTGTGCAGCGACTCCCGGCGGCCGAGCAGGTCGGTGAGGGCGCGCGGCGCCACGTCGGCGTCGAAGGGCCGCTCGAACCACTCCTTGCGCAGCAGCTCCCACACCTCGCCGTACGCCGCCACGTGCTCGACCCACTGCCGGCCCAGTCCGGGCGCCAGGGCGTCGACGGCGTCGAGCTGCGCCGCCCGGGAGCCCCCGGGCAGCCGCAGCGCCGTGCCGTCCTCGAAGCGGTGCTCGCGCACCAGGTCGAGCGGCTGCAGGTCGACCTCGCGCTCGAGCGGGCGGCCGGACTTGCGGAACATGTCGCGCACGACGGCCGGCAGCAGCGTCGTCGACGGTCCGGCGTCCCAGGCGAAGCCGTCGCGCTCCTCGGTCGTGAGCGCGCCACCGAGGTGCGCCGACCGCTCGAGGAGCGTGACCTCGTGACCGAGCTTGGCTAGCCGGGCAGCCGCGGCCATGCCGCCGAAGCCGCCACCGACCACCACCACGCGCGTCACGGAGGGACACCCTAGGTGTGCGGGTCCTCACACGACCTGGCGGACCGGGTCCCTGTTCTTCCAACGTCGCCAGCCGCGGCGGACCAGCCGGCCCAGCACGAGCAGCATCACGAGCCCCGCCAGCAGGAGGACACCGGCGATCGCGGCAGCGGCCTCGGGGTGCTGGAGGGAGAACCAGACGACGCCCAGGACCGCCACGTCCTCGGAGAGGCTGGCCACGACGTTGGTCACCGGCTCCGGGGAGGAGTTGATGGCCAGGCGGCCTCCGGCCTTGGCGAGGTGGCTCAGCAGCGCGGTGCCGCCGCCCACGACGCCGAGGACGGCCTGGTCGAGCGAGTCGGCGTCACCGGCGAGCAGCACGCCGATCACGGCGCCCGCCGTCGGCCGCACGGCGGTCGAGATCGCGTCCCACGTGGAGTCGATGTAGGGGATCTTGTCGGCGATGAACTCCATCGCGTAGAGGAAGCCGGCCACGGCAAGCACGTCCCAGCGCCCGAGCACGTCGGGGACGTCGGTGAACGACCCCACCCGGTCGGCGATGCCGAGGACGAGGACGACGAGGTAGGCGTTGATGCCGCTCGCCCAGCCGCTGGAGAAGGTGAGGGCCAGGGCGTCCACGGTGCTCTCCTCGGGATCGGTCGGGCGATGGGGCGAAGGTAGCGTCTCCGGGTCGTCAGTCGACGTCGACCTCGACGGCACCGGTCATCTCGACCAGCTCGTCGTAGGTCGTGGAGAAGACCGCTGCCGGGTGCCCGGCCGCGGCCCACACGACGTCGTGCCGGCGCAGCCACGGGTCGATCCACGTGCGGACGGGCGCGGGGTGGTCGATCGGGGAGACGCCCCCGATCACCTGCCCGGTGTGCCGGCGCACGAAGTCGGGATCGGCGCGCTTCAGGCGCCCGACCCCGATGCGCTCGGCGACCTTCGCGGTGTCGACGCGGTGGGCGCCGGAGGTGAGGATCAGGACCGGCTCGCCCTCGGCGTCGAACAGCAGGCTGTTGGCGATGGCGCCGACATCACACCCCAGCGCGGCCGCGGCGAGTGCCGCGGTGTGGGCGCTGTCGGGCAGGATGACCACGTCACCCGTCCCGCCGCGGCGGGACAGCTCGCCTCGAAATGAGGTGATGGATGTGTGCTCGCTCGACATGATGGCGAGCCTAGCGACGACGACCGATGAGCCGAGGGAGTGTGCATGGCGCGCGACGTGCCTGGATCCGTGGTCAACAGCATGCGAGTGCTGGGACTGATCGTGGCGACCTCGGCGGTGATCACGCTGCTCATCTGGCTGATGCGCGACGACGTCATCCTCGGCTGGGCCGAGGGCAACCCCTCGGCGCAGGAGCTCCTCGCGCAGGGGGGCATCGACACCCTGCGGGGGAGCCCGATCGTGCCCGGCTTCGTGGCGCTCTCGGTCGTGGCCTTCGTCGGGTTCGCGGCGCTCGCACTGGTGCTCGCCTCGTTCTTCCTCGGCGGTCACGGGTGGGCCCGGATGGTGCTCACCGCCACGGCCGGCGTCGGCGTGCTGGTGGGCGCCGTCGCCCTCGACTCACACCTGCCGACCGTCTTCGTCGTGCTGTCCGCGCTCGTGATCATCGAGGGGCTGGTGCTCTCCTTCTTCCTCTGGCACCGCGACACCAGCGCCTACCTGCGCCAGGTCTGAGCGCCGAGGCCGCCGACCGCGCCCCGCTCGTCCTCCGGGTTCGCCGATTCGCTTGACGCGTTGTCGGTGCGGGGTAGTACCGTTCTGGGTGTTCGAACAGATGTTCGATGCGACCCGGTGGCGGTGACCTCGACCCCCATCGCCACCGGGTCGACCCCGGGGTCGACGGACGTGTCGAGGAGGCGCAATGAGGCAGTACGACGACCCCGTCGAGGTGCGACGAGGCGAGACCGAGGACCCCGACCAGTTCCTGTGGCGCGGGCGGCTGTGGAAGGTCCGCGCCGTGGTGGCGCACTGGGTGGAGACCGGGCCGTGGTGGCAGGCCGCGGTCCGCTCGGGCGGTGGCGGGGCCGAGGCGGCGGCCGTCGACCTGGTCGCGGAGCGCGAGCTGTGGCGGGTGGAGGCCGGCCGCGGGATGCCGAGCGCTGCGCAGGAGTCCTACGGCGTCTTCGACCTGTCCTTCGACTGGACCGACGGGCGCTGGCAGCTCGTCGGCTGCCTGGACTGAGGGCGCCGCGATGACTCCCCACCTGCTCCCGGCCACCGCCCACTCCTACCTCGAGCGCTCGGCGACGTCGCTGCGCGACGCGATCACAGCCCGTGACGTGCCCACGCGCTATGCCTGCGCCCACGTCGCCGCGCTGTGCGCCGCCGCTGCCCTGCTGGCGGCCCGGGCCCGGCCGGCGCCACGGGCACGGCGCCAGAAGAACGCCTGGGTCCTGCTCACCGAGGTCGCTCCCGAGCTCTCCGAGTGGGCGAGCTTCTTCGCCGCGGGGGCGTCCAAGCGCGCCGCCGCCGAGGCCGGCTCGACCCGTGCGGTGACCGAGCGTGAGGCCGACGACCTGGTGCGTGACGCCGACCGGTTCCTGGCCGTGGTCGAGCAGGCGCTCGGTCTGGTGCCCCACGCCAGCGTCGCCTGAGGGAGCGTGGTGTCACCCGACCCGTTCGTCCACCTCCACGTCGCCTCCGGCTACTCCTTGCAGTACGGCGCGTCCCATCCGCACGTGCTGGTCGAGCGCGCCGCCGAGCAGGAGATGGACGCCCTCGCCCTCACCGACCGCGACGGCACCTACGGCGCGGTGAAGTTCGTCCGGGCAGCCCGACGCGCCGGCATCAGGCCGGTGCTGGGCGTCGACCTGGCGGTCGCGCCCGGCGCCACCCGGGCGCACACGGCCCGTCCGCGTCGCACCCCGGCGCGGGGCGGCGCGGTCCGCGACCAGTCCCTGCAGCAGGGTGGCAGCGGCCGGGTCACCTTCCTGGCCAGTGGCCGGGCGGGCTGGGCGGCCCTGTGCCGGATGGTCTCCGCGGTGCACCTGTCGGGGGAGCGCGGCCGACCGGTCGCGACCCTCGACGTGCTCGCCCCGCACCTCGCCGCCGGCGACGTGCTGGTCCTCCTCGGTCCCGGCTCGGAGCTGGGGGCGGCCGCCACCCGACGGCGCGACGACCTCGGTCTGGCCGTGATCGCGCCGTGGCTCGAGCTGGTGCCACGCACCAGCCTCGTCGTGGAGCTGGTCTCGCACCGGCTCGGCGGTCGCGGAGGGGAGTGGGGGCCCGGCACCTCCTCGCACGCCGCACGGATGGCCGGCATCGCCCGCACCGCCGGGCTCCCCACGGTCCTGACCAACGCGGTGCGCTACGCCGACCGCCTCGATGCCCCGACGGTCGACGTCCTCGACGCGGCCCGGCGGCTGGTCCCGCTCGGGTCGGCCAGCCTGCGTGACATCGGCCCCGGGACCAGCCGCGGCAACGCCGAGGGGTTCCTCAGGACGGGCAAGCAGATGCACGAGGTCGCCGAGGAGGTCTGCCGGCTCTCCGGGCTCGCGCACGACAGCCACGGTGAGGCCCGGCGGCTGCTCGCCCGCACGCGGGCGGTGGCCGACCGGTGCGCGCTCGACCCCCGCACCGACCTCGGCATCGGCGAGGTGCACTTCCCCGAGCTCGAGCTCGCGCGGGGCGCGTCGCCAAACCAGATGGCTGATGCGTTGCTCCGTCAGCGGTGCGAGGCGGCCATCGGCGACCGCTACGGCTCCGCGCCCCGGATGCGGATCTGGACGCGCCTCGACGACGAGCTCGAGACGATCCGGGTCCTCGGCTACGCGTCGTACTTCCTCACCGTCGCCGACGTCACCGACCTCATCGGGGAGATGGGCGTGCGCCGGGCGGCCCGGGGGTCGGGCGCCGGCAGCCTGGTCAACTACCTCCTCGGCGTCTCCGGCGTCGACCCGATCCGCCACGGCCTGCTGATGGAGCGGTTCCTCTCGCCGCTGCGCACCTCGCTGCCCGACATCGACGTCGACGTCGAGTCCGCCCGCCGCGAGGACGTCTACCGCGCGATCCTCGACCGCTTCGGCGGGGAGCGGTGCGTGTGCGTGTCGATGATGGACACCTACCGCGTCCGCCACGCGGTGCGCGACGTCGGCGCCGCCCTCGGGATGCCGCCGGGGGAGGTCGACGCCATCGCCAAGGCCTTCCCCCACGTCCGTGCCCGCGACGCCCGCCAGGCCCTGCGCGACCTGCCCGAGCTCCGGGCCAGCGGCCTCGGCGACGGCGCTCTCGACCGGTTCTTCGGGCTCGTCGAGCGGCTCGACGGGCTGCCGCGCCACATCGCCGTACATCCCTGCGGGGTGCTGCTGTCCGATGCCACGCTGCTGGACCGCACCCCCGTCGAGGCGTCGTGGGCGGGGTTCCCGATGAGCCAGTTCGACAAGGACGACGTCGAGGAGCTCGGCCTGCTCAAGCTCGACGTGCTCGGCATCCGGATGCAGTCGGCGATGGCCCACGCGGTCGCCGAGGTGCGGCGCGTCGACGGCGTCACGCTCGACCTCGACGACGAGTCGCAGGTGCCCTTCGACGATCCCGACACCTACGCGATGATCAGCCAGGCGCGGACCCTCGGCGTCTTCCAGATCGAGTCGCCCGGCCAGCGCGAGCTCGTCGGCAAGTCCGGCATCGAGAGCTTCGAGGACATCATCACCGACATCTCGCTCTTCCGGCCCGGCCCGGTCAAGAGCGACATGATCACCCCCTACCTCGAGGCCAAGCACGGCTGGACGACCGCCCACTACCTCCACGACGACCTCCGCCCGATCCTCGAGCAGACGCGCGGGGTGGTGGTCTTCCACGAGCAGGTGATCGAGCTGATCGCCCAGCTCGCCGGCGTCTCCCTCGCCGAGGGCGACGAGAAGCGGCGGTCGCTCGGCCACCCCGAGGGCATGGCCGCGACCAAGGCGTGGTTCTTCCCGCGCGCGCTCGGCCAGGGCTACGACCTCTCCCTGGTCGAGCAGGTCTGGGCGGTGCTGGAGGCCTTCGCGTCGTTCGGCTTCTGCAAGGCCCACGCCGCCGCGTTCGCCCTCCCGACCTACCAGTCGGCCTGGCTCAAGGCGCACTGGCCGGCACACTTCCTCGCCGGAGTGCTGACCCACGACCCCGGCATGTATCCCAAGCGCCTCATCCTCGACGACGCGCGCCAGCTCGGCGTCGGCGTGCTCGGGCTCGACGTCAACGCGAGCACGTCGACCTACGTCGTGGAGCGAGGGGAGTCGGAGGAGCGGCACGCCATCCGGCTCTCGCTCACCGACGTCAAGGGGATCAGCCAGGCCGAGGTCGCGCGCATCGTCGAGGCGCGCGACGGCGGCCCCTACGTCTCTCTGTCCGATTTCTTCCACCGGGCGCGCGTCTCGCGGCCGGTGCTCGAGCGACTCGTCCTCGCCGGCGGCTTCGACCGGGTCTACGGCATCGGCCCGGGCGACCAGGCGGTCCACCGTCGCGGACGGGTGACACGACGCGACCTGCTGCTCCAGGCGGCCGAGCTCGACCTGCTCGCCCGGTCCATCGACCGGGCGTCGCGGACCCGCGGTCGTGGGCTGTCCGGCACGCGGTCGGCGCCCCCAGCGACCGCCGCGGCGGCCGAGGCCGCGGTGCGCAACAGCTCCGACCCGTCCGTCCGGCAGGGCGCCGACCCGACCGAGCGCCATGCCCTGGCCGACGGCGGCGTGTGGGCACGCGCGTCCGCCCAGTCGCAGGCGCCGCGAGCGGTGACGGCCGCCGACTCGGTGCAGCTCACCCTGCGGTTGGGCGACGAGCCCGGCGAGCCGGGGGAGCGGTCGACCGGGCTGCCGGAGATGACCACCGCGGAGCGGATGCGCGCCGAGCTGGAGATCCTCGGCCTCGACGTGAGCCAGCACGCCGTGGCCGGCTACGACCCGTTCCTCGACGCGCTCGGCGTGACCCGCAGCCGCGACCTGCTGCGTCGCCGCAGCCGCGCCGAGCTGCTGGTCGCCGGGGTCAAGGTCGCCACCCAGACGCCACCGATCAAGTCCGGTCGCCGGGTCGTCTTCCTGACCCTGGACGACGGGACCGGCCCGGTCGACGCGACCTTCTTCGAGGACGCCCAAGGGCCCTACGCCGCGACGGTGTTCTCGTCCTGGCTGCTCCTCGTGCGGGGCGAGCTGCGTCGCACCGGCCGTCGTGGTGTCTCGCTGCGGGCGACCGGCGCGTGGGAGCTCCCGGTCCTGCATGCGCTGTGGCAGCAGGCGCCCACGTCCCAGGACGGCATCGAGCGAGTCCACGCCGAGCTGGCACGGGTGCCCGAGCGGGTCGCAGCCGAGCCGGACACCCGGCGGGTGCTCGTCCACACCAGCGGGTTCCGGGTCTCGCCCTACTCTGACGTCCAGCCGGCCGGTGACCCCGCCAAGGACGTCGCCCGCCGGTTGTGGCACCGCAGTCCCGGGAGCCCGGGATGACGCGCGCCACGGCCTTTCCTCGGACCGCCCGCACCCGTGGGGCCATCCCGACGCACGACCTCGCCGGGACGCACCGGTCGCACGCACTAGGGTTGCCTCCATGGCCCAGCCCTCCGCCAGCGACCGTCGCCAGTCCGTCCGCACGGGCGTGGTCTGGGACGGCGTACGTTCCCTGCTGGGGGGCGGAGAGCTCGGTGCCGAGCAGGCGCGCATCGTCGACATCGGCGGTGGCACGGGCGGTTTCGCGGTGCCGCTGGCCGAGCTCGGCCACACCGTCCAGGTCATCGACCCCAGCCCCGACGCCCTGGCCGCCCTCGACCGCCGCGCCCGCGAGCGCGGGGTCGCCGACCGCGTCAGCGGCCAGCAGGGCGACCTCTCCGACCTGCCCGACCTGGTCGACGAGGTCGACCTCGTCCTCTGCCACGGCGTCCTGGAGATGGTCGAGGACCCTGCCGCCTCCCTCGCCGCCATCGCTGGCGTGCTGCGCAGCGGCGGTCACCTCAGCCTCCTGGTCGCCCAGCGCCACGCAGCCGTGGTCGCGCGCGCCATGGCCGGCCACTTCCAGGCCGCGCGCGAGCTGCTCGACGGCGACCGCGCGACCGGCCGCGGTGGTCACCGCTTCACCCACGACGAGGTTGTCGACCTCCTCGGCGCGGCCGGCTTCGAGCAGCCGAGCGTCCAGGCCGTCCGGGTGTTCGCCGACCTGGTGCCCGGCAGCCTGCTCGACCTCGAGCCCGGTGCCACCGGGGCCCTCGTCGAGCTGGAGCGTGCCGTGGCGACCCGCCCCGAGTACCTCCCGCTGGCCACCCAGCTGCACGCGCTCGCCCGCCGCTGACCGACCCGCGGTCGGGGGACCACGATGACCGACACCCCGATCCTGCACGTCGACATGGACGCCTTCTACGCCTCCGTGGCCCTGCGCGAGCGCCCCGACCTCGTCGGTGAGCCGGTGGTGGTCGGTGGCAGCGGGCGCGGCGTGGTGCTCGCTGCCAACTACGTCGCCCGCCGCTACGGCATCCGCTCCGCGCTGCCGATGACCCGCGTCCGGCGGCTCTGCCCGCACGTCACCGTGCTCGAGCCCGACTACGACACCTTCACGAGCGTCTCCGCCTCGGTGATGGAGACCTTCCGCGAGGTCACCCCAGTGGTGGAGGCGATGTCGCTGGACGAGGCATTCCTCGACGTGCGGGGCTCGCTCCGGCGTCTCGGGCAGCCTGCCGAGATCGCCGAACGGCTCCGCTCGACGATCCACGACGAGCAGGGCATCACGTGCTCCGTCGGCGTCGCTGCGTCGGTGTCGGTGGCCAAGCTGGCCAGTCGGCGGGCCAAGCCCGACGGTGTCATCGTGGTGCCGCCCGCCCGGGTCACCTCGTTCCTGCACCCCCTCGACGTCGGCGAGCTCTACGGCGTCGGGGAGAAGACGCAGGCGCTGCTCCACCGCTTCGGACTGCTCACCGTCGGCGACGTGGCCCACACCCCGCTCGACACCCTGCAGCGCGCCGTCGGTGTCCATCTCGGCCGTCACCTGCATGACCTGGCATGGGGCACCGACCGCGCCGAGCTCAACCCGACCTCCGGCCCCCACGAGCCGGAGCGCTCGATGGGGGCCGACGAGACCTTCGGCCGCGACACCGACGACCGCGACGTCATCGTGCGCGAGCTGCTGCGCCTCTCGGCCCGGGTCGGCGGCAGGATGCGGGCGGCGGGCGTGGCCGGGCGGACGGTGACCCTCAAGGTGCGGTTCGCCGACTTCACCACCATCACCCGCTCGCGCACCCTGCCCGAGGCCACCGACGTGACGGTGGAGATACATCGTGCGGTGACCCGCCTCTACGACGCCCTCGGCCTGCAGCGGGCACGGCTGCGACTGGTCGGCGTCCGCGTCGAGGGACTGGTCGCACGGGCATCCGTGCAGCGCCAGCTGGTGCTGGGGGAGCCCGAGCACGGCTGGGCCGAGGCCGACCGCGCCGTCGACCTCGCGACGCGGCGGTTCGGCTCCGCCGCCGTGCGTCCGGCGAGCCTGGTCTGAGCGCCGGAGCCGCTCCGCGTCGGCCGGTGTGACCAAGTCGCCCCTGCGTGGGGGTGATTTTTCTGAGGACGCCTACCGTAGGGGCACCGGCGTGCCTAGACTTGGCCGTAGAGGTGAGGAGGAACCGTGGAGCTCTCCGAGGAAGAACTGCGACTGCTCGAGCAGATGGAGCGCGCCCTCGTCGAAGAGGACCCGAAGCTCGCCTCCACCCTGCGTGGCACGTCGTTCCAGCGCGCTGCCCGCCGGCGGATGATCCTCGGCGGCGTCATCCTCGCCGCCGGTGTCGGCCTGCTCATCCTCGCGGTGCTGCTCGACCAGGGCGTCGTGGTGCAGACAGTCGTCGGTGTCCTCGGCTTCGTCGTCATGCTCGGCGGCGCGATCCTGGCCCTCACCTCGGCGCGCGGCCCCGGCGCGGCCCCCGTGGCCAAGGGCCGCCCCCACGGCCGTCCCGGGTTCAGCGTCATCGACGGCGGCCGGGCCCACCGCCCCTCCCGCCAGCGCAACGGCAGCCCCTTCATGGAGCGTATGGAAGAGCGGTGGCGCCGCCGCCGCGAGCGCGGCTTCTGATCCATCGGGCGGTTCGTCCCCGTCCTGACCGTCGACCGGGCGGTTCCTCCCCGTCCTTACCGCCGAGCAGGCGGCTCCTCCCCGTCCGGGCGCGCTGTCGCGCGAGGGGAGTCCCGGTCACCGTCTGGGACGGGGACGAAGGGGGGAGGTCAGCCGACGAGCTCGTCGACCGTGCGGCTGGTCTCGTGGTCGACGGGGGTGGCCGTGGTGCGCGAGCCGCCGGACCGCGACGGCCGCCAGGACGTACGCCGTCCCACGACCGAGGCCGGCCACCACTGGGCACGGCGTACGACGCGGGGCGTGACGCCCGCGGCCAGGGACTCCTCGACCAGGGTGGCGTCGGCGTGGAAGCGTTCGGCGGAGTAGGTCTCCGGGTCGCGGGCATAGCGGCTGCGCTCGAGCGCGGCCACGAGCCGGTCGAGGGCATCGGCCGCCTCGGGTGCCTGGTCGCGACCGCGACGCGGGCGGTCGGGACGGGCGGAGCCGTCGGACGGCCTGGCCAGCAGCCGCCCCAGCCACTCGCCGGCCCGTCGTGGTGAGCGGCCCACGGGCCAGGCGTGCCCGAGGTCCTGGGCCACGTCGCGCAGCTCGACCCACAGGTCCTCGATGTCACCCGCGAGCCGGCGACCCCGGCGCGCCCGGCGCACGAGCCGGGGGGTGAGGAGCAGGAGGGACACCAAGGCCAGGCCGGCGATCCCGGCGAGGATCGGGAGCCACGGGATCGAGGAGGTCTCCTCGTCGGAGGTCCCGGCGTCGGCGCTCGCGGTCTCGCCGCGGTCGGGGAGCAGCTCTGTCGAGCGGCTGGCGCTGGGGGAGGGACTCGCGGTCACCGGCGCGAACTCGGCGGTCGTGTAGTCGGGCACGTTCTCCGCGCGGTCGGACGGGGTGGGCTCGAAGCGCACCCAGCCGGATCCCGGGAAGTAGAGCTCAGGCCACGCGTGCAGGTCGTGCGCCGAGAACACCCAGGCCCCGTTGGTCGCCCGCTCCGGCTCGAGGAACCCGACGGCCACCCGGCTGGGGATGCCCAGCACGCGCGCCATGATCGCCATCGACGCGGCGAACTGCTCGCAGTAGCCCACGCGGTCGTCCATGAACGCCATCAGGTCGGCCCCGCCGTTGCCGGCCGACTCCACCTGCGCCTGGTCGTAGCGGAACCCACCGTCCTCGCGGAACCACTGCTGGAGGAGCTGCGCCTTCTGGAACCGCGTCGGGGCGTCGGCGGTGACGCTCGCCGCCAGCCGGCGGATCTCGTTGTTCAGCGCCGGAGGCACGTCGGTGAAGATGCCCGCGACGGTGCCCGCACCGGAGACGGCGCTGTTCATGCTGTCGGCGTCGTAGGTCAGCTGGACGCCGGTGAAGTCGTAGCTGCTGTTGGCCGTGGTCACGTCGTCGCGCGCGGCGATGAAGTCGCGCGTGCTGGTGTCGTAGCGCCAGTCGGTGCCGGCCGCGATCCGGGTGACCTGCGCGGTCGTCGGCAGCCACGTGGACGCGAAGTCGGGGCCGACGCGGACGTCGTACTTGGACTCCTTGCGCGCCACCGACGAGCTGACGCCGTCGAGCGGGGGCAGGGGACCGGTCGCGGTCTGGGACTCGGGGATCTCGCGGTCGCCCGGCGTCCACTGCGAGCCGTTGAAGTTCGCCAGCACCGAGAGCCGGAGGTACGTCGGTCGGGGCCCGGACGTGGTGACCCAGAGCAGCGGGATGTCCTCGCCACGGCTCAGGTCGCGGCGCAGGTCGACCATCGGGTCCTTGACCTCGACCTCGCGGGCGCCGGGGCCGTTGCCGTCGAAGACGGTCATCCGCATCGTCGGCACCGCGGCGGGGATGACGACCGCCAGCGCGATCGCGGCTGCGCCGAGGGCGACGGCGGTGTTGCCGATCGCTCCCGTGCGCACGGAGAACGAGCCCCGGTCGCCGTCCGCGGCGCGACCCCAGCTGGCGACGTGGTCGCTGTGCTGGATGAAGACGAGGCTGAGGAACAGGCCCGCGATCACGACGAACAGCCACCACGAGACGGCCTCGCCGGTCACCGCGACCGGCAAGGTGTACGCCGCCAGCAGCACGAGCCCGGCCACCGGGGCGCGACGCAGGGAGCAGGCGACGAAGTCGACCAGCACCACCACGAGCGTGCCGCCCACCAGCAGCAGCGGGTGGACCGGGGGCACGCCGGCCTGCACGGGCGCGGCGTACTGGCGCGAGGTCTCGAGCGCGTCGCGCAGGGCCGCGAGCAGCTCGTCGACGTTGTCGGGGGTGGGGAGCGGGGAGCCGGTCGTCGTCCCGAGCACGAGCAGGGCGCCGACGACGAGCTGGCCGGCGAGGATCGCGAGCACCGGCACGCGGCTCCAGCGGGCGAGCGCGCCGCCGCCGGCCAGCACCACGCCGATGAACAGCAGCGGGAAGCCCACCTCGGCGAAGCCCTCGGTGAGCACGCGCCACGACAGCACCGTCGTCCAGGCCGCGAGCATCGCCAGCCCGGCCACCCTGAGCTGGTGGGGGAGGTTGCTCCAGCTCGCCCTCATCGCGCGGCCCCCGCCGACGCGGTGGCACGGCTCTGCATCAGGCCGAGCTCCTGCCACGCGGTGTCGAGCCGGTCGCGCGGACCGAGCGTGATCGAGCGCCACCCCGTCGAGGTGAGGTGGGCCGCCGAGCCAGGACCGGGCTGGACGGGCAGGTGTGGCGCCCAGGCGTCGACGTCGAGCGCGATGGCCAGGCTCGAGGACGCGTGGTGCTGGAGGCGGCGCAGGAACGGAAGGTCCGGCTCGCCGAGGCCGCCGAAGACGCCGACGACCAGGCCGCCGTGCCCGGGCTCGGCGAGCCACTGGGTGTCGGGGGCGGGGGCGTGGTCGAGCTGGACCACGGCGAGCGCCTCGAGCAGCGGGATGGTGCTCGCCTCGGCGGTGTGCGAGTGCCAGGTCGTCTCGCGGCTGTCGCCGGAGGCGGTCACCAGGCGGACGGTGTAGCCGTGGTGCGTCAGGTGGACCGCGATGGACGCGGCCGCCGACACCGCGCCCTCGAGCGAGCTCGCGGCGCCCTGGCCCCGGTGGGCGGTGCCGCGGTTGTCGAGGAAGACGGTGGCACGCGACTGCCAGGGCTGCTCCTCGCGGCGCACCATCAGCTCACCCACCCGCGCCGAGCTGCGCCAGTGCACGCGACGCAGGTCGTCGCCCCGGCGGTACTCGCGGACGGTCACGTCCTCGGCGCTGCCGGTGGCGAACGCGCGGGGCCGGTTGTCGCCCGACCCCGTCCACGCGCCGCCGAGCGGGATGCTCGGGAGGGTGGTGGTGCGCGGCGTGACGGTCAGCCGCGTGGTGGCGTGGAAGGTGCGGCCGAGCTCGACGAGGCCGAACGGGTCGGTGACGCGCACCGACATCGGGCCGATCTCGAACTGGCCGCGCAGCTCCGAGCGCACCTGGTAGGTGGCGTGCCGGCGCCACCCGTGCCCCAGGCCCTCGAGCACGAAGCGGGGACGGGTGCCCAGGACGTAGGGGAGCCGCTCCTCCAGCAGCAGCACGCCGGTGGGGGTGCGCGACTCGTTGGCGACGGTCAGCTCCACCGTGGCGGGCTGCCCGGCGACCACGAGCTGCGGCGACAGCGTGCGCACGAGCGCCAGCCGGTAGCGCGAGCGGCCGACCCACCACGCGGTGAGCAGCGGGAGCGCTGCCACGAGCACCCCGATGCGTACGACGGAGGAGTGCCCGACCACGATCGCCGCGACGACCGTCGTGATGCCGGCGGCCAGGAACGCCCGTCCGCGGACGGTCAGCGCAGCGAGGGCCTCACGCACGGCCGGCGTCGGGGACCGGCACCGACTCGACGATCCCCGAAAGGATCGCCGACGTGGTGCGCCCGCTCATGGTCGCCTCGACATTGGGCAGGAGCCGGTGCGCGAGCACCGGCGAGGTGATGCCGTGGATGTCGTCGGGGAGGACGTAGTCGCGACCCTGGGTCGCGGCGACGGCCTTGGCGGCCCGCACCAGGTGGAGCGTCGCGCGGGGCGAGGCGCCGAGGTGCAGGTCGTTGCTGGTGCGGGTCGCGGTGGTCAGTGCGACGGCGTAGCGGTGGACCGCGGAGGAGACGTGCACGCGGCCGACGATCTCGATCACCTTGCGGATCTCGCCGGCGTCGGTGACGGGCTCGAGGTCGTCGAGGGGGTTGTGGGCGGTGTGACCCTCGAGCATGGCGATCTCGGCCGCCTCGACGGGGTAGCCGACCGACACCCGCGCCATGAAGCGGTCCCGCTGGGCCTCGGGGAGGGCGTAGGTGCCCTCCATCTCGATGGGGTTCTGGGTTGCGATCACCATGAACGGCTTCTCGAGCATGTAGGTCGCGTTGTCGACGGTGACCTGACGCTCCTCCATGCACTCCAGGAGCGCCGACTGCGTCTTGGGGGAGGCGCGGTTGATCTCGTCGCCGACCACGATGTTGGCGAAGACGCCGCCGGGCCGGAACTCGAACTGCCGCGTGTCCTGGTTGAAGACCGACACGCCGGTCACGTCGGAGGGCAGCAGGTCCGGGGTGAACTGGATGCGGCGGACCGAGCAGTCGATGCTGCGGGCCAGCGCCTTGCTCAGCTGCGTCTTGCCGACGCCCGGGACGTCCTCGATGAGCAGGTGTCCCTCGGCGAGCAGCACCACCAGCGCGGCGTTGACGACATCGGGCTTGCCCGCGATCACGCGCTCGATGTTCTGGCGGACCACACCGGTCACCCGCCTCACCGTGTCCAGGTCAGGTGCCTGCCCAGATGCCCCAGTGGTCACGTCTCGTCATCCCCTCGTTCGTGCTGCCCCACCACGGTATGTGGTGCGCGCAACATACCCGTCCACAGCAATCGGACGGCGGCCCAGCGCCCGATCGTTGCCGGACTGCGCCCTGGTGCCGGGGTGCCAGTCGACGTCCGCAGCACCACCGGACCCCACCGCGCTCCCCGTTCCTCCCCACTTCCCTCCACCGAGGGCGTACGTCGTCCCCCACCCGCGCTCCACCGGGCGGCCGTCGAGCGTGGACCGGAGCAATTTCACGCTCAGACCACGCGTGACAGGCATCCGCTCGAGCCTGCCGCCACGGGGGAGCGGATCGGGTGCCCGAGCGCCGACATCGCCGAAATTCGCGCCTGCAACACGCGCAATCTGGTTGACGGTGGAGCGAAGTGGAGTAATGTGGGGCGAAGTGGGGGGCAGGGTCGATCTACCCGCCGAGCCAGGGGAGGTGCCGGATGTTCTTCGGCACCTACACGCCCAAGCTCGACGAGAAGGGCCGCCTCTTCCTCCCAGCGAAGTTCAGGGACCAGCTGACGGAGGGACTCGTGGTGACCCGAGGACAGGAGCGCTGCCTCACTGTCTGGTCACTGGAGGACTTCGGCCGGCTGACCGACCGGCTCCGTGAGGCGCCGGTCACGCAGAAGAGCACCCGCGACTACGTCCGCATGCTGTTCGCCGCCGCCAGCCAGGAGGTGCCGGACAAGCAGGGCCGGATCAACATCCCCGGCCCGCTGCGGGACTACGCGTCGCTCCGCAAGGAGTGCGTGGTCATCGGGTCTATGAACCGGATCGAGATCTGGGACCCGACGGCCTGGGCGACCTACTCCGAGGAGCAGGAGCAGAAGTTCTCCGAGCTCAGCGACGAGGTCTTCCCGGGTATCTGAGCAGACCAGCACCACCACCGCACCACCAGCAGCACCTTCACCGCAGCACCTTCACAACAGCACCTTCACAACAGCACAGCTGACATCCGGACCCGCATCACCAGGTCTCGAGCCCGCTCCCTCGCGTGCCATCTGGGGCACTTCCCCGGCACCAGAGGGCATCCCATTCGCAATCCCATGCAAGGGAGCGGGCAGGGACCTGGTGCGGCGGCTCACCCCGTGCCACTGGGCGGGGCGTGTCAGCCGCACCGCCAACCCGCACCAGTCAGCACCAGCCAGCAGCACTCAGTCAGTGGGGTCGAGACCATGAGCAGCACCCAGTCCTGGGCACGCACCCCGGCGGCACCGCCGCTGCGGGTGCGCGACCAGGCGCGCGAGGCGGCCGTCCTGATCGCGTTCTCCGCCGCCACGGCGTCCTGCCTGGCCCTCGCCCTGATGGTGCTGGCCCACCTGGGACACCAGGGCTGAGCATGACGACTCCCCGCCACGCCCCGGTGCTCCTCGACCGGGTCGTCGCCCTGCTGAGCCCTGCGCTCGAGGCCGACGGCTCCGTCTACGTCGACTGCACGCTCGGCCTCGGCGGCCACAGCGAGGCGGTCCTCGAGCGCTGCCCGCAGGCACGGGTCATCGGCATCGACCGCGACCCGGCCGCCCTCGAGATGTCGACCGAGCGGCTCGCGCCCTACGGCGAGCGCTTCATGGCCGTGCACGCGGTCTACGACGAGCTCCTGGAGGTCGTCGGCAGCCTCGGCCTCGACCACGTCGACGCCGTCTTCTTCGACCTCGGCGTCTCCTCGATGCAGCTCGACGTGCGCGACCGCGGCTTCGCCTACGCCGAGGACGCACCGCTCGACATGCGGATGGACCCGACCACCGGCCACACGGCGGCCGAGCTCCTCAACACCGCCTCCGCCCAGGAGCTCACCCGCATCCTGCGCGAGTACGGCGAGGAGAAGTTCGCCAGCAGGATCGCCCGCGAGGTCGTACGCCGCCGCGAGTCGACCCCGTTCACGACGAGCGCCGACCTGGTCGAGCTGCTCTACGCCACCATCCCGGCGCCTGCCCGGCGTACCGGTGGCCACCCGGCCAAGCGCACCTTCCAGGCGCTGCGGATGGCGGTCAACGACGAGCTCGCCGTGCTGCGCCGTGCCATCCCGGAGGCGATCGCCGTCATCGGCGTCGGCGGCCGCGTGGTGGTGGAGTCCTACCACTCGCTGGAGGACCGCCTGGTCAAGCGTGCCTTCGCCGACGCCACCCGGCTCGACGTGCCGCCGGACCTGCCCTTCGTCCCCGAGGGCGCCGAGCCGGCCCTGCGCCTGGTCACCCGCGGTGCCGAGCGGGCCGACGAGCGCGAGATCGCCGAGAACCCCCGTGCCGCCTCCGTGCGGCTGCGCGCCGTCGAGCGCATCCGTCCCGCCTCCCCGTCCACTTCCCCTCTTCCCCAGGGAGCCGTCAGATGAGCAGTCCCGCCCTGCAGGCACGTACCCGTGTCACCCGGATCGCCCAGGAGGCCGTCGACAAGGCGCGCCTGACCGTCGTCCCGCGGATGCGCACGCGGGCCCCGCGGGTGCCGTTCGTGACGCTGGTCAGCCTGGTGCTGGTCGGTGGCATTGTCGGGCTGCTGCTGTTCAACACCTCGATGCAGCAGGCGTCCTTCGCAGCGTCCAACCTCGAGGAGCAGGCGGACACCCTGGCGGCCCGCGAGCAGACGCTGCGCATGGAGCTCGACGAGCTGCGCAACCCGCAGCGCGTGGCGACGGAGGCGCAGCAGATGGGCATGGTCATCCCGAGCGCGCCGGTGTTCCTCGACCTGAAGACCGGCAAGACCAGCGGGGTCCGCACCCCGGCCACCCGGGAAAACGCGATCCAGCTGCTCCCGCCGGCGCCGATCAAGCCGAAGGTCCTCGCGCCCGACCCGACGATCGTAAAGGTCCCCGCGACCACCACCGAGGTGCCGCCGACCACGACCGACGCGAAGCAGCGCGCCACCGACGGCAGGCAGAAGCAGCGGAAGAACCGCAGCCGGTGACGGCGCGGAGGCGCGGATCGACCCCGGTCCCGCTGTAGAAATGTCGTCAGGAGCCACCGACCGGTGGAGCCGGGAGAGAGGGAGAGCAGTGCCCAGCACCCGCACCAGGCGTGGCGCGTCGCGCGGCGCACCCATGCTGCGCCTGCGCATCGGATTCGTGCTCATCGCGATGGTGCTGTCCTTCTTCGGCGCCCGGCTGGTGCAGCTCCAGGGCGTCGACCCGCGCTCGTACGCCGCCATGGCCGCGTCCGAGGGCGCGGTGCGGGTGCCGCTGCTGGCCGAGCGCGGCGACATCCTCGACCGCAACGGCATCCCCCTGGCCGACTCGATCAAGGGCAAGGTCGTCTTCGCCGACCCGTCGCTCACGGCCGACAAGGCGCCCGAGATCGCGCGGCTGCTCTCCGACCGGCTCTCCGTCGACTACTTCAAGACGCTGACCGCCCTGCGCGGACGCCACGACGGCAGCCGGTACGAGTACATCGCCCGCCGGGTGCCCAGCACGCTGGCCACCGACACCGTCGCCGAGCTTGAGGAGCTCGGCTACACCGGCGTGGGCACCGACGACGACCCGATCCGCGACTACCCCGCGGGCGACGTCGCCGCCAACCTGATCGGCTACATGGGTACCGACGAGCCCCTCGGCGGCTTCGAGCGCACCTTCGACAAGCAGCTGGCCGGCACCGACGGCGAGGCCACCTGGCAGTCGTCCTCCAGCAAGAGCGTGCGCATCCCGCTGCGCGAGAGCACGACCAAGGAGCCGAAGGACGGCGCGCCGCTGCGCACCACCATCGACCGCGACCTCCAGTGGTTCACCCAGAAGGTCCTCGCCCAGACCGTCGCCCAGTACAAGGCGGCGAGCGGGTCGGCCGTCGTGCTCGACACCCGCACCGGTGAGACGCTCGCGCTGGCCGACGTGCCGACGTTCGACGCCAACCACCCGGCCGACGCGAAGGAGGAGGACCTCGGCTCGCGGGCGATGAGCGAGACCTACGAGCCCGGCTCCGTGGAGAAGGTCCTCACCGTCTCGTCGCTGATCGATGCCGGCAAGGCCTTCCCGCGCCAGAAGTTCAAGGTGCCGCCGAACCTGGCCCGTCAGGACCGGGTGATCGGCGACTGGTGGGACCACGGCCCGATCCGGCTGACGCTCGCCGGCATCATCGCGCAGTCGTCGAACATCGGCACCGTGCTCGCGGCCGACGCCTTCACGCCTCCGCAGCTGGTCGACTACCTGCGCAAGTTCGGCCTCGGCCAGCGCACCGACGTCGGCGTCCGCGGCGAGACCGCCGGCATCCTCACCCCCGGCGACCAGATGACCTCGCAGACCAAGGACCGCGTCGCCTTCGGTCAGTCGGTGTCGGTCAACGTGCTGCAGATGGCGGCCGCGGTCAACGCGATCGCCAACGGAGGCGTCCGCGTGGCGCCCAGCCTGATCTCGGGCCGGGCCGTCACCGACGACGGTGTCGTCGTCGGCACGGACGTCGCCACCCGCACCCGCGTGGTCAGCAAGGAGGCCGCCCGCGCAACCGCGAAGATGATGGAGAAGGTCGTCGACCCCGAGGACGGCGTCGCGCCCCGGGCCCAGGTGCCGGGCTACCTCGTCGCCGGCAAGACCGGCACGGCGCAGCGGGTCAACCCGGTCACGGGCCTCTACGACGGCAGCACCTCGCTGTCGTTCGGCGGCTTCGCGCCGGCCGACGACGCCCGCTTCACCGTCTACGTCGTCATCCACGCCCCGCAGGTCGACGGTGGCGGTGGCTCGGTGGCAGGCCCGGTCTTCTCGCGGATCATGGGCTACGTCCTGGGTCGCTACGGCGTGGAGCCCACCAACGGCAAGCCGTCCCGTCTCCCCGTCGAGTGGTGAGTCGATACCCTCGCTCGGTGGATGCGTCAACGAGCCCGACCCGGCCCCGGTCGGCGCCCTCGATCCCGGCGAGCGAGCTCGCCGCGTGGCTGGGTGGCACCACCGACGTCGCGGTCCACGGCGACCTCGACGTCGCCGTGTCCGGCATCTCGCTGAGCACCGCACGCGTTCGGCCCGGTGACCTGTACGCCGCCCTCCCGGGCACGCGTGCGCACGGCGCCGACTTCGCCGCACAGGCCCTGGCCGCCGGTGCGGTGGGCGTGCTGACCGACCCGGCCGGCCTCGACCGCCTGCCGGACGGCACCGCCGCGATCGTGGTGCCCGAGCCGCGGCGGGTGCTCGGCGTCCTGGCCGCCCACCTCTACGGCGACCCTGCCACCGGCCTGCGGACCATCGGCGTGACCGGCACCCAGGGCAAGACCACCACCACCCGGGTGCTCGAGCAGGGCCTCACCGCCTCGGGCGTCACGTCCGCGGTGATCGGCACGGTCGGCACCCGCATCGCCGGCGAGGCGGTCAAGACCCAGCTCACCACCCCGGAGGCGCCCGACCTGCACGGCCTCTTCGCGGTGATGCGCGAGCGGGGCGTCGACACCTGCGCGATGGAGGTCTCCAGCCACGCGCTGGTGCTCGGTCGGGTCGACGGTGTCGTGTTCGACGTCGCGACCTTCCTCAACCTCGGTCGCGACCACCTGGACTTCCACGCCGACCTCGACGACTACTTCGCCGCCAAGGCCAGCCTCTTCACGCCCGAGCGCGCCCGGGTCGGCCTGACCAACGTCGACGACGACTTCGGCCGCCGGCTCCTCGACGTGGCGACCGTGCCGATGTCGACGTACTCCTCCCGGGGGCAGGACGCCGACTGGCGGGCGACCGACGTGGTGCTGTCGCCGGCGGGCGCGTCCTTCACGGTCGTCGGGCCCGGCGTCGAGGTGGCGGCCGGGGTGAACATCCCCGGCGAGTTCAACGTCTCCAACGCCCTGGCCGCGATCGCCTCCGCGGCGCTGGCCGGGCTCGACCCGGCCCTGGTGGCTGACGGCATCGCGCGCGTCGGCGGCGTGCCCGGTCGTCTCGAGCAGGTGGCGGAGGGGCAGCCCTACTCCGTGGTCGTCGACTACGCCCACAAGCCCGACGCCCTCGAGGCGGTGCTCACCACCCTGCGACCGCTGACCCAGGGCAAGGTGGTGGTCGTGGTGGGGGCTGGCGGGGACCGCGACACCCTGAAGCGTCCGGTGATGGGCGAGATCGCCGCCCGGCTCGCGGACCTGGTGATCGTCACCGACGACAACCCGCGCACCGAGGACCCTGCGGCCATCCGGGCCGCGGTGCTCGCAGGGGCGCACGGCGGCCGTGCCGAGGTGCTCGAGATCGGCGACCGGCGTCTCGCCATCCGCGAGGCGGTGCTGCGCGCCGAGCCCGGCGACGTCGTGCTCGTCGCCGGCAAGGGCCACGAGACGGGCCAGGAGGTCCACGGCGAGGTGCACCCGTTCGACGACCGGGTGGTCGCGTCCGAGGAGATCCTGGGCCGAGGGGACGTGGTCCGGTGATCGAGATGACACTGGCCGAGGTCGCGGAGGCGGTCGGGGGAGTCGCCCACGGCGAGGCGACCGTCACCGGCGGGGCCTTCCTCGACACCCGCACGCCCGAGCCCGGTGGCCTCTTCGTCGCGGTCGCGGGGGAGCGCGTCGACGGCCACGACCTCGCCGCCGCCGCAGGTGAGGCCGGCGCTGTCGCGGTCCTCGGCAGCCGACCCACCGACCTGCCCACCGTGGTGGTCGACGACGTCACGGCCGCGCTGGGCCTGCTGGCCCGCCACGTCCTCGACCGGCTCCCGGACGTCGTCGTCCTCGCGATGACCGGATCCCAGGGCAAGACCGGCACGAAGGACTACCTCGCCCACGTGCTGGGCGAGGCCGGTCCCACCGTGGCCACGCGCGGCAACTTCAACAACGAGCTCGGCGTGCCCCTGACGGTGCTGCGGGCCACGCCGGAGACGACCTACCTCGTCGTCGAGATGGGCGCGCGGGGCGTCGGGCACATCGCCGACCTGTGCGCGATCGCGCCGCCGCACGTCGCCGCCGTCCTCAACGTCGGCACCGCCCACATCGGCGAGTTCGGCAGTCGCGAGGCGATCGCGCGGGCCAAGGGCGAGATCGTCGAGGCCCTGGGCGCCGACGGCACGGCCGTGCTCAACGCCGACGACGACCTCGTCGTCCCGATGGCGTCGCGGACCGACGCGCAGGTGATGACCTTCGGCGGCGCCGGGGCCGACGTCGCCGTCGGCGAGGTGACCAGCGACGAGCTCGGCCGGCTGTCCTTCGAGCTGCGCCACCGCGGCAGCGGCGCGACCGTCCACCTCGCCCAGGTCGGCACCTACCAGTGGCGCAACGCCGCGGCGGCCGCGGCGATGGCCCTGGCCGCGGGGCTCGACCTCGACACCGTCGCCGACGCGCTCTGCGACGCGATGCCCACGAGCCGATGGCGCATGGAGCTGCGCGAGCGCCCCGACGGGCTGGTCGTCGTCAACGACGCCTACAACGCCAATCCCGAGTCGATGAAGGCCGCGCTCGACACGCTCGCGGACGTCGGCGCGCGCAGCGGTCGGCGTACGGTCGCGGTGCTCGGCGAGATGCTGGAGCTCGGGCCCGGGTCCGCCGACGCCCACACCGGCGTCGGGGCGTACGCCGCGCAGGCCGGTGTCGACGTGCTCGTCGCCGTCGGGTCCGCCGCGGCTGCCATCGCGGCCGGGTTCGAGGCGGCCGGTCCGAGCGGTGTGGCCATCCCCACGGCGGGGCGTGACGCGGCGTCGGACTGGCTGCGGCACAATGTCTCGGCTGCTGATGTCGTCCTGGTGAAGGCATCACGGGGGGCTGCGCTGGAAGTGATCGCCGACGAGCTCCTCGCACAGGAGGATGAAGGGAGAAGCACGAGATGAGGGCCATCCTGGTCGGAGGAGGACTCTCCCTGCTGATCTCGCTCCTCGGCACGCGCTACGCGATCCGGTTCTTCACGCGGCAGGGCTTCGGTCAGCCGATCCGCGACGACGGACCCACGACCCACCACACCAAGCGCGGCACGCCCACCATGGGCGGCGCGGTGATCGTGCTGGCCACCGTCGTGGGCTACGTCGCCGCCAAGGTCGTCACCGGAGCGGCGCCGACCGCATCGGCCCTGCTGCTGCTGTTCCTCTTCGTGGGCCTGGGCACCGTCGGGTTCCTCGACGACTTCCTCAAGGTGAGCCGGCAGCACAACCTGGGCCTGCGCAGCCGCGCCAAGATGATCGGCCAGACGCTCGTCGCGGTCGTCTTCGGCTTCCTGGCGCTGTCGCCGGCGCTCGAGGACGAGCGCGGCTGGCGGCCGGCCTCGGCCCACATCTCCTTCATCCGCGACTACGAGGGCTTCGCCCTGCCGATCGTGCTCGCGATGGTGCTCGTGTGGTTCTTCGTCACCGGCTTCAGCAACGCCGTGAACCTGACCGACGGCCTCGACGGCCTCGCAGCCGGGTCGTCGATCCTGGTCTTCGCCGCCTACACGCTGGTCAACATCTGGCAGAACAGCCAGTCCTGCGCGCTCGAGGCCGGCGCCAAGTGCTACGAGGTGCGCGACCCGCTCGACCTCGCCGTGGTCGCCGCCGCCATCACCGGCGCGTGCTTCGGCTTCCTGTGGTGGAACGCCTCGCCGGCCCAGATCATCATGGGCGACACCGGGTCGCTCGCGCTGGGCGGGGCGATGGCGGGCTTCGCCATCATGACCCGCACCGAGCTGCTGCTGGTCGTCATCGGCGGCCTGTTCGTCGCGGTCACGCTCTCGGTGATGATCCAGGTGTCGGTCTTCAAGGTGAGCCGCGCCAGTGGGCTCTTCCGCAGCATCTTCAAGGTGCAGCCCGGGCACCGCGTCTTCCGGATGACCCCGCTCCACCACCACTTCGAGATGCTCGGCTGGGAGCAGGTGACGATCGTCATCCGCTTCTGGATCATCACCGGCCTCGCCGTGGCCACCGGCCTCGGCATCTTCTACGCCGAGTGGGTCGCCGGAATCGGATGACCACCCACGACATCGACGCGCTCGGCCGCACGAGCGACTGGTCCGGCGTCCGGGTCGTGGTCGCCGGGTTCGGCGTCTCCGGCTTCGCGGCCGCCGACAACCTGCTCTTCCTCGGGGCGCAGGTGACCGCGCTCGACGACGCCACCAGCGCCGAGAAGGCCGAGAAGGCGCAGCTGCTGGAGACCCTCGGCGCGACGGTGCGCCTCGAGCCCGGCGCCACGGCCGTGCTGCCCGACGACGTGGACCTCGTCGTCACCTCGCCCGGCTGGAAGCCGTCCGCGCCGCTGCTGGCGCAGGCCACGGAGCGCGGCATCCCGGTGTGGGGCGAGGTCGAGCTGGCCTGGCGGCTGCGCGACCCCGAGCAGCCCGCGCCCTGGCTGGCGGTGACCGGCACCAACGGCAAGACCACGACGGTGCAGATGCTGCAGTCCATCCTCACGGCTGCCGGCCTCCGTGCCGCGGCGGTGGGCAACGTCGGTCTGCCGATCGTCGAGGCCGTCATGGACCCCGAGCCCTACGACGTGCTCGCGGTCGAGCTCTCGAGCTTCCAGCTCCACTACACGTGGTCGATGTCGGCCGAGTCCGCGGTGGTCCTCAACCTCGCCGAGGACCACCTCGACTGGTACGACGGCCCCGACGGCATGCGCGACTACGCCGCCGACAAGGCCCGCGTCTACGAGCGCGTCCAGCGTGCCTGCGTCTACAACCTGGCCGACCCCGCGACCGAGGAGATGGTCCGCGAGGCCGACGTCGTCGAGGGCGCCCGCGCGGTCGGCTTCACCCTCGGCACGCCGTCGCCGGGCAACCTCGGCGTGGTCGATGACCTCCTCGTCGACCGCGCGTTCATCGAGGAGCGCTCCACCAGCGCCGCCGAGCTGTGCACCATCGGTGACCTGGCGTCACCTGCCCCGCACTTCGTCGCCAACGCGCTGGCCGCGGCCGCGCTCGCGCGGGCCCACGGCGTCAGCCAGCAGGCCGTGCGCGACGGGCTGAGGGCCTTCGCCCCCGACGGCCACCGCATCGCACGGGTGGCGGAGGCGGACGGCATCACGTGGGTCGACGACTCCAAGGCCACCAACCCGCACGCCGCCCAGTCGTCGCTCGCCGCCTACGACCCCGTCGTCTGGGTCGCCGGCGGGCTGGCCAAGGGCGCCCGCTTCGACGACCTGGTGCTCGCGGTCCGCGATCGGCTGCGCGGCGTCGTGCTGCTTGGGAAGGACCGCCAGGTCATCGCCGACGCTCTTTCGCGACACGCGCCCGATGTGCCGGTCATCGATGTGGGCGCCGACGAGACTGGTGCTCCGATGGAGCGCGTGGTCGACGCGGCCGCCGGGCTCGCCAGGACTGGCGACACCGTGCTGCTGGCGCCGGGATGCGCGTCCATGGACATGTTCACCAACTACGGCGCCCGCGGCGACGCGTTCGCGGCGGCCGTGCACGCCCACCTGGACAGCACCGCCTGACACCGACCGACACCGACCCGAGGGGAGCGCGAGCGATGACCACCGCGAACCCCGAGGACGTCGGAGGGGTGCCTCGCCGGTCGCGTGCACCGCTCGGCTCCGGGATCGTCGCCGGGTGGCGCTCGGTGCGCGACGCGCTCGACAAGCCGCTCGCCTCCTACTACCTCCTGCTCGGCGCGTCCGCGCTGCTGCTCACCATCGGCGTGATCATGGTGCTCAGCGCATCCAGTGTGCGCTCCTACCTCACCTACGGCGACTCCTACGCCGTGGTGAAGCGGCAGCTGATGTGGGTCGCTCTCGGCGTGCCCGCCGCCTGGGTCGCCTCCCGGATGCCGATCAAGCACATCCGCCGGCTGGCCTACCCCAGCTTCCTCGCGGCGCTCGTGCTGCTCGGCCTGGTCGCCCGGTTCGGCGTGCTGGTCAACGGCAACAAGAACTGGCTGGCCATCGGTCCCGTCCAGATCCAGCCCGCCGAGATCGCCAAGCTCGCGATCGTGCTGTGGGCGGCCAACATCTACGCCCACAAGGAGCGCCGCCTCCGCGAGCTGCACCACCTGCTGGTGCCCGTGGTGCCCGGTCTCTTCGCCGTCATCGGGCTGGTGCTCGTCGGTCACGACCTCGGCACTGCGATGGTGCTCGCCGCGATCCTGCTCGGGATGCTCTGGGTGGTCGGTGCGCCCCTGCGGCTCTTCGGACTGAGCCTGTCGGTGCTCGGCGTCGCCGCGGTGGCGCTCGCCGCCACCGACCCCGAGCGCCTCCAGCGCATCACGCACTTCACCGACCCGTTCAAGGACTACACCAACGCCGGCTGGCAGCCGGCCCACGGGCTCTACGCCCTGTCCAGCGGGGGCTGGTTCGGCCAGGGCATCGGCGCGTCGACCCAGAAGTGGGGCGACCTGCCCGAGGCGCACACCGACTTCATCTTCGCGGTGCTCGGCGAGGAGCTCGGCCTCGTCGGCACGATGCTCGTGGTGCTGCTGTTCTTCACCATCGCCTATGCCGCGATCCGCGTCGCGCTGAGCACCGAGGACCCGTTCGTCCGCTACGCCACCTTCGGGATCGTGGTGTGGCTGCTCGGCCAGATGATGATCAACGTCGGCATGGTGCTCGCCGTGCTGCCGGTCATCGGCATCCCGCTGCCCATCGTGTCCTACGGCGGGTCGGCCCTCGTGCCCTCGCTGGTCGCGCTGGGGCTCGTCATCGGCTTCGCGCGCCGCGAGCCGGAGGCGGCTGCCGCGCTGGCCGCCCGCAAGCGCAACCGCTCGGCGGGCCTCTCCGCTGCGTCCATGTCCGACCTCCGCCGCTAGATTTGGCCTGATGCGCGTTCTCCTCGCCGGCGGCGGCTCCGCCGGCCACACCTCACCCCTGCTCGCCACGGCCGACGCACTGCGCCGGCTGGACCCGGCGACCGACATCGTCTGCCTCGGCACCCGTGAGGGCCTCGAGGCGCGACTCGTCCCGGCGGCCGGCCTGCCGCTGGAGGTCGTGCCGCGTGTGCCGCTGCCGCGCCGTCCCAGCGCCGACCTGCTCCGCACGCCGGCGCGGCTGCGCGCCGCGCGCCGGGCCGCGCTCGAGGTCGTCGACCGGGTCCGCCCCGACGTCGTCGTCGGCTTCGGCGGCTACGTCTCGGTCCCCGCCTACCTCGCCGCGCGCACGCGCCGCCTGCCGATCGTCGTGCACGAGGGCAACGCCATCCCCGGCATCGCCAACAGGCTCGGCGCGCGGATGACCACCCACGTGGCGACGAGCTTCCCCGACACCGAGCTCGCGCACGCGGTCTGCACCGGACTGCCCATCCGTCGCCTGGTCTCGACGATGGACCGCGACGCCCTGCGCGCCGAGGCGTTGACCACGTTCGGCCTGCGCGACGACCTGCCGACCCTCCTGGTGACCGGCGGGTCGCAGGGCGCGGCGCGGATCAACGCCGCGGTCTCCGGCGCTGCCGGGGCGCTCGCCGACGCCGGGGTGCAGGTGCTCCACGTCGTGGGTCCGAAGAACGAGCTCACGGTGCCGTCGGGCGACGTGCCCTACGTCGTGCTCACCTACGTCGACCGGATGGACCTCGCCTACGCCGCAGCCGACGCCGTGCTCTGCCGCGCCGGCAGCAACACCGTCACCGAGGTCTCCGGCGTCGGGCTCCCTGCCGTCTACGTCCCGCTGCCGATCGGCAACGGCGAGCAGGCGCTCAACGCCCGGCCCGTGGTCGACGCGGGCGGTGGCCTCCTCGTCGCCGACGGCGCGCTCACCCCCGAGTGGGTCGCTGCCAGCGTCCCCGGCCTGCTGGCCGACCGCGAGCGTCTCGCCCGGATGGGCGCGGCGGCCCGCGGGGTGATCCCGCTCGACGCCGACGAGAAGCTCGCCCGGATCATCCTCGACGCCGCGGCGGAGAAGGCATCGTGAGGATCGCGGTCCCCGACGAGATCCTTCCCGCGGCGGAGCTGGGCCGGGTCCACTGCGTCGGCATCGGCGGCGCCGGCATCTCCGCGATCGCCCGCATCATGGCCGCCCGCGGCATCACGGTCACCGGCAGCGACGACCACGACACCCCGTTCCTGCCGGCCCTGCGCGAGCTCGGGGTCACCTGCCACCTCGGCTACGCCGCCGCCCACGTCGGCGACGTCGACACGCTCGTGGTCACCACCGCTGCGCGCGACGACAACCCCGAGGTGCTCGAGGCCCGGCGACGCGGCCTGCGGGTCCTGCCGCGCTCGGCCGGGCTGGCCGCGGTCATGGCGGGCTCGCGCGTGCTCGCGGTCGCCGGCACGCACGGCAAGACGACGACCACCGGGCTGCTCACCTCGGCCCTGCTGGCCGCCGGCGCCGATCCGTCGTACGCCGTGGGCGGGGTGCTCACCGCGACCGGCCGCAACGCCGACGCGGGCGGCGACGACCTGTTCGTTGCCGAGGCCGACGAGAGCGACGGCGCGTTCCTCGTCTACCGGCCCCACGCGGCCATCGTCACCAACGTGGAGGCCGACCACCTCGACAACTGGGGCACCGAGGAGGCCTACCACCGAGCCTTCGACGACTTCGCCGACACCGTCGACCGCGACGGCTTCCTGGTCTGCGTGGTCGACGACCCCGGCGCCGCCCGGCTCGCCGCCACGGCCCGCGCGCAGGGCCTCGAGGTCGTCACCGTGGGGGAGTCGCCCGACGCCGACCTGCGCATCCACGACCTCGCGCTCGCAGGCTCGACCTCCTCGTGCCGCGTCTCGCGCGACGGCGCGGACCTCGGCGACCTCCGGTTGCGCATCCCGGGACGCCACTACGTCCTCGACGCCGTCGCCGCGCTGGCCATGGGCCTGCGGCTCGGCTTCGGCTTCGACGCCCTGGCCGACGGCCTGGGGCAGTTCACCGGCACCGGGCGTCGCATGGAGCTCAAGGGCGAGGTCGGCGGCGTGCGCGTCTACGACTCCTACGCCCACCACCCCGTCGAGATCCGCGGCGACCTCGAGGCCGCGCGTGCGCTGGCCGGCGCAGGCCGCGTGGTCGCCGCCTTCCAGCCGCACCTCGTCTCGCGCACCCGCATCTTCGGCGAGGCGATGGGTCAGGCGCTCGGCGCGGCCGACGAGGTCGTGGTGCTCGACGTCTACGTCGCCCGCGAGGACCCCGACCCTGCGGTGACCGGCCGCCTCGTCGCCGACGCCGTACCCCTTCCCGCGGAGCGGGTCGCCTACGTCGACGGGCTCGACGCCGCGGCCCGGGCGCTCGCCGACCGGGCCCGTCCGGGCGACCTCGTCATCACCCTGGGGGCGGGCGACGTCACGGGCGTGGGCCCGCAGGTGCTCGCGCTCCTCGGGGGTGCCTGAGTGGAGGACGAGGAGCGCGCCGCGAGGCGCACCCGGCGACGGTTCGCGCGCCGGCAGTGGGCCCGCCGCTGGCTCTCGCTGCGCTACGTCCTGGCCTTCGTGCTGGTCGTCGGAGTGCTGGCGACGTCGGTGTGGCTCGTGTTCTTCTCCGCCACCTTGCAGGTGAAGCGCGTGGAGGTCGTCGGCAACGACTTGCTCAGTGACGGCCGGGTCCGCGAGATCGCCGACATCCCGCTCGGCGAGCAGCTCGCGCTGGTCGACCTCGCCCGCGCCGACGCGCGTGTCGGATCGCTCGCCGAGGTGAAGTCCGTCGACGTGACGCGCACCTGGCCCGACGCCGTACGCATCCAGATCGTCGAGCGCACCGCCGTCGCCGTCGTGGAGCTGGCCGGCCGGCTGCGCGGCCTCGACGCCGACGGCGTGGTGTTCCGCGACTACAAGACCGCGCCGAAGGGGATGCCCCGCGTCCGCCCCGGCAGCAGCGCGGGCACCGACGCGCTCAAGGAGGCCGCCACCGTGGTCTCGGCGCTGCCCGAGGACCTGGCCACCCGCGTCGACCACGTCGAGGTCGCCACGGTCGACCAGATCACCCTGGTCATGCGCGACCAGCGCCAGGTGCTGTGGGGGAGCGCGGAGCAGTCCGAGCTCAAGGCCGAGGTGGTCGACCGTCTCCTCGCCGCGCAGAAGGCGACCGTGTACGACGTCAGCGTCCCCGGGAACCCCACCGTCCGCTGACGCGACCGCCGGGGTGGTCCACCGACGTACGGCCGGGGTGGTCCACCGGCCTGTGGTCGTCGTGGGGCCGGGCGGACAGCCACTTCCCGGTGGACTACCGACAGACGGAACCAGAAATGCACGCCGCGCCGGGCGTGTTGCCACAGCCAGGTGTCGCGCGCTGCCTATGGTCGTGCCAACGACGAGGTTGACATAACTATAACCCTCAGGTTCACGGTTAGGGTTCCGCGGATCCCGGGGGTGGTGGATGTCCGGACCTCGTCAGTTCCCCAGCAACCGAACATTCGTCGTTCACACAGACCACTCGAGGAAGGCCCCGGAGCCGTGGCAGCAGCGCAGAACTACCTGGCGATCATCAAGGTCGTGGGCATTGGTGGAGGTGGCGTCAACGCCGTCAACCGGATGATCGAGGTCGGCCTCAAGGGCGTCGAGTTCATCGCGATCAACACCGACGCCCAGGCCCTTCTCATGAGTGACGCCGACGTCAAGCTCGACATCGGCCGCGAGCTCACCCGCGGCCTCGGCGCCGGCGCCAACCCCGACGTGGGCGCCAAGGCGGCCGAGGACCACGCCGACGAGATCGAAGAGGTCATCAAGGGCGCCGACATGGTGTTCGTCACCGCCGGCGAGGGTGGCGGCACCGGCACGGGCGGCGCGCCTGTCGTGGCGCGCATCGCCCGCTCGCTGGGCGCGCTGACGATCGGTGTGGTCACCCGGCCGTTCGCGTTCGAGGGCCGCCGGCGCGCCAACTCCGCGGAGGAGGGCATCAGCCAGCTCCGCGAGGAGGTCGACACCCTCATCGTCATCCCCAACGACCGACTCCTGTCGATCACCGACCGCAGCGTGTCGATCCTCGACGCGTTCAAGCAGGCCGACCAGGTGCTGCTGCAGGGTGTCTCGGGCATCACCGACCTGATCACCACGCCCGGCCTGATCAACCTCGACTTCGCCGACGTGAAGTCCGTGATGGCCAACGCCGGCTCCGCCCTGATGGGCATCGGCTCCGCTCGCGGCGAGGACCGCGCGGTCGCCGCCGCGGAGATGGCGGTGTCGAGCCCGCTGCTCGAGGCGAGCATCGAGGGCGCGCACGGCGTGCTGCTGTCCATCGCCGGTGGCTCCGACCTCGGCCTCTTCGAGATCAACGAGGCCGCGGCGCTGGTGTCGCAGGCTGCGCACGCCGAGGCCAACATCATCTTCGGTGCCACGATCGACGACGCCCTCGGCGACGAGGTGCGCGTGACGGTGATCGCGGCCGGCTTCGACGGCGGGATGCCCAAGCGCCGCTCGGACGGCAACGTGCTCCGCCAGAACCCGCCCGCGCAGACCCAGGAGCAGACGCGCGCCGCCGCGCAGCAGATCGCCACCAAGGCCGCTTCTCCGGCGCCCAGCGCACCTGCGTCCACCCCGGCTCCCACGACGTTCAACCCGTCGCCCCCCGAGGGCCAGCCGGCTCCCGCCCAGCAGGCCGCGCCGTCGCGGCCGGCCCGACAGGTCCAGTTCGACGACGACGAGCTGGACGTCCCCGACTTCCTGAAGTGAGCGTCCCTGACGCGACGGGGCTCCTGCGCCACCGCGACCGGATCGAAGGCGACCTCGTTGTCGAGGTCGCCTTCACCGACGTCTCCCTCAGCCTCGGAGACGCCGCCGCGGCCGGCGTGCGCACCGCCGCGTTGGACGCCCTGGCCGGGGCGACCGGCGCGACGCCGGTGCTGATGCACCAGGTGCACGGCGCCGAGGTGTCGCTCATGGGCGGCGAGGTCGGCGCAGCCATGCCGTCGTGCGACGCGATGGTCACCTCCCGGCCCGGGGTGGCGCTGCTGGCGCGCGCCGCCGACTGCGTGCCGGTGCTGCTGGCGGATCCCGCCACCGGCTGGATCGCCGCGGTGCACGCCGGACGGCCCGGCCTGGCCGCCGGCGTCGTGCCGGCCGCGGTCACGCGTCTGCGCGAGCAGGGCGCCGCACCGTCCGTCGCCTGGGTCGGTCCCCACGTCTGCGGCGCCTGCTACGAGGTGCCCGCCGCCCTCCAGGAGGAGGTCGCCGCCCTCGTGCCCGAGGCGCGCTCGACGACGTCGTGGGGCACGCCCGCCCTCGACCTCGGTGCGGGCGTGCGGGCGCAGCTCGCCGCGGCCCGGATCGCCGACGTCAGGGTCGTCGACGTGTGCACCCGCGAGGACGCCAGCTGGCCGTCGTACCGCCGTGACGGCGCGGCCGCCACCCGCTTCGCCGGCCTGATCTGGAGCCACCCGTGACCGACACCGCTCGCCGCGACGAGCTCGCCGCCAACCTCGACGCCGTACGCCGTCGCATCGCCGACGCCTGCGCAGGGGCCGGGCGCGACGCCGACGAGGTGTCCCTGGTCGTGGTCACCAAGTTCTTCCCGGCCGCCGACGTCAGGCTGCTCGCCGGGCTCGGCATCACCGACGTGGGGGAGAACCGCCACCAGGAGGCCGAGGCCAAGGCCGCCGAGTGCGCCGACCTCGGCCTGCGCTGGCACTTCATCGGCGGCCTCCAGTCCAACAAGGCGGCCGCGGTCGCCCGCTACGCCGACGTGGTGGAGTCGGTCGACCGTGCCAAGCTGGTCGCCCCCCTGTCGCGGGGCGCGCACGAGCGCTCGCGCGAGGTCGAGGTGCTGCTGCAGGTCAGCCTCGACCCCCCGGGGTCGGACCATCGCTCCGGCGCCGACCCGGCGACGCTCCCCGACCTGGCGGCACGCGTGGTCGACGCCGGGATGCTGCAGCTGCGTGGGCTGATGGTCGTCGCACCCCTCGGGGCGGACCCCGATGCCGCCTTCGCGCGGCTCGCGGAGATCCGCGCCGACCTCGTGCGCGAGCACCCCGGTGCGACCGTCCTCTCGGCCGGTATGAGCGGCGACCTCGAGGCAGCCGTCGCCCGCGGCGCGACACACGTGCGTGTCGGCTCCGCGATACTCGGTCCGAGGCCTGCTGTCCAGTAATGTCGACAACATTCACCTGGTGTCCGGACCCGGCCACCTCGTCTAGCGGAGGATCTGTCTCATGAGCGGCGCGATGCGCAAGATCGGCGAGTACCTCGGCCTGCTCGAGGACACGGGTCACTACGACGACTACGACGTCGACACCGAGACCTCCACCCACGACGCCGTCGACCAGCGCCCGGTCGTCCGCGACCGTCGCCCGGCCCCGGTGTCCGACCTCGCCGAGCGCCGTCGTCCGACGCCGGTCCAGACAGGAGTCGTGGCCGAGTTGAGCCGCATCACCACCCTGCACCCCCGCAACTACAACGAGGCCCGCCTCGTCGGCGAGAACTACCGCGACGGCACGCCCGTGATCATGAACCTCAGCGAGATGGACGACAACGACGCCAAGCGCCTCGTCGACTTCGCCGCCGGCCTCATCTTCGCCACCCGTGGGACGATCGAGCGGGTGACCAACAAGGTCTTCCTGCTCTCGCCGCCCAACGTCGCGGTGTCGGCCGAGGACAAGGAGCGGATCGCCGAGGACGGCTTCTTCAACCAGAGCTGACAGATACTTCAGCTGTGCAGATCATCGGCCAAACGCTCTACATCATCCTGTTCGTCTTCATCGGCCTGCTCTGGGTCCGGTTCGTCGTGGACTGGGTCCAGGTCTTCGCCCGCCAGTGGGAGCCTCGGGGCCCGCTGCTCGTGGCCCTCGAAGGCGTCTACTCCGCGACCGACCCGCCGATCGTGGCGTTGCGCCGCGTGATCCCGCCGCTGCGGATCGGCTCCGTCGCCCTCGACCTGAGCTTCCTGCTCGTGATGGTGGCAGCATGGTTGCTGCTCAACGTCGTACGCACCATCTTCAATCTCTGAACCATCCGTCACACGGGTCACTGTGCCCCGCGCGACCACGGGCGCTATTGTCTCCTGACAGCAGAGCCACCATGTGTCAACGATCGTGAAAGTTTGGGTGAGGTCATGCCGCTGACGCCTGAGGACGTGAGCAACAAGCGCTTTACACCTGTCCGTCTCCGTGAGGGCTACGACATGGGCGAGGTGGACCAGTTCCTCGACGAGGTCGAGGCCGAGCTCGCACGCCTCACCAAGGAGAACGACGACCTCAGGTCGAAGCTCTCGGCTGCTCAGTCCGGTGGCGGGGCCGCACCTGCTGCTGCCTCCTTCGCGCCGGCGGCACGCGAGCCGGAGCCCGAGCCGGAGCCCGAGCCCGAGCCGGAGCCCCAGCCGGTCGCCGCGGCTGCGCCCGCCGCCCCCGTGCAGACGATGCGCGTCGAGACCATTGCCGACGCCTCCAACGCGGCCGCCCGGCTGCTGGAGATCGCGACCCGCAACGCAGACGAGCTCGTCGAGGACGCCAAGAACGAGGCCGACCGCATCGTGGGCGCCGCCCGCACCAAGGCCGAGCGTCTCGAGACCGAGGCCAAGACCAAGGCCGATCGCATGGAGGCCGACGCGCGCCAGCGTTCGCAGATGCTCGACTCCGAGACCGCCGAGCGCCGCCAGCAGATGTTCGGCGACCTGGAGAAGGAGCGCGACAAGCTCAACAGCGACGTCGAGACCCTCCGCCAGTTCGAGCGCGAGTACCGCTCGCGCCTGAAGACCTACTTCACCCAGCAGCTCGAGGCGCTGGCCAACGGCGCCGAGAGCCAGGCTCCCGTCGACAGCGGCAACGCGCCCAAGCGGCTGCGCTCCGTGCTCGGTGACGACGAGGGCTGAGCTTCGAACAGGCCTGTGAAAAGCGAGGACGACCGCCCGTGAGGGTGGTCGTTCTCGCATTTCGGCGAGCCGAGGTTGGGTTCGGTCGGTGCCAGCGGCTAACCTCCGTGCCACCGTGTGGTTCCCACCACACCCGATGCATGGCTGGAGGCCCTCGGAGATGGCTGGCACCACGCGCAAGTCCCTGGCCGGCACTGCCGCCGCAGCAGCGAAGCGAGTGATCGGCCGGCGCTCCGCCTCGGCCACGAAGGCCACCGCGAAGTCCACCGCGAAGTCCGAGGCGACGGGCACCACCACAGCGGCCGCGAAGAAGGCAGCGCCCGCCACGAAGACCGCGCCCGCGAAGAACGCTGCGGCGAAGAAGGCCGCGCCCGCCACGAAGAACGCTTCGGCGAAGAAGGCTCCGGCCACGAAGGCCGCGCCGGCGAAGGCCACCCCGAAGAAAGCCACCACGAAGAAGGCCGCGCCGGCCAAGAAGGCAGCGCCCGCGAAGAACGCTTCGGCGAAGAAGGCTCCGGCGACGAAGGCGGCTCCCGCGAAGAAGGCGCCCGCGACGAAGGCSGCTCCTGCGAAGAAGGCGCCCGCGACGAAGGCCGCTCCTGCGAAGAAGGCGCCCGCCACAAAGGCCGCTCCTGCGAAGAAGGCGCCCGCGACGAAGGCCGCTCCTGCGAAGAAGTCGCCTGCCAAGAAGTCGCCTGCGAAGAAGCCATCCGCGCAGGCGCCGGCTACGAAGGCCCCTGCGAAGAAGGCTCCAGCCGCGAAGAAGGCTTCGGCCGACACGTTGACCCCTGCACCTACTGCTCCCGCGAAGAAGGCACCTGTGACCAAGGCTCCTGCGAAGAAGGCCGCCGCAGCGACGGCGACTGCTCCCGCCCCCCGCACCGCGACGGTGGCGAAGGCGGCGGCCAAGAAGGCTCCGCGCAAGGCCACGCCTGCCACGCTCGTGGTGCTGGAGGGTGAAGACCCCTGGACCCGCGCCGAGCTCAACGAGGTCGTCAAGGAGCTCACCGAGCACCAGGAGCGCCTCGAGACGTCGGTCGGGGAGGCCGAGGCCGAGCTCGCCGGGCTGATGCGCGACGCCGGCGACGGCGCCGGGCAGGACCAGGCCGACGTCGGCGCGACCACCTTCGAGCGCGACCACGAGCTCACCGTGCTCGCCAAGGAGCGCGAGACCCTGGTCCAGATCGAGCGGGCGCTGGCCCACATCGACGACGGCACCTACGGCGTCTGCGACTCCTGCGGCAACCCCATCGGCAAGAATCGGTTGATGGCGGTGCCGCATGCCACACTGTGCATGTCATGCAAGCAGCGCGAGGAGCGTCGCTGAATCCCAGCGACCCGGTCGATCACGACCCAGCCCGCCGCGGTCTCGATGCGCGGCTGGTCTTCGTCGCGATGGCGGTCGTCGCCTACGCCCTCGACCTCGGTTCGAAGGAGTGGGCGCTGCGGGCGCTCGCCGACGGCGACGTCCCGCTCATCGGTGACGTGCTCGTGCTGCACCTGACGTTCAACCCCGGTGCGGCGTTCAGCACCGGCACCGACTTCACCATCGTCTTCACCTGCCTCGCCATGCTCGCCGTGGTCGTGGTGCTGTGGCTGAGCCGCCGGATCGGCAGCACCGGCTGGGGCCTCGCGCTCGGGCTGCTGCTCGGCGGCGTCGCCGGCAACCTCACCGACCGCATCGTGCGTGAGCCCGAGCCCTTCCACGGCCACGTCGTCGACTTCCTGATGCTGCCGAACTGGCCGGTCTTCAACATCGCCGACATGTGCATCAACATCGCGGCCGGTCTCATCATCCTGCAGACGTTCCGTGGGATCGCGCTCGACGGGTCCCGTGAGCGCGACGCGGCCGCGGACGCCGGGCAGTGAGCGGGCCGGCATGACCACCAACGCCGACCAGCGCACCGTCTTCGTCCCTGACGGCCTCGCCGGGGAGCGGGTCGACGCCGCCATGGCGCGGATGTTCGGCTTCTCCCGCACGAAGGCGGCCGACCTCATCACCGACGGCCTCGTCCAGCTCGACGGGACCACGGTCGGCAAGAGCGACCGGGTGCACGCCGGCTCGATGCTCGACGTCACCATCCCGGCCGAGACCGACCCGCTGGCGATCGTCCCCGAGATCGTCGAGGGCATCCGGATCATCCACGACGACGACGCCATCGTGGTGATCGACAAGCCCGTCGGGGTCGCGGTGCACCCGTCGCCGGGCTGGTCGGGCCCGACCGTGGTGGGCCACCTGGCCGGCGCCGGCTTCCGGATCTCCACCAGCGGAGCCAGCGAGCGGCAGGGGATCGTCCAGCGCCTCGACGTCGGCACCAGCGGCGTGATGGTCATCTGCAAGTCCGAGCACGCATACTCGGTCCTCAAGAACGCCTTCCGCCACCGCACCGTCGACAAGACCTACCACGCCCTCGTGCAGGGTCACCCCGACCCGCTCGCGGGCACGGTGGACGCGCCGATCGGCCGGCACCCCCACCACGACTACAAGTTCGCCGTGATGGCCGACGGCCGGCACAGCGTGACCCACTACGAGACGCTCGAGGCCCACCGCTTCGCGAGCCTGCTGGAGGTCCACCTCGAGACGGGTCGCACGCACCAGATCCGCGTCCACATGAGCGCGCTCAAGCACCCGTGCGTGGGTGACCTGACCTATGGCGCAGACCCCACGCTCGCCAAGCGGCTCGGGCTGCAGCGTCAGTGGCTGCACGCGATGCGCCTCGGCTTCGAGCACCCCGAGACCGGCGACTACGTCACCTACGAGTCGACCTACCCCGACGACCTCGCCCACGCGCTCGACATCATCCGCGATGAGCGCTGACCTCGTCCTTCGCACTGCCACGGACGACGACCTGCCGGTGCTCGCCGAGATCCACCTCGCCTCCCGGGCGGGCGCCGGCGACGCGTTCCCGCCGGGAGCGCACGCCGACGACGAGGTGCGGGCCTGGGTGGCCGGCTGGGACCTCAGCGCGTACGACGTCCGCGCGGCGGTGCTGCACGGCCGCACCGTCGGCTACTCGCGGTCCACGCCCACGTGGCTCGACGACCTCTACGTCCTGCCCGATGCCCAGGGGCACGGGGTCGGCACCGCCCTGCTGCGCCAGGTCCTCGACGAGCACCCGGACGGCGTCGGGCTCTGGGTCTTCGAGTCCAACCGTACGGCTCGGGACTTCTACGCCCGGCACGGTTTCGTCGCCCTCGAGCGCACCGACGGATGGGCCAACGAGGAGCGCGCGCCCGACATCAAGCTGGTCTGGCCGGGGCACGACCCGCTCGCCTGCTTCCGCACGATGATCGACGAGGTCGACCTGGTGCTCGGCGACGTGCTGGCCCGGCGCACGGCGCTCACGCGGGCCGTGCAGGGCATCAAGCCGACGAGCGAGCGCGACCCGCGCCGCGAGGTCGAGATCGCGCAGCGGATCGCTGCGATCGTGCCCGAGCTTGGCGAGGAGCGCGTCGCGCGCATCGTGGACGTGATCATCGCCGAGTCGCTCGACGCCGCCCGCGGTTCCACCGGCGACGGTGGAGCCGAGGGCCGATAGACAGGGCCTCCCGCTCCACCGTCCGTCGGCGGTGCGCGGTCCGGCGCACTGGTGACGAAGTCAGTGAACTCCGCGTCGCGCTGACGTCCGTCCTGCACGTGTCCCCTCTACTGCCCTCACCCTGTCCGAGTCACGGCCCGGCCGCAGGGCTGCACGTCGGCCGGCGGAAGTTCGGGGGTGGCGACGTGTCGTCCTTCCGACCGGGCAGGATGGCGTCGTGCTGCTCCACGACGACGTGATCGAGGAGTACCTCGACTTCGCGACCTACGCCGCGGGCGACTCGCCCTGCTTCGAGGCGTGGGCGCTCGGCGTCGCCGGCGACGAGGAGGTGCTCGCGTGGCTCGGCACCCTGCCGGCGATCAAGCGCCAGCCCAACCTCGTCTTCGCCGCCGCTCGTTGGCACGGCGCACCTGCGCCCGGGCCGTACGCCCGTCTCCGGCAGGTCCTGCTCGAGCAGGAGCCGGCGGTCCGCGAGACCGTCATGGCGCGCGCGACCCAGACCAACGAGGTCGGCCGGCTGGCCACCCTCGTGCCGCTGCTCGCCCTGGTCGAGGGCCCGCTCGCGCTGGTCGAGGTCGGCGCCAGCGCCGGGCTCTGCCTCTTCCCGGACCGCTACGACTACGCCTGGCCCGCGCTCGGCGAGCTGCGGGGGAGCGGCGGCCCGCTCCTGACCGCCCGGGCGACGGGGCCGCTGCCGGTGCCGTCGGCCCACCCCGAGGTCGCGTGGCGTGGCGGGGTCGACCTGCACCCGCTCGACGTGACCGACCCGGACGCCATGGCGTGGCTGCAGAACCTCGTCTGGCCCGAGCAGGACGAGCGGCGGGAGCGGCTGCGTGATGCCGTGGAGGTGGCGCGCCGCGAGCCACCCCGGCTGCGGACGGGTGACCTGTTCGACCACGTCGAGGACCTCGTCGACGAGGCGTCGGGGCACGGCCCGCCGGTCGTTCTCCACTCGGCCGTGGTCGCCTACCTCGAGGAGCCGGACCGCGAGCGGTTCCACGACCTGATGACCGGTCTCGTGGCGGCGGGACGGTGCCGGTGGGTCAGCAACGAGGGGCGGCGGGTGCTGCCGCGCGTGACCGGTGACCGGGAGGTCCCCACGGGGCGCTTCGTGACCGCGCTCGACGGCGTCCCGGTGGCCTGGAGCCACGGCCACGGCCACGCGATCCACTGGCTGTCGTGAGGTCGACACCGACGTGGCGCGTCCTGTCGGTGGGGTCCGGCACACTGACGTAGGCTGACGTCCTTCCCCCTGAAGCGCTGGTTGCGGGCTCGCACCGACGCTGCTGACCCGTCAGCACCACCCCAGATCCAGACACCGTCAGCGACCCCCGAAAGGTGCGGAAGTCTCCTCCATGTCGTCCGGCTCCTCCGTCAACCAAGCGGACAACTTCGTGCACCTGCACGTGCACACCGAGTACTCCATGCTCGACGGGGCGTCCCTGCTCGACGGCCTGTTCGCGCGCACCAGCGAGCTCGGCATGCCCGCGATCGCGATGACCGACCACGGCAACCTCCACGGTGCCTACGACTTCTACAGCAAGGCCAAGAGGGCCGGCGTCAAGCCGATCATCGGCATCGAGGCCTACGTCACGCCCGGCACGATGCGCGGCGAGCGCCGCCGCGTGCGGTGGGGCCAGGGCGACCTGGCCGAGGAGGGTGGCAACGACGTCGCCGGCGGCGGCGCGTACACCCACATGACGATGTGGGCCGAGACCACCGAGGGCATGCACAACCTCTTCCGGCTGTCCTCGCGGTCCAGCCTCGAGGGTTACTTCTACAAGCCCCGCATGGACAAGGAGATCCTCGCCGAGCACAGCAAGGGACTCATCGTCAGCACCGGCTGCCCGAGCGGCGCGATCCAGACGCGGCTGCGACTGGGCCAGTACGACGAGGCCGTGCGGGAGGCCGGTGAGCTCCAGGACATCTTCGGCCGCGACAGCGTGTTCCTCGAGCTGATGGACCACGGCATCGACATCGAGAAGCGGGTCCGCGACGACCTGCTGCGGCTCGGCAAGGAGATGGGGATCGCCCCCATCGCCACCAACGACTCCCACTACAACAACCCCGAGGACGCCGCGGCCCACGACGCCCTGATCTGCGTCGCGTCCGGCAAGCGGCTCTCCGACACCAACCGCCTCAAGTTCGACGGCGGCGGCTACTACATCAAGTCCGCCGCGGAGATGCGCGCGCTGTGGGCCGACCAGTTCGGCATGCCCGAGGCGTGCGACAACACCCTCGCGATCGCAGAGCGCTGCGAGGTCGAGTTCACCGAGTCGACCGGCGGCTACATGGCGCGCGCCGACGTGCCCGCGGGCGAGACCGAGGACTCCTGGTTCCGCAAGGAGGTCTGGCGCGGCATCGAGGCCCGCTACCCCGGTGAGAAGACCACCCAGGAGGTCCGCGACCGGGTGGACATGGAGCTCGCGATCATCTCCCAGAAGGGCTACTGCGGCTACTACCTCGTGGTCGCCGACTTCATCAACTGGGCCAAGGACAACGGCATCCGGGTCGGCCCCGGCCGCGGCTCGGGCGCGGGTTCGATCGCCGCCTACGCCTTGCGCATCACCGACCTGTGCCCCCTCGAGCACGGCCTGTTCTTCGAGCGCTTCCTCAACCCCGAGCGCCCCTCGATGCCCGACTTCGACATCGACTTCGACGACGCCCGCCGTGGCGAGGTGATCTCCTACGTCAGCCAGAAGTACGGCGCCGACCGCGTCGCGCAGATCGCCACGTTCGGCCGGCTCAAGGCGAAGGCCGCCATCAAGGACGCCGCCCGCGTCCTCGACCACGGCTTCGCGATCGGAGACCGGATCACCAAGGCGTACCCCGCCGACGTGATGGGCAAGGGCGTCGCGCTCAAGGACATCTTCAACGCCGACCACAAGCGCTACAACGACGGTGGTGAGTTCCGCGCCCTCCACGGCCAGGACCCCGACGTCCGCACCATCTACGAGACCGCGGTCGGCCTCGAGGGGCAGATCCGCAACTGGGGCGTGCACGCCGCCGGCGTGATCATGTCGAGCGAGCCGCTCATCGACATCGTGCCGATCATGTCCCGCCCGCAGGACGGCGCGGTCATCACCCAGTTCGACTACCCGATGTGCGAGTCGCTCGGCCTGGTCAAGATGGACTTCCTCGGCCTGTCCAACCTCCGCATCCTCGACGACGCGATCAGCAACATCCAGGCGAACCGGGGCGAGGAGGTCGTCCTGGAGGACCTCGGCTTCGAGGACCGCGCGACCTACGAGCTGATGGGTCGCGGTGACACCCTCGGCGTGTTCCAGCTCGACGGCTCGGGCATGCGGTCGCTGCTCCGCTCGCTGCAGCCCGACGCGTTCGCCGACATCACGGCCGTCAGCGCGCTCTACCGCCCCGGTCCCATGGGTGCCGACTCGCACAACAAGTACGCCCGCCGCAAGAACGGCCGCGAGGCGATCGAGCCGATCCACCCGGCGCTCGCAGAGGCGCTCGAGCCGGTGCTGGGGGAGACCTACGGCCTGATCGTCTACCAAGAGCAGGTGATGGCCATCGCCCAGGTGCTGGCCGGCTTCACCCTGGGCGCCGCCGACAACCTGCGCCGCGCGATGGGCAAGAAGAAGAAGGAGGAGCTCGACAAGCAGTACGCCGGCTTCCAGGCCGGCATGCTCGAGCGGGGCTTCCCGCAGGTGGCGATCGACAAGCTCTGGGAGATCCTGCTCCCGTTCTCCGACTACGCCTTCAACAAGTCGCACTCCGCCGCCTACGGCGTCATCACCTACTGGACCGCCTACCTCAAGGCCAACTACCCGACCGAGTACATGGCCGCGCTCCTCACGTCCGTCAAGGACGACAAGGACAAGATGGCGATCTACCTCAACGAGTGCCGCCGGATGAAGATCCAGGTCCTCCCGCCCGACGTCAACGAGTCCCACGCCAACTTCACGCCGGTCGGCAACGACATCCGCTTCGGCCTCACGGCCGTGCGCAACGTCGGCCACAACGTCGTCGCCGGCATCGTGGCCGCACGCGAGGAGAAGGGTCGCTACCTCGACTTCAACGACTTCATGGAGAAGGTTCCCGCGCTGGTGTGCAACAAGCGCGTCGTGGAGTCGTTGATCAAGGCCGGCGCCTTCGACGACATGAAGCACCGGCGGCGCGCGCTGGCCGCGGTCCACGAGACGGCCGTCGACCAGTTCGTGGACCTCAAGAAGAACGAGGCGATCGGCCAGGACTCGCTCTTCGGCGGCCTGAGCGAGGACGACGCCGGGTTCGGGGTGAGCGTGACGATCCCCGACATCGAGGACTGGGACAAGATGACCCTGCTCGGCCACGAGCGGGAGATGCTCGGCCTCTACGTCTCCGACCACCCGCTGCTCGGGCTCGAGCACGTGCTGTCCCAGGGCACGGACTGCACGATCGGCCAGCTCCTGCTCGACGAGGACCGCCCGCACGGGTCGACGCTCACCGTCAGCGGCCTGATCACCTCGGTCCAGCGCAAGATCACCAAGCGCGGCGACCCGTGGGCCACGATCACGCTCGAGGACCTCGACGGTGCTGTCGACGTGCTGCTGTTCCCCAGCGCCTACACGCTCGCCTCCACCTTGCTGGTGGAGGACCAGATCGTGCGGATCAAGGGCCAGCTCTCCCGCGACAAGGACCAGCCCGAGCTGCGTGCGCAGGAGGTCACCGCCCCCGACCTCACCCAGGGGCCGACCGGTCCCGTCGTGATCAGCCTGCCCTCCACGCGCTGCACCCCGCCGGTCGTGGCGCAGCTCCGCGACGTGCTCGGCACCCACCCCGGCATGACCGAGGTGCAGCTCAAGCTGCTGACCCGCAGCTCGACCAAGGTGCTCAAGCTCGACGACAACCTGCGGGTCAGCCCGAGCCCGGCGCTGTTCGCCGACCTCAAGCAGCTGCTGGGGCCCGGGTGCCTGGCGGGGTGACCCCGGAGGACACGGCCGAGCGGCGCCCGTCCTGGTCCCCGCTCGTGCGGCTGGCCGTCGTGGTCGTGGTGTTCCTGGTCGCCGGCGCCGTCGCCGGGGTGGTCTGGGAGCGCTGGTGGGACGCGCCGAGCGGCGTGACCTACCAGGGCCACTGGTACCTCGAGCCCGCCGGTCCCGACGTCTCGTTCCAGGGCGTCGCGCTCTTCGTGCTGATCGCCTTCCCGCTGGGGATCGTCCTGGGGCTGCTGGCCGGCCTCCGGCGAGGGCACGAGACGGCGACGGCGCTCACGGTGCTCGTCGCGGCGAGCCTCGCCGGGGTGGTGATGTACGCCGTCGGGAGCAGCCTGTCGCCGCCCGACCCGCAGCCGCTGGCGGCGGGACAGCCCGACTACTCCACCGACATCCCGGGGCACCTCGGTCTCACCGCCCCCGACCACGGCCGGGTGCCGTGGCACTCGTCCGCGCTGGTGGCCCTGCCGACCGGGGCGATGGCTGGTCTGGTCGGCACCTACCTCTTGGGCAGCAAGCGATTGACGAGGCGTCCGCGCGGGTAGGGTGACGCCGACATGATGGAGGCGGTCCCGGCGAGGCCGGGGCCCGTGCAACGGGGGATCTTGACGAGATGAGCACGACACCGGGTGGTCCGGAATACCTGGACACGACGGGCCCGGCTGACGCCGCGCCCACCAACGACAACCGCAAGCGACTGATCGCGCTCGGTGCGCTCGGCGCGACCGCCGTCGTGGTCGCCGGCGGCGCTTGGGCGGCCACCAGCTTCTTCGCGACCGGCTCCCAGCCGGCCGAGGCGCTGCCGGACTCGACCATCGCCTACGCCAGCATCGACCTCGACCCCAGCGGCGGGCAGAAGATCGAGGCCATCAAGACGCTCCGCAAGTTCCCGGGGTTCACCGACAAGATCGACCTCCAGACCGACGACGACCTGCGCGAGCGGCTCTTCGAGGAGATCACCAAGTCCGGCGCCTGCGAGGGCCTCGACTACGCCAAGGACGTCAAGCCGTGGCTCGGCTCGCGCGCCGCGATGGCGGCCGTCGACCTCGGTGAGGACGAGCCCGCTGCCGTGGGCGTCATCCAGGTCACCGACGGCGCCAAGGCCGAGGACGGCATGAGCAAGCTCGTCGACACGTGTGGCGGCGGCGAGGACGCCGGGGGCGAGGTCGGCGGCTGGGTCGTCGACGGTGACTGGATGGTCATCTCGGAGACCAAGGAGATCGCGACCGAGGTCGTTGACGCGGCCGACGGCGGCTCGCTCGCCGACGACTCGGCCTTCGGCACCTGGACCGGCGAGGCCGGCGACGACGGCTTCATGTCCTTCTACCTCGCCAAGGGCGTCACCAAGTACGCCGAGGACTTCGCCGGCATGGGCTCGATGATGGGCGGCCCGTCGATGATGTCCGGTGCGGACACCAGTGCCGGCCCCGACGAGGACTGCATCGCCGAGGCGACCACCTCGGAGGAGATGCAGGCGTGCTTCGACGAGGCCACCGACGAGAGCTCGGACGACACCGGCTCCGAGGAGGTCCCGCCGGAGCTCCAGCAGCTGATCGACGACTTCGACGGCGCGGCCGCGACGGTGCGCTTCGACGACGGCGCGGTCGAGATCGAGTACGCCATGTCCAACTACCAGGAGGACATGACCAAGTACATGGAGAGCGACGAGGGCGTCTCCATGGTCGGCGGGCTCCCCGACGACACCGTCGCCGCGTTCGGCCTCGCGCTGACCGACGGTTGGGGTGAGGCGATGCTCGACTACCTCAAGACCACGATGCCCGAGGAGTCCGACACGATCGACGAGCAGCTCGCGGAGCTCGAGAGCGAGACCGGGCTGTCCATCCCCGCCGACCTGGAGACCCTGATGGGCGACGGGATGACCCTGTCGCTGGGCAGCGGGATCGACCCCGACGCGATCGCCAACGGCGGTCCCGGCGAGGTGCCGGTCGGGCTCAAGATCAAGGGCGACGCCGACGAGATCCAGGCCGTGCTCGACAAGATCGCCGCGCAGGCGCCGCCGGAGATGGCCGAGCTCATGCAGGTCACCGAGGGTGACGGCTACGCCGTGCTCGCCCTCCAGGACGACTACCGCAGCAAGCTCGAGTCCGCCGGTGACCTCGGTGACTCCGAGGACTACGAGAAGGTCGTCGAGTCCGACGACGCCCAGTCGGTGCTCTACGTCAACTTCGACGCCGACGACGACTGGCTGGTCCGGGTCACCGAGGACATGCCCGAGGTCAGCGAGAACGTCGAGCCGCTGTCGGCGTTCGGCATCAGTGGCTGGGTCGACGGCGACGTCGCGCACGGACTGTTCAAGCTGACGACCGACTGACGACTCGTCAGCCTCAGCGCCCGATGGTGGCGGTCACCGCTCCGGTGGCCGCCACCAGGTCGTTCGGGGCCAGCTCGAGGTCGAAGCCGCGGCGTCCCCCGGAGACCAGGATCGTGTCGTGGGCCAGCGCGGACTCGTCCAGCACGGTGGGGTGCGCGCGCTTCTGGCCGATGGGGGAGATCCCACCGGCAACGTAGCCGGTGGCCCGCTCCGCAGCGGCGACCTCGGCCATGACCGCCTTGCTGCCGCCGAGAGCGCGCGCCAGTGCCTTGAGGTCGAGGTGACCGGAGACCGGGACGATGCCCACCACGAGCGCGCCGTCGAGGGAGACCATGAGGGTCTTGAACACCCGGGCGGGATCGACCCCGAGGGCCTCGGCTGCCTCGAGTCCGTAGGACGCCGCACGCGGGTCGTGGTCGTAGGCCCGCACCTCGAAGGCGATGCCGGCCGCGGTCAGTGCGACGGTCGCCGGGGTGCCGCCTGCTCCACGGGCCTTCTTCGCCACGGTCAGTCCTCACGGTTGTGGTGGGGGGATCTCGACGCGCTCGTGCTACGTCGTTCCTCAGTCGCGTCGCTTGCTCAATCTGGCCGCGCCCACGCGGCGCGCTCGTACCTCGCCCGCCACTGCGCGTCTCAGTTGGGGGACCAGGCCGTGCGGGCCACCTGGGTCGCCGGGAGCGAGGGGATGACGTTGATGGCGCGCAGCTCGGCGGTGAGCAGCCGGGTGACCAGCTTGAGGCGCTCGGTGGCGTCGTCGGCCTCGAGGAGCGACTGCCGCTCGGCCATCGGCAGCGGCGCCAGCGCGGACAGGGTCCACGCGAGGTAGTCGGGGTCGCGCGGGAGCGTCCCGCTGAAGGGGTCGCCCTGCAGCTCGGCCATCGCCACCCGGAACGCGGTGAAGGTGGCCCGCGCCCGCTCCAGCAGCTCCTGCGGCACGTCGACCTCCGGCTCGGTGAGCACCTCGGCCACGCCGTGGGGGAACTCGTCGCCGCGCTGCATCTCCTCGAGCAGGAGCCGTTCGCGGGCCACCGCCACGATGTCGAACGTGCCGTCGTCGCGGCGGTCGACCTCGGTCAGCTGGAGGACGCAGCCGATCCGGTAGACCGACTGGGCGCCGTGGTCGCCCACCTCGTAGCCCTCGCGGATCGCCACCGTGCCGAACACGCGCTGGGCAGGGTCCTCGACCGTCAGCAGGTGCCGTACGAGCATGCGGTAGCGGTCCTCGAAGACGTGGAGGGGCACGCTCATCCCCGGGAACACCACGGTGTTCAGGGGGAACATCGGCAGCGGATCGCTCACGCTCCCAACCTAGCCCCCGCGTCGGCCCGGGCTGTCCATCCCACGCGGCCGCTGTCCGGGCGCGCCACCCCGGAACCTAGAATCGGGGCATGTCCCTGATCCGTCGCATCGACCTGAGGGGCGCCGACGCGGCGTCCGTCGACTACCGCACGAGCGTGCCTCGCGCCGAGTTCGACGTCGAGGCCGCCACGCATCAGGTGCAGCCGATCATCGACGCCGTCCGCGCCCGCGGCGTGGAGGCGATCACCGAGCTCTCCGCCCGCTTCGACGGCGTCGAGAGCGACGAGATCGCCGTGCCGCGTGAGGCCCTGCAGCAGGCGCTGGCCGACCTCGACCCCGCCGTCCGCGCCGGGTTGGAGGAGTCGGTCCGCCGCCTGCGGGCGACCTGCGAGGCAGAGCTCGAGCACGACGTGACGACCCAGGTGGCGCCCGGCGCCACGGTGACGCACCGCAAGGTGCCGATCGACCGCGTCGGCCTCTACGTCCCCGGCGGCCTGGCGCCGCTGGTGAGCAGCGTCGTGATGAACGTGGTGCCTGCCCAGGTGGCCGGTGTGCGTTCGATCGCCCTGGCCAGCCCGCCGCAGAAGAACCGCGACGGCCTGCCCGAGCCGACGATCATGGCGGCGTGCGCCCTCCTCGGCGTCGACGAGGTGTACGCCGTCGGCGGCGCGCAGGCGATCGCGATGTTCGCCCACGGTGCCGGGCCGTGCCAGCGCGTCGACCTGGTGACCGGTCCCGGCAACATCTACGTCGCCGCGGCAAAGCGCCTGCTGCGGGGTGTCGTCGGCATCGACTCCGAGGCCGGACCCACCGAGATCGCGATCCTCGCCGACGACAGCGCGGACGCCGCCTACGTCGCGGCCGACCTGATCAGCCAGGCCGAGCACGACCCGATGGCGGCCTCGGTCCTGGTCACCGACTCCCTCGACCTCGCCGACGCGGTGGAGGCCGAGCTCGACAAGCAGGTCTTCGCGACCCGGCACACCGAGCGGATCACCACGGCCCTCGGCGGGCAGCAGTCCGCGATCGTGCTGGTCGACGACATGGACCAGGGGGTCGACGTGGTCGACGCCTACGCGGCCGAGCACCTCGAGATCCACACCCGCGACGCCGCGGCCCACGCCGCCCGGGTCCGCAACGCCGGTGCGATCTTCGTCGGACCCTGGGCGCCGGTGTCGCTCGGCGACTACTGCGCGGGCTCCAACCACGTGCTGCCCACGGCCGGTTGTGCCTGCCACTCCAGCGGCTTGTCGGTCCGCGCGTTCACCCGGTCGGTCCACGTCGTCGACTACACGCAGGCGGCGCTGGCGGAGGTCGCCGACCACGTCGTCACCCTCGCCGAGGCCGAGGACCTGCCCGGTCACGGCCAGGCCGTGACGGTTCGATTCGAGCCCGGACGGTGAGCGCGACGTTCCCACCTCTGCGCGAGGAGCTGCAGGGGATCGAGCCCTATGGCGCGCCGCAGCTGGACGTGCCGGTCCAGCTCAACGTCAACGAGAACCCCTACGGGCCCTCGCGGGCGGCTGCGGCCGACATCGCGGAGGCGGTGGGCGCGGCCGCGACGACGCTCAACCGCTACCCCGACCGCGAGTTCACCGAGCTGCGCGAGGGCCTGGCGGCGTACCTCAACACCTCGGGTGGCTCCGGCATCACCGCCGACATGGTGTGGGCGGCCAACGGGTCCAACGAGGTGATGCTCCAGCTGCTGCAGGCCTTCGGCGGGCCGGGACGGTGTGCGCTGTCGTTCGCGCCGACGTACTCGATGTATCCCGAGTACGCCCGCGACGCGATGACCGAGTGGGTGACCGGTCACCGGGCCGAGGACTTCTCGCTCGACCTCGAGGCAGCGCGCGACCTGGTGCTCGAGCGCCGGCCGTCGGTGGTGCTGCTGCCCAGCCCCAACAACCCCACCGGGACGGCCCTGCCGCCGGAGGCGGTGTCGATGCTGTGCGAGGCCGCGGCGTCCTACGAGCCGGGTGGCATCGTGGTCGTCGACGAGGCCTACGGTGAGTTCCGCCGCTCGGGCACCCCCAGCGCGCTGGAGCTGCTCCCGGCGCACCGCAACCTCGTGGTGAGCCGGACGATGAGCAAGGCGTTCGCGCTCGCCGGCGCGCGCCTCGGCTACCTCGCCGCCGACCCGGCGATCTGCGACGCGATCCGGGTGGTGCGCCTGCCCTACCACCTCTCCGCGGTCACTCAGGCCACGGCGCTCGCTGCGCTGCGGCACGCACCGGAGCTGCTCGGCAAGGTGGCCGACCTCCGTGCCGAGCGCGACCGCACGGTGGCGTGGCTGCGCGAGCAGGGCCTCGAGGTCGCCGACTCTGACGCCAACTTCGCGTTGTTCGGCCGCTTCGCCGACCGGCACGCGGTCTGGCAGGGACTCCTCGACCACGGGGTGCTGATCCGGGAGACGGGTCCCGACGGCTGGCTGCGCGTCTCGATCGGCACGGCCGACGAGATGGCAGCATTCAGGCAGGCTCTGCTCGCCACCATGGAGACCGAGAAAGTCACCGGAGACATCACGGAGGACCACAGATGAGCCGCACCGCGAAGATCGAGCGCACCACCAAGGAGTCCCGGGTCGAGGTGCAGGTCGACCTCGACGGCTCGGGCCGCTCCGACGTCTCGACGGGCGTCGGGTTCTACGACCACATGCTCGACGCGTTCGCCCGCCACTCGCTCGTCGACCTCGTCGTGCACACCAGCGGCGACACGCACATCGACGCCCACCACACCGTCGAGGACACCGCCATCGTGCTCGGCCAGGCGCTGCGGGAGGCGCTGGGCGACAAGTCGGGCATCCGTCGCTTCGGCGACGCCACGGTCCCGCTCGACGAGGCGCTCGTGCAGGCCGTCGTCGACGTGTCCGGGCGCCCGTTCTGCGTGCACAGCGGTGAGCCGGAGGGCCAGCAGTACGTCGCGATCGGCGGCACCGGCGCGGCCTACCTGGGATCGCTGACCCGTCACGTCTTCGAGTCGATCTCCTTCCACGCCCACCTGGCGCTGCACGTGCGCGTCCTCGGGGGCCGCGACCCGCACCACATCGTCGAGGCGCAGTTCAAGGCGTTCGCGCGCGCCTTCCGCGACGCCGTCGCGCACGACCCGCGGGAGACCGGTGTGCCGTCGACGAAGGGCGCCCTGTGACGGCAGAGGTCGTCGTCCTCGACTACGGCTCGGGCAACCTGCGCTCGGCCGTGCGTGCCGTCGAGCGCGCCGGGGCGTCGGTCACCCTCACCGACGACTTCGACACCGCGCTCGAGGCCGACGGCCTCGTCGTGCCGGGCGTCGGCGCCTACGCCGCCTGCATGGAGGGCCTGCGCGCCATCAAGGGCGACCGGATCATCGGACGCCGACTGGCCGGCGGCCGTCCGGTCCTGGGCATCTGCGTGGGCATGCAGATCCTCTTCGCCGGCGGCGTCGAGCACGGCGTCGAGACCGCAGGGTGCGACGAGTGGCCCGGGCTGGTCACCCGCCTCGAGGCCGACGTGGTGCCGCACATGGGCTGGAACACCGTCGAGGTGCCGGAGGGGTCCACGCTCTTCGCCGGCGTCGAGGACGAGCGGTTCTACTTCGTGCACTCCTACGCCGCCCGCAGCTGGGACCTCGTCACCAACGACCGCACGGCCGCGCCGCTGGTGACCTGGGCCGAGCACGGTGGCGACAGGTTCGTCGCGGCGGTCGAGAACGGGCCGCTGTCGGCCACCCAGTTCCACCCCGAGAAGTCCGGCGACGCCGGCGCCGCCCTGCTGCGCAACTGGGTGCGGTCGCTGCGGCGCTGACTCAGCGGCTGTGGCGCACCCGCGGGCCGAGGGGGCCGATCAGCGAGTCGGTGGGCTGCGGGTCCGGCACGTAGCGGCGCCAGCTGTCGTACCGGTAGCGCTTGCCGACTGTCCGCGCGGACTGCAGGCCGACCTTCACCCAACGCGGCGAGCCGAGGCAGGAGCGCGGGACCACGACCGCGACGTAGTCCTCGCGTGACGACGCGCTGGTCGTCAGGCCCTCGCAGGGGACGCCGAAGTTCAGCGTGCCGGTGCCCCCGCACTCGTCCGCCGGTTCGGGGACGTCGGAGGCGTCCATCAGCCAGACGTCCTCGGGGTGCTTCGCGGGGTTGCGCGGGATCGTGACCGAGTAGGGGCGCCGGTCCGTCTGGATCTCGAAGGTGATCCACCGATCGCCCCACCCGGTGAGGTTGCGCAGGTGCGCGCGCATCTCGACGGTGTCGCCCTCGTGCCTGACCGACAGCCCGACGATGTCGGTCGACGCGTCCTGGGGCGTCGTCTCCTCCGCGAAGGTGCCGCACGGCGGCGGTTCGGGGGAGTACGACCACTGCTTCACGTCGCCGGCCCGGTCGGCGCCCCACCAGCGGTCGGCGGACGCCGAGCCGGCGGACAGCGCGAGCAGGGTCGCGGCGAGTGCCACGGTCGTGAGCGTGTGGGCGGCAACGTGCCTCATGTGGGTCCCCCTGGGTCGTCGACCGGATCCTCCCGGGTGGCAACAGACTTGTCCTGCGAAACGCCGGGACGGTCGCGAGGTTCCCCAGAAACTGGGTCGAGGGGGCGCCTCCGCGGCGGCTAGCGTCCCGGCATGGCAGAGCTGAGCATGAACCAGATCATCCATGCCGCGGTGCGCCGCGACGTGGCCCGCACCGAGCAGGCGCTGCGCCGACTGGGCGACGGGGACGTCGCCCGGGCCCGCCAGGTCCAGGCAGCGTGGCAGAACCTGGTGCGCGAGCTGACCCACCACCACGAGGCGGAGGACGAGATCCTCTGGCCGTTCCTCCTCGAGCGCGGGGTCGACGCAGACCTGCTCCACGAGATGGAGTCCGAGCACGTGGCGATGAAGGAGGCGCTCGGTTCGGCCTCGGCGGCGATCGACGAGGTGGCCGCGACGCCGACGATGGCGGGCGCGAGGTCGGCCGCGGACGTGGTGGCGCGCTCCAGCGAGGTGATCAACCGCCACCTCGACCACGAGGAGCGAGACGTCGAGGCACCGATGGGCGACCTGGAGTCCGACCCGGAGTTCAAGGCGCTCGGCAAGAAGCTGCGACCGGCCAGCATCGTCGACGCCGCGAACGCGCTGGCGTGGATGCAGGACGGGGCTGGGGAGCGGGAGCGCAGCGCGCTGCGCGCGACCATCCCGGGGCCCGTCGTGTCGATCCTGACCCTGCTGCTCGCCCGGCGCTACCGGCGCGAGGTCGCACCCGCCTGGCGCTGATCGCCCTCCGCGAGCTGCTTCAGCGTCAGCAGCTGCTTGCGGGCCATCACCAGGTCGCCGACCGAGAGCGCGGGCGCCAGCCACCGGCGCGGCCGGGCCACCACCTTGAGCACCAGGCGGCAACCTGCGGCGTGCGGCAGGACGACGTACGACATGTGGGCCCCCATGATCGTCGCGGTGAGCTCGCGACCCGGATCGACGGCGACCACCCGTCCCTGGTCCCTGCCGAGCGCGCGCGTGAACGGGTCGCCGACGCCCGGGTCCGCGACGTGGCGCAGCTCGCGGGGTGACCGTCGGCCGAGGTTGTCGACCAGGTCGTAGGAGTAGGGAGCGAGGCGGACCTGGCACAGCCGCCGCCAGACGGCGTCGGGCTCGGCGTGGACGGTGACCCCGCGCCAGGCCGCCATCGTCGGGTCCGGCACGTGGGCGTGGCAGCCGAAGCGGAGCCGGGTCTCGGCAGGCGTTACGCCCCAACGGTCACCGATCATGGAGCCACGCTACCGAGCGCGTGACGTACCCCTGCTGGGGGATTGTCGCGCGCAGGGCGCGGGCCTACGTTCGGCTCACGGTTCGCGGCACCGCCGCCGCGCCGGGAGGGATCGCCATGACGCAGCGCCGAACCCGCACGTTCGCCCTCGCCACCGCTGCGGCGCTGGCCCTCTGCCTGGCCGGGACCCAGACGGGTGCCGAGGCCGGAGGGCGCGGCGGCGGCCACGACCACGGTCACGGGCAGGTCGACCGGCCGACGAAGGTCGTGGTCATCGTCGTCGACTCCCTGAGCAAGGAGATCGTCGAGAAGTACGGCATGGGCAACGTCGAGGCGCTGATGGACGAGGGCGTCGACTCCCCGCGCTCCTACGTCGGGCACACCGGCTCCGTCACCGTGGTGACGCACAACGTGATCACGTCGGGCCAGCTGCCCCAGCACATGGGCTGGACCGACGAGGGCTACCGCGACGTCGACGGCGTGCTGGGCGACCCGGAGCCGGCCAACCCCGACCAGCTCTACATCACGAGCAACATGACGTCGGACCTCCTCAAGCTCCAGCAGCACGCGGGCTACCCGAAGCTGGCCGACTACCTCGGCGCGGCGGACCCGACCGCGAAGACGTTCACGATCAGCCCGAAGGGCTACGCCGGCTACGCGTTCGGCGGCGCCGGGTCGGACTCGATCATCACCTTCGGCAGCGGCCCGGAGTGCACGACGGGCGGGTCGTGGCGCAAGCCGACCGGCATCAACGTGCCGTCCTACATCCTCGGGGCTCCCTGCAGCCGGTTCTGGGTGCACAGCGGCTACCCCGCCTACGCCTACGACACCGCGAAGCTGCCGGCGATCCTCTACCCGCTCGACAGCGACCGCTACGTCACCGGCAAGGACCTCGCCCACCAGGGCGGTGACGTCTGGGCCGCCGACGCGGCCATCGAGGTGATGCGCAACGAGGCCAGCTGGAACGGCATCTTCGTGACGCTGCCCGGCGTCGACAAGGCCGCGCACATGTGGGGCGGCACCGCCGACCTCGGACCGACCGGCGCCGACGGCGACCCGATGACGCACATGGTCGCCGCCACCGCCGAGGCCGACCGCCAGGTCGGCAGGATCATGGCCGAGCTCGAGGCGCAGGACGTCCTCGACGACACCCTCGTCGTGCTGACCGCGGACCACGGCTCCGTCGCCGGGAAGACGTTCTACGGCAAGGAGGTCGCGGAGCGCGACTACGGCTACAACAACTGGTACTACGGCGACCCGGAGAACGACGGCGTCTACGACAAGCCCCAGGACGCGCTGCTGCCGCTGGTCGCCACCGGCAACGTCGGCCTGTCCTACAGCGACTCCATGGTGCGGGTGTGGCTCAAGGACCAGTCGCCCGCCAGGGTGCAGGAGGCCGCCGCGGCGATGGGCACCATGCCGAGCGTGACCGCGGTGTGGAGCCGCCACGGCGACCACTTCGACCGCGTGTCGCCGGTGCGGTGGGACCTGATGACGAGCGGCGGCGAGCGGGCGTGGTTCGCCCGCAAGGCGCAGGAGCTCGTCGACACGCAGGCCGCGGACTACGGGCCCGACCTGATCGCGACGCTGCCCGACGACACGACGTACTCCGTCAAGGGTGACCACGGCGGCATCCAGCGTGCGGCCCAGCAGATCCCGATCGTCTTCGCCGGCGCGGGTCTCTCCAGCCGCGACCTCCACGCCGAGGTCCGCTCAGTCGACATCATGCCGACGATCCTGCGGGCGATGGGGATCCGCCCGACCTTCCCGATGGACGGCATCGCCTACGACCTCCCCATGGCTCGGCGGAGCCGGCACTAGGGCGCATCCGGCTCGTCCCGTCAGCGGGGGAGCGAGGTGCCCCAGTCGTGCTGGGCGTCCTCCGGGCGGTAGTCCTGCTCGTCGACGGCGTGCTCGAGGACGAGCACGGCCATGTCATCGGCTGCGTCGGTGCTGCCCCTGGAGTGGTCACGGGTCAGGTCGAGGAGGCGGTCCGCCGCGGCGTCGACGTCGAGCCCGACGAGGTGGGGTGCCAGCTCGACGAGGTCGAGGAACTCGCCCTGTGCGTCGCGGGCCTCGCTGAGCCCGTCGGTGTAGAGCAGGAGCCGGTCGCCGGGCTCCCAGGTGAAGTCGTGCCGCGCGTAGCCGAAGCCGAGACCGAGGGGGAGGTCGTTGTCGACCTCGACGAACTCGCTGGATCCGTCGGGGTGGATGAGCAGCGGCGGCGGGTGACCCGCGGTGACGATGTGCGGCCGACTGGCGTCGGTCGTGTCGAGGAGGATCGCGGTGACGAACTCCTCGGGGTCGAAGAAGGGAAGCAGATAGCTGTTCATGTCGTCGGCGACGGCCTCGAGGTCCTGCTGGAACGCAGCGGCCTGCCGGAAGGAGCGGATCACGCGCGCCGCCTGCTCGACGGCACCGAGTCCCTTCCCACGGACGTCGCCCACCAGGAAGCGGGTGTGGTTGCGGGAGTGGTAGCAGTCGTAGAGGTCGCCGCCGATGACGGCGTCCTCGGTGGCTGAGCGGTAGCGCACGGCGATGTCGACGCGGCGGGCATGGGCGGGCAGGACCGGCAGGACGGCGCGCTGGGCAACCTCGGCGAGCCGGCTCACGTGCTGGAGCTCGTGCTCGCGCCGCACCCGGATGTGGGCCACGACAGCCGCGGTCGCGGAGAAGGCGACGACGCCGGCGACGCGTACGACGTGCTGGGCGAGGTTCGAGTCGTCGGTCCACCAGTGCGACGCGACCGCGGCCGACAGTGCGGCGACGCCGAAGGCGGCGGTGGGCTTCGGCGGGAGGACCGCGCAGGCGACCATGGGGGACAGGGCGAACAGGACGGCCAGGGACACCTGCGGGAAGAGCACGTCGAGCAGGACGAGCGACAGCAACGTGGCGCCGGCCAGCTCGACTCCCCCCTTGCGAAGCTCCGCGTTCACCTGTGACTGCCTTCCGTCCACCCGAGGGGACCTGCTCCGTGATGCGTCGTCCCAGCGTCACTGGCTCCTGCCCGCACCGCCCCAAGTTCCCCGCGCTGCCGGTAGGCATACCCTCCCCGATCCGGTGGCGGCTCGTGGCCACATTGCGGTGATCGTGACCTACCTGGCGCGTCAGGAGGACCGCTCAGCCGCCGCCGACACCAGCTCCCGCTCCTCCTCGTCGGTGAGCCCGGAGCCGTGGGGCTGCTCCCGGCCCCCCTCCCACGCCAGCACGTCGGCCAGCGTCTCGACGAGCGGACGCGGGGAGAGCCCCGCAGCACGGGCGCGCGTGGTCGGGCGCGACGCCAGCCCCGGGCTGTCCTCCGGCCCGACCCAGAGCGGCAGGGACCGCGGGCCGTACCACTGCGCGACCCCGTGCCCCGCCAGCCACTCGGGACCGACCTCGACGACGGGCCCGGTGTGCCCGGCCACCTCGCGTGCGGTGGCGAGGTGGTCGGCCAGCGGCGCCGCGTTGGCGATCACGTCGTGGGCACCCGTCGCCCCGGTCCCGGCGCAGTGCACCAGCCAGGCAGCCAGGTCGCGCACGTCGATGAGGGCGGTACGACATCCCGGGTCGACCGGCACGAGCACGCTGCCGTCGTCGGTGGCGGGGTGCGCGAAGCGCCACGGCCAGTAGCCGGTGCGCCCGGACAGGTCGCCCGGGCCGCCGATCAGTCCGGCCCGGGCCAGCAGCGACCGGTCGGGACCGAGCGCCGCCGTCACCGCCTGCTCGCACGCGACCTTGGCGTGGCCGTAGTCCTCCATCGAGCCCATCTCGTCGGCTGCCAGGGGCTCGAGCAGCTCGGCGGTCTCGTCCGCACCCTCGACGGAGTGGTCGGCGTAGACGCTGATGGTCGACACGTGGAGCCAGTGGTCGGTGCTGCCCGACAGGGCCGCGACCGCGCTCCGGACGTGACCCGGCTGGGTCGCCACGTCGATGACCGCGTCCCAGCGCTCGCCCGCCACGTCGTCGTACGCCTCCGGGGTGGTGCGGTCGGCCACGACGTGGCGCGCCCCGTGCGGTGGGGACCGCTTCGTGCCCCGGGCCAGGCACGTGACGTCGTGACCGCGGGCGAGGGCGTCGGTCGCGGTGGCCCGGCCGACGAAGTTGGTGCCACCGAGGATCAGGAGTCGCATGCCGCAGTGAACCACTCCGGCCCGCCGCGGGTCGCGCCGTTCTGCTCCCGGCGGAGCACCCGACGGCGGTGACCGGCGTCTCGCGCCACCACCGCCGCGTCCGGGTGCGCAGGGCGCGCTCCTAGGATCGGGTCATGCCCAGCACCCCGGACGACCGCTACCTCGAGCTCCTGCCCGCCGTCGACATCAAGGGCGGCCAGGCCGTCCAGCTCGTGCAGGGCGTGGACGGCTCCGAGAAGCGCTTCGGTGACCCGATCGAGGCGGCGCTGCGCTGGCAGGAGGCGGGCGCCGAGTGGATCCACCTCGTCGACCTCGACGCGGCGTTCGGCCACGGGCACAACCGGGAGCTGCAGGCCCGCATCGTCGGCACCCTCGACATCCAGGTCGAGATGAGCGGCGGCATCCGCGACGACGAGTCGCTCGAGGCGGCGATGGCCGCAGGCTGCCGGCGGGTCAACATCGGCACCGCAGCGCTCGAGCAGCCCGAGTGGTGTGCCCGGGCGATCGCGACGTACGGCGACCGGGTGGCCGTCGGACTCGACGTGCGGGGGACGACGCTGGCCGCCCGCGGCTGGACCCGCGACGGCGGCGACCTCTACGAGACGCTCGCCCGCCTCGACTCCGAGGGCTGCGCCCGCTACGTCGTCACCGACGTCAACAAGGACGGCATGCTCCAGGGCCCCAACCTGCAGCTCCTGCGCGACGTGTGCGCGGCCACCGACAAGCCGGTCGTGGCCAGCGGCGGCGTCACCACCCTCGACGACATCCGCGCCCTGATGACCCTCGTGGACGAGGGCGTCGAGGGCGCCATCGCCGGCACCGCGCTCTACGAGGGTCGGTTCAGCCTCGAGGACGCGCTTGCGCTGACCAGGCCTGGCCGGCCATGAGCCTCGCGATCCGCGTCATCCCCTGCCTCGACGTCGACGGTGGCCGGGTCGTCAAGGGCGTCAACTTCCAGGAGCTGCGCGACGCCGGCGACCCGGTCGAGCTGGCCCGCCTCTACGACGCCGAGGGCGCCGACGAGCTGACCTTCCTCGACATCTCCGCCTCCCACGAGGGCCGGGCGACCACGATGGAGGTCGTCAGCCGGTGTGCCGAGGAGGTCTTCATCCCGCTGACGGTGGGCGGCGGCGTCGGCAGCGTCGACGACGTCGACCGGCTGCTGCGCGCCGGCGCGGACAAGGTCGCCGTCAACACCGCCGCGATCAGGCGGCCCGAGCTGGTCGCCGAGATCGCCGGCCGCTTCGGCAACCAGGTGCTGGTGCTCAGCGTCGACGCCCGCCGGGCGCCGGGGACCGACAGCGGCTTCGAGGTCACCACGCACGGCGGCCGCCAGAGCGCCGGCCTCGACGCGATCGAGTGGGCGGTCCGTGCCGCCGAGCTGGGAGCCGGCGAGATCCTGCTCAACGCCATGGACGCCGACGGCACGACCGACGGCTTCGACCTCGAGCTCATCCGAGCCGTGCGCCGTGAGGTGTCCATCCCGGTCATCGCGAGCGGGGGAGCGGGTGCCGTCGAGCACTTCCCACCTGCCGTCGACGCCGGTGCCGACGCGGTGCTGGCGGCCACGGTGTTCCACTTCGGCACCCTCAGCATCCGCGACGTCAAGGCCGGTCTGTCCAAGGCGGGTCATCCGGTCCGCTGACGTCGGACGCGGCCGTAGGATTCGGCCATGCTCACGACCTCCCGGCTGAAGACCTCCCGGCCCCTCGCCGTCGCCGCGCTCGCCGCGACGCTCGCCCTCACCGCCTGCGCACCCACCGACGAGGCCGACAGCGGCACCGACGCCGCGAGCGAGACGTCGGGCTCCGCGGCTCCCGACGCCGAGACCTGCACGCCGGACACGATGGAGACCGTCACCGACGGCACCCTGACCATCGCCACCGACGACCCGGCCTACGAGCCGTGGTTCGTCGACAACGACCCGGCCAACGGGAAGGGCTACGAGTCCGCGGTGGCCTACGCGATCGCCGAGCAGCTCGGCTACACCCAGGACCAGGTCGCGTGGGTCACGGTGCCCTTCAACAAGGTCGTCCAGCCCGGCCCGAAGGACTTCGACCTCGACGTCAACCAGGTCTCGATCACCGAGGCCCGCCGCAAGGCCGTCGACTTCTCGACCGGCTACTACGACGTGGTCCAGGCGGTCATCACCAACAAGGGCAGCGCCATCGACGGCGCGACCAGCGTGGCCGACCTCGCCGACGCCAAGCTCGGTGCGCAGGTCGGCACGACGAGCTACACCGCGATCACCGACCAGGTCCAGCCCTCGCAGGAGCCGGCGGTCTTCGACACCAACGACCAGGCGGTGCAGGCGCTCAAGAACGGCCAGATCGACGGCATCGTCGTCGACCTGCCCACCGCCTACTACATGACCGCGGTCCAGCTCGACGACGGCATGATCGTCGGCCAGCTCCCGCTGCCCGAGGGCGAGCCGGAGCAGTTCGGCGCCGTGCTGGCCAAGGGCAGCTCGCTCACCGACTGCATCTCCACCGCGGTCGACGCGCTGCGCGAGGACGGCATCCTCGACCAGATCAACCAGGAGTGGCTGGCCCAGCAGGGCGCTCCCGAGCTGTCCTGATGGCCGACCAGGTGGCCGACGCGGCCCCTGAGGCCGAGGCCTGGCGCCCATCGCCGGTCCAGCGCGAGCGCGACGAGTGGCGGCGGCGCCGCACGCTCCGCAGCGCGGTGATCGCGGCGGGCAGCACGCTACTGCTGCTCGGCGCGATCGGCGGCGCGGTCGTCAGCTCGCCGGGGTGGGACCGCGTCCAGGAGACGTACTTCTCCTGGGACAAGGCGGTGTCGTCGTTCCCGGCGGTGCTGGACGGGCTGTGGCTGAACATCCGGGTGATGGTGGTGTGCTGGCTGCTGATCCTGGTGCTCAGCCTCACCGTCGCGGTGGTGCGCACCCTGCGTGGCCCCGTCGCCTTCCCACTGCGCCTGCTCGGCACGGCGTACGTCGACGTGTTCCGCGGCCTGCCGCTGCTGCTGGTGATCTTCCTGCTGGGCTTCGGCGGGCCGGCGCTGAGCCTCCAGGGGCTGCCGACGTCGCCGCTGTTCTGGGGCGGCAGCGCGCTCGTGCTGTCCTACTCCGCCTACGTCGCCGAGGTGTTCCGCGCCGGCATCGAGTCGGTCCACCCGAGCCAGCGGCTGGCCGGCCGGTCGCTCGGGCTGTCCTACGGCCAGACGCTGCGCCACGTGGTGCTGCCGCAGGCCTGGCGACGCGTGATCCCGCCGCTGATGAACGACCTGGTGTCGCTCCAGAAGGACTCCGGCCTGATCGCGGTGCTCGGCGTGTCCGACGCGATCCGCAAGGCGCAGATCGAGACCGCCCTCGACTTCAACTACACGCCCTACGTCGTCGCCGGCGTGCTGTTCTGCTGCCTCACCATCCCGATGGCGCGACTCACCGACCGGTACGCCCGCAAGAAGGGCTACCACGGCGCCGGAGGACATCTGTGAGCACGAGAGAAGGCACCGAGCTGTTGCGCCTCGACGGGGTCCGCAAGTCCTTCGGGGACAACGTGGTGCTCCGCGACGTCGACCTCGCCATCGAGCCCGGCCAGTGCGTCGTGCTGATCGGGGCGTCCGGGTCGGGCAAGTCCACCCTCCTGCGTTGCGTGAACCTCCTCGAGGTCGTCGACGACGGCGTCATCACCTTCGACGGCCGCGACATCACCGACCCCCGCGTGGACGGCGACGAGGTGCGCTCCCGGATGGGGATGGTCTTCCAGGCCTACAACCTCTTCCCGCACCTCGACGTGGTCGGCAACGTCACGCTCGCGCTGCGCCTGGTGCACGGCGTGGGCGCGGACGAGGCGCGGACGCGCGGCCTGGCGATGCTCGACCGGGTGGGGCTGGCGGAGAAGGCCGACGCCCGCCCCGACGACCTCTCCGGTGGCCAGCAGCAGCGGGTGGCCATCGCCCGCGCCCTCGTGGCCAACCCGCGCCTGATGCTGCTCGACGAGGTCACCTCGGCGCTCGACCCGGAGCTGGTGGGGGAGGTGCTCGACCTGCTGACCGAGCTCAAGGGCGAGGGCGTCACGATGCTGCTCAACACCCACGAGATGGGCTTCGCCCGTGACGTCGCCGACCAGGTCTGCTTCCTCCACGACGGGCGGATCCACGAACAGGGCCGGCCCGAGCAGGTGCTCGGGGACCCGCAGCAGGAGCGCACCCGGGCGTTCCTGTCGCGGATCCGTGCTTGACCTTCAAACGATTCGTCCATCGTCGGTGCCGAGGAATAGCCTGACCCCGCTGGATGGTTGCGCTCGGCAACCGACGGGCTGAGACGGACGGACGAGGGGGCGGGCGACACAGGTGGCTGAGGACGCGGAGCTGCGGGGCACCACCACTCTCGACGGCTTCCGGGTCCTGTGGGTCGGCATCAAGCGCGAGCCCACGGTCTTCACCGTCGCCACGCTGGGCGCGGTCCTCTTCGGCGTGCTGACCGTCGCCGACGCGTGGGTCCTCGGCTGGTCCACCCAGCACGTCCTGATCCCCGCGTTCGACACCGGCGAGATCGGCACCGACATGCTGGTGTGGGTCGTCGCGCTGTTCATGGGCGTGGCGATCCTGCGTGCCGTCGGCATCGTCGCGCGCCGCCTGGGCGGCGGGATCATGTACTACCGGATGCAGTCCCACACGCGTCGCGGGGTGACCCGCCAGTACCTCTCCCTGCCCATGGAGTGGCACCAGCGCCACCCGACGGGGCAGCTGCTCTCCAACGCCTACTCCGACGTGGAGGCGGCCTGGGCGCCGATCATGCCGCTGCCCATGGCGCTCGGGACGATCGTGATGATGGTCGTCGCCGTGGTGCAGATGTTCCTCGCCGACGTGGTGATGGCGCTGGTCGGGCTGCTGGTGTTCCCGGCCGTGGTCGTGGCCAACCTGCTCTACCAGCACTACTCCTCACCGCTGATGACCCGCGCGCAGGGCCTGCGTGCCGAGGTCAGCGAGATCGCCCACGAGTCCTTCGACGGCGCGATGGTCGTCAAGACCCTCGGTCGTGAGGTCGAGGAGACCGACCGCTTCCGGGCCAAGGCCCACGAGCTGCGTGACGTCAACATCCGCGCCGGCCGGTTCCGCGCGATCTTCGACCCCACCCTCGCCAGCCTCCCCAACCTCGGGGTGCTCGTCGTGCTGGCAGTGGGCGTCTCCCGGGTCGCGAGCGGGGCGACGGAGGCGGGCGACGTGGTCACCGTGGCCTACCTGCTGACCATCGTCTCCTTCCCGATCCGCGCGATCGGCTGGCTGCTCGGCGAGTTCCCGCGCTCGGTCGTGGGCTACCGCCGCGCCAAGGCGGTGCTCGACGCCCGCGGCACGATGACCTACGGCGAGGACCGGCTGCCGCCGGCCAGCGGCGGTGCCCTGCTCGAGGTCGACGACCTCCACTACTCCTACGACGCCGACGCGCCGCTCCTGCGCGGCGTGGACTTCGACGTCCAGCCCGGTCGCACGGTCGCCCTCGTCGGCGCCACCGCGTCGGGCAAGAGCACGCTCACCAGCCTGATGACGCGGCTCGTCGACCCCGACGCGGGCACGATCCGCATCGACGGGCACGACCTCACCGGCCTGCGCAAGGGCGAGCTGCCCCGCGACGTGGCGCTCGTCCCGCAGACCGCCTTCATGTTCGACGACACCGTCCGCGGCAACGTGACGCTCGGCGCCGACGTGCCCGACGACGTCGTCTGGGGCGCCCTGCGCACCTCCCAGGCCGACGGCTTCGTCGCGGCGCTGCCCGACGGCCTCGACACCAAGCTGGGCGAGCGCGGCACCTCGCTCTCGGGCGGCCAGCGCCAGCGGCTGTCCCTGGCCCGAGCGCTCGTGCGGCGGCCGCGGCTGCTGATCCTCGACGACGCCACGTCCGCGGTCGACCCGGAGGTCGAGGCGCGGATCCTCGCCTCGCTGCGCGACGAGCACTCCGCCGGGTCCGCGACGTCGCTGGTGGTCGTGGCCTACCGCAAGGCCACGATCTCCCTGGCCGACGAGGTGCTCCACCTCGACGGCGGCCGCATCGTCGGGCGCGGCACGCACGCCGAGCTGCTGGCCTCCAGCCCCGCCTACGCCCAGCTGGTCAACGCCTACGAGAACGCCGCGGCGATCGACGCCGAGTCCGCGTCGGTCGTCGACGGGGGGAGCCGACAGTGAGCACCACCACCGCGACGTCCGGCACGAGGATGGACACCGGCGAGGACATCGGCGCCCTCGCCACCCTGCGCCTCGGCATGACGTACTCTCCCGAGCTCCGTGAGGGCATCGGGCTCACGCTCGTGCTCGCCGTCGTGGCCTCGTGCGGCCAGGTCGTGGTGCCCATCGCGGTCCAGCAGACGCTCGACCGCGGCCTCAACGGCCCCGGCGGTCCGCGCCTCGACTACGTCGCCTGGATGGGACTCCTCGCGGCGGTTGCGATCGGCGTGACGAGCTGGGCCTCCTACCTCATGACCAGGCGGCTCTTCACCACCTCCGAACGCGGCCTGGCCACGCTGCGCACCAAGGCCTTCCGCCACGTCCACGACCTGCCGCTGCTGACCCAGAACACCGAGCGCCGCGGCGCTCTCGTCTCGCGGGTGACCTCCGACGTCGACCAGGTCAGCCAGTTCCTCGTCTTCGGCGGCCTGATCTTCGTGGTCAGCATGGGCCAGGTTCTCGTGGCGACGGTGCTGATGGTGGTCTACAGCTGGGAGCTCGCGCTGGTCGTCTGGCTCGCCTTCGCGCCGCTGTTCTTGTCGATCCGCTGGTTCCAGAAGAAGCTCTCGGCCGCCTACACCGTCGTCCGCCACCAGGTGGGCGTGCTGCTCGGCGCCATCTCCGAGCCGGTGGTCGGCGCCGCAGTGGTCCGCTCCTACGGCGTCGAGGACCGCACCCAGGCGCGCATCGACACCGCCATCCAGGACTGGCAGGACGCCTACACGCACGCCCAGACCTACACCGTGACGTCGTTCTCCCTCGGCGGGCTCTCGGCCGGCCTCGCCAACGCCGGCGTCATCGTGGTGGGCGTCCTGCTCGGCTTCACCGGCGACATGACCCCCGGCAAAGTGCTGGCCTTCGCGTTCCTGGTCACGCTCTTCGTCGGGCCGGTCCAGATGGGCACCCAGATCCTCACCGACGCCCAGAACGCCATCGCCAGCTGGCGCCGCGTCCTCGGCATCCTGGAGACCCCGGCCGACCTCGTCGACCCCGGCCCCGAGGGCGAGCAGCTGCCGCGGGGGCCGATCGACGTCCGGTTCCGCGACGTCACCTTCAGCTACCCCGACGGCCCGCCCGTGCTGCGCGACATCGACCTGGCCATCGAGGCGGGCACCCGGGTCGCGATCGTGGGCGAGACGGGTTCGGGCAAGTCCACCTTCGCCAAGCTGCTGACCCGCCTGATGGACCCCGTCGAGGGTGCGGTGCTCCTCGACGGCGTCGACGTACGCCGCATCGACGCCCGGTCGCTGCGGCGCAGCGTCGTGCTGGTGCCGCAGGAGGGCTTCCTGTTCGACGACACGATCACGGCCAACGTGCGCTACGGCAAGCTCGACGCCACCGAGGACGAGATCCGCGCCTCGGCGGCCGAGCTCGGCGTCGACGACTGGCTGGCCGGGCTGCCGCGCGGCCTCGACACGCAGGTCGGCCAGCGCGGCGAGTCGCTGTCTGCCGGCGAGCGCCAGCTCGTCGCCCTGCTCCGCGCCCACCTGGCGGATCCCGACCTGCTCGTGCTCGACGAGGCCACCAGCGCCGTCGACCCGTCGCTGGAGATGCAGATCGGCCGCGCACTCGAGCGGCTCATGCAGTCGCGCACGTCGGTGACGATCGCGCACCGGCTCTCCACGGCGGAGGGTGCCGACGAGGTGATCGTGGTCGACAAGGGCCGGGTCGTGCAGCGCGGCCCGCACGCGGTGCTCGTCGCGCAGGCCGGCAGCGTCTACGCCGGGCTGCACGCCAGCTGGGTGGCCCAGCACTCGCGTCTCTAGGCGTGCCGGGGGCCCGCGGCCGCGGGTCAGCAGGCCAGGCTCAGGAGGCCAGGCTCAGGAGGCCAGGCTCAGGAGGCCAGGACCTGGCTGATCAGCATGTCGACGTCGAAGTGCTCGGACTCGGTGCCCGGGCTGACCACCGCCGAGGAGCGCGTCAGGAAGTCGTCGACGTCCGAGGTGCGCGCCAGCAGGACGAGGTGGCCGTCGGGCGAGCTGAGCTCGATGCTGACCATGGCCCGGCCGGTGAAGCTGACGGCCGGGGAGACGTGCACGTCGCCATCGCCGGTGGGGGAGTGGGCGCCGCGCATCAGCAGGTCGCGACCGAAGGTCCACACGAGGTTGCCCTCGCCGGTGACGAAGGTCATCGACACGGCGAACGGGTCGGTGCGCCGGTAGCCGAGCACGGTGTCGATCTCGTGGCGGATGCCACGGTCGTCCATGCACTCGACGGTGATGTCCAACGCGACATCGGCGAGCGTGTGCCCGCCACCGGACATGTTCATCAAGGCTCCTTCGGGGGTTCCCTGTGTGGATGCTCATGAGACGACACCGGGAGGTCTTCGTGATGCGGAATGGCGAAAAATGATCCGGGGCGGTCCAGACAGGCGGATCGCCCTCGCCCATGACAACGAGCGCGCGCCGCGTTGGGTACGACCGCTAGGGTCTCCCCATGACGGGGGCAGCCAAGCGCATCGGTCTCGAGGTCCTCGGCTGGGCGCTGCTGCTGCTCGGCATCGCCATGATCTTCCTCCCTGGCCCCGGCCTCCTCGGCATCTTCGCCGGTCTTGCGCTGCTCTCCCAGCAGTACGACTGGGCCGAGCGCCGCGTCGAGCCGGTCCGGCTGCGGGCGCTCAAGGGCGCCGCTGAGGGCGTCGAGACCTGGCCGCGGATCGTCGCCTCGTGCGTGGGCGCCCTCGTGCTCGCCGGCTTGGGTGTGCTGTGGATCATGAAGCCGCCGTCGCCGGGGTGGTGGCCGCTGTCCGACACGTGGTGGCTGCCCGGGGGCATGTGGACGGGCATCACCCAGGTCCTGTCCGCGATGATCGCCCTGGCCCTGATCGTCTACAGCTACCGGCGCTTCCACGGTGACGACGACGCCGTCGACCAGCTCAGCCGTGAGATCGAGGAGAACGACAAGGAGCGTTCGGGACGCACGTGACCCCTGATTCCCGGTCCGGTCCCGCCATGGGATATCGTTCCGGCGTCTCGGGCGATTGGCGCAGTGGTAGCGCGCTTCGTTCACACCGAAGAGGTCACTGGTTCGAACCCAGTATCGCCCACCGAGAAGAAGACCGCCCCTGACCTGCGAGGATCGCAGATCGGGGGCGGTTCCGATTTCGGCTCCTGCCGCTCCGTGACGTCGGCTCAGGACGGGAGATCGACGGTGAAGTGCGTGCCGCTGAACCCGCTGCGCCACTCGGTGACCTCGGGCGCGACCGCCGCGGCGGACTCGGCGCCGGCGAGCGCGCGGTCGACGAACGAGGCGAGGGTGGGCATGTCGGCCGGTGTCATCCCGAGTCGGGCGATCTCGGGGGTACCGATGCGCAGCCCGTTGGTGTCGCCCTCGACCGGCGCTGCCGGCAGCCCGATGCCGCACGCGAGCAGGTTCGCGAGCCGCAGGTCCTGGGAGGCGCGCTGCCCGCCCCCGTACTGATGCGCCAGGATGGCGAGCTGGTGCGACGTGGTCGCGCCGCGGTCGGCCGCGAACAGGGGTGTGCCGAGCGCGTGCAGGCTGTCGGCGAGGGCACGCGCGGTGTCGACCATTGCTCGGGCGTAGGCGGCGCCGGCGACCTCCCAGTCGGCCAGCGTCACGGCGAGAGCGGCGGTCTTGCCGGCATCGAAGTTGGCCGTGAGACCCGGGTAGGCAATGGCATCCAGCCGTTGGGCCAGGTCGGCCTCGTTGGTGACGATGAGGCCGCTGGGCGGTCCGCCGAGACTCTTGTAGGTGCTCATCGTCATCAGGTGGGCACCCTCGGTGAGGGGGTTGGGCCACGCGCGTCCGGCGAACATGCCGCACTGGTGGGCGGCGTCGAAGAGGACCAGCGCGTCCACCTCGTCCGCGGCCTCGCGGATGGCCGCGACCGGGTGCGGAAAGAGGTTGAGGCTGCCGCCGATCGTGATCAGCCGAGGACGGACCTGCCGTGCGAGGGACCGCAGTGCCTCGACGTCGATGGTGTAGCCGTCGGGGTCCACCGGTGCGTGGACGACAGTCAGCCCGTACAACCCGGCGGCGCCTCCGAGGTGGTGCGTGACGTGGCCCCCGATGGTGGGGGGCGGAGCGATGATGGTGTCGCCCGGCTCGCAGGTCGCCATGAACGCGTACAGGTTGGCCAACGCCCCGGATCCCACGCGGACCTCTGCGTAGGTGGCCTCGAACACGCGGCAGGCGACGTCGGCGGCCAGCACTTCGATCTGCTCGATCGCCTCGAGGCCGGTCTCGTACTTGTCGCCCGGGTGTCCCAGCGATGCGCGGGACCCGAGCTTCGCCGAGAGCAGTGCCTCGGCTCGCGGATTCATGATGTTGGTCGCCGGGTTGAGGTTGAGGCAGGTGCGGTCGTGGATGCGGTGGTTCTCCTCGGCCAGTCGCTCGATCTCGTCCTGCAGCTCGCCTCCAGTGAGCCGGCGGGACGACACCTCGCTGATGCGCTCGGACACCGGAGCGGACAGCCAGGGACGGGTGACGGGGGGCTGCGACACGGGGTTCTCCTCACTCACGGGCATCGTCGGCATGACGTCGCGCTGCGAGGTGAACGGTAGGCAACTGACGGTGCCGCCGTCAGCGAACCTGTGACGTGACTTCCCGCGGGGTCTCCCGGCTCCCCGGGAGGATGATCGCCAGTCGATCGCGCAGGAGGTGTCGCTAGGGGGCCGGCGCGCAGGTCGCCTCCGGCGGCACCAGGGCGTGGAGGCGGGTCACCAGGTCGGCCAGCCGGAACGGCTTCGACAGGATGCCGTCGGCGCCCGCTGCGAGGCACTCCTCGTCGTGGGCCGGTCCGGAGCGTCCGCTCGCGATGAGGACCGGGCCGGCGAAGCCGTCGCGCCGTACCTCCCTGACCAGGTCGGCGCCGTCCGCGTCGGGAAGCCCGCGGTCAGTGATCAGGATGTCGACGTGGTGCGTCGCGAGGAGGTCGACGGCGTCGGCGCTGGTGCCGCACACGAGCACCTCGAAGCCGGCCCGCGACAACGAGATCGTCATCACGCGGACCAGGTCGGGCTCGTCCTCCACGAGGAGCACTGTCGTCGGCACTCTCGCAAGGTACACGGCGGAGTAACAACGGCGCGGCAGAACGGTAACAATGCTCCGCGCTGCGACGACGGACTACCGCCCGGCCATCCGCGTCACCATGACCGCCACCGAGTGGAGGTGGTCGATGTCCTCGGGGTCGACGCCCGCGGCGCGACCGGCCGCGGTGAGTGCCCCCAGGTCCGAGGCCGCCAGCTCCGCCACCGACCGGTCGCCCAGCAGGTCACGGAAGGCCTTGGCGCGGGAGGCGCCCCGGAGCTGCAGGGCAGGCGTGGCCATGATCGTGTCGGCGTCGGCGGACTCGATGTCGGCGGCCACCGCGTTGGCGAACGATCCCTTGATGACGTTGAGCTCCGCCCGGTTGAGCTCCTTGCCACCGGACGGCTGGACGCCCGGCGAGCAGGAGAACGCGAAGCTGCCGAAGGACGCGATGAACCGGCGGTGCGCCAGCGGGTCGACGGTCACCGTCCCGGCCGCGTCGATCCTCAGGTCGGCGAGCACCACCCAGGGCGAGCAGCAGTCGGGGCAGGGGCGGGTGCCGAGCTCGCGGATCCTGGGGCTGCACGAGATCGCCTCCCGGACCGCTTCCGACGCCCCCGTCCCGCGGACGTCGCCCTCGTCCGTCGCCGGCTCGGCGTCGTAGCAGTCGGGGAGCTCGTCGAGGATCGCCAGGGAGTACGTCTCACGGACCCGGCTGTACTCGCACGGGTCGTCGCCGCACCCGCAGCCGCAGCCGGCGGACCGCACCGGGCGGGTGGGCTGCTCGTCGTACCTGATGGCGAGGTAGTAGGTGCGGTCGGGGTCGCGACGCTCGCGCACGGGGGCGCACCACGGGTCGACGGGGGGCGCACACAGGTCGGCTCCCTCCGGTCGCGGCTGCCGGATGTCGATGGTCACCGCCGCTGGCACGCACACCTCGTCGCCACAGCCGGACAGGGCGTAGCCGGGGGTCACGGTCACCGACCACGGGATGCCCTCGCCGGTCACCGGGGACGTGGTCGCGCTGACGGCCAGGCCGCACGAGACTCCCCAGCCGTGGACCAGCCGGTTGTGCCGCCGGGACCGTCCCAGGACCCACTCCTGGAGGGCCTCGAGGTCGCCGGGACCGACCAGCTGGCCCGCGAACCAGCGCGGCCGTTCGGCCACGTCCGAGCAGCCCGTGCACCCGCGCGTGCCACCGCAGCCACCGCCGCAGCCACCGCCGCAGCCACCGCCGCAGCCGCCACCGCAGCCAGCGGCCAGGCCGGTGTCCCGCGTCCCCAGGTCGAGCGTCGTCATCATGTTCATCGTCGTCACCTGCTGTTGGTCGGTCGGGTGGTCATGGCCGAGTCACGGTGAAGGCCCAGTGGGCCAGGCCGCCCTCGGTGCCGTCGTAGAGCTGCTGGCCGCCGGTGGCGGTCAGGGGCAGTGCGGGGAGCCCGTTGAACGGGTCCCCGCTCCACAGCCGGAAGAGGTCCTGCGAGCCGAGGGCCGTGCCGGCGACGTCGGCGTCGAGGAGGACCGTGGGGTCGTCGCGCCCGATCGGGGACTCCGTCACCACGGGTGGGGTCGACCGGAGCTGCACCACGATCGTGTCGCGGCCGAACCAGCGCGGCGGCTGGATGCGGAACGCGTAGCGGACCTCGCCCCCCGGCAGGTCGGTCGCGGTGCCGGGCATCAGCTCGAGCTCCTCGATGCCGTAGAGGAACGGTCCGTCCTCGGTCCCGTGCCACGCCCTGAGCCACTCGCGCGGCCTGTCGGTGGCCTCCGTCGTGAGGGCGCGGGACACGGTGAGCTGGAGCTGTGGCTCCTCCAGGAACGTCTTCCACTCGAACGGGTCCCGGTCCTCGCCGAGCTCGGCCGCACCCTCCGGCCACACCGCGAGCAGCCGCGGCGGAGGCGCCACCTTCGACGGGCGGAGCAGCGCCACGTGCAGCTCGCCGCCCGCCGTGCCGTCGCCCGACGGCAGCGTCGGCAGCGGTGGCGGGTTCGCGGCCGCGGCGACGACGGCCCCCAGCCCGCTGTCGTGGCTCGCGGGCGCCATCGCCCACAGCGCGTCGCGGTCCTCCTCCGTGAGGCGGGTGCCCTCGAGGTCGGGGTCCAGCGCCAGCTGGTCGGACGCGGCAGCCCGCACGGGCCCCGGCGCGGTCGACCTCACCATGACGAGCACCAGGCTGCGCGACGTCGGCTTGGCCTCGCGCACGTCGACGTCGTACGCCGCCCCGTCGCCGCCGGGTGGCACGGCGACGTGCGTCAGGGCACCTGCCGCGCGGCGGAGCCGGAGGCGGCTCACCCGGCGGCGGTCGAGCAGCCAGACGCCGAGCCAGGGGTCGGGGTCGTCCAGGCCCTGCTCGGCGAGGTCGCGGTCGGCGGCGATCTCGAGGCGGCCGGTCTCGAGGAGCTCGTCCAGCGCGGCACCCTCGTCGTCGGGCCACGGCCACAGGCCGGTGATCCGCGGCGGCACGGCGGTCGGGAGCCTGCTGCAGCACTCGTCGACCCGGTCGGCGAGGCACAGGAGGAGGTCGAGCAGCTCGCGGTTGGAGCGGATGACGGTGCGCACGCCCGTGTCGAGGGCGCGCTCCTCGCCCAGGGCCACCGTGGCGAGGGGGATGCACGGCTCCCCGCAGGCGCATCGCCGGGGCGCCAGCCGGTCCAGGACCTCCCGGCGACCCTCGGCGTCGTGGGGGAAGGTGGCCTCCGAGCCCGGGTCCTCGCCGGACGTCGCCTCGCACTCGTCGCAGCCGAAGACCTGCTCGCAGAGGCCGTCCGGGAGGCCGACCCGCAGACCGGCACCCACGGTCACCGAGACGGCGTACGCCTCCCGGACCATCGAGGGGACGACCCGGGGCTCGTCGTCGCACCCCTCGGGGGGCATGCAGACGGGGTCGGTGCCGCACTCGTGGTAGCAGAGAGCGACGGTCGTGAAGCCCTCGTCGAGAGGGTCGCCGGCCGGGCGGCCGCAGGCGTCGGTGGGCCGCGCCGGGTCGACCTCCACCGAGCGTGGCACGACGACGATCCGACCGTGCCCGTCGACACCGACACCGGGTGAGATCACCACGCTCCCGGAGGTGGTCAGCCGCACCTCGAGGCCGCACAGCACCCCGCTCCCGAGGCCGAGCCGCGTGACCAGCTCGCGGGCGTGGCGGTGGTAGGACTGCTCGGCCTGCCAGTGGCGCACCTCCATGAGCTTGCGCGGGAAGAACAGGTTGCGCTCGAGCGCGTGGAGGGCGTCATGTCCCAGGTGGTGGTCGTCGCAGCCGCACCCCGCTGTCGTGAGGTCACCTCCGCGGCCGGTCACGGGGACGAGGTCCGTGGTCATCGTGTGTCTCCTGTCTGTGCCGACCCGGCGCCGGGCCGGTCGGGCGTGCGGTTCTCGGAGTGGATGCGGGCGGTGCCCAGCCGCTGCCCGGGCCCGTCGGCGTCGGGGCGGTGGGCGGTGTCGTTGCGGAGCCCGGTGGCCGGCTGGCCAGGGAGCCGGTCGACCTCGACCACCGTCGGAAGCGACGTACGCCGTGGGGTGGCGCAGGTCCGGGCCCACACGTGTGCGGGACGTTCTCGCTGCACCACCGCGTCGACGGCGGCGACCTGCTCGCTGGTGCCGTCGGCGACGTGGACGCAGATGCGGTGCGCGACGTGGCCGTGGACGGGGAGGCCGGCGTCTTCGGCGGTGATGAGCGCGGCTCCGTCGACGAGCGCCGTGGTGTCGAGCACCGGTGGTCCCGGGTCGGCGGCCACGAGGCCGGTGGTGGCGCCGAGCACGCTCGTGCGCCTGGTGCCGTCCAGCCGCCACACGGTCACGTCGAGGAGCGGCTCGACCACCTCGACGTCGAGGCCCGTCTCCCGGCGGACCTGGTCCTCGAGGCCCGCGCGGGTCCCGCGACGGCCGTGGCGGGCGACGGCGGTGGCGATCGACTCCCGCCGGCCGGCGTCGTCGCCGGGCAGCCGGCCCGGGTCGAGCGCGACCCACGTCGCGAGCCTCTCGAGCCATGGCGCGTCATCGCGGTCCGGGGCGACCGAGGGGCTGAGCAGGGAGGGGAGCTCCTTGATCAGGGACGACGTGTGCTCGAGGTGCGCACCGAGCAGCCCGACGTAGCGGCCGAGGACCCCGCTGCCGTCGTCGACGATGATCGCACCGTCGGTCGCGGGGTGGACGCCGGTCTCGCGGTAGGCGACGGGCAGCGCGGTGACGGGTCCGTCGTCGCCGGTCTCCACCAGGAGGTCGGCGACGGCCGGGGTGGTGGCGCCGGCACTGCCCAGCTCCACGGCGACCCACAGGTCGCCCTCGTCGCGGCACAGCACCCGGGCATCGAGGGCGTCCGGGGCTGCGGCCCGCCACACGCCCCTCCCGGTGTCGGGAGGCGCGTCGTCGGGGAGGTCGTGCGCAGCGTCCGGCGCCGGCGGGACGGCCCCCGCGGGCTCGATCCGCGTCCACATCCGCAGCCACGCCTGCGGCGGCAGCGGCTCGGCGAGGCGCACGACCACCCGCCGCCAGCGATCGGCGGTGTCGGAGTCGACCTGGGCAGGGTCGGGGCGCCCCGCCCGGACGACCGCCAGCCCGTGCCGCGCGAGACCGCCGCCCTGCGGTGCGAGACGCAGGTGCCCGGCCTCGACGACCGTGCGGGTGAGCAGCGCCGCTCCCCAGTCGCCCCCGGCGAGCCACCGGCGCGCGCTCATGACTGGAGGCCGATCCACTCGACCGACCAGCGGAGCGTGGTGGTGACCAGGTCCGTCAGGGCGGCGGAGCCGACGACGTCGGACGGGTTGACGTCGACCTGGGTGCCGTCGCCCCACCCGGTGCCCGGCGGCAGGGGGACGACGCACCGGAACCTGCCCGGCTCGGCCGCCTCGACGTACGGCGTCCCGTCGAGGAGTGCGGGTCGTCCGGTGGGCGAGAGCGCGGCATCCAGCATGCGCAGGCCGTCCAGGCGGGCGAGGTAGGCCGGGGTGTCGCCGAACCCGGCCTCGCTGGTGTCCACGTCCGCCACCACGGCGTACGGCAGCCCGGCGGGCCCGGTGCGCACCTGCCAGCCGGTGTCACCGCTGGCCGTGCGGCCGCACGCGGCGTACGGGGTGGGAGGTGGGTTGAGCAGCCGGCGGCTGGCGAGCTCGGGGGCGCCGGCGAGCGCGCACCCCTCCACCGCAGCGAGGGCGAGGACGATGTCGTGCCCGACACGGACCGCGGGCGGGTCGAGCCAGAGGACCTGCGGTGCATCGGACCGGCGCACGGCGCCCTCGGTGCCGCACGCGCCCGGCCGGTCCACCACGACGGCGTCCTCGTCGCTCGTCCAGCGAACGACGAGCGCGAAGCCCCGCGGTCGCCCGTCGGGTCCGGCGACCACCGGCGGCACCGGCACCGCGACGGGATCAGGCACCACGAGCTCGCGCCCGGTCGAGTCGAGGGCGTACCCGGCGCCGATGGACACCGTCGCGTCGCCCCTGCGCCCCGTCACGCCGAGGCCGGAGGCGATGCCCCAGCCGTGGAGCATGCGGTGGTGCAGGTGGCGGAGCCCGGTGTCGACGTCCTGGGCGGCGGTGAGGTCGTCGGCGGCGAGCACCTGGCCGGGGAAGTACAGCGGCCGGTCGGCGTGGGGCAGGGGCACTGCGGAGACGGTCATGTCCACTCCAGGGGTGGGAGCTCGGGTCGCTCGGCGGGCAGGAGGACCAGCCAGCTCAGGGCGAGGGGGGTGGTCTCGACGACGTCGCCGAGGGCGACGTCGCCGACGGGGACGTGGTTGCGGACCACGAGGTCGAGGCCGGTGGCGGAGACGGCCATGACCTCGACGGTCGTGCGGGCCGCGGCGGGCGTGTGCCCGGCCGGCGATGCGAAGGCCACGGGGACGTCCTCGAGCAGGTGGTGGCCGAGGTCGACGTGCGCCGCCCACTCGGAGTACGTGCCGGACGCCGGCTGACCGCGCGGCACGATGCCGCCGAGCCGTCTGGCCGGTCCCGGACGACGCAGCCACTGCCGGTCGCCGTCGCCTGCCCGGACCACTCCGGTGTCGTCGATCCTGGCCAGGGGCACGTCGAGCTCCTGGGCCCGGGCGCCCGTGCGGAGCACCACCCGCCCGTCCGGACCGTGACCGCGCAGACGCAGCGCGACGACGGTGCCGGTGGCCGCGGAGGTGGTGAGGCGGGCCGAGAACGTCTCGCTGAGGACGACGGTGCGACCGCAGCGATCCACGGCCGCTCCGGGGGTGACGACGAGCTCGTCGCCGGCGAGCATGACGCGCAGGCCCGTGGAGCAGCCCCACGTGCGGTGGGCCACGACATGGTGGTGGGCCAGGTGGAGGTCCTGGAGGCGCGGCTGGTCGCGGAGGTCCCGGGCCAGCAGCCAGCCGCCGGGGACCTGGCGGAGTCGGGTCTCGGTGGGCATCAACGGCCTCCGGCGCTCGCGGGGGTCAGCGTGATCGAGCCGGCGAGCACCAGCTCGGTCGCGCAGATCGTGAGGTCGCCGCACTCCTCGGCCGTGCCGTCGGCGCGCTCGCGGCGCAGGACCAGCCCCTCGACGCGGTCGACACCGGGCACCTGGTCCAGCAGCTGGAGCACCTCGCTGCGTCGCACGGGTCGGCCGAACGGCCAGCCGCGTCCGGCGGGTCCGCCGGTCACCGGGTGCAGGAACCGGTCGACGGCGTCCCGTGCTGCGTCCAGCACCGCCTCGACCCCGCCACCAGGGAGCACCACCACGGTGGCCGTCACCCCGACGCGCACGTAGCTCGGACCGACCACGAACACGCGCGTCCCCAGCGTGCGGACGCTCGCGAGGTCGGCGCGGACCCGCGCGAGCAGCTCGCGCGTCGGCTCGGGCCGGTCCACCGGCAGCCAGGGGACGACGGCCACGGTGAGGCACCCGTCGGCGACCAGGCCGGGCAGCCGCGGGTCGACGTCGGGAAGCGCGCGGGTCCGCCACAGCGACGTACCGGGTGTGGCGAGGACGCGCCGCTCGAAGTCGAGCGCGGTCACCGCGCGCTCGGGCACGCCGGCGCGGCGCACCACCTCGAGCGCGAGGTCGTCGAGGCTGCTGACCCGGTGCTTGTCGGCGAGCCCGGTGAGGCGGTCGTGCACCCACAGGGCGGCATCGACCCGGGCGGCGGTCGCGGCGACGTCCTCGCCCGGCGCTCCAGGGAGCAGGGAGCCGACCAGGTCCATCCGGGTCCCGGCGGCGTCCGTGGAGAGGAGCGCCACTGTCCGGGCGTCCTCGGCCAGCCGTACGTCGAGGGGCGGGCGCACCTCGCCGATGCCGGTGGTCGTGGTCCACGTCCCCGACACCAGGACGGTGCTGCCGGGCGGCAGGGTGGCGCCACAGCGCCCGTCGCCGAAGCGCACCGTGACCCCGTCCGCCTCGAGCACGGCTGCGTTGTCCTGCGCGCCGGCGACCGCGAGGTCGGCCACGACGTTGACGGGCACCGGCACGCCGCCCGGCGGCACGGCCCAGAGGCGCGGCGGTGCGTCGCACCAGGGCTGGGGAAGTCGGAGGACCTCGTCGGGCACGCCCAGCGCCACGCCGAGCACGGCGGCACCGACGACGAGGCGACCGGGGAGTGCCGCGGTGGGAGCCCGGAACGCGACGACGTCGACAGCGGGGAGCCCCGGCCAGTCGTCCGGGTCGGCGAAGCGCACCTCCTCGACCGTGCCGTCCCGGGCGCAGACCAGTGCCAGGGTGGCCACGTCCAGCGGTCCCGCGGGCAAGGGTGATCCGGTGACGGGCGTGCCGGGCGGCACCACCACGTCCATCGCGAAGGGCCCGGCGGCAGCGACCTCGCCGACGTCGGCGTGCAGGGCCGCGAGCGACGGTGGGGCGTCGTGCCGGCCCGACACGATGCGGCAGCGGAGCCACGCCAGGGCACGCCCGGCGAGGGCACCCGCATCCTGGTCGCCCAGCGTCGTGCGCGGAAGGGCAGGGACGACGAGCCTGACCCGCCCGCTGCGAGTCATGGCGGCGGTGCGGTCATCGGTGTCGGCCTCCGCGACCGCGACCCACGCGGACCCGTCCCACGTCTCCCACGTGGTGCGGACCGAGTGGTGCACGTCCCTCGGACCCGGAGCCTCCGGGACCCAGGGCCCGGGCGCGACCACGCACCAGAGGTCGATCGACCCCGCTGCGACCGTGCCGGCGGCCGTGAGGCCGACCAGGAGGCAGGTGCCGATGGTGGGGTCGTCGCCGAACGGCTGGACGGGCCGGCCCGCCCCGTGCTCACGGCTGAGGTCGTGGCACCCGGTGCGGTAGTCGTCCTCGGCGGCGGCTCCAGTGGCGTGCGCGACGGCCTCGACGGACAGACCTCGCACCACCACGTCGTCGCGCAGTGTCAGCGGCACGGTGCCGTCCGACCGGACGCCGGTCGCGACGAGGCCGGCGGGCACCCGGGTCCGTGACGACGTGAGCCGCACCAGCGCGCGGGCGGACCGTGGTCCGGCGGGGGCGAACCCGGTGAGCGAGAGCAGCAGCCGGCGTTCCCGGTCGGAGATCGCGCTCGAGCGGTAGCTGTCGACCTCCACGAGCCACGCCAGGAGCTCCAGCAGCGCGATGCCCGGGTCGCTGGTGTTCTGGTCGGTCCACCCGGGAGCCACGAGGGGGAGCTGGGAGCGCCCCTGCTCGACCAGGTCGCCCCAGCGGAGGGTGTCGGTGACAGGTGGGAACAGCGGCATCAGAGCCCTCCTCCCAGTCGTACGACGATGGGCCCGGCGCACACGACCTGGTCCGGCGCGGCGAGCACGGCGTCACCGACGGGCATGCCGTCGCGCGTCAGGACCAGGTCGGTGACCGCATCGACACCGGACACGGACTCGAGGACGCGGGCCACGTCGGAGAGGTGGCTGCCCTGGCCGAAGTCCCACCCCGTGCCGTCCGGCCCGCCCGCCAGCGGGTGCAGGAACACCTCGAGCGCCCGGACGACGCCCTCGCGGACCGCGCCGGCCTCGTCGGGGTACTGCGGGACGACGGTGACGGAGACGCCGACGGCGAGGTAGGCCGGACCCTCGACGGTGACGCGTCGCGTCGCCACTGCAGGGGAGGAGGCCACGATCGCGTCCTTGACGACGGCCAGCAGGGCCGGTCCCGGGCGGGGCTGCCGACTCCCGTCACGGGGTACGACGACCACCCGGACCGCTCCCGGCAGGGGTCGGCCGTGGCGGTCCTGCGCGCCGACCGCGCGGGCGCGCACGACGGCCGGCGACGACTCGGCGGCGATCGCCTCGACGTCGCGCTCGGTGAGGCTGAGACGGCGGTGCCGCAGCAGGGACGGCCCGCGCCGCAGGGCGGCAGCGAGCGGTTCGACCTCGGCGCCGCCGGACGCCGGCTCCGGGTTGGTCACCTCGCCCACGGCGACCGCGCTCAACAGCTTGTCGAGCCGGTGGGCGCCGACGTTGCCGACCTCGCCCTCGCAGGTCCGGTAGGAGCGCAGCCGCACGTTGTCGCGCCCGGCGGGCAGCGCCCTGCCGTGGCCCGCGCCGCCGAAGAGGAAGCGCCCCTTGGCGTGGTCGACCACGTAGACACGGTCGAAGGGGCCTGCGGCACCGAGCGACGTGGTGCCCGACCACGGCACCCACACCTCCGTGACCCGTCCGGTGCGCGGGTCGTGCTCGGTCCGCACGGCGGCGAGGTCGATGCCGTGCGCCTCGAGCGTGCGGCGCAGCACGTCGGCGTCCACGTCGGCGCGGTCGCCGTCGAGCTCGCGGACCTCCAGGACGGGGTCGCCCTCCACCGGGAACCGGCGCGCCACGAGTCGCTGACCGGGCGAGCCGTCGCCCGACCCCAGCAGCTCGTCGCGGATCGTCTCGACCTGGGCGACGGCCACGGCGTGGGCGGCGAGGGCGGACAGCCGGAGCGCAGGGGGTGGGCGCGTCGCGTCGAACAGGGCTCGGAGCCAGGTCCGGGGTGAGCCGAACCGGGCGGGCGGTGCGGTGACCAGCTGCGCGCCGGCGTAGGCGCGGGAGAGGGGTGCCCGGGTCGTCACCGTCTCCCCGGCGGCGGCATCGACGACGACGGGCTCCTGACCCTGGAGGTCGGCCAGCATGAGCCGGTCGCCGGCCCGGAAACGGAGGGCCGCGCCGAGCCCCACCAGTGAGATGGTCCTGCCGATCGCTCCGGACACGGTCACGCCCGGTGCCCCGGACGTGCCGGGCCAGAGGAGCCCGACGACCCCGCTGCGGCGCAGGCCGTCGGTGCCGTCGTCGGAGACCAGGCGCACCCAGGCGGTGCCGTCCCATCCCTCCCACACCGGCCGGTGCGCCACCGCCCACGGCGACGGGTCGGACGGCTGCAGCCAGAGGCTGACCCGCTCGGCGGGGAGCTCGCCGTCGAGACCGACGTAGAGCGTGGGCACGAGGTCGGGCATCGGCTCGAAGGGCACGGCGCCGGCGGCCGGCCACGTGACCGCGGGGGTGAGGTCGCGCCACTGGTGCACGTCGCGGACCAGCACGAGCTCCGCGTCGACCGCCGATGAGGTGTGGGTGTAGAACACCTCGACCCGGTCGAGCATCGGCGGGCGGGGCTCCACGACGGGGAGGAAGTTCACGATCCCGGAGGTGTCCGTCCAGCTCACCAGGCGCAGGCTTGAGAACGACCCCTCCGCCAGGCGGGCCCGCATCCACCGTCGTACGTCGCCGTCCACGTCGAGCTCGGCCATGTCGTCGGGCACGGTGAACCGCACCGACCCCGAGGCACGGAGCGCCAGCACGTCGGGGTCGCCCTCGGCGCCGAGCGGACGCCAGCGCTCACCGTCGTGGTAGTCCCACGAGACGACCGGTGGGTTCAGGTCGGTCGCAGCGGAGGGAACGATCTCGCCGGCGAGCGTGGCGGGGTTGATGTCCTTGAGCTTGTCGATCGCCTTGACCACGCCCTGCTGGGCCTTCTGGACGGCGGCGAGTGCGTCGGCGATCCGGTCCTCCACCTCGTCGACGAAGTCGTCGGGGTCCATCGCCAGGAACGCCGGGAGCTGGGTCGCAGGCAGCCAGGGCGTGGCCCCGGCGAGGAGGTTGACGAGGGAGCTGGCCAGGGGCTGTCGCTTGTTGCCGACCGTGATGAGGTTCGCGTCCGGGAGGCCGCTCTGCAGCTGGTTGCGCTCGTCGATCATGGACTGAGGCACGCCGGCCGCCAGGCGCTCGACTGCTTGGGCGATGTCGGCGAGCACCATCGCCACGGTGTTGCCGGCGTCGACGAGGGGAGGCAGCAACGCGAGCCCTACCGCGGGCCCGGTCAGCACCGGGGCGGGCGTCATGATCCCGACCTCGATGACCGTCGTGGTCACGTGGTCCCACGAGTCGTTGTCGTGCTTCGCGGCCTCCTTCAGGGCGTTCAGCGCCAGCTGCACCTGCTGTCGCACGGCGGCGTACCAGGCGGCGGCGTCCGAGCTGGTGAGCTTGGGGAGCGGATCACCGAGGATGCTGGCGGCGGTCGCCAGCGCCTGGGTCACCTCGGCGCCCTCGAGCAGCGCGATGGCCTCGTCGAGCCGGTCCTTGGCCGAGGTGACGATGCTGGACTGGACCCCGCTCAGCTCGTCGGCCTCCTCCGCGGCGGTGACCGGTCGCTCGATCTGGAGCGTGACGCGGCTGCCCGGCCGGTGGGTGGCGGGCGCACAGGCGAAGAGGAACGCCGAGCCGCGCACCGGCGAGGGTCCCATCGGTGCGAAGGTCTTCGACGGGTCCGCCGCCCGCCGGTCCGCGATCGCCTTGTCGAGCGGCAGCCCGCGGGAGACGGTCACCTCGACGCGCGACCCGGCGTCGGCCAGCACCCCGTGCGTCAGCTCGTCGTCGCTGTCGCAGGCGACCCGGCGCGGGGCGTCGCCGTCGTGCGGCCCGGCGGGGCGGGACGCCGCGGGGCTCACCCCGACCTGGACGGTGTGCCCCAGGACGGCGTTCAGCGGGACGCTCGCCCCCAGCGCGGTCGTGGGCGAGAAGCTCTTCGTCGCCGTGACGTAGCCGTCGAGGCGGGCGCCGGACGTGCGGTCGAGCACGTGGGCGGTGACGGGGGTCGTCGGGCCTTCGGGCCACCAGACCACGAGCTCCGGACCCGCCGGGTCGGCCGACACCGTGGTGCGGAGGCGCCGTTGCTCGTTGACAGCGGCGACGCGCAGTCGCGAGACGGTGGGCGGCGGCGTCCCTGCCGGCAGCTGCAGGGGGGCGCCGAGCCGGCCGCGCACCCAGTGCGTGGTCCGGCCGTCGAGCTCGACGGGCATCGCCTTGGCCCACGCCGCGACGAGGCGGATCGTGCCGGACCGCGTCAGCCCCTGGGTGCCGTCCACCGAGTCGTCGTCGCCGGCCTCGAGCGCCGACGCCGCGAACGCCGAGAAGGCGCGCCACTGCGCGCCGTCCCACCAGGACCACTCGATCGGCAGCGGGTCCGGGGCGGGGATGCCCATCCCGACCTGGAGCTCGACCACGGCCCGTCCGCTGAAGGCCAGCAGCTCCTGGTGGCCGACGAAGATCTCGCGGTCGACCCGGACGGTGCCGTCGAACAGGGTGAACGGCTCCCGGGCGAGGACGTCGGCGGAGTGGTCGCGCTCGGCGTCGGCTGCCGGCAGCACGCTGTGCACCTCGACGACCGAGGCGGGCGAGATGGCGACGGTGTCGAGGGTCTCGAACGTCACCGGCCGGTCGCGGCCGGGCACCGTCGCGCCGACCCGGGTGCCGCGCGGGACGCGTACGCCGCGGGTGCCGGGCACCGCCTTCATCGTCACGTGCGTGCGCGCGCCCTGCGCGGGCAGGAGGGCGACCCCGAGCATGTCGAGGAGGACCGCCTGGCGGTGGTCGGGGACCTTGGCCAGGCGCTCCTGCAGCAGCTCGAGATAGCCAGCGAGGATGTCCGCGACGCCGTGCCCCGGGCCGCCCTCGGCGGGCAGCCAGTCCGGGACGTACGCCGTGCGCGACGCGAGGATCTCCGCCAGGATCGCCGCGCGGTCCCGTCGCAGGATGAGGTCGGATCCCGGTGGCGCGGTCATGCGGCGCCCCCCTCCTGGAGGAAGAACGGGTAGACCAGGTTGTAGAAGGTGTTGCTCGCCCGGATCCGGTAGCCGATGGTGATGTCGAGCCGGCCACGACCCCGCTCGGCGACGTCGACGAGCACCTCGAGCACGTCGATGCGGGGTTCCCACTGCACGAGAGCCGTCTCCACCCGGTGGCGCAGGAGCGCGGCGGTCGTGCTGCTGAGCGGCTCGAAGAGGAAGTCCTCCAGGCCGGCGCCGAAGTCGGGCCTCATCGCGCGTTCGCCGCGGCGGGTCCCCAGGACCAGCAGGATCGACTGGCGCACCTTCTCGGCACCGGCCTCCAGCCGCGCCTCGCCCGTGCCGTCGACGCGGGCAGGCGCCGCCCAGCCGCGGCCCAGGATCCGCGCCTCGAGGTGCTCGCCGAGAGCCTGCCCGGTCATCTCAGCCCCCGATCAGCACGGTGATCTCGCCCATCACGATGGGCGCTCCGCACCCGGCCATGTCGCCCATCCGCAGCGCCGGGCGGTTGCCGACGAGCACGGTGCCGCTGCCCCCGGTGAACGGTGTCGGGGGGTGGCTGGCCGGCGGCGGGAAGGCGCAGGCGTGCATGTCTCCCATCACGGCCGCCGGCATCGTGCCGATGAGGACGGTGGGCACCCCCGGCCCGGTGACGGTGCCGGGGTGCGCGGTGGTGTCACCGACGCGGGCTGCTGCAGGCATGGCGGGCTCCTCGGGACTGGATGGGCCTAGTTGATGGTCACCAGGCCGCCACTGACCCGGCAGGTCGCGTCGGCCTTGAGCGTCGTCGTGGCACCGGACAGGTCGAGGGTGGCGTCGCCCGTGACCGAGGTGCTCGTGGAGCTGACCTCGACGGACACCTGGCCCGTGAGCTCCGCCTTGCCCGGGAGCGAGAGCGTCAGCTTGCCGGCGCCCTGGGCGAGCTCGATCGAGATCTCGGTCGAGGTCATGGTCAGGGTGTGGCCCGCGAGGTGGGTCAACGAGATCTCCTGCGTCATGTCGTCGAAGGAGAGCTCGTGGCCGTTGGGCGTCTTGAGGACGCGCTTGTTGATGGCGTCGGTCGGCAGGTCGACCGGAGGGGTGTTGCTGGAGTCCCACACGCTCCCGACGACCACGGGCCAGCTGAGGTCGCCGTTCTCGAAGGCGACCAGCACGATGTCGCCGACCTGCGGCATGCACCACAACCCGTAGCCGTCGCCGGCGAACGGGGTGCACACCGGGGCCCACGGCTCGATGTCCGGGATGGTGGGGATCTTCACCCGCACGCGTCCCTGCATCGTCAGGTCGAAGTTCTCGCTGACCTCGCCACGCACCAGGCCCAGCCGGCGGCTGTCGGTCTCCCGCGCCTCCGGGCCCTCCATGAAGTCGAACAACGCCACGACGCCTCCTACGCTCCCGAGGGCAGCGACAACAGGCCGCCCTGCACTCGTACGGCGCCCTGCGACGCCGGTGGGATCGACCCGAACCACAGCTCCTTGCGGGCGTCGAAGGTGGTGCGCCACCCGCTGCTGTCGAGCGTCTGGGTGACCGAGACGACCCGCCACAACCCGCCGTACGTCTCGCCGACACCTTCGACCTGGATGACGTGCCCGGCGCGGATCGCCGCGTTGCCCGCGCACGTCCCGCGGGCCGTCATCCGCTTGTTGAGCTTGGGCAGCAGCTTGCCGAGCACGACGCGTGCCGCGTTCGCGGGGGAGATCGGCTCGTCCACCAGCGTCATCTCGGTGCCCTTGCCGCCGCCGATCGGCAGCCCGAAGCCGGGGGTCACGTCGATCTCGAGGGACTGGCGGTCCCAGTCGTAGCCCACGGAGATGGTGAGCTCGAGGCGGATCGATGGCTGCCACACTCTCGCCGACACCTTGGCCACCTGGCCGACCGCGCTGATCCGCGGCGAGAAGTCGAGCAGCGAGGCGCCGTACTTCACGGTCACGTCGGGTGCGAGGTGCGCCGCGGGGGACATGAGGCTGACCACGAGGCCGGCCGGCTCGGCGCGGTGGTCGATCGCGACCTCCCACGCGTTCTCCACCGCGATCCGCTTCAGCAGGTCGAGGGAGCTCTCGCCCGCCTGCTTGCGCACGATGCGCTGGCGCAGCGTCGGGTCGTCCAGCGACATCAGCGTCTCAGCGGCGCCGAGCGCCGCGGCGAGCACGGAGCCGAGGGGGTCGACGGTCGCGAGCAGGCCGTGCTCGAGGGCGAGCTCCGGTGCCACGACGAGGTCGGGCAGCGGCATGACCCCGTAGGTCGGGACGGAGACGGCGAACCACCGCGAGGGCTGCGCGGCGGCGAGCCTGGTGCGTCGGTCCTGTGCCGCGACGGTCATGGTCGGGATGCCTCCGCTCGGGAACGTCGCGTCCGCGGCGACGACCTCGCCGGCGAAGACCCGTTCGGGCTGCTCGGGCGAGTAGCCCAGCCACAGCTCGACCGGCGTGTCGAGGTGGAACAGGTCGTTGTCGAGCCACCGCAACCCCTCGTTGGCGATCGACACCTCGAGGCGGTCGGCGTCGCCGAACCCGCACGTCGCGCTGACCGACGTGAGCGACGCGCGCAGCGCGGCGGGAGCCGGCCGGCCGGAGAACAGCAGCCGCAGCTCGGGGGCGTAATGGGGCGCGACCGTCACGACGCCTCCCGGCTGGGGCGGGCCTGGTGCACGACGCCGCTGGCATCGACGTACGGCAGCCGGGGCAGGGTGAGCCGGGCGCCCACGACGAGCGAGCGCGGGTCGGTGATGCCGTTGCAGACGGCGATGGCTCGCCACGCCGTGGCATCGGCGTACTCGCTGTGGGCGATCAGGGGCAGGCTGTCGCCCTCCGAGACGACGTGCACCTTGGTGTAGTCGACGGTCTGCCGCTTGATCTCCTTCGCCTCGAGCTCGACGTTGCGGTACTCGCTGAGGCTGACCGTGAGCCGCGCGCGCACCGGCGTGCCGTCGGGACGGAACATCACGAAGCGCTGCTGCACCCGGGTGAGCACGCACGTGAAGGTGAGGCTGCCCCACGCGAAGACGACCGGCGGCGGCGCGTGGAGCTCGGGGTTGATGTCCATCAGCGAGGTGATGTCCCGCACCAGGCGGCGTACGTCGCTGCCGGGGCCGCCGGCAGGGCTGGCCTCCGTGGTGTCGGCGAGCAGCTCCATCTCGGCCGTCTGCGCGTTCCCGGCGATGAACTGCACGAGCGGGGCGGAGAGCCCGGGAACCGCGAGCTGGGCGAAGGTCGTCGAGCGGTCGAGGGAGTACTCCTCCGGGTTGAACTGCACCGCCACCCGCCGGCCGGTCACCAGGTCGGTCAGCGTCGCCTTCTCGAGTCCGGTCATGCGGTCCACCCCCGACGCTCACGCGAGGCGACGAGCCGGCGGTCGATCTCCCGGACGACGTGGTCCACGACGCCGGGCACGTCGGCCGCCGTCAGGGGTGTCGCCCCGGGGGCCGACGCCACGACGCTCGGTCCGGCAGGGACGCGCCACGCCGCAGGACGGACCTCTGCTTCGCTCGCGCGGTGTGCCGTCGACCCCGGCGTCGACGCGGTGGCCGCATCCGGCTGGCGGTGCACGATCTCCACGCGTGTCGGTGCGGAGGGGCGGACGGTCGGCACGGGGGGCGCGGATGCGCTGCCGGTCACCGGGCGCGCCGTGCCACGGGCGGTCTGACGCGACCCGGTCCGCGGCGCCTCGCCGACCGGAGGAGGCGCGGCCGAGCCGGCGGCCCGGTCACGGAGGAGCAGGACCTGCGTGGCCGCACCCGCGGAGGCAGCGCCGGGGGAGCCCGCCGGGAGGGCGAGCACCCGGACCGGGTGCGCGGTCGCGACGACCCGCACCGGAACGGCGACGTGCAGGTGGAAGGTCGACGTCGAGAGGTGGTGGACGTGACGCACGAGCGGGCGCAGCGGTGCGAGCAGCACCTGCTCGACCGGCGGGACCGTGCGCAGGGCGCGACGGTGCCCGGTCCGGCGTCGGGTCGCTGTCCTCAGTGCCACGTCAGGCTCCTTGCGCTGCGGCGTTCAGGGTGCTGTTGATGGCCGAGACCTCGCCGACCCACGACCGGCGCTCCCGGTGGGGGAGGTCCATCAGCTCGGCGAGCGGCCAGTGGAGGTGGTAGGCGATGAAGGCCATCTCGTTCCTCAGGCGATCGACGGGATAGGCACGGATTCCCCCAGGCGCTCGCGGCCGGCGGCCAGGTCCTCTCCGCACGACGGGCACGCCGCGTGGTCCCGGTCGGCCGGGTCCTCCACGTCGTTGATCGCGTTGTAGAGGTCCTGCAGGTGGGCGAGGTCGGCCGCGAACAGGGACTCGATGGTGCGCGGGGTCACCGGCTCGACGCCGTCGAGGCGGGTGACCACCCGGCTCAGCAGGATGATCGTGAGGTACGCCGCGTTGCGCTGCACCCGCGGGTCCTGCAGCGGCAGGATCTCGTCGGCGGCCGTGGCGAGGCGCATCGTGCCCTCGCGGTGGAGCGCCCCGTCCTCGCCGAGGAGGCCGACGGGGAGGGTGAAGTCGTGCTCGAGCTGGAGCATGTCAGCTCACCCTCTCCAGGCCCTCGTGCACGAGCTCGACGGTCTCGATCGCGACGTCCGAGGCCTCGGCGTTGAGCGACGGCGCGGTGTACTTCGAGGGCCAGGCCCGCACGAAGTTCCAGCGGGCCACCTCGCTCCCGCGGCGGTCGAGCAGGACCACCGAGCCGTTGCGGCGGTCCACGGCCCCGTCGACGACGGTCTTGTGCCACTGGAAGAGCTGGGTGTCGATCGTCATGCCGTACTTGAGGACGATGTTGGCGTGCTTCGTCTGACCGGCGAGCTTGTGCGGGCTGGTGTTGCCCCCGCCCTCGCGGTGCTCGATCACGTCGATGGTCGAGTCGAGCCCGGTCACCTCCTGGAAGGCGCCTCGCGCGATGCCGTCGATCTCGACGAGGTAGTTGAAGCTGACGAAGGGATCCACTACTTGGGCTGTCATGGTGCTGCCTTTCTCCGGGTGCGTGTGGGGGACGTGCGTCAGACCTCGGCGACCTCGTTGCCGCCGTCCCAGATCCCGATCCGTACGACGATGAACTCGGCGGGGTAGACCGGCTGGACACCGATCTCCACGTAGAGCCGGCCGAGCTTGCGCGTCGAGGGCGGGTTGAGGACCTCGTCGATGCGCACGTAGAACGCGTCCTTCGCCGTCGCGCCGAAGAGCGCGCCGTCGCGCCAGACCCGGGTCAGGAACTCGGTGATGGTGCGCTTGAGCCGCTGCCACAGCGCGAGGTCGTTGGGCTCGAACACCGAGAGGCTGAGGCTCTCCTGGATGGACTCCTCCAGGAACAGGAAGAGCCGGCGGATGTTGACGTACTGCCAGTTCCGGTCGCCCGCGGTGGTCCGTGCGCCGTAGACCACCGGCATGCCCCGGCCGGGCAGGATCCGCAGCGCGTTGACCCCGTCGAGGTTGATGAAGCCCTGGTCCACGTCGGACAGTCGTCGCTCGAGGCCGACGGCGCCGGCGATCCCCACGTTGGCGGGCGCCTTGTGCACGCCCCGGGTGGTGTCGGTCTGCGCATAGATGCCCACCACGTGCCCGGAGGGCGGCTGGGAGACGACCCTGTTGCGCGAGGGGTCCTTCAGGGTGATCCACGGGTAGTAGAGCGCCGCGAAGCCCTTGTCGAGCTGGCCGGTGAGCGAGCCGCGCTGCTGCTTGACGGTGACCAGGTCCACGCCCTCCTTGGAGTCGAGGACCGCGAACCGGTCGAACATCGTCTCGCAGTGACGCACGACCTCCTGCTGCGCAGGGGTCGCCGTGCAGCCGGGGACGGCCACCAGGCTGATCTCGTCGATCGGGACGAGGAGCTTGAGCACCTCGCGGAGCTTCGTCTCGTCCTCGACGTCTCCCCAGGACGCGACCGGGTCGTCGTTCGTGGCGCCGGTGACCTGGAAGGTGCCCTCCGCGGGTCGCGGGTCGCCGTCGGGGAACACGTCGGGGTCCAGCACCACCCGGGCGTACGGGTCGGTGACCGCGGTGCCCCACCACCGCGGGTGCAGCGGCGACGTCGAGAGACCGGCGTAGGTCCGGGTGAGGTTGGCGGTGTCGGTGATGGCGAGGTCGATCTCGGCCGTGGCGACGGTCGTGGTGGCGACGGCGAGCGTGCCCGTCAGCGGGGTGGACAGCGTGAGGCTGTCCGCCCCGACCTCCGAGACCGTGTGCCACTCGGTCTTCGTGCCGTCGGTGAGGACGACTACGGAGCCGCTGGGCACGTGGGCGCGGAGGCTGACGGCAGCAGGTACGTCGACCCGGATGCGGCGGTCGCCGACGGCGAGGTCGTCGGTGCTCACCTTGTTCCACTCGGTGGAGGCCGTCCGTGCCGGTGCGTCGGAGGCGAGGCGGACCGCACCGGGCTCGACGGTGGCGACCGCCAGGCGCGGGGACTTCGTGGCGCCGCGGGAGAGGACGACGTGGTCGCCGACCGCGAAGACCGACGAGTCCGCGACGCTCAGCACCCGCCGGGTGGCGTCGATGCCCGTGACTGCGGGGGTCGCGCTGTGGGCCGGCACGGTGGTGCCGGCACCCTCGGCCGTGAGCGCCTCAGCGAGCGAGCTCGCGTCCGACACGACGACCGTGCCGCCGTCACCGGCGGCCCCGTCGGCGATGGCCACGACCTGCGCCAGGGGGACGGCTGCTGCGTCGCGACTGTCGAGGTCGGCGAACGCGGGGGTGGCGGTGCCGACGCGGACGACGTACGCCATCTTCCCGCCGTTGGCGAAGAACCCCTGGACCGCGAGCGGCAGGTAGTAGGGCTGGGGGCCGTCGAGCGGCCCCCCGAACGTCTCGGTGAACGCGTCGATGCTCGTCAGGAACCTGGCCTCGCCGATCGGGCCCTTCTCCGCGATGCCGATGAAGGCCGCGACGCTCGTCGAGACGCCCTCGATGGGCGAGGCGGGCGTGAACTCCTCGATGTAGACACCGGGGTAGGAGACCTGCACTGCCATGGTCTGGTCCTTTCGCTGGCTGGGTCAGGTGAACTGGAGCTCGAGGGGGCCGGCGGTGGCCGCCGGGAGGGTGACGCTGAGGGGCGCCGTCGGCGGCAGCGCGGTGGCGCGGGCGACGAGGTCGTACGTCCCGGGCGGGACGCCGTCGAGCACGAACCGGCCGTCGGCGTCCGTGAGCGCGCGGCTGAGCAGGCTCCCCGCGGGATCGGCCAGGGTCACCAGCGCCTCGCCGACGGGCACGGGCGCGGCAGCGTGGGCGCCGGTGGCGTCGAGGACCAGGCCCCCGACGCCGAGCAGCGTCTCGGGGTCCGGGGCGGGCCGCCCGCGGCCGGCGGAGGTGATGATCGTGGTGACCGTGCCGTCGACGAGCGTGGGCTCGGGGGCGACGGGGACGGTGACGGTGAGCCAGACGACGGGGCGCCACGGCGCCGCGCGGCCCATCGTCCCCCAGAACTCGGGGATCTTGGTGAACCCCTCCGGAGGCAGCACCTCGGTGTCGAAGGTGTCCTCGCGCCACGCCGACGGCAGACCGGCCAGCTCGGCCGGGACCAGCACCGCCGCGGGCGTCAGGGGAGCCCGCTCCACCAGCGTCCGCACGACACGGCCGAGCAGCCCGTGCTCGGCCGTCGTGGCCTGGACGGCGGAGGAGTCCTTGGCACTGTTCCAGGCGCTGAGCAGGTAGTCGCACCGCAGCAAGTACGGCGACAGCACGCGCCGCGTCGGGTGGTGCTCGATGCGGATCTCGTTCGAGCGGCGGTGCCGGTCCTCACGCAGGTCGACCAGCGCGCAGCTGAGCCACACGCCGGTGCCCGCGCCGACCCGCTGCCGCCACGCGTCGTCCGGCGGCTGGAAGCCGATCCGCGTCGCCAGCGAGGGGATCTCGGCGACCAGGGTCTGCCGGATGACGAGGTCGAGGGAGTCGATCATGGCGCGTCCCAGGTGGAGCCCGGCCGACGGGTCTTCTCGTCGCGGAAGACGTTGCGCAAGGTGGTCTTCGTGCCGTTGACGTCGACCTCGACGTCCAGGTTCACCCCGGGCTTCTTGAGGGCGGTGACCATGGTGGCGATCTCGGCGTCGCTCGCCTGGCCCAACGGGCGGCCGGCTCGGGTGTCCAGCGACGACATCGGATCGGTCTTGTCGTGCCCGGAGCGGAACCGGGCCTTCATCTCGTCGACCTTCTCGTGCCAGGACTTGCTGGCGGACTCGAGGTTCTTGGGGTCGTTGAGCTTGGTCGCGGCCGCTGCCTCCTTGGGCGGGACCCCCGCCTTCGCCATCCAGCGCCCCACCCGTTGCGGGATGCGGTGCTCGATCTCCGCCTGGAAGCGGCTCGGGATCTCGCCTGTCTTCGCAGCGTGGGCGAGCTCGGCATCCGTCATCCCACGGATCGGGTCGAGCTCGGCGGCCGCGCCCGGGAGCTTCGCCCCGCCCTTCGTCTTGCCCCAGTCGATCCGTCCGTCCTTGTCAGGCACCGGCGCACCCTTCGCCTGTTCCACCAGTTGCGCGTCGTACTCCGCGGTGCTCTTCGGCGCTGTGGACGTCCCGCCCGGTCTGCGTGCGGCGATCTCCTGCTTCGCCCACTGCTTCCACACGTCCTTGGGCTTCCAGAGGCGGTCGAACTTCTCGGTGGCGGTCGTGGCCTTGGTCGTGGCGGCCTTGGCTGCCTTGGCCTGCTCGTAGGCCGACGACCGCTCGGCGGCCTTCTTCGTCGCCGACTGCCGACGGGACTCAGCCCTCTGGGAGTCCTTCGCGGCCCTGACCTGGCCGCTCTCGGTGACCGCTACGGCCTTCTTGGCCCGCTGGAGGGCATCCTGCTGCGCCTTGGTCGGCTTGCGTCCCGCCTGCTGACGCGCATCGACGGCCTCCTGGGACTTGCTGAGCCGCGTCTGGGCGGCGGCGGCCTTCTGGGTCGCCTTCTGTTGTGCGACCTCTGCTGCCGTCGCACGCTTCTCGGCCTTGACCCGCAGGCGCTCCCCGGCGTCGGCCTTGCGCTTGAGCTCGGACGGACGGGAGGACTTCGCGCCCTTCGACGTGGAGGTCTTGCCGCCCGCTGCCTTGGCGGTCGGGGCGGGAGAGACGGGCTCCTGGGTCGGGGCGGGTGCAGCGGTCGTCTGGACCGGCTTCTGGGCGGGAGTGACGGGCTTCTTGGTCGGGGCGGCGACGACCGGCTCCTCGACGGGTGCTGCGGGCGACTTGACGGGTGGGGCCTTGGAGGACCCACCACCGGAGGAGCCGGACGAGCCGGACGAGCCGGACGAGCCGGACGAGTCGGACGAGCCGGACTTGGCGGCCGCGGCCTGGTCGATCTTGGCGTGGGCGACAGCGGTGAAGCCGCTCATCGCCGCTGCCATGAAGATCCCCTTGGGGTCGGTCAGCCGGTCGGAGAGCTCGTCGACGAAGTGGCCCCAGGACACGTCCCGGCCGCGGAGGGCGGCGTACGTCTCGTTCACGGTCACCGTGAACACCTGGCTCGCCTCGTGCGAGACGACACCGCTGCCCACCGAGGCCAGGACCCGGCGCACTGCGGTGCGGGCCGCTGGGTTGCCGGCGAGCTTGCCGAAGACCTTCTCGCCGAGCTTTCCGCCGAACCTGGCCAGGACGATCTGCACGGCCGCGTCGACGGCGATGTCACCCCAGTCGACCGGATCTCCCTGGACGACCTTGACGACGCCGACGCCGACGTTGGCGACGATGGGCGCGCCGACGGAGATCACCGTCGCGGTCGTCGCCACCGACGTCCCGGCGACACCCGTCCCGACGACGCCCGGCGCGAGCCCCGCGGCGGCTCCACCGGTCGCGACCACGGCCAGGACCCCGAGCGTGACGAATGCGGCGTCCCGGGTGAACTCGAGGCCGGTCGCCATCGCCTCGGCGCCCTCGATGGTCTGGTCGATGTAGATCCGGACGAGCGCGGCGGACCGCCCCGAGGCGCTCTCGGCCCGCGTGGCCTCTTCGGCCGCGGCGGCCAGACGTCCCTCGGCGACGAGCCGGGCGACGGTGACCTCGGCGATCGTCACGACCGGCCGCTGGAGGGCGAGCGCCATCCCGGGGTCCTCGTGGTCGCCGAGGGTGCCGATCCAGGCCATCGCGTGCGCGGCCTTGGAGCTGAACCAGAACTCCTTGTCGACCTCCTCCTGGGCGGCGTAGCGGCCGGCGGCGTCGTCGTACCTGCGGCGGGAGCGGGCCACCACCTCGACCAGCGCGTTGCGGGCGGCCGCGCGCGTCTTCTCCGCGTCCTCGGCGGTCAGCACCAGCGTCTTCCCCAGGTACGTCGTGGTGTACCGGCCGTCGGGCGTGCGGGTGAGGTCCTCGATGGCCTTCATCACCGTGCGACTGGCCGTGAGGGCGTTGCCGCTGGGCAGCTGGAGCGCCGGCGCCACGGGCGCGGGGGTGGACTGGGGTCGGGCCATGGCCTGGGTCAGGTACGGCGCCACCCCTCCCGCCGCGGCGTCCTCGTCCTGCTTCGGCTGCCGGGCGACGCCCACGCCGGTGGCGCCGGCGACCGGGGCCTGGTGCCCCAGCGCGGCCTGCGCCGCCGTACGACCGGCGCCCTCGGCATGACCGCCGTGGAGCGGGATGACGCCCGCGGGCAGCCGCGTGCCGAGGTCCGGGTCACCGCCGCCGCGCCGCTGCTCGACCACGTGGCCCAGCTCGTGGGCGATGAGGGTTCGTCCGCGGAGCGACGTCGGGTCGAACCTGCCCGGACCGAAGACGATGTGGCGGCCGACGGTGAAGGCTGCGGCGTCGAAGGAGTCGGCGAGGCCGCCGCTGGCGGCGCCCGTGTGCACCACGACGTCGCCGAACGACGCACCGAAGGACCGTTCCATGCTGCTCCGCAGCCCACCGTCCAGCGTCCGTGACTCCTCATGGACCGGGTGCAGGAGCGCGTGCCCGGGGGAGCCCGGGCGGGTGGCGGTCATGAGAGCGCCTCGGCCACCGTGTCGGCCAGCTGGCCGAGCTTGGCGTACTCGCGGTCGACCGCCCGGTCCAGGCACGCGCGGTCGACGGGGCCGCCACGGGCGCGGGCCAGGTGGGTCGCAGCCAGCGCGATGTTGCGGATGTGCCCGCCGGCCAGGGGGTGCCGGTCGGCCAGCTCGTCCAGGTCGACGTCATCGGCGAGAGGAACCCGCGCCGGCCAGACCGTGTGCCAGATCCGGGCGCGCAGTGCCTCGTCGGGGTAGGGGAAGTGCAGGCAGAACGACAGCCGCCGGGCGAACGCGTCGTCGAAGTGCCCGAGCAGGTTGGTGGCGAGGATCGCGACCCCGTCGTAGCGCTCCATGCGCTGGAGCAGGAACGAGATCTCGAGGTTGGCGTAGCGGTCGCGAGCGTCCTGCACCTCGCTCCGCTTCCCGAAGAGCGCCTCCGCCTCGTCGAAGAGGAGCACAGCGTCGGTCTGCTCGGCCGCGGTGAAGACGGCCTCGAGGTTGCGCTCGGTCTCCCCGATGTACTTCGACACGACCGCCGAGAGGTCCACGCCGTACAGCGGGAGCCCGAGCTCGCCCGCCACCAGTCGGGCGGCGAGCGTCTTGCCGGTCCCGCTGGGGCCGGCGAAGACGGCCGTCAGCCCCGGGGGCAGGCCGGGCTGGGCGCCGAACCCGGAGTCCTCCAGCACCTGCGTACGTCCGGCTGCCTGCGCGACGAGCTCGGCCAGCTGCTCGCGGATGTCGGCGGGGACCACGAGCTGCGACCAGTCGGCCGAGGTCTCCAACGGTGTCGCCAGGCGCGACAGCCCGTGACCCAGCAGCCCGATCGACGCGCTCGTGACGTCCCGCGAGGTGACGTGGGTGGGTTCGCCGACCAGGCGGCGTCCCACGGCCCGGGCGGCGAGGGTCGCGGCCAGCCTGCCGACGTCGTCGTGGTCGAGGTGCTGCCAGCGGGCCAGGCGGGCTTCGTCGTCCGCCGCGACGACCACGCCCCTGCCGTGCAGCACCTCGACGAGGTGCGCGCCCACCGATCCCGTGCCGGGGTGGACCTCGATGGAGCCGACGTCGTGCGGGGCGTCGTCGTCGAGCACGGGGTGCACGCCGATCGCCACGACCGCCGCCAGTGCCTCCCAGCGGTGCGCCGGGACGTCCGAGGTGTCGCCCGTGACCACCGCGACGGCGTTGCGGAGCAGGCACTCGGCTGCCACGCGGGCCGCCGGCGCGGGGTCCACCAGTGCCTCGGCCGAGACCACCAGGCAGTTGCGGCCGGCCGTGGCGGCGGCGTGCAGGGCGGTGGCGAGCGCATCGCCGGGACGGCCGCCCACCAGCGAGGTGAGCGACGGGTGACCTGCGCCGAGGCGGGCGGCGATGACGTGGGCGGCGAGCGGGTCGGGCGCGGTGGTGGGCGCCACCAGGTCGTCGCGCACCCAGGGCCGCAGCGACGGGTCGAGTCGCAGGATGCCGAAGGCGCTGCGCAGCAGCGCCGTGCTCGCGGCGCAGGAGGCCAGGAGGGTGGGGCCGCGCGGAGGCTCGCCCACCACGGGGGACTCGCGCGGAGGGACGATGTGCAGCAGTCCCATCCGGGCGAGCGGCCCGCCGTCGCTGAGCCGGGCGGCCAGGCCGACCCGTTCCGCTCCGCGGGCGCCGACCAGGTCGGCGATCGCCGCCACCGTGAGGTAGGGGCTCGCAGTGCGCGCGGTGAGCACCCGACAGCTCGCGGCCAGCTCGGCGTCGAGGTCCGGCGCGAGCGAGAGCGCCACCGCCGTCTGGTCGAAGGCGTCGAATCCATGGGCGACGAGCGGGTCACGCAGGTGCTGGGGCAGGGGCGGCACGGTGGTCGCGGCGGGACCCTCGTGGTCGAGCCCGCGGCCCAGCACCTCGGCGCACCACCGCACCAGCGGGTCGAGGTCCAGCCCGTCGCGCGGTCCCATGACAGGAGCGTGGCGGCAGCGCGTCGTCGCCGGGATCCGTCAGGGCAGGGGAGACGGGGACGAAGTGGGGGTGGGCCCCGGTCCCTCCACCCCACCTCCACCGGTGGAGGGCGGCGGGCCGGACAGCGCGATCTGGTCGCGTCGCCCCACCTCGAGCTTGGCCAGGATGGCGTGCACGTGCGACTTCACCGTCGACTCGCCGAGGACCAGCCTGCTGGCGATCTGGCGGTTGGTGAGCCCCCGCTCGGCGAGCTCGGCGACGACGAGCTCGCGCGGCGTCAGCCGCGCCGGGCCCTGGCCCCTCAGCTGGTGGGGCATCCGGGGCGGCTCCGGTCTCCGCTGCAGCGCCTGAAGCAGCAGCGCCGCGATCCGCGGACTGCACGGTGACTCACCCCGGGCGGCCAGCCGCACCGCGGCCAGGACGTCGCCCAGCGGCTGGTCGGCGTCGACGAAGCCGGCGAGCCCGGCCTCCGCCCCGCGCACCACGGCCTCGGACTGGCCGTGCCGGGTGGAGATGCCGATGCCGACGAGTCGGGTGGTCGGCGCCGTACGGCGCAGGGAGGCCATCAGCGGCACGACGCTGTCCACGGAGAAGTCCAGCAGGGCCACCGTCGGCTGGCGCGGCACCATGCAGGCCAGCGCTTCCGGTCCGGTGGCGACGCCGGCCAGGAGCTCGAGGGTGGGGTCGGTCTCGATCGCCATCGCCAGCGCGTCGCGGTACGCCCGGACCGGTGCGATGAGCACGAGATCGATCACGACGCCTCCCCGAGCGGCGAGTGTGACGAGAGCGGGTGGAACACGGGAGGTCTGACGGAGCCGACCCGGACGTCGGCTGGGTGTCCCTCCCCGGCCGTGAGCCGCACCCCCGAACGAGGGCGGGTGTCGAGCGACGGCATGTCGAAGCTGCGTTGCGTGACGAGTGTCCCGCAGCAGGGTCCCGCCCCGCCAGCCCGTCTAGATGGGCTGGACCAGCTCGCCGGACCCCGTGGGTGTGAGGCGCGCGGGACGGGGCATCCTCCTGCCGTGGCGATCCGTGCAGTGGTGCTCGACATCGGGGGAGTCCTCGAGGTCATCGACGACGACGTCTTCCCGGGGCCGGCCGAGGCGCGTCTCGGGCTCGCGCCCGGCACCGTCGCGGGCGGTCTGGCCGGCCTGCCCGGCGACGCGCTCACCGGCGGCGCGACCGAGGCCGACATCCGGGGGGAGTGGCAGCGCACGCTCCGCCTCGACGACGCCCAGGTCGACGAGCTCGTCGAGGACTACTGGCGGTGGTACGTCGGCACGATCGACCAGCCGCTCCTCGACTGGTTCGCCGCCCAGCGCGGTCCGCGCCTGACCGCGATCCTCTCGAACTCGGGCCCCGGCGCCCGTGAGCGCGAACGCGTCCACGGCTTCGAGGACGTCACCGACGACATCGTCTACAGCCACGAGGTGGGGCTCGCCAAGCCCGACCCGGCGGCGTACGCGTTGAGCACCCGCCGCCTCGGCGTCGCGCCGCACGAGGTGGTGTTCCTCGACGACGTGGTGGTCAACGTGGAGGCCGCGCGCGCCTTCGGCTGGCATGCCGTGCTGCACACCGACACCGCCACCTCGATCCGGGAGCTGGAGCGGATCATCTCCACGATCCCCTGAGGGTGCCCGCTGCCGCGGCCGGGTGCAGACGCAGAGCAGAGCCCGGTCGGTGACCGACCGGGCTCTGCTCCTTCGCGTGTGGCGCCCCGGGACTCAGGCGGTGGCCAGCTCCGGCTGGCGCCCGGCCACCGGCGCGGCCTGCCGTGCGTGCCGCATCCCCAGCAGGGCCAGGGCCAGCAGGACGAACCCTCCGACGAAGGCGGCGATGGCGGCGTAGCCGGCGATCGTGCCGATGGTTGCGAAGGCGTAGCCGTAGAGGAGCAGGCCGCGGAGCGTGTTGCCCATGAAGAGCGTCTGGCGCAGCCCGCCGAGGGCCTGGCCCTCCTCGCTTGCCTTGGCCTCGTCGTCCAGCGCGAGGAACTCGCCGCTGACCTCCTCGTAGGTGCGGCCGTCGCTGGCGGCGTTCATGTGCGCGAGGATGTAGTGGTCGGCGTACGCCTTGGCCTCGGGACCGGTGTTGAGCTCGCTGCCGGCGTACTCCTCGAGCACCGTGGCGTCCGACTTCGGCAGGCTGGCGAGGGCCTCGCCCTCCGGCATCGTGATGCCCTGCATGGTCAGCTGCTGGTCGACCTGGTCGCCGATGAAGGTGTTGGCCCAGGTCAGGAGACCTCCGGCGATCAGGAGCACGGCGGCGAGCGCCAGCCCGGTCCAGGAGATCAGCTTGTCGAGTACCGCGCGCATGATGTGCCTTCCGTTCGGAGGAGTCGTGGGTCGTCTCCTGCCTCGCCACCGAGGCTATGAAGGTCGCGTCGCCGCCAGATGGGGACAACGCCACCAACTCCGCGGGACCAAGGTCCCCTGTCGTCCCGCGTCAGGTGCGCGGAGCCGGCCAGACGTAGTCGAGGTCGGGCGGCACGTCCGGGAAGAGGGGGCCGTAGAAGTCCGGGTCCTTGCGCACGAGCGACGACTGGTGGGAGCGGTGGACGTCGTCGTCACCGATCCAGTACGGCAGCGCGCGTGCCGCGGCCAGCTCGTCCTGCGTCCGGATCGCAATGACCCCGGCCGCCGCCAGGTCGGCCGTCACGGTGGCGGCGCACGTGTCGGCGCGGCCGCCCTCGACCCAGACCTCGCAGCACGTCAGGGTGTAGCGACCCAGCGCCTCGAGGTGGCCGCGCCACATCTTCACCGCCGGGTGGTGTCGCCAGCCGTAGCCGGGGACGGTCAGCCCCCGCACCACCTGCAGGCACTCCACGCGTTGCTTGCCCAGCCGCCGTTGGTCGAGGACCCGGGCCGAGCGTTGGAAGTCGGGGTAGGGCAGGAAGGTCTGCACCGCTCCCACGCTAGGCACGGGGCGACGCCGGTGAACACAGCCGAGGGGAGGGGGTGAACCCGGCGCCGGTGGGTACGTGGGGGCATGGATCGCGCCACCGCAGAGAACCAGCCAAAGACCCAGTCGGAGACCCACCGGGCCGCCGACAAGCCCGACTCGCCCAAGGACCTGACCAAGCCGTCGTGGACCTACGTCCTGCGCAAGACGGTGCGTGAGTTCTCCGACGACCAGTGCACCGACCTGGCCGCGGCCCTCACCTACTACTCCGTGCTCGCGATGTTCCCCGCAGCACTGGCGATGCTGTCGGTCGTCGGCCTGGTGAGCGACGGACCCAAGACGGTGGAGACCCTCGTCGGGATCATGCGTGACATCGGCGCGGGCAGTGCCGCCGACTTCCTCGAGCCGACGCTGGTCCAGCTCAGCCAGAGCTCGGGCGCCGGCCTCGGCCTGGTCCTCGGACTCGCCGCCGCGCTCTGGTCGGCGTCGGGCTACACCGGCGCCTTCGGGCGCGGGATGAACCGGATCTACGAGGTCGACGAGGGCCGGCCGATCTGGAAGCTCCGCCCCATGATGCTGCTCGTCACCCTCATCACCGTGGTGCTCGCGGCCGCGGTGCTCGTCGGCCTGGTCATCACCGGTCCCGCCGCCGAGGCGGTCGGCAACGCGATCGGGCTGGGCTCGACCGTCGTCACCGTCTGGAACATCGCCAAGTGGCCGGTGATGCTCGTGGTCGTCATGCTCATCGTCGGGCTGCTCTACTACGCCACGCCCAACGTCAAGCAGCCGAAGTTCCGCTGGATCAGCGTCGGTGCGGCCGTCGCGATCGTCATCTGGATCATCGCCTCGGCGCTCTTCGGCTTCTACGTCGCGAACTTCAGCTCCTACGACAAGACCTACGGATCGCTCGCCGGCGTCATCGTGTTCCTGCTGTGGCTCTGGATCACCAACCTCGCCCTGCTCTTCGGCGGCGAGCTCGACGCCGAGCTCGAGCGCGGCCGGGAGCTGCAGGCCGGGATGCCCGCCGAGGAGGCGATCCAGCTGCCGCCCCGCGACACCCGCAAGAGCGACAAGGCGGCCAGGAAGGAGCGCGAGGACGTGCTGCGTGGACGCCGCCTGCGCGAGTCCAGGGGGCGTGACGCCGATGCCGACCGCGCTGACACCGAGGAGGAGACCCGGTGACGGCCCCCCGCGTCGTCCTGGTCACCGGGGCGTCCAGCGGGATCGGCGAGGCGGTCGCCCGTGAGGCGGCGTCGCGTGGCGACCACGTCGTCCTCCTCGCCCGCGGCCGCGAGGCGCTCGAGCGCGTCGCGGCCGACTGCGACTGCTTGGGTGCCGCGTCCACCCTCGTCACCCCGGCCGACGTCAGCGACGACACCCAGGTCGGCCAGGCCGTCGCGGAGGCGGTCGGTCGGCACGGTCGCCTCGACGTGGTCGTCAGCTCGGCCGGTGTGGTCGCCTACGGTCCGATCGCCGCTGTCCCGGCCGGCGTGTTCGACCAGGTGGTGTCCACCAACCTCCTCGGTGCGGTCAACCTCGCGCGCCACGTGCTGCCGGTGCTCCGCGACCAGGACGACGGCGCCCTGGTGCTGGTCGGGTCGGTGATCGGCCACATCGGGGTGCCGGACATGGCGGCGTACGTCGTCAGCAAGTGGGGGGTGCGTGGGCTGTTCCGCCAGCTCCGCGTCGACAACCGTGACCGTCCCGGTGTGCGGTTCGCCTACGTCGCCCCCGGCGGCGTGGACACACCCATCTACCGACAGGCTGCGACCTATGGCGACTCCGTCGGCCGACCGCCCTTCCCGGTGGACCGTCCGGAGAAGATCGCGTCGCGGGTCCTCGCGGTCGCGGACGCCCCGTGGCGGGGCGGTCAGGTCGGGCTGTCCAACGACGTGATCCGCTTCGGCTTCAACGCCGTCCCGTGGATCTACGACCGGCTGGTGGGACCGCTGTTCTCCGTCGTGGCGCAGGACCTCGCCGCTCCGGTCGTCCGCGGGCCCGGCAACGTCCTGGCCTCACGCCAGGACCACAACGGGCTGCGCGGTGGACAGGGCAACGCCCTGCTCGGGATCGGTGCCAACCTCGCCGAGGTCGTACGTCGACGGGTGGGGGGACGCGGGTGAGCGAGGGCACCGGCCCGCTCCCGCGGCGTACGACCGTGCCGCGCGGAGACGTCGACCTCGTCGTCTTCGACGGTGGCACGCCGGACGGTCCCACCGTGGTGCTGGTGCACGGCTGGCCGGACACCCACAGCCTGTGGCACGGCGTCGCGGAGCTGCTCGGCACGAGCTGCCGGGTCGTCGCGTACGACACCCGGGGCCGGGGGGAGTCGGTGACGGCCGCGCCGGACGCCGGCTTCGTCGTCGAGGTGCTCGCCGACGACCTCTTCGCGGTGCTCGACGCCGTCGCCCCGGACGAGGCGGTGCACCTCGTGGGGCACGACTGGGGATCGGTGCAGGCGTGGGAGGCGGTGTGCCGTCCCGGCGCCGACACCCGCATCGCGTCGTTCACCTCGATCAGCGGACCCAGCCTCGACCACGTCGGGCACTGGGTGCGACGGACCATCGTGCGGCCGAGCCCCCGCCGCGTGGCGGGCCTGCTCGCCCAGGCGGCGTCGTCGTCCTACGTGCCGTTCCTCGTCTCGCCGCTCGCGCCGCCCCTGCTCGGGATCGTCGACCGGGACGCGGCGAGTGGCCTGCGCTACTACCGCGGCAACCTCCTGCGGGGCGCGCGTCGCCCGCAGCACCGGACCACTGCCGTGCCCGTCCTGCAGCTGGCGCTGACCCGCGACGTGGCCATCAGGGAGGCATCGCTCGCCGCCAGCGAGCCGTGGGTGGAGTCGCTCGAGCGACACCACCTGCCCCACGGGCACTGGGTCGTCCGGACCCGGCCCGACGTGGTGGCCGACGAGGTCTCCCGCTTCGTGCAGCGGCACGACGCGCGCACATCCGACTGATGAGACGTTCCGCGACAGACCCGTCGGGCGCGCATGCAGCGCGGGACCACGGGGGTACGGGGCGGTCCAGCACGACCCCAGGCGCTTGCCAGCCGACCGATCCAACGAGGAGCCCGGATGACCCCGAAGAAGCCCGTCGCCGCAGCCAAGAAGGTGGCCGGCGAGATCGCCGACGCCGTCACGGAGGCGGTCTCCCTGACCGACAAGCCGGTCCCCGGTGCACCCGGCAGCGAGCCGCCGACGCTCGAGGAGCCGACCGAGCCGCGTGAGGTGCCGCCGCCGAAGCCGGACCAGCAGCAGCCGACGCCCCTGTCCCCGACGGGCGCGCCGAGCGCCGACCCGTCGACCGCGAGCGCCCAGCAGGGCGCCTACCTCACCACCGCCACCGGCGTGCGCATCGGTGACAGCGACCACTCGCTCAAGGTCGGGTCACGTGGCCCGACGGTGCTGGCGGACCACCACCTGCGCGAGAAGATCATGCACTTCGACCACGAGCGCATCCCCGAGCGCGTCGTGCACGCACGCGGCGCCGGAGCGCACGGCGTCTTCGTCGCCAACGGCGCGGCCGCCACCGTGAGCCGGGCCGCGGTCTTCGCACAGGGGGAGGAGACACGGGTGTTCGTCCGGTTCTCCACGGTGCTGGGCTCGCGCGGGTCCGCCGACACCGTGCGGGACACCCGCGGCTTCGCGACGAAGTTCTACACCCGCGAGGGCAACTGGGACCTCGTCGGCAACAACATGCCGGTCTTCTTCATCCAGGACGGCATCAAGTTCCCCGACGTGATCCACGCGGGCAAGCCCCACCCGGACCGGGAGATCCCCCAGGCGCAGAGCGCCCACGACACGTTCTGGGACTTCGTCTCGCTCCACACCGAGGCCCAGCACCACGCGATCTGGAACATGTCCGACCGCGGCATCCCGCGCAGCTACCGGATGATGGAGGGGTTCGGCGTCCACACGTTCCGCCTCGTCGACGCCGAGGGTGGCACGACGCTGTGCAAGTTCCACTGGAAGCCTCGCCTCGGCGTGCACTCCCTCACGTGGGAGGAGGCCCAGCTGGCGGGCGGCGTCGACCCGGACTTCCACCGCCGTGACCTCTACGACGCCATCGAGTCGGGTGCCTTCCCGGTGTGGGACCTCGGCATCCAGACCTTCCCGGACACCCCGGACCAGATGTTCGAGGGCATCGACCTGCTCGACCCGACCAAGCTGGTGCCGGAGGAGCTGGCCCCGGTGCAGGTGATCGGCACGCTCACCCTCAACGGCAACCCGACGAACTTCTTCGCCGAGACCGAGCAGGTCGCCTTCCACACCGGCCACCTGGTGCCCGGCATCGACGGCACCGACGACCCGCTGCTGATGGCGCGCAACTTCTCCTACCTCGACACCCAGCTGACTCGGCTGTCCGGGCCGAACTTCAACCAGATCCCGATCAACCGGCCGCATGCACCGGTCAACGACAACCACCGCGACGGCTTCCACCAGCAGGCTGTGCACGGCGGGGTCGCTCCCTACTCGCCGAGCTCGCTGGACGGCGGCTGCCCGTTCTTCGCGGGCGCGGACGAGGGGGCGTTCGTGGACGTGCCCGTCCAGGTGCCGGCTGCGTCCAAGGTGCGCGAGAACCCGGCGTCCTTCGACGACCACTTCAGCCAGGCACGCCTGTTCTGGAAGAGCATGTCGTCCGTCGAGCAGGAGCACATCGTCAACGCCTACAGCTTCGAGCTCGGCAAGTGCTACGAGCAGGCCGTCAAGGAGCGCCAGCTGCTGGCGCTCGCCAACATCGACGAGGAGCTGTGCGCCCAGGTCGCCGCGGCGCTCGGCCTGCCGGCTCCTGCCCCCACCGTCGCGCTCGAGGAGCCGGCGCCAAGCCCTGCGCTGTCCCAGGTCGGCGAGACGTGGCCGACCGACGGCCGCCTGGTCGGGGTCGTCGTCGACCCCGACGGTGACCTGACCGCGGTCGCCGAGCTGCGCGAGGCGCTGCTCGCCGCCGGCGTGCTGCCCCTGCTCATCGCTCCCCGCGGTGGCGAGCTCGGCGACGGACTGGTGGCCCAGCGCACCTTCGCGACCGCCCGCTCGATCGAGTTCGACGCCCTCGTGGTGGCGGGTGCCGCCCCGGCGGCGGCCGACGCAGTCGCGAGCCGCGACAGCAAGGCCGGCGACGCCTCGACCGTCCGCACCGACCCGCGCGTCGGCCTGCTGCTCGAGGAGTGCTTCCGGCACTGCAAGGCGGTCCTCGCCGTCGGTGACGGTCGGGCCGTGCTGGACGAGCTCGGCCTCGGTGGCGCCGGTGTGGTGACGGGTGACGGAGCCGGTGACCTGCAGGCCGACCTGCTGGCGCTCCTGGGCGCCCACCGGTCGTGGGAGCGGTTCGGGACCGTCGTGTGATCCCCGGCGACGGGCGCCGGCCCCGGCCTCAGGCCGTGAGGAGCCAGCGCCCGTCGTCGTCGCGGCGGACGAGCCCGCGTTCGGCGAAGGACTCGAGCCACCCGCGCATGGGCACCACGCCCCACCGCTGTCGGTAGATCTCGGCGTTGCGGACGATGTCCACGACGTGCTCGACCGGCGGGCGCGAGACCGGGTGCCACTGGTGGTAGGCGCGGGCCGCACCCACCCAGCCGAGCTCCACGCCGGCCCGCAGGGCCACCCTCGCGAAGTCGGTGTCCTCGCCGCCGTAGCCGACGTAGTCCTCGCAGAAGCCGCCGGTCGTCACCCAGGCCTCGGCCGAGCAGGCGAAGGACAGCGACCAGAACAGGTCGGGGTCGGCCCCGGCGGCGCGCTCGCCCGGGGCGAGGTCGGGACGTGCCGGGTGCGGCGCGTCCAGCGCCCCCAGCGACGACAGGTCGTATCCCTCGGGCGGCGGCGGGTCCAGGTAGGTGACCGGCCCGGACCAGATCGTGGTCGGCTCCTCGGCCACCACGTCGGCGTACGCCGCGAGGAGGCCGGGGCCGGCGAGGCAGTCGACGTCGAGGAAGACGAGCGTGGTCGCGCCGAGCGAGAGCGCGTGGTCGGCCCCGCGATTGCGGGCGGCCGCGATCGTCAGGCCGAGCGGGTGGGCGGGGACGGACACGCTGCTGCCGCTCACCGAGGGATCGTCGACGGCGACCACCACGTGCTCGTACGCCGTCGTGGTCGAGGCGGCCAGCGACGCGCGCTGGCGGGCGAGGTGCTCGTGGCGGCCGTGCACGACGGTGACGACCGCGGTGGCGGACCCGGTCACGGGGTCCCGTCCTGTGCCACCTGCTTGACCACGTCGGCGAGGCGGGTCGGGGCGAAGCCGTCGCACCACTCGGCCCATCCCTCGCCGTCGAGGAAGACAGCCTCGTCGAGGAGGTCGAGCCAGCCGGTGCGCGGGACTTCGTCGACCACGACGGCGGGCCACCCGTCGCGCAGGGCACGCGCCGTCGTGTGCTGCTCCTGGAACGGGCGGTCGGCCGGCACGACGACGGCCGGGACCCGGCTCGCGGCGACCTCTGCGAGCGAGTTCTGGCCCGGGTGCAGGACCACGACGTCGGCGTCCGCGAGCACGGCCGCGGGGTCGGCGTGCCACGAGCCGAGCGTGCGACTGAGGACGGTCCAGTCCCACTCGGGAGTCTGTGCCCGGGCGTCGGCGACCACCTGCGCGGTGAACCCGTCGCCGCCGGTGCCCGCGAGCAGCACGGCGAGCGGCCGGTGGCGGGACCGCCGTCGCTCGGTCGCGACCGGGACGCGCGACACGGCGCCGATCGCGTGGAGCCGGCCCTCGGGCAGCGCGAGCCCGGGGAGCAGCCGGTGGGCCCAGCCGTCCGGGAAGGCGCCGACGACGGCCGAGGCGACGCCGAAGCCGAGCAGGTGCGGCGGATCGGTGCGCACGCCGGGTGCGGTCATCGCGACGACGGGAGTGCCGTGCAGGCGGGCCAGCAGGCACACCTCGACCGACTGGTCGACCACCACGGCTGCCGGGGCGTGGCGCTCGATCCAGCCCGAGATCGCCGCCATCCGCTTGCGGAGCCCCGCGTCGCCCGTGGGCACCCAGTGCAGCCGTCCCGAGGCCGAGACGTCCGCGTCGGCGTACGACTCCGCGTCGTCGTCGCGGGGCAGCTGGAGCCACGGCCCGGTCCACGCGTCGGGGCGGGGGAGCGAGCTGAGACCCGTCACGGGTCCGGGCAGGTGCGGCGCGACGGTCACCGCTCGGTGCAGGTGCCCGCTGCCCTGGTGGTGGACGTAGTAGCCGATCACGCTGCCAGGCCGCCTGCGAGCAGCTCGACGTAGAGGCCCTCGTAGAGGTCGACCATGCGCGTGAGGGAGAGCTGGTCCTCGGCGTGGGCACGGCAGCGCACCCGGTCGAGCGTCACGGCCTCCGTGATCGCGGCGGCCAGCATCGCGACGTCGCCGGGCGCGGCCAGCCGGCCGGTCTCCGGGGTCACCACCTCGGGCAGGCCGCCCCGGGCGAACGCGGCGACGGGGGTGCCGCACGCGAGCGCCTCGGCGGCGACCAGCCCGTAGGGCTCGTCCCACTCCGGTGTCACGACCGCGACGCCTGCTGACCCGACGAGGGTCGCCAGCTCCGCCTGCGACAGGTGGCCGGCGTAGGTCGCCTCGGCGCCGAGCAGCGGCTCGACCGACGCGTGGAAGTAGTCGAGGTCGAGGACCGGTCCCGCCAGCACGATCGGGATCCCCGCCAGGCGTGCGGCGAGCACCGCCTGGTGCGGGGCCTTCTCCGGGACGAGCCGTCCCGACCACACCGCGGTCGCGCCACCGGGGCCGACCGGCCACCGGGAGACGTCGACGCCGTTGGGCACGCAGGTGGCGTTCGTGATCGACGACCAGGAAGCGGCCGTGTGGCGCGAGACCGCGGCGAAAGAGCTGCGACCGCCGTCGAGCCGCACCGCGGACTCCAGCCACCACAGGGGAGGGGTGTGCAGGGTGGTCAGCACCGGCATCGGGAGCGTGCGCGCCATCGCGACCGGGAGGTAGTGGAGGCTGTTGTTGTGCATCACGTCGAAACGCTGGGCGTTGTGGCCGGCCAGCCCCAGCATGAGCGAGAGGTAGGCGTGGTGCTCGGCCACCTCGACGTACGGCGGCGCGTCGACGTCGTGACGACCGGCGTGCTCGGGCAGGGCGTCGACCTCGAGCTCCTCCACACCCAGGCTCGGGTCGGACCCGGGGGCGGCGAAGACGGCGACGTCGTGCCCGCGCCTGACCAGCTCGTGGGCGAGGTGCCACGTCATGGACTCGAGGCCGCCGGTGAAGGGCTCGGCGATCGGGAACCGGCTGTTGGCCACCAGGCAGATGCTGAGGCGCTCCCGGGTGAAGAGCGCGGTCACTGGCTCAGCTCCCGGTAGAGCTGCTCGTGGACCCGGGCGACCTCGCGCCGCTGGTCGGTGCGCTCGTCGAGGGTCGCCCCCCAGCGGGGCCGCTCGGTGTGGGCGCGCACCACGGCCGCACGCAGCGAGTCGGCGTCGAAGTCGTCGCCGTCGTTGGTGTAGCTGAGCACCGGCCCCTGGTCGGCGTAGTAGCCGCAGGTGGGCGCCAGCACGGTGGTCTGCAGGTCGCGGCACGCCTCGAGCCAGCCCGAGTGGGTGCCGAACGTGTAGGGGAGCACCGAGAGGTCCAGCGACGCGAGGTAGGACCAGAGGTCCTCGTCGGAGTAGTAGTCGTGGACCTGGAGCTCCAGCCGCTTCGCCGCCGCCTCGTGGCGCAGCCAGTCCGACAGCTCCTGGTCCCGGCGGGCGCCGTCGGCGTCCAGGATGTCGCGATGGCAGTTGACCTGCAGCACGGCGTCGTCGAGCTGCGCCACGGTCTCGACGAGGGTCGGCAGCAGCCGCATCGGGTCCATGTTGGCCCGCAGGCTCTTGAGGTGCAGGCCCACGCGGAACGGGCGGTGCCGCCAGATCGGGCGCACGGTCAGGGCCCGCGAGATCGTCGGCAGGTCGACGACGTGGGGGTGGGGGACCACGTGCGCTGTCCGACCCCAGCGGCGCTCGATCTCCGCCGCGGCGCCCGGGGTCAGCGTGACGAGCCCGTCCGCCGCCGGGACCAGCACGTCGAGCTGGTCGTCGTGCAGGCGCCGGTCGGTGTGGTGCGGGTTGCGCAGGTCGTGGAGCGTGAAGACGAACGGCTTGCCGCGGCCGCGGACCACCCGGGTGAGGGTGTCCAGCTGCTCCGGTGTGCAGGCGTCGAAGCCGAAGTGCAGGTGGAAGACGTCGTAGTCGGCCTGCCGCGCCCAGTCCGGGTCGAGCATCACCGGCGGCCACCACTGGGCGCCCGCGGGGCGGTCCGGCCGGCCGGGGTCGGGGTCGGGGAGGCGGACGGCCCCACTGCCGTCGAAGGGTGCGAGGTGGCGTACGTAGACGTGGCCGGAGGGCACCGAGGCCACGGCGAGGGGCCGGGTCGGCGCAGCAGCCAGCCTTCTCTGTGCAGTCGTCATGATCCGCAGTACCCAGAACCGCTTCCGCTCATCGCGTCCTTCACCCGCTCGGGTGAACGGAAACCGGGGTGAGCGGGCACGAGGGTGGCCGATAGCATCACGGGGGGCAGTCGCCCCACCCTCATCCCTCCTGAAGGAGCTCTCGTGTCCGACATCTTGGTCGTCCGCATCCACGCCGATCAGCGTGCGGAGACCGCGGTCACGACGGGCACCAAGGCCTGGGAGCTGTTCCGCGACGACGCCGAGGTCATCGCCGCCCGCGTGGCGGGCGCGCTCAAGGACCTGTCCTACGAGCTCGCCGACGGCGACGAGGTCGAGGGCGTGGCGATCGACAGCGCCGACGGCCGCGACATCCTGCGCCACTCCACCGCCCACGTGATGGCGCAGGCGGTGCAGCAGATCTGGCCGGAGGCCAAGCTCGGCATCGGGCCGCCGATCGAGAACGGCTTCTACTACGACTTCGACGTCGAGACCCCGTTCGTGCCGGAGGACCTCGCGAAGATCGAGTCCGCGATGCGCAAGATCATCAAGGAGAACCAGCGCTTCGAGCGCCGGGTCACCAGCGACGCCGAGGCGATCGACGAGCTGAAGGACGAGCCCTACAAGATCGAGCTGATCGGCCTCAAGGGCGGCGCCGGCACCGAGGGCACCGAGGGCGCGAGCGTCGAGGTCGGTGCGGGCGAGCTCACCATCTACGACAACCTCGGCCGCAACGGCGAGGCGAAGTGGTCCGACCTGTGCCGCGGTCCGCACCTGCCGACCACCAAGCGGATCCCCGCCTTCAAGCTGATGCGGAGCGCGGCGGCCTACTGGCGCGGCGACGAGAAGAACAAGCAGCTCCAGCGGATCTACGGCACCGCGTGGGAGTCGAAGGAGGCGCTGGAGGAGCACCTCCACCGCATCGAGGAGGCCGAGCGCCGCGACCACCGCAAGCTCGGCCGTGACCTCGACCTGTTCTCGTTCCCCGACGAGATCGGCTCCGGCCTGGCGGTCTTCCACCCCAAGGGCGGCGTGATCAAGCGGGTCATGGAGGACTACGTCCGCCAGCGGCACATCGAGGAGGGCTTCGACTACGTCGGCACCCCCCACATCAGCAAGGAGGGGCTGTTCCACACCTCCGGGCACCTGCCGTACTACAAGGACACCATGTTCCCGCCGATGGAGTTCGAGGGCTCGGACTACTACCTCAAGGCGATGAACTGCCCGATGCACAACCTGATCTTCCGCTCGCGCGGACGGTCCTACCGTGAGCTGCCGCTGCGGTTGTTCGAGTTCGGGTCGGTCTACCGCTACGAGAAGTCCGGGGTCGTCCACGGCCTCACCCGCGTGCGCGGCCTGACCCAGGACGACTCGCACTCCTACGTCACCCCGGAGCAGGCGCCGGCCGAGGTCAAGCACCTGCTCGACTTCGTGCTCGGGCTGCTGCGCGACTTCGGCATCGACGACTTCTACCTCGAGCTCTCCACCCGCGACGACGCCAAGCCCGACAAGTTCGTGGGCACCGACGAGGAGTGGGCGGTCGCCACCAAGGTGCTGGAGGACGTCGCGGTCGAGTCCGGGCTCGAGCTCGTGCCCGACCCGGGCGGCGCGGCGTTCTACGGCCCGAAGATCTCCGTCCAGGCGCGCGACGCCATCGGCCGCACCTGGCAGATGTCGACCATCCAGTACGACTTCAACCAGCCCAAGGGCTTCGAGCTCGAGTTCGCCGCGGCCGACGGCTCGCGCCAGCAGCCGGTGATGATCCACTCGGCGAAGTTCGGCTCGCTGGAGCGGTTCTTCGGCGTCCTCGTCGAGCACTACGCCGGCGCCTTCCCGCCCTGGCTCGCGCCCGTCCAGGTCCAGGGCATCCCGATCGCGGAGCGCCACAACGACTACCTGTTCGACATCGCGCGGCAGATGAAGGCGCAGGGGTTGCGCGTCGAGGTCGACGACTCCGACGACCGGATGCAGAAGAAGATCCGCAACGCGCAGCTGCAGAAGGTGCCGTTCATGATGATCGCCGGTGACGACGACGTCGAGAAGGGTGCGGTCAGCTTCCGCTACCGCGACGGGCGCCAGGACAACGGCGTACCCCTCGCGGACGCGATCCAGCGGGTCGCGGCGGCGGTGGCGAGCCGCGAGCAGGTCTGACCGGCCGCACCCGGCCGTGGGGACATGGTCGTCCGACTCCTCGAGAGCAAGGACTGGCACTGACATGAGCATCGCGCGTCGTCCCGTCGTCGACCTCACCGACGAGGAGGCCCGGCGCTCGCTCCCGCTGAAGTGGGGCGTGCCCGAGGACGTGATCCCGGCGTGGGTGGCGGAGATGGACTACGCCGTCGACCCCGTTGTCCTCGGCGCAGTGCAGCAGGCACTGGCCGACGGGATCACCGGCTACCCGGTCGAGCGCGACGAGGCGCTCGCGACGTCGTACGCCGCCTGGGCGGGGCGGCACTTCGGCTGGGCGCCCGAGCCGGAGGCCGTGCACGCGGTGGTCGACGTGACCGCCGGGGTGCGGCTGGCTATCGACGTGCTGAGCGGTCCGGGCGGCGTGGTGTTCCCGACGCCGGGCTACAACGCCCAGCACGGTCTGGCCCGGGTCACCGGGCGCGCCGAGCACCTCCTCGAGGTGCCAACCTCGGCGGACCGGTGCGAGATCGACCTCGAGGCGCTCGACCGGCTGTTCGCGCAGGGAGCGCAGACGCTGCTGCTCACGCAGCCACACAACCCGTGGGGCCGGGCCTTCACCCGGGCCGAGCTCGAGGGCATCCGCGACGTGGTGGTCGCCCACGGCGCCCGCGTGGTCAGCGACGAGATCCACGCGCCCCTCGTGCTGCCGGGCGCCGAGCACGTCTCGTACCTCTCGATCGAGGGCACCCACGACCACGCGGTCGCGGTCGTGGCCGCGTCGAAGGCGTTCAACACCGCCGGGCTGCGCTGCGCCCAGCTCGTGGTGCCGTCGGCCGCCGACCGGGAGCTCCTCGCTGCGGAGCCGATGTCGCGCAACGACTCGTGGTCGCCGCTCGGCGTCGTCGCCGCACGCGCGGCCTACGACCACGGCGACCCGTGGCTGGCCTCGCTCGTCGAACGGCTCGACCAGCAGCGCACGCTCCTCGGGGAGCTGCTCGCGGAGCACCTGCCCGAGGTGCGCATGCGCCCGCTCGAGGCGACCTACCTCGCCTGGCTCGACGCCTCCGCCTACGGCCACGACGACGCTGCCGTTGTCGCCCTCGAGCGCGGCCGCGTGATGGTCAGCCCCGGCGCCTCCTACGCCCCCGGCACCACCGGCCAGGTCCGCCTCAACATCGCCACCTCACCCGCCCGCCTCACCGAGATCGTCGAGCGCCTCGCCAAGGCCTGGCGCTAGCCCTCGACCCACCCCCCCGTCCCGTCCTCCTCGGTGGTTGAGGTGCGAGCGCCAGCGAGCCTCGAAACCACGCCCGCCTCCTGATCAACCATCGGTGGTTGAGGTGCAAGCGCCAGCGAGCCTCGAAACCACGCCCGCCCCCCTGGTCAACCCGTCGGTGGTTGAGGTGCGAGCGCCAGCGAGCCTCGAAACCACGCCCCGCCTCCTGCTCAACCCTCGGTGGTTGAGGTGCGAGCGCCAGCGAGCCTCGAAACCACGCCCGCCCCGYTGGTCGTCCTGCCTCGGTGGTTGAGGTGCGAGCGCCAGCGAGCCTCGAAACCACGCCCGCCCCGTTGGTCGAGGAGGGACAGAGCCCCGTCGCGAGACCTGTTCACGGGACGCGTCCACAGATCCTCTTCGT
>NZ_LMDE01000003.1 GCF_001425025.1 Nocardioides sp. Root122
TACCGACTGCTCCAGCAGGCCGTCGACACAGACCCCCACCCGCTTAAAGACCTCATCGGGGGCTCATGAGCCTCAACTGCACTCAAGCAGAGATGCAGGTCATGTGTTCGATTGTAGGCGAGACCACCGACACTGGGCCGGCGCGGACGTTGGACGGTCCGCCCCTTTCGACTGTCCTGACCACCCGTGGCTGGGGGTCTCGTGACGGGACTTCGTCCCTCCTCGACCATGGGGGCGGGAGTGGGTTCGAGGCTCGCTGGCGCTCGCACCTGAACCACCGACGGGGGCGGGCGTGGTTTCGAGGCTCGCTGGCGCTCGCACCTCAGCCACCGAGGAGGGTGGGCGTGGTTTCGAGGCTCGCTGGCGCTCGCACCTCAACCACCGAGGGTTTGACCAGGGGGCGGGCGTGGTTTCGAGGCTCGCTGGCGCTCGCACCTCGACCACCGAGGGCGGGGGGTCTCGTGACGGGACTTCGTCCCTCCTCGACCAGCGGGATCCCCTCGACCAGCGCGTCGGGGCCCCTACGCGCTTGGGTGGGGCGAGTCCGCGGCGGCGTACTCGACCTCCGTCGGGTACGGCGGCCAGGGGCACTCCTGGGTCACGCCGGTGGCGGCCCAGCCGAAGGACTCGTAGAGGCGGCGGGCCCGGCGGTTGTCGTCGAGCACCCAGAGCCGGCGGGCTCCGGCGGCCTCCGCACGCATGAAGCCCTCGCGCCCGAGGCCGGCGTTCCAGTGGTCGGGGCGCACCGCGAGGTGGCGCAGCGTCGAGCCCTCGTGGGCGGCGAGCGCCACCAGGCCCTCCTCGTCCTCCACGACGTCCACCACGACCTCGGGGTCGTCGAGCAGGAGCGTCCAGCGGGCGAGGACGTCGTCGTCGGGGTAGGGCAGGTCGCCGAAGACGTGGGCGAGGCCGGTCTGGCTGGCGATCCGTTCCAGGTCGCGCAGGGCGACGACGTCGTCGGACGTGGCCCGGCGCCATGCGTGGGGAGCAGTCACGGCCGCCCCGCGTCGTCCCAGGCGCGGTGGGAGGCGACGGTTCGCTCCCACAGCCCGGACCATTCGTCATCGCTGACGTCGTCCACCGGCAGCAGGAGGTCGTCGACCAGCGCGGCGCGCCACTCGTCGTACGACGCCAGGTCGCGCTGGTCGCGCGAGGTCGGGGTGAGGACCTGGTGCACCAGCCCACGCACGGTCCGCTGCTCGGGCCCGTCGATGCGCTGCGCGACCAGGACGCGGCGGAAGGGCGAGTCCTCGCCGCGGGCCAGCACCTCGTGCGACGCGGCGACGGCATCGGTGGAGTGGTCGCGTGAGGTGACGACCATCCCGCGCAGCACGCCACCCGGGAGGTGGCGGTAGGTCCACGCCGCGGGCCCGGTGGGCCGGCCCGCTGCCTGCGCGCCGAAGCCGGCACCGATGCCGAAGCTCCAGCCGTCGACGTCGTGGTCGCCGCGCACCAGCGGAAGGGGCTCTGCGAAGCCCTCGCCGAGCCCCGCGTCGGGCCACCAGTGGCCGCCGGGGTTGTCGCCGGTCGGCAGCCCCGACACGACGAGCACCAGGTGGTTGAGGTCGGTGCCGAACTGGTCCTCGGGCCGGGTCCAGACGTGCCCGTGCCGCCGGCTCACCGCGAACCCGAGGGAGTCCAGCAGCCAGCCGAAGGCGCCGTTCTGCTGGAAGCAGTAGCCGAGCCGTCCGCCGGAGGCGGCCCGCGCGACGCCGTCCGCGGGATCCACGGGGTCGGGGCGACCGAGCATGACCGACAGGTTGTCGTAGGGGATCCGGGCGACGTGGGCGCGGTGCACCTGCCGCAGTCCGTCCAGGGTGGCCGGCGGCCGGTCAGCGATCCCGAGCCGGGCGAGGTAGTCCTCGACCTGTGTCGCGCTGCCGCCCACTGGCGTCCTTCCTCCCCTGCCGGGACGGTTCCCGGCCCCGAGACCGTACCCGGACGCCCGGTGCCCGGCCCGGTCAGACGGGGTCGTCCGCCTCGTCGAGGCCGTGCTCGATCGCCCAGCGGGTCAGCTGGACCCGGTTGTTCATCTGCAGCTTGCGCAGCGTGTTCTGGACGTGGTTCTGGACCGTGCGGTGCGAGAGCACCAGCCGGGCGGCGATCTGCTTGTAGCTCATGCCGGTCGCGACCATCTTGAGGATCTCGGTCTCCCGCTCGGTCAGCTGGTCGCGCGGGTCGTCGGCCGGCCCGTCGGCGATCCGCCGGAACTCCCCTAGCACCAGGCCCGCGAGCCCCGGGGTGAAGACGGTGTCGCCCTCGGCCACGCGCTGCACGGCGTCGATGAGCTCGGCGCTGGACGCGGACTTCACGAGGTAGCCGGTCGCACCGGCCTTGATCGCCTCGAGGACGTCGGCCTGCTCGCCGCTCGCCGAGAGGATCAGCACCCGGGCGGCCGGGTCGTGCTCCAGCATCATGCTGGTGACCTGGACGCCGCTGTTGTCGGGCAGCTGCAGGTCGAGGACGACGACCTGGGGCGCGGCGGCCGGGAAGCGCGCCATCGCCTCGCGGCCGTTGGCGGCGACGGCCACCACGTCGTGCCCGGCGGCGCGCAGGTCGCGCTCCACGGCGTCGCGCCACATCGGGTGGTCGTCGACCACCATCACGGTCACCAATGTCGTTCCCCCGTCCCTGAGATGGGGGCATCGTAGACCGGCTACGCGCTCGGGGGGCTGAACCGGCCGCGACGGTGCACCAGCGGGTCGTGGTCCTCGCCGACCACCACCTCGTCGAGCGTGCAGGTGACGAGCGTCGACCAGCCCACAGGCGCGTCCGACTCCAGCGAGACGAGGGCCCACGTCGTCGCGTGGTCCAGCCGCGGCCCGTACGCGGTGTCGACCCACTCCGCCATCCGGAAGGGGCCGCCCGGTGCCGGCGCGGTCCCGGCGAACGCCTCCGCCAGCCCGCGGTCCGGCCACGCCAGGAGCTGGACGACGCCGCGCCCGGTCTCGAGCAGCGCCTCGGTGAGGTCGGCGTCGGGGTCGAGGAGCGCGAGCACCCGTCCGGGCTCCCCGCCCGCCACCATCCACGACGACACCGTCAGCCCGGACCGGTCGCCGTCGTCGCCGGCCGTCCACAGCGAGACCGTGGCACCCTGCCGGCCGCGGAGCCGTCGTACGGGGTCGCGGTCGCCCTCCGGGTCGAGGAACGGGTGGGAGGTGTGGATCGTCACGAGCTCACGCTAGCGGGACGACGAGCTCCCACTCGGTGCCCCAGGTGCCGCTCTCGACCCGAGCGGTCCCGCCGAGCTCCTCGACGCGGCCGCGGATCGAGGAGACGACGCCCAGCCGGCCCTCGTCCTCCGCCTGCTCCAGGCGGCCGGGCGCGATGCCCGGACCGTCGTCGCGCACCGAGACGGTGACGCCGTCGGGTGCGGCCTGGGCGAGGATCCAGGCGCTGGCGTCGGGCCCCACGTGGGCGAGCACGTTGTCGAGGCAGGCGCGCACGGCGGCAACGGTCTCGGTCGCGACGTGGGCGTCCACCGGCACGGCGGTGCCGGGGGTGGCGACCTCGACCCGCACCGGGTGCGCAGTCGCCATGGCCTCCAGGGCGCCGGCCAGGTCGACGCGACCGCCCGCGACGGTGGGCACGGTGTCCTGCTGACGGATGAGGGAGCGCAGGCTCCGCTCCTGCTCCCCCGCCAGCCGGGCGAGCTCCGCCCACTCGCCACCGGCCGCGGCACCGCGGCGCTGGGTCATGGCGAGCACCTGCAGCACGCCGTCGTGCACGGCGCGGGCCAGTCGGGTGCGCTCCTCGGCGGCTGCCGCCGCACGCTCGGCCGCGTCCCGCTCACGCGCCATCCGCTGCAGCGAGGCGCACATGTAGCCGACGACCGGACCGCCGATGAGGACGAGGAAGACGTTGCCGTAGTTGCCCTGGTCGACCTCCGAGCGCGGCACCAGGTCGACGAGCGCGATCGCGACGGCCGCGGCCAGACCGCCGCGCCAGTGCCAGGCGATCGCCCATGCCAGCAGGGCGCCCATCACCCAGAACCCCGGGACGGTGGCGTTGAATCCCTCGGACTTCACCCACGGCGTCGCGGCCATCGCCGCGAGGGTGATGGCGAGGTCGGCGACGAGCAGGAGGGGCGTACGCCGTGCGCGGTCCTGGTAGAGCCAGATGGCGAGGACGGTCCAGAGGGCGAGGGCCACGACGATCGTCAGGCCCGCGGTCGGGTGGTCGAAGTTGTCGCGGCGGTAGGCGTTGAGCGCCACCATGTTGATCGTCACCACGACCCGGACGATCGCCAGGGCCGAGTAGAGCCGGTCCTCCACGGCCAGCGCCGAGTCGGCGCGCGGGGTCGGCGTCCGCGACGCCGGCAGGGCGCTCAGGACGCCTTCTGCTCCGGCCCGTCGCCGGCCTCGTCCTGGGCCGCCTGCTCAGCGGCGGCCTGCCGGGCCTTCTCCCGCGCCTCCTCCCTGGCCGCCTCCTTGTCGAGCTCCTTGGCCTTGCTGGCGTAGAGGTCGACGTACTCCTGACCGGAGAGGCGCATGATCTCGTACATGATCTCGTCGGTGATGGAGCGCAGGATGTAGCGGTCGTTCTCCATCCCGGCGTAGCGGGAGAAGTCGAGCGGCTTGCCGAAGCGCACGACCGGACGCGTCCACGTGCCGTAGACCTTGCCGGTCGGGGCGACGACATCGGTGCCGACGACGGCGCACGGGATCACCGGCGCGCCGGTCTCCAGGGCGAGCCTGGCGACCCCGGTCTTGCCGCGGTAGAGACGGCCGTCGTGGGACCGGGTGCCCTCGGGGTAGATGCCGAACAGGTCACCCTCGGCGAGGATCTTCATCGCCGACTTCATCGCACCCTCGGCGGCGTTGGCGCCCGAGCGATCGATCGGCACCTGACCGGCACCGGTGAAGAACTTCTTCTGGAACCAGCCCTTGATGCCGGGCGAGGTGAAGTACTCGGCCTTGGCCACGAAGGTGACCCGCCGGGTCAGCGTCAGCGGCATGAACAGCCAGTCGGCGTACGAGAGGTGGTTGCTCGCCAGGATCGCGGGGCCCTCCTCCGGCACGTGGTCCACGCCGTAGGCCTTGGGCCGGAAGACGAGTCGCAGCACGGGCCCGAGGGCGATCCACTTCAGGAACCAATACAGCACGCTGCCGAGCCTATCCCTGCTGCTCGCGGGTGACCCGTTCGATGAACTCCGCCGACTCGGCGAAGATGCGCGGTGCGTCGTTGTCGAGGGTGGCCACGTGGTAGCTGTCCTCGAGCACGCGCTCCTCGAAGTCCTTCGACGACAGCCCGGCGTGGAGCGCGCGCGAGGTCGAGATGTCCGCCACGTGGTCCTCCGCGGACCGGAACGACAGCACCGGGATGGTGATCCGTGGCAGGTCGCGCCGCAGCTGCGCCCACCCGACCGACATCTCGTAGGCCGCCTTCAGCGGCATGACGGGATAGGCGACCTCGTCCATGCCGGGCTTCTTGATGTCGTTGCGGATGCCGGGGAACGCGGGCACGAAGCGCTTGAGCACCGGCAGCAGGACGGCGTCCTTGCGCAGCGTGTCGACGGCCGCGTTGACGATGACGATGCCCGCCAGCTGGTCACCCCGGTCGGCTGCGAGCCGCAACGAGAGCGCAGCGCCCATGGACAGGCCCACCGCCACGACGGCGTCGTTCTCGGCCGCCAGCTTGTCGAAGGCGCCCTCGACGGTCGCCACCCAGTCGGCCCACGTCACGCGGTTCATGTCCTGCCAGCGGGTGCCGTGGCCCGGCAGCAACGGCATCTCCACCGCGTACCCACGTGCGGCGAGGTCCTCGGCCCACGGCCGCATGGAGGCCGGGCTGCCGGTGAAGCCGTGCTGGACGAGCACGCCGATGCGGCGTCCGCCGGTGAGCTCCGGCTTCGCAGCCGTGGACATCGGGGCGACGAGGGCGGGGTCGACGGGCGCGGCCGGGGCGCCGCGGAAGGGGATCTTCACGGCGGTCAGTCTGCCGCATGCAACCTCCGCGCGGGTACCGTGATCGCGTGACGACTCCAGGCGACGAGAGCCGCACCGAGCTGGCCTGGCGCGAGATCGTGGAGCACTACGGCGAGCGCGCGGTGCTCCCCGACGACACCACCGCCCGCGAGGCCGGGGACGAGGCCGGGACCGGCCCGGTCGACGCCGCGCCCACCGCCCACCCCGACAAGCTCGACACGACCGACGGGCTCGACGAGGGGCTCGACGTCCCGCTGGCCGCCGCCGCCCACCACGCCGCCCACCACGACGTCGAGGACGTGGACGAGCGTGACGCGCACGACGACGTCCCCGAGGCCGAGCGCTTCCACCCGCCGGCTGCTCCGCCCTTCCCCCGTCCCCGCACCTGGCAGCGCGGGCTCGCGTGGGCCGGCCTGTTCGTGGCGCCGGTGCTCGCGCTCGTCATCGGGCTCTCCTCCCTCTGGCTGCCGCCCTTGTTCGGCTGGGCGCTGGTGGCCTGGTTCGTCGGCGGGTTCCTCTACCTCGTGCGCGAGATGCCCCGGTCCCGCGATCCCTGGGACGACGGCTCACGCATCTGAGCAGGTCCCGACGGATAGGGTCGCGGTGTGGGATCCAGCGAGACGGTCGAGGTCACCGGCCACCTGATGGACAGCGGCATCCTGTCGCGGATCCTCGACGACATCCGCGACTACGGCGGCGACTACGTCATCGACCACTTCGACGTGGGCCACGAGGCCGCCGACCCGAGCAGCGCGCGGATCACGGTCGAGGCCGAGGACGAGGACTCGCTCCAGCGACTCTTGATGCGCCTGCAGACCCGCGGCGTCAACCAGCTCGACCCCGGCGAGGCCGTCGTCGGCGTGGCCGAGCGCGACGGCGTGCTGCCGGACGGCTTCTACTCCACCACCAACCTCGAGACCCGGATCCGCCTCGAGGGCACCTGGTACGACGTCGAGAACCCCGAGATGGACTGCGGCCTCGTGGTGATCGACTCCGCCAGTGGTGTCCGGGTGCGCACGGTGCCGATGTCCGACGTCGCGGCCGGCATGCGGATCGTGGTCGGCGCCACCGGCATCCAGGTCTCCGTGCCCCGCCCCGACACCGCGACGGGCGCCTCGAGCCAGCTCGTCGGCGAGACGCCGTACGACAAGCCGCAGGCGGTCCTGGTGCGCCAGGTCGCCGACGAGATGCGCAGCACCCGTGCCGAGGGCCGCCGGCTGCTCTGGGTCGCCGGGCCGGGAGTCGTGCACACCGGCGCGGTGCCGGCCCTGGTCGCGCTCATCCGTGGCGGCTTCGTCGACACCCTGTTCGCCGGCAACGCCCTGGCGACGCACGACATCGAGTCCTCCCTCTACGGCACCAGCCTCGGCGTCGACCTGTCCGTCACGCAGGGTGTCGAGCACGGGCACGAGCACCACGTCCGCGCCCTCAACACCGTCCGCAAGGCCGGGTCGATCGCGCAGGCCGTCGCCGACGGCGTGGTCACCAGCGGGATCCTGCACGCCCTGGTGACGCATCAGAAGCGCTACGTCCTCGTCGGCTCCGTGCGCGACGACGGACCGCTGCCCGACGTCCACACCGACGTCATCGAGGGGCAGCGCGCCATGCGCGCCGAGATCGCCGACGTCGGCTACTGCCTGATGATGGCCACGCAGCTGCACTCGGTGGCCACCGCCAACATCCTGCCTGCGACGGTGCCGCTCGTGTGCGTGGACCTCAACCCCTCGACCGTGACCAAGCTCGCCGACCGCGGGTCCAACCGCGGGCGGGGCATCGTCACCGACGTGGGCCTGTTCCTGGAGCAGCTGGCCCTCGAGCTGGTGCCGGACTACCGCCGGGGCTGAGCGCAAAACACCACGCGGGACACGCCGGTTGGCCTACCCTCGCCACGGTGCAGCCATCCCGGCTCGCCCGCCGTGACGCTGGGGACACCGATGGAGACCAACGCCGAGATCGCGTCTGCGGGGACGCGGACCGATGTCCAGGCACGGGCGACCCGACTGTTCGTGCGGATGTGGGCGGTCGCGCACGTGCTTCACCTCCTCATTGCCGACCGCAACGCGCTCGACACCCCGTGGAACATCGCCGTGGTGGCCACCGCGATCATCCTGCTCCTCCACCCGGGGGCGGGCCGGTTGCTGGCCACGCTGGCAGTTCTCCAGCTCATCGAGTACGTCGCCGAGATGCCACTGAGCCCTGACCACTGGGCGCTCGTGTCGTTTGTCAACATCGCCCTCCTTCTGACCATGCTCGTCACCAGGTCTACGGCGCTGGAGAGCGTGACCAAGGCTTTGCCCGCAGCGCGTCTGATCCTGCTCGTCGCGTACGGCGCCGCTGCCGTGTCGAAGTGGAACACCTCGTTCCTGGACCCACTGACCAGCTGCGCCAACGCCCTCGCCGACGTCGTCAGCCACGGACTGATCGGGCCCGTGTCGGAGAGCCACACCCTGAGCTACGGGGCCGCGATCACCGAGGCAATGGTGTTCCTCCTGCTCACGGTGCCCCGCACGCGTTGCTGGGGCGTCCTGCTCGGGATGACCTTCCACTTCACCCTGAGCTCGAGCCCGACCCTCGTGGTCGGTGACTTCACCTCGACGGTCTTTGCCCTCTTCGTGCTGTTCCTGAGCCCGGAGCTCGCCAGCCGGGTCCTCGACCGGACCTCGTCGTGGGCCGCCCGCTCGGCGATCGCCCGAGATGCCCGGCGTCACCCCCTGGCCACCGCGGCCATCGCGTTCGTCGTGCTGGGGTTCGGAGGCTACCTGGCCATGGCGGTCACGATGGCCGGGATGTACGTGTTCGAGCAGCTCTACTTCATCGGGCTACTGATCGCGACGGCGCTGTCCGTGCGCGAGCAGCGCGCCGCTTCGCCGCTCGGAAGGATCCGCCTCGTCCACCTACCGGTGGTGGCGATGGCGGTGCTCTGGGCGCTCAACCCCTACCTGGGACTACGGACGACCGGGTCCTTCACGATGTTCTCCAACCTGCGCACCGAGTCCCCCGCGCCAAACCACCTGTTCATGCCCTCGTTCAGGCTCACTGACTGGCAGGACGAGATGGTCACTGTGACAGGATCGAACGACCCACAGCTCCGCACGGGCGCGGAGAACCGGCTCGCTGTCCCTGTCGTGACGCTGCGCCGCATGGCCACGGACGACCGCGACCTCGAGGTCACCGGGCTCCTGCACGGCAGGAACGTGAGATTCGGGCCAGGTCCCGGTCAGGTCAGGCTCCAGCCGCTGTCGTGGTGGCAGCACAAGTTGTTCCTGCTCAGGCCCGTGACCACAGACGACAGGCCGTTCTGCTCACAGAGCTGACCGGGCGGCGAGCAGGGCCGCGCCGACCATCCCCGACCCGGGGCCGAGCCGACCCGCGACGAGGTCCGGCACGACACGGTGGGCAGCCCCGACCAGGCTGCGCTGCAGGGCCGCCCGGGCGGGCTCGAGCAGGCGGTCGCCGGCAGCGGACACGCCGCCGCCGACCACCACCAGCTCGGGATCCAGGGCCGCAACCAGGTTGGCCACGCCCACTCCGAGCCAGTCCCCGACGGACGCGAAGGCGCGACGGGCGACCAGGTCACCCTCCTCCGCGGCCGCGGTGACCATCGGTCCGGTGATCCGGTCGACGTTGCCGTCGCTCATCTCCTGCAGGACCGAGGGCTGCTCGGCCATCAGGGCGCGGGCGGTGCGGACGAGCGCGTTGCCGGAGGAGTACTGCTCCCAGCACCCGCTCCGTCCGCACTCGCACGCGCGGCCGTCGGGCACCACCTGCATGTGGCCGAACTCCCCGGCCATGCCGTTGGCGCCCCGGAGGACGACGCCGTCGAGCAGCACGGCACCTCCGATGCCCGTGCCCATCGTGATCATCAGCGCGGACGTCGCGCCCCGGGCGGCGCCGTGGTGCGCCTCGGCGCGCGCGGCGCAGTTCGCGTCGTTGTCGAGGGCCACGGGACAGCCCAGGCGCGCCTGGAGCAGGTCCCGCAGTGGTTCGCCCTGCCACGGCAGGTGGGGTGCGAACCGCACCCGCTCCCCCGCCGAGTCCACGAAACCGGCCGCGGCCACGCCCACTGCGGTCAGCGAGCGGTCCCCAGCAGCCTCCAGGATCGCCTCGACCAGCGCGTCCTCGACGTGGCTGGTCACCACGCGGCGGCCCGGCGTCGTGCGCAGGGCCGTCCGGCCGACCGTCCCGTCGGCCGCGACGACCCCGGCCAGCACCTTGGTGCCGCCGATGTCGACGCCGACCACGACTCCGGGGTCCCCGGCCGCGACCTCGCTCACGCGTGGCTCACTCGTCCTCGGGCCAGTCGTCGGCGAGGTCGATGTGCTCCACGCCGTCCGGCTCCTCCGAGCCGGTGGCGCGGTCGGGCGTGGCCATCACGGCGGCGGCTGCCTGGGCCAGTGAGGCTGCGGCGGCGGCGAGGTGGGTCGTGACCTCGGGGCTCAGCTGCCGCACGGCGTGCACGGCGCGGCAGACCGGGCACACGGTGCACTCGGTCGCGCCGGTCGCGAGGTGCTCGTTGAGGTCGTGGGCGGACGCCGCGGCGTGCGCGGCCAGGCCCGACAGGCCCTCGCCGGCCTCGCCCGCCTGGTCGCGCGCCCACCCGGATAGCGCACCGAGGAGCTTGGCTGCCTCGTCGGCCAGCGAGCCGACCTCGTGGGCGTCCCCCGCGTCGCTCACGTGGTCTCCTGTCGGGTCGTGCCGGCATCGGGCTGGTCAGCGGAGGTGGGGTCGGCGAACCTGACCTGGATCTCCCCGTCGCGCACCCGGGCACCCGTCACGCGATGGCGTGCCAGTCCCGAGGGCAGCGTCAGGAGACGACGATACGACGCGACCGAGACGACCAGCTCGTCGCCCTTGCGTGCGAGACGCACCTCGTCCTGCGCGGCGAGCGGCAGCGGGAAGGACAGGACGCGCCCGCCCGGGAACGGGCGCACCCGCAGCCCGGTCCGGTCCCCCGGCGCGGCGAGCGGGTCGCTGCCGTCGTACACGGTGCGGGCGAGGTCGAGCAGCTCGTCGCGGCCGACCGGCTCGGAGTCGCGGTAGACCGAGGTCCGCAGGTCGAGCCCGGCGAAGGAGTCGGCGGCGTCGGCGAGCACCCGGCGCTGCGACTCGACCCATGCGGTGCGCCAGGCGTCGGCGCCGTCGTCGGGGAACACGCGGTTCACCACCGCCGCGTCGACGGTGTAGCCGAAGAGGGTGAGGAAGGTGTAGGCCCGGCGCGCCTCCGCGAGCACCACCGACTCGGGGGTCAGCACCAGGCGCACCGACGTCTCCGGCCCGGTCAGCACGGCGCGTACGTCGTCGAGCTCGGCGTGCAGCCGCTCGATCGCGTCGAACACCGAGTCCCCCGGCATCGGCACGCCGGCCGCACGGGTCAGCACCGGCTTGAGCGCCTTGACCACCCGCCGCTCGACCGGGAGGACGCGGGTCATGTACCAGCCCAGCGCCTCCGGCAACGCGAGGAGGCGGAGGGTCTCGGCGGTGGGCGCACAGTCGACGACGAGCACGTCCCACGCCCCCGACCGCGCCTGGGCGCGCACCTCGAGCAGGGCGAGGACCTCCTCGGCGCCGGGGATCACGGTGAGCTCCTCGGCCGCCACCGGGTCCACGCCGGCGACGTCGAGCACGCTCAGGAGGTAGCCCTGGATGTCACGCCACGAGCGCTCGAACCGGTCCTGGGCGTCGACGTGCTGGAGCCACAGGTTCTCCTCGACCTCGCTGGGCTCGGCGCTCGGCGCCACGTCGAGCGCGTCGGCCAGGGAGTGCGCGGCGTCCGTCGAGAGCACCAGCGTCCGGTGCCCCGCCGCGGCGCTCGCGCACGCCGTCGCGGCAGCCAGGGTCGACTTGCCCACGCCGCCCTTGCCGGTGAAGAGGAGGATCCGCATCCCGGACCCGGGCGTCAGAGCGACTCGACGCGCTTCTTGAGACCCTTCAGCGCGGTGTCGATGAGGATCTTCTCGCCCTTGCGCTTGAGCATCCCGATCAACGGGATGCTCACGTCGAGCGCCAGTCGGTAGGTCACCTCGGTGCGGCCGTCGCCGAGGTCGACGAGCGTGTAGGCGCCGTCGAGCGCCTTGAGCATGATGCCCTCGACGAGGGTCCAGGTGACCTCACGGTCACCCTTCCAGTCGTAGGCCAGCGTGTACTGGTCCTTGATCGGTGAGACGTCGAGAGCGAAGTAGACCTGCTCCGCGCGGTCGCCGGCGCCCTCCACGCGGACCTCGGCGGTCTGCACGCCCTTCGCCCACTCCGGGTAGGACTCGAAGTCGGCGATGACGGCCATGACATTGGCCGGCGGGGCGTCGACGGTGATCGACGAGGAGGTCTGTTCGGCCATGGCGGGAGCGTAGCCCACCCGCCGCTCAGGCCCTCTTGCCGCAAGCGGCTGCGAGGCTCGGAATCTCGCCCGGCAAGCCGGGTGAGATTCCTCAGGAGATAGCCTGCGCACGCACTGACCACTTCTCAGGAGGTTTCCTCGTGCGTGAGTTCTCCACGCCCCTCTCCACCGTCATCCCCACGACGGGGAACCTCACCGACGACGTGGTCACCAACGCCCGGGAGGCCGGCGACGCCGCCGTCTTCAGCCGCGACACCGGCGACGGCTGGGCCGACGTCACCGCCGCGGAGTTCCACGACGAGGTGCGCGCGGTGGCCAAGGGGCTCATCGCGGCAGGCGTGGAGGCCGGCGACCGCGTCGCGCTGCTCTCCAAGACCCGCTACGAGTGGACCCTCTTCGACTACGCGATCTGGTTCGCCGGAGCGGTGACGGTGCCGATCTACGAGACCTCGTCCGCCGAGCAGATCGGCTGGATCCTCGCCGACTCCGGCACGCGCGCCGTCGTCGCAGAGGGCGCGGACCACCTCGCCCGGGTGCGCGAGGCACGACAGACCGGCGACCTCGCCGAGCTCCAGCACGTCTGGTCGATCGCGGACAACGCCGTCGACGTGCTCGGTCGCCTCGGCTCGGACATCTCCGACGAGGTCCTCGAGCAGCGGCGTACGACCGCCACGCCGAGCGACCTCGCCACCCTGATCTACACCAGCGGCACCACCGGCAAGCCCAAGGGCTGCATGCTCACCCACGGCAACTTCATGTTCGAGCTCGGTGTCGCGGTCGACGAGCTGCACGAGCTCTTCGACAAGGAGGGCGCCTCGACGCTGCTCTTCTTGCCGTTGGCCCACGTGTTCGCCCGGATCATCCAGGTCGGCTGCGTGAAGAGCCGTGCCCGGATGGGCCACAGCGCCGACATCAAGAACCTCGTCGCCGACCTCGGCGAGTTCCAGCCGACGTTCATCCTCGCCGTGCCCCGCGTCTTCGAGAAGGTCTTCAACACCGCTTCGCAGCGCGCCACCGCCGACGGTCGCGGCAAGGTGTTCGACCGTGCCGCCGACGTGGCCATCGCCTACTCCCGCGCGCTCGACGGCCCCAAGGTGCCACTGCGCCTGCGCGCCCAGCACGCCCTGTTCGACAAGCTCGTCTACGGCAAGCTGCGCCAGGCGCTCGGCGGCTGCTGCACGTACGCCATCTCCGGCGGGGCACCCCTGGGCGACCGCCTCGGCCACTTCTACCGCGGCATCGGCCTGGTCGTCCTCGAGGGCTACGGGCTCACCGAGACCACGGCCGCCCTCTCGGCGAACCTCCCCGACGCCACGAAGATCGGCACCGTCGGACGACCGCTGCCCGGCACCAGCGTGCGGGTCGCCGACGACGGCGAGCTGCTGTTCAAGGGGGGCCAGGTCTTCACCGGCTACTGGGGCAACGAGGCTGCGACCCAGGAGGCGCTCGGCGGCGAGGGCTGGTTCCACACCGGCGACGTCGGCGAGGTCGACGAGGAGGGCTTCGTCCGGATCACCGGGCGCAAGAAGGAGATCCTGGTGACGGCCGGCGGCAAGAACGTCGCGCCCGCGGTCCTCGAGGACCGGCTCCGTGCCCACGCGCTGGTCGACCAGTGCCTCGTCGTCGGCGACGGCCAGCCCTTCATCGGGGCCCTGGTCACGATCGACCGCGAGACCTTCCCCGCGTGGGCGGCCCAGCACGAGAAGACCGGCGACGTGGCTGACCTCGTCGACGACCCCGACCTCGTGGCGGTCGTGCAGGAGGCCGTGGACGACGCCAACAAGGCGGTCTCCAAGGCCGAGTCGATCCGCAAGTTCACGATCCTGCCCGGCGAGTGGAGCGAGGAGGGCGGTCAGCTGACCCCCAGCCTCAAGCTCAAGCGCAACGTCGTGGTGCGTGAGGCGCGCGCGGAGATCGACGCGCTGTACCTCTCCTGAGCCTGCGGGCTAGACCATGACTACGACGGACTAGTCACTTCGGACTACCCACAGGCCACCATCGGGTGGTTTGTCAGGCTTAGCCCCCGACAGCGCCCGCACCACCCCTAAGTTCTTCGATGCACGAGAGGACGTCGGGGCCACTCGTGGACTGGAGACGGTGGCACAGGCACCTTCAACGGTCGGTTGACCTCCCGGCACGTTGCTGAGCGAACCCCCGCTCCTGACACCGAAGGAATGCCTGATGGCGCGTCGTTCCGTACTCCTCGCCCTGGCCATCGTGACGGCCCTCGTCGGCACCCTGCTGATCGTCATGTACGTCCAGGGCATCGACAACCGGGCCACCGAGGGCCAGGAGCTGGTCGAGGTCCTGGTGGCCAAGGACATCGTCAACGCCGGCGAGTCCGTCTCGGCCGCCGAAGAGGCAGGGAAGTTCGAGAAGAGGGAGATCCGCCGCGACGACCTCGTCCCGGGTGCCCTCTCCTCCTCCACGAGCGTCACCGGCCTCGTGGCCACCGGCAACATCTACCCTGGCGAGCAGCTGATCGCGGACAAGTTCGGCAACGTCGGGGACACCCAGACGCTCGTCATCCCCGACGACAAGCTCGCCGTCTCCGTCGAGCTGACCGACCCCGAGCGCGTCGCCGGCTTCGTCAACCCGGGTTCGGAGGTCGCCGTCTTCGTCACGGTCGCCGACTCGTCGTACACCCGCATCATCCTGAACCGCGCGACCGTCATCGGCGTGGGCCAGACGTCCACCACCTCCCGGACCACCACGGACGAGCAGGGCACGCAGACGATCGAGGAGGTCCCCAAGACCATCCTCACCCTCGCGCTGACCCAGAAGGAGTCCGAGAAGCTGATCTGGGCGGATCGCTTCGGTGAGCTCAACGTCGGCCTCCTGTCGGACAAGACCAAGACTCGCGACGAGAAGGGCACCGACCGCAAGATGGTCGTCCCCGACGCTCCTTCGATCCCGACGGCCTGATCATGACTGTCATCCTCGAGGCCGACGCCGGCCAGCGCGCACTGCTCCAGGCGATGCTCCACGGCTCCACCGGGGTGGGCGACGTGGAGGACCTGGCGTCGAACATCCAGGACCACCCGCACGAGTTCGCGGTGGTCATCGGTCCCAGCATCACCACGGAGGACGCCACCGCGTTCGCCCAGTGGGCCCGCGTGAACCGTCCCGACCTCGGTGTCATCCTGCTGCGTGACACGGTCGACGCGAACGCGCTCTCGCTCGCGCTCCGCAGCGGCATGCGCGAGGTGGTCCAGAGCAAGGACCTCGCCGGGATCACCACCGCCGTGCAGCGGGCCCGCTCCGTGGCGAGCGCGATCGGGCAGACGATGCTCGGTGAGGTCCAGGCGGCCGCCGAGCAGGCCAAGGCCAGGCTCGTCGCCGAGGCCGAGGCCCAGCGGGTCGCCGACGAGGCTCCGCAGGGCAAGCTGTTCACGGTGTTCTCGACCAAGGGCGGCGTGGGCAAGAGCCTCGTCGCGGTCAACACCGCCGTGGCGCTGGCGCAGAAGCACCGGGTCTGCCTGGTGGACCTCGACGTCAACAGCGGCGACGTCGCGATCATGCTGCAGCTCTCCCCCAACCGGAACGTCAACGACCTGGTGAGCTTCCGCGGAGGCATCGACGAGGGCGCCATCGAGTCCCTCCTCACCACCCACTCCGAGCGCCTGTCCGTCGTGGCGGCGCCCGTGCACCTGGACTCCCCCGACCAGGCCACGGCCGAGGACATCGGTCAGCTGCTCGAGGGACTCAAGGCGATGTTCGACTACGTCGTGGTCGACACCTCGGGCGTCTTCGACGACCAGGCCCTCGCCGCGCTCGACCGGTCCGACTCGATCATCCTGGTGGGGACGCTGGACATCCCGGCACTCAAGGGCGTGAAGCTCGCGACCAGCACGTTGGACCTGCTGAACTTCCCCCGGGAGTCCTGGAGCTTCGTGCTCAACCGGGTCGACGCCAAGGTCGGCCTCACGCAGGGCGAGTTCGAGTCGACCCTGGGCCTGAAGGCCGACGCGACCCTGGTCTCGAGCCGCGAGGTCCTCGCCGCGGTCAACCGCGGCGAGGCACTCGTCAGCGCCTTCCCGTCCAACCCCAACAGCAAGGCGCTCACCACCTTTGCGTCCACCCTGGCGCAGGCACACGCTTCCGCTCCGGGCGACCCGGTCGCCACACCTGGCCGCAAGGCCAGTCGTCTTCGCATGAGGAAGGGCTGACATGAGTCTCACCGACCGTCTCGCTGCCGCATCGCGCACGCGCCCCGCCGACCCTGCCGCGCCGCCCGCCAGCGATGGAGCGACGACAGCCAACCCTCCGGCCAAGCCGGAGTCCATCGCAGCCGGACGCCGCCGTGCCGCGGTCGCACGCTCCGGCCACGACCCCTACAAGGACCTCAAGCGCGTCGTTCACGCGCGCCTGGTCAGCACGCTCGGTCCCACGCTGTACGACGCCCACCTGACGCAGTCCGACCTCGAGCAGCAGGTCCGCCTCGCCCTGCAGACCACGCTCGCCGAGGTCGACATGCCGATGTCGTCGGCGGACAAGTCGCGCATCTCCCAGGAGATCGCCGACGACATCCTCGGCTACGGACCGCTCGAGCCGCTGCTGCGCGACCCGGACCTCTCCGAGGTCATGGTCAACACGTTCGAGGACATCTACGTCGAGCGCAGCGGCAAGCTGACGAAGGTGGACGCCACGTTCGCCGACGAGGCGCACCTGCGGCGCACCATCGACAAGATCGTCAGCAAGATCGGACGACGCGTCGACGAGACGAGCCCGATGGTGGACGCCCGTCTCCCCGACGGCAGCCGTGTCAACGCGATCATCCCGCCGCTGGCCCTCGACGGGTCCAAGCTCACCATCCGCAAGTTCTCCGAGGATCCCTACACCGTCGAGGACCTCATCGGGTTCGGCACGCTGAGCCGCGCCTCGGCCGACCTGCTCGAGGCCTGCGTCCGCGGCCGCCTCAACATCCTGGTCTCCGGTGGTACCGGCGCCGGCAAGACGACGACCCTCAACGTGCTGTCCTCCTTCATCCCCGACGACGAGCGCATCGTCACCATCGAGGACGCGGCCGAGCTCCGGCTCGTGCAGGACCACGTGCTGCGGCTCGAGTCGCGACCGGCCAACATCGAGGGCAAGGGTGCGGTCACGATCCGCGACCTGGTGAAGAACTCCCTCCGCATGCGTCCCGACCGCGTGGTCGTCGGTGAGATCCGTGACGCCGCGGCCCTCGACATGCTGCAGGCGATGAACACCGGTCACGACGGCTCGATCTCGACCCTCCACGCCAACACACCGCGTGACGCCCTCTCGCGTCTCGAGACGATGGTGCTCATGGCCGGCATGGACCTGCCGGTGCGCGCCATCCGTGAGCAGGTGGCCAGCGCCGTCGACCTGATCATCCAGCAGACCCGTCTCAAGGACGGCACGCGCCGCATCACCGCGATCACCGAGATCGTGGGCATGGAGGGCGACATCATCACGACGCAGGACGTGTTCCTCTTCGACTACGCCGCTGGGATGAACGAGCAGGGCAAGTTCAAGGGCGGCCTCGAGTCGACCGGCCTGCGTCCGCGCTTCCTGGAGCGGTTGGCCGACCACGGTGTGCACCTCAACCCCGCCGTGTTCACCGTGGGCGGCGCCCGATGAGGTCGGCCGCGCGCTGGCTCGCCGGCGCGCTCGTGACGTCCGCGCTGGCGTTGTCCGTGGGCGCGCCGGCGTTCGCCGAGGGCGAGATCACCATCGACCATGTCGACACCGACCGCGGCACGGTCAACCTGCTGTTGTCCACCGACGGGCTGCCCGAGGGCACGGAGGTCGACCCCGCGCAGGTCTTCATCGAGCTCAACGGGTCCGCCGTCGAGTCGTCAGCCAAGCTCGTCGACGCAGGCGACATCGACCGCTCCACCGTGATCGTCCTCGACGCCAGCAACAGCATGAAGGGGAAGGGCAAGTTCGCCGCGGCCACCACCGCGATCAACGCCTTCCTCGACAGTGCGCCGGATGACGTCGCGATCGGCCTCGTGGCGTTCGCTGGCGACGTCACCACGACTGTGTCGCCCACCATCGACCACGACGACGTGCGACAGGCGCTTGCCGGGATCACCCTGGCCAAGGGCACCAGCGTGTACGACGGCATCGTCGAAGGGGTGAGGCTGCTTGACGGTGACGGTTCGCGCAACCTCCTCGTGCTGTCTGACGGAGCCGACACCGGCAGCGACATGACCCTCGAGGTGGCCACCGCCGACGCCCAGGAGGCCAATGTCGTCGTCGACGTCGTCTCCCTCGTGCAGGGCGCAAAGTCCGACGAGCTCGCCACGGTCTCGACCGCCACCAACGGCTCGGTCATCCCGGCCGATCCCGCGGTGCTCACCACGGTGTTCAACGAGAGGGCCGCGGCGCTGTCCCAGCAGCTGCTGGTCACCTTCGAGGCGCCCTACGCCAGCGGCGAGGACGCCAACATCGACGTCGTCGTCGAGAGCGCCGGCACCCAATACCACGACACGGCCTTCGCGACGCTCGGTCCCGGCTTCGCCGTGCCGGACGTCGTCGACTCCGGCAAGGCGCTCATCGGCAACACCGGCATGCTCCTGGGCGCCGGTGCCCTCGCCATCGGGCTCTTCGGCCTCCTCGCCACCGTGATGATCAGCGCGGGCGACAACCGGTCGCAGTCGGTGAAGCAGCTCGAGGCCTACTTCAACGGCACCCCCGGCTCCACCTCCACGACGAGGAAGAAGCGCCAGGCCACGCCGGCGGACCTCAAGGGCTCCGCCGTCTCGATCGCCAACCGGTTCGTCAGCGCCGACCTGGAGACCAAGATCTCGCAGCGCCTGTCGGGAGCCGGCTCGGCGCTGACCGCGTCGGAGTGGGTGCTGGTCCACCTCGGCATCGCCTTCGGAGCGGGCCTCTTCGGCCTCATCATGGGCGGCATCCCGATGAGCATCCTGGGACTTCTCCTGGGCATCGTGCTGCCCTGGGTCTACCTGAAGTTCCGCCACAGCCGTCGCCTCAGCGCCTTCAACGCGCAGCTCGCCCAGACGCTGGGCCTGATGGCAGGCGGTCTCCAGGCCGGCCTGTCGCTGCCCCAGGCGGTCGACACGGTGGTCAAGGAGGGTCACGAGCCGATGGCCGGCGAGCTGCGGCGCGCGCTCGTCGAGCAGCGGCTGGGCGTCGACATCACCGACGCGCTCGACGGCGTCGGCGAGCGGATGGAGAGCGCCGACTTCGCCTGGGTCGTCATGGCGATCCGCATCCAGCGCGAGGTCGGCGGCAACCTGGCCGAGATCCTGCACACCGTGGCCGAGACCCTGCGGGAACGCGAGTACCTCCGCCGCCAGGTGAAGGCGCTCAGCGCCGAGGGCCGGCTCTCCGGCTACATCCTGACCGGGCTCCCGCCGCTGATCTTCTTCTACATGACGTTCGCCAATCCCGACTACGTACGCTTGCTGTACACCACGCTGCCCGGCTACATCATCCTGGCCCTGGCAGGGTTCCTTCTCGCCCTGGGATCGTTCGCCATGGCGAAGCTCGCAACGGTGGAGGTCTGAGATGATCCTGTGGATCGGTGCCGGCTGCATCTTCCTGGCCATCGTCATGGCCATCTCCATCTTCGGCGTGGTCAGCAAGGAGCGCCGCGGCGTCGCCCGCTCGATGGCCGCCATCCAGGCGATGAGCCAGAGCACGCCCGACATGCTCAAGACCGAGCTCGAGCGCCCGTTCGCCGAGCGGGTTCTCGGCCCGCTGGGCGACCAGCTGGTCGGCACCGGGCGCAAGCTCGTGCGCGCCGACACCGCCCACAGGCTCGAGTACCGCCTGAACGTGGCCGGCAACCCGCCCGGCTGGGACGCCAACCGGCTCATCGGCCTCAAGGTGCTCGGCATGGCGGTGTTCGGCGGCATCGGCTTCCTCTACATCGCCGGGATGGACCTGCCGTTCATCCGCGTCGTGCTCGGCACGGCGCTGGTCGCTGCGTTCGGCTACATCCTGCCCAACGTCCTGCTGTTCAACGCCGGGCAGAAGCGCGAGAAGCTGATGCGCAACGCGCTTCCCGACGCGCTCGACCTGCTCACCGTCTCGGTCGAGGCGGGTCTCGGGTTCGACGCCGCGGTGGACCGGGTCGCCCGCAACACCGACGGGCCACTGGCCAGCGAGTTCGCCCGTCTTCTCCAGGAGATGAACATCGGCGTGGGACGCACCGACGCGATGCGTGCCATGGCCGACCGCACCTCGCTCGACGACCTCAAGTCGTTCTGCCTGGCGATGGTGCAGGCCGACAGCCTGGGCATCCCCATCGGTCGGGTGCTGCGCATCCAGAGCGGCGAGATGCGCACCAAGCGTCGCCAGCGCGCCGAGGAGAAGGCCCAGCAGGTGCCCGTGCGGATGATGATCCCTCTGGTGCTGTTCATCCTGCCGTGCCTCTTCTTGGTGATCATGGGTCCGGCAGGCATCCAGATGGCCGAGACGTTCGGGAACCAGTGAGCCGATGCGCCTGACCAATCGGGTGGAGCGGGCGGGCACGCTGGGTGGCCTCCCGTACACCTGGCGGGTCACCACGGCCATCCGCGTCTTCGCGCTGGCGCTGGCCACCGGCGTGGTGCTCTCCGACGACAGGGCCGGTGTCTCGGGGCCCCTCCTGGCGGCCCTCGTCGTGATCGCAGGGGCCGGAGCGGTCCTGGACTGGGAGCCCGAGCTCACCCGTACGTCCTGGACGGCCGCTGCCGAGATGCTGCTGGCTGCCCTGATGCTGGCCAGCGCCGACGCCTCCGCCGGCCTGTACGCCTACCTCGCGGCGCCGCCGGTCGTGACCGGGCTGCGCCACGGACTCGTGACGACGGTCAACGTCGCCGCCGTCGGTGCACTGGGCGTGCTCGCGGCGGTCGCCGCTGCGGCGGGAGGCGACCCTCGCCCCGACCTCGTCGCGGCGGGCCCCTGGGTGCTCAGCGGGTTGGGTGCCGGGCTGCTGACCAGCTGGCAGTCCCGCTCGCTGCGGCACCAGGACGCGCGCCGGGCGCCGTACCAGGCCGCGCACCAGGTGATGGCGCAGCTCCACGGGCTGGCGCGCCGAGGTGAGGTCGGCCTGGACAGCGCCCAGCTCGCAGCTGAGCTGGAGGCCGACCTCCGCCGCCGAACGGGCGCTGCGGGCTCGGCGGTCTTCACCTGCTCGGCGGAGCACGGGCTGGTGCTGCTCTCCGGCTACGGAGAGGTCGCGACGCTCGAGGCGGAGGTCGACCGCGCCCCCGAGGCTCGCTCCCCCGGTGTCCGCGTCCTGACGATCCACGGGACCGACGGGACGCTCGGTCACCTGGTGCTCGACGGAGTGCTGCGCTGGACGGACGACATCGCCGAGAAGGCCGCCGAAGTGATCGACGACTTCGCCCTGCGCATGGACACCGCCGTGCTGTTCGACGAGGTCCGGCAGATGGCGACGTCCGAGGAGCGCAACCGCCTGGCCCGCGAGATGCACGACGGCGTGGCGCAGGAGATCGTCGCCCTCGGCTACGTCGTGGACGAGATCGAGTCGGTCTCCGACGAGCCCCAGACCCGGGAGCTGGCCGGATCGCTGCGCGAGGAGATCAGCCGCGTCGTGAGCGAGCTGCGCTACTCCATCTTCGACCTGCGCCACCAAGTCTCCGACCGGCGGCTGTCGGGCGCGCTCGCCGAGTACGTGCGCGACCTCAGCGCGGGCACGGACCTACGGGTCCACCTCACCTTCGACGAGTCCGGGGACGCCCTGTCCTCACGGACCGAGAGCGAGCTGCTGCGGATCGCCCAGGAGGCGATCGGCAACGTGCGCCGCCACTCCAGGGCCCGCAACCTCTGGGTGGACTTCGTCACCGACGGCGTCACGCTCGACCTGCGGATCCAGGACGACGGCATCGGCAACGCCGGGCCGAAGGACCGCCACTGGGGGCTGCAGACCATGTCCGAGCGCGCCAAGGGGATCGGCGCGTCCCTGCAGGTGTGCGAGCGCCCGGGCGGCGGCACCCTCGTCCACCTCCACACAGACCACGCCACCAGGCTCCGAGAGAGGAGTGCTCGCCCATGAGCACCACCGTCATGCTGGTCGACGACCACGAGCTGATCCGCCAGGGCCTCGCCCGCGCCTTCGAGCGCGACGACGACATGCACGTCGTGGGCCAGGCAGGCAGCGTCAACGAGGGGCTCTCGGTCTTCCGCGACGTGTCGCCGGACGTGGTCGTCACCGACCTCCAGCTCCCCGACGGGCTGGGTCTGGAGATCGTGCGCGCGGTGCGCAGCGAGAGCGACACCGTGGGTCTCGTCGTGCTCACCATGCACGCCGGGGACGACCAGATCTTCGCCGCGATGGAAGCCGGCGCCTCGGCCTTCGTGGGCAAGGACAGCAAGGCGTCCGAGGTCGTCAGCGCGGCCAAGCACGCCGCCGTCGCGCCCCGCACGTTCCTCTGCGCCGGCCTCAGTGCGGCCATGATGCGTCGCGCCACGACGCCGGCGGCGCCCCGCCTCTCCGGCCGCGAGGAGGAGGTCCTGGTCCTCCTGGCCGAGGGCCTGGGCACCAGTGACATCGCCGGACGGTTGTACCTCAGCGAGTCCACGGCCAAGACCCACATCACGCACATCTACCAGAAGCTGGGCGCCGCCAACCGCGCCCAGGCGCTCGTCACCGCGATGCGCATGGGCCTGCTCGACCACCTGTCCGCGGGCAACCCGCTCCGCTGACGTCGGACGTGCCATCCGGGGTGGCGTCGAGGGTGGTCGCAAGATAGTCACATCGGACTACCCAGCAACGGCCGTTCACCCGATTCGCCGGCCGTCGAGGTCGAGCAGAGTATCCCTCGACGGGTCCTCGTGGGCTCGGACCGGACTCATCAACCAGACATCAAGGGGAATCCCATGCTCGAGAAGTTCATCACCCTCATGCTCGTCGGCCGCAAGGACGAGGAGAAGGGCGCGACCGCCGTCGAGTACGGCCTGATGGTCGCCCTCATCGCCATCGTCATCATCGGCGCCGTCACCCTGCTGGGCAACAACCTGAGCGCGCTGTTCGCCGACATCGCGGGCGACATCTGAGACTGATCCTCGGATCTTTGCCGGGCCGGCGCCGTGGGACGTCCACGGCGTCGGCCCGCACTGCTTCTGCCAGCTCCACCAAGGAGGCACACATGCCGCTGCCCCAGACCCCTGAGCGTGACGAAGAGGGTGCCACGGCCGTCGAGTACGGCCTCATGGTGGCGATGATCGCCATCGTGATCGTCGGCGCCGTCGCGGCCTTCGGCTTCGCGGTGAGCGACCTGTTCGAGATCCCGGCCGGCGTCTTCGGTCCTTGATCAGCTCTCTGCCAACGCAAGCCGCTGCAGCACCGTGGGGTGCGACCCCCACCACCACTGCGACCAGGCCGGTGGCGTCGGATCGGCCAGCGATCGCCGCGCCAGCATCACCTGCATCTCCCTGAAGGCGACCGGGTCACCGGTCGCCTTCAGTGCGTCCACGTCGGCCCGGGTCTCGATCCGGCGGCTGATGCCGTTCTCCGCGGGGCTCGCGAGCTGGGAACCGACGGCCAGCAGCGCGATCACCACGGGCACGACGGACGCCCTCCGCATCCGCTCGCCCCCCACGACGAGGCCGAGCAGGCCGACGCCGAAGGCCGCGCCCAGCGCCCCGAGCACCGTCCCGGTGAGCACGTCGTCGTGCCGGGCGTGGGCCAGCTCGTGGGCCACGACCGAGAGCACCTGGTCCTCCGGCAACGATTCGACGAGCGTGTCGTAGAGGACGACCCGGCGGGTGCCCGAGAAGCCCGACACGTAGGCGTTCAGCGTGGTCGTACGCCGTGACGCATCGGCCACGAGCACGTCGTCGACAGGCACCCCTTCCTGGTCCGCCACGGCGAGCACCGCGGTGCGGAGGCGGCCGTCGGGCAGCGACGTGAACGAGTTGTAGAGCGGCTCGACCACGAGCGGGTAGACCAGCGAGCCGACCAGCACCAGACCGGCTGCGAGGGCGGCACCGGCGACGACCCAGGCACGCCGCCAGCGGCGGGCGAGCCCGACCAGCACGAGCAGGCCGAGCGAGGTCACCACGATGCTGACCGCGGCGCCCGTGCCGACGTCGCGCGTGTAGCCCCACCACGACTGGGTGGACAGACCGTGGTCGAGGCGGTGCTGCTGGAGGGCGATGCCGAACGGGAGCGCGAGCAGCCGCAGGACCAGCGTCACCACCACGACGGCCATCGGCACCTGGACCCACCAGCGACCGGGCGGGCGGCCGGTGATCCGCTCCCGCACCCGGGTGGAGGCGAGGACGCTGACCGCAGCCAGCTGCACCACGAGGCCGGACCAGCTCCACAACCGGGACCAGGCCGCGTAGTGCTCCCCCAGCGCGATCTCCGCCGGCGTGAACACCGATCCGGCGGCCACCGGCTCGGGCGTCCCGCCGGGCACGGGGCTCCAGGGCACCAGCCAGAAGGCCGCCACCACGAAGGCCACGCCGGTGAGGAGGACCACGCCCCAGGCCGGGCTGCGATCGCGGGCGCGGGAGGGGGGGCGGCTCACCCGGCCAAGTCTTGCAGGCGGGTCCGCCACGTCCGGGTGAGCTGCCGCAGCGGGAGCCCCGCCCGGGCCAGCACCCGACCCACAGGAGCGCCGTCGGCCGTGGCGCCGTAGACGTCCACCAACCCCTGCTCCCCCAGACGCTCGGCGACGACCCGGCACGCCAGCCACGCCTGCTCGTAGCGCGCCTGGAGATCTACGGCACGGGTGTCGAAGTCGGCGGCGGACGGCAAGGCCTGCGGCACGCCGTCGCGGCGGGCGAGGTCGATCGCCCGACCGAGGGTGGTCGTCTCGGGCAGGTCGACGTCGCGCAGCGCGACGTAGTCGGCGAAGCCCTCCACCAGCCACGGCTCACCGGGCGCGGACGCCGCGCCGGTGGCCACGTGGACGAGCTCGTGGCTCATCACCACCTGGGCGCCAGTCGGGCGCAGGCCGGCGATCACCTCGGGATTGACGAAGACGTGGACGGGGGCGTCGTCTGCCGCAGTGCCCGCCGTCGTCGTCACCGCAGCGATCCCGGCGTACGTCCCGGGGTCGACGCCCAGCGTCTCGTCGAGGGCGGCGGCGCTGGCCGGCACCTCGACGACCACCGGCGCGGACCAGTCGGGCAGCACGCGGCGCACGACGCGGATGCCACGCTCGACGCGCGCCGCCACTGCCTCCGCGTCGGGCCGCGCCCCGTCCGCCAGCACCAGCACGTCCGGCGAGCGGGACACCGACAGCTCCCCCTGCAGCCAGAGCGGCACCCGCCCGGGTCCGCCCCCGGCACCTCCACCGAATCCGGCGATCCCGAACCCGTCGCCGGACGGGGCGAAGTCGACGCGCAGGTCGGCGCGCGACCGGCCGGCGTCGTAGGCCCCGAGCCGCCAGGTGAGCTCGACGACACCGCTCCACGACCCGTCTGCTGCGACCGTGCCCGTCTGGTCGACGTAGCGCGCGGTGACCCCGCGCAGGTCGAGGGCCGCGACGTTGTCGCCGATCCCCGCGAGCAGGTCTGCGGCGTCCTCGTCACCGTCGGGCGCGAGCGCGGCCAACGAACGGGAGTCGCCCGCGTCCACCGCGGCGACGAAGTCCGTCAGCGCGGTCGTGGCCGCAGCCGGGCTCGCCCGGCGTACGTCGACGGCGCCGGGGTCGGCGTCGTGCCGCGGGTCGCGCAGCAGCAGCAGCAGCGCCACCAGCGCGAGCGCCAGGCACAGCGAAAGGCCGGCCGCCCACAGCAGTGGACGACCGGCCTTCGAGGGCTGCAGGTCAGCCAGGGCGGACCGCGCCGACGTAGGGCATCGAGTAGAGGCCCGAGACGGCGACGCCGGTGCCGGGGTTGGCCGCGTGGACGATCATGCCGTTGCCGATGTACATGCCGACGTGGCTGATCGGGCTGTAGTAGAACACCAGGTCGCCGGGCTGCAGGTCGCTCGCGGCGATGTGCGGGCCGGAGCCGTACTGGGCGCTCGAGGAGTGCGGGAGCGACACGCCGGCCTGGGCCCAGGCGCGCATCGTCAGGCCGCTGCAGTCGAAGGCGCTCTCGCCGGCCGCGCCGTAGACGTAGGCGTCGCCGACCTGCGCGAGGGCGTACTGGACGGCAGCCGCCGCGCGGCCCGAGGCCGGGACGGAGGCGGGCATGCGGCTGACGCCGCCGCGGGAGGCGAGGAGCCGCTCACGCTCGTCGGCCTCGAGGTCGGCCAGCAGGCTCTTGGCCTCGGCCAGCTTGTCATCGACGGTCTCCTTCTCCGCGCTCAGCTGCTCGGTGAGCTCGGAGATCTCCGTGGTGCGGGCGTCGGTGGCCTCGCGGCGGATCTCGAGGGCCTCGAGCTCGGTGTCGTAGTCGGACAGGAGCGAGGACTGGAGGTCGTTGAAGGACGACATCGTGGACAGGCTGTCGAGGAAGGAGCTGGGGTCCTCCGACACGACGATCTGGCCGACGGTCGAGATGCCCTCTCCCTCGAGCTGGCGCACGACGGCGTCGGAGACCTGGTCGCGGACGGAGGCGAGCCGCTCGTCCTGACGCGACTGGTCGGACTTGAGGCCGGCGAGGTCGCTCCTCAGGTCGGCGAGGTCGAGCTTCGCGTCGTGAAGGCGCTCCTGGGCCGCCTCCGCCTCGTGGTAGAGACGGTCGACCGTGGCCTTGACGTCCTTGATGTCGGGGTCGGCCTGCGCCGGGGTGGCGGGCACGAGAGCAATGGCAGCGATCGCGGAGAGACCAAGCACGGTCGCGCCAGCTCGCTTGCGGGTCTGAGCCACGAGCGGGGGAACTCCTCGGGGTGTCGTACGCCTACCGGGTGAGCTGACGGGTTCGGCACGACGTGTCCTACCCCTGCTCCACGCACCGCTCGCGCAGTGCGCCTCACAGGGGATTCACCCCAGGGGGAAGTGTGGTTCCCCGGCTCACAGACCACGGGTGGTGCGGGGGACGTGGGCTGCAACTCGGCGCGACGCCCGCGCGGATCCGGGTGATCCACTTCCACGAGCGCCAGGGACACCCTAGACCGGGAACGGGGGCCCCGCCAATCTTCGCCACACTTCGTCCTCGCGCGTGTCAGGCCGACTCGATGACCGGCCCTGCAACCGGGTCGACGAGCCGCAGCGGCGGCACGAGTCCCCCCGAGGCCAGCACGTCGAGCGCGGCCATCTCCTCCTCGTCGATGGTCAGCTCCGGCGGCGGTCCCAGCAGCACGCTCACCACGCAGTCGTGGCAGTGCAGACCCCGCACCACGCAGGTGTCGCAATCGATCCGTGTCGTCATGGCTCACACCGTGGCAGGGCCCACCGACAACGGCGTCCCGCGCGTGTCGCGGTCCGTCCTCACCGCCGGACGTAGCAGGTCCAGCGCTCCCCGCACGGCTGCCGGATGAAGGCGGGGTCGTCCGCGACGAGCGCCTGCGGCGCCGACGCCTCGCTGACCACGACGAGGTCGACCTGCGCCAGTGCTGCGCGGCCGCCGGGGCGGCCGTCGAGGAAGTCGAGGTAGGCGGCCTGGTCGTCGTGGCCGAAGGCGTCGAGGGGGTTGGACACCCAGAGCCGCACCCCGGCGACCGCGAGGGCCTCCGAGAGCGGCGCCGGCGCCAGCACCACACGGTCGCCCGCGACCTCGGCCACCGTCTCCACCACCGCGGGCCGCGCCCCCAGGACGGCCTGCCCGCGCAGCAGCGCCAGGGGGACGGCCACCGAGCACGCCACGCCGGCGACGCAGACCACCGAGACCGCTCCCCGCAGCGCCGCACCGCGGACGTCCTCTCCCGGCTCGCCCGCGCCGTCACGCCCCTCGCGGCGGCCGGCGGCCATCAGCACCAGCAGGAGGAGCAACCACACCCCGTGGCGGGCCGCGCTCGCCGTGGCCACGGCGAGCCCGGCGACGGCGACGTACTCCCACAGGTCGCGGCGGTTGCGCAGGGCCAGCACTCCCAGGCCGATCGCGGCGAGCAGCATGAGGACGTCGAACGGCGCGTCGAGCGCGGGGCGGGCCCACAGGCCCTCCGCCCGCTGGGCGGACACGTTGTCGAACACCTCGGCGTAGTACTGGGGAGTGTGCCAGCCCTGTGGGGTCACGCAGAGCCCGACGAGCGCGGCCACCCCGACCCCGACCGTCTCGAGCGGGCGGCGCGGCAGCCGGTGCAGGAGGAGGTACGCGCCCAGGACGCAGGTGCCGAGCAGCGCGGCGCCGTGGAGGTTGCCCCAGACGACGACGAGCGGCACCGCCCACCAGATGCCGCGGTCGGGCCGGCGCGCCTGGCGTGCCACCAGCGCGAGCAGCAGTGCGAACGGCAGCAGCGACAGCGTCTGGGCCCGGACCACGCCGAGGGTGGTGAGGCTGCCCCCGACGAGGGCGGCGAGCGCGCCGCCGACGTAGGCGTCACGTGCACCCCGGCCGCGCGCGGCGACGGCCAGCACGCCCAGCGTCGCGCCGACGAGCACCAGGTGCACCAGCACGACGGTCCGTTCCCCGAGCGCGTGGAGGCCGGCCGCCAGCAGCTCGGCCAGCACAGGAACGTTGCGCCAGCCCGAGGTGTCGGCCGCGGCGAACGGCACCGAGTCCGGCACGGAGCCGGTGGACACGACGTGGTCGCCCATCGCGACCAGCCAGTCCCAGTCCCCGCCGATGCGGACGAACTCCGCCAGCACGGCCAGGGCGACGACGCAGGCACCCAGGCACCAGCGCCACTCGTCGAGCCGGGCGAGGACCGCCCGGGTCACGTCAGGAGGCCGATCAGGGCTGCCGCCGGCAGCACCCGGGCACCTGCCCGCGCCAGGTCCTTCGCCAGCGCCTGGTCGTCGGTGACCGCGACGACCACCCGCCCGCGGGGCTCGGCAGCGACGAGCTGACGGATCACGTCGTCGGCGATGACGCCGGACGGGCTGAAGACCACCTTCACCCCGCGGGGGGCCGGCATCACGGTGCGGGTCGCTGCGGAGGCGGCGTCGAAGACCACCGTCGTCTCGGCCCCGGAGCGGGCCACCAACGGCCCCAGCGCGGTCACCAGCCGGCTGCGCTGCGCCTCGAGGCTGGCGCTCGGCCAGGCCTGCTTGGTGACGTTGTAGCCGTCGACGAGGAGCCGTGCGCGCGGCAGGGCGAGCGTCTGCTCGAGCTGGGTTGGCGTACCGGGGCCACTGGACGCCGGCGCGGAGCGAGGCGCGTCCAGCGACGACTCGACCAGCTCGCCGGGTGTGCCCTCGACCGCGGGCAGGCCGAGCTCGCGCCGCAGGCCGGTGGCCGCCTCGACCACCGTCTCGAGCAGGTAGCGAGCGCGGATCGTGGCCTGGTCACGCTGGCTGCGCCCCTCGCGACGGGTGGCGGTGAGCTCGCCCTCGGCCTGCTCGACCTGGGCGCGCAGCCGGCGTACGTCGGCCTCCGCGGCCGCCACGGCGGCACCCGCGGACGCGGTGACGGCGTCCCGCACGGCGAGGGCCTCGACGCGCTGGCCCTCGGCCTCGCGCAGGGCGGTGCGAGCCTGGCCGAGGCGCTGGCGCAGGACCTTGTGCTCGGCGCGCATCGCCTCCAGCTCCTCGCGGTGGTCGACACGGACGGTGGCCAGCTCGGCCTGCAGCGCGGCGACCTGGGCGGTCAGCCGTGCCACCTCGCCGTGGGCACGCTCGTCGTGGGCCTCGGCCTGCTCGAGGTCGGCGACGACGTCGGCGACGAGCGAGGTCCAGCCCTCCTCGCGGGCCAGCCACGCGCGGGCCGCGGCGTCGTACGGGTCGTCGGCCTGGACCGGGACCGCCGCGACCTGCACGGCCGCGTGCCCACGGAACTCGTCGTCGGCGAGAGCGTCCCAGATGGCCTGCCCCCCGAGGCGGGCGCGGCGGGCGGGCGCGAACCCGGCGACCTTGCGCAGCGTGGGCGGCACGGGCGTGACCGACGGCAGCACGGCCGAGACCAGCGCCACCACCCGCAGGCGGAGTCGCTCGGGCAGCCGGTCTGCGTCGGGCACGGTCGTCAGGGGCAGGCTCAGCCGGCGGCCGGGTCGGCCGAGGTGTCGGCGGCGGCGCGGTCGACCACCTCGATGGCGTCGGAGCGTCCGCACCAGCGGCACGAGACAGCCTCCACGGCCTCGGACCGGACGGTCTCCTCCTCCACCTGGTGGTCCCCGGCGAGGTCGAAGTGCCAGTACTCGGTGGTGCGTCGGGTCCGGGTCACGTCGAACCGGGTCAGGTTGCCGCAGCCCCCACAGCGCCACCTCTCGCCCTCGGCGGGGACACGAAGGCCGGCGTTCTGGTCGGTCACGGTGCACTCCTGGCAGGTGTGGGCGGTGGGACGGATCGGGCGCGGCCCGGTGCGTCGTCAGCCTAGTGGCCGCCGGGGCGCCGACCTGACGGTTGCCGGGCGTCGGACGTCCGCATCATCCACCACGCGGCGGCTGCGACGACGAAGTCCGCCACGGCGTGCAGCAGGCGGGCGACCAGCGCGACCATCCCGGCCGGACCTGTGCCGAGCACCGGGACGAGGAGCACGACCAGCACGCCGTCGCGCGCTCCCAGGCCGGCGGGGGCGACGGGAACTGCCACACCCGCGGCGTGGGCGACCGCGAACGCGCACCCGAGCGTGAGCACGAGCCGCGCGTCCGCCTCGGGGGCGAGGGCGGCCAGGGCCAGGGCGTAGCACGTCCACACCGGGACCATCAGCACCGCGCTGCGCACGCTGTGCCAGACGCGCCAGTCGCACGTCGTCCCCGCGATGCGCTTGCCAACCTGTCGGTGGACAGCGGGCAGCATGCCCACAACGCCGACGAGCAGCGACACCATGACGACCCAGGTCGGGAGCGCGGTCCACCACCCGAGGATCCCAGCCAGAAGCAGGCCGCTGGCGACATGCGCGCCTACCAGCAGCACACCAGCTGCAGCAGGAACCCGCGGCGGCAGGCCACGCCGGGCGCCGAGCGCGCTCTGGGCAGCGAAGGACCAGACTGACCCAGGGATGTACTTGCCGAGCTGAGCAACGAAGAAGGGCGGGACCAGCTCGCGCACGGTGCCACTGACCCCGAATGCATCAAGTGCAAGAAGCCAGACAACACCCGTCGCCAACAGTCCTGTGAGGACAAGGACCCCCGCCAGGAACACCTGATCCGATCCCACCTGCCCCAGCGCATTGCTGAGCCTGTCCCCGGAGCTGCGCCACGACCACCACACTCCCGCGACCACCGCAACGAGGAAGAGTCCTCTGAGGGAGTTCCAGAGACGATTAGTCACCGCGGTGTCATCACTCGGTTGCCCACGAGAAAGTCATACGGATCGCGACACCTGCATGAGAGAAACGAGCGGGCGACCGGCGTCGAACGACCAAGAACAACTGGCAGTTCAAGGTTGCGAGGAGCATCGCGGCAGCGCGCTTCACGAGTCCGCTCCAACGACCTCGACACCCGACACTTCCGCGTCTCCACCTCTGGCCACGATGGTCAGGACCACATTGCGCGACGACCCCAGCTCTTCAATCACACCACCGGGCGAGACGAGCCACCCGGTGCCTGTCCTGAGTGAGACAGCGGGACGGTTGTTGATAAGAAACTCGACGCTTCCGGTCGCGTCGCCTAACACCCGGAGTTCGTCGAGCCCGTCCTGCAATTCAAAACCGAGGCTGGCCCGGTCTTCCACGCTTATCGTGGGGTCACCGGGATTACCGGACCATCCGCCCAACAGGTAGCCGGCCCCCCTTCCGGCCCCGTCCAGCGTGATCGGACCGCCATAAGGAATCAACACCAACGGGCACGCCTCTGCCGTACTGAGCACCACTGTGTCGAAGAGCCGCGGCCGAGTCACCCGAGCGATCTCGCGGCATCCTTTCGACGGAGGTTCCAATCGGACACGCAAGGCCACGAACTCGGCTTTCACCTCGCTCGCTGGAAGATCTTGAGCGTAGGGCGCGAGCACACCTAGTTTCTGCCCAGTGCACGGCAGGCTGAGGTCAAGCCATGACTGGCCGCCGTTCGGCATCTGTCGAAGTGGGCGTCCCTCCTCGTCGGTGGTGGCTCCGCACACGACGAAGTCGCCCGCGTCGAGCTTGTCGGCGTACTCGCGGAAACTCGCCTGCCAGAAGTCGGCCTGCGAGTTGACTCCAAGAGCGGCGGCCACTTCGTTGACGTAGCCGTAGGAGTACGGGAAGAGCTGGACGGACGTCACAACAGGTAGGACCATCCCGACTCCCGCGATGGCGGCCACAGCTTGGCGACCGCGGGCGCCCGCGTCATCGAAGAGCTGGGCTAGTCCTGCCGCCATCAACACCGCGACGGCTGGCGCAGCGAAGAGGACATGGCGCAGACCACCGGACAATGGTGCGCCGGACGCGACGAGCAGGACTGGCAGCAGGAGTGCCTGCAGGAGGAGGAGAACCATCAGCGGTGCTCGGCCAGAGAAAAGACGCGGATCAGATCGCCACGCGGCGAACCGGCCGTACGAGCCGAGCAGCCCGACTACCAGCAAGACGATCGGAACAGTCCCCGCGACGGCGAACGGCAGGTGGCCGCGTGAACTGACCATTCCATTGGAACTCGAGTCGAACACCGACTCCCACAGCCAAAGGTCCGGACGCGCAAAAACGCTTGGGTAGATGGCTGCGAGGAGCGCTAGTGGCGCCAGCGCGGAAGCCACCAACATGGCGACCCGCCGCCATTTCGGAATAGCGCTGTCGGGAGCCCCCGTCATGACCATCGCCAAAGCGGTCCAGGCAAGCACCGTGCCGAGGGCGACCCACATTGCCGGGCGGGTACCGATCGTGAGCAACACACCGGCGGCGACAGCCACCGCACTCAGCCTGCCGTGCCGACCGCGGAACGCATCCGTCGCTACCGAGGGCGCCCCCAGCGCGAGCATGCACCCGAGCGTCACCAGCGCATAGCCGGTCCCGACGGGGATGTCCTTGACGTTGAACATCGCATGGCCCCACCACATGGGCATGGCCGACAACATCCCGGCTGCAACCAGAGCCCACCGCCACGAACCCGAGATCCGCGCAGCAGTAGCAGCCGTCGCTGCCACGCCGACCGCACCGATGAGGACGACCCCGAGATGGCGCACCAGATATGCGTCAGAGCTCGTCGCGACCGTCCCCCATGTCTCATTGCCCAGGACGACGTTGGCCCCGTGCAGGAACAACGTGGTCACCGGCGCGTACACGTAGGCGTCCCCGACCCACGAGCCAACGGCACCTGCGGAGAGGTCGTCGTCGAGGAGGTACCAGCCGTGATCGAAGAAGTTCTGCAGCCGGACCACGTGGAAGGTCTCGTCGACCGTCACTCCGATGCGGATCGCACCCAGCACGCAGACGGCGGCCGCGACCAGCACAAGGGCGCCGCTCAGCCACACCAGCCACCGCGGCGGTGGCGGCCACCCCCTCATGCCGGCCCGCTCCGTCGCGCCTTGTTGCGCGCGTGCACGACGAGCTCGGCGAGCAGGCCGAAGAGTGCAAGCTGGAGACCGACGACCGTGAGGAGGACTCCGGCGAGGAGGAGCGGACGCCCGCCGATGGCCTCGCCGGTGAGCTTCACCCCCGTCAGGTAGGTCAGGACCGCGACGCCCACCAGGAAGCACACGGCGCCGAGGCCACCGAAGAGGTGCGACGGCCGGTTCTCGTAGGACATGAGGAAGCGGACCGTGAGCAGGTCGGAGAAGCCGCGCCAGAAGCGGGCGGGGCCGTACTTGCTCGTGCCGCTCATGCGGGCGTGGTGCTGCACCGTGACCTCGGCGACGCGGTAGCCGGCCTGGTGCGCGATCACCGTCAGGTAGCGGTGCATCTCTCCGTAGAGCATCGGGGTGACGTCGCGGGCCACCTCGGCGCGCATCACCTTGTAGCCGGAGTTGAAGTCGCGGCCGGGTGCGCCGGACAGCTTGCCGGTCGTCCAGTTGTAGAGCTTGGAGGTGTTGCGCTTGATGAACCGGTCCTGGCGCTTGCGACGGGCACCGGTCACCAGGTCAGCCGTGTCGAGGGCCTCGAGCAGGCGCGGCAGCTCGGCCGGGTCGTCCTGGCCGTCCGCGTCCATCATCACCACGATCTCCGCGCCGGCGGCGAGGACGGCCGTGAAGCCGTCGTCGAGCGCCGCCGCCTTGCCGAGGTTGCGCCGGTGCTGCAGGAGCTCGAACCTGTCGTCCTCGACCGCCAGCTTGCCCACCACGCCTGCGGTGTCGTCGGAGGAGCCGTCGTCGACCACGATGATCTGCCAGTCGCGGCCTGTGTCCTCCAGCACCGTCCTGATGCGCGGCAGCAGCACCGCCAGGTTGTCCGCCTCGTTCAGGGCCGGGATGACCACCGAGATCACAGGTCTCACCCTTCCACCAAGTGCATCCACCAGATGCATCCGCCAGTTGCACGTCGGCTCTCGCCCCGCCGGGCGTCAGTGTGCCAGTAGTCGGGCGCGTCCCACGGCGGAATGTCGGACGTCGTGTCTACCGTCGAGACATGGGCACGACCACCATGCGGTCCGCGACATCCCGGTGGGAGGCGCAACGCACCTTCGACGAGCTGGGGCGGCCCCTGCGAGACCTGACGTTCTGCGTGGTCGACCTCGAGACCACCGGCGGTTCGGCGGCCGCAGGGTCGATGATCACCGAGATCGGTGCGGTGAAGGTCCGCGGTGGCGAGGTGCTCGGCGAGTTCCAGACGCTGGTCAACCCGCACACGGAGATCCCCGCGTTCATCGCGGTGCTGACCGGCATCAGCAACTCGATGGTGCACGACGCACCCGCGATCGAGTCCGCCCTTCCGGCGTTCCTCGAGTTCGCCGAGGGCTGCGTCCTGGTCGCGCACAACGCGCCGTTCGACGTCGGGTTCCTCCAGCACTTCGCCGCCCAGCAGGGCCGCACCTGGCCACGGTTCGAGGTGCTCGACACGGCCAAGCTGGCGCGGCGGGTGATCACCCGCGACGAGTCCCCCAACTGCAAGCTGTCCTCCCTGGCCAAGGTGTTCGGCTCGGGGACCACCCCCAACCACCGCGCGCTGTCCGATGCGCGCGCCACCGTCGACGTGCTGCACGGCCTGATGGAGCGGCTCGGCGGCCTGGGCGTGCACACGCTCGAGGGGCTGCAGACCTTCTCCGCCCGCGTCTCCACCGCCCAGCGCCGCAAGCGCCACCTCGCCGAGGGCCTGCCCCACGCCCCCGGCGTCTACCTCTTCCGCGACGAGCGTTCGCGCGTCCTCTACGTTGGCACCTCGCGCGATCTGCGCACCCGCGTCCGCACCTACTTCACCGCCTCGGAGACGCGCAGCCGGATGGGCGAGATGGTCGGCCTCGCCGAGTCGGTCACGGGCATCGAGTGCGCGACACCGCTGGAGGCTGAGGTCCGCGAGCTCCGCCTGATCGCCGAGCACAAGCCGCGCTACAACCGGCGCTCGCGCTTCCCGGAGAAGGTGCACTTCGTCAAGCTCACCCGAGAGGCCTGGCCCCGACTGTCACTCGTGCGCCGCGTCCTCGACGACGACGCCGACTACCTCGGCCCGTTCTCGTCGCGGAAGACGGCCGAGAAGTGCCTCGCCGCGCTGCACGAGACGTTCCCTGTCCGCCAGTGCAGCGGCCGGCTGCCTGCGGTCCCGTCCGGGTCGCCCTGCGCCCTGGCGGAGATGGGTCGTTGCCTCTCCCCCTGCGACGGCACCGTCGACGCCACGGCCTACGCCGCGGTGGTGCGGGAGCTCCGCGACACGCTGCTGCGTCGCCCGGACCAGGTGGTCGAGGCGATCAACGCACGGATGCAGGCGCTTGCCGAGCTCGAGCGGTTCGAGGAGGCCGGCCTGCACCGCGACCGCCTCTCGACCTTCGTGCGGGCCGCGGCCCGCACCCAACGGCTCTCGGCGTTGACCCGGTGCCCCGAGGTCGTCGCGGCCCGGCGTGAGGACGACGGGCGCTGGGCCGTGCACGTCGTCCGGCACGGTCGGCTCGCCGGGGCCGGTGTCATCCCGCGCGGCGCCGACGCACACCAGTTCGTGCGTGAGCTCCGCGCCAGCGCGGAGACCGTGCAGGGCGCGCCCGGTCCGGTGCCTGCCGCCACGGCGGAGGAGACCGAGCGCATCCTCCGCTGGCTGGAGTCGCCGGGGGTCCGGCTCGTCGACGTCGAGGGTGACTGGGTGTGCCCGGTCGCCGGGGCCGCTCGTCACCTCGCGGTCTACGACGCGGTCACCCAGTCACGGCTGTCGCTGACGCCGTTCGACGAGCAGCCCTCGCCGGTGCACCGCCCGGTGCGCTGATCCGGCGTCGGTGGGAGAGCTCAGTCGAGCCCGATGCTGAAGGCCGACTCGAGGTCGTGGCGCGAGTAGGTCCGGAAGGCGATGTGCGTCTCGGTCTCGGTGACCCCCTCGACCTTGTTGAGGCGGTCGGCGACGACGGACGCGACGTCCTCGTGCTCGCGCACCCGCACCAGGGCGATCAGGTCGACCTGACCGGTCACCGAGTAGACCTCGCTCACGCCGTCGAGCGCGGCGATCGCCTCGGCGACCTCGGGGATGCGAGCGACGTCGGCCTTGACGAAGACGATGGCGGTGATCATGTGGCCACCGTATCGCCGACGGATCTCCGGGGCCCAGCACGACCGGCGCCACCCGATCGGTCACATCGACTAGTCATTTGTGACTAGGGCGTGCCTGTTTGCAGGTCAGCGCCTCGGGGCGACACCTAGCGTGGCGAGGTCAACCGTGCCCACGAGGGGATTTCAGGCATGCCACGCACGTTCTTCGGGTCATTCGCACGCGCAGCCGCGGTCGCGGCACTGTGCCTGGGGGTGACGATCGCCCCCATGGCCACGGCGGAGGCGGCGCCAGCGGCGCCGTCCGGCCTGTCGGCCAGCGGTTCGCCGATCCCGACCCTGACCTGGAACAGCCAGGCGGGTGCGACGAAGTACCGCGTGCAGGGCTCGGAGAACTCCTCGTTCTCGCCCGTCGTCTTCAACCAGGAGACGACGGCCACGTCCTACACGCCCACCCGCGTGCTCCGGTCGGGCACCCTCTACTGGCAGGTGCAGGCCGTTGACGCCAGCGGGAACAGTCCGTGGACCACGGCGACGACCACGATCGCGCCGCTGACGGTCCCGGCGAACGTCCGGGTCTCCCCCGGCCAGCGCATCCTGCCGCCGGTCTCGCCGCCCGTGATCTCGTGGCAGCCGGTCGCCGGTGCGACGTCGTACGACGTCGAGATGGACGCCGAGGGCGACGGGGTGGGCGGAGTCGTCAAGGACGTCAAGACGACCTCCTACGTCTGGCCCGACCCCCAGGGTGTCGGCGAGAAGTCCGGCACCGAGGACTACTTCGTCCGCGTGCGGGCGAAGTTCGAGAACAGCCTGCAGAGCGACTGGACCACCTACACGAAGTACGACGTCGCTCAGCTGCCGCCGGTGACGTCCACCAGCTGCGGCGCAAAGCTCGTCTGTGCGCCGTCGCCCACCACCGGGGTGCGTCCACGCCTCGAGGTGCAGGACGTCGTCTTCGACTGGGACCCGGTCAAGGGTGCGAAGGAGTACGAGATCTGGGTCGCGCTGGACCCCGACTTCAACACCCAGATCGAGAAGCGGAAGGTCTACTCGACCCGCTACTCCCCGACCACGACCTACGACAACAACTCGTACTACTGGAAGGTCCGCGCCTACAACGCGGCGGGCGAGCCGACCCCATGGCCGGCTACGCCCAACGTCTTCGACCGCCGCTGGCCGTTCAAGCCGTCCTTGGTCTACCCGCCGGCGGGGACGACCACCACCCCCCGAATCGGCGACGACGTCTACTACCAGTGGACCCCGGTGCGCCACGCCTCGCGGTACGAGCTCGTGGTGAGCCAGAACATCAACTTCACCGAGGGCGACCCCACGACCAAGAAGTGCTACACGTCCTCGACGACCTACACGCCCGACTTCTTCCAGGACCGGTGCACCCCGCCGGAAGGAAGGACCTTCTACTGGAAGGTGCGGTCGCTCGACGGGCCGCGGAAGCCGGCCGTCAACGGCGTGTTCTCCACGACCGGTCGCTTCGTCTACGACAGCGGCGCCACCGCGCCTATCACGCCGATTTCGCCGGCGAGCGGCAGCACGGTGACGGTGCCGACGTTCCGTTGGAACCCGAGTCCCGACGTCAACCAGTACGAGATCACGCTCGAGGGGCCGGGACGGACCTACACAGAGACGACCTCGGCACTGTCGTGGACCCCAACCAGCGACCTGCTCGAGACCGACACCGACGAGGAGGACCCGACGCGCGAACCGGACCGCTACGTGTGGCGGGTCGCCGGCCTCGACGCGACCGGCCGCCCGACCCTGTCCTTCTACCAAGGAGTCGTGTACGTCCGGGAGCTGCCCATGACTGCCGGTGCGGCGCCGTTGACTCCCAACCCGGTGCCTACCGACCAGCCCACCTCGCGCTTCCCCTCGCTCTCGTGGCAGCCCTTGGCGTCCACGGAGGAGCGGCCCGTCTACTACAAGCTCCAGGTGTTGGCCGCAGGGTCATGGCTTCGCGAAGACGAGACGCCTATCCTCAGGGAGAAGCTCTACTACCCGGCGGTCAGCGACCCGGGACTCTACTTCCTGAGCCGTCCCGGCGAACCGTTCACGTGGCGGGTGGCGGCCTTCGATGCGACGAACAACAACAGCCTCGGCGTCGGTCCGACGTCAACGTTCACCATCGAGCCACCGGGGCTCGTGACCGGCTACCAGGCGGCACTCGACGGTGCCGCGCTCGACGCGGGCAACGCGTGCCGCAAGCGCCTCGTGGTGACCAATGGGGTCACCGACGAGCGCACCGTCTGCGCCGGCATGTCGGCCACCCCCGTCCTGGACTGGGCGCCCGTGCCCGGCGCTGGCGGCTACCAGGTCTACATCGCCGAGGACCCCGACTTCACCCAGCTGATCTACGTCGGCGGAATCGAGACGACCAACTCCCGGTGGACGCCGTCGGACACCCAACGGCCGAACATGCTGCCTGACAACGAGTCCGGACCGGCCTACTACTGGTACGTCCGCGCCTGCGTGCACGTCATGCCGACCCGGAACTGCGGCCCGGACCCCTCGGGCCAGACGGACTCGGGTGCGAGCGCATTCCGGAAGGTCTCCCCGCGCGTCGTGCTGGAGGCACCGGCGGCAAGCACCACGATCGGTGACGAAGTCACCTTCCGGTGGACGGACTACCACCTCACCAACCAGGCCACTGCGCCCGTCTACGGCGGCACCCGTGCGCCGTACCAGACAGCGATGAGCTACCGCCTGCAGGTCGCGCAGTCGGCGACCATCACGGACGCGAACGCCATCGACGACGTCATCGTCGACCAGGCCACCTACACGGCGTTCACCAAGACGTATCCGGAGGGCGACCTCTGGTGGCGCGTGCAGGCCATCGACTCCAACAACAAGCTCAACGCGCGCCTGGCCTGGTCGGAGACCCGCAAGCTGGTCAAGGCCACCCCGGCGACCAACCTCGACCCCGGCACGACGTCGACACCCGAGCGTGCCGTGGTCGACCCGGCCGCCCGTCCGGCCTTCAACAGCCACCAGTCGGCCGGCAGCACGGTCTTCCAGTGGACGGCCGAGAACTTCGACGCCACGTGGGAGCTCGAGGTCTACCGGAACGACGACACCGTCCCCTCGACGGGCAACCAGGTGTTCCGCACGGTGACCAAGCAGGCGGCGTTCGTGCCGGCTGCCCCGCTGCCGCCGTCCTCCGAGCCCTACCGCTGGCGGGTGCGGCGCACCGACGTCGGCGGGGAGGTCGGCCGCTGGTCGGACCTGGGTCGCTTCTGGGTGGACCCGCTCCCGGTCTCCGTGGTGAGTCCCTACGACCAGGCGTCCCTCGCGCCCACCAACGCGTCGTTCGCGTGGACGCCGTACGCCCCCGCTGGCGCACAGGCGGCGAAGTACACCGTCGACGTGGACCCGACCTCGGCCGGTGCGACCAACCCCGGCGCTGTCACCACCTCTGCCACGGGCTGGACCTACCCGGCGAGCCTGTCCGACGGCACCTACACGTGGCGCGTCAAGGCGCTCGACGTGGCCGGCAAGGAGATCGGCGTCAGCACGGCACGCACCTTCACCGTCGACACCGCGATCCGGGCCCTGACGCCGACGCAGGTCATGGCACCGAACGGGTCGGCGGTCGGCCAGACGCTGACCAGCACGCCGCCGGTGTGGAACCAGCCCGACGTCCAGATGAGCTACCAGTGGCTCCGTAACGGGTCGGCGATCCGCGATGCGGTCGCGACGACGTACACGCTGACGACGGCCGACTACACCAAGACGATCTCGCTCCGCGTCACCGGCAGCAAGCCGTCCTACACCGACGGCGACTCGGTCAGCAACGAGGTGGCCATCACCGCTGGCGGCGCGCTCCAGAACGTCGGCGCGCCGACCATCTCCGGGTCGGCCGCCCCGGGTGGCACGCTGTCCGTCTCCAACGGGATCTGGAGCCCGGCTGCGAACAAGTACCGCTACCAGTGGCTGCGGCAGGGGTCCCCGATCAGCGGGGCCACCTCGGCGAGCTACAAGGTGACAGCCGACGACGCAGGCAGGGACGTTTCGGTCACGGTCTTCGCCTCCTACCCCGGCTTCAACGAGGGTGCCACGACGACGGCGGCGGTCGCCGTCGGCCGGATGAAGTCCACGGTCGCCGGGGCCCTGAAGTCGAGCCGGATCAAGCTCAAGAAGGCCGCCAAGCTGGGGGTCACGGTCACCGTCCCCGGCCTGACGACCCCGACCGGTGTCGTCCAGGTGCTCGACAAGGGCAAGAAGGTCGCCCAGAAGACCATGGCTCCGGTGCACAAGGGCAAGCTCAGCCTCAAGATCAAGAAGCTGAAGAAGGGCAAGCACAAGCTGCAGGTCGTCTACCTCGGCAACGCCCAGGTCTTCGGCTCGAAGTCGAAGAAGATCATCCTCTACGTGGTGAAGTGATTCGTCCCCCCAACCCGGTCACGGCGGGAAGTAGGCTCCCGCCGTGACCTGGCTCGCTGACCACTGGCTGGACCTGTTGGGGTGGGGCGGCAGCGTCCTGCTCGTCTACTCGCTCCTGCAGGCCAGCGTGCTTCGACTGCGTGTCCTCAACGCCATCGCGTGCGTGATCCTGATCGTGTTCAACGGGGTGCTCGAGGTCTGGCCGATGGTCGGGATGAACGCCGTGCTGGTGGCGATCAACGTCTGGTTCATCGTCACCATGCTCCGCCAGCGCCACGACGAGACAGCGTTCGAGGTGCTCCAGGTGCGCCCGGACGACGAGTACCTGCGACACGTCCTGCGCGTGCACGGCAAGGACATCCTCCGGTTCAATCCGGACTTCATCCACGACCCCGGGGACGACCACGACGCGTTCCTCGTCCAGAAGGGCGACGAGACCGTCGGCGTCGTGCTCCTCCGGGAGGAGGACGGGACGGGCCACGTGCTGCTCGACTACGTGACACCCCGCTATCGCGACTTCTCCCCCGGCGAGTTCGTCTGGCGTCGCAGCGGGCTGCTGGCCGAGCACGGCATCCGTCGCGTCGTCACCCCTCCGTCCATGGTCGGCGCCTACTACGACCGGCTCGGGTTCCGCCGCGAGCACGAGTCGTGGGTGCTGGAGATCGACGAGTGATCACCGCGTTCATTCGCCGGGTGCTGCCGGTGCTGGGCCTCTGCGTGCTCATGGGGTCCGCCGTGCGCCAGCAGGTGGTCCCCGGAGCGGACAACGACCTCTGGTTCCACCTGCGCTTCGGTCGCGAGCTCCTCGGCGACTGGGACATCTCCGCGCCGGGCCACCTGAGCTCCTTCGACAGCGCGGACTGGGTGGCGACGCAGTGGCTGCCCCAGATGGGGCTCGCCCGGCTGGTCGACGCGGGCGGGCTGGCTGCCGTGCTCTGGGTCGTGGGCACGCTCGTGCTGGCCCTGGTCTGCCTGGTCTACCTCACCTGCCGGCGCGAGGCGGCTCCCCTCCCGGCCGCCATGGCGACCGGACTCACCTACGTCGTGGCCGCGCCCGGCCTCGGCCCGCGACCCCAGCTGCTGAGCTACGTCCTGATCGCGGTGTGCTGCGCTGCCTGGCTGAAGACGGTGGAGGACGGACGGCCGCGGTGGTGGCTGGTCGCGCTGGCGTGGCTCTGGCCGATGCTGCACGGCATGTGGCCGGTGGGCGTGCTGCTGGGCGCCGTCGCCGTCGCCGGGATGGCTCTCCAGCGCCGGTGGAGCGCCCCCACCCTGCGCTGGGTCGCACTGGTCCCGCTTCTCTCCCTCGTGGCATCAGCCTGCACCCCCCTCGGCCTCGACGTCTTCCGCTCGCTCGGCGCAGTAGGGTCGCGCTCCGCGTACTTCACCGAGTGGGCCTCGCCGTCGTTCAGCTCGGTGGCCGCGCTGCCGCTACTGGTGATGGCCGCGGTGGTGGTCCTCGACGGGCTGCGCCGCTCCACCGTCGACTGGCCCGAGGCGCTGTGGCTCGGCCTGGCGATCGCCTGGGCGCTCTACTCGGTGCGGACGGCGCCCGTCGCGGCGATCATGCTCGCACCGATGGTCGCGCGGTCCGTCCAGCGGCTCGTGCCCGCGGACGCCGGCCCCTCGCGCCGCGAGGTGGTGGTGGTGCTGGGCGCCGCGGCCGTGGCCTCCGCCGTCCTCGTGCCCGTGGCCGCCCAGCGCGACGAGGCCCGGGTCGTGCCCGCCTGGGTCGACCAGCGCCTCGACGCGATGCCTGGCGGCAGCGCCGTGCTCGACGAGTGGGACTTCGGGCCCTACCTGCTCTGGCGTCACCCCGACCTGCAGGTCGTGGCGCACGGCTACGGCGACGTCTTCACCGACGCGGAGCTCGCCCGCAACGCCGGTCTCATGCTGCAGCAGCCGGGCTGGCGCGAGGACCTCGACGAGCTCGACGTCGACGTCGCCCTGGTCGACCCGGACACGCCGCTCGGCTACGCCCTGATGGACGACCCCGGCTGGCGCATCGTCGAGGCCGACGACGCCTACGCGTTGCTGGAGCCGACCGCTCAGTCCTGAGGCCCTCGGGCGGTGGCAGCCACCCAGCGTTCGAGCGCTTCGCCGGCGGCCCCGGAGTCGATGGCCTCGGCCGCCCGAGCGACACCCGCGGGCAGCGCCTGCTCCACCTCCTGCTCGGGTGTGCCGTGCACCGCCAGCGCGGCCCCTGCGTTGAGCAGCACCGCGTCGCGCACCGGGCCGGCCTCCCCCGCCAGCACGCGGCGTACGACGTCGGCGTTGTGGGAGGCGTCGCCGCCCCGCAGGTCGTCGGTGGTGGCCGGAGCCAGGCCCAGCGCCGCCGGGTCGACCACCGCCTGGGTGACGGCACCGTCCCGGACCCGCCACACCGTCGACGTGGTGGTCGTCGTCAGCTCGTCGAGGCCGTCGTCACCGCGGAACACCCAGGCGTCGACGCCGCGCTCGGCGAGCACGCCCGCCATCACGGGTGCCATGCGCGCGTCGGCGCACCCGATGGCCTGCGCCTGCGGGCGCGCCGGGTTGGTCAGCGGTCCGAGGATGTTGAACGTCGTGGCGATGCCGAGCTCACGCCGCGGCACCGCGGCGTACCGCATCGCCGGGTGGAAGGCGGCGGAGAAGCAGAAGGTGATCCCCGCCTCCTCGGCGACCTCCGCGACCCGCGCCGGGCTGAGGTCCAGGCGAATGCCGAGCGCCTCGAGCACGTCGGCCGACCCGGACTTCGACGACGCGGAGCGGTTGCCGTGCTTGACGACCCGGGCGCCGGCCCCCGCTGCGACGATCGCCGCCATCGTCGAGATGTTGACCGACATCGATCGGTCACCGCCGGTGCCGACGATGTCGAGCAGGCGGCCGGGCACCGAGATCGGCCTGGCCGCCGCCAGCATCGCCGCGGCGATGCCCGAGACCTCCTCGACCGTCTCGCCCTTGGCTCGCAGGGCGACCACGAGGCCGGCCAGCTGGACGTCCGTGGCAGCGCCCGCGAACACCTCGTCCATGGCCCATCGCGCCTGCTCGGTCGTCAGGTCGCTCCCGGCGACCAGCGTGGAGAGGACGTCTGGCCAGGTGTGGGACATGCGCTCAGGTTAGTGGCCCCTGCACGGCGGGGGCCGGTCCGGCTCAGGACGTGGCCGGAACCGAGGGGCGCAGCAGGCCGATGACGGCCTCGGCGAGCTGGATCGGGTCGATCGGGTGGGGCACGGCCGCCTCGGCGCGCGACCACGTGGCGAGCCACGCGTCCTGCGGACGGCCCGTCAGCACCAGCACCGGCGGGCACTGGTAGATCTCGTCCTTGAGCTGCTTGGCGATGCCCATTCCCCCGGCGGGGACGGCCTCGCCGTCGAGGATCGCGAGGGCGATCGCGCCGGAGTCCATGTTCTGCAGGACGACGGGCTCGGTGGCCACCTCGACGTACTCCAGCTCGGGCAGGTCGGGGTGCGGTCGCCGACCCAGAGCGAGGATGACCTGCTGACGGGTGTTGACGTCGTCGCTGTAGACCAGCACCTTCAACGGCTTCGTGGTGTCACTCACTCAACCATCGTATCTGTCCCCACCCCCGCGCCGCGTCAGGGCCAGTAGGGTCTGGCGGGGCGAGCCGGAAGGGGTAGATCAGCATGCGGGACGAGTCGTACGAACAGATGAGCGCCGAGGCCGACAACTGGCTCAAGGTTGGGCGCGGTCACCTCCTTCGCACCCTCCTCACAGAACACGCCAACGACCGCGGCGGTCTTCAGATCCTCGAGATCGGTGCAGGGGTGGGCCAGAACGTCCCGATCCTGCAGGAGTTCGGCGAGGTCGACGTCCTTGAGATCAACCCGCTGGGTCTGACAGCGCTGCGAAAGCTTGAGGGCGTGCGTCACGTCTTCGACCACGCGATACCCGCTCCGCTCCAAGGGCCTTACGACGTCGTGATCGCGCTCGACGTTCTCGAGCACCTCGCCGACGACCATGCTGCTGCAGCGTGGGTGGCGTCGCTGCTGAGCGCCGGCGGGGTGTTCGTCGCAACTGTGCCGGCCTATCAGTGGCTCTTTGGCGACCACGACCGCGCCCTTGACCACTACCGGCGCTACACCCGCCGTCGTCTGGTGTCAGCGATGCCACCCGAGCTAGAGGTGCGACAGGCCGGCTACTTCGTCACCCTTCTCTTTCCCATAGCCGTCGTGATGCGACTGGCGAGCTCGTCGCGACGTGTCTTCAAGTCCAGGCGTCGAGGAGCTGGCTCCAACGACGCCGGGCGCAAGCAGTCGGCGGCAGTTCCTGCCCGTGTCGACGGCCTCTTCCTAGCGGAGCTCAGGGCTGAGGCTGCCATCATCGGTCGCGGAATACGCCTGCCGTTCGGTCTCAGCGCCTTCGCCGTGGCTCGCAAGGGAGCGTGACGTGTACGGCAACGTCCTGCGCCGCCTCAGGGGCGGCCGGCGCGCCGTTCGGCCAGGTCCAGCCGGCGGTCCTCCCGCGACGCCTCCCGCATCGACTGCCGCACCCACTGGGTGAACAGCACGGCGAAGAACAGCACGCCGATCAGGTCGCCGCTGGCCCAGAGGATCCCGCCGGCGAGGTGCTGGTCCTCGAGCGCGGGCGGCAGCCAGGCGCCCATCGGTCCCTCGCGCAGGGCGAGGTAGTGCTCCGCCCCGATCAGGGTCGTCTGACCCATGATCGTGACACCGAGGAAGGCGTGGAACGGCAGCGTCATGATCGTGAGCAGCACGCGGAACGGGTAGCCGACGCGGCCCGGCAGCGGGTCGATCCCCATCAGGGGCCAGAAGAAGAGCGTGCCGACGAGGACCAGGTGCACGTGCATCATCTGGTGGACGAACGCCGAGTCGAGGCTGGCGTCGTACCAGGGGCTGAAGTAGAGCGCCCACGGCGAGGCGACGTAGAGGACGAACGCCAGCGGCGGGAAGGCGAGCACCTTGGCCACCGGCGAGTGCAGCACCGCCAGCAACCAGCGGCGCGGCGCCGCCGGCAGGGTCCGCAGCGCGAGGGTGATCGGCGCCCCGAGCGCCAGGGCGAGCGGAACCACCATCGACAGGACCATGTGCTGGACCATGTGCACGCTCAGCAGCGTCGTGTCGTAGCGGCCCAGTCCGGACGACGTGGCGACGAAGAACGACCCCATCCCGAGCAGCACGAAGGACAGGGTGCGACCGACCGGCCAGCGGTCACCGCGCCGGCGCAGCGTGGCCACCGCGAGGACATAGAGCCCGACCGCCCACACCGTCACCACGAACGGGATCGGGTCGATCCCCCAGTCGGTGAGGACGCGCCCGAGGGTGAATCGGGGAAGGATCTCGGAGGCGTCTCCGGAGAGCAGCGGCAGGGCGATCAGCACCCTGTGAACTTTATGACGTCGCAACACAGGGGGCCGGGGTGCCCTCCGGGCAGAACAGCAGCCATAATGGCCCTCGTGGCGACTGCAACAGCGATTCCGGCATCCCGACTCCACGGGCACCACGACCGACCGAGCATGGTCAGCGTGGGCACGATCATCTGGCTCTCGAGCGAGCTGATGTTCTTTGCCGCGCTGTTCGCGGCCTACTTCACGATCCGCGCGGTCAGCCCCGACCTGTGGGCGCAGGAGACCGAGAAGCTCAACGTGCCGTTCTCCACGGCCAACACCGCGATCCTGGTGGCGTCGTCCTTCGCCTGCCAGTGGGGCGTGTTCGCGGCCGAGCGCGGCCAGGTCGGCCGCACCGGTGGCGTCCTCAACTTCACCAAGTGGGGCCTGCGCGAGTGGTTCGCCCTGACCTACGTCATGGGCGCGGTCTTCATCGGCGGCCAGGCCCTCGAGTACGCCGAGCTGATCCACGAGGGCGTGACCATCCCGAGCTCCGCCTACGGCACGATGTTCTACCTCACCACCGGCTTCCACGGCCTCCACGTGACCGGCGGACTCATCGCCTTCCTCTTCGTGCTGGGACGCACCTACCTGGCCAGGCGCTTCACCCACGAGCAGGCCGTCACCGCGATCGTCGTGTCCTACTACTGGCACTTCGTCGACGTGGTGTGGATCGGCCTGTTCTTCACGATCTACGTCATCCAGTAAGCAACCCCAAGAATTCCCATACCGTCGCAACCGGCAAGGACTCATCGTGCGTGTGCTCAACCGAACCGCAGGTCGCCTGTCCCGGCACCGTCGGGGACCTCTTGCGGGTCTCGTCGTGCTCCTGCTGGGACTGCTGATCAGCGGCTCCCTCTACACGGCCCTGGCCCCGGCCCAGGCTGACAGCCAGGCCAGCGAGACCGAGCAGGTCGCGCAGGGCAAGGAGCTCTTCCTCGCCAGCTGCGCGTTCTGCCACGGCAAGAACGGCGAGGGCATGCCCACCGTGCGCGAGGGCTACCAGATCGGCCCGTCCCTGGTGGGCGTCGGCGCCGCCGCGGTCGACTTCCAGGTCGGCACCGGCCGCATGCCGATGGCCAGCCCGGGCGCCCAGGCGCCCCGCAAGCCCGTGGTGTTCAGCCAGGAGGAGATCGACGCCCTCGCGGCCTACGTCGCCTCGCTGGGCCCCGGCCCCGCCGTGCCCAACGAGTCCGACTACTCGATCGAGGGCCTGTCGGAGACCGAGCGCGAAGAGGCGATCTCCCGCGGCGGCCAGATCTTCCTGACCAACTGCACCGCGTGCCACAACTTCAACGGCAACGGCGGGGCCATGCCCCGCGGTGGCTACGCCCCGAGCCTGCACGGGGTCGAGGGCAAGTACATCTTCGAGGCCCTGCTGACCGGCCCGCAGAACATGCCCAACTTCAGCAACGGAAACCTCTCCCCCGACGAGAAGCGCGACGTGATCGCCTACCTCGGCAGCATCCAGGACACCCCCGAGTACGCCGGCTTCAGCCTCGGCGGCCTCGGACCGGTGTCCGAGGGTCTGTTCGCCTGGGTCCTCGGCATCGGTGGGCTCGTGGGCGCTGCGGTGTGGATCGCCTCGCACACGACTCGGAGCAAGAAGAGCAAGGTGAGCGCGTGAACGACGACAACCGCCCGATGAACGCGCCCGATGGCACGCCGCTGCCGCACGGCCAGAACGAGCCCTCGGAGGCGGGGTCCCCCGACTCCCACGTGCCGGCGCACCGCCAGGCCGAGCCCATCGCCGACCCGGGCCTGCCGGAGCACACCTGGCGCCCGACCGACATCGACCCGTTGGCCGAGAAGCGCGCCGAGCGCCAGGTCGCGGCGATGTTCGTCGCCGCGATGATCAGCGCGGTCCTGTTCGTCGTCGCGTACTTCACCCTCGAGGTGGGCGACAACTGGGACACCTTCGCCGGCATGGGCGCCTCCACGATGGCGCTCGGCGTCACCCTGGGCGTCAGCCTCCTGCTGATCGGCATCGGCATCATCCACCTGGCCCGCAAGCTGATGGCCGACGTGGAGATCGTGGAGATGCGCCACGCCGCTGCCTCGCCCCCCGAGGACCGTGAAGCGACCGTCCAGGCGCTCAACGACGGCCTCGACGAGGCCGGCATCGGCCGTCGCCCGCTGGTCCGCAACACCATGCTCGGCGCGGTCGGCGTGCTCGGCCTCCCGGCTGTCGTGCTGCTGCGCGACCTCGCCCCCGGAGACGAGCTCGACATCGACAAGCTCGCCCACACCATCTGGGAGCCGGGCATGCGCCTGGTCCGCGACGTGGTCGGCACCCCGATCCTCGCCAGCGAGGTCGAGATGGGTGACCTGATCAACGCCGCCCCCGAGGCGCTGTTCCCCACGGAGGAGAACGGCTACGAGGAGCTCCACGGCGCGCAGCTGCAGGTCGACAAGGCCAAGGGCGCGATCATCATCGTGCGGATGAACCCCGACGACATCGTCCCCGCCAAGGGCCGGGAGAAGTGGACCGTCGACGGCATCATCTGCTACTCCAAGATCTGCACCCACGTGGGTTGCCCGATCTCCCTCTACGAGCGCACCACCCACCACGTGCTGTGCCCGTGCCACCAGTCGACCTTCGACCTCGCCGACCACGCCAAGGTCGTCTTCGGTCCGGCTGCCCGGCCCCTTCCGCAGCTGCCACTGGCAGTTGACGATGAGGGCTACCTCGTCGCGCAGAGCGACTTCACCGAGCCCATCGGGGCAAGCTACTGGGAGCGTGAGAAGCAGTGAGCACGGACTCCAGGCTCGACACCAGCAAGGTCGCGACGAGCAACCGCACGGACGCCGCGACCGCCTCCAAGCCCGGCCCGGGCGCCTCGCTGGCCACGTGGGCCGACGACCGTCTCGGCCTCGCCACGGCGATGAAGAAGAACCTCCGCAAGGTCTTCCCCGACCACTGGTCGTTCATGCTCGGCGAGATCGCCCTGTGGAGCTTCGTCGTGCTGCTCCTCACCGGCGTGTTCCTCACGCTGTGGTTCAACCCGTCGATGGGGCACGTCACCTACGAAGGCTCCTACGACCAGCTCCGCGGCATCGGCATGTCGGAGTCCATGGCCTCCACGCTGAACATCTCCTTCGACGTGCGCGGCGGCCTGCTCATGCGCCAGATGCACCACTGGGCCGCGATGATCTTCATCGCCTCGATGATGGTCCACCTGCTGCGCGTGGCCTTCACCGGCGCCTACCGCAAGCCGCGTGAGCTGAACTGGGTCATCGGCTGCATCCTGCTCCTCCTGGGCACCCTCGAGGGCTTCACCGGCTACTCGCTCCCCGACGACCTGCTCTCGGGCACCGGCGTCCGCGCGGCGGACGGCTTCCTGAAGGCCACCCCCGTCGCCGGCACGTACATGTCGTTCCTGCTCTTCGGCGGCGAGTTCCCGGGCGAGTCGATCATCCCCCGGCTCTACATCGTCCACGTGCTGCTGATCCCGGGCATCCTGCTCGCGCTCATCGCGGCGCACATGCTGCTGCTCGTCTACCACAAGCACACGCAGTGGCCCGGCCCCGGCCGCACCGAGCAGAACGTCGTCGGCTACCCGATGCTGCCCGTGTACGCCGCCAAGGCCGGTGGCTTCTTCTTCATGGTCTTCGGCGTCATCGCCCTCATGGGCGGCCTGATGTCGATCAACCCGGTGTGGAAGTTCGGTCCCTACGACCCGACCAAGGTGACGGCCGGCTCGCAGCCCGACTGGTACATGGGCTGGCCCGACGGCCTGCTGCGCATCATGCCCAGCCACATGGAGACGGTCCTGTTCGGCTACACGATCTCGTGGAACGTGCTGATCCCGATCCTGCTGGTGCCGCCGCTGATGCTGACGGTCCTGATCCTCCTGCCCTTCCTCGAGGGCTGGGTCACCGGCGACAAGCGTGACCACCACCTGCTCCAGCGTCCGCGCAACGCGCCGACGCGCACCGCGGTGATGGTCGCCCTGATGACCTTCTACGGTCTCGCCTGGGCCGCCGGTGGCAACGACATCATCGCCATCAAGCTGCACGCCAGCATCAACCAGATCACCTACTTCATGCGCGTCGCGATCTTCCTCGGCCCGCTCCTGGCGTTCTGGATCACGCGGCGCTGGTGCATCTCGCTGCAGCGCCACGACAACGAGAAGCTCCTCCACGGCTACGAGACGGGCATCATCACCCGCTCCCCCGAGGGCCAGTACGCCGAGCGGCACCTGCCGATCAACCCCAAGGCGGCCTACACCCTCACCGCCCGTGACCGGGACGAGGTCTTCACCGGCGCCGGCGACACCGACGCCGCCGGGGTGGCCGCCCCCAACAGCCGCTCGGAGCGGCTGCGGGCCCGGCTGTCGCGGTGGATGTACTCGCACAACGTGCAGAAGCCCACGGCGGCCGAGCTCGAGGAGGCGCACCACCACGCCGAGCACGAGGCCGAGCTCACCGCGGGTCTCGACCACCCGGTCGACGGTCACCAGTTCGACGACCACCGCCTGCGGGACACCGACGACGTCCCGCTGCGCGACCACTGAGCACACCGCACGACGCACGAGGGCCCGCCGGGATGATCCCGGCGGGCCCTCGTCGTCGCGGGTGCGGCGGTCGGCGTACGCCCTCCGTCGGGCCGTGACGTCGACCAGGCTGTCGGCGTGGGCCACCCTGGGTCACCGCACCGTGCCGCACCGAGCAGACCGGTCAGGCGTCGTCCGGGTCGGAGCCCTCCGTCAGGTGAATCCGGTCGTCGTGGGACGCCGCCCGGTCATCCTTGGAGTGCTCGCGATCCGCAGCGGCGCAACGGCGTTCTGGCCAGTCGTGGCCGTAGTCACCCGCATCCGGCGGGGCCACCATCTTCGCTCGGTCCAGATCGCGCTCGCGCTCGTCGGCAGCAGCATCTCTGTCGGCGGCAGCCAGGATCGCCTGGGCTTCTTCCATGCGCTTGGCGAGGGCGGCCTCGCGAGCCGTCACATCGGCCTCACGGCGCTGGAGGTCGGCCTCGCGTCGTCCCCAGTCCGCCTGTCGTCCAGCGTCATCGGTCGTGGTGAGAGTGAACCACTGACGGCTCGCCGAGCTCGAGCGTCGGGCCTCCCGCGGCCTCACGGCCCTCACCCGCCCCGGGGGCGACACACACCCGGTCAGGAGAGGGCGGAGCCCTGCTTCCAGGCGGCCGTCGACAGGTTCCAGTCGCCGTAGCCGTTCTCGAGGGTCATCTGGCGGTCAGTGCCGGTGTACTCGACGACGTCGCCTCGGCGGCTCATCGCGTAGAGCCAGCCGGCGTCGGCGGTCGACAGGCCGGTGCAGCCGTGGGAGACGTTGGCATGGCCCTGGGACCCGACCGACCAGGGCGCTGCGTGGAGGAACTCGCCGGAGTAGGTGAGCCGCATCGCCCACTGCACGTCGTCGATGTCGTAGGCCTCGGGGCTGTTGCGGTTGATGCCCACCGTCTCGGAGTTCATCCGCTTGACGTCGAACTTCTCGATGATCACCTTGGTGCCCGAGCGCGTGGTGAAGCCGGGCTTGCCGGTGGTGATCGGGATGGTGCGCAGCAGCTCACCGTTGGAGAACACCTGCATCTGGTGCGTCTGGGCGTTGACCTTGTAGACATGGGCGTCGCCGACATGGAAGGCGACCTGACGATCCTCCTGGCCGTAGATGCCGTTGCCGGCCGGCAGGCTGTTGATGTCGAGGTCGACCGAGACGTCCGTCCCGGCCTGCCAGTAGCGCGCGGGCCGGAAGTGGGCCTCGCGGTCGCTGAGCCAGTACCAGGAGCCCTTCTGGGCAGGCGTGCTCGTGACGTGCATGTGCTTCTCGAACGCGGCCTTGTCGGTCACCGGCAGGTCGAAGGTGACGACCACCGGCATGCCGACGCCCACCGTCTCGCCGTCGAGCGGGGCGACGGCGGCGTAGGTCTGCTCGTCGAGGGTCAGGTCGACGGTGTGGAAGCTGCGGGTCCGCTCCACGCTGCTGCCGTCGGAGCGCTCGGCACTCGCGGTGATCGTGTAGTCCGTGCCGGGTTCGAGGAACGCCGACGACGTCCAGGAGCCGTCCTGGACCTTGCCGGGGAGGTCACCGGCGGGCGAGGTCACCCGGACCGCGTCCAGGGTGCCTCCGGTGGCGCCGACCCTCACAGGCGCGTCGACGGGCACCTTGCGGGCGTCCTGGAAGCTCGTGGTCAGGCGCACGGGGTCGGGCCTGGCCGACTCCGACGCCCCCTCGGCAGCGGGCTCGTCGGACGACGACGTGTCGCCCCCGGCGGAGCTGCAGCCGGCGAGGCCGACGCTCACGAGGACTGCCGCGGCGAGCGCCGTACGACGATGGGTCCGGTGGCGCGTGGACACAGGACGGGACGCACGAGAGTGCATGCGGCGAGACCCCCTGGGACAGCATGACGGGACGGAAGAACCCCTCCAGCGTACGTCGGGGAGGGGTTCTACCGAATTCGACGCGAGCGCTCAGTGAGCGTGCTCACCCCGGTAGTACTCGAACACGAAGCCGCAGAGCACCACGGCACCGAGGGTGAAACCGATGATCACCATCCACCACGCAGCGAGCGCGGTGCCGTAGACGATCACCCCCAGGGCCAGCGCGCACCACAGCGGCCACCACGAGTAGGGCGGGAAGAAGCCCAGCTCGCCGGCGCCGTCGGCGATCTCGCCCTCCTTGCGGTCTTCGGGCCGCGCGTCCATGCGAGCGGCGTGGAAGCCGAGGTAGAGGGTGATCATGCCGGTCAACAGGGCGGTCATCACCAGGGCGGAGGTGCCCGTCGGGTCCCCGGCGAAGAACCAGTAGGTAGGGGCCACCGCCGTGAAGAACACGGTGGTGAGGCCAAAGATCCAGGCTTCGGCCTTCATCGGTTCTCCTCCTCGGTCGGCGTGGTCGAGTCGGCACGGTCGCGCAGCATCTCCTCGCGGCCCGAGACCTCGGGCGCGTCGGCGACCTCACCGTTGCGCTCCGCAGGGTGCTCGGACAGCTCGCGCAGCGCCACCTCGGGGTGGTGCAGGTCGAAGGCAGGCGACTCGGAACGGATCCGCGGCAGGGTGTGGAAGTTGTGGCGCGGCGGCGGGCTGCTGGTCGCCCACTCGAGCGAGCGGCCCCAGCCCCACGGGTCGTCGACCTCGACCAGCGGACCCTTCGCCGAGACGTAGACGTTGTAGAGGAACGGCAGTGTCGAGGCACCCAGCAGGAACGCACCCACGGTCGAGATCTGGTTGAGCGTGGTGAACCCGTCGGCCGGCAGGTAGTCGGCGTAGCGACGCGGCATGCCCTCGACGCCCAGCCAGTGCTGCACCAGGAACGTGGTGTGGAAGCCGATGAACAGGANCCCGTCGGCCGGCAGGTAGTCGGCGTAGCGACGCGGCATGCCCTCGACGCCCAGCCAGTGCTGCACCAGGAACGTGGTGTGGAAGCCGATGAACAGGAGCCAGAAGTGGACCTTGCCCAGCCGCTCGTCGAGCATCCGGCCGGTCATCTTCGGCCACCAGTAGTAGAAGCCGGCGAACATCGCGAACACCACGGTGCCGAACACGACGTAGTGGAAGTGCGCCACCACGAAGTAGGAGTCCGACACGTGGAAGTCCAGCGGCGGGCTGGCCAGGATGACACCGGTGAGACCACCGAACAGGAAGGTCGTCAAGAAGCCGATCGACCACAGCATCGGGGTGTCGAAGGACAGGCTTCCGCCCCACATCGTGCCGATCCAGTTGAAGAACTTCACTCCCGTCGGCACCGCGATCAGGAACGTCATGCCGGAGAAGAACGGCAGGTCGACCGCGCCGGTGACGAACATGTGGTGGGCCCACACCGCGACCGAGAGCATCGCGATGCCGAGCGTCGCGGCCACCAGGCCGACGTAGCCGAAGATCGGCTTGCGGCTGAAGACCGGGAGGATCTCGGAGATGATGCCGAAGAACGGCAGGGCGATGATGTAGACCTCGGGGTGCCCGAAGAACCAGAACAGGTGCTGCCACAGGATCGGTCCGCCGTGCGACGGGTCGAACACGTGGGCACCGAGGATCCGGTCGGCCTCCAGCGACAGCAGCGCACCGGCCAGGATCGGGAAGACCATGATCACGAGCATCGAGGTGATCAGGGTGTTCCAGACGAAGATCGGCATCCGGAACATGGTCATGCCGGGGGCACGCATGCAGATGATCGTGGTGATGAAGTTGACGCCACCGAGGATCGTGCCGAGGCCGGCCATCCAGAGGCCCATGATCCAGAGGTCACCGCCGACGCCCGGGCTGCGGACGGCGTCGGAGAGCGGCGTGTAGGCGAACCACCCGAAGTCCGCGGCGCCCTGAGGCGTCAGGAAGCCGGACGCGGCGATGAGGCCGCCGAACAGGAACAGCCAGTAGCTGAACATGTTGAGGCGCGGGAAGGCGACGTCGGGGGCGCCGATCTGCAGCGGCATGATCACGTTGGCGAAGCCGAAGAACAGCGGCGTCGCGAACAGCAGCAGCATGATCGTGCCGTGCATCGTGAAGAGCTGGTTGTAGAGCTGCTCGTTGACGACCTGCTGGCCGGGGTAGGCGAGCTCCGAGCGGATCAGCATGGCCATCAGGCCGCCGATGAGGAACCACGCGAACGAGGTGCCGAGGTACATCTTGCCGATCAGCTTGTGGTCGGTCGTGGTCAGCAGGCGGACGAGCTGCTGGCCCAGGGCCTTGCGCTGCGGGACTGCAGCGGATGCGGCACTCACTCCTGGCTCCCTTCCTGGGACTGGTCTTCGGCCAGGCCCGTCTGAGTCGTGGCGTTGGAGCCACCGAGGACGGGTGCGTCGGCCGTCTGCCCGGCCTGCGCCAGGTCGGCGAGGTAGGCGTCGTACTCGGACTGGCTGACGACCTTGACGTTGAACAGCATCCGGGAGTGGTAGACGCCGCAGAGCTCGAAGCACTTGCCGGGGTACTCGCCCTCCACCGTGGGCGTGACCTGCAGCTTGTTCACGCGGCCGGGGATGACGTCCATCTTGACGAGGAACGACGGGACGCCGAAGTCGTGGATCACGTCGGGCGAGTGGAGGTTGAACTGGATCCGCCGGTCGACGGGGAGCACCAGCGTGGGGATCTCGTTGCCGTCGCCGGAGGTGTAGACGTACTCGCCGTAGGCGAAGTCGTCGTCCTCACCGGTCGCGCTCGTGTCCTGGTCGCCGACGCCGTAGTTGAACGTCCACGACCACTGCTGGCCCATCACCTCGACGGTCAGGTCGGGGTTGTCCTCGAGCTTGACCACCTCGTCCTGCACGCGGACGGTGTGGAAGAAGAACACGACGCACATCAGGACCGGCGCGATCGTGTAGAAGACCTCGAGCGGCAGGTTGTAGCGCGTCTGGCGCGGGACCTCGTCGTCGCTGCGACGGCGGAACCGGACCACGGCGTAGAAGATCAGGCCCCAGACGATGACGCCGGTGACCATGGCGGCCACCCAGGCCCACTTCCACAGCTCGTAGGTGTAGGGACCCTGTTCACTCGCACGGTCGGGCATCGCGAGGTTGCGGATCTGGTGCTTGTCGGCCTCGGAACACCCGGCCAGCACCAGCATCGTCACGCCCAGCAGCGCGACCCTCAGGATGCGCCGGGCCGGCGCGCCTGAAAGCTTGGGGACTTGCAGACCCACTGACGAGCCTCTCTCTCGGTCCGTTTTCGACGTACAGAGACTATCCCCATCCGGCCGTGCCGTGCGGGGCAGGGTCGGGTGTCGGCGGATCTGGCGCGGTGAGCGCCGCCCGTCCGGCGTGGACCGTGGCCTGCGTGGCATAAGTTGCCCCTGTGACCGGTCCCGTGGCGCGCGAGGGCGACCTCGACAGCGCGTCGTCCGCTCCCCTGCACCCGGCGGCCCGCGACGTGCTGCTCGCCGCCCTCGACCGCGGGTACGCCGACCCGCGCCGGTTGCACCGCCCGGGGCGGGAGGCGCGGCTCCTGCTCGACAACGCCCGCGAGGCCACGGCCGACGCCCTCGGCGTACGGCCGGACGAGGTGACGTTCACGCCCAGCGGCACCCACGCCGTGCACCTCGGCCTGCTCGGGCTGGTGCGCGGCTCGCGCCGGGGCGACGTGGTGGTCCACTCCGCGGTGGAGCACTCCGCCGTGCGCCATGCCGTCGCGTGGGGAGCCCGTGGCGCCGAGGTGGGAGTGACGGGCGAGGGCCGCGTGCCCCTGGGCGAGCTCGAGCAGGGCGCCATCGCGCCCGAGGTGGGTGTCGTCGCCCTCCAGACGGCCAACCACGAGGTCGGCACGGTCCAGGACGTCGGCGGGCTCGACCTCCCCGACGACGTGCCCCTGTTCACCGATGCCTGCGCGTCCATGGGCCGGCTCCCGCTGCCCGACGGCTGGGCCGCCGCCGCGGGCTCGGCGCACAAGTGGGGCGGTCCCGCCGGGGTGGGCGTGCTGCTGGTCCGCAAGCGTGCCCGGTGGCGCAGCCCCTTCCCCGCCGACGACCGGGTCGACGAGCGCTCCACCGGCTTCGAGAACGTCCCGTCCGTCCTCGCGGCGGCGGCCGCGCTGCAGGCGGTGGTGGCCGAGCGCGAGGAGGTCAACGCGCGCCAGCACGCGCTCGTCGACGTCGTACGCCGCCGGGTGGCCAAGGAGGTCCCCGACGTCGAGGTCGTCGGCGACCCGGACCGGCGGCTCCCCCACCTGGTGACCTTCTCGTGCCTCTACGTCGACGGCGAGGCCCTCGTCACCGAGCTCGACCGCCGCGGCTTCGGCATCGCCAGCGGGTCGGCGTGCACCGCCTCGACGCTCACGCCCAGCCACGTGCTGGAAGCGATGGGCGTGCTGACCCACGGCAACGTCCGGCTCTCCGTCCAGCGCGACACCACCCGTGCCGACGTCGACGCCTTCTGCGACGCCCTGCCCGGGCTGGTCGCCGAGATCAGGGCACGGGTCGGCCTGTGACGGCGTACGACGTCGCCCTCGAGCTCGACTGTCGCGACCTGCCCTGCCCGATGCCGGTCATCGAGCTGGCCCGCCACCTGGGCGACGTCGAGGTGGGCCGGTTGCTCGCGGTCGTCGCGCACGACCCCGCGGCCGCGGTCGACGTGCCCGCCTGGTGCCGGATGAAGGGCCAGGACTACGTCGGCGCGGACACGGCCGCCGACGGCGCCCCGCGCCACGTCGTACGCCGCCTCTCCTGACCTGCCGGAGCGGTAGTCCCCTACGTTCTGCACCCGACACGCCGGTGCGGGCGTTCAGAACGTAGGGGACTACCCCGGTGGCGGGTGGGCTTCGCCACGCTCCGTCGCTGCTCGACCACCGACGATCGAGTCCGCTGGCGCGTCCTCGATCAGGGGCGAATCGTCTTGAGGTGCGGCTCGAGGTCGGCGACGGCCTCGGCGCCGTAGGTGGCCTCGCAGCGGGCGAGGAACGCGCTGCGCGAGATCTCGTACTCCTGGGTGCCGACCTTCTCCACGACGTAGACGGCGAGGAGGCAGCCGAGCTGCGCGGCGCGCACGTGGTCGAGCCCCCAGCTGAGCGCGGCCATGAAGCCGGCCCGGAAGGCGTCGCCGACACCGGTCGGCTCGACCTTCTCGATCTCGGGGACGGCCGGGACGACCACGGACTCCTCGCCCAAGCGGTCGATGCGCACGCCCGCGGGGCCGAGGGTGACGACCCAGGTGCCGACCCGCGAGAGGACCTCCTCGGCGCTCCATCCGGTCTTCTGGGTGATCAGGCTGGCCTCGTACTCGTTGGAGAAGAGGATCTCCGCGCCGTCGATGAGCGGGCGGATCAGGTCGCCGTCGCCGAAGGCGAGCTGCTGGGACGGGTCGGCGAGGAAGCGGTAGCCGCGCTGGCGGCACTCCTCGGTGTGGCGCAGCATCCCCTGCGGGTCGTCGGGGCCGATGATGACGTAGTCGGGCTCGCCGACGCGGTCCACGATCGGCTTCAGCTCGATCTCACGCGACTCGCTCATCGCGCCGGCGTAGAAGCTCGCGATCTGGGCGTGCGCGTCGTCGTTGGTGCACACGAAGCGGGCGGTGTGCCGGGTCTCGGAGACGTGCACCGAGTCGCAATCGACGTTGTGGCGCTCGAGCCAGGAGCGGTACTCGGCGAAGTCCTCACCGACCGCCCCGACGAGCACCGGGCGCAGGCCCAGGTTGCCCAGTCCGAAGCAGATATTGGCCGCGCACCCCCCGCGTCGTACCTCCAGGTCCTCGACGAGGAAGGACACCGAGAGCTTGTCGAGCTGGTCCACGACCAGGCTGTCGGCGAACCTGCCCGGGAAGGACATCAGGTGGTCGGTCGCGATGGATCCGGCAACAAGGAGGGACACGACGCGGAACACTACCTTCCGGTACAGCTCTGGATACCTCCCAGTAGCCAATAACGTCGTGGACATGACGACTTCGCACGAGGGCCTCGCCCGACCCGCGCACCTGGTCCACGACGAGCTCGGGACCCCCGCCGAGATGGCCGCCGACTGCCGGGAGACCGGCCGCAACCTCCGGCTGGAGGCGCACCTCGAGCGCGCCGCCCGGGCCGCCGTGGCCGGCCCGCCCAGCATCCGCTTCGAGGACTACCCGGCCGAGATCGGCAAGCGGGAGATCCGGATCTCCGAGGCTGCCGCCCGGCTGGCCGGCTCGCTACACCTGCACCTCGACTGACCCACGTACGACGAGACGTACGACGAAGGGCCCCAGCCGCATCGGCTGGGGCCCTTCGTGGTGCTGCTGTCGTGTCGGCTGCCCGGTTTCGACGCGGCCGTCGCGACTTCGTTCCTCAGTCGCGGGCCTCGCTCAACCTGGCCGCTGTCACATCAGTGGAACGAGTCGCCGCAGGCGCAGGAGCCGGTCGCGTTGGGGTTGTCGATCGTGAAGCCCTGCTTCTCGATCGTGTCGACGAAGTCGATCTCGGCACCGTTGAGGTAGGGGACGCTCATCCGGTCGACCACGACGGTCACGCCGTCGAAGTCGGTGGTCACGTCGCCGTCGAGCGTGCGCTCGTCGAAGAAGAGCTGGTAGCGCAGGCCCGAGCAGCCACCCGGCTGGACGGAGATGCGCAGGGCCAGGTCGTCACGGCCCTCCTGCTCGAGGAGGCTCTTGATCTTGCCCGCGGCGACGGCGGACAGGTTGATCTGGTCGGTGCGGCGCTCGGTGGTCTCGACCTGCTCGGTCATCTCATCACTCCAGAAAAGTCTCGGGGTACTGCTGTCTCCAATGGTCGCACACCGGGGGTTATTCCCCGGCGCCCCGCCCGGATCCGCGTCACCAGCGCCCGGTGTGGGCGTACGGGACGCGGGGGCGCTCAGCGGGACCAGGTGCGGGCCACGCGGGCGGCGAGGTCGGCGAGGGCCTCGGCGGGGGCCCCGAGGGCGCGGTCCTCGCCCACCAGCTCGACGAGGGAGTACGCCGACTCGATGCCGAGGGCGCGCATCTCCCGTGACCCGACGAGCACCTGGCCCGCGAGCGCGATGCAGGGGCGCAGGGCCTCGGCGGCGACCCCGGCGACGCCGTAGGGCACCTTGCCGGCCCGGCTGGAGAAGTCGAAGGCCCCCTCCCCCGTCACCACCAGGTCGGCGGCCCGGGCCCGCGACGCCAGCGAGACCGCCGAGGTGACCAGCTCGATGCCGGGCTCGCGGATCGCACCGAGGACGAGCAGCGCGTAGCCGATGCCTCCGGCGGCGCCGGCGCCCTTCTCCAGCGACGTACGCCGGTCGGTGGCCGCGGCGAACCGCTCGAGCCAGCCGTCGACCTCAGCGATCCGGTCCTCACCGATGCCCTTCTGCGGACCGTAGGTCTTGGTCGCACCGAACAGCCCGGTGAGCGGGTTGTCGACGTCGCTGGCGGCCACGAGGGTGACACCGGCGAGCCGGGACCGGGCCTCCGCCAGGTCGACGGTGGTCACGGACGCGAGCGCTCGGGCCCCTCCGTCGAGCACGCCGTCGGAGGTGACGCCCAGCGCGGCGAGCACGCCGGCGCCGCCGTCGTTCGTCCCGCTGCCACCCAGTCCGACGACCACGGTCGTCGCGCCGCCGGCGACCGCCGCCAGGACGAGCTCACCCACCCCGCGGCTCGAGGCGGTCTCCGGGTCGCCGTCGACGAGGTCGAGGCCGGCGGCCTGCGCGCTCTCGACGTACGCCGTCTCCCCCACGCGCAGCACGACGGCCGGCACCGGGGCGCCGTGCGGCCCGCTGACCGTCACGGCCGAGAGCTCGCCTCCCAGCGCCGCGTGGAGCACGTCCACGAAGCCCGGGCCGCCGTCGGCCATCGGGGCGAGGTCGAGCTCGTCGTCAGGGGCCCGTCGCCGCCACCCGGCGGCAATGGCGTCGGCGGCCTCGACGGCCGTCAGGGTCCCGGCGAACTTGTCCGGGGCGATCAGCACGCGCATGGCGGCCATCCTTGCAGCGGCACCATCAGGCATGCTGGGCGCATGCCCCCCGCTCCCGACCCCGACGCGGGGCTCGCTCCCATCGTCGCCGAGGTGACCGTCCCGGTGACCCCCACGGAGGCCTTCGTCGGCTTCACCGCCCAGATGGGCGAGTGGTGGGACCCCATGCTCACCCCCGACCCGCCCTCCTTCTCCAACATCGCCATCGACCCCAACGGTCCGGTGGCGATGGTGCACGGCGAGGAGGAGTACGTCTGGGGCCGCGTCATGGAGTGGGATCCGATCGGGCGCTACACGCAGGAGTTCTGGCTCGGCCACCCCGAGGACGAGGCGACCGTGCTCGACGTGCGCTTCACCGAGGCCGAGGGCGGCGGCAGCCACGTACGCCTGGTGCACAGCGGCTGGATGCCCGGCACCGAGGAGGTCCGGGCGAAGTTCACCCACTGGGACGACCTGCTCGCCCGGTACGCCACCCACGTCGCGTGAGCGACGCCCTCGTCCGGCCGCTGCGTGAGGACGACCTGACGGCGCTGGCCGACATCACGGCCACCAGCTACTACGAGGTCGACGCCCGGACCTACCAGCGTGCCTGGCCCGATCCCGTGCGCCGCCCTCCCGCCCGCAACGGCGCCTGGATCGCCCGCACCCGCGCGGCACTGACCACCGATCCGGGCGGGTGCTGGGCCGCCGAGGTCGACGGGCAGGTGGTCGGCGGTGCTGTCTCGCGCGTGCGCGAGCTCATGTGGATCCTCGCGTCCTTCGCCGTGCTTCCCGAGCACCAGGGGAAGGGCATCGGCACGCAGCTGATGGCGTCGGCGCTGCACCACGGCCGCGGCTGCCTGCGCGGGATGTTCGCCTCCAGCGCCGACCCGGCCGCCGTCCGTCGCTACCGGCTCGCCGGCTTCGACCTGCACCCGCAGATGATGCTCACCGGCGTCGTCGACCGCAGTGCGATCCCCGTCGTCGAGCGCGTCCGCGAGGGCACCGCAGGTGACGTCGACCTGATGAACTCGGTCGACCGCCAGACCCGCGGCGCCGCCCACCTCTCCGACCACGAGCTGCTGCTCGACCAGTTCCGGCTGCTCGTGGTCGACCACAGCACGGGCTCCGGCTACGCCTACGTCGACCGCGACGGGTCGCCCCCGCTCGTCGCGGCCACCAACCGGCGTACGGCTGCCGCACTCCTGTGGGAGGCGCTGGCCTCCTCAGCGCCGGGCGAGCAGGTCTCCGTGCACCACGTCACCGCCGCCAACGCGTGGGCGCTCGACGTCGGGCTGGCGGCCCGGATGTCGGTCCACCAGAGCGGCTACCTCTGCCTGCGGCAGATGAAGCCGCCCGCGCCCTACCTCCACCACGGCTCGCTGCTGTAGCGAGGTGTCGGGTCAGGCGTCGGACCCCGGCTCGAGGCGTGCGCCGGACGCCACGTCGGCGGTGACCCGGGATTCCCGGCCGACCAGTACGACGTCCTCGTCCCGCGCGAGCCGGCCGGAGGGCTCCTCACCCACCCGCGTCCGCTGCCCGACCTCGCAGCGCTCGTCGAGGACCGTCGTGCGCACCACCGAGCCGGCCCGGATCACGCAGTCCTCCATCACGATGCTGTCGTGGACCTCGGCGCCCTTCTCGACGACCACGCCCGGTCCGAGGACGCTGCCGACCACGAGGCCGCTCACGTCGGCCCCCGGGGAGAGCAACGAGTCACGGCACTCCCCCGCTGCGCGCACGCGAGCCGCGGGGCGGTCGGGCCAGTGCGAGATGACGGGACGACCCGGGTGGTCGAAGACGTCGACCCGGCCAGCCAGCAGGTCGCGGTGGGACTGCAGGTAGAGCCCGGGCTGCCCGACGTCGCGCCAGTAGCCGGCGAGGGGCACGGCGACGACCTTCCCGCCCTCCACGAGCCGCGGGAGCAGGTGCTCGCCGAAGTCGCCGATCCCGCTGTCGCCCTGCTCGGCGTCCTCCACGTCCTGCTTCCCCGCGAGCTGGGCACGCAGGTCGTGCAGCGTCTGGACCAGCACGGCGGTGTCGTAGACGAAGACCTCGGTCGCCACGGTGCCTGCAGAGGGCCGGGAAGGCTTGTGCTCGATGCCCGTCACCGTGCCGTCGCCCCGGGCGAGCACCACGACGTTGTCGGAGGCGTCCTTCTTGCTCACCACGCTGGTCAGCACCGTCGCCGACCGTCCCGCGGCGACGTGCTCCTCGATCACGGGCGCGAGGTCCATGTTGAAGACGTGGTCGGCGCTGCAGACCACCAGCGTACGCGCACCGAACGCCTCGAGGTCGGCCGACATCCGCAGCAGCAGGTCGCCGTTGCCGTGCGCGAAGCCGCTCTCGGTCGCCGGGCCGGTGCCGGTCTGCGGCACGATGCGCCGGAAGCCGCCGCGGTTGCGGTCCAGGCTCCACGGGCGGCCGCCGGAGAGGTACTCGTCGATCGAGGTGACCTGGTACTCCAGCGACACCCACACGTCCGAGAGGTCGGCGTGCACCAGCCCGGACAGGGCGAAGTCGATCAGGCGGTGGACACCGCCGTAGGGCAGGGCCGGCTTGGCCCGCTCCCGCGTCAGCACGTCCATGCGGGAGCCCTGACCGCCCGCCTGTACCAGGGCAAGGACCTCACCGCGTCGTGGCATGCCGCACAGGGTGCCACGGCGGCGGTGATGTCGCCCTCCCCTCCTAGGATGAGCACATGAGCCTCGTCGACCTGCCGCTCCTCCCGCTCGGCAAGGGCCGCGACCTCGACGCCGAGCGCGGCGTGGAGTGCCCCGGTGATCTCCCGGCGGCGTCCGACCCCACGCTGGTCGCCCGGGCACGCGCGGCCAAGGACGCCCTCGGCGAGCGGGTCTTCGTGCTCGGCCACCACTACCAGCGCGACGAGGTCATCCAGTTCGCCGACGTCACCGGCGACTCCTTCAAGCTCGCGCGCGACGCGGCCGCGCGTCCCGCAGCGGAGTTCATCGTCTTCTGCGGCGTGCACTTCATGGCCGAGTCGGCCGACATCCTCACCTCTCCCGCGCAGCAGGTCGTGCTGCCCGACCTGGCGGCCGGCTGCTCGATGGCCGACATGGCGCGCCTGCGCCAGGTCGAGGACGCGTGGGACGCGATGGCCGACGCCGGCATCCAGGACCTCGTCGTCCCGGTGACCTACATGAACTCCAGCGCCGACATCAAGGCCTTCTGCGGCCGCAACGGCGGCGTGGTGTGCACCTCCTCCAACGCCGACGTGGCCCTCGACTGGGCGTTCCAGCAGAAGGCCCACGTCGACGGCGACGCCAAGGTCCTCTTCCTGCCCGACCAGCACCTCGGCCGCAACACCGCGGTGCTCCAGATGGGCATCGCGCTCGACGAGTGCGTCGTGTGGGACCCGCTGCAGCCCGGCGGCGGCCTCACCGCCGAGGAAATGCAGAGGGCCCGGATGATCCTGTGGAAGGGCCACTGCTCGGTGCACGGCCGCTTCTCCGAGGACGTCGTCGACGAGCTGCGCGCCGCGCACCCCGGCATCAACGTGCTCGTCCACCCCGAGTGCAAGCACGAGGTCGTGCTCAAGGCCGACCTGGTCGGCTCGACCGAGTTCATCATCAAGACGATCGAGGCGGCCGAGCCCGGCACCGTCTGGGCGATCGGCACCGAGCTCAACCTCGTCAAGCGCCTCGCCGACGCCCACCCCGACAAGACGATCGTCTTCCTCGACCGCAACGTCTGCTACTGCTCGACGATGAACCGCATCGACCTGCCGCACCTGGTCTGGGCGCTGGAGAACCTGGTGGCGGGCGAGGTGGTCAACCGCATCGCGGTCGACCCCGAGACCGAGGCCGACGCGCTCCTGGCGCTGCAGCGGATGCTCGACCTGCCCGGCAAGTCGCACCGCGACTGACGCGCACCCCACCACGATGACCTTGCGGCACGTCACCGACTCGGAGCGGCGCAGCCGCATCGCCGTACGCCACTGCCTGGCTCCCGCACACCGCAAGGAGCACGTCACGGTCGTCACCCACGCGATGACCGTGCTCCACGCGACGGAGGCGGCGACGGTCCACCTCGCCCTCGCGGCACGCACGGAGGGCCTGACGCCCGAGGCCATCGACGTCGAGCTCTACGACGCGCGCCAGGTCGTCAAGCAGCTGGCCATGCGACGCACGCTCTTCGTCTTCCCGCGCGAGATGCTGCCGGCCGCGTGGGGCAGCGCCGCCGCCAGGGTGGCGACCTCCGAGCGGAAGCGGATCGCGAAGGCGATCGCCGGCGCCGGCATCGCGCCCGACGGCGAGGCCTGGCTCGACGCCGCCCGCGAGGCGACCCTCGCCCGCCTCGCCGCGGGCCCCGCCACCACGGCGCAGCTGCGGGCCGAGGTGCCGGAGCTCGCCGGCACGGTCGGCGGCGACACCGACAAACGGTGGGACCGCCCCGTCCCGGTGGCGCCGTGGGTGCTCACCCACCTCGGGCTCGAGGGAAAGACGCTGCGAGGCCGCAACGCCGGGCACTGGCGCCTCAACAAGCCGACGTGGACCACCGCCGAGGACTGGTTGGGCGTCGTGCCTGACCCCCTGAGCGAGGCGGAGGGGTACTCCACTCTCGTCCGCTCCTGGCTGACCACGTTCGGGCCCGGCACGGCCGCCGACATCCAGTGGTGGTTGGGCTCCACGAAGACCGCGGTGACCCGCGCGCTGGCGGACGTCGGCGCCGTGCAGGTCACCCTCGACGACGGCTCCGTCGGGTGGGTGCTGCGGGAGGACGCCGAGGACACCGGTCCGGTCGAGCCCTGGGCCGCGCTGCTGCCGACCCTCGACCCGACCGTCATGGGGTGGAAGCAGCGCGGGTTCTACCTCGACCCGGCACACGTCCCCTACCTGTTCGACACCAACGGCAACGCCGGCACCACTGCCTGGTGGGACGGCCGGGTCGTCGGCTGCTGGGTGCAGGACGACGAGGGCGTCGTACGTCTGTCCCTGCTCGAGGACGTCGAGCCGGCTGGCCGTGACGCGCTGGAGCAGGAGGCGCGACGGCTCACCCACTGGCTCGACGGCACCGTGATCGGCAGCGTCTACGCCTCGCGGCAGATGAGGCAGGCGAAGCTGCCCTAGGGCTCGTCGTCGACGGCGGGGAGCGCGAACCAGAAGACCGAGCCACCGTCCTCGCGGTCGTCGACGCCCATGGTGCCGCCGTGCGCCTCGATGATCCGGCGGCAGGTCGCCAGGCCGATCCCCGAGCCCTCGACGGTCTTGTCGAGGCGCGCCAGCGGGGCGAAGACGCGCTCGCGCTTGTCGTCGGGGACACCGCGGCCCCGGTCGCGCACCTCGACCCGGTGCCGGCCGTCGAGCCGCCGGCTGCCCACCTCGACGTCGGGCTGCTCACCCACGAGCGTGAACTTCGCGGCGTTGTCGATGAGGTTCATCAGCACCGAGCGCAGCTGTGAGGCGTCGCCACGCACCACGGGGAGGGGGTCGGCCCGGACCAGGGGCCGGTCGATCCGACCGGCGAGGTCGTCGAGCGCGGCGTCGAGCTCGATCGACAGGTCGACCCGCGCGTCACCGGGCGCGTCGCCCTGCGAGGCGAAGTCGAGCAGGTTGCCGATCATGTCGTTCATCCGGTCGACGCCGCGACGGGCGCGCGCGACCGTGTCGACCTGGTAGGGGTCGGTCACCTCCATCTCGAGCGCCTCGAGGGAGAGCGAGATCGAGGTCAACGGGTTCTTCAGGTCGTGGCTGACCTGACCTGCGAAGTTGGCCAGCCGGTCGTTGGAGGTGCTCAGCCGGGCATTGACCTCGCTGAGCCGCCGCGATGCCAGCTCCAGCTCGAGCACGTCGACCACCCGGTCGGCGAGGAGCGCCAGGCCCTTGGCGGCCTCCGGGGTCACCGGATGGGCCACCGTGTCGAAGACGCACAGCGTGCCGATGACGACGCCGTCGGGCGTGCGCAGGGGCTGGGAGCCGTAGTACTTCACGTCCGCGACCTCGCCGGTCGTCCAGGGGTTGTCCCCGAAGCGCGGGTCCTGACTGGCGTCGTCGAGGAGGATGGGCTGTCCCGACTCCACGACCTGGCGGCACATGGAGTCGTCACAGGGCGTCGTCGCCCCCTCGAATCCCGTCGTGGCCACCTGGTGCTGGTGCCGGCTGCTCAGCAGGTTGACCGTGGCGAACGGCACGCCGGCGAGCTGCGCGGCGAGGTCCACGAGCGCGTCGAGCTCGCGGCGCGGCGGCCCGTCGAGGATGTCGTACGCCGCCAGCGCCCGGTCGCGCTCCACACCTGTGCTCACAGCCCGGGAGCCTTCCAGACGGCCAGCCATCGTTGGGTGTCGGGCTCCATCGGCAGCTCCTTGTCCAAGAGGTCGCGCACGGACAGCTCGAGGAGCGTGTCGCGGGACTGCTCGCCCGTGGGCGCGAAGGGGTAGAAGGTGCCCTGCTTGTAGAGGTAGGTCAGGCCGAAGGTCTGCCCGGCGGCGCTGCGGAAGGGCACCATGGAGCAGAGCAGCCCGGCCTCGAAGCCGTTGAGCTCGAGCGTGGTGTTGACCGCGTGCAGGTCGGTGCACAGGCCCGACATGTCGTCCTTGTCGCCCGCGACCACCAGCCAGGTGAACCCGAAGTCGTCCTGGGTGACGCTGACCTCAGGAGCCTCGTCGTCGTCACGGATGAGGGCCACCACGTCCTCCTGGGTCTGGGCGAAGGCGGCACCCGCGGCAGAGCGGTAGCAGACCGAGCCGGAGCCGGTCGGCTCGAAGCCCAGGGCCGTCTGCAGCGTGACGGCCGCGCTGGGGACGTGGAACAGTGCGTCGAGGTTGTTGCGCTTGGGCTGCGTCCGCGCGCGCACCGCCTCCCAGAGGCCCATCGATCGTCCCCTCAGCCCGTCGGCCTGCTGAGCTCGGCCTGGATGCGGGCCAGCTGCTCGAGCCGCTGCTGGAGGGGCGGGTGGGTCGCCATCAGCCCGCCCACGCCGCCGCGCAGCGCCGGCACGATGCACAGCGCGCTGGCGGCGTTCGCGCGGAGGTCGCGCTGCGGGGTGGCGGCCACCTCGCCGCTGATCTTCTGCAGCGCCGAGGCCAGCGCGGCCGGCTTCATCGTCAGGTAGGCGCCCGACCGGTCGGCGCAGAGCTCGCGGTAGCGCGACAGCAGGCGCAGCAGCAGGAAGCTGACGGCGTAGACCACGAGGCTGACCAGGAGCGCGACCAGCACGGCCGGCAGGGCGCTGTTGTTGTTGCGACGTCCCATCCCGCCGAACTGCGCGAAGCGCATCAGCAGCCCCGCCGCGATGCCGGCCGAGGAGGCGACGGTCATGACCAGCACGTCGCGGTGGGCCACGTGGCTCAGCTCGTGGGCCAGGACCGCCTCGAGCTCCTCGGCGTCGAGCGTCTGCAGGATGCCGGTGGTCACGCAGACCACGGCCCGGTCCGGCGACCGCCCGGTGGCGAACGCGTTGGCGACCGCCATGTCGGCGATCCCCACCCGCGGCTTGGGCATGTCGGCCAGCGCGCACAGCCGGTCGATCATTCCGTGCAGCTCCGGCGCCTCCTCGGGGGAGACCTCACGGGCGCGCATCGCGCGCATCGCGACCTTGTCGGAGCTCCACCACTGCCAGAACGCCATGCCGATGGCGATCACGGCCACGATCGGCGCGTAGCCGGACCCGACCACCTGGATGAGCACGACGACGAGGCCGACGAAGAGCCCGCCGAGCAGGAACATGGTCAGGGTCATCCGGGCGGTGAGCCCGCTGTCCTTGATGAAGCGTGAGGAGGCCATGGCCGAAGGTGTGGGCCCGTCTCAGCCCGGGATGAGGCCGTCGTCGCCCAGCAGCTCGCGGACCTCGTCGATCGTGGCGTCCGGCGGCGGCAGGATCAGGTCGGACTCGTCGAGCGAGTCCATCTCGTGGTGCGTCCCGTTGGCGCGCACGGCCGACAGCAGCCCGTGCAGGGCGGTGCGGAACATCGCCTCGTCGCCGGACTCGACGGCCTGCTCGATCTGGGTGTCGAGGCCGTTGAGGGCGTCGAGCGCGTGGTCCTCGAGGTCGTACTGCCCCTCGCCGAGGATGCGGACGATCATGCCTGGCCGCCCTCGTTGGCCTGGCGCTGCGCGGTCTGGCCCTCGGGCTCGGCGTCGAGGATGTCGCCGTCGCCGGCCTCGATGGCCTGCGGGGCGCTGCCGGCCTTGAGGCGGGCCAGCTCGGCCTCGACGTCGGAGGTGGACGAGAGCGCGTCGAGCTCGCGGGAGATGTCGTCGCCGGCGTTGATCTGGGAGGCGTCGTCGAGCGCGCCGGAGGCGATCAGCTCGTCGATGGCCTGGCCCCGGGCCTGCATCTGGGCGGTCTTGTCCTCCGCGCGCTGGATGGCCAGGCCGACGTCGCCCATCTCCTCGCCGATGCCGGACATGGCCTCGCCGATGCGGGTCTGCGCCTCCGCAGCGGTGTAGGTGGCCTTGATCGTCTCCTTGCGGGTGCGGAAGGCCTCGACCTTGGCCTGCAGCCGCTGCTGCGCGAGGACGAGCTTCTCCTCCTCGCCCTGCAGCGTCGCCTGCTGCTCCTTGAGGCTGGCGATCTGCGAGGTGAGTCCGGACTTGCGGGTGAGGGCCTCGCGGGCGAGGTCCTCACGACCCGCGCCGATGGCCTTCTCGGCCTGGCCCTGGAGCTTGGCCGACTGCTGCTCGAGCTGGTTGACCTGCAGCTCGACGCGCTTGCGGCTCGTGGCGACGTCGGCGACGCCGCGGCGTACCTTCGAGAGGAGCTCGAGCTGCCGCTGGTAGCTGTAGTCGAGGGTCTCCCGGGGGTCCTCCGCCCTGTCCAGGGCCTTGTTCGCCTTGGAGCGGAAGATCAGGCTGATGCGCTTCATGAGACTCATCGGGGTACAGACCCTCTCTTGGTCATGGCTTGGTCATGGCTCGTCCGTGGGGCAGAAACGTTGCCCTCACCCTAGGACCAAACCCCAACAGGAGGTAGGGCATTGCCGCCAGCGCGGGCGCCCGGGACGGCGGCAGGCGGCCCGCGTCCCGGACGGCGATAGGCTGGCCCCCAGCATCCGCACCAGGTGAAGGCAGCACGCGTTGTTCCGACGTTCCACCCCCGAGCCCGACGTCCCGGCCACCACCGACAAGGTGGGCGGCAAGGGGCGACCAACGCCGACCCGCAAGGAGGCGGAGGCCGCCGCGCGGGCACGCGCCAAGGTGCCGCGGACCCGCAAGGAGCAGATGGCCGCCCAGCGCTCCGCGCGAGGCGACACCGCCTCCAAGATGCGCCAGGCGATGAAGACCGGCGACGACCGCTACCTCCCCAGCCGTGACCGCGGACCCGTCCGCCGGTTCATCCGTGACTTCGTCGACTCCCGCTTCAGCTTCATCGAGCTGATGGTGCCGCTGCTGATCGTCTCGATGGTGCTGGGCTACTCCGGCAGCACGACCGCACAGAACCTCGGCAACACGGTGCTGTTCACCACGATCCTGGTGATCGTCTTCGACATCGTGATGCTGCGTGTCCGCCTGCGACGCGAGCTCGCTCACCGGTTCCCGGGCGAGTCCACCAAGGGCACGACGATGTACGCCGCCATGCGCTCGCTGCAGATGAAGTTCCTGCGCCTGCCCAAGGCCCAGGTGAAGATCGGCGAGAAGCTCCCCGAGACCTATCGATGAGCCACTCGCACTCCGGCGGCCCGACCGCCGACGTCTCCGTGCGCGTGGCATGGGCCGACGACGCCGACGCGATCGCCGGCGTGCAGGTCCGCGCGTGGCCCGCGCTCTACGCCGGGCTGCTGCCCGCCGAGGTCCTGCCGAGCGACGTCGAGGCGGTCGCCGCCCAGTGGCGCCAGGCCCTGGCGCGCCCGGCGGACGCCCGCCACCGCGTGCTGGTCGCCCTCGAGCGCAACCGCGTCGTGGGTTTCGCACTGACGTCGCCGGCCACCGACCCCGACTGCGACCCCGTCGCCGACGGCGAGCTGGCGGAGGTGACCCTCGACCCGCAGGAGCGCGGCAAGGGGCACGGCTCGCGGCTGCTGCAGGCAGCCGTGGACACGCTTGCTGCCGACCGTTTCAGCCGCGCGGTGACCTGGGTCAACGCCCCTGACGACGCCCTGCGGACCTTCCTGACCGACGCCGGCTGGGCGCCCGACACGGCGCACCGCGAGCTCGACCTCGACGGGACGGGCGCCACGACGGTGAAGCAGGTCCGCCTGCACACCGCCATCGGCTGACCCCTCCGGGCCGGCTGAAGTCCACCCCTTCGGATCTTGTTTTTCGGGTGGCGCGCGTCACCATGGAGGAGCCGGCTACTCCGCCGGCCCAGCACGGGGGTTCGACATGCTCGGTCCGCTTCCCACACTCCACCGGTTCGCCCTGGTCCTCGGCGCCCTGCTCGTCTGCGTCGGCATCGGGTTCTGGCTGGGCGCCATGCCCGAGATCCCGCTCAACCTGCGCGCGGGCGTGCTCGCGGGCGTCGGCGCGGGCGTGGCCGCCGCGTTCGTCCTGGTCCACGACTTCCACCAGGGACTGCACCAGGGACAGGCCCGCCCGGCGCGGGTCCGCCGTCGTACGCACTGAGGAGCCGCACTAGCCTCGGGGCGTGACCGAGCCCGCCCTCACCCCGAGCGAGCGCTCGGGGATCGTGCGTGACGGTCTCGCGGTCGGCGTCGCCACCGGCGCCTACGGCATCGGCTTCGGCGCGGTCTCCGTCGCCTCCGGGCTCAGCGTCGCCCAGACCTGCGTGCTCTCGCTGCTGATGTTCACGGGCGCGAGCCAGTTCGCGCTCGCGGGAGTCGTCGCCGCCGGCGGTGCACCGATGTCCGGAGCGGCGACGGCGCTGCTGCTGGGCACGCGCAACACGCTCTACGGCCTCCGGATGGCCCCGCTGCTCCGGTGGCGCGGGTGGCGCCGGGCGGCGGCCGCCCACGTGCTCATCGACGAGTCGACGGCGATGTCGGTCAACCGGGAGTCGACCGCCGCAGCCCGGTTGGGGTTCCTGACCACCGGCGGATCGGTGTTCGTGCTCTGGAACCTCGCCACGGCGGTCGGAGCCTTCGCCGGCGAGGCCGTCGGGGACCCGCGCACGTTCGGCCTCGACGCCGCCGTCGGGGCCGCGTTCCTCGCCCTGCTGTGGCCACGGCTCAAGGACCGACGCAACGTGCTCGTCGGCGTGCTCGCCGCCCTGGTGGCGCTCTCCATGGTGCCGATCACTGCGCCCGGCGTGCCGGTGCTCGCCGCCGGCGGTGTCGCCCTGCTGGTCGGGGTGCTGGCCCGCGGCGAGGACCCGACCGAGATCCCCGGCCCGGGCGACGTGGGAGGTCACCGCTGATGTGGGCCGCGGTGCTGCTGGCCGGGATCGGCTGCTACCTGCTCAAGCTGGCCGGGCTGTCGCTGCCCGAGCGGGTGCTGAGCCACCCGACGGTGGAGCGCGTCGCCGACCTGATCCCGGTCGCGTTGCTGGCGGCCCTCGTCGCGGTGCAGGTCGTCGCGGACGGCACGTCGCTCACCCTCGACGCCCGGGTCCTGGGGCTCGCCTTCGCGGTCGTCGCGCTGCTGCTGAGGATGCCGTTCCTCGTCGTGGTGGTGGGGGCGGCGGTCGTCGCGGCCCTGGCCCGTCTCGTCTGACGCCCCGGCGCACCTGCACAGCGGGTGCAGGTGCGCCGGGTCGGGACGGTGTGGGAGCGGGTGGTCAGCCGACGGACACCGCGCTCCACGCGGCGGCCACGGCGGCGTACTGCGTGCTGCCCTGGCCGTAGAGGTCCTTTGCGGCGTTGAGCGTGGCGGTGCGCGCACCGGCGTACGTCGTGCCGGAGGTCATGTAGACCGTCAGCGCGCGGTACCAGATCTTCGCTGCGGCGTCGCGGCCGATGCCGGTGACCGTCGAGCCGTTGCAGGTCGTCGAGCTGTGCGCGACGCCGCCGATGGTCTTGGCGCCGCTGCCCTCGGCCAGCAGGTAGAAGAAGTGGTTGCCGATGCCCGAGGAGTAGTGGACGTCGACGTTCTTGGCACCTGAGCTCCAGCAGTCGAGCGAGCTGCCGTCGGAGGACGGACGGTCCATGCGGCGGAAGCCCAGGTGATTCTTCAGGTCGAACTCCTCGCCGATGAGGTAGTCCGCCGGGTCGTTGGCGTTGGCGGCGTGGAACTCCACCATCGTGCCGAAGATGTCGGACGTCGCCTCGTTGAGGCCGCCGGACTCACCGGAGTAGGTCAGGCCGGCGGAGTTCTCGGTGACCCCGTGCGACATCTCGTGACCGGCCACGTCGAGCGAGACGAGCGGGCCGAAGTCGGCCCCGTCGCCGTCGCCGTAGGTCATCTTGGTGCCGTCCCAGAAGGCGTTGACGTAGCCGTTGCCGTAGTGGGTGCGGTTGTAGGAGCCGCGGCCGTCGTTCCAGATGCCGTTGCGCCCGTGCGCGGACTTGAAGTAGTCCCACGTGACGTTGGAGCCGTACTGGGCGTCGGCCCCGGCCGAGGCGCGACTGCTGGTCGAGCCGTTGCCGAAGGTGGTCGTCGTCGACGCGAACGTGGTGCCCGTCTTGCAGCCGCTGCCGAAGATCTGGCAGAAGAAGGAGTCCTCGGCGTTGCCCATGTCGGTGGTGTAGGTGCCGCCGCGCGTGGCGTCCTTGAGCGTGTACGACGACCCCGAGCCACTGACCTGCAGCGGGACCGTGCCGCTGTAGAGCGTCTGGCCCTGGCCGTCGACGTTGACGATCTGCTGCACGCTGCGGATCACCATGCCGGTGCGGGCGTCGACGTAGGTCGCGAGGCGCGAGGGGGTGCCGTCGGCCTGGGTGCCGCCGGTGACGACCTCCCACGCCAGGCGCGGGGCGGCACCGGTGGCGTCGACGACGAGCTCGCTCGCCTCGGCCTTCGCGTCGCCGCGCACGGCAGCCGTGCGGGCGTTGCGCGCCAGCACGGTGCGCTTGGCCGCCGAGCGGGCGACCGTGGCCTCGGTGGCCAGCGTGAGCGGCTCGCGCAGGGTCTGGCTGACGCCCTCCCAGCCGCTCGAGGCGTCCTGGTGGACCACCATGTCGCCACCGAGGACCCGCAGGCCGTCGAGGGTGCGGTCGAAGCGGACGTGGCTGGTGCCGTCGGCGTCGACCACGGACGACCGGGCGACGAAGGCCTGGCCGTCGCTCGCACGAGCCGCGCGGGGGTGGGCGCCGAGGGCGGCGAGCGCCGCGGCGACGCTGTCGGCGCGCGCTGCGGTCGGCGACGAGCCGGGCGCGCCCTGGGCGCTCGTGGCCGTGGTGAGCGGCAGCGCTGCGGTGGCGGCGACGACGGCGAGCGCGGCGAGTCCTGCGGTTCTGCGCATGGTGGAGCCTTCCCGGTGGGGTGCCGGGGTCCCCGAGTGGACCGCGGCAGCTGACCCTCCAACGAGGACGGTCCGCCGGGGTTATCCGTGGGCGTCGTCAGCCGATGTCGAGGAAGGCGTCGAGGCCCACGGTGAGCCCGGGGTGCTCGCCGATCGCCCGCACGCCGGTGAGCACGCCCGGGGTGAAGGAGACCCGGTCCAGGGAGTCGTGCCGGATGGTGAGGGTCTCCCCCGCCGTCCCGAGGATGACCTCCTGGTGTGCGACGAGCCCACGCACCCGCAGGCCGTGCACCCGCACGCCCTCGACGTCGGCACCGCGGGCACCGTCGAGTCCCGTGGAGGTGGCGTCGGGCATCGGGTCGCTGCCCGCCTCACGCCGGGCGGCAGCGATCATCTCCGCCGTACGGCGGGCCGTTCCGGACGGCGCGTCGGCCTTGTCGGGGTGGTGCAGCTCGACCACCTCGACCGACTCGAAGAACGGCGCGGCCTGCGCCGCGAAGCGCATCATCAAGATCGCGCCGATCGAGAAGTTGGGCGCGATCAGCACGCCCACCTCCGGCGCGTCGGCCAGCCAGGCCTCCAGCTGGTCGAGGCGCTCCTGGTCGAAGCCGGTCGTGCCGACCACGGCGTGGATGCCGTGCTCGATGCAGAAGCGCAGGTTGTCCATCACGACGTCGGGATGGGTGAAGTCCACGACCACCTGGGCGCCGGCACCGACCAGCGCCTCCAGGTCGTCTCCGGCGTCGACCTCGGCCACCAGCTCGGTGTCGGGTGCGGACCCCACGGCCCGGCACACCTCCGTGCCCACCTTGCCGCGCGCACCCAGGACGCCGACGCGGACGGGGGCGGTGCCGGAGGCTGGATGTGGTGTGCTCACGCGCCCAACCTAGCGAGTCGGACGCCCTGCGGGTGGCGGTGGCTGACTCGTGAACGCTCGTCTGGCAGGCTGTGGGCCATGCCGACTTCGACCATCCCGCCGCGCATCAAGTGGGCCGTCGACCTCATGGACGTCCAGCCGGGCGACCAGGTCCTGGAGATCGGCTGCGGCCCCGGCGCTGGAGCCGAGGCGATCTGCGCCAGGCTCGAGACCGGCAAGCTGTTCGCGATCGACCGCTCGGAGTCGGGCGTCGACCGCACCAAGCGCCGCAACCAGAAGTACGTCGACGCCGGCCGGCTCGTCGTGCGCCAGATCGACCTCGCCACGCTGCGCGTCCCGGTCAAGCGGCTCAACAAGGTCTTCGCGTTCAACGTGAACCTGTTCTGGGTGCGTGAGTGCGACGACGAGGTGGCCCTGCTCCACGAGCGGGTCGTGCCCGGCGGAGCCGTCTACCTCTTCTACGAGGCGAGCCGCCCCGAGCTGGTGCCCAACATCGTCAAGAAGGCGTCCGAGAACCTCCAGCGCGGCGGCTTCCGCGTCAGCGTGGTCGAGCAGAAGGCTCCCCCGGTCATCGGCCTGATCGGCCGGCGCTGACCCTCGCCGGCGTCACCCGCGCCGCGGGTCGAAGCCGCTCGCCACGGTGGTGAGCGAGGACAGCACCCGTCGCACGGCCCGGCGCTCGGCCCGGTCGGGCCGCAGGATCGCGACGACGTGCCGTCCCGACTCGATCGTGGCCAGCGGCCGCAGCACCACCTCGTCGCCCGCCGGCGCGGTGAACCGCGGCAGCACGGCCACGCACTCGCCTGCCCCCACCAGCGCCTCGGCCAGCCGGTTGTCGCGCACCCGCTGCCGTACGTCGACGCGCGTGCCCGTCGCCTCCTCGACGGCCAGCCGCACGCTGTCGAACGGGTAGCCCAGCGGCACGCCGATCCACGGCCACGCCACCAGGTCCTGCGGCGTCACCGACCCTCGGGCGGCGAGCGGGTGGTCGGCGGCCATGGCGATGTCGAGCGGCTCGCGCGCGAGCTCCCGCACCAGCAGGCCCTCGGCATGCGGCGGGATGCGGTGCGCACTGTGCGCGATCACGATGTCGTGGTCCACGACCTGGCCGGCGTACGCCGCCTCGGCGATGTCGAGGTCGGTGCACACCACCTCGATCGGATCGTCGGCGAGGTCCCGGAGCACGCCGGGCAGCAGGAACGTCGCCGCGCTGGGCAGCGCCGCGATCGTCACCACCCCCGCCGCGCTGCCCCGGAACTCGTGCCACCGGGCCTCGGCCGCTGCCAGCGCGACCGCGACGTCCCGCGCGGAGGCGGCGAGCGCCCGGCCGGCGTCGGTCAGCCGGACCCCGCGCCCGTGCGCCTCGACGAGCGTCGCGCCGAACGCGCGCTCGGCGCTGCGCAGCTGCTGCGACACCGCGGACGGGGTGCGGTGGGTGGCCGCTGCGACCGCCGTCACGCTGCCGCGGTCCTCCAGCTCGCGCAAGAGGTCGAGGTGCCGGACGTCCATGTAGCCAGCCTACAGATCAGTTGCAGACCGTTTCACTTGTGCTACATTGTCCGCGGCACGAGGCTGGGAGGGTGCCGACCCGCCACCGCCTCCTCGCAGCGATCGTCGCGGTCTGCTGGGGGCTGAACTTCCTGGCGATCGACGCCTCGCTCCAGCACTTCCCGCCGTTCTTCCTCGTCGCCCTGCGCTTCGCGCTGATCGCGGTCCCGACCGTGCTGCTGGTGCCGTTCCCGCGGGTGCCCGTGCGCTGGCTGGTCGGCTACGGCCTCGGGTTCGGGACGTTCCAGTTCCTGTTCCTCTACTGGGGCATGGCAGCCGGCATGCCCGCAGGGTTGTCGTCGCTGGTGCTCCAGGCCTCGGCACCGTTCACGGTGCTGCTCGCGGCCGCCCTCCTGCGCAACCCGCTCACCCCGCGTGCCGCCCTGGGCGTGCTCGTCGCCGTGGCCGGCCTCGCCGTGGTCGGCTGGCAGCGCCTCGACGGGCCGGCCGGGTTCTGGCCCTTCGTCCTGGTGCTGGCCGGAGCGCTCTCGTGGGCCCTCGGCAACCTGTGCACGGCGCAGGCGCGGGCGCCCGAGCCGCTCCACCTCACGCTCTGGATGTCGGTCGTGCCGCCCCTGCCGATGCTGGCGCTGTCCCTCCTGGTGGAGGGCCCGGACCGGATCGCCGACTCGCTGACCCGGTGGGACTCCCCCGACGCGTGGCCCGCCGTCCTCGGCCTGGCCTACACGGTCCTGGTCGGGACCGTGCTGGGGTCGGGCATCTGGACGTGGCTGATGGCCCGGCACCGCGCGGGGACGGTGGCGCCGTTCTCCATGTTGGTGCCGGTCGTCGGGATGAGCGCGGCCTGGCTCGTGCTCGGCGAGACCGTCAGCGCCGGCGAGTCCGCGGGGGCGGTGCTGGTCGTCGCCGGCGTCCTGGTCGCGACCAGGCCGGCGCGGCCCCCGGCACCGCTCAGCGCGTCGGACCCACGACCGCAAGCAGCTCGGGCTGGCTGAACAGCTCGGCGGCCAGGAGGGAGACGTCCTCGAGCGTGACGGCCTCGATGCGGCGGACCACCTCGTCGATGGTGAGCAGCTCGTCGTAGACCAGCTCGGCCTTGCCGATGCGCGACATGCGTGAGCCCGAGTCCTCGAGGCCGAGCACGAGACCGCCCTTGAGCTGGCCCTTGCCGCGTTCGAGCTCCTCGGCGGTGATGCCGCTCTCGGCGACCTTCGCGAGCTCGGCACGGACGGTCTCCAGCACGGCGTCGTACTTGCCGGGCAGGCAGCCCACGGACACCCCGACGACGCCGGCGTCGGCGTGGTGGCTGGCGAAGGAGTAGACGGAGTAGGCCAGGCCGCGCACCTCGCGCACCTCTTGGAACAGCCGCGACGAGGTGCCGCCTCCGAGGGCCGTGTTGAGCACCCCGAGGGCGTAGCGGCGGGGATCGGTGCGGGTCAGGCCCTTGACGCCGAGGACCAGGTTGACCTGCTCCTGCTGGCGCACGGTGCGGGCCTCGCCGGGCTGGACCCGGCGTGCCTTCTCGGTCTGCTGCGGCGTCAGCGGGGTGGCCTCGCCCTCGAGGAAGCCCTCTCGGCCGAAGGCCGCGCGCACCTGCCGCACGACGGCGGCGTGGTCGACGTTGCCGGCGACCGAGACGACCATGTTCTCGGGGCGGTAGTGGCGACGGTAGAACCGGTGGATCTGCCCGCGCGTCATCGCGGTGATCGACTCCTCGGTGCCGGCGATCGGGCGGCCGAGGGGGCTGTCGCCCCACGCCTGGTGGGCGAAGAGGTTGTGCACCACGTCGTCGGGGTCGTCGTCGTGCATGGCGATCTCGTCGAGGATCACGTCGCGCTCGGCCTCGACGTCGAGCTCGGTGATGGTCGAGGCGGTGACCATGTCGCCGAGGACGTCCACGGCCGTGCCGAGGTCCTCGTCGAGGACCCGGGCGTGGAAGACGGTGTACTCCTTGGTGGTGAAGGCGTTGAACTCGCCGCCCACCGCGTCGAGCGCGATCGAGATGTCCATCGCCGAGCGCTCGGCGGTGCCCTTGAAGAGCAGGTGCTCGAGGAAGTGCGAGCAGCCGTGGAGCGCCGGGGTCTCGTCGCGCGAGCCGACGTCGACCCACACGCCGATGCTGGCCGAGCGGGAGCCGGCCATCTGCTCGGTGACGATCCGCAGGCCGCTCGGCAGGACCGTGCGTCGTACGCGCGAGGTCACGGCCCCGTCGGCGTCCTTGACGGTGTGGAGGGTGCGGGTGGTGCCGTTCTTCTGCAAGGGGTCCTTCTTCTGCTGGGGGGTGAAGCACCGCGACCGGTCGGCCAGACGGCCGACCGGTCGCGGGTGGAGCATCAGGTGCTGGTCACGCGGAGCAGATCACTCGGCGTCGGTGCCCTCGGGGGCCTCGGACGACTCCTCGGAGCCGCCCTCGGCCTCGTCGACGACGGGGACCAGCGAGAGCTTGCCGCGGTCGTCGATCTCGGCGATCGAGACCTGGACCTTCTGGCCCACCGACAGGACGTCCTCGACGGCCTCGACGCGCTTGCCACCGGCCAGGGCGCGGAGCTTGCTGATGTGCAGCAGCCCGTCCTTGCCCGGCATCAGCGAGACGAACGCACCGAAGTTCGTCGTCTTCACCACGGTGCCGAGGTAGCGCTCGCCGACCTCGGGCATCGTCGGGTTGGCGATCGCGTTGACCGCGGCCTTGGCCGCCTCGGCGGCCTCGCCGTTGGTCGCACCGATGTAGACCGTGCCGTCGTCCTCGATGGACAGCGTCGCGCCCGTGTCGTCCTGGATCTGGTTGATGACCTTGCCCTTGGGACCGATCACCTCGCCGATCTTGTCGACCGGGACCCGGACGGTGATGATGCGCGGCGCGTGGACCGACATCTCCTCGGGGGCGTCGATGGCCTCGGCCATCACGTCGAGGATCGCCAGGCGCGCGTCGCGGGCCTGGGTCAGCGCGGCAGCCAGGACCTCGGCGGGGATGCCGTCGAGCTTGGTGTCGAGCTGCAGCGCGGTGACGAACTCCCGCGTGCCGGCGACCTTGAAGTCCATGTCGCCGAAGGCGTCCTCGGCGCCGAGGATGTCGGTCAGCGCGACGTACTGGGTCTCGCCGTCGACCTCGTCGGAGATGAGGCCCATCGCGATGCCGGCGACGGAGGCCTTGAGCGGCACACCGGCCTGCAGCAGCGACAGGGTCGAGGCGCAGACCGAGCCCATCGAGGTGGAGCCGTTGGAGCCCATGGCCTCGGAGAGCTGGCGGATCGCGTAGGGGAACTCCTCGCGCGACGGCAGCACGGGCAGGAGGGCGCGACGCGCCAGGGCGCCGTGGCCGACCTCGCGGCGCTTGGGCGAGCCCACGCGGCCGGTCTCGCCGGTGGAGAACGGCGGGAAGACGTACTTGTGCATGTAGCGACGGTGCTTCTCCGGGGAGAGCGTGTCGAGCTGCTGCTCCATCTTGAGCATGTCGAGGGTGGTGACGCCCAGGATCTGGGTCTCGCCACGCTCGAACAGCGCCGAGCCGTGCACCCGCGGGATCACGTCGGTCTCGGCGTGCAGCGGACGGATGTCGGCCAGGCCGCGGCCGTCGATGCGGATCTTGTCGCGCAGCACGCGCTGGCGCACCAGCGACTTGGTGAGCGAGCGGAACGCCGCGCCGATCTCCTTCTCGCGGCCCTCGAACTGGCCGGAGAGCTCCTCGAGCAGGCCGGCCTTGATCTCGTCGACCTTGAGCTCGCGCTCCTGCTTGTCGCCGATGGTCATCGCGGCGGCGGTCTCGTCCTTCGCAGCGGCCTCGACCGCGGCGTAGACGTCGTCCTCGTAGTCGAGGAAGACCGGGAAGTCCTGGACCGGCTTGGCGGCCTCGGCCGCGAGCTGGGCCTGGGCCTCGACGAGCTGCTTGATGAAGGGCTTGGCGGCGTCGAGGCCACCGGCCACGACCTCCTCGGTGGGCGCCTGGGCGCCACCCTCGACGAGCGCGATGGTGTCCTCGGGGGCCTCCGCCTCGACCATCATGATCGCGACGTCACCGGTCTCGGTGACGCGACCGGCGACGACCATGTCGAAGACGGCCGACTCGAGCTGCGAGTGGGTCGGGAAGGCGACCCAGCGGCCCTCGATGAGGGCGACGCGGACGCCGCCGACGGGGCCGGAGAACGGCAGGCCGGAGAGCTGGGTGGACAGCGACGCGGCGTTGATGGCCAGCACGTCGTAGGGCATGTTGGGGTCGAGGGCCATCACGGTGATGACGACCTGGACCTCGTTGCGCAGGCCCTTCTTGAAGGTCGGGCGCAGCGGGCGGTCGATGAGGCGGCAGGTGAGGATCGCGTCCTCGCCCGGGCGGCCCTCGGACCGGAAGAAGGAGCCGGGGATCTGGCCCACGGCGTACATCCGCTCCTCGACGTCGATCGTGAGGGGGAAGAAGTCGAAGTGGTCCTTGGGCGTCTTGCCCGCGGTGGTCGCCGACAGGAGCATGGTCTCGTCGTCGAGGTAGGCCGTCACGGAGCCGGCGGCCTGACGGGCCAGCAGGCCGGTCTCGAACTTGACGGTGCGCTGGCCGAAGGGACCGTTGTCGAGGACGGTCTCGACAGCGGAGATGATGGGTTCACTCATGGAAGCAGGATCTGCTTTCTCTTCGCGGAGCGATCCGCGACGCCGCATGAGGTGCCGGTCTTCGATCGAGGCCCGCAGGTGTCGTACCCGAGTGGGTGGGCACCTGAAGGCCACTACCGAGGACCGAGCCGGGTGCGCGGGTCGCTCCTGGATCTGATGTTGTTCAGTTGTGCCGGGTCGACACTAGCGCGGCCCGGGCCGGGAACGGGGTCCCGGATGTGAGAGGAGCGGCTCCCCGAGGTGGGGAACCGCTCCTGTCGCGATCAGCGTCGCAGGCCGAGGCGCTCGACGATCGAGCGGTAGCGCTCGATCTCGGTCTTCTGCAGGTAGTTGAGAAGACGACGGCGCTGGCCGACGAGAAGCAGCAGGCCACGACGGCTGTGGTGGTCGTGCTTGTGCGTCTTGAGGTGCTCGGTGAGGTGCGAGATGCGGTGGCTGAGCAGCGCGATCTGGACCTCGGGGGAACCGGTGTCGCCCTCGGTCAGGGCGTACTCGGCGATGATCTTCTTCTTGGTCTCCGCGTCGGTACCGATCGACATGGGGGCTCCTTCGGTTCTCTCGTTGCGCGGCGCGCCCGGGCCTGTTCACCGGGGCACTCTGGTTCCGCGGCCGTGTGCACGGCGTGTCGTCCGTCCGGACAACCGGGAAAGCATATCGAGGCGCGGGGCGCCGGCCCAATCCCCGTACGACGCACCGGAGCCCCCACCGGACCGGCGGGGGCTCCTGCTGTCGTGCGTGTCGTCAGACGGCCGGCGGCGGCGGCGGGTCAGACTCGGTGGTGCGCTGCGTGGTCGCCTGACGCCCGGCGGCGTCGGTCGTCGTCGCCGTGGTGCTGTGGCGGCGCCGGGTGTTCTGCTGGACCAGCGTGAGCACCAGCCAGAGCGCACCGGCCAGGACGAGGATCCAGCCCAAGGTGGTCACCTCGAGGGGTCCCACCTGACGCTCGTTGAACGCCAACGACAGGATCAGACCCACCACGATGAGGCCGATCGGCCCTCCGAAACCCATGACGTGCTCCATTCTGTCGGTGATGCCCGGTGCTGACCGGGCGCCCAGAGTGTGCCCGACCCGCGCCGGTTCCAAAACCCCCGTCCGGGTGCCCCGTGCCCGGCGGCCCGACGTGGTTGGATCGGTCCGTGGCACATCGGGTGAGGAAGCTGGCCGGCCGGATCCTGCCGGGCAGGCGCGCTCGTCAGCGGGCCGGGGACCTCGGACGGGAGCTGGCGCGGGTGCGCCGGCGGCTCGGCAGGAGCCAGGAGCGCGTCGCGCGGCTCACCGGGCGGCTCGAGAAGTCGCGGGCCGCTGCGGCCGCGGCCCGCACCGAGGCACGTACGTCCCGCGCCGACCTGGCCCGCGCGGAGGCCAGGATCGCCCGGCTCGAGACCGACCTGGGCAACACCCACCTGACGCTCGAGCACTACATGCAGCTCGACCGGGACACCACGGCCCGGGTCGCCGAGGGCCGCGCTGCGCTGTTCGACTACCCCGTGACCCCGCGCCCCCGGACCTTCGCGCGCCCGGGCAAGGACTTCTTCGGCGACCTGATGCGGGCCAGCGACGAGCGCGTCGCGGCGCTGCTGCGCGACATCGGCCCGTCCCTCGCGCCCCTCGCAGCCGTGCCGGAGGACGAGACCGACCCGACGCTGCCGTACTGGTCGAACCCGTGGTTGCCGACCCTCGACGGCGCGACCCTCTACGGCCTCGTCGCCACCCGACGCCCCTCCCTCTACATGGAGGTGGGGTCGGGCTTCTCGACGAAGTTCGTCCGGCTCGCGATCCGCGACCACGGGCTGGATACGAAGATCGTCTCGATCGACCCGCAGCCGCGCGCGGAGGTCGACGCGCTGTGCGACGAGGTCGTGCGCTCGCCCTACGAGGACATCGACCTCGACCTGCTCGACCGGCTCGGCCCCGGCGACATGCTCTTCGTCGACAACAGCCACCGCGCCTTCACCAACTCCGACGTGACGGTGTTCTTCACCGAGTCGCTCCCCTACCTGCGCCCCGGGGTGGTCTACGGGCTCCACGACACGTTCGTCCCCGACGACTACCCCGCCGACTGGAACGACCGGTTCTACGCCGAGCAGTACCTCCTGATGGCCTACCTCGCCGGCGGTGCCGCGGGTGACGAGGTCCTGCTCGGCACGCACCACGTCGCCACCTCGCCCCACCTCCTCCAGGAGCTGGCCCCGTTCCTCCCGCCGACCCGCTCGGCGCTGGACGGCGGCGGGTTCTGGATGACCAGGACGCAGCCATGAGCGAGACCCGCATCGGCGTGTGCAACCTCTGCGAGGCGATCTGCGGCCTCGAGCTCACCGTCGAGGGGCGCGACGTGCTGTCCGTGCGCGGCAACCGCGCCGACCCGCTCTCGCGCGGCCACATCTGCCCCAAGGGCGTGGCCATCGCCGACGTCTACGTCGACCCCGACCGGCTGCGGCGTCCGGTCCGGAGGCTGGGCGAAGGTGCCGACGCGACGTGGCAGGAGATCGGCTGGGACGAGGCGTTCGACCTCGTCGCCGACAACCTCGCCCGGGTCATCGAGCAGCACGGTGACGACGCCCTGGGCGTCTACCTCGGCAACCCCAATGCGCACAGCCTCGGCTCGATGACGCACGGCACGGCGATGTTCAAGTCGTTCCGGACGAAGAACCGCTACTCCGCCACCTCGGTCGACCAGCTCCCCCACCAGCTGGTCGCGCACCTGATGTTCGGCCACCAGCTGTTCCTGCCGATCCCCGACATCGACCGCACGTCGTGGTTCCTGGTCATCGGCGCCAACCCGATGGCGTCCAACGGCTCGCTGATGACGGTCCCCGACTTCCCGCAGCGGGTGCGCGACCTGAAGGCGCGCGGCGGCCGCATGGTCGTGCTCGACCCACGTCGCACCGAGACCGCCAAGGTCGCCGACGAGCACCACTTCGTCCGGCCGGGGACCGACGCGTGGGTGCTGCTCGCGATGCTGCACGAGCTCACCACCCGGTCGACGCCCACCGTGGCGTCGTACGTCGACGGGCTGGACACGGTCGTCGAGCTGGTCGCCGGGTTCACGCCCGAGCGGGCCGAGGAGATGAGCGGACTGCCGGCGGAGGAGATCCGGCGGCTGGCCGGGGAGCTGGTCACGGCCGACGGCGGCGTCGTCTACAGCCGGATCGGCGTCTCGGCAGGCCCGTGGGGCACGGTGTGCCAGTGGGCGGTCAACTGCCTCAACATCCTCAGCGGCAACCTCGACCGCGTGGGCGGCGCCCTGTTCACCACGCCGGCCATCGACGCCGTGGGCACCGGTCTGATCGGGCGCGGTCACTTCGACGCGTGGCGCTCGCGCGTGCGCGGCCTGCCGGAGACCGCCGGTGAGCTGCCCGTCTCCGCGCTGCGCGAGGAGATCGAGACGCCGGGCGAGGGCCAGGTGCGCGCCCTGCTCACCGTGGCGGGCAACCCCGTGCTGTCCACCCCCGACGGCGCGCGGCTCGACACGGCGCTGCGCGACCTCGACTTCATGGCCGCCGTCGACATCTACGTCAACGAGACGACCCGGCACGCCGACGTGATCCTCCCCCCGACGACCGCGCTCGAGCGCGACCACTACGACCTCGTCTTCCACCTGCTGGCGGTGCGCAACACGGCGCGCTTCACCCCGGCGGTGTTCGACAAGGAGGCCGACCAGCGCCACGACTGGCAGATCTTCCGGGAGATCACGCTGCGCACGGCCGCCCGGCTCAGCCGGAAGGTGCCGTTGAAGAAGCGGCTGGTCCAGCGGGCGCGGCTCACCGCCAGCCCCACCTTCCTGATCGGCCAGCTGCTGCGGCGCGGCGACAGCGGCGTGACCCTGTCCAAGCTGCGCGCGCGCCCCGCGGGCATCGACCTCGGCCCGCTCCGGGCCCGCCAGCTGCCCGACCGGCTGCCGTCGAAGAACAAGCGGATCGACCTGGCACCGGCCGTCGTCGTCGAGGACGTCGCCCGCCTGGCCGCCGTGCCACGACCCGTCGGTGACGAGCTGCTGCTCATCGGCCGCCGCCACAAGCAGGACTGCAACTCGTGGATGCACAACTCCGAGCGGCTCACCCGCGGCCGCCCACGGCACCAGCTGCTGATGAACCCCGAGGACCTCGACGCCCGCGCGATCACCGACGGGGCGCGGGTGCGGGTGACCTCGCGGGTCGGCACGGTCGAGGTCGAGGTCGCCGCCTCCGCCGACCTGATGCCCGGCGTGGTGTCGCTCCCCCACGGCTACGGCCACGCGAAGGACGGCGTCCTGATGAGCCGCAGCCGTGACGTGCCGGGCGTCTCGATCAACGACCTCACCGACCCGGAGCTGCTCGACGTGTCGGGCAACGCCGCGCTCAACGGCGTACCGGTCTCGGTCAGCGCCTGCTGACCCCGCGCCCGTCCCGGCTGCCGTCGTCGGTCCCGGCCTTCGTGCCGTCCTTCTTGTCCCGGTCGCCGGCCGGGGCCTTCTCGGGCTCGGCCGGCTCGGGGGCGAGGGGGTTGGTCACCTCCGGCGCGGTGGCCCGGTCCGGAGTCGGGAACGCCGCGCCCGACAGGTCCTCGCGATCGACCGCCCTGCGGGCCGGGTGGTCGCGTACGCCGATGGGGAAGACGTTCCAGCGGGTGACGTCGCCGAGCACCCACGGCACCGTGCGGCTCGCCTGGCCGTAGCACCGCACGTCGAGCGGGCGCCCGTCCTGGTCGAAGAGCTGGACGCCCTGCAACGGCTGGCCGGCAGCGTCGTACGCCGAGATGTTGCAGACCTGGTTGCCGCGGTTGACCACACCCTGCTGGTCGTCGCCCCGCTGGGCCTCGGCGTAGCCCTGGCTGTAGCGGTTCCACGACTGCTGGTCGAGCTGACCGTTGATCACGGGCACGGCCACCACCGCGGCGACGTTGAGCAGCAGCAGCGCACCGCGCGCGACGGGCGCGGAGCGACCCCCTGGCCACAGCCTGCCGATCCCGACCAGCGTGCTGCCGACGAGGCAGACGGCGAGGAGGGCGAGGCCGAGGGCCACGGGGACGCCGGGCAGCCAGGTGAGCCCGTAGTCGTACCAACCCGGCACCAGCCGGGCGACCACGACCGCAGCCGCCCACGCGCGCACCGCCCACCACGCCGGCCGCAGCGCTGCGACGACGGTCCACGCCGGGGCCACCCGCGGGTGGGCGAGCAAGGTCTCCCACCGCTGCTGGAGCTCCTCGACCCGCTCCGCGACGCTCGCGTCCGAGCGCAGTCGCGGCCGGCGCCGCGCGGTCGGCTCGAAACCCGCGGCCACGCGGAGCTCGCGGGCGTAGGCCTCCGGGTCGCCGAGCACCTCCCCGCCGTGCTCGGCGACCTGGTCGGTGAGGTCGGCCTCGAGGCCCTCGGTCAGCTCGAGCCGGTCCTCCTCGGAGAGGTCGGCCAGGCACTCGCGGACGCGGGCGACGAAGGCGGCGACGTCGGGTCGCAGCGGCAGCTCGGTGGTGTTCATGCGTTGACCCCCTGGGACGTGGCGCGGGATGCGGGTCCGTCGAGGAGCCCGTCGAGCGTGGTGGCGAAGGCGTGCCAGTCGTCGCGCTGCCGCTTGAGCTGGTCGCGACCGATCGGCGTGATCCCGTAGTACTTGCGGTGCGGCCCGCTCTCCGACGGCACGACGTACGACGTCAGCGCACCGGCCGCGTAGAGCCGGCGCAGCGTGCCGTAGACCGAGGCGTCGCCCACCTCGGCGAGGCCGCCGTCGCGGAGGCGTCGCACGATGTCGTAGCCGTAGCCGTCCTCACCCCGCACCACCGCGAGGACCGCGAGGTCGAGCACTCCCTTGAGGAGCTGGGTCTGATCCATGCATCGCAGACTACTACGCACTCCGCAGTAGCGTGCGACACGAGAGACTCGCGTGTCGGCCGCCGAGGCCGGGGCGGGTCCGACGCACAGGTGCCCCCGCCGGAGTCCGGCGGGGGCACCTGGCGCGTGCGGGGGCTGGGGGCTCAGACGCTGACGTCCCCCAGGACGGCGAGCACGTCGTCAGGGGTCTGGGCCGCGTCGAGGGCGGCGATCTGGGCGTCGTCGGTGAACGCACCCGCGAGCGCCTGCAGCACCGCGAGGTGGTCGTCGCCGGCGCCGGCGATGCCGACGACGTAGGACGCCGGGCTGCCCTTCCAGTCGATGGGCTCGTCGTAGCGGATGAACGAGATGGCCGTGTGGCGGATCAGCGCCTTGGCCTCGTTGGTGCCGTGCGGGATGGCCAGACCGTTGCCCATGAAGGTGGAGACCGAGGTCTCGCGCTCGTGCATCGCGTCGACGTAGGCCTGGTCCACGGCCCCCGACGCCACCAGCAGCTGTCCGGCCTCGGTGATGGCCGCGTCGCGGTCGCGGGCCTGGCCGCCCAGCACGATCGCATCCCGGCTCAGTACGTCGCTCATCAGCGCCTCATTCCGTTGGGTGGGTGTCCTGCGTGGTGCCGTGCGGCCATCAGACCACACGGTGGAGGGTGAGTGGAGGTGGTGCGGCAGGGCCGGCTCTCCTCGGGGATGGAGAGCCGGCCCGGGGCTCGCGGAGCCGCCCGAGCGGGTGCTCAGGCCCCGTTGTTCTCGTCGACCATGCTCACGATCTCGTCGTAGCGAGGGCTCGCCATGAAGTTGTCGACCGAGACGTGGACGGCCGACGGACTCTTCTGCCGGGCCCTGTCGGTCAGGTCCTGGTGGGTGACCACCAGGTCCACGTCGTCCTCGAGGTTGGCGATCGCCTTGTTGACCACCGTCACCTCCGGGTGGCCGGCGTCGTGGATCTTCTTGCGCAGCACCGAGGCGCCCATGGCCGAGGACCCCATGCCGGCGTCGCAGGCGAACACGATGTTGCGGATCTCGCGGGTGACCGTGGCGGTCGCGGTGCCCGCCGCCGTGGCGGCGCCACCGGTCAGGGTGCTGGCGACCGACGACTTCTTGCCCTTGGTGGCCTCCATCTGCGCGGTGGCGGCGACCAGGTCGCCGTCCTCCTCGGACTTGTCGAGCTTGAGCAGCACCGCGGCGATCGCGAAGGTGACCGCAGCCCCGGCGATGACCGACACCGTGACGCCGAGGTAGGAGCCGCTCGCGGTGTTGGCGTACACCGCAAGGATCGATCCGGGGGCGGCCGGCGCACGGAGGCCGGCGTCGAAGATGACGTTCACGAAGATCTGCGTCATGCCGCCACCGATCATGGCGATGATCAGGATCGGCTTCATGAGGACGTAGGGGAAGTAGATCTCGTGGATGCCACCGAAGAAGTGGATGATCGCCGCGCCGGGGGCCGAGGCCTTGGCCATGCCCTTGCCGAAGAACATGTAGGCCAGCAGCAGGCCGAGCCCGGCCGCGGGGTTGGCCTCGAGCAGGAACAGCACCGACTTGCCGGACGAGGCGGCCTCGTCGAGGCCCAGCGGCGTGAGCACGCCGTGGTTGAGGGCGTTGTTGAGGAACAGCACCTTGGCCGGCTCGATGATGACCGAGGTCAGCGGGAGCACGTTGTTGCTGACCAGGAAGTCGACCCCGTCGCCCAGCCAGCCGGCGACGCGCTCGACCAGGTTGGCCATCACGAAGAAGCCGAAGACGGCCAGGAGGAGGCCCCAGATGCCGGCGGAGAAGTTGTTGACCAGCATCTCGAAGCCGGGCTTGATCTTGCCGTCCCACAGGGCGTCGATCTTCTTCATCGACCAGCCGCCGAGCGGGCCCATGACCATGGCGCCCATGAACATCGGCACGCCGCCGCCGGCGATGGCACCCATCGTCGCGATCGCGCCGACCACGCCGCCGCGGGTCTTGTAGATGTTGTAGCCGCCGGTGTAGCCGATGAGGATGGGCAGCAGGTAGGTGATCATCGGGCCGACGATGCCGCCGCCCGCGTAGTCGCCCCAGCCGCCGATGTGGGCGACCCAGCTGTCGGCCGCGTCGCCGATCCCGAGCTTCGGCAGCCAGCCGACCTCGATGAAGAGGGCGGTGATGAATCCCCACGCGATGAACGCGCCGATGTTGGGCATCACCATGTTGGACAGGAACGTGCCGAACTTCTGCACGCGGACCCGTGCACCGGTGCCGGTCGCGGGAGTGGTGGTGGTTGTGGCCATGCCGATGTCCTCCAGAAGACGTTCGGGGGGTGACCCCGATCACATGATGCTGGAATTAAACCTCACGAACGGGCATGTTGCCAAGCATTCGGGCATGAATTCGTGCCCGACTGTGTGGCTTTACCCGGCAAGCAGGGTCAGCCGCCCAGCTGGCTGTCGAAGAACGCCTTCTCCGCCTCGCTGTTCCACGTGTTGCCCGGCCCCAGCTTCGCGGCGACGTCGGGCAGCGTGTCCGCCAGCTCGTCGAGCCCGGTGAGGGGGAAGGCGTGGATCTGGGGGAAGACGAGGACCTTGCCGGAGTACGTCGCGTCCACGAGGGCCTGGAGGCCGTCCTTGGCCGCGCTCATGCCGCCGACGGCACCCACGATGGATCCCGGGGACAGCGCGCCCTGGATGGCGAGGTCGACCACCTGCTGCTGGTCGTGGATGGTCAGTCCCGACGTCCCTGTGTACTGCGCGTTGTCCAGGTAGACCGCGCTCAGGTTCATCGGCGCCATGGTGCCGTTGGGGACACCGGCGAAGAAGACCAGCATGCCGTCGGAACGCATCAGGGTGTCGGCCTCGGCCATCACGGCGCCGATGGGGACGCTGACCACCACGTCGTCGGCCCCGCGGCCGTCGGTGAGCCCCATGACGAAGTCGTGGAGGGACTGCTCGGCGGTCTGGGAGTTGAACGTGACCAGCTCGCAGCCGTTGCTCTCCGCCAGGTGGGCCAACCGGTCCTCGAGGGCCTTCAGGCGCTCGTCGCTCACCTCGGTGGCGACGATCGTCCGGGGTCCCCCGGGCTGCTGGATGGCCCGCTGGACGTGCATCAGCCCCATGGGCCCACCGGCGCCCACGAAGACGGTGGTGCCCTCCGAGCGCAGGTCGCAGCGGTTGCGCGCCTCGCCGTAGGAGGCGGCGATGTCCGGCCCCCGACCGCCGATGTAGGCCGTGTAGTCGTAGTGGAGGCGGCCCACGTCGGTGTCCACCAGGCCGTCCAGCTCGGTCTCGCCGACCAGGTTGAGCGTGCCTCGCCGGGCGATGTGCCTGGCCACGGCACCCACCGTCGCCGCGGACCGCGGGTCGAGCACGACGATGTCGTCGAAGCCGGCACCGTCGGTCAGCTCGTCGACGAGCGCCTGGTAGTCGTCGGGGCCGAGGCCGTCGCGCACGACCGTGGTGGCGGACGCGCCCTCCACCAGCTGCGCCACCGACGCGGGCACGTCGGTCATCACGATGGTGGCGGGAGCGTCCAGGCCGGACGAGAAGAGGTAGTCGCGCTCGTCCCCGGGCCGGCCGACGATCCACATGGTCCCGCCGGGCTTCGGCTCGAGGCGGCGACGCTGGGTGTAGGCGGCCATCACGCAGCCCCAGGGCTCCAGCGTGGAGGCCTCGGCGTACCCCATCGTGTCGGGGAGGGGTAGCAGGCAGGCACCGTCGTCGGTGTCGAGCATCTCCGCGCCCATCAGGTGGTACTGGATCAGGCCGCCGGGGATGGTGTAGCCGTAGGCGGTGCTCTTGCCGTCCTGGTAGATGTCGGGCTGCACGGCCAGTCGCTGGCCTGCGTGGTAGCGGTCCTTGAGGTTGTCCCCGACCTCGATGACGGTGAGGCTCACCTCGTGCCCCAGCCGCGTGGGCTCCTTGGCCAGGTCGCGGTTGTAGAGCTTCGGGTGGCTGCCGCCCTGGCGCATGATCTTCACGTCGGAGAAGCAGAGTCCCACGCTGTCGATGCGCACCAGCATGTGGTCGGCGTCGGGCTCGGGGACGGCGACCAGCTCGGGCGCGCCGTCCTTGCCCATGTTCTCCTCGCCCGCACCGTGCAGGTTCCACGCCCAGGCCTGGTCCGGGAGGTCGAGGTCGAGGTCGGCGGCACGGTAGCGGTCATAGGCAGATGTCATGTTTCCTCCGTGGTGAGATGGATGGGGTGTCAGTGGCCGAGCAGCGCGCGCACGGCGGCGCGTGCGGCCATGGGGTCGGGCGCGCCGAGGGCGGCCTCGGCCGCGGCCTCGCAGGTCTCGGACGTGACCCGCGCGAGCTGGGCACCCACGGGCCGGACGGCACGGGCGGCCATCGACAGCGACGAGATGCCCATGCCGATGAGGGCGGTCGCCAGGAGCGGGTCGGCCGCGGCCTCGCCGCAGACGCCCACGGGCTTGCCGGCCTCGGCGCCGGCGTGCGCGGTGATGGCGATCAGCTGGAGCACGGCCGGCTGCCAGGGGTCGGTGAGGTGGGCCAGGTCGGTGGCCATCCGGTCCGCGGCCATGGCGTACTGGGTGAGGTCGTTGGTGCCGATGGAGAGGAAGTCGACGACCTCGAGCATCCGGTGCGCGAGCAGCGCGGCGCTCGGGATCTCCACCATCACGCCCGACCTCAGGCCACGTGAGCGCACCTTCTCGGAGAACTCGGCGGCCTCGGCGACGGTGGCCACCATCGGTGCCATCACCCAGGTCTCGGTGCCGGTGCGCTCCGCCGCAGCGGCGATCGCGTCGAGCTGGCGGTCCATCAGGCCGGGGTTGCCGAAGCTGAGCCGGAGGCCGCGCACGCCGAGGGCGGGGTTCTCCTCCCCCTCCTGGGTCGCGAAGGCGATCGGCTTGTCGGAGCCTGCATCGAGGGTGCGCACGACGACGTAGCGGCCGTCGGCGTAGGGAGCGAGCACGTCGGAGTAGATGTCGGTCTGCTCCTCCACGCTGGGCTCGTCCTTGCGGTTGAGGAAGCACAGCTCGGTGCGGAACAGACCGACGCCCTGGACCGGCTCGGTGCTCGCGCTCGCCGCGGACGGGCCGTCGGCGACGTTGGCGAGCAGCTTGAGGGGCATCCCGTCGGCGGTGGCGGCCGGACCGGTCCAGGAGGACAGCTCCTCGCGCAGCCGCCGGCTCTCCTCGACGCGCGCCTGCGCCTCGTCGGGGTCCGCGCCCTGCTCGATGGTGCCCGTCTCGCCGTCGACCACCACGAAGGTGCCCTCGGCCAGGCTGGTGATGCCGGCGGCGCCGACCACGCACGGGATGCCGAGCTGGCGCGCGATGATCGCGGTGTGGCTGGTCGCGCCACCGCGCTCGGTCACCAGGGCGGTCACCAGCGCGGGGTCGAGGCCGGAGGTGTCGCTGGGCGCGAGGTCCTCGGCCACGAGGATCGAGGGCACGCTCGGCGTCGGCACACCCGGCGCCGGCTCCCCCACGAGGTGGGCGACGACGCGTCGCTCGATGTCGCGCAGGTCGGTCACCCGCTCGGCCATCAGGCCGCCCATGTTCGTGAAGATGGTGACGAACTGCTCGACCGCACCCTGCACCGCCGCGACCGGGCCCTGCCCGGCCTGGAGGTTCTTGGCCACACCGGAGCGCAGGCCCTTGTCCCGCGCGAGGCCGGCGCTGGCGGTGAGGACCTCCGCGGCCGCGCCCTGCGCCGAGGCGGCCTTGTCGGAGAAGGTGGCGGCGACCGCGGCGGCCGCGTCGTCGTACGCCGCGAGGGCGGCGTCGGCATCGGCGAAGTCGCCCTCGCCGAAGCGGGCGATGGCCTCGGGCGAGACCTCCCCGCGCACGTGGAGGACGGGGCCGGCGGCGACCCCCGGAACGACCGGGGTCCCGCTCAGGGTGTCGGGTGTGGTCATGGACACACCGTAGAACACGCCATGGTTGACAAGCAACACATTCGGGACTAAAACAACACATACACAGATCACGGCCGAAGGGACCACCGATGTACGCCGAAGAGCGCCAGCAGGCGATGGCCCAGCTGATCAGCCGCCGCGGTCGCCTCTCCGTGGTGCGCCTCGCCGAGGAGTTCGAGGTCACCACCGAGACGGTCCGCAGGGACCTGTCCACGCTGGACCGGATGGGGCTGGTCCGACGGGTCCACGGCGGCGCCGTGCCGGCTGGCTCGCTCACCGTCATCGAATCAGGCATCGGCGAGCGCGACCAGTCCAACACGCAGGCCAAGGAGGCCATCGCGGCGGCGGCCGTCGCCCTCCTGCCGCCGCCGGACTCCGTGGTCGTGATCGACGCAGGCACCACGACGGCGCGGTTCGCCGCGGCCCTGCCCCGCGACCACCGGCTCACCGTCATCACCCACGCCGTCCCGGTGGCCACCCGGCTCGCCGGGCTCCCCCAGATCGAGCTGCACCTGCTCCCCGGACGCGTGCGGCCGACCACGCACGCCGCGGTCGGCGCCGAGACCGTCGCCGCGCTGGCCGAGCTGCGCGCCGACGTCGCCTTCGTCGCGACCAACGGCCTCACCGTCGGGCACGGCCTCACCACGCCCGACGCGGACGAGGCCTCGACCAAGCGCGCGGTCATCGCCTGCGCACGACGCACCGTGGTGCTCGCGGACTCCACCAAGCTCGGGGTGGAGACTGCCGTCAGGTTCGCGACGCTCGACAGCATCGACGCGCTCGTGACCGACGACGGCATCGAGCCCGCCGATCGCCGGGCGCTGGAACAAGCCGGAATCGAGGTGGTGATCGCATGATCCTGACCCTGACCCCCAACCCGAGCATCGACCGCACGGTGTCGCTCGACGGCGAGCTGGTGCGCGGCCAGGTCCACCGGGTCGCCTCGGTGACCTCGCAGGCCGGCGGCAAGGGTGTGAACATCTCGCGCGCCGCCGTCAGCGCCGGCATCCCCAGCATCGCCGTCGTACCAGCTGCCAAGGAGGACCCGTTCGTCCTCGAGCTGCTCGGCGCGGGCATCGACTGCCGCCCCGTCACGCCCGCCGGCGACGTGCGCGTCAACCTCACGATCACCGAGCCCGACGGCACGACCACCAAGCTCAACTCGCCGGGCGCCGACGTGCTGCCGCTGCACCTCGAGCTGATGGCCCAGGCGGTCCTCGTCCGGGCCTCTGGCGCGGACTGGACCGTGCTGGCAGGCTCACTTCCTGTGGGCGCCCACGCCGGGTTCTACGCCGACCTCGTACGACGACTCCGCGAGGTGGGCGGCCACGTCGCGGTCGACACCAGCGAGGCTCCGCTCCAGGCCCTCGTCGAGGCCCTTCCCGAGGCGGCACCCGACCTGATGAAGCCCAACGGCGAGGAGCTGGCCTCCTTCACCGGGGGCGACGCCGAGGAGCTCGAGGCGGACCCCGCGGCCACCGCCGCAGCGGCTCGACAGCTCATCGACCGTGGCGTCGGGGCTGTCCTCGCCACCCTCGGCGGCAACGGCGCGGTCCTCGTCACCAGCGAGGGTGCCTGGCACGCCACCCCACCCCCCACCACTGTGGTCAGCACGGTCGGGGCGGGTGACTCCAGTCTCTTCGGCTACCTGCTCGGCGACATCCGGGGGCTGCCCGCCCCCGAGCGCCTGGCCCTCGCAGTCGCCTACGGCAGCGCCGCCGCAGGCCTTCCCGGCACCACCATCCCCCAGCCCTCGCACCTCCGTACGGAGCTCGTGGGCGTCACCGCCCTGGGAGGCACCGCATGACCGACCTGATCACCACCGACCTCGTGCGGCTCGGCGCCGACTGGGGCGCCGACAAGCAGGACGTGATCCGCGCCCTGGCCGCCGTCGTCGACGACGCCGGGCGCGCGAGCAGCAAGGACCAGCTCATCGAGGACGCGTTCGCCCGTGAGGCGACCTCGGCCACCGGGCTGCCCGGCGGCATCGCGATACCCCACTGCCGGACCACCGGGGTCGACGAGCCGACCCTCGCCTTCGCCCGTCTCGACCCGCCTGTCGACTTCGGGGCCAAGGACGGCCCGGCCGACATCGCGTTCCTCATCGCCGCACCTGCCGGCGGCGACGCCGACCACCTCACCATCCTCACCAAGCTCGCCCGCGCGCTGGTGAAGCCCGCCTTCACCGATGCGCTGCGCTCGGCGGAGTCCGTCGAGGAGGTCGTCGACCTGGTCGCCCACGAGCTCGGCGAGCCTGCGGCCGCCAAGCCCGCGCCCGCCTCGGGCGCCCCCTCCGGTGCGGCCACCCCGAGCGGCGGCCCGACCACGGTGCCGGAAGGGGCCGACGCGGCGGCACCGACCGCGACCGCTGCCGCCGGCGGCAAGCCCTCGCTCGTCGCCGTCACCGCCTGCCCGACCGGCATCGCGCACACCTACATGGCCGCGGAGGCCCTGGAGGCCGCCGCCGAGCGCGCCGGCGTCGAGCTGCAGGTCGAGACCCAGGGATCTGCAGGGTCGACGCCCCTGCCCCCCGACACGATCGCGCGTGCCGGCGCGGTGATCTTCGCCGTCGACGTGGGCGTGCGCGACCGGTCCCGCTTCGCGGGCAAGCCGATGGTCACCTCCGGGGTGAAGCGCCCCATCGACGACGCCGACGCGATGATCGCCGAGGCGCTGCGCTACGCCGCCGACCCGGCCGGCTCCCCGAGGGTCGAGGGCGAGGCAGGCGCCGCGGACGCGGGCGTCACCGGCCAGGAGACCTGGGGTGGACGCGCGCGCCGCGTGCTCATGACCGGTGTCTCCTACATGATCCCGTTCGTCGCCGCGGGCGGTCTGCTGATCGCCCTGAGCTTCCTCCTCGGCGGCTACGAGATCGTCGGCCCCTACGGCGACATCGCCGTGTCGCACACGATCTTCGACCTGCCCGACCCGGCCGCGTACGGCCTCGACCACGCACTGCTCGGCTCGGGCTTCCTGGCCTACGTCGGCGCCCTGTTCTTCATCATCGGCAAAACGGCGTTCGCGCTGTTCATCCCGGCGTTCGCCGGCTACATCGCCTACGCGATCGCCGACCGCCCGGGCATCGCCCCGGGATTCGTCCTGGGCGGCCTCGCCGCCAACCTGTTCGGCGTGAAGACCTCGGGCGACAGCCCCATCGACTTCCCGGCGACGGGATTCCTGGGCGCCATCGTCGGCGGCGTGCTCGCCGGCCTGATCGCGCACTGGCTGGCGCAGCGCAAGGTGCCCGCCTGGGCCCGCGGGCTGATGCCCGTGCTGGTGATCCCGCTGGTGACCTCGATCGTCGCCGGGCTCATCATGATCATCGTCCTCGGCAAGCCGATCAACTGGCTGATGACCCAGCTCACCGACGGCCTCAACTCGATGACGGGCAGCAGTGCGGTCATCCTCGGCGTCATCCTCGGCCTGATGATGGCCTTCGACATGGGCGGCCCGCTCAACAAGGTCGCCTACAGCTTCGCCGCGGTCGGCGTCGGTGGCGCGGCCCTGGCCTCGGACGCCCCGGAGCTGCGGATCATGGCCGCGGTCATGCTCGCCGGCATGGTGCCGCCCATCGCCCTGGCCCTGGCCACCGTGGTGCGGCCCGGGCTGTTCAACGCACCCGAGCGGGAGAACGGCAAGGCCGGTTGGCTGCTGGGGGCCTCGTTCATCACCGAGGGAGCGATCCCCTTCGCGGCGGCCGACCCGATCCGCGTCATCCCGGCCATCATGGCGGGCAGCGCGGTGACCGGAGGCCTCTCGATGGCCATGGACGTCGCGGTGCGCGCGCCGCACGGCGGGATCTTCGTCCTGTTCGCCGTCGACGGGAAGCTCGGCTACTTCATCGCGCTGGCGGCGGGCGTCCTCGTGGGCGCTGCCCTCGTCGTCCTGCTGAAGAGCTTCGGCAAGTCGGACGCCGACGTCGCCACCGTCTGATCCACCCACCCAGACCCACCACCAGATTCCCGACCCAAGGAGAACCATGCCCAGCAAGTCCGTCGTCGTCGGCTCCGCCGTCGGCCTCCACGCCCGTCCCGCCGCGATCATCGCCGAGAAGGCCGCCGAGCTCGGCTCGGAGGTCACCATCAACGGTGTCGACGCCAGCTCCTCGCTGATGATCATGACCCTCGGCGCCGGCAACGGCGACACGGTCGAGGTGGCCGGCGACGACCAGGCTGCTGTCGACACGATCGCCGCCCTGGTCGAGCAGGACCTCGACGCCTGAGGTCACTCCCACCCCGACCACGCCGGCCCGCCAGGCACGTCCTGGCGGGTCAGCGTGCCTTCAGGGCGAGGTAGACCGCCCGCATGCCGACGGCCCGCTCGAGCTGGCTCTCGACCACCGAGAAGAACTGGCGGCGGTAGGTCTCGTCGGTGACGGCGGACACGGTGAAGTAGAAGCCGCTGAAGGACGCCAGGAACAGCGAGACCTTGAGCAGCGAGAAGGTCACGTGCGAGAGGTGCGGGACGTTCTGGAGCGTGTCGAGCTGGGTCCAGGCCAGCTGGGTCTCGGCCTCCATGACCAGCGAGCCGAACAGCATGAAGAACACGAAGACCGTGAGCGAGAGCAGCAGCACCTGGATGGTCTGGATCACCACCAGCACCAGGATCAGGTTCCACTTCTCGAACCCGGCCACCTGGGCGAAGTCCTGCGGGTCCACCGCCGGGTCGTCGGCCACCTCCCGCGCAGCCGCCTCGAGCGGGGTGCCCGCGCAGGCCCGGACGATGAACGCGTCGTCGACGGCGTCGTCGACCCGGTCCACCTCCTCCGGCAACCGCACCAGCAGGAACAGCACGGCCAGGCCGAGCATCAGCAGCGCGGTGAACCACAGCACCCCGAACGGCAGGTTGCTCGTCATCTGCCACGCCTCGGCGTTGACGAAGAGGAACGTCACGAACACCAGCAGCAGCGGCAGCGCCCGCGAGGCCATCGGCACCAGGTAGCGCACGCTGCCCAGCGTCCGGGAGAGGGCGAAGGCGAGGATCGGCCGCCCCCGCAGCACCGTCGCGCCGTAGGCGAGCAGGCCCAGGAACGTGATCGACAGCCACAACGCCGGTCCCGCGGCGTACTGCTCGGAGAACCACGCCAGCAGGCCGGCGCCGGCAGCGACCACGAGCAGTGCGAGGACGAGCACGGCCAGCCGGCGGGCACGCAGCCCGGCGCGGGCGGCGTCACGCTCCTCGGGGACGAAGTACGGCAGCCCGTGGTCGAGGAACCAGGTCTCGACGTCCGCCCGGGGGGCGGTCACGCCAGCAGCTCGCGCGCCCGGCGTACGTCGTCGCTCATGGTCTCGATGAGCGCCTCGATGCCCTCGAACTTCACCATGCCGCGCAGGCGGTCGACGAAGGCCACCTCGACCTCGACGCCGTAGAGCTCGAGGTCGTCGCGGTCGAGGACGTAGGACTCGACGCGGCGGTCGCGCTCGCCGTCGAACGTCGGGTTGGTGCCGACGGAGATCGCCGCGGGATAGCGCTCGTCGGTGTCGAGGCGGGTCAGCCAGCCGGCGTAGACGCCGTCGGCCGGTGCCGCGTCGACCGGCGGGATCGGCACGTTGGCGGTCGGGTAGCCGAGCTCGCGGCCCCGCTTGTCGCCCTCGACGACCGTGCCGCGCACGGTGAAGGGCCGGCCGAGCGCCTCGGCGGCACCGGCGACGTCACCGGTGGCCAGGCACTGCCGGACGTAGGTGGAGCTCCACACCTGCGGACCGCCGTCGAGCGGCACCCCGACGGTCTCGAAGCCGCGCGAGGAGCCGACCTCGACGAGCGTGGCCACCTCCCCGGCCGCCTTGGCACCGAAGCGGAAGTTCGAGCCCACCACGACGGCGCCTGCGTGGAGCGTGTCGACGAGGACCCGGTCGATGAACTCCTCCGGCGACCAGCCGGCGATCTCGCGGTCGAAGCCGACCACGAGGATCGCGTCGACGCCGGCCGCGTCGAGGAGCCGCGCCCGGGTCGCGATGGAGGTCAGCGTGGGCGGAGCGTGCTCGGGCCGCAGCACCGCCATCGGGTGCGGGTCGAAGGTGACTGCGACGACCGTGTCGATGCCGAGCCGGTGCCCGGTCTGGCGCGCCTCGCGCAGCACGTGGGCGTGGCCGAGGTGCACGCCGTCGAAGTTGCCGATGCTCACGACCGTGCGGCCGAGGTCGGCCGGCACATCGTCGACGTCTCGCCAGATCTGCACGGCGGCAGCCTACTGGCGCGGCCTGCCCGTCCCGCCGACCTCCCCCCGTGCTCGCACCGGGCGCTTGCTTGCGCTAGACGAAGACCGCGACCGGGCGGGCCTGCTCGCCGCGCCGCTCGTAGAGGGCGAGGAACGTGCCGTCGGGTGCGAAGACGGCGTGCGGCCCGTCGCCGGGCAGTGCCAGGTCGAGGGCGCGCCCGAACCGCACGTCCGCTGCCTGCTCCTCGTCGAGGTCGATCGCGGGGAAGGTCGACCGCGCGGCGTCGGCGATCGGCAGCACCGCGAAGTCCTCGGACAGCGTCTCGAGCGTGCGGGCCACGGAGAGGTCGAAGGCGCCGACGGCCGTCCGCCGCAGTGCCGTCAGGTGGCCACCGACGCCGAGCGCGCGGCCGAGGTCGCGTGCGATCGCGCGGATGTAGGTGCCTGAGGAGCACCGGACCGAGAGGCGCACGTCGGGCAGCGCCACGTCGTGCACGACGAGCTCGTGGATCGTCACCGGCCGCGCCTTCAGCTCGACCTGCTCCCCCGCGCGCACCCGCGCATACGCGCGCTGGCCGTCGACCTTGATGGCCGAGACGGCGGTCGGCACCTGCTCGATGTCGCCGACGAACCGCGCCAGCTCACGGCGTACGTCGTCCTCCGTCACGCCCACGACCGGGTGGGTCTCCACGACCTGACCCTCGGCGTCGTCGGTGGTCGTCGCCACCCCGAGCCGGATGGTGGCGTCGTAGGCCTTCTCGGTCAGCATCAGGTGGCCGAGCAGCCGGGTCGCACGGTCGACGCCGAGGACCAGGACGCCTGTGGCCATCGGGTCCAGCGTGCCGGCGTGCCCGACCTTGCGGGTGCCGGCGAGGCGCCGGACCCGGGCCACGACGTCGTGCGAGGTCATGCCCGGGGCCTTGTCGACGACGACCAGACCGGGGTCGACCATCAGGCGCGGTCGTCCTCGTCGCGGTGGTCCTCATCCAGGGCGAGGTCGGAGCCGTCGCCGAGCGTGTCCTGCTCACCGAGGGCGTCGTCCAGGTCGACCTCGGCCACGCGCGGCTTCTTGTAGGGGTCGGCCTCGCCGGCGTAGGCCTCCACACGGCGTGCGGCGACCTCCTCGTCGAGCTGACGGGCCCGCTCGAGCACCTCGTCGAGGGCGCGGGCGTTCTCGGGCAGCGCGTCGGGGATGAACGTCAGCGACGGCACGATGCGCATCCCGAGCTGCTTGGCGACCTCGGAGCGGATCACGCCCTTGGCCGACTCGAGCGCCGCGGCCGTGCTGGCCAGCTCCTCCTCGGTGCCGAGGACGGTGTAGAAGACCGAGGCCTGCTGCGAGTCGCCGGTCACGCGGACGTCGGTGACCGTCACGAAGCCGAGGCGGGGGTCCTTGATCCGCCGCTCGAGCATCTCGGCGACGATCACCTGGATGCGGTCGGCGATCTTGCGGACGCGTGGGTTGCTCATGTGGCTCACTCTCTCAGAAGCGTCTTCAGCGATCCCCGGCTGACCGGGGATCGCTGAAGTTGTCAGGCTGTGCAGCGCCCGACATGTTCAGTGATCCCCGGCTGACCGGGGATCACTGAACGGAGCCGAACCTGCGACGGGTGGTGCGTCAGCTGCGCGGGATCTCGCGCATCTCGAAGGCCTCCACGACATCGCCGATCTTGATGTCCTGGAAGTTGCGGAGCACCAGACCGCACTCGAAGCCCTCGCGGACCTCGGAGGCGTCGTCCTTCTCGCGGCGCAGCGAGGCGAGGTCGAGGTTGTCGGCCACCACCGCTCCGTCGCGCAGGACCCGCACCTTGGCGTTGCGGCGGAGCAGGCCCGAGGTGACCATGCAGCCCGCGATGTTGCCGGCCTTGGACGAGCGGAAGATCTCGCGGATCTCCGCCTGGCCGAGGGTCGACTCCTCGTAGACGGGCTTGAGCATGCCCTTGAGCGCCGCCTCGATCTCCTCGATCGCCTGGTAGATGACCGAGTAGTAGCGGATCTCGACACCTTCCTTGTCGGCCATCTGGCTCGCCTTGCCCTGCGGGCGGACGTTGAAGCCGATGATGATGGCGTCGGAGGCGGCCGCGAGGTCGACGTTGGTCTCGGTGATGGCACCGACACCGCGGTCGATCACGCGGAGGGAGACCTCGTCGCCGACATCGATCTGCGACAGGGCGTCCTCGAGCGCCTCGACCGAACCGGACACGTCGCCCTTGAGGATGAGGTTGAGCTCCTGGCTCTCGCCCTTCTCCATGGAGGCCATGAAGTCCTCGAGGCTGCGGCGCACGCGGCGCTTGGCCTGCATGGCCGCCCGCTCGCGCGCCTCGCGCTTCTCGGCGATCTGACGGGCCATGCGGTCGTCCTCGACCACGATGAAGTTCTGGCCCGCACCCGGCACCGCCGAGAGACCCAGCACCATCGCCGGACGCGACGGGTCGGCCTCGGCGATCTCGTTGCCGTGCTCGTCGAGCATCGCGCGGACACGGCCGTGGGCCGGACCGGCGACGATCGAGTCGCCCACGCGGAGCGTGCCGCGCTGGACCAGCACCGTGGCGACCGGACCGCGACCGCGGTCGAGGTGCGCCTCGACCACGAGGCCCTGGGCGTCCTGGTCGGGGTTGGCCCGCAGGTCGAGCGAGGCGTCGGCGGTGAGGACGACGGCCTCGAGCAGCTTGTCGAGGTTGAGCCCGGCCTTGGCCGAGACGTCGACGAACATCGCGTCGCCGCCGTACTCCTCGGGGATCAGGCCGTACTCGGTGAGCTGGCCGCGGACCTTGGTGGAGTCGGCCTCCGGCTTGTCGATCTTGTTGACCGCGACCACGATCGGCACGTTGGCCGCCTTGGCGTGGTTGAGCGCCTCGACCGTCTGCGGCATGACACCGTCGTCGGCCGCGACGACCAGGATCGCGATGTCGGTGGCCTGGGCACCACGGGCACGCATGGCGGTGAACGCCTCGTGACCCGGGGTGTCGATGAGGGTGATGCGACGGTCGTCGCCGTCGACCTCGGTGTGGACCTGGTAGGCACCGATGTGCTGGGTGATGCCACCGGCCTCCTTGTCGACAACGTTCGCGTCACGCAGCGCGTCGAGGAGCTTGGTCTTTCCGTGGTCGACGTGACCCATGACGGTCACGACCGGCGGGCGGATGACGAGGTCGGACTCGTCGCCCTCGTCGGCACCGAACTCGAGGTCGAACGTCTCGAGCAGCTCGCGGTCCTCGTCCTCGGGAGAGACGATCTGCACGACGTAGTTGAGCTCCTCGGCGAGCAGCTCGAACGTCTCGTCACCCACGGACTGGGTCGAGGTGACCATCTCGCCGAGCGAGAACAGCATCTGCACGAGGGCAGCTGCGTCCACGTTGATGCGCTCGGCGAAGTCGGTCAGCGAGGCGCCACGCGGGAGACGGACGGTCTCGCCGTTGCCCTTGCGGACGCGCACGCCACCCAGGGTCGGGGCATCCATGGCCTCGAACTCCTGGCGACGGGCGCGCTTGCTCTTGCGTCCACGACGCGACGGACCACCGGGGCGACCGAAGGCACCTTGGGTCTGGCCGCGCTGGCCGGGACGACCGCCACCGGGGCGACCGCCACCGGACGGTCCGAAGCCTCCGGGACGACCCGGGGCACCGCCCGGAGCACCGGCACCGGCGCCGGGACGACCCGGAGCACCGCCGCGGCCGGGGGCACCCGGACGACCGGGACCGCCACCGGGACCACCGCGGGCCGGACGGCCGCCGGGACCGGCGCCGAACGCGGCCGGGGACTTCGGCATCATCGCCGGGTTCGGGCGCGGCATGCCGGGACGGGCGTCGCCGCCGCCGGCGGGCGGGCGCGGCGGACGGGTGTCGTCGCCGGGCGTGCGGGGCGCCGGGCGCTGGCCCATGCCCTGGCTCGGCGCGAACGGGTTGTTGCCGGGGCGCGGTGCGCCGGGACGACCCACGGGACGCGGCGCGGGCGCCGCGGACTTGGCCGCCGGGGCGGCCGGCGCCTCGGGCTCGGCTGCCGGTGCCTCGGGCTCGGCGGCAGGGGCCTTCGGACCCGGCCTGGGGCCGGGGCGGGCGGCCGGAGCAGCCTCGGCGGGCGCTGCGGCCGGAGCCTCAGCGGCTGCCTCGACGGCTGCCTGGGCGGGAGCCTCGACGGGCGCCTCGGTCGGCGTCTCGGCCGGGACCTCGGCGACGGGCGCGGGCTTGGGGCCGGGCTTGGGGCCGGCCTTCTTGGCGGCCGGCTTCTCGGCCGGCGCCTCGGCGGCGGGAGCGGCGGCCGCAGCGGCCTTCAGCTCGTCGCCGTACTGCTTCTTGAAGCGCATCTCGACGGGAGGCTCGACAGTCGACGATGCCGACTTGACGAACTCCCCCATCTCCTTGAGCTTCTCGAGAACGAACTTGCTCTCGACTCCGAACTCCTTGGCGAGTTCGTGGACTCGGGTCTTTGCCACGGTTGGTTACTTCTCCTTCTGGTCCGTGACCCCAGAAGGAGGGGAAACGGAACAGCTAGTGGGTGTGCACACTCATTACGAGTTACTCATCGAGTGCTCATGAGCTGCGTGCTCCAGTTTCTGGTCGGTGCTGCTGTGAATCGGACTGGTGCGCGGCGAGGTGTTCCTCCACCGCCGCGCCGCTGAGGGTGTCGCCCGAGCGGAGGGCCCGGGGAAACGCTCGGCGTCGCACGGCGAGCTGCCAACACTCCAGCGTGGGGTGGACGTGCGCCCCACGGCCGGGTGCCCGGCGGTCCGGATCGGGCACCAGGGCCGGTCGGCCCAAGGCGTCCGAGCCTGCAACCACCCGGAGCAGCTCGCTCGCAGCGGCCCTGGTCCGGCAACCCACACAGGTCCGGACAGGTCCGGGCGCAGGGGTGTCAGACGTGATGGCCACTGCTCACCACTCTACTGCGTGGGGCCAGTGGTTTGCGAACCGGCGCAGGGGGCACCCTGCGCCTGTGCACCTGCTCGCCCCGCTCACCCGGCGTCTCTACTACCCCGGTGCCGCGACGCGGCACTCGTCCGCATCGACGACGTACGCCCTGCGCCGGGGCGCGGTGACGCTCCGCGGTCGGACCGCGGGATCCGGCCCCGACGCGCTGGTCTGGTTCGGCGGCAACGCCGAGGACGTGGGCGCCCGGGCGGAACGGCTGGCGTCGACGCTCCCAGGCCGGACGTCCTACCTCGTGGCCTACCGCGGGTACGGCGCCTCCGACGGCCTCCCGTCCGAGCGCGCACTGGTCGCCGACGGCCTGGCCCTGGTCCGCGAGGTGGCCACGAGGCACCCCCGGGTGGCGGTCGTCGGCCGGAGCCTCGGCAGCGGCGTGGCCGTGCAGGTCGCGAGCCGGCTCAGCGGCGACCCGGCCACGCGCGACCTGGTCGACGCCCTGGTCCTGGTGACGCCGTTCGACTCCGTGCGGAGCATCGTGCGGCACCACGCCCGCGGGCTGCCCTTGGACGTGCTCCTCGGCGACCACTTCCGCTCCGACCTCCACGTCGGCGCGGTCACCGCCCCGGTGACGGTCGTGCGCGCCGGGCGTGACGTGGTCGTCCCGCCGGCGTCGACCGACCGGCTGGTGCGGCTGCTCCCGCCGGGCGCCCGGGTCGTGGATCTTCCCGAGCGCGACCACGCGGACGTCATCGCTGCGGACGAGACGTGGGACGCGATCGCCCGGGCCGTCGACGGCGTCGACCGGACCTAGGCCGGTCGGCGGCACGGGACCGGTCGACCGCCATGGACGCTGGACGCACGGCATGCTGGGCGTCGAGCGGCCGTAGGTCCGCTCGAGAGAGCCCGTCGACGGTCAGTCCTCGGGCGCCGGCGCCTCGTCGGAGCGGATGTCGATCCGCCACCCGGTGAGCCGGGCGGCGAGGCGGGCGTTCTGGCCCTCCTTGCCGATCGCCAGGGAGAGCTGGAAGTCGGGCACGACGACGCGGCACGACCGCGTGGCGAGGTCGACGATCTCCACGGAGGTGACCCGGGCCGGCGAGAGGGCGTGGGCGACGAGCTCGGCGGGGTCCTCGGCCCAGTCGACGATGTCGATCTTCTCGCCGTGCAGCTCGCTCATCACGTTGCGCACGCGCTGGCCGAGCGGGCCGATGCAGGCGCCCTTGGCGTTGACGCCGGGCACGGTGGAGTGCACGGCGACCTTGGTGCGGTGACCGGCCTCGCGGGCGATCGCGGCCACCTCGACGGTGCCGTCGGCGATCTCGGGGACCTCGAGCGCGAAGAGCTTCTTGACCAGCGTGGGATGCGAGCGCGACAGGGTGATCTGCGGACCGCGCATGCCCTTGCGGACCGAGGTCACCAGGCACTTGATGCGCTCGCCGTGGACGTACTTCTCCCCCGGCACCCGCTCGCTGATCGGCAGGATCGCCTCGAGCTTGCCGAGGTCGACCATCACGTCGTCGGGGTTGCGGCCCTGCTGGATGATGCCCGAGATGATGTCGCCCTCCTTGCCGGAGAACTCACCGAACGTCTTCTCGTCCTCGGCGTCGCGCAGCCGCTGCAGCATGACCTGCTTGGCGGTGGTGGCGGCGATGCGGCCGAAGCCCTCGGGGGTGTCGTCGTACTCCGGGCCGGCGGAGCCGTCCTCCTCGACCTCGCGGGCCCACACGGTCACGTGGCCGGTCTTGCGGTCGAGCTCGACACGCGCGGGGCGGTGGTGCGACTCGGTGGCCCGCTGGTAGGCCGTCAGCAGGGCCTGCTCGATGGCCTCGGCCAGCACCTCGAAGGAGATCTCCTTCTCGCGCTCCAGCATCCGCAGGATGCTCAGATCGATGTCCATCAGTCGTCCTTCTTCTCGTGCTTGTCGCTCTTGCGGTTGAACTCGATCTGCACGAGGGCCTTCGCCACGTCGGCGTAGGCGACCTCACGCTGCGTGCCGTCGACGTCGAGGGTGACCGACTCCTCGGTCGAGGCGAGGACGCGGCCGGTGACGGCGGACCCGTCGGCCAGCGTGGCCTTGACGAGACGGTCCTCGTTGCGGCGCCAGTGGCGCGGGAGGGTCAGCGGCCGGTCGACGCCACGGGAGGTCACTTCGAGCGTGTAGGGCATCTCGCCCATCACGTCCGACTCGTCGAGCACGCGGGAGACCTCGCGCGTCGCGTCGGCCACGTCGTCGAGCGTCACGCCGCCGTCCTTGTCGACCGCGACGCGCAGCACGCGCCGCTTGCCGGCGGGGGTGACCTCGACGGCCTCGACGTCGAGGCCCATCGCGCTCAAGGGGTCGACCAGCTCCGCTTCGATGCGGTCCCGGGTGGCGTCCTGGTGGGGGGTACTCATGAGGATGCGACCTCCTTGTGCTGTTGTCGAAGGAACACCCTACCGGGCCGCCTAGCGACCCCGTGCGCCAGCGCCGACCGGTCCGTACCGGCGACGCCGATGGGTAGGGTTCGGGCGTGCCCGGACGCCCGCTCTCCCGTCGTACGACGCTGGGCTCGGCGCTCGCCGCCCCGCTCGTCCTGGCCGCCTGCGACATCGATCCGCCCTCCGACAAGACCGGCTCCCCCGCGTCGGCACCGGCTCCGCCCGAGGACTCCGAGCTCGTGGCCACGGTCGTCGCAGCGCTCGTCGACGCGGGCGCGGTGCTGGCCGCCGCGACCGCAGCGGTGCCCGCGCTCGACGCCCAGCTCGAGCCGCTGGTCGCCGCCCACACCGCTCACCAGGAGCTCCTCGCGGGCGCGGTGCCGGACGCCGGGCTGCCGACCGCCACGCCCGCTACAGTCCCGGCCCGGGCCGAGCCGGCCCTGCGTGCGGTCCGCCGCTCGGAGCAGCAGCTGCTGCGCGTCCTGCGCGACGGCTGCCTGGGCGCCGCGAGCGGCGACCTGGCCCGGGTGCTGGCGAGCATGGCCGCGTCCACGTCCCAGCACAACGCACGCCTCGGCGCCGGGGGCGCGGCATGACCGTCCTCGACGCCCTCCAGACGACGCTCGCCGACGAGCACGCCGCGCTCTACGCCTACGGCGTGCTGGGTGCGCGCACCTCCCAGGCGTCCGCGCCGCTGCTCTACGACGCCCTGACCACGGCCTACCGCCGGCACCGGTCACGGCGCGACCAGCTCCGGACCATGGTGGCCGAGGCGGGCGGGCAGCCGGTCGCGGCGGCGGCGGCGTACGACGTCGAGCTGCCCGTGCAGGGCGACGACCGGATCCGCACAGCCGCCCTGGCGCTCGAGGTCGACGGCACGGAGACGCTCACCGCGCTGGTGGCGCAGTCGTCGGGCAGCGTGCGCGCGTGGGCGCTCACCGAGGTGGTCTGGTCGGCCACCTGGCAGCTCGAGCTCGGCGGCGAGCCGGAGACCTGGCCGGGAGCACCCGAGCTGTACTGAAGGGTTCGTGACGGTCGCTGCGCGACCTCCTCGACCAACGGCGGTCGAGCTGCGCGACCTCCTCGACCAACGGGGGTCGAGCTGCGCGACCTCCTCAACCAACGCGGGTCGAGCTGCGCGGCCGCCTCAGCCACCGCGCTCGGCGCCCGACGTCGTCTGGACTGACTGTGAGGATTCCCTTCGCAGCCTGATGGTGCTGGGCTGTGACCAGTGACTGCGGGCGTGACCCTTGGACTGACTGGCTTCGTGCCTTTCGCTCGACTTGTCCACTCGTGGTTGCTGGCCCGGCCCGGCCGGAGCAGCTGGCCTGATCAGGAGCTTGACCGACCGGTGTTAGCGCACCGGCCGTGTCCCATCACAGTCCTGCCGATTCTCCGCCCGGACCGGAACCACATCCGCTCCCAGGCAAGGAGAGAACGCATGACAAGTGTGACCGATCTACGCGAGGTGGTCGATGTGGTCATCGGCGTCGACACCCACGTCCACACCCACTCCGCCGCTGCGGTCGACGCACGCACTGGCGGTGTGCTCGACGAGATCACCGTCGAAGCAAGCGCCGATGGCTACGCCCGGCTGGTGGAGTTCGCCAACGAGCACGCAGCGCTGCGGGCATGGGCGATTGAGGGCACCGGCGGTCACGGCGCCGGCCTGACCCGGCACCTGGCACGCCGCGAGGAGGTCGTCGTGGAGCTCGACCGTCCCCAGCGGCCCAGGCGGCGCAACGGCGCCAAGTCCGACCCACTCGACGCGATCCGTGCTGCACGCGAGGCCCTGTCCCGCGCGAAGTTCGGCAGCCCGCGAGGCAGTGGTGACCGACAAGCACTGTCAGTGCTGCTCGCAGCGCGCCGTTCGGCCGTCAACGCCTCGACCGACGCTCAGCGACAGGTGTTCAGTCTCGTCATCGCCGCACCAGAGCCGATCCGTGAGCGGTTCCGCGGTCAGAAGCTCCCCGTGATGATCCGCACCGCCGCGAGCATGCGCCTGAACTCGGCGTGGGACACCGAAACCACCACGACCGTCGTAGTGCTGCGTTCCCTCGCCCGCCGTGCCCGCATGCTCGCTGAGGAAGCAGCCCAGCACGAGAAGGCCATACGGGTCATCGTGCGGGCCTGGCGACCTGACCTCCTCGCCCAACCCGGCATCGGGCCGATCGTGGCCGCCACGGTGCTGTGCGCGTGGTCCCACCCGGGCCGGGTCCACTCCGAGGCAGCATTCGCGATGCTCGCCGGTGCCGCACCGATCCCGGCCAGCAGCGGCCAAGTGACCAACCGCCATCGACTGAATCGCTACGGCGACCGCCAACTCAACCGCGCCCTGCACACCATCGTGCTGTCACGGATCCGCTACGACCAAGCCACCCAGACCTATGTGGCCCGCAGAACCACCGAAGGCAAAACCACCCGCGAGATCAAACGCTGCCTCAAGCGGTACATCGCCCGAGACCTCTTCCGGCTACTCGAACACCAACACACGACGGCTTGACGATCCATAGGAGCGTCGAGCGAGCGAGTGCGACGAGCGCAGCTCGGGAGCGAGGAGGGAAGACGACGTCTTCAGGGGCGCCGAGCACGCGCGAGCGGAGCGAGCGCAAAAAGAACGGCCCGCGGCCTCAACCATTGGGAAAGTCCCGAGATCCTTCCCAATGGCCGAGGACGCGGACCGCCTTGTGGGGTTGGTCAGCATCACCCGTTGTGGCCCCTCCTGTGGGGGTGGTGGAACCACATGCACAATCATGCATTCGATCGGGGTGGAGTGAAACGATAAGGCCGTTGCATGTTCGTGCAACGCACAAAGTTGCAGGTGATCCACACCCGGGCCACAACCGGGGAAACCCGGGCGGCGGCCGCGCGGCAGCCTTCAGCGGGCGTCGAGCGCGCGCACCGCGGCGGGGACCTCCGCCAGGGAGCGGACCGTCGCGTCGGGCTCACCCTCGGTGTGCCCCACCTGCGACGGAGGGATGTTGCTGTGGGGGACGTGGATCGCGTGGAGACCGGCGTTGCGGGCGCCCCAGACGTCGTCGAACAGGCGGTCCCCCACGTAGACGCACGCAGCGGGGTCCGCGACGCCGACCGCCTCCATCGCGGCGGCGAACGCACGCTCGGACGGCTTCGTCCACGGGATCTCGCTGGAGTAGACGTCGCCGTCGATGAGGTCGTGCACGCCGTCGCGCTCGAAGAACCCGACATGCCAGGCGCGAGGCCAGATGGTGTTGGACAGGACACCCACCTTCAGCCCGGCGGCACGCAGCTCCTCGAACATCGGCCGCACCTCGGGGTCGGTGAGGGTGTGGGGCTCCCAGAAGTCGTAGTAGGCCTGAAGCAGGTCGGGGTCGTGGTCCAGACCGGCCTCGGCGAACAGGTCGGCGATCGTGGCGCTCTGCTGGCGGTCGCGGCTACGACCCCAGATCACGTCACCGGCGCGGTGGAGGCGCGCGGCGTGCGCGTGGTGGTCGTCCTCGGGGGTCGGCGTACGACGTACGGCCTCGGCGAGCGCCAGCGACTCGGCGTGGAAGTCGATGTCGTGCCAGCGGGTCAGGGTGCCGCCCCAGTCGAAGATCACTGCCTCGATGCTCATGGGCGCGAACCTATCGGCGCGACAGCGTGGAGCCCCCGAGCCACCCAGTGGCTCGGCGGCTCCACGATCAGCTGCTGACCGGGTCGATCAGCTGCGGACGATGTCGACGATGTGCGTGGCGGCGCGCTCGACCGCGACCTCCTCGCGCTCCCCGGACCTGCGGTCACGGACCTCGACCGTGCCGTCGACCAGGCCGCGGCCGACGGTCACGATCGTCGGCACACCGATGAGCTCGGCGTCCTTGAACTTCACTCCGGGGCTCACCTTGCCGACGCGGTCGTCGAGGAGCACCTCGAGGCCGGCCTCCTTGAGGTCGCGGGAGAGCTGCTCTGCTGCGGCCAGGATCGCCTCGTCCTTGCCGGCCGCGACCACGTGGACGTCGGCGGGCGCGACGTTGCGCGGCCAGCAGAGCCCGATCTCGTCGAGGGTGCCTTCGGCGATGGCCGCCACGGCGCGCGACGGACCGATGCCGTAGGAGCCCATCGTGACGGTGACCAGCTTGCCGTTCTCGTCGAGCACCTGCAGCCCGAGCGCCTCGGCATAGCTGCGGCCGAGCTGGAAGATGTGACCCATCTCGATGCCGCGGGCGGACTCGAGGCTGCCCTCCTCGCAGTTGGGGCAGGCATCGCCGTCGCGCACGTCGGCGGCCTCGATCGTGCCGTCGGGCGTGAAGTCGCGTCCGACGACCATGTCGACGACGTGGGAGCCGTGCACGTTGGCACCGGTCACCCAGCGCGTGCCCTCGGAGATGCGGGGGTCGACGACGAACCGGATCCCGGACTTCGACTCCTCCCCCAGGACCTCCGGGCCGATGTAGCCCTTCACGAGCGCGGGGTGCTTGGCCATCTCGGCCTCGTCCATGGGCTCGACCTCGATCGGCTCGAGCTGGCCCTCGAGCCGCTTCTGGTCGACCTCGCGGTCGCCGGGGACGCCGATGGCGAGGGGCTCGCGGGTGCCGTCGGGGTGCTTCAGCACGACGAGCACGTTCTTGAGCGTGTCACCGGCCGCCCAGGGACGGTCGTCACGGGGGAAGGTCGCGTTGAGGTGGTCGACCAGGGTGTCGATGGTCGGCGTGTCGGGGGTGTCCTCGGCGTGCGCGGCGGGCACGCCGTCGTACGACACGGGGGCAGGCGCACGGACGGCGACGGCCTCGACGTTGGCGGCGTAGTCGCAGTGGGTGCAGCGGACGTAGGTGTCCTCACCGACCGAGGCCTTGGCGAGGAACTCCTCGCTGGCCGAGCCGCCCATCGCGCCGGAGGTGGCCTTGACGATGACGTACTCGAAGCCGAGCCGGTCGAAGATCCGGATATAGGCGTCGCGGTGCTTCTGGTAGGACTCCGCGAGCCCGGCGTCGTCGATGTCGAAGGAGTAGGAGTCCTTCATGACGAACTCACGACCGCGCAGGAGGCCGGCACGCGGGCGCGCCTCGTCGCGGTACTTGTTCTGGATCTGGTAGATCGAGAGCGGCAGGTCCTTGTAGGAGGAGTAGAGGTCCTTCACCACGAGGGTGAACATCTCCTCGTGGGTGGGGCCGAGCAGGTAGTCGGCGCCCTTGCGGTCCTGGAGCCGGAAGATGTTGTCGCCGTAGTCGGTCCACCGGTGGGTCGCCTCGTAGGGCTCCTTGGGCAGCAGCGCCGGGAACACCAGCTCCTGCGCGCCGATGTCGTCCATCTCCTCGCGGATGATGGCCTCGATCTTGCGGAGCACCTTCAGGCCGAGGGGCAGCCAGGTGTAGATGCCCGGCGCGTTGCGGCGGATGTAGCCCGCACGGACCAGGAGCCTGTGGCTCGGCACCTCGGCGTCGTTGGGGTCGTCGCGCAAGGTGCGCACGAACAGGGTCGACATGCGGAGGAGGCGGCCAGTCATGGGCGCAAGGATAGGTGCGGGCCTTCGGCCACCGCGAACCAGATTGCCCGCCGGTCGCAGGCAACCTCGCCACGCCCCACGACGTCTCCCTGACGACACCGCACACTCCAGGGGGAACACGATGCGTCACGCACGCACTGCCGGCCTCGTGCTGGCCACCATCACCACCGCGCTCACGCTCGCGGCACCGGCGCAGGCGGCCGCACAGATCGTCGAGCTCCAGCCGCAGCGCCTGGCCCGCGGCGCCGACGTCGCGGTCCCCCACATCGAGGACGGCGACTTCGTCGACGGCGCGCGCCGGGTCGAGCTGCCCGGCACGGTCGCGCGGGTCATCGGTCGGTCCGGCGACGCGTGGCTGGTCGGCACCAACAACATCGACGTCAAGCGCAACCGGCGCGTCGTACGCGTCGAGGCGGACCGGGAGGTCGTCGACGTGCTGCGCAACATCGACCCCTCCACGGTGGTCCTCAGCGCCGACGGCAGCACGCTCGCGTGGCAGGGCTTCACCGGCCGCGGACGCAAGGTCACGACGTACGCCGCCTCGGCGACCGACGGCACGCTGCTCGGCAGCAGGGGGCCGGGCCGGTACGTCGACCTGCTCGACGTGGACGCCGACCGGGTGGTGCTGAGCAACGACAGCCGCGTCCTCCAGTGGCGGATCCGCAGCGGTCGCACCAGGACGATCGTGCGGAAGCACGGCGGGATGGCGGACATCGAGCACGACCTGCTGACCATCTGGACCAAGGGCCCCTACCGCGGCGGCTGCACGAAGCTGGTCCGGCTGAGCGCACCCCGGATGAAGCACTGGACGTCGTGCCGCGACCGCGTGGCCGCGGTCTCCCCCGACGGGACCCAGGTGCTCACCTTCCACAAGCTCACCGACGGCGTCGGCCCGGGCGACATCCGCCTCCGCACCCTCGACGGCACGAGGCTCGCGACCTACCGGACCAGCTGGTTCAGCGGCTGGGGCTGGGAGTCGCCGGGCACGCTGCTGCTCGACGTCAACGGCACCGTCAAGTCGTCCACTGTCCGCTGCACGCTCGACGCCTGCGAGAACGCCACCGACCCGGTGAGGGCCGCGACTCCCTGAGGCTCAGATCGCCCCATCTCCCTCAGCCACCGCGCTCGGCGCCCGACGTCGTCTGGACTGAGGAGCGAGCGCCAACAACACGGCGACGGTCATATCCCCAGCACGGTGAACGACGCCGCGGTGGCCGCGAGGACCTGGTCGCCGGCGGCCACCTCACGGGCGGCGAGCATGGCCTCGCCGAGCCCGTGCCCGCGGCGCAGGGCGGCGTGGAGGGCGACCATCACCTGGACCGTCGCGGCGTCGTCGACCTCGCCGAGGCTGGAGACGATGCCGGCGGTGCCCATCGACAGGAGGGCGGCGGAGAGGCCGAGCAGCTCCTGGGCCCCGACCGGGGCGAGGCCCCCCGACTCGCACGCCGACAGCACGACGCGGTGCGGCGGCCGCGTGAGCTGCTGGAGGTCGTGCACGAGCAGCGGCCCGTCGGCCATCACGAGCGAGGAGAAGAGCGGGCTGTCCTCGCGGAAGTGGCCGTGGGCCGCGACGTGCGCGAGGGCGGCGCCGTCCAGCGCGGCCAGCGAGGCATCGACGGTCGCGTCGTCCCCGTCGAGCACCACGGCGGACGGGTCGTGGGCCACGACGGCCGGCACCTCGGCACCGCCGCTGTCGAGCCCGGGGCCGACGAGCATGACCCGCCGGTCGGGCTCGGCGGCGGACGCCTGCCGCGCCCGGAGCCACAGCCGCGCGGACGGGACGCTGGTGACGGGACGGCCGGCGAGCCCGGGGACGAGGCCCCACGGGACACCCTGGAGCGCGCTGGTCCCCGACACGACCACGCGGGACTCCCCCACGTGGTCGAGCGCGGACCCGAGCAGCGCCCGCTGGAGCCGGTCGCCGGCCAGGCCGAGCTGGGACCGGCGCCCGCGCGCCGCCCCGCGCAGGGCGAAGAGTGCAAAGTCCACTGCAGCTGAAGCAGCGTCCGCCGCCCCGACGTCGAGGCGTCGTACGCGGCCGTGCCCCACCACGAGGGCGTGGAGGTGGCGGTCGATCTCGGTGAGCTCGACGAGCACGGTCCCGTCCTCGGCGAGGGCGTCCAGCAGCGCGGCCACGTCGAGCGACTGCGGCGCGACCCCGGAGCCGCGCAGGTGGAACATCCGCTGACGGACGGACTGCTCGAGCCGGGCGGCGCGCGCCTGGAGCCGGTCGGTCGGAGCCCCCTCGGCGCGGGCGTCGGCGATGCGCCGGTGCTGGGCGCGCAGCGCGGCCAGGTCGGCGGTGGTCTCCGGGTCGCGCTGGTCGTAGGCCGGCGGGATCGTCAGCGAGTTGGCACGCCACCGCTCGGACCAGCGCAGCAGCTGGCGCGGGTCCCCCGACTCGAGGGCGGTGCGGGTCCCGAGCTCGGCGAGCCGTGCGCCATGGCCGGACGAGACGGCACGCAGCTCCTGGCTGCCCAGGGTGGCGCGGTGCTCGTCGAGCGCCTTCAGGCCAGCGTCGCAGGCGCGCAGGACGCCGCGGAGGTCGTCCTCGAGTGCCCGGCGCTGCGCGAGCGCGAGCCAGCCCAGCACGCGGATCCGTCCGTTGGTGGCCCTGCGGAAGGTGGCCGCCTCGTCGAGCCAGGCGGCCTGGAGCGCGGCGGCGCGGGGTGAGCGGACCTCCCCCGCCAGGCGCGCCCCGAGCAACAGGGCCTGCGGGAGCTCCGTGGCCTGCACCTCGCAGGTGCGGGCGACGAGGCGCTCGGTCCGCCTCAGCAGTGGCGCCGCCGGCAGGCCGGCCTCGGTGCGGGCGGTGAGCGCCAGGAGGTCGGCCTGCAGACGCGGGATGTGCCGCGACTGGCGCCGCAGCAGTCGGCTGGCATCGTCCGCCGCGGTCGTGGCGCGCGCCCAGTCCCCTGCCGCGAGCGCTGCCTCGGCGACGGCCAGCAGAAGGTCGGCCTCTTCGCGCGGGAGCAGCGGCCGCACGACCAGTGCTCGCTCCACGACCTCGAGCGCATCGGTCGCCAGACCAGCGGCGAGGTAGGCCAGGCACCGGTCGTAGACGAGGTCCACGTTGGTTAGGTTCATCGCGTCGTAGCGCGCGTTCGCATCGGCGTAGAGCCTCAGGGCCAGTGGCAGGTCGCCGCGCACGTAGCCGAGCCAGCCGGTGTTGTGCTGGGCGAGCCCGACCTCGAACTCGTCGCCCTGCGCGGCGGCGAGGTCGCGGTAGGAGGCGAACGCCGTGGCAGCCGCGTCGAGGTCCCCCAGCCCGACGTCGGCCAGGCCCTCGAGGTTGAGCGCACGACGCTCCCAGACGTGGTCGCCGGCGCCGGCGAAGAGCCGTCTGGCCTCCTTGAGGTCGGCCGCGCTCTCCTCGAACAGCGCGAGCAGGTGTCCGGTCACGTACGCACGGCGCACCAGCGCGCGCCCGAGGGGTACGCCGGTCAGCAGGGCCGCCGCCTGGTCCAGCCGTCGCATGCCCTCCGGCAGCCAGCCGGCGATGCACAGTGTGGAGCCCAGGGTCGCGAGCGCGTCACCGCGTCGCTCGTCGTCGCCCGACCGGCGGGCCAGGCGTAGCGCCGTACGCAGCTCCGCCAGCGCGGCATCGGTCTGCCCGAGCTCGCGCAGTGCGATCCCGATGATCTGGTGCCCGATCGAGGCCAGGGCGGGGTCGGGGTCGTGGATGAGCTCGTCCTCCGCGCGCTTGCGCGCCAGATCGAGGTCGCCGAAGAGCGTGCGCAGCAGCTCCTCGGCCTCGCCCCTGGTCATCATGGTCCGGCCATCCTCGCGGATCGGCGGGTCAAGATGTCACGAAAACTCTCGTCAGGGTCGTCTTGGCGGCACTAGCGTCGGACCATGAGCGACTGGATGATCGGCGACGACCGGCGGCGACGCACCACCGACCAGCTCCGCGCGTTCCGGAGGGCCAACCCGGAGCAGGTCGCCTGGAACACCGAGGCACCGGCCGACTTCACCTACCTGTACCACCCCGATCGGGTGCTGGTCCGCCGTGCGGACGTCGACGAGTTCGAGGAGACCGCCCGCCAGGTCGGGGACCGCCTGCTGAAGGGTCAGCCGCAGCGCGACGAGACGACCCTCCTCGGCGGCGCGCTCGTGCGTTACCTGCTACCGGAGCGAACCAGCGGCGAGTCGGTGCCCGAGGTGCTCGACCAGCTCGAGGCGGCGGGACTCACCCGCGGCCGCGCGACACCCGACCACTGGGTGCACGTGTCCCCCGGCGGACCGGGTGGCAGCCTCTGCCCCGCGATCGAGCCGCAGGAGACGGGGCTCAAGGAGCCGTGGCCGCCCCAAGCCCCGGACACCACCGACAAGCGCCACGACGTCCGCGTCGTGGTCGTCGACACCGGGTGGAACCCGACCTCGGCGACGGACGGCCGCACCCCCTGGCTCGACGGTGTCACCGGCGACGACGAGCAGAACGGCGCCAGGCTGCGCAGGTACGCCGGCCACGGGACGTTCATCGCCGGCGTCATCCGGTGCCTCGTCCCCCACGCCACGGTCCACGTCGACGGCTTCTGCATCGGCGGCGTCGGAGGGGGAGGCATCCTCGAGTCCGACATGGTCGACCAGCTCGAGGAGGCGATGAAGCGCGACCCCCAGGTCATCAACCTCTCGGCGGGCTGCCGCACCCGCATGGACTACCCGTCCGTTGCCTTCCAGACCTTCTACGACGAGCACCTCGAGGGCAGGGACTGCGTGCTCGTGGCCGCCGCCGGGAACGACTCAACCGCAGCGCCGTTCTGGCCGGCCGCCTTCGACTGGGCCGTCGGTGTCGGGTCCCTCGACCGCAACGGCCGGATCTCGGACTTCTCCAACTACGGGGTGTCGGCCGACGTCTACGCCCTCGGCCGCAACCACGTGAACGCGTTCCCCGACGGCAGCTACAAGTGCCGGGAGACACCCGACAAGGGCGACATCCGGGAGTTCCGCACCGGCATGGCCCGTTGGAGCGGTACGTCGTTCGCCGCACCGATCGTGGCCGGTCTGATCGCCCGGGAGATCGCCGAGCACGGGATCCCCGCAGCCGACGCGCGGGACCACGTGCTCGCCCGCGCGGTCTACGACTCCGACCCCACCGTCGGCCCCCACATGGAGCTGCGGCACCCGCACGCGTGAGGCTCAGACCTCGATCCAGCGGCTGCTGGCGCTCCCGGTGCCGTTGCTGACGGTGAAGCGGATCTCGCCACTCACCTCGGCGGTGATCGCGAAGAAGCCGACCTCGTCGAGGCCGGACGTCACGCTCTCACCGTCGCGGGCCTCCACCGCGACCTCGACGGACCCCATGTCCCCGTCGAAGTCCAGCAGCTGACCCCGCACCTGGTCGCCGTCGATCTCGGCGTCGAGGGACCAGCCCTCGGCGGCGGTGAAGTAGAGGATGCGGGCCGAGGCGAGGCCGCGCACCTGCGCGGCTGGCTCGTCGGCGGAGTCGCGGACCAGGACGAGGAGCTCCCACTCGCTGTCGAGGTCGGCGGCGGCGACGGTCGCGATCATGCCGGCCGCCAGTCCCGGAGGAGGCGGGTCGGCCAGGAGCCACATCTCGCGCAGGTCGTCGAGCAGGCTGTCGTCCTTCATCGTCCCCCTCCTTCGTTCGTCAGTGCGGTCCTCACCTTGGCCAGGCAGCGGGCCCGGGTGGGTCCGATGCTGCCCACGGGCATGTCGAGCTCCTGGCTCAGCGACTGGTAGTCGGGTCGTTCCATGAAGGCGATGACACGCAGCAGCTTGCGGCACCTCTCGTCCACGCTGGCGACGGCCCGCCACAACCGGGCGGCGTCGTCGTCGAGCACGGCGAGGGCCTCCGCCGACTCCTCGTCGGGGAGCACTGCGGCGAGCTTCTCGTCCTCCACCGGGGAGGCACGGCGTGCCTTCCTGGCGTGTTCGGCGGCGCCGCGCCTGGCTGAGGTGATCAGCCAGGCCGCGACGGCCCTGGGGTCCTGGATGGTGTGGTGCAGACGCACGAAGCCGAGCCACGTCGTCGCGACGACGTCCTCCGCCGACTGACGGTCGTGCCCGTAGGCCCTCACCACGTGCCAGAGCACCGGCGTCATCGCGGTGACCAGATCATCCACGGCTGCGGCGTCCCCTGCCCGCCACGCCGTGAACGCCCCACTGGCTGTTTCCCACGGTGACTGTTCGAGCTCCCCCTCAGCTCTTCGGTGATCCGACATGGTGACCATTGTCCCCATGTCCTCTCAGGTAGGAGCGAGCGCCATGCTGATACGTCCGGCGCGAAATCTTTTTCGCGCTTTCGCGCAGCGTCAGAACATCAACGTCGCGAAGGTGGCGGTCTGCTCGAAGCCCACCCGGGCGTACGTCGCGCGGGCCGGCGCGTTCCACTCGTTGACGTAGAGCGAGACCACGGGCGCCATCCCCGAGCCGATCACGTGGGAGACCACGGCTGCCATCCCGGCGGCGGCGAGGCCCCGACCCCTGCGGTCCGGTCGGACCCACACGCCCTGCACCTGGGCGGCGTACGGCGTCAGGCAGGCGACCTCGGCCTTGAACACCACGCCCGCTTCGTCGAAGCTCGCCATCGACCAGCCCCGCCCGATGAGCTGCTGGACCCGCGCGCGGTAGAGGTCGCCGCCGCCCGCGTCGCTCTCGGGCGAGACGCCGACCTCCTCGGTGTACATCGCCACGCAGGCCGGGTAGAGCCGCTCGAGGTCCTGCTGGGTGGTGACGCGTACGTCGGGGTCGCCGGGCACATCGGGGATCCGGTCCGTCTGCAGGTGCGGCTGCCGCGCGCGGAACTCCCGCGGTCGCTGCCACGATGGCTCGATGGCCTCCCACAGCGATGCGACGACGTCGTGGGGCCCGACGATGGTGCCGACGGTGCTGCGGCGGCGCAGCGCGACGTCGGCGAAGGCGGCCACGTCGCCGGGCGTGCACTGCACGGGCACGAGGTTGGCGCCGAGGTGGCAGCCGGCGACGAGCTCCTCGCCCACGAAGCGGCCCCACACCTGTCCTCCGAGCCAGCGCTCGTCGAGGTTGGTGAGGCGTGCCCGGTAGTCGGCGAAGACGTTGACGACGGGGTCCTGCTCGGCGAGCGCGATGAACCGGTCCCGGTCGGCCGGGCCCAGCACGCGCACCTGCTCGCGAGTCCTCAGCACGAGGGGAGCCTACCCACGTCGGCGCCGGGGCCGCGGCGCGTCGGACAGGACGTCAGGAGACCGAGACGGTCGCCTCCGAGCCCTCGACGGCCTCCATACCTTCCGCGATCCGCATGGCCTCCTCGATGAGGGTCTCCACGATCTGCGACTCCGGGACGGTCTTGACGACCTCGCCCTTGACGAAGATCTGGCCCTTGCCGTTGCCGGAGGCGACACCGAGGTCGGCCTCGCGGGCCTCGCCGGGGCCGTTGACGACACAGCCCATGACGGCGACGCGCAGCGGCACCTCGAGCCCGTCGAGGCCGGCGGTGACCTCCTCGGCGAGCTTGTAGACGTCGACCTGGGCGCGGCCGCAGGACGGGCACGAGACGATCTCGAGGCGGCGCGGGCGCAGGTTGAGCGACTCGAGGATCTGCAGGCCGACCTTGACCTCCTCGACCGGCGGCGCGGAGAGCGAGACGCGGATGGTGTCGCCGATGCCCTTCGACAGGAGCGCACCGAAGGCGACCGAGGACTTGATCGTGCCCTGGAAGGCGGGGCCGGCCTCGGTGACGCCGAGGTGCAGCGGCCAGTCGCCGGCTTCCGCGAGGAGCTCGTAGGCGCGGACCATCACGACCGGGTCGTTGTGCTTGACAGAGATCTTGAAGTCGTGGAAGTCGTGCTCCTCGAAGAGGCTCGCCTCCCACACGGCGGACTCGACGAGCGCCTCGGGCGTGGCCTTGCCGTACTTGTCCATGATCCGCTTGTCGAGCGACCCGGCGTTGACGCCGATCCGGATCGAGGTGCCGCGGTCCTTGGCGGCCTTGGCGATCTCCTTGACCTGGTCGTCGAACTTGCGGATGTTGCCGGGGTTGACCCGGACGGCCGCGCAGCCGGCGTCGATGGCGGCGAAGACGTACTTCGGCTGGAAGTGGATGTCGGCGATGACCGGGATCTGCGAGTGCTGCGCGATCTCGGGCAGCGCGTCGGCGTCGTCCTGGCTCGGGCACGCGACGCGGACGATGTCGCAGCCGGTGGCGGTGAGCTCGGCGATCTGCTGGAGCGTGGCGTTGACGTCGGAGGTCAGGGTGGTGGTCATCGACTGGACCGAGATCGGGGAGTCGCTGCCGACCCCGACCGAGCCGACCTTGATCTGGCGGGTCGTGCGGCGGGGCGCCAGGACGGGGGGCGGGAGCGCGGGCATGCCCAGGCCGACAGAAGTCATGGCCACAGTCTAGGAGGCCGGACCCCGCCGACCCGAGTCGACGGACGTGAGCCCGGCCTCAGCTGGTCCTCAGCTGATGTGCAGCGGCACGACGAGGTCGGCCACGATCAGCACGACACCCATCACCAGCATCGCCAGCCCCACGACGTAGGCCACCGGGAGCAGCTTGGCGACGTCGACGTGACCGGGGTCCGGGCGGCCGCGCAGGCGGGCGATGCCGCGCTTGAGGCCCTCGTAGAGCGCGCCGGCGATGTGGCCGCCGTCGAGCGGGAGCAGCGGCACGAAGTTGAACATGCCGATGAAGAAGTTGAAGCTCGCGATCAGGAAGAGCAACGTGACGAGCTTGTCGGCGAGCGGGAAGTCGGGAGAGGACGCGGCCTCGCCCGCGAAGCGCCCGCCGCCGACGATGGACACCGGGCTCTCGGGGTCGCGCTCCTGGAGGCCGACGATCGCGCGGCCGACCTCGTAGACCTTGAGCGGCAGCTGGCCGAGCGCCTTGACCGTCTCGACGGTCATCGTCCCCATCTGGGTCACGGTGTAGATCGGGCCGCCGGTCGCGAGGTGGGTCTCCGGCTGCACGCCGAGGAAGCCGACCTCGGTGAGGGTCTGGTCCTCGAGCGAGGTCTGTCGCAGCGTGACCGTGGTGTTGGTCTCCAGCGTCAGCAGCTCGCCGTCGCGCCGCACCTCGATGACGGCGTCGCCGTCGGCGTTGCCCCGGATGAGGGTCTGGAAGGACTCCCAGTCCCGGAACGGCGTGCCGTTGAAGCTGACGATCTCGTCGCCCGGCTGGATCCCGGCCTTCAGCGCCGGGGTCTCGGGGTCGGTCGCCTTGCAGGCGGTGCGCTCCTCGGCGACCGGGATCACGCACTCGGGCACCGCGGCGACCGTCGGCTCGACGACCTCGTCGCGCGGGTTGCCGTAGGTGGCGAACAGGATCACGAACAGGGAGAACGCGATGGCGATGTTGACCATCGGGCCACCGGCCATCACGATCACCTTCTTCCACCACGCAAGGCGGTAGAAGAGCCGGTCGGTGTCGTGCTGCTTGACGTACTCCCACTCGGCGGCGCGAGCGTCCGAGATCAGCTGCGTGAACATGCCCGTGTTGGAGCGGCGGACCCGGTGGACCGGCTCGCCGTCCTCGTCGTAGGTCGTCTCCTCGACGAGGTCCTCGGCGCCCGGGGGCAGCATGCCGACGATCTTGACGTAGCCGCCGAGCGGGATCGCCTTGATGCCGTACTCGGTGTCGCCGATCTGCCTGCTCCAGACCGTGGGGCCGAAGCCGATGAACCACTGCGGCACCTTGGCCCCGAACTTCTTGGCCGGGATGAGGTGGCCGAACTCGTGGAGGCCGATCGACGCCAGGATCGCCACGACGAACGTGACGACGCCCAGGGTGTAGAGCAGGGCGGTCATGCAGGGGGATCCTTCTCGGGTGGGGCGTCAGATGAGGGCCGACGCCTCCGCGCGCGCCCAGGCGTCGGCTGCGAGGACGTCGTCCACGGTGAAGTGCTCCCTCGATGGTACGTCGTGGAGGTCCAGGACCCGGGAGATCGTGGTCACGATGTCGGGGAATCCCAGCCGGCCGTCGTGGAAGGCGTCGACCGCGACCTCGTTGGCCGCGTTGTAGACCGCCGGGGCCGTGCCGCCCCGCTCCCCCGCGGCCCGGGCGAGGGTGACGGCGGGGAAGACCTCGTCGTCCAGCGGCTCGAAGCGCCAGTCGGCGGCCCTGGTCCAGTCGATCGGGGTCTCGGCATCGGGCACCCGGTCCGGCCAGCCCATGCCCAGCGCGATCGGCACCAGCATGGTCGGCAGGCCGAGCTGGGCGACGACGGCGCCGTCGACGAACTCCACCATCGAGTGGATCAGCTGCTGGGGGTGCACGACGACGTCGATGCGGTCGAAGGGGATGTCGAAGAGCAGGTGCGCCTCGATCACCTCGAGGCCCTTGTTGACCAGGGTCGCGGAGTTCGTGGTGATGACGCGGCCCATCGCGAAGTTCGGGTGGGCCAGGGCCTGCTCGGGGGTGACGCCGGCCAGCTCCACCGCGCTCCGCCCGCGGAACGGGCCGCCCGACGCGGTCAGCACGAGCCGGCGTACCTCACCGGCGGAGCCGGCGCGCAGGCTCTGCGCGATGGCGCTGTGCTCGGAGTCGACCGGCACGATCTGACCCGGCTGCGCGCGCTCCTTGACCAGCGGCCCGCCGATGATCAGCGACTCCTTGTTGGCCAGCGCGAGCGTGTTGCCGGCGTCGAGGGCGGCCAGGGTGGGCCGGAGCCCGACCGCGCCGGTGATGCCGTTGAGCACGACGTCGCAGTCGAGGCCCGCCGCCTCGGTCGAGGCCTCCTCGCCCAGCCCCGAGTACGCCGGCGCGAGCTCGGCGACCTGCGCCTCGAAGAGCTCGGGGTTCGAGCCGCCGGCGGTGAGGGCGACCACCCGGAACCGGTCGGGGTTGGCGCGGACGAGGTCGAGGGCCTGGGTGCCGATGGAGCCGGTCGAGCCGAGGATGACGATGTCGCGCGCAGTCACGGCGCCAGTGTGTCAGGTGCCGGGTCGGGCCCTACGGCGTGTCGAACGACCACAACCGCACGCCACCGACCTCGACCACGCTCGCGCCCTCGGGCACCGGGAGCTTCTGGTCGTCCGACGCGCCGAGGGCGGCCAGCACCGGCAGCTCGTCGTCGCGGTGGCGGGACAGGATCGCGTCACCCGGCACGTCGGCGGTCGGCGCCGGGTCGGTGCGCCCGGCACGCATCGCGACGTCCCACGGGAGGTCCTCACCGTCGGCGGTGAACACGACCGCGCCGTCGACGCCGCGGACCTGCACGGGGCCGTCCGCGCCGGCCGAGTCGTCGTACGCCGCCACGGCACCGATGCGGGCCACCGCGAGCACCGCGATGACACCCGCCTCGGCCGGGAGCGACCCGAGGACCACGCGGTCCCCCACGCCGACCCCGAACGCCCGGAGCACGCCCGCGCACGCCGCCACCTCGGTCAGCAACCAGGCGTAGGAGCGCGCGGTGCCCCCGACCGCGACCGCGTGGTCGTCGGCCCGCCCACGGATCACCTGGATGTCGAGGGCGTTGTAGCAGGCGTTGAGGGTGCCCGGGTCGTCGCCGCTCGGCGCCCGGAACCAGGTGATGTCAGACATCAGGGCCGCACCATCAGGCCAGGCCGTTGTCCGCCGTCGCGGCGGGCTTGGACGGTGTCCGCAGCCAGGCGGTGAAGAACGCGCCGAGGTCCTGGCCGCTGACGCGGGCCGCGACCTCCTCGAACTCCTCGCTCGCGCCGTTGCCGCCGCGCTGCTCGTCGATCCAGGTGCGCAGGACCTGCCAGAACACCGCGTCGCCGACCCGGTTGCGCAGGGCCTGCAGCGTCATGGCACCACGTCCGTAGACCGCACCGTCGAACACCTTGTCGGCGCCGGGGTCGGCCACGGTCACCTTCCAGAACTCCGACTGCGCCGCCATGGAGTCGTAGTAGGACGTCAGCGTGGCCTTGGCCGTGCGCTTGCCGTGCGTCTCGTTCCAGCGCCACTCCATGAAGCTCGCGAAGCCCTCGTTGAGCCAGATGTCGCGCCACTGCTGCACAGCGATGTCATCGCCGAACCACTGGTGGGCGAGCTCGTGGACGACGAGGCTGGTGTAGGTGCCGCCGACCGCGGGATAGGTGGGGCGGGTCTGGTTCTCCAGCGCGAAGCCCGGGTCGAGGGAGGTCGTCAGTCCGCCGACGACGGAGAACGGGTAGTCCCCGAGGTCCTTCTCGAGACCCGCGATCACGTCGGGCGTCCGCTTCATCAGCCGCATGCTCGCCTCGCGGTCGTTGCCGCCGAGCCGCTGGGACACCGCAACCAGCCAGGGCAGGCCGCGGTGCTTGCCCCGGGCGATGTCGAAGTCGCCCGCGGCGAAGAACGCGAGGTAGGGCGCCATGGGCTCGTCGGCACGCCAGTGCCACGTGGTGGCGCTCGTGCCGACCTTGCGTCCGCGCAGCTTGCCGTTGGAGATCACCTCGCGCCCGTTGGGCACCGTCACCCGGACGTCGACGACGGCCTTGTCGAGGGGGTGGTCGTTGGCGGGGAACCACCACGGCGCCATGTGCGGCTCGTTCATGGTGACGACCTCGTGGGAGTCGGCGAGCCAGTTGCGCTCGCCGGCGTAGGCGTGCTTCCCGGGCTTGTCGGCGTACGTCACCACGACGGTGTGCCTGCTGCCCGCGGCGAGCGGTGCGGACGGCGTGATCCGCAGCTCGTGGTCGCCGTCGGACTTCGTGAACCCCGCCCTGGCGCCGTCGACGGTGACCTTGTCGACGTCGAGCAGGAAGTCGAGGGAGAAGCTGGTCAGGTCGGTCGTGGCGGTCAGCACGACCGCGGTGCGCCCTGCGAGGCGCTTGGAGTCGAAGTCGTAGCGGTTGGCGATCTCGTAGCGGGCCACGTCGATCCCGCCGTTGCCGTCGAGCGGCCAGTAGACGTCTCCGATGCCGGCGGCGCCGTCGCCAGCGGCCACAGCCACCTCGGCAGTCGCCGTTCCGGTCGCCGGTCCCATCGCCGTGGCGCTGGTCAGCGCGACGGCCAGGGACGCGCAGACGGCGGCGGAGAGGAGGGGGTGGGAGACGGCACGCGTGGTCACCGTCCGAACCTAGCGCGTCCGGGCCGGCTTATTCCGTTGCGGCCGGCACGTGCCGTGCCCGACGATGGTCGCGGCGTTCCGCCCGACCACGTGCTGCCCGCACCGTGGTGCCCCGTCCGAAAGGAGCCGTGACATGTCCATCGCTGTCCTCGGCCTGCCCGCCGACCACCTTTCGCACACACGGAGCACCGACCTTGACGCACACCTTCCCGGAGGACTTCCTCCGGCCTGACGACCGTTCACCCCTCGACGGGATCGACGAGTCGTTCGTCTTCACCTACGACACCTACGCCGACGAGCTCGGCGCGGGTCAACGATGGTCCCGCTGGGAGGACCTCGAGGCCCTCATGCGGGGGCCCGAGCCGCGGCCTGACTGGGTCGTCACGTCCAGTGGCGCCGTCGACACCGAGCTCGGCGTCCTCAAGACCGGCAAGGAGGCCGACGTCTTCCTCGTCGAGCGCGAGGACCCGCACCGGCCCGAGACCGCCGTCGTGATGGCCGCCAAGCGCTACCGCGACACCGACCACCGCACCTTCCACCGGGCGGCCGCCTACACCGAGGGCCGCTCGATGAAGCGCTCGCGCGACGAGCGTGCCCTCAAGCGGAAGTCGACCTGGGGTCGCCAGGTCGCCGCCGGCGAGTGGGCGGTCTCGGAGTGGAACGCGCTGCGCCGCTGCTTCGAGCTCGGCCTGCCGGTCCCCTACCCGGTCCAGATCGACGAGACCGAGATCATGATGGAGTGGATCACGGTGTCCGTCGACGGGGAGACCGAGACCGCGCCGCGCGTGGCCCAGGTCCGGCCCGAACGGGCCGTCGTCGAGGGCTTCTACGAGCAGCTCCGCGACGCGCTGACCACGCTCGTCCAGGCCGGCCTGGTGCACGGCGACCTGTCGCCCTACAACACCCTCGCGGCCGGTGAGCGGCTGGTGATCATCGACCTGCCGCAGATGGTCGACCTGGTGGGCAACCCGCAGGGGATGGACTTCCTCCTGCGCGACTGCGCCAACATGTGCGCCTGGTTCCGCTCGCGCGGGCTGGAGGTCGACGAGCAGGAGCTGTTCGGTGACCTGATGGCCCACGCGTTCTAGGCGGGCGGCACGTCCAGCACCATCACGCAGTTGCCCTGCCCCTTGGGACGGACGTAGGTGAAGCCGATCCGCTCGTACATCGTCCGCGTGGCGTTGTAGAGGAACGAGGAGGACGTCTTCTTCTCCGGCGGGAGGTCGTGCGGGTAGGACTCCACACGGCCCCCGCCGGCGTCGGCGATCAGTGCGAGCGCGCCCTTGACGGCGACCTCGGCCAACCCGCTGCGGCGGTGCCCCTTCTCCACGAACAGGCAGGTGATCCGGTGGTCCGGCGGCTGCACGGTCTCGGCCTCCCACTGCTTGCGGTGGTGGATGTTCGGCAGCTCCGCCACGGTGCCGTACTCCGCCCAGGCGACCGCGTGTCCGTCCTCGAGCACCAGGGCGGCGTGTGCCACCCCGTCCTCCACCAGCTTCTGCTTGAACGCCTGGTTGCCCATCGCCTCCCGCTCCGGCGGGTCGGGGTGGCAGTGGAAGTGGACGCACCAGCAGCTTCCGAAGAGACCCTTGTGCCCGGCCAGCTCCTCGAAGAGGTGCCACGTCTCCGGGGTGAGCGGCACGACCTCGTGGCCGTCGATGATGTGGCTCATGCCCGCAGCCTAGGAACGGTTGCGGACGTTCGGCGACCTCTTCGGGCCCTCTAGGTTGGCCGTGTGAAGCACTCCCGCGGACGCGTCCTCGACATCACCACGCTGGCCGACCTCGATCGCAGGCTCGCGGCGGGCGCCCGTTCTCTCGCGGGCTGGCGGGTCCTCGGGCTCGACCTGTCCGCGCGCGGTCCGGCGTTGCTCGAGCGCTCCCTGGCGGGATCGCTGTTCCTGGGCTGCGAGTTCGACGACGGTGACGACGATGCCGTGCGCCGCGCCGGCGGCGTCGTGCTGCACGAGATCCCGGGCATCCCGGTCGACCCCTACCGCTCGACGCTCTACTCGCCTCGCGACCTCTACGACACCCCGGGCTACGCCGACAGCCTCGACGCGCGGGCGTACGCCTGGTCGCGCCGCGGCACCGACCACGAGGACGCCCTCGCCCAGGCGCTGCACGACCACCACGTCGACGAGGCGCTGGAGGCGTGGGTCTCGGGCCGCGCGATCGTCGGAGTGATGGGCGGGCACGCCCTCGAGCGGGGCACCGAGGCGTACGCCGACGCGGCCCGGCTCGGCCACGCCCTGGGCGCCCGCGTCACCGTCGCGACGGGCGGCGGGCCCGGCGCGATGGAGGCGGCCAACCTCGGCGCCTTCGTCCCCGACGACCTGGATGCTGCGCTGGCGATGGTCGCGCAGGTGCCGTCATTCCGCCCCGACGTCGGCGCCTGGGCGAGCGCCGGGTTCGAGGTCGTCGACAGCGTCCGCGCGGGCCGCGAGTCGCTCGGCATCCCGACCTGGCACTACGGGCACGAGCCGCCCAACGTCTTCGCCACCGCGATCGCCAAATTCTTCCGCAACGCGCCCCGCGAGGCGGTGCTGCTCGAGGTGTGCGACGCGGGCATCGTCTTCCTGCCCGGTGCCGGCGGCACCGTGCAGGAGGTCTTCCAGGACGCCTGCGAGAACTACTACGCCGACGAGACCGCGGTCGCGCCGATGGTGCTCGTGGGCCGGACGTACTGGACCGAGGAGCTGCCGGCCTGGCCGCTGCTCGAAGCACTGGCCCGCGAGCGCCCGATGGAGCCCCACGTGCACCTCGTCGACAGCATCGACGAGGCCGTGGACGTGGTGCTCGAGGTCGAGAGGGAGGTGGTCAGCCGGCGCGCCGCCGACTGACTGCCGGCGCGCTCACGTCGAGGTAGTGACCGACCAGGACGTCGTTGACGGCCTGCCAGGTCCGGGTCCGCACGCTGGGCCGGGCGGCGTACGCCATCCGGCGTCGCAGCACCGGTTGCGTGGCCAGCCGCTCCACGTGGGACACCAGCTCGGCGCCGTCGCCGGGCTCGTAGAGGTAGCCGGCGACCGTGTCGTCCACGACGTCGATCGGGCCGCCGGCACGGGGCGCGACCACGGGAACGCCGCTGGCCAGCGCCTCCTGGGCCGACTGGCAGTAGGTCTCGTGGCGGCCGGTGTGCACGAAGACGTCCAGGGTCGCGTAGGCACGCGCGAGCTCCTCGCCGTGCAGCACGCCCAGGAACGCCGCGTCCGGCAGCAGGGCCCTGAGCCGCGCCTCCTCCGGTCCCCCACCCACCAGCACCACGCGCACGCCGGGCAGCCGGTGGACGTGGACCAGGAGCTCGAGCTCCTTCTCCGGCGCGAGGCGGCCGACGTACCCGACGAGGAGCTCGCCGCGGGGGGCGAGCATCGCGTGGAGGGTCTCGTCGCGCTTCGCGGGGTCGAAGAGGACCTGGTCCACTCCCCTGGGCCAGCGGGCGACGTCGGTGATCCCGAGACGGCCGAGCTGGTCGATGCTCGCGCTCGACGGCGCCAGCGTCCGGTCCACGCCGAGGTGGATCCGGCGGGTCAGCGACTCCATGGCGCGCGCCCCGCCCGGCACGCCGTAGCGGTCGGCGAATCCGACGAGGTCGGTCTGGTAGATCGCGACCGTCGGGATGCCGAGCGACCGGGCCGCCCGCGCGGCCTGGTAGCCGAGGGTGGCGGGTGAGGCGATGTGGACCACGTCGGGGCGGAAGCGCTCCATCGTGGCGCGCAGCCGGCGCCGGGTCTCCAGGCCGATGCGGAACTCGGAGTAGAACGGCAGGCTCGCACCGCGGGCGAGCGTGACCGGGAAGCCGGCGTACGACGCCGGCCCGGTCGGTGCGACGAGCTCGGCCTGGTGCCCCTCGGCGGCCAGGTGCTCGAGCACGCGCCGCACGGAGTTGGTCACCCCGTTGACCTGGGGCAGGAACGACTCGCTGACGACCAGCACGCGCAGGCCGCGCGCGGAGGGGACGACGGGGAGGGTGACGACTGTTGCCGGAACGGTGCGGCTGCGACGCCGCCTCTCGAGCAGGTCCATGCCCCGGACGCTAGGAAGCGCTCCGCAACGCACGCCCCGCCCCGGGGGGACGTCACGTGAACGCTCCTCGACGCTCGGGTGCGCGGGTGCCTCGCACCCGGGCTGCGCGCTGGGCTACTCCTTGGCGGCGAGCTGGCCGCAGGCGCCGTCGATCTCGCGGCCGCGGGTGTCGCGCACGGTGGTGGGGATGCCCTTGGCCTCGAGCCGCCGGACGAACTCGCGCTCGTCGGCGGGGTCGGAGGCGGTCCACTTCGAGCCCTCGACCGGGTTCAGCGGGATCAGGTTGACGTGGACCCAGCCCCAGTCGCCGTAGGAGTTGAGCACGTCGCCGAGCAGGTCGGCGCGGTGCGCCTGGTCGTTGATGCCGCGCATCATGGCGTACTCGATCGAGACGCGGCGCTTGGTCTTCGCCGCGTAGTTCCACGCGGCCTCGACGGTCTCGGCGACCGAGAAGCGGGTGTTGATCGGCACCAGCTCGTTGCGCAGCTCGTCGTCCGGCGCGTGCAGGCTCAGGGCCAGGGTCACCGGGATGCCCTCGTCGGCGAGCTGGTTGATCCGCGGGACGAGGCCGACGGTGGAGACGGTGATGCCGCGCGCGCTCATCCCGAGGCCGGCCGGCGACGGGTCGGTGAGGCGGCGTACGGCGCCCAGGACGGCCTTGTAGTTGGCCAGGGGCTCACCCATCCCCATGAAGACCACGTTGGAGACGCGGCCCGGTCCCCCGGGGACCTCGCCACGGGCGAGCGAGCGGGCGCCTGCGACGACCTGCTCGACGATCTCGGCGGTCGACATGTTGCGCTGGAGGCCTCCCATGCCGGTCGCGCAGAACGGGCAGGCCATGCCGCAGCCGGCTTGGCTCGAGACGCACATCGTGGCGCGGTCGGGGTAGCGCATCAGCACCGACTCGACCAACGCGCCGTCGAAGAGCTTCCACAGCGTCTTGCGGGTGGTGCCCTTGTCGGCCTCCATGGTCCGCAGCGGGGTCATCAGGTCGGGCAGCAGCGCGGAGACCAGCTCGTCGCGCTGGCCGGCAGGCAGGTCGGTCATCTCCGTCGGGTCGTCAACCAGGCGGGAGAAGTAGTGGGTGGAGAGCTGCTTGGCACGGAAGCCGGGCAGCCCCATCTCCTCGAGCAGCGCCTTGCGGCCGGGCTCGTCGAGGTCGGCGAGGTGGCGCGGCGGCTTCTTGCGCCCGCGCGGCTCGTTGAAGACGAGGGGCAGGGTCTTGATGGGCTCAACGGTCTCGGACATCGCTGACGATTGTCCCACCCCCGCGGTCGCAGGGCGATTCAGCGGATCAGGCGTCGACCATGAAGTAGAGCACCAGCGACGCCACCCCGAGGACGACCATCGCGGTGACGATCATCCCGACGAACATGAACTGGGCGAAGCGCCGGGTCTTGCGCTTGACCAGCAGCGCGATCGGGAGCACCAGGGCGAGCAGGACGAACGGGAAGAGCTTCTCGGCCGTCTCGTAGCTGAAGAGCAGCCGCAGGATGCCCACGAAGGCGCCGGGCACGGCGGTGACGTAGAGCATGCCGGCGAAGAAGCCGGTGATCCCCGCGAACGTCGGGTGGCTGTGGTGCCACCACCCGAGCGACTCGCCGCTCCGGTCCTCGACCTCGTCGACCTGTCCCGTCTCCACGTTCCCAGCCTAGGCGGTCGGACCGACGACCTGGCGGTGGGCACGCTGTCGCCGGCATTTCCGCCCACGGTACACGGGGATCGCGGTCAGTCGACGGTGATGAGGTCGGGCATCCCGAGCGCGGCCCACCTCGCGAGGTCGGGCGGCTGACCGGTCAGGTCGGCCACCACCAGGGTCCAGGCGGTGCCGTGCCCCACCAGCACGACGTCCTCCCCGGCGTGCACCTCCCGCACCCGCCGCACCGCGGCGACCACCCGCTCCCGGCAGTCCCGGAGCGGCTCCCAGCCCTCCACGGCAGGCAGGTCCGGACGCTCGAAGGCGCGCCGCACCGCTCCCGCGAAGTCCTCGGCCCACTCCCCCGAGCGCTGGTGCTCGCGCAGGTCGTCGACGACACCGACGTCGCCGTCGGTCAGCAGCTGCGCGGTCTGCACGGCCTTGGGCTCCGGCGAGGTGAACCACGTCGCCCGCGCGGGCAGGCGGGAGCGCAGCGCCCACACGTCGTCGTACGTCGCCGGGTCGAGGTCCCAGGTGGCGGCCGGGGCGCCGACCACGACCAGCGGGCGCCCGTGCCGCACGAGGTGGAGGGTCATGGGGCGAGGAACTCCCGCGCCCCGCGGAGACGGGTGGTGAGCAGACGCGCCGCCCGCGAGGAGTCCAGGCGTACGTCGACCGGGCCGGGCAACGAGGCGCGACTGGTGCCACGCAGCACGTCGGGCTCCAGGCCGTCGCGGCGCGCGATGAGGCGGCCGAGCTCGAGCCGGCTCACCGCGTCGGCGCCGGCGACGTGCAGCACGCCCTGGTGCGTGCCGGTGGCGAGCTCGACCAGCGCCGCGGCGAGGTCGCCGACATGCACCGGGCACCGCCCCTCGTCGTCGAACAGCGCACCCTCCGCCCCCGCGGCGAGGGCGTGCACGAGGCGTTCGTGCTGGGAGGACCCGTCACCGAGGATGAGCGAGGTGCGCGCCACGACCACGTCGTCGCAGACCGAGAGCGCGGTCGTCTCCGCAGCCGCCTTGGCCGCGCCGTAGGCGGTGATCGGGTCGGGCCGAGCGGTCTCGTCGTAGTGGATGTCGGCGCCGGAGAAGACGACGTCGCTGGACACCAGCACCAGTCGGGCGCCGTGCGCGCGCGCCGCGATCGCCACGTGTGCCGTACCGGTGGCGGTGACGTCCCAGTCGGACTGGACGTAGGCCGTGTGGACGACGGCGTCGGGCCGGTGCGCCGTCAGCAGCGCCTCGACGGCGACCCGGTCGCGGACGTCGCAGTCGGCCGAGCCGACCGCGACCACGTCGTGCCCGGTGGCCGCCGCCACCACGTGCCGGCCGAGGTAGCCGGTGCGGCCACCCGTGACGAGCAGCCGCATCAGAAGACGAGGTAGTAGAGGACCAGCCAGATCGGCGCGACCGTGGCGAGGAGCGAGTCGAGCCGGTCCATCAGGCCGCCGTGGCCGGGGATGACCTGGCTCATGTCCTTGATGCCGAGGTCGCGCTTGATGACCGACTCGCACAGGTCACCCAGGGTGGCCATGACGGCCGTGATGACGCCGAGGACGGCACCCACCCACCAGTCGCCGCCGAGGAAGGAGGTGACCAGCCACACCCCGACCGCCGTGGTGGCGACCACGGACCCGGCGAAGCCCTCCCACGACTTCTTGGGCGAGATCACCGGCGCCATCGGGTGCTTGCCGAAGAGCACGCCCGCGATGTAGCCACCGGTGTCGGAGGCAACCGTGATGGCGATGAACGTGATGACGCCCCGTACGCCGTGGTCGTCGAGGTCGAGGCCGAACGCCGGGGTGGTGCCACCCTCGCCCAGCAGGAGGGCGACGAATGAGGCGAGGAACGGGACGTAGACGAGCGTGAAGACCGACGCGGTGGCGTTCTTGACGTAGCCGGCCACCCCGCGGCGCAGCAGCCACAGCATGATCACGAGTGCGGTGACGGCGGTGGCGGTGACCAGCGCCGGTGCGCCCCAGAAGTAGGCGACGACGACCATGACGACGCCGCCCAGCATCAGCGGCTGCTCCGGGATGTCGATGTCCTTGGCCGACAGCCCGCGGTGCAGCTCCCACACCGCGACCGCGACAGCGACGGCGACGATCCCCATGAACGCGGTCTTCCAGAAGAACAGCGACAGCAGGATCGCCGCGACGAGGACCACGGCCGAAGTGATCGCCGCAGGGAGGTCACGGCCGGCGCGGCCGTGGTCCTTCGGCACCGGCTGGGGAGCCGCCGAACTGTCAGGGGTCGTCATGGAAGGGGCGCTCAGACCTCGAGCAGCTCGGCTTCCTTGTGCTTGAGCAGCTCGTCGATCTTGTCGGTGTGGGTCTTGGTGACCGCGTCGAGGCGCTTCTCGGCACCGGTGACGTCGTCCTTGCCGACCTCACCGTCCTTCTCGAGCTTCTCGAGGGCCTGCTTGGCCGCACGGCGCACGTTGCGCACCGAGACCCGGCCGTCCTCGGCCTTGGCCTTGGCGAGCTTGATGTACTCCTTGCGACGCTCCTCGGTCAGCTCGGGGAACACGCAGCGCAGCACCTTGCCGTCGTTGGCCGGGTTCACGCCGAGGTCGGAGTCGCGGATGGCCCGCTCGATGTTGCCCATCGCGCCGATGTCGAACGGCTGGATGAGGATGGTGCGCGCGTCCTGCGAGGTGAAGCTCGCCAGCTGCTGCAGCGGGGTCTGGGTGCCGTAGTAGTCGGCCGTGATCTTGGCGAACATGGCCGGGTTGGCACGGCCTGCCCGGATCGTGGCGAAGTCCTCGCGGGTCGCCTCGACGGACTTGCTCATCTTGGCGTCGGCATCGTTCATGACGTCGTTGATCACGGTTGCTCTCTCTCGTCGTACGTCGGGGTGTGGTGGTCGCCGGGCGATCGGACGGGCCGATCAGGCCGAGCTGCTCACCAGCGTGCCAATCCTCTCACCCCGCACGGCGCGGCCGATCGTGCCCGGGGTCGAGAGGTTGAAGAAGACCATGTCCATGCGGTTGTCGCGCGCCATCGCGATGCCGGTGGCGTCGGCCACCTTGAGGTCGCGGGCGAGGTACTCGTCGTAGGTGAGGTGGTCGAACTTCACCGCGTCGGGGTTGGTCTTGGGGTCGGAGTCGTAGACCCCGTCCACACCCTGCTTGCCCATCAGGATGACCTCACAGCGGGTCTCCAGCGCGCGCTGGGCCGCGACGGTGTCGGTGGAGAAGAACGGCATGCCGGCGCCGGCGCCGAAGATCACGACGCGGCCCTTCTCCATGTGCCGGATCGCGCGGCGCGGGATGTAGGGCTCGGCGACCTGGCCCATGGTGATCGCGGTCTGCACGCGCGTCTCGACCCCGTGCTTCTCGATGAGGTCCTGGAGCGCCAGGCAGTTCATCACCGTGCCGAGCATGCCCATGTAGTCGGCGCGGGCGCGCTCCATGCCGCGCTGCTGCAGCTCGGCGCCGCGGAAGAAGTTGCCGCCACCGACCACGATGGCGATCTGCACGCCCGACTTCGCGACCTCGGCGACCTCGCCGGCCAGCCCGTTGATGACGTCGAGGTCCAGCCCGACCTCACCCCCACCGAACACTTCACCCGAGAGCTTGAGCAGGACACGGTTGTAGGCCGTCACTGGGATCCCTTCACACGGCTTGGTGGGTCCCGAGAAACCTACCGGAACGAGCCGGTCGCGACGAACCCGCCGAGACGCTCGCGGACCGGCGGACGTCCGGACAAGCGGACGGGGCCCGTACGCCAGTGCGTACGGGCCCCGTCCGGGTGCTCGGGTGGAGCGTGGCTCAGGCGCCGACCTCGAAGCGGGCGAACCGCTTCACGGTGGTGCCGGCCGCGTCCAGGACGGCCTTGACCGACTTCTTGGACTCGGTGACCGACTCCTGCTCGAGCAGGACGATCTCCTTGTAGAAGCCGCCGAGGCGACCCTCGACGATCTTCGCGATCGCCTGCTCGGGCTTGCCCTCCTCGCGCGTCTTCTGCTCCGCGATGGAGCGCTCGGACTCGACCAGGTCGGCCGGGACCTCCTCGCGGGTGAGGTACTGCGCCTTCATCGCGGCGATCTGCATCGCTGCGGCACGGGCAGCGGCCTCGTCACCCTCGAACTCGACGAGCACGCCCACGGCGGGCGGCAGGTCGGCGGCACGCTTGTGCATGTAGGTGACGGTGGTGCCCTCGAAGTAGGCGACATCGCCCAGCTCGATCTTCTCGCCGATGGTGATGGCGAGGTCCTCGACGACCTCGCCGACGGTCTTGCCATCGAGCTCGGCGGCCTTGAGGGCGGCGGTGTCGGCGGCCTTGACGGAGTTGGCGACCTCGGCGATCTGCTGCGCCTTGGCGATGAAGTCCTCGTTCTTGGCGACGAAGTCGGTCTCGCTCTTCAGCTCGACCAGCGCGTTGCCGGCGGTGGCGACGAGGCCAGCGGCGGTCTCGCGCTCGGCGCCGCGGGCGGCGGCCTTGGCGGCACCCTTGACGCGGAGCAGCTCGACGGCCTTGTCGAAGTCGCCGTCCGTCTCGGTCAGCGCCTTCTTGCAGTCCATCATCCCGGCCTGGGTGAGCTCACGGAGCTTCTTGACGTCGGCGGCGGTGAAGTTGGCCATGGTCCTTCTTCCTTGACTCAGGGGGCTGGCTCGGCTGAGCCAGGGTGGGGGTGGACGTGACGCGTGCGCCGGTCGCCCGCCGTGGCGGGCGACCGGCGTAGGCGATCAGTCCTGCTTCTGCTCGGCCTCGGCCGGGGCGTCCGCGTCGGCGGCCGGGGCGTCGGCCTCAGCAGCGGGGGCCTCGGCAGCGGGGGCCTCGGCGGGCGCGTCCGCCTCGGCGGCGGGGGCCTCCGCGGCGGGGGCGTCGGTCGCAGCGTCGGCGGCGGCCTCGGCCTGCGGCGCCTCGGACGCGGCACCGGTGGCCTCGGAGGCCGGGGTCTCGGCGGCGGCGTCGCCGGTGGCGGCAGCGGCAGCCTTGTCGGCGTCACCCTGCAGGAGCTCACGCTCCCACTCGGCCAGGGGCTCCTCGGCGCCCACGGCCTCGCCAGCATCGCCGGCCTTGGCACCCGAGCGGGCGATGAGGCCCTCGGCGACGGCGTCGGCGACCACGCGGGTCAGCAGGCCGACGGCGCGGATGGCGTCGTCGTTGCCCGGGATCGGGAAGTCGACGACGTCGGGGTCGCAGTTGGAGTCGAGGATGCCGATGATCGGGATCCGCAGCTTGCGGGCCTCCTCGACGGCGAGGTGCTCCTTGTTGGTGTCGACGATCCACACGGCCGACGGGACCTTGGTCATGTCGCGGATGCCGCCGAGGGTCTTGTCGAGCTTGGTGCGCTCGCGGCGCATCTGGAGCAGCTCCTTCTTCGTGCGGTTGGAGCCCGCGACGTCGTCGAAGTCGATCTCGTCGAGCTCCTTGAGGCGGTTGATCCGCTGGTGCACCGTCTGGAAGTTGGTGAGCATGCCGCCCAGCCAGCGCTGGTTGACGTAGGGCATGCCGACGCGGGTCGCCTGCTCGGCGATCGCCTCCTGGGCCTGCTTCTTCGTGCCGACGAACATGATGACGCCGCCCTTGGCGACGGTCTCCTTGACGAAGGCGTAGGAGCGGTCGATGTAGGCGAGCGACTGCTGCAGGTCGATGATGTAGATGCCGTTGCGCTCGGTCATGATGAAGCGCTTCATCTTGGGGTTCCAACGACGGGTCTGGTGACCGAAGTGGACGCCGCTCTCGAGCAGCTGGCGCATGGTGACGACTGCCATGGGTTCTCCTGTTGTCGCGGAGGCGCTCACCGCTGTGCCCGACCTTGAACCAGGCCGTGCCGGGAGCGTGACTCCTGTTGTTCTCAGTTGTTGCGCCCGACGGGTGCCGGGAGCCCTGACGCCCACACGCCGGTCCGATCCGCACCCAACTCCGATGGACCTGGAGCTGGTGGGAACTGAGGGCCGACGCCCACGGGTGGTGCGGAACCGAGGAGCATTCCGCCGCGGTCTGCGAGCGTGCGAAGTCAGTCCGTGAGGACTGCTCCGCACATCGTAGGCCAGCGATCCCCCCGGCGCGAATCGCTGCGCACGCTCCGGATGGGCGTGGATCGGGCGGGTCACAGGTGCTGGTCGCGGGCCGGGAACCGTCCCCAGCGCCTCCGGCCGGGCGACGGTCCACAGGGGGCTCCCGGCCCGGTCGTACGACGACGCGGTCCCGCGCAGCATCGAGGGATGAGAGCCGTCCTCGGAGTCGTCGTCCTCGTGCTGCTGGTCGGGCTGCCCGGGCCCGCGCACGGAGCCCGGGTGGAGCCCGTCGGGGCGTGGCCACTGGACCCCGAGCCGGAGGTCGTTCGGGGGTTCGAGCCACCGCCCGGCCCGTGGGCGGCGGGGCATCGCGGCGTGGACATGGCGGGGCGCCCCGGACAGGCGGTGCGCGCGGCCCTGCCCGGCACGGTCGGCTTCGTCGGCTCGATCGGCGGCAAGCCGGTGGTCACGGTGCTGCACGGCGGTCGGCGCACGACGTACGAGCCGGTCGTGGCGTCGGTCGTCCGCGGGCGGACGGTGGCGGCAGGCGACGTGCTCGGGCGGCTCACCGCGACCGACAGCCACTGCTTCCCCGCGGCCTGCCTGCACTGGGGGCTCATCCGCGGCACCGGCGACGGCCAGGAGTACCTCGACCCGCTCACCCTCGTCGGGTCGGGTCCGGTGCGGCTGCTGCCGCTGTGGCGCGACGAGCCGGCGACCCGACGGGTGCCGTGGACTCCCCCACTGGAGCGCTGGCGCCGCCCGGTGGACTGGCTCGCCTGAGCCCGCCTTCCCAACCCGCCGCCCGGCCGGTGCGGGTCGGTCCGTCATACGAACCCGAGCCCATCCGTTCGGCTCGGGATGACGGATCTTGCGGGAGCGGGGGCTCAGGCGCGCGGGTGTGCCTGCTGGTAGGCGCGACGCAGCCGGTCGGTGGTGACGTGGGTGTAGAGCTGGGTCGTCGCGAGGGACGCGTGGCCGAGCAGCTCCTGGACCGAGCGCAGGTCGGCGCCGCCCTCGAGGAGGTGGGTGGCCGCGGTGTGCCGCAGGCCGTGCGGGCCGATGTCGGGAGCTCCGGGCACGTCGGCGATCCGACGGTGCACCAGCTCGCGGACCGCTCGCTGGTCGATCCGCCTGCCGCGCACACCGAGGAACAGGGCCGGACCGGAGCCCTCCACGCGCAGCGCGGGTCGGCCGACGGAGAGCCAGCGGTCGAGCGCACGGGCAGCGGGGGTGCCGTAGGGCACCGAGCGCTCCTTGCGCCCCTTGCCCAGGACCCGCACCACGCGGCGCTCGTCGTCGACGTCGTCGATGTCGAGGCCGACGAGCTCACCCACCCGGACCGCGGTCGCGTAGAGGAGCTCCAGCATCGCCACGTCGCGGACCCCGACCGGGGTGCCGTCGTCGGCGAGCTCGGCGGCGGAGCGGATCAGCGCCTCGGCCTCGTCGGCGCGCAGGACGGGGGGAAGGGTCTTGTGCTTCTTCGGTGACCCGAGTGCGGCGCCCGGGTCGGTGGGCAGCCGGCCGGTGCGGTGCAGCCAGGCGGTGAAGACCCGGGCCGCGGTGGCTCGGCGGGCGATCGTCGTCCGGCTGCGGCCGGTGGTCTGGAGCCGGGCCAGCCAGCTGCGCAGCGCGCGCAGGTCGAGCTCGGCCACGTCGTCGAGACCGAGGCGCAGGCAGTGGTCGAGCAGGCTGGACACGTCGCCGAGGTAGGCGCGGACGGTGTGCGGCGTCAGGTCGCGCTCGGAGACGAGGTGGCGCTCGTAGTCGCCGAGCAGGCGCACCATCGTCTCGGGCAGTCCGGGCTCGTCGGCTGCACCCTCCCCGGCCTGTCGAGCGGCGCGACCGTCCGTCTCGCCGGTCACCTCCACCTCGCTCACGTCTCGAGCCTAGGCGTGCGGGGCGCCCTCATGCGTCAGGCGCGAGCCGCCAGCCGCTGTCGGTGAGCCGGACGAAGCCCTTGGACTCGAGGCGGCGCAGGGCACCCTCGGTGGTGCGGATGTGGAGACCGCACAACCGCGAGATCGAGTCGACCTCGGCGGGCTCGCTCACCGGCACCCACTCCGCCACCCGCCGCTCGATGGGAGTGAGCCTGTCGCGGGCGCGCTCCTCGCCGCGCGGTGCGTCGACCAGGTGCTCCCCCGCCGAGCCGAGGAGCTCCAAGACCTCGGCCCCGCGGGTGACGACGGTGCCGCGCCCTTCACGGAGGAAGTTGTTGACGCCCTGGGAGGTGTAGCTGGTGACCGGCCCCGGCACGCACATCACGTGCCGGTTCATCTGCTCGGCCCAGCCGGCCGTGTTGAGCGCCCCGCTGCGCAGCGCCGCCTCGACGACGACGGTGCCGGTCGTGACGGCGGCGATGAGCCGGTTGCGGGCCAGGAACCGCGGACGCGTCGGAGCCGACCCGGGCGGCTGCTCGGAGACCACGGCGAACTCGGCGGCGAGGTGCTGCAGGAGGCGCCTGTTGGCGGCGGGATAGACGCGGTCGACCCCGCAGGCCAGGATCGCCGCCGTAGCGCCGCCGGAGACCAGCGTGGCGTCGTGGGCCTCGAAGTCGATCCCCAGGGCGCCGCCGGACACCACGGGCACCCCCGCCAGTGCCAGGTGGTCGCAGATGGCTCGCGTCATCTCGACGCCGTAGACCGAGGCGGCCCGCGAGCCGACCACGGCCACCGACGTCGCGATCTCGGTGAGTGGCATCGGCCCCCTGACCCACAGGCCGGGCGGAGTGCCGCCGAAGCTCTCCTCGGCGAGGACGTGGTCGAGCTGGTCGAGGCCTGGTGGCCACTCGGGGTCGCCCGGGACCACGAACCGGATGCCGCACCTGTCGGCCTGGTCGAGCTGGCGAAGCGGGTCGACCCCGGCCAGTCGCTCGGCCAGTCGCTCGGCGACTCCCGTGTCGCTCGTCGACGTGAGGGACTGCTCGAGGGCGCGCACGGCACCCATCTGCCGCACGAGCGAGGAGGTCGCGCCGTCGCCGGGCTCCACCCCGCAGCTCAGCGTCACCCGGGCCAGGCGGTCGGCCTCGGGGACCGGCTTGACCGGCGCCGGAACAGCGCGGCGAGGAACCGACGATGGCGTCTCCGTGGGCTCCGCACGAAGCTGCGCGGGGTTCACGACGCCACCCGGACGGCGCGCGCAGGAAGGCTCCGTGCGGGATCGTCCGACCGCAGCGCCAGCGCGATCTCCGCCTCCCGCTCGCCCGGGCGGCCCACGCCTGCGCAGTCCGCGACGCTCCACGCGAGCCGCTGGACGCGGGTGAGGCCGCGTCGGGTGAGCCGTCCCGCGGACAGCTCCTGGTCGATGAGGCGCTGCCCCTCGGGCTCGAGCGGCCAGTGCTCGGTCAGCGCGGGCCCGGGGCACGAAGCGTTGAGCTGCCACGAACGGTCGCGGAAGCGGCGGGCCTGGCGCTGGCGCGCCTCGGTGACCCGGGCACGCACGTCCGCCGACGACTCCGGGGCCGCGCCCCACGACCCTGCCCTCCGGCCCTGGGGACGCACCTCCATCCAGATGTCGACGCGGTCGAGGATCGGCCCGGTGAGCTTGCGGCGGTAGTGGGTGCGCTGCACCTCGGTGCAGTCGCAGGACCCGCCGGAGAGGCCGTGGAAGTTGCCGCACGGGCACGGGTTGGCCGCGAGCACGACCAGCGACCGCGCCGGATAGGTGGCCGCCTCCTCGCCCCGCGCGATCGTCACCTCTCCCGACTCGAGCGGCTGGCGCATCGCCTCGATCACGTCGGCGCGGAAGTGCGGGAACTCGTCGAGGAACAGGACCCCGTGGTGCGCCAGGCTCACCTGGCCCGGCCGGACCCGCCCGGTGCCGCCGCCCAGCACGCTGGCCGCCGTCGCCGAGTGGTGCGGCGCGAACCAGGGCGGGCGGCGCAGCAGGCCGCTCCCCTCCGGCAGGGTGCCGGCGACGGAGTGGAGCGCCGTCACCTCCAACGCCTGCTCGGTGGTGAGGTCGGGAAGGATGCTGGGGATCCGCTCGGCGATCGAGGTCTTCCCCGTGCCGCGCGGGCCGATCAGCATCATCGGATGGCCACCCGCCGCCGCGACCTCGACGGCGTAGCGGACGTCCTCGAGGCCGTCGAGGTCGAGCAGGTCGAGGTCGGCCAGCCGGTCGTCGCCGCGCCACGTCGCGAGAGGACTGGCCGACGGGCCGACCACCGGATCCGCCTCGGGGACCTCAGCGTCGCGCAGCACCGCCGACACCTGCGCGAGCGAACGCACCCCGAACACGGTCATCCCGGGCACCAGCGCCGCCTCGGCCGCCTGCGGCTCCGGCACGAAGACCCGGGTGATGCCGTGGGAGGCGGCCGCGATCACCATGGGCAGCACCCCCGGCACGGGCCGCAGCGCGCCCGAGACGGAGAGCTCCCCGATGAACGCCCAGCCGTCGAGCTGCTCGGGGCTCAGCTCCTCGTGCTTCTTGTCGGCTGCCATCACTGCGATCGCGATGGCGAGGTCGTAGTGGGTGCCGCTCTTGGGGAGGTCCGCGGGTGCGAGCAGGATCGTGACCCTCTTGGTGGCCGGCCAGCGTCCGCAGTCGTTGTTGATCGCCATCCGCACCCGGTCGCGCGCCTCGGACAGGCTCTTGTCGACGCGACCCACGATCGTGGTGTTGACCAGGCCCGGGGAGACGTCGACCTGCACGTCGATCACATGTCCGTCGGCCCCCTTCAGGGCGAGCGAACGGGCCGTTGCGAAGGCCATCAGCCGATCCCCTCGACGTGCTCGACCTCGACCGGACGTCCGGGCGGCACCAGGACACCCACCATGTCGATCCGGACGTCGTCTGGGTGGCAGTCGTGGACGCGCAGCCACCGCGCCCCCAGCCGCCTGAGGCGGTCGGCCTTGCGCTGGTCGATCGCCTCGAGGGGGTCGCCGTAGTCGGTCGAGGTGCGCGTCTTCACCTCGCAGATCACCAGGACGGTGCCGTCGAGCAGCACCAGGTCGATCTCGCCCGCGTCGCACCGCCAGTTGCGGTCGAGCAGGACCATGCCCAGCCCGGCGAGGTGACGCGCCGCGATGGTCTCGCCGCGCTCGCCGAGGAGCCTGTTGTGCTCGGCAAGAGGATCGGGCGCGAAGGGTGAGGCGGCAGCAGGTCGGGCCATCGGGGTGCCTTCCGGGGTGGGCCAGTTCGGAGGAACCAGCACACCGCGACGTACCGACGGTGCCGGCGGGTGCGGCCGGACACCTGTGGAGGAGGCGCCTGCGGGTGGGGCTGTGGACGGTTGGTGGCCCCGGAGGAGGTCAGTCCTTGGGCGGGTCGATCTCCTGGGGTGCGAGCTCCTCGACGTTGACGTCCTTGAAGGTCAGCACCTTGACGTTCTTCGCGAAGCGGGCGGGGCGGTACATGTCCCAGACCCACGCGTCGCTCATCGAGACCTCGAAGAACACGTCGCCGCTCTCCGAGCGGGCCTTCACGTCGACCTGGTTGCAGAGGTAGAAGCGACGGTCGGTCTCCACGACGTACTTGAAGATGCCCACCACGTCGCGGTACTCGCGATAGAGGGTGAGCTCCATCTCGGTCTCGTACTTCTCGAGATCCTCGGCGCTCATCGATCCTCCTCCGTCGGGACGGGCCCGGGCTCCGGCGCGGCGGTCCGCCACCGCCCCAGCCCGTCCGGACCGACACTAGTCGCCGGATCCACGTCGGGTCCGGGGATCGGCTCGAGTCCGGCGGCGCGCCGGACGTTGACGAAGCGCATCCGGTGCACCGGCGACGGCCCGTGCTCCATGAGCGCGGCGTCGTGCTCGGACGTGCAGTAGCCCTTGTGCGTCTTGAAGTCGTACGACGGCCACTCCCCGTCGAGGTCGACCATCAGCCGGTCGCGGGTGACCTTGGCGATCACCGAGGCAGCGGCGATGCACGCGGCGACCCGGTCGCCCTTCCACACCGCCAGCCCAGGCACGCCCAGACCGTCGACCGGGAAGCCGTCGGTGAGGACGTAGGAGGGCCGGGTCCCCAGGCGGGCCACCGCCCGGCGCAGCGCCTCGACGTTGGCCACGTGCATGCCCAGGCGGTCGCACTCCTCGGAGTCGATGACCACGACCGACCACGCCAGCGCCCGGCGCACGAGCTGGGCGTAGACCCGCTCGCGGGCGGCCTCGGTCAGCAGCTTGGAGTCGGCGAGGCCGGGCACGATCCCGGCCTTGCCCGGCGGCAGCACGACGGCGCCGGCGACGAGCGGGCCGGCGCAGGCGCCGCGGCCGGCCTCGTCGACGCCGGCGATCGGCTCGAGGCCGGCTCGCCGCAGGGCGCGCTCGTAGCCGTAGATGCCGGCGTCACGCCGCACGGTCATGGATCCCGACGACGGCGCCGGGACGGGGACGGACAGGTGGGAGGGCTGGCTCACCGCGGACCTCACGAGGTCGGGTCGGGCACGTCCTCGAAGCTGTCCGGGCGGTGGTTCCAGCGGAACCGGTCGGCCGGCCAGAGCAGCACGAAGACCTTGCCGACGACCAGGTCGACCGGGACGAACTCGTCGCCCGGCACGCACTCGGTCTCGTCGGACTGGCACATGTGGAAGGACGAGTCCGCGGAGCGGGCACGGTTGTCGCCCATGACGAAGACGTGGCCCTCGGGGATGGGGCCGACCTGCCACTCGGAGGCGCACTTGGTGGGCATCGGTCCGTTGCACGTGGCGCCGCTGCGCTTGACGTAGTCGCCCTCGTCGAGGGGGTGGCCGTTGACCTGCAGGCGCCCCTTGTCGTCGCAGCACGTGATGGTGTCGCCGGCGACCCCGATGACCCGCTTCACGAGGTGGCCGCCGGTCGGGTAGAGCCCGATCTTGGCCATCGCCTTGGCGACGGGGCTGGTCGGGCCTGCGGCCTCCGTCGGCGGCAGCCAGCCGCCCGGGTCCTTGAACACCACGACGTCGCCGCGCTCGGGACCGTTGTCGCCCCAGTAGGACGGCTTCTCGACCAGGATCCGGTCGTTGAGGATCAGCCCCGGCTCCATCGACTCGGACGGGATGTAGAAGGCCTGGACGAAGAACGTCTTGATGACGATGGCCAGGATGAGCGCCACTCCGAGCAGCAGGATCGTCTCCTGCCACAGCGGCAGCTGCTTGCGCCGGGGCTTGCCGAACTTGTGCGGCCGACCGTCCCCGGAACGCGACGACCGCGGTTCCTCGTCCGCCGAGAGGGACGTGGAACCGCGGTCGTCAGAAGTCACGCGCAGAGACTAACCAGAGACTGGTCGAACTCACGCCTCGCGGCGCGCAGCTCGGGGGATCACGCCTCGCGGCGCTCCTTGATCTTGGCGGCCTTGCCGCGCAGGTTGCGCAGGTAGTAGAGCTTGGCGCGACGCACGTCACCGCGGGTCACGATCTCGATCTTCTCGAAGATCGGGGAGTTCAGGGGGAAGGTGCGCTCGACGCCCACGCCGAAGGAGACCTTGCGGACGGTGAAGGTGCGGCCGATGCCCGAGCCGTGGACGCGGATGACGACGCCCTGGAAGACCTGGACACGCGAGCGGCTGCCCTCGATGACCTTGACGTGGACCTTGATGGTGTCGCCGGCGCGGAAGGCCGGGACGTCGTCGCGCTTGAAGGTGCTGCCGAGATCGGCGATCACGTTGCTCATATCATGCTCCTCGCGAGTGCCACAGGTCAGCCGCGGTATCAGAAGGTGCTGATGGTGTCGGTCGTGCTCGAGCTGGCCGAGCCGGGGCGCCCCCTGTGGCAGGTGCGGACCGGCGGGACCCCGGGGTGGTGCATCGGGTGGATGCGTCCGGGCGACCCTGGCCTCGAGTGACCAGTGGAGCAGTCTGCCAGAGCGTGACGTCAGCGTGAAATCCGCTGCCCGGCCCGCTTGCCCGGGCGCTTGGTCAGCACCACGGCACCCGGCGGCGCAGTCCGGTCCGGCCGGAGCCGGAAGCCGGCCTTCTTGTACATCCGGATGTTGTCGCTCGACCCGGCGCCGGTGAACAGCACGAAGGTCTCGACCTCAGCGGGCGCCAGGCCCTCGACGAGCTCGAGCAGCGCGCGCCCCAGGCCTCTGCCCTGGAGGTCCGGGGCGACCATGATGCGGCCGATGTCCCACTCCCCGTGCCGGTCGAGGCGACCTCGTACGGCCCCCACCAGGCGTCCCGAGGACGGCTCGCGTGCCACCATGACGGTCCACTCCCCCAGGCCACGGCGTACGTCGTCGAGCGACTCGCGCAGCGCCGGGATCTCCACGCCGGGGTTGGCCTCCAGCTCCTGGAGCCAGCAGGCGCGCTGGAGGGTGTAGAGCTCGCCGGCGTCGGCCGGGACGGCAGGGCGTACGTCGAGGTCGGCGAGCGCGCCCACCGCTCCCGTGGCGGGCAGCAGGTCGGGCCGGCGCTCCGCGGTGCGGCGCTGCGCCTGCTCGCGCCGCCATGCGGCGATCCGGGCGTGGTCGCCGGAGAGCAGCACCTCGGGCACCTCGCGGCCCTCCCAGGTGGCGGGCTTGGTGTAGACGGGGTACTCCAACAGGCCGTCGGCGTGCGACTCCTCGACGAGCGACTCGGCGTTGCCCATGAAGCCGGGCAGCAGCCGGACGACGGCCTCGGTGATCGCCAGCGCGGCCACCTCGCCGCCGTTGAGGACGTAGTCGCCGAGGCTGATCTCGCGGACCGTGCCGACCGTCGCGGCATGCTCGGTCACGCGTTGGTCGATGCCTTCGTAGCGGCCGCAGGCGAAGACGAGGTGCTCGTGCCCGCTGAGCTCCTCGGCCAGCTGCTGCGTGAAGGGCTCGCCGCTCGGCGTGGTGAACACGATGGTGGCGCCGGTCGCCACGGCGTCGAGCGCCCGGCCCCACGGCTCGGGCTTCATCACCATCCCGGCGCCGCCGCCGTAGGGGGTGTCGTCGACGGTGCGGTGCCGGTCGCTCGTCCAGTCGCGCAGGTCGTGGACGTGCACGTCGAGCAGCCCCTTGTCGCGAGCCTTGCCGGGCAGGCTCAGCGTCAGCGGTGCGAGGTAGTCGGGGAAGATCGTGACGACGTCGATCCTCATCCCGCGTCCACGCCCTTGTCCTGGGGCTGATCGTCGGGGAACGGTGAGACCAGGCCGGGGCGGTCCGCCACGACCACGCGTCGGCCGGCCAGGTCGACCTCCGGCACGAGGGCGCTGACGAAGGGCACGAGCGCGTCGCGACCGTCGGTGGTCCGCACGGTCAGCAGGTCCTGCGCGGAGCCGTGCACGAGTCCCGCGACGGTGCCGAGGTGGACGCCGTCGAGGTCGACGACGTCGAGACCCTCCAGCTGGTGGTCGTAGTACTCGTCCGGGTCCTCGGGGACCTCGTCGTGGGCAAGGGTCGCGTGCAGGACCGTCCCGCGGGCAGCCTCGGCGGCGTTGCGGTCGGCCAGCTCCTCGAACGTCACGAGCAGCGTGCTCTGGTGCCACCGGGCACGAGCGACGGTGAGCGCGGCCGGGCGCCGGTCCGCCCCCGCGGGTGCCTCGGCGCGCAGCACGCTGCCGGGGGCGAAGCGCCGCTCGGGCTCGTCGGTGCGTACGTCGAGGGTGACCTCGCCGCGGATGCCGTGGGGCTTGCCGATGCGCCCGACCACGACCTCGATGTCGCCCGGTTCCTCTGTGCTCACGCGGCCAAGACTAGAGGGGCTCGGCGTTGAGTCTCCCAGCGACTCAGCTCCCGACACGCCCGGGACTGGCCGATGAGTCTCCCAGCGACTCAGCTCCCAGTGGCCCGGAAATGCGGCGACGGGCGCCACCCCCGGAAGGGGTGGCGCCCGTCGTGCTGGCTGTGCGGTCGGTCAGCGACGCCGGTCCGTGTCGACGAAGTCGACGCGTGCACCGCCGCGGCCGGCGAGGGCCGAGACGACGGTGCGGAAGGCCGTCGCGGTGCGGCCGTTGCGGCCGATCACCTTGCCGAGGTCGTCGGGGTGGACCCGGACCTCGAGGACCGCGCCACGACGCAGCTGCTTGTCGCGGACGGTGACGTCGTCGGGGTGGTCGACGATGCCACGCACCAGGTGCTCGAGCGCCTCGGCCAGCACGATCAGGCCTGCTTGTCCGCGTCGACGCCGGAGGTGTTCTTGCCGGCGTCCTCGGCCGACACGTTCTCCAGGTCGGCGTTGGCGTCAGCGGCACCCTCGGGGGTCTCCGACGCGGGGACCTCGGCGGGAGCCTCGGCAGCAGCCGGCTCCTCGACCTTCTCCGCCTTCTCGGCCTTCTTCTTGGTGGTCACCGCGGAGCCCTTGGGCTCGGAGGCGGCCTCCTTGAGGGCCTCGTTGAAGATGTCGATCTTGGCGCGCTTGGGCTCCTTGACCTTCAGGGTGCCCTCGGTGCCGGGCAGACCCTTGAACTTCTGCCAGTCACCGGTCACCTTGAGCAGGGCCTCGACGGCCTCGGAGGGCTGGGCGCCCACGCCGAGCCAGTACTGCGCCCGGTCGGAGACGACGTCGATGAGCGACGGCTCCTCCTTGGGGTGGTACTTGCCGATCTCCTCGAGGACCCGGCCGTCGCGCTTCTTGCGGGAGTCGACGACGACGATGCGGTACTGCGGCACCCGGATCTTGCCCAGGCGCTTCAAACGAATCTTGACGGCCACGTTTGTGGTGTCTCCTCAGAAATTGTCGTGGGTGAGCGACCCTCTCCAGGTGGGGGCACCGGGTCAGGTCGTTCGATGGGCGCTGCGTCGCCCGGGTGAGAGGGCCCGGACGCACAGGACACGAGGAAAGATTCTGCCAGACGTACGCCGCGCGCGACCAATCCGGCCCCGCTCAGCCCGCGGGCCGGGCCGGCGCGTCGAGACCGATGAAGGCCCGGACCGCCTCCGCGCCGCTCACCTCGACCGGCACGTCGCCGCGCACGAACGTGTCCGGCGTGAGGACGAGCCCCTGGTTGAGCGCCAGCTCGCCCTCGCGCCGCTTGATCCGGCTGACGACCGTCGGCTGGTAGCCGACCTTCCGCGACACCGCGAGGGAGGCTGGGTTGTCGAGGAACGCCGCGGAGGTGATCTCCTCGAAGCCCAGGTGGTCGAAGAGCAGCGCGCACATCGCGCGACGCATCTCCGTGCCGAGCCCGCGCCCCTGGAACTCGCGTCCCAGCCATGACCCGGTCTCACCGGTCCGGGTGACCGGGAAGTGCTTGGCGGCGACGCCCTGGCAGCCGATCACGCGACCGTCGAGCAGCACCGCGAGGTCCAGACAGAAGTCGTCGGGCGAGAACGTCGAGCGCTTGCCCCAGTGGTACGCCGCGGTGTTGCGCCCGAGCTGCCCCGCGGGCGCGGCGGTCCACGGGAAGTAGAACGGCATCTCGTCCGGGTCGTGGATCCCTCCCTCGGCGAGCACGCACAGCTCGACGATGAGCTCGTCGGTGAGCCCGCGCAGCTCCAGCGGGCCGGCGGCCACGCGCAGGCCGAAGGGCGGGTAGAGGTCGACTGCGGTCGTCATGGGTCGATCCTCCCCGAGCGAGCGCGGCGGCCACACACCGGTTCCCCGGCAACCTCCTCGCCCGCCGCCGCGTCTACCTGGCATGACCACCGCGCACGCCGGGCTGCAGCCGCCGGAGCCGCTCGACCTCCCCGCGCGGCTGACCGCTCCCCCGCGCCTGACGCAGCGCCACCCCTGGCTGCTGCCCGCGGCGATGGCCGTGCACCGCGCCCGGCGTCGTACGCGCTGGGTCCGGGACGCGTGGTCGGGCCGGGTCGTGTGGGCGCGCTCGCGCGACGCCGTCGACCTGCCCGTGCGGCTCAAGCAGCACGGATCGCTGCTGCTGCGCGAGCTCGACCCCGACCAGATGCACCTGCAGCACAACAAGGTGACCAACCTGCGGCTCGCGACCGAGCGGATGGACGGCCTGGTCATCCGGCCCGGTGAGAGCGTGTCGTTCAACCGGGTCGTGGGCAACTGCACCCGCCGCAAGGGGTACGTCGAGGGGATGAGGCTGTCGAACGGCACGGCCGAGGCAGGCGTCGGAGGCGGGATCTGCCAGCTCGCCAACCTCGTGCACTGGATGGTGCTGCACTCGCCGCTGACCGTCGTGGAGCGCTCAGAGCACTCCTTCGACCCGTTCCCCGACCGCGGGCGGGTGCTGCCGTGGGGCGTGGGCTGCTCGATCGTCTACAACTACGTCGACCTCGTCGTGCGCAACGACACGGCGTACACCTTCCAGCTCCGGACGTGGGTCGGCGAGCGCTACCTGCACGGCCAGCTGCGAGCCGACGAGCGGCCTCCGCACTCCTACCGGGTCGAGGCGCGCGGGGAGCAGTTCCTGCGCCGCGGCGGCCAGGTGTTCCGGCGCAACGAGGTGTGGCGACGGGTCCTCGACCGGCGCACCGGCGACCAGGTCGGCGAGGAGCTGGTGAAGAGCAACTGCGCCCTGGTGGTCTACGAGCCCGGCCCGGACGTGCAGGTCATCGACCTGGGCTGACCAGCGCCCCGCGCAGCACGACCGCGGACGGCGTGCGGAGGACCGAGAGGTCCTCGACCGGGTTGCGGTCGTAGACCACGAAGTCGGCCGACGCGCCCTCGGTGAGGCCGTCGACGCCGAGCCACTCGCGGGCGCGCCAGCTGGCAGCGCCGAGCGCGTCGTGCGCGGGCATCCCGATCCGCACCAGTGCCTCGATCTCCCCGGCGATGTTGCCGTGGCGGCTGATGCCGCCGCCGTCGGAGCCGGCGTAGATCGGCACGCCGGCCTCGTGGGCAGCCATGATCGTGGCGGGCATGCGGTCGTAGAGGTCGGTCATCGTCGCGGCGTAGGCGGGGAACCGCTCCTGCCCCGCAGCCGCGTGCTCCGGGAACTTGTCGAGCTGCATGACGGTGGGCACCAGCCGCGTGCCGTGGGCGACCATCGCGTCGATGAGGTCCTCCGTCAGGCCGGTGCCGTGCTCGATGCAGTCGATGCCGGCGTCGATCAGGCCCGGCAGCACGCCGTGGCCGAAGCAGTGCGCCGTCACCTTCGCGCCGTGGGCGTGCGCTGCGTCGATCGCGGCCGCGAACGCCTCGGCCGGGAACGATGGGGCCAGGTCGCCCTCGTCGCGCGAGATCCAGTCGCCGACCAGCTTGATCCAGCCGTCGCCGTTGCGCGCCTCCTGCGCGGCCACGGCGGCGAGCTCGGACGGCTCGACCTCGTGGGCGTAGTTGCGGATGTAGCGCTTCGTCGCGGCGATGTGCCGCCCGCAGCGGATCAGCCGCGGCAGGTCGTCGCGGTCGTGGATCCATCGCGTGTCAGCGGCCGACCCGGCGTCACGGATCAGCAGGGCGCCCCCGTCGCGGTCGTCGATCGCCTGCTGCTCGGTGGCCTCGTCGTCGGTCGCCCCGAAGTCGTCGAGACCGAGGTGGCAGTGCGCGTCGACGAGACCGGGGACGATCCAACCCTCGGCGACCGTGTCGGCACCTGCCTGCGGCTCGAAGGTGATCCGGCCCTCGACGACGTAGAGGTCGCGGGGCTCCCCGTCGGGAAGAACCGGGCCGCGGAAGCGCTGGGCACTCTGGTGGGGCATGGCGGCGACGTTACAGGCGGTCGAGCAGCCAGGAGGGGCTGAGCACCTGCGCCGGTGCGACGTTGGCGGCCAGCATCCGGTCGGCGGTCACGACGAGGACGGTGCCACCGGCGTCGGCGGCGCGACGGGCCTGCGCGCGGATCTCGCTGTCGCCGTCGCGGGAGGCGTGGACGGTCGTCACGTGGCCGTCGCGGCCTGCCCGGACGCCCGACTTGGCCTGGCCCTCGAGCACCAGCACGATCTCGTCGTACGGCGTGTCGGCGACGAGGAGCCGCTCGTGGAGCCGGCGGGCCGCACCCGCGCGGTCCTTCCACCAGCCGTCGGGCACCGAGCCGACGACGTTGGCGCCGTCGACGACGAGAACAGAGCCCACCCCGTGAGTGTGTCAGTCGCGCAGCACGAACTCGTCGCCGCGGGTGACCGGCACGACCGTGCCGTCGGCGTGGATGCCGTCGACCTGCACCTCCGGGCTGCCGATCACGATGTCGACGTGGGTGTCGGACTGGTTGAGGCCCTGGTCGACCCGCTGGTCCGGTGAGAGCGGGAGGGTCCCGTCCATGGCGGTCGTGTAGCCCATGCCCCACGCCACGTGGGACCCGACGTTCTCGTCGAAGAGCATGTCCTTGTAGACGAGCCCGGTGGCCGCGACCGCCGAGTCGGAGTCGACGATGGCCACCTCGCCGAAGTGCTTCGAGCGCGGGATCAGGTCGAACTGTGCGCGGACCTCGTCCTCGCCGTGGGCGGCCGTGGCGCCGGTGATGGTGCCGTCGTTGATCTCGAGGGCGAGGTCCTCCACGAGCGTCCCCATCGACGCCAGGAAGAACGGTGCGGACGTCCGGACGTGCCCCTCCGCGCGGCGCCAGTCCGGGGAGATGAAGACCTCCTCGGTCGGCATGTTGGGCACGAACTCGACGCCGTCCTCGTTCTCCAGCGCCCCGCCGACCCACGTCGAGCCGGGGGCCATGCCGAGCGTGAGGTCCGTGCCCGGACCGCGGTAGCGGATCCGGTCGAAGCGGTGGCCGTTGAGGATCGCGGCCCGCGTGCGCAGCTTCGCGACGTGGGCCTGCCACGCGGCGACCGGGTCGGCCTGGTCGAGGCGCATGGCCACGGCAACGGCGTCCCAGAGCTGAGCGAGGTCGGCGACGCCGACGCTGTCCGCCCAGCCCTTCGTCGGGGCGCCGATGACGGTCCAGGCGACCTTGTTGGACAGGATCAGCGGCATGACCTGCTGGATGAGGTCGATCGGCGTCGACTTCGCCAGGCGCGCCGGGTCCAGACCCTCCATGAGGGTCGGGTGCGGGTTGCCGGTGAGGCTGATCAGCGCCGGCTTGCTGTCGTGCCACGCCCGTACCTGGGCGAGCTCGTGCTCCTGCGAGACGCCGAGCTGGTCCTCGGGGCCGAGCTCGACCGCGGCACGCTTGACGTGCGGGTCGCCGTAGTCGATGCGCACCCGCGACGCGCCCACCCGGTAGGCCTCGTCGGCGATGGCCCGGGCCGCGTCGGCCTGCTCGGGCAGTGCGTTGACCACGACCTCCTGCCCCGGCTGGACGTTCACCCCCACACGTACGACGAGACGGGCGTACTTCTCGAGCAGGTGGTCGAACGGCTCGGTCATTCTCTCCCCTTGATGTGGCGTGGCTGACCACCCAACCACCCGACGGCCACCGACAGCCATACCTCCGCGAGGGGTTTCGACGCGCTCGACCTGGCCGAGCCCACGCCGGGATCTCGCTCCGCTCGATCCCGGCTGCTCGTCTCACTTCAGGAACTGGGAGAAGTCCTTGGGGAGGTTGAGCTGCTCGGCGGCCTTCTCGTAGTCGACCTCCGCGCCGTCGGGGTTGCCGAAGGGGTTGCCGGCCTTCTCGGCCGCGGCGGCCTTCTCGGCGGCCTTCTGCTGCGCGGCCTTCGCGGGGTTGCCGGAGACGCGCTTCTTGCCCTTCTTGCCCTTCTGCGGCTGCTGGCGGGCACCGGCGCGCTTGCCGCCGCCCATCCCGGGCATCCCGGGCATCCCGGGCATGCCGGGCATGCCGCCGCCGCGCGCCATCTGCTCCATCATCTTGCGCGCCTCGAAGAAGCGGTCGACGAGCTGGTTGACGTCGGAGACCTGGCGGCCCGAACCCTTGGCGATCCGGGCGCGGCGCGAGCCGTCGATGATCTTCGGGTCGGCCCGCTCGGCGGGGGTCATCGACTGGATGATGGCCTGGATGCGGTCGATCTCGCGCTCGTCGAAGTTCTCGAGCTGGTCGCGGAACTGACCCATCCCGGGCAGCATGCCCATGATCTTGGTCATCGAGCCCAGCTTGCGGATCTGCATCATCTGCTGGAGGAAGTCCTCCAGCGTGAAGCCGCCCTTGGTGGCGAGCTTCTCGGCGGCCCTCATCGACTGCTCGGAGTCGAAGGCCTTCTCGGCCTGCTCGATGAGGGTGAGCATGTCGCCCATGTCGAGGATGCGCGAAGCCATCCGGTCGGGGTGGAACAGGTCGAAGTCGGTCATCTTCTCGCCGCTGGAGGCGAACATGACCGGCTTGCCGGTGATCGAGCGGATCGAGAGGGCCGCACCACCGCGGGCGTCGCCGTCGAGCTTGGTGAGCACGACGCCGTCGTAGCCGACACCGTCGAGGAAGGCCTGGGCGGTCGTCACCGCGTCCTGGCCGATCATCGCGTCGACGACGAAGAGCACCTCGTCGGGCTGGACGGCGTCGCGGATGTCGGCGGCCTGCTGCATCAGCGTCTCGTCGACGCCGAGGCGACCGGCGGTGTCGATGATGACGACGTCGTGCAGCTTGCGCTTCGCCTCCTCGATGGAGGCGCGCGCGACGTCGACGGGGTTGCCGGTGCCGTTGCCGGGCTCGGGGGCGAAGACGGGCACGCCGACGCGCTCACCGTTGACCTGCAGCTGCTGCACCGCGTTGGGTCGCTGGAGGTCCGCCGCGACCAGCATGGGCGTCTTGTCCTGGTCCTTGAGCCACAGCGCGAGCTTGGCCGCCAGCGTCGTCTTGCCGGCGCCCTGCAGGCCGGCGAGCATGATGACGGTCGGTCCGCTCTTCGCATAGCGAAGGCGGCGGGTCTCGCCGCCGAGGATCGTGACGAGCTCCTCGTGCACGATCTTGATGATCTGCTGGGCCGGGTTGAGGGCGCCGCTGACCTCCTCGCCGCGTGCGCGCTCCTTCACGGCACCGACGAACTCCTTGACGACCGGCAGCGCGACGTCGGCCTCGAGCAGCGCGATGCGGATCTCGCGCGCGGTGGCGTCGATGTCGGCCTCGGAGAGCCGGCCCTTGCCACGCAGGTTCTTGAAGGTGTCGGCAAGGCGGTCGGAGAGTGTGGCGAACACGGTGTGGGTCAATCCCTCGCATCGGTGGTGGATCAGGGCGGATCAGGGGGTGGTACGACGCTCCAGCCTAGCCGGGCGACCCCGTCCGCCCCGCCTCGACGGGGAACTCCGGGCCATCAGCCGCCGAGCGCGGTGCGTACGGCGTGGGCCGCCGCCGCGGCCCGCTCCTCCGTGGGACGTACGCCGCCGACCTCCTGGACGTAGAACACGTCCACCGCCTGCGGGCCGAGCGTCGACACGTGGGCCGAGGCGACGGTCAGGCCGAGCCCGGCGAGCGTCGTCAGCACCCGGTGCACCACGCCCGGTCGGTCGGAGGTGCGGATCTCCAGCACCAGCGAGGCGCGCGAGGCGTCCGGACGCACCTCCACGATCGGCGGCAGCTCGCCCTCCGGGCGGGCGGCCAGGTCCGGCAGACGCTGGCTGCCCTCGACGACGCGCCGGATCCGCTCGCGGACCACGGTCGCGTCGAGGTAGGCGTCCGGCACCTCCCACGCGCTCACGCCCCACTCGCCGTCGGTGTCGACCTGGGCCCAGGCACGGGCCGCCTTCACCGGCACCCGCAGGGCCGCGAGCCCACCCGCGACGTCGGCGAGCAGGCCCACCCGGTCAGCGGCGATGACGGTGACGGTGGCGCCGACCTCGTGCGGGGCGACGTCGACCCACACCGCGTCCGCGTCACGGCGTACGACGTCGGGGACCGGCAGCGGCTCGACGGGGGCGGACGGCACCAGCTCGGCACCGAGCGCCTGGCCGGCGCGGGAGACGAGCCGGTCGATGAGCGACTCGCGCCACGAGGTCCAGGCCGCCGAGGAGGTGGCCCGCGCGTCCGCCTCGGTGAGCGCCCGCAGCAGCTCCAGGCTCGCCGCATCGGGGACGTGGGTCAGCAGCTCGGCGGTGGTCGCGGGGTCGTCGGGGTCGCGGGTGGTGCCGAGGCCGGCGAGCAGCAGGTGCCACCGCACGAGCGAGGCCACCACCTCGGCGTCGAGGTCGGTGAAGCCCATCCGCGTGACGATCTTGCGGGCCAGCGGCTCGCCGGCCACCGCGTGGTCGTGGAGCGAGCCCTTGCCGATGTCGTGCAGCAGGGCGGCCACCAGCAGCAGGTCGGGGCGCCGCACGCCCCGGATGAGGGAGCCGGCCTCGGCGCAGGTCTCCACGACGTGCCGGTCGACGGTGAAGCGGTGGATGGCCGAGGCGTGCGGCAGCAGCCGGATCTGCTCCCACTCCGGCAGGAACGTCTCGATGCCGTCGACCTCGTCCAGCGTCTCCCACACAGGCAGCAGGCCGGGACCGCTGGCGAGCAGGCGCACGAGGGCGTCACGGGCCGACGCCGGCCACGGCGTGGGCAGCTCGGCACCCTCGCGGACCAGGCGAGCGGCGGTGGTCGGTGCGAGCACGGCGTCGCGGCTCGCCGCCTCGGCCGCCGCGCGCAGCAGCAGCGTCGGGTCGTCCCCAGGCTTCGTCCCCGCGTCGAGCACCACCTCGCCACGGGACAGCGCGATGCCCGGCGCGATCCGCTCGAGGGCCGGGGTGCGACGGCCCTTCTCCCCCGTCGTCCGCGCCAGCACCGCGTCGGTACGCCGCCAGGCCAGGCGCGACAGGTGCGTGATCCGGCGCCCTAGCGAGCGCACGTGGCGCTGCGCCGCCTCGGCATCGGGGAGGTCGAGGCGCTCGGCGAGCGGTGCCCACATCTCAGGCGCGATCCGGTCGACGGGTCGCCCCGCCAGGTCCTGCACCTCGTCGCGCACGTCGAGGAGCAGCAGCCGGGCCGCCTCCAGCGCCGGTGTCGATGCGTCGACGAGCCAGCTGGCCTCGATGGCCTTGAGCACGCCGGCGTCGCGCAGCCCGCCCTCGGCCTCCTTGACGTCGGGCACCGAGGCGTGGGCCAGCTCGCCGGTCACCTCGTGACGCTTGTGCGTGAGCGCCTTGAGCTCCGGCAGCCGCGAGCGCGCCTGGCGTCGCCAGTCGGCGAGCATCGTGGTCCGCAGCCGCAGGCTGAGGCCCGGGTCGCCGGCCAGGTGGCGGGCGTCGAGCAGGCCGAGCGCGACCCGGAGGTCGCCGGCTGCCTCGAGCACCTGGCTCATCGAGCGGACCGAGTGGTCGAGCCGCCTGCCCGAGTCCCAGAGGGGGTACCAGAGCGAGCCGCCGAGCTCGCCCAGGTCGGTGCCGTCGTCGTGGACGAGCACCACGTCGAGGTCGGAGTGGGGCGCGAGCTCGCCGCGCCCGTAGCCCCCGACCGCGACCAGGGCCACCCCGGCGACGGGCCCGTCGCAGGCGGCGTACGCCTGCCGGCAGAGCTCGTCGGCCGAGGTGGCCCTGGTCTGGCGTTGTGCTGCGGTCATGTCAGGAGGCCCGAGAGGACGTCGACCATCAGAGCGCGGACGCGTCCTGCTCGCCGGTCCGGACCCGTACGACGGTCTCGACCGGGCTGACCCAGACCTTGCCGTCGCCGATGCGACCGGTCTGCGCCGTCTTGACGATGATGCCCACGATGTCGTCGGCGTCCGCGTCGTCCACGACGATCTCGAGGCGGATCTTGGGCACGAGCGCGATGTCGTACTCCGCGCCGCGGTAGACCTCGGTGTGGCCCTTCTGGCGGCCGTAGCCACTGACCTCGGAGACCGTCATCCCGGCGACGCCGAAGGTCTCGAGGGCCTCGCGGACGTCCTCCCACTTGTGCGGCTTGATGACCGCGGTCACGAGCTTCATGCGTTGACTCCTTCCGTGCGGGTGGCGGTGCTGGCGGCGAGGACGCTCGAGGAGCCGCCGCTGGTGCCGCTGTGCAGGTCGTACGCCGACTCGCCGTGGGCGGCGAGGTCGATGCCGTTGACCTCGTCCTCCTCGTCGAGGCGCAGCCCGATCGTGTACTTGATGGCGAGGGCGATGACGGTGGTGAGGACGCCGGAGTAGACGACCGCGACGAGGACACCGAGGGTCTGGTCGCCCAGCGAGCCGAACCCGCCGCCGTGGATCAGCCCGTCGACGCCACCGGCGCCGTCGGCGGTGGAGAACACCCCGATCAGCACCGTGCCGATGATGCCACCGACGAGGTGCACGCCGACCACGTCGAGCGAGTCGTCGTAGCCCAGCTTGTACTTGAGGCCGACGGCCCAGGCGCAGACCGCGCCGGCCACGGCGCCGATCGCGACGGCTCCACCGATGTCGACCGCACCCGCGGCCGGGGTGATGGCGACGAGGCCGGCCACGATGCCGGACGCGGCACCGAGGGAGGTGGCCTTGCCGTGCAGCAGGCGCTCGATCAGCAGCCAGCCGAGGATCGCGGCGAAGGTCGCGAGGGTGGTGTTGGCGAAGGTGCGCCCGGTCTCGGAGTAGAACTGCGAGAGGAAGGCGTCCGGGTCCTCGTCGAAGGTGGTGCCGAAGACGATCGAGCCGACGTTGAAGCCGTACCAGCCGAGCCACAGCATGCCGGCGCCGAGCATCGTCAGCGTCAGGTTGTGCGGACGCATCTGCTCACGCGGCCAGCCGATCCGCTTGCCCAGCAGCAGCACCAGGACGAGGGCCGCGACACCGGCGTTGATGTGCACCGCGGTGCCACCGGCGTAGTCCTGCGCGCCGATGCGGCCGCAGATCAGCGAGTCGTCGGTGCAGCTGAAGACCATGTGGGCCAGCGGGAAGTAGACGATGAGCGCCCACAGCGGCAGGAAGACCACCCACGCCGAGAACTTGAGCCGGTCGGCGACCGCGCCGCTGATGAGCGCGGCGGTGATGATCGCGAACGTCATCTGGAACATCACGTAGATGTAGTTGTCGGTGGTGACGCCGTCGAGCCACAGCAGCTCGAACGGGTTGGCGAAGAGCGTGCCGTCGCCACCGAAGCCCATCGACCAGCCGACGGCGACGTAGAGGATGCCGACGATCGCTGCCGCGACGAACGACATCATCATCATGTTGAGCACGGACTTCGACCGGGACATGCCGCCGTAGAACAGGGCCAGCGCGGGCACCGTCATCATCAGGACGAAGGCGGTCGCCACCAGCATGAAGGCGTAATAGCCGTCCACAGAACCTCCAGGGATCGGGCAGGAAACGTATGGGGAGTGGCCCGCCGGGGTCATGACGCCGGTGTCATGCAGGGGTCCACGCGTTCGACCGAAGCCTGTGCGGAGGACATGACGGCTGGTCGCGGCACATGTTGCGCGCAGGCAACGGAATGCGCGCTCGTGTTACAGGTGCGTGAACGGGACGGCCTCCGGACCCGCCTTGTTAGGGTTCGGCCGTGTCCCGACTGGCCGTGATGGCGCACTACGACGTCGCCGGAGATCTTCGGCCGCACGTCCGTGGTCAGGTCGAGGCGCTGGCCGCGTCGGTGGACAAGCTGCTCGTCTGCACGACCGCCCACCTCCAGGACTCCGCGCGGGCGTGGCTCAACGAGCGCGCCGAGGTCGTCGAGCGGGCCAACTACGGCTACGACTTCTTCAGCTACAAGGTCGGTCTCGACGCCGCGGGCGACCTGACGGCCTACGACGAGGTGATGGTCTGCAACGACACCTATGTCTTCGCGCTCGACTCCTACACGCCGATCTTCGAGGAGATGGCCTCCCGGCCGTGCGACTTCTGGGGCCTGACGGCCGCGGAGCGCCTCGCCCCGCACATCCAGTCGTTCTTCGTGGCCTTCCGGCCGTGGGTGGTCGCCTCGCACGCCTTCACGGCGTTCTGGGAGGAGATGGAGCCGATCTCCAAGCGCCGCCAGGTCATCCGCCGCTACGAGATCGGCATGTCGCGCCGCCTCTACGAGGCCGGCTTCTCCTCCGACACCTACTTCGTGGAGACCCCGGAGGACCGGAGGATCGCGCGGGAGCGGATGCGGTGGTGGGCGGCGCACCGCTCCTCCTTCCCCCGCACGCGCGCGGAAGTGCGCGAGTGGCGCGAGCGCGCCAACGAGCCCTGGAACCCGGCCCGCAGCCTCGCCGACCGGGTGCTCGACAACGCCCGGCTCCCCTACGTCAAGATCGACACCCTCCGCTACGACCCCTACAACCTCGACGCCGACCGGCTGCTCGAGCTGTGCGAGCGCCGCTTCCCGCAGCGCTTCGACGGCGTACGCCAGTTCCTCGCCGACACCGCGCAGTACTACCCGCTGCGCGACACCGAGCGGCTGCTGCCGACCCCGCTCGCGCTGGAGCCGCTGTTCCCGCGCGTGAGGTACTCCGATGCGCGGTGAGCGCCGGCAGCACCAGGTGAGGCTCGACGACCCGGCGGAGGTCCTCGTGGACTCCGGCCTCGTCGACGTCGACTTCGTCGCTGCGCAGCTCGGCACCCGGTTCGGCTCGCACTACGACGCCGCTCGCGCGGTCGTGCAGGCCGGCGAGGTGTCGCCGCACCCCCTCTTCGAGGCCCAGTGGATCGGTCGCCGTCGGTCCTGGCAGCGCTCGGGCCAGCACCCGGTGATCTGGTACGTCTCCGAGCGCCGCCGCCGCAACCGGATCGCCCCCCACCCGCTGGTCGACCCGCGGATCATCTTCGCGTCCATGCCCGAGGCCCGCCACCATCCCTACGGCGCGCTCTCCTACTGGCTCTCGGTCTCCGGGCCCGGCACCGCGCTGCCGACCCGGATCCTGCCCAAGAAGGTCTCCTGGGGGACCTACCGCGCGGCCGCCATCGAGGCCGCGACGGCCTGGCGCGACGAGGTCGTCCTCGAGCGGCCCGAGCTGTTGGGCCACTCCCCCGACCTGCCGGCGCGGCTGGCCACGTCACCCGCCGTCACGGTCGTGATGGCCGCCCAGGACTGCGGTCCGCTCGTGCGGGAGACCGTCGCCTCGCTGCAGGCCCAGACCTTCGCCGACTGGCACCTGGTCGCGGTCGACCGGGGATCGCTGGACGACACCGCCTGGGTGCTGCAGGGCATGGCCGCGTTCGACGACCGGATCACCCTGGTCCGCGAGTCGCGCTGCGGGCACGCCCGGGCGCTCAACACCGCCCTCGAGCACAGCACCGCCGAGCACGTCGCCTTCCTGCCGCCGGGCCGCGAGTGGCTGCCCGAGATGCTGGCCCAGCTGCTGGCCCACGCCCACGGGTCCGGGGCCGCCGCCGTGGTGGCCGGCGCCGGCGCCGTCGCGCGGTCCCGCCTGGAGCTGGTCGGCGGTCGGCCGGTCGACCTCACCACCTCCCTGCTGCGGCGCACGGCCATCAAGGACGTCGGCGGCTTCGACGAGTCGCTCGGGGGCTCGGCCGAGCACGACCTGCTCCTGCGGCTCACGCGCGACCACGAGCCCGTCCCGGTCGACGTACCCGTCCTGAAGCGGCCCGACGTCGGCACCGCCGGCTTCGGCGACGACTGGGACTCCGTGGTGCTGGAGCGCCAGCTCGTCGACTGGGACCAGGTCGCCGCCCGCCCACGGTCGGAGGGTCTCGTCAGCCACGTCCTCCCCGTGGGTCCGGAGCCGCGCCGCACCGTCGAGTGGCTCAGCTCCCTGCCGCGCGAGGGCTCCGAGCTGATCCTCGTGGGCGTGCGGCTGCGTCGCGCCCACCACGTGCTGGCAGCCTCGATCGCCTCGATCATCTCCGGCGCCCGGTTCGTCTCGGTGCCGACCGCGCTCTCCACCTCGGCGGCGACCAACATCGGCATCGCCCACGCCGACGGCAGCACCCTGCTGCTGATCCGACCCGAGGCCATGCCGCCCCGCCAGCCGATCGCCGAGAAGCTGGCCGACGTCGTACGCCAGCCGGGCGTCGCCCTCGCGCAGCCGCTGGTCGTCGACCTCGACGGCGTCGTGCTGAGCGCGGGCGCGCGGTTCGACGACGACAACCCCAACCCCGAGCTGTTCCTGGCGGGCCTGCCGACCAGCGACGCGGTCCGCATCGGGCAGTGCACGGTGGCCGCGCCCGCCACACCGCTGGTGGCGCTGCGGACCGACACGGCGGTGGCGCTGCGCGGCCTCAGCGGCCGCTTCCACTCGGTCCTCGCCGAGACCGACCTCGGGCTGCGGGCCCGGCACGCGGGGCTCGGCGACTCGGTCGTCGTCCCGGACGCCGTGATCACCTCCCGCACCGACTACGCGCGCCCCGAGGAGCTCATCGGGGCGATGGCGTCGCTGCGGGTCAGCGGAGCCACGCCCCCGCCCGACGTGGCGCCCGCGCTGCTGCGCGAGGCCGGCCTGGAGGTGACCGACCGGCGCAACCGGCGGGTCTGCGCCGACCCCGACGACCGCCAGTCACCCGCCGTGCTGGTCCCCGAGCTCGTGCTCCGGCCGGTGAGCGGCATCCACGAGTCGCCGCCGCGGCTGCGCTGGGCGATCGACATCGCCGCCCCGGCCGCCAACCGGGGCGACCGCTGGGGCGACACCTACTTCGCCCGCTCCCTGGCCGACGCCCTCGAGCGGCGCGGCCAGCACGTGGCGATCGACCGGCGTGACGCGCGCGAACGCGACTCGCGCGACCACGACGACGTGCTCCTGGTGCTGCGCGGGCTCGACCGGGTCACCCCCCGCCCCGGCCTGCTCAACGTCGAGTGGATCATCAGCCACCCCGACATGATCTCGCCCGAGGAGGTCGCGGGCTACGACCTGGTCTACGCCGCCAGCACGAGCTGGTCCTCGCGGATGACCCGCGAGTGGGGCACCCCCATCGAGCCGCTGCTGCAGTGCACCGACACGCGCTGGTTCCACCCCGACCGCGCCGAGCCTGACACGGGTCCGGCGGTGCTGTTCGTCGGCAACTCCCGCGGCGTCTACCGCTACGCCGTCCGCAGCGCGCTGGCGATCGGCGCCGACCTGACGCTGCACGGCAACGACTGGACCGAGTTCGTCGACCGCGAACAGATCGCCTCCGGCGGCGTGGCCAACGAGGAGGTCGGCGCGCTCTACGCCTCGGCCGGCGTGGTCCTCAACGACCACCATCTCGACATGCGGCGCGACAGCTTCGCGTCCAACCGGCTCTTCGACGCCGCCGCCTGCGGCGCCCGCATCCTCAGCGACCGGATCGACGGCCTGGAGGAGATCTTCTCCGGCCTGGTGCTGCCCTTCGACAACGAGCACGAGCTCGCCCGCCTCATCGCGCCGCCGTACGACGCGTTCCCGGACGACGAGACCCGACGCAGCATCGCCACCCGGATCATCGCCGAGCACAGCTTCGACAAGCGTGCCGAGACGTTGATCGACGACGCCGTGCGCCGGATCCTCGCCCGCGGCTGAGAGCCCGCTATCACCGCCGGTAGCGACCCGGACTTGTCAGGCTCTCGCTGAACGGCGCAGACGTCAGCCGAGCAGCGCGTCGACGAACGCGGCGGGGTCGAACGGCGCCATGTCGTCGGGGCCCTCCCCGAGACCGACGAGCTTGACCGGGACGCCGAGCTCGCGCTGGACCTGCACCACGATGCCGCCCTTGGCGGAGCCGTCGAGCTTGGTCAGCACGATGCCGGTGACGTCGACGATCTCGCTGAAGACGCGGGCCTGGATCAGGCCGTTCTGGCCGGTGGTGGCGTCGAGGACGAGCAGCACCTCGGTGACCGGGGCCTGCTTCTCGATGACGCGCTTGACCTTGCCGAGCTCGTCCATCAGGCCGGCCTTGTTCTGCAGGCGGCCGGCGGTGTCGACGAGCACGGTGTCCACGCCGTTGTCCATGCCGTGCTTGACGGCCTCGAACGCCACGCTGGCGGGGTCGCCGCCCTCGGGCCCGCGGACCACCTCGACGCCGACGCGCTCGCCCCAGGTGGCGAGCTGGTCCACGGCCGCGGCGCGGAACGTGTCGGCCGCGCCGAGCGTGACGGTGAGGTCCTCCGCGACCAGGATGCGGGCGATCTTGCCGACCGTGGTGGTCTTGCCGGCCCCGTTGACGCCGACCACGAGCACCACGCCGGGCGTGCCGTCGGCGCCGCTCACCTGGACCCGGCGGTCCAGGTCGGTGCCGAGGAGCTCGATGAGCTCCTCGCGCAGGACGGTGCGGGCATCGGGGACCTGTCCGCCCTCGACCCGCAGCCGCGTGCGCAGCCGCTCGACCAGCGCCTGCGTCGGCGCGACCCCGATGTCGGCGGTGAGCAGCGTGTCCTCGATCGCCTCCCACGTGTCCTCGTCGAGCCGGTCACGGCTCAGGAGGGCAAGGAGGCCCTTGCCCAGACCGCCCTGCGAGCGCGACAGGCGCTCGCGCAGCCGCTGCATGCGGGTGCCGGAGCGCTCCGGCTTGTCGAGCGTCGGGGCGAGCGGCTCGTCAGTGACGAGCGGCGGCTCCGGCGGGGCCGCGGTGGCCGCCTCGCCCTCGGTCGGGGGCGGGACGATGACGTCGGTGCCACCCGTCGGTGGGACGGCCTTGCGCCGGCGCCCGGAGGTCAGCAGCCCGGCGAGCGTGAGCACGCCGACGACGGCGATGCCGATGATCAGATACAGCCAGTCACCCATGGGCCAATCCAATCAGAGGCGCGCAACGCGGCGAAGCCGGGTGAGCACCCCACGCTCGCGTGCCCGCTGCTGGGCGGAGGCCTCGGAGAGCCGGGCGCGCAGGGCGTCGCGCTCGGCGGCCAGCCGGTCGGCACGCGCGCGGCTGCGCTCGAGCCGCTCCTGCGCACGGGCGAGGTCGCCGAGCACGGCGTCGAAGGCGGCGGTGAGGCCGGACCCCGTGCCGTCGGCCAGCATCGGCGACGACGCCTCGCGGCCGGGGTGGACGACCCAGACGACCTCGTGGGGCATCAGCCGGAACCACTGGACCGCGGACTCCCCGACCAGGGCCGGCGGCGTGACCCGCACCGACGCCAGTCCGGCGTCGCACAGCCGTGAGTCGAAGTCGTCGCCGTACCACCGCACGTGGTCCCTCTGCCCGAACCGCCGCACGCGCTCCTCCGGGGTCGCGGACGGGTCCTCCTCGGTGGCCACGCCGCCCTTGATCGGCACCTCCAGCAGGGCGATGCCCCGTGGGCTGAGCACGCGGGCGATCTCGCGCATCGCCGCGCAGTCGTCGGGCACGTGCTCGAGCACGTGGTAGCAGACGAGCAGGTCGACCGAGCCGTCCCGCAGGGGCAGGGCGGTCACGCTGGCGAGGGCGTCGACCGCACGGTGGTCGTAGCCGGCGTCGAGGGTGACCCGGCGGCGCGCCTCCACACGGTCGAGCAGCGCCGTCGACTGGCGCGACGGGGCGATCTCCACGACGGTGTCGAGGTCACGCAGCTCCGGCGCGAGGACGCCGAGGAGCAGGGACAGGAAGCGGTGTCGCTCGAGGCTCCCGCACCGGGGGCACACGGCGTCCGGCCGCCCGTCGGGCCCGGGCCGGAACGGCCGGCCCACGGTCGACCCGCAGGCCGCGCAGTAGCCCTTCGCTGCATCCCGGCGTGCACCGCTCACGTCCGGCACGCTAGTCCGCCCCGGGCGCGGTGGGGAGCGCCGCGCCGGGCCTTCAGCGATCCGCGGCGGTCAGACCCGCGACTCGGAGTCCTCCAGCGTGGGCAGCGCGTCGACGCCCTTGCGCATGGCGGTGCCGAGCTGGGGCGCGACGGGCATCTTCGCGCCGCGGTGGGGGTAGGCGACGTAGACACCGACGGCAGCGGCGACGAGCACGCCGAGGGTCATCATCAGGATGATCGCGAGCACGGGGGATCCCTCCGAGGTGGTCCGGTCGGTTCCTCCCCACCATCGCACAGGGCCGGACGTCACCCCGCATCTCCGACCGCCGTGTCGGGACGGGGAGGAAGTGCCCGGTCAGCGGATGAGGCGTACGACGGCCTCGCGCACGGCGTCGGGCATCGGCGTCACCGGCCGGGCGCCCGCACCGCGGGAGTTGTCGACGTAGACGTGCACGAAGCGGCCCTCGGCCGCCGCCTCGTCGGACTCTCCCTGGAAGAGCCCGATCCGGTAGACGATCGAGCTCGTGCCGACCTTGTCGACGACCAGGCCCATCTCGATCGGCTCGGGGAAGCCGATCTCGCGGAAGTAGCGGCATCCGGTCTCCGCGACGACACCGATCTGCGGAAGCGAGCGCACGTCGAGGCCGGTCGCGTCGTAGAGGTAGGCGTTGACCGCGGTGTCGAAGAGCTCGTAGTAGGTCGCGTTGTTGAGGTGGCCGTAGGCGTCGTCGTCGCGCCACCGGGTCGTCGCGGTGCGCCAGGCGACGTAGTCGTCGCGGGTCGGCCTCGCCGTTCGGTCGCTCTTCGCAGCGGGCTCCACTACGCGCTCTCCGCGTCACGGAGGCGCTGGCTGATCACTGCGGAGACGCCGTCGCCGCGCATGGTGACGCCGTAGAGCGCGTCACCGACCTCCATGGTCCGCTTCTGGTGGGTGATGACGAGCAGCTGGGAGGTCTCGCGCAGCTCCTCGTAGATCTGCAGCAGGCGCCCGAGGTTGGTGTCGTCGAGCGCCGCCTCGACCTCGTCGAGGATGTAGAACGGCGAGGGACGCGCCTTGAACAGCGCGACGAGGAACGCCACGGCCACCAGCGACCGCTCGCCGCCGGAGAGCAGGGAGAGCCGCTTGACCTTCTTGCCCGGAGGTCGGGCCTCGACCTCGACGCCGGTGGTGAGCATGTCGGACGGGTTGGTGAGCACCAGCCGGCCCTCACCACCGGGGAACAGCCGGGCGAAGGTCTGGTCGAAGGCCTTCTCCACGTCGGCGTAGGCCTCGGTGAAGACCTGCTCCACGCGGGCGTCGACCTCGCGGACGATGTCGAGGAGGTCCTTGCGGGTGCGCTTGAGGTCCTCGAGCTGCTCGGTGAGGAACTTGTGGCGCTCCTCCATGGCGGAGAACTCCTCCAGCGCCAGCGGGTTCACCCGCCCCAGCATGGACAGCGCGCGCTCGGCCGAGCGCAGCCGCTTGACCTGTTCCTCGCGGACGAACGGCGTGGGCTCCGGCGGCTCCTCCCCCTCCGGCACCTGGCCGCTGAAGGGGACGAGCGTGGTGGGTCCGTAGTCGTTGACGAGTCCGTCGGGGTCGAGGCCGAGCTCCTCGAGCGCACGCTCCTCGAGCTGCTCGATGCGCATCCTCTGCTGGGTGCGGGCCATCTCGTCGCGGTGCACGGAGTTGACCAGCTCGTCGTGCTCCCGGCCGAGGTCGCGCAGCCGGGTGCGGACGGCCATCAGCTGCTGCTCGCTGCCCTGGCGCGACTCCTCCACGGCGGCGCGCTCGTCCGCGGCGTCCATCACGGAGCGCTCCAGCTGGTGGAGCACGATGCGGACGGCGACGGACACCGCCTGCGCCGCCCGGCCCTCGCGGATCAGCCGCTCGCGGCGCTCGGCAGCGCGGGCGCGGGACTCGCGCTCGGCCTGGGCGGCGCGGAGCAGCGAGTCGGCGCGCCCGTGCAGCGCGCGGGCACGCTCCTCGGCGGTGCGGAGCGCGAGCCGGGCATCCATCTCGCCCTGGCGGGCCTCACGGGCGGCCTCCGCCAGCTTCTCGCGCTCGGAGGTGTCGGGCTCCTCGTCGGTGACGTCGTGCGCGGCGGCCAGGCGGGCCTCGAGCTCGACGAGCCCGGCGAGGTCGGCCTCGCGGGCCTCACGGGCCGTGGTGATGGCGCGCTCGAGCCGCTCGGCCTCACCCTTGGCCGCGCGGGCCTGCGAGCCGTACTGGCCGAGCTCCTCGGCGACCGCGGCGAGGGTGGCGTCGGACTCGTGCAGCTTGGCCAGCGCGACGTCGACGCGCTTGAGGGTGTCGTGGCGCGTGGCCTCGAGGCGCGAGATCTCGAAACCGAGGCGCTCGGCCGTGGCGGTGGCCTCGGCCAGCTTGGCGGTGGCGTCGTCGACCGCGGCCTGCACCTCGATCAGGCTCGGCTGGCGGCCGGAGCCGCCGGCCGCGAAGTGCGCGCCGAGGAGGTCGCCCTCGCGGGTCACCGCGACGACGTCGGGGACGGCGTCCACCAGGCTGCGCGCCGCGGCGAGGTCCTCGACCACAGCCACCTTGTGCAGCAGCCGCACCAGCGCGGGGCGTACGTCGTCGGGGGCGGCCACGACGTCGACGGCGTAGGTCGCGCCGTCGGGGAGGCCGGGCCAGTCGCGGTCGTCGAGGGGTGCGCCACCGAGCAGCAGTCCGGCCCGGCCGAGGTCGTCGTCCTTGAGGTGGCCGATGGCCGCCAGGGCGGCGTGGGCGTCGGCGACCACCACGGCGTCGGCGGCGGTGCCGAGGGCCGCGGCGACCGCGGCCTCGTAGCCGTGGTCCACGTCGAGCAGGGCGGCGACCGAGCCGAGCAGGCCGTCGACCTTGTCGGTCGCGGCGAGCAGCGCGCCGGCGCCGTCCTTGCGGTTGAGGCCGATCTCGAGCGCGTCACGGCGCGCGGTCAGCCCGGCCCGGTCGCGGTCGGCCTGCTGGGCGTCCTCGCGGGCGCGCGCCAGCTGCTCCTCGACCTCGTCGAGGGCCGCGACGGCCTGCTCGTGCTCGGAGTCGAGGCCCTCCTCACCCGCGTCGAGCCCCGCGACCTTGGTCTCGAGGGCGGTGAAGTCGCGCTGGGCGCGCTCGGCACGTGCCGCGGCGTCCTCGCGCGCGTCGGTCAGGCGCTGGATCTCGGCGTCGGCGGCCTCCGCCCGGGACTTCAACGCGTTGACCTGGCCGGTGAGGCGGGCCAGCCCCTCGCGGCGGTCGGCGGCGGCGCGCTGGAGGCCCGCGATCCGCTTGTCCTCCTCGGCGGCGGCCTCCTCCGCAGCGCGCTTGGCGACCACAGCGGCGTCGAGCGCGGCGCGGTGCTGCTCGACCTGCTCCCCGATCTCGGTCTCCTGCCGGCGGACGCGCTCGGCCTGGGCCTCGAGCTCGTCGGGGTCGCGCCCGGAGTCGACGGTGTCGCCCTCGGCGGCGCCGGCGGCGTTGCGGATGCGCTCGTCGGCCAGCGAGGCGGTGCCGCGCAGCCGCTCCTTGAGGCCGGACAGCGCGAACCACGTCTCCTGCGCGGCGGCGAGGCGGGGCAGGTCGTCGCGGAGCGTCGCCTCGAGGCGCGCCTCCCTCTCGCGGCCCGCCGCGATCTCGGCCTCGACCTGCTCGCGCCGCTCCTTGAGCAGCGTCTCGTCGGCCATCTCCTGGTCCAGCGCGGTGCGCGCGGTGACCAGGTCGTCGGCCAGCAGCCTCGCGCGGGCGTCGCGCACGTCGGCCTGCACGGTCTGGGCCTGGCGGGCGACCTCGGCCTGGCGACCGAGGGGCTTGAGCTGGCGACGGATCTCGGAGAGCAGGTCCGCGAGCCGGGTCAGGTTGCCGTCGGTGGCGTCGAGCTTGCGGAGCGCCTTCTCCTTGCGCTTGCGGTGCTTGAGGACGCCCGCGGCCTCCTCGATGAAGCCGCGGCGGTCCTCGGGGGTCGCGTGCAGGATCGAGTCGAGCTGGCCCTGCCCGACGATCACGTGCATCTCGCGGCCGATGCCGGAGTCGCTGAGCAGCTCCTGCACGTCGAGCAGGCGGCAGCCGTTGCCGTTGATGGCGTACTCCGAGCCGCCGTTGCGGAACATCGTGCGGCTGATCGTGACCTCGGCGTAGTCGATCGGCAGCGCACCGTCGGAGTTGTCGATGGTCAGCTGCACCTCGGCGCGGCCCAGCGGCGGGCGCCCGGACGTGCCGGCGAAGATGACGTCCTCCATCTTGCCGCCGCGCAGGCTCTTGGCACCCTGCTCGCCCATCACCCATGCCAGGGCGTCCACGACGTTGGACTTGCCGGAGCCGTTGGGCCCGACGATGCAGGTGATGCCCGGCTCGAGCTGCATGGTCGTCGAGGACGCGAAGGACTTGAACCCCTTGAGGGTCAGGCTCTTCAGGTACAACGCGGGCTCCTCGCCGTCAGGATCGGGCACTGAAAACTGGGGAAGCTCAGCGCGGCTCACCCTACGACACCGGCGTGGCCCGCACCCGTTGCACACCGGCGTGCCTCGCCGCCATGCTGGTCGGCATGCGCAGGACGACGATCTCGCTGGTGACGCTCGTGGTGGTCCTGCTCGGCGTGGCGGCAGGGCCGGCGGCGGCGGCTCCCGCGCCGGTCGGCCGCGAGCACCTGCTGACGCTCGCCGACTACGCCACGGTCTACCCCGACATGGACGACCCGATCCGGATCGTGATGCGCTCCCCCCTCTTCGCACCACGGGGGTGCGACGACCAGGAGCAGGTCGTGCGCGGCAGCAGCCGCATCCTGGGCAGCGTCTCCCCCGCGAGCCGCCGCCGCTCCGTGGCGCTGATCGACCAGAACGTCGTCCGCTTCCCCTCCAAGCGGGCCGCGCGCCTCCTCGTCCAGCGCTACCGGTTCTTCACCAAGCGCTGCGTGGGCGACGTGCACACCGACGACGGCGAGGGCGGCAAGGTCCTGCTCAAGAACCGCGCCTGGATCCCGCCCCGGGTGGGCGACGAGTCCTCCGGGGTGCTGATCGGCTGGGTGCAGGGTGGCGCCACGACCTGGCGGCGCGTGCTCGTCACGCGCGTCGGCCGCACCGTCTCCGTGCTCGACGTGAGCTTCACCGAGGTCCGCCCACCCAAGGCAGACCTGCTGGCCCTGGGCGCCCTCGCCGTGGAGCGCCTCGGCTGATCGGCGCCCCTCAGCGCCCGAGGACCTCGCGCAGCGCGGAGAGGACCAGCAGCACGGCGTCGGGGCGGGCGTTGCGGCCCATCAGGCCGATGCGCCACACCGAGGCGGCGTACGGTCCGGCGCCGGCGCCGATCTCGATGTCGTACTGCTCCAGCAGCTGCTTGCGCACCGCAGCCGAGTCGACGCCGTCGGGGACCTTGACCGTGGTCAGCTCGGGCAGCCGGTGGCCCTCGGCGGCGAAGAGCTCCAGCCCGAGGTCCTGGAGCCCGGCCTGCAACGCGTCGCCGGCAGCCTGGTGGCGTGCCCAGACGGCCTCGAGGCCCTCCTCGAGGATCCGGGTCAGCCCGGCGTGCAGGCTGGCGACCATCGCGGTCGGCGCGGTGTGGTGGTAGGTCCGCTGGCCCTTGCCGCCGTCCTTGACCCCTGCCTCGCCGACGTAGCCGCCGAGCATGCCGAGGTCGAGGTACCAGGAGCGCGGCTTCTCGACACGGCGCTCGAACGCGCGGTCGTTGATGGTGAACGGCGCCAGTCCTGGTGCGACGCCGAGGCACTTCTGGGTGCCGGCGTAGCCGAGGTCGACGCCCCAGTCGTCGGCGCGCAGCTCGATCCCCGCGATCGAGGTGACCGCGTCGACGAGCAGCAGCGCGTCTCCGCCCTGCGAGCGGAGTGCGGCGCCGAGCGCGGCGATGTCGGAGCGCACGCCGGTCGAGGTCTCGGCGTGGACCGCGGCGACGATGGCGGGGCTCGGGTGGGCCGAGAGGACGCGGTCGACGTCGATCGGCTCGCCCCACTCGTGCTCGACCGCGACCACCTCGGCGCCGCAGCGCGCGGCGACGTCGGTCATCCGCTGGCCGAACAGCCCGTTCACCGCGACCACGACGACGTCGCCGGGGTGGACGGTGTTGACGAAGGCTGCCTCCATGCCGGCCGATCCGGTCGCGCTGAGCGGCAGCGTGCGGGCGTTGGTGGTGCCCCACGCGGTGCGCAGCATCTCGCAGGTCTCGTCCATGATCCGGAGGAACTCCGGGTCGAGGTGGCCCAGCAGCGGCTCGGCCAGCGCGCGGGTGGCCTCCGGGTAGGGGTTCGACGGACCGGGACCGAAGAGGTGGCGCTCGCGGATCATGTCCTGACCGTAACGAACGTGGGCGATCAGAGCACGGCGCCCGGGTTGAGGATCCCCGCGGGGTCGAGGGCGTCCTTGATCCGGCGCGACAGCTCCATCACGTCCTCACCGAGCTGGTCGGGCAGCGCGGACTTCTTCGTACGACCCACGCCGTGCTCACCGGTGATGGTGCCGCCGAGCCGGATCGCCGCCTGCAGGATGTCGTCGAAGGCGGCGCGAGCCCGCGCCTCGGAGGCGGGATCGGCCGCGTCGTAGACGATGATCGGGTGGGTGTTGCCGTCGCCGGCGTGGGCGACGGTCGGGATCTCGACGTCGTGCCGCAGGCCGATCTCGGCGACGGCGGCCAGCAGGTCGGGCAGCAGCGGAACCGGCGCGCCGACGTCCTCGAGCAGCAGGGACCCGCGGGCCTCCACCGCCGGGAACGCCGCGCGGCGGGCCGACACGAACATCTCCCCCTCCTCCGGGTCGTCCGTGACCACGACCTCGGTCGCGCCGGCGGCCTCGCAGGCCGCCTGGACGGTGGTGATCTCGGCGACCCGCGCCTCCCCCGGCGCGTCGGACTGCACGACGAGGAGGGCGCCGGCGGAGCGGTCGAGGCCCCGTGGCGCGTGGTCCTCCACCGCGTTGATGGAAGCCTGGTCCATCAGCTCCATCATCGAGGGCCGCATGGTCCGTCGTACGGCGACGACGGCCTGCGCCGCGGCACCCACGCTCGGGAACGAGGCGACCAGCGTCGCCGGCGGGAGCGGCAGCGGGACGAGCCGCAGGATCGCCCGCGTCACGATGCCGAGGGTGCCCTCTGAGCCCACGAAGAGCTTGAGCAGCGACAGCCCGGCGACGTCCTTGATGCGCTTGCCGCCGAGGGTGATCAAGCGGCCGTCGGCGAGCACCACGTCGAGGCCGAGGACGTAGTCAGTGGTCACGCCGTACTTCACGCAGCACAGGCCGCCGGCGTTGGTGGCCACGTTGCCGCCGATGGAGCAGATCTCGTACGACGACGGGTCCGGCGGGTACCAGAGGCCGTGCTCGCGGGCGGCGGTCTTGACCTCGGCGTTGAAGGCGCCGGGCTCGACGACGGCCACCTGGCAGTCGCCGTCGACCTCGATCGCACGCATCCGCTCGAGGCTCAGCACGATGCCGCCGTCCACGGCGCTGGACCCACCGGACAGTCCGGACCCGGCTCCCCGCGGGACCACGGGCACGCCGTGGGCCGCGGCCCAGCGGACCGCGGTCTGCACCTGGCCGGCGTCCTCGGCCCGGACGACCGCGACGGGTGTGCCGGCACCGGTGTCCCTGGACCAGTCGAACCGGTAGTTCTCCAGAGTGGCCGCGTCGGTGGACACGACCCCGCCGGGCAGGGACCCGACGAGCTCGGCGAGGGCATCCATCCGCCCATCGAACCAGACGGCGCGTCGGGCGGGTGCGATCAGGCGTCGACGGTCGCGGCCTCGTCGGCGTGGGCGATGTGGCCGAGCTCGCGCCACACCAGGGCGAGGGTGATGCCGGCGCCCGCGAAGGCGAACCACCAGGGCGCGGTCAGCCCCCACTGGTGCGCGATCAGGCCGCCGAGGAAGGAGCCGAGCAGCATCCCGCCCATCACGCAGATCATGTAGACCGAGGCGACGCGGCCCTGCAGCTCGGTCGGCACGGCCCGCTGCCGCACGGCGCTGGACAGCGTGCCCCACACGAAGGCGTACGCACCGAAGAAGACCATGAGCCCGAACGCGACGACGTACGTCGTGGTGAGGGCCATCGCCAGGTGGAACAGCACCTCGCACAGCAGCGCGGCGCGCATCAGCGAGGCGAGCGGGACCCGCTTCTCCAACCGGCCGTAGGACACGGTCGCGACCAGGCCGCCGACCGCGCTTGCGGTGGTGAGCAGCCCGAAGCCGGCCGCGTCGACGCCGACGCGCTCCTGGGCCCACAGCACCAGGACCGACCAGGGGGCGGCCCACGTGACGTTGAAGGTGACGATGACGAGGGCCAGGGTGCGCACCGCGCGGTTGCCGACCAGCCAGCGCATGCCCTCCGCGATGTCCTGGCGGATGTGGGAGTCGAGGTCCTCGCGCACGGCACCGCGCGGCGTCCCGATCCGGGCCACCAGCAGCACGCTCAGGGCGATGCAGACCGCCTGGACGGTGAACGGCACGGCCATGCCTACCGCGAACAGGAGCGCACCGAGGGCGGGACCGGCGAGCTGGTTGAGGGTGAGGAAGCCCGCCATGATGCGCGCGTTGGCGATCCCGAGGTCGGGCTTCGGCACGAGCATCGGGACCAGCGTGGACGAGGTGGTGTCGGCGAACACCTCGGCCGTGCCCAGCGCGAAGAGCGCGACGAGCACGAGCCAGATGTTCACGTGGCCGGTCCACACGAACGTGGTGAGCACGACCAGGACGAGCGCCCGCACCACGTTCATCGTCATGATGACCACGCGGCGGTCCAGCCGGTCGGCGAGCGCACCCGCGAGCAGCCCGAACAGCAGCCAGGGCAGCTGCGAGGCCATCGCGGCCGTCGCGACGAGGACCGGGTTGCGGGTCTGGGAGGCCACCAGGAGCGGCGCGGCGGCCATCATCAAGCCGTCACCGAGGTTGCTGGCCCACGAGCTGGCGACGAGCCAGCGGAAGCCGGTGCCGAGCCGCCTCGGGAAGACGGTCTCGACCAAGGGGCTCACAAGGAGGTGAGCCTACGGTGCGACCTCACCGGTCGCACCGGGATTTCAGGCGAGCTGCAGGTCCTCGACCGTGAGCTCGTCGCGGGCCGCGGCGGCGAGCCGGTCGTTCTCGGCCTGCAGGCGGAGGACGAGGGCCTCCAGGTCGCCGACCCGGCGCCGGAGCCGGCTGTTCTCGACGGCCAGCGAGGCCGTTCGTGCGTCGTGGTTCACGTGACCCATCAGCGCTTTGGCCATGGGGTGCCTTTCCGCAAAAGGGGGTTCGGGGCCGCGAGGCGGCCGTCTCCAAGAGTCGCACCCTGCTCGGGTCCGGTCAATGCCGGCGACGGGGCCGGGGACGGGGTCAGCGGGTGCGCGGCGGGCGCTGGCAGCGCGGGCAGAAGTAGGACGACCGGTTCATGAAGGCCACCCGCCGGATCGGCGTGCCGCAGCGCCGGCACGGCTCGCCCTCGCGCCCGTAGGCGTCGAGCGAGCGGTCGAAGTAGCCCGACTCCCCGTTGACGTTGACGTAGAGCGCGTCGAAGGAGGTGCCGCCCTGCGCCAGCGCCTCGCCCATCACCTCGCGCACGTGGCCGAGGAGGCCGCGCAGCGCCGGGCCGCTCAGCCGGTCGCCGGGCCGCTCGCCGTGCAGCCGGGAGCGCCACAGCGCCTCGTCGGCGTAGATGTTGCCGACGCCCGAGATCAGCCCCTGGTCGAGCAGGAGACGCTTGACCGCGGACGTACGGCGCCGGGCGCGGCGCACGAAGTCGGCGTCGTCGAACTCCGGGTCGATCGGGTCGCGCGCGATGTGCACGATCTCGGTCGGCAGCTCGGCGCCACCGGCCGAGACGGCGAGCCCGCCGAACATCCGCTGGTCCACGAAGCGCATCTCGAGCGGGCGAGCGTCGGGCCGCGCGAGCGTGAAGCGGACCCGCAGGTGCCGTTCGTCGGGCGCGCCGGGCTCGTGCAGCAGCATCTGGCCGCTCATGCCGAGGTGACCCAGCAGCGCGTCGCCGCGGTCGTGGCCCGGGACGGGGGCCAGCGCGAGCCAGAAGTACTTGCCCCGGCGACGGACGGCGTCGATGCGCTGGCCGACCAGGGCGGCGACGAAGCCGGTCGAGCCGCGGTGGTCGCGGCGTACGGGCCGGGGGTGGAGCACCTCGACGGCCTCGATCGTGCTGCCGAGCACGTGGCGCTCGAGGCCGGCGCGGACGACCTCGACCTCGGGGAGCTCCGGCACGGCTCAGGCGTCGGCGTCGACGGGTGCGGCAGTCTCCGCCGGGTCGACGGCCTCGGCGGGCGTGCCCTGCATGGCCCGGATCTCACGGTAGGCCGTCTCGGCGGCGCCCTGCTCGGCCTCCTTCTTGGAGCGGCCGGTGCCGTTGCCGAGGACCAGCTCACCGACGCGGACGCGCGCGACGAAGGTCTTCATGTGGTCGGGACCGTCGTCCTCGATGAGGTACTCGGGGACACCGAGGCCCTTCTCGGCCGACAGCTCCTGGAGGGAGGTCTTCCAGTCGAGGCCCGCGCCCATGGAGGCCGCGGCCTCCATCACCGGGTCGAAGAGCCGGTGGATCACCTGGGCGGCCTCGCTCATGCCGCCGCTGAGGTGGATGGCACCGATGACCGCCTCGACGGTGTCGGACAGGATCGATGCCTTCTCGCGACCGCCGGTGGTCTCCTCACCACGGCCGAGCATGATGTGCCGGCCGAGGTCGATGGTGCGCGCCACCTCGGCCAGCGCACGCGCGTTGACGACCGCGGCGCGCAGCTTGGCCAGGCGCCCCTCCGAGAAGTCCGGGTGGGTGCGGTAGAGCGTCTCGGTCACCACGACCCCGAGCACCGAGTCGCCGAGGAACTCGAGGCGCTCGTTGGTCGGGATCTGCCCGTTCTCGTAGGCGAACGAGCGGTGGGTCAGCGCACGCTGCAGCAGCTCGGGATCCAGGACCGGATCACCGAGCGCTGCGCGGAGCTCGTCGGTGGTCAGAGGACCTGGCGACGGTCGGCCCGGGCGCCGTACTGGCCGCACTGACCGCACGCACGGTGCGGGAGGTGCTTGGCACCGCAGGCGGGGTTGGCGCACGTCACGAGGGTCGGCGCGACGGCCTTCCACTGCGAACGGCGGTGGCGCGTGTTGCTGCGCGACATCTTCCGCTTCGGAACAGCCATGGTTGTCTCCTGTTGCTTGCTTCAGCCGGGGGTTGTCCCGGTGAATCGGTCAGTCCTGGGGATCCTGCTGGATTTCTGCGAGTCCTGCCCAGCGCGGGTCGATCGGTGCGTCGTGCGCGTGGTCCGGGTCGTCCGCGAGCCGCGCACCACACTCGGTGCACAATCCCGGGCAATCGTCCATGCACAGCGGCTGGAACGGCAGTGCGAGCACCACCGCGTCCCGCAGCAGGGGCTCGAGGTCGATCAGGTCGTCCTCGAGGCGGCTGGTCTCGTCGTCGAGGTCACGGTCGTCGTGCTCCGTGGCCCTGTCGTGCTGGTCGGGGTAGACGTAGAGCTCCTGCAGCGTCGCGTGGATCTCGTCCTCGATCGGCTCCAGGCACCGTACGCACTCCCCCTCGAGCCCGGCCGTGGCCGTGCCCGTGAGCAGCACGCCCTCCATGACCGCTTCCAGCCGCAGGTCGAGCTCGACCGGCGATCCTTCGGGGACAGTGAGGACTTCGATACCAAGTTCTGCTGGTGCCGGAACTGAGAGCTCGAGCGAACGCTGGGACCCCGGGCGGCGCCCGAGCTCGCGCGTGTCAAGCACGAGCGGCGCCCTCGGGTCCAGGCTGCTCACGTCGAACTCCCACATCTGGACACCAACACAACCTCGGAATCGTATCCGTCGGCTGGGCGGCGGGGCAAAACGAGTGGCGTCCGGAGTGACGGGTGGGTCACGTCCGACGCTCCGCGAGGCGGCGTACGAGCGTCTCCCGGACGGCCTCGGGCACCAGCCCGCGGACGTCACCACCGAGGCCGGCGACCTCCTTGATCAGGCTGGAGGAGACGAACGCGTTGCCCACCGCGCCGGGCAGGAAGACCGTCTCCACGTCGGTGAGGTGGGAGTTCATCTGCGCCATCGGGAGCTCGTACTCGTAGTCGCCCGCCCCGCGCAGCCCCTTCACGATCGCGACGGCGTCGATCTCGCGGCAGAAGTCGACGATGAGGCCCTCGAAGCCCGACACCCGCACGTTGGGGATGTCGGCCGTGGCCTCCTCGAGCATCGCGATGCGCTCGTCGGGGGTGAAGAGCCGGTTCTTGCTCATGTTGACGCCGATCGCGACCACGACCTCGTCGAAGAGCTTGGCGGCGCGACCGACGATGTCGAGGTGGCCGTTGGTCACCGGGTCGAACGAACCGGGGCAGACAGCGCGACGCACGCGGGTCTCCCTTCGTGCTGAGGTGAGGGGCTGGGCGCCTGCTGGGTCAGGGTGCCGCGGTGGCGTGACCGTACCAAAGGGCGGTCTCGCCGTAGCGCTTCGTGCGGTCCTCCTCGATCCCCTCCGGCCAGGTGACCGAGCTGCGCTTGGCGGCGCGCTCGACGACCACGAGGGCGCCGGGGACGAGCCAGCCGTGGGCCACGAGGGCGCCGAGGTCGCCGGAGACGTCGGCATCGGACATCGGGTAGGGCGGGTCGGAGAAGACGACGTCGTAGGGGGCCGTGGGTGTCGCCTGGAGGAACGTGGAGACGGGTACGGCGACGACCTTGGCCCGCGCGAACCCCAGGGTCACTGCGTTGCGGGAGATCAGTGCCGCGGTGCGCCGGTCCTGCTCGACCATCGTGACCACGCCGGCACCGCGCGACCACGCCTCGAGGCCGACCGCGCCGGAGCCGGCGTAGAGGTCGAGGAAGCGCAGTCCGTCGAGGGAGCCGGTGCGGGACTCGACCGCGGAGAAGAGCGCCTCGCGCACCCGGTCGCTGGTGGGCCGCGTGGTCTGCCCGCGCGGCGTCTCCAGGCGGCGACCCCCCGCCGTTCCCCCGATGATCCGAGTCATGTCGTCGCGCTCAGCCCTTCTCCATGAATCCCGAGGCCGCAGAACGTTCGACCTCGGCGACCGCCGCGGCGAGGTCGGGCGCCTGCGTCAGCCCGGGGTCCTCGGAGAGTAGCGCCTCCGCGGCGTCGCGGGCACGGACGATGGTCTTCTCGTCGCGCAATACCCGAAGTGAGACAAGGCTGGACCGGAACCCGGACTGGTTGGCGCCCAGGACGTCGCCCTCACGCCGCTGCTCGAGGTCGACGCGGCTGAGCTCGAAGCCGTCGGTCGTCGCCGCGACGGCATCGAGGCGCTCGCGGGCCGGGGAGCCGGCCTCGGCGTGGGAGACCAACAGGCACAGGCCCGGCAGGCCGCCGCGACCGACGCGACCGCGCAGCTGGTGCAGCTGGGAGACACCGAACCGGTCGGCGTCGAGGAGGACCATGGTGGTCGCGTTGTGGACGTCGACACCGACCTCGATCACCGTCGTGGACACGAGCACGTCGACGTCACCGGCGGCGAAGGCGCGCATCGTGCGGTCCTTCTCGTCCGGCGCGAGCCTGCCGTGCAGGATCGCGGTGCGCAGTCCCGCGAGCGGGCCTGCCGCGAGCTCGGCGTGGACCTCCTCGACGGCCGCCAGCGCCCGCTTCGGCGGGATCTCGGCACCCTCGTCATCGAGGTCGACCTGGTCGGCCTCCCCCTCCTCGCCGGAGTCGCCGGAGATGCGCGGACACACGACGTAGACCTGGTGGCCCTTCTCCACCTCCTCGCGCACGCGCTGCCAGACCCGCTCGATCCAGGCCGGCTGCTCGGCCAGCGGGACGACGTTTGTCTGGATCGGTGCCCGGCCGGCGGGGAGCTCGGCGAGCACCGAGGTCTCCAGGTCGCCGAAGACCGTCATCGCGACCGTGCGCGGGATGGGGGTGGCGGTCATGACCAGCACGTGCGGAGGGGCACCGGCCTTGCCGGTGAGTGCGGCGCGCTGCTCGACGCCGAAGCGGTGCTGCTCGTCGACCACGACCAGGCCGAGGTCGGCGAACTCGACCTTGTCCTCCAGGAGGGCGTGCGTGCCGATGACGATGCCGGCCTCGCCGGTGACGATCCGGAGCATGGCCTCCTGGCGAGCCGCCCGCCCCATCGACCCGGTGAGCAGCACCACGGTGGTCGCCTCGGCGGCGCCACCGAGCATCCCGCCCTGGGCGAGGTCGCCGAGCATCGCGCTGATCGAGCGGTGGTGCTGCTGGGCCAGCACCTCGGTGGGGGCCAGCAGCGCCGCCTGTCCCCCGGCGTCGACGACCTGGAGCATCGCCCGCAGCGCGACCAGCGTCTTGCCGGACCCGACCTCGCCCTGCAGCAGGCGGTTCATCGGGTGGTCGCGAGCGAGCTCCTCGGCGACGAGGTCGCCGATGTCGCGCTGTCCCTGGGTGAGCTCGAACGGCAGCCGGGCGTCGAAGGCGGCGAGGAGCCCGTCGGTGCGCGCGGGTCGGGACCTGGCGCCGAGGGCGCGGTGGGCGGCGCGGCGGCGGGCCAGCACGAGCTGGAGGACGAGGGCCTCCTCGAAACGGAAGCGCTTCTGCGCGGCGCCGAGCTCGCTCCACTCGTCGGGCGCGTGGATCCAGCGCAGCGCCTGCATGACGCTCAGCACCTCGTAGCGCTCCCGCATCTCGGGGGTGAACACGTCGGGCACGCCGGTGACGAGGTCGAGCGCAGTGGAGATGACCTTCTGCAGGTCCCACGTGTAGAGCTTGGCGGTGAGCGGGTAGACCGGCATGAGCTTGCTCAACGTCGCGCCCTCGGGGCCGTCCATCGCGAAGCCGTGGGGCTGGTCGAGCTGCCAGGAGCCGCGGAACTGCTTGGCCTTGCCGGTGAAGACCACCCGGCTGCCCGGCCGGAACTCGGCCTCGTGGCGGTCGGCCTGACCCTGGTAGGGGCTGAACAGGGTCACGGAGAAGTCGGGACCGTCGGTGCGCAGCCGGACCGTCGTACGGAACTGGCGGCGGTTGCCGGCGAAGAACGGCGCGCTCTCGCAGGACCGGACCTCGCCGACGATCGTCAGCTGCTCGCCGACGACCGGCGTGGCCACCTCGGAGAGCTCCGTGGCGGCGACGTAGCGGCGCGGGAAGTGGCGCAGCAGGTCACCGACGGTCGTGAGGCCGAGGCCCTCCTCGGCGAGCTTGCGCTTCTTGTGGTGGTTGCCGAAGACCGCTCCGATCGGGCTGTCCGGCGTGATCGCGACCATGACTGATTCCTAGCCGATCCCTGCCGGTCACTCGACGCTGACCAGCAGCGGGTAACGCGGCTGGCCGCCCTCGTGGACCGAGACGTCAACGGTCGGGTGGCGCTCCTCGACGTGGGCCGCGACCCGGTCGGCGAGCTCGACGCCCCCCTCTCCGGACACGATGGTGACCAGCTCGCCACCACCGGCGAGCAGCCGCTCGAGGACGTCGCGGGCGACCTCCTCGAGGTCGGAGCCCACCACCGCGAAGTCGCCGGCGATGACGCCGAGGGCGTCGCCGGGCTCGCAGGGCCCGGCCATGGTGATGGCCTGGCGCGCGGCGATCGTCACCGCACCGTGGCGGACGTGGCGAGCGGTCGCGGTCATCTCGCGCACGTCGGCGTCGAAGGTGCGGCCGGGCTCGTGGACGGAGATCGCGGCCAGCCCCTGCACCTGTGCCTGGGTCGGGATCACCTCGACCGTGACGTCGAGCTCGGCCTCGGCGGTCCGCGCGGCGATCTCGGCGGCTCGGACGGTGTCGGCGTCGTTGGGCAGCACCACCACCTCGGCAGCGCCGCACGCGGTGACGGCCTCGAGCAGCTGGCCGGTCGAGGGTCGCTGGCCGGGACCACCAGCGACGACGACCGCACCGGCGGACTCGAAGAGCTCGGCGAGCCCGGGACCGGCGGCGACCGCGACGACGCGGCGACCGGTGCGGGTCGATCCCCGGTGCCGGACCGCGGCGACCTGCTCGGCGAAGTGGGTGACCCGGATGCGGTGCGGGCGGCCGGCCGTGATGCCGGCCTCGATCGCCGCTCCGACGTCGTCGACGTGGACGTGGACGTTCCACAGCCCGTCGCCGCCGACGACCACGAGGCTGTCGCCGAGCCCGGCCAGGGTCTGCCGGAGCTCGTGGACCGCGGTGTCGTCTGCGTCGAGGAGGTACATCACCTCGTAGGCCGGGCCGTCCTCGGTGAGGTCCTGGCCGGGAGCGGCGCCATGGGTCACCACGGGGATGTGGTGGGTGCCGATCGGTGGGGTCCATGGCATCGGACGGCGCCCGGTCGAGGCGGTCTCCACCGCGTCGAGGACCACGCAGAGCCCGCGGCCGCCCGCATCCACGACACCGGCCTGGGCCAGCACGGGCAGCTGCTCCGGGGTCTTCGCGAGCGCCGCCCGGGCGGCCACCGCGGCGGCGGTGAAGACGTCGCGGGTGCGGGCGCCGGGCTGCTGCGCCGCGACGCGCGCGGCGTCCGACGCGGCCCGCGAGACGGTGAGGATGGTGCCCTCGACGGGCGTGCCGACCGCGGCGTAGCTGGCGTCGGTGGCCTCGGCCATCGCAGCGGCGATCGTCTGCGCCGGCTGGTCCTGCAGCGCGGCGCCGGCGAGGTGGCGTACGTAGGCGCGGAACATCTGGCTCAGGATCACCCCGGAGTTGCCACGCGCCCCCAGCAGCGCCGCACGGGCCAGGACGGCCATGCCCTCCCCCAGCCCGAGCGCGGGGTCGGCCGCTCGTGCCGCGCGCAGCTCGTCGCGGGCCGCGGAGACGGTGAGGAACATGTTGGTGCCGGTGTCGCCGTCGGGGACCGGGTAGACGTTGAGGGCGTCGATCTCCTCACGCGCCGAGGACAGGGCGTCGGTCGCGATGTCGACGAACCGGGCCACCCCGTCCAGGGTGATGCCGTGGGTGACTGGCTCCATCGAGTCGGTGTGCTCCCGGTAGTTGGGGGGTGGCTGGCGGTGTGGATCGGGGCGGGATCTGCGGCAGGATGAGGGGTGTCGCGCCCGTACTGTGGTGCGCGCCACAGGGTAGTGCCCGGATCCGACGCCACTGCGATTTCATCTCGCCGCGGGTCCTCGGCTACTGTTGCCCGGTTGCCTGATGCCGCCCCGGTGGTGCCAGGACCTCGAACATCTATCACCCTCGAACGGATCGGAGTGCACGGTGGCTGCCGTCTGCGACATCTGCGCCAAGAAGCCGGGCTTCGGAAACAACCGTCCCTGGTCGCGCAAGATCACCAAGCGTCGTTTCAACCCCAACATCCAGCGCGTCCGGGCGACCGTCAACGGAACGCCCAAGCGCCTGAACGTCTGCACCGGCTGCCTCAAGGCCGGCAAGGTCTCGCGCTGACCTGACCAGATCTTCATCGAAGCCCCCGTCGCTCTGCGGCGGGGGCTTCGTCGTCCTCGGGGTCGCTTCCCGTGCGGGGGTAGTCCCCTACGTTCTGCTACACCTGACGTCCAGAACGTAGGGGACTACGCGGGTTCGGCGTCCAGAACGTAGGGGACTACGCCGGGTCGGGCGGGAGTCGTCAGAAGTGGGTCCAACCGGTGGGGCCGTCGTACGCGCTGCCGTCGACGGTGACGCCCTCCCCCTCACGCACCTCGCCGACCACCTGCCAGCCGGGCGGGACCGAGGCGGTGTCGGGGAAGGTGGCGAGCAGGGCGTGGTCGTCACCGCCGGTGAGGATGAACTGCAGCGGGTCCGCCCCGAGCGCCGCACCGACGGCCTGCAGCGGCTCGGGCACGTCGAAGGCGCCCGTGCGTACGTCGATGGCGACCCCGCTCGCCTCCGCGAGGTGAGCGGTCTCGGCGAGGAGGCCGTCGGAGATGTCGATCAGGGACGTGGCGCCGGCCTCGGCAGCCACCTTGCCGGCGCCGTAGGGCGGCTCGGGGCGGCGGTAGGCCTCGACGAGCACCCGCGGCGAGCGGAAGCCGCGGCCGAGGACGGCCAGCCCGCCGGCGGCCCAGCCCTGCCGACCGGTGAGCGCGAGCACGTCGCCGGGGCGCGCGCCCGAGCGCAGCACCGGTGACTGGAAGCACTGGCCGAGCACGGTCACCGCGATCATCACCTCGTCGGCCCGCGTGACGTCGCCGCCGACCACGCTCGCCCCGACGCTCGCGCACTCCTCGGCGAAGCCGCGGGCGAAGTCGAGCGCCCATGCGACCGGCAGGTCGGCAGGAGCGGCCAGGCCGATGGTGAGGTGGCGGGCGGTGCCGCCCATCGCGTTGATGTCGGAGAGGTTCTGGGCGGCCGCACGGTGGCCCACGTCGGACGCGCTGGCCCAGTCACGGCGGAAGTGGCGGCCCTCGACCATCAGGTCGGTGGAGACGACCACGTGGCCGTGCTTGATCCGCAGCACGGCAGCGTCGTCACCCGGTCCGACGAGCACGTGCTCGTCGCCCTCGAAGATCTCCACGAGCTCCGAGATCAGGCCGAACTCGCCAGCGTCGCCGAGGGTTGCGTCCGGGGGGAGAGCCATGGGTCCATCCCACCAGACCGACCCGGTGACCACAGTCACCCGGCCCCTGTCGGGTCGCCCGCGTCGCGCGGTAGGTTGGCCCGGTCCGACCCCGCTGAACGAGACCGAGGAGTCCACGATGGTCGTCCAGGCCTACATCCTGATCCAGACCGACGTCGGCAAGGCTGCCGAAGTTGCCCGAGAGATCGCCCAGGTCAGCGGCGTCACGCTCGCCGAGGACGTCACCGGTCCCTACGACGTGATCGTGCGCGCCGAGGCCAAGAACGTCGACGAGCTGGGCAAGCTCGTGGTGTCGAAGGTGCAGAACCTCGACGGCATCACCCGCACGCTGACCTGCCCCGTCGTCCACATCTGATCGTCAGATCTGCTGTTCCGGATCTGATCGTCCACACCTGACACGTGCACCTGCGACGACGCCTCGGCCCCCCACGGGGCCGGGGCGTCGTCGTGCCCGCGGCCCTGGCCGGAGCTCTCGCGCTCGCCGGCCTGCTCGGAGGGTGTTCGCCCGGCCGCATCTCGATCGAGGACCACGACCTCTCGAGCGCCGACCGGGCGACCTGCGAGGCACTGGTCGACGACCTGCCCGACACCCTCGCCGGTGAGCCGCGCCGCTCGGTCGACCCGGACGACGCCCTCGGCGCGGCCTGGGGCGATCCGGCGTACGTCCTCACGTGCGGGGTCCCCGCTCCCTCCGACTACGAGCCGACCGCCGAGTGCAGCGTCGTCAAGGGCGTCGGCTGGTACGTCCCCGACGACCAGCTCTCGGACCCGTCCGAGGAGGCGAGGGCGATCGCCCTCAGCCGTACGCCCTACGTCGAGGTGCTGGTGCCCGGCGAGCACCGCACCGAGGGCATCGACCGCGCGCTCGCCGAGCTGGCCCCGGTGCTGAAGAAGCACCTCGCGGAGGGCCTGTCCTGCCTCTGATCGGTCAGCGCAGGCCGGTGTCGCGCCGCAGGGCGAGCTGCACGAGCCGGTCGACCAGCTCGGCGTAGGCCATCCCGGTGGCGGCCCAGAGCTGCGGGTACATCGACGTGGGTGTGAACCCGGGCATCGTGTTGAGCTCGTTGATCACCAGCGAGCCGTCGGGCAGCACGAAGAAGTCGACGCGGGCCAGGCCCTCGCACGACAACGCCTCGAACGCGCGGACCGCCATCGCCCGCAGCTGCTGCTCGGTCTCGGCCGGGATGTCGGCCGGGATGTCGATCTCGGTGTGCTGGTCGGCGAGGTACTTGGCCTCGAAGTCGTAGAACTCGTGGTCGCCGCCCGTGCGGACCTCACCGGGACGGGACGTCTCGGGCGGGCCCTCCAGGGTGCCGAGCACGCCGCACTCGACCTCGCGCGCGCCCTCCATCGACTGCTCGACGAGGACCTTCGGGTCGTGGCGGAAGGCCTCCTCCAGCGCCTCCTCCACCTCCGAGACGTCGTGGATCTTGCTGATGCCCATGCTCGACCCGGCCCGCGCGGGCTTGGCGAACGACGGGAAGCCGAGCTCCTCGATCCGTGCGCGGACGCCGACGGGGTCGTGCTCGAGCTCCGATCGGGTGACGACGATGCCGGGGGTCACCGGGAGTCCGGCCGACTGCAGGACGACCTTCATGTAGGCCTTGTCCATGCCGACGGCCGAGGCCAGCACGCCCGAGCCGACGTAGCGGACGCCGGCCATCTCGAGCATCCCCTGCAGGGTGCCGTCCTCGCCCCACGGGCCGTGCAGCAGCGGGAAGACGACGTCGACCTCGCCGATCACCGACGGCACGCTCGCCGGCTCGGTGACCACGAGGTCGGTGCCGGTCGTCGCGCCCATCAGGGCGACTGGCGACCTCTCGGCGTCGACGGCGGGGAGCTCGCTGCCCCTGATCGCCAGGCGGCCGGGCTCGTCGGCCTCCAGCACCCACCGGCCGTCGGTGGCGATGCCGACCGGCACGACGTCGTAGACGTCGCGGTCGATCGCGGCCAGCACGCTGCCCGCGGTGACGCACGAGATGCCGTGCTCGGACGAGCGGCCGCCGAAGACGACGGCGACGCGCGGCTTGCGCGCGGTCGGGCCTGGGGTCTTGTCAGGGGAGGTGTGGTTCATCAGCTCGACCCTATCCACCTACGCTGGCGCGCATGGCTGCAGACTCTCCGCTCAGGCCCGGGACGCCGGCACTCTCCACACTGGCCGTCACGGCCGGCCGGCCCGACAAGACGCCCGACGCCCCGCTCAACGAGCCGATCACGATGGCCGCGACCTACGTCGCGGGCGGCGACGTGGAGTACGGCCGCTACGGCAACCCGACGTGGACCGCGCTCGAGGACGCGCTGGGCGCGCTGGAGGGCGGCCGCTGCCTGACGTTCGCGTCCGGGCTCGCTGCAGCTGCGACGGTCCTCGACCTGGTCGGCGCCGACGGCACCGTCGTCGTGCCGAAGCACGCCTACACCGGCACGATCATGCAGCTCGCCGACCTCGAGGCCCGCGGCCGGCTGCGTGCCGAGCTCGTGGACATCACCGACACCGCCGCGGTCGTCGCCGCGTGCGCCGACGCCGCGCTGGTGTGGATCGAGTCGCCGACCAACCCTGCCCTCGAGCTCGCCGACATCCCCGCGATCACCGCCGCCGCGCACGAGGCCGGGGCCTACGTCGTCGTCGACAACACCTTCGCCACTCCCCTGCTCCAACGCCCGCTGGAGCACGGGGTCGACCTCGTCGTGCACTCCGCGACGAAGTACCTCGCCGGCCACTCCGACGTACAGATGGGGGCGATCGTCACCCGCGACGACGAGCTCTACGGCGTGCTCAAGGGCCGTCGTGACCTCGTCGGCGCGATCCCCGGTCCGTTCGAGGCCTGGCTGACGCTGCGCGGCCTGCGCACCCTCCACCTCCGTGTCGAGCGCGCCCAGGCCAACGCGCAGGAGCTCGTACGCCGCCTTGCCGAGCACCCCGCGCTGTCGGAGGTCCGCTACCCGGGTTTCGGTGGCATCGTCAGCATCGTGCTCTCCCAGGGCGAGATGGCCGCCGACCTGCTCAGCCGCAAGACGCGCCTCTGGGTGCACGCCACCTCGCTCGGTGGCGTGGAGTCGACCCTCGAGCGGCGACGCCGATGGAAGGCCGAGGCCGCCACCATCCCCGACGGCCTGGTCCGCCTCTCCGTCGGCGTCGAGGACGTGGAGGACCTCTGGGACGACCTCCGCACCGCTCTCGACGGCTGCGTGGGGTGAGTTGTTGGCGCGCGCGTACGACGTCAGCTGACCGGGCACTTCGCCCGCTCGGCCTCCCAGCTCACGCGCTCGGCGCCCGACGTCGTCTGGACTGACTGTGAGGATTCCCTTCGCAGCCTGATGGTGCTGGGCTGTGGTCGGTGACTGCGGGCGTG
>NZ_LMDE01000004.1 GCF_001425025.1 Nocardioides sp. Root122
CCAGCGCTTGACGATCCATAGGAGCGTCGAGCGAGCAAGCGCGACGAGCGAAGCGAGGCAGGTTGGGAGCGAGGAGGGAAGACGACGTCTTCAGGGGCGCCGAACACGCGCGAGCGGAGCGAGCGCAAAATGGCACTGTGAACGACGTCGTACGGCCTGCTCGCCCGCACCTCAAGCTGACCGAGGACGGGCGCCGCATGCGCGAGGTGCTGACGTACTCGCGTCGCGGCAGCCGGTTCACGCCGCGGCAGGCGGAGGCGTGGGCCGCCCACCACGCCGACTGGGTGATCCCCGACGAGGCCGTCGACCGCCCCGGCTTCGACCTCGCCGAGTGGTTCGGCCGGGAGGCGCCGCTGATCGTGGAGATCGGTCCTGGCATCGGCGAGGCGACGGCGGCCCTGGCGGCTGCCCGTCCCGACCACGACATCCTCGCGCTCGAGGTCTGGCGTCCCGGCATCGCCGACTCCCTCGGGCGGGTCGCGGAGGCCGGCGCCGACAACGTGCGGTTCTGCGCGGTGGACGCGGTCTGGTCGCTGGAGCACCTGGTCGCACCAGGGAGCCTGAGCGAGATCTGGACCTTCTTCCCCGACCCGTGGCGCAAGACCAAGCACCACAAGCGCCGCCTGGTGAACCCCGCCAACGCCGCGCTCGCGTCCTCGCGCCTGGTGCCCGGCGGCGCCTGGCGGCTGGCCACCGACTGGGAGCACTACGCCCAGCAGATGATCAGCGTGCTCGACGCCGAGCCGACCCTGGAGGGTGGACGGGTGGAGCGCTGGGACGAGCGCCCGATGACCCGCTTCGAGCGCAAGGGCCGCGACGTGGGCCGCGACATCACCGACCTGCTCTACCGCCGCTCAGTCGAGGGCCAGCCCCGCCTCGCGCAGGAGGTGCTCGAGCCGTAGTCGCTCGGCGTCGCGGTCGGTCCCCTCCGGCATCCCGCTCAGCGCGTTGGGCACCGCCAGGGCGCGCGCGGCCTCGCCGAGCAGGTCGTCGTACGCCATCGTGGTGCCGCGCCGGCGCGCCATCGTCGTGCCGGGAGCGGGGGCCAGCACCTGCGGACGCAGGCGGCGCAGCGACCGCGCGACGTCCTCGATCGCAGGTCCGGTCGGCCCGTCCGGGTGCGGAGCCACCCGGTCACGGACCCGACGCCAGGCCCGCTCGAGCTCGCGCTGGCACAGGAAGAGGCCGAACGCGATGCCGAGCATCAGCGTGCAGACGACGACAGCGACCACGCCGGCCATGCTCCGACGGTAGGTCCGTCGCTCGGGGGAGGCAAGGGGCTACCCGAGGAGCCCGAGCTCCTCGTCGACGTAGGGGTCGTGCTCCCCGGCGGCCTCCAGCTCCGCCTTCAGGGCACGCTGCATGGCCCGGGCCTCCTCGACCCGGCCGAGGTGGCGCAGCGACCACGCCACCATCCAGCGCGCCACCCGCATGCGCGACACGTCGCCGATGCGTCGACGTGCCTCGAGGGCGTCCTCGAAGGCGACCAGTGCCGCGGCGTGCTCACCGGCGTCGGCGTGCGCCATGCCGATGTTGTTGAGCAGGGAGGCGTCCCAGTCCCGGGCGGCGGGGTCGCTCGCGGACCGGGCTCGCTCGAGTGCGGCCTCGTGCGCCGCCATCCGGTCGGCCGGGTCGACCACCAGCGCGACCATGTGCAGCGCGTCGACCTCGAGCTCCTCGAGGCCGGCGGTGCGGGCCTCGGCCGCGGCCTCGTGGAAGAGGGGCAGCGCGGCGCCACCGTCGCCCGACGAGCGGAGCAGGCGTCCCCGTTCCAGGGCGACCCGCACCCGGGCGTCAGCGTCGGTGGGGGAGAGGCCGTCGAGGACGGCGTGCCCGTCGGCGTACTTCTCCTGGAGCCCCAGCGCGCGGGCGACCTGGGTGAGCGCCCGGCTCGCCACCGGCTCGTCCGACTCCTCGGCCAGCGCGCGGAAGCGCTGCTCGCTCCCCGCCGGGTCGTCGAAGTCCCACAGGGTGCGCAGCACGGTCGACATGCGCGAGAGCGTAGGACCTCGACCACTGCGCCCGCGCTTCCTATCCTCGTGCCGTGCGAGCGACCGGACGTGGGGGAGCGTGGGTGGCCGCGCTCGTCCTCGCGGCGACGGGCTGCTCGGCGGGGGAGCAGGAGCCGCCCCGGGGCGGTTCCGCGCCGGACCCGACCGCCGCGCTGCGCGAGCGCTGCCTCTCCGCCATCCCGGAGGACGCCGACCTCGAGGCCCTCACCCTCCCCGGCGCGAGCGGCGGGGACGTCGAGGCCGCCCGCATCGGTCCGCAGGAGAGTGCGACCGTCGCCGTCCTGCTGCCGCAGATCGGCGGCATGTGCGGCTGGGGTCGCTGGGCCCACGCCGCCGCGGAGGACGCGGGGATCACCTCCCTGCTGCTCAACCCGTGCGGCTACGGCGACACGGCGTGCACGGCGGAGGCCGACGCGGACCCGCTCAACGAGGTGGCCGCGGCGACACGGCTCGCCCGCCGGGACCTCGGGGCGGACCGCGTGGTCCTCCTCGGGACGTCGATGGGCGGCTCGTTGACGGTGATCGCCGCCGCGGCCGGCGCCGAGGTCGACGCGTGGGCGGACGTCAGCGGTCCGTCGTCGTGGGACGGTGTCGAGCTCGCCACGCTGGCCGACGACCTCCCCCGGACCGGGCTCGTGGTGATGGCGCCCAGCGACGGCAGGGCCGCCTTCGTCGACGCCCGCGCGCTCGCCCGGGCTGCTGGCGTACGCTTCCTCCCGGGCCGGTCGGGGCACGGCTGGGAGCTGCTCGTCGACCCGGTCGGCGGGTCCGTGACCCGCCTCGGACGGCGTCTGATGGCCTTCGCCACGGGTCGGCCGGGGGAGTGACCCACCCCGGAGCGGGCCGCCCGTGGTTCCGATTTGGCGTGGGCGCATCGGGTCTGTCAAGATGTTCCGGTTGCTCCGGCGGGTCGCCGGGGTGCGGCACACATCTTGACTTCTGAATCGCGTCTCCTTGATCGAGCCAGTCGTCTGCGTGCGTTGCACCGGGTCACATGGTGATCGGAGACCCGACCAGATCCGACAACCGTCGGGTGCCACCCAGAGCATCACCGCCTCCCTTCGGGGTCGTGTTGAGAGTCATCAGCGCGACACGCCCGACCGCGGGGGTCGGAGGGTGGAGGAGAAACAGGCGGCGCTCGCCCACCAGGGGCTGAGAGCCGAAACCAGACCAGGCGTACGAGATCGAAGAGGACAGGGACCTATGGCGGGACAGAAGATCCGCATCAGGCTCAAGGCCTATGACCACGAGGTGATCGACACCTCGGCGCGGAAGATCGTGGACACCGTCACCCGTACGGGTGCGAAGGTCGCCGGCCCTGTGCCGCTGCCGACCGAGAAGAACGTGTACTGCGTCATCCGTTCGCCCCACAAGTACAAGGACTCCCGCGAGCACTTCGAGATGCGCACCCACAAGCGCCTGATCGACATCATCGACCCGACGCCGAAGACCGTCGACTCGCTGATGCGTCTCGACCTGCCTGCCGGTGTCGACATCGAGATCAAGCTCTGAGGCGCGACATGGCTAAGACTTTCGAACGCAACGTGAAGGGCCTGCTGGGCACCAAGCTCGGCATGACCCAGCTCTGGGACGAGAACAACCAGGTCGTCCCCGTGACCGTGATCGCCGCGAGCACCAACGTGGTCACCCAGGTCCGCCAGCCCGAGGTGGACGGCTACAACGCCATCCAGGTCGGCTTCGGCGAGATCGAGGCCCGCAAGGTGAACTCGCCCGACGCCGGTCACTTCACCAAGGCCGGGGTCACCCCCCGCCGCCACCTCGTCGAGATCCGCACCGCGGACGCTGCCGCCTACACCGTGGGCCAGGAGCTCGGCGTCGACACCTTCGCCGCCGGCGAGGAGATCGACGTCACGGGCACCAGCAAGGGCAAGGGTTTCGCCGGTGTCATGAAGCGTCACGGCTTCCACGGTGTCTCCGCCTCGCACGGCGCGCACCGCAACCACCGCAAGCCGGGCTCCATCGGCGCCTGCGCCACCCCGGGTCGCGTGTTCAAGGGCACCCGCATGGCGGGCCGCATGGGCAACGACACGGTGACCACCCAGAACCTGACGGTGCACGCCGTCGACGCCGACAAGGGCCTGATCCTCCTGAAGGGTGCCGTTCCCGGCCCCAAGGGTGGTCTCGTGGTCCTTCGCTCGGCCGCCAAGAAGACGCAGGAGGCCTGAGCATGGCTGTCAAGACCGTCAAGGTCGACCTCCCCGCCGAGATCTTCGACGTCGAGGTCAACATCCCCCTGATCCACCAGGTCGTCGTGGCCCAGCAGGCTGCTGCGCGTCAGGGCACGCACGCCACCAAGACCCGCGGCGAGGTCCGCGGCGGTGGCCGCAAGCCCTACAAGCAGAAGGGCACCGGCCGCGCCCGTCAGGGCTCGACCCGCGCTCCGCAGTTCGCCGGCGGTGGCACCGTCCACGGCCCGCAGCCGCGCAGCTACGACCAGCGCACCCCCAAGAAGATGAAGGCCGCCGCCCTGCGCGGTGCCCTCTCCGACCGGGCCCGCAACGACCGCGTCCACGTGGTCGACGCCCTGGTGTCGGGTGACAAGCCCTCCACCAAGGCCGCACTGGCCGCGCTGACCTCGCTGACCGACCGCGTGGGCTACCTCGTGGTGCTCGAGCGCACCGATGCGATCACCTGGCTCTCGCTGCGCAACGCGCCCGAGGTCCACATCGTCGCCGTCGACCAGCTCAACACCTACGACGTGCTCAACGCCGACGACGTGGTCTTCACCCAGGGTGCCTACGACGCCTTCGTGAACGGCACCAGCGTCGGTGGCGCCTCCGCCGCCCCGGCCGCCAAGGTCGAGAAGACCTCCACGGTCGAGGAGACCCCGGCCCAGGCCGACGACTCCGCCGACGAGCCGGTCCTCCCCGAGGGCGCCAAGGCGCCGCTCAAGAGCGGCAAGAACCCGAAGGGCTACGAGGTCCTCGGCCAGCAGGCCGGCACCTACCTCGTCGAGGGCGACGCCGGCTACGACGTCACCGCCGGTGACTTCTGGTTCAAGTCCGTCGAGGACGCCGAGGCTGCCGGCCTCACCCGTGCCAAGGAGGACGACAAGTGAGCACCCTGCACAAGGACCACCGCGACATCCTGATCGCCCCGGTCGTGTCGGAGAAGAGCTACGGCCTGCTCGACGCCAACAAGTACACCTTCATCGTCCACCCGGACGCCAACAAGACCGAGATCAAGATCGCGGTCGAGAAGGTCTTCGACGTCAAGGTCACCTCGGTCAACACGATCAACCGCCAGGGCAAGACGCGTCGCACCCGCTACGGCATGGGCAAGCGTCCCAACACCAAGCGCGCGATCGTCAGCCTCGCCGAGGGTCACCGCATCGACATCTTCGGAGGTCCGGTCTCCTGACCGGGCTCCTGAATAGGAACTGATATGGCTATCCGCAAGTACAAGCCGACCACTCCGGGCCGTCGTGGCTCGTCCGTGGCCGACTTCGTCGAGATCACCCGGACCACGCCGGAGAAGTCGCTGACGCGCCCGCTGCCCAAGAAGGGCGGCCGCAACAACCAGGGACGCATCACCACGCGTCACCAGGGTGGCGGTCACAAGCGCGCCTACCGCGTCATCGACTTCCGTCGCTACGACAAGGACGGCGTGCCGGCCAAGGTCGCTCACATCGAGTACGACCCCAACCGCACCGCTCGCATCGCGCTGCTGCACTACGCCGACGGCGAGAAGCGCTACATCGTCGCGCCGAAGGACCTGACCCAGGGCACCGCCGTGGAGTCCGGCCCCAACGCCGACATCAAGCCCGGCAACAACCTGCCGCTGCGCAACATCCCGGTCGGTACGACCATCCACTGCGTGGAGCTGCGTCCCGGCGGCGGGGCGAAGCTCGCCCGGTCCGCCGGCAACTCCGCCCAGCTGGTCGCCCGTGAGGGCAGCCGCGCCACGCTGCGCCTGCCGTCGGGCGAGATGCGCTTCGTCGACGTGCGCTGCCGCGCCACCGTCGGCGAGGTCGGCAACGCCGAGCAGTCGAACATCAACTGGGGCAAGGCCGGCCGCATGCGCTGGAAGGGCAAGCGCCCGACCGTCCGCGGTGTCGTCATGAACCCGGTGGACCACCCGCACGGTGGTGGTGAGGGCAAGACCTCCGGTGGTCGCCACCCGGTCTCCCCCTGGGGCAAGCCCGAGGGCCGTACGCGCAAGCGCAAGGCCAGCGACTCCCAGATCATCCGTCGTCGCAAGTCCGGCAAGGGTAGGAAGTAACCGACATGCCTCGTAGCCTCAAGAAGGGCCCCTTCGTGGACGGCCACCTCCAGAAGAAGGTGGACGCCGAGAACGAGAAGGGCTCGCACAACGTCATCAAGACCTGGTCCCGCCGGTCGATGATCGTGCCCGACATGATCGGCCACACCATCGCCGTGCACGACGGTCGCAAGCACGTCCCCGTCTTCGTGACCGACTCGATGGTCGGCCACAAGCTCGGGGAGTTCGCCCCGACCCGCACCTACCGCGGGCACGTGAAGGAAGACCGGAAGGGACGCCGTCGATGAGCACCACCGAGCGCAGCCGCACCAGTGCGCGCCGCGAGTCGCTGCTCGGCGACCAGCCGGGCGCGTTCGCCAGCGCACGCTACGTGCGGATCACCCCGATGAAGGCCCGCCGTGTCGTCGACATGGTCCGCGGCCTCCAGGTCGACGAGGCCCTGACCCTGCTGCAGTTCGCGCCGCAGGCCGCCTCCGAGACCGTCTACAAGGTGCTGGAGAGCGCCGTCGCCAACGCCGAGACCACCGAGGGGCTCAACCGGGCCGACCTGGTGCTCAGCGTCGCGATGGTCGACGAGGGTCCCACGATGAAGCGCTGGCGCCCGCGTGCCCAGGGCCGCGCGACCCGTATCAACAAGCGCACCAGCCACATCACCCTCGCGGTGCAGCCGGCCGACGCGCTGACCACCAAGCAGGGCAAGAACGGAAAGGGTGCCTGATGGGCCAGAAGATCAACCCGAACGGCTTCCGCCTGGGCATCTCCACCGACCACAAGAGCCGTTGGTACGCCGACAAGCTCTACAAGTCGTACGTCGGTGAGGACGTCGCCATCCGCAAGCTGCTCTCCAAGGGCATGGAGCGGGCTGGCATCTCCAAGGTGGAGATCGAGCGCACCCGTGACCGCGTCCGTGTGGACATCCACACCGCGCGTCCCGGCATCGTCATCGGTCGCCGCGGCGCCGAGGCCGACCGCATCCGCGGCGAGCTCGAGAAGCTCACCGGCAAGCAGGTGCAGCTGAACATCCTCGAGGTCAAGAACCCCGAGATCGACGCGCAGCTGGTCGCCCAGGGCGTCGCCGAGCAGCTCTCGGGCCGCGTGCAGTTCCGCCGCGCGATGCGCAAGGCGATGCAGACCTCGATGCGCTCGGGTGCCAAGGGCATCCGGATCCAGTGCTCGGGTCGTCTCAACGGCGCCGAGATGTCGCGCACGGAGTTCTACCGCGAGGGCCGCGTGCCCCTGCACACGCTCCGCGCCGACATCGACTACGGCTTCTACGAGGCCCGCACGACCTTCGGTCGCATCGGCGTGAAGGTCTGGATCTACAAGGGCGAGGTCGCCGGCACCCGTGCCGAGCGCCAGGCCCAGCAGGCTGCCCGCGCCGGTGCTCCCGGTCGCGGCGGTCGTCCCAACACCCGTGGCGGTGACCGTCCGAGCCGTGGCTCGCGCGGCGACCGCGCTCCTCGCACCGAGGGCGCTGAGACTTCAGCGGCTCCGGTTGCCGAGGCGGCACCGAGCACCGGACAGGAGGCCTGACCTCATGTTGATGCCCCGTCGCGTCAAGCACCGCAAGCAGCACCACCCCAAGCGCCGTGGTACTGCGAAGGGCGGCACCTCGCTGGCCTTCGGTGACTTCGGCATCCAGGCGGTCGAGGGTCACTACGTGACCAACCGACAGATCGAGTCGGCCCGTATCGCCATGACCCGTCACATCAAGCGTGGTGGAAAGGTGTGGATCAACATCTACCCCGACCGTCCGCTGACCAAGAAGCCGGCCGAGACCCGCATGGGTTCCGGCAAGGGCTCCCCCGAGTGGTGGGTGGCCAACGTCAAGCCCGGCCGCGTCATGTTCGAACTCTCCGGTGTCGACGAGGTGACTGCTCGTGAGGCCATGCGCCGCGCGATGCACAAGCTCCCGATGAAGTGCCGGTTCATCTCCCGTGAGGCCGGTGAATTCTGATGGCTACCAAGCTGAACGCCCACGAGCTCGACGAGCTCAACGCCACCGACCTGGAGGCGAAGCTCCGCGAGGCCAAGGAGGAGCTGTTCAACCTCCGATTCCAGGCGGCCACCGGCCAGCTGGACAGCCACGGCCGGCTCCGCACGGTCAAGAAGGACATCGCCCGTATCTACACGGTCGTCCGCGAGCGCGAGCTCGGGATCCGCAGCACCCCGGGCGCGAACAACGAAGAGGCGAAGGCATGAGCGAGAACGCAGTCGAGCGCAACCAGCGCAAGGTCCGTGAGGGCCTCGTCGTGAGCGACAAGATGGACAAGACCATCGTCGTCGCTGTCGAGGACCGCGTGAAGCACGCCCTCTACGGCAAGGTGCTGCGCAAGACCTCGCGCCTGAAGGCGCACGACGAGACCAACCAGTGCGGCATCGGCGACCGGGTCCTGATCATGGAGACCCGTCCGCTGTCCGCCACGAAGCGCTGGCGGCTCATCGAGGTCCTCGAGAAGGCCAAGTGACCTGAGGCCCATCGGCCTCGAGCTCCATTTCCACACATCAGTTCGGCCAGGCTCGCTCTCCGCTGAGAGGGCGAGAACCAGCTCGACAACCAGGAGAAACCAATGATCCAGCAGGAGTCGCGACTCAAGGTCGCCGACAACACCGGTGCGAAGGAGATCCTCTGCATCCGTGTTCTCGGTGGCTCTGGCCGTCGCTACGCCGGCATCGGTGACGTCATCGTCGCCACCGTCAAGGACGCGATCCCCGGTGGCAACGTCAAGAAGGGCGACGTCGTCAAGGCCGTGGTCGTGCGCACCGTCAAGGAGCGTCGCCGCGCCGACGGTTCCTACATCCGCTTCGACGAGAACGCCGCCGTCATCCTCAAGAACGACGGCGAGCCGCGTGGCACCCGCATCTTCGGCCCTGTCGGCCGCGAGCTGCGCGAGAAGCGCTTCATGAAGATCATCTCGCTCGCGCCGGAGGTGCTCTGAGACATGACGAAGAACATGAACATCAAGAAGGGTGACACCGTCAAGGTGATCGCCGGCAAGGACAAGGGTGCCCAGGGCAAGGTCATCTCGGTGCTCCGCGAGGAGGACCGCGTGATCGTCGAGGGTGTCAACCTCGTCAAGCGCCACACCAAGTCCGTGCAGCAGACCAACACCACCGGCGGCATCATCACCCGCGAGGCGCCCATCCACGTCTCCAACGTGATGCTCGTCGAGGACGACGGCGTCACCCGCGTCGGCTTCCGCCGCGACGAGGTCACCAAGCGCCGTCCCGACGGCTCGACCTACGCCGCCAGCCGCTCGGTCCGCGTGTCCCGCAAGACCGGCAAGGAGATCTGAGATGGCTGAGACCACCACCGAGATTCCGCGTCTGAAGGCGCGCTACCGCGAGGAGATCGTCCCCGCGCTGCGCACCGAGTTCGAGATCGCCAACATCATGCAGGTCCCCGGCCTGGTGAAGATCGTGGTCAACATGGGCGTCGGTGAGGCTGCTCGCGACTCCAAGCTGATCGAGGGCGCGATCCGCGACCTCACCGCGATCACCGGTCAGAAGCCGGCCGTCACGAAGGCCCGCAAGTCCATCGCGCAGTTCAAGCTGCGCGAGGGCATGCCGATCGGCGCGCACGTCACGCTGCGCGGTGACCGCATGTGGGAGTTCCTGGACCGCCTGCTGTCGCTGGCGCTGCCCCGCATCCGTGACTTCCGCGGCCTCTCGCCCAAGCAGTTCGACGGTCGCGGCAACTACACCTTCGGTCTCACCGAGCAGGTCATGTTCCACGAGATCAACCAGGACCGGATCGACCGGTCGCGCGGTATGGACATCACCGTCGTGACCACCGCCACCAACGACGACGAGGGTCGGGCGCTGCTCAAGCAGCTCGGCTTCCCGTTCAAGGAGAACTGACATGGCGAAGACTGCGCTCAAGGTCAAGGCCGCCCGCAAGCCGAAGTTCGCTGTCCGCGGCTACACCCGCTGCCAGCGCTGCGGTCGCCCCAAGGCCGTCTACCGCAAGTTCGGCCTGTGCCGCATCTGCCTGCGGGAGATGGCCCACCGCGGCGAGCTGCCCGGCGTCACCAAGTCCTCCTGGTAATCACCTCACACACGTTGAAGGTCCCCAGGCCGTGTGCCTGAGGAAACCACGACGAGAAAGAACCACATCATGACGATGACTGACCCGATCGCAGACATGCTCACGCGTCTGCGCAACGCCAACCAGGCGTACCACGACGTGGTGTCGATGCCTTACAGCAAGATGAAGGCCGGCCTCGCGGAGATCCTCAAGCAGGAGGGCTACATCACCTCCTACGACGTCGCCGACAACGTCGACGCCGAGGGCGAGCCCGCCGTCGGCAAGACGCTGACCGTGACGCTGAAGTACGGCCGCAACCGGGAGCGCTCGATCGCCGGCGTGCGCCGCATCAGCAAGCCCGGCCTGCGTGTCTACGCCAAGAGCACCAACCTGCCCAAGGTCCTCGGTGGACTCGGCGTCGCGATCATCTCGACGTCGCAGGGACTGTTGACCGACCGTCAGGCGAACCAGAAGGGCGTGGGCGGCGAAGTCCTCGCCTACGTCTGGTGACCCGGACCTACTGAGACCAGGAAGAGAGAGAAGCATGTCGCGCATTGGCAAGCTCCCCATCGCGGTCCCGTCCGGTGTCGACGTCGCGATCGACCAGTCGCTGGTGACCGTCAAGGGCCCCAAGGGCACCCTGTCGCACACCATCGCCGCGCCGATCACGGTCGCCAAGGGCGAGGACGGCATCCTCGAGGTGCAGCGTCCCAACGACGAGCGTGAGAGCCGCTCGCTCCACGGCCTGACCCGCACCCTCATCAACAACATGGTGGTGGGTGTCACCGAGGGCTACGAGAAGAAGCTCGAGATCGTGGGCGTGGGTTACCGCGTCCTGCCGAAGGGGCCGACCCAGCTGGAGTTCCAGCTCGGCTACTCGCACCCGATCATCTTCGACGCCCCGGAGGGCATCACCTTCACCGTCGAGGGCCCCACCAAGCTCGGTGTCGTCGGCATCGACAAGCAGCTGGTCGGCGAGGTTGCGGCCAAGATCCGCAAGCTGCGCAAGCCCGAGCCCTACAAGGGCAAGGGTGTTCGTTACGCCGGCGAGCACATCCGCCGCAAGGTCGGAAAGGCCGGTAAGTGACATGGCGATCTCGCTGAGCAACAACAAGCACACCGCGAACCGCGTCCGTGCGCGCCTGCGTCGTCAGGCGCGTGGCCGCAAGCGGATCCACGGCACTGCCGAGCGTCCGCGCCTGGTCGTGACCAAGTCGGCCAAGCACCTCTCGGTGCAGGTCGTCGACGACCTGCAGGGCGCCACGCTGGCCTACGCCTCCACCATGGAGGCCGACGTCCGTGGCACCGACGGTGACAAGACCGCCAAGGCCAAGCGCGTCGGCGAGCTCGTCGCCGAGCGGGCCAAGGCTGCGGGCATCGAGGACGTCGTCTTCGACCGCGCCGGCAACAAGTACCACGGTCGCATCGCGGCCCTCGCCGATGCCGCCCGCGAGGGCGGATTGTCCTTCTGATCGCCTCACGCGACCAGAGAGAGAACTTAGATATGGAGCACATCTCATGAGCGGAGCCCAGCGCGGACAGCGCAGCGGTGGCTCGGGCGACCGTCGCGGACGCGACAACGGTCGTGGCCAGGCCGAGAAGTCTGTCTACATCGAGCGAGTCGTGGCGATCAACCGAGTCGCCAAGGTCGTGAAGGGTGGTCGTCGCTTCAGCTTCACCGCCCTCGTGATCGTCGGTGACGGCGACGGCCTGGTCGGCGTCGGCTACGGCAAGGCCAAGGAAGTCCCCGCGGCGATCGCCAAGGGTGTCGAGGAGGCCAAGAAGCACTTCTTCAAGGTCCCCCGCATTCAGGGCACCATCCCGCACCCGGTCCAGGGCGAGAAGGCCGCGGGCGTCGTCCTGCTGCGTCCCGCCGCTCCCGGTACCGGCGTCATCGCCGGTGGCCCGGTGCGCGCCGTGCTCGAGTGCGCCGGCATCCACGACGTGCTGAGCAAGTCGCTCGGCTCGTCCAACCAGATCAACATCGTCCACGCGACCGTCGAGGCGCTGCGGATGCTCGAGGAGCCCGAGGCCGTGGCTGCTCGCCGCGGCATGCGCGTCGAGGACGTCACCCCGGCCGCGCTGCTGAAGGCGCGCGCCGAGGGCCAGCTCGAGGCGACGGCGGGGGTGCAGCAGTAATGGCACAGCTCAAGGTCCAGCAGAAGCGCGGCCTGGTCGGCATCAAGGCCAACCAGCGCGAGACGCTTCGTTCCCTCGGTCTGAAGCGGATCGGCGACGTCGTCGTGAAGGAAGACCGCCCGGAGATCCGGGGCATGATCAACACTGTCCGTCACCTGGTGACGTTCGAGGAGGTGGAGTGACATGACGCTCAAGCTGCACCACTTGCGTCCCGCTCCGGGTGCCAAGACCGCCAAGACCCGTGTGGGTCGCGGTGAGGGCTCCAAGGGCAAGACCGCCGGCCGCGGTACCAAGGGCACCAAGGCGCGCTACCAGGTCCCGGCTGCCTTCGAGGGTGGCCAGATGCCGATCCACATGCGCCTGCCCAAGCTGAAGGGCTTCAAGAACCCCTTCCGCGTGGAGTTCCAGGTCGTGAACCTCGACCGCCTCGGGGAGCTCTTCCCCGAGGGTGGCGCCGTGACCGTCGCCGACCTCGTCGCCAAGGGCGCGGTCCGCAAGGGCCAGCCCGTCAAGGTGCTGGGCCAGGGCGACATCTCGGTCCCGGTCCAGGTCAGCGTCGACGCGTTCTCGGCCTCCGCCAAGGAGAAGATCGAGGCCGCAGGCGGCACCGCGACCGTGGCGTGACGCCGCACACTCGCATCATCCGGTGAAGGCCTGGCCGCACAGTGGGAACTGTCGGCCGGGCCTTCGTCGTTAGCGGGGGAGCGGGTCGCTCCAACGACTTGTTAGGCTTCCCCGGGCCCTCCGCCGTACGACGGTGAGGGTCCCTCGTCCGCCCGCCCCACCAGGCCGGGCACCCTTACGAAAGAGGAACCAGTGCTAGGCGCCTTCGCCAACGCTTTCCGGACTCCGGACCTGCGGCGCAAGCTGCTGTTCGTCCTGCTGATCGTGACGATCTTCCGGCTCGGCTCTCAGGTGCCCACCCCGGGTGTCCACGTGGCCAACGTCCAGGCCTGCATCAGCGACCTGGAGGAGGGCGGGCTCTACAGCCTGATCAACCTCTTCTCGGGTGGTGCGCTGCTCCAGCTCACCATCTTCGCGCTGGGGATCATGCCCTACATCACGGCCTCCATCATCCTGCAGCTGCTCGTCGTGGTGATCCCGCGGCTCGAGGCTCTGAAGAAGGAGGGCCAGGCCGGCCAGGCGAAGATCACCCAGTACACCCGCTACCTCACGCTGGGCCTCGCGGTCCTGCAGGCCACCGGCATCGTGGCCCTGGCGCGCAACAAGGCCCTGCTGCAGGGCTGTGACCGCGACCTGCTGCACGACGACGGCACGATGACCTTCCTGGTCATGGTCATCACCATGACCGCCGGCACCGCGGTCATCATGTGGCTCGGCGAGCTCATCACCGACCGCGGCATCGGCAACGGCATGTCGATCCTCATCTTCACCCAGGTCGTCGCCACCTTCCCGGCGTCGCTGTGGAGCGTCCAGACCTCCAAGGGCTGGGTCGTGTTCAGCATCGTGATGATCATCGGACTGGTCCTGGTCGCAGCCGTCATCTTCATCGAGCAGGCGCAGCGCCGCATCCCGGTGCAGTACGCCAGGCGCATGGTCGGCCGCAAGATGTTCGGCGGAAACTCGACCTACATCCCGCTCAAGGTCAACCAGGCCGGCATCATCCCGGTCATCTTCGCCTCGTCGCTGCTCTACCTGCCCGCGATGGCCGTGCAGTTCAACCCGGACAGCAAGAACCCGGTCCTGGACTTCATCGGCACCTACCTCGTCGGTGGCGATCACCCGCTCTACATGCTCATGTACTTCCTGCTGATCATCTTCTTCACGTACTTCTACGTCTCGATCACCTTCAACCCAGTCGAGGTGGCGGACAACATGAAGAAGTACGGCGGCTTCATCCCCGGGATCCGGGCGGGCAAGCCGACCGAGGACTACCTGTCCTACGTCCTGTCCCGCATCACGTTCCCTGGAGCTCTCTACCTCGGCCTGATCTCGTTGGTGCCGCTCATCGCGTTCGCGATGATCCAGGCCAACCAGAACTTCCCGTTCGGCGGCACGTCGATCCTCATCATGGTGGGTGTCGCGCTCGACACGGTGAAGCAGATCGAGAGCCAGCTCCAGCAGCGCAACTACGAAGGATTCCTGCGTTAATGAGACTCATCCTCATGGGCCCGCCGGGGGCGGGCAAAGGCACCCAGGCCCGGTTCGTCGCCGACCACTTCGGCGTGCCGGCCATCTCGACCGGTGACATCTTCCGCGCCAACGTCTCCCAGGGCACCCCGCTCGGTGTCGAGGCCAAGCGCTTCATGGACGCCGGCGAGTACGTCCCGGACGAGGTCACCAACCACATGGTGCGCAACCGGATCGACGAGCCCGACGCCGCGCCGGGCTTCCTGCTCGACGGCTACCCGCGCACCCTGGCCCAGGTCACCGAGCTCGACGGGATGATCGGGTTCACCGGGCACCAGCTCGACGCAGTGGTCGTGCTGACCGTCGACCCCGAGGAGCTCGTCCAGCGCCTGCTCCAGCGCGCGCAGACCGACGGCCGCGCCGACGACACCGAGGACGTCATCCGGCGCCGCCAGGAGGTCTACGCCGAGCAGACCGAGCCGCTCATCGGGGTCTACCGCGAGCGGGGCATCCTCATCGAGGTCGACGGGATGGGCGAGGTCGACGAGGTGACGGCCCGCATCTTCGCCGCGCTCGACGAGATCCCGCAGAGCTGAGCGGCCCCATGGGCTTCCGCGACCGCGGGATCGAGATCAAGACCCCCGAGCAGATCGACCTGATGCGCGTCGCCGGACGGCTCGTGGGGGAGACCCTCGAGCTGCTCCGGCAGGCCACGGGTCCGGGCGTCACCACGCTCGAGCTCGACACCCTCGCCGAGACCCACATCCGCGACCACGGCGGCATCCCGTCGTTCAAGGGATACAGCCACCCGCCGTTCCCGGCCACGATCTGTGCCTCGGTCAACGACGAGGTCGTCCACGGCATCCCCGGACCCCGCGTCCTGGCCGAGGGCGACGTGATCTCCATCGACTGCGGCGCGATCGTCGAGGGGTGGCACGGCGACGCGGCGATCACCGTCCCGGTGGGCGAGGTCGCCGACGACGTGCGCGAGCTGCTGCGGGTGACCGAGGAGTCCCTGTGGCGCGGCATGGCCGCGGCGCGGCTCGACGGCCGGGTCACCGACATCAGCCACGCGATCGAGACCTACGTCCGCTCGCAGGGCCGCTACGGCATCCTCGAGGACTACACCGGGCACGGCATCGGCACCGAGATGCACATGCCCCCCAACGTGCCCAACTACGGCCGCCGCGGCCGCGGCCCCTCGATCGTCGAGGGCCTCGCGCTGGCGGTCGAGCCCATGGTCACCCTCGGCAGCAAGCACACCGAGCTGCTCGAGGACGAGTGGACGGTCGCGACGGTCGACAGCTCCATGTCGGCCCACTTCGAGCACACCTTCACCGTGACCCCGCAGGGTGCCTGGGTCCTCACCGCCGTCGACGGTGGCCGGGCGCGGCTCGCGGAGCTGGGCGTCCCATTCGGCGGACGCTGACGCCGATTTCACCCACCCCCCACCGGGCGTGACAGACTGGCTCGGCTGGAGGGGAGTATTTCCCCGCGGTGGTGTCGTCATCACGGTGTCCGCGCGAGCGGCGCCCGGTGCCACTGGTTCGCCCTGACGTGCGAGCGGAAGAGACCTCCGGTTTCCGTGCTGTGCGCGGACACCGAACTCATCCTCACCCCCCAAGGAGCATCAGCGTGGACGTCCCCACCTGGGTCTGGATCGCCACCGCCGTGGTGACCCTCGTCGTGTTCACCTTCGACCTCGTCGTGATCGGCCGCAAGCCGCACGAGCCGACCATGAGGGAGTGCGCGACCTACCTGTCGATCTACGTCGGGTTGGCGGTCCTGTTCGGGCTCGGCGTCTGGTACGCCGCCGGCGGCACACCCGCGCTGGAGTTCTTCTCGGGCTGGCTGGTCGAGTACTCGCTCTCCATCGACAACCTGTTCATCTTCATCATCATCATGGCCAAGTTCGCCGTGCCCCGCGAGCTGCAGCAGTACGCCCTGATGATCGGCATCGTGATGGCGCTGGTCATGCGCGCCATCTTCATCGCCGTCGGCGCCACCGCGATCAACAACTTCAGCTGGGTCTTCTACCTCTTCGGGCTGTTCCTGGTCTACACGGCGGTCAAGCTCGCCAAGGAGGGCGCCGAGGACGAGGACGACGAGTTCGAGGAGAACCGCGTCGTCGCCTTCATCGAGCGCCGCTTCCCGGCCACCTCGGAGTGGCACGGCGAGAGCCTGGTCGTGAAGCAGGGCGCCCAGCGCATGATCACCCCGATGTTCATCGTGATCATCACGCTCGGCACCACCGACCTGCTGTTCGCCCTGGACTCGATCCCGGCGATCTTCGGCATCACCAAGGAGCCCTACCTGGTGCTCACGGCCAACATCTTCGCGCTGATGGGCCTGCGCCAGCTCTACTTCCTCATCGGTGGCCTGCTCGAGCGGCTCATCTACCTGTCCTACGGCCTGGCGTTCCTGCTCGCCTTCATCGGGGTGAAGCTGATCCTGCACGCCATGCACGAGAACGAGCTGTCGTTCATCAACGGCGGCCACCACATCTCGTGGGCGCCCGACATCCCGATCTGGCTCTCCCTGGTCGTCATCCTCGCCACGCTGGCCGTGACGGCGGTGCTGTCGCTGTGGGCCTCGAGCCGCATGTCGCCCGAGGAGCAGGACGCGGCCACCGGCCCCCGCCGCGACTGGGAGGACGACTGACCCGCCGCAGCGGGTCGCTCAGCAGGACCGGGCGACGAGCCGCACGGCGTCGGCGTCGGCCGTGGTGAGGGGCAGGTCCCACGCCACGGCCACCCGGACGTACAACGTGGCGTAGGTGCAGCGGTAGCGCCGCCACGCCGGCAGCCAGTCGGCCGGCCCATCGGCCTCCTTGGCCTGGTTGGCGCTCGCCGAGACCGCGAGCAGCTCGCGGCGTACGTCGTTGGCAAACGCGGTGCGCCGTCGCGGGGTCCATGCCCAGGCGCCGCCGTGCCACGCGCGCGCCAACGGGTAGACGTGGTCGATCGAGATGACGTAGCCGTCGTCGCGCCACGTCATCCGCTCGCCGGTGTAGGGGTCGCGCAGCCGCGCCTCGTAGATCCGGCACCTCGACCCCCACCGCATCTCGATGTCCGTCATCTGCAGGAGCAGGACGTCCTCGCGGGTGGTGCAGCCGTTGTGGCCCTTCGGCCCGTCGTGGTCGTCGGTCCAGGGCTCGCCGAAGACGCAGCCGCCGGGGTCGCAGTCGCGGTCGTAGCCGGGGTGGTGCTCGATGTCGGCCACGACGCGGGCCCGGTCGAGCAGGTCGAGGACACGGGCCCCGCCCGGCGCGGGTCCGCTCACCCGGTCGAGAGCGGTCACGGCAGTGGCGGGTGCCGACAGACCGAGCGGGGCGAGCAGGCCGACCAGGCCGACCAGGATCGCGCAGCGGGCGATCAGGACACGCACTGGTTCACGGTGGGGGAGTTGTCGGAGCCACGTGTCATCCGCAGCTCGAGGCAGACGGCCTGGTCGGTGCGGACGAGGACGCTCGTCTTCTTCGTGGTGGTGTAGGCGCCGGTGTCGTCGCGGAAGTAGGTGAACGAGTCACCCTTCTCGGGCGGGACCGAGGTGTTCCACTCGAACAGCACCCCCCGGGGAGTACGACGACCGGTCAGTGTGGGCGCCTCGGTGAGCACGTCGGGCACGAGCGGCGAGGGCGTCGTCGAGCCGCTCGGCACCACGACGCCGGGGTCCTCGTCCGGGCCGCCGCCGAGCACCACGTAGCCGAGGAGGGCCGCCAGGACAGCCACGGCGACGCCGGCCCACACGAGGCGGGACGTCCCGCCGGCCGCCTCGTCGCCGTCCTGGGCGGCGGGGGCCGGGTCCTGGGCGGCGATGCGGCGGGGCCCGCTGGCCGAGATCACGGTCACCGGCTTCATCGCGGTGGCGTCCTCGGGAGCCTCCGGCACCTCCGGGGACGCGACCGACGCGTCGGGGCGGTCCCCCTCGACCGCGACCGAGGTGCGCGCCCAACCGGCGGCCGACTCGATGCGCTGCAGCGCCCGGGCCAGCTCCAGGGCGCTCTGCGGCCGGTGCTCGGGCTTCTTGGCCAGGCACTGCTGCAGGAGGCGGTCGAGGGCCGGTGGCACGTCGGGCCGCTGCGTGGCGGGCGGCGCGGCGTGCAGGATGCGGGCGCTCAGGGCGCGCGTGGAGTTGTCACCGGAGGGGATCGAGAAGGGCGAGCGTCCCACCAGCAGGTGCCAGATGGTGGCACCGAGCGAGTAGACGTCCGAGGCCACGGACCCGTTGGACCGGCCGTCGAGCAGCTCCGGCGGCGACCAGGGGTAGGAGATCCGGACGTCGTTGTCGCCCTCCACGTCCGCCATGTGGCCGGCGATGCCGAAGTCGGTGAGGGCGGGCTCGTGGTAGGTCGTCACGAGGACGTTGCTGGGCTTGATGTCGCGGTGCAGGATCCCCGACCGGTGGGCCGTCTCGATCGCGCTCGCCAGCTTGATGCCGGTCGAGACCGCGTCGACGGGCGCCATCGGGTTCGAGCGCACCCGGACGCCGAGGTCCGGCGGCGGGCAGTAGCGCATGACCAGGAACGGACGTCCGCCCTCGGCGGTGACCCCCGCCGTGATCACCGAGACGATGTAGGGGTGGTCGGCGAGGCGGGCCATGGCGTTGGCCTCGGCGGTGAAGAGGTACTTCTCGCGGTCGGTGAGGGGCACGTCGGGGCGCACGACCTTCACCGCCACCCGCTGGCGGGGCCACTGCTGCTCGTAGAGGAAGACGTCGGCGAAGCCACCGCTGCCCAGGTGCTCGACGAACGCGAACCCGGGGATCTCCGGGGCGCTCACCGGGCAACAGCCCCCGTCTCGAAGCGGACGGCATAGACGTGCGCCATGTCGAGGACGGTACCGGGCTCGAGGACGTACGCGTCGCCCGGGCGCATCCGCTGGGGCTCGCGACCGGGTGGGGCGATGGTCGTGCCGCCGCGACTGTCGAGGTCACGGGCCACGACGTCCCACCCGTCGAGCTCGACCTGCAGGTGGCGTCGCGACACGAAGGAGTGGTCCTTCGGGAGGTGCACGAGGTGCGGCCAGTCGGTGCTGCCCTCCGCAGGCGCGGGCTTGCGGCCGAGGACCACTCCGCGGTCCAGCGGCACCACCTCACCCGTGGGCAGGCGCAGGCCGCCGAGGGCGGGACGCTCGACGCGCCGCGGCTCCTGCGGTGCGACGCGCTGGTGGCAGACCCGGCACTGCGGGGAGACGGGCGGGGTGAGGTGGCCCAGGGGGCAGCTGACCGCCAGGACCGTCGGCACGCTGGCCTGGGCCAGGTGCGCGGGCCGGTGGCTGGTGGCGCCGTCGTGGTCGTCGGCGGAGGAGCTGTGCGGCTCGGAGGGCTGGCGGATGGTGGTGTGGGTGCCCTCCTCGATCCGCGCGACCATGAGCGGATCCGGCTCGGACGTGTCCGGAAGTGCCCCGGTGTCCTCGGCGGGCCGCAGCACGCGGGTGCGCGGCGGCGGGCCGTCGGGGCCCTTGGCGGCGAGGATGTCGGCCGGGATCCCGTCGATGAGCGCGCCGGAGGGGGATGGCGCCTCGACCTCCTGGGCGTGCGCGACCGGGGCCGTGCGGACCGAGAGCGGCTGCAGCTCGACCCGGTCGGCGCCGACGACACCGCCGACGAGGCGGCGCGTGGACGGAAGGCGCCCGGGGTCGCCGCCACCGTCGAGGCTGAGCACCCGGGACGGACCGGCGAGGCGGACGTGGCCGGTGCCACGTGACAGCGTCGAGGAGGCGCCGGAGGTGAAGTCGGCGATTGCGAGGGCAGGCGGGTCGCCGTCGAAGTGCTTCTCCACGATGGCCATCACCCGTTCGACGACGGGTGAGCCGGACGGTGCGGTCATCGACAGGACGTCCCAGATGTCCTGGACGACCTGCTCGTCACCGGGGTCGGTCAGCAGCACCCAGTGGGCGCCACTGCCGAGAAGCACGCCGTCCCCTGCGGCGTACCTCGCTTCCACGATCAACGTCGGCTCCCCTCGTCCACGCCCACTCGTCCATCATCACCCATCACGGCGTCGCGACGCACGCCGTCCCGACTTGTCCGAACCTTGACCCGATACATACCCTCCTGCTGGGTGACTGCGGCGGGCGCACTCATTCGTGGGCCAAGGGGGGCTGGCGTGACACGGACGTCGTTCGTGCGTCGACACCGCGCGGGCATCGCATCAGGTGCCGCGCTGGCCGTCGCCGCGTCCGCCCTCGTCGCCTACGCGATCACGGCCGACGGCTACAAGGCGCACGAGGCCGACCTCAACGACGGTGGCGTGTGGGTCGTCAACGGCGCCAAGGGCTGGTCGGGCCGGATGAACAAGCCGATCAACCAGCTCGACGGCGTGGTCCCGACCCAGGACGGCAAGGCCCGCCTCGACGTCGTCCAGGACGGCGCCGCAGTGGTGACCCTCAACCTCGACGCCAGCCGCGGTCAGGCGATCGAGACCACGCGGCTGGAGTCCCAGGACGGCGGCTCGGCCGCGGTCCCGAGCATCGGCCACGTCGCCATGGGTGGCGGCACCCTCGCCAGCGTCGACGCCGAGACCGGTGAGGTCTGGGCGGTCCGCTACGACGAGCAGGTCGGGCGGCCCGTGATGAGCGCGGTCGACCGCCAGGCCGACCCGGTCGCGAAGGCCGGCAAGGACGCGGCGCTCGCCGTGGCGCAGGACGGCACGGTCGTCGTCACGTCGGCCGACGAGGGCACGGTCACCACGATGGCCCCGAAGGGTGCCGCGCTCGGCAAGCCCGAGTCGCGTGACCTGCCCCGGGACGCCGGTCAGGTCAGCGCGGTCACCACCGTCGGCGACCGCGTCGTCACGCTCGACGCCCGCGCCGGCGTGGTCCGGGTGCTCGACGGCGCGACCGTCGCGGTCCCGCCGGACAGCGAGCTCCAGCAGCCCGGCCCCGACGCCGACGCCGTGCTGGTGGGTGCGCCCGACGGCCTCCTCAGCATCGACCTCGGGTCCGGCGACGTGACCACGGTGTCGTCGCGGTCCGGCACGGCCGTCGCCCCGGTGCGTCTCGGCGCCTGCGTCTTCGGCGCCTGGTCCGGCGGCCAGGGCGCGGTGACCGTGCAGTGCGGGTCGGAGATCGTCACCGACGAGGCGCTGGGCGGCGACGCGACGCGCCTGGCCTTCCGCGTGAACCGCGGCGAGATCGTCCTCAACGACGCCGTCAGCGGCACCGTGTGGGACGTGCAGCAGGAGCACCCGGTCAAGATCGACAATTGGGAGGCCTTCACCTCGAAGAAGAAGGACGACGAGGAGGAGGACAAGGACGAGAACGAGAGCCAGGCCGACAAGCGACCGCCGCAGGCCAAGCCCGACTCCTACGGCGTGCGTGCCGGCCGCACCACGGTCCTCCACCCGCTCGACAACGACTCCGCGCCCGACGGCCGCCTGCTCAGCATCGTCGACGTCGACCAGCCCACCGGGGGAGCGCGGGTCGAGATCAGCCCCGACGGCCAGACCCTCGTCCTGCAGATGCCCGACGACGGCCGCGCGGCGAGCTTCCAGTACTTCATCGACGACGGCCGCGACGGCCTCTCCGCCCACGCCGCGGTCACCGTCGACGTGCGCGCTCCCGGTGCGAACGAGGCGCCCACGCTGCGCGCGGGCTACCGCAAGCCGACCTACAAGGTGCCGCACGGCGGCGCGCTCGACGTCCCCGTGCTCGCCGACTGGCGCGACGACGCCGACGGCGACACCCTCCTCCTCGACTCCGCGCAGGCCGTCGGTGGGGAGGAGACCGGAGCGGTCGCCCGCACCACCGCCGACGGCAGGATCCGCTTCAGCGCCCCGACCGCGAAGGCCGACGGGCAGCAGCTGGTGCGGGTCGAGTTCGCCGTCACCGACGGCAACTCGGCTGCCGTCAAGCGCTCCATGACGTTCCAGGTCCAGGCGCCGCTGGACCAGAACTCCTTCCCGCCGACCGCCGAGCCCGACGTGGTGCGCGGCGAGGCCGGCAAGCCGATCAAGATCCGTCCGCTGCTCAACGACCTGCCGGGTTCCGACCCGGCGACCCCCAACGCCGAGCTCAGCCTGGGCGGCAAGGTCCCGCAGCAGCCGGGCGCCACGATCGTCTCCGACCTGGACGCTGGGACGCTGACGTTCACCGCAGACCGTCCCGGCACCTACTTCCTCAACTACGACGCCGGCTACGGCAACGCCGACCTCGACCAGGGCACGATCCGCGTCGACGTGAAGCCGCGACCGAAGCGGTCCGCGGACCCCATCGCGATGCCTGACACGCTGACCGTCTACGGCCAGGCCCCCGGCGTCGTCGACGTGCTCGCCAACGACCTCGATCCCGCGGGCGGCCTCCTCGTCGTCACGCGCGCCTCGGCAGACCGCGCCGGCCAGCTCGACGTCGCCATCATCGACGGCCGCTGGCTGCGCATCTCGGCGGTCCAGCCCGAGCTCAGGCCCATCACCCAGACCGTGTCCTACACCATCAGCAACGGTCCGAGCGCCGGCGTGCAGGGCGAGGTGGTGGTCACCCAGCGGCCCGCGCCCGCGGACAACACGCCCATCACCGTGGCCGACAAGGTCGTCGTACGGGCCGGCACCGCGGTGTCCGCCCCGGTGCTCGACAACGACGTCTCGCCGTCGGGTGACCGGCTGACCCTGGTGAGCGACCTCGTCGCGGCGGAGGTCCCCGGCGAGCTCGACGTGGTGGCGCCGATCGACGTCACCGGCGACGTCGGCAAGGCCTTCGTGTCGGGCCGGATGGTCCGCTACGTCGCGCCCGACCGGATCGCCGAGCGCGACACCTTCACGGTCCGCTACGTCGCGCAGAACCTCGACGGCAAGCGCGCCCTCGGTCGTCTGCTCGTGACGATCGTGCCCGCCGACGACCCCAACGACCCACCGGAGCCGCCCACGCTGGAGGGCCGCGTCGTCTCCGGCGACAAGGTCAAGATCCGCGTCCCGTCCGTCGGCGTCGACCGCAACGGCGACCCGGTGACGGTCACCGGCATCACGGCCGCACCACGGCTGGGCCGCATCGTCTCCTTCGGCGGCAACTTCCTGGAGTACCAGGCCTACCCGCGCACCGTCGGCACCGACGAGTTCAGCTACGCGGTGGTCGACTCCCAGGGCGCCTTCGCGACCGGCACCGTGCGCGTCGCGGTCGTCGGGCTCAGCCAGCCCCAGCCCCCGCTCGCCGTCGAGGACCGCCTCACCGTCGAGCCCGGGCGCACCGCGACGTTCGACCCGCTCGCCAACGACTTCGTCGCCCCTGGCGACGTCGTCGACGTGAACCTGCTCAGCGCGCCCGAGGGCGTCAGGCTCGACCCCAAGACCAACCTGGTGAGCGTGCGGGCGCCCGGCGACCTCGCGGCTCCGCCCGTCGTGATCCGCTACAGCATCACCAACGGGCTGAGCGAGTCACGGGCGACGATGACGCTCGAGACGGCCGACGACTACAACAACCCGCCGATCGTCTACGACGCGTTCGGTCGCGCCGGCGACAGCGGCAGCGTGGTGGTCGACGTGCTGGAGGGCGCCTACGACCCCGACGGCCCGGCGCAGGACATCGAGGTCGTCAGCGTCGGCGGCAGCGCCAGGGTCCTCGACGGTGTCGAGGTGCGCGCCGACCGCGGTGCGGCGCCCCAGGTCCTGCCGTTCCAGGTGCGCGACGGGGACGGGGCGGCCGCAGCCGCCTCGGTCTACATCCCCCCGACCGGCACCGGCCTGCCGTCGGTGCTCCCGGACGCGCTGATCGAGCTCGACCCCGGCGAGACCGCGAGCGGCAGGATCACCGACTACATCGAGGCGCCCGAGGGGGCCGACGTGCGTCTCGCGTCCGGCCGGCGCTCCTACGACGCCACGCCGACCGCGCTGACCGCGGGCCCGGACGGCGACAACCGCTTCTCCCTGACGGCACCCGCGTCCTTCCGCGGCCCGGGCGCGCTGCTCGTCGAGGTCACCACCGCGACCGACGAGAGCGGCAACGAGGACACCACCACCACCGCTGACGGTGCGACCGTGGTGCTCTCGATCCCGGTCTACGTCGGCGACGACAAGCCGTCCCTGGAGTGCCCATCGACGGTGCTGCCGATGTCGGCAGGCCAGCGCCTGGCCCTCGACATCGCCACCTTCTGCACGGTCTACACCGACGACCCGCGCGACGCCGCCGGCCTCAGCTTCGCCGCCGAGTGGAGCGAGCCGCTCGAGGGTCTCGACGTGGGCAGCCCGGACGGCTCGGTCGTGGCCGTGACCGCGGCCGACACCGCCACCGAGGGCGGCGAGGCGGTGCTGTCGGTGCGCGCAGGGGACAGCAACACCGAGGAGGTCCGCTTCCGGCTCGCCCAGGCACCTCCGCCCACCTTGGCGCCGATCAAGGTCGACACCATGGAGGCGGGCCAGACCCGCACCTACGACGTCGGCGACTACCTCACGGGCGGGGTGGCCGACCCCGACCCCACCATCCTCTCGGTCGACAGCACCGGGAACTCCGGTGTCCGGGCGAGCTTCGAGGGCAGCAGGCTGACCCTCACGGCCGCCAAGGACGCACGGGGCGTGCAGGCCGGCTTCCGCATCGTGGTCAGCGACATCTCCTCCGACGACCCGCCGGCATCGCGCCGCGCCGAGGGCCAGATGCAGTTCCAGGTGGTCGGCACCCCGTCGCCGCCGGGTGAGCCACGTCCCTACCGGAACTCCGACGAGGTCGGGACCGTGACGATGTCGTGGGCGCCGCCGGACGACGACGGCGGAGCGCCGGTCCTCTACTACTGGGTGCGCGAGGAGCGGTCCGGCGACAAGCAGCGCTGCGACACCAACGAGTGCGTCTACCGCAACCTGAAGTCGGGGTCCAACTACAGCTTCCGGGCTGCGGCGGTCAACCGGGTGGGCCAGAGCGAGTGGAGCGGCCTGTCGAAGTCGGCGCAGGCCGACACGGTGCCCGGCCGCGTCCAGGACATCCGGATGACCGACCGCGGTGACGGCACGATCACGTTCGCGTGGGACAAGCCGTCGACGAAGACCTCGAAGATCCTCGACTACACCATCACCTGGATCGGCGGGCAGGCCGTGGTGGGCGGCGAGCAGACGTCGTACACGGCGTCGGGGCTGAACAACAACGAGAAGTACGTCTTCACCGTGAAGGCGCACAACAAGACCGGCTACTCCCTCCCGCGCTCGTCGCCGGAGATGCAGCCCATCGGCACCCCGCCCGCGCCCGCGGCGCCCGTCGTGACCGACCTCGAGGCCGGCGCCAACCAGACCAACGTGCGCATCACGTGGCAGCCCGTGCTGGCAGAGGGTCCCGCACCGACCCTCTACACGGTGACCTACTCCAACGGCCAGACCACCACGGCCGTCCCCGGGTGCCAGAGGATCGCCTCGGTGACCTGCACCCACGCGGGCGTCCCCTACGACGGCCTGATCTACACCTACCGGGTGACGGCCGCCAACATCCAGAACCGGTCGCAGCCCAGCGACGGCACCTCGATCGAGGCCGTGGGCCGTCCTGCTGCGTGGGGCGCCTTCCAGGTCTACGGCACCGGCAACAACCAGGAGGCGGAGATCCAGTACACCGTCCCCGAGTCTCGCGGTGCCACGAGCAAGGTGGACATCCTGGTGGGCGGGCTGGTGCAGAAGTCCTTCGACCAGCAGACCGGTCCCCACACGGAGCGCTTCCCAGTGCCCAGCAACGAGCAGCCCTACCCGGTCCAGCTCCGGGTGTGCAACGAGAACGCTCCCGCCGGCTGCACCCTCAGCGGCCAGCAGAACGTCCAGACGTTCGGCCCGCTGGGCGGCATGCTCGACGACCTCGGCGCGCCGTCGGTCAACGGCAAGTCGCTGACGTGGACCATCACGGGCAGCAGCAACGGCGACCCGGCGGTGCTCGACATCTCGATCAACGGCTCACTGGCGCAGACCGTCAACCTGACCTCCGTCGGACGCTTCTCCCAGTCGTTCACGACCTCGACGAGCAACTACGAGCAGGACGTCAGCATCTCGGTGACGCTCCGGGACACCTCACCGGGCAACCGCGGGACGGACAGCTCCTCACGCCGCGACCAGAGCGGACCGCCACCACCGCCGGCGATCACGCTGGGGCGCAAGCCCTGCAGCGACAGCACCGACAGCACGGCCGCCGCCTGCACGTTCAAGGGCAACGCGGAGGGACCCCTCCTGACCGGCTGCACGAGCGCGACCTGCGGCTTCCTCGTCATCGGCACCACCGACATGAACCGCCGCTACAGCTGCAGCATCACCAACACGGTGCAGGGGGACACCTCGCGCAGCTTCGACACCAACGGGCAGCACACCACGGACGTCTACTACCGCGTCGGCATCGTCACGGTGACCTGCGACGAGACCGGCGGCAACCGTGAGGCCGGCTCGACCACCCGGGAATGGAAAGACCTTCCGGTGATCCCGTGATCCTGCGATCCCGCGATCCCGGCCCCAGCGCCACCTACAGAGGAGCAGCATGACGATCAGCCCCGAGCAGGCCGAGTGGTTCAAGTCCACCTTCGACCAGCTCACCGACAACATGGAGAAGGCCGTCCTCGGCAAGCGCCACGTGGTGCGGCTCGCGCTGACCTGCTTGCTCTCCGAGGGCCACATCCTGCTCGAGGACTTCCCGGGCACGGGCAAGACGATGCTGGCGCGGGCGCTCGCCAACACCGTCCAGGGCAGCCACGCCCGCATCCAGTTCACGCCCGACCTGCTGCCCTCCGACGTCACCGGCGTGACGGTCTACGACCAGCACAAGGGCACCTTCGAGTTCCACCCCGGTCCGATCTTCCACACGATCGTGCTGGCCGACGAGATCAACCGTGCCTCGCCGAAGACCCAGTCCGCACTGCTGGAGGTCATGGAGGAGGGCCGCGTCACCGTCGACGGCGTCGCCCACCCGGTCGGCCGCCCGTTCCTCGTCATCGCCACGCAGAACCCCATCGAGCAGGCCGGCACCTACCGCCTCCCCGAGGCGCAGCTGGACCGCTTCCTGATGAAGACCTCGGTCGGCTACCCCGACCGGCAGGCCACCGTCGAGCTGCTCAACAACGCCGCGGTCCGTGACCGCGCCGCCCTGGTCACGCCCGTGATCACCGCGGCGACCATCGCGCAGATGAGCGGCCTGGCCGACCAGGTCTACGTCGACCCGGCCGTGATCGGCTACGTCGCCGAGCTGGCCGAGGAGTCTCGCCGCCAGCCGCACGTGAAGCTCGGCCTCTCGGCCCGTGGCTGCCTGGCGTTCGTGCGCGTCGCCAAGACCTGGGCGGCCGCCGACGGGCGCGACCACGTGGTCCCCGACGACATCAAGGACCTCGCCGAGCCCGTGCTCTCGCACCGCCTGCTGCTCGACGCCGAGGCGCAGTTCAGCGGCGTGGACGTGCAGACCGTGATCTCGCGCCTGCTCGACGCCGTCGCGCCGCCGACCGACCGCGTGGGGGCCTAGGCCTTGAGGCAGCGGTTGAACGATGCGCTCGAGGTGATCAAGCCGATCGGCTGGCTCGTCCTCGGGCTCGGACTGGGCGCGGCCCTGCTCGCCACGTTCACGGCATGGCGCGAGCTCGCCGTGCTCGGCACCGCATGCCTGCTCCTGCTCGTCCTCGCCGTGCCGTTCCTCCTCGGCCGCACCTCGGTCTCGGTCGACCTGCGGCTCCAGCCCGAACGGGTCGCGGCGGGGGAGTCGGTGGCTGCCGGCGTGCTCGTCGTCAACCGTGCCGCCTCCCGCCTCGTGCCGACCACCCTCGAGGTCCCGGTCGGCTCGGCCGTCCACCGCTACGGCATCAGCTCGCTGGCGCCCGGAGCCACGCACGAGGAGTCGTTCACGATCCGCACCGAGCGGCGTGGGGTGATCGCGGTGGGGCCCGCGATGACCCGCCGCGGCGACCCGGTCGGCCTGTTCTCCCGCGACATGGTATGGACGCCCGTCCGTGAGGTGCTGGTGCGCCCGCACCTGATCCCGATGGAGTCGCTCGGTGCCGGCCTGCTGCGCGACCTCGAGGGCGTCTCGACCGACGCGGTCAGCCAGAGCGACCTCGCCTTCCACGCGCTGCGCGAGTACGTCCCCGGTGACGACCTGCGGCACATCCACTGGCGCTCCTCGGCCAAGGTGATGGCCTCGACGGGCGAGTCGGCGCTGCTCGTGCGCCAGTACCTCGACACGCGTCGCAGCCACGCGACGATCGTCGTCGACGACCAGCCCTCCGCCTGGGCGGACCCCGAGGACTTCGAGACCGCGATGGCGGTCGCCGCCTCGATCGCCGTGCGCGCGGTCCTCGACGAGTTCGACGTCTCCTTCGTGTGCGGTCGGCACGCCTCGACCGGGTCCGACGGCCACCTCGCGCTCGACGCGGTGTGCCGCGCCGAGCTCGGCGACCGCGGCCTCGTCGAGTCCGGGCGCCAGGCAACCTCGCTGGCCCCCGACACCAGCCTGGCGTTCTTCGTCGGCGGCAGCGGCACCGAGTTCACCGACCTGCTGCGGTCGGCCGCCGCCTTCCCGCCCGAGGTCCGCCGCTTCGGGATCGTCGTCGACCCGGCGGGCACCAGCCGCGTCACCGAGACCGGTGGCCTGCCGGTGCTGCACCTGGCCGCCAAGGAGGACCTCGGCGGCCTGCTGAGGTGGAGCGTGCGATGAGGCTCGGTCCACGGCGTCCCGCCTCGTCCGCTCCGGGCCACGCGACCGGCACGCGCACGCGGGTCCGCGCGCACCCGCTGCTGCCCGACCGGCACTCGTGGGTCGACATCGTCTTCACGCTGGCACTGGCCGGCGTCGCGCTCAGCGCGTTCGGCTCCTCCTTCACCGGGTCGTCGTACCTCCTGGTGGGGATGCTCGGCGCGCTGGTCGCGGTGGTCGTGACGCACCTGACCCGCGCCGCCGGCTGGCCGATCGTGTCGGCCGTGGTGATCTGCCTGGCGGTCTTCTTCCTTCTCGGCGGCCCGCTGTGCCTGCGATCGCTCGGCGACGCCTCGGTGCTGCCGGGCGCCTCCACGCTGGGGCGCGTGGCAGACGAGGCGATCTTCGGGTGGAAGGACCTGCTCACCACGCTGCCCCCCATCGACGGCGACGGTCCGCTCCTCGTGCTGCCGTGGCTCGCGGGCATGGTCGCCGGGCTGGTGGGGCTGGGGCTGGCGCACCTGCCCGTGCGCCGCGCCTGGGTCGCGGCAGCGCTTCCGGTGGTCGGCATGACCGTGGTGCTCTGCGGCGCCATCGTGCTCGGCGTACGACACCCGCAGTCCCTGCTGCTGCAGGGCACCGTCTTCGCCGGCCTGGCCCTTGCCTGGCTGGCCCAGCGGGCTCGCCGCGCCAGCGCCGCGGTGCAGGGCGGCAGCACGTCCTACGTCCGGGGCGCCGGGGCCGTGGCCATGCTCGCCCTCGCGGCAGGCCTGGCCTTCCCGGCCAGCGCCTGGATGGCGGGCACCGACGCCGACCGCACCGTGGCCCGCAACTGGGTGGAGCCGCCGTTCGACATCGGGCGCTACCCCTCGCCGCTGGCCGGGTTCCGCAAGTACATCAACCTCCAGGGCCGCGACGACCCGAGCAACGTCTACGACAAGACGCTGCTCGAGATCCAGGGCGTGACCCCCGGCACGCTGGTGCGCTTCGCGACCATGGACCGCTACGACGGCATGGTGTGGGGCGCCAGCGACAACGCCCTGCCCGGTGCCGCCGACGACTCCTTCCAGCGTGTGTCGTCCACGATCGACAACCCGGTCGAGGGCAAGGAGGTCGACGTGACGGTCACCCTCGGCGAGGGCTGGTCCGGCGTCTGGCTGCCCACCGTCGGCGCGCTCCGGTCGATGCACTTCGAGACTGCCGACGCGCGTGCCAAGGCCGAGGTCTTCCGCTACAACCTCGCGACGTCGACCGCCGTCGTGCCCAGCGGCCTCCGGCCGGGTGACCGCTACTCGTTCACCGCCGTCGAGCCCGAGGACGAGCTGTCGCCCGAGACCGTCGGCTCTGCCGCGGTGACCTCGCTCCCGCCTGGCGCCGCGTTCATCCAGGGACCCACCGAGAAGTGGACGGAGCAGGCCGGCAGCGACCCGATGGACCGCGTGTTCGCCGCCGCCGAGCACCTGCGCTCGGAGGGCAAGTACTCCGACGGCGTGGGCCGCACCGAGCGCATCTACGTCGGGGGCCACAGCGTGTGGCGGCTCTCCGACGAGTTCGTCAACGCCCCGCAGATCGTCGGCAACGACGAGCAGTACGCCGCCACGATGGCGCTGATCGCCAACGACATCGGCGTCCCGGCCCGCGTCGTGCTCGGCGCCGCGGTGCCCGAGGACGGCCGGGTGATGGGTCGGGACGTGTCGGCGTGGGTGGAGCTCCGCGCCGCCGACGGCTCGTGGCGCACCCTGCCCACCGATGCGTTCATGTCGCGCACGCCCCCGGCCGACCAGGTGCCGGAGACCAACACCCCGATGTCGGGCACGGTCATCCCGCCGCCCAACCCCATCCCGCCGCCGTCCGACGCGGGGGAGCAGAGCGACGCCGACCTCAAGGAGCGCAAGGCCACCCGCAAGAAGGCCGAGGAGGACGAGGGCCTGATCCCCGGCCTGCCGGGGTGGGTGGGTGCCGTGGTGCGCTACGTCGGCCTGCCGCTCCTGCTCGCGGCCCTGGTGCTCGGCGCCATCGTGGCCTTCAAGGCCTGGCGCCGCCACCGCCGCCGCAGTGCCGACTCGCCGTCGGCCCGCTTCGTGGGCGCGTGGCGCGAGCTGGTCGACCACGCCCGCGACCTCGGCCAGGTCGTGCCGCTCGGCCCCACGGTCACCCGGCGCGAGCAGTCGGTCGGCATCGTGTCCGGTGAGGCCGGTGTCCTCGCCCGCCGCGCGGACAGCTTCGTGTTCGGGCCCAGCGCGCCCGAGGAGGCCGCCGCGACCACCTACTGGGAGTCGATCGACGCCGAGCGACGGGCCATGTCGCGCGGGGTCGGCCGCTGGCAGCGGATCCGGGCCGCGGTGAGCCTCCGCTCCCTGCGGCGCACGGCTCCCCGGAGCACGCGCCGCGCCACGCCCGACGCGGGGGAGCAGCCCGCCGCGGAGCCCGCCGCCCGCAGCGGGAAGGTCGCCGCGGCCCTCGGCCGGCTGCGCGGCCTCGCTGATTGGCGTTCTCGAGGCACGCCTGACTAAACTGGTGCGTCGGCCCAACGTGGGCTGTGTTTCGTGGTGCCTCGCGGCTGCCCGGAATCACCACCGACTCGTCCAGCGTGACGCTCAGGTGCGTGCCCGGGAAGAGGTTCCCGGATCCGCACACGAGGTCCACCGGCCACCTCCGAGCAGGAGCCGGGCGGTTCCCGGGCCACGGTAGACAACGAGACAACAGATTGTGGAGGACATGCCGAAGAAAGAAGGCGTGATCGAGATCGAGGGCACCGTCGTGGAGGCCCTTCCCAACGCCATGTTCCGTGTGGAGCTGGCCAACGGGCACAAGGTGCTCGCGCACATCAGCGGCAAGATGCGACAGCACTACATCCGGATCCTCCCCGAGGACCGGGTCGTGGTGGAGCTCTCGCCGTACGACCTCACCCGGGGTCGGATCGTCTACCGGTACAAGTGACCAGCCAGCCGAGTAGCAAGGAATCGTTGACATGAAGGTCAACCCCAGCGTCAAGCCCATCTGTGACAAGTGCAAGGTCATCCGCCGTCACGGCCGGGTCATGGTCATCTGCGAGAACCCCCGCCACAAGCAGCGGCAGGGTTGATCGTCCGGCTGGCTCTGCCGGCCGCACGATCCAGCACGACCAGCAACAACTGAATCACCACACAACGTGATCGCTAGGCCAGGCACCGCCTGACCGAAGTCACCTCCGGAGCACTGGCCGGAGCCCACCCGAGGCGGGATGGGACGCGACACGACCAGAAACCACTGCGAGAACAGACAAGGAACCCGCCACATGGCACGCCTCGTTGGAGTGGACCTCCCGCGCGACAAGCGCATCGAGATCGCTCTCACCTACATCTACGGCATCGGCCGTACCCGCGCCCAGCAGCTCCTGGCCGCCACCGGCGTCGACCCGAACGCCCGGGTCCACACGCTCGGTGACGAGGAGCTGGTCAAGCTTCGCGACGAGATCGAAGCCAACTTCAAGATCGAGGGTGACCTCCGGCGCGAGGTCCAGGCGGACATCCGCCGCAAGATCGAGATCGGCAGCTACCAGGGTCGCCGCCACCGCATGGGCCTCCCGGTCCGCGGTCAGCGCACCAAGACCAACGCGCGCACCCGCAAGGGCCCCAAGCGCACCGTCGCCGGCAAGAAGAAGGCGAAGTGATCGGCGCCCTGCGCTGATCACCGTCATCGAAGCTTCCAGACCAGACCTCATCAGGAGTTACTGAATGCCTCCCAAGAGCCGCGCGACCAAGGTCCGCCGCAAGGAGAAGAAGAACGTCGCCCAGGGCGAAGCCCACATCAAGAGCACGTTCAACAACACCATCGTCACGATCACCGACCCGACCGGTGCGGTGATCTCGTGGGCCTCTGCCGGCACCGTCGGCTTCAAGGGCTCGCGCAAGTCCACCCCGTTCGCCGCGCAGATGGCTGCAGAGGCCGCCGGCCGTCGCGCCATGGACCACGGCATGAAGAAGATCGACGTCTTCGTCAAGGGTCCGGGCTCGGGTCGTGAGACCGCCATCCGTTCGCTGGGTGCCATCGGCCTCGAGGTCGGCACCATCCAGGACGTCACGCCCACCCCGCACAACGGATGCCGGCCGCCCAAGCGCCGCCGCGTCTGACCCGAGACTGAGAAAGAGAGACTGAAACATGGCCCGCTACACCGGTCCCATGACCCGCAAGTCGCGCCGTCTCGGTGTCGACCTCGTCGGCGGCGACGCTGCCTTCGAGAAGCGTCCCTACGCCCCCGGCCAGCACGGCCGCGGTCGCATCAAGGAGTCCGAGTACCTCCTGCAGCTGCGTGAGAAGCAGAAGGCTCGCTTCACCTACGGCGTGATGGAGAAGCAGTTCGTCCGCTACTACAAGGAAGCCAGCCGCCGCCAGGGCAAGACCGGCGACAACCTGCTGCAGCTCCTCGAGTGCCGCCTCGACAACGTGGTCTACCGCGCCGGCTTCGCCCGGACGCGTCGTCAGGCCCGCCAGCTCGTCGTGCACGGCCACTTCCTGGTCAACGGCAAGAAGGTCAACATCCCGTCCTTCCAGGTCTCCGACCACGACATCATCGACGTGCGCGAGAAGTCGCTGGAGATGACCCCGCTGATCGTGGCTCGCGAGACCCACGGCGAGCGCGTCGTCCCCGCCTGGCTCGAGGTCATCCCGTCCCGGATGCGCATCCTCGTGCACCAGGTCCCGATCCGGGCGCAGATCGACGTCCCGGTCCAGGAGCAGCTCATCGTGGAGTACTACTCCAAGAAGTGACCCACTGTCGGTGGTCGTCCAGCGGACGGCCACCGACACCGCTCTTCCAACTTCTCTTCTCCGCCAACCTCACATGGTTCGGATCCGTCAAATAGTGGGTGGATCCGGAAAGGAAAAACTCCGTGCTCATCGCTCAGCGCCCTACCCTCACGGAAGAGACCGTCGACGAGTTCCGCTCGCGGTTCGTCATCGAGCCCCTGGAGCCCGGCTTCGGCTACACGCTCGGCAACTCGCTTCGCCGTACGCTGCTCAGCTCGATCCCCGGTGCCTCCGTCACCAGCATCAAGGTCGACTCCGTCCTGCACGAGTTCTCGACCATCGAGGGCGTCACCGAGGACATGACCGAGATCATCCTCAACCTCAAGGGCATCGTCGTCTCCTCGGAGCACGACGAGCCGGTGGTGATGTACCTCCGCAAGTCCGGTGCCGGTGACGTCACCGCCGCGGACATCACCCCGCCCGCCGGTGTCGAGGTGCACAACCCCGAGCTCAAGATCGCCACGCTGTCCGACAAGGGCAAGCTGGAGATGGAGCTCGTGGTCGAGCGTGGCCGCGGCTACGTGTCCGCGGTCCAGAACAAGGGTGCCGACAACGAGATCGGCCGCATGCCGGTCGACTCGATCTACAGCCCCGTGCTGAAGGTGACCTACAAGGTCGAGGCCACCCGTGTCGAGCAGCGCACAGACTTCGACAAGCTCGTCATCGACGTCGAGACCAAGCCGTCGATCCGTCCCCGCGACGCGATCGCCTCCGCCGGCAAGACGCTCGTCGAGCTCTTCGGCCTGGCCCGTGAGCTCAACGTCGAGGCCGAGGGCATCGACATCGGCCCGTCGCCCGTCGACGAGCAGCTCGCCGCCGACCTGGCCCTCCCGGTCGAGGACCTGCAGCTCACGGTCCGCAGCTACAACTGCCTCAAGCGCGAGGGCATCCACACCGTGGGCGAGCTCATCTCGCGCTCGGAGCAGGACCTGCTCGACATCCGCAACTTCGGTGCGAAGTCCATCGACGAGGTGAAGGCCAAGCTCGTCGAGATGGGTCTCTCGCTCAAGGACAGCGCTCCCGGCTTCGACCCGCACGCCGCCCTCGCCGCCTACGGCGACGACGACGACGATGCGTTCATCGAGGACGAGCAGCTCTGATCTCCTCCGGCCTCCGGGCCGGACGTCACGAAACCGACCGGCTCCCTGCCGGTCGTCTACCCGGGTACCTGACACGGCCCGAGAGAAAGAAGGCACCACATGCCCAAGCCCAAGAAGGGCCCCCGCCTCGGCGGAAGCCCGGCCCACCAGCGCCTGATGCTCTCGAACCTGGCGACCGCCCTGTTCGAGCACGGCCGGATCACCACCACCGAGACCCGTGCGCGCCTGCTGCGCCCGGTCGCGGAGAAGCTGATCACCAAGGCCAAGCGTGGCGACCTGCACAACCGTCGTGAGGTCCTCAAGACCGTCCGCGACAAGTCGGTCGTGCACACGCTGTTCACCGAGATCGCTCCGACCTTCTCCGAGCGTCCCGGCGGCTACACGCGCATCACCAAGATCGGCCCCCGCAAGGGCGACAACGCCCCCATGGCGGTCATCGAGCTGGTGACCGAGGCCTACAGCCCGAAGGCGCCGTCGACCAAGAAGACCGAGGCTGCTGCCGCTCCGGTTGCCGACTCCACGCCGGCCGACGAGCCCGTCGAGGACAGCGCCACCACCGACGCTGCCGCCGAGCACGAGGCTGCCGCTGAGGAGCACGAGGCCGCGGCCGAGGCGCACGAGGCTGCCGCTGAGGCGCACGAGGCTGCCGCCGAGGCGCACGAGGCTGCCGCCGAGGCTGCCGAGGACGACTCGAAGGCCTGATCCACGCATCATCACGAGGCCCGTCACCCCATGGGGTGACGGGCCTTCGTGCGTCACAGGATCGCCAGCACCTCGGCGGCGTCCAGGCTGCGTGGAGCCCCGCCGGCGGCGGCGAGACGCCGGGTCGCCGCCACGACGGCGTCGTTCACCGGGGTGCGTACGCCGGCGAGGCGGCCCTGCAGCACGACCTCGCCGCTCAGGTAGTCGATCTCCGAGTCGCCGGTGCCGCGCGCGAGGCTCTGCCAGGTCGAGCCGCCGCCGCGCTCGAGGTCGGGCCGTCGCTGGAGGATCGAGCCGCGCCGGGCGGTGTCGTCCTCGGCGCTGACGACCGCGAGCCCGGCAGCCGCGAGCACCGCCTCGCCCTCGGCCAGTGCCCGCTCGGCGAGCTCGTCGGCCGCGGCACCCTGGGCGAACGAGGCGTCGACCCCGTTGCCGAGGTTCGTCAGCAGCTTGCGCCGCTTCCACGCGAGGATGTCGTCGCGCTCCTCGCATGCGATGCCGGCGGCGAGCAGGTCGGCGCGGACCGCCGCGGTGGTGGCGTCGGTGCCTCCGGGGATGCGCCCGATGTCGAGGATGGCCGGGGTGGGGTGGCACGCGGCCACGACGACGCCGGGCTCGAGGTGCGAGGCCGGCAGCATCACGCACACGGCGTACGTGCGGGCGAAGAGGCGGAGCGCGGCCACCTCAGTGGCGATGCCGTTGGTGGCGCACACGACCGGGGTCTCGGCGGGCGCGTGCCGGCGTAGGTCGTCGAGCGCGACGGCCGCCTGGTGCGACTTCACGGCCAGCACCACGACGATGTCGCCGGTCCAGTCGACCTCGGCGGCGGTGTCGGTCGCCGCTGCCTCGACGGTGTTCCGGCCGTCGCCGGCGTCGAGGACGAGCCCGCGGTCCCTGATCGCGGCGAGGTGGGCACCACGGGCGACCAGCGTGACGGGATGGCCGGCGCGGGCGAGCGTGCCGCCGACGACTCCTCCGACGGCGCCCGCGCCGTAGACGACGTACTGCATGCCGTCGACACTACGAGGAAGGCGGCGCCTGTCAGGTGGCAGGTCGGCTCAGCGGCAGACCTTGAAGCGCAGGTGGAGGACGCGGTCGCCCTGGATCACGACGTGGGGGTCGTCGAGGAGGTGCTGGGCCTTGTTGGCCCCGAAGAAGGGCTTGCCGGTGCCGAGCACGACCGGCGCGACGTCCATGGCCACCTCGTCGACGAGCCCCAGGGCGAGGGCCTGTCCGCCGACGTCGCCCGCCGCCACGGCCACCACCCCGTCGCCGGCGAGCTCCCGCGCGGTGGCGACCGCGGCCGTCAGGTCGTCGACGAAGTGGTACGACGCCTCCGGGTGCCACCCCTCGGGCCTCGGACGGTGGGAGACGACCACCACGTGGTCGCCCGCGGGCGGCCTGCCCTCCCACCCGTTGGTGATGTCGAAGAGGTGCCGACCGATCACCGTGCAGCCGATCTCGTCCCACATCGGCCGGACGTAGTCGTAGGACGTTCGCGACACCCGCAGGCCACCGGGCTCCGGGTCGGCCATGTCCTGGGCGGAGAGGGGGTGGTCGCCGTTGAAGTACCAGTCGAAGAGCGGCCCCGGGTCGTCGTGCGGGTCCGCGATGAACCCGTCCACCGAGACCACGTTGTGCATCACCACGGTGCTCATCGTGTGCCTCCGAGGTCGGCACGCCAAGCGGGGTCGCGACCGATGAAGCCCATCAGGCGGTCGACGACGGGTGCGTCGTCGGGCACCGGGACCGCGGGGCCGTACTGGCCGGAGTCGCGGAGCATCGCCTCGATGGGCTGCATCCCGGCGAGCATCCGCGCGGCCTGGTCCTCGTCGAGGCCGGGGTCCTGGCCGCCGGCACGGGCGAGGTCCCACGAGTGCATGAAGACGTCGGCGGTGTAGAACTGGTCGACGGCGTCGGCCAGGCGGTGCGTCCCGGCGTAGGGATGGGTGAACGACTCGTCGCCGCGCTCCTCGACGAGCGCCTGCACGGCGTCGGCCTGGTGCTGCCACGCGCCGATCGGGTCCTCGGCGGCGGGCGGTCCGGACGGCAGCTCGATGCCGCCTGCGGCCAGGAAGCCGGGGAACCACCCGACGAGGTGCTCGACGACGTCGCGTGCGGTCCACCCCGCGACGGGGGCGGGCGCCGACCAGTCGGGTGTCTGCGCGACCAGCCGGCCGAAGTCCCCGGCCACCACTGCGTGCCGGTCGGCCGGGGCCTCCGGGAGGGCCATCAGAGCGTGCCCCCGGTGAGGAGCCGGTCGAGGGCGGCGTAGCCCTCGTTGACGCCGACCTCCATGCCGCTGCGCAGCCAGGCGTCGCGGTCCTCGAAGGAGTCGCAGAGGCTGACGGCGTGCAGCCGGGTGCGGCCGTCGCCGAGGTCCTCGAAGGTCATCGTCTCGAGGGCGACGCCGTCGGGCATGCCCTCCCACGTGAAGGTCTGCACGATGCGGTCCTCGCGCACGGTGTGGAAGCAGCCGCGGAAGGACGTCACGAACTCCTCGCGGCCGTCGCTGCCGCGCGCCGAGTAGCTCCAGCTGCCGCCGTCGCGGGCGTCCCAGTGCGTGATGTCGGCGCCGATGTCGGCCGGCCCGATCCACTGGGAGAAGACCTCGGGATCGGTGTGCGCCCGGAACAGCTGGGCCGGGGTGGCGGCGAAGTCGCGCCAGATGTGGATCGCGGGGATCGTCTCGTCGGCCTCGATGGCGGCCTCGGGGTAGCGGGTCGTGGTGTCGGTGGACTGCGCGGTGGTCATGATGCGGTTCCTTCCTGCGGGTGGGCAGTGCTCGGGTCGTCGGCGTCCTGCATCCGTGCGAGCACGGCGTCGAGGGCGGTGTAGCGCGCCTCGGCCTGTCGGCGGTAGCGCTCGATCCATCGGGTCATCAGGTCGAACACCTCGGCTTCCAGGTGCACCGGCCGGCGCTGGGCCTCCTTGGTCCGGGTCACCAGACCCGCCTCCTCGAGCACCTTGAGGTGCTTGGAGACGGCCTGGAGGCTGACGTCGTAGGGCGCTGCGAGGTCGTTGACCGTGTGGTCGGCCTCCGTCAGCCGGGCCACCATGTCGCGTCGGGTGGGATCGGCGAGCGCGGCGAAGACGCGGGAGAGCTGGTCGGTCACGGGCACCTTCCTCAACTGATCGGTTGAATAAAAGGTAGGCGCGCCGCGCCTCTGTTGTCAACCCATCGGTTGAACAAGGTCAGTGCCGCGGGACCCGGACCTTCCGCGAGACGGCCTTGCCGCACTCGGCCTGCCCCGGGCTGTAGGAGGACGACACCGTGACGCGGTAGCGCGCACCGCGGGGGACCTTGAAGCGGTAGCGGCCCGCCACCGACGCATCCACGGCCAGGAGCTTGGTGTCGCGGTGGACGCGGACCTTCCACAGCGTGATCCGGGCGCCCGCCTCGCACGCCGCCACGGGGGAGGAGACGGTGGCTTGCAGCCGCTTCCTGCCGTCCAGCCAGCGCAGCTTCGCCGTGCGCGGGGCGGTGGGGCAACCGGTGGGGGTGCTCGAGGCGACCGTCGGGCACCCGTCCGCCGCCTCGGCCAGGCCGTCGCCGTCGGAGTCGAGGTCGCACGCGTCGCCGAGCGCGTCGTCGTCACGGTTGGACTGGTCGGCGTTGGGGGTGGTCACGCAGTTGTCCACCTTGTCCTCGACGCCGTCGCCGTCGGTGTCGCAGGTGGCGTAGGTGAGGGTGAGGGAGAAGCTGCTCAGCGTGCCGCCAACCGTGCTCGAGTAGTTGAGGACCCAGAGGCTCCAGGACCCGACGGCCGGGAAGTCCTCGAGACCGCTCGCAGGCGTCGCGGGGAAGTAGGTCCCGGGCCCGTTCGTGGCGCCCGACACCTTGCGGGTGCCTGCCTCGTCGTCGAAGGTGTAGGTGCCGGTCAGGGCGCCGCCGGTGGCCATGCCCCGGTTGAGCGTCTGCACCGAGGGGACGAGCGCGCCCCCGGACTTCGGGCCCAGCAGGTGCACGCTGAGGTCCTGCGCGGCAGCGAAGTCGATCGTGTAGCTGATGTCGAGGTCGACGACCTGACGGCTGTCGGCGACCTCGATCGTGAACGGGTTCCACGAGTGGTCCTTGCCGGCGTCCGGGCCGACCCGGATGGGGCCGCCGGTCCGGGAGTAGGTCACCGTGCACGGCTGGGGGGCCGCCTCGGAGGAGCCGGTGAGCGCGATCGACGCGGTCGGTGCCAGGAGGAGCAGGACCAGGGCTCGCACCAGCCGCCGGGTCATCGCACCCGCTCCGTGTTCGACCGCGCCGCACCGCACTCGGCCTGGCCGGCGGCGTACGAGCTCGCGATCCTGAGGTAGTAGCGCCCGGCCCGACGTGGCGCCTTCGCGCGGTAGCGCCCCGACGCGTCGGTCTCGGCGACGAGGAGCCTGGTGTCCTTCCCCCGCTTCACCCGCCACAGCGAGGCCTCCGCGCCGGCCCGGCAGCCGGGCGCGTCGGAGCGCACGACGAACGTGAGCCTCCGCTTCTTCTTGCGGAAGTGGAGGGCGGCCTTGCGCCCCACGGACGGGCAGCCGCTGGTGGTGGCCGCCGCAGTGCCGGGGCAGCCGTCGACGGTGTCGGCGAGCGCGTCGCCGTCGGTGTCGAGGTCGCAGGCGTCGCCCACCGAGTCGCCGTCCATGTTGGCCTGGTCGGGATTGGCAGAGGTGAGGCAGTTGTCGCCGGCGTCGGCGACGCCGTCCTTGTCGGCGTCGCAGTCGAGCGTCAGCGTCAGCGTCACGTTGCCCCACGACCCCGTGTGCTCGGAGGTGTTGGTGACGAAGAAGCGCCAGCGTCCGGCCGCGACCCCTCCGTCGAGCTCGGCGGCGGCGCGTCGCGGCCGGTAGCGGCCGGAGGGCGGGCTCACCGCGGCGAACGGGGAGGACGCTTCGTCATCGATGACGAAGACTCCGGCGATCGGTCCTGTGGCGCCCTCCGCGGTCGACCGCGGGGCGTTGTTCGCCGACTGCGGGTTGTCGAGGGAGAAGGCCAGGCCGGCGGCATCGGGGCTGACGGACACCTCGAACCCGTAGTCGACGTCCAGGACCACCCGCTGGTCCGGGACCTCGATGTCCACGAAGTCGACCGAGTAGCCCGCGGGTGCGTAGACGGGTGGGACCGCTCGCATCCCCGGTGTCGAGTACGTCGTCGTGCAGGTGGCGGGTGCGGCCTGTGCGGTTTCCGTGGTGGCGGGGAGCGCGAGCACGGTCGCCGCCGCGGTGAGGACGGCGAGGGCGCGGCTGAGCAGGCGGGACGGGTTCATGGCGGGGCCAGCCTAGGTAATGGATCCGTCGCCGGACACCCGTCGTCCGAAGCAGGTCCGGCGGGCCGCCTAGGATCGGGGCGTGCGCCTGCGGATCGACTGTGCCTACGACGGCGCCGACTTCTCCGGCTGGGCCGCCCAGCCCGGGCTGCGTACGGTCCAGGGCACCCTCGAGACCGCCCTCGCCACCGCGCTCCGCGTGTCGGACGTGCGGGTCACCGTGGCGGGCCGTACGGACGCCGGCGTCCACGCACGGGGCCAGGTCACGCACCTCGACGTGGACCACGACGTGGTGGTCGCCTCGGCCGGGCGCTCCAGCGACCCGCCGCTCGACGCCCTGGCCCGCCGGGTCGACGGGATCCTGCCGCCCGACCTGCGCGTGCGCCGGGTCAGCGAGGCGCCGGCCGGCTTCGACGCCCGCTTCTCCGCGACCTGGCGCCGGTACGCCTACCGCATCGCCGACGCGCAGTCGCTCGCCGACCCGCTCGTGCGCGGCTTCGTGCTGACCTGGCCACGCCACCTCGACGTCGAGGCGATGAACCAGGCCTCCGCGCCGCTGGTCGGCCTCCAGGACTTCGCCGCCTTCTGCAAGCAGCGCGAGGGCGCCACCACGGTGCGCACCCTGCTCGACCTGGTGTGGCGCCGCGACGACGCCGGCCTCGTCGTCGGCGACGTCCGCGCCGACGCGTTCTGCCACAACATGGTCCGGGCACTGGTCGGCAGCCTCATCGCCGTCGGCGAGGGCCGCAAGCCCGTCGGTTGGCCGGCCGAGGTGATGGCCGGTCGGCGCCGCGATGCCGGCGTACGCGTGGTGCACGCCCACGGCCTCACCCTCGAGGAGGTCGGCTACCCCGACGACGCTGAGCTGGCCGCCCAGGCCGACCGAGCCCGAGCCCGACGAGAGGCGATCGATGCCTGAGCACTACTTCTCCGCCGACCCCGGCGTGCCCTTCGAGCGGGAGAGCTTCACCGCCGGGCTGTGGGGCCACGAGCTGACGATCGAGACCGGGTCGGGCGTGTTCAGCCGCGGCCACCTCGACCACGCCACCGCCGTGCTGTTCAAGGAGCTCCCGCCGCCGCCGCAGGGCCAGTTCCTCGACCTCGGCTGCGGCTACGGCGTCATCGGGCTGGCGATCGCGAGGGCGGTGCCGCTGGCCAACGTCACCGCCGTCGACGTCAACGAGCGCGCGCTCCTGCTCGCCAACGACAACGCCCGCGCCCTCGGGCTCGACTCGCGCTTCGTGGCGTGCCTGCCCGAGCAGGTGCCCGGCAACCAGGTCTTCGACGAGATCTGGTCCAACCCGCCGATCCGCATCGGCAAGGAGGCGCTCCACGAGCTGTTGCTGACGTGGCTGCCGCGGCTCGCGCCCGGCGGCCGGATGGTGATGGTCGTCGGGAAGAACCTCGGTGGAGACTCGCTCCAGCGCTGGCTGACCGAGCAGGGCTGGCCCACCGAGCGGCTCGCCAGCAGCAAGGGCTTCCGGGTGCTGGAGACGCGCCGCCCCGCCTAGGGCTTGCCGTCCAGGAACATCTTCAGCCGCGTGTGGGTGCTGCCCGGGTCCTGGGGCAGGTGACCGTTGACCGCCCGGCAGACCCACCCCAGCCGCATCGCGAGCCGGGCCACCTCGCGGAGCTCGTCGAGATCGCGGCCGTAGTGGTCGGCGTACGGGCTCAGGTACGCCGTCAGGTGGGGCTCGAGGTCCTCGGAGTCCTCCTCGTCGTCGACGCCCCACGAGATCACGCCCTCGAGGGTGACGGCGAGGGTGAAGAACGGGTGCGAGACGCAGGCGTCGCCCCAGTCGAGCACCTGGTGCACGCCGGTGCCGAGGAAGACCTGGCCGTCGTGGAGGTCGTCGTGCTGCACGGTCTCGCGGATCCCGAAGGCGCCCAGCCGGTCGCACAGGTCCCGGACCTCCTCCGGTCCGGGCAGCCGCGGGTCGGCGTCGGTCAGTCCCACCAGGAGGGCGGCGTACGAGCCGGGGAGCGTGTGCAGACGGCAGTCGGGCAGGCCGAGGGCCAGGAGGGCGTCGACGTCGTCCTCGCAGGCGATCTGGACACGGGCGTAGGCCGCGAGGACGTCGTGCCACCGCTCCAGGCTGCGCTCGTCGGCGATGACGTCGCGCAGGCGGGGCCCGGCGTCCGCGAGCAGCATCCAGCCGGTGCGGGGGTCGTGGGCGAGGGGTGGCGGGACCCGGCCGTCCGACCGGCCGGCGACCAGCTCGAGGACCACGGCCTCGTGGGCCATCGCCTCCTCGTTGGCCTTGAACCACACCGCACTGCTGTCGGTGGGCACCCGCATCACCGTCGACCAGGCGGTGACGTGCGGCTGCTCGACCTCCCCGGTCCGCGTCAGGCCGAGCGCCGCGAGCTGCTCGTCGATCCACGTCTGCGCCTCGGCCACGAACGCCGGCTCCCGCCACCTCTCCATGCCGCAGATTCCAGCGGGTCCGGCCGTGTGGAGCAACGGATTTCGGCGCGCGGTCACCCGAGGCGTACGGGCAGCCGCTCCACGCCGTGCACGATGGCGAGCTCGGTGAAGCGCAGGTCGGCGGGGTCGCACGCCAGCGACAGGTCGGGGAAACGGCGGGCCAGGGCGACCAGCGCGGTGCGCAGCTCCATCCGGGCCAGCTCGGCGCCCACGCAGCGGTGCAGGCCGTGGCCGAACGCGAGGGTGCCGGCCGCGGCGGCGGTGGGGTCGAACTGCTCGGGGTCGACGCGGTGGGCGGGGTCGCGCTCGGCGCCGGTCAGCGAGATGAGGACGATGTCGCCGGGCTGGACCGCCTGCCCGCCGATCGTGACCGCGTGGCGCGCGATCCGTGGGAACGCCATCTGCACCGGACACACGAAGCGCAGCAGCTCCTCGACGACGCGGTCGACCTCCGCGGGCTCGCCGCGCTGCAGCGTCGCCCAGGACTCCGGGTGCTGGAGCAGGACCCACGTGCCGAGCGACAGCATGCTCGCGCTGGTCTCGTAGCCGCCGAGGAAGACACCGTCGGCCAGACCACCGAGCTCGACGTCGTCGAAGTCGGCGCCGTGGTCGGCGACCATCCGGGAGACGAGCCCGTCCGGCAGGTGCGGGTGGCGGCGCTCGTCAGCGACCAGGTCGATGAGGAACCGGCGCGTGCCGGCGGCGGTGTCGAAGATGCCCGCCCCGGCGTCGCGCAGGTCGAACCGTGCGGCACCCTGCGCGCGGAACGTCCGCCGGTCCACGGCGGGCATCCCGAGCAGGTCGCAGATGACACCGAAGGGGACCTGGAAGCCGAACCGTTCGACCAGGTCGACCTCGGGACCGTGCGCCTCCATGTCGTCGAGGGCGGCCGCCACCACGCGGTCGATGTCGTCCTGGAGCTCAGCGAGGCGGCGGCGGGTGAAGTACGGCGTGAGGACACCGCGCAGTCGTCCGTGGTCGGGCTGGTCGGTCATGCCCAGCCCGCCGATCCGCTCCGCCGGGGTGCGGTCCTGGCGGCCGATGATGCCGCGCACGTCGTTGGCGTAGGCCCCGGAGTCGGCCAGCACGGCCCGGGCGACGTCGTAGCCCGTGACCAGCCAGACCCGCGTGCCGAGCAGGCTCGCGAACCGCACCACGTCACCGCGCTCCCGCGTCGTCGCCAGGCGGGCGATGGGGTCGACGCCGTCGCGCTGCAGCGGGAACCGGATGCTCGCCGGCACCCGGCGGACGTAGGGGACCCGGCGCGCGGTCGACAGCGCGATCCTGAACGCGGTGCCGCGCAACGAGGTCGTCATGACTCCAGTGCACCGCTGTTGGCCGTCCGGCGCCATCGGGATTCACCCCGGAACTCACTCAGGTCCACATCGGGGACACCCCCGACTGCCCCCGCCCGCTGGGGGCAGACGGCAGGATGGCCCCATGGCCTACGAAGCAGCCTCCGACAGGTATGACGACGCCCGCGGCATGCACTACCGCTTCACCGGGAGGAGCGGCCTCCGGCTGCCCGCGCTCTCGCTCGGCCTGTGGCAGAACTTCGGCACCGACCGTCCGGAGGAGACGCAGCGCGCGATCCTGCGCCGTGCCTTCGACCGCGGCGTGACCCACTTCGACCTCGCGAACAACTACGGCCCGCCCTACGGCCGCGCCGAGGAGAACTTCGGCCGCTTCCTCAAGGACGACTTCAGGCCCTACCGCGACGAGCTGGTGATCTCGACCAAGGCCGGCTGGGACATGTGGCCGGGTCCCTACGGCCAGGGCGGCGGCTCGCGGAAGTACGTCCTAGCCTCGCTCGACCAGTCGCTGGCGCGCCTCGGGCTCGACTACGTCGACATCTTCTACAGCCACCGCTTCGACCCCGACACCCCGGTCGAGGAGACGATGATGGCGCTGGACACGGCGGTGCGGTCCGGGCGAGCGCTCTACGCCGGCATCTCGTCGTACTCCCCGACGAAGACGCAGGAGGCGGCCGCGATCGCCCGGGACCTCGGCACCCCGCTGCTGATCCACCAGCCGTCCTACAACATGCTCAACCGCTGGGTCGAGGACGGGCTGCTCGACGAGCTCGAGGAGCAGGGAATGGGCTGCATCGTCTTCAGCGCCCTGGCCCAGGGGCTCCTCACCGACCGCTACCTCCACGGTGTGCCGACCGACTCGCGCGCGGCGCGTGCGGACTCGACGCTGACCGGCCTCGACGACGAGGTGCTCGAGCGGGTGCGTGGGCTCGACGCCCTCGCCGAGCGGCGCGGCCAGAAGCTCGCCCAGCTCGCCCTGCAGTGGGTGCTGCGCGACGAGCGGGTGACCAGCGCGGTGATCGGCGCCTCGAGCGTCGAGCAGCTCGACACCAACCTCGACGCGCTGTCGTTCCCGCCGCTCACCGACGACGAGCAGGCCGAGATCGACCGCTACGCCGTGGAGTCGGGGATCAACCTCTGGGCGAAGCAGACCGAGGAGTGAGCCCGCACCCCACGCGTGTCGTCGTCGTCGGCGCGGACGCCGCCGGGATGTCGGCAGCCCACCAGGCGCTGCGCACGGCTCGCCGGACGGGTCGCGACCTCGCGATCACGGTGCTCGACAAGGGCTCCCACACGTCCTACAGCGCGTGCGGGATCCCCTACTGGATGGCCGGCGAGGTCGGCAGCGGCGACGACCTGGTGGCGCGCACCGCCGACGAGCACCGGGCGGCCGGGATCGACCTCCGCACGGGCGTGGAGGTCGTCGCGGCCGACGTGGACGCACGCACCGTGACCACCGCCGCGGGTGAGGTCCTGGGCTACGACGAGCTGGTCGTGGCCTCGGGTGCACCGGCCGTGGTGCCCGACTGGGCGCGGCGCGCCGACGGCTCGCTCCACGACGGCGTCGGGGTGGTGAAGACGCTCGACGACGGTGCCGCTTGGCGCGAGCGGTTCGCGGCCGTCGGCGACGGCGCCCACGTGGTCGTGGTCGGGGGCGGCTACATCGGCGTGGAGGTCGCTGAGGCGGCCCTGCGGCACGGCTTCGGCGTCACCGTCATCACGCGCGGGCGCGGCATGTCGATGCTGGAGGACGAGATGTCCGAGCGGGTCAACGCAGCCCTGGTGGAGGCGGGCGCCGAGCTCGTGCTGGGGGCCGAGGTGACCGGGCTCGACCTCGACGGCGACACCGTGACCGGCGTGCACTGGGACGGCGGCAGCCGGGAGGCCGACCTGGTGGTGGTCGCCGTCGGGATCCGCCCGGCCACGCAGTTCCTCGAGGGCACGGGTGTCGAGCTGACCGAGGGCGGGGCGCTGCGACCCGACCCGCACGGCCGCGTCGCCGAGCACGTGTGGGCAGCCGGCGACTGCTGCGAGGTGCGGCGCCGGCTCGACGGGGCGTGGGTCTTCCGCCCGCTCGGGACGTACGCCACCAAGCACGGGCGCGCGCTCGGTGACAGCCTTGCCGGTGGCTCGCTGAGCTTCGACGGGATGGTCGACACGGCCATCACCCGCGTCTCCGTCGGCGAGGTGCACCTCGAGATCGCGCGCACCGGGCTGTCGCGCGCCGACGCCGAGGCCGCCGGGCACGACCCGGTCGCCCTGCTCACCGAGGGCACCACCGCCAGTGGCTACATGCCCGAGGCCGACCCGGTCGCGATCTGGGTGCTGGCCGACCGCACCACGCGGCGGCTGCTCGGCGTGCAGGTGGTCGGCGGGCGCGGTGCCGGCAAGCGCATCGACACCGCGGCCGCCGTGCTGTGGGCGGGCGGCTCGGTCGACGACCTGGCCTGGATGGACCTGTCCTACGCACCGCCCTTCGCCACCGCGTGGGAGGTGCTCCAGGTGGCCGCGCGGCGGGTGGCCGAGCGGCTCTGAGCGAAAGACCTGCCTGGGGGTGAGGAGGGTCTCGCCAACGGCTGCGCGGCGACCTACGTTGGGAGACCGTCCGATCCGGACGGACCCACCGTCAGCACACCAAGGAGATCCCTGTGAGTAGACACCTCCGGTGGTCCGTGGCCCTCGGCGCCACGGCCCTGCTCCCGCTCGGCGTCCTCGCCCCGGTCGCGACCGCGACCGCCGCGCCGAGCAGCGCGACGACCCAGTCACGGCACGAGCTGGTCGAGATCCCGGCCAAGGCCGCGCTCCGTGACGCCGTCGCTCCCAGCGAGTGCACGTCGACGCTCCTCGACGACTACATCGACGGCGTGTTCAACGCGATGACCGACGAGCAGTTCACGTTCCTGGTGCAGCACCAGGACGCCCTGCTGTCCGTGCCGACCTACGACGCCCTCTTCTTCGGCACCGCCGGCGACGCCGACCACGCGCTTGGCGACCACGCCCACCAGCTCACCAACACCTTCCGCGACCTCAGGAAGTTCTGGAGCGACGTCGAGCTCGACGACATCCAGCTGATGGCCATGCACGGCGACGTCCTGCTCGACGCGGACCGGATCGCCGACACGCTGACCCTGATGGTCCAGACCGGGGAGCTCTACCCGATGACCCCGGCGGAGATCACGCAGGAGGCCGAGACGGTCGCGGCCTTCATGCAGTCGCAGGGCGACTTCTACGACAACCCGCTGTGGACCCTCAACGCGTTCGCCTTCAGCGGCGACGGCGAGAGCGACCCGGTGGTCGCCGCCCTGCCCGACAAGCTGGTCTTCGGTGACGGGATCCTCGACGCCTACGACGCCATCGGCCTCGGCGACGTCGGCCCGCGCGTGATCATGGCCCACGAGACGGCCCACCACGTCCAGTACGAGCTCGGCACCTTCGACTCGGGCCCGACCGACCCGTCTGCGGCGACTCGTCGCACCGAGCTGATGGCCGACGCGATGGCGTCGTACTACGCGACCCACAAGAAGGGGCTCGCGCTCAACCGCAAGCGGGTGGCCGACGCGCTGCTGAGCTTCTACACGGTCGGTGACTGCCAGTTCTCCAGCCCGGGCCACCACGGCACCCCGCTGCAGCGCCAGCGTGCCGCCGACTGGGGCGCCGACCTGGCCGCCGCGGCCAAGCCGCGCAGCTACGTCCTGCCTGCGGAGACCGTGACCGAGATGTTCGACGCCGCGCTGCCGGGCATCGTCTCGGGCTGACCGCACCACCGCACGAGCACCGCCCCCGGCCCGCACGGCCGGGGGCGGTGCTGCGTCGGGCCGGCACGGAAATCAGGGGCGTAGGCGGACCTGCTCGGTCAGGATGTCGGCATGGACCTCGAGATCGTCACCCTGGCCGAGCGGCCGCAGCCGTGGGACCTCTTCTGGGACATGGAGACCTCCTGGCCCGAGTTCATGAAGCACGACCCGATCGGCAACTCCTACTACGCGTGCCTCGAGGAGTACTTCCTCGAGTGCGTCCTCGTGGCACTCGACGACACCGGCCGGATCGTCGCGAAGGCGTTCAGCGCACCGTTCCAGCTGCCCGACGGCGACCTGCCCGACAACGGGTGGGACTTCGCGCTCCGCAACGCCCTGCTCACCCGGATCTGGGGCGAGGAGCCCAACGCCATCACGGCCGCGGAGATCGCCATCGAGCCCGCGCTCCAGGGCACCGGCCTGTCGGGCGTCATGCTCGCTGCGCTGCGGGACAACGCGGGGCGGCTCGGCTTCGCGGAGCTGCTCGCCCCGGTGCGCCCCAACGGCAAGACGGACGTCCACGAGCCGATGGCGGCGTACGCCTTCCGCACCCGCGACGACGGGCTGCCGGTCGACCCGTGGCTGCGCGTGCACGTGCGAGCCGGCGGCGTGATCGACCGCGTCGCACCGCGCTCGATGGTCATCCCGGGCACCGTGGAGGAGTGGCGCGAGTGGACGGGCCTGCCGTTCGACACGACAGGTCCGGTGGAGGTGCCCGGCGCGCTGGCGCCGGTGATGTGCGACGCCGAGCACGGCACCGCGACCTACGTCGAGCCCAACGTCTGGATCCGCCACCGCACGGGCGCCTGAGCCCTCACCACCGCGCCGTCCCGATATCCCCGCGACGCGGGGCGGGGTGGCTTGCGAGAATCCTCGGCGTGGGACACGTGGACGTTGCCGGTGTGAAGTACGAGCTGCCCGACGGGCGGGTGCTGCTCGACGACGTCAGCTTCCGCGTCGGCGACGGCCAGAAGGTCGCGCTGGTCGGCGCCAACGGGGCTGGGAAGACGACGCTGCTGCGCATCGTCACCGGCGACCTGACGCCCCACGCGGGCGTGGTCACCCGGTCCGGCGGCCTCGGTGTGATGCGCCAGTTCGTCGGCCACGGTGGCGGCGACGAGACCGTCCACGACCTGCTGCTCAGCGTCGCGCCGCCACGCGTGCGCAGTGCGGCCGAGGCCGTCGACGCCGCCGAGCTGGCCCTGATGGACACCGACGACGAGGCAACGCAGATGGCCTACGCCACCGCGCTGGGGGAGTACGCCGACGCCGGCGGCTACGACGTCGAGGTCACGTGGGACGTCTGCACGACCGCCTCGATGGGGATGTCGTTCGACCGGGCCCGGCACCGGCTGCTCAGCACGCTGTCGGGTGGTGAGCAGAAGCGGCTGGTGCTGGAGTACCTGCTCCGCGGCCCCGACCAGGTGCTGCTGCTCGACGAGCCGGACAACTACCTCGACGTGCCCGGCAAGATCTGGCTCGAGGACCGCATCCGCGAGTCCCCCAAGACCATCCTGTTCATCAGCCACGACCGCGAGCTGCTCAACAACACCGCGACCCGGATCGTCAGCGTCGAGCTCGGCAGCGCGGGAAACCTGGTGTGGACCCACCCGGGCGGCTTCGCGAGCTATCACGAGGCGCGCAACGACCGCTTCGAGCGGCTGGAGGAGATGCGCCGGCGCTGGGACGAGGAGCACGCCAAGATCAAGGCGCTGGTGCTGCGGCTGAAGATCAAGTCCGAGTACAACGACGGGATGTCCTCGCAGTACCGCGCAGCCCAGACGCGGCTGAAGAAGTTCGAGGACGCCGGGCCGCCGACCGAGCAGCCCCGCGAGCAGCAGGTGACCATGCGCCTCAAGGGCGGCCGCACCGGCAAGCGCGCGGTGGTGTGCACGGACCTCGAGCTCACGAACCTCATGAAGCCCTTCGACCTCGAGGTCTGGTACGGCGAGCGGGTGGCCGTGCTGGGCTCCAACGGCTCCGGCAAGTCGCACTTCCTGCGGCTCCTGGCCGCCGGCGGCAGCGACCCCGACGTCGAGCACCAGCCCGTCGGCGTACCCCCGGCGCCGGTGGCGCACACGGGCAGCGCCAAGCTCGGCGCGCGGGTGCGGCCCGGCTGGTTCGTGCAGACCCACGAGCACCCCGAGCTGCTGGGGCGGACGCTGCTGGAGATCCTGCACCGCGGTGACGGCACTCCGAACGGGCGCACCGGGATGGGCCGCGAGGCCGCGAGCCGCGTGCTCGACCGCTACGAGCTCGCCCACGCGGGCGAACAGCGGTTCGAGTCGCTCAGCGGTGGCCAGCAGGCCCGCTTCCAGATCCTGCTGCTCGAGCTCTCCGGCGCCACGCTGCTGCTCCTCGACGAGCCGACCGACAACCTGGACGTGCAGTCCGCCGAGGCGCTCGAGGCAGGCCTGGAGGCGTTCGAGGGCACCGTGCTGGCGGTGACCCACGACCGGTGGTTCGCCCGCGGCTTCGACCGGTTCCTGGTCTACGGCGCCGACGGGGAGGTCTACGAGTCCGAGGAGCCGGTCTGGGACGAGGGCCGGGTGAGCCGGGCGCGATGAGCACCTCATCACCGGGGCTCGAGGTCCGTGCGCTCGACCCGTTCGACGACGCGGCGGTCGACGCCTGGCACCACGTCTACCTCGTCGCACACACGCACGAGCTCGGCGAGGCGGCGACGGCGTGGCAGCTCGAGGAGCTGCGCGCGATGCTGCAGGACACGGGCACCCGCGCCCGGAGCCTCGGCTGGGCGGCCGTCCTCGACGGCGAGACGGTGGGTGCGGGCTGGATGCGCACGCCCCTGCTCGACAACCTCGAGCTGGCCGAGCTGGACGTTCACGTGCTGCCCGCCGCCCGGCGGCGCGGGATCGGCTCGGCGCTTCTCGCCCGGCTGGAGTCCGAGGCCGCCGACCGCGGCCGACGCGTGCTGACCGGCCTCGCGTCGTGGGCCTACGACGCCGGGTCGACCGGCACGGGCGCCTCCGGTCCGGAGTTCGCCCGGGCGGTCGGCTTCGACCTGGCCCTCTCGGAGGTCCAGCGCGAGCTGGCCCTGCCCGTGCCCGCCGCGGTGCTCGACGACCTGTCGGGGTCGGCGGCCCGCGCCCACACGGCGTACGCCCTGCGGTCGTGGTCGGGCCCCGTGCCGGACGACCTCCTGGAAGGTTGGGCCCGGCTGACCTCGACGCTCGTCACCGAGGCGCCGATGGGCGACCTCGACGTCGAGCAGGAGACGGTGAGCACCGACGCGGTCCGTGAGCAGGAGGCGCTGCTCGAGCGGCAGGGGCGCACCAAGTACAACACCGTCGCGCTCACGCCCGACGGCGACGTGGTGGCCTACTCCGACCTCGCGATCACGATCCACGAGCCCGGCCGCGCCTACCAGTGGGGCACGCTCGTCGACCCCGCCCACCGCGGCCACCGGCTCGGGCTGGCGGTCAAGGTCGCCAACCTCCGGCTGCTCCAGTCCGAGCGCCCCGACGTGGCACGGCTGACGACCTACAACGCCGAGGTCAACCGGCACATGGTCGGGGTCAACGAGGCGATGGGCTTCCGGCCCGTCGCGCGTCTGGGGGACTTCCAGAAGAAGCTGGCCTGACCCGCTGGCAGACCGGCTCAGGTCCCGACGTGATCGGGACGAACGGCCCTGACCGGCGCCCTGCGCCCCGGCCTAACCTCCGGGAGACGGAGGAGGCGCAGGTGTTTGCCGTACGGATTCATGGCAGGGGCGGGCAGGGGGCCGTGACGGCCGCCGAGCTGCTGTCCGTGGCCGCCTTCGACGAGGGTCGTCATGCGCAGGCCTTCCCGACCTTCGGCTCGGAGCGGACCGGGGCGCCGGTCGTCGCCTTCTGTCGCATCGACGACCGGCCGATCCGGCTCCGTGAGCCCATCACCGACCCGGACGCACTGATCGTGCAGGACGCCACGCTGCTCCACCAGGTCGACCTGTTCGCCGGCCTGCGACCCGACGGCTACCTGGTGCTGAACACGTCCGCGACGCTCGAGTCGCTCGGCCTGGCCGAGCTGGTGGACCGCCTCCCTGCGGGGCACGTGCTCACCGTGCCCGCCACGGAGATCGCGCGGCAGCAGGTCGGGCGTCCGCTGCCCAACGTCCCCCTGCTGGGGGCCTTCGCCGCGCTCACGGGGCAGGTCTCCCTGGCGGCCGTCCTGGACGCGGTGCGTGCCCGCTTCCCCGGTGACCTCGGTGAGCGCAACGTGCGCGCCGCCGAGACCGCCCACGACCTCGTCCGCCTGTCCGTGAGGAGTGCCGCCGATGCTCCGTCAGCTTGAGGGATCGCAGGCAGTCGCCCGCGCCGTGACGCTGTGCCGCCCGCAGGTGATCGCCGCCTATCCCATCTCGCCGCAGACCCACATCGTGGAGTCGTTGTCCGACCGCGTCCGCACGGGGGAGCTGGAGGCGTGCGAGTACATGATGGTCGAGTCGGAGTTCGGCGCCATGTCCGCCTGCATCGGGGCCTCCGGCGCCGGCGTGCGCACCTACACGGCGACGTCGAGCCAAGGGCTCCTGTTCATGGCCGAGGCCTTGTTCAACGCCTCGGGGCTCGGCCTGCCCATCGTGATGACGGTCGCCAACCGGGCGATCGGCGCGCCCATCAACATCTGGAACGACCACTCCGACGCGATGTCCATGCGCGACTCCGGCTGGATCCAGCTCTATGCCGACTCCAACCAGTCGGCGGTGGACCTCCACGTGCAGGCCTACCGGCTCGCGGAGTCGCTGTCCGTGCCGGTGATGGTGTGCATGGACGGGTTCATCCTCACCCACGCCTTCGAGGAGGTCGACCTTCCCGAGCAGGAGCAGGTCGACGCCTTCCTCCCGCGGTTCCGCCCCCAGCAGGCCCTCGACCCCGACGACCCCCTGACGATCGGCGCCATGGTCGGGCCCGAGGCCTTCGCCGAGGTGAAGTACCTCATGCACGTCAAGCAGATGGCGGCCCTCGACGAGATCCCGATGATCGCCGACGACTTCCGCGAGGCCTTCGGCCGGGCGTCCGGGGGGCTGCTGCAGCCCTACCGCGTGGAGGGCGCGGAGACCGTCGTCGTCGCGCTCGGGTCGGTGCTGGGCACGATCGAGGACGTCGTCGACACGATGCGCGACGAGGGCGTCGCCGTCGGCGTGCTCGGCATCACCTGCTTCCGTCCCTGGCCGGTGGACGAGGTCCGCGAGGCGCTCCGCGGCGCCCAGCGCGTCGTCGTGGTGGAGAAGGCGTTCGCCGTGGGCGCCGGTGGCATCGTCGGCCAGAACGTCCGGGACGCCGTACGCGGCTCACCGGTGCAGGTGTACGACGTCGTGGCGGGCCTCGGCGGGCGGCCGATCACCCGGGCGTCCCTGCGCGGGCTGCTCGACGACGTCCTGGCCGACCGGGTCGACCCGGGACGCCTGTACTTCCTCGACCTCGACCACGAGCTCGTGCAGCGCGAGCTCGAGCGCGCCCGGCACGGCGAGCGGCCCGGACCGCACGCGGAGAACATGCTGCGCGCCCTCGGCACCGTCGCGTCCGGGGCCTACGAGTAGAGGCGGCCATGGCATTCCAGGAGATCAAGCTCTACCAGACCGGCACCTTCGTGGCCGGCAACCGGCTGCTCGATCCCGAGCAGCGCTCGGTGCAGGCACGGACCGGCCGCTCCAACTCGATCACGTCCGGCCACCGGGCGTGCCGCGGCTGCGGCGAGGCCCTCGGCGCGCGCTACGTGCTCGACGCCGCCATGCGCGCCACGGAGGGGAAGCTGGTCGCGGTGAACTCCACCGGCTGCCTCGAGGTGTTCTCCACGCCGTACCCCGAGTCGTCGTGGCAGCTGCCGTGGCTCCACTCGCTCTTCGGCAACGGGCCCGCCGTCGCCGCCGGCGTCGCGGCAGCGCTGCGGGCGCAGGGCCGGGAGGACATCAGGGTGGTCGGGCAGGCGGGTGACGGCGGGACGGTCGACATCGGGTTCGGCACGCTGTCGGGACTGTTCGAGCGCAACGACGACGTCCTGTTCGTCTGCTACGACAACGAGGGCTACATGAACACCGGCGTCCAGCGCTCCGGAGCCACCCCGCCCGCCGCCACGACCGCCAACACCAAGGCGCTGGGCGACCATCCGGGCAACGTGTTCGGCCAGGGCAAGAGCGTCCCGCTGATCGCGATGGCCCACGAGATCCCCTACGTCGCCACGGCGACGGTCGCCGAGCTGCGCGACCTCGAGTACAAGGTCGAGAAGGCGATGACGTTCCGCGGGGCCCGCTACCTCCACGTCTTCGTGCCGTGCCCGCTCGGCTGGGGCGCCGACTCCGCGGACACGGTGAGGCTCGCACGGCTCGCCAAGGAGACCGGCCTGTTCCCCGTCTTCGAGGCCGAGGGCGGGACCCTCACCGAGGTGTCCAGGATCCGCACGCAGGTGCCCGTCGAGGACTACCTCCGTCCCCAGCGGCGCTATGCCCACCTCTTCGGCGACCACCCGCGCCCGGACATCGTGGCGCGGCTCCAGGCGAAGGCGGACCGCAACATCGTGCGGTTCGGTCTGCTCCCGGAAGGGGACGAGTGATGGACAAGCCGTTCGCGATCACGCTCGACATCGGCACCAGCCGCGCCAACAAGACCGGCTCGTGGCGCACCGAACGAGCCGTCTACACCAACCGGATGCCGCCCTGCAACGACTCCTGCCCGGCCGGGGAGAACGTGCAGGCCTGGCTCTACGACGCCGAGGCGGGCGGCGAGGGGTACGAGCGCGCGTGGCGCACGATCATGGAGGACAACCCGTTCCCGGCCGTCATGGGCCGGGTCTGCTACCACCCGTGCGAGACCGCCTGCAACCGCGGCCAGCTCGACGAGGCCGTCGGGATCAACTCGGTCGAGCGCTTCGTGGGCGACGAGGCCATCCGCCAGGGCTGGACCGTCTCCGTGGACGTGGCACCGACCGGCAAGCGCGTCCTGGTCGTCGGCGCCGGCCCGTCGGGCCTGGCCGCGGCCTACCACCTGGCGCGGCGGGGCCACTCCGTGACGATCAAGGAAGCCGGGCCGATGGCCGGGGGGATGATGCGGTTCGGCATCCCGCGCTACCGGCTCGCCCGCGACGTCCTCGACGCCGAGGTGCAGCGCATCCTCGACCTGGGCGTCACCTTGGAGCTCGACACCAAGGTCTCCGACCTGGAGTCGCTGCGCCGGGACTACGACGCGGTCTTCCTCGCCGTGGGCGCCCAGCTGGGCAAGCGGGCCTACATCCCGGCGGGCGAGGCCGCCCACGTGCTCGACGCCGTGAGCATGCTGCGCGACCTCGAGGCGGGGGAGAAGCCGCTGCTCGGCCGGCGGGTCGCGGTGTACGGCGGTGGCAACACCGCGATGGACGCGGCGCGGACCGCGAAGCGGCTCGGCGCCTCCGAGGCCGTCGTGGTCTACCGCCGGACCCAGGACCGGATGCCGGCCCACGAGTCCGAGCTGCGAGAGGCCGAGGACGAGGGCGTGCTCTTCAAGTGGCTCACCACCATCAAGCAGGTTGACTCGGGCAGGCTGCTGGTCGAGCGGATGGAGCTCGACGACTCCGGCTTCCCGCAGCCGACCGGGGAGGTCGAGGAGCTCGACGCCGACTCGCTGGTCCTCGCGCTCGGCCAGGAGACGGACCTGACGCTGCTGGACGGCGTGCCCGGGCTGGTGGTCGAGGACGGCGTGGTCGCGGTCGGCGGCGACATGATGACGGGCTGCGCGGGCGTCTTCGCCGGCGGCGACATGGTGCCGTACGAGCGCTCGGTGACCGTCGCGGTCGGGCACGGCAAGCGGGCCGCGCGCCAGATCGACGCCTGGCTCTCCTCCGAGGCGCCCGAGCCCGCCGTGCGGCCGGCGCTGGCGACCTTCGACACCCTCAACACCTGGTACTACTCCGACGCGCCCCGCGCGCACCGTCCGGTGCTGGACCGGGCCCGCCGTGAGTCGACCTTCGACGAGGTCGTGCTCGGCCACGACGAGACCACGGCCCTGCTGGAGGCGCGGCGCTGCCTGTCGTGCGGCAACTGCTTCGAGTGCGACAACTGCTACGGCGTTTGCCCGGACAACGCCGTCATCAAGCTCGGGACCGGCGAGAAGTACCTGATCGACCTCGACTACTGCAAGGGGTGCGGTCTCTGCGTGGCGGAGTGCCCCTCCGGCGCGATCCAGATGGTGCCGGAGCAGATCTGAGCCTCCGGCTGCTTCGCCGCGTGGCGCCAGCGAACCCCTGACAAGTTGGGGCTCACGCGGTCGAGCCCCCCATCGTCGGCGACCAGTCGTCCCAGGCGGACCACCAGTGCTCGTCCCGGTCGAGCAGGGCCTCGACGTGGGCAGCGGCCGCAAGGACGTCGAGGACCGTCTGCGGCGAGATCCGCCCCTCCGTGCGCTGGTGGTGGAGGTCGGAGACGTCCTTCCAGCGTCGCTGGCCGTCGGGATCGATGACGAGGTCGAGCCCGTAGTCGTCGGTGTCGAAGTGCCCCGGGCCGCGCTTCACCGGTACCTCGAAGTTGACGTACCAGTGGCGGAACGCCCCGTTCGGCTCGAAGAACTTCCAGACGCTGTAGAGGTCGCCGGCGCGGTGGATCTGCAGGACGATCGGGCCGGACCACTCGGAGTGCCGGGCCCAGGGATGGACGCCGAAGGAGTGGGCGGGGAAGGTGAACGCGGAGCCCGGGTCGAGCCGGACCGCCAGCAGGTCGCCGTCGTCGTGGACCACGGTCACCGGCGACGTCATCCAGGTCGCGCCCTGGAGCACCTCGCGCCGCTCGACCACGTCACCGGCCCGGAACACGTTCATGCCCGGCAGCCTAGGGGGCGCGTCCAGCCTCAGGTGAAGGCGCTGACCCCGGTCTCCGCACGGCCGATGAGCAGCTTCTGGATCTGCGAGGTGCCTTCGTAGAGGGTCATCACGCGGGCGTCGCGGAGGTACTTCGCGACCGGGAAGTCGTCGACGTAGCCGGCCCCGCCGTGGACCTGGACCGCGTTGTTGGCAGCACGGACGGCGGCCTCGGAGGCGAAGAGCTTGGCCTTGGAGGCCGCCACGCCGTAGGGCTCGCCGCGGTCGATCAGGTCGGCGCAGCGCCAGGCCAGCAGGCGGGCGGCGTCGGCGTCCACGGACATGTCGGCGATCAGGTCCTGCACGAGCTGGAAGGCCGCGATGGGCCGGCCGAACTGCGTGCGCTGGGTGGCGTAGGCCACCGAGGCCTCGAGGCAGCCCTGCACGATGCCGACGCAGCTCGACGCGACCGCCAGCCGGCCCTTGTCGAGGGTTCCCATGGCGATCTTGAAGCCCTGCCCGACCTCGCCGAGCCGGGCGCCGTCCGGGACGCGTACGTCGTGGAGGAACAGCTCGGCGGTCGCCTGGCCGCGCAGGCCGAGCTTGCCGCGGATCTCGCGCGCCTCGAAGCCCGGGGTGTCGGTCGGCACCAGGAACGCCGTGATGCCACGCGGGCCGTCGTCGCTGGTGCGCGCGAAGACGAGGGCGACGTCGGCCCAGGTCCCGTTGGTGATGAAGAGCTTCTGGCCGTTGAGCACCCAGCCGGAGCCGTCGCGGGTCGCTCGCGAGGTGAGGTTGCCGGCGTCGGAGCCGGTGCCGGGCTCGGTGAGGCCGAAGCACCCGAGCTTCGTCGCGGTCGCGAGCTGCGGCAGCCACTCCTGCTTCTGCTCCTCGGTGCCGTGGACCAGGATCGACTTGCCGACCAGTCCGCTGCTCACCGAGACGATGCCGCGCAGCGCGGAGTCGGCCCGGCCGAGCTCCTCCATGGCGAGGGAGTAGGTGACGTAGTCGCCGCCCACCCCGCCGTGCTCCTCGGGGATGGTCAGGCCGAAGAAGCCGAGCTCTGCCATCTTCGGCACGATCGCGAGGTCGATCGACTCGTCGTGGTCCCACTGCATCCGGTGCGGCACCGCCTCGCGCTCGAGGAAGTCGCGGGCGAGGGAGCGGAAGGCCTGCTGGTCGTCGGTGAGCGAGAGGTCCATCAGCGCGGCCTCACGACAGCGCGTCGACGAGGTCGTGGTCGTCGACGCGGGACGCGAGCCGGGCCAGGTGGTGCCCGCGGTTGCCGAGCCACTGGTCGAGCACCTCGAGGTGGGCGGTGCCGACGCCGACGGCGTACTCGGCCGTCATGCCGATGCCGCCGTGCAGCTGGATCGCCTCCTGGCCGATGTGGCGGCCGGCGCGGCTGATCGTCAGGCCGACCCGGTCGGCGGCGTCGGCCACCGCGCCCGGGTCGCCACCGGCGATCGTCATCGTCGCCCAGTCGACCATGCTCTGTGCCAGCTCGAGCGAGACGTACATGTCCGCGGCGCGGAAGGTGAGCGCCTGGAACGTGTTGAGGGTGACGCCGAACTGCTTGCGGCTCTTCAGGTAGTCCGTGGTGGCGCGGACCTGGCTCTGCATGACGCCGAGCGCCTGGTTGGCGCCCATGATGCGGGTCAGGTCGCTGATGGTCGCGATGCTCGGGGCGAGGTCGCGGCCGGGCTCGCCGAGCGGCGTCGCGGCGGTGCCGTCGAGGCGGACGGTCGCGGCGCGCGTGAGGTCGGCGGCGACGTAGCCGGTGCGGTCGACGTCATCACCTGCGACGAGGAAGACGCCGGTGCCGCCGTCGGGCAGGGCCGCCGTCACGACGAGGTGGTCGGCACGCGCGCCACCGACGACCGGGTCGGCGACCCCGTCCAGGGTCCAGGCGTCGCCCGACACCGAGGCGCGTACGCCGTCCGTGCCCGACGACCAGCGCGCCCCGGGGGAGGTGTCGGCCGCGGCGAGCACGATCTCCCCGGAGCTGAGCCGGCCGAGCAGGTCGGCCTTCTGCTCGGGCGTGCCGACGGCCGCGACCAGCCCGCCGGCGTGCACGACGCTGGCGAGGTAGGGCTCGGGGGCCAGCACCCGGCCGAGCTCCTGGCACACGACGCCGATCTCGACCGGGCCGGCGCCCACGCCGCCGTCGTCCTCGCTGAACGGAAGACCCAGCACGCCCATGTCCGCCAGCCGGCCCCACAGGGCCTCGTCGAAGCCGGGGTCGTCGGCCACGGTGCGCCGCCGCGCCTCGTGGTCGGCGTACGTCGTCGCGAGGAGGCCGCGCACGGCCTCGCGGAGTGCCTGCTGCTCGTCGTCGTAGGTGAAGTCCATGGTCAGCTCCTCACAGTCCCAGGATCGTGCGGCTGATGATCTGGCGCTGGATCTCGTTGGACCCGCCGTAGATCGAGGCCTTGCGGAGGTTGAGGTAGGTCGGTGCGGCCCGTCGGGCCCAGCCGGCCTGGGGTGAGTCGTCGTCGGCGCGCGCGGCCAGCGACGCCGGTCCGGCCAGGTCGAGCGCGAGCTCGCTGACCGCCTGCTGCAGCTCGGTGCCGCGCAGCTTGAGCACCGACGAGGCGGGGTGCGGGGCACCGTCGGAGGAGTGCGCGACCACGCGGAGCGCGGTCAGCTCGAGGGCGAGCAGGTCGTTCTCCAGCTCCGCGATGCGCGCGCGCACCAGCGGGTCGTCGAGCAGGTCGCCTGCGTTGGCCTTGAGCGCGGACAGCGCCCGCTTGGTCGCACCGACCGGAGCCACGCCGACGCGCTCGTTGCCGAGCAGGAACTTGGCGATCGTCCAGCCGCCGTTGAGCTCACCGACCAGCAGGTCGCCAGGCACGCGGACGTCGGAGAACCACACCTCGTTGACCTCGTGGCCACCGTCGATGAGCTCGATCGGGCGCACCTCGACGCCGGGGGAGGTCATGTCGATGAGGAGCATCGAGATGCCGGCCTGCTTCTTCACCTCGGGGTCGGTGCGCACGAGCGTGAAGATCCAGTCGCCGTGCTGGCCGAGCGTGGTCCACGTCTTCTGCCCGTTCACGACCCAGTCGTCGCCGTCGCGGACCGCAGCGGTCCGCAGGCTCGCGAGGTCGGAGCCTGCGTCGGGCTCGGAGAACCCCTGCGACCACCAGATGTCGAGGTTGGCGGTGGCCGGGAGGAAGCGCTCCTTCTGCTCCTGCGTGCCGAAGTGCGCGATGACCGGGCCGATCATGGAGGCGTTGAACGCCAGCGGGATCGGCACGCCGGCGCGCTGCATCTCCTCGTGCCACAGGTGCCGCTGGAGGTCGGTCCAGTCCTGCCCACCCCACTCCGTCGGCCAGTGCGGCACGGCCAGGCCCTCGGCGTTGAGGGTGCGCTGCGCCTCGATGATCTGGTCCTTGGTGAGGTGGCGCCCCTCCAGCACGGTGTCCCGGATCTGCTGGGGGACCTTGGTGGTGAAGAACTCCCGCATGCGGTCGCGGAACTCGGCGTCGGTGGGGCTCAGCTCCAGCTGCATGTGACTCCTCGGCGGGGAACGGCGGGTGGATCCGGGTGACCTGGCGCCGACACCATCAGGCCGGCCGCACCATCATGGCGCGGCCGGCCTGATCACCACGAGAACGACGCGGCCGTGGGGCGTGTCAGCCGTTCGTGGCGTCGCTGTCCAGCACGAGCTGCGCGTTCTGCTCCTTGCCGTTGCTCGTCCACGTCACGCTGACCGTGTCGCCGGGACGGTAGGACCGGATCGTGGCGACCAGCGAGTTGGCGTCGGAGATGCGCTGGTCGTCGATCTTGGTGATCAGGTCTCCCGTGGTCAGCCCGGCCTTGTCGGCGGTCGACCCGGAGGTCACCTCGCGCACCACGGCGCCGGCCTCCTCGGGCGTCTGCGGGTTGCCGACCTGGATGCCGAGGCGGGCGTGGGTCGGGGTCTCGCCCTTCGCCATCTGGTCGACGATCGGCATGACCTCGTCGATCGGGATGGCAAAGCCCAGGCCGATCGACCCGGCCTCCCCGGAGGAGCCGTAGGGCGACTGGGAGGCCGCGGTCCGGATCGAGGAGTTGATCCCGATCACGGCGCCCGTCATGTCGACCAGCGGCCCACCGGAGTTGCCGGGGTTGATCGCCGCGTCGGTCTGGATGGCGGGGTACGTGGTGGAGTTGCCCTGGTCGTCGGAGCCCACGTTGACCGGTCGGTCGAGCGCGCTGACGATGCCGCTGGTCACGGTCGCGTCGAGGCCGAACGGCGACCCGATGGCGACGACGCCCTCGCCGACGCCCAGGTTGGCCGACTTGCCGATGGTGGCCGGCGTCAGCCCGGAGACGTCCTGGGCCTTGATGACGGCGGTGTSCGTGAGCGGGTCGGTGCCGAGGATCTCGGCGTCGGCGCTGGACCCGTCGGTGAAGGAGACCTTGAGCGAGCCGCCGCCCTCGGCCATCTCCACGACGTGGTTGTTGGTCAGGATGGTGCCGTCGGCGGTCAGGACGATGCCGGAGCCCGAGGCGCTGCCCTGGCTACCGGTGACGTCGATCTTCACCACGCTGGGCAGCACCTTCTGTGCGACCGACTCGACCGAGCCGTCCGCGGCGGGCGTCTGCGTCTGGCTGACCGTGGAGGTCGTCGGGGTCTGCGTGCTCGCCGCGCTGGAGGGATCGTCGTGGGTGGCGTCCCAGAAGGCCGCGCCGCCGACACCGGCACCTCCGCCGACGAGGAGCGAGGTGGCGACGACCGCGGCAGCCAGGCCCGTACGCCGCCGGCGCGGTGCCGGCTGCGGCGCCGGCGGGTCCTGGGTCCAGCCGTAGGGGTGGGGGCCGGCGGGCTGGTGCGCCGCGCCTCCGGGCTGCTGGGGGGTCTGTCCGTCGCTCATGTCCCCGAGCGTGCTCCGCGACCCTGTGGATGCCCTGAGAACCCGCTGGGAAGGTGCAGAGACCTCGCCGCACCTGGGCGCGGGGATGCCGGCGTGGATCATCGCGGCAGGCCCGGCAGGGCCAGCCACTGTGCCCACGACAGGTCGCGGCCGACGTAGCGGGGTCGGTCGAGCGGCCACTCGTCCTCGATCCAGCGCGGGACCAGCGCGTCGAGCGCCTGCTCGAGCTCGGTGCCGACGCACTCGTCGACGACCCACCACGAGATCTCGGCGTCCGCTCCCGGCTTCTCGGGCGGGTCGATGTAGACGCACCCGAGCAGGGCGGTCTCGTCGGTGTCGAAGAGGGCGTAGTTGAAGGACTCGTGCGTCTCCATCTCGGCGGCGTGGCGAGCCAGGTCGGCGCGGTCGGCCTCGGGCGTCATGTCCGCGGGCGGCCAGCCCCACGCGTCGCCGTAGATGCTCCAGAGCCGCTCACGCGAGCCCATCACCGCGACCATGTCGAGGTCCGTGTCGTCGGGGCTGATCGGCCGCAGGTGGTGGCCGAACGGCACCTCGACGCGTGTCGGGTGGCGGAAGTCGGCAGGCAGCCAGGTGGTGGCGGTCTCGTGGGACATGGGGTTCCTCCCGTGCGGTGTCGTGGGGTCAGCCGGCCAGTGCCGTGTCGGTGGCGAGGCGTCGGAGCGCGGCGAGCCCGCGGCTGGTGTTGGACTTCACGGTGCCGGCCGAGCAGCCGAGCGCCGCGGCGGTCTCGGCGACGCTGAGCCCTTCGTAGAACCTCAGCGTCACGGCGGCCCGCTGCTGGGCGGGCAGGGCCAGGACGAGGGACCACAGCCCCTCGTCGCCGTGCGGCGCGGCATCGGGCAGCCCGCGCGGCTCGGGCACTGCGTCGGTGGGCCGCTCGTCGCGGCGCCACGGCTGGCGCTGCCAGCTGACGTACTGCCGGGTGATGGTGCGGCGGACGTAGGCGTCGGCGGCGGCCTCCTCGCGCAGCTCGCCCCAGCGGGGGAGCACGCGCACCAGCGACGCCTGCAGCAGGTCCTCGGCGGTGTGCGGGTCCCCGGCCACCGCCCACGCCCAGCGGAGCAGTGCGGGCCGGCGCTCGGCGACGTACGACGCGAAGCAGCGGACGGTGTCGTCGTCCGGGTCCGCGACCACCCGCAGTGCCGCGCCCTGGGTCGTCACCTCAGGCCTCGCGGGCGGTGCGCAGCAGCCCGAGCGAGACCACGACCAGCCACACCGGGCCGGTCATGCCCGCCATGTACTGCAGCGGGCTGACCAGGAACAGCGCGGTGATCCCGCCCAGCACCAGGCTGGTGATGCCCAGCCACCGCGCGTAGGCGCCCTGCCTCGCGGCGCGCGCCAGTGCGAGACCGGCCAGGCCGGCGCCGCCCCACAGCCACGGGATGGTGCCGATCCAGTGGTTGAAGAACACCGCGCTCTCCGGCACCACGAGCCCCGGGTCCTCGCTGAGCGCGAAGGCGAACTCGGTGGTGAGCCCGGCGCCGAGCAGCTGGGCGGCGGCCACCAGGCCCAGGCCGGCAGCCGCGACGCTGGGCACCAGGCTGTCGGGACCGGTGCGCCTCTGCAGCTGGCGGTGCAGGCCCGCTGCGAAGACCACGAGCAGGACGCAGGACAGCATGGTCGCGGTGTGGAAGACGAGGATCTCCGGGACCTGGTCGGCGAGCCGCGCGGTGATGGCCTCGGGGTCGCCCGAGGCGTCCGGGCGGTAGACCGCGTCGACCATCCCGCTGGCGATGCCGCCGACGAGGCCGAGGACGCCGGCGGCGGTGCCCGCGAGCACCCAGCCGCGGCCCGCGGGTCGTTCGTGCGGGACGCCGGTCCCCGCGCTGGTCGTGGTGGGGTCGTACGTCGTGCTCATGGCGGCTCCTGCGGTGGTGGCCCGGGCGGGCGAGGTCTGCTGGCATCGGGTGGCACGGTCGTGTGCCGTGCCACCACCCTCGCCACGGGCGCAGGTCCACACCACGCACAGGCGCAGGTGTACGAGTGGTGTGCGGGTGCCGGCTCAGCCGTCCGCGGGCCGCGCACCCAGGAGGGCGGCGGCCTCGTCGGTGGTGAAGCCGCGTCCGGTGTCGAGGGCGTCGTCGTAGCGGTCCTGGCCCAGGTGGGCGCGGGCGTCCGTCGCGGCCGCCTCGATCGCCGTCGGGTCCGGCCGGTAGTAGCCGTAGCCGCGGGCGCCCAGGGCCTCGCGGATGGCCTGGGCAGCGCCCAGCAGGAGCGGCACGCGGGCGTGCTGCCCGGAGGCCGCCGCCAGCACGGCTCCGGCGTCGAGCAGGTAGGCCAGGTTGGCCTGGTCGCCGGTCTCCAGCGAGAGCCGCGTGCTCTCCTCGAGGTGGCGCCGCGCGGCGGCGTGGTCGCCCCGGCCGACCTCGACCTGGAAGAGGTTGTAGAGCGCGATGTAGGACGTGAGCCGGTCCTCGCGGCGACGCGCGGAGTCCAGGCCCGCCTCGATCCACCGCACCGCCTCGTCGGCGTCGCCGCTGAGCAGGGCGACGGTGCCGAGCCAGATGTGGGCGAGCGCCCAGGTCCACTCGACCTCGGCGCCTGCCGCCTCCGCGTGCACGATCGCCTCGTCGAACCACGTCCGGGCGGCCGGCAGGTCGCCGTCCACCAGCGCGACCAGGCCGTGCCCGGCGACCGCGTTGGACAGCGTCACCGGGTCGTCGGCCCCGTGCTCGTGAGCACGGTCCCACCACCCGGCGGCGCCGGCCACGTCGTCCATCGCGAACGCCATCGTCGCGGCGGCCAGCGCCGCGCGGCCGTGCACCTGCGTGGGGAGCCGGTCGGCGTGCTGGAGCACGCCCTCGGCGAAGCGGCGGCCGTGCTCGTGGTGACCGCGCAGCCACCAGTAGAGCCACAGCTCCCACGCCATCCAGGCAGGCGTCTCCACGTCGCCGTGGGCCAGCGACCGCTCGGCGGCCGCCGTGAGGTTGGCGTGCTCGAGGTCGATGCGGGCGAGGGCCTCGACCTGCCCGCCGTACTTGTAGCTCGAGCTGTTGTCCGTCGCCACGGCCAGGTAGTGGGCTGCGTGGGCGCGGGCGGCGTCCTCCCACTCGCCGGCCTCGCGCAGGAGGCCCCGTGCGTACTGGGCGACAGGTTCGAGCAGGCGCACCCGTCCGGATGCCTCGGCGACGACGAGCGAGTGCTCGACGAGCGACTCGAGGCTGGCCACCACGTCCTGCAGCCCCGTGCCGGCCCGGCCGGCGACCGCCTCGAGGTCGGGCAGGGTGGTGCCGCCCACGAAGACGCCCATCAGGCGCAGCAGCCGGCGCCCGTCCTCGTCGAGCAGGCCGTGGCTCCAGTCGAGGGTGGCGCGGATGGTGCGCTGGCGGGGCGGCAGGTCGCGCGGTCCGGCCTGCAGGGCGGTGTCGAGCCTCTCCAGCAGCGCGGTCGGGTCGAGCAGCCGGGAGCGGGCCGCCGCGAGCTCGAGCGCCAGCGGCAGGCCGGCGAGCCGCTCGCAGGTGGCGGCCACCGCGGCGGCGTCTCCCGGGTCGGCACCCCAGCCGGGGGCGACGCGCTGGGCGCGGTCGAGGAGGAGCCGTGCGGCGGGGGAGGGCGAGCCGTCGGGGAGGTCGTGCACCTCCAGCGGCTCGACGGCGTACTCGGTCTCCCCGCGCACCTTCAGCGGTGCCCGGCTCGTCGTCAGCACGGTCAGGTCCGGCAGCGCCTCGACCAGGGCGGCGACCGCCGGGGCGGCGTCGAGCACGTGCTCGGCGTTGTCGAGGACCAGCAGCAGGTGCTGACCGCGCAGCCGCTCGGCCACGTCCTGGGCGACCGGGCGGGACGGGTCGCGGGGTGCGTCGACCGCGTCGGCGATGGCCGGGAGCACCTGCTCGGCCTCGATCAGCGAGGCCAGCTCCACGAGCCGTACGCCGTCGGCGTAGCGCTGCCGCACGGCGGTCGCCGCGGCCAGGGCGAGGCGGGTCTTCCCCACGCCGCCGAGGCCGCTGAGGGTCACCAGCCGGCTGGTGCGGAGCAGGTCACCGACCCGGGCCACGTCGTCGTCACGACCCACGAGCGGGGTGGCGGGCACCGGCAGGTCGCGCGGCGCGAGCGTCTGCGCCGCGCCCGCCGACGCGCGGGCGGACCGCGGCCGCACGGCGGCCAGCAGCTCCGCGCGCCGGTCGTCGTCGAGGTCGAGCGCGGTGGCGAGCGAGCGGAGCGTGTGCGGGTAGGGGCGGGTGCGGGTCCCGCGCTCCAGCGCGCTGATCGCGTGGGGGCTCAGCCCGGCCCGCTCGGCGAGCTCCTCCTGGGAGAGCCCGGCGGCCTCGCGCAGGGCGCGCAGCAGCACGGCGAGCGTGCCCGTGCCGTCGGTCCCCACCGCACCTCCCGTGTTCCCCGCGCCGGAGTGTAGTGAGCCGCGCCCTGTGCGGTCTGCAAGAACGGAGGGGCGCCACGCGTGGAACGGGATGAAAGATCTTGCAGTCATTGCAAGACCTCTCAGCAGCGACCTACTGTGACTCACGCCACATCAGGTCGTGGCCCCTGTCGTCCCCTCGCACACCTCTCGGGAGTCCCCGTGCGCCGCACCCCTCGCCTGGCCCGTCCTGCCCACCCGCGCCGTCCCTCCGGACGCCGGGCCCTGCTCGCCCTGACCGGGCTGGCCACGCTCCTGGGCGGTCTCGTGCCGCTCGCACCGGCCCACGCGGACCACCGGGAGGACCCGCCGGCGTCCGTCACCGTGGTCGGCAGCCTGCAGAGCGAGCTGGGCTGCGCCGCGGACTGGACGCCCGACTGCCCCCAGTCGGGGCTCGCGCGCCAGGACGACGGCACCTGGGCGCTCGTCGCCGACGTCCCGGCGGGGTCCTATGCGCTCAAGGTGACGATCAACGGGTCGTGGGACGAGAACTACGGGGCAGGCGGCACTGCGGGCGGGGCCGACATCCCCCTGGTGCTGCAGCAACCCGCCCGCCTCCGGTTCTCCTACGACGACGCCTCCCACCGGATCGCCGTCGCCCCCGCCGACCAGCCCTCACCCCGGCCGACGGCGGAGGACCGCCGCCTGGCCACGACGTCGGTGCGCGCACCCCTGACCAGCGAGAACTTCTACTTCGTGATGGCCGACCGGTTCGCCAACGGCGACGCCTCCAACGACGCCGGCGGACTCGCGGGCGACCGCATGGCCACCGGGCTCGACCCGACCCACAAGGGCTTCTTCCACGGCGGCGACATCAAGGGCCTCTCCGATCGGCTGGACTACGTCGCCGGGCTCGGCACCACCGCCATCTGGCTCACCCCGAGCTTCAAGAACCGCCCCGTCCAGGGCACCGGGGACCAGGCGAGCGCCGGCTACCACGGCTACTGGGTCACCGACTTCACCCGCATCGACCCCCACTTCGGCACCAACGCCGAGCTGAAGGCGTTCATCGACAAGGCCCACGCACGCGGGATCAAGGTCTTCTTCGACATCATCACCAACCACACCGCCGACGTCATCGACTACGCGGAGGTCCAGCCGGGGGGACCGCACCCCTACATCAGCAAGGAGACCGAGCCGTTCCGGGACGCGTCCGACCAGCCGTTCGACGACCGCGACTTCGCCGGGGGCGACACCTTCCCGGAGCTCGACGCGGCGACGTCGTTCCCCTACACGCCGGTCTTCCGCACCGAGGCCGACCGGACGGTCAAGGTCCCGGCGTGGCTCAACGACCCGACGAACTACCACAACCGCGGCGACTCGACCTTCGCCGGTGAGTCCTCCACCTACGGCGACTTCTCCGGCCTGGACGACCTGTTCACCGAGCAGCCCGACGTGGTCGAGGGGATGACCGACATCTACGAGTCGTGGGTCGACTTCGGCATCGACGGCTTCCGCATCGACACCGTCAAGCACGTCAACCTCGAGTTCTGGCAGCAGTTCGCCCCGGCGATCCGCGACCACGCCGCCTCGATCGGGAACCCCGACTTCTTCGCCTTCGGTGAGGTGTACGACGCCGACCCGGCGTACCTGTCGACGTTCAGCACCGCGGGCCGGCTCGACGCCACGCTCGACTTCGGCTTCCAGGACGCCGGCACCGGCTTCGCCAAGGGCGGCGCGACGACCCGGCTGCGCGACTTCTTCGCCGGCGACGACTGGTACACCGACGCCGACTCCAACGCCTACGCGTCACCGACGTTCCTGGGCAACCACGACATGGGCCGCATCGGGACGTTCCTGAAGGGCACCGACTCCGTGCTCGAGCGCGACCGGCTCGCCCACGCGCTGATGTACCTCACCCGGGGCCAGCCGGTCGTCTACTACGGCGACGAGCAGGGTTTCGCCGGCGACGGGGGCGACCAGGACGCGCGCGAGGACATGTTCGCCAGCCGTGTCGACACCTACAACGACAACGACCTGATCGGCACCGACTCCACCACGGCGGTCGCCAACTACGACACCGCGCACCCGCTCTACCGGACCATCCGCGACCTCGCCCGGCTGCGACGCACCTACCCCGCGCTGGCCGACGGGGCTCAGCTCCACCGCTACGCGTCGAGCAGCGCGGGGGTCTACGCGTTCAGCCGGATCGACGCGGGGGAGCGGCGCGAGTTCCTCGTCGCCCTGAACAACGCCACGACCGCGAAGACGGTGACGGTCGCGACCGAGGAGCCGCGCGGCAGGTTCACCCGGGTCTGGCCGGCCGGCGGCGCGACGATGCGCGCGGACGAGGAGGCCCGCACCACCATCACCGTGCCGCCGCTGTCGGCCGTCGTGTGGCGCGCCGACCGCCGGATCCCGGGTCGCGGGACGGCGCCCGCCATCCACCTCGAGAAGCCGTCGGCAGGAGGCACGGTCGGAGGTCGCTCGCCGATCACGGTCGGCGTGCCCGACGGCGGCTTCAACCAGGTGACCGTGGCCTGGCGGCCCGTCGGCGCCACGCAGTGGACCGCGCTCGGCACCGACGACAATGCGCCCTACCGGGTGTTCCACGACGTCAGTGCGATGCCGAAGGGCTCGCTCCTGGAGTACCGCGCGGTGCTGCGCGACAGCAGCGGCAACCTGTCGGTCGCGTCGTCGTACGCCACGGTGGGCGACCCGGAGACCGAGCCGACCCCCGGCGGCGGCGGTGGCGGCGGGCCGGTGACGCAGCCCGGGGCCGTGTCGATGCCGGGCAGCCACAACAGCGAGATCGGCTGCCCGGGCGACTGGCAGCCCGACTGCGCCGAGGCGCAGATGTCGCTCGACGCCGACGACCTCGTGTGGCGTCGTACGGTCTCGCTGCCGGCCGGCACCTACGAGTACAAGGCGGCGATCGAGAAGGGCTGGGACGAGAACTACGGCGTCGGTGGCGTGCGCGGCGGAGGCAACATCCCGCTCGACCTGAGCACCCCGCGCGACGTGACGTTCTACTACGACCACGCCTCGCACTGGATCACCACCGACGCGGAGGACCCGATCGCGACGCTCGCGGGCAGCTTCCAGTCCGAGCTCGGCTGCCCGGCGGACTGGTCGCCGGGGTGCATGCGCAGCTGGCTCAAGGACCTCGACGGCGACGGGACCTACACCTTCACGGCCACCCTCCCGGCCGGGAGCTACGAGACCAAGGTCGCCCACGGCCTGTCGTGGGACGAGAGCTACGGGCAGGACGGCGCCCGCGACGGCGCCAACATCCCGTTCGACGTCCCCGCGGGAGGGGTGGAGGTGCTCTTCACTTACGACGTGACCACCCACCGGCTGCAGATCGCCACGCGTGCCGCCGGTGCGTCACCCGACCTGGCCAAGGCCAAGGCGCAGTGGCTGCGCCGCGACCTCGTGGCGTGGGACGTGCCCGACCCGGAGTCGCGCCGCTACCGCCTCCACTGGTCCACCGCCGGTGACCTGGCCGTCGACGCCGAGGCCGTCACCGGCGGCTCCTCGGTCCCGCTGACGTACGACCCCGACGGGCTGCCCGCCGACGTGCTGGCCGACTTCCCGCACCTCGCGGGCTACGAGGCGTTCCGGCTCGACCGTCGTGCGGCCCGCCGGGTGCGCGAGATCCTGACCGGCCAGCTCGCGGTCGCGTCGTACGACCGGGGTGGCGCGCTGCACGACGCGACCGGCGTGCAGGTCCCCGGCGTCCTCGACGACGTGTACGCCGGTGCCGCCCGTGCAGACCTCGGCGTGACCTGGCGCGGTGGCCGGCCGACCCTGGCGCTCTGGGCGCCCACGGCGCAGGCCGTCTCGGCCCGGGTGGCCGGACGGCAGGTGCCGATGGCGCGCCAGGACGACGGCACCTGGCAGGTCCGCGGTCCGGCGTCGTGGAGGGGCGCGCCCTACACCTACGACGTGACCGTGTGGGCGCCATCGGCCGGCTCCGTCGTGACCAACCGCGTCACCGACCCCTACTCGGTGGCCCTCACCGCGAACTCGCAGGCCTCGCTGGTCGTCGACCTCGAGGATCCGGCCCTGGCGCCGTCCGGCTGGTCGCGCACCCGCGCACCGGCGATCGCGCAGCCCGAGGACCGCAACGTCTACGAGCTGCACGTGCGCGACTTCTCCATCGGCGACGAGACGGTGCCGACCGCCGAGCGCGGCACCTACCTCGCCTTCACGCACCCCGAGACCGCCGGGATGCAGCACCTGCGCCGCCTGGCCGCAGCCGGGCTCAACACCGTGCACCTGCTGCCGGCCTTCGACATCGCCACGATCGAGGAGCGGCGATCCGCCCAGCAGGTCCCGGCGTGCGACCTCGCGTCACTGCCGCCCGACTCCACCGAGCAGCAGGCGTGCGTCGACGCGGTGCGCTCGCGCGACGGGTTCAACTGGGGCTACGACCCGCTGCACTACACGACACCGGAGGGGTCCTACGCCACCGACCCCGACGGCACGCGGCGCACCGTCGAGTTCCGCCGGATGGTCCAGGGCCTCAACACCGCGGGGCTGCAGGTCGTGATGGACGTGGTCTACAACCACACGGCCGCGTCCGGCCAGGACGACGGCTCGGTGCTCGACAAGGTGGTGCCCGGCTACTACCACCGCCTGTCCGCCACGGGTGCCGTGGAGAGCTCGACGTGCTGCTCCAACACCGCCTCCGAGCACCGGATGATGGAAAAGCTGATGATCGACTCCGTGCTCACGTGGGCACGTGAGTACAAGGTCAACGGCTTCCGCTTCGACCTGATGGGCCACCACTCGCTGGAGAACATGACCCGGCTCCGCGCGGCGCTCGACCGGCTCACCGTCAAGCGGGACGGCGTCGACGGGACGGGCATCTACCTCTACGGGGAGGGCTGGAACTTCGGCGAGGTCGCCGACGACGCCCGCTTCGTGCAGGCCACGCAGCTCAACCTGGCCGGGTCGGGCATCGGCTCGTTCAGCGACCGGCTGCGCGACGCCGTACGCGGTGGGGGTCCCTTCGACGAGGACCCGCGCGTCCAGGGCTTCGGCTCGGGGCTCTTCACCGACCCCAACGGCGCCGCGGTCAACGGCACCGCCGACGAGCAGCTGGCCGACCTCCTGCACGCGCAGGACCTGGTCAAGCTCGGGCTGGCCGGCAACCTGGCCGACTTCTCCTTCCGCGACTCCAGCGGGTCGGACGTCGTCGGGTCGGAGGTCGACTACAACGGCCAGCCGGCCGGCTACGCCGCGGACCCGGCCGAGACGGTCACCTACGTGGACGCCCACGACAACGAGACCCTCTTCGACTCGCTGGCCCTCAAGCTGCCCACCGGTACGTCGATGGCCGACCGCGTCCGGATGAACACGGTGTCGCTGTCGACGGTCGCGCTCTCCCAGGGCGTGGTGTTCTGGCACGCGGGCACCGACCTGCTCCGCTCGAAGAGCCTGGACCGCAACTCCTACGACTCCGGCGACTGGTTCAACCGGGTCGACTGGCAGCGCCGCGAGAACACCTTCGGCTCCGGGCTGCCGCCGCGCGCGGACAACGAGGCGAAGTGGTCGTTCATGCGGCCGCTGCTGGCGGACCCGGCGCTCGACCCGGGGCCGGCGGCGATGGACGCCGCGCACGCCAGGGCGCAGGACCTGCTGCGGATCCGGATGTCCTCACGGCTCTTCCGGCTCGGCTCGCTCCACGCCATCCAGGCCAAGGTGTCCTTCCTCGACGCCGAGCCGGGAGTCATCGCGATGCTGGTCGACGACACGGCCGGCACCGACGCCGACCCGGCGCGCGACGGCATCCTGGTGGTCGTCAACGCCAGCCCCGACGCGCAGACGGTCGGTGGCACCGGAGCCGGGTGGCGGCTGCACGGCGTGCAGGCGTCCGGCACCGACGACGTCGTGAGGGCCAGCACCGTCGCGGCCGACGCGGTGACCGTGCCGCCGCGCACCACGGCGGTCTTCGAGCGCTGAGGGACGACGAACGCCCCCGGCCATCGGCCGGGGGCGTTCGTCGACGGAGAGAAGTCAGCTCCAGCGCTCGGAGGCCGGGGTGAAGGTGAGCTCGCGGTCGCCGGTGTAGATCTGCTTCGGACGGGCGATCTTCTGGTCCTTGTCCTGCACCAGCTCGGCCCACTGCGCCAGCCAGCCCGGCGTACGGCCGATGGCGAACAACACCGTGAACATCTCCGGCGGGAACTGGAAGGCCTCGTAGATCAGGCCGGAGTAGAAGTCGACGTTGGGGTAGAGCTTGCGCGAGACGAAGTACTCGTCCTCGAGCGCGATCTTCTCCAGCTCGAGGGCGATGTCGAGGAGCGGGTTGGTCCCGGTGACCTCGAAGACGTCCTCGGCCGACTTCTTGATGATCTTGGCGCGCGGGTCGTAGTTCTTGTAGACCCGGTGGCCGAAGCCCATCAGGCGCTCGTTGCCGTCCTTGACGCCGTCGATGAACGCCGGGATGTTCTCCTTGCTGCCGATGCGCTTGAGCATCCGCAGGACCGCCTCGTTGGCGCCGCCGTGCAGCGGGCCGTAGAGGGCGCCCACGCCGGCCGACACGGCCGAGTAGGGGTCGACCTGCGAGGAGCCGACCGAGCGGACCGCGTTGGTCGAGCAGTTCTGCTCGTGGTCGGCGTGCAGGATGAACAGCACGTCGAGGGCCTTGACCAGGCGCTCGTCGGCCTCGAACTTCGACTCGCTCATCTTGAAGAGCATCGAGAGGAAGTTGGCGGTGTAGCCGAGGTCGTTGTCGGGGTAGACGTAGGGCTTGCCCTGCGCGTGCCGGAACGACCAGGCGCCGAGGGTCGGCATCTTGGCGATCATGCGCACGATCTGCATGTGCCGGTTGTCGGCGTCGCTGATGTTGCGGGCGTCGGGGTAGAACGTGGACAGCGCGCCGACCGAGGCCATCAGCATGCCCATCGGGTGGGCGTCGTAGCGGAAGCCCTGCATGAAGGTCTTCACGTTCTCGTGGACGAACGTGTGGTAGGTGATCTCGTGCACCCAGGAGTCGTACTGCTCCTTGGTCGGCAGCTCCCCGTGGATGAGGAGATAGGCCACCTCGAGGAAGTTCGACTTCTCGGCGAGCTGCTCGATCGGGTACCCGCGGTACTCGAGGATGCCCTTGTCGCCGTCGATGAAGGTCACCGACGAGCGGCACGAGGCGGTGTTGACGAATCCGGGGTCATAGGTGGCCAGCCCGGGCTCGTCCTCGGTCAGCCTGATCTGTCCCAGGTCCTTGGCGGCGATCGTGTTGTCGTTGATCGCGATGTCGTACGTCTGACCGGTCCGGTTGTCGGTGACAGTCAGGGAATCCTTGGCCGCAACGTCGGTCACGTCGGCTCCTGTTCATACGTCTTTGTACGTTCGTGGGGTCCCCTCAACTTAGTCCGGCCCTCGACGCGACCGCGAATCAGGTGTCCACGACGGGAGCCGTGAACGGCCCCGGTCGAGCCCTCAGCGACCGGCCACGCGGTTGGCCACCCGGGCGATCCGGCTGGTGCGCGGCAGGCCCGCGTCCTCGCGCCGGTCGGCGGCGCGGTAGAGCCGGTAGAGGGCGTGGACACCCGCCCAGCGCAGGGGTTCGGGCTCCCAGCGGCGTACGGCGTGGCCGGTCCACGGCAGGGCGGTCAGGTCGGTGTCGCGACCCAGCACGAGGTCGCGCAGCGTGCGCCCGGCGAGGTTGGTCGCGGTGAGCCCCGAACCGACGTAGCCGCCCGCGTGGCCGAGGCCGGTCGCGGCGTCGTACGACACGCTCGCGCTCCAGTCGCGGGGGACGCCCAGGACGCCGCACCACGCGTGGTCGAGGCCGATGCCGGCCAGGGACGGGAACAAGGAGGTGAGGGTCGAGCGCAGCGACTCGACCGTCCAGTCCTGGGTGCGACCGTCGACGTCGGTGCGCGACCCGAAGCGGTAGGGGACACCCCGCCCGCCGAGCGCGATCCGCCCGTCGGCGGTGCGCTGGGCGTAGCAGTAGGCGTGCGCCTCGTCGCCGAGCAGCTCCTGCCCGCTCCACCCCACCTCGCGCCACTGCGCCGCGGTGAGCGGCTCGGTCACCACGATCGCGGAGTTCATCGGCAGCCAGTCGCGGCGGTGGCCGGCGAGGCCGGCGGTGAAGCCCTCGAGGCAGCGCAGCACGACGGGCGCACGGACGGTGCCGCGCTCGGTGACCGCGGCGCCCGGCTCGACGCGTACGACGCGGGTGGCCTCGTGGATGCGCACGCCCCGCTCCCGCACGACGCGGGCCACGCCGCCGACGAGCCGGGCCGGCTGGACCCGTGCGCAGTCGGGGTCGTAGTGGCCCGCGACGGCGCCGGCGACCCGGATCCGCTGCGCCACCGCGTCGGCGTCGAGCTCGCCGCCGAGACGCTCGGCCTGGGCCTGCGACCGTGCGACCGTGAGCACGCCGCTGCGCACGATGTCGGCCTCGATGCCCTCGCGCGCCGCGATCCCGACCACCTCGTCGACCGTCGCCCTCAGTGCGGCACGCAGCCGCGCGACGCCGTCCTCGCCCGCCACCTCGGCGTACGTCCTGGCGCTGCCGGCGAGCTCGGACGACAGCCAGCCGCCGTTGCGCCCGGACGCCCCGAACCCGGCGAACTCCGCCTCGAGCACGCGGATGTCCAGGGTGGGGTCGGCCTCGTGGAGGTGGTAGGCCGTCCAGAGGCCGGTCAGCCCGCCTCCGACGATCGCCACGTCGCAGGTCGCGTCGCCGTCCAGCCGGTCGGTGGGGGAGGGCAGCCCGACCTGCTGCCACCAGAAGGAGACGCCGCCGTTGCGCACGCCGTCATTGTGGCGCCCTGGGTGGTGGTGGCGTTTTGACGCTCACGCTCGGCGCGCCGTAATCTTGCTGGTCGCGACTCCTGCCGCGCCCACTCCTCCTCGTCACGGGGAGGGAGCGGGGTGCAGATCCGGACGTCATCCCCACCCTGAGCCAGCCTCGGGCCGGGAGCGAACCGGGCCGTGTTCGTCAGAAGCCGCAGCTCCACCCCTTGCCCTCGTCCGAGGGCCGGGACCAACGAACCAGAACGGGACACCGCCGTGCGCACGTACAGCCCCAAGCCCGCTGACATCCAGCGTGAGTGGCTCGTCATCGACGCCACCGACGTGGTCCTGGGCCGCCTCGCCGTCCAGACCGCCAACCTCCTCCGCGGCAAGCACAAGCCGACCTTTGCTCCTCACATGGACATGGGCGACTTCGTCATCATCGTGAACGCCTCCAAGGTGTCGCTGTCGGGGACCAAGAAGACCACCAAGATGGCCTACCGCCACTCCGGCTACCCGGGCGGCCTCTCGGCCACCCCGTTCGGCGAGCTCCTCGAGAAGGACCCGCGCAAGGCCATCGAGAACGCGGTGTGGGGCATGCTCCCCAAGAACAAGCTCGGTCGCCAGATGCTGAAGAAGCTGAAGGTCTACGGAGGCCCCGACCACCCGCACCTGGCCCAGCAGGCCACTCCCTTCGAGATCTCCCAGATCTCCCAGTGACGACTGAGGACTCACAGATGACTGAGAACACCACCGAGGTCGAGGAGACCTTCGAGACCGACGCCGAGGGCGTTGCCTACACCTCCGAGAGCGACGCCTCCGCGGACACCCCGGCTCGCCCGGCGACCATCGCCCCCGGAGCGGCCACCGGCCGTCGCAAGGAGGCCGTCGCCCGCGTGCGCATCGTCCCCGGCACCGGCGAGTGGACCATCAACGGTCGATCGATGGACAGCTACTTCCCCAACAAGCTGCACCAGCAGATCGCGAACGAGCCGTTCGTGGAGCTGCAGCTCGAGGGTCGCTTCGACGTGATCGCCCGCATCCACGGCGGCGGCATCGCCGGTCAGGCCGGCGCCCTGCGCCTCGGCGTGGCCCGCTCCCTCAACGGGATCGACACCGAGGCCAACCGCCCGGCGCTGAAGAAGGCCGGCCTGCTCACCCGCGACGCCCGCGTTGTCGAGCGCAAGAAGGCTGGTCTCAAGAAGGCCCGCAAGGCTTCGCAGTTCAGCAAGCGCTGATCCGCACCTGCACCACGAGGCCCGCACCGTCGTCCGACGGTGCGGGCCTCGTCGCGTGTGGGGCACGTCGCCCCGTCCTCGGTTCCGTCGTGACCGCGCCCGGGCCGTAGGCTCACCGACCATGACGCGACTCTTCGGCACGGACGGTGTACGGGGCCTGGCGAACGCCTCTCTGACGGCGGAGCTGGCCCTGGACCTGTCGGTCTGTGCAGCACACGTCCTGGCCGACCGCGGCGAGTTCGAGGGGCACCGCCCGCTCGCCGTCGTGGGCCGCGACACCCGCATCTCGGGGCAGTTCCTCGAGGCCGCGGTCGTCGCGGGCCTCGCCTCCGCGGGAGTCGACGTGCTCCTGGTCGGCGTGCTGCCGACGCCGGGCGTGGCCTACATGACCGACCGGCTCGGCGCCGACCTCGGCGTGATGCTCTCGGCCTCGCACAACCCGATGCCCGACAACGGCATCAAGTTCCTGGCCCGCGGCGGCCACAAGCTCGACGACGCGATCGAGATCGCCATCGAGCGCCGCATGGGTGAGCCGTGGGAGCGTCCGACCGGCGGTGCCGTCGGCCGGGTGAAGGTCTACGAGAGTGCGGTCGAGGAGTACGCCGCCCACCTCGAGAGCACGATCACCCACCCGCTGGTGGGCCTGAAGGTCGTGCTCGACTGCGCCGAAGGCGCCGCCCACGCGGCCGGCCCGCGGGCCCTGGAGGACGCCGGCGCGACCGTCATCGCGATCCACGCCGACCCCGACGGCCTCAACATCAACGACAACTGCGGCTCGACGCACCTCGGCTCGCTTCAGGCGGCGGTGAAGGAGCACGGCGCCCACGCCGGCTTCGCCCTCGACGGCGACGCCGACCGCTGCCTGGCCGTCGACGCCGACGGCATCGTCGTCGACGGCGACCAGATCCTGGCGATCCTGTCGCTGTCCCTGCTCGAGCAGGGACGCCTGGCCAAGGACACCGTCGTGGCGACCGTGATGAGCAACCTGGGCTTCGTGCAGGCGCTGCGCGCCCACGACGTCGGCGTGCGCCAGACGAAGGTGGGCGACCGCTACGTCCTCGAGGCGATGAAGGTCTCCGGCTACAACCTCGGCGGCGAGCAGTCCGGCCACGTCATCCTCAGCGACCACGCCACCACCGGTGACGGCATCCTGACCACCCTCCACGTCATGGAGCGGATGGCCACCACCGGGAAGTCGCTGGCCGAGCTGGCGGCAGTGATGACCCGACTGCCGCAGGTGCTGATCAACGTCCCGGGCGTGGACAAGTCGCGCGCCGACGAGGACGCCGTCCTGGCCGCGGCCGTCGCCGAGGAGGAGGCCGTCCTCGGCGACCGCGGGCGGATCCTGCTGCGCCCCTCGGGCACCGAGCCGATCGTGCGCGTGATGGTCGAGGCACCGACCCACGACGAGGCCCAGGGCGTCGCCTCCCGCCTCGCTGCCGTGGTCACCAGCCAGCTCGCTCTCTAGCGCAGGGCTGACAGCCGCTCCGCGGCCCGCCGGGCGGCGACGGCGCGCTCAGGGACCGAGCACGCGTAGGAGCGCCCGGCCTCCTGCAGGGAGGCGATCTCGGCCTCCAGCACCGCGAGCTCCTCGGCGTCGCTGAGCACGCGACGCGCGGCCTCGGTCACGCCGACCCCTACCGGAGCGTCCTCGAGCGCGCCGGCCGTCGCGTCGGTCGGGACCGCCTCGGCGTTCTCCAGCGCGGCGAGCGCCGTGCGCAGGGTGGACACGGTCTCGGCGTCACGCGCCTTGCGAGCTTCGAGGAGCGCCGTACGCAGCCGGGTGCGCAGCGGGGAGTCGGTGGTCATGGCCGGAGCCTGCCAAGCCGGCCTCGATCCCGCACCCGGATATCTGAGGACACCGTGGACGTCCCCGGACCTCCTCACGGTCACCCCGTCCTCAGATATCCGTGTGCGGCTGGCGAGGGCGCGCGGCTACCGTCGCTGCGTGGTCGACATCGAGCAGATCAACCCCCGCAACCAGGCGGCGCTGCGCGCGTGGTGGGAGGTCGGGCACGCCGCGACGGCCTACCGCCCCGGCAAGCCGTGGCCGGTCTGGGAGCAGAGCCGGGTCGCGCTGCCCGCCGACAACCCCGAGCGTGGCATCACCCTCATCGGGGCCATCGACGGCCGCGAGATGGTCGGGGCCGGGTTGCTCACCCGCACGCTGCGCGACAACCTCCACTCCGCCATGGCGTTCGCCTACACCCGCCCCGACCGCGTGCGCGAGGGCATCGGCCGCCGCCTCGTCGAGGAGCTCGAGGTCGTCGCCGCGGGCGACGGCCGCACGACGGTGCAGAGCGAGGCCTACCTCCCGCCCGGCGGCTCCGGCGTCCCCGAGGCCTTCGCCGCCGCGATGGGGTACGACGTCGCCAGCCGCGAGTCGATCAAGGAGCTGACGCTCGGCGACTACCTCGCCCGCCGCGAGGCACTCGCCGCGGAGGCCCCGGTGCCCGACGGCTACCGGGTCATCACCTACGACACCGTCTGTCCCGAGGAGCACCTCGAGTCCTTCGGCCGGCTCCTCGGGATGCTGATGACGGAGGTGCCGCTCGGCGAGCTCGACCTCGAGGACTCGGAGTGGGGCCCGGAACGGATCCGCGACGCCGAGCAGCGGCAGGTGGCGATCGGCCGGCACGTGCAGACGGCCATGGCGCTCGCCCCCGACGGCTCGGTGGCCGGGGTGTCCGACGTGCGCGTCGACGACAGCGACCCGACGTACGGGCAGGTCGGGATCACGCTCGTGGACCCGGTGCACCGCGGACGCCGGCTGGGGCTCGCGCTGAAGGTCGCCACCCACGACCTCGCTGTGGCGGCGTACCCCGAGCTGGTGAGCGTCGACACCTCCAACGCCGAGGTCAACACGTGGATGAACGCGGTCAACGACGCGCTGGGCTACCGGACGATCGAGACGCTGCTGGAGCTGCAGAAGAAGCTGTGATCAGCGGGCGTCGAGCGCGGCGTCGTAGCCCTCGCGGGAGGCCAGGATCTGCGTGAGGTGGCTCTCGGCCCAGTCGGTGAGCATCGCGATCGGCGCGGTCAGGGACGTGCCGAGGGCGGTGAGCTCGTAGTCCACGCGCGGCGGCACCTGGGCGTGGACCGTGCGGGTGAGCAGGCCGTCGCGCTCCATCGCGCGCAGCGTCTGCGTGAGCACCTTCGGCGCGACACCGCCGATGCGGGTGCGCACCTCGGTGAAGCGCAGCGGCCCGTCCTCGAGCGCGCCGATGACGAGGACCGTCCACTTGTCGCCGATGCGGTCGAGCACGACCCGGGTGGGGCAGTCGGGGTCGAAGGCGTTGCCGCGATCCATGGTTACCACAGGGTACTCATATCACGTTGAAGTCATCAGTTACCAATGGTTACCGTCGAATCCGACATGCAGGACCCACCACCCACGAAGGACTCCCCATGAAGATCGCAGTGTTCGGCGCCACCGGCATGGTCGGCTCACGCATCGCCCGCGAGGCCGAGGCTCGCGGCCACGCGGTCACCGCGCTGAGCCGCTCGACCGGCGCCGACATGGCCGACGCCGCCGCGGTGCGCAAGGCCGCCGCCGCTCACGATGTCGTCGTCTCCGCCACCGGCCCGAGCCGCACCGGCGAGTCGCACGAGCCCTGGCTCGCCTCGGTCGCCACCCTCATCGACAACGCCGCTGACGCGCGCGTCCTGTTCGTCGGCGGTGCCGGCTCGCTGCTCACCCCCGATGGCACCCGGCTGCTGGACACCGACGGGTTCCCCGAGGAGTACAAGGCCGAGGCCTCCTCCGGTGCCGCCGCCCTCGAGCAGTTCCGCGCGGCCCCCGACTCCCTCGACTGGACCTTCCTGAGCCCGTCGCCGGTCATCGCACCGGGCGAGCGCACCGGCAGCTATGCCACCGCGCTCGACACGCCGGCAGGCGACTTCGTCTCGGCCGAGGACTACGCCGCCGCGCTGGTGGACGAGATCGAGGAGCCGCAGCACCGCCGCGAGCGCTTCACCGTCGCCAGCGTCTGACCAAGCCGGGGCGTCCGGACACGGGGGCTGTCGACCCCTCACATTCCGCCGGCCGGTGCCGACAGGAGGAGTGGACCGTGCGGGCGGCAAGCCGCCCGTACGGCCCACCCAGTCCAGCCCCCGACGCCCCGGAAGACACAGCCATGCAGCGTCTGCTCCTCGGTTCCGCCACCCTGCTCACCTCCCTCGCGATCACGATGCCCGCCACCGCTACGACGCCCCACGCCGACGGCAACGTGCCGGGCCCGGGCGTCGTCGCCGGAAAGGCCGAGGCGAGGAAGGCCACTGTGGAGAAGGCCAGGGTGAAGAGGGCGAAGAAGGCGACCGAGGCCTCCGACCTGCTCGTGGGCAACGGCAGGGCCAACCGCATCAGCGGCTGGTCCGGCAACGACACCATCAAGGGCAAGGGCGGCAACGACCTCCTCGCGGGCAATGCCGACCAGGACACCCTCTACGGCGACGGCGGCAACGACACGCTGCGCGGCGAGCAGGGCAACGACGTCCTCTGGGGTGGCCCCGGCCGCGACCTGATCGACGGCCACGAGGGCGACGACGTCCTCCACGGCGAGGCAGGCGACGACACCCTCAACGCCGGGACGGGGGACGACCTCGTCCACGGCGAGGACGGCAACGACACCATCAGCGGGCACCAGGGCGACGACCAGATCTGGGGCGGAGCCGGTGACGACCTCATCGACGCCTACTGGGACGACGACGTCGTCCACGGCGAGGACGGCCGCGACACCATCAACGGCTCCGAGGGCGACGACGTCATCTACGGCGGCCCCGGCGACGACAACCTCCCCGACCGGTCGGGCAAGGTCGGCCCCGGCGGCAAGCACGGACCCGGCGGACTCTTCGGTGGCCCCGGCAACGACCACGTCTACGGCGAGGACGGCAACGACTTCGTCTCCGGCCACGACGGCGACGACGTCCTCGACGCCGGCACCGGCGACGACCAGGTGTCGGGCGGCAGCGGCAACGACGTCCTCGTCGACGGCACCGGCGACGACGTCATCAAGGGCGACGAGGGCGACGACGTCCTCTTCCTCGGCGAGGGCGCGGACAAGGTCTGGCCCGAGGAGGGCAACGACGTCGTCTACCTCTTCGCCGACGGACAGCCCGACGTGGTCCGCTGCGACGACATGGACACCGCCGCCCAGAGCGCCAACGCCGGTCTCGCCGACCAGGTGCTCTACATCGGCCCCCGGGACCCCCTCGACGTCATCTGGGACTCCTGCGAGACCGTGCAGTCCATCGCCTACCTGCCGGTCGGGTGGCCCTACGGTCCGGTCGGCGGCGTCTCGGGCTGAGGTCGTCGGGGCGCGGCCCGGCTCAGAGCTTGCGGAGGCGGACGTACCTCACCGAGTGGTCGGCGTCCTTGCGGAGCACGAGGTTGGCCCGTGAGCGCGTCGGGGCGACGTTCTGGACGAGGTTGGGCTCGTTGATCGAGTCCCAGATCCGGGTCGCCTGGTCGACGGCCTCGTCGTGGGACAGCGCGGCGTACTTGCGGAAGTACGACGCCGGGTCGCGGAACGCGGTCTCGCGCAGCCGCAGGAAGCGGTCGACGTACCAGCGCTTGATGTCGGCGAGGGCGGCGTCGACGTAGACGGAGAAGTCGAAGAAGTCGCTCACCGCCAGGCCGGTGCGGCCGTCGTCGCGCACCCGCGCCGGCTGGAGCACGTTGAGGCCCTCGACGATGACGATGTCGGGGCGCTTGACGACCACCTTCTCGTCCGGGAGGACGTCGTAGACGAGGTGGGAGTAGATCGGCGCCTCGACCTCGTCGCGACCGGACTTGATGTCGATGACGAACTTCAGCAGCGCCTTGCGGTCGTAGGACTCGGGGAAGCCCTTGCGGTGCAGGATCCCGCGGCGCTCGAGCTCGGCGTTGGGCAGCAGGAAGCCGTCGGTGGTCACCAGGGCGACGTTGGGGTGCTCGGGCCAGTGGGCGAGCATCTGCTGGAGCACGCGGGCGGTGGTGGACTTGCCCACCGCCACGGACCCGGCGAGGCCGATCACGAACGGCGTGCGCGGCGGGGTGACGCGGTGCAGGAACTCCTCCTGCTCGCGGTGGAGTCGCGAGTTGGCGGCGACGTAGAGGCTGAGCAGCCGCGAGAGCGGGAGGTAGACCTGCTCGATCTCGCGCAGGTCGAGCGCGTCGCCGAGGCCGCGCAGGCGCACGATCTCCTCGGGGGTCAAGACGGTCTCCGCGGTGCCGGCGAGCTGGGCCCAGGCGGCCCGCTCGAGCTCGACGTAGGGCGAGACCTCACCGGAGGAGCTGCTCGACGAGCTGACGGAGGGGCTGCCCGAGGAGCTGCCGTGGGAGGGCGACGGGACCTCGGACATGGGTGCGATTGTGGCACCGCGCCGGGGCGCGGCCGTGCAGCGGCCTGCCGATAGACTAACCGGCCATGTGCGGAATCGTCGGGTACGTGGGTGCCAAGCCGGCTGAAGGTGTCGTCATCGAGGGCCTGCGGCGCCTGGAGTACCGGGGATACGACTCCGCCGGGATCGCCCTCGTCGACGGCGGCGCGATCGTCGGCGACAAGCGCGCCGGCAAGCTCGCCAACCTCGAGAAGGCGATCGCCGAGGCCCCGCTGCCGTCCGTCACCACCGGCATCGGCCACACCCGCTGGGCCACCCACGGCGCCCCCACCGACCGCAACGCCCACCCCCACGTCGGCCGCGCCCGCCGCGTCGCGCTGGTGCACAACGGCATCATCGAGAACTTCGCCGAGCTGCGCGCCCGGCTGGAGTCCCAGGGCGTGGAGATGACCTCCGACACCGACACCGAGGTCGCCGCCCACCTGCTCGAGGAGCAGCTCGAGACCGGCGTCGACCTCACCGAGGCCATGCAGAACGTCTGCCGCGGCCTGCACGGCGCCTTCACCCTGGTCGCCGTGGACGCCCAGGACCCCGACCGCGTCGTGGCCGCACGCCGCAACAGCCCGCTCGTGGTGGGTATCGGCGAGGGGGAGAACTTCCTCGGCTCCGACGTCGCCGCCTTCATCGAGCACACCCGCGAGGCGATGGAGCTCGGCCAGGACCAGGTCGTCACCATCACCCGTGACGGCGTGAGCGTCTCCGGCTTCGACGGCTCGCCCGCCGAGGGCACCCGCTACCACGTCGACTGGGACCTGTCGGCCGCCGAGAAGGACGGCCACGACTGGTTCATGCGCAAGGAGATCTTCGAGCAGCCGCGCGCCGTCGCCGACTCGCTGCTGGGGCGCCGCGGCACCGACGGGCTGCTGCAGCTCGACGAGATGCGCCTGTCCGACCAGGACCTCCGCGAGATCGACAAGATCATCATCATCGCCGCCGGCACGTCCTTCTACGCCGGCATGGTCGCCAAGTACGCCATCGAGCACTGGTGCCGCATCCCCGTCGAGGTCGAGCTGGCCAGCGAGTTCCGCTATCGCGACCCGATCCTCACCGCGTCCACGTTGGTGGTCGCGATCAGCCAGTCGGGGGAGACCGCCGACACGCTGCAGGCCATCCGCCACGCGCGCGTCCAGCGCTCCAAGGTGCTCGCGATCTGCAACACCAACGGCTCGACCATCCCGCGCGAGTCCGACGGCGTGATCTACACCCACGCCGGTCCCGAGATCGGCGTCGCCTCGACGAAGGGCTTCCTGACCCAGCTCGTCGCCTGCTACCTCCTCGCGCTCTACCTCGCGCAGGTCAAGGGCACCCGCTACGGCGACGAGATCTCGCAGGTCATGGACCAGCTCGACGAGATGCCGGGCCACATCGAGACGATGCTCGGCCGCGCCGAGCAGGTCTACGCCCTCGCCCGCGACCACGTCGGCAACCGGTCGGTCCTCTTCCTGGGCCGCCACGCCGGCTACCCCGTGGCCCTGGAAGGGGCGCTCAAGCTCAAGGAGATCGCCTACCTCCACGCCGAGGGCTTCGCGGCCGGCGAGCTCAAGCACGGCCCCATCGCGCTGGTCGAGGAGGGCCTGCCGATCTTCTGCGTGGTGCCACCCCGCGGTCGCGACCAGCTCCACGACAAGATGCTCAGCGGCATCCAGGAGGTGCGTGCCCGCGGCGCCCGCACGCTGTGCCTGGCCGAGGAGGGCGACAGCACCATCGAGCCCTACGCCGACGTGCTGATCCCGCTCCCGCAGGTGCCGGTGCTGCTGCAGCCGCTGGTCGCGGTCGTCCCGCTCCAGCTCTTCGCCTGCGAGCTGGCCTCGCAGCTGGGCCACGACGTGGACCAGCCGCGCAACCTCGCCAAGTCCGTCACGGTCGAGTAGGACCCACCCCACGAGAACGCGCTCCGCTTGCCTTCTCGCGGGGACCCCGGAAAGGAGCAGCGCATGCCGGTCATCGGTGTCGGCATCGACGTGGTCGACATCGACCGCTTCGTGCAGTCCCTGGAGCGCACCCCCGCCCTGCGCGGGCGGCTCTTCACCGAGCTGGAGGCCGGCCGGCCGCCGGCCTCCCTCGCTGCCCGCTTCGCGGCCAAGGAGGCGATGGCCAAGGCCCTCGGCGCCCCGACCGGGATGGCCTGGCACGACGCCGAGATCGTCTCCGAGGACACCGGCCGCCCCCGCTTCGAGATCCGCGGCACCGTGGCCGCGCGGGCCGAGGCGCTCGGCGTGGCCCACGTCCACGTCTCGCTCTCCCACGACGCCGGGATCGCCTCGGCCGTCGTGGTCCTGGAGGGCTGAGGCGATGCTGCGCGCCCACACCGTCGAGCAGGTACGCCGTGCGGAGCAGGAGGCGATGGCGTCCCTGCCCGAGGGGGCGCTGATGCAACGCGCGGCCGCCGGCCTGTCGGCTGCGGTGGTCGACCTGCTCGACGGGGCCTACGGCCGCCGGGTGCTGCTGCTCGTCGGGGCGGGCGACAACGGCGGTGACGCCCTCTGGGCCGGGGCCCGCCTGGCTGGCCGGGGTGCAGGCGTGGAGGCGCTGCTGCTCTCGGAGCACGCCCACGAGGACGGCCTGGCGGCCCTGGTCGCCGCCGGTGGCCGGGCGACCCGCGAGCTCGACGAGCTGACGCACCCCGAGGTCGTGGTGGACGGCATCGTCGGCATCGGCGGTCGTCCCGGCCTGCGACCGGACGCGGTCGCCGCGCTCGAGCGCTTCGCCGGGGCGCCCGTGGTGGCGGTCGACGTGCCGTCCGGCGTCGACGTCGACACCGGTGAGGTCGACGGCCCGCACGTGCGAGCCGACCTCACCGTCACCTTCGGCACCCACAAGGTCGCGCACCTCGTCGATCCCGCCAGCACCGCCTCCGGTGCCCTGCACCTCGTGGACCTCGGCCTCGACCTGCCCGAGGCGGCCGTCGAGGCGCTCCAGCCAGCGGACGTCCGCGGCCTGCTGCCTCGCCCCGGCCCGGTGGCGCAGAAGTACACCCGCGGCGTCGTCGGCGTCCGCGCCGGCTCGGGCACCTACCCCGGCGCCGCCCTGCTCGCCGTGGCCGGGGCGAACTCCGGCCTGGCCGGCATGGTCCGCTACGTCGGTCCACCGGCCGTCGCCGACCGGGTGCGCGCGGCTCACCCCGAGGTCGTGGGGGAGGGCCGGGTGCAGGCCTGGGTCGTCGGGCCGGGTGGCGGGGACGACGCGGCCGACATGCTCGCGGCCGCGCGTGCCGACGACGTACCCGTGGTGGTGGACGCCGACGCGCTGCGCCACGTGGACGGCCCTCTGTCCGGTGCGGTGCTGACTCCGCACGCCGGCGAGCTGGCCGCGATGCTCGACGTCGCACGCGAGGAGGTCGAGGCGCGGCCGCTCGAGCACGCCCGCGCAGCCGCCCGGCGGTGGGACTGCGTCGTCCTGCTCAAGGGGCACCACACCCTCGTCGCCGACCCGTCGGGTCGGGTCCGGGTGACCACCACCGGCGTCCCGTGGCTGGCCACCGCCGGCGCCGGCGACGTGCTCGCCGGGGTGATCGGGGCCCTGCTCGCCGCCGGGCTCACGCCCTTCGACGCTGCGTCGGTGGGGTCGTGGCTGCACGGCGCCGCGGCCACCGAGGCGGCGGACGGCGGGCCGCTCACGGCGAGCCGGGTCGCTGTCCAGGTCCCGCGGACCGTGCGCGACACGCTGGCTGCCCCGACGTCGAGGTCTCTGGGATGATCGGTCCCGTGTCCGATCCCGTGCCGCACCGCGCCGAGATCGTCGTCGACGTCGCTGCCATCCGCCACAACGTGGGGATCCTCAAGGACCTCGTGTCCGTGGACGCGCCCGTCCTGCTGATGGCGGTGGTCAAGGCCGACGGCTACGGCCACGGCATGGTCGAGTCGGCTGCGGCCGCGCGCGACGGCGGCGCCGACTGGCTGGGCGTCGCGACGATCGACGAGGCGCTCGCGCTGCGCGCCGCCGGCGATCGGGGTCCGCTGCTGTGCTGGCTCAGCGCACCGGGTGAGGACTTCGCGGCCGCCGTGGCCGCCGGGGTCGAGCTCACTGCCTACTCCGTCGCCGAGCTCGACGAGATCGCAGCTGTGGGCGGCGCGCGCGTGCAGCTCAAGGTCGACACCGGGCTCTCCCGCGGCGGCGCCGCCCGCGCGGACTGGGAGCACCTCTTCGCCGCCGCCGCCGCCCACGAGGCCGGGGGGCGGGTGCGCGTCACCGGCATCTGGTCGCACCTCGCGGCCAGCGACGAGCCCGCCCACCCCGCCAACGACGCCCAGGAGACCGCCTTCCGCGAGGCGCTCAGGCTCGCCGAGCGGGCCGGTCTGGACCCCGAGGTCGCCCACCTCGCGAACTCGGCGGCGACGATCCTGCGCCCGTCGTCGCACTTCGACCTGGTGCGGTGCGGCATCGCGTCCTACGGCCTCGACCCCGCCCCCGGCGTCAGCCCGAGGCTGGGCCTGCGGCCCGCGATGACGGTCCGCGCCCGGCTCGTGATGAGCAAAGCGATCCACGCAGGTGACGGTGTCTCCTACGGCCACACCTGGGTCGCCGACCGCGACACGAGCATCGGCGTCGTGCCCGCCGGCTACGGCGAGGGCATCCCGCGCGCCGCCGGCAACACCGCTTCGGTCTGGGTCGAGGACTCGTTGCGCCCGATCCGCGGGCGGGTCTGCATGGACCAGCTCGTGGTCGACCTGCACGGCGAGCTCCCGCCACCGGGCACGGAGGTCGTCCTCTTCGGCCCCGGCGACCGTGGGGAGCCGACCGCCCAGGACTGGGCCGACGCCGTGGGCACCATCAGCTATGAGGTCGTGACCCGGGTCGGCGGCCGGCTGGCCCGCCGGCACGTGGACAGCGAAACCGAGTACGACACCGAGGACGACACCGAGCAGGACACCGAGGGGAGCTCCCGTTGAGCGTGAAGGGCCGCATCTTCGGCTCCGTCGTGGGTGCAGCCGGACTGGCCGCAGCTGCCGGTGCCGTCGGCATCGCCCGGCAGAACCGCATCATCGGCAACCGTGCCGCGGGTGAGGAGGTCGCCTTCGGTGAGCTGCACAGCGCTCCCTTCGTGGTGGTCGCCGACGACGCGGTCGACCTCCACGTCGAGATCGACGAGCCGGCCGACTTCGGCGGCGCGGCCTCCACCGACGACGACCTGACCATCGTCTTCGTGCACGGCTACTCCCTCAACCTCGACTGCTGGCACTTCCAGCGCGCGGCCTACCGCGGGCAGGTCCGCACGGTCTTCTACGACCAGCGCAGCCACGGACGGTCGGCCCGGTCCGACGAGGACCACTGCACGATCGAGCAGCTCGGGCACGACCTCCACCGGGTCATCGAGGACACCGTCCCCGGGCGCTGCGTGGTGGTCGGGCACTCGATGGGCGGGATGAGCGTGATCTCCCTCGCCGAGCACTACCCGGAGCTGTTCGGCGACAAGGTCGTCGGGGCGGCTCTGATCTCCACCACCGCAGGCGGTCTGGACCCGGGGCGCATCCTGTTCCCGATGCTGCCCCTCGGGCTCGGCGGGCGCTTCGTGGGCCGAGCCGTGCGCACCCTCGACATCGGCCACCGCGTCGTCGACCTCGCCCGCGGCTGGGGCCACGCGCTCGCCGACGTGTTCACCGACCGCTACGCCTTCGGCGACGACGTACCCGCCAGCATGGTCGAGTTCGTCTACTCGATGCTCAACGCGACGCCGTTCGCCGTGGTCGCCGACTTCTACCCGGCCTTCGCCACCCTCGACCACTTCGAGCACCTCGCCCCGCTGGGCACGGTGCCCACGGCGGTCATCTGCGGCACCGAGGACAAGATCACCGGTATCGGGCACAGCCGCAAGCTGCACAGCAGGATCCCCGGGTCCAGCCTCCTCGAGTGCGAGGGCGCCGGCCACATGGTGCTGCTGGAACGGCACAAGGAGGTCACCGCCGAGCTCGACGACCTGCTCTCCCTCGCCCAGGGGCAGGCCCAGCGGTGAGTGTCGTCGTACGCCGGGTCGGCCCGGAGGCGGCCCCCGATGTGCTGGCCGTGGTGCGCGAGGCCTTCGGTGCCCGCCCGCCGCTCGACCCGCCGGCCGACGCCCTCGGCGAGGACGAGGCCTCGATCGCCCGGCTGCTGTCGGTGCGCGGAGGACTGCTCGCCACCCTCGACGGCGAGGCCGTCGGGTGCGTCGTGCTCGACGTCCGCGACGACGTGATGGTGCTGCGGCGCTTCGGCGTGACGCCGCAGGCCCAGGGCCGGGGCGTCGCCACCGCCCTCGTGGAGGCGGCCGTCGACGCCGCCACGGGTCGCTCGGCGGTCGTGGTGGTCGCCCGCGAGGAGCTGCCCGGCACCGTCGGCTTCTGGGAGCGCCACGACTTCGTCGTCACGGGCCGGTCCAGTCCCTACGTCGAGCTCTCGCTCTGGCTCGGGACCACGTTCGACGCCCCCGACGCGGAGACCATGCGTACGCTCGGTCAGCGCGTCGGCACCAGCCTGGTCGCCGGCGACCTCGTCGTGCTGACCGGCGAGCTGGGCGCCGGCAAGACCACCTTCACCCAGGGACTGGGGGAGGGCCTCCAGGTGCGTGGGGGCGTCACGTCCCCGACCTTCGTCATCGCGCGCGTCCACCCCTCCCTCGTCGGCGGGCCCGACCTCGTGCACGTCGACGCCTACCGGCTCGGCGGTCTCGACGAGCTGGACGACCTCGACCTGGACACCTCGCTCGACTCCGCCGTCACCGTCGTGGAGTGGGGGGCCGGGCTGGCCGAGGGTCTCGCCGACTCCCGCCTGGAGGTCGTCATCGAGCGCACCGTCGGCCACGCGCCGGCCGACGACGAGCTCGACCCCCGCCGCGTTTCCCTGCGCTGGATCGTCGGGAAGTAACCTCGTCGCCGTGCTCCTCGCCTTCGACACCGCCACGCCGCTGGTGACCGTCGCCCTCCACGACGGTGACCGGGTCGTCGTCGAGCACTCCTCCGAGCAGCCGATGAAGCACGGCGAGCACCTCGCGCCGCTGATCGCGCGGGCGCTGGAGGATGCCGGCATCGTCCGCCAGGACCTCACCGCGATCGCCGTCGGCGTCGGTCCCGGCCCGTTCACCGGGCTCCGCGTCGGCATCGTGACTGCGCGCACCCTCGGCTTCGTGCTCGACCTCCCGGTCTACGGCGTGTGCTCCCTCGACGCGATCGCGCTCGAGGCCGCCGGCACCGGTGCCGCCACCGGCAGCTTCCTGGTCGCCACCGACGCCCGGCGCAAGGAGGTCTACCTCGCCTCCTACGACGCCGACGGCGGCCGTGTCGAGGGCCCGGTGGTCACCCGGCCGGCCGACGTCGCGACGACCGCCGAAGTGGCCGGGGCAGGACCCGGCCTCTACCCTGAGGCGTTCCCCCACGCGATCGCCCCCGACCGGCCCAGTGCCGGCTGGCTGGCCCACGGCGTGAGTGCCGAGCTGGTGGAGCTGCTCGACCCCGAACCCCTCTACCTCCGACGACCCGACGCGGTCGCCGGCGCACCCAGAAAGACCGTGTCGTGATCCGTCCCGCCACCCTGGCCGACCTGCCGGCCCTCACCGCTCTCGAGCAGGAGCTGTTCGGGGTCGACGCCTGGAACGAGTCGCTCCTGCGCCAGGAGATCGAGGGCCCGGGCCGACGCTTCCTGGTGGCCGAGGACCTGTCCGGCTACGCCGTGACGATGACCGCCGGTGACATCGTCGACCTGCTGCGCATCGCCGTACGCCCCGAGTCGCGACGCTCCGGCATCGCGTCCCGGCTGCTCGACGAGGCGCTCGTCGACACCGACGGCGCCTCGCGGATGCTGCTGGAGGTGAGCGTGCGCAACTCCGAGGCCCTCGGCTTCTACGTCGCTCGCCAGTTCAGCGTGATCGACGTCCGTCCGCACTACTACCGCGACGGCTCGGAGGCGCTGGTCATGTGCCGCTGGCTGCCCGGCGCCGCCCGCCCCCGGACCGCCACCTCGCATGACTGACGAACCGCTGGTCCTCGGCATCGAGACCTCCTGCGACGAGACCGGGGTCGGGATCGTCCGCGGTCGCACGCTCCTCGCCGACACCGTCGCCAGCAGCGTCGAGGAGCACGCCCGTTTCGGCGGCGTGGTGCCCGAGGTGGCCAGCCGGGCACACCTCGAGGCGATGGTGCCGACCATCGAGCGCGCCGCGGAGACCGCGGGGATCGCGCTGAGCGACATCGACGCCGTGGCCGTCACCAGCGGTCCCGGCCTCGCGGGAGCGTTGCTCGTCGGGGTGGCCAGCGCCAAGGCGCTCGCGCTCGGGCTGGGCAAGCCGATCTACGGCGTCAACCACCTGGCTGCGCACGTCGCCGTCGACCAGCTCGAGCACGGTCCCCTCCCCGAGCCGTGCCTGGCCATGCTGGTGTCCGGCGGCCACTCCAGCCTGCTTGAGGTCACCGACGTGACCGTGGGCGTCGAGCCGATGGGCGCGACGATCGACGACGCGGCGGGGGAGGCCTTCGACAAGGTGGCCCGACTCCTCGGCCTGCCGTTCCCCGGCGGACCGCACATCGACAAGGCCGCTCGCAGCGGCAACAGCGTGGCGATCGACTTCCCGCGCGGGCTCACCGGTCGCCGTGACCTCGAGCGGCACCGCTTCGACTTCTCCTTCTCGGGCCTCAAGACGGCCGTCGCGCGCTGGGTGGAGGCCCAGCAGCGCGAGGGCGTCCCGATCGACGTCAACGACGTCGCCGCCTCCTTCCAGGAGGCCGTGTGCGACGTGCTGACCCGCAAGGCGATCGACGCCGCCTCCAGCCGCGGCATCGAGGACATCCTCATCGGTGGTGGCGTGGCCGCCAACAGCCGGCTGCGGGCCATGGCCGAGGAGCGCGCGACGTCGAAGGGCATCCGGGTCCGGGTGCCGCGCCCGGGCCTGTGCACCGACAACGGCGCGATGGTCGCCGCGCTGGGCTCCGAGCTCGTCGCGCGCGGACGTACGCCGTCGCTGCTGGACCTGCCGGCCGACTCCTCGCAGCCGATCACCACCGTCGTCGCCTGACCCCGGCCCGACCCCGCCTGGGGCGACCCGCCTGAGGCGACCCGTTCGGGCCGGGACATGACGAGGTCCCCGCCCGAGAGCGGGGACCTGCATCATCACGCTGTGGGCGAGGTGCCCCCCCAGCCGAAGAACCTCAGCCGAAGAACCTCAGGCGAGGAACCTCAGTCGAGGACGCCGGGTGCGACGTCGTCGTCGCCGAGCCAGTCCTGGTCGTAGACGAGGCTGTCGCGCTCTTCTGCCGTCTCACGCTCGCCCTTGCGGCCGCCGCGTCCGCCGGCACCCTGGCCGCCGGCACGGGCGCCACTCGTGCCCCGGCTGCCGGACCGTGAGCCCGAGCCCGTGGAGGAGCCGCGGGCGCCGCTCGCGCCCGCACGGCCACCGGCGCTGCCGCGACCCGACGTGCTGCCCGCCGAGGCCCCCCGGGCGGGGGCGGAGCCGGCGCTGCGGGACGCGGGGGAGGAACCGGCCGCGCGGGACAGCGAGCCCGCGCTCGCGGCGCGACCCGTGGACCCGATCGGCCGGACCGGGCTGGCGCCCCGCGCGGGCGAGGTGGGCACCGCGCCGGGACGCACGGCGCCAGCGGCCAGGCCGCCGGCGCCGCCGGCCGCACCGAACGCCGCCGCCGACGTGGCGCCGGACGCGCCACCCGCGCCGCCGCTCGCAGCGGGAGCGGAGACCTGTGCGCCGGTCGGCTGGTAGGTCACGCCGTTCTGCGAGGTGCCGGTGACGGTCGTGCTCGGGTGCTCGGTGTGCACCGGCGTCGTCGTGGTCGGCGTCGTCGTGGTGGTCGTGGTGGTCGGCGTGGTGGTGGTCGTGGTCGTCGTCGTGTTGGTGGTGTTGTTCGTGTTGTTGTTGTTGTTCCCGTTCTCGTTCCCGTTCTCGTTCCCGTTGTTCCCGTTCCACTCGGTGAGCACGGCGTTGTTGTCCTTGCCGCCGCCGTTGCCACCGCCTCCGGTGACGGGCGGCGCCTGGGTGCCGGGAAGGTAGGGGCCGTCGGGGCCGGACGGGACGTCCGGCGGCGGCTCGGTCGGGTCCTGCTGACCGTGGATCTCCTTCATCGGCGGGATGGCGCCGAGGAAGGCCGCGTCGAGCTCCTTGGTGAGCGCGAGCGACTTGGCCTCCTGCTTGTCGTACTGGCTCTGCCAGGCGCTGCGCTCGTTCTGGCGGGCCTGCGAGGCGTCGGCCTGGGCCTGGATCTCCTCCGGGGTCTTCTCGACGCCCGGGGTGCCGGGGGGTGCCTGGTAGGGCGACGGCTTCGGGCCGAGGTCGGCGAGCGAGTCGCGCGCGTCGCGGGTGTCGGCGATCTGCTGCCCGACCTGTCGGAGTGCCTCGCCGGCAGCGCGCAGCTGGGTGGACTTGGTCAGCATGGAGCCGGACGACTCCTCCATGGCGGCGCGCAGCGCGGGGCCGGTGAGCGTCTGCTCGCCGATGCGCAGCTCGGCCTGGGCGGCGGCCTGCTTGAGGGCCTCACCCAGCTCCTGGAGGTCGTCGGCCTTCCTCGCCCAGTCGCGACCAGCGTTCTTGATCACGCCTTCCGTGGCGGAGTCGAGGTACTGGTCGAGGACGAGTCGACGGGGTCCCTTGGTCACGTGTCAGTCCTCGTTCCCGGTCGGCAGCGTGCAGGTGTTGCTGGGGCTGAAGGTGGGCGCGGCGACGCACTCGGTCGAGGCCTCGATGAGGTTCATCGTGGCGGCCGTCTGCTCGGTCGTGCGCTCCATGTCCTTGCTGAACTCCTCGACGGAGGTGCCCATGCCGCGCAGTCCGGCGGCGACCTTCTTCAGCTCCTCGGCGACGGCCTTGTGGGCCATCTCGGCGTTGGTGCCGAGGCGGTAGCCGCCGGTGTAGGAGTCGCCGAACAACGCGCTCTCGACCGGCGCGATCGGGTCGGACTCCACCCCCGTGGCGGCCTTGTCGAAGGACGACATCAACGAGGAGATGGTCTCGGGGTCGATGTTCAGCCCCACCATCGTCTGGTTGAGCAGTTCCCTGTCTTCGAGCGGCAGCATGCTCTGTCCTTTCCCCCTGGTCACAGAACGAAACCACTCTAGGACGACGATCTGGCTCCGTCTGCATCTCGGGTCACAGCTAGGCTCCGGGCATGACTTCTCGGGGACCACGTCGTCGTCGCCTGGCCGCCTGCGCGGGCCTCGCGGTGCTCACGCTGACGGCCGGCTGCACGTCCGGATCGGGCTCGGCCGCGGACGACCCCGGCGACGGTGGCTCGACCTCGTCCGCCTCGACCTCGTCGGCGCCGGTCCCGGTGCCCACGTCGTCCGCGCCCGTGGTCGAGGCCGCCGACGGCGGTCGGATCAAGGTCCCCGGCGCGAGCATGCACGCCCTGTCGACCTACAAGCACCTCAACGACTTCGGGATCGTCCAGGGCTGGAACGACGGCCAGAGCGCGGTGACCTTCGCGCCGAGCCTGACCCGGGCGACGTCGCTCGACGCCTTCGCCAAGGAGTGGATCCGCGAGCACGGCGGCCCGAAGGTGCAGAAGCGCCAGGAGGATGCCGTCGCCGGTGGCAAGTACAGCGCCTGGCACGTCGTGGACACCACCTCCGACAAGTCCGAGATCGCCCACCGTTTCGGGATCATGTTCCTCGACTCGGCCTGGCTGATCGACATCACGATCTACGTCCCCGGCGTGCCGGACACGCTGACCGAGGACGAGCAGCAGGCCGTCATCGACAGCCTGCTGGCCTCCTTCAAGACCGACCTGGACTGAGGCCCGGACCGAGGGCCCGGACTAGCGGACCTCGGCGACGGACAGCCCCGACACCCCCGCGCTCGGGATGTCCACCCGCTCGACCGTGCCGTCCAGTCCCAGCCGGACGATCGAGTAGTCGTCGCCGCCGGTCATCACCCGCACGACGAGCGTGTCGTCGTCCTCCCACGCCATCTGGGACCAGATCCCGACCACCTGCGTGCGGGCTCCGGCCACCTCGAAGTCGACGACGGGCTCGCCGGTGGTGGCGTCGAGGACAGCGAGGGTGGGGGAGCCGTTGCCGTCCGCGTCGGGTGCGGTGCCGACGAGGTGGCCGCCGTCCGGGCTGAAGCTGCCGAGGCGGTAGTCGCAGGTGTCCCAGAGCGTGGTGCCCGTGCGTGCCACGCCGTCCACGACGCCCCAGCACGACCCGTCCGCCTTGATCTCGGTGAGCCCTGCGACGAGGCCGGTCGTGGACGAGGCAGCGTCCGCCTGCACGAGGCCCGGCACCGCGACCGGGGCTCCGCCGCCGGCGACGAACGTCCGGGTGGGACCGGTGTTGTCGTACTGCCGCACCGCGACCTCGTCCTGCGAGACGAACCCGACGGGCTCGACGCGGTGGTCCTGCGGAGCGGGCGGGAACGTGGTGTAGACCCACTCCGTCTTCCCGGCGGGGTCGGCGACGATGACCCGCCACCGCGAGCCGTCGTACTCCGACCAGGAGATCCGCTGGCCGTCCGCGCTCACGACGAGGCCACCGGTCGGGCCGGCGAAGTCCTCCACCTCGCGCGCGGCGCTGAGGAACTGGATCGTGCCGGCGCCCTCGTCCATCGCCACGCCGACCCACCCGTCGAGGTAGGGCGTGATGGTCGAGAAGGGTCCAGGCAGGGTGACGGTGCCGTCCTGGGTGATCAGGCTGGGGGCGTCGACGTCGACCAGCGGCACGGAGGTGGAGTCGACCACCTCGGCGCTGCGGGGGTCGATCAGCACCGTGCCGGTGACGGTGGGAGCCGGCGGCGTGGTGGCTGGCGGCACGTCGCTGCGCTGGGCGGGACCGCTGACGCCGAGCCCGACCGGGATCGCGATGGCCAGCACGGCGGCGACGGCCGCGCCGGCGGCGACGCGTCGGCGGAGCTGGATGCGCCCGGCGCGACGGCGTACGTCGGTCACGGTGAGGGGTGCGTGCTGCAGCGGGTCGACGCGCCGGTGCAGCGCGTCGTGGACGCGGTCCTCGAGGGGAGTGGTGTTCATCGGGCGTCGTCTCCGGACTCGTGGGGGGTGAGCGACTGCGGGGCACGGGCACGCAAGCCGGCCAGGGCCCGGCTGGCCTGCGACTTGACCGTCCCGACGGAGATGCCGAGCACGTCGGCGATCTCGGCCTCGCTGAGCTGCTCGTAGTAGCGCAGCACGATGACCGAGCGCTGCCTCGGCGGCAGGGTCTGCACGAAGGACCAGAGCACGCCGCCCATCCCGTCGTCGTACTCGTCGAGGACGCCGGTGTCGGGGATCGTGTCGGTCGAGTGCTCGCGGCGCTTCCACGCCCGGCGCCACAGCGAGTTGTGCTCGTTGACCATCACCCGGCGGACGTAGCCGTCGAGGGCGCCGTGGTCGCGGACCTTCTCCCAGGACAGGTAGAGCTTGGCGAAGGCGTTCTGCAGGAGGTCCTCGGCGCCGGCGTGGTCGCCGACGAGGAGGTACGCCGTCCGGTACAGGGCGGCCTGGCGCGCGGACATGTACGCCGAGAACTCGGCGTCCTTGGCGGACCGACGGTCCTGCGCGGCCATGTCGACAAGTGTCGTGCTCACCCTTCACCCCCGTCCTTGATTCGTGTGGTGTGTCCTGGTCGAGCTGCAGTGAGGACGCAAACGCCCGCCCCGGGGTTGCATCTGTTTGGAGGGAGTTGGAAGGCTCCTCGGCAAACGTTCGTCACGACGAGCCGCAGCAGACGACAGGAGTCAGCAGATGCAGCAGGTCCGGGCCGTGGTCGCCCTCGCCAAGGGGGAGCCCGTACAGCTCACCACCATCAACGTCCCCGACCCGGGGCCGGGCGAGGCGCTCGTGCAGGTGCAGGCCTGCGGTGTCTGCCACACCGACCTGCACTACCGCGAGGGCGGGATCAACGACGACTTCCCCTTCCTGCTCGGCCACGAGGCCGCGGGCATCGTGGAGGCGGTCGGTCCCGACGTCACGTCGGTGGCGCCGGGTGACTTCGTGGTGCTCAACTGGCGCGCGGTCTGCGGCGACTGCCGGGCGTGCGACCGCGGCGAGCCGTGGTACTGCTTCGCGACCCACAACGCGACCCAGAAGATGACCCTGGCCGAGGGCGACCTGGCCGGGACCGAGCTCTCCCCGGCGCTGGGCATCGGCGCCTTCGCGGAGAAGACCCTCGTGGCGGCCGGCCAGTGCACCAAGGTCGACCCGTCGGCGCGTCCCGCGGCGGTGGGGCTGCTGGGCTGCGGGGTGATGGCCGGGCTCGGCGCCGCGATCAACACGGGCAACGTCGGGCGCGGCTCGACCGTCGCGGTCATCGGCTGCGGCGGCGTCGGCGCAGCCGCCATCGCCGGTGCGGCGCTGGCGGGTGCCTCGAAGATCATCGCGGTCGACCTCGACGACCGGAAGCTCGAGACGGCCAGGAAGCTCGGGGCCACGCACACCGTGAACTCCTCCGAGGTGGACGCCGTCGAGGCGATCCGCTCCCTCACGCCGCCGCCGGACGGCACCGGCCACGAGGGTGGCGCGGACGTCGTCATCGACGCGGTCGGGCGCCCGGAGACGTGGAAGCAGGCCTTCTACGCCCGCGACCTGGCCGGCACGGTCGTGCTGGTCGGCGTACCCACACCGGACATGACGGTGCCCGACATCCCGCTCATCGACGTCTTCGGCCGTGGTGGCTCGCTGAAGTCGTCCTGGTACGGCGACTGCCTGCCCTCGCGCGACTTCCCGATGCTCGTCGACCTCTACCAGCAGGGTCGGCTCGACCTCGACGCCTTCGTGACCGAGGAGATCGGCATCGAGGACGTCGAGGCGGCCTTCGACAAGATGCACGAGGGCTCGGTCCTGCGCTCGGTGGTGGTTCTGTGACCGCGCGGGTCGACCACGCCGTCGTCTCCGGCACCTTCTCCCTGGACGGGGAGACCCACCAGGTCGACAACAACGTCTGGGTGATCGGTGACGACGAGCAGTGCCTGGTCATCGATGCACCGCACGACGTCGACGCGATCCTGGAGGTGGTCGCCGGTCGCACCGTGAAGGCCATCGTGTGCACGCACGCCCACGACGACCACGTCCGCGTCGCGCCGGCGCTGCGCGTGGCGACGGGAGCCCCGATCCTGCTGCACCCCGACGACCGCCCGCTGTGGGAGCTGACCCACGGCGGTGACGAGGAGGGTGCCGAGCTCTGGGACGTCGACCTCAGCGACGGACAGACCCTCACCATCGGCGGCGCCGCGGTGACGGTGATCCACACACCCGGGCACGCGCCCGGTGCGGTGTGCCTCTACGTCCACGACCTCGGCTGCGTCTTCACCGGCGACACCCTCTTCGAGGGAGGGCCGGGGGCGACCGGGCGGTCCTACAGCGACTCGGAGCTGATCAAGGAGTCGATCCGCGCGCGGCTCTTCAACCTCGCCGACGAGACGGTCGTCCACACGGGTCACGGGCCGGACACCACGATCGGGGCCGAGAAGGCCAACGTCTGATCGCTCCGCTCTGCACTTCGGCCGGCCCCGGTGACGTCGGTCGCGCCGGCTGTCCCCGGTCTCACGCGGACAGCCGGCCGAGCGGCGGACGAGGCCTCGTCGGCGGCTGCGGGCGGTCCGCCAGCGCCTGGCGGCGGCGTTCATCCCGCAGCTCGTCGAGGTGGTGGGCCTCCGCGACCAGCTGGTGCCGCGCCGGGTGGTCGACCGGCGTGCCGCGCACGCGGCGGAAGACGTGTCGCCAGCGGCGTTGGTGGTAGCGCACCGCAGGCACCTCCCACCGCCTCGACCGCGCCTGCCACCGCAGGTCCTGCGCCGTCATCATCGCGTCACGCGGCATCCACCACCCGGTGACCCTGAGGTCGACGTGCGCCGGGTAGCGGCGACGTGCCCGGTCCCGTGCGCCGTCGTCGCGCATCGGCTCGACCTCCTTGCCGGTCCTCGCGTCGTGGAGGTGCACGCGCAGCCGGGCCAGCCGCAGCATCTCCACCAACATGGAGGCGCGCGGACTCGTCCGCCTCGTCTCCCACCTGGCCACCTGCGACTGCGAGACGCCGAGCAGCGCGGCCAGCCCGCGCTGCGAGACGTCGAGGATCCGACGGACGCGACGCACGAACCCGGGGACCTCCCCGTCGAACGGCCCCATCAGGTAGTGGTCCACCTCGTCGTCGGTCCACTCCGCCATCTCGGCCGGATCGACCCTCGTCCGCGTGATCGCCATGCCTCGCCTCCTGTCCTCGCTGTCGTCCTCCGATCCCATCCCCGCCCACCGACAACCGCCCGGAGCTCCTCCACAGCCCCACTCCGTCCACAACCCCGCCCGCCCCGTCCCGGTCCGCACGGCCCCTGCCGGGCTCCTGCCGGGCCAGCGCCGTCCTCCGCCGCGGGCACCCGACCGGTCCACCTGACGCCCGCCGTCTCGGCCCCTCCCACCGGTCCACCTGCCGCCACTGGCACCTGAGTCGCTCAGCGACTCAGCTGCCAGGGCGGCGGCCGGCAGCTGGCGCGGCGACGTCCGTGGGACGTGAGTCGCTCAGCGACTCAGCTGCCAGTGCGCCGTGGGAGGGGAGCACCGGGGGCCCGGCCGGGGGCAGGGCGGCCCCGGAAGGCGGGGGCGGGGAGGCGAGGAGCCGCCTTCGGAAACGGGGAGGCGGGGCAGTGGGCGGCGCGGCTACGGTCGGGGGATGAGCAGCGAGCCGTTCGTGCCGGCCGGCTTCGAGCCGCCACGGTCCATGGTCACCGACGACGTCCGGCTGGAGCCGCTCGGTCCCCAGCACAACGAGTCGGACCTGGCCGCCTGGTCCTCGAGCATCGAGCACATCCGCGCCACCAAGGGCTACCCCGACGGCGGCTGGCCACCCGCGCACGGGATGTCGCCTGAGGCCAACCTCGCGGACCTCACCCGGCACGCGGCGGACTTCGAGGCACGCAAGGGCTTCACCTTCACCGTGCTCGACCCGTCGAGCGGCGACGTCATCGGCTGCGTCTACCTCTACCCGACGAGGTCGCCGGAGCACGACGTGCAGGTGCAGTCGTGGGTCAGCGCGGAGCGGGCGGAGCTCGACGAGCCGCTTGCGGACGCGGTTGCCGCGTGGCTCGCCGCCGCCTGGCCGTGGGAGCGCCCGGACCGGCACGGACGGTGAGGCGGGACCGACCGGCGTCGTGCCACGATGACCCGATGCGGACGAGGCCGGCGAGGGTGGCGACGGGCGCGCCCTCCCGGGCGGTCGGCCTGCTCGCGAGCCTCGCCCTCGCGGCGTCGCTCGCGGCCTGCGACGGAGGAGACGCCGGGTCTGATGGGGAACCGGGCGCCGACGAGGCTGCGGCCAGCGGGACGCCCACCGTGCCACCCACGCCCTCCGAGGAGCTCGGGCTCAGTGAGGGCTGGGGGCCGGACCGGGCCGAGCTCGACCGGGCGGCGGAGCTCGTACGGAAGATGCCGCTGCCGTCGCTGGCCGGGCAGACCATCGTCGCGCAGTGGAGCGGCACCGCCGCGCCCGTCGAGATGGTCCGACGGCTCCACCTCGGGGGTGTCATCGCCTTCGACTCCAACATCGCCTCCGCCGACCAGATCCAGGCGGTCAACACCCGGCTGACCCGTCGTGTGGGCCGCACGTGGCCGCTGTTCCTCGGCGTCGACCAGGAGGGCGGGGTCGTAGAGCGGCTGCGGGGCGCCGCCACCCGCTTCCCCACGTTCATGAGCGCGGGCGCCGCCGGTGACGTCGCACTGACCCAGCGGGCGTACGCCGCCAGCGGAGCCGAGCTGCGCGGGCTCGGCTTCACCGTCGACTTCGCTCCCGATGCCGACGTCACCTCCGGTCCCGGGGACCCGACGATCGGGTCGCGGGCGGCGTCGTCGTACCCCAGCACGGTGGCCGAGCACGTCGTCGCTGCCGCGAACGGGTTCGCCGCGTCCGGCGTGCTGCCCGTCGTCAAGCACTTCCCGGGGCACGGCTCCGTCCCGGCGGACAGCCACCTCACGCTGCCGGTGCAGGCCAAGACGCTCGAGGACCTCGAGGCGACGGACCTGGTGCCGTTCCGCAGCGCGGTCGAGGAGGGCCTGCCCGCCGTGATGGTCGGTCACCTCGACGTCCGTGCCGTCGACCCGCGCGTGCCGTCGTCGCTGTCGCGCAAGGTGGTCACCGGCCTGCTCCGCCAGGACCTCGGCTTCGGCGGCCTGGTCGTCACCGACGCGCTCGACATGGCCGGTGTCACGCGCGGTCGCGACGCCGGACGTACGGCGGTGCAGGCGCTGCGCGCCGGCGCGGACGTGCTCCTGATGCCCCCGTCCCCGGCGGTCGCCCGCTCTGCGGTCGTGCGTGCGGTGCACTCCGGCGCGCTTCCGCGGCGGAGGCTGGAACAGGCGGCCGCGCGGCAGGTCGCCCTGCTCATGCACCTCGCCGGTGGGACCGGCGCAGCGATCGGCTCGGCACGGGGCGCGTCACGCGACCTGTCGGCGGCCGCGGTGACCGTGGTCGCGGGCCAGTGCTCGGGTCGGCTGGTGGGGGAGCAGGTGCACGCCTACGGCGACCCCGGGGCGGTCGCGGTGTTCGCGGCCGCTGCCGGTCGGGCCGGCCTCGGCGTTCTCCTGCGCAAGGCCACCCCGACGCGACTGGCCAGGGCGGTCCCCAAGCCCGAGCGCCGCAAGCGCGAGCGTCGCAAGGCGTACAGGAAGCGGACGCGCGCCTGGCGCAAGGTGGAGGCTCGCCGCGAGGCGCGGCTCGCCGCCTGGATCGCCCGCGAGGACGCGCGGCTCGCGGCCGGCACGCCCGTCGGGTTCACCGGGTTCCACGACGCACCGGTCGACGGGTCCGTCGCCGTCGCCACGGACAGCCCCTGGGTGCTGGGCCGGGTCTCCGCGCCCACGCGCATCGCGACCTTCGGTGACACCCCGGCGTCGATGGACGTCCTGGTCGAGGTGTTGCTCGGACAGGCACCGGCCCCCGGCCGGCTCCCGGTCCGGGTCGGCGGCGTCGAGCGGAGCGGCTGCCGGTCCTGAGGACGGAGTGGCGTCAGCGGGTCAGAACGGCTCGACGAGCAGCGCCGTGCCGTGACCGGCGGCCCGGGTCAGCACCAGCGTCGCCTCGTTGTCGCCCGCGAGCGACAGCCGCTTGCGGAGCTCCTCCGGCACGACCTGCACGCCCCGCTTCTTGATCGTCAGCCGGCCGACGCGCCGCTCGTGGAGGGCGGCCTTGAGCTGCTTCTCGCGGTAGGGGAGGTGCTCGACCACGCGGTAGCCGCGCGCGAACGGCGTGCGGAACGACGCGTCGCTGGTGACGTAGGCGATGTGGGGGTCGACGAGCCCGCCGCCGACGCCGGCGGCCACGGCCGTGACCAGGCCGGCGCGGATGACCGCGCCGTCCGGCTCGTAGAGGAAGGCGCCGACGGGACGCACCTGGGACGCGTCCTCGTCCGGCGCGGGCAGGTCGTCGTCGGTGAGGGTGGCCAGGCCGCCCTCGCCGATGACGGTCGCACGCCGGTCGGTGGTGGACAGGTCGGGCGACCAGAGGACCGCCTCCTTGACCTCGCCGGCGTCGCTGACCCACTCCGCCTCGACGCCCGGCGGCACGAGGTCGTGGCCGATGCCGGGGGCGACCTTCACCAGCGAGCGGCGTCGGAGCAGGTCGAGCACCCACGGCCACGGCGGCGTCCACCCCTCGACGTCGAAGACGCGACCCCGGCCGCCGCGCCGCGCCGGGTCGGCGAAGGCCGCGTCGAAGCCCGAGGGGTCGACGGTGGTCGCGTCCCCGGCCTGCACGGCGCCCGGCAGCGTGAGGGCCGTCAGGTTCGCCTGCGCCATCGCGACCCGGACCGGGTCCTGGTCGACGCCGGCGGCGATCAGCCCGGCTCGCGCGAAGGCGAGCAGGTCGCCCCCGATCCCGCAGCCCAGGTCGATCACGCTGCCGCCAGGGATCGCGGCCGCCAGCCGGGCCGCCCGGTGGTCGGCGACGCGTGACCGCGTGGCCTGCTCGAGCGCGTCGGGGGTGAAGAACATCAACCGGGCGTCGTCGCCGAACTTCGCCACGCCACGCTCGCGCAGGTGCGCCTGCGTCGTGGCGGCGGCGGCCTTCTCGGCGTCGGGCTCGAGACGGCGTACGAGGCTCGCGACCCGCACCGGGTCGCCGGGATGCTCGGCCCAGGCCCGCGCAGCGTGGTCCAGCAGGCGCCCGCCCTCGGTCGTCTGCAGCCACGCCAGCGTCTCGATCTCCACGCGTGCATCCTGTCAGGTGGCGGAGTGTGGCCTGCGCTAGCACTCGGTTGGGGAGAGTGCTAGCGTCTGTTCTGGCACTCTCGACCCGAGAGCGCCAATGCTCGCGAGCCTGGCACGACCCCCGCGACGGCGTGCCGCCGGACCGTGAGCCCACGTCCTGGGAGCCCAGACGATTGGATCTGGTCTCCTGAAGAATCTCGTGAAGAGAAAGTGGAGGTTGATCCGAAGTGTCGGTCAACATCAAGCCCCTCGAGGACCGCATCGTCGTCCAGACGCTCGAAGCCGAGCAGACCACCGCCTCCGGCCTGGTCATCCCGGACACCGCCAAGGAGAAGCCCCAGGAGGGCGAGGTCGTGGCGATCGGTCCCGGTCGTGTCGACGACAACGGCAACCGCGTCCCGATCGACGTCGCGGTGGGTGACAAGGTCATCTACAGCAAGTACGGCGGCACCGAGGTCAAGTACGCCGGCCAGGAGTACCTCATCCTGAGCGCGCGCGACGTCCTCGCGGTCGTTTCCTGATCCCCTTCGCCCGGAACGTCATGGCCGCGGGGTCGCTGCGGCGACCACCGGCCATGACGTCCGGGCGAACCCCTTTCACCCGTTCCTAGGAGCACACCCAGATGCCCAAGATCCTGGAGTTCGACGAGAACGCCCGCCGCGCCCTCGAGCGCGGCGTCGACGCCCTCGCCAACGCCGTCAAGGTGACGCTCGGCCCCAAGGGCCGCTACGTCGTCCTCGACAAGAAGTGGGGCGCCCCCACGATCACCAACGACGGTGTGACCGTCGCGCGTGAGATCGAGCTCGACGACCCGTTCGAGAACCTCGGTGCCCAGCTCACCAAGGAGGTGGCCACCAAGACCAACGACGTCGCCGGTGACGGCACCACCACTGCCACCGTGCTGGCCCAGGCCATGGTCCACGAGGGCCTGCGTGCCGTCGCGGCCGGCGCCAACCCGATGGGGCTCAAGCGCGGCATGGACGCCGCCGCCGAGGCCGTCGGCGACGCGCTGCGCGAGGCCGCCCGCGAGGTCGAGTCCCGCGAGGACATGGCGTCCGTCGCCACGATCTCCAGCCGGGACAGCCACATCGGCGACCTGCTCGCCGAGGCCTTCGACAAGGTCGGCAAGGACGGCGTGATCACGGTCGAGGAGTCCAACACCATGGGCACCGAGCTCGAGTTCACCGAGGGCATGCAGTTCGACAAGGGCTACATCTCGGCCTACTTCGTCACCGACCCGGAGTCGATGGAGGCCGTCCTGGACGACCCCTACATCCTCCTCCACCAGGGCAAGATCTCCTCGATCCAGGAGCTCCTCCCGGTGCTCGAGAAGGTCATCGCGACCGGCAAGCCGCTCTTCATCCTCGCCGAGGACGTCGACGGCGAGGCGCTCTCGACCCTGGTCGTGAACAAGATCCGCGGCACCTTCAACGTCGCCGCGGTGAAGGCCCCGGCCTTCGGTGACCGTCGCAAGGCGATGATGCAGGACATCGCGATCCTGACCGGCGGTCAGGTCGTCGCCCCCGAGGTCGGCCTCAAGCTCGACCAGGTCGGCCTCGAGGTCCTGGGCCAGGCGCGTCGTGTGGTCATCACCAAGGACCACACCACGATCGTCGAGGGTGCGGGCGACAGCTCGGCCGTCGAGGGTCGCGTCAACCAGATCAAGGCCGAGATCGAGAACACCGACTCCGACTGGGACCGCGAGAAGCTCCAGGAGCGCCTCGCCAAGCTGGCCGGCGGTGTCTGCGTGATCAAGGTCGGCGCCGCCACCGAGGTGGAGCTGAAGGAGAAGAAGCACCGCATCGAGGACGCCGTCTCCGCGACGCGCGCCGCGATCGAGGAGGGCATCGTCCCCGGCGGTGGCTCGGCGCTGATCCACGCCGTCTCGGTGCTCGACGACAACCTCGGCCTCACCGGTGACGAGGCTGCCGGCGTGCGCGTGGTCCGCAAGGCGGCCGACGAGCCGCTGCGCTGGATCGCCGAGAACGGTGGCGTGAACGGCTACGTCGTGACCGCCAAGGTCCGCGAGCTGGGCGTCGGCAACGGCTACAACGCCGCCGACGACACCTACGGCGACCTGGTCGCCCAGGGCGTCCTCGACCCGGTCAAGGTCACCCGCTCGGCCCTGGTCAACGCCACGTCGATCGCCGCCATGCTGCTCACGACCGAGACGCTGGTCGTCGACAAGCCCGAGGACGAGGAGCCCGCGGCCGCTGGCGGCCACGGGCACGGTCACGGTCACTGACCGACCCCGCTCCGCACGACAGGCCCGCACCGGACTCCGGTGCGGGCCTGTCGCATGTGGTCAGGCGGAAACGACCTCACGACCCCCAGATCGTCCGGTAGGGCGTGCTGCAGTCGACGTCGACGTCGATCGGGTCGACCGAGTTGAGGTGGTAGATCCGATAGCGGCCGCAGGCCGTGCGGACGAACTCGTACTTGCTGATCAGCGAGCGCTCGATGGGCCGGGTGCCGAGCTCGCTCCAGGCCGTGATGTGGGTCGCCTCGACGAACCAGGTGGGCGGGTTGCTGCCGGTCAGCACGCGCCGCAGCTCCTCGAGGTCCGGGTCGAGCGTGCGCATCGGCAGGGACCAGAGATACGGGTATGGCGACTCGGCGCGGCTCGCCCACTGGATGTCGGCCCGGCCGCCGTAGACGAGCACCCGGTCGCCCGGCCGCGCGGCCGCGGCGATCGCCTCGCCGGTGCGGACCTCCACCGGCACCCGGCCCACCGCCCATGCCGCGGTCCAGGCGACGAGGGACAGCACGCTCGAGGTCGCCACGACAGCCACGACGGCGGGGGACACCCGGTGCCGCGACAGCCCGAGGTGGTCGTGGGCGACGAGGGCGGCGAGCGCCAGGGAGAGCGGCGGGACCAGGACGAAGAGGTAGGGCAGCCAGAAGCTGCCGCTGAAGGCCACGCCCAGCAGGTCGACGGTGACCATGGCCAGGATCGCGACGACAGGCACCGCGTCGTGGCGCACGAGGCTCGGCACCCGCACCAGGAAGCAGACGAGCAGGAGCAGCATCCCGACACCCACGAAGACGACCACCAGAACTCCGATGCGGCTCTGCGCTCCCTCCGAGTTCTGCGAGGCGATGACGCGGCTGGCGTCGGAGCGGAAGGAGACCGAGGTGTACCAGAGCGTCTGCAGCCGCGACCCCGAGGCGAGCGTCCAGGCCACCACCACCGCGACAGGTACGGCGCCGCCGGCGACCGCGGCGAGGGCGAACCTCCCGGCCGTGCGCCCGGGGAGGTGCCGGGCGGCGGCGGAGCCGAGGAGAAGCACCGCACCGAAGACGATCCCGCCCAGGATGCTCTGCTTGAAGCCCACCGCGAGCACGGCCAGGCAGCCCGCCCAGAAGGCGTCGGCGGCGGCGAGGCGTCGTACGGCCCGCAACGACAGCCAGCACGACGCCAGCACCAGCGGGATGCCGAGCACCTCGCCCTTCGCCGCGACCGGGTCGATCTGGGCGTTGCTGACCAGTGCCGCGGTCCCGACGGCGACCCAGCCCGCCAGGCGTCGTACGGCGACCGGGTCGACGACGCCGGCGCGGAGGGCCGTCTCGCGGGTCGCCGCCGCCGACGCGAGGACCAGCAGCGCGCAGGCGAGCGCGCCGACCAGCCGGTGGGTGTAGGCGCCGCCCACCCAGTCGGTGGCCTGCACCAGCCAGATGACGGGCGGCGGCCGGTCCACCCAGTAGCGGCCGTAGAGGGAGTCGGGCTCGGGGTGCAGGCTGCGGGCGACGAGGAGGAAGCCGGCCTCGTCGGGCCGCAGCGGCCAGAGCAGGCCGGGGAAGCGGGCCACGAAGGCGGCGATCGCGGCGATCCAGACGGTGCGCCCCCACCGCGTCGTCCCCAGCGCCATGCCGACACCCTCTCAGAGCACCCACGGGCCGCCCGTAGAATGTGGGCGTGGAGATCCCCGAGAAGTTCGCTGCGCTGGGCCTCACCTACGACGACGTGCTGCTGCTGCCGGGCGAGTCCGACCTCGCCCCGAGCGACATCGACACCACGACGCGGCTCACGCGGGAGATCTCGATCCGCGTGCCGTTGATCAGTGCGGCGATGGACACCGTCACCGAGTCGCGGATGGCGATCGCGATGGCCCGCGAGGGCGGCATCGGCGTGCTGCACCGCAACCTCTCCATCGAGGACCAGGCCCGCCAGGTCGACCTGGTCAAGCGCACGCAGACGGGCATCATCTCCAACCCGGTGACCATCGGTCCCGACGCGACGCTCGAGGAGCTCGACCGGCTCTGCGGCGAGTACCGCGTCTCCGGCCTCCCGGTCGTCGACCTCGACAACCACCTGCTCGGCATCATCACCAACCGCGACCTGCGCTTCACCCCCGTCGCGGAGTGGGCGACCACCAAGGTCGACGAGGTGATGACGAGGGAGGGCCTGATCACGGGCACCGTCGGCATCTCGCGTGACGACGCCACCGCGCTGCTCCGCGCCCACAAGCGCGAGCGGCTCCCGCTGGTCGACGAGCAGGGTCGTCTGGGTGGCCTCATCACGGTCAAGGACTTCGTCAAGGGCGAGCAGTTCCCGCACGCCTCCTACGACGCCGACGGACGGCTGCTCGTCGGCGCAGCCATCGGCTACTTCGGTGACGCGTGGGAGCGCGCGACCACGCTGATCGACGCGGGCGTCGACGTGCTGGTGGCCGACACCGCCCACGGCCACGTGCACCTCCTGCTCGACATGGTCCGCCGGCTCAAGACGGACCCGGCGACCCGGCACGTGCAGGTCATCGGCGGCAACGTCGCGACCCGCGAGGGCGCGCAGGCGTTCGTCGACGCGGGCGCCGACGCGGTGAAGGTCGGCGTGGGCCCCGGCTCGATCTGCACCACCCGCGTCGTCACCGGGGTCGGCGTGCCCCAGGTGACCGCGGTCTACGAGGCGTCCCTCGCCACGAAGCCTGCTGGCGTGCCCCTCATCGCCGATGGCGGCATGAAGCACTCCGGCGAGATCGCCAAGGCGCTGGTCGCCGGCGCCGACTCGGTCATGGTCGGCTCGATGCTGGCCGGCTGCGAGGAGTCGCCCGGCGACGTGGTCTTCGTCAACGGCAAGCAGTTCAAGTCCTACCGCGGCATGGGCTCGCTCGGCGCGATGAGCAGCCGCGGCAAGAAGTCCTACTCCAAGGACCGCTACTTCCAGGCCGAGGTGGCCAGCGACGACAAGATCGTGCCCGAGGGCATCGAGGGCCAGGTCGCCTACCGCGGCCCGCTCTCCGCGGTGGCCCACCAGCTCGTGGGTGGGCTCAACCAGTCCATGTTCTACGTCGGTGCGCGCACCATCCCCGAGCTGCAGGACAAGGGCCGCTTCGTGCGGATCACGTCCGCCTCGCTCAAGGAGAGCCACCCGCACGGCGTGCAGATGACTGTCGAGGCGCCCAACTACAGCGGCTCCTGACCTGCTACTTACGACTCTTCCCCCACCCCGCGGTAGCGCCTACGTTGGCGAGGGTCAGGGGATCGGGCCCCGCGACGGTGTGATCCATCGACCACGATGTGCTCGATCCTGATTTCTCTCGGGAGGAGCGCTTCAGTGCGCAGAAACATCCTGGTCGCGTCCGGCTGTGCCGGGCTGCTGGCCGTCGTCACCCCAGCCCTGTCCACCGCCGCACCAGCCGGTGACGACAGCGTCACGCCGTCGCAGCAGACGGCCCTGGACCTGGGCTTCCAGGTCGCGCCCAAGGAGGACGGCGTCGCCTCGCTCACGGCGAACGTCAACCCCAACCCCTACCTCGCGAACCTGCCGTCCATCACCGACGCCAACTACTTCGCCTGGAACAAGCTCATGCACGAGAAGGCCGAGCAGCGGGCCACGTCGAAGCGGCTCGCGGCCAACCGCCGCGAGGCCCTCGGTGCCGGGCGCAAGGGCGTCGCGGCGCGAGCCGTCCTGACGCCGTTCGTCCACGACGAGGAGGAGCCCGACGGCACCGCAGGGTCCAACGACTCCCACCTCGATGCCGAGCCGATCCCCGAGTTCGGCACCGCGGCCGCCCGGATGCCGGCCGTCCGGATCCTCGGCAGCCTGGCCGCGCCGCCGACGAGCACGCCGCGCACCGTGACGACCACCGAGGACCAGGGTGCGATCCCGCTGGCCACGCCGACCGCGATCGCGGGCACCGGTTCCACCGTGACGAGCTCGGTGCTGGGCGACGGGCCGCACGGTCCCGCCCCGGCCGGCGACGACACCAACGACTTCGACTTCTACGCCGTCGAGGTCGGGGCCGGGATGACGCTGACCGCCCACACCGAGGGCAGCGCCACCACCACCGACACGATCCTCGTCGTCTACGGCGCGGACGGCACGCCCCTCGCGGCCGACGACGACAGCGGCACCGGGGTGCTCAGCAGCCTCTCCTACAAGCCCGCCGAGCCCGGCACCTACTACGTGATGGTCGGCGGCTACGCCCTCGACCCGCTGCCGGCCGACCCGTTCGACTCCGGCAGCGGCGCCGGCGGTGCCGACATCGGCAACTACCGCGTCTCGATCGCCAGCCAGAAGCTCGACGCCGACTTCTACTCCGTGCGGCTGCGGCCCGGTGACACCATCGGCTCGACCGGGACGGGCGCTGCCACCGGCCTGACCGTGCGTACGCCGTCGGGCGAGGAGCGGGTGGGTGGCGTCGGCACCGACGCGACCTTCCTCTACCCGCCGACCTCCCCGCTCCCGGGCGGCGGCAACACCGCGATCGCCTACGTCGCCGAGGAGGCCGGCTGGTACTCCGTGCAGGTCTCCGGCGCCACCGGTGCCTACGACGTCCTCGTCGAGGGCTACCGTCCCGGCACCCAGGGCGACCGCGGCCGCCGGCAGACGGTGCTGCTCGACTTCGCACCCGGTCGCGTCAACACCGGCACCTGGGGCGGCCCCGGCCAGCGCAACGTCTCGCCCTTCGCCGCGTTCGTCCCGCAGTGGGGCATCCCGCGTGCGGACGCCCGCAAGGTGGAGAACCGCATCGTGAACCTGGTGCGGCGCAACATCCAGGCCGAGCTGGCGGGCACCAACTTGGCGGTCAACGTCGACGTGCTCAACGCCCGGACCAACCCGGAGCTGATCGGGCAGGAGAACGTCTCGCGCATCTACGTCGCGGGCACGATCGCCGAGACCGGCATCAGCACCATCGGCATCGCCCAGTACATCGACCCGGGCAACTACGGCCACCAGGACGAGGCGATCGTGCTCCTCGACGTGCTCAGCGCGGCGGCGGGTCCGGCGTCCTCGCTCAACACCTACCTCAACGCCAGCAGTGACCGGATCGGGTTCGTGTCGAGCGCGGTGGCCAACGTGACGGCCCACGAGATCGGCCACACGATCGGCAGCTACCACACCGACAACGCCGACGAGATCCACAACATGATGGACTCCGGCGGCGCCAACTTCGGGCAGAACCTCTACGGCGTCGGCCCTGACAACGTCGGTGGCACCGCGGACGACGAGAACATCCAGTTCGTGACCGACACCTACTCGCCCGCCGAGGGCTTCACGGGGTCGGAGAACACCGAGAACGTCTCGTCCTGGGCCTACGCAGGCCGCTGACCGGCGTCCGTCACCTCACGACGGCGGCGCGGTCACCCGTTCGGGGTGGCCGCGCCGTCGTACGGCCGGGGGTGTGGGCAGGCGCCGGTCAGGGCGTGAAGCCGCCACGGGTCGGTGAGGTGTCGCCGCTGACGGCCGAGGCCGGTCGCGTCAGGAGCCGGGACTCCGGCACGCGCCGGGCGCCGAGGGAGACCACGAAGACGCCGCCGTTGCGCCGGGTGACCAGGCCCGGTGACCGGGTCGGGTCGCCGGCGGAGCGCAGCCGCGCTGCCAGCCGGGAGCGCTGCCCCTCGACCGCGGCGCGCACGCGCAGGGTGCCGTGCCCGTCGACGGCGGCGACCACCAGCCGGCCGGCGACCTCGTCGACCGCGGGGGAGGAGTAGGGCGACCACTCGCCGGGGAGGGTGGCAGCCCGGCCCCAGCGCGCGCCTCGGAGGGTGCGGACGGTGATGCGGCCATCGGTGGTGACCTGGTGGAGTCGCGCGGTGCCGTCGGCGGCGAGCGTGAACGCAGGGGTCGAGGTGACGGAGCCGGTGGGTCCGGACAGCCGCGCCAGGCGGCCCTTCTCCAGCCCGGTGGCGTACGTCGCCCCGCCGGAGCCCACGGCCACCAGCCAGGTGCGGCCGGCGCCGTCGGTGCCGAGCACCGGCGCGGTGTGGGTGGCCCACGAGCCCGGCCGGCCGACGCGGGCGGGTCGGCTCCACCGGCCCCGCTCGGTGAACCGGCGAGTTACCAGGGTGCCCTCGGGGGAGACCGCCGCCACGACGGGGCGACCGGTGCGGGACAGGACGAGCGCCGGGCTCGAGGTCGGCGCCGCGGCGCCCACCGGCCGCAGCGCGAACCGCGCGCCGCGGACGGTGCCCGCCAGGACCGACCCGGTGCGGGTGGTCGCCGCGACCCAGGGACGTCCGCGGCGGTCCAGCGTGAGCGCGGGCGCCACGACCGGCGAGAAGCCGCCGCGCAGGCCCACGATGCGCGCCGGGCGACCGGGGCGGGCGACGCGGAGGGTGCCGCCGTCGTCGACGCGGGCGGTCCACGACTCGCCCAGCCCGTCCGGGACGGAGACCACCGGACGGTCCGAGCCGACCAGCGGGGAGGGCGCGACGTCGTCGAGGTGGAGGTAGCGGAAGTCGCCCACAGGGACGGTCCGGGTGCCGTAGCCACCCGGCAGCGAGTGGTTGTACTCCTCGATGGTCACCGTGCCGGGCCCGATCGCCGAGACCCAGGCCACGTGCCCGACCCGGCCGGCGTCGGTCTGCGCCACGGCGCCGATCGCCGGGACCGAGTCGACGCGGTAGCCGAGGGCGCGGGCGGCGTCGTCCCAGTGCTCGGCGTTGCCCCAGTGCTGCCCCCCGAAGGAGTTGCTGAAGCCCGCCATGCCGTTGCGCTCCTGCATCCGCCACGCGACGAAGCTGGTGCAGTTGCGCCACACGAAGCCCCACGGGTCGCCGAGGGAGCCGTTGATCGACCAGACCCACTTCGTGCACGTCGGCCGTGGGCCACGCGGGTCGTAGAGGTGGCCGCTGAGGGGATCGAGCACCGGCTCCGGAGGAGGCGGCGGCGTCACGACGGCGGGAGCGGGGTCGCCGGCCTTGTCGCCCGTCGCGCCCCCGTCCTCGTCGCCTGCGGCGTCGCCCGCCTGGGGGGCCGGGGTCGGGGTGGGCGTCGGCGCCGGCTCGACGATCGGCTCCTGCGGCACGATCGGGCACTGGCCCTGCCACGCCCACGGGTAGTCGTCCTCGGCGTGCGCGGTCGTCGCGGCCAGGCTCAGCAGGCCGCCGGCCAGGCAGACGGTTGCGAGCGTGCGCGCGATCGTTCGCTGCGGCCGCACGGGCCGCTTCCCCAGGTTCCCCACAGTTTTACCGTAGGAACGGCGTGTCGGCGGCGTGGCGTTATGGCGAATCTGTTCACGAGATGTTGCCCAGGCGCCCTCTCGGTCGGCCCTGTCCTCCCGCGGCGCCGGCTGCCACGATGGCGGCGTGACCTCCGCCAAGATCGCCATCGTCGGTGCCGGTGCCGTGGGCTCGACCCTCGCCTACGCGTGCCTCGTGCGCGGCGTCGCCACCACTGTCGCCCTCCACGACGTCGACGCCGCCAAGGTGCGGGCCGAGGAGCTCGACCTTCGTCAGGGCCTGCAGTTCCTGCCCACGGCGCACGTCGAGGGCTCGGCCGACGTCTCGGTCTGCGCGGGCGCCCAGGTGGTCGCGGTGACCGCGGGGGCCAAGCAGCAGCCCGGCCAGACCCGCCTCGACCTCGCCGCCTCGACCACGCGGATGCTCCGCTCCCTCATGCCGGCCCTCGTGGAGGCGGCGCCCGACGCCCGCTTCGTGATGGTCACCAACCCCGTCGACGTGGTGACGTACGCCGCCCAGAAGCTCACCGGGCTCGGCACGGAGCAGCTGTTCGGCTCGGGCACCGTGCTCGACTCGGCCCGGCTGCGGGGGCTGGTCGCCGCCCGCTGCGGGGTGGCCGTCCAGAACGTGCACGCCTACGTCGTCGGCGAGCACGGTGACAGCGAGATCCCGCTGTGGAGCAGCGCGAGCATCGGCGGCGTGCCCGTGACCGACCTGGTGCCCGCCGCCGACCGGGACGCGATGGCCGCGGAGGTGGTGGGCGCGGCCTACGAGATCATCAAGGGCAAGGGCGCGACCAACTACGCCATCGGCGTCTCCGGCAGCCGGATCATCGAGGCCGTGCTGCGCGACGAGAAGCGGGTGCTGCCGGTCTCCACGCTGCTCGACGACTACCACGGCATCGGCGACGTCTGCCTGTCCGTGCCGACCGTCGTCGGCACGGGTGGTGCCGAGCGTCGCCTCGAGGTGCCGATGAGCGAGGCCGAGCTCGCCGGACTGCGTGCCAGCGCCGACCGGATCCGGAGCACCGCCCGCGACCTCGGCTTCTGAGGCGACGCCGATAGGCTGCCGCTCATGACCGAGATCGAGATCGGCCGCGCCAAGCGCGGCCGTCGGGCGTACTCCTTCGACGACATCGCGATCGTGCCCTCCCGGCGCACCCGCGACCCCGAGGAGGTCAGCACCGCCTGGCAGATCGACGCCTACCGCTTCGACATCCCCGTCCTCGCGGCGCCGATGGACTCCGTGATGTCGCCCTCCACCGCGATCGCGCTCGGCCAGATGGGCGGCCTGGGGGTGCTCAACCTCGAGGGCCTCTGGACGCGCTACGACGACCCGACCGGCCTGCTGGAGGAGGTGGCCGGTCTCACCGGTGCCGAGGCCACCCGTCGGATGCAGCAGATCTACACCGAGCCGATCAAGCCCGAGCTGATCACCGCCCGCTTGAAGGAGATGCGTGCTGCCGGTGTCACCGTCGCGGGCTCGCTCTCGCCGAACCGCACCAAGGACCACGTCAAGGCGGTCGTCGACGCCGGCGTCGACATGTTCGTCATCCGCGGCACCACCGTCAGCGCGGAGCACGTCAGCAGCCAGTCCGAGCCGCTGAACCTCAAGGAGTTCATCTACGAGCTCGACGTCCCGGTCATCGTCGGCGGCTGCGCGACCTACCAGGCCGCCCTCCACCTGATGCGCACCGGCGCAGCAGGCGTGCTCGTCGGCTTCGGCGGCGGCGCCGCGCACACCACCCGCACCGTCCTCGGCGTCGCCGTGCCGATGGCCAGCGCCGTCGCGGACGTCGCCGCGGCCCGGCGCGACTACCTCGACGAGTCGGGCGGGCGCTACGTCCACGTCATCGCCGACGGCTCCATCGGCAGCTCCGGCGACATCGCCAAGGCGATCGCGTGCGGCGCCGACGCGGTGATGATCGGCTCGCCGCTGGCCCGCGCCACCGAGGCGCCCGGCCGCGGCTTCCACTGGGGCAGCGAGGCCACCCACGCCGACCTGCCGCGGGGCGAGCGGGTGGAGTTCGCTCCCGTCGGCACGCTGCAGGAGATCATGTTCGGCCCCTCGAGCGTGGCCGACGGCACCATGAACCTCGTCGGCGCCCTGCGTCGCGCGATGGCCACCACGGGCTACACCGAGGTCAAGGAGTTCCAGCGCATCGAGGTCGTCGTCCAGCACTGAGCGTGGACCGAGGTCCCGCGACGAGGCGGCCTTTCGGACCGGCTGGGAGGATGGCGCCATGACGCTTGCCAAGGCCCTCGACGCCGACCAGCGCGCGGACGCGCTCCAGCAGCTCGGCTCGGGCGAGCTCGACGTGCTCGTGGTGGGCGGTGGCATCGTCGGCGTGGGTGCCGCGCTCGACGCGGTGACGCGCGGGCTGAAGGTCGGCCTCGTCGAGCAGCGCGACCTCGCCTCCGGCACCTCCTCGCGCTCCTCCAAGCTGGTCCACGGTGGCCTGCGCTACCTGGAGATGTTCGACTTCGCGCTGGTCAAGGAGGCCCTCGAGGAGCGCGGCCTGCTGCTCACCCGGCTGGCGCCGCACCTGGTCCGCCCGGTGCCCTTCCTCTACCCGCTGCACCACGCGTGGGAGCGCCCCTACGTCGGCGCCGGCATCGCGCTCTACGACGGCATGGCGATGACGGGCAAGTACGACATGGGCGTGCCGAAGCACAAGCACGTCTTCCGCAAGCAGCTCGCCCGGATGGCGCCGGACATCCGGACCGAGGGTCTGCACGGTGCCATCCGCTACTACGACTGCCAGGTCGACGACGCGCGCCTGGTGATGACCATCGCGCGCACGGCGGCCAACAACGGGGCCCACATCGCGACCCGCACCAAGGTCACCGGCTTCCTGCGCGAGGGCGACCGCGTCGTCGGCGTGAGTGCCCGCGACCTCGAGGGACAGCGCGACCTCGAGATCCGCGCGAAGGTGGTCATCAACGCGGCCGGTGTGTGGACCGACGAGGTGCAGGACCTGATCGGCGGCCAGGCGCAGCTCGACGTCGACGCCAGCAAGGGCATCCACATCGTGGTGCCGCGCGACCGGATCCGCTCCGAGTGCGGCTTCATCACCAAGACCGAGAAGTCGGTCCTGTTCGTGATCCCGTGGGGCCAGTTCTGGATCATCGGCACCACCGACACCGCGTGGGACCTCGACCTCGCGCACCCCGCCGCGAGCCGGACCGACATCGAGTACCTCCTCGGCCACGTCAACACGCTGCTGCGCGACCCGCTCGACCACCGCGACGTGATCGGGGTCTACGCCGGCCTGCGCCCGCTGCTCAAGCCGATGCGCAAGGAGGGGGAGATGGGGGAGACGACCAAGCTCTCCCGCGAGCACACGGTCGCCAACCCCGTGCCCGGCCTGGTGCTGGTCGCCGGCGGCAAGCTGACGACCTACCGGGTGATGGCGCGCGACGCCGTCGACCACGCCACCCGCGACTTCGAGCACATCCGCCCCTCGATCACCGACCGCGTGCCGCTCATGGGTGCCTGGGGCTACGAGGCCCGCACCAACCAGCGGGTCGCACTGAGCCGTTCGTCGCGGCTGGACGTCGGGGTGGTCGACCACCTGCTGGGCCGCTACGGCGGCCTGGTCGACGAGGTCCTGGCGATGATCCACGAGCGCCCCGAGCTGGGTGAGCCGCTGCCCGGCGCCGAGCACTACCTCCGCGCCGAGGTGCTCTACGCCGTCACCCACGAGGGCGCGCGGCACCTCGACGACGTGCTGGCACGACGTACGCGGGTGTCGATCGAGACCCCCGACCGTGGCATCACCGCGGCGCGGCCGGCGGCCGAGCTGATGGCCGAGGCGCTCGGCTGGGACGACGCGCAGCGTGACGACGAGGTCGACCACTACCTGCGGCGCGTCGAGGCCGAGCGGCAGAGCCAGCTGATGCCGACCGACCAGGAGGCGGACGAGGCGCGGGTCAAGGCGCCCGACATCGTCTGACCCGCCTTTGACAAATCGCCGCAAGATGTCGAATGTTGGGATGAAGTGACCAACCGGTAGCAACGGCGCTGGCAGCGACCTACGCTGCGAGGATGAGCGAGCCCAGCCACCTGTCCGGCCCCGTCACCGACGGCCCCGCCGACCCCGAGCACGACGCCACCGCCGCCTACGGCCTCGATCGCTCGTACGTCGCCGGCCTGACGCGCCGCGTGGTCAGCACGACCGGCGAGACGCACGCCGTGGCGTCCCCGATCGGCGGCACCCCGCTCGCGCACGTCCCGCAGTCGAGCCCGGCCGACGTGGCCGAGGCGTTCGTGCGGGCGCGTCGTGCGCAGGCCGCGTGGGCCGCCACCCCGGTCGACCACCGGGCGGCCACGCTGCTCCGCCTGCACGACATCCTCCTCGACCGCCAGGACGAGCTCATCGACCTCGTGGTCTGGGAGTCCGGCAAGGCCCGCAAGGACGCCTACCTCGAGGTCGCGCACGTCGCGCTGACCGCGCGGTACTACGCCCGCACCGCCCACCAGCACCTCGACACCCAGCGCGTCGGCGGCATGTTCCCGGTGCTCACCCGCGCCGAGGTCCACCGTGTGCCCAAGGGCGTCGTCGGCATCATCTCGCCCTGGAACTACCCCCTCACCATGGCGCTCTGCGACGGCCTCCCGGCCCTCCTCGCCGGCAACGCGGTCGTGGCCAAGCCCGACGCCCAGACCATGCTCACCGCGCTGCTCGCCGCCCAGCTCCTCGACGAGGCGGGCTTCCCGCCCGAGCTCTGGCAGGTCGTCGCCGGACCCGGGCCCGAGGTCGGCGGTGCGATCGTCGGGCACGCCGACTACATCTGCTTCACCGGCTCGACCGCCACCGGCCGGAAGATCGCCCAGGGCTGCGCCGACCGGCTGATCGGCTGCTCGCTCGAGCTCGGCGGCAAGAACCCGATGCTCGTCCTGCGCGACGCCGACGTGCAGCGGGCGGCGGAGGGCGCCGTGCGAGCCGTGTTCTCCAACGCCGGGCAGCTGTGCGTGTCGATGGAGCGCCTCTTCGTCGCCGACCAGGTCTACGACCGGTTCGTCGACGCGTTCGTCTCGCGGACCCGGGCGATGACGCTCGGCGCGAGCCACGACTGGTCGGTCGACATGGGGTCGCTGATCTCGCAGGCGCAGCTCGACACCGTCACTGCCCACGTCGCCGACGCGGTCGCCAAGGGCGCCACCGTGCTCACCGGAGGCACCCACCGCCCCGAGCTCGGGCCGTTCGTCTTCGAGCCCACGATCCTCGAGGGCGTCTCGGCCGACATGGAGTGCTTCGGCAAGGAGACCTTCGGGCCGGTCGTCTCGCTCTACCGCTTCCACAGCGAGGACGAGGCGATCGAGCGCGCCAACGACGGTCAGTACGGCCTCAACGCCTCGGTCTACACCCGCGACGCCGACCGCGGCCGGGCGATCGCGCGCCGCATCAAGTGCGGCACGGTCAACGTCAACGAGGCCTACGGCGCGACCTTCGGCTCGCTCGGCGCACCGATGGGCGGCATGCGCGAGTCCGGGATGGGCCGACGACAGGGCGTGGAGGGCATCCACCGCTACACCGAGGCGCAGTCGGTGGCCACCCAACGGCTGGTGCCGATTGCACCGATGTTCGGGATGTCGGAGGAGACCAACGCCAAGGTGCTCACCGCGTCGCTCCGTCTGCTCAACAAGCTGGGCCGGGCCTGATGAGCACGTCCGCGAAGGTCCAGCACTACGACGTCCTCGTCATCGGGTCCGGCTTCGGTGGCTCCGTCACCGCGCTGCGGCTGACCGAGAAGGGCTACACCGTCGGGGTCCTCGAGGCGGGCGCCCGCTTCGAGGACGGCGACTTCCCGACGACGTCGTTCGACGCCAAGCGGTGGCTCTTCGCCCCGGCCGCCGGGATGTACGGCATCCAGCGCATCGACCTCATCAAGGACTGCCTGATCCTCGCCGGCGCCGGCGTCGGCGGCGGGTCGCTGGTCTACGCCAACACGCTCTACGAGCCGCTCGACGCGTTCTACCGCGACCCCTCCTGGGCCCGCATCACCGACTGGAAGAGCGAGCTCGCCCCCTACTACGACCAGGCCAAGCGCATGCTCGGCGTGGTCCAGAACCCGCTCCACACGCCCTCCGACGAGGTGATGAAGCAGGTCGCCGAGGACATGGGCGTGGGGGAGACCTTCCACCCGACGCCGGTCGGCGTCTTCTTCGGCGGCCCGGAGGCACAGGGGGGCGAGCGGGTCGAGGACCCGTTCTTCGGCGGGGTCGGTCCGGCCCGCAACGCGTGCCTCAACTGCGGCGAGTGCATGACCGGCTGCCGCCACAACGCCAAGAACACCCTCGTCAAGAACTACCTCCACCTCGCCGAGCAGGCGGGAGCGGTCGTGCACCCGCTGACCACGGTGACGCGCGTACGTCCCCGCGACGGCGGTGGCTACGAGATCACCGCGCGCTGGACCAAGGCCAAGCTGTCGCGTCGTACGGCCACCAAGACGTTCACCGCCGACCAGGTCGTCTTCTCCGCAGCCGCGCTCGGCACCCAGAAGCTGCTCCACCAGCTCAAGGGTGAGGGGGACCTGCCCGGCATCAGCGACCGCCTCGGCATGCTGACCCGCACCAACTCCGAGGCCATCCTCGGCGCCGTGGCCGGTGACCGGTCCGTCGACTACACCCGCGGCGTGGCCATCACCTCCTCCTTCCACCCCGACGAGGTCACCCACGTCGAGCCGGTGCGCTACGGCAAGGGCTCCAACGCGATGGCGCTGCTGCAGACGGTGCTGGCCGACGACGTGCCCGGGACGTCACGGGTGCGCACCTGGCTGCGCGAGCTGTGGGCGCAGCGACGCGACGCGCTGAGCCTCTACGACCTCAAGCACTGGTCCGAGCGCGCGGTCATCGCGCTGGTGATGCAGACGCTCGACAACTCGATCACCACGGTCGGGGTCCGTGGCCGGTTCGGCTGGCGGATGACCAGCAAGCAGGGCCACGGCGCGCCCAACCCCACCTACATCCCGGTCGCCTACGACGCCGTGCGCCGCGTCGCGGACCTCATCGGTGGCACGGCCGGCGGCACCATCGGTGAGCCGTTCAACCGGCCGATGACTGCGCACTTCATCGGCGGCTGCACGATCGGCGACTCGCCGCAGACCGGCGTGGTCGACCCGTGGCAGCGGCTCTACGGCCACGACGGCCTCCACGTCGTCGACGGCTCGGCGATCTCCGCGAACCTGGGCGTCAACCCGTCGCTGACGATCACCGCGCAGGCGGAGCGGGCGATGGCCTTCTGGCCCAACAAGGGAGAGGCCGACCCACGCCCGGCGCTGGGCTCGACCTACCGCCAGGTCGTCCCCGTCGAGCCGAAGAACCCGGTCGTCCCCGACGCCGCCCCGGGTGCGCTGCGGCTGCCGATCGTCGGCGTCAGCTGACGCGCGAATTTCCTCCGGTGGGGCCGTAACCAGCCACCACAGGGGTCGTTGGGCCGGGTGAGGGGTCCGGCAGTCATGCTCCCTCCCAAGGGTCGGGCTCCTCCTTCTCGGACGCTGCACTGCGGCGGCTGGGAGCACAAGCATCAGGGCCCGGCCAACCCTCCCTCCCCGGCCGGGCCCTGGTGCGTTTGCTCGATAGACTCCGCTCGTGACGCAGCCTGCAGAGCACGACCTGGTCCTCGTCGTCGACTTCGGCGCGCAGTACGCCCAGCTGATCGCGCGTCGCGTGCGCGAGGCGCGGGTCTACTCCGAGATCGTGCCCCACACGATGCCGGTCGAGGAGATGCTCGCGCGCAACCCGAAGGCGATCATCCTGTCCGGCGGGCCGTCCAGCGTGTACGCCGAGGGCGCGCCCGGCATCGACAACCACGTCTTCACGGCCGGGGTCCCCGTCTTCGGCATGTGCTACGGCTTCCAGCTGATGGCGTCCGGGCTCGGCGGCGAGGTCGCCCACACCGGCGCGCGCGAGTACGGACGTACGCCGGTCACGGTCTCCGAGTCGGGCACGCTGCTCGAGGGCATCCCCGTCGAGCACAAGGTGTGGATGTCGCACGGCGACTCCGTCGCGAAGGCCCCTGAGGGCTTCACCGTCCTCGCCTCCACCGCGGACACCCCGGTGGCGGCCTTCGAGGACGTCGGCCGCGGCCTCGCCGGCGTGCAGTGGCACCCCGAGGTGCTGCACTCCGAGCACGGGCAGAAGGTGCTCGAGCACTTCCTGCACCACATCGCCGGCTGCCGACAGACCTGGACGATGCTCAACATCGCCGAGGAGCAGATCGAGCGCGTCCGCGAGCAGATCGGCGAGAGCGGGCTGGCCATCTGCGGCCTGTCCGGCGGCGTCGACTCCGCCGTCGCGGCCGCCATCGTGCAGCGCGCGATCGGCGACCGGCTGCACTGCGTCTTCGTCGACCACGGGCTGTTGCGCGAGGGGGAGGCCGAGCAGGTCGAGCGCGACTTCGTCGCCGCCACTGGCGTGAACCTCCACGTCTACGACGCCCGCGAGACCTTCCTTGCCGCCCTCGCCGGGGTGACCGACCCCGAGGAGAAGCGCAAGATCATCGGCCGCGAGTTCATCCGCGCCTTCGAGGCTGCCGAGGTCCAGGTGCTCGGCGAGGCCGCCGACCAGGGCGAGAAGGTCGGCTTCCTGGTCCAGGGCACGCTCTACCCGGACGTCGTCGAGTCCGGCGGCGGTGCCGGCACCTCGAACATCAAGTCCCACCACAACGTCGGCGGCCTGCCCGAGGACCTCGAGTTCGCCCTCGTGGAGCCGCTGCGCACGCTCTTCAAGGACGAGGTGCGCCTGGTGGGCGAGCAGCTCGGCCTGCCGGCCGACATGGTGTGGCGCCAGCCGTTCCCCGGCCCCGGCCTGGGCATCCGGATCATCGGCGAGGTGACGGCCGACCGGCTCGACATCCTGCGCCGTGCCGACGCGATCGCGCGCCAGGAGCTGACCCGCGCCGGCCTGGACCGCGACATCTGGCAGATGCCGGTCGTGCTGCTCGCCGACGTGCGCTCGGTCGGCGTGCAAGGTGACGGGCGGACCTACGGCCACCCCGTGGTGATCCGGCCGGTGACGTCCGAGGACGCGATGACCGCCGACTGGGCCCGCCTGCCCTACGACGTGATGGAGCGAATCTCGACCCGCATCACCAACGAGGTGGCCGAGGTCAACCGGGTCACCCTCGACATCACCTCCAAGCCGCCGGGCACCATCGAGTGGGAGTGAGCCGGCGCTGAGCCCGGTTGCCGCGACGGCACCAATCCGTCGGGACCGGTCGTGCCGAACTGGGTGCGTGAGGGCCAACCAGACCCTCGACGACACCCAGGAGTTCACATGCAGCATCGCAAGCTCTACGCCGGTCTCGGCGGTCTCCTCCTCGCAGGCACCGCGGGCATCGCAGGCATGCAGGCCAGCAGCGCCACCGAGTCGAAGGCCCCGGCAGCGGGCAAGCACCTCGCCGCCGACCTGCAGCCGCTGAACGACTCCGGCGCCTCGGGCCACGCGCACGTCGAGTTCAAGGGCAACAAGGCCCACGTGCGCATCGACGCCCGTCGGCTCGCCAAGGGCCTGCCCCACGCCCAGCACCTGCACTTCGGCGCGGACGCCCGCAACGAGTGCCCCAGCGTCTTCGACGATGACAACTTCGACCACCGCCTCAACGTGGCGGAGGGCGTGCCGGCCTACGGTCCGATCCTGAAGTCGCTGACGACGTCGGGTGACACGAGCCCGAAGAGCGGCCTCGCGGTCGACCGCTTCCCGAGCACCCCGAAGGGCATCGAGAAGTACGAGCGGACGATCAACTTCACCCCCGGCGCCGTGCAGCGCGCCATCAAGAGCGGCAAGGGCGTCATCGTGATCCACGGTGTCGACCACAACGGCAACGGCGTCTACGACTTCGACGGCGCGGGCGCCAGCGAGCTCGACGCCAGCCTGCCGGCCGAGGCCACCGACCCGGCCCTGTGCGGCGTGCTGCGCTGAGCCAGCACCCTCGGAGCACTGTCGACCCTGTCCCCGTCGGGGGCAGGGTCGACCCATTACCAGCAGTGCCATCGCAGCCCGTGGCGCTCGGCGCTGAACTCGGTTGCCGACGACTGCCGTCGGCTGTCACCGTCGGTGCATGGTGAGCACGGACGACCTGGTGCATGCCGAGTTCGCGGCCGCTGCGTCGGCGGTGGCTGCGGCGCGACCCGAGGTCGACCTGGAGACCGCGCGTGAGCTGATGGACGAGGCCGCGACGATGCTGCACAACAGCCTCGCCCTCGACTCCCTGTCGGCGACCGACGCCGCGGTCGTCGTACGACACCTCGCGGCCGACCTGACCGCCGTCGATCCCTCCACCGCGGTGCTGGCCCGCTCGCTGGCGGTCGCGGAGGACCCATCGGGACTCGACGAGCCCGGCATCGTCGCCGAGACCTACCTCGTGTGTGCGGCGGTCCTCGGCCTCTGAGCCGGACTCAGCCCGAGCCGAGCTCCAGCTCCTCGATCCGGGCGCGCAGGCTGCTCTCCGCCTGACGCCACAGCGTCGCGGAGTGCGCGTGCAGGTGGTGCACCCCCGTGCCGGGCCGCGCCCGGTCGCGGAACAGCTCCTGCGCCAGGGCGCGCGCGGCGAAGTCGTCAGCGATGCTCCCCAGCACGCTGACCCACGGCGCTCGCTCCACCTGGACCCCCGTCATGGGCCGAGAGTGCGCGCATTTCGGTCGGACCCACGTCGACGGACCGGAAATCTGCCCGATTTTGGCGGTTCAGGCCCACCCTGCCGCGCGGAACATGCGCTCGTAGATCTCGCGCACGACGGGTTGCTTGACCAGGTTGTAGCGCATGCCGAAGCCCAGCGCCCCGTGCTCGGCGCCCGGGGTGTCCACCTGCGCGAGGGCGGAGCGCTTCGCGGCGGCGTACTCCTCGCGGTCGTCCGGATGCGCTGTCAGCCAGTCGCGGAACATCCGGTGCCTGACCAGCTCCGGGCAGTCGGGACCGAAGACGTGCACGTGCACGCGTGGCTCGGTCAGCATCTTGAAGAGGCGATGCTGGTGCCAGTCCGGCTCGGTGAGCCAGTGGACGAGACCGAGCGACTCGAGCGCCGGGACGTACGACGCCTCGTCGACGGGGTCGGCCACCGCGACGTCGATGTCGATGATGGGCTTCGCCGGCAGACCGGGGACCGACGTCGAGCCGATGTGCTGGATGTCGAGCAACCGGTCGCCGAGGGCGGCCGAGATCTGCTCCGCCACCTCGGCGTAGCGGTGCGGCCAGGTGGGGTCGGGCTCCTCGATCCGTACGACGTAGCCCGTCGGGTACGCGCCGACGTAGACCACCTCGGCCTCGTCATGGTGGCGGACGATCTCCTCGCGGGACGGCACGTGCTGATCCCACCACGGACGAGGCGCGACGCGCAGCCGTCACGCCGTGACTCCGCACCTGCTGGTCGCTATCACCTGAACTGGCGATGGCCGGACCGCAGCGAAGGTCCACGTCCGTTCCTAGCGCTGGGCCGACAGAGTGTCGAGGTCGCGTGTGCAGAACCCGTGGTGGGCCCATTCCTCGCCGAGAACGGTGCCCAGGCACTGGCGCACGGTGCGCCCCAGCGCGTACGGCGGCCACCGCCCGTCGTCAGGGACCGGGGCTGTGCGAGCAAGCCGGTCAGGCGTGACCTCGCTCAGCCAGGCCTCGATCTCGGAGGACTGCCGGCTCCGCACCGCAAGGACCTCGTCGAGGCTCGGTCGTGCAGCGGGGTCGAGGCCGTTCTCCTCCTGTGTCGTGATGGACGACGACGACAGGCCCAGGGGAGTGAACGGCTCGGTGCGGCCGAGCACGCACCTCCGGAACCACGAGTCGTGCACGAACACGAGGTGACGCAGGGTGTCGACCATCGACCACTCGCCGTCGACGCTGACACCTTCGCTGCCGTCGGGCATGGACCGGACGTGCTCGACGGTCTGCGCCCAGCCATCCCGGAGCTGCCGCCACGCCTCCTGGAGGTCGGCGGGGCGGTCGGAGCGCATCAGCAGGCGCACGGGGTGGCGACGATCGAGCTCCGCCTCGACGTAGGGCATCACGTCGACCCCGTTGACGACGAGGTTGCTGACCAGGCCGTCGATCTCGGCGTCCTGCATGACGACTCCGACCATGCGCACCCGGCTCAGGTCGCACTCGCGGAACTCCGTGCCGCTGAGGTCCTCGTCGTCGAAGCGTCGCATGGACTCAGGCTAGAGCCGTGGTCGGACAGTGCTCCGGGACCACGTGGTCGTGCCCCGCCATCGCGGGGACTGGCGGGGTGCGGGGCGGGGTCATGGTCGGTCGGGCGGCTGCGCGACTACGACTGTGCCGTGGCGGTCGCGGAGGTAGCGGTGGCCGAACGGGGTGGTCCACTCGAACACCCCGGGGGCGACCATGGTGTAGGTCCAGGCGGAGTGGGTCTTGAGCCGGTGGTGTGACCGGCACAGCGCGGCAAGGTTGGATGTCGTTGTCGGGCCGGGTTGCTCGCGGCCCTCGGCTTCAGCCTCGTGGTCGTACTCGACGATGTGGTCGACGTCCGCACGCCTGGCCGGTCGGGTGCACCAGGGGTACACGCACGTGCGGCGGAATCTAGGTAGTCACGCAACACCGTGGTTGTCAGCGGTCTTGGTCAGTATCTTCTCGAGCATCTCGGCAGGGGTGCGAAAGCCGTGGCGCTTGCGAGG
>NZ_LMDE01000005.1 GCF_001425025.1 Nocardioides sp. Root122
CGCCACGGCTTTCGCACCCCTGCCGAGATGCTCGAGAAGATACTGACCAAGACCGCTGACAACCACGGTGTTGCGTGACTACCTAGATTCCGCCGCACCTGCGTCTACCCCTGGTGCACCAGACCCGCCCGTCGTGCGGACGTCGACCACGTCATCGAGTACGACCACGACGCCGAAGCCGAAGGCCGCGAGCAACCCGGACCGACCACCACGTCCAACCTGGCGTGCCTGTGCCGCGGTCATCACCGGCTCAAGACCCACTCCGCGTGGACCTATGCCATGGTCGCCCCCGGTGTGTTCGAGTGGATCAGCCCGCGCGGACACCGCTACCTGCGTGATCGACACGGCACCACGTCGCTCGACGGACCGGGTCTCGTGACGGGCGCCAGCGCGCCCTCCTCGACCAACGAGACTGTCGATCCACCCGAGCGACCATGACCCCGCCCCGCACCCCGCCAGTCCCCACGATGGCGGGGCCACAGGCACGTCCGACAGCGTCCAGCGCGGCGCCGCCCGTGACCTACTCGCGGCAAATGCGGATGTCTACCCATTCCTTCGGCGGGTTCGCTTGCGTCGGGTTCCTGGCGATTCCGGCGCCCTATGTGCCGAACGGTGCTGTGCGGCGGCGGGTGTCCCGGGTGTCTGGATGTGCGATGGTGGCTCTCGAACGGGGATCCCGACCATGACGGTCGCGAGTTGCCTGCGGCCGCTAGTGGGAGAGGGACTGATGACGCTTCGCGTGCTGTCAGTCGTGTTGGCGATCGCAGCCACCACCGGTTGCTCTTCTGGCCATCCACAGGAGGATCCGTCCAGCTACAGCATCGTAGAAGAGATCGAGACCGGTATCGGCACGGAGGTCGTGGTCTCCGTGGAGGACAGCGCCATCGCAGTGGACGTCTTCGACGAGGTCTTCGACGACAACGATGGTTATGCAGCGGTTTACATCTTCTGCGCTGGCTCTGACGTTCGCCAGGACGACTTCATCCTCTACGGCAGAGCAGACGGCGATGACCGGAACATCATCATCCGCCATGAAGATCAGGACTGCTAACCGAGCGGCGACCCCGCCTTGAGCAAGCACCCGGACTGGACAGGCGTGTCCGCGAGCTGGCACCCATGGTGCCTCCGCGTGTGGCGCACAGGCCGAACCTCGTCACGGATCGGACGTGCTGTCATCCGCTCACCGACAGATGCGGTCGAGCTGATCGCGGCATGTGAGTGCATTGGTCCCGGCCCCGTGCATACCTACGCCTCTGCCTCGCCGCTCGATCTCGCGGTTGGCTGGAGTCAGGTCCCAGGAGAGACAGAGGACGGACCGGGTGGTCCGGACGGGAGGATCGAGATGTACGCCTTGCCTCGCACTCTGATGGGTCGTCGCGCGCTGTGGCTCCTGCTTCCCGTGCTGCTCTACCTGGTGTTTCCTGTATGGCTCCTCGTCTCCTACCTGCCACGGGCGCTGAGCATTGCCATCGGCATCGGCATGATCGGGCTGGCTCTCGCCTCTCTCGTCACCTCAGGCTGGCCATCTTCCGCGAGAAGGAACGCTCGGCGCTCGTGATCGTGCTCGCGTCCCTCACGTTCCTGATCGTCTTCGCCTTCGCCGTCGGTGAGGTCCTCGGCGGACACTGAGATCACGTGGGCTCCGGCGGTTCTGCACACTGCCATGTGGGCGGCTACAGCGAGTGCCGTCGACGCCATCGCCCACTCCATGGACCACGCCGGCCGTGTCCGTACCGCGGACCAGGCTCGGTCACCCACCCAGAACGACAGCGGTCAGTCGTCGCGTACGTCCCCGTCGTCGCGGGTCCGCACCCAAGGCGGCGGTCCGAGACCAATGCCGCCGGGAAGGGTCACGGACACGGCCGCGATGGCTCCGTCGTCGTCCTCGAAGAGGTCGATCGTGAGCTGGCACCCGAGCTCCGGTCCGTCGCCAGAACCGGCGCCGCTGACTGTCAGCACGACTCGGGTGGCAGTTTCAGCGACACCGGACGGGCTCGACGTGGGGAGGCCGCATGTGGTGGGCGGTGGTGGTCCACTGGTGATCGAGACGACCGGCTGCCCGAGGTCGTTGGCGACCGGGCGCACCGCGTAGGCCACGACGGGGTCGCGCACGCGCCATCGCCAGTCGGGCGAGGTGGCCGAGTGGGTCCCGTCGGCCGTCCCAGCCGCCTCGCCGTCGACGTAGAGCCGCACCTCGGGCGCGAGATGCGGGCGGCCCGAGCCGGAGACGAGGAAACGCAGGAACGCCCACGCCTGGACGCGTCCGGCGGCGTCGGCAGGGCAGCTCCACGACGGGGTCGCCGTCGCGATGACGACCACCACCTCGTCGAGCCGGACCGTGTCGCCGGACGGCGGCACGGAGCCCAGCACCTGCCCCGCCGGATCACACTGGGGCGCTGCATCGACGCGCGACGCGATGCCGGCGCGCCCCAGCGCGCTGACGGCCTCGGCGGAAGTGAGGCCTACGAGGGCAGGCACCGTCGCGGCCCTCCGCTCGACCTTCTCGGGGCCGGATGGACCGGTCAGGATCGTGACCACGAAAGCCGCCGCGACAACGGCGGTGAGCACGACGACGGTGATCAAGGGGACGCGAGACCGCCCGCCGAGCACCTCCTCACGCAGAGCGGGAACAACGACCTGGTCGGGATCGGCGGAGCGAACGATGCGGCGACGGTGGTCCTCGATCACGCGATCGACCACCGCCGCGGCGCGGTCCGCCGGCACGCCGAGCTCGGTCGCCATCTCGACGAGTCTCCGGTGGCGCGCATCTCGGTAGTCCTGGAGGTCCATCTACCGCTCCTGGGCCCGGCGCCGGGAGTCGGTCCGCCGCCAGCGCGGGCAGTCGACGACGAGCCACTTCTCGACATCGGTGCGCGCCATCCGCTGAGTCTCGCAGAACGTGTCGGCGTGCTACGTCAGCGTCGGGCGGCGAGGAAGCCCTCGATCGTGTCGACGACGAGCTGGTGGTCCTCCACCTGCGGCATCCCGGAGACCGCGACGGTGCCGACACAGCCGGTGCCGCGGACGAGGATGGGGAACGCCCCTCCGTGAGCGGCATAGTCGGACGGGTCCAAGCGGGAGTTCGCCTCGAAGGATCCGCCGTCGACCCTGAACTGCTCGCCCACACGCAGCGAGGAGCGCCCATAGCGGTCCACCACGGCACTCTTGCGCTCGAGCCAGCCGTCGTTGTCCGCTGTCGCGCCCGGAAGCGCCGCGTGAAAGAGACGCTGACCGTTGCGACGGATCGAGATGGCCACCGGCAGGAAGGCGGCGACCGCGGCCTCGCGCAGAGCGACACCGAGTGCCCACGCGGTTTCCTCGTCGAAGCTGTCGAAGACGAGGCGCGACTCCTGAGCGATCAGCTCATCAAGAAGCTCAGTTCCAGTCACAGCTCGGCCCTCGGAGGAACCGCACTACGCCAGCGAAGGTCTCCATGTTCACAAGGCGCACGCTACCCAGTTCTCCACACCCCGAGGGTGCTCCGCACGATCGACTGTTGACGCCGCCGGCTCATCGGCAGATCCGCGCCTATCCGGCAGGAGCGGGTGGTGGGGTCGCGGCAGACCGGTTCGTCCGTGCCGTCGCTTCTCGATGCGCTGCAAGCTGCGGTACAAGAACGACATGGCCCGGTTCGACGTGAGTGATTCAGCCACCCATCAGGACGGAGCGGCCCTGTGGTCCGTGTACGAGTCGGTGTTCGGCGACCATCCTGACTACGAAACATGGCGGGGGGCTGTATGGGACAAGCACCGGGTGCGGAACGGTTTTCGTCTCGCCCGTGCCTACGACGGCGGCGCCTTGGTGGGCTTCGCCTACGGCTACACCGGTGAACACGGTCAGTGGTGGACCGACCGCGCGCTCGCGGTGCTGCGTCCTGACGTTGCGGACGAGTGGTTGGGAGGCCACTTCGAGCTGGTGAGCATTGGCGTACTGGACACGGCCCGACGCGGTGGTGTCGGTCGAAGACTGATGCACCTTCTGCTCGAAGGCCTCCCTCACGAACGTCAGCTCTTGATGACGACGGCAGACACCACCGCCCCGGCGAGGCGGCTGTACGCGTCTGAGGGGTGGCGCGTCCTGGGCCCAGGCATCGGCAACGGGACCGTGATCATGGGTCGTCGGGGCACCGTGGGTCAGGAGACCTCTTAGCGTCGCCGCACCTCGGCACGACCGGACGCTCGACCCGCGACATCTCCGCACAGCCGAGGTTCAAGGGCTGCGACTCAGGACGTCCGGTCCCGGTCGACCGCGGCCTCCAACGCTGAGGGGTGCACGACGGTCCCGCATGTCGGGCACGTCTCCTGGATCGCGTCGAGGTCCTGGAGCACCTCTGCGAGGTCCGTGCGCCCCCTCATGGCGGCCACGGATGCCAGCAGGTACCGCAGGTCTGCATCGGTCGTGCAGTTCTCGAGGCGCTCGAGCGTGAGGGTCAGTCCCCGGCGCATCGCTGTCCTGAAAGCAGGTTCCAGGTCGCTCGGCACGTCGGGGGCATAGGTCGCGATCAGTCCGGCGACGATGAGGTACTCGTCCGCATCGGCCGGCTCCACGCGACCCGCGAAGTCCATCAGGTAGGGGAGAGCGGCGAAGGCGGCGTCGTACGTCGTCTCCTCGGCGCAGATCTCCGGCCACATCTCCTTGAAGAGGTCGAGGTCTGACGGGTCGTCGCCGAGGGCCCGGAGCGCCTGGGGAACCGGGTACGCCCCAGGCCCAATCCGGGTCCACAGCTGGCTCCACCGCGGGCTGTCAAGTGGGAGTCGATCGGGGTCGTCGCTCATGCGAGCCATTCTGGATGACGCACGACCGGACCCCCTGACATCGGCAGGATCGGACGTCGTGGTCGCGGCGGGCGCCTCCGCCATCGTCGTATCGTGCGGGTGCCGACCGCGCCGGGACATCGAGGTGGACGAGAACGATGGGCATCAGCACCGCCGCTGCGTTGGAGGCTCGGCTCGTGTCGCTCCGAAGCCGCCCTGCTGGCGAGGATGCTTTCCTCGCCGAGGTCCAGGCTCTCGGAGCCAGTCTCGAGGTGAGGATCGGGAGTGACTCCCTCCTCAAGATCGCCCTGGCCGGGCTGTCGAGCGACGGCGTCTCCCCGCCGCCGTCAGGCGGTCCTGCCGCCGGCTTCGCGGGGCGGAGCATGGTCCTGCCCTCCACGTCCACCATCTCGTCAGCCGCTTTCGGGGCGGATGACGGCGCGGAGGTCGAGAAGCTGCTCACCTCCTGCGCTGCAACGGTCGAGGCGCAGGGCAACCAGGCGGAGCTCCGGGACATCTACGTCGCGATGCTGGCGCGTCCGGACGTACGCCGTGACGTCGCCGCGAGTCGACCGGTCGACCTCCACGTCCTGTCGGCCCTGACGGCGGAGCGCGCCTCGGTCAGTGCCTTGAGTCCCGTGACGTTCGACGGGGACGTCGAGCTCGCCCTGTATGCGTGGCTGTGCACTGTCGTCGGCGTCCCGCATGCGTCCGAGCACGTGGCGGAGGTGACGAGCCGCCGTCACCTGCGGCTACAGCTCCGGGACCGACCCGTCGCGGTGGCCGCTGCCCAGCTGTGCGAGGTCCCGGTTGGGCACCTGCTGCCCTTCGAGGGGCCTGCGGACACCCTGGTGGACGGCCCGCTGCCTCCCGACGACCTGGTCCGTGTCGTGGACGAGCTGGCGCAGGGCTCGACGTTCTGGACCTGGCGTCGCCAGGGCTTCCAGCTCGGGTGCGTGACCGGAGGCCAGGACGCGGGCGCCATGCCGTACGTGATGTCGGGGCGCGCCCTGCGTTGGCTGGTCGACCGCGGGGTGCCGCTGGGTCCGCAACGCCTGGGGCGGATCGACGACTACGCCAAGAGCGTCACGGAGATGCTCGGGCGTGGCGATGACACCGACCCGCTGGGTGCCCACCTGAACGTCGTGGTCGGGCTCGCTGACGACGGGATCCACCTGCCACTGGCCGAGGAGCTCGCCGCACTGGCCTGGCTCTGTGACGTCCACGACGAGTACGTCGACCTCGAGGCGCTGCTCGACATCCGGGCCAAGGGGCTGCGGGGGATGTTCGGGTGACGGAGCGTGCGGCCCACCAGGTCCTGGCCATGCGCGTGAGGCGGGGCCGCCCGGACCTGTCCGGGTACGCCGGCACCCCGCAGTCAGGGGAGGTAGGTGTCGCAGCGGGGGAGAGGGCCGTCGAGCGCGACGTTCCAGTTGAGGGGCGCGGGCGTGATGAAGCAGCTCCGCTCGGCGCGGGGGCCCGCGGTGGCTGTGTCGGTGACCGCGGCCCGGTGCACGACGGCGGGGATGTCGACGGGATCCGGGATGGCGCCGGCGCTGCTGGGGTGCAGGGACACCAGGGCTGCGACCAGCCCGGTGGCCGAGGCGGCGACGGCGAAGGTCGGGGGACGGTGGGTGTTCTTGAAAGTGGTCATGACCCGACGGTGCGCCGGAGGCCGGCACACCGGAATGCGACGTTGGCCGCTGGGGGTTCGGCGTACGCGCTATTGCGTATGTCGCTCCCGGCAGCCGGGTCGTAGCGTGAGCGGCACGCACACAACGGAGGTAGCGCCGTGCCGGACAACTGGGTCATCACCGACAGCGACATCCAGGCCCTGCTGGAGGTGCTCGACGGTTGTCAGACCGACGCCGTCGGCACGGACATCTTCTATGTCGACGTCCTGACCGGCCTGCGGGAGCTGATCCCGTGCGGCGAGATGACGTTCCAGCTGATGGACGTCGCGGAGCAACGGGTGCGGACGCTGTCGGTCAACGACGCCGGCGTCGAGCGCGACGAGTCCGTCGGCATGGTCGACGAGTGGACGACCCTGTTCTGGCAGCAGTTCTGGGACGAGCACGGATGTGCGGGTCCGTTGCTGTCGGGCGACTACACCACGGTGCTCCACCACGCCGAGACGACGCGCACCCGGGCGTACGCCGACTCGCCCCTGGGGACCCTCGCGGGCGAGCTCGGCCTGGACGACGAGATCCTGGTGCCGATGGCACCGCTCGGGGGCACGGACCGACGTCTGCTGCTCTGGCGCACCAAGGACGAGCCCGACTTCTCCGAGCGCGAGAAGGCGATGCTGGCGCTGGCCCGTCCGCACCTGGCCGAGCTGCACACGCGCCGCGACCGCGAGCTTCGCGGCGAACCGAACCTGACGCCTCGCCAGTGGGAGGTCCTGCGTCAGGTGGCCACCGGAGCCAGCAACACCCAGATCGCCCGCACCCTCGGCCTCTCTGACGCGACCGTGCGCAAGCACCTCGAGAACGTCTTCCTCCGCCTCGGGGTGCAGAGCCGGACCGAGGCCCTCGCTCGCGTCCGCGTGTTCCTCGACGCGGCCTGAACCGATCCCGTCGAGGCCAGCCACCCTGATCGTGAGCAGCAACGCTCCAGCGATGGAAGACGCGTGGCTCCCACCGACGCCTCCTGCGTCGGACTTCACCGAGGTGAGGCCCCTTCCCAGCCGCTTCTCCTCGGCCGTGTTCTCCCGCGGCATCCTCGTCTGCCCGGAGAGCGAGTCCGGCCGCTACCTGGCTTCCGTGCCGAGTGAGCGTGTTCCACGCAGCGTGACCCGCATCGGAGATGCGGGTCTGTTCTACGTGAGCAAGGACCCCGGCCTGCGCCGGTTCCACACCTGGCTCGCCGTGGGCCATGCCGAGACCCCGCACCCTGGGCCGGGGCCGACGTGGGACGACTCCTGGACGCTCGCCCCCACCGATGCGTTGGCAGTGTTCGACCACAAGGGCACGTGCCACGGCCACGTGACCGACGTGGCTGGGACCTACCTGGTCCGCTCCCGGATCCTCGACGGCAGCGAGAGTCCTGGCGACGAGTTCTACGTCGCACCGGGATGGTTCCTCGAGGTCACCATGCTCGACCCGGTCTCAGGGCAGCCGGTCAACGCCCGGTGGTGGGGGTTCGGCAGTCGTTGACCTGCCACCAGGTTCTGGCCATGCGCGTGAAGTGGGGCCGCCCGGACCTGTCCAGGTACGCCGACCGGTTCGACCTGCCACCATCGGACGGGGCGCCGGGAGTCCGACCACTGCCCTCCGGACCGCTTCCCCGGCCCGATCACGACGCCCGTCGTGCCGCCCGCCTCGCCGAAGGCGTACCGGTGCGGCGAGGCCTGGTCGATGGTCCTCAGCCATGCGAGCGGGCGGACCGCTCTGGTCCAGGGCAGCGCCGGCAACGTCGCCGGAGCACTGCGCGGCCACCGCGCGGACGTGGCCTACCTCGGCGTGGGGCAGCTCGGCCTCCAGGACCCGAGCTACATCCGGACCTACTGGGCCCGAGACGGTCGAAGCCGTCGGGGCCACGAGCGTCGTGCTGATCCACTGGGACGACTTCTTCCGTCCGCTGGAGGCCCCCTTGCGGGCGCTGCCCTACATCGGCGACGACCTCGACGTGACGATGCGGGTCTTCGCAGGGCTCAGCGCGGAGCAGGGGGTCGCGCTGCACCTCCCCACGGCGTGGCGGCGCGAAGACCCCTGGGCCGCGCTGCGCTGAGCCCGCCGGCCCAGGCCACGCGCGCCCCAGGGGTTCTGCTCAGGGGCTCGGCTCAGAGCAGGCGACCGCAGTTCGGCCAGGGGGAGCGGCCGCGCTGCTTGTAGAGCAGCTTCGCGCGGTAGGTCTGCTCGCCCGCGGACGCGGAGGTCGGCAGGCCGGAGCCGCCGACGCTGCGCCACGTGCCGAGGTCGAACTGGTAGAGCCCGTAGTAGCCCGCCGGGTTCACCGCGTTCGGGTTGCCACCGGACTCGCAGTTGGCCAGCGCGCCCCAGTTGAGGCCGTCGGCACCCTGGACGGCGTACGGCTTGCGCCCGACGAGCACCCGGCGCGGCGAGGGGTCGCGGACGAGGGTGCGCTTGACCACGCGCGAGCGGACCTGCTCGCCGTTGTGCAGCGTCTTCAGCTTGACGACCTTGCGCACACCGGGCCGGCCCTCGCGCACGACCTTGCGGTGCCCGGGCTTCAGCTTGGTGGTGAACACCTCGACGGTGCCGCGGCGCACGCGCAGCCGCTTCGTCTTGCGGACCTTGTCGACCTCGGTCAGCTTGACGGTGTCGCCCGCACGGACGCGCTTGTTCTTGCCCGAGACCTCGCGGCCGTCGCGGACGACGTCGACGAGGTCGTTGCCGTCGACGGGCACGCCGTGGGCCTCGAGCAGCTCGCCCGGCCAGGAGCGGGGGGCGGTGACGACCTCGACGGCGGGCTGGTCAGCCACCTTGAGGCGTACGTCGACGGCGCTGGGCTGGGCCATGGCGCTGCCGGGCACCATGCTCAGCGCCAGGGCGGCGACAGCGGTGCTCGCGACCATGCTGCCGAGGCGCATCGGGCCGAGGGGGCGGATCGGGTGGGCGGGTGTGGTGGTGGCACGCACGTGCTTCTGACCTCACAGTGTTGGGCGCGGGGGCGCTCGGACGCGACACCGTCGGGACGGGCGTCGAGGCCGCGGCGGTGATCACCTCGCGATGGGAGGGCGCCCCGTCGTCGACGAGGGCCACTGCCTGCGGCTCCACCACGACAACACGATCGACAGGGCATGTCGAATCGACGGAGCCCTGCATCGGGGCCGACGTGAGGGGACTCACGTCGGGCCCTCAGACGCTCTTGACGTACCTCCGGCACGGCGAGACGTAGTGCTCGCCCCCGGCCGTGACCTCGTAGGGCAGGTCGCCCGCGTCGCTCCAGCCGTGCTTCTCGTAGAACGCCCGGGCCCGGGCGTTGCCGGTGACGACGGCCAGCCAGGCGGAGACGTGGCCGGCGGCGGCGACCTGGCGTTCTGCCTCCGCCAGCAGGAGCGGAGCGAGCCCGGTGCCGCGGGCGTCGCGCCCGACGAAGACCTGCTCCACCTCGTCGTCGGCGACCATCACGAAGCCCAGCAGCCGGCCGATGCCGTCGACCGCGACCGTGGTGTCGGCGACGCGTGGGGGTGTGCGCTCGTGGAAGGCCGCGAGCGTCCGCGCGGCGGTCAGGCCCTCCGGCACGTGGCCCGCGTGCCCGTCGTGCCAGCCCTCGTGCCACAGGTCGGCCACCGCGGCCATGTCGGCCTCGGTGGCCGGTCGGATCGACGTCATCGGCCCACCCTAGGATCGCGCCATGAGCGACGACGGCCTGGAGCGGATCTGGACACCCCACCGGATGGCCTACGTCCGCACCGTCGTCGACGACGAGGGGTGCCCGTTCTGCGCCATCCCGCACCACCCCGACGACGAGACGCTGGTCGTCGCGCGGGGTGAGTCGACCTACGCCGTGCTCAACCTGCACCCCTACAACCCCGGCCACCTGATGGTGCTGCCCTACCGCCACGTCGCCGACCTCGCCGACCTCACCGACGCCGAGTCGGGGGAGCTGATGGCGATGACCCAGCAGGCCCTGCGCGCCATCCGTCAGGTCAGCCGCCCGCACTCGTTCAACATCGGCCTCAACCTCGGCCGCTCCGCCGGCGGCTCGCTGTCCGAGCACCTGCACCAGCACGTCGTGCCGCGCTGGACCGGTGACGCGAACTTCATCACCGTCGTCGGTGGCACCAAGACCTTGCCGCAGCTCCTCGAGGACACCCGCGACCTGATCGCCCAGGCGTGGCCCCGAGGTCAGACGACGGAGTAGGGATGCTCGCCCGAGCGGCCCTGGAAGCTCAGGATCGCCGGGTTGCGCACGTGGCCCTCGCGGATCTCGATGGCGCGCGTGATGGTCTCGTTGCCGTCCCACGACTCCGGTCCGGCGAGCACCGTCTCGACGAACGGCAGCAGCGCCTCGCTGTTCTCCCACGTGGCCGAGCTCCACAGGTAGGACGGACTGTGGTCCACGGCGTAGTAGTGCACGCGGTCGCCGACGGTGAACATGGGGGCGTCGAACCCGGTCGGCACGGCCCACGAGAAGCCCATGCCCTCGTCGCACGACACGTCGACGACCAGGCTGCCCCTCCGGAAGAGTGCGACGTCCTCGACCTGCAGGTAGGTGAGTGGCGCGGCCGGGTCCTGGAGGGTGCAGTTGACGACGATGTCGTTCTCCGCGAGGTACGGCGCCAGCGGCACCCGGCCCTGGTCGGTGATCACCATGCTTGCGCCCGGGGCGCCGGGATCGTGGTCGAACTGCCGGATCCGCACGGAGTGGATCGGGGACCCCACGGCAGCGACCCCACGTGTGGTGAGGACGGCCACGTCGCCGACGCCGTGAGCCTTGAGCGCCGTGACCGCACCGCGTGCGGTGGCGCCGAACCCGATGACCACGGCGCTGAGGCGGCGCCCGTAGTCACCCGTGATTCCGACGAGCTGCATCGCGTGGAGGACGGAGCAGTAGCCGGCGAGCTCGTTGTTCTTGTGGAAGACGTGGAGCCCGACGTGGCCGTCGGAGGTCCAGTGGTTCATCGCCTCGAACGCGATCAGCGTCAGCTCACGGTCGATGGCCATCTGGGTCAGGTGGGTGTCCTGGACGCAGTGCGGCCAGCCCCACAGGACCTGGCCTGGGCGCATCGCCGCGACGTCCTCGTGCTGCGGCTTGGGAAGGAGGACCACGTCCGACTCGCGCACGAGCTCCTCGCGGGAGGCGAATCCGGCCACGTGCGGGGCGAGGTCGTCGTCACCGAGGCCGAAGCGGCTGGCATACCCGTGCTCCAGCCTGGTCCGGGCGGCGACGTCCGGTGGCAGCCGCGACAGGTGCTCGGGATGCAGCGGCAGCCGGTGCTCGTTCTCCTTCGCGGAGGTGCCGACGACTCCGAGGCTGAGCCCGGTCACTTCTTCCTGGGCTGCTGGGCCTCGGGCATCACGTGCTTGGCGGCGTCGGCCTTCGCGTGCTTCTCGGCACGCTTCTCCTTGAGAGACTTGCCGGACTTCTTGGACATGCCTTGCCGTGGCGACTTGTCGCTCATCGGGGCTCCCTGGTCGGAAGCCTGGATGGCTCCGTGCACCCACACTACGCCGTCGCACTAACGTGGCGTCCATGGTTCACCCGCACCTCGCCGCCGACGCCGCACTGGCCGCCGACCTGGTCCGCGAGGCGGCGCTGCTCGCCGCCCGCATCCGCGCGGAGGGGCTCGACATCGAGCGCAAGACCAGCGGGTCCGACATCGTCACCCAGGCCGACACGGCGGCCGAGCGGCTGATCGTCCAGCAGCTCACCGCCGAGCGGCCCGATGACGCGATCGTGGGGGAGGAGGGCACCTCACGCCCCGGCACGTCGGGCCGCACCTGGGTGATCGACCCCGTCGACGGCACCTACAACTTCTCGCGCGGCAGCGACTGGTGGTGCAGCGCGATCGCGCTCCGCGACGAGGACGACGTGCTGCTCGGCGCGGTGCACCACGCCGCGTCGCTGCGCACCTGGGTGGGCGGCCCCGACCTGCCCAGCACCTGCGACGGTACGCCGTTGCCGCCCCCGCCCGACACGCCCCGGGAGGCCCGGTGCGCAGCCACCTACCTCCACCCGCCGTTCTACACCGGTGAGGTGGGGGAGGCCTTCGCCCGTGCCCTGGGTGAGGTCGGCACCCTGCGGATGCTCGGCTCGGGGACCATGGACTGCATGGCCATCGCCGTGGGCCAGTGGGACGTCCTCTTCCAGCACTCCGTCGCCGACTGGGACCGGTTGCCCGGCGCGGCGATCATCCGGGGCGCCGGCGGCGACTCCGTCGTCGTACCGGCTGCCGGGGTCGAGTGGACCGTCACCGGGGCCCCCGCGGCCGTGGCGGACGTGCGCGCGGCGCTCGTCAGGCGCGCCTGAGGACGTAGCCGCCCGCGTCGCCCTCGCCTCGCGCGTTGAGAGCACGGCTCTCCTTCTCCCACGCGGCGATCTGCTGCTTGCTGAAGTGCGCGCGCGCCTGGGCCAGCGAGGCGCCCTTGTGGGGGAGGCCCCTCCGGATGAGCTCGCTGCCCCAGAACTGGAACGACCACGAGTCGTGGAACAACCGCTCGACCTCGAGCCCGGCAGCGGCGGCCATCGCGTCCATCGCCTGCGGCGTGTACAGGACGAGGTGGCGCGGCGCGTCGATCTGCGACCAGTCCATCCCGTAGCGCTCCCACGCCACCGACCCCATGATCGGCATCCGGACCAGCACCCGCCCACCCGGAGCCAGGATGCGCGTCGCCGAGGCGAGCATCGCGTGGGGATCGGGCACGTGCTCGAACGAGTGGTTCATCACCACCCAGTCGTAGGAACCGCTCAGCTCGGTGTGGTGGCGCCGCAGCACCTTGACGCCGTTGCGGTCGATGTCCTCGGGCAGGAACGGGTCGGAGCCGACCAGCTCGCGGTGCCCCAGCAGGCGCATGTGCACGAGGTTCTCGCCGATCCCGGACCCGATGTCGATCACGGACTCGTCGGGGGAGATGCCGGCGTCGCGGACGAAGCGCAGCCCGATCCCGCGTCCGGTGCGCCGGTGCACGGCGCCCACCGCACGCAGCGCCGCGCGCGAGAGCGGGTTCTGCACGACGGGGCGGTCGACGAGCGAGGTCTTGACGTTGAAGCTGCTGTAGCTCGAGGCGTCGTAGTACTTGCCGAGGTCGTCGGGGACCTCGGTGATCTGGAGCGACCCGCATCCCTGGCAGAGCCGGTAGGTGAACGTCTCGCCGTTCATGTCCTGGACCTCGCGCGCCTCGAGGCGCGGCGCGGCGCGCCCGTCGGCGCCGCACGCCACGCAGTCGTCGGTCAGCTCGTTCACAGGTCGTCCTCCCGTTGGTCACCACCAGCCAGCGCCGGTGAGGCTATCCAACCGGATGTGCCGCCCCTCCACTCGCGGCGCGCGCCGGGTAGCCTGCGGCCGTGCTCGATCGGTTCAAGGCCTTCTGGCAGGGCAAGGCGCTCGCGCCCTTCATCAACCTGTTCATCCGTCTCGGCGTCAGCCCCGACGTGGTGACGCTGGTCGGCACGCTCGGCGTGAGCTTCGGCGCGCTGTTCTTCTTCGCCCAGGGCTGGGTGTGGCAGGGCGTCCTGTTCATCACCGCGTTCGTCTTCAGCGACCTCATCGATGGCGCGATGGCGCGCAAGACGGGTCGCACGGACGACTTCGGCGCGTTCCTGGACTCCACGCTCGACCGCGTCGCCGACGGCGCGCTGTTCGGCGGCCTGGCGCTCTTCTTCGCCTGGCACCACGAGAGCCGCCTCTACCTCGCGCTGTGCCTGGTGATCCTCGTGATGGGTGCCGTGACGTCCTACGCCCGCGCGAAGGCCGACCACCTCGGCTACGACGCCAAGGTCGGCATCGCCGAGCGCCCCGACCGCCTCGTGGGCATGCTCGTCCCGGCGTTCTTCGCCGACCTCTTCGACGTCTGGGTCCTGCTCTACGTCGCCCTGTGGGCGCTCGCGATCGCCGCCACCGTCACGGTCGCCCAGCGCATCTGGGTCGTCCGCCGCCAGGCGCTCGCCCGGGCCGCCACCGGCGCCTGACCAAGCGCTCGACCACCGTGGATCACGGCCGGTCCCGATGCATCCTTTGGGATGAGGCAGCACTACGATCGAGGCATGGCTGAGCACACCACCGAGACCCCCATCGAGCACGGCACGAGCCGCGTCAAGCGCGGCATGGCCGAGATGCTCAAGGGCGGCGTCATCATGGACGTCGTCAACGCCGAGCAGGCCAAGATCGCCGAGGACGCCGGCGCGGTCGCCGTGATGGCGCTCGAGCGCGTGCCGGCCGACATCCGCGCCCAGGGCGGCGTCTCGCGCATGAGCGACCCCGACATGATCGACGGCATCATCGAGGCCGTCTCGATCCCGGTCATGGCCAAGGCCCGCATCGGCCACTTCGCCGAGGCGCAGGTCCTGCAGTCGCTCGGCGTCGACTACATCGACGAGTCCGAGGTGCTCACCCCGGCCGACTACACCAACCACATCGACAAGTGGGCCTTCACCGTCCCGTTCGTGTGCGGTGCGACCAACCTCGGCGAGGCCCTGCGCCGCATCACCGAGGGCGCGGCGATGATCCGCTCCAAGGGTGAGGCCGGCACCGGCGACGTCTCCAACGCCGTGACCCACATGCGCACCATCCGCGGGGAGCTCAACCGCCTGCACGGCATGGCCGAGGACGAGCTCTACGTCGCGGCCAAGGAGCTCCAGGCCCCCTACGAGCTGGTCAAGGAGGTCGCGGCCGCGGGCAAGCTCCCGGTCGTCCTCTTCACCGCCGGCGGCATCGCCACCCCGGCCGACGCCGCGATGATGATGGAGCTCGGCGCCGAGGGCGTCTTCGTCGGATCGGGCATCTTCAAGTCCGGCAACCCGGCCCAGCGCGCCGAGGCCATCGTCAAGGCGACGACCTTCTTCGACGACCCCGACGTCGTCGCCAAGGTCTCCCGTGGCCTGGGTGAGGCCATGGTGGGCATCAACGTCGACGAGATCCCCCAGCCGCACCGCCTGGCCGAGCGCGGTTGGTGAGCCGACCCACCATCGGCGTGCTCGCCCTCCAGGGCGACGTCCGCGAGCACCTCGCCGCACTCGACACGCTGGGTGCCGACCCGATCACCGTACGACGACCTGCCGAGCTCGCCGCGTGCGACGGACTGGTCATCCCGGGCGGGGAGTCCACGACGATGGCCAAGCTGGCCCGGATCTTCGACCTGCTCGAGCCGCTGCGCGAGGCCGTGCGCGGCGGGCTGCCGGCGTTCGGGACGTGTGCCGGGATGATCATGCTGGCCGACCGCATCGAGGACGGCGCGGCTGGCCAGGAGACGATCGGCGGGCTCCACCTGACCGTGCGCCGCAACGCCTTCGGGCGCCAGGTCGACTCCTTCGAGGAGGACCTCCACCTCGACGGGCTCACCGACCCGGTCCGCGCCGTGTTCATCCGCGCCCCGTGGGTCGAGTCGGTCGAGGCCGACGTGGAGGTGCTGGCACGGGTCGAGGACGGACCCGCCGCGGGTAGGATCGTCGCGGTGCGTCAAGGCCCCCTGATGGCGACCTCGTTCCATCCCGAGGTCGGCAGCGACCACCGCGTCCACGGCATGTTCGTGGACCTGGTGCGCTCGGCCTGAGCATCCCGTTCGGATCGTCGAGAAGATAGAGGGACCCATGTCAGGCCACTCCAAGTGGGCAACGACCAAGCACAAGAAGGCCGCGATCGACGCCAAGCGCGGCAAGCTCTTCGCGAAGCTGATCAAGAACATCGAGGTCGCGGCGAAGCAGGGCGGCGGCGACCCCGCCGGCAACCCGACCCTCTACGACGCCATCCAGAAGGCCAAGAAGAGCTCGGTCCCCAACAAGAACATCGACTCCGCGGTCAAGCGCGGCTCCGGCGCCGAGTCCGGTGGCGTCGACTACCAGGGCATCTCCTACGAGGTCTACGGACCGCAGGGCGTCGCCTTCCTCGTCGAGTGCCTCACCGACAACAAGAACCGTGCCGCGATGGAGGTCCGCACCGCGGTCACCCGCAACGGCGGCACCATGGCCGACCCCGGCTCGGTCTCGCGCCTGTTCACGCGCAAGGGCATCGTCGTGGTGCCCAAGGCGCAGGAGACCCGTGAGGTCACCGAGGACGACGTGCTCGAGGCCACGCTCGACGCCGGCGCCGAGGAGGTCAACGACCTCGACGACGCCTTCCAGGTGCAGAGCGAGGCCACGGACGTCGTCGACGTGCGCACCGCGCTCCAGGACGCCGGCATCGACTACGACTCCGCCGACGTGGAGTGGATCGCCAGCATGGAGATCCCGGTCGACGCCGAGGGCGCGGGCAAGGTGCTGCGCCTCGTCGACGCCCTCGAGGACCTCGACGACGTCCAGGACGTCTTCACCAACGTCGACATCCCGGCCGACGTGATGGCCGAGCTCGAGTCCGCCGACGCCTGACGCCCGCCGCGTGTCGTACGCCCTCGTGCGCCGCCGCCGGGTTAGCGTGGTCCGCACGAACATGTGTTCGGACGGACGGTCAGGAGAGGGGTGACGCGGTGCGCGTGCTAGGCATCGACCCCGGGCTGACCCGGTGCGGCGTGGGGGTCGTCGACGGCAGCGTCGGCCGGCCCCTGTCGATGGTCGACGTCGGGGTGATCCGCACCAGCTCGACGCTCCCGATCGCCCAACGTCTCGTCACCATCGAGAAGGGCCTGGACGCCTGGATCGAGGAGCACCGGCCCGACGCGGTCGCCGTGGAGCGGGTGTTCGCCCGCTCCGACTCCAGCACGATCATGGGCACCGCCCAGGCCAGCGGCATCGCCCTGGTGGTCGCGGCCCGCCGCGGACTGCCGATCGCGATGCACACCCCCAGCGAGGTCAAGGCCGCCGTCTCCGGCAACGGCCGCGCCGACAAGGCGCAGGTCGGCGCCATGGTGGTGCGCATCCTGCGCCTGACCGAGCTGCCCAAGCCCGCCGACGCCGCCGATGCGCTGGCGCTGGCCATCACCCACGTGTGGCGGGGCTCCGCCCACAACCGGATCGAGGCCGCGGCCGCGCAGGCCCGCGCCGCCCAGAGGAAGACCACGGTGAGGACCCGATGATCGCCTTCGTCCGCGGCGAGGTCGCCGCCGTCACGCTCAACAGTGCCGTGCTGGAGGTGGGCGGTGTCGGGCTGGAGCTGATGTGCACCCCGGGCACGCTCGCCACCCTGCGCGTCGGCCGCCCTGCGACCCTGCCCACCAGCATGGTCGTGCGCGAGGACAGCCTGACGATCTTCGGCTTCCTCGACGAGGACGAGAAGCAGGTCTTCGAGATCGTGCAGACCGCCTCGGGGGTCGGCCCCAAGGTCGCCCAGGCCATCGTCGCCGTCATGCGCCCCGACGACGTACGACGTGCCATCGCCGCGGAGGACGTCAAGGCGCTCACCCGGGTCCCGGGCATCGGCCAGAAGGGCGCCCAGCGCATCATCCTCGAGCTCAAGGACCGCATCGGCCCGCCGGTCGGTGCCCACCACCCGGCCGCCGTCGTGGCTGTCGGCGCGCCGTGGAAGGACCAGGTCCAGCAGGGCCTGGTCGGCCTCGGCTGGTCGGCCAAGGAGGCGGACAAGGCGATCGAGGCGGTCGCGCCCGAGGCAGGCGACCAGCCCGACGTCGGTGCGCTGCTGCGCTCGGCCCTGCGCACGCTGAGCAAGGCCTGAGCAGGCAGGTGCAGCGATGAACTGGGACGACGACACCGACCTCGACGAGGTCGAGCTCACCGGGGCCGAGCTCGGCCACCTCCAGCGGCTCACCGACGCCGACGCCGATGGCGACGAGCGGGCGGTCGAGGCCGCGCTGCGCCCCAAGACCCTCGATGAGGTGGTCGGCCAGGTCCGCGTGCGCGACCAGCTCGGGCTGGTCCTCGAGGCCGCCCGCCGCCGCGGCCGGGCTCCCGACCACGTGCTGCTCTCCGGACCTCCCGGGCTCGGCAAGACGACCCTCGCGATGATCATCGCCGCCGAGATGAGCACGCCGCTGCGGCTGACGAGCGGCCCCGCCATCACGCACGCCGGCGACCTCGCCGCGATCCTGTCCGGCCTCAACGAGGGCGACGTCCTCTTCGTCGACGAGATCCACCGGATGTCGCGGCCGGCCGAGGAGATGCTCTACATGGCCATGGAGGACTTCCGCGTCGACGTGGTCATCGGCAAGGGTCCCGGCGCGACGGCGATCCCGCTCGAGATCCCGCCGTTCACCATGGTCGGGGCCACCACGCGCGCGGGCCTGCTCCCCGGGCCGCTGCGCGACCGCTTCGGCTTCACCGCGCACCTGGAGTTCTACGAGCCCGACGAGCTCGACCAGATCGTGCACCGCTCCGCCGGGCTGCTGGGCGTGCACCTCACCGCCGACGGCTCCAGCGAGATCGCCTCCCGCTCACGCGGCACGCCGCGCATCGCCAACCGGCTGCTGCGCCGGGTCCGCGACTACGCCCAGGTCCGCGCCGACGGCATCCTGACCCTGCCCGTCGCCCAGTCGGCGCTCGAGCTGTTCGAGGTCGACGAGTCCGGTCTCGACCGTCTCGACCGGGCCGTGCTCGACGTGCTCTGCCGGCGCTTCGGCGGAGGGCCGGTCGGCATCTCGACGCTGGCGGTCGCCGTGGGGGAGGAGCGCGAGACCGTCGAGGAGGTCGCCGAGCCCTTCCTGGTGCGCACCGGGATGCTGGCGCGCACCCCGCGAGGTCGCGTCGCCACCCCGGCCGCGTGGCACCACCTCGGCCTCACGCCGCCGGCGATGCCGACCGTCGACTCGACGCTCTTCGACGAGGTGTGAGTCGCGGATGTCCGCCGCGTAGACTCACGCGCTCACCCCGCGACCTCACCCCCGCGACGATCCGAGGAGATCCCCGACCGTGAACGACCTCGCCGCCCTCCTGCCCCTGGTGGCCATCCTGGCCCTGTTCTGGTTCATGGTGATCCGCCCCCAGCAGCGCCGCCAGCGGGAGGTCACCGCCCTCCAGAACAGCATCGAGGTCGGCCAGCGGGTGATGATGTCCTCGGGCATCTTCGGCACCGTCACCTCGGTCACCGACGACACCGCACGCCTCCAGATCGCGCCCGGCACCGAGATCGAGATCGCCCGCGCGGCGATCGCCAAGGTCGAGTCCTCGATCCAGGACCTCGGCCAGGACCCCGGCGATGCCTGACCGGCGTACGGCCCAGGAGGCGCTGCGACGCCTCACCGTCGACGTCCAGGACTGGCCCGAGGAGGGCGTCACCTTCAAGGACATCACGCCCGTCCTCGCCGACCACCACGCGTTCTCCGCGATCATCACCGCGCTCGCGGCCGCCGGTCGCGACGACCACGGCACGGTCGTGGTCGACAAGGTCGTCGGGATGGAGGCCCGCGGGTTCATCCTCGCGGCTCCGGTCGCGCTGGCCCTCGGCATCGGCTTCGTGCCCATCCGCAAGGCCGGCAAGCTGCCCCGCGCCACGCACGCCGTCTCCTACTCGCTGGAGTACGGCGAGGCGACCCTCGAGGTGCACCGTGACGGCATCGCGCCGGGCGAGCGGGTCCTGATGGTCGACGACGTGCTCGCCACCGGCGGCACCGCCGACGCGACCCGCCAGCTCATCGAGCTGTGCGGCGGCACGGCCACCGGAGCGTCCGTGCTCATGGAGCTGGGCTTCCTCGAGCCGCGCTCGGTGACCGGCGACCTGCCGATCAGCACCCTGCTGACCATCTGACCTGCGCGACCGCTCACTAGACTGACCTCATGGCCGAGGACCAGGTGCCTGCGCAGGAGCCCAAGGGGGCGGCCCTGACCGCTCGTGGCATGCGCGCCCGCCTGGCCCGTGTCGGCACCAGGCCCCCGTCGTCCAACCCGGTGCTGGAGCCGCTCTTCCGCGCCGTCCGGGCCAACCACCCCAAGGCCGACCTCGCCCTCCTCGAGCGCGCCTACGCCGTCGCCGACAAGTGGCACACCGGCCAGATGCGCAAGAGCGGCGACCCCTACATCACCCATCCGCTCGCGGTCACCACCATCCTGGCCGACATCGGCATGACGGAGCCGACGCTCGTCGCGGCACTCCTGCACGACACGGTCGAGGACACGGCCTACACCCTCGACGAGCTGCGCTCCGACTTCGGCGACGAGGTCGCGGTCCTCGTCGATGGCGTGACCAAGCTCGACAAGGTGCAGTACGGCGACTCGGCGCAGGCCGAGACGATCCGCAAGATGATCGTGGCGATGTCGCGCGACATCCGGGTGCTGGTCATCAAGCTCGCCGACCGGCTGCACAACATGCGCACCCTGCGCTACGTCCCGGCCGCCTCGCAGGAGCGGTCGTCGCGCGAGACCCTCGACATCTACGCGCCGCTGGCCCATCGGCTCGGCATGAACACCCTGAAGTGGGAGCTCGAGGACCTCGCCTTCGCGACGCTGCACCCGAAGATCTACGACGAGATCGTGCGGATGGTCGCCGAGCGGGCGCCCTCGCGCGACCAGTTCCTCGCCGAGGTGGTCGCCGAGATCGAGCACGACCTCAAGGCGTCGCGCATCCACGCGAAGGTCACCGGACGGCCCAAGCACTACTACTCGATCTACCAGAAGATGATCGTCGGCGGCCGCGACTTCTCCGACATCTACGACCTCGTCGGCATCCGCATCCTCGTCGACGAGGACCGCGACTGCTACAGCGCGCTCGGCGTCATCCACTCGCGCTGGAACCCGGTCCTGGGCCGGTTCAAGGACTACGTCGCGATGCCGAAGTTCAACATGTACCAGTCGCTGCACACGACGGTCATCGGCCCGCAGGGCAAGCCGGTCGAGGTGCAGATCCGCACGTTCGCCCAGCACCGCCGCGCCGAGTACGGCGTCGCGGCCCACTGGAAGTACAAGGAGAACACCAAGGCCGGCGTCGACACCGACAAGCTCGGCGACAAGGACGACCTGACCTGGCTGCGGCAGCTCCTCGACTGGCAGAGCGAGGTCGAGGACCCGGGCGAGTTCCTGGAGTCCCTGCGCTTCGAGATGAACCAGCAGCAGGTCTACGTCTTCACCCCGCGCGGCGACGTCATCCCGCTGCCGATGGGGGCGACGCCTGTCGACTTCGCCTACGCCGTGCACACCGAGGTGGGCCACCACACCATCGGCTCGCGGGTCAACGGCCGCCTGGTGCCGCTGGAGTCCACGCTCGACAACGGCGACGTGGTCGAGGTCTTCACCTCCAAGTCGCCGACCTCGGGTCCGTCGCGCGACTGGCTCAACTTCGTCCAGTCGCCGCGCGCCCGGTCCAAGATCCGCCAGTGGTTCACCAAGGAGCGGCGCGAGGAGGCGATCGAGCGCGGCAAGGACCAGATCGCCAAGCTGATGCGCAAGGAGGGCCTGCCCCTCACGCGCCTGATGACCCACGACGTGCTGGCGCTGGTCGCCGAGCACTTCCACCACGCCGACGTCTCTGCCCTCTACGCCGCCGTCGGCGAGGGCAACCTCAGCGCGCAGGCCGTCGTACGACGCGTCATCGACCTCCACGGTGGCGACGACGGCGCCCAGGAGGACATGTCCGAGGGCGTGACCATCACCGGCCGCTCGCGGGCGGCCGCCAAGCGTGGCCCGACCGACTCCGGCGTCATCGTGCCGGGCGTCGACGACCTGTGGGTCAAGCTCGCCAAGTGCTGCACGCCCGTGCCGCCCGACCCGATCCTCGGCTTCGTGACCAAGGGCGGGGGAGTCTCGGTGCACCGCAAGGACTGCACCAACGCCTCCAGCCTGCTCGGCCAGCCCGAGCGCGTGCTCGAGGTCGAGTGGGCGCCGACCTCCCAGTCGACGTTCCTGGTCAACATCCAGGTCGAGGCCCTCGACCGCGCCCGCCTGCTCTCCGACATCACGATGGCGCTCTCCGACGCCCACGTGAACATCCTCAGCGCCACCCTCTCCACCACCCGCGACCGGGTCGCCAAGAGCCGCTTCTCCTTCGAGATGGCCGACGCCGCCCACCTCGACGGCGTCCTGCGCGCCGTACGCGCCGTCCCCGGCGTCTTCGACGCCTACCGCGTCACGGCTTGATTGGCGCTCGCTCCGCTCGCGCGTGCTCGGCGCCCCTGAAGACGTCGTCTTCCCTCGTCGCTCCCGAGCTGCCTCGCTGCGCTCGTCGCGCTCACTCGCTCCTCAGTCCAGACGACGTCGGGCGCCGAGCGCGCGTGTTGGGCAGGGCGGGCACTGCCACCGTTGGTCGAGGAGGTCGCGCAGCGACCGTCACGAGACCCGGCCACCACGCGGAGCGAGCGCCGACTATCCGAAGTCGGCGGCGGCCTTCTTGGCCATGTCGAGGAAGGCCTGCTTGTTCGCGAGCTCACCCTCGAGGTCCTTGACCTTGCGGTCGTCGCCGGCGGCGGAGGCCTTGTCGAGCTTGGCCTGCGTCTCGGCGATGCCCGCCTCGAGCTTGCCGATCATGTCGTCCGCGCGGGCCGACTTCTCCGGGTCGCTGCGGCTCCACTGCTCGTCCTCGACGGCACGGATGGCCTGCTCCACCTTGCGGATGCGGCCCTCGAGCTCCTTCATGCGGTCGCGGGGGACCTTGCCGGCGGCGTCCCAGCGGTCGGCGAGGTCGCGGAAGGTCTTCTTCGCCGCCTCGAGGTCGGCCACCGGGACGAGGGCCTCGGCCTCGACCAGGATCTGCTCCTTGACCTCGGCGTTGGCGGCGAACTCCTGGTCGAGGGCGGCGTTGGCCGCGTCGCGAGCACCGAAGAACGTGTCCTGGGCCCCGCGGAACCGCTGCCAGAGCTTGTCGTCGACCTCGCGCGGCGCGGGGCCGGCGGCCTTCCACTCGCGCATCAGGTCGCGGTAGCGGCCGGCGGTGGGCCCCCACTCGGTCGAGGAGGACAGCGACTCGGCCTCGGTGGCGAGCCGTTCCTTGATGACGCGGGCGCTGTCGCGGCGCTCGTGCTCCTCGGCGAAGTGCGCCTTGCGGTGCCGGGTGTACGTCGTACGGGCGGTGGAGAAGCGCCGCCACAGCGCGTCGTCGGTGGCGCGGTCGAGCCGGGGGAGCTCCTTCCACGTCGCCAGCAGCTCGCGGAGCCGGTTGGCGCCGTTGCGCCAGTCGGTGCCCTCGGCGAGGCGCTCGGCCTCGGCGACGAGCTTCTCCTTCTCCGCCTTGGACTCCGCGCTCTTCTGGGCGCGCTCCTCGCGGCGGGCCGCGCGCTGGGTCGCGATCACCGGTGCCAGGGCGTCCAGGCGGCCGGCGAGGGAGACGAGGTCGCCGACCGCGTGCGCGTCCACGACCTGCTCGCGCAGCGACTTGATCGAGGCGGTGGCCTCCTCGGGCGCCAACCGGCCCGAGGCCACGCGCTGCTCGAGCAGGTGGACCTTTCCCTCCAGCTCCTCGAAGCGCTTGGTGAAGAACTCGAGGGCCTCGGCCGGCGTGCCGGCTTCGTAGGACCCCACGGATCGTTCGCCATCGGCGGTGCGGACGTAGACGGTGCCGTCCTCGGCCACCCGACCCCAGGGCATCTCAGCCGGGGCCGCGTCGTCTCGGGACTGCTTGTCGGCGCTCATGGTCGCCCATCGTAGTCATGGCGCGGAGGGCCCTCGGTAGGCTTCCCACCGAGGAAACGCCTGACCCGTGACGACAGGTCACGACACGCCACGACAAGCAAGGACTGACGCCCGTGTTCATCGCCGGCTTCCCCGCCGGACCCTGGGGGACCAACTGCTACGTCGTCGCGACCGGTCCCGGGGCCGAGTGCGTGGTCATCGACCCGGGCAAGGACGCCGCCGCGGGCGTCGACCAAGTGGTGCGCGAGCACCGGCTCAAGCCGGTCAGCGTGCTGGTCACGCACGGCCACGTCGACCACATGTGGTGCGTCGCCCCCGTGGCCGGCACCTACGACGCGACGGCGTGGATCCACCCCAGCGGCCGGCACCTGCTCACCGACCCGATGGCCGGGATGAGCCGCGAGACCACCCAGATGCTCCTCGGCGGCGCCTACGAGTGGGCCGAGCCCGACGACGTGCGCGAGCTGTCCGACCTCGCCGAGCTCGAGCTCGCCGGACTCCGGTTCGTCGTCGACCACACACCGGGGCACACCGAGGGGTCCGTGACGTTCCGTACGCCCTACGCCCAGCAGGACGTCTCCGAGGTGATGTTCTCCGGCGACCTGCTCTTCGCGGGGTCGATCGGCCGGACCGACCTCCCCGGCGGTGACCACGCCACGATGCTGCGCAGCCTGACCGACAAGGTGCTCCCGCTGGCCGACGACATCGTGGTCCTGCCGGGCCACGGCGAGCAGACGTCCATCGGCCGTGAGCGCACCACCAACCCCTACCTGCTCGACCTGCAGGACGGGCAGGGACCCGTCGGCCGGGTCACGCGAGGACACTGAAGAGATGACGAGATGAGCAAGATCAACCCGCTGAGCGGGTTCCCCGAGCTGCTGCCTGCGCAGCGTGCCGTCGAGCGCGAGGTCATCGCGTCGCTGTCGCACACCTTCGAGCTGCACGGCTTCGCCAACATCGAGACCCGCGTCGTCGAGCCGATCGAGCGGCTCGCCAAGGGCGGTGAGGTCGACAAGGAGATCTACGTCCTGCAGCGCATCGCGGCCGAGCCCGACGCGAAGGCCGAGCTCGGCCTGCACTTCGACCTCACCGTGCCCTTCGCGCGCTACGTCCTCGAGCACGCCGGGCACCTCGAGTTCCCGTTCCGCCGCTTCCAGATCCAGCCGGCCTGGCGCGGCGAGCGCCCTCAGGAGGGCCGCTACCGCCAGTTCACCCAGGCCGACGTCGACATCGTGGGGCGCGACGAGCTGCCGTTCCACCACGACGTCGAGGTGATGTCGGTGATGGTCGACGCCCTCGCCGGCCTGCCGATCCCGCGCCTGTCGTTCCAGTTCAACAACCGCAAGCTGATCCAGGGCTTCTACCGCGGGCTCGGCATCGACGACGTCACCGACGCGATCCGTGTCATCGACAAGCTCGACAAGCTCCCTGCCGACGAGGTCGCCGCGATGCTCGTCGAGCGCGTCGGCACCACGCCCGAGCAGGCACAGCAATGCCTGGAGCTGGCCACCATCCGGGTCGACGACACCTCGTTCGTCGAGCGGGTGCGTGCTCTCGGCGTCTCCGACGACCTGCTCGACCAGGGCCTCGAGGAGCTCGCCGCGGTGGTCGAGGGCTGCAAGGCCGTCGCCGGCGACCGCGTCGGCGTGGAGGCCAACCTCCGCATCGCCCGCGGCCTCGACTACTACACCGGCACCGTCGTCGAGGTCTTCATGGAGGGCTACGAGCGGCTCAAGTCCGTCGGCGGGGGAGGGCGCTACGACGCCCTCGCCAGCGACGGGCGTACGACGTACCCCGGCGTCGGCGTCTCCTTCGGCGTCTCCCGGTCGCTCATCCCGCTCATCGCCGATGGCGTGCTCGCCGGCGACCGGCCCGTGCCCAGCGTCGTGCTGGTCGCGCTCAACGCCGAGGAGGACCGCGCCACCAGCACCGCGATCGCCGCGGCCCTGCGGGCCCGCGACATCGCCTGCGAGGTCGCCCCGACCGCGGCGAAGTTCGGCAAGCAGATCCGCTTCGCCGAGCGACGGGGCATCCCCTTCGTCTGGTTCGTCCGAGCGGGTGGGGATGCCGGCGGGACCAGCCAGGTCAGTCATCAAGTCAAGGACATCCGCACCGGTGACCAGGTCGACGCCGACCCGGCCACGTGGACCCCGCCGGAGGCAGACCTCCGGCCCCGCATCATCAGCACCGTCACCCCCACCAGCGACACCCCCAGCACTTCAGAGGAGATCCAGTGATCCGCACCCATGACGCCGGCGCCCTGCGCGCCGAGCACGTCGGCCAGACCGTCACGCTCGCCGGGTGGGTGGCGCGGCGGCGCGACCACGGCGGTGTCGCGTTCCTCGACCTCCGCGAGGCCAGCGGTGTGGTGCAGGTCGTCGTCCGCGACGAGGAGGTCGCGCACAGCCTCCGCAGTGAGTACTGCCTCAAGGTGACCGGCGAGGTCGTCGCCCGCAAGGCCGGCAACGAGAACCCCAACCTCGCGACCGGCGAGATCGAGGTCGTGGCCTCGGAGGTGGAGGTCCTCTCGGCCTCCGCGCCGCTGCCCTTCCCGATCGACGACCACATCGAGGTGGGGGAGGAGGCGCGCCTCAAGCACCGCTACCTCGACCTGCGCCGCAGCGGACCCAACGCCGCGCTGCGCCTGCGCAGCAAGATCAACAAGGCCGCCCGCGACGTGCTCGACGAGCGCGGCTTCGTCGAGGTGGAGACGCCGACCCTCACCCGGTCGACCCCCGAGGGCGCCCGCGACTTCCTCGTGCCGGCCCGCCTGGCGCCGGGCAGCTGGTACGCCCTCCCGCAGAGCCCGCAGCTGTTCAAGCAGCTGCTGATGGTCGGCGGCATGGAGCGCTACTTCCAGATCGCTCGCTGCTACCGCGACGAGGACTTCCGTGCCGACCGGCAGCCCGAGTTCACCCAGCTCGACATCGAGATGAGCTTCGTGGACCAGGAGGACGTCATCACGCTGATGGAGGACGTCCTGGAGGCGATGTGGGCGCAGGCCGGTCACACCATCCAGCGGCCCCTGCCGCGGATGACGTACGCCGACGCGATGGCGAGGTACGGCTCCGACAAGCCCGACCTCCGCATGGGCCTCGAGCTCGTCGAGTGCACCGACTACTTCAAGGACACCACGTTCCGCGTCTTCCAGGCGGACTACGTCGGCGCGGTGGTCATGCCGGGCGGCGGCAGCCAGCCGCGCCGGCAGTTCGACGCCTGGCAGGACTGGGCCAAGCAGCGCGGCGCCAAGGGCCTGGCCTACGTCACGATCGCCGAGGACGGCGAGCTCGGAGGACCGGTCGCCAAGAACCTCACCGACGCCGAGCGCGAGGGCCTCGCCGCGCACGTGGGCGCCGACCCGGGCGACTGCATCTTCTTCGCCGCCGGGCCGGTCAAGAGCAGCCGCGCGCTGCTCGGTGCCGCCCGGCTGGAGATCGGCCGCCGCGGCGGCCTGCTCGACGACTCCGAGTTCGCCTTCACCTGGGTGGTCGACGCGCCCCTCTTCGAGCCGAGCTCCGAGGCGGTCGCCAGCGGTGACGTCGCCGTCGGCGCCGGTGCCTGGACCGCCGTGCACCACGCCTTCACCAGCCCCAAGCCGGAGTTCCTCGACACCTTCGACACCGACCCGGGCAGTGCGCTGGCCTACGCCTACGACATCGTCTGCAACGGCAACGAGCTCGGCGGCGGGTCCATCCGTATCCACCGCGGCGACGTCCAGACGCGCGTGTTCAAGGTGATGGGCCTCGACGAGGACGAGGCCCAGGAGAAGTTCGGCTTCCTCCTCGACGCGTTCAAGTACGGCGCGCCGCCGCACGGCGGCATCGCCGTCGGCATGGACCGCATCGTGGCGCTCCTCGCGGGCACCGACTCGATCCGCGACGTGATCGCCTTCCCGAAGTCCGGAGGCGGCTACGACCCCCTCACGGCGGCGCCCGCCCCCATCACGGCGGAGCAGCGCAAGGAAGCCGGTGTGGACGCCACCCCCGCGAAGGACCTCCCGCCCGAGGAGTGAGCCTCCGCAGATTTGGCGGCACGCGTGGGTTAACCGGTCGTAACTGGATCGTTACGCGTCAGTGATCGTGCGTGCGTCGCGGGTCACATAGAGTCCCGTTTCGGCGCAGGCCCCGGGGGACCCCCGGACCACGCCGAACAGTTCCCGAACCAGATGGGGAGAGCATGTCGGCAGAGACCGCAGGGCCGGAGACGCTGGGCTCGTTGAGCACCGAACCGGAGAACCAGGATCCCAACAGCCAGCAGGCCAAGGAGATCGCCGGGAAGTCGCCCATCCGGATCGCGCTCGGCCGCCTGGCCCGCGACAAGATCGCCGTCGTCTGCGCGCTGGTGGTCCTCTTCTTCATCATCTGCGCGGTGTTTGCCGGACCCATCAGCCACCTGTTCGGGGTGAGCCTCGAGACGCCGCTGGCCAGCCAGCGTGTCGACGGCCTCAACAACGGCCTGCCGAAGCCCGAGATGGGTCCGCCCAACGGTCCCTTCACGTGGGACCACCCGATGGGTGTCGCCCCGCGCACTGGTGAGGACAACCTCGCCTACTGGCTCTACGGCTGCCGGGTGTCGCTGACCATCGCCACGACGGCCACCATCTTCGCGAGCCTCGTCGGCGTCGTCGTCGGCCTGCTCTCCGGCTTCCTCGGCGGCACGGTCGACAAGGTCCTCACCTTCTTCATCGACACGTTCCTCACGATCCCCTACCTGCTGGCGGCCCTGACCCTGGCTCCGATCATCAACGAGCGGTTCTCCCTCTCGGACAACTACTCAACGATCCAGAAGACCAGCCTGATCATCGTGCTGGCCACGCTTGGCTGGATGGGCACCGCGCGCCTGATCCGCGGTGAGGTGCTGGCGCTGCGCGAGCGCGAGTTCGTCCAGGCGGCCCGCGTCATGGGCATGCCGACGTCGCGCATCCTCTTCAAGGAGCTGCTGCCCAACCTGGCCGCGCCGATCATCATCAGCGTGTCGCTGATGCTCCCGGCGTTCGTGGCCGCAGAGGCGGGCCTGGCCTACCTCGGCATCGGTGTCACCGACGGCATCAGCTGGGGCCAGACGATCCTCAAGGGCACCAACCTCACCTTCTTCCGTGAGTACCCGCAGTACCTGTGGCAGCCGCTGCTCGGCGTCGTCGCCCTGGTGCTCGCGCTGAACCTCCTCGGTGACGCGCTGCGCGACGCCCTGGACCCCAAGACCCGACGCTGAGCACTCGCCCAGCACGCGGTCGATCGATTGTCGCCGGAGACGCCGTCCTCGGTGAGAAACACAAAGAAAGGCTGGACAGCATGAAGCGGAACAAGCCGCTTGCACTCGTTGCTGGTGCCGCTCTTCTGACGCTCGCTGCCTGTGGTGGCGGCTCGTCGGACGACGGTGGCAGTGACAGTGGCGCAGACAGGAAGTTCGGCGGGCAGGAGGGGGGCACCAAGGACGCAGAGCGTCAGGGTCCCGCTGCCGACGTCGAGGGCGCAACCGCCGGAGGGACCATCACGGTCTACCTCCCCGGCGACCCGGGCCCCGACACGCTCGACCCGACCGGCGGCTGGTCCGTCACGGGCAACTCCATCCAGCAGGCGCTCACGAGCCGCTCGCTGACCCAGTACGCCCGCGACGAGGAGGGCCAGCCCGTGCTGGTTCCGGACCTCGCGACCGACCTGGGCACGCCCAACGACGACTACACGGAGTGGACCTTCACCATCCGTGACGACGCCACGTGGGAGGACGGCAAGCCCGTCACCGCCGAAGAGGTCGCGTTCGGCATCTGCCGCTCGCTCGACTCCGAGGCGTTCCCGTCCGGTCCCGGCACCGAGTACTCGAAGAACTACTTCGACGGTGCAGCCGACTACGAGGGTCCCTACACCGCCAAGGACCCGAAGTGCGACAAGTGGGACGGCATCTCGGTCGACGGCCAGGACATCACCATCAAGATGGCCAAGCCGTTCCCGGACATGGACTACTGGGGCGCCTTCATGGCGATGGGCCCGGCTCCGCTCGGCAACGCCTCCAAGCCGCCGAACTACGGCCAGAAGCCGCTCGCGAACGGCCCCTACAAGGTCGAGAGCTACAAGCCCAACGAGGAGCTCGTCCTCGTGAAGAACGACCAGTGGTCGGCTGACTCGGACCCGGCTCGTCACCAGTACGCCGACGAGTTCATCTTCAAGTTCAACCAGGACCAGGCCAAGGTCGACGAGATCATGCTGTCGGGCAACTCCGACAGCCAGACCGCCGTCTCCACCGGTCTGGGCTCGGACAAGTACAACGACGCCAACGGCCAGCTCGGTGAGCGCCTCGTGCAGCAGACGTCGCAGTGCGTGTCCACGCTGACCCCGGACTACACCAAGATCACCGACATCAACATCCGCAAGGCCCTGGCCTACGCGTACCCCTACGAGGATGTCTGGATCGCCGGCGGCGAGGTCCCGGGCGTGACCCGCATCCCCGCCAACTCGGTGATGCCCCCCGGCATGGCCGGCAAGAAGGAGTTCCAGGTCGACGGTGCGCAGATCACCTACGACCCCGAGAAGTCCAAGGAGCTCCTCGCCGAGGCCGGCTACGGCGACAAGCCGTACCCGATCACGATGGTCTACTACGAGGTCGACCCGCTGGCCAAGGCCACCCAGGACCAGATCACCAAGGGCTACGAGGCCGGTGGCTTCAAGGTCAAGGCCATCCCGGTCCAGGAGTCGCCGTACAACGTGTGGCTCGACCCCGACAACAAGGTCAACAAGACCCTGAACCTGCGCGGCGTCAACTGGTGCTCCGACTGGCCGTCGGGCTCCACGATGATCCCGGCCCTGCTGAAGACCGGTGCGGTCTACAACACGGCGCAGTTCTCCGAGCCGGCGATCGACGACGAGATGGACGCCATCGCGACCATGCCGCTCGACGAGCAGGCCGACGCGTGGGGCGCGCTGGACGAGAAGATCATGACGGAGTACTTCCCGATCATCCCGACCGCGTTCCGCAACGACCTCTTCGTCTTCGGCGAGAAGGTCGGCAACCCGACGGGCGATGGCTCGATCGGTGCGCCGAACTACAAGGACCTGTACGTGATGCAGTGATCCTGGTGCTCCTCTGAGCATCATGTAGTTCCCCAGTAGTACTGACGGGTGGGGGCTCCCGGACCGGGAGCCCCCACTCGCCAGCCCGGACCACGTAGGCTGTCGTGCCTCGGTCCGACTCATCCACCATCCCCGGAGAGTGACCTGCGATGTTCGCGTATGTCGTCAAGAGGCTGATCTCGGGAGTCCTCGTCGTGACGTTGATCTCCATGGCGATCTTCCTGCTGTTCTGGTACGGCCCGTCGAGCCCGGCCCAGCCGATCTGTGACCGTGAGAGCGGCAACCGATGCACCCCGGCGAGGCTCGCGACGTACGAGAAGACGCTGGGTTACGACAACCCCGTCTACGAGGAGTACGGCAAGTTCGTCAAGGGCGTCTTCGTCGGACGGACCCTCACCATCGCCTCGAACGACTACGAGTGCGCGGCGCCGTGCCTCGGCATCAGCTTCCGCACCAAGGCTCCGGTCAAGGAGGAGCTGGTCTCCCGCATGCCGGCGACCTTCTCGATCGCCGTCGGCGGCGCGTTGCTCTACCTGCTCTTCGGCGTCCCCATCGGCGTCGCGGCCGCGCGAAGGCGCGGCAGCCTGGCCGACAAGTCCCTCGTGTCGAGCTTCCTGTTCATCAGCTCGATCCCGTACTACCTCTTCGCCCTGCTCACCTGGCTCTACCTCACGGTGACCTTCGAGGTTCCGCTCTTCTCCAACACCGGCTACTTCTCGCCCATCACCGAGGGCCCGTGGAAGTGGTTCTCCGGCATGTTCCTGGCCTGGGTCGCCCTCGGCATCTTCGGATGCACCCAGTACACGCGTTACACACGCGGTGCGATGGTCGAGTCGCTGAGCGAGGACTACATCCGCACGGCCAAGGCCAAGGGCCTGCCGGCGCGGACGATCATCTACAAGCACGGCCTCCGAGCGGCGCTCGTGCCCGTCGTGACCATCTTCGGCATCGACTTCGGCACGCTGCTGGCCGGCACGATCTTCACCGAGCGGATCTTCGAGATCAAGGGCATCGGCTGGTGGGCCCTCGAGGCCGTCACCGGCAAGGACCTTCCCGTCGTCCAGGCGACGGCCCTCTTCGGTGCCGTCGCGCTGATCATCTCCAACCTGATCGTGGACGTGGTCTACAGCGTCCTCGACCCGAGGGTGAGGCTTTCGTGACCAGTGTTCCCATGACCCAGTCGTCCGCCGCCGAGCGCGACGCGAGCGAGGGTCCCTTCCTCCGGGTGGAGGACCTCAAGGTGACCTTCCCGACCCAGGACGGCCCGGTCACCGCGGTGCAGGGACTGTCGTACTCGGTGGAGAAGGGCAAGACCCTCGGCATCGTGGGTGAGTCCGGATCCGGCAAGTCCGTGTCGAGCATGGCCGTGATGGGCCTGCACGACACCAAGTCCGCGAAGATCTCGGGCTCGATCCGCGTCGACGGCACGGAGGTCGTCGGCCTGGGCGAGTCGCAGATGCGGGCCCTGCGCGGCAACTCGATGGCGATGATCTTCCAGGACGCCCTCGCGGCGCTGCACCCCTTCTACAAGATCGGGGCGCAGCTCTCGGAGGCCTACCTGGTCCACCACTCGAGCGCGTCGAAGCGCGACGCGCGCCGCAAGGCCATCGAGATGCTCGACCGCGTCGGCATCCCGCAGCCCGACCGTCGTGTGGACGACTTCCCCCACCAGTTCTCCGGCGGCATGCGCCAGCGCGCGATGATCGCGATGGGCCTGATCAACGACCCGTCGCTGCTGATCGCCGACGAGCCGACGACGGCCCTCGACGTGACGGTGCAGGCCCAGATCCTCGACCTGCTCCAGGACCTCCAGCGCGAGTTCAACTCGGCCGTCATCATCATCACCCACGACCTCGGCGTGATCGCCGAGATGGCCGACGACGTCCTGGTGATGTACGCCGGTCGCTGCGTGGAGTACGGCACGGTCAAGCAGATCCTCACCACGCCCGAGATGCCCTACACGTGGGGACTGCTGTCGAGCATCCCCGACGTGCACGCGTCCACCGACGCGCGCCTGATCCCGATCCCCGGCAACCCGCCCAGCCTGCTGCGGCCGCCGACGGGCTGTTCCTTCCACCCCCGGTGCGTGCACTCCGACAAGGTCCCCGGCGACCTGTGCCGCACCGAGCTCCCCGAGCTGCTGCCGGCAAGCTCGGGCACGGCGCACCTCAAGCGCTGCCACCTCGCCGACCCCGTGCGGGTCTACGAGACCGAGGTGCTGCCTGAGATCGCCCCCGACCTCGTCGAGGAGACCCGATGACCCAGGACCCCAACGCCCGCTCCGAGATCGAGCCGACCGAGGTCGGGGCCAACGCGGCCGAGACCGGCGAGCGCGAGCTCCACGACGACCACGACGTCACCGCGGACCACGAGGTGCTCCACGAGGGCCTCGACTTCGCCACCGTCGCCGGGATGGGGCACGTGGCGTCCGAGCTCGACCCCGACGCCCCACCGGTGCTGACCATCGACAACCTGAAGATGTACTTCCCGGTGAAGTCGGCTGGTGTCGTGCGCCGCACGATCGGTCACGTCCAGGCCGTCGACGGCATCTCGTTCGAGGTCCCCAAGGGTGGCTCTCTCGGCCTGGTCGGCGAGTCCGGCTGTGGCAAGTCGACCACCGGTCGGCTGATCACCCGGCTCTACAAGCCGACCGGCGGCTCGATGATGTTCGACGGCCACGACCTGGCCAAGCTGTCCAGCCGCGAGATGAAGCCGTTGCGCCGCGACGTGCAGATGATCTTCCAGGACCCCTACACCTCGCTGAACCCCCGCCACACCGTCGGCACGATCGTCGGCGCGCCCCTCGAGGTGCACAACATCGTGCCGAAGAACCAGGTGCTCAAGCGGGTGCAGGAGCTGCTCGAGGTCGTCGGCCTCAACCCCGAGCACTACAACCGCTACCCCAACGAGTTCTCCGGCGGCCAGCGCCAGCGCATCGGCATCGCGCGCGCACTGACGCTCAACCCGAAGGTCCTCGTCGCCGACGAGCCGGTCTCGGCCCTCGACGTCTCGATCCAGGCCCAGGTCGTCAACCTGCTCCAGGACATCCAGAACGAGTTCGACGTGGCGTTCCTCTTCATCGCCCACGACCTGGCCATCGTGCGTCACTTCTGCCCCGAGATCGCCGTGATGTACCTCGGCAAGATCGTGGAGATCGGTGACCGCGAGACGATCTACGGCAGGCCGCACCACCCCTACACGCAGGCGCTGCTCTCGGCGGTGCCCGACGTGAAGCAGGCCGCGATCGGTGGTCGTCGCGAGCGCATCCGCCTCGAGGGCGACGTGCCGAGCCCGATCAACCCGCCCTCAGGCTGCAGGTTCCGCACGCGGTGCCAGTTCGCCCAGGAGATCTGCGCCAAGGTGGAGCCGCCGCTCCTGCAGATCGGGTCGCGCCACAAGGTCGCGTGCCACTTCGCCGGCGAGCTCGGTGCCCACCCGGCGACGCCGGTCACGACCGACCTCCTCGGCGTCGACGACCAGGGCACGCCGGTCCCCGGCGCGACCCCGACCAACACGCAGCTCACCATCCCGGGCTACGAGAAGACCTGGTACGACCTCACGACCAAGCAGACCGCCGGAGCCTGACCTGCCGGGCCGGCGCTCGCGCCGGTCGGGGATACTCACGACGTGGACGGCTTGTTCGAGATTCCGGGCGCGGGGCAACCCGTGCCCGGACCCATGTCCGGATCCGTGCCGGGCGGGGGCTCGCTGGCCGCCAACACGCACGCGTCGGCACCCCTCGCCGTACGCATGCGGCCGCGCACGATCGACGAGCTCGTCGGCCAGCAGCAGCTGCGCGCCGCCGGATCGCCGCTGCGCCGCCTCATCGAGGGCGACCAGTCGATGTCGCTCCTGCTGTGGGGGCCGCCCGGCACGGGCAAGACCACGATCGCCGCGATCGTCAGCCAGCAGACGCGGCGGCGGTTCGTCGAGGTCTCCGCGGTGGCGGCCGGGGTCAAGGAGGTCCGGGCGGCGATCGACGGCGCACGCGCCGAGCTGGCCCGCGGTGGCCAGGAGACGGTGCTGTTCGTCGACGAGGTGCACCGCTTCACCAAGGCCCAGCAGGACGCCCTCCTCCCCGGCGTGGAGAACCGCTGGGTCACGCTCATCGCGGCGACCACCGAGAACCCGTTCTTCTCGGTGATCAGCCCGTTGCTCTCCCGCAGCCTCCTGCTGCGCCTGCAGTCGCTCACCGACGACGACGTCGCCGAGGTGATCGACCTCGCGCTCGCCGACGAGCGCGGGCTGGCGGGCGGGACCGGGCTCGACGACGACGCCAGGGCCCACCTCGTACGCCTCGCCGGCGGTGACGCACGACGTGCGCTGACCTACCTCGAGGCGGCGGCCGGCGCAGCGACGAGCAACGGGCTGGACACCATCGACCTGGCGACGGCCGAGACCGCCGTCGACCAGGCGGCCGTGCGCTACGACCGGCAGGGCGACCAGCACTACGACGTGATCAGCGCGTTCATCAAGTCGATCCGCGGGTCCGACGCCGACGCGGCCCTGCACTACCTGGCCCGCATGATCGAGGCCGGCGAGGACCCGCGCTTAATCGCCCGCCGACTCGTCGTCCACGCCAGCGAGGACATCGGCCTCGCCGACCCGACGGCGCTGCAGGCGGCGGTCGCCGCGGCACAGGCGGTGCAGCTGATCGGCATGCCCGAGGCGCGGATCAACCTCGCCCAGGCCACGATCCACCTGGCCGTCGCGCCCAAGTCCAACGCGGTGATCACTGCCATCGACGCAGCCATCGCCGACGTGCGCGCCGGCAAGATCGGTCAGGTGCCGCCCCACCTCCGCGACGCCCACTACGGCGGTGCGAAGGACCTCGGCCACGGCAAGGGCTACGCCTACCCCCACGACGAGCCCTATGGAGTCGCCGAGCAGCAGTACGCCCCGGACCAGCTCGCGGACACGCAGTACTACCGGCCCACGGCGCTCGGCGCCGAGGCGTCGGTCAAGGAGCGGTGGGAGCGGATCCGTCGCATCGTGCGGGGGTCCTGACCGGCTCCGTGGCTACCGTGGGGCCATGCGTCTCGGATTCCACGCCTCCCACGAGCAGATCGCTCCCTCGCGCCTCCTCGACGACGTCCGGCTCGCGGAGCAGGCGGGCTTCGAGATGGCGATGTGCTCCGACCACATCTCGCCGTGGGGAAGCCGCCAGGGTCACTCCGGGTACGCCTGGGCCTGGCTCGGCGCGGCCCTCGCGTCGACCGGCCTCGAGCTCGGCGTCGTCTGCGCACCCGGCCAGCGCTACCACCCCGCCGTGGTGGCGCAGAAGATCGCCACGCTGGCCGAGATGTTCCCGGGTCGCTTCTGGACGGCGCTGGGCAGCGGCGAGGCGAGCAACGAGCACATCACCGGCGACCGGTGGCCAGCGAAGGAGGTGCGCACCCGACGGCTCGAGGAGTGCGTGGACGTCATCTCGCGGCTGCTCGACGGCGAGACGGTGAGCCACGAGGGGCTGGTGACCGTCGACCGCGCCCGGCTGTGGGACCTGCCAGGCACGCGACCCCGGCTCGTCGGGCCCGCGGTCTCGGTGGCCTCGGCCGCCCGCGTCGCTGCCTGGGCCGACGGCCTGGTGACCATCAACCAGCCGCTCGACACGCTGCGTGACGTGGTGGCGGCCTACCGCGACGCCGGCGGTCGTGGTGCCTGCTCCCTCCAGGTGCACCTGTCGTGGGCGCCGACGCCGCAGCAGGCGGAGGCCGTGGCGCTCGACCAGTGGCGCACCAACGTGTTCCCCGAGCCGGTGTGCTGGGACACCGAGACCGTCGAGGGGTTCGACGTGATGGCCCAGCACGTCGACCTCGACGCCGTACGCGGCGCGGTGGAGGTGTCGTCCGACCTCGCCTGGCACCGCGACCGGATCGCCGAGCTCGCCTCGGTCGGGTTCGACGACGTCTACCTGCACTTCGTCGGGCAGGATCAGCAGCCGTTCATCGACGCCTTCGGCGAGCACGTCCTGCCGCAGCTGCGCGGCTGAGTCGAGGCGTCCCACCCCGGGGACCGTTGCCACGCGCACCCGCCTGGGTTTGGGTGGACCGCATGCGAGTGACCGACACGAGTGACCTGTGGTGGAAGAGCGCGGTGGTCTACTGCCTCGACGTCGAGACCTTCTACGACTCCGACGGCGACGGCGTCGGCGACCTGGCGGGCCTGGCCCAACGCATCGACTACCTCGCCGAGCTCGGCGTGACCTGCCTGTGGCTGATGCCGTTCTACCCGAGCCCCGACCACGACGACGGCTACGACATCACCGACTTCTACGGCGTGGACCGCCGCCTCGGCAGCCTCGGCGAGCTCGTGGAGGTCATCCGCACCGCCCACGACCGGGGCATGAACGTCATCGCCGACCTCGTGGTCAACCACACCTCCGACAAGCACCCGTGGTTCCAGGCCTCTCGGCGGAGCACGACCAACCGCTTCCGGGACTTCTACGTGTGGCGTGACACCGAGCCGCCGGACACGTCGAAGCTGGTCGTCTTCCCGGACCAGGAGGACTCCATCTGGGAGCGCGACGACCGCACGGGGGAGTGGTACCTCCACAACTTCTACAAGCACCAGCCCGACCTCAACCTCGCCAACCCCGACGTCGTGGACGAGATCTTGAAGATCGTCGGCTTCTGGCTCCAGCTCGGGTTCGACGGCTTCCGCGTGGACGGCATCCCCTTTCTCGAGCAGAACGCCGAGAACGCCGGCGATCCCGCCCTCGCGGTCGACCCGCACGAGCTGATGCGCACCATCCGAGGCTTCGTGAACCGGCGCACGGGACGCGCCACGATGCTCGGCGAGGTCAACCTGCCGCACGCCCAGCAGCGCAAGTTCTTCGGTGGCGCCGCGGCCAACGAGCTGCAGATGCAGTTCGACTTCATCGGCATGCAGGCGACGTACCTCTCCCTCGCACGGGCCGACGCGCGTCCGCTGGTCAGCGCCCTGCGGCGGCGGCCGGAGATCGACGAGACCTGCCAGTGGGCGACGTTCCTGAGGAACCACGACGAGCTCACCCTCGACAAGCTCACCGAGGCGCAGCGGCAGGAAGTGTTCGACGCGTTCGGCCCCGAGCCGGAGATGCAGGTGTTCGGGCGCGGGCTCAAGCGCCGCCTCCCGCCGATGGTGGACGGTGACCCGCGCCGCGTGCGGATGGCCTACAGCCTGATGTTCTCCCTCCCGGGCACGCCCACGCTGTACTACGGCGAGGAGATCGGGATGGGGGAGGACCTCGAGGTGCCGGGCCGGATGGCGGTCCGTACGCCGATGCAGTGGAGCTCGGCCGCCAACGGTGGCTTCTCGACCGCCACGCCGGGACGGCTCGTCCAGCCCGTCGTCACCGGCGCCTACGGCCCCGAGCACGTCAACGTGGCGGCCCAGGTCCACGACCCCGACTCGCTCTGGAGCTTCATCCGCAAGCTCGTCTCCATCCGGCGGACCTGCCCCGAGCTCGGGTGGGGCACCTGGAGCGTGGTCGAGCAGCCCGAGCGGCAGGTGCTGGTGCACCGGGTCGACCGCGACGGGTCGGCCGTGCTCACCGCGCACAACCTCGGCCCCGAGCCGGTGACCGTCCGGGTGCCCGTCGACCCCGACGGTCGGGGCCTCGAGGCGACGGACCTGATGTCCGAGGACGTCATCACCGGCGACGGCACGGTGGACCTCCCGCTGGACGGATACGGATTCCGCTGGCTGCGCCTGCGACCCGCGGGTGACCTCGCGATCCCGTGAGGCTTGTAGGCTCGGCGCCGTGACGACGGACCAGGTGTGGCTGAGCGCCGCGGGCGCCGCCGCCCTCGTGGTGGCGCTCGGCGCGCTCCTCCTCTCGGTGGCTGCCCAGCGTCGCGCCGCCCGCGCCGAGCAGCTCGTCGAGCAGCTCGCGCAGCGCCTCGCTGCGCTGGAGTCACCCGCTGCCCCGGCACCGCGCCCCACGCCCGACGACGAGGCCGAAGCCTTCGTCATCACCGAGGTCGGCGCGCCCCGCACGCACGAGGCCGTCCCTGTCGCGCAGGACATCGACGGTCGTCTCTTCGCCGACATCGTGGCCAGGGAGACCGTCGTCAAGGCGGCGTCCTGGACCGCAGGGCTGCGCCGCGCGCTCGCGCCGGAGACCCGCAACCGGATCCGCTTCGCCGTGCGGCAGGAGACCCGGCGGGCCGGTCGTGAGCGCCGCTCCGAGATGAAGCAGGCGCTGCGCGAGTTCCGCGCCCGGGAGCGCGCCGACCTCGGGCCCGCCGTGGGGGAGGACGTCGCCTGATGGGTCGCCCACTCTGGTTCGTCGCCGGGGCGGGGGTCGGTGTCTACGCCGCTGCCCGCGCCCGCCGCGCCGCCGAGGCCCTGACCGCCGACGGCCTGCGGGACCGACTGCGCGGACTGCAGGTCGGCGCCCGCCTGTTCGCCGAGGAGCTCCACCAGGGCCGTGCCGAGCGCGAAACCGAGTTGCGCGAGCAGCTCGGGCTCAGGCCCACTGGCACCCCGAGCTCGGGAGCGGTTTCGAGGCTCGCTCCGCTCGCACCTCAACCACCGAAGAGATGAAGGACCCCCACTGATGGACACCGCCGAGATCCGCCGCCGCTTCCTCGCGCACTTCGAGGCCGCCGGACACGCCGTGGTGCCCTCCGCGTCCACCCTCGCCGACGACCCGAACCTGCTGTTCGTCAACGCCGGCATGGTGCCGTTCAAGCCCTACTTCCTCGGCCAGGAGACGCCGCCCTTCGACCGTGCCACGAGCGTGCAGAAGTGCATCCGCACGCCCGACATCGAGGACGTCGGCAAGACCACGCGCCACGCGACCTTCTTCGAGATGTGCGGCAACTTCTCCTTCGGTGACTACTTCAAGGAAGGCGCCATCGAGCTGGCCTGGGCGCTGATCACCAACCCGGTGGAGGAGGGCGGCTACGGCCTCGACAAGGATCGCCTCTACCCCTCGGTGCTGGTGGGCGACGAGGAGGCCATCGGCATCTGGATGAAGGTCACCGGGCTGCCGCGCGAGCGGATCGTGCAGCTCGGCCCCAAGGAGAACTACTGGTCGATGGGCGTGCCCGGTCCCGGCGGGCCCTGCTCGGAGATCCTCTTCGACCGCGGACCGGAGTTCGGCCCCGACTTCGACGCCGCGACGCTCGGCCCGGACATGCCGTTCGAGCTCGAGGACCGGCTGCTGGAGATCTGGAACCTCGTCTTCATGCAGGACGACCTCAGCGCGGTGCGGTCGAAGTCCGACTTCGACATCGCGGGCTCGCTGCCCAAGAAGAACATCGACACCGGCATGGGCCTGGACCGCGTCGCGCTGCTGCTCCAGGGCAAGAAGAACATGTACGAGATCGACCTGGTCTACCCGGTGATCGCCAGGGCCGAGCAGCTGACCGGCAAGACCTACGGCGCGAACCGCGAGGACGACATCCGGTTCTGCGTGGTCGCCGACCACGTGCGCTCCTCGATGATGCTCATCGGCGACGGCGTCACGCCCGGCAACGACGGGCGCGGCTACGTCCTGCGCCGCCTGCTGCGCCGCGCGGTTCGCTCGATGCGCCTGCTGGGCTGCGAGGACCGCGTGCTGCCGGAGCTGATGCCGGTCTCACGCGACGCGATGAGCCCGACCTACGGCAACCTCGTGACCGACTGGGAGCGGATCTGCCAGGTCGCCTTCGCCGAGGAGGACGCGTTCCGCAAGACCCTCCAGTCCGGCACGCAGATCTTCGACACCGCCGCCGCCGACGTGAAGCGGACCGGCGGGTCGACCCTGTCCGGCGAGCGTGCGTTCGCGCTGCACGACACCTACGGCTTCCCGATCGACCTGACCCTGGAGATGGCAGCCGAGCAGGGCTTGCAGGTCGACGAGCAGGGATTCCGGTCCCTCATGGCCGAGCAGCGCGAGCGCGCCAAGGCCGACGCGCGCGCGAAGAAGGGTGCGCACGGCGACACCGCGGCCTACCGGGGCATCTTCGACCAGTTCGGGCCCACCGAGTGGCTGGCCTACGAGACCCTCGAGACCGAGTCGAAGCCGTTGGCGCTGCTCAGCGCAGGTGCGTCCGTGTCGCGCCTCGCCGAGGGCGAGATCGGTGAGCTGGTCCTCGACCGCACGCCGTTCTACGCCGAGTCCGGCGGCCAGGTGGCCGACGCGGGCACGATCGTCTTCGACGGTGGCCGGCTCGAGGTGCTGGACGTCCAGCGCCCGATCAAGGGCCTCGTCGTGCACCAGGTGCGGGTCACCGAGGGCGAGCTCGACCCGTCGCACCTCGTGCACGCCCGCGTCGATCCCGAGTGGCGCACGGGCGCGCGCCAGGCCCACTCCGGCACCCACGTGGTGCACGCCGCGCTCCGCGAGGTGCTCGGCCCCACCGCGCTGCAGTCCGGCTCCTACAACCGGCCGGGCTACCTCCGCCTGGACTTCGGCTGGACGCAGGCGCTGAGCCCGGAGCAGGTCCGCGACATCGAGCAGGTCTCGCAGCAGGCACTCCGTGCCGACCTGCCCGTCTCCTGGGACTACATGACGCTCGAGCAGGCCAAGGAGTGGGGCGCGATCGCCCTCTTCGGCGAGACCTACGACAACACCAAGGTGCGTGTCGTGGAGATCGGCGGCCCCTGGTCGCGCGAGCTCTGCGGTGGCACCCACGTCGCCCACTCCTCGCAGATCGGCACCGTGGTGGTGACGGGCGAGACCAGCGTCGGCTCGGGCAACCGGCGCATCGAGGCGCTCACGGGCGTCGAGGGCTTCGGCTACCTCGCGCGCGAGCGCGACGTCGTCGCGCAGCTGACCGGCCTGCTCAAGACCCAGCCCGACGACCTGGTCAGCCGGGTCCAGGGCCTCACCGAGCGGCTCCGCGCGGCGGAGAAGGAGCTCGAGAAGGCGCGCCTGGCCCAGCTCCTCGGTGCCAGCGCCGAGCTGGCTGCCGGCGCCACGCAGGTCGGGCCGGTCAAGGTGGTGGCGCACCGCGTCGACGGCGCCGGCGGAGGCGACGTACGCAACCTGGCGATGGACGTGCGCGGCCGTCTCCCTCAGGGGGAGCCCGGCGTCGTGGTCATCATCGGCACCCAGTCGGTCGAGGGGGGCGCCGGCAAGGTGTCGGTCGTGGCAGCGACCAACGACGAGGCCCGCGCGCGCGGGCTGTCTGCCGGTGAGCTCGTGCGCGCCGTCGGACCGCTGCTCGGCGGCAAGGGCGGCGGCAAGGACGACGTCGCCCAGGGTGGCGGCACCGACGCCTCGCAGATCGACGAGGCGCTCGCGCTGGTCGGCCACGAGGTCGCCAAGCACGCGGTGCAGGGCTGAGCAGGGCCGGGCGGGTGCGCTTCGGAGTACGCCTCGGCGTCGACCCCGGGGATGCCCGGATCGGCGTCGCCAGCAGCGACCCGACCGGCTTCCTGGCGACGCCCGTCGAGACCGTACGACGCGGCAGGGGAGACCTCCGTCGCCTCGGCCAGCTGGTCGAGGAGCTCGAGGCGGTCGAGGTCGTCGTCGGCCTGCCCCGCTCGCTCAGCGGCGCCGAGGGGCCGGCCGCGGTCAAGGTGCGGGAGTTCGCCGCGCGGTTGGCGCGCCGAGTTGCGCCCGTACCCGTCAGGCTGTGTGATGAACGACTGACCACGGTCTCGGCCGAGTCGATCCTGCGCGACCAGGGTCGGCACGGCGCCAAGCGACGTGCCGTGGTGGACCAGGCAGCCGCCGTGCTGATCCTGCAGACTGCCCTGGACACGGAGCGGTCGAGCGGACAGGCACCCGGAGAGATCGTCGAGGTAGCAGATGAGTGAGCACGAGGCCGCACCCGAGGTCGGACCGGACGACGACGTCCGGGACCCGGCCTACGAGTACGTCCCCGGCGGCAAGCGACGCAAGGGCCGCGGCTTCAAGGGCTGCCTGGCCGTGCTCGTCGCGCTCGTCGTCCTCGTCGGCGGTTTCTACGTCGCGCTGACCAAGGGCGTGGGCTGGGTGTCCGACCAGTTCCAGGGCCCCGACGACTTCCCCGGCCCCGGCACGGGCTCGGTCGAGTTCACCGTCAACGAGGGCGACGTCGTGGCGGAGATCGGTCGCAACCTGAAGGCCGCGGGGGTCACCGCCTCGGTGCAGGCCTTCATCGACGCCTGCGGCGACGAGTGCAGCGGCATCCAGGTCGGCGACTACGAGCTCCAGAAGGAGATGAAGGCGGCCGACGCCAAGGAGGTCCTCGTCGACCCCGGCAACCTCATCAGCTTCCCGACCGTGACGATCCCGGAGGGCCTGCGCCTGACCGAGATCGTGTCCACGCTCGCGCAGAACACCAAGTTCCCCGAGGAGGCCTGGAACAAGGCCCTCGACCAGCCCGCCAGGCTCGGGCTGCCCGACTACGCCGGGGGCAACGCGGAGGGCTACCTCTTCCCGGCGACCTACGAGATCAAGCCGGGCATGAAGCCGGTCGCGGTCCTCAAGATGATGGTCGCCCGCTGGCAGCAGGCAGCCGACGAGGCCGGCCTCGAGGAGAAGGCCGCCGAGCTCGGGCACACCCCGGGCGAGCTGATGATCATCGCCTCGCTCGTCGAGGCGGAGGGTCGCGGCGACGACATGCCGAAGATCGCGCGGGTCATCTACAACCGCCTCGACGGCCCCGGCGACAAGGGCGGCACCAACGGCACGCTCGGCATCGACGCTGCGATCGCCTACGGTCTCGGTCTCTCGCCTGGCTCGACGGAGCTCACGCCCGACCAGCTGGCCGAGGACACCCCCTACAACACCCGCATCAACGCCGGACTGCCCCCGACGCCGATCGAGGCGCCCGGCGACGACGCCATCGCGGCGGCGGCCAACCCGGCCGAGGGCAACTGGTACTACTACGTCACGGTCGACCTCTCCACCGGCGAGACGAAGTTCTACGAGGACTACGACGGCTTCCTCGAGGGCCGTGACGAGTACAAGGCCTACTGCGAGACCTCGGACCGTTGCTGAGGTGACGACCGGGTCTGCGGCCGCGGGGAGCCCGGCGCGCCGGTGCGGCGTGCTGGGCGATCCCGTCGCCCACTCGCTGTCGCCGGTGCTGCACCGAGCCGGATACGCCGCGGTCGGGCTCGACTGGTCCTACGACGCACACCGGGTCCCGGCGGGTGGCCTCGCCGGGTTCCTCGACGGTCTGGACGACGCGTGGCGTGGGCTCTCGCTGACCATGCCGCTCAAGCGCGAGGCGTTCGACCTGGCCGACCGGCTCACCGAGCGCGCCCGCCGCGCCGGGGGCGTCAACACCGTCGTGCTCGAGGACGACGGCACCCGCACCGGTGACAACACCGACCTGCCCGGTGCCGCGGCGGCGATCCGGGAGCGTACGTCGGCCCCGTTGACGTCCGCGGTCGTCCTGGGCGGCGGAGCGACCGCGACCTCGGTCGGCCTGGCCGTCGCCGACCTCGGGGTGCGCACGATCGCCGTCGCCGTGCGCGACGAGTCCCGGGCGGCGGAGACCCTCGCCGCCCTGCGCGGCCACCCGTCCGCGCCCGAGGTGCGGGTGACCTCCCTGGGCGACGAGCAGTGGACCTCCGGGGCCGACCTGGGGGCTGGTGGCTCCGCTGTCGACGTCGTGGTGTCCACCATCCCCGCAGCCGCGCAGTCGCCAGACCTGGTGGCGCGCTGCGCCGGGATCCCGGTGGTCTTCGAGGCGCTCTACGACCCGTGGCCGACGCCGCTCGCCGCCGACGCGCTCGCGTCCGGACGGGTGGTGGTGAGCGGGATGGACCTGCTGGTGCACCAGGCGGCGCTGCAGTTCGAGCTGTTCACCGGCCGGCCGGCGCCGGTGGGCGCGATGCGCGATGCCGGCGAACGCGCCCTCGCCGCGCGCAATCCCGCTTGAATGACCCCCGTGGACGACACCGTGGTGGCTGCGTTGATGACGGCGATCCTCGCCGGACTGGGTGGCCTGCTGGTGCCCTCGCTCATCCGCCGGGTGCCGGAGCCTGCGCCCACCCCACCGTCGGAGGCGCCCCAGGCCGGACCCGCCGAGGACGAGCAGGATGACGGTCCGACGACCGATGGGCCAGGGAAGGTGCCCTACGCCGACATCGCCGCTCGGCCGGGACTCGGCCTCCGGAGCGCGGTCGTGTCGGCCGTCGCCGGAGCCGTGCTCGGGGTCGCGACCGGTCTGGACTGGCCGCTGCTGTGGTTGGTCCCGCTGACCCCCGTCGCGGTCGCGCTGTCGGTCGTCGACTGGCACACGCGGTTGCTGCCGCGCGTCGTCGTCGTACCCGCCACGTTGGCTGCGCTCGCCGTCGTGACGGCCGTCGGGCTGGCGACGGGGGAGCGCACGGCGTTGCTCGGCGCCGTCGGCGGCATGGTCGGCCTGCGGACGTTCTTCTGGCTGCTGTGGTTCATCCGTTCGGCGGGGATGGGATTCGGCGACGTCCGGCTCGCCGCCCTCGTGGGGCTGGTGCTGGGCTGGGAGGGCCTGGACGCGCTGCTGGTCGGGGCGTGGATCGGCTTCGTGTCCTTCGCCCTGCCCGGCGTCGCGCTGGCCGTCGTACGGCGAGACCGGAGCCTGCTGCGCAAGCCCTTCCCGTACGGGCCGTTCATGGTCGGTGGCGCGCTGGCGGGTCTCGTCTGGGGGACTGCGCTCGCTGGGCGTGTGTGGGGCTGAGAGACTTCCCCCATGCTCCGATGGCTCACTGCAGGCGAGTCCCACGGTCCCTCGCTGGTGGCGATCCTCGAGGGGCTGCCCGCCCATGTCCGCGTCACGACCGACGACATCACCGACTCGCTGGCAAGGCGCCGCCTCGGCTACGGCCGCGGCGCACGGATGAAGTTCGAGCAGGACCAGGTGCGCGTCCTCGGGGGCGTGCGCCACGGCGAGACCCAGGGCGGCCCGGTGGCCATCGAGGTCGCCAACACCGAGTGGCCCAAGTGGGAGAAGGTCATGTCGGCCGACCCGGTCGACCCGGTCGAGCTCGACGCGCTGGCCCGCAACGCCGCCCTGACGCGACCCCGCCCCGGCCACGCCGACCTGGTGGGCATGCAGAAGTACGCCTTCGACGAGGCGCGCCCCATCCTCGAGCGCGCGTCCGCCCGCGAGACCGCGGCCCGGGTGGCGCTCGGGCGGGTGGCCTCCAACTTCCTCGAGCAGGCCGTCGGCGCGCGCATCGTGTCGCACGTGGTCTCGCTCGGCGGCGTGAAGGCCCCGGCCGGTCTCGTGCCGGAGCCCGATGACGTCGCACGGCTCGACGCCGACGAGGTGCGCTGCCTCGACCCCGACACCAGCGCGGCGATGGTCGCCCGCATCGACCAGGCCCACAAGGACGGAGACACCCTCGGCGGCATCGTCGAGGTGGTCGTGCACGGCCTGCCGCCGGGCCTCGGTTCCCACGTGCACTGGGACCGGCGCCTCGACGCCCGGCTCGCCGGCGCCCTGATGGGGATCCAGGCCATCAAGGGCGTCGAGGTCGGCGACGGCTTCGAGCTCGCCGACACCCCGGGCTCGCAGGCGCACGACGAGATCGTGCCCACCGACGAGGGACTGCGCCGCACGTCCGGCCGTTCCGGCGGCACCGAGGGCGGCATGTCCACCGGTGAGGTGCTCCGCGTGCGCGCCGCCATGAAGCCGATCGCCACGGTCCCCAAGGCCCTGCGCACCGTCGATGTCGCGACCGGCGAGGCCGCCGTGGCCCACCACCAGCGCTCCGACGTGTGCGCCGTGCCGGCCGCCGGCATCGTCGCCGAGGCGATGGTCGCGCTCGTCCTCGCCGACGCAGTCGTGGAGAAGTTCGGCGGTGACTCCGTGACCGAGACCCGGCGCAACGCCGAGTCCTACCTCGACACCCTGCGGTACCGCTGATGCCGCCTCGCGTGGTGCTGGTCGGCCCGATGGGGGCGGGCAAGACGACGGTCGCGGGCCTCCTCGGCAGTGCCTGGGGCCTGCCGGTGCGCGACACCGACGCCGACATCGAGGCCTCCAGCGGTCGCGAGATCTCCGACATCTTCGTGGAGTCGGGCGAGGACCACTTCCGTGAGCTCGAGGCCCACGCCGTGGCGACCGCGCTGTCGGAGCACGACGGCGTGCTCGCTCTCGGGGGTGGCGCGGTGCTGCGACCCGAGACCCGCGACCTGCTGAGGGACGCCACCGTGGTCTTCCTCCGCGTCGGGCTCTCCGACGCGGTCAAGCGCGTCGGCCTCGGAGTCGGCCGGCCGCTCCTGCTCGGCAACGTGCGGTCGCGGATCAAGGCGCTGCTCGACGAGCGGACGCCGGTCTACGAGTCGGTCGCCACCCACGTCGTGGACACCGACGGCCGCGCTCCCGACGAGGTCGCCGCGGAGATCCAGGAGCTGCTCCGATGAGGGAGCGGCAGACCCGCGAAGACCAGCAGGCGGCGCACCAGACGGCGACGGTGGCGGACACGGTCCTGCACGTCGGCGGCGCGGCTCCCTACGACGTGGTGGTCGGCCGCGACCTGTCCGGACGCCTCCCCGGACTGCTCGGCGAGGGAGTCGAGCGCGTCGCGGTGCTCTACGCCGGCACGCTCGGCGCGCTGGCCGACCCCGTCGTCGACGCCCTCGTCGAGCACTACGACGTGCTCGCCCTCGGGCTCCCCGACGGCGAGCGCGCGAAGACCGCCCCGGTGGCCGCCGACTGCTGGGAGGCCCTCGGCGAGGCCGGCTTCACCCGCTCCGACGCCGTCGTCACCATCGGCGGGGGAGCGACCACCGACCTCGGCGGCTTCGTCGCCGCGGCCTGGCTGCGCGGCGTACGCGTCGTCCACGTGCCGACCACCCTCCTGGCGATGGTCGACGCGGCGGTCGGTGGCAAGACCGGCATCAACACCGGCGCCGGCAAGAACCTCGTCGGTGCCTTCCACGAGCCCGCCGGGGTGCTGTGCGACCTCGCGCTCCTGGACTCGCTGCCCCGCGAGGAGCTGGTCTCGGGCCTGGGTGAGGTCGTCAAGTGCGGCTTCATCGCCGACCCTCGGATCCTCGAGATCGTCGAGTCCACCGACCCCGCCGACCTCACGCCCGACTCCGCCGAGCTGCGCGAGCTCGTCGAGCGGGCCGTGCAGGTCAAGATCGACGTCGTGGTGGACGACCTCAAGGAGACCGGCGGCGCCGACGGGCACCCGGGCCGCGAGGCGCTCAACTACGGCCACACCCTGGCCCACGCGATCGAGCGCATCAGCGACTACTCCGTCCGCCACGGCGAGGCCGTGGCGATCGGCTGCGTCTACGTCGCCGAGCTGGCCGCGCGCGCCGGCTCCCTGGCTCCGGCACTCGTCGAGCGCCACCGCACCGCGCTGTCGCGCGTAGGACTGCCGACGACGTACGCCGCCGCCTCCTTCGAGGACCTGCACGCCGCGATGAAGGTCGACAAGAAGGCCCGCGGCTCCCAGCTGCGCTTCGTCGTCCTCGACGACCTCGCGACGCCTCGCATCCTGGCCGGTCCGAGCGAGGACGACCTGCGCGCGGCCTACGCCGCGATAGCCTCCGCCGGGTGAGCGAACCCGAGACGCGCATCTCCGACTCCGGCGGCACGATGCAGCGCCTCGCAGGTGCGCCCTCACCGCGTGGCGTCGACCTCGGCGTGTTGTCGACACTGCGCCTCGCCGAGACCGAGAGGCCGTGGGTGCAGGCCGGCGTCGGTCCGTTCCTTCCCGGAGGAGCAGTCGTCCAGTGGCGCTACGGCACGAGGTGCGACCCGATGCGGGTGGTGCGCGACGACCACCGGGGGCTCGTCGCCTGGCTGGCGCCCGACACCGAGCTGCTGTCCTCGGCGCCGAACGACGGCGTCGCGCTGCGCGACCGGCCGCTGGCAGAGCGCTTCCTGGGCGCGAGGGTGCCGACCGTGGGTCGATGGCGTGGCGGCGGGATCCTGCGCATCGCGCCGACGGATCGGCCGTGGTCGGTGTGGGTGTTCCGGGAGGAGGACGGCTCGCTCGCCGGGCACTACGTCAATCTCGAGCTGCCGCACCGCAGGCACGGCGACGAGACCAACACGCGCGACCTCATCCTCGACCTGTGGCTGGAGCCGTCGGGTGTGCTGTGGCTCAAGGACGCCGACGAGCTCGGGGCGGCCGTGGCGGTCGGGCGCATCACGCCCGAGCAGGCCATCGAGATCAGGGCGCTGGCCGACTGGGCTCGCGCGGAGCTCGTCGAAGGCCGCGACTGGCCGCTGGACGAGGACTGGACCACGTGGCAACCACCGGCGAGCTGGGGCAGGCCACCACTGCCGGACACTCCGCTGGTCCGCTCCGCGCGGCTGACTACGCTGCCGTCATGACCCGCGTGCTCGTGCTGAACGGACCCAACCTCGGTCGGCTCGGCCGCCGGCAGCCGGAGATCTACGGGACCACGACGCATGCCGAGCTCGCGCACCAGTGCGTGGAGTGGGGCCGAGAGCTCGGCCTCGACGTCGAGGTCCGTCAGACCAACCACGAGGGCGAGCTGCTCGACTGGCTCAACACCGCGGCGGACGACGGCGCGGCGGTGGTCCTCAACGCGGGGGCGTGGACCCACTACTCGCTCGCGCTCTACGACGCCTGTGCCCAGCTCACCGCACCGCTCGTCGAGGTGCACATCTCCGACCCCAAGCAGCGGCCGGAGGAGTTCCGGCACACCTCGGTCGTCGAGCCGCACGCGAAGGCGACGATCGCCGGCGAGGGGATCGACGGCTACCGCCAGGCACTCGACGTCGTGGCGGGCGCGACCGCCTGATCACCCCCCAGGGGTGTATCACCGGCTGCTTGGCGCGCTCCCTTACCGAAGGGGCACCACGGCGGTGCCCGGCTCGGAGGTCGTCCCATGTCCACCACGAGGATCCGCTCGCACCGGCGAGCCGTACCAACCCTGGTCACGTTCCTGGCCGCGTCGCTGCTGGTGGCCGGAGAGGCGTCGGCGGCACCGCCGGTCGCCGAGTCGGGCCCCGACGTCACCGCGGTCGCCGGCAGCGACGCCCAGCTGTCCGGCAGCGTGAGCGACCCCGACGGGGACGCGCTCGAGATCCGTTGGCTGATGACCGTCGTGAGCGGCGGTGACGTGTCGAGCTGCACCTTCAGCGGCCCGTGGTCGTGGGCGCCGCTGACCGCGCAGGGCCTCTCGCCCACCCTCAGCTGCACGCAGCCGGGTGAGTACCTCCTCCAGCTCATGGTCGGCGACGGCACGTCGTCCGACGACGACACCGGCGCACTGGTGACCTTCACCGATCCGGACACGACTCCGGCCACGTGCTCGTTCCGCCCGTGGGTCAAGCGTCTGACCAGCCTGCGCATCGGCGACGCCCAGTCGGGCGTGGAGTCCTACACCGTGGTCCACACCTTCAACATCGCGATGAAGCCGTCGTCGGGCATGTGGTCCCCCCCGACGCCGTCGACGACGCTGCAGTGGTCGCGCCCCGGCCGCGGGCCGGGGGTGGCGCTGGTCAGCCACACCAACGGTGCCGGCCTGAGCGGGGAGTGCGTGCTGTTCGTGCGCCGCGACGGCACTGCCACGGTGGTCAACTGACCTCCTGCCACTCCCTCGCGGGTGGAGTGGCAGGACCCGTGGCTGTGCTTGGATCACCGGGTGCTGCCCTTCCGCCAGGTCGACGTCTTCAGCGCCACCCCGTGGCTCGGCAACCCGCTGGCGGTCGTGCACGACGCCGACGGCCTCAGTGACGACGTCATGGCGCGGTTCGCCCGCTGGACGAACCTCTCGGAGACCACGTTCCTCTGCGCGCCCACCGACGAGCGCGCCGACTACCGCGTGCGGATCTGGACGACGGGTGGTGAGCTGCCCTTCGCCGGGCATCCCACCATCGGCAGTGCGCACGCCTGGCTCGAGGCGGGCGGCGTGCCGCGTGGCGACGTCGTCGTGCAGGAGTGCGGTGCCGGCCTGGTCGACGTACGCCGCTCGCCCGGCCTGGGCTTCGCCGCCCCGCCGCTGCGACGGTCCGGGCCCGTCGAGCCCGAGCTGCGGGCCCGCGTGCTGGCCGCGCTGGGCGTGGACGAGGGCGCTGTGCAGGACATGGCCTGGATCGACAACGGACCCGGCTGGGTGGGGGTCGATCTCGGCAGCGCGGAGGCCGTCGTCGACGTCGTGCCGGACATCGCCGCCTTCGCCGACCTGAAGGTCACCGTGCTGGGGCGGTGGGGCCCGGTGCATGCCGCCGAGCTCGGCGCGGAGGTCGAGGTCCGTGCCTTCTACGCCGACGGGCGCGACTTCGGCGAGGACCCGGTGACGGGCTCGGCCAACGCGGGCCTGGCCCAGTGGCTCATCGGCGCCGGTGCCCTGCCGCCGACGTACACCTCGCGCCAGGGCAGCGTGATCGGGCGCGAGGGCCGGGTGCGGGTGGCCGCCGAGGGCGACGAGGTCTGGATCCACGGCGACGCCGTCACCCGCATCCTCGGCGAGGTCGACCTCTAGTCAGCTCGGCTGTGCACGAACATCCGCAGAACTGCGGATGTGCCCGCGACCGGGCCACGCGAGACTCGACCCGAGGCCGGCACCTGCGTCGGCCAGGTGAGGGGGAGCCATGAGCGTGCTCAGCAGGAGCGCCCACGCAGACCAGCTGGAGTCCGAGGTGCGCGACGCGACGTGCTGCACGTCGTGCAACCGCTGCCACGGCTGCCGGGTCAAGCTCGAGGAGGTCCGGGCGGTGCGCCGCGAGGCCGTGATGCACACGATCAGCAAGGTGCGGCCGCGACGACCTGCCTGGTGACGGGCCTGGTGACCCTCCGCTGATCCGTCAGGCGGCCGATGCATCGGCGCGCCCACGTCGGGGTAACGACTGGCGTGACGATCCGCGACGGACGAGCGAGGAGGACCACGTGGGGCTGACGGGTGTGCTGCAGGGCAGGCGAGGTCCGGTCGAGCTGGTGCTGGTGCGACACGGCGAGAGCGTCGGCAACCTCGCTGACTCGGAGGCCAGGGACGCGGACGCCGAACGTCTCGAGCTGTCCGCGCGCGACGCCGACGTGGAGCTGTCGCCCAACGGCGAGGAGCAGGCGCGCACGCTGGGCAAGTGGGTCAGCGGGCTGGACGAGGCGGAGCGCCCCGACCTCGTGGTGAGCTCGCCCTACCGCCGTGCCGCCGACACGGCCCGCACCGCGCTCGAGGTGCTCGGCGCCGACGTGCTCCTCGACGAGCGGCTGCGCGAGCGCGACCTCGGCCTCTTCGACGGCCTCACCGGCAAGGGCATCCGGGCGCGCTACCCCGAGGAGGCGCAGCGGCGCTCCCACGTCGGGAAGTTCTACTACCAGCCGCCGTCGGGCGAGAGCTGGGCCGACGTGGTGCTGCGGGTGCGCAGCCTGCTCGCCGACCTGCGCGAGGGCTACGACGGCTGCCGGGTGTGGCTGTTCACCCACCAGGCCGTGATCATGTCCTTCCGCTACGCCCTCGAGGGGCTCGACGAGGCGGAGCTGCTCGACATCGACCGCTCCGTCGCGATCTCCAACGCCTCGATCACGCGCTACGAGAGGCGTGACGACGGGCTCGTGCTGCGGGCGTTCGCCGACGACGGCCACCTGGCCACGGGGCCGGCCGAGCCGACCGACGAGCCGGACCACGCCGGCGAGGAGCCCGATGCCTGAGGGAACGCTCGTCGACGCCGAGCTGCTCCGGGACTGGCCGCTGCCCGAGCCGGGCACGGACAAGGAGGAGCGCGGGCGACTGGTCGTCGTCGGCGGGAGCCGGGACACCCCCGGGGCCGGACTGCTCGCCGCCGAGGCGGCCATGCGGGTCGGTGCCGGCAAGGTGCGCCTGCTCACCGCCCGCTCCTGCGTCCCGCCGCTCGCCGTGGCGGCACCCGAGCTGATGGTCACCGGCCTCGCCGAGGACGCGTCCGGCAACCTCGACGCGACTGAGGCGCCGCTCGTCACGGAGTGCGCGCAGGGCAGCACCGCCGTGCTGCTCGGCCCCGGGTTCATGGATGTCGCGGCCGCCGGTCAGCTCGTGGCAGCGGTGGTGCCCGACGTGGAGGGCACCGTCGTGCTCGACGCGTTGGCATCGGCGTACGTCACCGGCGACCCGGAGCGGGTGGCGCGCCTCGCCACGACCGTCGTGCTGACCGTGAACCCCACCGAGCTCGCCAGCTGCCTGGAGCTGGACGAGGACGAGGTGGAGGAGGACCTGGCGGGGCACGCGACGCTGCTGGCCCGGCGTACCCGTGCCGTGGTGGTGTGTGGAGGGCCGACGAAGTTCGTGGCCCACGGCGACGACCTGTGGCGGGTGGAGGCCGGCAACGCGGGACTCGGCACGGCCGGGTCGGGCGACGTGCAGGCAGGCATCGTCACCGGCCTGCTCGGGCGCGGCGCATCGCCGGTCCAGGCAGCAGTGTGGGGTGCCTTCCTCCACGGTGCCGGTGGTGACCGGCTGGCCGAGCGGGTCGGTCCCGTCGGCTTCCTCGCCCGCGAGCTCCCGGCGGAGCTGCCGGCGCTGCTCGCCCAGCTGACCGGCTGACGTCGTCCACGCAGTGGTCCAGACATGCGTAGTACTGCCGATGTGGCGCGTCGCCCGCTGCGGGGAGACTCGGCCAACGACGCAGCGAGGCGCTGCGGCGGGGGAGGAAGTCATGAGAAGCGTCGTGGGCAGGAGCGCACACGCCGACCAGCTCGAGGCCGAGGTCAGGGACGCCACGTGCTGCGTCGCGACCGACCGTTGCTGGTCGTGCGAGGTCAAGCTGGGGGAGGTGCGCGCCGCCCGGCGGGACGCGCTGCTGCACACGATCAGCACGGTCAGGCCGAGGAGGCACCACCGATGATGGTGCGCGACGGGGCCGTCGGAGCCGGCAGCGCCGGCCGCGTGCCTACCTCGGTCCTCCGCCCCGACGACCCGCGGCAGGACGACGCCGCCGCCGAGGACGAGCAGCCACCTCGCTGAGGGCTGCGCGCATGCCGCAGCCGGTGGATGGGTAGCGTCGAGGGGTGCACGAGACGGGCCCGGTGCTGGTCGACCACCGCGAACGCAACAGCGTGGTCCCCGCGGCGCTCGCTGCCGCCGGCCTCGAGGTGCAGCTCGCCGACCTGCCCGTCGGCGACTACGTGCTCGGCCACCACCTGGCGGTCGAGCGCAAGGGGGCCGCCGACCTCGGCGCCTCGATCCGCGACGGTCGGCTCTTCGACCAGGCCGTACGCCTGCAGGCGGCGTTCCCGCTGGCCGTGCTCCTGGTCGAGGGTGAGCCGCGCATCGCGGAAGACGCGTGGCGCGGCGCGGTCTGCCGGCTCATCGAGGACGGGTTCACCGTGCTGCACAGCCTCGACGCCGACGACAGCGCCGCCTGGGTCGTACGACTCGCCAAGCGTGCGCGACGAACCGCGTCCACGGTCCGCAACGAGGGCCCCCGTCGCGCACCTCGCCATCCGTCCGCCCAGGCCGAGGTGATGCTGTCGGTCGTGCCCGGGATCAGCCCGACGATGGCCCGCAGCCTCCTGTCGGCGTACGGCAGCCTGGCCGCCATCGCCGCCGCGGACGACCTCCGGCGCCACCCCGGCATCGGACCGGTGCTGGCCGCGCGGCTCACCGAGGCGCTCGGCGCCGACCACGTCGGGCACGCCGACCGCGAGCCCGAGCCCGGACGAGCTCCTCGTGGTTCGCGCTCACTGCGACGCTGGGCGCTCACGTCCGCTGTAGACCCGGAGGGGGAGGCCGAGTCCTACGACCGCAAGGCCATCGCGCTGCGTGCCCTGCGGAGCGCGGCGGAGGGGACCCAGCTCATCGACACGCTCACGGGCGAGGTGGTCGCCGAGGCGGATGCGGCAGCCGAGCTCGCCCCGACGGGGTCGACTAGGGTCTCAGGATGACCGACGACGCCCGGATGCTCGAGGCTTCCCAACGACTCGCGGCCGCGCTGCGGCCAGGTGACCTCGACGCGACGCTGACCAACATCACCGCCGCAGCCGTCGAGGTCCTTCCCGAGGTGACGGCCAGCAGCATCACGGTCAAGCACGCGGACGGGCGGCTCGAGACCTTTGCCCCGACGGCCGGCGTCCTGCGCGAGGTCGATGCCGCGCAGTACGAGTTCCAGGAGGGACCCTGCTACGAGGCCGCCGTCGACAGCGTGCACGTCACCTCTCCCGACCTCCGCACGGATGAGCGGTTCCCCCGCTACGCACCGGTGGCGCTCAGCGCGGGCTTCCGGGCCCAGGCGGGCATCCGGCTCTTCGACGCCAAGACCTCCAACGGCGCCCTCAACCTCTACTCGGACACCGTCGGGGCCTTCCAGGACCTCTCCGTCCTCTCCCAGTTGTTCGTCCACCAGGCAACCGTGGCCCTCGACTACGCACGGCAGATCGACCAGCTGCAGGAGGCGGTGACGAGCCGCCAGATCATCGGCCAGGCGGTCGGCATCGTGATGGAGCGCTACGGCGTCGACGAGGCGCGGGCGTTCGGGTTCCTCACGCGTCTGTCGAGCCACCAGAACCTCAAGCTCCGGCTCGTGGCAGAACGCCTCATCCAGGCCACGGGCGAGTCCGTGCAGTAGTCGTCCGGCGCGCCACTCGTCCGGTGTGGGCCGGGACTCCGAAACGTCCTCGCAACCGAGGTGCCGACCTCGTAGCCTCGCATCGTGACTCCTGAGGACGTGCGCGTGCTGGCTCGGTCGGCGCCCGAGCGCTGGTCCGAGCTCGAGCTCGTCCACCGGTCGGACCACGTCGACGTACGTGCGACGCTCCGGCACGGTGAGCTGCACGCCACGCGCCTGGGCGACGGACACCGCATCCACGAGGTCGGCGATGCTCGATCCCTACGAGCTCGGTGACGGGGTCACGATCACAGACGTCCGCAGGGAGCATCTCTTCGGTCGTCCCACCGTGGCCTTCGTCGCCCACGCCGTCCCGGGATACGACCCCGTCTGCTCGTGCTGCCCGCTCGTGCAGTCGGAGGTGTCCCAGCGTCTCGGAGCACGGCGACGACTGGCGTCCGCGACCCGGCGAGCTGCCGGACGGTGTCGACATGGCGCTCGACCTCGCCGTCGGCATCGTCGTCAGCAGCCGGCAGCGCGGCGGGTCCCGCGGCCACTGGTTCACCAACGAGATCACCCGAGTTGTCTGACTGGGGGGAGCGGCCGTGATGGACGGATCAGCCACGTCCCGGTCGAGTAGATTCCGCTGGTGTGAGGTCCCTCGTTGTGGTCAGGCACTCGATGACCCGCAAGGGCCGCCCGGCCACGGACTCCGGTTCGCACTTGTCGTCGGAGGGCGTGCGGTCGGCACGCGCGCTCGGTGACGAGCTCCCGGCCTTCGCCCACGTGGCCGTCGGTGACCAGCCTCGTCACCTCGAGACCGCCGTGGCTCTGGGGTGTGCCGTCGACGAGCGGATCGCATGGCCGTCCGGGTACGTCGACCGGGTGGTCGCGCACCACGACCAGTGGGCGTGGGCGGAGCCGTTCCGCACGTACGCCGAGCTGCTGGCCAGCAGCTCCGCCCTCGCCGAGATGGCCGAGGCGCACCTGGCGCACTGGCACCGCATGCTCAGTGGCGTGGGCGACGACGCGGCTGTCCTCGTCGTGTCGTCCGGTGGTTCGATCGAACCGGTGCTCGTCGCTGCGATGCCGGATGACGACCACGCATCGTGGGGGAGCGCCTTCCACCACCTCGAAGGAGCCCGTCTCTCGTGGGACGGCCATCGCTTCCGGTCCCGTCAGATGATCCGGCGGGGGCGAGCTCCAGCGCCGGCGTGACGTCCGGGACGCGAGCCGAGCCGCGGTTCAGCCCGAGGAGCGCGGCAGTGCAACGGTCCCGCGCGGCGTCATCGGCACACCGGGGGACACCATCGTCGTCAGAATCCGGCAGCGTGGGGGATCCCGCGGCCAGTGGTTCACCAACGAGATCATCCGCGCCGTCTCGAGCCCACCCGGGGTCAATCGGGGAGCACCAGGCGAGCGAAGTGCGGTGGATAGAGCCTTGGGTCACCACACACGGCAGCCAGGTCCTGGTTGTTGCGGCTCCAGGAGATCACGACGGTGCCTCGGCGAGGAAGCAGCTCGGGATGCGCGAGCGGCATGTAGCGCAGCTCGCCGCGACGCTCGTTGCAGGCGAGACGTCCCACGACCTCGGGACTCGCGAAGGGGCCCCGTGGGCTTGATCCCGACCAGAGGACCAGGTCGGTGCCCAGGAACTCGTCCCGTTTGCTGAAGGCCCACCACCGCCCACCAGAGCGGAACACGCTCAGGGTCTGCGAGACGCCGCCCACCTCGGGGATGAGAGGTGCCGCGCTCTCGGGATCTGTGTTCCAGGTAGTGCCATCCCAGTAGCGCCACCGGGACTGGACCTCCACGTCCTCCACCCGCATGCGTGCCACGCGCAGGGCGAACCCGTGGATCCCGGTCAGCGGCCGTGTGGAGGTGCCATAGAGGTAGGCCCAGCGCCGGGTCAGCGCTGCTGCGGCGCCCCAGGCCGGACGATGCGGATCGCGCCGGTCCGCACCGAGCTCGCGCACTGCCTCGAGCGACACTCCCGAGGGAGACACCGAGAAGCGTGCGATCGCCGGACCCAGGACCGCGAAGCCGAAAGGGCCGTCCGACACCGTATGCACGCGCTGTGTGAGGACGTACAAGTGGCCCACTCCGTCCCTGTCCGCCCAGAAGGCCGACATGGGCCAGTAGCCGACGCCGTCTGACCGCTCGGGGATCAGTGACGAGTTGTCGGGTCCGTGGAGGACTCGTACGCAGCCCGGCCGGAACAGCAGTGCCGAGTTGCGCACCAGGTCCGGTCGTTCGTCTGCGCCCACCCGAAGCGTGTCGGCGAAGAACCACAGCCGGCCGCGATCGGGCAAGGTGACATCCACACCGACGTCACCGCCAAGGAAGTCAGCCGTACCGGGCGACGAGCGCACGAAGCGGTTGAGCGCCTGCACCGAGTCCAGCGGGCCGATGGCCACGCAGGCAGGCTCACGGGAGCTCGGATCCGCCGCGGAGGGTTGCTCGACCGCCGTGGACCGCAGCAGGACTCCGGACAAGCCCACCAGCACACCCAGCGCCATTAGGCGCCGACCCCACGCGGGTGCCCGGTGCCGCCGAGTCGGCGAGGTCACGAGAGGACTCACTTCCTGCAGGTTCTCCCAGCAATGTAGGCCCACCCGCACCCGGCGGGCTGGGGTCCTCCGACCCCCGGCTCCCGGGACCTTTTCAGCAGGCAGGACTGCCGTCGTCGTGAAGCCCGACCTTCGTTCGGACGACAGGGCCTCCCTGCCTCGCCATCATGTCGTCATAGAGCCAGAAGCCGTCCAGGTACGGGTCATCGCACTCAACGCCGAGATCAAACACCTGATGACCGTCGTCGGCAGCGCATCCGTAGTAGGGCACTGGGAACTGAGCGCCGAGTTGCCAAACTTCATCGCAAGGTCGCTCTTCGACGATCGCCGCCTGGGAGAGCTCGGCGCAAGGGTCGTCTCGCTCGCGGGAGGACGCGGAGTCCAGATCCTCGGCGGCGGACCCCACCACGAGGCACTCGACGGTCTCACGTGGTTTGTCAGCCAGACCGCCTGCTGCGCCGGAGCTGTCGGATGCGTCCGAGCAACCAGAGGACGCGCCAAGAACGACGACCAAGCCGCCGCACGACAGGGCGCGACGCGCCGAGGGCATCTTCATGGTCGCTCCCTTCGCTCGAACGAGCTGCAGCGTAGTTGCCCGTCGCGCTGAGTATCCGGATCCGCTGCCGGGATGGTGGATGTTCGTGGCGCCGAGTGACTCCAACGAATGGCCTCAGGCGGTCGGCCCTGGCGAAACGACAGGCTGACCATCCGGACCTGATGCAATTTCCGTCGCTGCGGTCAGACGGGCGGGTGCTGGCTGAAGCGATCGACTGAGGTCCACACGATGGACCAGGCACTCGTCCTCCGCGACGTGTGCGGTCCGCACGAGCTCGCTCGAGCCGCGAGGTCAGAGCGAGGCGAGCCAGGTGTCGATCGGGACCTCGCCGTCGCCGAAGACGAGCGTCTTGCCGTGGGCGCGCGGGTCGCCGAGCACGGCGGTCGCGACCTGGGCCACGAGCTCTCGCGACGTGGTGTCGCCATCGCCGAAGGTGGCGTCCGGGTTGACCGCCTTGCCGCCGGGCTCGAGGGTGAGCGTGCCGGGCGCCAGGATCGTCCAGTCGAGGCCGGTCCCACGGAGGTGCTCATCGGCGGCGATCTTCGCGTCCTGGTAGGGCCGGAACGGGTTGTCCTCGGGCACGAGCGCGTCGGTCGTGGAGCCGGAGAACGACACCATCACGTAGCGGCTCGCGCCTGCGGTCGCGGCCGCGTCCATCGAGCGGATCGCGGCGTCGCGGTCGACGGCGTACGTCCGCTCGCGGCTGCCGCCGCCCGCGCCTGCCGACCAGATGACCGCGTCCTGGCCGGCGAGCTGCTCGGCCAGTGCCGCCTCGTCGGCGTCCTCGACCGAGGCCACGAGCGCGCGGGCACCGGTGGCCTCGACGTCCGCTGCGTGGTCGGGATTGCGGATGACCGAGGTGACCTCGTGCCCCGCCTCCACGAGCATGGGCGCCAGGAGCAGCGCGATCTTGCCGTGTCCGCCGATGATGGTGACTCGCATGGTCCCGACGCTACACACGGCTAGGTTGGCGCGGTGCAGACGTCCACCCACGCCGTGACGCTGGGCGACACGGAGGTCCGCAAGGAGTTCGTCGCCGACCACGAGGCGCAGGCGGAGCGGGAGTGGGCGTGCCTGGCCCTCCTCGCCGAGCACGCGCCCGGCCTCGCTCCTCGGCCTCTTCGGCGCGAGGACGGTGCGACACCGGTGATCGTGATGGAGCGCCTGCCCGGACGGTCGCTGGCCCCGCAGCCGCTCGACGCCCGTCGCACCGCCGCGCTGGGGACGGCACTGCGCCGGTTGTACGACGTACCCGTGGCGGCGGTGCGGGACGCCGGCATCGGGCCGCGGAGGTACGGCGCGCGCGAGCACGTGCAGGTCATGCAGGACTGGCTCGCCGACGACGTCGACCTGGGGGAGTGCCGCGACCCCTTGCTCGTCCGCGAGGCGCTCGAGGCGGCCCGCACCTTCCTCGCTGACCCGCCGCTTCCCGAGCCGTGCGAGACCGCGCTCGGCATCGCCGACCTCAACCCGGCCAACGTGATGTGGGACGGGAGGGTCGTCCGGCTGCTCGACTTCGAGGACGGCGGTCTCAGCGACCCGGCGTACGAGCTGGCCGACCACGTCGAGCACCTCGGCAGCCGCCTCCCGGCGGTGTACGACGCCGGCGCGCTCGCCGACGCTGCCGGCCTCGACGCCGAGGCGCGGGACCGGATGGCCGCCTACCGCCCGCTGTGGGCGACCTTCTGGCTCGCGATGCTGCTGCCGGGCAACACGGCGTGGCGGCGCAACCCGCCGGGCACCACCGAGGGCCAGGCCGCGCATTTCCTGGCACTCGCGGGTGCCCACTAGACTTGTCCGTCGGCGCCGGGCGCACCCAGCTCGACAGCCACGATCTTTGACAACTCGACGAAGGCGGACAGACACACCATGGCAAGCACCAATGACCTGAAGAACGGCATGGTCCTCAAGATCGAGGGTCAGCTCTGGTCCGTCGTCGAGTTCCAGCACGTCAAGCCCGGCAAGGGCCCGGCCTTCGTGCGCACCAAGCTCCGCAACGTGGAGTCGGGCAAGAACGTCGACAAGACCTTCAACGCCGGCACGAAGGTCGAGACGGCCAACGTCGACAAGCGGACCATGCAGTACCTCTACAACGACGGCTCGTCCTACGTCTTCATGGACACCAGCACCTACGAGCAGCTCGAGGTCTCGCCCGAGGTCGTCGGCGACGCGAAGAACTTCATGCTCGAGAACCAGGAGGCGATCGTCGCCACCAACGAGGGCCGCGTGCTGTTCATCGAGCTGCCGGCCTCCGTCGAGCTGCTGATCGCCGAGACGGAGCCGGGCCTGCAGGGCGACCGCTCCACCGGCGGCACCAAGCCCGCCACCCTCGAGACCGGCCACACGATCGCCGTGCCGCTCTTCATCACCTCGGGCGAGAAGGTCAAGGTCGACACCCGCGACTCGTCCTACCTCGGCCGCGTCAAGGCCTGACACCGCGTGGCTGCCCGCTCCAAGGCCCGCAAGCGCGCGCTGGACATCCTGTTCGCCTCCGAGCTCCGCTCGGAGGACCCCGCCGTCGCCCTCGATCGCGCCATCGAGGCCGGCGTGGGCCCGACGAACGACTACACCACCGCCTTGGTGCGGGGCGTGGTCGAGCACCGCGACCGCATCGACGAGGTGCTGACGACCTACAGCAAGAGCTGGACGCTGGGTCGGATGCCGGCGGTCGACCGCAACGTGCTCCGCATCGGCGTCTTCGAGCTGCTGTGGGGTGACGACGACGTCCCGGACACCGTCGCCGTCAGCGAGGCGCTGCACCTCGTGCAGGACCTCTCGACGGACGACTCGCCTGCCTTCGTCAACGGCATCCTCGGCGCCGTCATGAAGGACCGCGCGAGCCTCGTCTGAGGTGGCCGGACCGCGTCCCCTCCCAGGGGTGACGGCCGGTCGCGCCAAGTGGTCGTGAGGTCCTAGGTTGGCGTCATGAACGCCCCTGCACGCAACGCCGAGTCCGTCCACCAGAGCCAGTGGATGGACTACGCCATCCGGATCGGGCTCGTGACGTACGGCGTGGTGCACCTGCTGGTCGGGTGGCTCGCCCTCCAGCTCGCCTTCGGTGACAAGGAGGACCAGGCCTCCAACTCCGGCGCCATGCACTACCTCGCGCAGCAGCCCCTCGGCGGCTTCCTGGTCTGGGTGATCGCGATCGGGATGCTCTTCCTGGTCATCTGGCGGTTGCTGGAGTTCGCCTTCGGCTACCCCGAGGAGTCCGACGACACGAAGCGGTGGCGCAAGCGCGCGACGTCGCTCGGCAAGGCGGTCATCTACGGCGCGATCTCCTACAGCGCGTTCAAGACCGCCACCGGTGACGGGGGCGGCAAGGGCGGCACCGACTCGACGACGGCGAAGATCATGAACCTGTCGGGCGGCCAGCTGATCGTCGGCGCGATCGCACTCGCGATCATCGGCTACGGCATCTCGCTCATCGTGCGCGGCTGGACCGAGAAGTTCCGCGAGAACCTCGACGCGCAAGGCCAGTCCGGGCAGGACGGCTCGGCCTACGTCATGCTCGGCAAGGTCGGCTACATCGCGAAGGGCGTCTCCATCGCCATCGTCGGCGGCCTCTTCGGCTACGCCGCGATCACCCACGAGGCGAAGAAGTCCGGCGGTCTCGACCAGGCCCTGCAGACCGTGCTCGAACAGCCCTTCGGGCCGGTCCTCCTGACCGCGATCGCGATCGGCATCGCGTGCTACGGCGTGTTCTGCTTCGCGCGCGCCAAGCACCTGTCGCGCTGAGCCGTCGCCCCGCTCGGCGCCGTACGGTCAGCGGGGCGCGCCGTACGCGACGGCGAGCGCCGAGGCGACCATGTGGTCGCGCACCTGGTCGGCGGTGATGCGACTGATCCGGGGCACGCCCGGCGCCTCCTCCGCCACCAGCATGGCCACCCGGCCGAGCTGGAGTGTGCCCAGGCCGCTCGCGTAGAGCATGTTGGCCAGCAGCTCCGGGTCGTCGACGTGGAAGTGGCCGCCCGCGACGCCCGCCTCGATCGTGTGCGTGAGCGTCGAGAGGCAGCCGCCGATGGCCTGGCCGAGCCGGTACATCGCGCCCTCGCTGACCTCCTCGAGGAGGTCGCCACCTGGCCGGCGCATGATGGCCTGCGCGCAGTCCACGAACGCCGGGTGGGCGAGGCCGTACTCGACGAAGGCCTCGACCAGGCGCTCGAGCTGCAGGCGCGGGTCGTCGGTCGTCCCGGCGGCGGCCTCGAGCGCCACGCGCAGCTCGTCGAGGTACTGGACGAGGGTCAGGCTGAAGAGCTCCTCCTTGCCGGTGAAGTGCCGGTAGATGATCGCCCGGTTGATGCCCACGGCCTTGGCGATGTCCTCGATCTGCGCGTCGCGCACGCCGCGCTCGTCGAAGAGGCGGCGCGTGGCGGAGATGATCTCGGCCTCGCGCAGGCGTCGCCGCGCAGCCGCGGTGCCGCCGCGCCCGGTGACCGACGGGGCCGACGACTCGGAGCTCATGGCACCAGTCTAGGGAGACCCGGCTTCGGTGCCCGGTGTGGTTCCATGCCGGCATGCCCCTCCCCGGACTGCGTCGCGTCGTCGCTGCCGTCGCCCTGCTGCTCGCGGGCGTGTCGTCCGTGGCGCTCGCGGCACCGGCATCCGCGGCCGACGACCGCTTCACCGGGACGGCGAGGCTGCCCGGCTGCTCCGGGTCGGTGGTGCGCTGGGCGCCTGCGCGGCCCACGGACCCGGCGGTCGTGATCACCAACGGCCACTGCGTCCGCTCGCCGTTCCTCGGCGCCCGCGAGGTCCTCGTCGACCAGCGCCAGTGGAGACGGATCGAGCTGCTCGAGGCCGACGGCGGCGTCGCCTTGACCGTCCGCGGCGTGCACCTGCGCTACGCGTCGATGTATCGCACCGACCTGGCCGTCTACGAGCTCCGCGAGACGTACGCCGAGCTCGCCGCGGGCGGCGTCACCCCGCTCGAGCTCGCGGTCGAGGGCCCGTCGCGAGGGGACCGGATCCGGATCCCGTCCGGCTACTGGGGCGAGCAGCGCGCCTGCACCACCACCGGAACCGTCCACCGCCTGCACGAGCGGGCGTGGGACTGGTGGGACTCGATCCGGCTGCCCGCGCGCGACGGCTGCGCCATCCGCGGCGGCTACTCGGGCTCGCCGATCGTGTCCCGGGCGACGGGTGAGGTGGTGGGCATCGCCAACACCGGCTACGTCGGCGGCCGCCGCTGCATCGACTCGGCCTGCGAGGAGGACCGGCGCGGGACGGTCGTGATGCGCAAGGACATGAACTACGGGCAGCAGACCTGGTGGCTCACCACCTGCGTCGGTGCCGACCGGCGCTTCTCGCTGGAGACGCCGGGCTGCAGGCTGGCGCGGCCGCGGGGCTGAGGTGCCGATCGAATGCTCTGACTGAGCCTAGTTCCGAGCGGACGAAGCGGCAGGCCGAACCGGTTTCGCCAACTTCGGCGATGCACGAGGCGCCAGACGGCGCGATCGTGAAACATGGATCGACTCGGGTGGTTCAAGCAACGTTTTCGGTTGATCGACGACGCGGAGCAACGTCGCAGGTCGGGGGAGCGAGCGAGCGCCGTGGCGCCGACCCCGGCACCTGCGCGCGAGCCTGACGCCTCGTCGACGGACGAGTCGCCGACGGCACCAGCCGCAGCCGACGATCACGCCCCCGATGACGCGTCTGGCGAGACGGAACGAATAGTCGGCGACGCCACATCGGAAGAGCCGTCCGAGGCGGTCAACGGCGACGAGTCCGCGGACAAACCGTCCAGGCCCTCAAGGGCCGACGAGCTGGACGGCGCTGACGGCCTCCTCCAGCCCGACAAGCTGGACGATGCGATCAAGTGGGCGGCCGCTGGCTTCACAGCGCTCGCCGCCGTCCTGGCCTTCCTGGGCTACAAGGAAGGCGTGCTCGACCAGGCGCTGCGAATCTATCCCGCAGCGAGCATCGCCGTTCTCGTGCTCCTCGGCATCGGTGTCGTTGGTGCGCTCTTTGCACGAGCGGTAGACCCTCGGGCGAGGTTCCTGGTCTGGTCCCTCCTCGCGTTGCTGCTCCTCATGCTCTTCAGTGCGTCGCTGTTCCTACCCGACATCGGCGACCTCAGCAGGGGTGCCCCACTGATCGACAAGCCGTCCGGGTTCGCGTTGGGACAGCTCTACAAGCCGTTGGGCCTGGCGCTGGTCGTCCTGTTCCTCATCGCGGCCGTTGTCAGTGCCGCACTGTGGGAGTCGCATTCAAGACGAGCGATGCTGGTCGCCGCCCTGGGCCTCGCATCGGCTGTCGGAGCCGCATGGTTGTTGGCTCCTCGCGAAATCAACCCGCTCACCGGAGTTGCCGGAGACTTCGACACTGCTCGTCTCGCTGCCTATGTGCTGACCTTCGTACTACTCGCCGGCCTGCTGCTGCTGACGGTTGCGGCATTCGCGCAGCGGACCACGTTCTCCTTGATGGCCGGCCTCACCATCCTCGCCGTGGCGTCCACGGCGTTGGGACTCTACGGCGCGACCAAGGTGGCTGTGGAGGCGAAGTCGATCCGATCATTGCCGCAGGTCGAGGCCGACGTCGAGAACAACGAGGGCACGAGCACCGTCACCATCGCCGTTACGGGGAGCCGCGTGCGTGGTCTTCAGGTGGTCGTGGGGATCAACGGGCTGCGTCGTGGCTCGATGCCGCGCACGATGGATGACCCGACCGTGCCGGCGGACGAAGAGGGGACGCCCATCTGGTCTGGTCTCGTGCTCCCAAGCGCTCTGGACGAGATCAACCGCAAGGTCCGGGTGGACGTCCACCCAGACCGCTGGGACCTGTTGACCGTGTACTACTGCCTCACCACCAAGGACGCAGGCCTCGACTGCGCGTCGGAGAAGCCGGTCAAGGTGGCGACCTTCGCGACTCCGGCGGCAGCGAAGGAGATCGCCCAGGTCACTGCCACGCTCGAAGAAGCAGCCGATGGCAAGGTCAAGGCGCACTTCTCGGCGTCTGAGGTGGCACCAGGAGTGCTGACAAGACTAGAGCTGTGTCGTCAGCGAACCGACAAACACGTGTCGCACGTCCTGGATGTCAGCCTCGCCCCTGACGCGCAGGGCAACGTCTCGTGGGAGACGACAGTGCCGGCTGGCGGCAAGGGCGACCGCTTGCTCCTGCGCCATACGACATGCGTCCCTGGGATGCCCTGCACCACCGAATGGCGAACCCTCTCGACCTTCGTGAACGAGGCGCGCGCAGAGGAGACCGCCGCACCGTCAGGCTGACTCAGTCGCTGTCGGACACCGCGTGAGCGGCCAGCGCGCGCACCGTCTCGATCGTGTCGGCCTCGTCTGCGGTCTTGTCGTCGCGGTAGCGGACGACGCGGGCGAACCGCAGCGCGACACCGCCGGGATAGCGGGTGGAGCGCTGGAGCCCGTCGAACGCGATCTCGACGACCTGCTCGGGACGCACCTCGACGGCGTAGTGCTCGCGCATCGTGGCAGGGGACACGGCGAGCTCGGTGAACCGCTCGGTCTGCCAGGCGAGCATCTCGTCCGTCATGCCCTTGAACGTCTTGCCCAGCATGACGAAACCGGTCTCCGAGGAGGCGTCGCGGGCGCCGAGGTGGATGTTGGAGAGCCAGCCCTCACGGCGGCCCGAGCCCCACTCGACGCCGAGGACGACGAGGTCGAGGGTGTGCACCGGCTTGACCTTGACCCACGCGGAGCCGCGGCGGCCGGCGGCGTAGGGGGCGGACAGGTCCTTGAGCACGACGCCCTCGTGGCCAGCAGCCACGGTCTCGCGGGCGAACTCGTCGGCGGCCTGCGCGGACGAGGTGACCAGGCGGCGCACGCGGTGCTGCTCGGGCACCAGCGCGTCGAGGGCGTCGAGCCGCTCGTGGCCCGGGGCGTCGAGCAGGTCGCGTCCGTCGACGTGGAGCAGGTCGAAGAAGTGCGGCGTGACGGCGACCCCGGAGTCCTGGGCGGTGCGACTGGCAGTGTCCTGGAAGGCCATCGGCCGTCCGTCGTCGGTCAGCGCCAGCGCCTCGCCGTCCAGCACGAACCGCTCGGCCGGCAGCGAGCGCGCGACCTCGACGACCTCGGGCAGCCGGGCGGTGATGTCGTCGAGGCTGCGGGTCACCACGACCACGTCGTCGCCGTCGCGGTGGACCTGGATCCGGATCCCGTCGAGCTTGGCGTCGACCGCGACCTTGCTGGCACCGTCCGCCGACAGGCCCGCCATCGCGGCGGCGACGTCGGGCGCGCTGGAGGCGAGCATCGGCATGATCGGCCGGCCGACCTCCAGACCGATCGCGGCCAGCGCCTCCACGCCCTCGAACGCCGCTCCGGCAGCGGCGACGGTCGAACCGGCGAGCATCGCGGCCCGGCGGACGGCGGCGAGCGGGACGTCGGCCACCAGCGCCACGGCCTCCTGGGTGACCGCGTCCAGCGCGCCCTGGCGCACGTTGCCGGTGACGATCGCCCGGAGCCACTGCTGCTCCTCGGCGGTCGCACGGCCGAAGAGGTCGGCGACCGCCTCCTTGCGCGCGAGCTGCGACCCGGCGCCCGAGAGCCCGGACATCGCCTCGAAGGCCTCGTGGACCTCCAGCACCGTCAACGACGGCTCGCCGGCAGGGGAGGGCAGGTCGCTGACGCCCCGCCACCCCAGTCCGGTGCGCCGCTGCCGCAGCGCGCCACCGAGGTAGGACACGACGACCTCGAGCTCCTCCGGCCCAACCCGGCCGAGCGTCTCCGCGAGCGTCGCGACCTTGGCCTTGCGGGATCGGGTCGCCGCCACCGCGGCGGAGGTGTCGACGAGCTCGGCGAGCAGCATGCGTCCATCCTGCCGTCCACCACCGACGCCGACGCCACCCCACGGTGCGGGACGGGTCGGGCAGGATGGGCCCGTGCCCGACCAGCAGCCCGACCCGCAGCTCTACGTCCCGCGCCACAACGTGATGGACGCCGACGACGTACGCCCCTTCGTCGCGGCGGTCGCGACCGCCCAGCTGGTGACGGTCGGCGCGGACGGTGCGCCCGACGCGACGTTCCTGCCGGTGCTGTGGGAGGACGACCGCCTGGTGGGCCACGTCGCGCGGGCGAACGCGCACTGGCGCCGGATCGTCGACGGCTCGCCCGCGCTGGCGATCGTCACGGGGCCGGACACCTACGTGTCGCCGTCCTGGTACGCAGCGAAGGCCGAGCACGGCAAGGTCGTGCCGACGTGGAACTACTCCGTCGTGCACCTGCGGGGCCGCGTCGCCGTCCACGACGACCCCGACTGGGTGCGCGGCCTCGTCACGCGGCTCACCGACCGGCACGAGACCGGCCGCGCCGAGCCGTGGGCGGTGAGCGACGCGCCCGCGGACTACGTCACCAAGAACCTCCGTCCGATCGTCGGGGTGGAGCTGCTCGTGGAGTCCGTCGAGGCGAAGGCCAAGCTCAGCCAGAACCGCTCCGACCACGACCGTCAGGGCGTCGCGCGCGGCCTGACCGCGGACGGCCGGGATCCCGACGGGCTCGTGCAGCAGTGAGGCCGGGCCGCGTCGCCGAGCGCTTCACCGGTCGCATCGCCGGCGTCGGCAGCACCAGCGGCGTCCGGGTCGTCGTCGGTCGCTGGGACGACTCGCCCTGGGGCACCTTCGCCGACGTCATGCTCGAGGACGCCTCGGGCCACCGGGTGCTGCTCGCCCCGGACGAGCGGGTCCGCGAGTTCGTCGCCTCCACCTACTCCTTCGACGAGCACGTGATCGAGCGGGTGGCGGTCGACGACACCACGGACGGCTGGCAGGTGTCCACCCCGTCGCTGTCCCTCCGGCTCGTCGTCGGCGGGCGTACGCCGCTGGGTGCGGCACTCGGGCTCGTGCCCGCCCGCATCGCGACCGCCCCGGCGTGGTGCGCCGTCGCCGACCCGGTCGCCCGCGTCGTGCTGCGCGGCGTACGCACCCGGGGGACGGCCGGCAACGACCGCAGGGAGTGGTACGGCGCGACCTCGGTCGTCTCGGTGACGGCGATCTCCGGGGAGTGGCGCGGGACCGAGCTCGGCGCGCTCGCCCGGGTCGACCCGCCCTGCCGCTTCGGGTTCTCGAGCACGCCCGCGCGGCCCTCGGTGACCAGCGTGGTGACGACGATCGAACGCCCGAGCTGATCAGGGGCGCGACAGCGGGCAATTGACCCAGTGAGGGGATTCCCGGCCCGAGCCGGAACTCGTAGGTTCGAGGCTCGGCGGCTGAGCACCTTCGACATCGGGCCGAACGTGTGCGTCGGCAGCCTGAGAGGGAGTGCGATGTACACCGCGTCCAAGCTGCTGAGCGTCACCGCAGCGTCGGTCCTGATCGCCACAGCGGCCGCCTCGGCCGGATCAGGCGCCGTCCAGACCGCCGCCAAGGCCCACCCGGGTCACCATTCCCACGGGTCCCACGGATCCCACGGCGTCACCCCCGACAGTCCCCAGGCGAAGAGGTTCGTCAAGGGGGTCACGGTCGCCGAGATCACCGCGCACCAGACCGCGCTGCAGCGGATCGCCTCGCTCAACGACGACACCCGCGAGGTCTTCTCCAGCGGCTACCAGGAGTCGCTCGACTACGTCGTGTCCACGCTGCGCGAGGCGGGCTACAGCCCGCAGGTGACCCAGTTCAACTACCCCGTCTGGGCCGAGTCGCAGCCGCCGGTGCTCAACCGCGTCGACCCGACCCCCAAGACGTACGTCCCGGGCGACGCCGAGGACGACGACCAGCCGACCGCCGACTTCATCACCATGGCCAACTCGCCGACCGTGGAGCTGACCGACGCTCCCGTGTTCCCCGTCGGCGGCATCGTCGACCCGCCCACCGGTGGCTCCGAGAGCGGGTGCGAGGAGACCGACTACGCCGGCGTCTCCGGCAAGGTCGCGCTCGTCCAGCGCGGCACGTGCGCCTTCGTCACGAAGTGGTCGCTGGCCCAGGCCGCCGGCGCCACTGGCGTGATCATCTACAACGAGGGCAACACCCCCACGCGGCAGAACCCGATCTTCGTCGACAACCAGCCGGACCCGCCCGCGACGATCGCTGCGGTGATCACCAGCTACACCCTCGGCAACGAGCTGCTGCAGGCCTACAAGCAGGGACAGGACCCGACCGTGGACCTCAAGGTCTACGGAAGCTTCACCGACCGCTTCCTGCCGCAGGTCATCGCGGAGACCCGGGGCGGCGATCCCGACCACGTCGTCGTGGTCGGCGCGCACCTCGACTCCGTCGAGGCCGGGCCGGGCATCAACGACGACGGCTCCGGCACGGCGACGCTGCTCGCCCAGGCCGAGGAGCTCGCCAGTGGGCGCTACCACCTGCGCAACAAGGTCCGCTTCGGGTGGTGGGGCGCCGAGGAGAACGGCCTGGTCGGGTCGACCTACTACGCGCACGACCTCAGCCAGCGCGAGGTCGACAAGATCGACGTGATGCTCGACTACGACATGCTCGCCTCGCCCAACTACGTCCGCGGTGTCTACGACGGCGACGGCAACGCCGCCCCGGACAACCCGGCCGGGCCGGAGGGCTCGGGCAAGGTCGAGCAGGTCTTCGACGACTGGTTCGACGCGCAGGGGCTGGAGAGCGTCCGCAGGGCGTTCGACGGCCGCTCCGACTACGTCGGCTTCACCGACCGCGGGATCCCGTCGGGAGGAGTCTTCGCCGGTGCCGAGGGCGTGAAGTCGGCGGCGGAGGCCGCGATCTACGGCGGTGCCGCGGGCTCCTGGTACGACCCCTGCTACCACCAGATCTGCGACAACCTGATCACCGTGCTGACGGGCGTGCCGCCCCTCGACGCCGAGGGCCTCGCGCCCACCGGGGACGATGCGGCCAAGCGTGCCGCGCAGCGGGCCATGGCCGGAGGGGCGATCAAGGGGTTGACCGAGCTGTCGGGCGCGGCCAGCTACGCGGTCTACTACTTCGGCGCCTCCAAGGACCCCTTCAGCGCCAAGGTGCACAAGGCACGCAAGGCGGCGCGCAAGGTGGGCGCGCGCGGCCCCGACTACGCGTGGCACGGCCACGGCAACCGGGTCCGCCGCTAGCAGGAGCTCGTCCCGTACGCCGCCACACCCCCGGGCGGCGTGCGGGACGTCTGCGCTCCCACGATCCCGCCCTTGCCCCGTGGAATCGATCGGGTGAACAGTGGGACCGACACGTCCCGGACCGTCGGACCAGCGAGCAGGAGCGGCCACCGTGAGCAGAGACCCTGGCGGCACCGGTGGCCAGGCAGGTGCTCCGGTCGCGGCGGGCCCCGCGTCGATCCGCAACGTCCTCGTCGTCGGGGCGGCCGGTGCTGGCAAGACCACGCTCGTCGAGCGGCTGCTGGTGCACGCCGGGGTGATCAACAGGGCAGGCACCGTCGAGGACGGTACGACGGTGTGCGACGCCGAGGAGGTCGAGCACCGGCAGCGACGGTCCGTCGGCCTCGCGCTCGCCCCGCTCGTGCACAGGGGTGTGAAGGTCAACCTCCTCGACGCCCCCGGCTACGTCGACTTCGTCGGCGAGTTGCGGGCCGGGCTGCGCGCCGCCGACTGCGCCCTGTTCGTGCTCGCGGCCAACGAGGGGGTCGACGAGCCGACCCAGGCGCTCTGGCGCGAGTGTGCCGAGGTGGGGATGCCGCGTGCGGTCGTCGTCGCCAAGCTCGACCACGCCCGCGCCGACGTCGACGGGGTGGTGACCCAGGCACGGGACGCCTTCGGGGAGCGCGTGCTGCCGGTCTACCTCCACGAGGGAGGGCGACTCGTCGGCCTGATCACCGGCGACCACGAGCACGACGCGCAGCGGGCGGCACTCATCGAGGGCATCATCGAGGAGTCCGAGGACGAGACGTTGATGGATCGCTACGTCGGCGGCGAGGCCATCGCCCCGGAGCTGCTCCTGCGCGACCTCGAGCTCGCGGTCGCCAGGGCGTCCCTGCACCCCGTCATCCCGGTCGATGCCATCAGCGGCGCGGGTGCCGGAGAGCTGCTCGACCTCGTCGTGGCCGCGTTCCCCTCGCCGCTCGAGCACCGGATGCCGCGGATCTTCACACCTGCGGGAGCTCCCGGGCCGGAGCTCACCTGCGACCCGTCCGGCCCACTCCTGGCGGAGGTCGTCAAGACGACCACGGATCCCTACCTCGGGCGGGTCAGCCTGGTCCGGGTGTTCTCGGGGACCGTGCTGCCGGACGACACGGTGCACGTGTCCGGGCACCGGTCGGTGTGGACCACGGGCGGCGACCCGACGTCGAGCCACCCCGACCACGACGAGGACGAACGCATCGGATCGTTGTCGGTGCCGGTGGGCAAGTCGCAGCGCCCGGTCCACTCCGTCACGGCGGGCGACCTGTGCGCGATCGGGAGGCTCAGCCGGGCGGAGACCAGCGACACCCTGTCGTCGGTGGAGACGCCGCTGGTGCTCGAGCCCTGGCGGATGCCCGACCCGCAGCTGCCGGTGGCGATCGAGGTCCTCTCCACGAGCGACGAGGACAGGCTCGGCTCCGGGCTGCAGCGGCTCGCCGCCGAGGACCCCACCCTCCGCGTGGAGCACAACGAGGAGACGCACCAGATCGTGCTCTGGACGATGGGGGAGGCGCACGCCGACGTGCTGCTCGACCGGCTCGCGACCCGTTACGGCGTCGCCGTCGAGGAGGTCGAGCTCCGCGTGCCGCTGCGCGAGACGTTCGTGGGCCCCGCCTCCGGGCTCGGCCGGCACGTGAAGCAGAGCGGCGGTCACGGCCAGTACGCCGTGTGCAGCATCGAGGTCGAGCCGCTCCCGCAGGGGAGCGGGTTCGAGTTCGTCGACCGGGTCGTCGGCGGCGCGGTGCCCCGTCAGTTCATCCCCTCCGTCGAGAAGGGCGTGCTCGCCCAGATGGCGCGCGGCGCAGGCACCGGCCACCCGATGGTCGACCTGAGGGTCACCCTCACGGACGGCAAGGCGCACAGCGTCGACTCCTCCGACATGGCGTTCCAGACCGCGGGCGGACTCGCCCTGCGGGACGCCGCGACGGGCGGTGGGACGTGCCTCCTTGAACCGGTGGACGAGATCCAGGTGCTCGTCGCGGACGCTCTGGTCGGCACGGTCATGGGGGACCTGTCTGCGCGACGCGGGAAGGTCCTGGGCAGCGAACCGACCGGCGAAGCCGGCCTGGTGACGATCAGGGCGCACGTGCCGCAGCTCGAGCTGCGGCGCTACGCCGCGGAGCTCCGCTCGCTGTCCCACGGGACCGCGTCGTTCACGCGCGCGTTCTCCCACTACGACCGGGTGCCGGACCAGGTCGCGGCGAGGCTGGGGCCGCCGGACTAGGCAGACCGCACGCCCTCCCACGCGCCGCCGAGCGCGGTCACCGCGACGAGGGCGAGGGCGAAGCCGGTCCAGTCGCCGACCGGCAGGTAGCGGCCGAAGGCGTAGAGCGCCGTGTTGACGACGCAGTAGACCCCGCCGTACTGCACGATCCGTCGCGTGGTGGTGAGGCCGACGTGGCCGTCCGCTGCCGGGAGGTTCGCGCGGCGGTAGACCTGCCACGGTGCGCTCATCACGATCGCGTCGAGGAAGTAGCGCGGGTGGTCGCTGTCGTCCTCGACGGGACGGTGGCCGACGAGCTCGGCCCGGTGCCGCTCGATGCCGCGCTGCACCAGCCCGAGACCGACCGCCAGGACGAACGCGACGAGTGCGGTGACGGCGTACGCACCCAGCAGCCCGGTGAGCGCGTAGGTCTCGAGGTAGAGCCAGTAGCCCGGGATGTCGTCGGCCACCTGGTAGACGGGGAAGACGGTGGCGCACCAGACGCGCGCGGCCGCGAACCGGCGCTTGTCCGACACGGACGGTCCGGGCCTCCGCAGCGCGCGGGTGATCTCGGCGTTCCTGGCCGACATCTCCCGGAACACGTCGATGGCGTCGGGGACGTAGCGCCACACGCTGAGCACGGCGCCCTCGACCGCTCTGACGGCGACGTTGCGTGCGGGCATGCTGGCTCGGATCTGGTGGGACGCGTACGTCCGAGTGCAACGGAGGTGTGGGGAACCGTCAAGGGCGATGACCTGAAGTGGGCCAGTGCAGTTGCGCCAGCGCCCCGGCTCCTGTCCGCCCACGCGGTGAGCGTGCTCGCCCCGGTCGAACGAAGAGCCGGGACCTGGGTGGTCGCTGCAGTCCTACACTCGAGTGTCGTCCCCCTCAGGCGTCGCAGCGACGTCGCGGACCGGATCACGGGGGTGGTCTCACATGTCTGCTGTCCTCAACATCGTGCTGAGCCTTGCCGCGGCCCTGATCGGCTACCTCATCGGGCGCCTCTGGGAGACGTTCCTGGTCAGGAGACGGTGCTGGATGGCCCGGGAGTTCTGGCACCCCGTGCTGGACGGGACCTTCCAGGTCGTCATCAGCAAGTTCGACATCCCCGAGTTCCGCGAACCCACTGGCGTCGTCGGGGGTGGGGACGCCATCGCGAACAGGCTGCTGAGCGAGCTGTTCCAGGACATCGGTCTCGAGCGGCCGAAGTCGGTCTACGTGGACGAGCACGAGCTGGACCGCAAGAACAACCTGGTCGTGCTCGGCGGTCCGGCGGAGAACAAGGTCGCCCGTCAGATATGCGACCGCCTCCGACCGGGCATGAGGGTGGTGGATCCCGGCCCCGGCGTGGCGATGCAGGTCGAGATGACCGCCCAGGCCGGCGGTGACTGGGCAGCACCGCTCGTGCACGTCGCGGAGCCCGGCCAGGAGATGACCGAGTACGGCGTGATCATCCGCGCACCCAGCCCGTTCGCCGCCGGACGGACCGTCGTCGTGATCCAGGGGGCCTACGGCTACGGAACCTGGGCGGGCGTCGGTCTCACCCAGAGCAAGGACTTCCTCGCGAGGTGCGAGTCGCTCGACCACGAGCACAGCGAGCCGCGTGGGCGAATCGCAGTCGCGGCTGCGCGTGCTCGTCGACGGATGGGGTTCACGTCGGGGTCCCGGGCGTGGGTGCCCGTCGAGTGCCTGTACAAGGTCGACGTGGTCGATGGGCATCCGACCACGACGGAGATACTGGCCCTGCGCCGCATGTTGCCCGTCACAGGCGGCGGACCATCCTCACCTCGTGTCGGGACGGATCGGCCGCCAGAGGCTGCCGGTCACCCGTGAGTCGGAATCCGGCGCCTTCGTAGAGTCGCAGCGCGTTCGGGTTGTCGTCCATGACCCACAACCAGAGGCTCGACACCCCGTCAGCGCGCAGACGGGCGATGAGCGTCGTGAGGAGCAAGGTGCCGATTCTCTCACGGCGTCTGTGCGGATGCACCCACATGTAGCTCGCGTAGCGATCTTCACGCGGAATGTCATCCTCGGACGTCGCGCCGAGCAGCCCTACGTCATCGCCGTGATCAGTCGCAACCAGCCAGGTCCCGCGACGCAGCTCTCTGGCCCAGTCGTCCTGCGACCACAGCACCTGCTCGTCGAAGGTGGAGAGGAACGCCAACGGCTCCTGTCGCAGCGCCGCGAGGCGCACGTCTCGCAAGGTGGCGACGTCGTCCACTCCCAGCACAGCAATCGTGGTGGCCTCGCCCGTCACGGCGTCTCCTCCTTCTCGCGAGCGACCGGGAGGGCGCCGGCCGCTGGGTATGCCCGGAGCCCGAGGTGGGCAACGGCCGCGCCGACATCCGGGACCGAGGGCAGCGCCGACAGGATTGATCGCCAGGCTGCCCGATCAGCGTTCCAGGCGCGGACGTATGCGATGAGCTCGGGGACAGTGATCTCAGCCAACCGCCGCTCCGCCGCCGACAAGGCAGCGATGACACGCGTGTCAGTCTGGTCGCTCCTCTGCCGAATGCCACGGAGGAACCTGCCGCGCTCGGTGAGGAATCGCGCCCAGAAGTCCTCGTCGGTGGCGAGATCGAGGGAGCCGTGGTGCAGCGAGCTCATCAGGCCGTCGGCAACCACATTTCCGAACTCCTGGAGGTACGCCTTCTCGGGATCGGCGAACGGGTCGTACGGAAGCTGGCGGCACTCGCCGGCCTCGACGACCCTTCCCTCCAAGATGGCGGGCGCCATGAAGATCCAGTCCTCGTTGTAGATGCGAGGGAAGAACGAGGTCATCGCGTCCCTGTCGACCAACAGCATCGACCCGCTGACGAAGACGTCCTGTTCGTATCCGGTCAAACGGTTCGCATGACACACCACGGAGTTGTCGGGGAACTCCCTCGCTGGCATCCCGGCCATCCCCGCGTCGGGGAGCACCTCCAGCGCACGCTCCACGTCCACGCCGGTGAGCCCACGAATGTCGTCGTCCAGGAACAGCACGGTCTCCCAACCGAGGAGTCTGGCGAGGAGGAGGCCGAGGTTCCGCTTGACGCACAGGTCGTCGAGCCCTGCGGTGCCCGCGGGTATCCCGTCCGTGACCAGATCGACGACCGGCGGCCTGTAGTCCTCAGGCACTGGAACCAAGGTCAGCGCGAGATCGGTCGAGCCGGCCGGCCTCGGCGCGGTGTCCTCCGGTACGGCGCGTCCGCTCGCGAGGACCACGACAGGAGCCCTGAGGTCAGCCGCGAGACTGAGCGCCGTGTCGAGGTGGTCGGCCGAGCGTGATGCAGACACCACGATGCCCCCGAGGGACTTCGGGTGCGCAACGGCGCGGTCCGCGAGCAGCTCGGCGTGCTTCTCGGCAGCCGCGCGGGGTCTCCCATCCGGTGCAGCCATGGTCGTTCCTTCCGTGCGCTGTCCGACACGGTCTCTCGCGCTCTCGATCGTAGGCGCATGTCCGCGCAGCAGCACGGTGCGAAACCCACGCGCGCTCCCGGCGTCATCGTGGCGGGCCTCGTACACGTGTCCGCGTTGTCGCCCTCGACCGGGCACTCGAAGGGCGAGAAGTCGGACACGTGTGCTGCGCGACCCCCCGCCGGCCCCAGGAGGCGGTGAGTCACTCCCCGATGCGGGTGCGCACCTCGTAGAGCTCGGGGAAGAACGTCAGCGAGAGGGCGCGGCGCAGGAAGTCGACCCCCGACGAGCCGCCGGTGCCGACCTTGTGGCCGATGACCCGCTGGACGACCTGCAGGTGGCGGAAGCGCCACTGCTGGAAGGCGTCCTCGACGTCGACGAGCTCCTCGCAGGTCTCGTAGACGCCCCAGTGCTCGGCCGGCGCGGCGTAGACCGAGGCGAAGACCCCGACGAGCTCGTCGTCGGTCGTGTGCGGCTGCGACCAGTCGCGGTCGAGCAGCCGCGCGGGGATGGCGTACCCCTGGCGGGAGAGGTACGCGAGGAACTCGTCGTAGAGCGACGGCTCGTGCAGCAGCTCCTCGAGGGCGGTGCGGGCGGCCTCGTCGTGGGAGAAGACGTTGACCATGTCGGCGTTCTTGTTGCCGAGGAGGAACTCGACCTCGCGGTACTGCGCGGACTGGAAGCCGGACGACGTCGCGAGGAAGGGGCGGATCTCGGCGTACTCCGAGGGCGTCAGCGTCGCGAGCACCGACCACTGGTCGGTGAGGGTGTGCTGGATGTGCTTGATCCGCGCCATCCGCTTCAGCGCGGGGGAGAGGTCGTCGCTGCGCAGCAGCGCCCGAGCCGAGCGCAGCTCGTGGATCATCAGCTTCAGCCAGAGCTCGCTGGTCTGGTGCTGGACGATGAAGAGCAGCTCGTCGTGCTGCGGCGGGTCGGACAGCGGTTGCTGGGCGGCGAGCAGCACGTCGAGACGGAGGTAGTCGCCGTAGGACATCGAGCGCGAGAAGTCCTGCTGGATGCCCGCCTCGAGGTCACGCTTGTTCGGAGTCTCGCCCATGGCTGCAAGGTAGTCGGTGGCCTCGTCTACCGTCGCACCCATGGCCCCCTCCACCGTCGGCGAGCGCACCCGCACGTGGGTGCCCGACTGGCCGTGCTCGGTGGCCCAGGTGCTGCGCCCCCAGCGACGCGGCGCCGGCGACCCCACCCAGCGCCACGAGGAGTCCGGCCGGATCTGGCGCGCCATGCGTACGCCGATCGGCCCGGCGAGCCTGTGCGTCCACCAGCGACCCTCCAGCGGCGAGGTGCACGCCCGCGCGTGGGGGGCGGGGGCCGAGTGGGCGCTCGAGCACCTGCCGCGGCTCCTCGGGGCCGACGACGACCCGGCCGACTTCGAGCCGCACCACCACCCCGAGGTCGCCCACGGCTGGCGCACCCACGGCCACTGGCGCATCGGGGCCACCGGTCTGGTGATGGAGTCCCTCGTGCCGTCGATCCTCGAGCAGAAGGTCACCGGCAAGCAGGCCTTCGGATCGTTCCGCGAGCTGGTGCGGCGCCACGGCGAGCCCGCGCCCGGTCCCGTCGCCCCGCTGCGGCTGATGCTCCAGCCCACGCCCGCCACGATCGCGGCCATCCCGAGCTGGGAGTGGCTGCGCCTCGGCGTGCAGCCTGCGCAGTCGCGCACCGTGGTGACCGCGTGCCGGCTGGCTGCCTCGCTCGAACGGGTCACGGAGGTCTCCGCGGAGGAGGCCGACCGGCGGCTCCGGTCCGTGCGGGGCATCGGGGTGTGGACGAGCGCGGAGGTGCGCCAGCGCGCGCTGGGCGACCCCGACGCCGTCAGCTTCGGCGACTACCACCTCGCCAACTGGGTCGGCTGGGCACTCGTCGGCCACGACATCACCGACGACGAGATGGCCGAGCTGCTCGAGCCCTACCGCCCGCAGCGCGGCCGGGCGGCGGCGATGGCGATGGCGGGCGGCCGGGCGCGACCCCGGCGCGGGCCGCGGATGAGCGTCCCCACCCACCTCCCCACGCGCTGATCCACGGCCCGATCCGTGGGCTCCTCACCCGATTCGTCGTGCCTTCGGGGTGAGCGAGAGCTGCCAGAGGGCGACCGCGACCCAGGCGAGCCACGCGAAGAGGAGCAACCCGTAGACCGCGTACGCACCGCCGAGCACCGGCCGGAGCACCTCCGAGCCGATGCCCACCACGCCGGTCACGACCCCGAGCCGGGCCAACCACGGTGAGAAGGTCCCGCGGAGCATCAGCAGCGCGATGAGCAGCAGCCCCAGTGTCTGCAGCACCCCGATCACCGCCGGCACGTCGTTGAGCGCGTCGAGGAGCTCGGCGCCCGCCACGAGCGAGGGTCGCTGGCCAGCGCTCGCCTCGGCGTACCGGTCGCTGAGCACGACCATGGCCAGCGAGCCGTCACCGCTGGTCGGCCACGCGAAGGCCACGGCCCAGCTCGAGACCGCGACCACCCCGGCCACCGCCGCGAGGCCACGCCCGTGTCCACGGAGGGCGACGGCGAGCGCGAGGAAGACCACCATCAGGAACAGGTTGGGAGCCGTCCACAGCAGCTGCCGCGCGATGTAGACGGCACGGTGGGCGTGGACGTACTGCAGGATCTCGGCGGCGCCCGACTCGGGCGGCGCGGTCGTGGCGACGACCATGACGAGACCCGCGACGTAGAGGACGACGGCCACGGCGGCCGACACCGCGCCTGCCCGGTAGAGCGCGGCCAGGTCGCGTTCGGAGGTGCTCCGGGTCGTCCTCATGCGTCCACCGTGCACGCGCGACGGCGGTCGGCGGCAGGGTCCAACGTCCCCCTCCGTCGAGGCGGGCGGACCGGATCCTGCTGGTCAGAGGAGGGGACGCAGCGGACCGAGGAAGGTCTCGGTGAACTTGCGGTTGAGGTCGCGCGCCTGCCACTCGTCCAGCGTCAGCTCGAGGCTGTTCGACTCGTCGGTGGTGAAGACCTCCTCCATCACCGCGGCGAAGGCCGGGTCGATGACCTCGAGGTTGATCTCGTAGTTGCCCTGCAGGCTGAGCCGGTCGATGTTGGCGGTGCCGACGGTGGCCCAGCTGCCGTCGATGGTGGCCGTCTTGGCGTGCACCATCGCGTCCTTGAAGCGCAGGATCCGCACCCCGGCACCGAGGAGCTGGCCGTAGTAGCCGCGCGAGATCCAGTCGGCGACGATGTGGTTGGACTTCAGGGGCAGCAGGACCCGCACGTCCACCCCGCGCCGGGACGCGTCGACGAGGCAGTCGACGAAGTCCTGGTCGGGGAGGAAGTAGGCCGTGGTGAGCCAGATGTTGCGGCTGGCGCGGTTGATGGCCTCGAGGTACATGCTGCGGATCGGGAAGCTCCACTGGCGCGGGATGTTGCGGTGGATGCGGATCTGCGGGTCCCAGTCCGAGGCCGTCTCGAGCAGCAGCGGTCGCTCGCTGCGGCGCATGCGGTGGCGCCGGTTGAGGTTCCAGAAGTCGGCGAAGGAGCGCTTGAGGTCCCACACACCCGGACCGGTGATCCGGACGTGGGTGTCACGCCACTCGGTGGCGTAGGCCGAGCCGATGTTGTAGCCGCCGAGGAAGGCGACCTCCTCGTCGACCACCAGCATCTTGCGGTGGTTGCGGCCGTAGCGGCGCAGGTCCCAGAAGCGCAGGCCGGCGGTCCAGATCGGGTAGCGCAGCACCTTCACCGACGGCGGGAAGCGCTTGAAGGCGGGGGAGACGACGAGGTTCGCGAAGCCGTCGTAGATGCAGTGCACGTCGACCCCGCGCGCGGCGGCGGCGGTCAGGGCGGTCTTGAACTTCCACCCGATCTCGTCGCCCTTCCAGATGTAGGTCTCGAGGAGGATCTGCTTCTTGGCCCCGTCGATCGCGGCCAGCATGTCGTCGTAGAGGTCGCGCCCGAAGGTGTACGTCGTGATCTCGCCGCCGCCGACCGGGACGGTCTGCGGGCCGGTCACGGGGAACGGCTTCGGCTTCTTGCCGCGGCGACGGTAGGAGTCCACGAGGGACAGCGCGACCGCCAGCCCGACCTGGAGGCCGAGGAGACCGAGCAGGCCCCGTCGTGCGGTGGTCAGCAGGCGGGCGGCGGTCACGCGCACAATCTAGCGAGACACCGCCAGCGGTCGCCGGTCACTTCCGCCGGAGAAGCGGCGCGTCGACGAACGCGGCGAACCGAGGTGACCACGCCGCGGCCAGGTTGGCGGCGGCGAGCAGCAGCTGGGCCGCCCCCAGCAGCATCCGTCCGTCGACCATCGTGGCGAGCCCGAAGAAGGCCCACGCCAGCGCCATGACGTACAGCCACGTGCGTCGCCCGGCACCGACCGCGTCTCCCTCGTCCCGCTCGTGCATGTCCGCAGCCTAGGCGTCAGCCGATCCCGAGCCCGGCGTAGCGCGCCACGCCGCAGGGCCGGTCGGACAGCACGCGGAACAGGGCCGCCCGCAACATCGCCTGCCGCTCGGCTCCCGAGCGCCACCCGTCGAGCGCACCGATGGGCGCGCCCAGCCACAGCACGGCGTCCAGCACGCACACCGCCTCGGCCCACAGGGGCGAGCGCCAGGCGGGCGAGAGGTCGATGACGAGCGGTACGCCGGTCGCGTCGAGCAGCACGTTGCCCGCGAGGTCGGCGTGGACGAGCTGCTCGCGCCCGAGGTCGACCGGCTCGAGCCCGGCGACCAGGCGCCCGACCAGCTCGGGGAGGCCGGGCTCCGGACGGTCCTGTGCCGCGAGCAGCGCGGCGTCCGCGTCGTACGCCTGCCGCTCCGCCGTGGCCCAGCGGTCGTCCCGGGCGTCGAGCTGCTCCGGCCGGGCGGGCACGGCGCTCGCCAGGTGGGCGTGGAGGAGGTGGCTGGTCGCCCGGAGGACACCGAGGTCGCGGCACGGTGTCGTACCGGGCTCGAAGCGCGTCGCCACCCAGCCGTCGGCCGTCAGGTTGCCGTCGCGCGCGGGGACCGGTAGCGCGAGGCGGACCACGCGCGGCGACTGCTCGTCGAGGCGCACGGCGAGGCGCGCCTGGACCGGTGCCAGCCAGGCCTCCGACTCGTGGTGGCCGGGGGAGAGCACGAGGTCGCCGGCCCGCCAGCCGGTGCCCCGTCCGCCCTCGAGCCGCTCGAGCACGCCCTCGGCGGCGAACAGGTCGAGCACGCGGTCCGGCGGCTGGGTGGCGTCCGGGGACATGGCAGCGAGCCTAGGGCCCGGCGTTCGTGCACCGTGCAGGCAGTTCGAGCTCGTGATCGCCGGCGGCACGCTGGGCGCCGGCTCCGGCAGCGCGAACTGCCTGCACAGTGCTCAGCGGCGGTGCACGACCCGCACTTCCGCGGCAGGGGTCACGTTCGGGTGGCGAACGCGCCACGCCCCGTTGTCGGTGGCGCGTCGTAGGCTCGACGCATGCGTCCAGTCACCGATCTCCAGCGCCGGGTGGCCCCCTTCAAGGTGGTCTCCGACTACGAGCCGTCCGGAGACCAGCCGGCCGCGATCAAGGAGATCGTGGGCCGGATCCAGGGCGGTGAGAAGGACGTGGTCCTCCTCGGCGCGACCGGCACCGGCAAGACCGCCACGGTCGCCTGGGTCGCCGAGCAGCTCCAGCGACCCGTCCTGGTGCTCCAGCCCAACAAGACCCTCGCCGCCCAGTTCGCCAACGAGCTGCGCCAGCTCTTCCCCGACAATGCGGTCGAGTACTTCGTCTCCTACTACGACTACTACCAGCCCGAGGCCTACGTCCCCCAGACCGACACCTACATCGAGAAGGACTCCTCGATCAACGAGGAGGTCGAGCGGCTGCGGCACAGCGCGACCAACAGCCTGCTCACCCGCCGCGACACGATCGTGGTCTCGACGGTGTCCTGCATCTACGGCCTCGGCACCCCTCAGGAATACGTCGACCGCATGCTGCGGCTCAAGGTCGGCGAGGAGCACGACCGTGACTCGGTGCTGCGTCGCCTCGTGGAGATCCAGTACACCCGCAACGACATGTCCTTCACGCGCGGCACGTTCCGCGTGCGCGGTGACACCCTCGAGATCTTCCCGGTCTACGAGGAGCTCGCGGTGCGCGTCGAGTTCTTCGGCGACGAGATCGAGCGGCTCATGACGCTGCACCCGATCACCGGTGAGGTGATCTCCGAGGACACCGAGCTCCACGTGTTCCCCGCCACCCACTACGTCGCCGGTCCCGAGCGGATGGAGCGTGCGATCAAGGGCATCGAGCTCGAGCTCGACGACCAGCTCGCCGCGTTCGAGAAGCAGGGCAAGCTGCTCGAGGCGCAGCGCCTGCGGATGCGCACCACCTACGACGTCGAGATGATGCGGCAGGTCGGCTCGTGCTCCGGCATCGAGAACTACTCGATGCACATGGACGGCCGCACCCGCGGCAGCGCGCCCAACACCCTCCTCGACTACTTCCCCGAGGACTTCGTGCTCGTCGTCGACGAGTCCCACGTCGCGGTGCCGCAGATCGGGGGCATGTACGAGGGCGACATGTCGCGCAAGCGCAACCTCGTGGACCACGGGTTCCGGCTGCCGAGCGCGATGGACAACCGGCCGTTGCGGTGGGACGAGTTCGTCGACCGGATCGGCCAGACGATCTACCTCTCGGCGACCCCGGGCAACTACGAGCTCGACCGCGTGGGCGGCGTCGACAACACCGTGCAGCAGATCATCCGACCGACCGGCCTGGTCGACCCCGAGGTCGTGGTCAAGCCCACCAAGGGCCAGATCGACGACCTGATCCACGAGATCCGCACCCGCGCCGAGAAGAACGAGCGGGTGCTCGTCACCACGCTGACCAAGAAGATGTCGGAGGACCTCACCGACTACCTCCTCGACGCCAGCATCCGCACCCGCTACCTCCACTCCGAGGTCGACACCCTGCGCCGCATCGAGCTCCTGCGCGAGCTCCGCATGGGCGAGTACGACGTCCTCGTCGGCATCAACCTGCTCCGTGAGGGCCTCGACCTGCCTGAGGTGTCGCTGGTGGCGATCCTCGACGCCGACAAGGAGGGCTTCCTGCGCTCCGACAAGTCGCTGATCCAGACCATCGGCCGTGCCGCGCGCAACGTGTCCGGTCAGGTCCACATGTATGCCGACAAGATCACGCCGTCGATGGAGAACGCCATCGAGGAGACCAACCGCCGCCGGGCGATCCAGGTCGCCTACAACACCGAGCGCGGGATCGACCCGCAGCCGCTGCGCAAGAAGATCGCCGACATCACCGAGATGCTCGCCCGTGAGGACGAGAACACCGAGGAGCTGCTGCGCACCTGGGCGGACGTCGGTCAGAAGGGTCGCGCCGGGGGCGTGAAGCCGGGCAAGTCACCGACCCCCGCGCTGTCGAAGATCCACTCCGAGGCGCCCGACACCGCCGGCATCCCCAGCACCGACCTCGCCGAGCTCATCCAGGCGCTGACCGACCAGATGAAGCAGGCGGCGGCCGACCTGCAGTTCGAGGTCGCCGCTCGCCTCCGCGACGAGATCTCCGACCTCAAGAAGGAACTACGCCAGATGATGGAAGCCACCAAGTAGGGCGAGTCTGAGCTGCCTCAGGCCTCCTCCTCGGCCTGCCCGACCTGCTTGCGCTCCTTCTTCTCCAGCTTCCGGGTGTGCTCCTCGATGATGTCGCGCTTGTTCACGACGACACGCACGAGGTTCATCAGGGCGAAGCCCATCGGGAAGAGCGGCCAAGGGAAGTCGCCCCACATGGTCACCGCCCAGATGGTCCAGAGCAGCGCCGACAGTCCGATGAGGCCGAGCAGTGCCTCGCGTCGGTCGCTCTGCCACTTGCGCACGGCCTGCTGGTGGAGGTCCCCGCTGCTCGACCGGGGTGCCCGGGAGACCGGCAGGTCGCCCACGAGGGGCACCAGGTCGCCGAGGGTCCGGCTGGCCAGCGCGGCGTCCGCGCGCTCGTCGTACTCGGCCCTGGTGAGGCGGCCCTCGGCGAAGGCGTCGGCAAGCACGGTCTCGATCACCGCGCGGTCGCGGTCCGACGCGCGCATCGCCGCGTTCGCGGGACTGCGCGGGTCGTGGTCGAACTGGCTCCACACCTCGATGCCTGGCACGACATCCATCGTAGGCAGCACCACCCGTGGGGGCGTACCTGGTGGTCGCGCCGAGGGCCGGGTCGCTAGGTTCGCCGCATGAGCACTCCCATCGACCTCGGTCGCCCCGTCTCCGGCGACGTCATCGACCTCATCCTGGAGGACCACCGCCGCTTCGAGTCGCTGATGCGCCAGCTGCGCGACAGCACCTCCGACCGCGACGCCGTGCGCCAGGCGCTCGCCGCCCTGCACGTCGCGCACGCGGAGGCGGAGGAGAAGCACGTCTACCCGCAGCTGCGCCGCAAGGACGCCATCACCGAGCACGAGGCCGAGCACGGCGAGGAGGAGCACGCCGAGGGCCACGACGCGATGCTCAAGGTGCTCGAGCTCAAGGGCACGGACACCCAGGCCTTCGACGACGCCGTCGAGGAGCTGGCGACGGCCCTCAACCACCACCTCACCGAGGAGGAGCTCACCATCCTCAACCCGGCCCGTGAGGACGTCAGCGAGAAGGTCCGTCTCGAGCTCGGGGAGGCGTTCGCCACCGAGCGCAACGCGCAGCTCGACGCCGACTGCGGCTCCATCGACAACGTGCGCCGGATCGTCGAGGCTGCGGAGCGCGAAGGTCTCCTCGACGACGACGAGGACGACGACGAGGACTGAGCCCGGGAGGCCCGGGAGGGGAGTGGCGTGGACGTCGACCGGATGCAGGAGGTCTGCGCCGCGTTCCCCGGCGCGTGGCCGGACAACCCCTGGGACCACGACCACCCGGTCTTCAAGGTCGGGCCGGCGGAGAAGGGCAAGATCTTCGCGTTTCTCGGCGCCAGCGGGGTGGGCGTGAAGGCCGGCGCGACGCGTGAGGTCGCCGACGAGTGGCTGCACCGCTACCCAGACGACGCGAGCGTGATGGCCTACATCGGCCGGTCGGGGTGGAACGACCTGGCCTTCGGCGGCGCCATCCCCGACGAGGAGCTCCTCGAGGCGGTCGAGGAGTCCTACCGGCTGGTGGTGGCGAAGCTGCCGAAGAAGGACCGCCCCGCCGGCTGGGAGCGCTGAGCCCGGTTCAGCGGCGGCGCATCATGGTGAGCCCCACCATGCGAGACACGACCATTGCGATGTAGAAGACGCCGACCATCATCTCGACCATCAGGATCGAGCGGGCCTGCGCACCGACGGCCACGATGTCGGAGAGCCCGACGCTCGTGAGGGTCGAGAACGACAGGTAGAGCAGCTCGAACCAGGTGTGGTCGAAGCCGCCGGCGTTGCTGAACGAGTCGGGCCACACGACCTGGACGAACGCGAAGGCGTAGGCGAAGGCCCACGCCACCACGGTGAACGCGGCTCCCGTGGCGAAGTACTCGTCGGTCGTCACGTCTTCGTCGTGGAAGAGGTAGCGCAGCATCGCGTAGGACACGTAGAAGTAGAAGGGGCAGTGCAGCAGGCCGGACATCAGCACGATGACGTCCTCGTCGGGGAACACGGCCTCGAGCAGGGTGAGCACCATCGCGGGGGCACCGAGGAACAGCACCGCGCGACTGACGTTGGGCGTACGACGCACCGCGAGGACCGCGGACCCGACGGCGACCATGCCGATCACACCGAGGAAGGTGCGTCCGACCACCGAGCTCTCGAGGAAGGGCCACGCCAGCACCTGCAGCAGCTGCGCTCCCAGCAGCATCGCCGAGGGATGCGCCGTCAAGTAGGTGATCTGCCGTCTCACGACAACGGAGTCTAGGCACGCGGATCAGCGGCGCCGGGACCCTGGACTGGGCTAGGTTCGGCCGCGTGGGAGGACGCGGCACCATCTGGTCGATCGGCGCGCTGTCCGTCGTGCTCGCCGGGCTGGTGGTCGGCATCGTCGTGCTGCTCGGCGCGGCGGAGTCCGCGGACGAGGGGCTCACGGCCGCGCAGCACGAGGTGGCGGGCGCCGCGCGGGCCGAGGCACTCGCCTTCCTGACCGTCGACCACCGCACCATGGACGTCGTGGTCGAGCGGGTGCTCGACGGGGCGACCGGTGAGTTCAAGGAGCAGTACGAGTCGCAGAGCCGGCGCCTGACCAGGGAGGCGACCCGCACCCGTGCCACCTCCGCCGGTGAGGTCGTGGCGCTGGGCGTGTCGCAGCTCGGCGACGACTCCGCGACCGTGCTGGTCGCCGCCAACAGCACCGTCACCAACACCAGGACCGACGAGCCGCAGGTGCGCTACTACCGCCTCGAGCTCGGCCTGGTGCGCCGGGACGGCCGGTGGCTCACCAGCAGCCTGAGGTTCGTGCGGTGACCCGGACCGCACAGAGGCGCGTCGTCGCCGCGCTGGCCGTCCTCGTCGTGGCCGCCGCGGCCGTGCTCGCCTGGGCCTGGACCCAGCGCGACGACACGGCGGGTGCCGACATCACGAGCGCGTCCGCCGAGGAGGCGTCTGTCGCGTCCTCCGACGTCATGGACACCGTGCTCGAGGTCGCCGACGAGGCCGCCACCCGCGTCTACAGCTACTCCTGGAAGACGCTCGCCGACGACAAGGCCGCGGCGCGCGACCTGATGACCGGCACCATGCTCGACCAGTACGACCGCACGATGGCCGGGGTCGCCACGTCGAGCCGACGCGACCACCGCGTGGTCTCGGCCGAGGTGGTCGGCACGGCACTCGTGCACGCCACGACGTCGTACGCCCGGGTGCTGGTGTTCGTGAACCAGTCGACCGAGGGGACCGACCTGGACAGGCCCCGGCTCGACCTCGACCGCGTGCTCGTCACCCTCCGCCGCGTCGACGGCGACTGGCTGGTCAGCGAGCTGGACGCGCTGTGAGCACGGGCCGGCCCTTGTGGCGCAGCCCCGGGATGGGAAGGATCGCGGCGTGGACGACGTGACGACCGACCTGCTGATCATCGGTGCCGGACCGACGGGGCTCTACTCCGCCTACTACGCCGGCTTCCGCCAGATGAGCGTGGTCGTGGTCGACTCGCTGCCCGAGCTCGGCGGTCAGATCACCGCGATGTACCCCGAGAAGGCGATCCTGGACGTCGCCGGCTTCCCCAGCATCAAGGGGCGTGACCTCGTCGAGGGACTGGTGGCGCAGGCCGCCACCGCCGACCCGACGTACCTCCTCGACCGCACGGCGACGACGCTGGAGCACGGGGAGGACGACGTCGTCGTGACCCTCGACGACGGCACCCGGGTGACCGCTGCGGCTGTCCTGATCACCTCGGGCATCGGCAAGTTCAGCCCGCGGCCGCTGCCGGCAGGCGAGGGCTGGGTCGGGCGCGGCATGGAGTTCTTCGTGCCCAGCTTCGCGCCGTACGCCGGCAAGGACGTGGTGATCGTCGGCGGCGGGGACAGTGCCTTCGACTGGGCCCAGCACCTCGAGCCGATCGCCGCGTCCGTGACCCTCGTGCACCGGCGCGACGCCTTCCGTGCCCACGAGCGCACCGTGGCCGCGGTCAAGGAGTCCACCGTCGAGATCGTCACCAACGCCCAGGTCACCGAGTTGCGCGGCGACGGCCACCTCGAGGAGGTGGAGGTCAGCGTCGACGGCCATGAGCCCCAGCTCCGCAAGGCGCAGGCGCTGGTCGCCGCACTCGGGTTCGTCGCCGACCTCGGCGCGATCCAGCAGTGGGGGCTGGTGACCTCCAAGCGGCACGTCGTCGTCGACTCCGCGATGCGCACGAACCTGGCGCGCGTCTTCGCGGCCGGCGACATCACCGACTACCCCGGCAAGGTCCGGCTGATCGCGGTCGGGTTCGGGGAGGCCGCGACCGCCGTCAACAACGCTGCCGTGGTCATCGACCCCACGGCCCACGTGTTCCCCGGCCACTCCAGCGAGGGCTGAGACCCGACCGGCCGCGCGGCCGCCTACCGACCAGTAGGCATAATGGGCGCACTCATCCACAGCACGCGAAAGGCAGAGCACGTGCGCATCGCCATGCTGTCCTACCGGAGCAAGCCGCACTGCGGCGGCCAAGGCGTCTACATCCGCCACCTGAGCCGCGAGCTGGTGCGTCTCGGCCACGACGTCGAGGTGTTCTCCGGCCAGCCCTACCCCGACCTCGACGAGGGCGTGCGGCTCACCAAGGTGCCGAGCCTGGACCTCTACCGCGAGCCCGACCCCTTCCGGGTCCCGCGGCTCCGGGAGTTCCGCGACCGCATCGACGTCGAGGAGTTCCTCACGATGTGCACGGCCGGGTTCCCCGAGCCGAAGACCTTCAGCTCGCGCATCGCGCGGCTGATGAAGGAGCGGGCGGCCGACTTCGACATCGCCCACGACAACCAGGTGCTCGGCACCGGGATCATGGAGCTGGAGTCCTACGGCCTGCCGGTCGTGGCGACGATCCACCACCCGATCACGATGGACCGTCGGATCGACCTCCAGACCGCCCCGGGCTGGCGCAAGCGGCTCACCCTGCGCCGGTGGTACGGCTTCCTGCGGATGCAGACCAAGGTCGCCAAGCGCTATCGCAAGGTGTTGACGCCCTCGGAGTCCTCCTCGCGCGACGTGGCCCGCGACTTCGGCGTGGACCCCGCTCGGCTGCAGACGATCCTGCTCGGCGTCGACGACGTGTTCGCGCCGCCGACCGCGCCGCGCGTGCCCGGTCGGATCCTCGCCATGGCGAGCGCCGACGCGCCGATGAAGGGCATCGCGACGTTGCTCGAGGCCTTCGCCAAGCTCAGCGTGGAGCGCGATGTCTCGCTGGTGCTGGTCACCCGCCCCGAGCCGGGCGGGCGCACCGAGCAGCTCATCGACCAGCTCGGCATCGCCGACCGCGTCGAGTTCGTCAACGGCGTCAGCGACGAGGAGCTCGTGCGGGTGATGGGCTCGGCCGAGGTGGCCTGCGTGCCGTCGCTCTACGAGGGCTTCTCGCTGCCCACCGCCGAGCTGATGGCGTGCGCGACCCCGCTGGTCGTCTCGCGGGCGGGCGCGATCCCCGAGGTCGTCGGCCCCGACGGCGAGTGCGCCGACCTGGTGACGCCGGGCGACGTCGGCGAGCTGGAGCAGGCCCTCGCGGCCCTGCTCGACGACCCCGAGCGGCGTACGGCGATGGGTGCGCGTGGCCGCGCCCGCGTCGAGGCGCTGTTCAGCTGGCGTGCCGTGGCCGAGGCCACCGCCGCCGCCTACGAGGAGACCATCGCCGCCTTCCGCGAGGAGCAGGGCCGGCAGGAGAAGGAGAGCCACCGTGCTGACCGTTGACTTCGACCGCCTCGGCCTCCGGCCGGGTGAGCGGGTGCTCGACATGGGCTGCGGCGCCGGCCGCCACGCCTTCGAGATGTACAAGCGGGGCGCCGACGTCATCGCCTTCGACCAGGACGCCGACGAGCTGGCGACGGTGCGCGAGTGGTTCGCCGCGATGCGCGAGGCCGGCGAGGTGCCCGCTGGCGCCGAGGCCGACGTCAAGGAGGGCGACGCGCTCGCGCTGCCGTTCGCCGACGGCGAGTTCGACCGGATCGTGGCGGCCGAGGTCCTCGAGCACATCCCCGCCGACATCCAGGCCATCCACGAGCTGGTCCGGGTGCTCCGTCCGGGCGGCACCCTGGCCGTGAGCGTGCCGCGGTGGTTCCCCGAGATCGTCAACTGGAAGCTGTCCGACGACTACCACAACGTCGAGGGCGGCCACATCCGGATCTACACGCAGGAAGAGCTCGTCGACAAGGTCACCAAGGCCGGGATGACCTTCGTGGGCAAGGACTATGCCCACGGCCTGCACGCGCCCTACTGGTGGATCAAGTGCGCCGTCGGGGTGACCAACGACGACCACCCGCTGGCGAAGGCCTACCACAAGCTCCTGGTCTGGGAGATCATGGAGAACCCCAAGGCGCTGCAGCTCGCCGGCAAGGTCCTCGACCCGATCATCGGCAAGAGCATGGTGCTCTACTTCACCAAGCCCTCGACCGGGCCGGCCGCCTCGGACGCATGAGCACCAGCCCGGCGATCGAGGACATCCTGACGCGCAGCCAGGTGGAGCAGACGGCGGTCACGATCGCGGCCGTGCAGGAGCCGTCGGGAGCGATCCCGTGGTCGGTCGGGGAGCACACCGACGTCTGGAACCACGTCGAGTCGGCGATGGCGCTCGTGGTGGGCGGCCAGCGCGAGGCCGCGGAGCGCGCGTACGCCTGGGTGCGGGACACCCAGCGCGCCGACGGCTCGTGGCCGATGAAGATCGTCGACGGGGTCGTCGAGGACCCCTCCGGCGAGACCAACATGTCGGCCTACGTCGCCGTGGGCGTCTGGCACCACTGGCTGGTCCTCCGCGACGAGGAGTTCGTCCGCCGGATGTGGCCCACCGTGCGACGCGCCCTGGACTTCGTCGTCGCGATGCAGCTGCCGTTCGGTGGCGTGGCCTGGTCGCAGGAGTGGCACGACGGAGAGCCCGCGAAGGTCAACGAGGAGGCCCTGCTCGCGGGATCCTCGAGCATCCACCACTCGCTGCGCGCCGGTGTCGCGCTCGCCGAGCTGGTGGGGGAGCCCCAGGTCGAGTGGGAGCTCGCAGGGGGCCGGCTCGGTCACGCGCTGCGCGAGCACCGCGACCGCTTCCTCGACAAGTCCACCTTCTCGATGGACTGGTACTACCCCGTCCTCGGGGGCGCGGTGCGCGGCGAGGCGGCCCGCGACCTGCTGGCGGAGCGGTGGGAGACCTTCGTCGAGCCCGGCCTCGGCATCCGCTGCGTCTCCGCCAACCAGTGGGTGACCGGCGCGGAGACCTGTGAGCTGGTGATGGCCCTCGAAGCCATCGGCGACCGCGCCCGTGCGCTCCGGCTGCTGGCCGACATGCAGCACCTGCGCACCGACGAGGGCTCCTACTGGACCGGCTACGTGTGGCCCGACGAGGTCAACTGGCCCCACGAGCAGACCACCTACACGGCGGCGGCGGTCATCCTGGCCGTCGACGCGCTCTCCGACGGCACGCCCGGCGCCGACATCATGCGCGGCACGACACTGGCGCCGGACTTCGCCGAGATCGGCCTCGAGTGCGGCTGCCGGCCGGGCGACGGCTCAGGCGAGCGGGTCGCCGGCGTCACCCGACGTACGGCGTAGCACCCGCATCGAGCCCAGCGCCTCCACCTCGGTGAAGGCCCCGCTGGCGAGCGCCGGGACGTAGATGTCCTCGTAGGGCGGCCGGCCGCCGTCGGCGGGGTCGGGGAAGACGTCGTGGATGACCAGCAGGCCGTCCGCCATCACCCAGTGCGCCCACCCGCGGAAGTCGGCCCGTGCGGGCTCGACACCGTGACCGCCGTCGATGAACAGCAACGACAGCGGCGTACGCCACCAGAGGCTGACCGTCGCGGAGCGTCCGACGACGGCGACCACCTGGTCCTCGAGCCCGGCGTCGGCGATGGCGCGCCGGAAGGTCGGCAAGGTGTCCATCAGCCCGAGGTCCTGGTCGACGAGCGAGTCGTCGTGGTGCTCCCAGCCGGCCTGGTTCTCCTCGGACCCGCGGTGGTGGTCGACGGTGAAGACGGTGCCGCCCACCTCGCGCGCAGCGGCGCCGAGCCAGATCGCCGACTTGCCGCAGTAGGTCCCGACCTCGAGCACCGGCCCCGACGACAGCCGCTCGCGCGCCCAGCGGTGCAGCAGGGCCCCCTCGTCCTCGGGCATGAAGCCCTTGGCAGCGCGGGCGTGGTCGAGCAGGTCTGCTGGCATCACGGCTGCATCACGGGGACGACCCTAGTGCGGTCACACTCGCGACCCGACGCCCGTCAGGTGGGTGGAAGCAACCACCGCCCCACCACCGACACGGACACAGGAGCACGTCATGAGCAACCACACCATCGTCATCCCCGCCGCGGACCTCGCCGCTGTCACCGAGTTCTACAAGGTCGCCTGGGAAGCCGAGCCGCACACCGAGACGCCCTACTACGTGGGCTTCAACCTCGACGGCCAGGAGATCGGCCTCAATCCCCAGGGGAAGCGCGACCAGATGGCCGGGCCGGTCGTCTACTGGAAGACCGACGACCTCGGCGCGAAGGTCGCCGCGGTCGAGGCGGCCGGCGGGACTGTCGTACGACCCGTCACGGCGGTCGGCGGCGGCACGTCGCTGGCGCTGATGACCGATCCGGCGGGCAACCAGGTCGGCTTCATCACGCAGGCCCAGCCGTAGTTCCTAGCCGGCAGCGTCGTCGAGCCGGGAGATCTCCTCCGGCTCGATGCCGCTGTCGGCCTCGAGGCCGTGCCGCCAGGTGTTCCAGTGCCAGGTGAGGTAGCGGTCCACCGCGCGCACTGCGTGGGTGCTGCGGATGGAGTGGAAGACGTCGAAGGCGTGCTGGGCGCCCGGCACCTCGGCGTAGACCACCGACTTGCGGGACGTGCGCCGCAGCTCGGCGACGAACAGCCGGGCCTGGTCGACCGACACCAGGCTGTCGCGCTCGCCGTGGATGACGAAGAAGTCGGGCGCGTCGGGGGTGACCCGCAGGATCGGCGACGCGGCCTCGTAGACCTCGGGCGCGTCCTTCCACGTGGTCTGCATGACGCGCGGGCTCAGGAAGCCGTCACGCATGCTGATCGCGTTGCCCAGGCCGGTCGAGCCGGCGAAGTCGTAAACGCCGTAGAAGGGCACGGCCGCCTGCACGCTGGTGTCGGCGTCCTCGAAGCCCGGCTGGAAGGCCGGGTCGCCGGGCGTGAGCGCCGCGAGCGCGGTGAGATGACCGCCGGCCGAACCGCCCGTGATGACGAGGTAGTCCGGGTCACCGCCGTAGTCGGCGATGTTGTCCTTGATCCAGGCAATGGCGCGCTTGACGTCGACGACGTGCGCCGGCCACGGGTCGCGGGGCGCGAGGCGGTAGTTGATGGCCACGCAGACCCAGCCCTTGGCGGCCATCTGGTTCATCAGCGGACGGCCCTGGTGCTCCTTCTGGCCGAGGGTCCAGGCGCCGCCGTGGACCTGCAGCAGCACCGGCGCGTCCTTGATCGCGTCCTGGCCGGCCGGGAGGTAGATGTCGAGGTGCCCGCGGCGGCCGGCCTCGGAGTAGGGCAGGTTCCTGATCACCCGCACGCCCTCGTGGGCGAAGTTGAACGGCCGGACCAGGCGGCGCCACGGCGTGGCCAGGTCGGCCGGCGAGGGCACGTCGTCGAGCTGCTCGACGTAGTCCACGCCGAGGCCCTCGACGAGCGCCTCCTCGAAGTCGTCCTTCGCGCGGTGGCTCTCCCGCACGACGCGGGTCAGGCCCAGCGCACTGGCGCCCGCGAGGACGAGGCCCGCCTTGGCCCTCCAGCCTGCGCGGCGTCCCTTGGTCAGGTGGGCGACCGCGTCCACGGCCGTGAGCGCGAGCATCTGCGGGGCCGTCTCGCCGAAGATCCACCCGGCCGGGAAGGCGGCGAGCCCGGAGCGCTGTCCGCGCGGGGGCCGGAGGGTGTTGGCGGTCAGGGCGGCGACGATCGCTTGGCGGCGCAGGAAACTCACGCGACCAAACCTACTCGTCGGTACTACGGTGCGCGTCGATGAGTGGGATGCATGCCGGAGAGGTCGTCATCGACGACGAGACCGTACGCCGACTGGTGGACGCACAGCTCCCCGAGTGGGCCGGACTGCCGCTGCGCCGGCTCCCGCCGACCGGCACCGACAACCAGCTGTTCCGGCTCGGGGACGACCTGCTCCTGCGGCTGCCGCGGATCGACTGGGCCGCCGACTCGGCCGTGCAGGAGCACGAGTGGCTGCCGCGGCTCGCGCCGCACCTCCCGGTCCCGATCCCGGCGCCCGTGGCGCTCGGGCGGCCCGGTGAGGGCTACCCCTGGCACTGGACCGTGGTGCCGTGGATCGAGGGCGACAACCCGACGCCCTCGACCTTCGACCCCGCCGAGTGGGCCGTGTCGCTGGGCACCTTCGTCCGGGCGTGCCGGGACGTGCCGGGGATGGGCGGACCGGTGAAGACCGAGGGTCGCGGCGCGCCGCTCCCGTCCCTGGACGCGTGGGTGCAGGAGTGGACGGCCAGGGCCGACCCCGCCGAGGTGTCGCGCGACGCCGTGCTCGCGGTGTGGGCCGACGCGCTGGCCGCACCGGCGTACGACGGCGAGGCCAGGTGGTTCCACGGCGACCTGCACGAGGGCAACCTCCTGGTCCGCGACGGGCGCCTGGCAGCGGTCATCGACTGGGGTGCCGCCGGCCGCGGCGACCCGGCGATCGAGCTCAACGCCATGTGGGGCTACCTGCCGGGGTCGGCGGCCGACCTCTACCGCGCCACCGTCGGCCTCGACGAGGCGGCGTACCGCCGGGCACGGGGCTTCGCGTTGGCGCCGTCGATCAGCGCCTCGACCTACTATCGCGAGACCGCGCCAGAGATCGCGCGCGGCGCGCTCGAGACGGTCCGGCGGCTCATCGCCTCGCTCGGCTGACCCCTGCGCGGGGCCTGGCGGCATGATCGGTGCATGACCACGCGCCGCGGACTGTTCGTCGCCCCCTTCGACCAGCTCGCCGACCCCGGCGTCGTCGGTGAGCTCGCGGCATCGGCCGAGGCAGCGGGGTGGGACGGCTTCTTCGTGTGGGACCACTTGCTCTACGGCGACCGGGTCACCGACATCGCCGACGTCTGGACGTGCTGCGCGGCGGTCGCGATGCGCACCGAGCGCCTGGTGCTCGGCCCGATGGTCACGCCGCTGGCGCGGCGACGGCCGCAGGTGCTGGCTCGACAGGCGGCCAGCCTGGCCACCCTCTCGGGCGGGCGGTTCGTGCTGGGCCTGGGGCTCGGCGACGACTGGGTGGGGGAGTTCAGCGCCTTCGGGGACGAGGCCGACCCGCGCACTCGCGGGCGGATGCTCGACGACGGGCTCGAGCTGCTCACCGCGCTGCTGTCGGGCGAACCGGTGGACCACGACGGTGAGCACTACGCCGCGCGAGGGGTGAGGTTCCGTCCCGCGCCACAGGTTCCGATCTGGCTCGCCGGACGCTACGGGAACCGGGCGCCGATGCGGCGCGCTGCGGGCCACGACGGGTTCTTCGTCATCGGCCTCGACGGGCCGGACGACCTGGACCGGGTGACCACCTCGCTCGCCGAGCACGCGCCACGTCCTGGGTTCGACGTGGTCGTCGACCTGCAGCCCGACCAGGACCCGGCCGCGTGGTCCGACCGCGGCGCCTCGTGGGTGCTGACGCGGATCGGTCCCTACGACATCGACCTCGACCGCGTGCGCGCCATCGTGGACGCCGGTCCCTGACGGTCCGCCTCAGCCCGGCCCGACGACGAAGACGACCTCGCTCGGCTCGGCGTCGACGTCGCCGAGGACCGTGACGTCGACCAACCCCGGCTCGACGCCGCACGCGTCGTGCTCGCGGTGGTGGACGTCGCGCAACGACAGCAGTCCTTCCGACTCGACGGTGAACCGGCCGAGGACCAGGAGGCCCGGTCTCGCCGACTCCGCGAACGAGGCGAGGGTCGGACCGTCAGCGACGCTCCGCACCCCGACGGCGATGCAGTCCACGGTGGCAGCGCACGCGCGTCCTCCGAAGGTCGTCGGTGGCGTGAAGTCCTCGCGTCCGACGACGAGGAGGAGGGAGCTCGGCGGCTCGATCATCGGACTCACCGGCTCATCCTGCCCGACCGGGGATACTCGTTCCGTGGGTGTACGCAACTACCTGCTCGAGGGCGTGTCGGGCACCGGGAAGACCTCGGTCTGCCGCGAGCTGCAGCGACGTGGTCACCACGCGGTCAACGGCGACACGGACCTCGCCTACCAGGGCGACCCCGTCACCGGTCGGCCGATCGACAGTGCTGTGCACGAGCACCACATCTGGGACGTCGGACGCGTGCGTCAGCTGGTCGCCGACCACCGCGCCCCCGTCACCTTCTTCTGCGGGGGCTCCCGCAACCACGCGTCGTTCCTCGACGTGTTCGACGAGGTCTTCGTGCTCGAGGTGGACCTGGAGACGCTGCTCCGTCGGCTCGCCCAGCGGGGGGATGACGAGTGGGGTGGCAAGCCGGAGGAGCGCGACCTCGTCGTACGGCTTCACCGCACGGGCGAGGACGTTCCGGTCGGGGTCCCCATCGACGCCACCCGCCCGCTGACGGAGGTCGTCAACGAGATCCTGCGCCTGGCCGACGTACCTGTCTGAGCCGCGGCCACGGCTGGCGCGGCTGGACGTGCCTGTGGCCCGCCAGTGTGGGGATTGGCGGGGTGAGGGGCGGGGTCATGGTCGACTTGGTTCGCCGTTGGTCGAGGAGGGCGCCCTGGCGCCCGTCACGAGACCCGGCCCCTCGAGCGGGATGCTTCCGTGTCGGTGGCGGAGGTAGCGGTGGCCGTGCGGGCTGGTCCACTCGAACACGCCGGGCGCGACCATCGTGTAGGTCCAGGCGGAGTGGGTCTTCAACCGATGGTGGGACCGGCACAGGCAGGCAAGGTTGGAGGTGGTGGTCGGGCCGGGTTGCTCGCGGCCCTCGGTTTCGGCGTCGTGGTCGTACTCGACGATGTGGTCGACGTCCGCGCGCCTGGCCGGTCGGGTGCACCAGGGGTACGCGCACGTGCGGCGGAATCTAGGTAGTCACGCAACACCGTGGTTGTCAGCGGTCTTGGTCAGTATCTTCTCGAGCATCTCGGCAGGGGTGCGAAAGCCG
>NZ_LMDE01000006.1 GCF_001425025.1 Nocardioides sp. Root122
AGTCGAGCGAAAGGCACGAAGCCAGTCAGTCCAAGGGTCACGCCCGCAGTCACCGACCACAGCCCAGCACCATCAGGCTGCGAAGGGAATCCTCACAGTGAGTCCAGACGACGTCGGGCGCCGAACGCGCGTGCTGGGGAGGCCGGGGCGATCCGGGCACTCCGGTCCGGGCGCGCCCTTCTACAGGTGGTCCATCGCACCCGTCAGGACGGAGCGCAGGCGCTGCTCGATGTCGTCGAACTCGGGCTGGCCGATGATCAGCGGCGGGGCGAGCTGGATGACCGGGTCGCCGCGGTCGTCGGCACGGCAGTAGAGGCCGGCCTCCCAGAGGGCGCCGGAGAGGTAGCCGCGCAGGAGCCGCTCGGACTCGGCGTCGTTGAACGTCTCCTTGGTCTCGCGGTCCTTGACCAGCTCGATGCCGTAGAAGTAGCCGTGGCCGCGGACGTCGCCGACTATCGGGATGTCGAGCAGCTTCTCGAGGGTGGACCGGAAGCCCGGGGCGTTCTGCTGGACGTGGTCGACGAGGCCCTCGCGCTCGAAGATGTCGAGGTTGGCCATGGCGACCGCCGAGGAGACCGGGTGACCGCCGAAGGTGTAGCCATGGGCGTAGGCGGTGGTGCCGCTCTTGAAGGGCTCGAAGAGCCGGTCGCTGGCGATCATCGCGCCGATCGGCGAGTAGCCGGACGTCATCCCCTTCGCGCAGGTGATGATGTCGGGCTGGTAGCCGAACTCGGCGGCGCCGAACATCTCCCCCACCCGGCCGAAGGCGCAGATGACCTCGTCGGAGACGAGCAGGACGTCGTACTCGTCGCAGATCTCGCGCACGCGCTCGAAGTAGCCGGGGGGCGGCGGGAAGCAGCCGCCGGCGTTCTGCACGGGCTCGAGGAAGACGGCGGCGACCGTGTCGGGGCCCTCGAACTCGATGGCCTCCGCGATCCGGTCGGCCGCCCAGCGGCCGAACGCCTTCTCGTCGTCGCCGACGTAGTCGGGGCGCCGGTAGAAGTTGGTGTTGGGCACCTTGTGGGCGCCGGGCACGAGTGGCTCGAACATCTCCTTCAGCGGCGGGATGCCGGTGATGGACAGCGCACCCTGGGGGGTGCCGTGGTAGGCCACGGCCCGCGAGATGACCTTGTGCTTGTTGGGCTTGCCGGTGAGCTTGAAGTACTGCTTGGCCAGCTTCCAGGCGGACTCGACCGCCTCGCCGCCACCGGTCGTGAAGAAGACGCGGTTGAGGTCGCCGGGGGCCATCGCGGCGATCCGGTCGGCGAGCTCGACGGCCCGTGGGTGGGCGAACGACCACAGCGGGAAGAAGGCCAGCTCCTTGGCCTGGCGGGCCGCTGCCTCGGCGAGCTCCTCGCGGCCGTGCCCGACCTGCACGACGAACAGGCCGGCCAGCCCGTCGATGTACTCGCGGCCGTGGCTGTCCCAGATCTTGTGCCCCTCCCCCCGCACGATCATCGGCATCTCGCCGCCGTTCTCGTAGGTCGAGTGCCGGGTGAAGTGCAACCAGAGGTGGTCGCGGCCGGCGGCCTGGTAGTCGAAGGACTCGGCGTCGTGGGTGTGGCTGCTCATCGGGTGCCCCAGTTGTAGTGCTGCTTGTTGAGCTTGAGGTAGACGAAGGTCTCGGAGGAGACCACGCCCTCGAGCTCGCGGACCTGTCGGATGACGTCGAGCAGGTGCGGGTCGTCCTCGCACACCACCTCGACGAGGAGGTCGAAGCTGCCGGCGGTCGTCACGACGTAGTCGACCTCGTCGACCTGCGCGAGCAGGTCGCCGACCTTCATCGGGTCGCCCTCCGTGCGCACGCCGATCATGGCCTGCCGGGTGAACCCGACCTGGGTCGGGTCGGTGACCGCGACCACCTGCATGATCTCGGAGTCGAGCAGCTTCTGGACCCGCGCCCGCGCGGCGGCCTCGGAGAGGCCGACCGCCTTCGCGATCGCGGCGTAGGAGATCCGGCCGTCCTCCTGGAGGAGCTCGATGATCCGCTTCGCGGTCGCATCCAGCCGGACTGGTCCTTCACTCATGCGCCCATCGTGCTGTGCGGATCGGTCGGTTGCAACTCCCCTGACGCGGATTCCGCGTTTTGGAGAGGTTAATTCTGCGTTTCCCGCAGTTTCTTTTGGCTTCACCTATGGAGATTCTCCCGCTGGTCGTCCTAGTCTCCCTTCACCGCACTCGACCGGGAGGACCCACGTGACCAGCCCACGCACGCTGCGCAACTTCATCGACGGCGCCTACGTCGACGCCGGCTCGGGGACCACGAGCGAGGTCGTCAACCCCGCGACCGGTCAGGTCGTGGCGCACGCACCGGTCAGCGGCGCCGACGACGTGGACGCGGCCTACGACGCGGCGCAGCGCGCGAGCGCCGAGTGGGGACGTACGACGCCCAGCGAGCGCCAGCAGGCGCTGCTCAAGCTCGCGGACTCCATCGAGGCGCACGCCGAGGAGCTGATCGCCCTCGAGTCGGAGAACACCGGCAAGATCAAGGCCCTCACGGCGAGCGAGGAGATCCCGCCGATGGTCGACCAGCTCCGGTTCTTCGCCGGCGCGGCCCGCGTGCTCGAGGGCAAGGCCGCCGGGGAGTACATGGCCGGCCACACGTCGTGGGTCCGCCGCGAGCCGATCGGGGTCGTCGGCCAGGTGACCCCGTGGAACTACCCGTTGCTCATGGCCATGTGGAAGATCGGGCCGGCGCTGGCCGCGGGCAACACGGTGGTGCTCAAGCCGAGCGACACGACCCCCGAGAGCACGCTCCGGCTGGCCGAGCTGGCCTCGGAGTTCCTGCCCGCCGGCACCCTCAACGTCGTCACCGGGGACCGCGACACCGGCCGACTGGTCGTCGAGCACCCGACCCCGGCCCTGGTCGCGATCACCGGCTCGGTGCGTGCCGGCGCCGAGGTCGCCGCGAGCGCCGCCCCCCACCTCAAGCGCGTCCACCTCGAGCTCGGTGGCAAGGCACCGGTGGTGGTCTTCGACGACGCGGACATCGAGGCGGCCGTCGAGGGCATCGCGATCGCGGGCTACTTCAACGCGGGCCAGGACTGCACCGCGGCGACCCGCGTGCTCGCGGCGCCGGGCATCCACGACGACTTCGTGGCCGCGCTCGCCGACTACGCCCGCAGCTCGGCGCCCGTCGGCCTCCCCGACGACGAGGACGCCCTCTTCGGCCCCGTCAACAACGCCAACCAGCTCGCGCGGGTCAGCGGCTTCATCGAGAACCTGCCCTCGCACGCGACCGTGTCGGCGGGCGGCAACCGGCGTACGGACCTCGGTGACGGCTTCTTCCTCGAGCCCACGGTCCTCTCCGGCCTGCTGCAGGACGACGACGCGATCCAGAACGAGATCTTCGGTCCCGTCATCACCGTGCAGCGCTTCACCGACGAGGACGAGGCCATCCGCTGGGCCAACGGCGTGGACTACGGCCTGGCGTCGTCGGTCTGGACCAAGGACTTCGGTCGCGCCATGCGGATGTCGCGCGCCCTCGACTTCGGGTGCGTGTGGATCAACACCCACATCCCGCTCGTGGCCGAGATGCCGCACGGCGGCTTCAAGAAGTCCGGCTACGGCAAGGACCTCTCGATGTACGGCTTCGAGGACTACACCCGGGTCAAGCACGTGATGGCGAACATCGAGAGCTGAGCACCACGCGGACCACGCACCACCGCACGACGTACGACCACCAGAGCGACTCGGGCCTAGCGGAGGACCTTCACTGATGACACCGATCCCGCGCCGTGACCGGCGCCCGTTGTCGCCCCCGGCGGCCGAGGTCGTCGCGGCGGCCACCGGCGGCCTGAGCCGACGCCGGCTCCTCGGCACCGGAGTGGCCGCCGGCGCCGGGCTCGCGCTCACTGCGTGCGCGCCGCCCTCGCCCCCGACCGGCGGCCCGGCCGCGGTGAAGCTGCCCAAGGACGTCTCCGCCTCGGACAAGACGCTGAGGTGGGCGAACTGGACGGCGTACCTCGACATGAACGGCAAGGAGACGAAGTCGCCGACGCTCGAGGCCTTCATCCAGCAGACCGGGATCCAGGTCAGCTACAGCGAAGACATCGACGACAACGACTCCTACTACGCCAAGATCGGTCCACAGCTGCGCGCCGGCCAGAGCATCGACCGCGACATCATCACGATGACCGACTGGATGGCCGCGCGGATCATCCGCGACCAGCTCTGCCAGCCCCTCGAGCTGATCCAGATGCCCAACGTGGTCAACAACCTGCTCCAGCCGCTCAAGGACGTGTCGTTCGACCCGGGCCGCCAGCACTCGATCACCTGGCAGAGCGGCTTCGCCGGGATCGGCTACAACAAGGAGAAGGTCGGCCGCGAGCTCAAGTCGCTCGACGACCTCTGGACCGACGACCTCAAGGGCAAGGTCGTGGTGCTGTCGGAGTTCCGCGACACCGCCGGGCTGGTGATGCAGTCCCAGGGTGTCGACATCGACAGCGACTGGGGCAAGGCGGAGTTCGAGAACGCCCTGGACTTCATCGAGCAGAAGATCGAGGAGGGCTACATCCGCAAGGTGAAGGGCAACTCCTACCTGGAGGACCTCACCAGCGGCAACGCCGTCGCCGGCATCACGTGGAGCGGCGACATCTTCATCCTCGCCTACGACACCGAGGACCCCAACTGGACCTTCGCCATCCCCGAGTCCGGCGGCACCCTGTGGTCGGACAACATGATGGTGCCGATCACCTCGACGCACCGTCGCAACGCCGAGCGCCTGATGGACTACTACTACGACCCGGCCGTCGCGGCGCAGGTGGCCGCCTGGGTCAACTACGTCTGTCCCGTCGACGGTGCCCAGGCCGAGATGGAGAAGATCGACCCCGACCTGGCCGAGAGCCCCCTCATCTTCCCCACGGCCGACTACATCGCGGAGAAGAACATCCAGGCGTTCCGCGTGCTCGACGCCGACGAGGACATCGAGTTCGCCGACCTGTGGTCCACGAAGGTGATGGGGAACTGACATGGCCGGATTCCGCGAGGCGCGCGGCGACCTCAAGCTCGACAGCGTCACCAAGGCCTTCGGCGACTTCACCGCTGTCGACGACATCGACCTGGACGTCCCCCGTGGGTCGTTCTTCGCCCTGCTCGGACCGTCGGGCTGCGGGAAGACCACGACGCTGCGGATGATCGCCGGCCTCGAGCAGCCGACGGCCGGCCGGGTGATGATCGGCGACACCGACCTGACCGGTTCGCGACCCTACGAACGACCGGTGAACACGGTCTTCCAGTCCTACGCACTGTTCCCCCACCTGACGATCCGCGACAACGTGGCCTTCGGGCCCAAGCGCCGCAAGGAGAAGGAAGCGGCCGCGCGTGCCGACGACGCCCTCGAGCTCGTCCAGATGACGCAGTTCGCGGGTCGCAAGCCGGCGCAGCTCTCCGGCGGCCAGCAGCAGCGCGTCGCCCTGGCCCGCGCGCTCGTCAACCACCCCGAGGTGCTGCTGCTCGACGAGCCGTTGGGCGCGCTCGACCTCAAGCTGCGGCGCGAGATGCAGGTCGAGCTCAAGCGCATCCAGACCGAGGTCGGGCTCACCTTCATCCACGTCACCCACGACCAGGAGGAGGCCATGACCATGGCCGACACGGTCGCGGTGATGAACAAGGGCCACATCGAGCAGCTCGGTGCACCGGCCGCGCTCTACGACCTGCCCCGCACGCGCTTCGTCGCCAACTTCCTCGGCCAGGCCAACACCGGTGTCGGCACCATCAAGGGCACCGACGGCGACCACCTCGTGGCCGACGTGCTCGGCACACCGGTCAAGATCCTCAAGTCGCGCTCGCAGGTGCACGACGGCGAGGTGCTCTTCGGGGTCCGGCCCGAGAAGGTGACCGTCTCGCGCAGCCAACCCGAGGGCGCCGGCAACGACGTCAAGGGGGTCGTGCGCGACGTGTCCTTCCTCGGCGTGGCCACCAGCTACCTCGTCGACATGCCCAGCGGTGCCACCTGGAGCTGCTACGAGCAGAACCTCGACGTCGAGCCGCTCGACCTCAGGCCCGGGGACGCGGTGTGGCTGACGTGGAACCCCGGCCACGCCTTCGGTGTCCCCGTGGACGAGTCATGAGCTCGCTGGCGCAGGTCTCCCAGGTGGCCGGCGACCCGGCGGTCCACCCGACGGCCCCCGCGCCGGAGACGCAGAAGCGCGGCTGGACGGCGTACCTCCTGCTGCTGCCGGGAGCGCTGTGGCTCGGAGTCTTCTTCGTCCTGCCGCTCGTGCAGCTGGCGACCGTGAGCCTCCAGAGCCGCTACCCGGGCTTCCCCGGCTACTACTACCGCGACGTCAACCTCGACAACTACGTCAGCGCCCTGACCGACTACGCCCCGCACTTCGCGCGGTCCTTCCTCTACGCCGGGCTGGCGACCTTCCTCGCCTTCGTGGTGGCCTACCCGCTGGCCTACGCGATGGCGTTCAAGGCCGGCAGGTGGCGCAACCTGATGATGATCTGCGTCATCGCGCCGTTCTTCACCTCGTTCATCCTGCGCACCTTCGCGTGGTCGCAGATCCTCGCCGACGAGGGCTGGGTGGCCGGCACCCTCAACTTCCTGCACCTCCTGCCGGGCGGTCACATCATCAACACGCCGGTGGCCGTGATCGCGGGACTGACCTACAACTTCCTGCCGTTCATGGTGCTGCCGATCTATGCCTCCCTCGAGCGCGCCGACCCGCGCGTGATCGAGGCGGGTGGCGACCTCTACGCCAACGGGTTCACCACCTTCCGCACCGTGACCCTGCCGATGTCGATGCCCGGGGTGCTGGCCGGCACCCTGCTCACCTTCATCCCGGCGGCCGGCGACTTCGTCAACATGGAGCTGCTCGGCCCGCAGCGCGGGAAGATGGTCGGCAACGTCATCAACGACCAGTTCCTCGCGATCCCGGGCGGCTACCCGGTCGCCTCGGCCCTGTCGTTCACGCTGATGGCGGCGATCCTCGTGATGGTCTTCCTCTACGTGCGCCGCTTCGGCACCGAGGAGCTGGTGTGAGATGAGCGCCACGACCACCACGCCCTACCGCCCCTCCGGAGCGAAGAGGGCCCAGCTCTGGTTGGCCAACCACTTCGCGATCCTCTCGGCCATCCTGGTGCTGCTCTACCTCTTCCTGCCGGTGGCCTACACCTTCGCCTTCTCGTTCAACGACCACGGCAAGACCAACATCGTGTGGCAGGGCTTCACGTGGAAACACTGGCAGGACCCGTGCCGCGTGGGCGGTGCCTGCGAGTCGCTGGTGACCTCGCTGCAGGTCGGGGCGATCTCCACCGTCGTGGCGACGGTGCTCGGCACGCTGATGGCGCTGGCGATGGTGCGCTACCGGTTCCGCGGCAAGGCCGCCAGCAACGTGCTGATCTTCGTGCCGATGGCCACCCCGGAGATCGTGATGGGCGCGGCGCTGCTGACGATCTTCGTGCAGGGCTTCGCCAACATCGGCATCGACCTGGGCTTCGGCACGATCGTGTTCGCCCACATCATGTTCTGCCTGAGCTTCGTGGTGGTGACGGTGAAGGCGCGGATCCAGTCGCTCGACCCGCGGATCGAGGAGGCCGCCCAGGACCTCTACGCCAGCCCGGTGCAGACGTTCTGGAAGGTCACCTTCCCGCTGATCCTGCCGGGCATCCTGGGTGCCGCGATGCTCGCCTTCTCGTTGTCCTTCGACGACTTCATCATCACCAACTTCGTCTCCGGCAACGAGTCGACCTTCCCCAAGTTCGTCTACGTCGCGTCGCGCCGCGGCATCCCTGCCGAGGCCAACGTCATCGGGTTCTCGATGTTCGTGCTCGCCGTCCTGCTGGTGGTCGGTGCGCAGGCCGTGGGCTCGCTGCGTGCCTCGAGGACCAAGGAGTGATCCATGACCGAGCCCGGCGCTGAGCCCGGCCGTACGCCGATGCGGGTGCTGATGGTCGGAGCCGGGGGCGTCGGCGACGCCGCCGCCCGCATCGCCGTCGAGCGCGACTACTTCGAGGCCTGGGTCGTCGCCGACTACGACCTGGCGCGGGCCGAGCGGACCGTCGCGGCGGCGCGCCAACGGCGTACCAGCGACGAGCGGTTCCGTGCCGCGCAGGTCGACGCCTCCGACGCCGACGCCGTGGCCGCACTGGCCCGCGAGGTGCGCGCCACCCACGTCTTCAACGCCGTCGACCCGCGCTTCGTCATGCCCATCTTCACCGGCGCGCTGGCCGCCGACGCCGACTACCTCGACATGGCCATGAGCCTGTCGGTGCGTCACCCGGACGCGCCGTACGAGAAGGTCGGCGTCAAGCTCGGCGACGAGCAGTTCGCCCGCGCCGGTGACTGGGAGGCGGCGGGCCGGCTGGCCCTGCTCGGCATCGGCGTGGAGCCCGGGCTCTCCGACGTCTTCGCCCGCTACGCCGCCGACGAGCTGTTCGACCACATCGACGAGCTCGGCACCCGCGACGGCGCCAACCTGGTGATCCGCGACGACGACGGCAACGAGGTGTTCGCACCCGGCTTCTCGATGTGGACGATCATCGAGGAGTGCCTCAACCCGCCCGTGGTCTGGGAGCGCGAGCGCGGCGGCGGTGACCTGGAGAAGGGGTTCCGCACCCTCCCGCCCTTCTCCGAGCCCGAGGTCTTCGACTTCCCCGAGGGCATCGGTCCGGTGGAGTGCGTCCACGTCGAGCACGAGGAGGTGCTCCTCATGCCGCGCTGGGTCGAGGCCGACCGGGTGACCTTCAAGTACGGCCTGGGCGAGGAGATGATCGCCATCCTGCGCACGCTCCACACCCTCGGCCTCGACTCGACCGAGCCCGTCTCGGTCAAGGGTGTCGAGGTCTCCCCCCGCGACGTGGTCGCCGCGTGCCTGCCGGACCCGGCCACGATCGGGCCGCGCATGGAGGGCAAGACCTGCGCCGGACTGTTCGTGACCGGCACCGGCAAGGACGGCGCCCCGAGGGCGACGTACCTCTACCACGTGGTCGACAACGCCGACTCGATGCGCGACTACGGCGCCCAGTGCGTGGTCTGGCAGACCGCGATCAACCCCGTCGTCGCGCTCGAGCTGCTCGCCGACGGCACCTGGTCGGGCACCGGTGTGCTCGGCCCCGAGGCGCTGCCCCCGAAGCCGTTCCTCGACCTGCTCGCCGCACCCAAGCCCACGGGATACGGATCCCCCTGGGGAATGGAGGACAGAACATGACGCTCTCGCAGGAACGGGTCCTGGCCACCGAGATCCCCGGCCCCCGCTCGCAGGCGCTGCAGGCCCGCAAGGTCGCGGCCGTGTCGGCGGGCGTCGGCACCACCCTGCCCGTGTACGTCGAGCAGGCCGGCGGTGGCATCCTCCGCGACGTCGACGGCAACCAGCTCATCGACTTCGGCTCCGGCATCGCGGTCACCACGGTCGGCAATGCCGCGCCGCGCGTCGTCGAGGCCGTGCAGCGCCAGGTCGCCGACTTCACCCACACCTGCTTCATGGTCACTCCCTACGAGGAGTACGTCGCGGTCTGCGAGAAGCTGGCCGAGGTCACGCCGGGCGAGCACGAGAAGCGGTCGGCGCTCTTCAACTCCGGGGCCGAGGCCGTGGAGAACGCGGTCAAGGTCGCACGCCACCACACCGGCCGCGACGCGATCGTGGTCTTCGACCACGCCTACCACGGCCGGACCAACCTCACGATGGCCCTGACGGCGAAGAACATGCCCTACAAGCAGGGCTTCGGCCCCTTCGCCGGCGAGGTCTACCGCGCCCCGATGGCCTACCCCTACCGCTGGCCCGGCGGAGCCGAGGCCTGCGCCGACGAGGCCTTCGACGCCTTCGTCACCACCGTCCACACGCAGGTGGGCGAGGACAACTGCGCCGCGGTCCTCGTCGAGCCGATCCAGGGCGAGGGCGGCTTCATCGTCCCGCCGCCCGGGTGGCTGCCGCGCGTCGCGGACTGGTGCCGCGACAACGGGATCCTCTTCATCGCCGACGAGATCCAGACCGGCTTCGCCCGCACCGGCGACTGGTTCGCCTGCGACCACGAGGGCGTCGTCCCCGACATCGTCACCACCGCCAAGGGGATGGCCGGCGGGCTCCCCCTGGCCGCCGTCACCGGTCGCGCCGAGGTGATGGACTCCGTGCACGTCGGAGGACTCGGCGGCACCTACGGCGGCAACCCGGTCGCGTGCGCGGCTGCCCTCGCCGCGATCGAGACGATGGAGGTCGAGGACCTCCCGGCGCGGGCCCGGGCGATCGAGGCCGCCTTCCTCCCGCGGCTGCGGGCCCTGGCCGAGCGGCACCCCGACCGCGTCGGGGACGTCCGCGGTCGTGGCGCGATGCTGGCCGTCGAGCTGGTCAGCGACGGCCCCGGTCGGACGCCGGACGCAGCGCTCGCCGGTGCGGTGCACCGCGCCTGCTCCGCACAGGGGCTCGTCACCCTGACGTGCGGCACCTTCGGCAACGTCTTCCGCTTCCTCCCCCCGCTGGCGATCGGTGACGACCTGCTCACCGAGGGGCTCGACATCTTCGAGGCGGCCTTCGACGCCGCTGTCCGTTCGTCCGGCACTGGCAAGGTGGAGTGATGGCCGACCAGAACACGACCCTCATCGAGACCGTCCCCACCCAGCTGCTGATCGGCGGTGACTGGGTCGACGCCAGCGGCGGCGGCACCTTCGAGGTGCACAACCCCGCCGACGACAGCGTGCTGACCCGCATCGCTGACGCCACGCCTGCCGACGGCGAGCGAGCGCTGGCCGCCGCCGCCGCGGCGCAGGAGGAGTGGGCTGCCACCGAGCCGCGCAAGCGCGGCGAGATCCTGCGCAGCGCCTTCGAGCTGCTCACCGAGCGAGCCGACGACTTCGCCCGCCTGATGACCCTCGAGATGGGCAAGACCCTTGCCGAGGCCAAGGGCGAGGTGACCTACGGGTCGGAGTTCTTCCGCTGGTTCTCCGAGGAGGCGGTGCGCATCCACGGCCGCTACTCCATGGCACCGTCCGGCTCGTCGCGGCTGATCACCATGAAGGCCCCGGTCGGTCCGACGCTGATGATCACGCCCTGGAACTTCCCGCTCGCGATGGGCACCCGCAAGATCGGTCCCGCCATCGCGGCCGGCTGCACGATGGTCGTCAAGCCCGCCTCGGAGACGCCGCTGACCATGCTCGCGCTGGCCGGGCTCCTCGAGGAGGTCGGGCTGCCGAGGGGCGTGCTCAACATCGTCACCACGACCGACTCCGGGGGCGTCTGCGAGCCGATCATCAAGGACCCCCGGCTGCGCAAGCTCACCTTCACCGGCTCGACCGGCGTCGGCAAGACCCTGGTGGCGCAGGCTGCCGACCAGCTGCTGCGGGTCTCGATGGAGCTCGGCGGAAACGCGCCCTTCCTGGTGTTCGGGGACGCCGACGTCGACGCCGCGGTCGAGGGCGCCATGCTCGCCAAGATGCGCAACATCGGCGAGGCGTGCACGTCGGCGAACCGCTTCCTCGTGCACGAGTCCCTGGCCGAGGAGTTCTCCACCAGGTTCGCCGAGCGGATGGGTGCCTTGACCGTCGGCGACGGCACCGGTGACGGTGTCGACGTCGGACCGCTCATCACCGACAAGGCCCGCAAGGGTGTCCACGAGCTCGTCGACGAGGCGGTGTCCTCGGGCGCCCGGGCGCTCGTCGGAGGCGCGGTGCCCGACGGGCCCGGCCACTTCTACCCGCCCACGGTCCTGGTCGACGTACCTCCCACCGCTCGGGTGTTCCGCGAGGAGATCTTCGGTCCCGTCGCGCCGATCTCCACGTTCTCCGACGACGACGAGGCCGTCCGCCGGGCCAACGACACCGAGTACGGCCTGGTCGCCTACGTCTTCACCCGCGACCACGCCCGGGTGCTGCGGGTCAGCGAGGCGCTCGAGTTCGGCATGGTCGGGGTCAACACGGGCATCGTGTCCAACCCCGCTGCACCTTTCGGCGGCGTCAAGCACTCCGGCTTCGGCCGGGAGGGCGGCTTCGAGGGCATCGAGGAGTACCTCGAGACCAAGTACGTCGGCAGCGCGCTGTGAGCCGGTCGTGACCGCCATCGACCGCGCCCGGCTGGCCGCGCTGCACGCCGAGGAGGAGCAGCGCTTCGTCGACCTGCACCCGACCTCGGCCCGGCTCGCCGCGGAGGCCGCCGAGCACCTGCTCGCCGGTGTCCCGATGCCGTGGATGACCCGGTGGCCGGGATCGTTCCCCCTGTTCGTGGAGAGCGCCGGAGGCGGTCGGTTCACCGACGTCGACGGCATCGAGCACGTCGACCTCTGCCTCGGCGACACGGGCTCGATGACCGGGCACTGCCTGCCGGCGGTGGCCGAGGCCGTGCGCGAACGCACCGAGCGCGGCATCACGACCATGCTCCCCTCGACGGACGCCGCCTGGGTGGCCGCCGAGCTGGCCCGGCGGTTCGGGCTCCCCCGCTGGCAGATGGCGATGACCGCCACCGACGCCAACCGGTTCGTGCTGCGATTCGCGCGGCACCTGACCGGGCGGCCGCGGATCGCGGTGATGGACTGGTGCTACCACGGCACCGTCGACGAGACGCTCGCGGTGCTGGAGCACGGTCGGGCCGGGGACCGCGTCGTCGCCCGTCCGGGGGCGCTCGGCCCGCAGGTCGACGTGGCGCAGACGACGGCGGTGGTGCCGTTCAACGACCTCGACGCCCTCGACCGGCGCCTCGCGGAGGGCGACGTGGCGTGCCTGCTCATGGAGCCCTCGCTGACCAACATCGGTATCGTGCTGCCCGACGAGGGCTACCTCGCCGGCGTGCGCGAGGTGACGCGCAGGCACGCGGTGCTGCTCGTCAACGACGAGACGCACACCATCTGCGCCGGCCCGGGCGGTGCGACCGCGGCGTGGGACCTCGACCCGGACTTCGTCGTCATCGGCAAGCCCATCGGTGGCGGCATCCCCGTCGCTGCCTACGGCATGAGCGCGGACGTGGCGGCGCGGCTCGAGGGGCCGATGCTCGGCCACGACATCGACGTCGCCGGCGTGGGCGGCACGCTCTCGGGCTCCGCGCTGGCGATGGCCGCGGTGCGCGCCACGCTCTCGACCGCGCTGCGCCAGGAGGACTTCGACGTCGCCGTCCCCCTCGCCACCTCGTTCACCGACGGCATCCAGGGCGTCATCGACGAGCACGACCTGCCCTGGCACGTCCAGCGCCTCGGGTGCCGGGCGGAGTACTGGTTCTGCCCGCCTCCGCGGACCGGGGCGGAGGCCGCCGCCGCGGTCGACGAGGAGCTCGACGCCTTCTTCCACCTGTGGACCGTCAACCGCGGCGTGCTGCTCGCGCCGTTCCACAACATGTCGCTGTTCTCGCCCTTCCACACCCCGGCCGACGTCGATGCGCACACCTCTGCCTTCCGCGGGGCCGTGGAGGCTCTCGTCGGCTGACGGGGCCGCCGTCGACGGCGTACCGTGGGCAGATGCGGGGCTGGTTCCAGGTCTTCGGCGCGGTGCTCCTGCTCCACGTCCTGATACGGATCGGGATCGCGGCGCTGCTCGACGAGCTCGGAGGCTGGCGCACCGCTCGCGGCGTGGTCCGGCTGGCACGCCGGCTCCGACCCCGGCGAGCCGTCGTGGTCGCCCTCCACCGGCCCATCGAGGACGTCGGCGCCGACCTGCGCCGCCTCCACGCGTCGTTCCACCGCGAGGGCCTGCGGTTCGCCAAGTACGAGGGCTGCCGGCTGGCCTACGACCGGGTGCTCGCCGAGGCGGCCGACATGGTCGAAGCGGCCCACCTGCTGGACGTGCTGCCGCCCGGCACCGAGCGCGACCACGAGCGCGAACGTGTCGAGATGCTGCTCGAGGACGCCGGTCTCCTCCCCCGGCCGTGGGCCGCCTGAGGGATCAGGCGTGCCGCTGCAGCCCGGCGCCGAGCCCCATCCGCACGGCGCCGCAGGCCTCGAGCATCGCCTCCCGCCCGGAGCGCCCGACCCCGGTGCTGTTGACGAACGCGTGGATCAGCCCGTCGTGGCGGCGCAGCGCGACCGGCACGCCTGCTTCTGCCATCCGACGGGCGTAGGCCTCCCCCTCGTCGCGGAGCGGGTCGAAGCCGGCGACCGCGACGTAGGCCGGTGGCAGGCCCGACACGTCGTCGGCGAGGAGCGGGGACACGCGCGGGTTCGTCCGGTCGCCCGGGTCGGCGAGGTAGTGCTCGGTGTACCAGTCCATCTGCTTCTCGGTCAGGAAGTGCCCCTCCGCGAACTCGCGGTAGGAGTCGCTGTGCCGGCTCAGGTCGGTGACCGGGAAGAACAGCACCTGCAGGGCCGGGCGGACCCGCGACTCGCGGAGGTCCTGGCACAGCACGGCCGCGAGGTTGCCGCCGGCGCTGTCGCCCGCCACACCGATCCGGTGCGGGTCGTGGCCCCATGCGTCCGCGCGGGACGCAGCGAACATGAAGGCCGCCTTCGCGTCGTCCGGAGCGCCCGGGAACGGGTGCTCGGGGGCGAGGCGGTAGTCGACGGCGAGCACCGAGACCCCGGCGTAGGTCGCGAGGAAGCGGCAGACCGTGTCGTGGCTGTCGAGCGAGCCGACGACGAAGCCACCACCGTGGAAGTAGACGAGCAGGCGGTCGGCGTCGCGCACGTCGGCGAGGTAGCGGCGGGCGGCGATGCCGCCGGCGAAGGTCGGGATCTCGAGGTCCTCGACGAGCGCCATCGGCAGCGCCCTGCCGCCGAACAGCGTCGCCTCCTCCTCCACCTGACGGCGGGCCTCCGCCACGGGCAGGGCGCTGAAGTCACTGTCGGGCAGGGCGTCGAGCAGGCGCAGCGCCGCCGCCACCTCCGGCTCCATCTGCGCGCCCGCGCGATTCACACGGCGACCGCCGAGCAGCGTCTGCACACGGTGGGGGGCGCGACCCACGGCCGTCACCACGGCGCGCGACAAGGTGGCCTCGATGGCCTTGGCATCCATGGCCCGCATGCTCGCACGTCCGCGCCGCCGCGTCCCGGACGGTCCGTGGATCAGGCGCCCCGGCTGTCGTCCGTGCGGTCAGGACTCCGGCAGGTCCGCGATGATCCCGGCCGCGCGAGCCGCCTCGGCGTACGCCGTCGCGAGGGTGCCGACCGTCTCGTGGGCGTTGAGCCCCGAGGGGTTGGGCACCACGAAGACCCGCGACCTGCCCCAGCGCTCGGGCTGCTCACCTGCCGTCGCGCGCCGCTGGTCGAAGGCGGACCGGTAGGCGGTGACGCCGGCCACGGCGACGACCCGCGGGCGCCGATCGGCGACGAGCCGCCGGAGGCGCTGCCCGCCCTCGCGGAGCTCGTCGGGGGTCAGCTCGTCGGCACGGGCCGTGGCCCGCGGCGCGACGTTCGTGATGCCGATGCCGCGGCGCCGCAGCGCGTCGCGGTCCGCCTCGGTCATGCCGGCTGCCTGGTCGACCGGGTCGGTGAGGATCCCGGCCTGCAGCAGCGCCGGGTAGAAGCGGTTGCCCGGGTGGGCGAAGTGCGTCTGCGTGGCTGCGGTCCACAACCCCGGGTTGATGCCCACGAACAGCAGCAGCAGCGGCTGGTCGCGAGCCGGCAGCAGGTCGGGGACCTCGGTGTCCCGGTACGACTCCAGCTCGGTGCGCGTGAAACCCATGCCGCCCATCCTGACGCACGAGACGCGAGGAGCAGCCGGTCCGTAGATTGGGGCGCATGGAGCTGCCCCGCGTGCCCGGCGACGTGCTCGTGCACCTGCGTCGCGCGCGGGACCACCTCGACGCCCACTACGCCGACGACTTCGACCTGGACCTGCTCGCCGGCCTCGCCGGGATGAGCCGGTTCCACTTCCTGCGCTCGTTCGCGGCCACCTACCGGATCACTCCCGGTGCCTACCTCACGCAGCGGCGCATCGAACGCGCGCAGGACCTGCTGCGCGCCGCGAACCTGACCGTCACCGAGGTGTGCCACGCCGTCGGCTACTCCAGCCTCGGCTCGTTCAGCTCGCGCTTCGCCGAGGTGGTCGGCGAGACCCCCAGCCAGTTCCAGCGGCGCTACGCCGCAGCGGGCAACCCGCGCATCCCGGGGTGCTACGTCTTCATGGCCGGACTGGTGGAGAGGACCGCAATGACGGAGAAGCAGGGCGGCGCGACGCGTCCCTAGGGTCGAGCCATGATCACGAACATCTCGCTCCTGTCCGTGTGGGTCACCGACATCGATGCCTCCCTCGCCTTCTACACCGACGTCATGGGTTTCGAGGTCGGCGACGACCTCCAGCTCGGCCCGGACTTCCGGTGGTGCACCGTCGTCCACCCGAAGCAGCCGGAGATCCACCTCCACCTGACCACTCCGAGCAAGCCGCTGCCCGACTACCTCATCGCCGCGATGGAGCGTGCGCAGGCCGAGGGGGCCATGCCCGGCATCGGGCTCAACGTGGACGACTGCCGTGCGACCTACTCCGACCTCAAGGCCAAGGGCGTCGAGTTCCTCCAGGAGCCGGAGGACCGCCCGTACGGAGTCGAGGCGCTCATGCGGGACAACTCGGGCAACTGGATGGTGCTCGTCGAGCCGCGCAGCTTCACCCCCGAGGACTTCGACGGCGCCGACCTCGGCTGAACGCCCGCTGGTCCACACGCACGAGACCCCGCCTCCCTTGCGGGAGACGGGGTCTCGGATGGATCAACCGGTCTCGACACGCCCTGGTCGCGACTTCACAAGCTCAGTCGCGGGACTGCTCGACCTGGCTGAGGTCCGCCGTCCCGACTGCGTCGGGTCGGCGGCTCAGCTCACTTGGTGATCTTGGTGACGCGGCCAGCGCCGACCGTGCGGCCACCCTCGCGGATGGCGAAGCGCAGGCCCTCGTCCATCGCGATGGGCTGGATGAGCTCGACCGACATCTCGGTGTTGTCACCCGGCATGACCATCTCGGTGCCCTCGGGGAGGGTCACCACGCCGGTCACGTCCGTGGTCCGGAAGTAGAACTGCGGACGGTAGTTGTTGAAGAACGGCGTGTGACGGCCGCCCTCGTCCTTCGACAGGATGTAGACCGAGGCGTCGAAGTTGGTGTGCGGGGTGGTCGTGCCCGGCTTGATCACGACCATGCCGCGCTCGACGTCCTCGCGCTTCGTGCCACGGAGCAGCAGACCGACGTTCTCACCGGCCTGGCCCTCGTCGAGCAGCTTGCGGAACATCTCGACACCGGTGACGGTCGACTTCTGCGAGCCCTCGCGGATGCCGATGATCTCGACCTCCTCGTTGACCTTGACGATGCCGCGCTCGATGCGACCGGTGATGACGGTGCCACGACCGGTGATCGTGAAGACGTCCTCGACGGGCATGAGGAACGGCTTGTCGGTGTCACGCTCGGGGGTCGGGATGTAGTCGTCCACGGCCTGCATGAGCTCGGCGACCGACTCGCCCCACTTCTCGTCGCCCTGGAGCGCCGGGAAGGCAGCAACGCGCACCACGGGGATGTCGTCGCCGGGGAACTCGTACTCGGAGAGGAGCTCGCGCACCTCCATCTCGACGAGCTCGATGAGCTCCTCGTCGTCGACCATGTCGCACTTGTTGAGCGCGACGACCAGGGCGGGGACACCGACCTGGCGCGCGAGCAGCACGTGCTCACGGGTCTGCGGCATCGGGCCGTCGGTGGCGGCGACCACGAGGATCGCGCCGTCCATCTGCGCCGCGCCGGTGATCATGTTCTTGATGTAGTCGGCGTGACCGGGGCAGTCGACGTGCGCGTAGTGACGCACCTCGGTCTGGTACTCGACGTGCGCGATCGAGATCGTGATGCCGCGCTGACGCTCCTCGGGAGCCTTGTCGATCTGGTCGAAGGCCGAGGCCTCGTTCAGATTCGGGTACTTGTCGTGCAGCACCTTGGTGATCGCCGCGGTCAGCGTCGTCTTGCCGTGGTCGATGTGACCGATGGTGCCGATGTTGACGTGCGGCTTGGTCCGCTCGAACTTCGCCTTAGCCACTGGGGCTCCTCCTGATTGTTGTTACTTGACTCGTGGGTGTGGGGTGGTGCTGGGTGCCGAGGATCCGGCGGCGATCACTCGCCGCGGACCTTCTTCACGATCTCGTCGGCGATGTTCGAGGGAACCTCGGCGTACGAGTCGAACTCCATCGAGTACGACGCCTGACCGGAAGTCTTGGACCTCAGGTCGCCAACGTACCCGAACATCTCGGACAGCGGCACGAGGGCCTGCACGACCATGTCGCCGTGACGCTCCTCCTGTGCCTGGATCTGGCCGCGGCGCGAGTTGATGTCACCGATGACCGTGCCGAGGAAGCTCTCGGGGGTGGTCACCTCGACGGCGAACATCGGCTCGAGCAGGACCGGCTTGGCCTTGCGGGCAGCCTCCTTGAACGCCTGGTTGCCGGCGATCTTGAACGCGAGCTCGGACGAGTCGACGTCGTGGTAGGCGCCGTCCTCGAGCGAGAACTTCACGTCGACCATCGGGTAGCCGGCGAGGACGCCGAACTCCATGGCCTCCTGGCCACCCTGGTCGACCGAGGGGATGTACTCCTTCGGCACGCGACCACCGGTGACGTTGTTGACGAACTCGTAGCCCGCGCCCTGGCCGGTCTCGGGGTCGATGTTCGGACCGAGGTTGATGACCACCTTGGCGAACTGACCCGAACCACCGGTCTGCTTCTTGTGGGTGTACGAGTGCTTCTCGACCGTGTTGCGGATCGTCTCGCGGTAGGCCACCTGCGGCTTGCCGACGGTCGCCTCGACGCGGAACTCGCGCTTCATGCGGTCGACGAGGATCTCCAGGTGGAGCTCGCCCATGCCGGCGATGATCGTCTGGCCGGTCTCTTCGTCGGCCTTGACCGTGAAGGTCGGGTCCTCGTCGGAGAGGCGCTGGATCGCGGTGCCGAGCTTCTCCTGGTCACCCTTGGTCTTGGGCTCGATCGCGACCTCGATCACCGGGGCCGGGAACGTCATCGACTCGAGGACGACCTGGTTGTTGGGGTCGCACAGCGTGTGACCGGTCTTGGTGTCCTTGAGGCCCATGACGGCCACGATCTGGCCGGCGCCGACCGACGCGATCTCCTCACGCTTGTTGGCGTGCATCTGGTAGACCTTGCCGATCCGCTCCTTGCGGCCGTTGACCGAGTTGACCACGGTCGAGCCGGCCTCGAGCTTGCCGGAGTAGACCCGGACGTAGATCAGCTTGCCGAGGTGCGGGTCGCTGGCGATCTTGTAGGCGAGGCCGGAGAACGGCTCGTCGTCGCTGGGCTTCCGGGCGACCTCCTCGTTCTCGTCCTTGACCGAGTGACCGATGATCGCGTCGATGTCGAGCGGCGAGGGCAGGTACTTCACGACGGCGTCGAGCAGGGGCTGGACGCCCTTGTTCTTGAACGCGGTGCCGCACAGGACCGGGTTGAGCTTGTCGGCCAGGGTGGCGCGACGGATGGCGGCCTCGAGCTCGGCGACGGTGAAGTTCTCGTCACCCTCCTCGAGGTACTTCTCCATGATGTCGTCGTCGGCCTCGGCGAGGGTCTCGATGAACTTCTCGCGGTACTCGGCGGCCTGCTCGGCGAGGTCGGCCGGGATCTCCTCGACGTCGTAGTCCTCACCCATCTTGGTCTCGCCGCGCCAGGTCAGGGCACGCATGCCGACCAGGTCGACGACACCGAGGAAGTCGGACTCGGCACCGATGGGGAGCTGGAGCACCAGCGGGGTGGAGTTGAGGCGCTCGACCATCATGTCGACGCAGCGGAAGAAGTCCGCGCCGGTGCGGTCGAGCTTGTTCACGAAGCACATGCGGGGGACCGAGTACTTGTTGGCCTGGCGCCACACGGTCATGGTCTGGGGCTCGACACCGGCGACACCGTCGAAGACGGCGACAGCACCGTCGAGGACGCGCAGCGAGCGCTCGACCTCGGCCGTGAAGTCCACGTGACCGGGGGTGTCGATGATGTTGATCTGGTGGTCCTTCCACCAGCAGGTCGTCGCGGCGGACGTGATGGTGATGCCGCGCTCCTGCTCCTGCTCCATCCAGTCCATCGTGGCGCCACCCTCGTGGACCTCACCGATCTTGTAGGTGATGCCGGTGTAGAAGAGGATGCGCTCGGTGGTGGTGGTCTTGCCGGCGTCGATGTGCGCCATGATGCCGATGTTGCGGACCTTGTTGAGGTCGGTGGTGATGTCGACAGCCACTGAAAGTCTCAGTCCCTCGTAAGAGTTGATGGGTTGGTGGGGGGCGGGGCTCCTCGGCGGAGCCCCGCACCGATCACCAGCGGTAGTGGGCGAAGGCCTTGTTGGACTCAGCCATCTTGTGCGTGTCCTCGCGCTTCTTCACAGCGGCACCCAGGCCGTTGCTGGCGTCGAGGATCTCGTTCATGAGGCGCTCGGCCATCGTCTTCTCACGACGGTCCTGCGCGTAGCCCACGAGCCAGCGCAGGGCCAGCGTGGTGGAGCGGTTGGCCTTGACCTCGACGGGGACCTGGTAGGTCGCGCCGCCGACGCGGCGGGACTTGACCTCGATGGCCGGCTTGACGTTGTCCATCGCGCGCTTGAGCGTGACGACGGGGTCGGTGCCGGTCTTGTCGCGGCAACCCTCGAGAGCGGTGTAGACGATGCGCTGCGCCACAGCCTTCTTGCCGTCCTGCAGGACCTTGCTCACGAGCTGGGTGACCAGCTGGGAGCCGTAGACCGGGTCGACGACGAGGGGGCGCTTGGGAGCGGGACCCTTGCGAGGCATTACTTCTCCTTCTTCGCGCCGTAGCGGCTGCGGGCCTGCTTGCGGTTCTTGACACCCTGGGTGTCGAGCGAGCCGCGGATGATCTTGTAGCGGACACCGGGAAGGTCCTTCACACGGCCGCCGCGGACGAGCACGATGGAGTGCTCCTGCAGGTTGTGACCGACACCCGGGATGTAGGCGGTGACCTCGACGCCACTGCTCAGGCGCACGCGGGCGACCTTGCGGAGGGCGGAGTTCGGCTTCTTCGGGGTGGTCGTGTAGACGCGGGTGCAGACGCCACGGCGCTGCGGGGATCCCTTCAGGGCAGGCGTCTTGTTCTTGGACACCTTGTCCTGGCGGCCCTTGCGGACCAGCTGGTTGATGGTGGGCACCGGGTGGTTCCCTCTCTCTGTCTTCTGTCACGGCTCGGCGCGGTGCCGGGCTCGGGTGTCGTGCATGTCGTGCGTGTGCCTGTCGCGACTGCGTGCGGCGCGGCTGTTGGAGGGCCGCGGCGAATCTGTGCATGCGCATGGGTCTGGACGTGCCAGACACAAGGAAAGAGGCTACTCGGGCGCCAATGCAGGGTCAAAACGCCGCAGAGGCGGCCGGCACGGGCCCTTCGGTGGCAACCTCGCCACGCTCACGTCGCGCCCGGTCGAGCCGGAGGTGGACGGCCGCGGAGACCGCGACGCCCACGATGGTCAGCGTACCGCCGCCGATCAAGGTCCAGCGAGCGCCGTACTCCTCACCGATCCAGCCGATGATCGGTGCACCGATCGGTGTGCCGCCCATGAAGATCATCATGTAGAGCGCCATCACGCGCCCGCGGACGCCCGCGTCGGTGTGCAGCTGCATGTAGGTGTTGGCGCTGGTGATGAACGTCAGTGCCGTGAGGCCGGTGACCGGCGCGAGGAGCGCGAACGTCAGGTAGCTCGGCATCAGGCCTGCCAGCACGACGGTGGCTCCGAACGCGAGGGCCGCCCCGACCACGAGGCGGTGGCGGACCAGGGCGCGCCGCGCGGCGAGCAGCGAGCCGGTGAGCGAGCCGATCGCGAGGACCGTGCCGAGCAGGCCGAACTCCTCGGGACCCTTGCCGTAGACCTCGGTGGCCATCAGCGCGGAGGTGATCTGGAAGTTGAGGCCGAAGGTGCCGGCGAAGAAGACCAAGCTCAGCACGAGGAGCAGGTCGGGCCGCGCGCGGACGTAGGCCACGCCCTCGCGGATCGCGCCCGGACCGCGGTTGACGGGGGCGGCGGCATCGATGCGGCTGGTGTCGAGGTGGCGCAGCGACCACACGGGAGCGGCGTACGACACCGCGTTGAGGAGGATGACCCAGCCGGTCGCGACCGCTCCCCCACCGAACGCCGCGATCAGCACGCCGGCCAGGCCGGGGCCCACGAGGCGCGCGGCGTTGAAGCTCGCGGAGTTGAGGCCGACGGCGTTGGTGAGGTCGCCCGGGTCGACGAGCTCGGAGACGAACGACTGGCGCGCCGGGGCGTCGAAGGCCGACGCGGCGCCCAGCACCAGGGCGAGGACGTAGACGTGCCAGACCTCGGCCCGGCCCGTGACGGCGAGGACACCGAGGACTGCGGCAGGCAGCGCCATGCCGATGTTGGTCAGCTGGAGCAGGCGGTGCTTGGGCATCCGGTCGGCGACCAGGCCCGCGAACGGGGTCAGCAGGAGGAAGGGCAGGAACTGCAGGCCCGTCGTGATGCCGAGCGCCGTGGCGCCCGAGCCCGCGGCGAGCTCGAGGACCAGCCAGTCCTGCGCCACGCGCTGCATCCAGGTGCCGGTGTTGGACACGACACCACCGGCGGCGTAGCGGCGGTAGTTCGGGTTGGCGAGGGAACGGAAGGTGGGACTCGTGATGACTCCTCGGTCGTCAGTCGGTCAGGGCAAGTCGGGCGAGGACCGGAGCGGCCTCGCGGAGGGCGGCGCGCTCGGCCGGCGTGAGCTCGGCGAGGCGCTGGGAGAGCCAGGCGTCGCGGCGCTGGCGGTCGGCCAGCACGGCCGCGCGGCCGGCATCGGTGATCGCGACGACGACCTGGCGGCCGTCGGTCTCGTGCGGGCGCCGCGTGACGTAACCGTCGCTCTCCAGGCAGTTGACCGTGCGGGTCATCGACGGCGGCTGCACGCGCTCCGCGCGGGCCAGGTCGCCGACGGTCTGGTCGCCCAGGCGCACGAGCAGGCCGAGCACGACCATCTGCGGGATGCTCAGGTGGTTGTCGGGGTGGCGCTCGGCCACCAGGCGGCGGCGCAGGCGCATCACACCGGCCCGGAGCTCTGAGGCGAGCCCGGCGTCGGTCCGGAGGTCAGCGGTCGGCATGTCGTTAGCATAACTCATTACCTGTGCTAACTATTCCGCCGACCGGGCACGTCGTCGCGCTGAGGACGACCCGACCGGGCACTTCCTCGCGGTAGTAACGCGAGGAAGTGCCCGGTCAGCGTGGTCAGCGCGACGAGGTGCCCGGTCAGGTGAGCCAGGAGGTGATCGGGTCGATGGCGAAGTAGACGACGAACAGGGCGGCCACGATCCACATGAGCGGGTGCACCTCGCGGACCTTGCCGACGACCAGCTTGATCAGGACGTAGGCCAGGAAGCCGGCGCCGATGCCGACCGAGATCGAGTAGGTGAACGGCATCAGCACGATCGTCAGGAACGCCGGGATGGCGATCTCGAGGTCGTCCCAGGCGATGCCCTTGACCTGCTGCATCATCAGGAAGCCGACCAGCACCAGCGCCGGGACCGCGGCCTCGGAGGGGATCGCCTCGACGACCGGCGCGAAGAAGGTGCTCAGCAGGAACAGCACGCCGGTCACGACCGACGCCAGGCCGGTGCGCGCACCCTCGCCCACGCCGGAGGCCGACTCGATGTAGGAGGTGTTGGACGAGACGCCGGCGGCACCACCGGCCATCGCGGCGATCGAGTCGACGACGAGGATCCGCTGCGAGTGCGGCGGGATGCCTTCCTCGTCGTTGAGGCCGGCCTCGGCGCCGATGGCGGTCATCGTGCCCATGGTGTCGAAGAAGTCGGCGAGGAGCAGCGTGAAGGTGAGCAGCACGGCGGCCAGGAGGCCGACGGAGGAGAACGCGCCGAACAGGTCGAACTGGCCCACCGTCCCGAAGTCGGGGACGTCGACGAAGCCGTTGAGCTCGGGCACGTTGAGCGACCAGTTGCCCGGGCCCTCGTTGGCGACCGAGTCGAGGTCGAGGACGGCCTGGAGCACGAACGCCAGGACGGCGGTGGCGACGATCGAGATCAGGATCGCGCCGCGCACCTGGCGCACCCACAGGGCGATGATGAGGACGACGCCGATCGCGAAGACGAGCACCGGCCAGCCGGTGAGGGTGCCGCCGTTGCCGAGCTGGACCGGCACGGTGGTCTTGAAGGCGTCGGGGATGCGGGTCACGAAGCCGGCGTCGACGAAGCCGATCAGCGCGATGAACAGGCCGATGCCCACCGAGATGGCGATCTTGAGCTGCTGGGGCACGGCGTGGAACACGGCCTTGCGGAAGCCGGTCAGCACGAGCAGCAGGATGATGATGCCCTCGAGCACGATCAGGCCCATTGCGTCGCCCCACGTGGAGCGGGTCGCGATCGCGTTGGCGACGAAGGCGTTGAGGCCGAGGCCGGTGGCGAGCGCCAGCGGGAAGTTGGCCACCGCACCCATCAGGATCGTCAGCACACCGGCCACGAGCGCGGTGCCCGCGGCGATCACCGGGAGGTTGGACCCGTCGCCGGTGCCGCCGCCGAGGAACTCGCCGGTCGAGTCGGGCACGAAGCCGAGGATCAGCGGGTTGAGCACGATGATGTAGGCCATCGTCAGGAACGTGACCACGCCGCCGCGGACCTCGCGTCCGACGGTCGAGCCTCGCTCGGTGATCTTGAAGAAGCCGTCGAGGCCGGAGGCCTTCGTGGGCTGGGCTGCGGTGTTGGTCGGCTCGCTCACAGGACCGCAGTCTGGCAGACCCGCGACACGCGCGTGTCCCAGGCTCGCGTCGGGTTGTAGCGTGTCGCCGTGGACCTGGGTGACGAGCAGCCGACACAGCACGAGATCGGGCGGCGCACCTACATCGTCGCCCAGGTCGAGCCGCTCGACGTCGACGGCGTGCGGACCACGGAGGTCGGCACGGCACTGTGGCTGCTCGGCTTCCTCGGCCTGCTCCCCTTCTGGGGCACGCTGCAGGAGAACGGTCGCACGTGGTGGCTGTGGACCTGCCTGGCCGGGTTCGGCCTCGGGCTCTGCGGCCTGGAGTACTGCCGCCGGCGTCGCAAGGAGCGGGCCGCCCAGCAGGCCCGCCCGTGAGCTCGCGCCTGCCCCCGACCCGCTGGGAGGTCGCGGGTGAGGACAACCGGGGCTACGGCCAGCACTTCGCCGTGCAGGTCGCCCGGGGCGTCGACGTCGACGGGGAGGCACGCTTCCTCGACGCACTCGCGCCCCGTGGGGCGCGGATCCTCGACCTCGGCTCCGGGATGGGCCGGGTGGCCGCGGCGCTGCAGGCGCGCGGCCACGACGTGGTCGCCACCGAGCCCGACGCCGACCTGCGCGCGCAGTCGGAGGCGACGTACCCGGGCCTGACGGTGCTGCCGCACGAGGCGCTCGCCCTCGACCCCGGCCAGCTGGGCACCTTCGACGTGGTCGCGATCGTGGGCAACGTGATGGTCTACCTCGGCGAGGACACCGAGGTCGCCGTCCTCGAGCGCGTGCGCGAGCTGCTCGCACCCGATGGCCGCGCGGCCATCGGGTTCCACCTCACGGCGGTCAAGGCCGGCAGCCGGACGTACCTGGCCGACGAGTTCGTCGCCGACGTCACCGCCGCGGGGCTGCGTGTGGTGCACCGATTCGGCAGCTACGAGCTCCACGAGCCCCACGACGAGTACGCCGTGTGGGTGCTGGCGCGCTGACCGCGGCGCGTCGTCGGGGACGCGGCCGGGACGGTGCGGCTCAGAGGGTCTCGAAGTCGTCGTCGGTCAGCGTGTCGAAGGCGTGGTCGGGCATGGGCAGCGGCTGCTGCTTGCGCGCGAGCTTGACCTCGGAGTGGGCGCCGCAGCCGTGGTCGAACGTGACCACCCGGCCGTCGTCGTTGGCGTTGCCGTTGGCGCACACGCCGAACGTGTCGGAGAGCGAGCCGTTGAGCCGCACCAGGAACCCGCACGACCAGCAGCTGTCCGGGGCGCTCTTGGCCAGCGGCGAGTCGGGCCCGCCGGGACCGGCGTACCAGCGCTCGGCGGCCATGTCGATGCCCTCGCGGCTCAGCGTGCGGACCCGGCCCAGGCCGAGGTCCTCGGCGACGCGGCGCACCTGCGCCTTGTCGTCGCTGTCGAGGGGGTCGTCGCCGACGAGGTACGTCGGCACCAGACGGGCGTCCTCGTCCTCGACCGGCAGCAGGTCGCCGGGCGAGAGGTCGCCGGGCTGGATGCGCTCCTTGTAGGGGAGCCAGGCCGGCGCGACGATCGCCTCGTCGCCGGGCAGCAGCACCACCTCGTTGACGGTCACGTCCTTGGCGCGCTTCGCGCGGGTCAGGGTGACCGACCAGTACCAGCCGGGGTAGCCCGGGCGCTCGCAGGCGAAGTGGTGGGTGACCACGCGCTCCTCCTCGGCCTTGGCACCGAGGTGGTCGCCGACCTCGGCGGGCTCCGCGACCTCGAGGACGACGCTCCTGGCCAGGTCCACGGCCTTGGCGAGGGCGGAGTCCGGCTTGCCGGCACGGGTGGGGAGAGCGATCACACGCGCATCATGACAAACGGACGGTGGTCCTGTCCCGTCGAGGGCCACAACCGAGACGTCCTCCGCCTCGCTGTCGGGCGGGTAGGTCAAGATGGTGCACGTGACCACCGACCGCCCCGACCCGACACCGGGGCAGCAGTCGGACACCCGCTCCCAGGACCACCCGCAGGACCACCGCCGCGACCACCGGGAGTCCCCCGCAGCACCCCCGCCCAGTGCCGTACGACGCTCGTTGTCCGGCGCCGCACGCGGGGTACGGGCCGCCGGCCGGGGCGCGCGCGTCGCCGGGCGCGGTGCCGGGACGGCCGGTCACTACGCCGTCTCGCAGGCGCGACGCGCAGCGCGCGCGGAGGGCGCCGGGGACTCGGGCCTCTCCCGGCTCATCGAGCTGCACGCCTTCAACGCCGCCGGTGACGCGGCGGTGGCGATCTCGCTCGCCGGCACGCTGTTCTTCCAGGTGCCGACCGGCGAGGCCCGCGGCCAGGTCGCACTGTTCCTGGGGCTGACGATGCTGCCGTTCGCGATCGTCGCGCCGCTGATCGGGCCCTTCCTCGACCGCTTCAGCCACGGCCGGCGGTGGGCCGTCGGCGCCACGATGGCGATCCGGTGCTTCCTGTGCTGGGTGCTCGCGACCGCGGTGGTGACGGAGTCCGGGTGGCTGTTCCCGGCGGCGCTCGGCGTCCTGGTCGCGTCCAAGGCCTACGGCGTCACCCGGGCCGCCGCGGTCCCGCGGCTGCTCCCGCCAGACCTCACGCTGGTCAAGGCCAACGCGCGGGTCTCCCTGGCGGGCGTCGTCGGCGCCGGAGTCTCGGCGCCGCTCGCCGTGCTCGCCTCCACGTTCGGCCCGGAATGGTCGCTGCGCTACGCCTTCCTGGTCTTCGTGCTCGCCACCATCTGGGCGATCCGCCTGCCGGAGAAGGTCGACTCCAGCCACGGCGAGGGCGAGCTGGTGCTCACCGGCCCGACCAACGCGGCGACCACCACCCGCCGGTCGAAGACCCGGATCCCCTCGGCGGTGGCCTTCGCCCTGCGGGCCAACTGCGGGCCGCGCTGGCTGTCGGGGTTCCTGACGATGTTCATGGCGTTCCTGCTGCGCGACAACCCGATCGGCGACTGGAAGCCGGAGGTGCTGCTGGGCCTGGTCATCGGCGCCGCCGGCCTCGGCAACACCCTCGGCATCGCCATCGGCTCGCTGCTCAGACGCCTCAATCCCGCGGTCACCGTGGTGCTCGCGCTGCTGGCCGACGCCGCGATCGCGGTCGTGGCCGCGCTGTTCTACGGCCTCGTGCCGCTCGTGCTGCTGGGGCTCACCGCAGGCCTGGCCCAGTCGCTGGCCAAGCTCTCGCTCGACTCGACCATCCAGCGCGACGTCCCCGGCCGGATCCAGGCCAGCGCCTTCGCGCGCTCCGACACCACGCTGCAGCTCGCGTGGGTGATCGGCGGCTTCGTGGGCATCGTGATGCCGCTGATGCCCCGGCTCGGCCTGGGCATCGCCGCCGGCGTGCTCGGCGCGTGGGCGACCTTCGTGCTCGTCACCCGGCCGCGGCGGGCCTGACCCCGCGGCCGCCTCAGATCTCGAGCTCGTCGGCGAGCGCGCGCAGCACCTTCGCCGTGCCGCGCGCCGCGGCCCGCTCGGGGTGCCGGCCACGCCGGTAGGTCTCCTCGACGCCGTCGAGCATCCTGATGAGGTCCTCGACGATGGTGACCATGGCGTCCGGCTGCTTGCGCTGGGCGTTGCGCTGGTTGCGCGCCACGGAGGCCGGGGCGTCGACGACACGGACCTGGAGCGCCTGCTCGCCGCGGCGGCCCTGCGCGATGCCGAACTCGACCTTGGTGCCCGCCTTGAGCGTGGTGATGCCCTCGGGCAGCGCGTCGGAGTGGACGTAGACGTCCGGCCCGTCCTCCTGGGACAGGAAGCCGAAGCCCTTCTCGGCGTCGAACCACTTCACCTTGCCACTGGGCACAGGACTGCTCCACTCAGCTCAATCTCCGGCGCCCGTGGATTCACGGGCGCGGCACAGGATAGGCGGCTGGACCAGTCCACCACCAACAGGTTCCCCCGGGGTCCGCTTTGATTTGCCCACGTCCCTGCTGGGACCATGGAAAACTCGTGGGTCCCGCCGGACGGTCGGCGGACCTGGGCGACCTCGACGAAGTGGGTGGGCACCGTGTGGGCACGACCGGCTGGGCGGATCCTGGGGAGCAGCGCGCTCGCCCTCGCGATCGCGCTGACCGGCACGGCCGCCGCCCTCGGTGACGACGCCCCTCCGACCACTCCCCCCTCGACCCCGCTGACGCTCGTCGCGCTGCAGGGGCCGGGCACGTCCGCCGGAACGCGGGAGGCCGCCGACCTCGTCGCACGGCAGGACGCCCTGCTCGCCGCGGTGGGCGCCAGCGAGCCGGTCTACCGCTGGACCACCGCGCTCAACGGCTTCGCGGCCCGGCTCACCGACAGCCAGCTCACCGCGCTCGAGCACCAGCCCGGCGTCGCCACGATCGAGGCCGACACGGTCCGCCCGCTCGCCGGTCGTACGTCGCTCGCCGCGGTGCGCGCCGCCGCCACCCCGCGGTTGCGGGGCGGCGCGGGCGTGGTGATCGGCGTGGTCGACTCGGGCCTGGCTCCCGACTCCCCCGCCTTCGCCGACGTGCCCGGCCTCGGCGCCGACCCGCGGCGCTTCGCCGGCACCTGCAGCGTGGGCGAGGGATGGACCGCCGACGACTGCACCCGCAAGGTCGTGGGCGCCCGCTGGTTCGTCGAGGGCTTCGGCCGTGACGCGGTGCGCACCTCGGAGTCCTTGTCCGCGCTCGACGACCTCGGCCACGGCACCCAGGTCGCGTCGGTCGCCGCCGGCAACGCGAGCGTCAGCGTCCGTGTCGACGGCCGCGACGCCGGTCGCTTCGGCGGCGTGGCCCCGCAGGCGCGGATCGTCGCCTACAAGGCGTGCTGGGGCGCGCCGGACCCGTCCGGCGACGGGTGCTCGACGGCCGACGTGGTGAGCGCGGTCGACGCGGCCGTCGCCGACCGCGTCGACGTCCTCAACCTCGCGATCGCCGGCGGCGAGCGCATCGACACCCTCCAGCGCGCCCTGCTCGGCGCGGCCGAGGCCGACGTCGTGGTCATCGGCGCCGCGGGCAACTCCGCACGCTCGGCCTTCGCCGCGCACGCCGGACCGTGGGTCACCACCGTCGGCTCCACGATCGGCCGGATGTCGCGCGGGCGGGTGAGCGTCCCCGGCGGCTCCTCCTGGACCGGTGGCGGACGTCCGGTCTCGGTGCGTGGACGCGCCGTGCTGGCGCAGGACGCCGCGGCTCCGGGCGTCTCCCGTCACGATGCGGGCCAGTGCCGGCAGGGGGCCCTCGACTCCCGCCTCGTCGCCGAGCGGATCGTGGTGTGCCGCCGCGGCGGCATCGGCCGCATCGACAAGTCCGAGGCCGTCGCCCAGGCCGGCGGACGCGCGATGGTGCTCGTCAACCGCACCCCGGGCGCCGTCACCGCCGACTTCCACGCCGTCCCGACCGTGCACCTGCCCGCCGTCGCCGGCCGCGAGCTGAGCCGCTGGGTGGCCCGCCACCCCGACGCCCCGCTGCGCATGTCCCGCGTCGTCGGCGCGGAGGGCGAACGGCGTACGCCGCCGTGGAGCGCCTCCGGCGACCCGCGCGGCGCCACGCTCAAGCCCGACGCGGTCGCCGACGGCGACGCGGTGCTCGGCGCGCTGCCCGAGTCCAGCGGTCGCAGCTGGGGCGTCTTCAGCGGCAGCTCGGCCGCGACCGCCCGCGCGAGCGGGCTCGCCGCGCTCCTGCGGGCCGAGCACGACGACTGGTCCGCCGCGGTGGTCCGCTCCATGCTCGTCACCTCCGCCCGACCGGTCCCCGGATCCTCGGTGCTGACCCAGGGGGCCGGTGCGCTGCCCACCCGCGCCCCACGGGCCCACCTGGCCTTCGAGGTCGCGGCGGGCGCGTGGCGTCGGGCACTGCGCAGCAACCGGCTCGCCGAGCTCAACACCCCCTCCCTGCTGATGCCCGCAGGGCAGACGACCGCAGTGCGGCGGGTGACCAACACCGGCAGCCGACCCGAGTACTTCTCGGTGACCGCCCGCGGCTTCACCTCCCACCGGGTGCGCGTCCAGCCCCTCGCCGTACGCCTCTCGCCCGGGGAGTCGGCCGCCTTCACCGTCACCGTCTCCGGTCCCACCACCCCCGGACGCCTCGACGACGGAGAGCTGGTCTGGCTCGGCGCCCGCGGCGGCGTCACCCGGGTCCCGGTCGCCCTCACCCGCTGACCCGCCCGGACACAGGCGGGGCCGCCGCCCCCGAGGGGACGACGGCCCGCTGGGCGGCTCGGCTCAGTCGCCGAGCACGCGGTCGTGCCGCAGCGAGGTCGCCCTGGTCTCGTGGGCGAAGAGCACCGCGACGATGGTGATCACCGACGCGACGGTCATGTAGACCGCCACCTTGGGGACGTTGGTGACGCCGGCGGTGGCGTCGCCCAACAGCTCGATCGCGATGATCGGGGCGAGCGCGCCCGCGAAGATCGACGCGAGCTGGTAGCCGACCGAGGCGCCGGTGTAGCGGACCGAGGTGCCGAACAGCTCGGAGAAGAACGCTGCCTGCGGGGCGTACATCATCGCGTGCAGGACCAGGCCGACGACGATCGCCAGGATGATCTTGCCCTCCGACCGGGAGGCGACCAGGTCGAAGAACACCCAGGACCAGGCGGCGACGCCGACGGCGCCGGCGAGGTAGAGCGGTCGCCGGCCCACGCGGTCGCTGAGCGCGCCCACGACCGGGATGGTCAGGAAGTGCACGACCGAGCCGATCAGCAGGGCCTTGAGGATCAGCGACTTGTCGTCCGCCGTGCCGGCGTAGATCGTGAGGAACGAGATCGAGATGACGGTGAAGAGGTAGTAGGAGATGTTCTCGGCCATCCGCATCCCCATCGCCACGAAGACCTCCTTGGGGTACTTCCGGAAGACTTCGACCAGCGGCAGGTGCGGCGTCTCCTTGGTCTCGAGCTCGCTCCGGGCCTCCGTGAAGACCGGCGACTCCTCGATGGACAGGCGGACCCACAGGCCGACCGCCACGAGCACGGCGCTCAGCAGGAACGGGATGCGCCAGCCCCAGGCGTTGAAGGCGTCCTCGGACTGCACGGCCGCGAGCACCCACAGCACGCCGGTGGCGAACAGGTTGCCGAGGGCGACACCCGCCTGCGGCCAGGAGGACCAGAAGCCGCGCTGCGAGTCGTCGCCGTGCTCGGCGGCCATCAGGACGGCACCGCCCCACTCGCCACCGACGGCGAAGCCCTGGACGAGCCGGCAGGCCAGCAGCAGCAGCGGTGCGGCGACGCCGATGGAGGCGTAGGTCGGCAGCAGGCCGATGGCGAAGGTCGCCAGGCCCATCAGGAAGAGCGAGAAGACGAGCATCTTCTTGCGGCCGACCCGGTCGCCGAAGTGCCCGAAGACGATGCCGCCCAGGGGCCGGGCGACGAAGCCGAGCGCGTAGGTGCCGAAGGCAAGGAGGGTGGCGGTGGCCGGCTCGCTGTCCGGGAAGAACAGGGTGCCGAAGACGAGCGCGGCGGCCGAGCCGTAGAGGAAGAAGTCGTACCACTCGACGGCCGTCCCGATCAGGGACGCGAAGACGACCCTGACGATGCTGGTGCGACCGGGGTCCGTGGGCGACGGGGAGGTCCCGGCCCGTGGGGAGGTGTCGGTGGTCATGGCGTGCCTTTCATCGGGGGATGGCATGGACTCGGGGTCAGGGTCGGGGTGGGTCATGCGGCCGACCAGCCACCGTCGAGGACCAGCGACGAGCCGGTCATCGACGTGGCGGCGGGGCTGCAGAGGAAGGCCACCGCGTCGGCGACCTCCTCGGGCTCGACGAGCCGCTTGAGCGGCGTACGGGCGAGCAGGACGGAGTCGAGGACCTCGTCCTCGGGGACGCCGTGGGTGCGGGCCTGGTCGGCGAGCTGACCCTCGACGAGCGGCGTGCGGACGTAGCCGGGGCACACGGTGTTGCTGGTGACGCCCTTGTCCGCGCCCTCGAGCGCGATGACCTTCGACAGGCCCTCGAGGCCGTGCTTGGCACTGACGTAGGCCGACTTGTAGGCCGACGCCCGGTGGCCGTGGATGCTCGAGACGTGGACGAGCCGGCCCCAGCCCCGGGCGTACATCCCGGGCAGGACCCGGCGGGCGAGCAGGAAGGGTGCGTGCAGCATCAGCGCGTGGATGGTGCGGAACCGCTCGGGGTCGAAGTCCTCGAGCGGGGCGACGTGCTGGATGCCGGCGTTGTTGACCAGCACGTCGACGTCGAGGTCGAGCGCCTCGATCGCGCGCTCGTCGGTGAGGTCCACGACGTGCGGGATGCCGTGCACCTGGGCGGCGACCTTGGCCACGCCCTCCTCGTCGCGGTCGAGCAGGTGGACCTCTGCGCCGTCCTCGGACAGCCGCGCGGCGACGGCGGCACCGATGCCGCTCGCGGCTCCCGTGACGAGTGCCCGGCGGCCGGCCAGGGCGAGAGCGGTGGTGGGGGTGGCGGCGGTCATGCGCCCCACCGTAGGGAGCGCCGCGACGCAGGACACATGTCCTGTAGCGCCACACTTGGGCGCTCCACATGTGGTGTGGCCACATGCCGGAGCGTGCTCAGACGTCCTGGAGCCGAGCCAGCCGCAGCGCCAGCTGCAGGTCGAGGGCCCGGGCCGGGTCGCGCCACCCCACCCCGAGGAGCTCGCCCACGCGGTCGAGTCGCTGGGTCACCGTGTTGGGGTGGAGGTGCAGCGCCGCCGCGGTGTCCTTGAGATGACCACCGGTGGCGAACCACGCCTCGAGCGTGTCCACCAGGCCGGTGCCCCGCCGCGCGTCCCACTCACGGGCGGGCCCCACCATCGCCTCCACGAAGGCGCTCACGTGCTCGGGATCGTTGTCGCCCAGCAGCAGCCGCGCGACTCCGAGCCCGGCTGGGTCACTGACCTCACCGCGTCGCCCCAGCCGCACCAGCGTGTCGAGGCAGCGCCGCGCCTCGCCGTGGGCTGCGACGAGCCGGTCGCCGTGCAGCGCGTCGCTGGTGGCCGCGACCCCGACGGTCGCGGTGCCCCCGAGGCCCTGCACGACCGCCTGGAGCTCGGCGCCGACCCGGTGCGCGTCCTCGTTGGGCACGACGAGGACGACGGCACCGCGGTGCTCGCCCGCGAGCCCGGACATCCGGCGGGCCAGGGCCACTGCAGCGCGGCTGGCGCGGTGGCGGTCGGCCCCGTCGATGCTCGCGGCGGCGACCACGACCGGACCGTCGAGGCTCGCGCTGTGGCGGCGCACGCGGTCCCGCAGGCGCTCGCGGGACCCTGCGTCGGCCTCCAGCAGGTCGACCAGGAGCTGGCCACCGAGACGCTCCTCGGCGTCGGTGACGGAGCGCGCGAACAGCAGCACCAGCGCGGTGACCAGCGCGCCGCGCTCGAGCGTACGGCGACCAGCGAGGTCGAGCGGCTCGTCGCGTCGCAGCACCAGGGTGGCGAGGTGCTCGGTGCCCGCGAGGGCTGCCGCCACCAGGCCGCCGTCGACCACCACCGAGCGGCCGGACGCGACCGAGGCCGGGACCACGCCCGTCCAGTCGAGTCCGGGGTCCTCGCCCGCCAGCAGGTCTCCCGAGGGGGCCCACACGGACGCGGAGCCGTCGAGCACCGTCGACAGCACCTCGGCGACCTCGGCCACTCCCCCGCCGCCGAGCAGCAGGTCGGTGAGCCGGTCGTGGGCGAGCGCGGCCGCGTCGACGGCCTCGGTGTGCCGCGTCAGCGACCGGTTGGCCTCGTCGAGCTCGGCGAAGAGGCGCGCGTTCTCGAGGGCGACCACCGCGTGCGCGGCGAAGGAGGTCAGCAGGCTGACCTCCGACTGCGGGAACCGGCGCACCGACCGGTGCACGGCCAGCAGCGCGCCGATGACCACTCCGTCGAGCACCAGCGGCACGCCGAGGATGGCGCGGATCTGCTCACCGGCGACAGCCTCGTCGATGTAGCCCTTGTGCACGAACCGCTCGTCGGAGGCGTAGTCCTCGGTGAAGTACGCGGCACCGGTCTGCGCGACCAGGCCGAGCAGCCCGGTGCCCAGCGGGAGCCGGAGGTTCTGGAACTCGCGGGTCAGGGCGCCGTCGGTGACCTTCATGTAGGACGCGCCGTCGCCCACGTCGTTGAGCGAGAGGTAGGTCATGTCGCAGTGCAGGAGCTGCCGGGCACGGCGCACGATGGCGGCGAGGATGGTGTCGACGTCGCGGATGGCGGTGAGGTCGGAGGCCGTCTCGTACAACGCCGACAGCTCGGCCTCGCGCGAGCGCATCCGGGCGATCAGGTCGCGCAGCCGCAGCGCGACGTCGTACTCACCGCGCACGACGGCGGCCGCCTGCTCGTCGAGCTCGCGCTCGGCCTGGGCGAGGCGCTCGTCGAAGGCGCTCAGCGGCGCCTCGTCGTAGAGCAGGTCGAGGAAGGACGGCACGGGCACATCATGGCCGCCCGGTGCGCGCGGGCACACCCGTGGCCCGTCAGGCCTCGCGGGTGATGGTCATCTCCCGGTCGCCGTAGACGACCTTGTCGCCGTGGACCAGCGCGGCCGGCTTGCCCGCGGCGAGCTGCCGCGAGACGCCCTGGCGCACCAGGATCGTGCCGTTGGTGGAGCCGCGGTCCATCACCACGATCGTGCCGTCGGGCGCGGGCCCGAACTGGGCGTGCGTCTTGGAGACCGACATGTCGGCCGAGGCGAGCGGGATGAGGTGGGCGACCTGCTCGCCGCTGCGCGGCTCGGGGCGACGGCCGACCAGCGCCATGCCGGCGATGACGAAGCTCTCGCCGTTGTCGAAGTGCACCCGCCAGCGCGCCGGCTGGGGCTGCGGGCGCCCGGCCCTGGTCGCCGGGGGCGGGACCATCTGCGGCGCCATCTGCGGAGTCGGCTGCTGGGTCGGCTGGGGGGCCGTCTGCTGGGACGGGGTCTGCGGGGCACGGTGACGGGCCTGCTGTGCCGGCTGGGGCGCCTGCTGAGGCGGGGCGGCCTGCGGAGCCTGCTGGGGCGCCCGGCCGACCGGAGTCGGCGGCGGCGGCTGCGGGACGGCTGCTGGTGGGGCGACGACCTCGGGCGGCAGCTGCTGGCGGCGCATCGAGTGCTCGGAGCGCTCGGGCGTGCGGACCGCCTCCACCGGCGGCGCCGGGATCAGCCGCATCGCGGTGAGGTTGACGATGTGGCGAGGGCCCTCGTCGACCGCCGAGGTCGCGACCTCCACCACGGGTCGTACGTCGACCACGACCGTGTGCGCCAGGTGGTCGTGCCAGCCGCGACGCTGGCGACCACGGTCCTCGACCGCCGTCCACGCCAGGGTCGCGACGCCGATGCCGAACGTGGGCAGGCCGGCGGCGCCGAGGACGAAGGAGCGCAGGAGTGCCGGGCCGACGCCGATCGGGGTGCCGGTGCCGTGGTGCACCACCCGGAGCCCCGTGGCGGCCTTGCCCGGGGAGGTGCCGCTCACCCCGAGCAGCACCGCCAGCACGAGCCACACCAGCACCATCGCGCCGCCGACCACGCCCACCACGGTCCACACGTCGTCGGAGACGAGCACGACGGTCAGGACGCCGACGAGGGCGAGGAGGGCCCAGGCCAGGATGCGGTCGATCGCGAAGGCGGTGAACCGTCGCTCGAGCTGGGCGATCGGATAGGTCACGGGGTGCGGCTGCTGGGTCACGGTGGTGTCAGGTTCAGGGGTTGGTGACCTGGATGGTGACGCCGTCGCCGAGGTCGAGGACGGCACCGGGGACCAGGCTCACCGCGATGCCGGGCTTCAGGTCCTCGGGGTCGAGGCCGGGCAGCGCGAGGACCGTGCCGTTGGTCGAGCCGAGGTCGGTCGCGATGGCGGAGCCGTGGTCGGCGCCGGCGCCGGGACGGATCTCGAGGTGGGTGGAGGAGATCTCCTGGTGCGGGCTGGGGACCGTGACGACGTGCGGCTGGTCGTGCGAGGCGAAGCGGCGGGCCTCGGGCGCACGGCCGACCAGCACGGTGCGGTCGACGGTGACCACGTCGCCCGTGGAGAACACCAGCGACGCCACCGGCTGCGACACCACCTCGGGGGCGATCTCCTGCCCGGGGATGGGCGGGCGGTCGAAGTCGGGCGCGTGGTGGCCGGCCACGGTCTGGCCGTCACGGTCGGCCCACTCGTCGTCCTCCACCACCGGCGTCTCGCCGGTCAGGGTGGGGTCGTCGCCGGGGTCGCCGAAGCTCAGCGGCTGTGGGGCCGGCACGGGAGCCGGCTCAGGCGCAGCCGGCGGGGCCGGCGACTCGGGCAGCGCCTCGGACTCGGCGGCCATGACCGGCTGGGACCGGAGGTCGGCCGGGGCCTCGGGTTCGGGTTCGGGCTCGGGCTCCGGCTCGACCGCCATGACGGGCTCCGACGTCCCGGACGCGGTCGAGGGCGCGGACGCCGCGGTGGATGCGGCACCGAACTCGACGGTGGACACCCGGGCGAGGCCGGGCGTGAGGGCGTGCTCGACGTCGCCGTCGCCGGCGAGCGTCACGCGGATCGAGGTGACCCCGGGGATCACCCGCTCGGCCCAGGCGGTGCCGACCGCGGCGGTGACGACCTCCTCGCCCGAGGGCGCGGAGACGGTGGCGGTGGGGAGGCCGCGCACGATCAACCGGGTCGAGTCGTCACCGCGGGCGACGAGGGCGAAGTGGTCGAGGGAGGACAGACCACCCGCGAGGAGGGCGTCGAGCACCGCGTCGGCGGTCCCGCCGGAGTCGGCCAGGTCCCACAGGCCCGCGACCCGGTCCCGCTGGCTCGCGGGGAGGAGCACGGTGACGTGGTCGCCGACGACGGCGTACCAGTCGCCCGTCGCGAACCTGGCCTCGAGCCGGTCCTCTGAGCTCACTGTCGTCCCCCAAGCTTGGATTCGAGACTCTCCAGCTGCCGCTGGGAGTCATAACTGGCGTCCTTCACCAATCCCACCACATCGACGACGACGGCCGTGGCGTTGTCACGGCCGCCGGCCGCCACTGCGGCGCGCACGAGGCGGTCGGCCGCGTCGCGGGGGTCGGCGACCGACTCGAGGATCTCCTCGATCTCGGTGTCCTCGATCATCCCGGTGACGCCGTCGCTGCACAGCAGCAGGCGCTCGACCGAGCCGAGGGGCAGCAGGAAGAAGTCGGGGTGGATTCCCTCGGGGCTCCCGAGCGCGCGGGTGATCACGTGGCGCTCGGGGTGGACCGCAGCCTCCTCGGCCGTGATCGCGCCGGCGTCGATGAGCTCCTGGACGACGGAGTGGTCGACGCTGACCTGCTCGAGGCGGCCCTCGGTGATGCGGTAGATGCGGGAGTCGCCGAGGTTGGCCAGCAGCCACTTGGCCACCCCGTCGTCCTCGACGAGCACCGCGACGACAGCGGTGGTGCCGGCGTGCCAGCCCGGCGTGATCGCGCGGTGGGCGTTGCCGTAGTCGATGATCCGCGCCTGCGCGCGGCCGAACGCGTCGGCGACCTGCTCGGCACCGCGGGAGGGGTCGTAGGCCTCGGCGAGGCGCTGGAACTCCTCGACCACCATCTGGCTGGCGACGTCGCCGCCGGAGTGGCCGCCCATGCCGTCGGCGACGACGAAGACGGGCGGCGCGACGAGGAAGGAGTCCTCGTTGACCTTGCGCACCAGCCCGACGTCGCTGGCGGCGCCGTGGTGCAGATCAACGTTCTTCATCCCGTGCCCTCTTCGATGCCCACTGTCCGGAGGCCCGGCGGCGGTGCCGGTCCGGCGAGTAGCGTAAGAGGGATGTCCAGTTCAGGGCGGGCGACACCCGCGCGCACCCTCGCCGAGCAGCTCCGGGCCTGGCCCGACGAGCGCCTCGTCGCGCTGCTCAGGGCCCGTCCCGATCTCGCCACGCCCGCCCCTCAGGATTCGTCGCAGCTGGCCTCGCGGGCCGCCACGCGCTCGTCTCTCCACCGCGCCCTCGACGGGCTGGACCGCCTGGAGCTTTCCGTCCTTGATGCCCTGCTGGTTGCAGGTCAAACCACCTCCGAGGAGGTGATCTCGATCGTCCGCGCGGACCCGGACCACGCGGCCCGGGCGCTGCAGCGCCTGCTCGACCTCGCCCTGGCCTGGGAGGCGCCGGGCGGCATCCGGGCGCTCAGCGGGGTGGCCGACGCGATGCGCGGGATGCCGGGGGTGACCAGTGGGCTGCGGCCCAGCAGCCCGGACCCGGCCGCGCCGGCCGAGATCGCGGCCCGGATCGCCGAGCTGAGCCCGGCCGCGGCCGCCCTCCTCGACCACGTCGCCGCCCACGGCGGCGAGGGCACGACCGGCGCCGCACGCCGCACGGTGTCGCCCGCCGAGGCCGCCTCGCCGGCCGAGGAGCTGCTCAGCCGGCGGCTGCTCGTGCCCCGCGAGGGCGACACCGTCGTCCTGCCGGGCGAGGTCGGGCTCGCCCTGCGCGGCGGCCGCACGACCACCGAGCCGGTCGACGACGTGCCGCCCCTGGCCACGTCACCGCGCGACGCCGCACTCGTGGCCCGCACGGCGGCAGGCGCCGCGTTCGACGTCGTACGCCGCGTGGAGCTGCTGCTGGACCACTGGGGCGTCGAGCCGCCCAGTGTGCTGCGCAGCGGTGGCCTGGCCGTGCGCGACCTCAAGGCGGTGGCCCGCGAGCTGCACGTCGACGAGCCGGGCGCCGCACTGCTCGTGGAGGTGGCGCAGGCGACCGGGCTGGTCGCGGAGGGCACCGAGCCCGACGGCTCGCCTGCCTGGCTCCCGACGGACGAGTTCGACGTCTGGTCCGGCCGGCCGATCTCCGAACGCTGGGCGCGCCTGGTGGGCGGCTGGCTGGCGAGCAGCCGGGTGCCGTCGCTGGTCGGGCGGCGCGACGCTGCCGGGAAGACGTGGAACGCGCTGGCCCCCGAGCTGTCGAGCGGGCTCACCGAGGAGGCCCGGCGACTCGCCCTGCAGGTGCTCGCCGAGGTGCCCGACGGCGAGGTGCTGGCCGCCGGCACCGGGATCCCGTCGCTGGTGCAGCGCGTCGGCTGGCTGCGCCCCCGCCGGCCGACGATCTTCTCCGACCTGGTGGCCGCCGCCCTCTCCGAGGCCGCGGTGCTCGGCGTGAGCGGGGCCGGGGCGCTCCCCCCGAGCGGGCGACTGGTCGCGGCCGGCGACCTGCCCGGAGCCGCCGAGGCGATCGACCCCCACCTCCCGCGCCCGGTGGAGAAGGTGCTGCTCCAGGCCGACCTGACGGCCGTCGCACCAGGCCCGCTGGAGACCGAGGTCGCACGCCGGCTGCACCTGCTCGCCGACGTGGAGTCACGCGGCGGCGCCACCGTCTACCGGTTCACCTCCGGCTCCCTGCGCCGCGGGTTCGACGCCGGCTGGTCCGCCCTCGAGGTCCGCGACTTCCTCACCTCCGTCTCGCAGACACCGGTCCCCCAGCCGCTGGAGTTCCTCGTCGACGACGTCGCGCGCACCTTCGGCTCGGTGCGGGTCGGGCACGCCGAGGCGTTCCTGCGCGCCGACGACGAGGCGGCCCTGGCCGCACTCGTCCACGACCCGCGCGCCCGCACGCTCGGCCTGCGCCTCCTCGCCCCCACGGTCGCCATCGCCACCTCGCCGCTCGACGTGCTGCTGCCGCGGCTGCGCGAGCTCGGCGCAGCGCCCGTCGTCGAGGCCGCCGACGGCACCGTGCGGGTCAGTCGCCCCGACCTCCAGCGGGCGCGCAGCCGCCGCGGCCGCCGCCCGGCCGGCGCCGTGGAGGCACGCCAGGCGGCGCAGGTGCAGGCTGTGGCCACCGCGATCCGGGCCGGCGACCGCGCCGAGGCCTCCCGTCCCCCCACCGTCGCGACCATTTCCCCGTCGGGCGCCCTGGCCGCCCTCCGCGACGCCATCGAGGGCGGGAGCACGGTGGTGATCGGCTACGTCGACAACCACGGCGCGACCGGCGAGCGCGTCGTCGATCCGCGCCGGCTCGACGGCGGCCGGCTCTCGGCGTACGACCACCGCGCCGACGCCGTGCGCGAGTTCGCGGTGCACCGCATCACCGGCGTGCGACAGGCGTGACCGCGGCGGACGAATCGGCCCGGTAAGGGGCATCTCCGTAGAATGGGTCTGTGGACTTCATCCGCTACGCCGAGCGCTCCGCCGCGCTCGTGAACGCCGAGCTGCCCGACGCGGAGGCCCTGCGCGAGCACCTGGCGGACCGCTCGTGGCTGCACCGCTCGGTCGTCGACGACGACGTGCCGTCGCTGCAGGCCTTCCAGGCCGAGCTCCGGCCGGTCTTCGAGGCCTCCGACGTCGACGACGTACGCCGCGTGGTGAGCTCGCTCAACGACCTGCTCGCCCGACACCCGGTCACGCCGATGATCTCCGACCACGACCCCGACCACCTCCACATGCACGTGACCAACCGCGCCTCGTCCGTCGCCGAGCTGCTCGTCGCCGAGGCGCTGATGGGGCTGGCCAACCTCGTGTGCGACCTCGGTGCCACCCGGCTCGGGATCTGCTCCGAGCCCCGCTGCGACAACGTCTTCGTGGACACCTCCCCCAACCAGTCGCGCCGCTACTGCTCGGACCGGTGCTCGTCACGGGCCAACGTGGCCGCTTTCCGGGCGCGGCAGAAGGCGGCGGCGCAGTGAACGACGGCCCCCTCATCGTCCAGTCCGACAAGACCCTCCTGCTGGAGGTCGACCACCCCTCGGCGGCCGAGGCCCGCAAGGCCATCGCACCGTTCGCCGAGCTCGAGCGCTCGCCCGAGCACATCCACACCTACCGGCTCACCCCGCTCGGCCTCTGGAACGCGCGGGCCGCGGGTCACGACGCCGAGCAGGTCGTCGACGCGCTGCTGACCTGGAGCCGCTACGCCGTCCCCCACGCGCTGCTGGTCGACGTCGCCGAGACAATGGGTCGCTACGGCCGGCTCCGCCTCGAGAAGCACCCGGTGCACGGGCTGGTGCTCTCCTCCACCGACCGCCCGGTCCTCGAGGAGGTGCTGCGGGCGAAGAAGATCGCCGGCATGGTCGGGGCCCGCCTCGACGACGACTCCGTGGCCGTCCACCCGAGCGAGCGCGGCAACCTCAAGCAGGCCCTCCTCAAGCTCGGCTGGCCCGCCGAGGACTTCGCCGGCTACGTCGACGGCGAGGCGCACGCGATCGACCTGGCCGAGGAGGGCTGGACGCTCCGGCCCTACCAGCGCGAGGCCGCGGAGTCCTTCTGGGACGGCGGCTCCGGCGTCGTCGTGCTCCCCTGCGGTGCGGGCAAGACGATCGTCGGCGCGGCCTCGATGGCCCACGCGCAGGCCACGACGCTGATCCTCGTCACCAACACCGTCAGCGCGCGGCAGTGGAAGGACGAGCTGGTCAAGCGCACGTCGCTGACGCCCGACGAGATCGGCGAGTACTCCGGTGCCGTGAAGGAGATCCGGCCCGTCACCATCGCGACCTACCAGGTGCTGACGACCAAGCGGAAGGGCGTCTACCCCCACCTCGACCTGCTCGACGCCCGCGACTGGGGCCTCATCGTCTACGACGAGGTGCACCTGCTGCCCGCGCCGATCTTCCGGATGACCGCCGACCTCCAGGCCCGCCGCCGCCTCGGCCTGACCGCAACCCTCGTGCGCGAGGACGGCCGCGAGGGCGAGGTGTTCTCGCTGATCGGGCCCAAGCGCTACGACGCGCCGTGGAAGGACATCGAGGCGCAGGGCTACATCGCGCCCGCTGACTGCGTCGAGGTGCGGGTGACCCTGCCCGACGGCGAGCGACTGGCCTACGCCACGAGCGACCCCGACACCCGCTACCGCCTCGCGTCGTGCACGCACGCCAAGATCGACGTCGTACGCGACCTGGTCAAGCAGCACGCGGGCCAGCCGACGCTGGTGATCGGGCAGTACATCGACCAGCTCGACGAGATCGCCGAGCTGCTCGACGCGCCGGTCATCAAGGGCGAGACGCCCGTCAAGGAGCGGCAGCGGCTCTTCAACGCGTTCCGGTCCGGCGAGATCGGGCTGCTCGTGGTCAGCAAGGTCGCGAACTTCTCCATCGACCTGCCCTCGGCCGAGGTCGCGATCCAGGTCAGCGGGTCGTTCGGCTCGCGCCAGGAGGAGGCCCAGCGCCTCGGGCGGCTGCTGCGGCCCAAGACGGAGGGCCGCAGCGCGCACTTCTACACGATCGTCTCGCGCGACACCGTCGACGCCGACTTCGCCCAGAACCGCCAGCGGTTCCTGGCCGAGCAGGGCTACGCCTACCGGATCATCGACGCCGGGGACCTGTCCGCCGAGTCGAGCTGACGCGACCTCCAGTGAACCGTGGAGCCCGGAGCCGCCAGGTGCGGCCCCGGGCTCCACTGTCGTGGCCGCCTCGATCAGGCGAGCGTGCTGGCGTCGATCACGAAGCGGTAGCGCACGTCGGAGGCGAGCACCCGCTCGTACGCCTCGTTGACCCGGTCGGCAGGGATGACCTCGACCTCGGCCGCGATGCCGTGCTCGGCGCAGAAGTCGAGCATCTCCTGGGTCTCGGCGATGCCGCCGATCATCGACCCGGCGAACGAGCGCCGGCCGCCGATGAGGGCCATCGCGTTCACCGGGAGCGGCTCCGGCGGCGCACCCACGTTGACGAGCGTGCCGTCGACGGCCAGCAGGCCGAGGTAGGCGTTGACGTCGATCGAGGCGCTCACGGTGTTGACGATGAGGTCGAACGAGCCGGCGAGGGCGTCGAACGTGCCCGGGTCGGAGGTGGCGAAGTAGTGGTCCGCCCCGAGCCGCAGGCCGTCCTCCTGCTTCTTCAGCGACTGCGACAAGACGGTGACCTCGGCGCCCATCGCGTGGGCGATCTTGACGGCCATGTGGCCGAGCCCGCCGAGGCCGACGACAGCGACCTTCTTGCCGGGGCCGGCGTTCCAGCGGCGCAGCGGCGAGTACGTCGTGATGCCGGCGCACAGCAGCGGCGCGGCCGCGGCCGGGTCGATGCCGTCGGGGACGGACAGCACGAAGCCGGCGTCGACGACGACGTGGGTCGAGTAGCCGCCCTGGGTGGTGGTGCCGTCACGGTCGGTGGCGGCGTACGTCCCGACCATGCCGTGGCGGCAGTACTGCTCGTCGCCGTTGCGGCAGTTGTCGCACGTGCCGCAGGAATTGACCATGCAGCCGACGCCGACGCGGTCGCCGACCCGGTGGGTGGTCACGTCGGGACCGACCTCGGCGACGGTGCCGACGATCTCGTGGCCGGGCACGACCGGGTAGGGCTGGGGGCCCCAGTCGCCGTTCACGGTGTGGATGTCGGAGTGGCAGATGCCGGCCCACTCGATGGCGATGAGCACGTCGGTGGCGCCGACCTCGCGGCGCTCGATGGTGGTGGGTGCCAGCGGCTCGCCGGCCGCCGGTGCTGCATAGGCGTTCACGCGCATGCTGAAGTCCTTCGTTCTCGGGGGGTGTGGTGGTGCGTCGGGACTCTGGTCCCGGCGGTGACTAGTCCTTGCCGACCTGGCGCAGCTCGTCGGCCAACGCCGATGCCTGCGCCGCGACCTCCTGAGCACGCGCCGGGTCGCCGGCAGCGACGGCCTGCCAGTAGGTGACCTTGAGCCCGACGTAGCGCCCGCGGAGGGCGATCGCCTCCGCCTCGGTCGCGAGCCGACGCCGCTGCTCCTCGAGGAGACGCTGCTGCTCGACCGCGGCGTCGGCGCCCCGCCGCGCGTTGGCCATGTACTGGCGCATGTCGGTGACCGACATCCCGGTCGCGGAGAGGCAGGCGATCGACATGAGCTGGTCGAGGTCGGCCTCGTCGTAGACCCGATGCCCACTGGTCGCACCGCGGCTGATCGGGGCGATGACCCCGACCTGCTCGTAGTACCGCAACGTGCTGGCGGGCAGGCCTGTCAGGGCAGCCGCCTCCTTGATGGAGTAGCTGCGGGGCACGGCGGTCATGGTCACACCATCGACGGTAGGAACTTCGAGCACTCGAAGTCAAAGGTCCGCTGCGTCACACCGCGACGTCACTACGCTGCCACCCGTGACCACCACGGAGGCAGCCCCTGACGGCCCGGCGCCGGTCGTCTTCCTGCACGGCGCCGGGCGGGCCGGGGCCGAGGGCTGGCCGCTCCACGGCGGTGACCCGTCCCCGCAGTGGCACTTCCTCGACCGCGCGCCCGAGGGCGACGACCCCGAGCGGGACGCCGCGAGGATCGTCGACGCGCTGGAGCAGCGGGGCCGCGGCCACGTGGTCGCGTCGTCGTACGGCGCCTGCGCGGGCGTCATCGCGGCGCAGCGGCGTCCGGACCTGGTGACCTCGCTAGCGCTGTGCGAGCCGGCCTGCTTCGACCTCGCGCGCGGCAGGCCGGCCGTGGAGGAGCACGTCGTCGCGATGACGCCGGTCTACGACGTGGCCGACGACCCGGCGGTGTCGGCGCGCCAGTTCAGCGAGCTCTTCGCCGCTGCGATGGGGTCCGAACCGCTCGACCTGCCCGACGACGTGCTCGAGCGCGAGGCGGCACGACTGCGACGGCTACGACCACCGTGGGACACCGGCATCGTTGCCGGCGACGGGCTCCCCGTGCCGACCATGGTCGTCACCGGGGGCTGGAGCGCGCTCTACGACGAGACGGCCGAGGCCCTGGTCGCCCTGGGCGCGACGGCGGTCGAGCTGTCGGGCGCCGGCCACGGCGTCCATCGCGACCCACGGGTCCTGCCGCTGCTCGAGGGCCTCTGGGGGACTGCGCGATCCGCTGGAGCGTGAGGATCCCGCCGCTACTCTCGGGAGGGTGAGTCTCCGCGAGCGCCTCGGTGCCGAGCTGTTCCAGAAGGTCGCCGGGCCGGACGGCCCCCGGCAGCGCGAGCGCGTGCACGGCTCCCCGGGACCGCGGTGGTTCGACGCCGGCTCACCGATCACCCGCGTCCACGGCGACGCGTCGATGTTCGTCGGCGGGATCCGCGCGATCATGCTGCAGTCGCTCCACCCCGCGGCCATGCAGGGCGTGGCCGACCACTCGGGCTACCGAGGCGACATGTGGGGCCGGCTCGCCCAGGTGTCGACCTACATCGCGATGACGACGTTCGGCGCGGAGAAGGACGCCCTGGCGGTGATCCGTGCGGTCCAGCGCGCCCACGAGTCGGTCACCGGCACGATGCCCGACGGCACGCCCTACGCCGCCTCCGACCCGCACCTGCTCGGCTGGGTGCACGCTGCCGAGATCGACAGCTTCCTGGTCGCGCACGACAGGTTCGGCCACGAGCCGCTGGTGGGCGCGGAGCGCGACGAGTACGTCGCCCAGACCGCCCACGTCGCCGCGCTGCTGGGCGTGCAGGACCCGCCCACGACCGAGGCCGGGCTGCGCGGGACGCTCGCCTCCTACCAGCCCGAGCTGGCCGGGACCCCCGCCGCCCGCGACGCGATCCGCTTCCTGGTCTGGCACCCCGACCTGCCGCTCGCGGCGCGTCCGGCGTACCTCTCCCTCGTCGGTGCCGCGGTGTCGCTCACGCCCGCCTCGGCACGCCGGGAGCTGGGGCTGCCGCACCCGCCGGTCCTCGACGTCACCCTCGACCGGACGGTCGGCCGAGCGCTCGGCAAGGTCTCGACCGGAGCCATCCGCTGGGCGATGGCGCCGGGCCACGCGCACGCCCGCGCGCTCCAGGAGGCGGCGCAGGCATGAGCCTCGAGGACCGGTGGCCGCTGCCCGACCACCGCGACCTCCGCGACGAGCTGCTCTCCGCGTGGGACCGCGCCGGCTACCACGACCTGCTGCACCTGCGCGAGGTGCTGGACCGGCTCGACGAGCTGGCCGCCGGTGCGACGGAGGTCGTGCTGGCCGCGTGGTTCCACGACGCCGTCTACGACGGTGCGGACGACGACGAGGAGCGGTCGGCGCAGTGGGCCGAGCGCGCGCTCCCCGAGGCGTACGCCGGCGAGGTGGCTCGGCTCGTGCGGATGACCGCCCACCACCGACCGTCGGACGACGACGCCGCCGGGTGCGCGCTGAGCGACGCCGACCTCGGCATCCTGGCGGCCGGGCCCGAGCGCTACGCCGACTACGTGGCCGGGGTGCGGGCCGACTTCGCCCACGTCGCGGACGCGGACTTCCGGGCCGGCCGCCTCGCCGTGCTGCAGGACCTCGCGGCCAAGCCGTCGCTGTTCCACTCGGCCCGCGCCCGTGAGCTGTGGGAGGCGCGGGCGCGCGCCAACCTCGACCGCGAGATCGCGGGCCTGGCAGCGGGCTGAGCCGCGCGAGGAGCCGGCGTCGCGATCAGCGGTCGGCGAGCTGGAGGTAGACCGTGAAGCGGTCGTGGCGGTAGCAGGTGCGCGAGACCTCGACGATGCGGCCGTCGGAGACCGCCCGGCGCGAGTGCCGCAGGACCGGGTCGCCCTCGGCGACCTCGAGGACGACGGCCTCCTCCGCGCTGGCGCGGTCGGCGGAGATCGAGTCCTCGACGGCGGTGGGCCGCAGGCCCCGTGCGCCGAGCGCGTCGTAGAGGCTGGTCGGGGTGCCGTGCTGGAGGAAGCCGGGGAGGAGCACCTCGTTGAGGTAGGCGTCCTCGACGCACACGATCTCCTGGTCGGCGCGACGCAGCCGGCGCCAGTGCAGGACCGGGTCGCCGGGCGAGATGTCGAGGGCGCGGGCCACGCCGGGACCGGCCTGCTCGACCCGGGCCAGCAGCGTCTGCGACTCGGGCAGCATGCCTCGGCGGCGGATCTCCTCGGTGAAGGACGTGAGGCGCCCGGCCGTCTTGGGGGGCTGGGCGACGAAGGTGCCGCGGCCGGGGATGCGCTCCAGCAGACCCTCGGCGACCAGCGCGTCGAGGGCCTGGCGCACGGTCATGCGGGCGACGCCGAAACGCGCGACGAGCTCCCGCTCGGAGGGGGCGGCGGAGCCGGGCGGCTGGGCTTCGATGAGACCGCGGACGTGTTCGCGGACCTGGACGTGCTTCAGCGCCCGCTGACGCGGGACGACGAGGTCCACAGGTTCCATGTCAGACAGGCTAGGACTGGGCTGGACCGGCGTCACCGAATTGACGGAGCCTGTGGTCATCCCTTGACGAATTCTTAATGATCGAACGCCTGTTCGATCTCTGCTGTACCATAGGCCACGTGGACTTCCAGACGTCCCTCTTCGCCGACGCCGACGTGGCCGCCCCGGCGCTCGCGCCGCAGCGCCGTGAGCTCACCCTCGGTGCGTGGGTCGACGTCCAGCGCAACTGGCTGAGCGACCCCGACGAGGTGTTCTCGGCGCTCGTCGAGCGGGTCCCGTGGCGCTCCGAGCGTCGCGAGATGTACGACGCCGTGGTCGACGTGCCGCGCCTGGTCCACACCTACCTCGCGGCCGACCCGCTGCCGCACCCGGCGCTCGCCCGCGCCCGCGACGACCTCAGCACCCACTACCTCCCCGAGCTGGGCGAGCCCTTCGTGAGCGCCGGCTGCTGCTACCGCGACGGCCACGACTCCGTGGCCTGGCACGGCGACACCATCGGGCGCGGCCGGTCGCAGGACACCATGGTCGCCATCGTCAGCGTCGGCGACCCGCGGCGGCTCCTGCTCCGCCCGCGGGGCGGCGGCTCGTCCATCGCGCTGACGATGGGCCACGGCGACCTCGTGGTGATGGGCGGGTCCTGCCAGCGCACCTGGGAGCACGCGGTGCCCAAGGTGGCGCACTCCGGCCCCCGCCTCTCGGTGCAGTTCCGGCCGGCCAACGTGTTCTGAGCGGCCCCCTCACCCCCGCCGGAGCAGCCGGCGCAGGAGCACGAGCACGACGACGGCGCCGAGCGCCTGCTTCCAGTAGGTCCGCAGGAGCACGGGGAGCACGGCGCTGCCCAGGTCGAGCGCCTCCACCGGTGGCGCGGGCGGCGGTGGGGGCGGCGGCGGTGGAGGTGACGCGGGGGGCGGCGGTGCCGCGGCACCGGACGGCCCCGCCGGCGGTGGGCCGGCGGCCAGGGGCGCGGGGGACGCAGCTGCCGACTCACCGCCCAACGGCTCCTCGGGTGCGGCGAGCCGTTGCTCCAGGCAGGTCACGAACTGGCCGAGCAGCTTGTCGGAGACGTCCTGCATCACGCCGCGCCCGAACTGCGCGGGCTTGCCGGTGATGGCCAGGTCGGTCTCGACCGCGACGTCCGTCGAGCCGCCGGCCTCGGTCATGGAGACCGTCACCGTGGCGCCCGCCGTGCCGTTGCCGCGCTTGTCCTTGCCCTTGGCGTCGACGACGAAGCGATGCGCCTCCTCGTCCTTCTCCACGAAGGTGCCGCTGCCGTTGTACTGCAGGGCGATCGGACCGAGCTTCACCTTCACCGACCCCGAGAAGGAGTCGGCGTCGGCCTCGGTGACCTGGGCGCCGGGGAAGCACTCGGCCACCGACGCGATGTCGTTGAAGTGCGCCCAGGTCTCCTCGACCCCGATCGGGACGGTGAAGTGGTGGCTCAGCTCCATCTAGTTCCCCGCCGCCTTGAGGACGGCCCGCCCGGTCAGGACGCGGGCGAGGTGCTGGCGGTAGTCGGCGGCACCGTTGAGGTCCGAGGGCGGGTTGGTGCCGTCGGCGGCCAGGTCGGCCGCAGCGCGTACGCCGTCCTCCGTGGCGCTCGCGCCGGCGAGGGCCTGCTCCGCCGCGCTCGCGCGCAACGGGGTGGAGCCCATGTTGGTAAGCCCGATCCTGGCCTCGTCGATGGAGCCCTTCACGGTGGCGGCCACGGCGACGATCGGCCACTGGTGCGCCACCCGGACGAACTTCTCGTAGTGGGCACCCCAACCGGTGTGCTTGGGGATGCGCACCTCGGTGAGGATCTCGTCGTCGCCGATCGCGGTCTCGAAGAGATCGACGAAGAAGTCGGCCGCCTCGACCGTCCGGGTGCCGCCCGGACCCGCGATCACGAACTGGGCCCCGAGGGCGAGCGCGGGCGCGCCGAGGTCGCCCGCCGGGTCGGCGTGGGCCAGCGCGCCGCCGAAGGTGCCGCGGTGCCGGATCTGGGAGTCGGCCACCTCGGCGGCCGCCTTCGAGACCAGCAGAGCGTGCTCCTTGACGAGCGCGTCGTCGCGCACGTCGTGGTGGGTCGTCATCGCGCCGATCACGATCGCGTCCCCGTCGTCACGGATCCCCCGCAACGAAGAGATGCCGCCGAGGTCGATGACCACCTCCGGAGCGTTGAGCCGCATCCGCAGCACCGGCAGCAGGCTCTGCCCGCCGGCCATGATCTTCGCGTCGTCGCCGTGCTCGCCGAGGGCGGCCAGCGCCTCCTCGACCGAGGTCGGGGCGAGGTAGTCGAACTGCACCGGGATCATTGGTCTGCACCTCCTGCGGTCGGGTCCTGGTTGAGGGCGCCCTCCTCGAAGTGCGGCATCGCGTCCGCCGGGGTCGGGGCGTCCCCGTCGTGGGCGTGGATCGCTCGCCACACCCGCTCCGGGGTGCACGGCATCTGGATGTCGCTGACGCCCAGGTGCCGTACGGCGTCGACGACGGCGTTGACGACCGCCGGGGTGGACGCGATGGTGCCGGCCTCGCCGACGCCCTTGGTGCCGAGCGTGTTGGTGGTGCAGATGCTCGGCTCGTCGGTGTGGACCACGTCGAAGGAGATCGTGTCGGCGGCCGTCGGCAGCAGGTAGTCGACGAACGAGCCGCTCACCAGCGTGCCGGACTCGTCGTGCACCGCCTCCTCCCACAGCGCCTGCGCGATGCCCTGCACCAGGCCGCCGTGCACCTGCCCGGCGACGATCAGCGGGTTGATGATCGTGCCGATGTCGTCGCAGCAGGTGTACTTGCGCATCGTCACGGCGCCGGTCTCGGTGTCGACCTCCATCGCGCACAGGTGCGTGCCGTGGGGGTAGTTGAAGTTCACCGGGTCGTAGGTCGCGTCGGCGTCGAGGCTCAGCTCCATGCCCTCGGGGTAGTCGTGCCCCGCGAACGTCGCTGTCGCCAGCTCCTGGATCGCCTTGCCCTGGTCGGTGCCGCGGACGGTGAACCTGCCGTCGGCGTAGTCCAGGTCGTCGGCGTTGGCCTCGAGCAGGTGCGCAGCGAGCACCTTGGCCTTGTCGATCACCTTGTCAACAGCCTTCACGAGCGCCTCACCACCGACGACCAGCGAGCGCGAGCCATAGGTGTCGAGACCCTTCGGGGCCACCTGCGTGTCACCGTGCAGCACCTCGACGTCCTCGAACGGGACGCCGAGCCGGTCCGCCACGATCTGGCTGAACGCGGTCTCGTGGCCCTGTCCGTGCGCGCTGGCACCGGTCACGACCTCGACCTTGCCGAGCGGGGTCATCCGCACGCTCGCGTTCTCCCAGCCACCGGCGCCGTAGTCGAGGCTGCCGAGGACCCGGCTGGGCGCCAGGCCGCACATCTCGGTGAACGTCGAGACACCGATGCCGAGCTGGACGCGGTCACCGCGGTCGCGCCGCTCCTTCTGCTCGGCGCGGAGCTCGTCGTAGCCGAAGGACGCCTTGGCCTTCGCCGTCGCCGCCTCGTAGTTGCCCGTGTCGTACTCCAGGCCCGCGACCGTGGTGAACGGGAACTCCTCGTGGGTGATCCAGTTGCGCTCGCGGATCTCGAGCGGGTCGACGCCCACCTCGGCGGCGAGCTCGTCCATCAGCCGCTCGATGGCGTACGTCGCCTCCGGCCGGCCGGCGCCGCGGTAGGCGTCGGTGAAGGTGGTGTTGGTGAGGACGGTCTGGCACTCGAAGCGGTAGGCCGGGAACTTGTAGATCGCGTTGAACATGAAGGCGCCGAGGACCGGTACGCCGCCGCCGACGATCGCGACGTAGGCGCCGAGGTCGGCGTCGAGGTGCACCTTGAGCGCGGTGACCTTGCCGTCCTTGTCGGCGGCGAGGGTGAGCGTCTGCACCTGGTCGCGGCCGTGGTGCGCCGCCATCAGGCTCTCGCTGCGGGTCTCGGTGTACTTGACCGGCTTCATCAGCCTGCGGGCCACCGCCCAGGCGACCCACTCCTCCGGCGTCGCCTGGAGCTTGCCACCGAAGCCGCCACCGACGTCAGGGGCGATGACCCTGATCTTGCTCTCGGGCACGCCGGTGGTGGCCGCCAGGGCGAACCTCAGGATGTGCGGGATCTGGGTCGCCGACCACATGGTGAGCTGCTCACCGGTCGGGTCCACGACGACGCTGCGCGGCTCCATGAAGGCGGGGATCAGCCGCTGCTGCCGGTACTCCCGCTCGATGACGATGCCGCCGTTGCGCGCCTCCTCGATGGCCGCCTCGACCTCGCCGCCGGTGCCGGCCTCCTGGGAGTCGAAGACCCAGAGCGCGGACTTGTTGGTGCCGAGGTCGGGGTGGGCGAGGACCTCGTCCTGGAGGGCCTTCTTGATCCCGATGACGGCGGGCAGCTCGTCGTACTCGACGTCGACGAGCTCGGCCGCGTCCCGTGCCGCAGCGGCGCTGCGGGCGACGACGACGGCGACGATCTCGCCTGCGAAGGCGACCCGGTCGGCGGGCATGGGCGAGTGGCTTGGGGTCTTCTGGTCCGGGGTGATCGGCCAGGCGTTGATGCAGACCCCGAGCTCCTCGCCGAAGTCCTTGCCGCTCAGGACCGCGACGACGTTCTTCGCGGCCTTGGCAGCCTCGGTGTCGACCGAGGTGATGGTGGCGTGCGCGAAGGGGCTGCGGACCATCGCGAGGTGCAGCATCCCCGGCAGGGTGATGTTGTCGGTCCAGCGGGTCCGGCCGGTGATCAGCCGCTGGTCCTCCTTGCGGCGGCGGTCCTTGCCGATCTCGGCAGCGGGACGGTCCTGGGTGGCGGTCATGCGGTCGCCCCCGTCGACGTCTGCTCGGCAGCGTGGAGCACGCTCTTGACGATGTTGTGGTAGCCCGTGCAGCGGCAGAGGTTGCCCTCCATGCCGAGCCGGACCTCCTCCTCGGTGGGGTGCGGGTTCTCGCCGAGCAGGTCGACGGCCTGCATGATCATCCCCGGCGTGCAGAAGCCGCACTGCAGTCCGTGGCACTCCCGGAAGGCCTCCTGGACCGGGTGCAGCTCACCCTCGGCGGTGTCGGCCAGCCCCTCGATCGTGGTCACCGTGCGGCCGTTGGCCTGCACGGCGAGGACGTTGCAGGACTTCACGCTCGTCCCGTCGAGGTGGACGGTGCACGCCCCGCAGTTCGAGGTGTCGCAGCCGATCACGGTGCCGGTCTTGCCGAGCTTCTCGCGGAGGTACTGCACCAGCAGCATCCGCGGCTCGACGTCATCGGAGACCGCAGCCCCGTCGACGGTGAGTTCGATCTTGGTCATGCAGTGCCTCCGGGCGTGTGAGGTGGGTCACTCCGCCCCCGACGCTAGGTCGCGGTGGTTGGCGACCGGTTGGTCGCCCTCGCAGGACCAGACCGGGCCGTCAGCGGGCGGCGGCCAGCCGGCCCTTCAGCAGGGGTGCCACCGGGTGGTGCACGGGCAGGGCGGCGAGGCAGGCCTCCACCACGGCGGTGTCGTACGGCGCGAGGTCGCTGTAGCGCAGGACCGCGTCGGGGTCGGGGTGTGCGAGCAGCGCCTCGCGCACGCTGACCGCGAGGTAGTCGCCCATCTGGACCAGCGCCGGCGACTCCGTGCCGGGCAGCAGGTCGCCGCCGTAGGCGCGCACGGCGGCGCGCACGTCGCCGCGCCGCAGCAGCCGCTGCACCTCCTCCACGTCGGTGGCGACCGGCATCGTGAGCCGGTAGGGGCGCGAGGACAGCTGCCCGGCCAGCGCGGCCCGCAGGTGCGACACCTCCGCCTTGAGCGTCGAGGTCGTCACCGCGGCGTCTCCGTAGAGCAGCGAGTGGAGGTGCTCGACGGACAGCCCGGCCGGGTGCAGGGCCAGGAGGGCCAGGATCTCGGTCTGGCGGCGGTTGAGCAGCAGGCGCCGGCCGTCGAGCCAGACCTCGGCCGTGCCGAGCAGGGTCAGCGTGAGACCGGGCTCGTCCGGGCCCTCGTCGCCGCCGAGCACGCCACGCCGGTCGGTGGGCATCGCGCCCTCGATCAGCCGCGCCATCACCCGCGCCGTCGCCAGCCCGATCGGGTGGGTGCGCTCCCAGGTGGTCGAGAGGTCGATGACCCCCAGCGAGCGACCGGTCACCGGGTCGAAGACGGGAGCCGCCCAGCACACCCAGTTGTGCACGACCTCGGCGTAGTGCTCGGCGCTGAACACCATCGCCGGCGCCGCCGTCCGCCCGGCGATGGCCAGCGCGTTGGTGCCCACGCTGCGCTCGTCCCAGCGCCCGCCGGGGACGAAGTTGACGCTCTCGGCCTTGCGCCGCATCACCCGTCCGCCGTAGGTCCACAGGATCCGGGTCTGCTCGTCGGTGACCGCGATGACCAGGTCGCCGTCCTCGGCCGTGCGACGCAGCTCGTCCTGCACGCGCATCACCGCGGTCTGGAGCGGTGAGGCGTTCCAGAACTCGGCGGTGTCGCCCTCGTCGTCGAGCGGCGCCTGGGTGACCGTCGGCGAGACCACCCCGGAGAGCTGCCAGCTGCTCAGGATCTCGGGCCGCACCGCCTCGGACTGCTCGTCACCCTGGGCGACGAACCTCGTCCACGCGCGCACCGCGCTCACACGGCGTGCGTGCAGGTCTTCGCTGGTCATGGCGGCTCCACGGGTTCCCCTGAGGTCGCCGCCAACCTAGCCCGACTGTGACGCCCACAACAGGGAACGGGACCACTGGGTCCGTCGGGAGGTGCTGCTCCGGCCGGCCCGGCCGCCGGTCACCGCCCGTCGGGCGTCAGCGCCGCCGCACGAAGGTCGCGACGATGCCCGGGTGGTCGGTGACCATGTGCCGGTAGGGGCGGAAGGAGCGGATCCGGAAGTCCGAGTGGCGCTCGGCCATGACGTAGTCGATCCCGGACCCGCGACGGTGGTCGTCGGCGGAGTAGTTGGTCTCGAGCCGCAGCGGCTTGGTGATGCGCCCCTTGACGAGGTTCTCGCCCGTGTCGCGGTTCTCGGTGACGTTGCAGTCGCACATGGCGACGAACTGGTGCGCCTTGCGCGTGTCGTCCTTCAGCGAGCGGATCGCGCCGGCCATCCGCCACATCGCCTCCACGCCGCGACGGTTGGCGTAGTTGGGGCCGCCGGTGCGGCGGTTGTGGAGGTGGTTGGGCAGGTGGAAGCTGACCGCACGGATGGTGTGGCCGCTCGCGCGGTTGCGGAGCACGGCCACCACGCCGTACTGGTCGTGGGCGATCCGACCGGAGTAGCGCCGCCAGGTCGTGCCGGTGAGCAGGACCGACCAGGTCTTCTGGAGCTTCCACACGCGCTTGTCGAAGGCGATGGGGTTGTCGTCCGTGCCGGTCGGGCCGCTGGGCATCAGCAGGGTCCACGCCTTCGGCAGCGACGCGCGCAGGGCGGGACGGCTGAAGAGCCGCTCCTGGAAGCCGACGACCGAGGCGCCGCCGCCGATGACCTGGCTGATGTCGTGGCGCATGCCCGCGACGCGCATCCCCTTCTTCAGGTTGAGCGTCGCCACGGCGAAGCGGTTGCCCGAGGCTGCGGCGTGCGACGAGGCGGCAGCGTTGCGCTCCGGCTGGCGCGCCTGCGCGGGCGAGCCGGCGAGCAGCACGCTCGCCAGCAGCAGGAGCGCTGCGGCGGCGGAGAGGATCGGGCGGACGAGGACACGGGGGCGCACGGCGAGCAAAAACATCCCGAAGACCATAAGTGAGCCCCGCCCGACCGCCAACTCGCGGGCGGGGTGGGTCGCCCCGGCGACTCAGTCGTCGTGGTGGATCCGGCCCGCGGTGCTCGCCAGCCGCTCCCCCGACCCGCCCCACTGCCGGGCCACGATCTCGGCGGCGATGGAGACCGCGGTCTCCTCCGGGGTCCGGGCCCCCAGGTCGAGCCCGATCGGCGAGGAGAGCAGTGCGATCTCCTCCGCGGACAGCCCGGCCTCGACCAGCCGGCCGGTCCGCTCGTCGTGCGTGCGACGGGACCCCATCGCGCCGATGTAGGCAGGACGTACGTCGTCGGGCAGGCGCAGCGCCACCTCGAGGAGGGGGACGTCGAACTTGGGGTCGTGGGTCAGCAGCGTGAGCACGGTCCGTCGGTCGATACGACCGGCCTCGAGCTCGGCCTTCAGGTAGCGGTGCGGCCAGTCGACGACCACTTCGTCGGCACCGGGGAAGCGCGAGGTGGTGGCGAACACGGGGCGGGCGTCGCACACGGTCACGTGGTAGCCGAGGAACGAGCCGACCCTGGCGACGGCGGCCGCGAAGTCGATCGCCCCGAAGACCAGCATCCGCGGCTTGGGCGCGAAGCCCCACACGAAGACCCGCATGCCCTCGCCACGCCGCTCGCCGTCGGGTCCGTAGGTCATCGTGGCGTTGGAGCCGGCGGCGAGCAGACCGAGGGCGTCGTCGTGGACGGCCGCGTCCGCGCGCTCCGACCCGAGGCTGCCCTCGGCACGCACGTCCGGGCGCACGACCATCCGGCGTCCGAGCCAGGCCGGGTCGGGATGCTCGATCACGGTCGCCAGCGCCACCGGTCGTCCGGCCGCGACGTCGGCCGCGATGTCGCCCAGCTGGGGGAACGTCTCCCGCGAGACCTGCTCGACGAAGACGTCGAGGATGCCGCCGCAGGTCAGGCCGACCGCGAAGGCGTCGTCGTCCGAGACGCCGTACCTCTCCAGCACGGGCTCCCCCGTCGACACCACCGTCTGCGCCAGGTCGTAGACCGCGCCCTCGACGCACCCGCCCGACACGGACCCGACGGCCGTCTCGTCGGGACCGACGAGCATGGAGGCGCCGGGCGGCCGGGGCGCGGAGCGGAACGTGGCCACCACGGTGCCCACGCCGACGGTCTCGCCGGCCTCCCACCACTGCATCAGCTCGGGCAGCACGTCACGCACGCGCGATCACCTCCGTCAGGTCGGCGAAGGTCGCCAGGGAGTGGCCGGCGAGGAAGTGGTCGCAGTGCGGGAGCGCCGCGACGACCCCGCCCTGGAGCGGCTCGTAGCCCGCCTTGCCGCGGTGCGGGTTGACCCAGACGACGCGGTGCGCGACGCGCTTGAGCCGCGCCATCTGCGCGCCCAGCAGCTCGGCGTCGCCGCGCTCCCAGCCGTCGCTGAAGACGACCACGACCGCGCCGCGGGCCATCCCACGCTGCCCCCAGCGGTCGAGGAAGACCTTCAGCGTCTCCCCCAGCCGGGTCCCGCCGGACCAGTCCGGCACCACCTCGCCGGCGGCCACGATCGCGCGGTCGGCGTCGGGCGAGCGCAGCGCCCGCGTCACGTGGGTGAGCCGGGTGCCGACGGTGAACGTCTCGACGGTGCCCCCGCCCGCACGCCCGCACTGGGTCAGGCGGTGGGCGAGCCGCAGGAGGGCGTCGGCGTAGGCGCTCATCGACCCGCTGACGTCGACCAGCAGCACCACCCGCCGCGGACGGACCCCGCGGCGGCGCCACGCGATCTCCGCCGGCTCGCCCATCTGCCGCAGCGAGGCGCGCAGGGTGCGGGAGGCGTCGAGCTGCCCGCGGTGCCACCTCCGGTGTCGTGCCGTACGACGACTCGGCGGCCGCAGCGACAGCCGGGCGAACATCGCGTCGAGACGTCGCTTCTCGGCGGCGTCGAGGGTGGCCACGTCGCGGTGGCGCAGCACCTCGGCCGGGGAGGCCGCGGCACGCAGCACGTCCTCGTCCTCCTCCTCACCGCCCCCGCTGCCCTCCGCCTCGGGCAGCAGGTGCGCAGCGGCCGGGCGCGGGGTCTCCCTCGGCCGGGCCCGCGGCAGGCCGTCACGGGCGTCGAACCAGGCGGCGAAGACCTGGTCGTAGCGGGCGAGGTCGTCGGGCGAGCCGCACAGGGTCGCCCGGCCCGCCCAGTAGGTCGCCTGCCGGTCGCCGAGGCCGACGGCCGCCACCGCGGTCAGGAAGCCGTGCGCCCGGTCCTGGGTCACCGGCACGCCGGACGCCCGGAGCGCACGGGTGAAGCCCAGCAGCACCTCGTCGGCCTGGTGGCCGGTCACGGACTCCGTGGGGTGACTCATCGCGTCAACATCCGGTCCAGCGCGGCCTTCACCCGGTCCGCGTCCTCGCGGTACTTCAGCAGCGCACCCAGCGTCGCCGACGCCGAGGCGAGGTCGAGCTCGGCGGTGCCGAGGTAGGTGAGGGCGCGCGCCCAGTCGAGGGTCTCGGCAACGCCGGGCGGCTTGAGCAGGTCGTCGCGGCTGCGCAGCTGCTGGACGAGCTCGACGACCTGGCGAGCCAGCGTCTCGCTGACCTCGGGCGCCCGCGAGCGCACGATCTCCACCTCGCGCTCGAGGCCCGGGTGGTCGATCCAGTGGTAGAGGCAGCGGCGCTTCAGCGCGTCGTGGAGCTCGCGCGTGCGGTTGGAGGTCAGCACGACCAGCGGCGGCTCGGGTGCGGTGACGGTGCCGAACTCGGGGATCGTCACCTGCCACGTCGAGAGCACCTCGAGCAGGAACGCCTCGAACTCGTCGTCGGCCCGGTCCACCTCGTCGACCAGCAGCACCGCCGGCGCCTGCCGCAGCGCGGCCAGCACGGGCCGCGACAGCAGGAAGCGCTCGTCGTAGAGGCTCTTCTCGGCCTCGTCGGAGTCGACCTGGCCGGCCGCCTCGAGGGCACGGAGGTGCAGGATCTGGCGCGGGAAGTCCCAGTCGTAGAGAGCCTGGCTGGCGTCGATGCCCTCGTAGCACTGCAGGCGCACGAGCGGGAGGTCGAGGCTCTGGGCAAGGGCTTCGGCGAGGGCGGTCTTGCCGGTGCCGGGCTCGCCCTCGAGCAGCAGCGGTCGCTGCATCCGCGAGGCCAGGAACACGACCGTGGCGAGCTCGTCGTCGGCGAGGTATCCGGTCGCGCCCAGGCGGGCGGCCACGTCAGCGGCGGAGTCCATGGCTAGAGGCTACGACCCACCACGTTGGCCGGACGTTGGCCGGACGTCGGCCCGACGTCGGCCGACCCCGGGCTCAGCGCTCGTCCACGTCGGCGCCCGACGCGAGGTCGCCGCACTCGACCAGCGCGACCTCGTGGGCGGCGAGGTAGTCGCGCGCGCCCCGGTCGCCGGTGGCGCTCGCGACGACCCCGGCCCAATGGTCCCGGCCGAGCAGCACGGGGTGCCCCGGCACGCCGTCGTACGCCGCTCGGGCGAGGACGTCCGGGCCGGTGACCGCGCCGAGCAGGCGGGCCACCACCGCGGCGTCCACGTCCGGCAGGTCCACCAGCGACACGAGGGCCGCCTCGTGGTCGGTCGGCCCCAGCGCCTGCAGGCCGGCGCGCAGCGACGCGCCCATCCCCTCGGCCCAGTCGTCGGCCCGGATGCGCGAGACCGACATGGGCAGCAGGGCGGCGGCGCGCTCCGCCTCGGCCCCGAGCACGACCACGACCTCGGCGCAGGGACGCAGCGCCTGCACGGAGCGCAGCAGCCAGGACGTGCCGTCGGCGTCGCGGGCCAGCGCCTTCGGGCCGCCGAAGCGCTCCCCGGCGCCGGCAGCGAGCAGCAGGCCGACGGTCATGACCCCACCGTAGGGGCCCGGACGGCGGGCCGGGACGTCAGGCGCGGGTGGCCACCGTGAGCAGCACGACGGCGTCGGTGCCGGCGACGAGGTCGTGGCGCATGGGCGGGATGACGCCGTGCTCCCCCTCGTGCAGGTCGTAGGCCTCGCCACCGGCGTGCAAGGTCACCTCTCCCTCGAGCACCTGGAGCGTCGCCTCACCTGGGGACTCGTGCTCGCCCAGCCGGGTGCCGGCCGCCATGGCGATGAGGGTCTGGCGCAGGTCGTGCTCGTGCCCGCCGTGGACGGTGACGGCCGACCGGCCGGCGCTCGACGTGCGCGCGACCTCGAGCTGCTGGGCGGCGAGGGCGGTCAGGGACGTGGTCTGCATGGTGGCCTCCTGGCCTCAGTCGACGGAGATGGTGCGGCCCGGGTGGGCCCGTTCCCAGGCAGCGATGGCGGCGTCCCACTCGGGGCCGTTGAACTCGACCAGGGTGACGGGGAAGAGTCCGTCCTCCTCCTTGGAGATGTGCACCTTGAGCTCCTCCACCTCCTCACGCAGGCGGGTCCGGTCCGCCGCGCTGGTCATGTCGAGGCGGGCGAGCAGGGCGTCGAGCTCACGGTGCTCCGCGATCAGCGGGTCGATGTGCTCGCGGTAGAGCTCGTCGGTGCGCATCAGCGCGAACACGCCCTCCTCCTCGCCCTGCCAGTGCCTGACCAGCTCCGCCCGCATCTCCGCGACGGTCGCCTGCGCGTCCACGAGCGCGCCGCGACCGGCCTCCTCGAGGGCGCGGGCGCCGAGCGCCAGCGCGAGCTCGTGCTCGGCGATGTAGTCGCGGATCAGCGGGATCTGCCGGCACCCGCAGTAGTGGCACACGGGGTCAGCCGACCCGGTCCCAGCCGCGGCGCGGTGTCGCACTGCCGAGCGAGCGGTCGTCGCGCGAGCGGTAGACGACGTAGGGGCGGGTGAGATAGCCGACGGGGGCGGAGAAGACGTGCACGAGGCGGGTGAACGGCCACAGCGCGAAGAGGCCGAAGGCCACGAGCGCGTGCAGCTTGAAGCCGATCGGCGCCTCGGCCATCAGGTCGGCGTCGGGCTGGAAGGCGAGGAACGAGCGGTACCAGACCGAGACGCCCTCGCGGTAGTTGTACTCACCGCCCAGGCTGAAGATCGAGCCGGCGATGGTGTTCCACATGCCCAGCACGATGGCCGCGCCCAAGAAGGCGTACATGACCTTGTCCATCGGTGTGGTCGCCGAGAAGACCGGGCCGACGGTGCGCCGGCGGTAGACCAGGATCGACATCCCGACCAGGGCCAGGATCCCCGCCACCAGCCCGCCGATGACCGCGGCGTAGTGGTAGAGGTGGTCGTCGACGCCGACCGCCGCGGTCCACGAGCGGGGGACGAGCAGGCCGATGACGTGGCCCCCGACGACGCCGAGCATGCCGAAGTGGAACATCGGCGAGCCGAGCCTCAGCAGCCGGTTCTCGTAGAGCTGGGAGGAGCGGGTGGTCCAGCCGAACTTGTCGTAGCGGTAGCGCCACACGTGCCCGACCACGAACACCGCGAGGCAGAGGTAGGGGACGATGACCCAGAGGAAGGTGTTCATCTCGGTGCTCCTACGGGGATGTTGGCGGTCGCGATGAGGGCGGGTCCGCCCGTCAGCGCCGGGTCGGCGCCGTAGCCGGACAGCCCGACCTCCTCGGCCGGCGGGCCCTGCTCGACGAGACGGCGTACGGCCTCGGCCTCCTCGCCGACGAGGTCGCGCAGGGTGCCGCAGACGGCGCGCAGCGCGGCAGCCCACGGCGAGCCGGTGGAGCCGTCGTCGTTGCGCCACCCGGACAGGGCCAGGCGCAGCATCTCCACTCCGGCACGGTGGTCCTCCAGCAGCTCTCGCGCGACGTCGCCGTCCACCGTCGCGCCGAGCTGCAGCACGGCGCAGAGGTGGTCGGGCAGCTCGCCGTGGTCCTCGACCCACTCCACGCCGGCGCGTCGGTAGGCCTCCTTGAACTGCACGAGGGCCGCGCCGCGACGCCGGGTGTCGCCGTAGGCGAAGTAGGTCAGGTAGAGCGCGCACTTGCGCGTGTGGTCGAACGTCGCGACGTAGTCCTGCTGGAGCTCCGCGAGCGGCGTACGTCGCACGTGGTCGATGAGTCCGGCGAGATCGGGATGGTCCGGCACCAGCGCCTCGAGGTCGTCGAGGGACGACACCAGCTCCTCGGTCGGGTAGTCGAGCAGGACCGAGCACACTGCCCACACGCGGGTGGCGTCGTGGCGCTCGGCACTCCTGGAGCGGCGGAACCTCACGCGCCACCCCCGTCGCCGCGGGGCGGGAACATCCCTTCGGGAGTGCCCTTGCCGTCCCAGTTGAGGAGGTTGACCCGACTGGCCTTGTCGTCCGGCGCGGCCACGGTGTCGGAGGTCTGCCGGTCCTGGAGCATCCGGAAGTTCTCCACCGCGACCGGCGTCGGGTAGCCCGCGCCCTCGCCCAGCAGTGCCTGGTCGTAGAACGAACCAGCCGCGTCGAAGTCGACCGAGCACTCGGTCGCCAGCTCCTCCAGCGCGTGCGCCTGCTCGGCGTGGGCCGGCGGGATCACGTAGCGGTCGGCGTACTTGGCGATCGCCAGCAGGCGGAACATCTCGTACATCTCCTCCTCCGTCATGCCGACGGCGGCGGGGATGCTCGCGTCGGGCTCGCGCCCGAGGTTGATGTCACGCATGTAGGAGCGCATCGCGGCGAGCTTCTTCAACACGCCGTTGACCGGCTCGACATCGCCGGCCGTGAACAGGTTGGCGAGGTACTCGACCGGGATCCGCAGCGTGTCGATCGCCGCGAACAGGTTGCCGCGGTCCTCCGCGTCCTCGCCCGTCTCCTTGACGACGTCGACCACGGGCGACAACGGCGGGATGTACCAGACCATCGGCATCGTGCGGTACTCCGGGTGCAGCGGCAGGGCGACCTTGTAGTCGTTGATCAGTCGCAGCACGGGCGACTTCTTCGCCGCCTCGATCCAGTCGGCCTGGATGCCCGCGGCGAGCGCGGCCTGCTCGACCTCGGGGTCGCGCGGGTCGAGGAACACGCTGCGCTGCGCCTCGTAGAGGTCGTGGTCGTCCTCGACGGCCGCAGCCTCGAGGACCGCGTCTGCGTCGTAGAGCATGAGGCCGATGTAGCGCAGCCGGCCCACGCACGTCTCCGAGCACACGGTCGGGATGCCGACCTCGATGCGTGGGTAGCAGAAGGTGCACTTCTCGGCCTTGCCGGTCTTGTGGTTGAAGTAGACCTTCTTGTAGGGGCAGCCCGAGACGCACATGCGCCACCCGCGGCAGCGGTCCTGGTCGACGAGCACGATGCCGTCCTCGGCCCGCTTGTAGATCGCGCCGGAGGGGCACGACGCCGCGCAGGAGGGGTTGAGGCAGTGCTCGCAGATGCGCGGCAGGTAGAACATGAAGGTCTCCTCGAACTCGAGCTTGACCTTGTCCTCGATGCCCTTGAACATCACGTCGCGCGAAGCGTGCTCCTGTGAGCCACCCAGGTCGTCGTCCCAGTTGGCCGACCACTGCACCTGCATGTCCTTGCCGGTGAGCAGGCTCTTGGGGCGGGCCACCGGGAAGTTCTCCGACGCCGGCGAGTTCAGCAGCGTCTCGTAGTCGTAGGTCCAGGGCTCGTAGTAGTCCTCGATCGAGGGCAGCTTGGGGTTGGAGAAGATGGTGAGGAGCTTCTTCAGCCGCCCGCCGGCCTTGAGCGCCAGGCGCCCGTTGGGCTTGCGGACCCAGCCGCCCTGCCACTCGTCCTGGTCCTCGTAGGTCCGGGGGTAGCCGAGGCCGGGGCGCGTCTCGACGTTGTTGAACCAGACGTACTCCATCCCGGTGCGGTTGGTCCACGCCTGCTTGCAGGTCACCGAGCAGGTGTGGCACCCGATGCACTTGTCGAGGTTCATCACCATCGCCATCTGAGCCATGACGCGCATCTCAGTACTCCACCTTTGCCGTGCGCTTGCGGATCATCGTGACCTCGTCGCGGTTGTTCCCCGTGGGCCCGATGTAGTTGAAGAAGTAGGCCAGCTGCGCGTAGCCGCCGACGATGTGGCTCGGCTTCATCAGCGTCCTGGTGAGGCTGTTGTGGATGCCGCCGCGCTTGCCGTCCCGCTCGGTCAGGGGCACGTCGATCAACCGGTCCTGGGCGTGGTGCATGTAGACCGTGCCCTCCGGCATCCGGTGGCTGACGATGGCCCGGGCGGCCACGACGCCGTTGCGGTTGACCATCTCGATCCAGTCGTTGTCCTTGATCCCCACCTTGGCCGCGTCACGGTCCGAGATCCACACCGACTGGCCGCCGCGCGACAACGACAGCATGAACAGGTTGTCCTGGTACTCCGAGTGGATCGACCACTTGTTGTGCGGCGTCAGGTAGCGCACGGACACGCCCAGCTCGTTGACCTCACCGACGGGCGCCTCACCGAAGAGCGCCGACATGTTCAACGGCGGCCGGTAGACGGGCAGGGCCTCGCCCATCCCGAGGAACCAGTCGTGGTCGACGTAGAACTGCTGGCGGCCCGTGAGGGTGTGGAACGGCTTCTTGCGCTCGACGTTGATGGTGAACGGTGCGTAGCGGCGCCCACCCGACTCCGAGCCCGACCACTCCGGCGAGGTGATGACCGGGACGGGCGCGACCTGGGTGTCGGCGAAGGTGATCTGCTTGCCCTCGTGCTCGGCCGAGAGGTCGTGGAGCTCGGTCCCGGTGCGCTTCTCCAGGTTCTTGAACCCGAGCGTGGCCAGGTGGCCGTTGGTGGTGCCGGACAGGTGCAGGATGGCCTCCGCGCACTGGATGTCGGTCTCCAGGCGCGGCTGCCCGTCACCGGCCCCGCCCTGGACCACACCGTTGCGGTGGCGCAGGATGTCGATCTCGCGAGCGGCCGCGTAGGGCACGCCCTTGGTCACCATGCCGACGTCCTCGATGAGCGGACCGATCGACGTCATCTTCTCGTGGACCGCCGTGAAGTCGCGCTCGGCGACCACGAGCACCGGCATCGTCTTCCCGGGCACCGGGTCGACCTCGCCGGTCCTCCAGTCCTTGACCTCCCCGTGGACCGTCGCCATCGCCTCGGGGGTGTCGTGCCACAACGGCTTGGCGACGAGGTCCTTGCGGGTGCCGAGGTGGTCCACCGCGAGCTCGGAGAAGCGCTTCGCGATCGCCTTCCACGCCTCCCAGTCCGTCTTCGTCTGCCACGGCGGCGCGATGGCCGGGTTGAACGAGTGGATGAAGGGATGCATGTCGGTGGTGTTGAGGTCGTGCTTCTCGTACCACGTCGCGGCGGGCAGGACGATGTCGGAGAGGATCGTCGAGCTGGTCATCCGGAAGTCGATCGTCATCAGCAGGTCGAGCCGGCCCTCGGCTGCCTTGTCGGCCCACACGACGTCGCGCGGTCGCTTGCCCGGCGGCGCCTCCTGGGCGCTCTCCGCGCTGGTGGTCCCCAGGAGGTGCCGCAGGAAGTACTCATTGCCCTTGGCCGAGGAGCCGAGCAGGTTCGAGCGCCACAGGCTCAGGACCCGCGGGTGGTTCTCCTCCGCCTCGGGGTCCTCCACCGCGAACTTCAGCTCGCCCGACTTCAGCTGCTCGACCACGTAGTCGGCCGGGGCCTGACCGGCCTCCTCGGCCTGGTCGACCAGCGCGAGGCTGCTCCGGTTGAAGGTCGGGTAGCTCGGGGTCCAGCCCAGACGCACCGACTGCGCCAGCAGGTCCATCACCGTCTTGCCGGCGAACACCCCGGTCCCGGCGTCGAGGTCGTCGGCGTCGAAGGTGTCGTAGCGGTACTGGGACGTGTTGACGTACCAGTACGCGGTCTGGTTCATGTGCCGCGGCGGGCGCTGCCAGTCCAGGGCGAAGGCCATGTGCTGGAACCCCATCAGCGGACGCACCTTCTCCTGACCCACGTAGTGGGCCCAGCCGCCGCCGTTGCGCCCCTGGCACCCGGTGATGGTGGTGAGGACGAGCATCGCGCGATAGATCTGGTCGGAGTGGAACCAGTGGTTGGTGCCGGCACCCATCAAGATCATGCCGCGACCGTTGGTGTCGATCGCGTTCTGCGCCCACTCCCGGGCGATCCGGGTGACCTGCGCGGCGGGCACACCGGTGTGCTGCTCCTGCCAGGCGGGGGTGGCCGGCACCGAGGGGTCGTCGTAGCCGTGCGGGTCGGACTCGCTGGTGCGCGGCCAGACGCCGGGCAGGCCGTCACGGGCGACGCCGTACTGGGCGAGCATCAGGTCGAGGACGGTGGTGACGACGCGATCGCCCACACGGGCGATCGGCACGCCGCGTCGCTCGTGGACGACCTTGCCGTCGGCCGCGTCGAAGCGCGGCAGCTCCACCTCGACGGACTCGCGGGTCCCGCCCTGGTGGTCGCGGTACATGCTGAGCGCGGGGTCGATGTCGCCGAGCTCGAGGTTCCACTTGCCCACGCCCTCGTCGCCGAAGCGGTCGCCGATGGAGCCCTGCGGGATGCGCACCTCGCCGGTGGTGGCGTCGATGACGGCCGGCTTCCACATGGCGTTCTCGCTGTCGCCACCGAGGTCGCCCTCGACGAGGAACTTGCCGGGGCGATAGGCCCCGGAGCCGTCGGGCTCGAGGCAGACGAGGTGCGGCAGGTCGGTGTACTGCTTGTTGTAGGTCTCGAAGAAGGGCGTCGTGGAGTCGACGAAGTACTCCTTGAGGACCACGTGCCCCATCGCCATCGCCAGGGCACCGTCGGTGCCGGGTGCGGGGCTCACCCACTCGTCGGCGAACTTCACGTTCTCGGCGTAGTCCGGTGCGACGGCGACGACCTTCTGGCCGCGGTAGCGCGCCTCGGTCATCCAGTGCGCGTCCGGCGTGCGGGTGACCGGGACGTTGGAGCCCCACATGAAGAGATAGCCCGCATCCCACCAGTCACCCGACTCGGGGACGTCGGTCTGGTCCCCGAACATCTGGGGCGACGCGTTCGGCAGGTCGGCGTACCAGTCGTAGAAGGACAGCATGGGAGCGCCGATGAGCTCGAGGAAGCGCGCGCCCGAGACGTAGGACACCTGGGACATCGCCGGGATCGGCGAGAAGCCGGCGATGCGGTCGGGACCCCACCGCTTGACGGTGTAGACGTGCGCCGCGGCGATGATCTCGACGACCTCGTCCCACGTCGCGCGCACCAGCCCACCCTTGCCGCGAGCCTTCTTGTAGACCCGCGCCTTCTCCTCGTCCTGGACGATCGAGCCCCAGGCCACGACCGGGTCGCCGTACTGCTGCTTGGCCGCCCGGAACATCTCGAGCAGGACGCCGCGGACGTAGGGGTAGCGCACCCGCGTCGGGCTGTAGGTGTACCAGCTGAACGCGGCGCCACGCGGACACCCGCGCGGCTCGTACTCCGGGCGGTCCGGCCCCGTGCTCGGGTAGTCGGTCTGCTGGGCCTCCCAGGTGATGATCCCGTCCTTGACGTAGACCTTCCACGAGCACGAGCCGGTGCAGTTGACGCCGTGCGTGGAACGCACCACCTTGTCGTGGCTCCACCGCTCCCGGTAGAAGACGTCGCCCTCGCGGCCGCCCTTCTTGTGCAGGGTGCGCAGGTCGTCGCTCACCTCCGCCTTGGTGAAGAAACGCCTCCCGCCGATAAGAGCACTCTGCAGCTGGTTCTCCAGGTCGGTCACGAGGTGCCTCTCTTGAGGGATCAGGTCGGTCGAGCAGGTGTCGAGCAGGTGTCGAGCAGGTCAGGCCGAGACCGGCGTGGCCGGCGCGGACGCCGACGCCGTGCGCCGTACGACGAGCACGGTGAGGGCCAGCGTCAGCGCGGAGGTCACGGCCAGCAGCCAGAGGCCGACGGCGTAGGACTCGGTCTGGCCGTAGAGCCAGCCCATGAGCAGCGGCGGCACGAAGCCGCCGAGGCCGCCGGCGGCGCCGACCAGCCCGGTCACTCCGCCCACCCGGGCGGGCTCGGTGCTGTGCGCGATGAGGGCGAAGACCGCGCCGGAGCCGGCGCCGAGCGCTGCCGCCATCACCAGGAAGGCCATCGTGCCGAGCGTCAGGTTGCTGCCGCTGGCGGACGTCACGGGAGGGTTCGGCGCGGCGATCGCGGCGCAGACGGCGACGAGCCCGAACGCGGTGGCCAGCACGTGGATCGAGCCGATGCGGTCGGAGAGCCATCCGCCGACCGGACGCATCACGACCGCTACCACGACGAAGCCGGCCATCCGGTTGGCGGCGTCGGCCGGCTCGAGGCCGTGGGCGGTCTTGAGGTAGGTCGGCAGGAAGACGGAGAAGGCGACGTAGCCGCCGAAGGCCACGGCGTAGAGGACGCACGCCTGCCAGGTGATCGGCAGGCGGGCGTTGGCCGCCAGCCGCGAGGCGAGGCTCGTCGTGGGGACCACCCGCCCCGGCGCGTCACGCATCACCAGCCACGCCACCACGGCGTACACCGCGAGGACCGAGGCGGTGATCAGGAAGGGCACCGTGCGGCCCTGGTCCTGCGAGAGCGGCACGGTGGTGAGGGCGCTGATCGCCGTGCCACCCATGCCGGCGCCGAAGATGCCGACCGCCATGCCACGGCGCTCGGGCGGGAACCAGGCGTTGACGAAGGGGACACCGACGGCGAACGCGGTGCCCGCGATGCCGAGGAAGAAGCCGCCGAAGAGCATGAGGGAGTAGGAGTCGAGGGCGAAGAAGGCCAGGAAGAGCACCGGCACGATCGTCACCGCGGACACGATCGGGAACATCACGCGACCGCCAAACCGGTCGGTCAGCGCGCCGACGACGATCCGGCCGAGCGAGCCCACGATCACCGGGACGGCGACCATGAGGGCCACCTCCGACTGGCTGAGCTGGCCCAACGGGCTGGCGGCTCCCTGCTTGAGGTAGAGCGCACCGAGCGGGCTGATGAGCGCCCACGCCCAGAAGTTCACGGCGAACCCGACGGTGGCCAGGGCCAGCATCAGCCACGGATTGCCCGTGCGCGGGGAGGTGGGTGGGGTGGCGACGCTCATCGTGTGCTCCTGGATCACCGAGATTGAGGTCCTGCGAACAGCGCGAAGTTATTACGATGTGTCCGTGAAAAATATGCGCACGGCGACCGGGGCCGCAAGGGGGCGCGCCGCCGTGCTCGCCGCGCTCCTCGATCAGCCCGATCCCGTGGGGATCGACGCACTGGCGCAGGCCACGGCGCGCCACCCCAACACCGTGCGCGAGCAGGTGAACTGGCTCGTCGCGCACGGGCACGTGACCCGGATCCGCCAGCCCCAGGACGGTCGGGGCCGCCCGGCGTGGCTCTACGAGGCGCGCGGCTCGCGTCCCGGCGACGACGAGTACGTCGAGCTCGCCGCTGCCCTCGCCTGGCGGCTGCAGGACGGCTCCCCCGACGCGCACACCGAGGCCCTGGCCGCCGGGCAGCACTGGGGTGCCGACCTGGTCGACCGCAAGGGCGCGGTGCCCCTGCCGTCACCGGACGCGGGTCGCCGATGGACCGTCGAGCTGATGGACGAGCTGGGCTACGCCCCCGACGCCGACGAGGACGCGCGCACGGTGGTGCTGCGCAAGTGCCCGCTCCTGCAGGCTGCGCACCGATTCCCCGAGGTGGTGTGCACCGTCCACCTCGGCATGGTGCGCACGGCGCTGGAGCGCAACGGCGCGCCGCCCGACGAGGCGGACCTGACGCCCTTCAGCGCGCCCGGCGAGTGCCACCTGCGGCTCGGCCGCTGACGGCGGGGCTCAGCCGGCGAACGCCTCGTCGTAGAGCGCCTGCAGCTCCGGGGTGGTCTCGCCGGTGAACCCGCACAGGGTCACCCGGCCGTCGGTGGCGCTGACGAGGTAGGACTTCCCCTTCTCGAACTCGACGGCCATCAGCAGCGCGGCGAGGTCCTTCTCCGGCGTGGTGACCGTCACCGTGGCGGCGTCCCCGCCGGCGTACCACTGGTCGACGGCGAGCGTCGCGGTGCCGTCCTCGAGCGAGGTGACGGTGCCGGCGAAGGCGGTGTCGAAGGTGCCCAGGGTCTCCGCGGACGGGACGGCGCACTTGCCGGCCGTGGACGCGTCGGCGACGAGCTCGACGGGCTCGGCATCGGAGGTGGCCTCTGAGGTGGACTCGGAGGTCGTCGCGGCGGTGGACTCGGAGGTGTCGGCGGCGACCTGGTCGGAGTCGTCCGAGCCGCAGGCGGACAGGCCGGCGAGCGCGAGGACGAGGACGGGGACAGCGAGGACGCTGCGGGTTCGACGGGTGTTCACGATTCCTCCTGGGTGGGACCGGGCCGGCGTTCGCCACCGTGCCACACCCCTTGGACGCGGCCGGTCCCGGCCCCGTTCCCGCAGACCCGGGTCGCCGCGGCGTCGATCTCGTGCGAGACGTTCCGGACCGGCGCCCCGCTCGACCGTGTTCGCCTGACATGATCCGCGGATGCGACCTCCCGGGCTGTCCCTCCCGATCGTGGCCTCGTGGCTGGTGCACGCCTACACAGCGTCGGGGGTCGTGCTGGCGTTCCTCACCGTCGTCGCGGTGATGGAGGGCGACACGGTCCGGGGCCTGTGGCTCTTCCTCGCTGCCATGGTCGTCGACGGGACGGACGGCATGCTGGCGCGCTGGGTCAAGGTGAAGCTGCACGTCCCGTGGTTCGACGGCGCCCTGCTGGACAACATCGTCGACTACATCACCTACGCCTTCATGCCGATGATGCTGCTGTGGAGCGCCGGCTACCTCGGCGAGGGCACCTCGGCCACGGTGCTCGCCGTCGTCCCGCTGCTCGCCTCGGCCTACCAGTTCTGCCGGGTCGACGCGAAGACCGAGGACCACCTCTTCCTCGGCTTCCCGAGCTACTGGAACATCGCAGCGTTCTACGTCGTCGTCCTCGACCTCCGCCCGGCCGCGGTCGCGGTCACCCTCCTGGTGTGCGCGGTGCTCGTCTTCGTGCCGATCGGCTACGTCTATCCCTCCCGCACGACCACGCTGCTGGCACCCACGCTCGTGCTGACCTGCCTGTGGCTCATCAGCTATGCCGTCCTCCTCACGCAGCTGCCCGACCCGAGCACGCTCTGGCTGAGCATCTCGGTGGCCTACGTCGTCTACTACGTCGTGCTCAGCCTCTACCTGACGGCTCGCCGCGCCCGCGGGGGTCAGCGCGCAGCGGCGACCGACTCGTCGGCGCCCGCCAGCTTCTGAGAGAGCCAGATCGGGATCACGGACAGCACGATCAGCGCGGCCGCGACCACGTTGACGACGGGGGCCTGGTTGGGCCGGAAGAGGTTCTGGTAGATCCAGATCGGCAGGGTCTGGATGCCCGTCCCGGCGGTGAACGTCGTCACGATGATCTCGTCGAAGGACAGCGCGAACGACAGCAGCGCGCCCGCGAGCAGGGCCGAGCGCATCATCGGAAGCGTCACCGACCAGAACGTGCGGAAGGTGCCGGCACCGAGGTCCATCGACGCCTCCTCCAGGTTGCCGCCGAGGCGGCGCAGGCGGGCGATCGCGTTGTTGAAGACCGTGACGATGCAGAAGGTGGCGTGCGAGACGACGAGGGAGAAGAAGCCGAGCTCGATGCCGAACATGGTGAGGAACGCGTTGGCGAGGGCGATGCCGGTCACCACGCCGGGCAGCGCGATCGGCAGGATGATCAGCAGCGACACGGTGTCGCGGCCGAAGAACCGGAAGCGCTGCAACGCCAGGGCGGCCATCGTGCCGAGCACCAGCGCGACGGCCGTCGCCACGAGCGCGACCTCCACCGAGACGACGATCGCGTCGCGGGCGCCGGGGTTCTCCAGCGCCGACGACCACCACTTCGTGGTGTAGCCCGGCGGGGGCCACTCGAAGGTGCGCGAGGTGTTGAACGAGTTCAGCACCACGAGCGCGAGCGGCGCGTAGACGAACAGCAGCACCAGCCCGGTGCAGACCAGCAGCACCGCCCGGGTCGCCCTCGAGAAGCTCATCCGCGCTCCCCCTCCCTCACAGCGAGTCCAGTGCGCCCGTGCGGCGCACGGCGGTCAGGTAGACCAGCATCACCGCGACCGGGATGGTCGCGACGGCCGCGGCGAACGGCAGGTTGTTGCCGGTGAGGAACGAGTCGTAGACGACGTTGCCGAGCATCTGGTTGGCCCCGCCGACGATCTTGACCGCGATGTAGTCGCCGAGCGTGAGGGAGAACGTGAAGATCGACCCGGCGACCGCGGCGGGGAACAGCACGGGCAGCACGACGCGTCGCATCGTCGTGGCCGTCGACGCGCCGAGGTCCGCGGAGGCCTCGATCAGCGAGGTCGGCAGCCGCTCCAGTCCGGCGTACATCGGCAGGATCATGTAGGGCAGCCACAGGTAGGACAGCGTCAGGACGGTCGCGGTGAGCCCGTAGCCCGGCGAGACGCCGAGCGCGTCGAGCGGACCGCCGTTGGCGAACATCGCCCGCCACGCATAGGCCTTGACGAGGTACGACGCCCACAGCGGCGTCAGCACGGCGATCACCAGCAGGCGCTGGCGCCGCGGCGAGGCGACCTTGGCCATGTAGAGCGCGATCGGGAAGGCCAGCAGGGCGTCGATCACGGTCACCGCGGCGGCGGTCACCAGCGTGCGGCCGGTGATCGTGCGGTAGACGTCGAGGGTGAACAGGTCCCGGTAGTTGTCCAGGTTCCAGATCCGCTGGATGTTGCCGCCGAACGCGTCGACGGTCCACAGCGAGGTGATGAACAGCGCCGCCAGCGATCCCAGGTAGAGCACGCCCAGCCACAGCATCGGGGGCCCCAGCAGGAGCCCCAGGCGCAGGCGGGGGTGGCGGTGGAGCACACCCGCTCCACCGCCTCCCGGCGGACGCCGTCCGACCACGCGTCAGCCCTTGATCTCGGTCCAGGCCCGGGTCCAGTCCTGGTAGGTCGTGCACTGCACGTCGGTCCGGCCGTCGAGGCACTGCTCGATCGGCGTCGTCCAGTAGTGGATCTGCTCGGCGTAGGCCTCGTCACCGGCGTGGTAGGAGTCGCAGAACCCCTTGCTGGTGAGGTCGCACGCCTTCTCGTTGGCGGGCGCCTCGCCGAACCACTCCGCGACGGCCGCGTTGGCCTCCGGGCTGATGATGTGGTCGAGCCAGGCATAGGCGCAGCTCTCGTGCTCGGTCTTCGACGACACCATCCAGGTGTCCGACCAGCCGGTCGCGCCCTCCTCGGGCAGGATCGCCTCGACCGGGGTCTTCTCGCTCTGGGCGAGGTTGACGATCACCTGCCACGTCGTGCCGACGACCGAGTCGCCGGTCTTGAACGCCTGGGTCTCCTTGAGGTAGTCCGACCAGTACTCCCCCACGTTCTCGCGCTGCTTCTTGAGCAGGTCCACCGCCGCGGCGAGCTGGTCCTCGTCGAGGGCGTAGGGGTCCTCGATGCCGAGGTCGGGCTGGGTCTTGGAGAGGTAGAGCGCCGCATCGGCGATGTAGATCGGCGAGTCGTACGCCGTCACCTTCCCGGCGTGGGCAGAGGCGTCGTCGAAGACCGCGCTCCAGCTCGTGGGGGCCGGGCTGACCTCCTCGGTGTTGTACATCAGCAGGTTGGCGCCGTAGCCGTGCGGGACGCCGTACATCTGGCCGTCGACGGAGTTCCAGTCGCGGTCCTTGAGGAAGGACCACACGTCGGCGTAGTTGTCGATCAGGTCGGTGTTGACCGGTGCGACGTCGCCGCCGGCGATGAGGCGCAGCGACGCGTCACCTGAGGCCGAGACGACGTCGTACTGGCCCGACTTCATCAGGTTCACCGCCTCGTCGGAGGTGTTGAAGTACTTCACATCGACCTGGCAGCCGGTCTCCTCCTCGAAGGGCGTGACCCAGTCGACGGCCTTGTCGGTGGAGCCGTCCTCGGCGTAACCCGGCCAGGCCAGCACGCTGAGGCTGCCCTCGGGCTCACCGAGCTCCCCGGCCATGGGGACGTCGGGCGCGGTGAAGCCGCCCTGCGCCTCCGAGCCGGAGCCGCCACCGCCGTCGTCGTCGCCCGACGAGGTGCCGCACCCCGTCAGTGCCAGCGCGAGCACCGCCGCGGCGGCGGTGAACATCGTGGTCCGCTTCATGACTTCTCCTCCTGGTCGTGCTGGTCGTGCTCGGGGTGCTGGTGCTCCGGCGCGCGGCCGGAGAGGTCGATGACGTGCTCGTCGGCCCAGCCGACGGTGACGTCCTGCCCCCGGCGGCCCAGCGCCTGGTCGGTCCCGCCGTGGAGGTTCTGGCGCAGGACCGTGAGGGTCGGACCGGCGTCGAGCTCGACGACGTAGTGGTTGACCGACCCGAGGTAGACCACGTCGGTCACCGTGCCGCGGACGGACGTGAAGCCGGCCTCGACCTCGGAGTCGAGGTGCACCTTCTCGGGTCGGATGCTGAAGGTCCCCTCCCGGCCGATGACCGTGCGGGCGGCCTGCCCCGTGAGCAGGTTCGAGGTGCCGACGAAACCGGCCACGAACGCCGTGGCCGGGTTCTCGTAGAGCTCGGCGGGAGTGGCCACCTGCTCGACGCGGCCGTCGCGGAAGACGGCGATGCGGTCGCTCATCGTCAGCGCCTCCTCCTGGTCATGCGTCACGAAGACGAACGTGATCCCGACCTCGCGCTGGAGCTGCTTGAGCTCGAGCTGCATCTCACGGCGGAGCTTGAGGTCGAGGGCGCCGAGCGGCTCGTCGAGCAGCAGCACCGTGGGCCGGTTGACGAGGGCGCGCGCCAGGGCGACCCGCTGCCGCTGGCCGCCGGAGAGCTGCGTGGGCCGCCGGGCGGCGTACGGTCCGAGCTGGACCGACTCCAGCGCCGCCATCGCGCGCTCGCGCCGCTGCGCCTTGGGCACCTTCTTCACCCGCAGGCCGTACTCGACGTTGGCGAGGACGTCCATGTGCGGGAACAGCGCGTAGTCCTGGAAGACCGTGTTGACGTCGCGCGCGAACGGCGCGCGGTCGGTGACGTCGGAGCCGGCGAGCATCACGCGCCCCGACGTGACCTGCTCGAAGCCGGCGATCATCCGCAGCACAGTGGTCTTGCCCGACCCGCTCGGCCCGAGCATCGAGAAGAACTCGCCGTTCTCGATCCGCAGGTCGACGTGGTCGACCGCCGTCACGGGACCGAAGGACTTCGTGACGTCGACCAGCTCGACGGCGGGCGTGCTCATGCTGCGTGCTCCTCCACCTCAGGACGATGGAATGCGTTGCGAAGCACACAGTAGGGCTTCGGTACCACGCGTGAACACGGCTCACAGGTCACGATTCGGTGCAGGAACCCCCCAGCCGGGACGCAACAAGGCCCCCGCCGGAGCGGGGGCCTTGCTGATGGTGCGGGGTTCAGGCGCGGATCAGAAGTCCATGCCGCCCATGCCGCCCATGTCGCCGCCGGGCATGGCCGGCGCCTTCTCGGGCTTGTCGGCCACGACGGCCTCGGTGGTGAGGAACAGCGCAGCGATCGACGCGGCGTTCTGCAGCGCGGAGCGGGTGACCTTCGCCGGGTCGATGATGCCCTCGGCGATCATGTCGACGTAGTCACCGGTCGCGGCGTTGAGGCCGTGACCGGCCTCCAGGTTCGCGACCTTCTCCGCCACGACGCCACCCTCGAGACCGGCGTTGATCGCGATCTGCTTGAGCGGGGCCGAGGTGGCGACGCGCACGATGTTCGCGCCGGTGGCCTCGTCGCCCGACAGGTCGAGCTTGTCGAACGCGGTTGCCGCCGCCTGGACGAGGGCCACGCCGCCGCCGGCGACGATGCCCTCCTCGACCGCAGCCTTGGCGTTGCGGACAGCGTCCTCGATGCGGTGCTTGCGCTCCTTGAGCTCGACCTCGGTGGCCGCGCCGACCTTGATGACGGCCACGCCGCCGGCCAGCTTGGCGAGGCGCTCCTGGAGCTTCTCGCGGTCGTAGTCGGAGTCCGACTTCTCGATCTCGGCGCGGATCTGGTTGACCCGGCCCTCGATCTGGCCCTGGTCGCCGGCACCCTCGACGATGGTGGTCTCGTCCTTGGTGATGACGACCTTGCGGGCTTGGCCGAGCAGCTCCAGGCCGGCGGACTCGAGCTTGAGGCCGACCTCCTCGGAGATGACCTGGCCGCCGGTGAGGATCGCGATGTCCTGCAGCATGGCCTTGCGACGGTCACCGAAGCCCGGCGCCTTGACGGCGACGGAGCGGAAGGTGCCCTTGATCTTGTTGACGACCAGGGTCGACAGCGCCTCGCCGTCGACGTCCTCGGCGATGATCAGCAGCGGCTTGCCGGACTGCATGACCTTCTCCAGCAGCGGGAGCAGGTCCTTGACGGTCGAGACCTTGGAGTTGGCGATGAGGACGTAGGGGTCCTCCAGCACGGCCTCCATGCGCTCGAGGTCGGTGGCGAAGTAGGCCGAGATGTAGCCCTTGTCGAACCGCATGCCCTCGGTCAGCTCGAGGTCCAGCCCGAAGGTGTTGGACTCCTCGACGGTGATGACGCCTTCCTTGCCGACCTTGTCCATCGCCTCGGCGATGATCTCGCCGACGGTGGTGTCAGCGGCGGAGATCGACGCCGTGGACGCGATCTGCTCCTTGGTCTCGACGTCCTTGGCCATGGCGAGCAGCTGCTCGGACACGGCGGAGACGGCGGCCTCGATGCCGCGCTTGAGGCCCATCGGGTTGGCGCCGGCCGCGACGTTGCGCAGGCCCTCGCGGACCATGGCCTGGGCCAGGACGGTGGCCGTCGTCGTGCCGTCACCGGCGACGTCGTCGGTCTTCTTGGCGACCTCCTTGACCAGCTCGGCGCCGATCTTCTCGTAGGGGTCCTCCAGCTCGATCTCCTTGGCGATGGAGACACCGTCGTTGGTGATCGTGGGGGCGCCCCACTTCTTCTCCAGGACGACGTTGCGGCCCTTGGGGCCCAGGGTGACCTTGACCGCGTCGGCGAGGGTGTTCATACCCCGCTCGAGGCCGCGGCGGGCCTCCTCGTTGAAAGCAATCAGCTTGGCCATATCGCGTGCGATTCCTATCGACGTGAGTCTGTGTGTCGACGCCAGGCAGGCTGCCCGCGACGGACGACCCGCTTCCCCGGCGATCCATTCACGCCGGCTCTGCGGACCTCAGCGTCACCTGGGTCGTTGTCACTCTCATGACGAGAGTGCCAGCCTCATGTTTAGCACTCGACCCCCGAGAGTGCAAACGCCGCCCCGGGGTCCGGGACGGCGTGTGCAGGGGTCGTGCGGGGGCTACTCGATGAGGCGGACGGGCTCGCCGTCGATGCGGGCGGTCCACGTGGTCGCGTCGGTGACCTGACCCGAGCCGAAGCTGACCTTGACCCGGAACCAGCAGCCACCCTGGCTGGTGACCGTGCAGCTGTAGGTGCTGGGGATCGGGACGCGGATCTCCTGGTACTTGCCGTTGTAGCCGCTCGGCGTGATGCCGGTGATCTTGCAGTCGCTCAACGGCCCGTTGGTGACGCCCGTTCCCCTGCAGTTCTGCAGGTACGTCGGGAGGTTGATCGCGTCCACCGGCTTGAGCACCTGGACCGAGCCGCTGCTGGCACCCTCACCGACGTCGAAGAAGCTGATGACGAGCGACTTGTTGGCCGCTGCCGGCGGCACGCGCACGAGGTTGAACTCGGTCGACGCGGAGTCGGAGTTGGCGAAGATGCGCATCTTCTCGTAGGCGGCCACGGAGATGCCGCCGGCCGGTGCGGAGGTGACCGCTCGCAGGCCGAAGTTGTTCGTGCCGGTGCCGCGGACGGCCGTGTCGTCGCCGGTCTGCGAGTAGACGCGGCCGTTGCCGGCATAGCCTCCGTTGCCGTCCGGCGTGCCGCCCAGCGAGACGTTGTTGCGGACCTGGAGGTAGTAGTCGCCCGCCTGGGTGGGCGTGAAGGTGCACAGGTCCACCCACTGGTGGAAGACGGCGGCGAGGCTCGGGTTGTAGTCGCTGTCGTCGGACTTGAGCGCCTCCAGGGAGACCTGGTTGGCGTTGTAGCCGGCGTACTGGCGCACGCAGTTGGGCTCGGGTGCTCCCTGCCAGGGCACGAGCGTGTCGATCGGGCGCCGCAGTGCGAACGACGTGACGCCGGCGTTCTCGCTGCCCGAGTAGAGGCTGGCGTTGGGGTCGTCACCGGTGCAGAAGCCGTTCGGCTTGCTGGTGTCGGCGTAGCCGCCCCACGTGGTGCCGGTGCGCCAGTAGCGCTGACGCGCGTCGTTGGCACGGGGGTTCCACGTGCCGCCCCAGCCCGAGGGCGGCGCGGTCGTGCTGCCCGGGGTGTTGTACGGCTCGCTGGTGCACCGCGAGCCGGTGCTCACGTAGGCGGGGTCGTAGACCTGCAGCCGGACGCTCTGGCCGACGCCGCTCGCGGCGACGCGCACGAGGTAGAAGAACCCCTTGGCGTCGAAGTCGTTGTTCCTCCCGCTGGTGCAGTTGTCCTCGCCGCCACCGCAGTAGCGGGTCTCGAACTGGGCACCCTGGTTCTTGTCGACGTCGGGCCCGGCGATGGCGCCCCAGAACTGCGGGACGCGCGGGCAGATGGCCGGCGGGGGCACCTTGATCGCGGTGCCCGAGGGAGTGGTGCTGGAGCTGCCGTCGGGCTCGTTGCCGAAGACGTTGCACGGGCTTCCCATCGGAGCCGGGCCGTTGAAGTCGGCCGTCGCGGAGCGCCGCATGGTCGAGGTCGGGATGCCGAAGGTCTTGGCGAAGGCGTTGTCGACACGCGAGGAGACCGTGACCTTGAGCTGGGTCGGCTTCTCGCCGACGGCGACGGCGACCGACGTGGTGCCGGAGTTGGGGAAGCCGTTGTCCTCGGCGACCTCGATGGCACGGGCCCTCGCCGCGGCGAAGTCGTCGGGCATGTACGTCACACCGGCCGTCGCCGCGGCGTCCGCGGCGGCCTGGACCCGTTGCAGCTCGACGTAGAGGCGTGCGACATCCACGGTGACGGCACCGAGGGGCAGCGCGATGAACGAGAAGAACAGGGCGACGATCACGGCCGTGGCACCGATCTCGTCACGTCGCCGGCTGCTGAGGTGGAAGAGCTTCACGTCGGCCGTCCGATCAGTTGTGCGCATTGGGGGTGCCGGGCTTGCAGGTGTCCTGGGTGAGCGGCTCGAACTTCATGACGGTCCGCTCGGTCATCACCTTGTCGCCGCCCATGAACCCGCCGACGAGCCCGGACATCCAGTTGTGGTTGGCGCGCAGTGCGACGCCGACCGAGTCCGACTGGTTGACACAGGCGTTCACCGAGGCCGAGGACCAGGAGCCGCTGGCGTAGCGGAACTTGTTCAGCCCGGCGTCCCAGACGTACTTCACGCAGTTGGTCGGGCAGCTGGTCGGGATCGTGGTGCCGGTGCCGGGATACCCGGCCGTGTTCGCCTTGTAGATCATCACCCACTGGATGTCGTCGGCGTTCATGGCCATACCGGCGGTCTGCATGGTGTCGGCAGCAGCCTGGGCGAATCCCGGCGCGTTGGCCGGCGTGCACGGCGGCGGGTCGGCGCTCGCCTGGCACGTGCCCGGTCCAGCGTCCGCGGCGGCCGACGCCGACCGCGCTCCCGCACGCACGCTGCTGCTCATGGACACGTAGTCCTTCATGTACAGCCCGAGCTCGACGGTGCCGAGGAGGAAGGTGAGCAGGAGCGGCACCACCAGCGCGAACTCGACGGCGGATGCGCCCCGCTCGTCACGTCGCCTGCGGAATGTGCTCATCGACTGCTCCCTCGTTGACCCTGCCCCGGACGACCCACGCCCGAGCGGGATCCAGTGTGCGTGGTGCCGGGCAGAACGGTCCCGACGTTGACGCACGCTAGTGACAGCGGACCAAGGATGCCTCAGCCCCGCGGACGGACTTAATAGTCCGAAATGACCACTTGCGGACTAGGCCGAGCGCACGCTAACGCTCCAGCGCGGACTGGACCAGGTCGGCGAAGGGAGCCGCGTTGGCGGGCGAGACGTCGAGGTAGAGGCCGGGCTCGATCAGCTCCAGCTCGCTGACCACCCAGGCGCCCTCCCAGTGCAGGAGGTCGACGCGCAGGTAGTCCATCGGCCGGCCGAAGCGCTCCGCCATCACGGCGTGCGCGCGCCGCGCGAGGTCGCCGACCTCGCCGGTCTCCACGGCCCGGACCACGCCGCCGAACTCCTCGTGGACGCGTACGTCGCCCCTGCCGGCGGGCAGCTTGTCGAAGCGCTGGGTGAGCCGCCCGCCGAGGACGTAGACCGAGACCTCGCCGCGGGTGTGGATCGACTCGACGAGAGGCTGCACGACGACGGCGCCACGGTCCACGTGCGACGCCGCCTGGTCCTCCTCGAGGCCCGCCTCGAGGATCACCAGGCCGTCCCCGCCGGCACCGATCGCGGGCTTGACCACGGCCGTCCCGAGCGCATCGACGGCCGCGACCAGCTGGGTCGCGCTGGTGACCCAGGCGGTGGGCACGGCGGGGAGGGAGTCGAGGTCGAGGAGGTAGCGCTTGTCGTGGTTCCACGCGAAGACGTCGGCACCGTTGAGCAGGCGTGCCTGGTCGAGCGAGCGCGCCCATGCGAGGAACTCCGTGGGGCGCTGGACGTAGTCCCAGGTCGAGCGCACTGCGACCAGGTCGGCAGCGGCCCAGTCCACGGCGGGGTCGTCCCAGCGTGCCCAGGACGCGTCGATCCCGCGGGAGGCGAGCTCGGCGTCGAGCACAGCGGCGCCCGGCTCGCCCTCGGGCAGGTCTGCGCTGGTGGCGAGGAGGACGCTCATGCCGGGTCGGCGGGCGGCTCGGACGAGCCGTAGAAGTGGCCGGAGGCCTGCTCCTTGTTGGTGCCCTCGCGGTTGTCGCCCTTCTCGATGATCACGAGGTTGTGGTAGCAGTGCACCGCCCGGACCCACTGGTCGGTGTAGGTGGGCTCGTAGCCGTCGATGAGGAACTCCTCGTGGTTGAGCCCGTCGACGAGGTCCTTCACGAGGTCCATCGACGTGCCCGGCGCACGCGGGTCGAGCTGGCCGCCCCAGGCGGGCCAGTAGGAGGTCTGGGTGTCCTCGATGCAGTAGATGCCGCCGTCGGGCATCAGGGGGAAGAGGATCCGGAACGACTCGCGCACGTGTTCCGGGATGTGGCTCCCGTCGTCGATCACGACGAGCGGGGCGCCCTGCTCCTCGATGATCCGGTGGAGCACCTCGGGGTCGGTCTGGTCGCCGAGGTAGGCGTGGATGTGGCCGCGCGTCAGCCACGACTTGTCCTCGATGTCGAGGCCGACGATGCGCGCCCTGGGGAAGAACCAGCGCCACATCTTCATCGAGGCACCGCTCTTGCGACGCTTCTTGTAGCCACCGATCCCGAGCTCGAGCAGGGTGAAGGACTCCCCGCGCAGGTGCTGCAGGTGCCGCTCGTAGTGGGGCGTGTACTTGTGGACGCCCCACTTGTCGGTGCGGAACTCGATGGCGAGCTCGGTCAGGTTGCTGGCCAGCAGCCGGCGTCGGCGCTCGGCCTTCTTCTGCTCCGGGGTCGGCTCGTCCGGGGTCGGGGGCGGGGACGCCTGCATGCGACCGGCCTTCTGGGCCGCCTTCTTGACGACCTCGCCGGCCCGTCGAGCAGTGGTGCGCACGTGCGAACCCTAGCCTGAGCCGTCCACCGCGGGCGCGTGGTGCCCGAACGGCACGTGCTCCACCACGCCCAGCGCGGCCAGCACCGACGGGAGCATCGCCTTGGCGGTGCGCTTGTAGCCGCGGGCGCTGGGGTGGAAGCGGTCCGGGCTGAACATCTCGTCGGGTGAGGTGTGGAAGAACGGCCCCACCACGTGCGCCAGCGAGACGACGCGAGCACCCCGCTCGAGCGCGACCACCCGCTGCGCGTCCGCGAGCTGCCGCGAGGCACGTGACCCCAGCGAGCGGAGCGGCTGCGGCACCGGTCGCAGCGCGCCGAGGTCGGGACACGTCCCCACGACGACCTCCGCGCCGCGGGCGCGCAGGGCGTCGATCGCCGCACCCAGGTGGCGTACGGACTCCGCCACCGGCACCCGGTGGGTCACGTCGTTGCCGCCCACGACCACCACCGCCACGTCCGGTCGGTACGCCGGCGGCAGCGCTGCGACCTGGCCGGCCAGCATGCTGCTCTCCGAGCCCACCACGGCAGCGGTCCGCAGCCGCACCGAGCGGCCGGTGCTGCGGGCGATCCCGCGCGCCAGGCGACCGCCCAGCGTGTGCTTGGGCCGCTCGGCGCCGAGCCCGGCTGCGATCGAGTCGCCGAGCACCACCAGGTCGACCGGCCGGCCGAGCTTCTTCTTGACGTGGCGGTCGCCGGCGGGCGCCTCCTCGCCGAGCGGCTTGCCGATGGCCAGCCTCGCCTGGGCGGCCTGGCGCAGCAGCAGCCCGCGCGCGCCGTACGCCGTTCCGGCCGCGAGGCCGCCGAGCACTGCCAGCGCGACGCCGGTCCGGGTCAGGTGGTTGCTGGACACCCACCCCTTCAACCACGCCCACCTGAACGGCGCCGCAACCAGGTCCGACCGCGGGTCCAACGTCACCCCACAGTTGGGTCGACGTACTCAGGACAACGGGTGGTGGCCGCGCCACGCTGGACGTATGGACGCCCCTGCTGTCATCCCCCGCACCGTCCCGCCGCGCCAGCTCGCGTGGCTGCGCACCGAGCTCGCCGGCTGGGCCTCCGACGGCCTGATCACTGACGACCAGGCAGACCGGATCTCGACCCGCTACAGCGCCGCCTCCCACACGCGCTTCAGCATCGGTCGGGCGCTGCTCACCATCGGTGGCGGCTTCGTCGGCATCGGGGTGATCTGGCTCGTCGCGGCCAACCTGGACCAGCTCACCCCCACGTTCCGGTTCCTCGCGGTGACCGCGCTGTGGCTCACCTTCCTCATCGGCGGCGAGGTCATGGCGAGCAGGAAGGTGTCCGCCCCCGTCGTGGGCGCCGGGCGCCTGCTCGCCGCCATGGGCCTCGGCGCCGTGATCTTCCAGGCCGCCCAGTCCCTGCAGGTCCCCGCCTACGAGCCGCGGCTCGTCGGGCTGTGGTCCGCCGGCGCCCTGCTCCACGGCTACCTCACCAGGTCCCACATGCCGTTCTTCGTCGGCCTCGTGACGGGCGTGGTGTGGTGGTTCTGGCAGCCGTTGTGGGACGAGCCCAACGGCCTCACCGTCGTGCTGCTCTTCGGCGCCGGCGCCGTCCTGGCGTCGGGCCTGGCCGTGCTGCACGACCAGCACCTCGACGCCTACGCCTGGGCGTGGCGCACGGTCGGCGGGGCGATGGCCCTGCTGGCGATGTTCGCGGCCGCCATCCCCGACGTCGGCAGGGACGGCATCGCGTGGACCACCTGGATGATCGTCGCCCTCGTCGCTGCGGGTCTCGCCGCGGCTGGGGCCGTCGCCACCCGGCCCGGGCTGCGCGCCCTCGAGCCCCTGGGCGCCGTCGTCGTCCTGGGGGTCGCCACGTCGATCGGGCTCTGGACCACGGGCACCGACACCTCGTCCGTGGACGCCGCCGACTGGGGCCACGCGGTGGTGTCGGTCATCGCCTACGTCGTCCTCGCCGTGGGCCTGGTCGTCCTCGGCACGGTGCGCGACCACCCGCCGCTCACCTGGATGGCCATGGTCGGTCTGGTGGTCTTCACCACCTTCCAGAGCTTCGCCGTGTTCGCCCCGATCGTCACGGGCGCCTGGCTGTTCGTGGTGCTCGGCACCGTGTTCCTCGGCACCGGCTTCCTCTTCGACCGGGCGCGGCGCGAGCTGGCCCACGCCCTCGACAGCGAGTCACCCACCTCGAGCAACGGAGCAGCCCGATGAACCGCACCGTGACCACCGCCGTCATCGCCGTGTCGCAGCTGGCCCTGGTCGGCGTGGGCGTCGCCCCCCAGCTCTCGGCCCGCCTCGCCGGCGACACCTACCTCATGAACGTCGCCCCGATCGACCCCATGGACCCCTTCCGGGGGGCCTACGTCGCCCTCGACTACCCCGACCTGCGCCATGACGACTCGCAGTCGTTCGTCGAGCCGGGACTGGGCGCCCTGGACGACGGCGAGTCGGGCGACGTCTTCATCACCCTCGAGAAGCGGGGCGACGTGTGGGGGGCCGCCGACTGGAGCCGCGAGCGGCCCTCGGACGGGCCCTACCTCGCTTGCGACGACCGCTCGTGGCAGATCCGGTGCGGGATCGAGAGCTGGTTCCTGCCCCAGGACGAGGCGGCCGCGACGGAGGACCTGCTGCGCGACGGCGCAGTCGCGGAGGTCAAGGTCGACGGTCGCGGCAACGCCGCTGTGGTCGGCGTACGCGCTCCGTGAGGACTCAGCGCCGCGACAGGGCGACGGCGTAGTAGGTCTCCTCGTCGGCGACGGTCCGCTCCGGGTCGACGGCGATCGTCTTGGGGACCCCGCGCGGGGTGAACTGCACGTCGACGGAGTCCGCCTCGGCGAGCGCCTCGCGCAGCAGGATGAAGAGCCCGTCCATCGACCATCCCTTGCGCGGGCGCAGACGGCGCTCACCCTGGGTGACCTTCACGATCGCGTCGTCACGCACCACCGTGCGGACCGCGGCCGAGGGCGGGCAGAAGCAGCGCCGTTGCACGGTGAGGACGTAGTCGTCGACGCCCCGCGACTGCCAGTCCTGCCACGCCGCCGCGAGCTGCGGGTCCTCGTTGATGCCGGGGACGAACGGGTCGACCGGACGCGGGTCCGCGACGGCGTACGACGGCGCGGCACCCGCGCCGATGGCGAGCGAGAGCAGGACCGCCTGGCACACACGCTTCATCGAGGTCATGGTGCTCCGACGTCCGCGGAGGGGCAACCGGTTCCGCGCCTCAGCCCCCGGCGACCGCGGGGATCACCGAGATCTGCACGCCGTCGGGGGTCGGGGTGGCCAGCTCGTCGAGGAAGCGGACGTCGTCGTTGCCGACGTAGACGTTGACGAAGCGCCGCAGCGCCCCGGCCTCGTCGAGGATCCGCCCCTTGATGCCCGAGTAGTGGGCGTCGAGGTCGTCGAGCACGGCGGCCAGGGTGTCGCCCTCGGCGGACACCTCGGACTCACCGCCGGTGTAGGTGCGGAGGATGGTGGGGATGCGGACCGAGACGCTCATGTGTTGATCTTCTCCTCAGAGCACGTTGGACGCGACGAAGGCGTCGTAGCTGGGCGCGATGGTGGCGGCGGGGCCGACGCGGTCGGCGACGGCGTCGAGGGTCTTCAGGCCCATCCCGGTGTTGATCACGACGGTCTCGAGCGAGGTGTCGAGCTGCCCGGTGTCGACGAGCTTCTTCAGCACGCCCACCGTGGTGCCGCCAGCGGTCTCGGTGAAGATGCCCTCCGTGCGGGCCAGAAGGAGGATGCCGTCACGCACCTCGTCGTCGGTGATGTCCTCGACCGCGCCTCCGGAGCGGCGGCAGATGTCGAGGACGTAGATGCCGTCGGCCGGGTTGCCGATGGCCAAGCTCTTGGCGATGGTGTCGGGCTTCACCGGGCGGATCGCGTCGGTGCCGGCCTTGTAGGCGACCGAGACCGGCGAGCAGCCGGTGGCCTGTGCACCGAAGACCTTGTAGGGCTTGTCCTCGACGAGCCCGAGCGTGATCAGCTCCTGGAACGCCTTGTCGACCTTCGTCAGCTGCGACCCCGACGCGACCGGGATGACGATCTGGTCGGGCAGCCGCCAGCCCAGCTGCTCGGCGATCTCGTAGCCGAGCGTCTTGGAGCCCTCGGCGTAGAAGGGGCGCACGTTGACGTTGACGAACGCCCAGCCCTCCTCCTCGCCCGCGATCTCCGAGGCGAGCCTGTTCACGTCGTCGTAGTTGCCGTCGACGGCGACGAGCCGGTCGGTGTAGACCGCGGAGTTGACCTGCTTGGGCTTCTCGAGGTCGCTCGGGATGAAGACGACGGTCGTCATCCCGGCCCGCGCGCCGGCCGCCGCGACGGCGTTGGCCAGGTTGCCCGTGGAGGGACAGGCGAAGACCTTGGCGTCGAGCTCGCGGGCAGCACTCAGGGCGCAGGCGACGACGCGGTCCTTGAAGGAGTTGGTGGGGTTGGTCGAGTCGTCCTTGACCCACAGCTTCTCGAGGCCGAGCTCGCGGGCGAGGTTGCGTGCCTCGAGCAGCCGGGTGAAGCCGGGCTCGGTGTTGGGGCTCTGCTCGATGTCGTCCGGCACCGGCAGCAGCGCCTTGTAGCGCCAGATGTTGGCCGGTCCGGCGGCGATCTCCTCGCGGGTCACCGCCGGGAAGTCGTAGGCCACCTCGAGCGGCCCGAAGCACTCCGGACAGGCGTACGACGGGCCGAGCGTGACCTCGTGGCCGCACTCGCGGCAGGCGAGGGCGCGGGCGTTGCCGAAGGCGCCGTCGCGCAGGCCCTTCGAGGGGGTGCGCGTGGTGCTGTCGTCCAGCAGGGTGCTCATGAAGTCCTCCTTCTCATCTGTCCCGCGCGGCTTTCGCGTGGGTCGGATTTGGCACCTGCTCCCATGACTGCCGGAGAGATCCGGACAGGAGGCTCATGGGTGGTTGCCGGGACTTCAACGGGCCGTTCCCTCAGTCCCTCGTGATGAGCAGGACCAGACTAGGCGGGCGTCTCACGATGTGCACACCGAGTCCACGATGTGGATAGGGGGGTGCTCAGCCCTGGCGCAGCAGGCCGCCGAGCGCCTCGACGACGCCGGGAGGGCCGTCGACGACGAGGTCGGCGAGGTCGACGAGGGCGGGCTGCTCGGTCGAGGCCGAGCAGATCACCAGCCCGGGAAGGCCCTGCTCACGCAGGTCGCGCACGGCCTCGAAGGCCTCGATGTCGCCGAGGTCGTCGCCGCCGAACACGACACCCTTGGCCTGCTGCTCCTCGACGAAGGTGCGCACGGCCTGGCCCTTGTGCATCTCGGCGGAGCGGATCTCCACGACGTTGCGGCCCGGCTCGAGGGCGAGGTGGTGGCGCTCCGCGAGCTCGGCGAGGGGTGCCACGATCCGCTCGAAGGCCGCGGCCGGGTCCTCCATGCGGCGGGTGTGCACCGCGACCGCGAGGCCCTTCTCCTCGATGTAGGCGTCCGCGGCGCCGGCGCGGCGCAGCACGCCCGGCAGCTCGCGCTCGAAGCTCGCCAGGCCGGCCGGGGGCCGCGGGGAGAGGATGCGCTGCTCGGTCGCCGACCAGCGCTCGTTGCCGTACTGGCCGAAGACGAAGAGCTCCGCACCGCGGTCCAGCATCGCGTTGCCCAGGGCGTCGAGGTCACCCATGGCGATCGCCTGGCGGGCCGGTCGGCCGGTGATCACGGCGACCGCACGCACCACCTCGGCGAGCTCGAGGAGCACGCCGGGAGCGGCCGGGTGCAGCCGGGCCGCCTCGGGGTCGTCCACGACGGGCGACAGCGTGCCGTCGAAGTCGAGGCCGATCACGACACCGTCGAGGACGTCGCGCACGGCGTCGTAGTGCTCACGCGCCGCCGCGGAGGTGAACTCCATGGGAGCAGCCAACCACGCGACGCCGGCGGCTGCCGAACCTGTCCCGGACCGGTGGGTCAGCTGGGCGCGTCGGTGGTGAGGATGACGGTGAGGCGGTCGCGCTTCATCACGCCGACGGCGGGCGCGGTGCGCTTGATGCCGAGGTCGAGCGCGAGCTGCTTGCCCGCCGCCTTGAGGCGCGGGGGGTAGTAGACCGTGGTCGTCGGGATCACGCCGTACCAGTTGTCCTCACCCACGACCGCCCACCCGACCTGGGTGGCCTTGGCCGCGGTGCCGGCGGCGAGGCCCTTGATCCCGGAGTTGTTGAACACCTCGACGTAGACCTCCCCGCGCTTGACCAGCGGCTCGGGCTTCGGCTTCGGGGTGGCACTGGGCGTCGGCTCGGCGCTCGGCGTCTGGTCGGCGCTGGCGATCGTCGCGGTGTCCACGCGGCGCTCGGTGGGCGCCTCGTCGCGCGTGGCGAAGAAGGTGATCGAGGCCATCGCGACGGCGATGACCGACAGCATCACGAGGGGGGACGGGAAGGCGACGCCCTGTTCGTCACGACGACGGAGGGAGGGGCGGCCCGGGCTGGGGAAGGAGGCCATGGGGAAGGAAGCCGATCCGTGAGTGGTGGTGGGTCAGATCTCGAATCCGAGGCGGCGCGCCGAGCGCTGCCGCTGGCGGGAGGCACGCAGCCGGCGCAGGCGACGCACCAGCAGCGGGTCGGCCTCGAGGGCCTCGGGACGGTCGATGAGGGCGTTGAGGACCTGGTAGTAGCGGGTGGAGGACATGTCGAACTTCTCGCGGACGGCCTGCTCCTTGGCACCGGCGTACTTCCACCAGTGGCGCTCGAACTCGAGGATCTCGCGGTCGCGCTGGCTCAGACCGGCAGCCGTCTCCTGCTCGGCGGCGATGTGCTTCGCTGCGTCCATGTGACTCTCCTGGTCGACCCCACGTCCACCCGAGGCGAGTGGACTGCGGTCAGTCTAGGCGACGAACGACAACGATGTCATTCGCCTCCGGCGAGTCGTCTGGACAAACCCGGCCGGAGTCTCGGTCCGGAGCCGACCCCCACCGGGACGGGCCCGCGGCGCCCGAGACAGGCACCGCGGGGTGAGCTGCGCGTCACCGCGCCTCGCTAGGGTCGGGGCGTGACCAAGAACCCGAAGGCCGACCTCGTGATCGTCGCCAACCGGCTTCCGGTCGACCGCGTGCGCCTGCCCGACGGGGAGGTCACGTGGCGCCGCTCCCCCGGCGGGCTGGTCTCCGCCCTCGAGCCGGTCATGCGCGCCAACGACGGCGCCTGGATCGGCTGGCCGGGCTCGCCCGACGACGACTTCGAGCCGTTCGTCGAGGACGGTCTGTCGCTGGTGCCCGTCTCGCTGAGCGGTCGGGAGGTCGAGGAGTTCTACGAGGGCTTCTCCAACGGCACCCTCTGGCCGCTCTACCACGACGTGGTCGCCAAGCCGGAGTTCCACCGCGAGTGGTGGGACTCCTACGTCGCGGTCAACCAGCGCTTCGCCGACCGCGCCGCCGAGATCGCCGCCGACCACGCGACGGTCTGGGTCCAGGACTACCAGCTCCAGCTGGTCCCGCAGATGCTGCGCCAGCAGCGCCCCGACCTGCGCATCGGCTTCTACCTCCACATCCCGTTCCCTCCCACCGAGCTCTTCTCGCAGCTGCCCTGGCGCCGCCAGATCCTCGAGGGCCTGCTGGGCGCCGACCTGATCGGCTTCCAGCTGCCGGGCGCCGCGGCCAACTTCGTACGCCTCGTGCGCAGCCGGGTGGGCCACAAGACGCACCGCGACACCATCTACCTCCCCGACGGACGCCCGGTGAAGGCGACCGCCTTCCCGATCTCCATCGACACCGCCGGCTTCGAGGAGCTGGCCCGGTCGGAGAGCGTGGAGAAGCGGGCCGCGGAGATCCGCGAGGCGCTCGGCCACCCCAAGAAGATCTTCCTGGGCGTCGACCGGCTCGACTACACCAAGGGCATCTACTCCCGGCTGCGCGCCTTCGGCGAGCTGGTCCGCGACGGCCACCTCGACGTCGAGGACGCCGTGTTCGTGCAGGTCGCCACGCCGTCGCGCGAGCGCGTCGAGCAGTACCGCATCCTCCGCGACGACATCGAGCGGCTGGTGGGCCGGATCAACGGCGACCACGGACTCATCGGCCGGCCGGCGATCTCCTACCTCCACAACTCCTACCCGCGCGAGGAGATGGCGGCGTTCTACCGGGCCGCCGACATCATGGTCGTCACGCCGTTCCGCGACGGGATGAACCTCGTGGCCAAGGAGTACGTCGCCTGCCGCTTCGACAACGACGGTGCCCTGGTCCTCTCGGAGTTCGCGGGCGCGGCGTCCGAGCTGCGCCAGGCCTGGCTGGTCAACCCCTACGACATCGACGGCATGAAGGCTGCGCTCCTCGAGGCCTACGCCGCGGGCCCGAAGGAGACCGGGCGCCGGATGCGCGCGATGCGGAAGACCGTCGTCCAGAACGACGTGGCCAAGTGGGCCCGGGACTTCCTCGACGAGCTCGCCTCGCTGCCCGGCCACCACGACAAGACGGTGCGCCCGACGCCGTCGCGCTGATCCTCACTGGTGGACCGTAGGGGTCAGACAGGAGTAGGTGTCTTGTCTGCACCCCGAGTCACCGGGCCACTGCCGAGCTGACCGAGTCCTGCTTCGGTG
>NZ_LMDE01000007.1 GCF_001425025.1 Nocardioides sp. Root122
CGAACACATGAGCGAGGCAGTGAAGCAGGGCGCGGAGAGGGTCGCAGACGACCTCTCTGCCACTGCCCTGCTCGCGCTCGCTCGTGATCGCCGGGCCACCGAGAACCGTGCAGCCGCCGATCTCCTGGACGTCGCTGCCCGCTGGGCCGACCTGCACCCGCCGGAGTCGATCCACCACGCYGCGACCTTCACCGTGCCGGGGTGTGAGCATGAGGAACCCATCGCGGGTGAGGGTGCTCCGCTGGTGGCGGAGTTCTGCATCGCCGAGCTCGGTGCGGTGCTGGGGATGTCGACGACGTCGGCGAAGAAGCTCATCGGCCAGGCGCTGGAGCTGCGTCACCGCCTCCCGCGCTTGTGGGCGCAGGTCCAGTCGGGTGCGGTGCCGGCGTGGAAGGCCCGGTCCGTGGCGGAGGTCACGATCCACGCCGTCCCCACGTTGACGGTCGAGGCACCCGCCGGAGTCGATCCACCACGCCGCGACCTTCACCGTCCCCGGCTGCGAGCACGAGGAACCCATCGCCGGCGAGGGTGCGCCGCTGGTGGCGGAGTTCTGCATCGCCGAGCTTGGCGCCGTGCTGGGGATGTCGACCACGTCGGCGAAGAAGCTCATCGGCCACGCGTTGGAGCTGCGTCACCGCCTTCCGCGCCTGTGGGCACAGGTCCAGTCGGGTGTCGTCCCCGCGTGGAAGGCGCGGTCCGTCGCGGAAGCCACGATCCACACCGTCCCCACCCTGACAGTCGAAGCGGCCGCGCACGTGGATGCGCAGGTCGCCGCAGTCGCCGGACGCATCGGTGCCGCGCAGCTGGACCGGCTGGTGGCGGAGACGGTCAAGCGGTTCGAGCTCGGCGCACCCGACCCCACCGCTGACCCGGAGGACGGGCACCTGTACGTCGACCCCCGCCACGCCACSTTGMACGACGAGGACGTCGACTTCGGCGGCACGATGCACTTCGACGCCGTGCTCGGCATCGCCGACGCCCTCGACCTCGGCCACGCCATCGCCCAGGACGCCGCGGTCCAGAAGGCCCTCGGCTCCACCGAGTCCCTCGACGTGCGCCGGTCCAAGGCGCTCGGCAACCTCGCCCGCGCCCAGACCGCCCTCGACCTCTCCTCGACGCCAGCGCCAGATGGTCGAGCAGCCGGTGAACGAGCCGGCGTATCAACACCCGACCTGCANCGACGCCGTGCTCGGCATCGCCGACGCCCTCGACCTCGGCCACGCCATCGCCCAGGACGCCGCGGTCCAGAAGGCCCTCGGCTCCACCGAGTCCCTCGGTGTCCGCCGGTCCAAGGCGCTCGGCAACCTCGCCCGCGCCCAGACGGCACTCGACCTGGCCGGCGTCGGCGCGGAGCCCACCAAGCAGCCGCCCGCCCGGGAGGTCGTCGTCCACACCCACTTCGACGCCAGCACCGTCGGTGAGACCACGGTGTTCGGCCCCACCGGTCGGATGGAGAACCTCCAGCGGCTCGTCCTCCTCGAGCAGCTCCAGGGCTGGTGCGCCGACACCCG
>NZ_LMDE01000008.1:0-386 GCF_001425025.1 Nocardioides sp. Root122
GGAAGGTCCGCGGGTAGTCAGTCCCCCCGATCGGGTGCTCGAGACTCACCCCAACGAGGCTACTGCACTCAAGCAGAGATGCAGGACACATGATCGAGGCGATGGAGCGGGCAGAAGGGGTGGTCGAAGACGACCTCTCGGCATCCGCAGTGCTCGCCTCGATCCGCGCACGCAAGGCTGACGAAGATCGCGCCGCCGCCGACCAACTGGTCCTCGCCGCCCGCTGGGCAGACCTCCACCCGCCGGAGTCGATCCACCACGCTGCGACCTTCACCGTGCCGGGGTGTGAGCATGAGGAACCCATCGCGGGTGAGGGTGCTCCGCTGGTGGCGGAGTTCTGCATCGCCGAGCTCGGTGCGGTGCTGGGGATGTCGACGACGTCGGCG
>NZ_LMDE01000008.1:393-1353 GCF_001425025.1 Nocardioides sp. Root122
GCTTGTGGGCGCAGGTCCAGTCGGGTGCGGTGCCGGCGTGGAAGGCCCGGTCCGTGGCGGAGGTCACGATCCACGCCGTCCCCACGTTGACGGTCGAGGCGGCCGCGCACGTGGATGCGCAGGTCGCTGCGGTCGCCGGGCGGATCGGCCCCGCACAGCTGGACCGGCTGGTCGCGCAGACGATCAAACGGTTCGACCTCGCGGCACCCGACCCGACCCAGGACCCGGAGGACGGGCACCTGCACGTCGACCCCCGCCACGCCACGTTGAACGACGAGGACGTCGACTTCGGCGGCACGATGCACTTCGACGCCGTGCTCGGCATCGCCGACGCACTGGACTTCAACCACGCCGTCGCCCAGGACGCCGCGGCGCAGAANACGACGAGGACGTCGACTTCGGCGGCACGATGCACTTCGACGCCGTGCTCGGCATCGCCGACGCACTGGACTTCAACCACGCCGTCGCCCAGGACGCCGCGGCGCAGAAGGCCCTCGGCTCCGCCGAGTCCCTCGACGTGCGCCGGTCCAAGGCGCTCGGCAACCTCGCCCGCGCCCAGACGGCCCTCGACCTGGCCGGCGCCGGCGCCGACCCGACCAAGCTGCCGCCCGCTCGGGAGGTCGTCGTCCACACCCACTTCGACGCCACCACCGATGGTGAGACCACGGTGTTCGGGCCGACCGGTCGGATGGAGGAAGGGCAGAGGCTCGTCCTGCTCGAGCAGGTCCAGGGCTGGTGCACCGACAGCCACACCAAAGTGACCATCAAGCCCGTCATCGACCTCAACACCGAGCTGACTGCACCCGGTTATGAGATCCCGACATGGCTGCGCGAGCAGGTCGCCCTGCGCGACGGCAGGCGGAATCTAGGTAGTCACGCAACACCGTGGTTGTCAGCGGTCTTGGTCAGTATCTTCTCGAGCATCTCGGCAGGGGTGCGAAAGCCGTGGCGCTTGCGAGG
>NZ_LMDE01000009.1 GCF_001425025.1 Nocardioides sp. Root122
CTCGAWCAYGTGTCCTGCATCTCTGCTTGAGTGCAGTAGCCTCGTTGGGGTGAGTCTCGAGCACCCGATCGGGGGGACTGACTACCCGCGGACCTTCCAGGAGATGCGGGAGTGGTTTCCCGACGATCAGGCGTGCCGCGACTATCTAGCCGCTTTGCGCTGGCCGACGGGGTTCGCGTGCCCGGCCTGCGGCTGCGGGACCTGCTGGCGCACGGCGAAGGACCTGCGGATGTGTGCCGAGTGCGGGCTGAAGACCTCGGTGACCGCCGGAACGATCTTTCACCGCTCCCACACCCCGCTCTCGACTTGGTTCGCCGCGGTGTGGCTAGTCACCTCCCAGAAGAACGGCGTCTCGGCCCAAGGACTGCAAGACGTCCTCGGGTTCGGCTCGTATGAGACCGCATGGGCCTGGCTGCACAAGTTGCGCCGCGCGATGGTGCGCCCCGACCGCGACCAGATCGGCGGCCCGGAGGGAGCGCCCCTCGTGGAGCTGGACCAGAGCTTCCTTGGTGGCAAAAGCGCAGGTCAGGCCGGTGGTGCCAGCGCCAAGATCCCGATCACCATCGCTGTGGAACGCACCACCGCCGGTCGGCTCGGTCGGGTCCGGCTCGAAGTCGCTGACAGGGTCGGCGGGCTGGACATGATCGACTTCGCCACCGAGGTCGTCGCGCCCGGCACCACGATCCACACCGACGGTGCCCGCATGTTCACCCGCCTGCCCGCGCTGGGCTACCCCCACGAAGCAACGCCCAGCACCAAGAACTCACACGCCGTCGAGGACCGCGATGCCGTCATGCCAGGCCCGCACCTGGTGTCCTCGCTGCTCAAGCGCTGGACCGCCGGCACCCTGCACTACCGCCTCAGCCAGGCACACCTGCCTTACTACCTCGACGAGTTCACCTTCCGGTTCAACCGGCGCAACTCCCGAGCTCGCGGGATGCTCTTCTACCGACTGCTCCAGCAGGCCGTCGACACAGACCCCCACCCGCTTAAAGACCTCATCGGGGGCTCATGAGCCTCAACTGCACTCAAGCAGAGATGCAGGNTACCGACTGCTCCAGCAGGCCGTCGACACAGACCCCCACCCGCTTAAAGACCTCATCGGGGGCTCATGAGCCTCAACTGCACTCAAGCAGAGATGCAGGACACGTGTTCGATCTACATTCGAGCCGGGGTCGCCGCTACTCGATGTTGGACGTGATGCCGGTGCAGTGCACTGAACCCCCTGCGGCGGGCCCACATGGGCTGGCGCCGCGGTCAGCGACCAGGGCGCCGGCCTCGCAGCTGCTCCTCGACGCGGCGCTGCACCTCGACGGTGATGAGCCGCTGCGTCTCCCGGTCCGCGAACTGCGCGTCCACGAGGGCCTGCAACCGCTGCGCCTCGCGCAGCGCCTTCTCGTTCTCAGGCAGCGCAGCGCGAAGCGCGAGGTAGGTGCCGGCCTTCGGGAAGCGCACCCCACCGTTGAAGTTGCTCAGCGTGTTCGTGCTCAACCCGGTCTCGGCCACAACCTTGGCCCGCGTGTGCACGCCGACGAAGTGCCGGTAGTCCAACACCAGGTCGCGCAGCAGCTCCACCGCGCGCAGCCAAGCCTGGCGTTGTCCGGCATCGGCGAACGGGTAGGCGTCGAATGCCTCCGGTGGGGTCAGCTTCCCGGTGGGCCACTTGTCGAAGAAGCTCTTCGGAGCCAGCCCGTCGAACGGCGTACGACCCTCGGGCGGCGACGTCTGACTGGTGGGCTCCACGGCGGCGACTCTGACAGCGCACCGCCTCATCAACCGGGATACGCACACCTGTTTGTGCGACTATCCGCACAAAGTGTGCGGCAACCGTGGCACTGTCGACGGCGGCGTCTGCCCACCCTGGGGGCGGCGGCACCCGTCGGGACATGCACACAAGCCAGCACCCCGACGCCGCGCCGTTCGTCGCCGCGCACCGCGGAAGCGTTGCCGCGAGGCCGGGACGTCCGATGACGCACAGCCCACGCGCGGTCGCGCCCCTCATCGTCCCCGCCCAGCGCCAGTCACGCGCGCCCCGCACCAGCGCGCCGCGGTCGCTACCTGGTTCGGTGCTCATCACCCGCAACCGCACCAGCGCCGCCAGCCAGCGCACCCTCTCGTTCGCCCCGACGAAGGCGCAGATGGCCGCCATCCTCGCCGGCGAGCACCTCGCCCACGACCTCCTCGCGGCCGGCATGCCCGACTCGCTCCTCGACCAGGCCGACGCCATCGCCCGCGTCATCGACCCCATCATCGCCACCTACGACGTGCGCCGCCTCGAAAAGCGCGGCGTCCAGTTCGCCGAAGCGGCCGCGCGCCACTTCATCAACCACTGCCAGCCCGCCACCCTCGTCCTGGCCTCGCGCAGCCACCTCACCCGCTGGCACGACGAACACGGCACGAACATGGCTGAGCTCGACGTGCTCGACGGTGAGGCCCCGACCGCCCCCGAGACGGTCGCCCGCCTGCTCGGTCGTCCGCGGCTGGCCTGGACCCACCCTGCCGGCCCCCGGGACGGTCTCCTCCTCGACCGGTTCCACCACACTCACCAGCGCGGCGCCATCGAGCGAGACACGTGGATGCGCCGCAAGGTCGCCGAAGACCTCACCAGCATCCACGAGCTCCTCACCTCCACGACCGGCAGCCACCCGGCTCATGAGACCCACTCGGTCCACCCCGCCCAGCAGGCCAACCTCGGCGTCCGCGTCCACACCCACCGCGCACCCAACGTCGGCATCCACTTCCTGCCCGACTACACCACCGGCAACGGGGCCCCCGTCCTCGGTGCACACCACCGCGTCGGCGGCTGCGAGCACTGCGCCGCACGCCGCGCGCTGCCCAACACCAGCACCTCGACCGGGACGGGAGTACAGGCATGAGCCGCAACACGAACGCCACCAACCTGGCTGGCGTCGTCGACCTCGAAGCAGCCCGCAACCGACCCGCCGGCGAACGCACCATCGCCACGCGCTCCGATGGCCACCGCATGGGCAACCACGGCAACCGGGCCTCGTCGCTGATGGTGCAGACCGTCATCCGCCAACTGCGCGACATCGCCCTCATCCGCGGCGACGTCACCGCCGACGACAAGCGCGCCGCCGCAGCCAACGCCGACGTCTCCTACCGCCAGGTGTGCCGCTGGTGGCGCGCCGAGATGGCCTACCAGCTCAAGCAGCACGACTACACCCCCACCGCTCTCACCGACGAGCACGACCTCGACCCGTCCGACCAGCTGTCGGCGCTCGCAGTGAGCTCCGGCACCAAGCCGGCCGACCTGCCGCGGTACCTGTACCGGCACGCCGAGCCCGCCAAGTTCCAGTTCACCCCCGCCGAAATCGCGTTCATCGGCCAGCACCGCTGCATCAAGGACGGCTTCGCCGCCCTCGCGAAGGTTCCGGGCAACCGCATCGCCCACCTCAGCCGCTCCACCCTCTACGCCGCCTGGGCCAACGTCTCCGCCCCGGTGCGCGCCGGCGCGAAGTACGGCGACAAGGCTCAGCGCGCACGAGAGGCCACCTACGCGCTCACCGGCCGCGAGCAGGTCAACGAGACCTGGTCCATCGACGAGTACGACCTCAAAATCGTCGCCGACTACCACGGCGTCGAGGTCCACCCGAAGGTCCTCGTCGTCCGCGAACGACTCTCCGGCACCCCGCTCGCGTACATGCTCCTGCCCCGCGCCGCGAACGCCGGCGACACCGCCGTCGTCCTCACCGCCGCCGCCATCGGGTTCACCACCCCGCACCCGCGCGACCCCGAGCGCGAGCTGCGCGTCTCCGGCCTCGGACGCATGCTCGTCACCGACCAGGGCGGCCCGTTCTTCGGTGACGAAGGCGCCGCAGCCGCCCGCCGCCTCGGCATCCTGTGCAACCCCATCGAGTCCTACCGGCCGCAGTCCAACGGCGACCACGAGGTCATGCACCAGTTCCTGCTGCGCCACTTCATCGACGGTCCCGGCTCACGCCGCGGATGGGCCGACCGCGCCGACAAGCGCCTCGACCACGGCGTCCTGCCGTGGGAGACGGTCGTCGAAGAGATGGCCGAGGCCTGGACCGGCATCATGAACTCCGTCTACACCAAGGGCGAGCACAAGGGCAGCACCCGGCTCGAGGTCTACGCCGACGCCGTCGACGACGGGAACTACTACGACGGCATCACCCTCACCCCGGCCGACGAAGCCGCCATGGCCGTCGTCGTCGCCGAACGCTCCTACGACGCCACCCGCGGCATCTACTACGACGACCACTACTGGCTCAGCCCCGAACTCGCCGCCGCCGCCGAGCCCAAGGAACGCATCACCCTCAAACAGCTCCTCGACCCCGACGTGCTCTACGCCTTCGACCGCCACGACCGGTTCATCGGCATCCTCCTCGACCGCGACGAAGCCGACCTCGAGCACGTTCACGACCTGCACGCCGACCGTGCCGCTCGCAAGCAGTTCGTTGAGCACCACATCGCCGAACCGCGCGCCGACGTTGCTCGCGACGCCGCCGCCGCCGCGCGCGCCAGGGTCGCCGACCAGGTCGCCGACCAGGTCGCCGACGCCACGACATCCTCGGTTTGCGACGGCGAGGACCTCGACAAGGAGGTGTCGGAGGTCGTCGACGACGACGACCGCGACCACGTCGAAGTCATCCGTCCCACGCGCCGGGGTCGCCGGCCCGCACCCGTCAACGAGGCCGGCCCCGTCGACGACGTCGACGTCGACGCCGTCACCGCGATGTTCCGCAACGCCGCAGCACAGCGCGACCGCGCGCACGACCACCACGAGCAGCAGCACGAGCAGCAGCACGAGCAGCAGGTGGACCAGCGAGTAGAGGACCAGGAAGAACGAGAAGAAGAAGAAGTAGGAGGTGATGACGATGCTCGCTGAGGGACACCCGCACGCCTGGAACATCGACCGGGCCGACGAACACCTCCGCGCCGGGTTCCGCAACCGTCGCCTCGCCGACGGCGGACGCCTCGTCGTCACCCCGCAGATGCGTCAGCTCGCCGCCGGCATGCCCGCCTGGCTCCGCCGCGGCGGCGCCATCGCCCTCTCCGGCCCCTGGGGCGCCGGGAAGACCACCGTCCTCGAAGCGCTCGCCGCCGTCGCCGACGTCAACACCGCGTTCGTCACCATCCCCGGCCGCGCCAAGACCGAAGCCGCGCAGTGGTACTACATCACCACCGCCATCACCGGCACCGAAGCCACCGGCACCGCCCGCCAGATGCAGAACGAGGCCCGCGAGTACTGCACCGCCGTCCCCACACTCCTCATCGTCGACGAAGCCCAGCACCTCTCCACCGGCTCCCTGCTCCAACTGCGGTGGCTGTGGGAGCTCGAGTTCCCCCGCTTCGCCATCGTCCTGGCCGGCTCCGACCTGTTCGAGCGCCTCCACGCCGAGCCGTCCGTGCGCGAGCGCATCGACGCCCGCATCCCGCTCCACGCCCACACCCCCACCCGCATGGTCGAACTCCTCCAACAGCACCACCCCATCGCCGCGGCCACCGACACCCACCTGCTCCACCAAATCGACCAGGCCTACGCCCACGGGTCCTGGCGCGCCTGGTCCAAGTTCCTGCTGTGCCTAGCCACCGACAACGGACACACCGGCGCGCTCGACTACGACACCGCCGCGACCGCCATCCTGTCCATCACCGGCACCCGGCCCGCCCTCCGCACCCCTGGCGCCGAACGCACGGCTGACGGGCGACCGGCCAGCCAGCCGACACCGCGAGGCGGCCGGTGACCCACACGACCACCCACCGCGCAGCTTCCGCCGCGCCGTGGCACACCCCGGCGCCCGGACCCATCGCCGTGCTCACCCACCCGAACCGCATGCGCAACCTCATGCGCACCCTGCGCGCGCACGCCAGCCGCCACGACGACACCGCCTGGGTCCACCCCAACGTCAACCAGCACCGCGACGCCCTCGCCAACCTCGGACAAGACCTCCTCGACGCCATCGGCGTCGTCGGCCTCACCCAACCCCGCGCCCACGGCGAAGCACACCTGCTCCGGCCGCTCACCCACATCGTTCACGGCCCCATCCGCCACGTCATCGTCGACGACGCCGTCCTGCTCCCCACCGACGTCCTCACCGAACTGCACGAGACCGCCATCATCGGCCGCACCCAGCTGTGGATCCTCGTCGACACCGCCGACGGCGACATCAACAGCCGCAACCAGCGCAAGGCGGCAGCGTTCCTCGAATGGGTCAACGACACCTGCACGCCACGACGACCCGACACCGTCGAGCAGCAATGGCGCATGCGCCCGGTCGACCACCCCGGGTGCCAGGCGCCGGACGCCGCCTGGTGGCTCGAGCCTCTGCAGCTAGGCCAGCCGCTGCCCGTCGGATGCGCCCATCACGCGAACGACCTCGGCTCGGGGCGTATCGACTGCCTACTCGCCTGGCTCCGCTGTGCCCTGACCGCTGGCCACCTCGCACCCGGCATCGCACGCCGCCGGCTCGCCGAGTACGCCGAACACCCCGCTGCCACCGTCGCTGACCGGTGGGCCCTCACCGCCGCCGGTCGCGACCTCCTCACGCCAGGTGCCGACGCACTGCGCCTCACCCACCCCACTGCCCCCGCCGCGACCCTCGCTGACGTCGAGACGGATGGCTCGTCTGTTCGAATTGGCGGAGACCTGGTCGCGGTCGCGCCCGAAATGCGGCTCGCGATCGCCCGGCTGCGCACCAGCCGTCGACTTGCCGGTTGCCTGAAACACGAACCCATGTACGGGCTCTTCGACCAGCTACCCGGCATAGAACGCCGCCGCTGACCCCGAGACGGGCAGCGCGAACCAGACCGGGAACCTTACGCCTTACCCCAGACGATGCTTACACCAAATGGTCTCGGGCGCGGGCGGATTGCTGACGGTGAGCGTATCCGCAGCCGCGCTGGCCTCACTTCACCTTCCTACCTTCCGCTTTTCATGCGTACACCTTTCACATTATTGCGGGTTTCATGTAAGGTCGCACCATTCGCTGGAAGGTAGTTAGGAAAAAGGTGCAAGGTTCCGGGCGACCGGTGCCAGACGGGGAAGACATGGACCTGAGCGCGCTCGAAGAGCTGCTGACCGAACTTCGACACGTGCGCACCGACCACCAAGCCATCGAGGCGAAACGCGCCGGCCAAGCGCTCCCCGACACCACACACGAGACGCTGAGCGCATTCGCGAACACCGACGGCGGCGGCCTGCTCCTCCTCGGCGTCGACGAGGCTTCAGGTGCCTTCGACGTGACCGGCGTCGACAACGCTCAGCAGATCCAGTCAGACCTGCAATCCAAGTGCGTGCTGATGGACCCGCCACTGCGCGCCACCATCGACCTCATCCAGCACCCGGACGGCATCGTCGTCGCCGCCGTCGTCCCGCCCGTGCCGCGCGGCCAGCGGCCCTGCCACCTCGCCAAGGATGCCGTCGAAACGTCGTCGTACATCCGCGTCGGCGACGGCGACCAGAAACTCACCGGCGCCGAAGTCGCCCAGATGCTCGCCAACCGAACCAACTACGACCACTCCGCCGCCCCAGCACCCGAAGGCAGCGAAATCGACCCGCACCTAGTAGCCGCGTTCGCTGCCCAGGTCCGCACCACCAACCCCGCCAAGTACGACGACATGCCCGACGACCTTCTCCTGCGTCAGTTCGGAGCCACGACCGAAGCCGGCCACCCGACCTACGCCGGACTCCTAACCCTCGGCACCCTCCCGCAACTTCGGTGCGCCGCAGCCCGCATCACTTACCGACGCCTTCCCAGACGCACCGACCCGCCGGGCACCCGATACGCCGGCAAGCACCTCGAAGGCACCATCGGCGAACTCCTCGACGACACCCTCGCCGCACTCGAAAGCGACCTCGACACCGTCCAGGTCGAACGACGCGGACAGCTCTACGACGAACTCGACACCCCCCGCGAAGCCCTACGAGAAGTCATCTCGAACGCCCTCGTTCACCGCAGCCTCACCGAAAGTCAACGCGAGACCAGCATCTTGGTTGAGGTCACCGACGAAGCCGTCGTCATCACCAGCCCCGGAAACCTGCACGTCTCAGCCGACACCGCCACGCTCGGGCTCGCCCCCATGGCCGGCGTGCGCAACCTCTCCCTCGTCCGCCAAAGCGAACAAGTCAGGACACCGTCAGGCGCGCGCGTCAGCGAACACCAAACCTCCGGCATCGCCTCCGCAGACCGCCTGTGCCACGAGACCGGCACCATGCCGGTGCTCTTCATCGACAAACCCGTTTCCTTCCAAGCCATCCTGCTCCGCGGCTCGATCGACACCACCCGCGCCACCAACACCCTCGACAGCGCCGGTCTCCCCGCCAACCCCCGCCACGCCCGCCTCCTCGCGGTACTCCTCCGCCTCGACGAGCTACGCGAACTTGCCATCTCTGGACTCGCCAGCATCACGTTCGACGCCCGGCTCGCCGCCCGTGCACTAGCCCCCTGCAACCCCGAAGATGCCGCCGCGGAACTCCGTATGCTCGAAGACGCCGGCACCCTTCGACGCACCCGCACACGCCTCGCCGCCGCCTGGGCCCCGGCTCAGCCGACGACCTCAGGCACCACGAACGGCCACTCGACTGACCCGCACGCCCCACCAGAACTGCCCACGCCAGACCAGGCCGCACCGCCCCAGCCCGTCCCGGACCAGAAGGCGAAGAAGGGACCCGGTCGTCCACGCAGTCACCGCGTGCCGGAAGTTCTGGCCGCCATCGCGGCCGCACCGGGCGGCGAACTGTCGCCCAAGGGCATCGCGGAGGCCATGAACCTCAGTTCTCCCACCTCGCGCGCCAAGTGGATACGCGCCGCCGAAGAGGCTGGCCTCATCGCCTCGACGGTCGAGAACCCCTTCAACCCGCACACCACGTACAAGCTCACCTTCCAGGGCCGCAAGGTGCACGAAGCCGAGCAGCGCAAGACCCGGAACTGACGCACACCTGCATCAGCCGCGCGACGGTCTGCGCCTTCTGCGCCAAGCCCAGTCTGCTGCCAGAAGTGCGGTGCTCCCTCTGACCGAGCCAGCCGCGAGTGTCCGCACCGGAACAGCTGAGTGTCCCGGCCGGAACGGACAGTGTCCGGATCGGACCGTACGGAGGCTCTCAGGTGAGTGTCTTCCCCGGACTTCCCGCGTGTCCTGCCGGACACTCCCGTCGGATTCCGCACGAGGTCCGCGGCGCGGAGGTCGTGGACCTGCTGGCTGCGCTCAACACCGGTCACGGAGGCGGCTGTGGCACGCTCCACGCCAACTCGGCTGCCGACGTCCCGGCCCGGGTCGAGGCGCTCTCGCTGGCGGCCGGGCTCCCGCGCGCGGCGGCGCACAGCCAGCTCGCCTCCGCCCTCGACGTGGTGATCCACCTCGGACGAGGACGCGACGGGCGGCGCCGGGTCCTCGAGCTCGCGGTGCCCCAGCGCGACACCGCGGGCCTGGTCGCCCTGGCCACGGCGGCGACGTTCGAGTCCGACCGCGTCGTCCGGGGGCCGGCAGCGACGGCGCTCGCCCGGAGGCTGGAGTCGGTGTCGTGGTGAGCGCGTGGGTCACCGCACTGGCACTGGGCGCGGTCGTGGTGCTCCTGCTCCCGGCGGGGGCCCGCAGCCAGCAGTCGGGTCGCGCGCGGGGCCCCGGGCGGGCCTGGTCCCTGCGGAGCCGGAGGCGCGAGCGTGCCGCGGACCAGGCGGCGGTGCTCGAGGTGTGCGACCTGCTCGCGGCAGAGCTCGCCTCCGGCCAGCCGCCGGGCGCTGCGCTGGCGGTGGCCGGGGAGCGCTGGCCGCCGTTGCAGCCGGCCGTCGAGGCCCACCACCTCGGTGCCGACGTGCCTCACGCGCTCCGAGAGGTGGCGACCCGACGACCCGGGGCGGCCGACCTGCGGTGGGTGGCCGGCGCGTGGCAGGTGGCCCACCACTCGGGCCACGGTCTGGCCGCCGCCCTCGAGCGCACCGCCGCCGGCCTGCGCGCCCGTCGTCGCACCCGTCGGCTGGTCGACTCGGAGCTCGCCTCGGCCCGCGCCACGGCGCGGCTGGTGGCCTGCCTGCCGCTGGCCGTGCTGCTCATGGGCTCCGGGGCCGGGTCCGACCCGTGGGGCTTCCTGCTCGGCACCTCGGTCGGCGGAGCATGCCTGCTGGCCGGCCTGGGCCTGCTCGCCCTGGGCCTGCGGTGGATCGAGCGGCTGGCGGACCGGGCGGCCGCACCATGACCTGGCTGGCCGCGGTCTGCGCCTCCCTGGCGGTCGTGCTGTGGACGACCCCGGCCCACCGGCCGGCGACGGAGCAGGCCCCGTCCCGCTCGTCCGCCGGACTGCTCAGGCTGGTGGGGGTGGTCGGTGCCGGCACGTCCGCGTGGCTCGTCGTCGGTGGCGCCGCCGGGCCGGTCGCCGGGCTGGCGGGGGCGGCCGGCGCGTGGTGGGCGCTGTCACGGGTCGAGCCACCCGGTGTCCGTCGTGACCGCGAGGAGGTGCTGCGGACGCTCCCGCACCTCATCGACCTCTTCGCCTCGACGCTCCGCTCCGGTGCCGCTCCTGTCGCCGGCCTGGCGCAGGTGTGCGCGGCCCTGCCCGGGCCGGCCGCTGACCGGCTGGCCCCGGTCGTCGAGCACGCCCGGTGGGGAGCCACCGCAGCCGAGGCGTGGGAGTCGGTCGGCGACGACGAGCAGCTGGCGCCGCTGGTGCGCGCCATGGTCCGGTCCCAGGCCTCGGGGGCGTCGGTGGTCGACCTCGTCGAGCGGCTGGCGGACGAGCTCGAGCGCGAGGGACTCGCGCGCGCCGAGGACGCCGCGAGGAAGGTGGGAGTCGCCGCCGCGGTGCCACTCGGCGTCTGCCTGCTGCCCGCCTTCCTCCTGCTCGGTGTGGTGCCGACCGTCGCCTCGCTCCTCGGCTCGGTGGCGCCGTGACCGCGGGCCGCCAGGCGTCCACAGGAGCCGGCGCACCGGGGTCGTCCACAACGTCCGGGAGCGGCGGGTGCGCACCCGCGGCACAACGCCGAAGGTCGACGCACCGGGGCTCATCGGGAGCCCCGCACCACCTCAGGAGGACCGATGACGACCACGCCACGAGACGACCGGGGCATCACCACCGCGGAGTACGCCGTCGGCACCGCGGCCGGGGCCGGGTTCGCCGGCCTGCTCTACAAGCTGCTCACCGGCAGCTTCGGCGACCGGCTGCTGGGCCGGCTCTTCGACCACGTGATGAGCCTGCTCGGCATCGGCTGATGCGGACCCGTCGGCACCCGGAGCGCGGCGCGGCGACCGCGGAGCTGGCCCTCGGCATCCCGCTCCTGGTGGCGCTGACGGCCGGGCTCGTGTGGATGCTGGCCGTCGGCGCGGCCCAGGTGCGCGTGGTCGACGCGTCCCGTGAGGCGGCCCGAGCCGTGGCTCGGGGTGACGACGTGGCCGCCGCGCAGGCGGTGGCGCTGCGCATCGCGCCCGAAGGCGCCCGTGTCCGAGTGGTCGTCGGCGACGGACAGGTCGTGGTCACCACCAGCGTGCGGGTGCGCGGCCCCGGCGGGTTGCTGTCCTCGTTGCCGGGCGTCACCGTCTCCGACGACGCGGTCGCGCTGGCGGAGGACCCGTGAGGTGCAGGTCGGAGCAGGGCGGCGCCACGGTGCTGGTCGTCGCGATGGCCGGCGTGCTGCTCGTCGTGACGGGCGGCCTGGCCGCGGTCGGCGGCCTGGTGACGGCGCAGCGCCGTGCCCAGGCGGCCGCCGACCTCGCCGCGCTCGCGGCGGCCGCGACCTCGGGCGGCGCGTGCGCCGAGGCTGCGCGGACGGCGTCGGCCAACGACGCCTCCCTCGTGGGCTGTCGGGTCGCGGGTCAGGAGGTGGCCGTCGTGGTGGCTGTCCCCGGCCCGGTCGTCCCCTGGCGGACGGTCCGCGTCACGGCCGAGGCTCGCGCCGGTCCAGGGTGATCAGGTGCGGGGGTCGCCGTCACCCTCGTTGCGGCGCTCGGCCTCGACCCGCTCGAGCTTCTGGTTGAGCTCGGTGAGCTCCTTGCGCTCCCGGCGGTGGGCGAGGCTGCGCCGCGTGCCCCACTTGAGGATCGAGAAGCCCCAGAGGATGGCCGCGCCGGCGGCGACACCGATCAGGAAGGCCTCGAGCGTGGAGACGGAGAAGCCGAGCAGCTCGCCGCCGTTGCCCGGCTCGCTGACGAAGACGGCCGACAGGACCGCGATGCCGCCGAGGATGATGAGTGCGAGTCCGAGGATGACCATGCCTCGAATCTAGCCCCTCACGGAGTGCGCGGTGCTCCGGCGAGGAGCGCGTCGAGCAGCAGGATCGCGCCCGCCTTGTCGAGCGGGTTGTTCTGGTTGCCGCACTTGGGCGACTGGATGCACGACGGGCAGCCGCTGACGCACTCGCAGCCGGCGATCGCCTCCCTGGTCGCGGTCAGCCAGTCGACGGCGGTCCGGAAGCCCCGCTCCGAGAAGCCGGCGCCGCCCGGGTGGCCGTCGTACACGAAGACGGTGAGCAGGCCGGTGTCGGCGTGCCGGGCCGTCGAGACCCCACCGATGTCCCAGCGGTCGCAGGTCGCGAAGAGCGGGAGCAGGCCGATCGAGCAGTGCTCGGCCGCGTGGGCCGCGCCGGGGACGTCGAGCGCGGCGAGCCCGGCCTCGGCGACCACGTCGTCGGGGACGGTCCACCACACGGCACTCGTGCGCAGCGTCCGCTGCGGGAGGTCGAGCGGCTCCTCGGCGAGCACCTCCCCGCCCGGCTGGCGTCGCTTGAGGAAGGAGACCACCTGGTGGGATACGTCGACCTCGCCGAGCGCGAGCTCGCAGCCGGACCACGACTGCCGTTCGTGCGTCGCGACGATGCTGATGTCGGTCACCTCGCGGGCGGTGGTGCTGTAGGCAGGGTCGTCGCGGCGCATGGTCGCGACGGAGTGCTCGAGGTCGAGCTCCTCGACCAGCCAGGTCTCGCCCTGGTGGACGTAGACCGCACCGGGGTGGGCCTGGTTGTGGGCACCTCCGGCGTCGACGGTGCCGACGACGCGTCCGGTGCCCGCCTCGACCAGCTGCACGGGCGACCCGCCGGCCGAGCGGATGTCGGCGAGGTCGGCGGCGCGGCCCCGGTCGGTCCAGAACCATCCCCGCGGCCGCCGCCGCAGCAGGCCGAGCCCGACGAGCTGGTCCACGACCTCGCGGGCCGTCTCGCCGAAGAGGGGCAGGTCGCCCTCCGTCAGCGGTGACTCCTGCGCGGCAGCGGCCAGGTGCGGTCCCATCACGTGCGGGTTGGAGGGGTCGAAGACCGACGCCTCGACGGGTGCGCCGATGAGCATCTCGGGGTGGGTGACGAGGTAGGTGTCGAGGGGGTCGTCCTTGGCGACCAGGATCCCGAGCGCGTCCTCGGCCCCGCGACCCGCGCGCCCCACCTGCTGCCAGAACGCCGCGCGGGTGCCGGGGAAGCCCGCGATCAGCACGGCGTCGAGCCCGCTGATGTCGATGCCCAGCTCCAGCGCGTTGGTCGCGGCGAGGCCGACCAGGTCGCCCCGTCGCAGCGCCGCCTCGAGGGCCCTGCGCTCCTCGGGGAGGTAGCCGCCGCGGTAGGCCGCGACCTTGTCGGGCAGCGACCGGTCCACCTCGGCCAGCAGCTCCTGCGCGGTGAGCGCGACCTGCTCGGCACCGCGCCGCGAGCGGATGAACGCCAGCGTGCGGACGTCCTCGGCGACGAGGTCGGCGAGGAGGTCGGCCACCTCCGACGAGGCGGCGCGCCGGACCGGCGCGCCGTTCTCGCCCGCGTGGGAGGTGAAGGGTGGCTCCCACAGCAGCAGTGACACCCGCCCGCGCGGCGAGTCGTCGCGGCTGAGCGCGACGACGTCGAGACCCGTCAGCCCCGACGCCGTCACCTCGGGCTGTGCGACGGTGGCCGAAGCCAGCACGAAGGTCGGGTGGGCGCCATAGATCGCGCACACCCGACGCAGCCGCCGCAGCACGTGCGCGACGTGCGCCCCGAAGACCCCGCGGTAGTGGTGGCACTCGTCGATGACGACGTACTGCAAGGACCCGAGGAAGCGCGACCAGCGATGGTGCGAGGGCAGCATTGAGCGGTGGAGCATGTCGGGGTTGGTGAGGACGTACTCCCCGAAGTCGCGCGTCCAGTCGCGCTCCTCGCGCGAGCTGTCGCCGTCGTGCGCCGAGAGGCGTACGTCGAGGCCGAGCGACGACAGCCCGGCCAGCTGGTCGTGGGCGAGCGCCTTGGTGGGCGCGAGGTAGAGCACCGAGGCCCCCCGCTCGCCCCGTGGCCCCCGTGCCGCACGGATCGCGGACAGCGCGGGCACCTGGTAGGCCAGCGACTTCCCCGAGGCGGTGCCGGTCGCCACGATCACGTGGTCGCCCGCATGGGCGGCGTCGGCCGCGACGGCCTGGTGGCGCCACGGCCTAATCACGCCGTGGGCGGCGAAGGCGCCCCGGACGTCGTCGGGCACCCACGCCGGCCAGTCCTCGAAGACCGGCTCGCGGGCGGGCAGCACCTCGAGGTGCCGGAGCCTGTCCTCACGGCCCGGGACGGCCGCCAGCCGGTCGACCAGGGCGTCGACCTGGGGCAGCACGCCGGGGCGGGAGGGACTCACCTCTCGAGTCTGGCAAACGGCACCGACCGCCGGAGATGTTGGGGAGTCCTGCGGAACTCGTGGGACTCGTGGTTTGATACCACCCGAATGAAGTAGGAGCGCGCCGTGCGTCCTGCTGACGTACTGTCCGAACTGATTTCGGGGACCGGGGAGCAGTCGTGGATCTCACCCTTGCCACACGCGAGGTGGATGGACGCGCCGTCGTGGCCGTCGGCGGCGAGATCGACGTCTACACCGCACCCAAGCTGCGCGACTGCATCACCGAGCTGGTCGGCGCCGGCACCTACGACATCATCATCGACCTCGAGGCCGTCGAGTTCCTCGACTCCACCGGCCTCGGCGTGCTGGTCGGCGGGCTCAAGAAGGTCCGCGCCCACGACGGCTCGCTCGACCTGGTCTGCACCCAGGAGCGGCTGCTCAAGATCTTCCGGATCACCGGCCTCGCCAAGGTGTTCGTCATCCACGACTCCGTGGGACTCGCACCCGGCGCCTGACGCCCTCGCCTCCCACCCCTCCGGACCGTCCCGGAGGGGTTTTTCACGTTCCAGCGCGAACGCCGCGTGTGGCGTGGGTCACCCTTGACCGTGATCCGGATCACGTCTGCGTAGACTCCGGCGCGTTCTGACTCAATCATCAGGAGGACGCGCTAATGACGGGGATCTTGCCCGCAGTCGTGAAGCCGGAGCTCGAAGGTGGGAACCTGGTCCTGGTCGTCGTCGTCGCCCTGATCGCGCTCGGCGCGCTCGGGATGGCCGCGATGTTCCGGTCCCAGGTGCTGGCCGCCGGCGAGGGCACCGACAACATGAGGACCATCGCCCAGGCCGTCCAGGAGGGCGCCAACGCCTACCTGACGCGGCAGTTCCGCACTCTCGGGATCTTCGCCGCCGTGGCGTTCGTGGTCCTGTTCGCACTGCCGGCAGACGACATGGCGGTCAGGATCGGTCGCTCGATCTTCTTCCTCGTCGGTGCCGCCTTCTCCGCAGCCATCGGCTACCTCGGTATGAGCCTGGCCGTCCGCGCGAACCTGCGCGTCGCGGCCGCCGCCGAGACCGAGGGCCGCGACCCGGCCATGACCATCGGCTTCCGCACCGGCGCCTTCGTCGGCATGGCCACCGTGGGCCTCGGCCTGCTCGGTGCCAGCGTCGTGGTGCTGCTGTTCAAGGACGAGGCGCCCCACGTGCTGGAGGGCTTCGGCTTCGGTGCCGCGCTGCTCGCCATGTTCATGCGTGTCGGCGGTGGCATCTTCACCAAGGCCGCCGACGTCGGCGCAGACCTGGTCGGCAAGGTCGAGCAGGGCATCCCCGAGGACGACCCGCGCAACGCCGCGACCATCGCCGACAACGTCGGCGACAACGTGGGTGACTGCGCCGGCATGGCCGCCGACCTCTTCGAGTCCTACGCCGTCACGCTGGTCGCCGCGCTGATCCTCGGCGCCGCGGCCTTCGGCGACAAGGGCCTGGTCTTCCCGCTGCTGATCCCCGCGATCGGCGCGCTGACCGCCGTGCTCGGTGTCTTCATCACCAAGCCGAAGGCCGGCGAGAGCGGACTCACCACCATCAACCGGGCGTTCTACATCTCCGCCGCCATCGGCGCGGTCGCCTCGGTGATCCTGTCCTACATCTACCTGCCGAGCTCGTTCAGCGACTTCGTCAACGTGACCGGTGGCGACGCCGCCGTCGCGAGCGGCGACCCGCGCTTCATCGCCAGCGCCGCCGTCGTCATCGGCATCGTGATGGCCGCCGGCATCCTCGCCCTCACCGGCTACTACACCGGCACCGAGTTCCGCCCCGTCAAGGACGTCGGCAAGACCTCGCTCACCGGCCCCGCGACGGTGATCCTGGCCGGCCTCAGCGTCGGCTTCGAGTCCGCTGTCTACACGACCCTGGTCATCGGCGCCGCGGTCTTCGGTGCCTACCTGCTGGGTGGCGCGACCCTGACGGTCTCGCTGTTCGCGGTCGCGCTCGCCGGCTGCGGCCTGCTGACCACCGTCGGCGTCATCGTCGCGATGGACACCTTCGGCCCGGTCTCCGACAACGCGCAGGGCATCGCCGAGATGTCGGGTGACGTGAGCCCCGAGGGCGCACAGATCCTGACCGAGCTCGACGCGGTCGGCAACACCACCAAGGCCATCACCAAGGGCATCGCGATCGCGACCGCCGTGCTCGCCGCGACGGCGCTCTTCGGCTCCTACGCCACCTCGGTGGCCGAGGCGCTGATCGAGGCCCGCCCGACCGCGGAGGAGGCTGGTCTGCTGAGCTTCGAGGTCTTCAACCCGGCGGTGCTGGTCGGCGTGCTGCTCGGCGCGGCCGTGGTGTTCCTGTTCTCCGGCCTGGCCATCAACGCGGTCGCCCGCGCTGCCGGCGCGGTCGTGATGGAGGTCCGCCGCCAGTTCCGCGAGATCCCCGGGATCATGGAGGGCACCGGCCGTCCGGAGTACGGCAAGGTCGTCGACATCGTCACCCGCGACTCGCTCCGCGAGCTGATCACGCCCGGCATCCTGGCCGTGATGGCGCCCGTCGCCGTCGGCTTCGGTCTCGGCGTCACCGCCCTCGCCGGCTTCCTCGCCGGTGCGATCGGTGCCGGCACCCTGATGGCCGTCTTCCTGGCCAACGCGGGCGGCGCCTGGGACAACGCCAAGAAGCTCGTCGAGGACGGCCACCACGGCGGCAAGGGCTCCTCCGCCCACGAGGCCACCATCATCGGTGACACCGTCGGTGACCCGTTCAAGGACACCGCCGGCCCGGCCATCAACCCGCTGATCAAGGTGATGAACCTGGTCTCGCTGCTGATCGCCAGTGCCGTGGTCTCGATGAGCGTCGGCAAGGACGAGAACGACGTGCTCCGCATCGTCATCGCCCTCGTCGCCGTCGCGATCATCACCGTCGCGGTGGTCATCTCCAAGCGGCGTGAGGTCGCGATCGCCGACGACGGTGACAACACCGGCTCGTCGTCGTTCGCCCCGCACACGGCCTGACCCAACCCGGCCAACAGCCCGCCTCTCCTCCGGGAGCGGCGGGCCGCTGCCGTCTCAGCGCTCGCCGAAGTGAGGGCGGGTCAGCTCCTCGGTGAGCCCGCCGAGGGCGGTGTGGTCGTCGGTGTCGCCGGTGTGCGGCCCCTGCAGCCACTGGGCGAAGGACCAGATCTCCGACAGCCGCCACTCCAGGTCGAAGAGGCGCACCAGCTCCGGGTCGTGGTCGACGTCGCGCCCCTCGTGGACCAGCGTGGCGAGGTCGCGCTCGCGCGGGGCCAGCTTCAAGGACTCCCAGTCGATCAGCCAGGTGCGGCCGGCGGCCACCCACTGGTTGCGGACGTGCGGCTCCCCGTGGGTGACGACGTACGCCGCCGGGTCGACGCGCGCGAGAAGCCGCGTGTGCTCTCGTGACCAGGCGCCCACCTGGGTCAGGTGCGTCACCACCAGCTCGCGGGCAGCCGGGCCGAGCGGCGCCGACCAGTCCTCCACGAGGAGGTCGCGGAGGTGGTCGCCCAGGCGTGGATCGATCTCGCTCGACCACACCGGCGCTCCCGGGGGCGGTGTCGCGGCGTGCAGGACGGCGAGCATGTCAGGGAGCTCGGCGACCGACTCCGCCGGACGAGTGCCCTCCAGCCACCGCGTCACGCTCGCGGTCCGCGGCCCGCACGGCACCGTGAAGCGCCCGGACGTCGAGGGGAGGGAGGGCCACACGAAGTCGAGGCCGAGCGCGGCCGCGGCGGCGTACGCACCCTCGAGGCTCTCGGCGGTGTGTCGTGGCAGGTCGGGGTCGAGCGTCGCGAAGTGGGTCGGCTGCCCTTGCACGTCGACCCGCCAGTGGTGGGCGCCCCACCCGACGGCGAGGTGCTGGACGGCGTCGGCGCGCGGCTCCCAGCAGCGGCGGACGACCTCGAGGACGTCGTCGTCGGACACGTCGGGCGGTGGCTCCAGCACGCCCCCACCTCACACCGGCGGCGGCGCCTCCGGCAACCGGATGGTGAAGGCCGCGCCGCCCTCGGGAGCGACGCCGGCCGTGATCGTGCCGCCCATCCGGCGGACGAGCCCGGCGCCGATGGCGAGGCCGAGGCCGTGCCCGCCGGTGGCCCGCCGGCCGCGGTAGCGCTCGTGCAGCACTCCGGGCTCGAAGGCGACGGCGAGGTCGTCCGGCGCCAGGCCGGGGCCCGAGTCGCGCACCTCGACCACGCCCCCGGACCGGGCCGCCAGCACGATCGTCCCGCCGCGGGGCGTCACCCGGAGCGCGTTGTCCAGCAGCCCGTCGAGCACCTGGCGCAGTCGCGACGGATCGGCTCGTACGACGACGGGCGCGGCCTCGGCCACCACCGAGACGCCAGCCGCGCGGGCCCGCGCCGACCACGCCTCCGCGGTCGAGGTCACGAGGTCGCCCGCATCCACCGCGGACGGGGAGATCGCGAAGTCGTCGGCCTGCAGGCGGGCGAGCGCGAGGAGGTCGGCGACGTAGCCCTCGAGGCGCTCGGCCTCCCCGACGAGCGTGGCGCCGACCTCACGGGCGTCCTCCGGCGGCACGGTGCCGTCGGCGAGCCCCTCGGCGTAGCCCCGCACGGCCGTGAGCGGCGTGCGCAGCTCGTGCGAGACCGACAGGAGGAAGCGGCGCTGTCGCTCCTCGCTGGTGCGCAGTGCCCCGTCGAGCTGACCGAGGGCGACGGCGACGTCGGCCACCTCGGACGGCCCGGAGGTCGGGAGCTCGACCCCGCGCTCTCCGGACGCGAGTCTTCGGGCGGCGGCTGCGGTCTGTGTCAGGGGTGCACCCAGCCGGCGGGCCAGCCACGCGGCCAGCGCGAGCGCGACCAGCGTGCCGAGGCCGAGCGCGAGCACCACCCGGCGGCGTACGGCACCGAGCGCCTCGTCGGCGCTGGACACGTCGGAGGCCAGGACGACGGCGCCGCCCCCGAGCGAAGGCCGCGCCTCGACCAGCACGGGTACGCCGTCGAGCTCGCCACTCGTGGAGACGGACCGACCGGCTCGCAGGTCGGCCAGCTCGGCGTCGGTGAGGGCCGCAGCCGCACCGGACGCCCGGTCGTCGGTGACGATGCCGATGCTCAGCCCGGAGACCGCGGTGATCCGGTCGAGACGCTCGAGCCGGTCGGCGGCCGCCGTCAGCTGGGGGATGCCGGAGAGCAGGTCGACCTGGCGGGAGAGGGGCGTGCGCACCGCGTCCTCGCGGGCGCCGGCGAGCAGCGGTGCCACGAGCAGGCCGGCGAGCAGCGCCGACACCGCGGCCACGGCCGCCATGGCGAGCGCCAGGCGGACGGTCAGGCCGCCGGACCTCACGTCCGGCTCCGGGCGCGGTAGCCGACGCCGCGCACGGTCTCGACCGGGCAGTGCTCGCCCAGCTTGGACCGCAGCTGGGCGACGTGGACGTCGACGGTGCGGCTGGTGCCGTAGTCGGCCTGTCCCCAGGCCCGCGACAGCAGCTCGGCGCGGTCGAAGACCTTGCCGGGCGAGCCCATCAGCACCTCCAGCAGGTTGAACTCCGTGGCCGTGAGGTGGCAGCTCTCGCCGTCGACGGTCAGGGTCCGCGAGCCGGGGTCGAGGGTGACGGCGCCGTCGCGCACCGCCCTCGGGCCCGCAGGGGCGCTGCTGCGGCGGACCACCGTCTTCACCCGCGCCACCAGCTCGCGCGGGGAGAAGGGCTTGGTGACGTAGTCGTCGGCGCCGAGCTCGAGCCCGAGCACGCGCTCGACCTCGTCGTCGCGCGCCGTCACGAAGAGCACGGGCGTCCAGTCGCCGGCGTCACGCATCGCGCGGCACACGTCGGTGCCCTCGCCGTCCGGCAGGCCCACGTCGAGGAGCACGACCGCGGGGTGGAGGCGGCGCACGGCCGCGAGCGCGCCGACGACGTCGGTCTCCAGGTGCACCCCGAAGCCGGCGGCGGTCAGGTAGCGCCGGACGAGGTCACTGATCGCCGGCTCGTCCTCGACGACGAGCACGAGTCCGCGCGGCTGGTCCACGGCACGAACGCTAGTCGCCGACGCAGGCCCGGACAGGTCGGTGCGGACGCCCTTACGCAACCCGAACACAGCCCTGACACGGGCGCCACCCGGGGTGAGCACTGTCGTCGTGACCTGACAGTCACCACCACAAGGAGATCGACATGCCACTCATCCAGACGGCCGGGCTCTTCACCGCCGGCCTCGTCGCCACCACCTCGCTGATCGCGGGAGCGACCAACGGTGCCGACGACGCCGACAGCGCCGACACGTCGGCTGCGGACGTGCCGTGCGCGTTGTCCGCACTGCCTGCGGAGCTCCGCGACGACCTCACCGCGGTGCGGGAGCTGCCGGAGGGCGAGCGCGTCGACGCGCTGCGCACGATCCGCGATGACGCGCTGGAGGGCGACTACGGCGTCCGCGTCCAGCACCTCGCCCGGGGGCGCGACGACCGGGTCCGTGCCCTCCGACGGCTGCTCCCCGACGACCTCGAGGGCGACCTGCGCGAGGCCCGCGACCTGTCGGGCGAGGACCAGGCCGCAGCGCTGCGCGGCATCCGCGACGGGGCGCTCGGTGGCGAGTACGGCGACCGGGTCCAGCAGGTCGCGAAGAGCCTCCAGCGGCGCCTCGAGGCCTGCGAGACGCCCTGACCCCCCGCAGGGGCGTCTGCGAGGCTGGTGCCATGCCCGCCATGCCATCGGACACCGACGTCGCAGGCCCCCTGCGCGAGGCCCTGCTCGCTGCCGACTTCACCTACGACCGCGTCGCGGAGGCGATCGGTGAGGACGCCCACCGCGCGCTCGGTCGCAACGAGACCCTGCCCGCCCTGCGGCGTACGACGTCAGGCGGGCCGCTCGACACCCTGGTCCGGCTCTTCCTGCTCCAGACGACCGTGGGTCGCGACGAGGCGGACCGGGCGCTGCCCGGGCTGGTCGACCGGCTCTGCAACGCCGGCCTGCTCGAACAGAGCGTCAGCGAGGTCGCGGCGCGCACGGACTGCCGCCCGTACGCCACCACCGGGGAGGAGGGCGACCGCGACCTGTGGGTCGTCTCCGACCTCACCCCGGGCCTCGACGGAGCTCCCGTCGCCGTCGGCCCCGACCACGTCCTCGGCATCTCCAGCGCCTCGACCAGCCTGGCCCAGCTCACCATGCGCGGGCCGATCGGCAGCGCGCTCGACCTCGGCACCGGCTGCGGCGTGCAGGCGCTCCACCTGGCCGGCCACGCCGACCGGGTCGTCGCCACCGACGTCAACGCCCGCGCGCTCTGGATGACGCGGCTCAACGCCGCCCTCAACGAGGTCGAGGTCGACGTGCGCGACGGCTCCTTCTTCGAGCCGGTGGCGGGGGAGCGGTTCGACCTGATCGCCACCAACCCGCCCTTCGTGATCTCCCCGGCGACCGGCGAGCGCCTCGTCTACCGCGACTCGGGGCTGCCGGGCGACCGGGTGGTCGAGCACATCGTGCGCACCGGGCCCGACCACCTCACCGAGGGTGGCTGGCTGCAGGTGCTGGCCAACTGGGCGATCGTCGACGGGCAGCCGTGGGACGAGCGGCTCGGGTCGTGGCTGCGCGACGACTGCGACGCGCTGGTCGTGCAGCGCGAGACGCTCGACCCCGCGTCCTACGTCGAGCTGTGGCTCAAGGACAGCGGCCACCACGGCGGTCCCGACTACGCGGCGCGCTACGGCACGTGGCTGTCCTGGCTGGAGGAGACCGGGATCGAGGGCGTGGGCTTCGGCTGGATCAACGTGCGCCTCGGCGGGGGTGCCGGCTCCGGGGGAGGCGCGCACGAGCTGGTCGAGTGGCCCTACGACGTCGAGCAGCCGATCGGCCCGGCCATCCGGGCCTGGGGCGACGCGGTCACCGACCTGCGCGGCCTGACCGACGACGACCTGCTGACCACCACCCTCCGCGCCCGCGAGGACGTGCAGCAGGAGACGGTCGGTCGACCCGGCGCGGAGGACCCGGAGGCCATCGTGCTGCGCCAGCAGCGCGGCTTCCGGCGCGCTCGCACCGCCGACACGGTCGAGGCGGCGTTCCTAGGGGCCTGCGACGGCGACCTGACGGTCGGGCAGCTCCTGGGCGCCCTCGGCTCCCTGCTGCAGCGCGACGAGGCCGATCTGCGCGAGACCTACCTGCCGGTGGTGCGCGAGCTGGTCGCCCAGGGCTTCCTGACCACCTGAGGCCGGCTGACGCCAGCCATGTGTGCGTCGCAGCCGATGGGGTACTACGGGCCCATGCCCCACCACGACACCGACGGAGGAGACATCTGATGGCCGAGTCACACGTCAGCGACGAGCTGTGGGAGGAGTTCCACGCCGTGGTCAACATGACCTCGCGGGAGCTCGCCGACTGGATGGTGGTCGAGGCGTCCGATGGCGGCACGGCGGTCGCGCCCGACAGCCCCGAGCTCGAGGTCGGCGAGCAGGTCGTCCAGATCCTCGGCAAGCGGCGCACCGACCTCACCCCCGACGACATCGACACGATGCGTCACGTCGTGGAGCAGGTGCGCACCGTGCGCGGCGACGAGCCCGAGCCGGAGGCCTACGACGACGACGTGCGCCGCATGCTGATGTCGTTCGGGCACGATCCGCTGAAGCCCGCGGAGGCCTGAAACCGGCTCCCTCGTCCCACGCCCCGGACCGGGCGCGTCGCCTCCAGGGGTGGCCATCTGCCGATGTGGCGCTACCGTTGCGGCGCTGAGCACATCTCGGCAGCAACAAGAGGGAGCAGAGAAGAGTGGCAAAGCTCGTCATCGTCGAGTCCCCGGCCAAGGCACGCACCATCGGCGGCTACCTGGGCCAGGACTACGTCGTCGAGTCCTCGATCGGACACATCCGCGACCTGCCGAACAACGCGGCGGACACCCCGGCGAAGATCAAGGACAAGCCCTGGGGTCGCCTCGCGGTCGACGTCGACAACGGCTTCGAGCCCTACTACGTCGTGCCCCGCGACAAGAAGAGCCACATCGCCAAGCTGAAGAAGCTGGTGAAGGAGGCCGACGCCCTCTACCTCGCCACCGATGAGGACCGCGAGGGCGAGGCCATCGCCTGGCACCTCCTCGACGAGCTGAAGCCGCCGAAGGGCCTGCCGGTCCACCGGATGGTCTTCCACGAGATCACCAAGCCCGCGATCCTCGCCGCGGTCGAGAACCCCCGCGAGATCAACGACGACCTCGTCGAGGCCCAGGAGGCGCGCCGCATCCTCGACCGCCTCTACGGCTACGAGGTCTCCCCGGTGCTGTGGAAGAAGGTCATGTCCGGCCTGTCCGCCGGCCGCGTGCAGTCGGTGGCGACCCGCCTGGTTGTCGACCGCGAGCGCGAGCGGATGAGGTTCAAGGTCGCCTCCTACTGGGACCTCGACGCCACCTTCGACGCGGGCACCGGCCACGACCCGCGGATGTTCCCGGCCAAGCTCTACAGCGTCGACGACGTCCGCGTCGCCCGCGGCTCCGACTTCGACAACACCGGCGTGCTGAAGGGCAAGGGCAGCTCCACGTCAGCCCGCGTCCACCTCAGCCGCGCCGACGCCGAGTCGCTGGCCGCCGGCCTGGGCGAGACGTCGTACGCCGTGCGCTCGGTGGAGTCCAAGCCCTACCGCCGCTCGCCCTACCCACCGTTCCGCACCACCACCCTCCAGCAGGAGGCCTCCCGCAAGCTCGGGATGAGCGCCAGCGTCACCATGTCGGTGGCCCAGCGCCTCTACGAGAACGGCTTCATCACCTACATGCGTACGGACTCCACGACGCTGTCGGGCGCGGCGGTCGGCGCCGCCCGCGACCAGGTGCGTGAGCTCTACGGCGCCGAGTACCTCCCGGACTCCCCGCGCACCTACGCCTCCAAGGTCAAGAACGCGCAGGAGGCCCACGAGGCGATCCGGCCGGCCGGTGAGTCGTTCCGCACCCCGGCCCAGACCGGGCTGTCGGGCGAGCAGTTCCGCCTCTACGAGCTGATCTGGATGCGCACGGTCGCCTCCCAGATGAAGGACGCGGTCGGCAGCTCGGTGACCATCCGCATCGGTGGCGCCGCCGCCGACGGTCGCGACGTGGTCTTCAGCTCCAGCGGCCGCACGATCACCTTCCACGGCTTCCTCAAGGCCTACGTCGAGGACATCGACGACGCGTCGAAGCGCAAGGACGACGTCGAGACGCGCCTGCCCAACCTCACCGAGGGTGCGGGCGTCTCGGCCGCCACGCTGACCCCGGAGGGCCACGAGACCAAGGCGCCGGCCCGCTACACCGAGGCCACCTTGATCAAGGAGCTCGAGGACCGCGAGATCGGCCGCCCGTCGACCTACGCCTCGATCATCGGCACGATCCTTAACCGCGGCTACGTCTACAAGAAGGGCACCGCGCTGGTGCCGGCCTGGCTGGCCTTCTCGGTCACCCGCCTGCTCGAGGAGCACTTCCCGCGCCAGGTGTCCTACGAGTTCACCGCCTCGATGGAGGACGTGCTCGACGAGATCGCCAACGGCCAGCGCGACCGCGCCACCGAGCTCGGCGAGTTCTACTACGGCGCCGGCGACGTGGTCGGCCTCAAGACGCTCGTGAGCGACCTCGGCGAGATCGACGCCAAGGAGATGGCGACCTTCGCCATCGGCACCCCCGAGGACGGCATCAACCTCCGCGTCGGCCGCTACGGCCCGTACGTCGAGGGGCCGGGGCCCGACAGCGGGGACCCTGCACCCGTCCGCGCCAACGTCCCCGACGACCTGCCGCCCGACGAGCTGACCGTCGCCAAGGCCAAGGAGCTGCTGGCCAACCCCGCCGGCGAGGAGCAGGTGGTGGGCACCCACCCCGACACCGGGCTCCAGATCGTGGCCAAGAACGGCCGCTTCGGCCCCTACGTCACCGAGCTGCTGCCCGAGGACGCCCCCAAGTCGGCCAAGCCGCGCACCGGCTCGCTCTTCTCCTCGATGACCCTCGACACCGTCACGCTGGAGCAGGCCGTCCGGTTGCTCGACCTGCCGCGGGTGGTCGGCGTCGACGAGGACGGCACCGAGATCACCGCGCAGAACGGTCGCTACGGGCCCTACCTCAAGAAGGGCACCGACTCGCGCAGCCTCACCTCCGAGGACCAGATCTTCGACATCACCCTCGACCAGGCCAAGGCGATCTACGCCCAGCCCAAGCAGCGCGGCCGCGGTGCGGCCACCCCGCCGCTCAAGGAGCTCGGCAACGACCCGGTCTCCGGGCAGCCGGTCGTCGTGAAGGCGGGCCGCTTCGGCGAGTACGTCACCGACGGCGAGTACAACGCCACCCTCCGCAAGGACGACACCGTCGAGTCGGTCACCCTCGAGCGCGCGGCCGAGCTGCTCGCCGAGCGTCGCGAGAAGGGCCCGGCCAAGAAGGCGGCGAAGAAGGGCGCGAAGAAGGCCCCCGCGAAGAAGACCGCCGCCAAGAAGACCACGGCCAAGAAGACGGCAGCCAAGAAGACGACCGCCAAGAAGACGACCGCGAAGAAGGCTGCCAAGAAGTCCTGAGCACTGGCCTGCCGGCGAACGGACTGAACGAGTCTGTCGCCGGCAGGATCACGCTCAGCGTTGGGCGCGGACAGTCCGTTCGGTCCGTCGCGCGGTCAGGACTCCGAGGGAGTCACGGTCTCCTGGCGGGCGTCCTTCAGCTCGAGAGCAGCACCGACGACCCAGGCGATGCCACCGAAGAGCGTCAGGTAGAGGCCGATGGCGGCGGCGCCGTTCATGTCGAGCAGGCCGATGAGGGCGACCAGGCCGGCGAACACCACCGAGGCGATCAGGCTGGCCTTCTCCGGCACCTTGACCCGCCCGAGGAGGCCGACGCGGATGGCCAGCGCGACCGCACCGAGGATCGCGAGGATCAGGGTGAGCACGCCGTCTCCCCGAATGCCCGAGACGCTGAAGCCGAAGACCGACACCCACGGGAGGAATGCCGCAAGCGCGACTACGAGGATGGCGATGCCGGAGACGCGCTGGGGAGTGGAGAGTCTGGAGAGGTCCATGGCCCGAACGCTAGCGGTGCGTGGCGCCCCCGGTGCTCGGTTCGGACGATCACGATCGCCCGCTCAGCGCAGGCCGGCGCCGATGGCGCTAGCCAGGAGGAACGCCCAGCCGCCGGTGAGGCGGTAGGCGCCTGGTCGCGGGCGCAGCAGCCCGGTGAGACCCCCGAACAGTAGGAACAGGGGTACGCCGACCGGCGTCAGAAGGACGAGCCAGGCCCAGCCCCAACGGGTGGCGCGCCACGGCTCGATCGCGCCGATCAGGAGCAACGTGGCGCACACGACGCCGAGACCGACGAAGGTGAGCCAGCCGGGAGCGTCGAAGCCGACGATCGTCGTGCGGATGCCCGAGTAGTGCTGGTTCGTCGGGCCGGTGACCGTGACCTGGCGGCCGTTGGTGCGCAGCCAGTCGGACACGTCGCCGACCACGACCTCGTCGGCCGGTCGCCGCACCTTGCGCGCCTGCCGCTCGCTGGACGCCTGGGTGACGTCGGTGACGTACGCGATGCCGTGATCGCGCCAGCGGATCGTGACGGAGGCGTTGCCCCTGGAACCCTCGGGCAGCTGCTCCGACATGCGCACCTCGGTGACGTCGCCCGCGGCGATGGCCGCGCGGAGGTCCGACACCGTGACCGCCCGCTCACCGAGCACGACGGCGGCACCGAGCATGACCACGAGGATGGCGAGGAGCGACCACGCAGCGATGCGGTCCCAACGACCCACCGGCGGCGTCGGCTTCGCCGTACTCGCCGCCGCCACCTCGGCCTCCATGGTCACGGTCTTCCCCCTCGTTCCGCAGGATCATAGGGGGCGTGACGCCGTGGCGTGCGGCCAACTTTCATCCCTCCGTCGCTGTTTCGGACCGCGCCCCGATGGATACGTTCGACGCGACGGTGTGACGCGGACCATGGGGGGATCGCGCCGCCGCGGACGGAAGTGATCCACATGGCCGCCACATCCCGCACCGCCCTGCTGACCGCGCTCGCGCTCGTCGCGAGCCCGCTCCTCGTGGTCCAGGCAAGCGCGCCGGCCCACGCGACGGTGAGCGTGTTCCCGGTCCCGACGAGCAACGCGGGCCTCGGACGCATCGTCACCGCCCCCGACGGCAACATGTGGTTCGTCGAGGAGAACGTCAACAAGATCGGCCGCATCACACCCGGTGGCCAGATCAGCGAGTTCGTTCTCGGGGAGCAGACCACGGAGGACAGTCGGGTCGTCGACGTGGACGTGGCCCCCGACGGCAAGGTGTGGGTCGTCTACGACTCAGGCTGGAGCGCAGCGCGGGTTGATCCGGCGGCGGGCACGGGCGAGCGCTTCGAACTCGGCGAGTTCCCCTACGGCGGGGCGGTCCGGGTCGGCCCCGACGGAGTCGCGTGGATCACCATGAACTTCGACGAGTCCGGGGTCATCCGGATCGTCCCCGGCCAGCCCTTCAGCTGGACGGACAATGCGCCCGAGTGCAACGACGTCCTCGGCGAGGCCAACGACGGCACGATGTGGTGCCAGGGGGGCGAGGCGGATGCGCAGGACACGATCGTGCGTCTCGGCCCCGATGCCAACAGCGGCACCACCTACCCCCTGCCGAGCGACGCGACCTACCCGAACGCACTCACCGGGGGCCCCGTCGGCTCGATCTGGTTCACCCGCAGCACCAGCGGCAGCTGGCTGACCTCTCCCCGGAACGGCTCGATCGGGTACCTCGACGCGGCCACCGGCGCCACCCAGATCTGGAGCACCGGTTCGCGGACCGCCCCGCAGGACCTGGTGCGCGGTCCCGACAACCAGATGTGGTTCACCAACGTCGGCCTGTCGCCGGGCATCGGCCACATCTCCGCCAACGGCGTGGGCGCGATCAGCTCGATCGGCAACTACGAGCCGACCTCGCTGGCCTTCGGCCCCGACGGCGCGATCTGGTTCACCGACGCCAAGAACAACTCCATCGTCCGCGTCACCACCGACCAGCTGCAGACCACCAACATCGACCTGGGCGACGGTGTCACGATGGCCTCGCCGCCGACGACCACCCCCACCCCGACGCCGACGCCGGCGCCGGGAGCCCGGTCGGTGGGTGCACTGCCCAAGGTCAAGGGCATCACCAAGGTGAAGCGCGGCAGGATCACGGTGCCCGTGCTGTGCGGCCGCGACGTGCCGGGCTGCAGCGGGCGCATCGGCCTCGAGACGGCGAAGGGGAGCAAGGCGCTGGCGAAGCAGAAGGCCTACACGGTCGCTGCCGGCAAGGCGCGCCTGAAGCTGAAGCTGTCGAAGAAGGGCCTGCGGCTCCTCCGCCCCGGGAAGGTCCACAAGGTGCGCGTCGAGCTCACCGCCCCCGGATCCAGGAAGGTGCTGGTCCGGCGGACCATCAAGGTCCGTCGAGGCTGACCCCGAAGCCTGTCCCACCCCGCCCGTAGGGTGTCCGCGTGAGTGCAGGAGTCTTTTCGGAGCGCGGGCTCTTCGTCTGCTTCGAGGGCGGCGAGGGGGCGGGCAAGTCCACCCAGTCCCGCCTGCTCCGCGACTGGCTCGTCGAGCGCGGCGAGACGGTGCTGCTCACCTTCGAGCCCGGCGACACAGCGGTCGGCAAGGAGCTGCGCCGGATCGTGCTCGACCCGGCGACCGGTGAGCTCTCCGACCGCACGGAGGCGCTGCTCTACGCCGCCGACAAGGCCGAGCACGTCGACCACGTCGTGCTGCCCGCCCTCGCCCGGGGCGAGGTCGTCATCACCGACCGCTACGTCGACTCGACCCTGGCCTACCAGGGCGCCGGGCGGACCCTGGCGGTCCCGGAGGTCGAGGCCGTCGCCCGATGGGCCACCGGAGACCTGCGCCCCCACCTGACCGTCGTGCTCGACCTGGCGCCCGAGGCCGGGCTCGGCCGCTTCGAGGAGCGCGACCGCATCGAGGGACAGTCGCTGGAGTTCCACCAGCGGGTGCGGCAGGGGTTCCTCGACCTCGCGGCCGCCGACCCCGACCACTACGTCGTGCTCGACGCGCGTGCGCCGATCGAGGAGATCGCGTCGACGATCCGCGAGCGCCTCGAGCCGCTCCTGGAGGCCCGATGACGACGACCACCGGGACGGTCTGGGACGACCTCGTCGGCCAGCAGTCCCTGATCGGCACGCTGCGTGACGCGGCCGCGGGCCACGGCATGACCCACGCCTGGCTGTTCACGGGCCCGCCGGGCTCGGGCCGCTCCAACGTTGCCCGCGCGTTCGCCGCCGCGCTGCAGTGCGAGACCGGCACCGGGTGCGGCACCTGCGAGCCCTGCCGGCTGGTGATGAAGGGCTCGCACCCCGACGTGACCGTCGTACGCTCCGAGACGACGGTGCTCTACGTCGACGACATGCGCGACCTCGTGCAGGCATCGGCGAAGTTCCCGGCGCTCGGGCGCTGGCAGATCATCCTCGTCGAGGACGCCGACCGCCTCGGCACGCCCGAGAACCCGCGCACGGGCAACGCGTTGCTCAAGGCCATCGAGGAACCGACGCCCAAGACCCTGTGGCTGCTGTGCGCACCGACCCGGGCCGACGTGCTGCCGACGATCGCGTCCCGGTCGCGGCACGTCACGCTGGCCACGCCGACCGCGCCGGAGGTCAGCGAGTTCCTCGTCCGACAGGGCGTGGACGCGGCCATGGCGTCGTTCGCCGCCCGCGCGAGCCAGGGCCACATCGGCCGCGCGCGGGCGCTGTGCGTCGACGAGGACGCCCGCCGGCGCCGCCGCGAGGTCGTCTCGCTCCCGTCGCGCCTCACCTCGCTCGGCGCGGTGATGACCGCGGCCACCAACCTGGCGGAGATCGCCAAGGAGGAGACGGCGGCGATCACCGCCGAGGCCGAGCGGCGCGAGCTCGACGGGCTGCAGTCCATGTTCGGCAGCGAGCGCAAGGACACCGCCACCCGGGCCTACCGGTCGGCCCTGTCCGCCCTGGAGAAGCTGCAGAAGCAGAAGGCCCGCCGCCGCGTGCTCGACGTGATCGACCGCTGCCTGATGGACCTCGTCTCGGTCTACCGCGACGCGATCGCCGTGGCCGTCGGTGCGCCCGGCGAGCTCGTCAACGAGGAGCTGCGCGGCGACGTCGAGGTCGTCGCCCGAGCCGCGTCGCCCGAGCAGCTGCTCCGGATGATCGACGCGATCTTCACCGCCCGCGAGCAGATGCTGGAGTTCAACGTGCCGCCACAGCTGGCCCTCGAGTCGATGACCGTCGCGCTGCGGCTGCCCGGGGGACGCGCGTGAAGCGGATCCTCGCGCTGGTGGCGGTGCTCGCCCTGGTGCTCACGGCGTTCGTCGCGGTCGGGGTGGCGCTCGGGGAGGGTTCCGACGACGCACCCCGGGTGCAGCCCACCCCCTCGCCCACGACCCCGCCGCCGGCCTCGGTCACCCGGGCGCCCGAGCCGGCGCTCACCGACGTCTACTCCCAGCGCATCGACTGGCAGCCGTGCGCGAGCAACGACGACCAGGACTGCGGCACGCTCACCGTGCCCATCGACTACGCCGACCCCAGCGGCGAGACCATCGACCTCGCGCTGCTGCGCGTCCCGGCCTCGGGCGCCCGCGTCGGCTCGATGGTGGTCAACCCGGGCGGCCCCGGCGCGCCCGGGACGTCGTATGCCGCTGCCGGCGGGCTCGTCTTCCGCAAGCCCCTCCTCCAGGCGTTCGACGTGGTCGGCTTCGACCCGCGCGGCACCGGCCGGTCGGCACCGATCGACTGCCTCAGCGACGAGGAGATGGACGCCTACATCGCCGCCGACCCCACCCCCGACACCCCTGAGGAGGTCGAGGACTACGAGGAGACGGTGATGGGGCTCGGCGCGTCCTGCCAGGAGAGCTCCGGGCCGCTGCTCGGGCACGTCACCACCATCGAGGCTGCCCGCGACATGGACGTGCTGCGCTCCGCGCTGGGCGAGGAGAAGCTGACCTACCTCGGCGCCTCCTACGGCACCAAGCTCGGCGCCACCTACGCCGAGCTCTTCCCCGAGCGGGTCGGGCGCTTCGTGCTCGACGGAGCCGTCGACGTCTCGCTCGACCTCCGGGCGATGTCGCTCGACCAGGCCGCGGGCTTCGAGACGGCGCTGCGCGCCTACGTGCAGAACTGCCTGGACTCGACCGACAACTGCTTCCTCGGCGACTCGGTCGAGGAGGGCCTGGCGAAGATCAGCGAGCTGCTCGAGCAGGTCGAGGACGAGCCGCTGCCCGCCGGCGACCGCGAGCTCGAGGTCGGCAACGCGTTCTACGGGATCGTGGCGCCGCTCTACAACCGCGACTACTGGTTCCTCCTGAGCGCCGCGCTGTCCTCGGCGCTCGACGGCAAGGGCTCCGCGCTGCTGGAGCTCTCCGACCTCTACTCCTCGCGCGGCTCCGACGGGTCCTACGACGACAACTCGATGGAGGCCATCTACGCGATCAGCTGCCTCGACGACCCGAGCTCCGTCGACTTCGACACGGTGCCGTCCGAGTTCGCGGCCTTCGAGGAGGCCTCGCCGACCTTCGGCAAGGTGTTCGCCTGGGGCCTCACCGGGTGCCGCGGGATCGAGGTGACCTCGTCGGAGGAGCCGCTCGACATCCGCGGTGAGGGCGCTGCCCCGATCCTCGTCCTCGGCACCAGCCGCGACCCGGCGACGCCGATGAAGTGGGCCGAGGCGCTGGCCGCGCAGCTCGACTCGGGCGTGCTCGTCGAGCGCGACGGCGACGGGCACACGGCCTACAACTCGGGCAACGAGTGCATCGACACGATCGTCGAGGACTACCTCGTCGAGGGCACCGTGCCCGACGACGGCACGACCTGCTGAGGGGTCCTTCGGCCCTGCTGTCCACGACGGCTCCCGCCTAGCGTGGAGCCATGACGACCGCGGCCGCCCGGTGCCCCCTGCGCCCGGGTGACTGGTGCACCCTGTGCGTGCCGGGGGCGACCGGGCCGCAGGACTGCCCCACGGTCACGGAGGTGATGCGTGACCCGGACCTGCGCGAGCGCCTGGCCGAGCTGCGCCGTGAGGCAGCCGGGTTCAGCCCTCGAGGGCCGCGTCGAGCGTGATCGGCACGGAGGAGAGCGCCTTGCTGATCGGGCAGCCCGCCTTGGCCTTCTCGGCCGCATCCAGGAAGCCGGCCTCGTCGAGACCGTCGACCTCGCCGCGGACGGTGAGCGTGATGCCGGTGAGCTTGAAGCCCCCGGCCTCCTTGTCCTCCCCGAGGGTGACGTCGGCCTTCACCTCGAGCGCCTGCGGCGTGCCGCCGGCCTCGGCGATGAGCGCGGAGAGCTGCATGGCGTAGCAGGAGGAGTGGGCCGCAGCGACGAGCTCCTCGGGGCTCGTCGTGCCGCCGGCGTCCTCCGCGGCGCGCTTGGGGAAGCTGACCTCGTAGGTGCCGACGCCGGAGCTGGAGAGCTCGACCTGACCGGATCCGTCCTGGAGTCCGCCGTTCCAAGCGGTGCGTGCGGAGCGAGTGGGCATCGTGCCTCCTGGGGTGAGGTGGTGCGGTCGCTCCCGAACCTAGCCGGTGCGTCCCACCCCGTGATTTCTGCCGGACGCAGGGGCTCCGTATACTCGCCCACGGTCCATCGAGCACGCTCGACGAACCAAGCCGCCTTAGCTCAGTCGGTAGAGCGAATCACTCGTAATGATTAGGTCGTCAGTTCGATTCTGACAGGCGGCTCCGACTCCCCCGGGGACCCGAGACCCTGGGGGAGTCTTCACGTCCGGGCGCGCCCGTCAGAGGTAGCGGTCGAACCACTCCAGGATCCGGTCGGGCTCGCGCTGGAAGTGCGCGTACCCGTCCCAGCGACGCGTCGTCCCCTCGATCCAGAACAGGTCCTTCTCGGCGGTGGCGAGGTTGTCGTGGATCGCCTGGACATCGCTCGGGTGCGTGTAGACGTCGTCGCGCACCTGGTAGAGCAGCGTCGGCACCCGCACGCTGCTCGCCCACGCGACGGGCGACATCTCCTCGATGTGGAAGCTCGTCCTGCGGAAGACGAGGTCGTCGAGGTCCTGCATCCGCTCGACGGGGATCCCGAACCGCTCGAGGGCGCGTGCCATGGACACCCCGGCGGACAACGGCTGGGGGCTGACCATGCAACGGACGTCCTCGAACTCCGCGGGCGCACGGGTCATGGCCTTCATGGTGGCGTTCGCGCCCACGCACCGGCTGAACAGCCCGATGCGCGCTCCGGCGAGGTCGGGCCTGCTCCGCGCGTACCGCAACGACCCGATCACGTCGCGCGACTCGAAGTTCCCGACGGTGAAGACGCCTCCGTTGCCCGTGCCGCTCTGGCCGAAGTTCCGCAGGTCGTAGGCGAGGACGTGGTAGCCCGCGTCGTGGAGCAGCCGGTAGTCGGGCACGAAGTTGATCTCGAAGTCGTTCCCCGTGGCGGCGGCGATGGAGCGCCACGGCTCGAGGTGGGACGGCAGTCCGGCGCGGGTGAACCAGCGGGGGTGGTTGGCGATGACCAGGCGGTCCGAGCCCGGGGCGGGGATGAACCACCCCTCGAGCGGTACGCCGTCCTCGGACGGGAATGTCACGTCCTCGTAGTCCAGCCCGGCCTCCGAGGGCCGGCGGTGGATCGGGGCGCGGGGCCAGTCGACGAAGCTGTCGGCCATCTTCTGGAGCGTCTCGGTGAGGCGTGGGTCGTCTGTCGCAGTCATGGCGTCGACCGTGCCGCCCGCCGGGCGACGCAACCAGACACAACCTGTACCTGTCGCGGACCTCGAGCACCTCGCACACTGGAGCCGTGGACAAGGACGAGCTGGCGGGCTTCCTGCGGAGCAGGAGGGAGCGCGTCACCCCCGCGGACGTGGGCCTGCCGGCGGGCACTCGGCGGCGTACACCGGGACTGCGCCGGGAGGAGGTCGCCCAGCTGGCGTTCATCTCGACCGAGTACTACACCCGCCTCGAACAGGGGCGCGCGCCGTGGCCGTCCCGGGAGGTCCTGGCCGGACTCACGCGCGCCCTCCGGCTCGACGACGCCGAGCGCGACCACCTCCACCGGCTTGCCGGCTCACCGGTGGCGGAGCGGCCGGGCCCGTCGCGCCAGGTGCGCGCGAGCGTCCTGGAGCTGATCGACCGCGTGCCCCACGCCGCCGCGCTGGTCACCTCGGCGACCTTCGAGGTGATCGCCTGGAACCCGCTCGCGGCAGCGCTGATGGAGGACTTCTCGGCACGCTCGCGCGAGGACCGCAACCTGGCCCGTCGCCTGTTCCTGGGGCCGCACGAGCACGGCCAACGGCTCTACGGTGTGTCCGACCTCGAGGAGTTCGGGCGCTACGCCGCGGCACGGCTGCGCGTCGCGCTGGGCCGCTACCCGCAGGACCCGGAGCTGGTCGGGCTCGTCGCCGACCTGCAGCAGGGCAGCGAGGAGTTCGCCCGCCTCTGGGAGCTGCACGACGTCACGGCGCTGCCGGCCCTCGTGAAGACCTTCGACCATCGCGTGGTGGGTCCCGTGACGGTCGCCTGTGACACCTTCGACATCACCGAGCGGGGCCAGCAGCTCGTCCTCTACACCGCCGAGCGCGGCTCGCCGGACGAGGCGTCCCTGAAGTTGTTGTCGGTCATCGGCACCCAGCGCATGGACGGGGCTCGCTGAGCGGGCAGACAGGCATGCGGAACACTGGCGGACATGACGGTGCAGCCGGTCGACATGCCCGTGGTCGAGCTCGGCGAGGGCGCGCGGTGGTGGGCGTCGGGTCCGGTGCAGGTCGACCTGCTTGCCGGACGGCTGCTCTCGGTCGGTCCGCAGGGGATCGCGGAGGTGCTCGCCCTCGACGTGCCGCTCGGCGCCGCGGCGCCGCGCACGGGCGGCGGTCTGGCGCTGGTTGCCGGCACGTCCGTGCACTTGCTGGACGACGGCGCGGATGCGCCCACGGTCGTCATCGACACCGGGCTGGACCCGCGGTCGATGCGCGTCAACGACGCCTGCACGGACGAGGCCGGCCGGCTCTGGTTCGGCCTGATGGCGTACGACGCCACTCCCGGCAGCGGATCGCTGTGGCGGCTCGAGCCGGACCACAGCCTGGCGCGCGTCCTCGACGGGATCACGATCCCCAACGGCCCGGTGATCGACCACCGCCGCGGGGTCCTCTACCTCGCCGACAGCGCACGAGGCCTCGTCCTCCGCGGCACGATCGACGTCGCCACCGGCGAGCTGGGCGTCCTGGAGACGTTCGCGCACGTGCCGGACGCCAGTCCGGACGGCATGGCCCTGGACGACGAGGGTCTGCTGTGGAGCGCGCTGTGGGGCGGGTCGCGACTGCACTGCTACGACCTCGACGGATCGCTCGCCTCCGTCGTGCCGCTCCCGGCGAGCCAGCCGACCAGCATCGCGTTCGATCCAACCGGCGGACCGGCCCTGGTGACCACGGCACGGCACGGCCTGGCGCACCCGGGCGACCTCGACGGCAGGTCTTTCTGGGTCGACCTCGGCCGGTCGGCTCGGCCCGCTCTTCCCTACGGCGGATAGCGCCGATCGGCTAGGCCTCGGGCCAGAGCGAGTGGTAGGCGTTGATCGCCGGCTGGCCGCCGAGGTGGGCGTAGAGCACGTGCGAGTCGCGCGGGATCTCCCCCTCGACGACCAGGTCGATGAGCCCGGCGAGCGACTTCCCCTCGTAGACGGGGTCGGTGATCATCGCCTCGAGCTGCGCGCCCAGTGCCATCGCCTCCATCGTGGAGTCGACCGGGAGGCCGTAGAGCTCCCCGGCCCAGCCCTCGAGCACGGTGATCTCGTCGTCGCGCAGGTCGCGGCCGAGCTCGATCAGCTCGGCGGTGTGCCGGGCGATCCGTGCGACCTGGTCGCGGGTCTTCTCGAGCGTGGCGCTGGCGTCGATGCCCAGCACCCGGCGGCGTACGCCGGTGAGGTCCTCGAGCGCCGCGAACCCGGCGATCATGCCGGCGTGCGTGGACCCGGTCACGGTGCACACGACGATCGTGTCGAAGGTGACGCCCAGCGCCTTCTCCTGCTCGGCCACCTCGAAGGCCCAGCTGGCGAAGCCCAGGCCGCCGAGGCGGTGCTCGCTGGCGCCCGCCGGGATGGCGTACGGCGTCCCGCCCACCGCCTCGACCTCGCTGATCGCGTCCTTCCACGAGTCGCGGATGCCGATGTCGAAGCCGTGCGGGTCGAGGCGTGAGTCGGCGCCCATCATCCGGCTGAGCAGGATGTTGCCGACCTGGGTGTTGGTCGGGTCGTCCCACGGCACCCACTTCTCCTGCACCAGCCGGCACTTCAGGCCGAGGTGCGCGGCGACCGCGGCGACCTGGCGGGTGTGGTTGGACTGGTAGCCGCCGATCGAGACGAGCGTGTCGGCGCCGGAGACGAGCACGTCGGGGACGATGTACTCCAGCTTGCGGACCTTGTTGCCGCCGAAGGCCAGGCCGCTGTTGACGTCCTCGCGCTTCGCCCAGACCGTCGCACCGCCACCGCGCCCTGCCAGGTGCTGGGTGAGCCGCTTGAGCTCGTGGACGGGCGAGGGACCGAAGGTCAACGGGTAGCGCTCGAACTGCTCGAGGATCACGGGTTCTCCAGTGGTGACGGGGGCGGGGGTGAGGGGGTCAGCTCGTGGAAGGTGCCGAACGCGACGGCGGAGGCGCCGTCGACGTCGCCGGCGGCGCAGAGGCGGATCAGCTCGGCGTGCCGGGCGACCGAGTCGCGGCCGTCGAGGGAGGCGAAGCGCAGGCGCTCGGCGCGACGCAGGACCGGGGTGAACTGCTCGAGGACGGTCGCGAGGGACCGGTTGCCGCAGACCGTGACGGGGACGCCGTGGAGCTCGTCGTCGGCTGCGAGCGCGGCCTCGACGTCCCCGGCGGTGACGGCCTGCTCGAAGCGGTCGTTGGCCTCGCGCATCCGCTCCACGTCGTCCGCGGTGAGGCTCGGCACTGCCTCGCGGACCGCGAGCTCGTGCATCGCCGCGACCACGTCGCGCGCCTCGCGGACCGCACGCTCGCTGATGGTGCTGACGGTCGTGGAGCGGCCCGGACGTGCCACGACCAGCCCGGTCTGCCCCAGCCGCAGGAGCGCCTCGCGGACCGGCGTACGACTGACGCCCAGCCAGGTCGCGAGCTCGGCGTCCCTCAGCTGCTCGCCGGGCTCGAAGGTGCCGTCGATGATCGCGTCGCGCAGTCGGCCGTAGACGTCGTCGCGCAGCAGCCGGCGGTCGGTGGGGGGTGAGGTCAGGGGGACAGGCATGGCGGTATGCAATATATTGCAGCCGGGCACGACGACGTCAAGGATCGATCCGCGGACTCACGCCCGCAGCGCGGCCTCGACGGCGGCGGGCGAGAGCACCTCGTCGAGCGCGAGCTGGGCGCAGCCCACGAGGCCGGCGCGGTCGCCGTGGGCGACCGGGACGACCTGGAGGTCGCGGCCCGCGAGCGCCGTGGTGCTGGCGAAGAGTCCCTCGCGGAGCCCCGCGGAGAACACGTCGAAGGCCCCCGCCATGTCGCCGCCGACCGCGACGGCGCGGGGGTTGGTGACGATGACGATCGCGGCGAGCGCCTCGCCGATGTGGCGCCCCGACTCGCGTACGACGGCGCGGGCGCGACCGTTGCCCTGGACGGCCTGCGCGACGAGGTCGCGGACGTGGTGGACGTGGTCGCCGTCGAACGACTCCACCAGCGCCCAGCCGCCGGCCACAGTCTCCAGGCAGCCCACGTCGCCACAGCGGCACGACTGCTCGGCGGCGGCCGCGACCTTGACGTGACCCAGCTGTCCGGCGGCGCCGCGGTGCCCGCGCACGATGTGGCCGGCGGCGACCAGGCCGAGCCCGATGCCGGTGGAGGCCTTGAGCACGAGGGCGTCGTCGCGCTCGGTCAGCGTCGTCGGGGGGACCCGCAGCTGCGAGAGCGCCATGACGTTGCAGTCGGTGTCGACGAGCACGGGTGCGGAGGTCACCTGGCGCAGGTAGGGGGCGAGCGGCACGCCGTCCCATCCGGCGAGCGCGGGGGAGTCGACACTCATCACCCGGTCCCCGTCGACCACGCCCGCGAGCGACATGCCCACGCCGCGCACGTCGTCGGCGCTGCGGCCGAGGGCGGCAAGCATCTCGGAGAGGTGTCGCACCACGACGGGCATCACCACGTCGGGGCCGGCGCCCACCTCCTGCTCGTGGCTGACCGAGGCCAGCTCGGTGCCCTCGAGGTCGTGCACGGCCACCTGCGACCGGCTGCGGCCGAGGGCCACGGCCAGCACCAGGCCCGCCTCGGCGTTGAGCACGAGGGTGCTGGCCGGGCGACCGCCGGTGGCGGACTCCTGCTCGCCCTCCACGACGAGGCCGGCGCGCTCGAGGGTGGTGAGGCGTGCGGTGACGGCGGTGCGGGACAGGCCGGTGAGCCGGCCGATCTCGCCCCGCGTCGTGGCGCGGCCCGACCGGATCAGGGCGAGCACGTCGCCCGCGCCGGTGGCCGGGGCCGGAAGGGGGGCGGGGGCGGTCGACATGGTGCCCAGAGTGTGTCATCAGACGAGATAAGTCCATGGAAAACCGAAGTTGCGTTGCGCACGGACGTATAGGTCCGTAGCGTCCTGCCCCATGGTCAGTCCTTCGGTCGTCGAGCCCTGCGACTTCACGGTCTTCGGGGCCACCGGTGACCTCGCGCTGCGCAAGCTGCTGCCCGCGCTCTACCTCCGCGACCGCGACGGCCAGCTCCCGGAGGGCTTCCGCGTGATCGGGGTGTCCCGGGCGGAGGCCGACGACGCGGCCTACCGGGCCATGGTGCGTGACGCGCTCGTCCACCACGTCCGTGCGCAGGACCTCGACGACGCCGTGGTCGAGCGGCTGCTCGGCCGGCTCCACCACGTCGTGCTCGACATCGAGGACATCGCCGACTGGCACCTGCTGCACGCCCGGCTCAAGGAGGGCGCGGCGGGTGACGACGTGATCCGCGTGTTCTACCTCGCCGTCGCACCGGGCCTCTTCGGCGTGATCTGCGAGCACCTCGACGAGGTCGGCCTGGTGACCGAGCGCTCGCGTGTCGTGCTCGAGAAGCCCGTCGGCACCGACCTGGCGAGTGCGCGCGCGATCAACGAGGCGGTGGGCCGGGTCTTCGGCGAGTCGAGCATCTTCCGCATCGACCACTACCTCGGCAAGGAGAGCGTGCAGAACCTGCTGGTCACGCGCTTCGCCAACACCTTCCTCGAGCCGCTGTGGAACAGCCGCTGGGTCGACCACGTCCAGATCACCGCCGCCGAGACGATCGGCGTCGGGGAGCGCGGTGCCTACTACGACCGCTCCGGCGCGCTGCGCGACATGGTGCAGAACCACCTGCTGCAGCTGCTGTGCCTCGTGGCGATGGAGCCCCCGACCTACGTCGACCGCGAGACGGTCCGCGACGAGAAGCTCAAGGTCCTCCAGGCGTTGCGCCCGATGACGCCCGAGCTCGTCGACCGCGACGTCGTCGCCGGCCAGTACGGCGTCGGCCTGTGCGACGGCAGCCCCGCCCGGGCGTACGCCGACGAGATCGGCGAGCCGTCCGCCACCGAGACCTTCGTCGCGCTCCGCACCGAGGTGCAGAACTGGCGGTGGGCGGGGGTGCCGTTCTACCTGCGCACCGGCAAGCGGATGCCCGAGCGGGTCTCGGAGATCGTCGTGGTCTTCAAGGAGCCACCGCACGCGATGTTCCCCCACAGCGAGGGCCCCACCGAGCCGAACCGCCTCCACATCCGGGTGCAGCCCGACGAGGGCATGAAGCTGCACATGACGGCCAAGGAGCCCGGCCCGGGCGGCATCCGGTTCCACCCGGTCTCCCTCGACCTCAGCTATGCCGCCGCCTTCGGCGCCCGGTCGCCCGATGCCTACGAGCGGCTGCTCATGGACGTCGTGCGCGGCAACACGACCCTCTTCATGCGGCGCGACGAGGTGGAGGCCGCCTGGACCTGGGTGGCGCCGATCCTCGACCACTGGTCGCGCCCGACCCACCGACCCCGGCGCTACCCCGCCGGCACCGACGGACCCGCAGCCGCCACGACGCTCATCGAGCGTGACGGCCGATCCTGGCAGGAGACCGCGTGAGCACCCCGAGCAGCAGGACGAACCCCGTCGTCGCGGAGGTCACCGACCGCATCACCCGGCGCAGCGCCGGGACACGAGCGGCGTACCTCGCCCGCGTCGCGGCCGCGACCAGCACCGGACCGGCCCGTGGCCGGCTTGCCTGCGCCAACCTCGCCCACGGCTTCGCCGCCGCGGACGGGCCGGTCAAGGAGGGCCTGAAGTCCGGCCGCAAGCCGAACGTCGCGATCGTGTCGTCCTACAACGACATGCTCTCGGCCCACCAGCCCTTCCGCGACGTGCCGGAGGTGCTGAAGAAGGCGATCATCCGCGCCGGTGGACTGGCCCAGTTCGCCGGCGGCGTGCCCGCGATGTGCGACGGCATCACGCAGGGCCGGGCGGGGATGGAGCTGTCCCTCTTCAGCCGCGACCTCATCGCGATGTCGACGGCGGTCGCGCTGTCGCACGACATGTTCGACGCGGCGATGATGCTCGGCGTCTGCGACAAGATCGTGCCGGGCCTGCTGATCGGCGCACTGTCCTTCGGCCACCTGCCGACGGTCTTCGTGCCGGCCGGCCCGATGCCCGCCGGCCTGCCCAACGGCGAGAAGGCGCGCGTGCGCCAGCTCTACGCCGAGGGCAAGGTCGGCCGCGAGGAGCTGCTGGAGGCCGAGGCGGCGTCGTACCACTCGGCGGGCACGTGCACGTTCTACGGCACGGCCAACAGCAACCAGATGCTGATGGAGGTGATGGGCCTCCACCTGCCGGACGCGACGTTCGCGAACCCCGCCAGCCCTCTTCGAGAAGCCCTCACGCGCGCCGCCGCCGAGCGGGCCGTCGCCATCACCGCCTCAGGTGGGGAGCCGACGCCGGTCGGCCACGTGGTGGACGAGAAGGCGATCGTCAACGCCTGCGTCGCGCTGCTGGCCACCGGCGGCTCCACCAACCACACCATGCACCTCGTGGCGATCGCCGCTGCCGCGGGCATCACGCTGACCTGGGACGACCTCTCGGACCTGTCGGCGGCGGTGCCGCTGCTCACCCGGATCTACCCCAACGGCTCCGCCGACATCAACCACTTCGTCGCGGCCGGCGGTACGCCGTTCCTCGTGCACACCCTGCTCAAGCACGGCTACCTCCACGACGACGTGCTCACCGTCTCCGGCCGCGGCCTGTGGCGCCACACGAGCGAGGCGCGCCTCGACGGCGCGGGCGACACGGCAGGCGTGACCTGGGAGGAGGGCCCCAAGGCCTCCCTCGACACCGCCGTCCTGCGCGGCGCCGAGGACCCGTTCGCCCCCGACGGCGGTCTGCGGATGCTCTCGGGTCGTCTCGGCCGCGCGGTCGTCAAGACCTCCGCGGTCCGTCCCGAGCACCGCGTCGTCACCGCGCCCGCGATGGTCTTCGACGACCAGGCCGAGTTCCTCGCCGCCTTCGCCGAGGGCCGGCTCGACGGCCGCGACCTCGTCGCGGTGGTGCGCTACCAGGGCCCGGCCGCCAACGGCATGCCCGAGCTGCACAAGCTCATGCCCGCCCTCGGTGTGCTGCAGGACCGCGGCCAGCGCGTCGCGATCGTCACGGACGGTCGCATGTCCGGTGCCTCGGGCAAGGTCACGGCCGCCATCCACGTGACCCCGGAGGCGGCGCTCGGTGGCCCGATCGCCCGCGTGCGCGACGGTGACCTGCTCACCGTCGACGCCGACGCCGGCCTGCTCGAGGTCGCCCTGTCGGACGCCGACCTCGACCGGCGCGAGACGACCGGCCGCGCCCCGCACGACGTGGAGTGGGCCGGCACCGGGCGCGAGCTCTTCTCGGGCTTCCGCGCCATCGTCGGCACCGCCGAGACCGGCGCCAGCGTCATCCGTCCCCTGCCCGCCCCCTCGGAGGAGGCCCCCCTTGCCCAGCACGTCTGACACCACGTCTGACACCGCGCCGCGTTCGTTGCTGTCGCTGGCGCCGGTCGTCCCGGTCGTCGTCCTCGACGACGTCGCGCACGCCGTCCCGGTCGCGCAGGCGCTCGTCGCCGGCGGCCTGCCGGTCATCGAGCTCACGTTGCGCACGCCGGTCGCGCTCGACGCCATCGCGGCGATCGCCGCAGAGGTCCCCGAGATCACCGTCGGAGCCGGCACCGTGCTGACCCCCCGCCACGCCGAGCAGGCCGTCGCGGCCGGTGCCCAGTTCCTGGTCTCACCAGGTGCGACCCCCGACCTGCTGCGCGGCCTGGGCGACTCGGGCGTCCCGTTCCTGCCCGGCACCGCGACGGTGTCGGAGGTGATGGCGGTCCTCGAGGCGGGGGTGACGGAGATGAAGTTCTTCCCCGCCGAGGCCTCCGGCGGTGCGGCGTTCCTGAAGTCCATCGCCTCCCCGGTGCCGGCCGCCCGCTTCTGCCCGACCGGCGGCATCACCTCGGCCACCGCGGCGTCCTACCTCGCCCTGCCCAACGTGGGCTGCGTCGGCGGCAGCTGGCTGACCCCGGCGGACGCGCTGGACGCCAAGGACTGGGACCGGGTCCGGGCCCTCGCGTCGGAGGCGGCAGCACTCGCCCACGCCTAGGATGCGCGCATGGCGGACGCCGGCAGTCGACGCGCATCGCGCTCCCCGAGCATGGCGCAGGTGGCCCAGCGGGCCGGTGTCTCGCACCAGACCGTCTCGCGGGTCCTGAATGACGCGTCCCTCGTCAAGGAGGAGACGCGGCTGCGGGTGCTGGCGGCGATCGAGGAGCTCGGCTACCGCCGCAACTTCGCCGCCCGGATCCTCGCCACCAACCGCTCGCGCCGGATCGGCATGGTCACCGCGCACCTCGCCCTGCACGGACCGAGCATGATCGCCCTCGGTGTGCAGGAGGCCGGCTACGAGGCGGGGTACGACGTCTCGCTCGTGGGCCTCTCGGAGTTCTCCGCCGAGCTGCTCGACAACGCCGTCGACCGCCTCTCCGACCAGGCTGTGGAGGCCATCGTCGTCGCGGTCGCGCACCGGGAGGCCGCCGAGCTCACCCGCGCGCTGCACCTCTCCGTCCCCATCGTCACCGTCCAGGGCGTCGCCGCCGGCACGCCCCTCTCGGCGAGCATCGACCAGGAGGCCGGCGCGGCCCTGGCCGTGGGGCACCTGCTCGACCTGGGGCACCGCCACGTCGCCCACCTCGCCGGTCCGGCCGACTGGGTGGAGGCCGAGCAGCGGCGGGCCGGCTGGCGCCGGGCGCACGAGGAGCGGGGCCTGCTGCCCGGACCCGAGCTGGCCGGGGACTGGTCGCCCGCGAGCGGGCACCGAGCCGGCCTGCTCGTCGCCGGTGACCCGCAGGTGACGGCGGTCTTCGCGGGCAACGACTCGATGGCCCTCGGCCTGCTCAACGCCCTGCACGAGCGCGGCCGCCGGGTCCCCGACGACGTCAGCGTGGTCGGCTTCGACGACGTCCCGGAGGCGGCGTACTTCTGGCCCTCGCTCACCACCGTCTCGCAGGACTTCGCCGAGCTCGGCCGGCGCGCGCTCAGCGTGGCGCTCGGCGCGGTGAGAGGGGAGGACGAGACCGTCCTCGACCCGATCCGGCCGACCCTCACGGTGCGCCGGTCCACCGCGGCACCGCGCGGGTGAGCGTTCACATCTAGCGGACCACTGGTCTGGCACTGCCTCTTGACGTGCGGAATGTTAGCGCTCACACTCGTGGCACGTGACACCGGTCACACGGGCGGGACCGCCCCTTTGATGTGGAGGAAAGACAGTGGTGAAGAAGACCTTGGTCGCCGCAACGGCGATCACGTTGAGCACCTTCGCTCTCACCAGCTGCGGCAGCAGCGACGCGGCCTCTGACTCGGCCAGCGACGACGGCAAGATCACCATGGGCTTCGCCCAGGTGGGTGCCGAGAGCGGTTGGCGCACCGCCAACACCAAGTCCATCCAGGACACCGCCAAGGACGAGGGCATCGACCTCAAGTTCACCGACGCGCAGGGCAAGCAGGAGAACCAGATCGCCGCGATCCGCTCCTACATCCAGCAGAAGGTCGACGTCATCGCCTTCAGCCCGGTGGTCGAGACCGGGTTCGACGCCGTGCTGCAGGAGGCCAAGGCCGCCGACATCCCGGTCATCCTCACCGACCGTGCCGTCGACGCCGACCCGTCCCTCTACAAGACCTTCCTCGGCTCCGACTTCGTCGTCGAGGGCGAGCGGGCCGGCGACTGGCTCGTCGAGAACGCCAAGGACTCCGACGTCAACGGCGACGGGAAGATCAACGTCGTCCAGCTCGAGGGCACGACCGGTGCGGCTCCCGCCATCGACCGGGCCGAGGGCTTCGCCGAGAAGATCAAGGCCGACGACTCGATCGAGGTCACCGCGTCGCAGACCGGTGACTTCACCCGCGACGGCGGCAAGCAGGTCATGGAGTCCTTCCTCCAGTCCGACGACAGCATCGACGTCGTCTTCGCCCACAACGACGACATGGGCCTCGGCGCCATCGAGGCGATCGAGGCCGCGGGCCTCGAGCCGGGCAAGGACATCAAGATCATCACCATCGACGCGGTCAAGGACGGCATGCAGGCCCTCGCCGACGGCAAGATCAACTTCATCGTCGAGTGCAACCCGCTGCTCGGTCCCCAGCTGATGGACCTGGCCCAGAAGGTCCTCGACGGCGAGGAGGTCCCCGAGCGGGTGCTCACCGACGAGTCCACCTTCACCCAGGACGAGGCCAAGGCGGCACTGCCCGACCGGCAGTACTGACAGCCAGTCCCGATCAGCAGCGCGGCCCGCGCCACCCGCGGGCCGCGCCGCGCCCGACCTCTGGAGCGAGAGGAACGAGATGACCCAGATGAGGACGCCGGCGGGCACCACGTCCGTGCCTGCGGCCGAGCCGCAGCCAGTGATCGAGATGCGCGACATCTCCATCACCTTCGGCGCCGTCCGCGCCCTCGACGAGGTCTCGGTGCGGTTGTTCCCCGGGGAGGTGCACGCCCTGATGGGCGAGAACGGGGCCGGCAAGTCCACCCTCATCAAGGCGCTCACCGGCGTGTACGCCATCGACGCGGGCGTGGTGACGATCGACGGGGAGCGGCACGAGTTCTCCTCGCCGGCCGCCGCGCAGGCCGCCGGGATCAGCACGGTCTACCAGGAGGTCAACCTGGTGCCGAACCTGACCGTCGCGGAGAACATGCTGCTCGGTCGCGAGCCGCGGCGCTTCGGCTCGATCGACGTCCGCGAGATGAACCGGCGGGCCCGGCGCACCCTGCTCCACCTCGGCATCGACGTCGACCCGCGCACGGTGCTCGACGAGCACCCCATCGCCGTCCAGCAGCTCGTCGCGATCGCCCGCGCGGTCGACGTCGAGGCGAAGGTCCTGATCCTCGACGAGCCCACGTCGAGCCTCGACGCCGACGAGGTGGAGAAGCTCTTCACGGTGATGCGCCGGCTCCGTGAGGAGGGCGTGGCCATCGTCTTCGTCTCCCACTTCCTCGACCAGGTCTACGAGATCGCCGACCGCATGACGATCCTGCGCAACGGCCGGCTCGTGGAGGAGCGCATGGTCGCCGACACCACGCAGCTCGAGCTGGTCCGGCTGATGATCGGCCGCGAGCTCGAGGTGCTCGACCGCCTGGACCGGGCCGCGCCGACCACCGGCGCCGGGTCCGGCACCCCGCTGCTCACGGCCGTCGGGCTCGGCCGCAAGAACACCCTCGAGGCCACCGACCTCGCGCTCTACGAGGGTGAGGTGGTCGGCATCGCCGGCCTCCTCGGCTCCGGACGCACCGAGCTCGCCCGCCTGCTGTTCGGCGCCGACACCGCCGACACCGGTGAGCTCGCGGTCCGCTCGCACACGCGCCGGCTGCGCAGCCCCCGGCACGCGATCGACCGCCGGATCGCCTTCTCCAGCGAGGACCGCAAGGCCGAGGGCGTGGTGGGCGACCTGACCGTCGCCGACAACATGCTGCTCGCGCTGCAGGCCTCGCGCGGCTGGCTCCGGCCGATCCCGCAGGGCACCCGCGCCCGCCTCGTCAAGGACTACATCGAGGCGCTCGACATCCGGCCCGCCGACCCCACCGCCCTGATGCGCAACCTGTCCGGCGGCAACCAGCAGAAGGTGCTGCTCGCCCGGTGGCTGATCACCGAGCCGGAGATCCTCATCCTCGACGAGCCCACCCGTGGCATCGACATCGGCGCCAAGGCGCAGATCCAGGCCAAGGTCGCCGAGCTGGCGGCCCAGGGACTCTCGGTGGTCTTCATCTCCGCCGAGCTGGAGGAGGTGCTGCGCCTCAGCGACCGCCTGGTGGTGATGCGCGACCGCCGCAAGATCGACGAGCGCACCAACGACGACGTCAGCGTGCGCGACGTCCTCGAGATCATCGCGGGCGAGACCCGCTCGGAGGAGGACACCCATGCCTGAGCCGACAAGCCTCGTCCAGCGGGTCCTGCGCCACCAGCTGCTGTGGCCCGTCCTGGCGCTGTTCGTCCTCCTCCTGGTCAACGTCGTCGCCAAGCCCTCCTTCCTCGACGTCCGGATGCAGGACGGCCACCTCTACGGCAACCTCATCGACATCGTCCGCAACAGCGCGCCGGTGATGCTGGTCGCGCTCGGCATGACCCTGGTCATCGCCACCCGCGGCATCGACCTCTCCGTCGGCGCGATCGCGGCGATCGCCGCAGCCGTCGCGTGCACGCGGATCATCGGCGCCGGCGACGAGGCCGCGCTGCGCACCGCCGTGATGGCGATGACGTACGCCGTCGTGGTCTGCATCGTGCTCGGCGCCTGGAACGGCCTGCTCGTCTCGGTGCTCGGGATCCAGCCGATCATCGCGACGCTGATCCTCATGGTCGCCGGGCGCGGCATCTCGATGGCGATCACCGACGGGCAGATCACGACCGTCAACAACCCGTGGTTCAGCGACCTCGCGTCGGGCTTCGTGCTGACGCTGCCGCTCGCCTTCCTCGTCGCGGTCGGGATGGTGCTGTTCACCGCGCTGCTCACCCGGCGCACGGCGCTGGGCATGCTGATCGAGGCCGTCGGCATCAACCCGGAGGCCAGCCGGCTCGCCGGCGTCCGGGCGCGCACGATCATCTGGACCGTCTACGCCTTCTCCGGCCTGTGCGCCGGCCTCGCCGGCCTGGTCATCGCCGCCAACACCAACTCGGTCAACGCCAACAGCCTCGGGCTGTGGATCGAGCTCGACGCCATCCTCGCGGTGGTCATCGGCGGCACGTCGCTGATGGGCGGCCGCTTCTCGCTGGCCGGCACCTTCGTCGGCGCGCTCTTCATCGCCACCCTGGCCCGCACCATCCCCAACATCGGGATCCCCTCGGAGGTCAACTACCTCTTCAAGGCGGTGGTGGTCATCGCCGTGTGCCTCCTCCAGTCGCCGAAGGCGCGCGCCCTCCTGCGCGTACGCCGATCGGGAACCCCGACCCTCGCGAACGGAGCGCCCGCATGAGTGCCGTCACCGTCCCCACCGCCTCGGCCTGGGACCGGGTCCGGACCTACCGCCCGCCCAACCGCTACCTGCCGATCCTCGCGACGGCCGCGCTCTTCGTCGGCCTGTTCGGCGTCGGCGGCATCCGCTACGACGGCCTGACCGACCCCCAGGTCCTCCTGAGCCTGCTGATCGACAACGCGTTCCTCATCGTGCTCGGCGTGGGCATGACCTTCGTCATCCTCACCGGCGGCATCGACCTCTCGGTCGGCTCGGTGGTGGCGCTGTCGACGATGATCGCCGCCAAGACCCTCGACATGGGCTGGTCGCCCTACCTGTCGATCGTCGCGGTGCTCGCCACCGGCACGCTCCTCGGGCTGCTGATGGGCCTGCTCATCCACTACTTCGACATCCAGCCGTTCATCGCGACGCTGGCGGGACTGTTCCTGGCGCGCGGGCTCACCTACCTGATCAGCGTGGAGTCGATCTCGATCAAGGACCCGACCGTCACCGACCTGGCGTTCAGGACCGTCCACCTCGGCGACTACTACGTCCGCTGGACCGCGATCATCGCGCTGGCCACGGTCGCGATCGCCGCCTACGTGCTGGCCCGCACGCGGTTCGGCCGCACCGTCTACGCCATCGGTGGCAACGAGGCCTCGGCGATGCTGATGGGCCTGCGGGTGGCGTTCACCAAGGTCGGCGTCTACGTCATCAGCGGCTTCTGCGCGGCGCTGGCAGGGCTGCTGTTCTCGCTCTACATCCTCTCCGGCAACAGCCTGCACGCGATCGGCATGGAGCTCGACGCCATCGCCGCCGTCGTCATCGGCGGCACGCTCCTCACCGGTGGGCGGGGCTACGTCGTCGGCTCGCTCCTCGGCGTGCTGGTGCTCGGCATCATCAAGACCCTCATCTCCTTCGACGGCACCCTGAGCTCGTACTGGATCCGCATCATCACCGGTGTGCTGCTGCTGGCCTTCGTGGTCGTGCAGCGCTTCGCCACCAGGCGCCGTCCATGAGCGAGGTCCGGCGCACGCCGGTCATGGCGGACGTGGCCCGGCTCGCGGGCGTCTCCCACCAGACCGTCTCCCGCGTCATCAACGGGCAGGACAACCTGCGACCCGCGACCCGCGAGCGGGTCGAGGACGCGATCCGCCAGCTCGGCTACCGCCCCAACACCGCCGCCCGCGCGCTGGTCACCCGCAAGTCCGCGACCATCGGCGTGATCGGCTCCAAGAGCGGCTACTGGGGACCGTCCACCGTGCACCGCACCATCCAGGCCGCCGGTCGCGACGCGGGCTACTTCGTCAGCTCGGTCAACCTCCAGAGCATGACCCGCGACGAGCTCGTCGACGCGATCGACCACCTGCGCAACCAGGGCGTCGAGGGCATCGTGCTCATCCACGCCACCGACGCCGCGGTGGAGGTCGCCCGCGCGCAGGAGCAGTGGGGCGTGCCGGTGATCGTCGTCGAGGGCGATCCCGCCAAGGCCCAGTGGACCGTCGGGGTCGACCAGGTGGCCGGTGCCGAGGCCGGCACGCGCCACCTCGTCGAGCTCGGGCACACCGACATCGTCCACCTCGCCGGGCCGCAGGAGTGGACCGAGGCCAGGGCGCGCCTGCAGGGCTGGCAGAACGCGATGTACGCCGCCGGGCTACGGCCCTCGCAGCACGTCCTCGGCGACTGGTCGGCCGCGAGCGGCTTCGAGGCCGGCCGGGAGATCGCCGGCCGCGAGGACGTCACCGCGGTGTTCTGCGCCAACGACCAGATGGCCCTGGGCCTGCTGCGTGCGCTCAGCGAGGCCGGCCGGACCGTGCCGTCGGGGCCGCGCGGCGTCAGCGTCGTCGGCTTCGACGACATCCCCGAGGCGGCGTACCTCATCCCGCCGCTCACCACCGTGCGGCAGGACTTCGAGGCCGTCGGCCGCCGCGCCATCGAGATCCTGCGCGCCGCGCTCGCCGGCACGCCCGCCCCCGACCGGCTGATCAAGCCCGAGCTGGTGGTCCGTGCCAGCACCGAGAGGACCTCCTGATGACATCCGACCACTACGTCGTCGGCGTCGACTACGGCACCCTCTCGGGCCGCGCCGTCGTCGTCCGCGTCTCCGACGGCGCCGAGCTCGGCACCGCCGTCCACCCCTACCCGCACGCCGTGCTCGAGCGCACCCTGCCGGCCGACCTCGCTGGGGTCGAGCGGCCCCTCCCGCCGGAGTGGGCGCTGCAGGTGCCCGAGGACTACCGCGAGGTGCTGCGGATGGCCGTGCCGGCCGCGGTGGAGGCCGCCGGGATCGACCCGTCGCGGGTGATCGGGATCGCCACCGACTTCACCGCCTGCACGATGGTGCCGACGCTCGCCGACGGCACGCCCCTCAACGAGGTCGAGGGCCTGGCCGACCGCCCGCACGCCTACGTGAAGCTCTGGAAGCACCACGCCGCCCAGGCGCAGGCCGACCGGATCAACGAGCTCGCCCGCACGCGCGGCGAGGCCTGGCTGCCGCGCTACGGCGGGCTGATCTCCTCGGAGTGGGAGTTCGCCAAGGGGCTGCAGCTCTTCGAGGAGGACGCCGCCCTCTACGACCGGATGGAGCACTGGGTCGAGGCCGCCGACTGGATCGTGTGGCAGCTGTGCGGGACCTACGTCCGCAACGCCTGCACGGCCGGCTACAAGGGGCAGTACCAGGACGGGGCGTACCCCTCGCCGGAGTTCCTCACGGCGCTGTCGCCCGGCTTCGGCGACTTCGTCACCGACAAGCTCGAGCACCGCATCGGTGCGCTCGGCGCGCGGGCCGGCACGCTGACGGCGCAGGCCGCGGCCTGGACCGGGCTGCCCGAGGGCATCGCGGTCGCCGTCGGCAACGTCGATGCCCACGTCACCGCCCCCGCCGCGCAGGCGGTCGGGTCGGGCCAGATGGTCGCGATCATGGGCACCTCCACCTGCCACGTGATGAACGCCGAGGTGCTGCGCGAGGTGCCGGGCATGTGCGGCGTCGTCGACGGCGGCATCGTCGACGGGCTGTGGGGCTACGAGGCCGGGCAGAGCGGGGTCGGCGACATCTTCGGCTGGTTCGTCGAGCACGGCGTCCCGGCCTACGTGGCCGAGGCGGCCGCGGACGCGGGCGAGTCGGTGCACGAGCACCTCACCCGCCTGGCCGCGCAGCAGGAGGTGGGCGAGCACGGCCTGGTCGCCCTGGACTGGCACTCCGGCAACCGCTCGGTCCTCGTCGACCACGAGCTCTCCGGCCTCGTCGTCGGGCAGACCCTGGCCACCCGCGCCGAGGACGTCTACCGCGCGCTGCTCGAGGCCACCGCCTTCGGCACCCGCGTCATCGTCGAGACGTTCCGCGACAGCGGCGTCCCCGTCGAGGAGCTCATCGTCGCCGGCGGCCTGACCAAGAACGCCTTGCTGATGCAGGTCTACGCCGACGTCACCCGGCTGCCGCTGTCGATCATCGACTCCGAGCAGGGCCCCGCGCTCGGCTCGGCGATCCACGCCGCCGTCGCCGCCGGGGCCTACGACGACGTGCCCGCCGCGGCCAAGCAGATGGGCAAGGTGCGGCGCGACGTCTACGTGCCCGACGAGGACCGCGCGGCGTCGTACGACCTGCTGTTCCAGCAGTACCTGGCCCTGCACGACCACTTCGGCCGTGCCACCACGACCATGCGGCGGCTCAAGGCGATCCGGCGCGACGCCGTCGCCCGCCGGTCCGACCGCGCCACGACAGAAGGAAGTCCCTCATGAGCATGACGTCCGCGCCCACCCCCGAGGTCTGGTTCCTCACGGGCAGCCAGTCCCTCTACGGTCCGGAGACCCTGGACCAGGTGGCGGCGCAGTCGCAGGCCATCGCCGAGCGGCTCGGCGTCGTCGGGGACATCCCGGTGAAGGTGGTCTGGAAGCCGGTGCTGCTCGACGCGGCCTCGATCCACCGCCAGATGCTCGACGCGAACTCCGACCCCGGCTGCGTCGGCGTGATCGCGTGGATGCACACCTTCTCCCCGGCGAAGATGTGGATCGCCGGCCTCGACGCCCTGCGCAAGCCGCTGCTGCACCTGCACACCCAGGCCGGCATGGAGCTGCCGTGGTCGACGATCGACATGGACTTCATGAACCTCAACCAGGCCGCGCACGGCGACCGGGAGTTCGGCTACATCCAGTCGCGCCTCGGCGTGGCCCGCAAGACCGTCGCCGGGCACGTGAACTCGCCGGTCGTCGCGGAGCGCGTCGCTCTATGGGCCCGTGCTGCGCTCGGCCGCCACGAGCTCGCGCACCTCAAGCTGGCCCGTTTCGGCGACAACATGCGCGACGTCGCGGTCACCGAGGGCGACAAGGTCGAGGCCCAGCTGCGCTTCGGCGTCTCGGTCAACACCTACGGCGTCAACGACCTCGTGGACCTGGTGGACGAGGTGGCCGACGCCGACGTCGACAAGCTCGTGCAGGAGTACGTCGACACCTACGCCGTCGCGCCCGAGCTGCTGCCCGGCGCCGAGCGGGCCGACTCGCTCCGCTACGGCGCCCGGATCGAGCTCGGCCTGCGCGAGTTCCTCACCGCCGGCGGCTTCGGCGCGTTCACCACGAACTTCGAGGACCTGGGCGGGCTGCGCCAGCTCCCCGGCCTGGCCGTGCAGCGGCTGATGGCCGACGGCTACGGCTTCGGCGGCGAGGGCGACTGGAAGACCTCGGTGCTCCTGCGGGCGACCAAGACGATGGCCGCGGGGCTGCCCGGCGGCACGTCGTTCATGGAGGACTACACCTACCACCTGGTCCCCGGGCAGGAGAAGATCCTCGGCGCGCACATGCTCGAGGTCTGCCCGACCATCACGACGAGCAAGCCCTCGCTCGAGGTGCACCCGCTGTCCATCGGCGGCCGCGAGGACCCCGTCCGGCTGCGCTTCACCGCCGACCCCGGGCGCGCGGTGGTCGCCGGCCTGTCCGACCTGGGCGACCGCTTTCGCCTGACGGTCAACGACATCGACGTGGTCGAGCCCGACGCCGACCTGCCGCACCTGCCGGTCGCGTGCGCGGTGTGGGAGCCACGGCCCTCGCTGTCGACGTCGGCCGAGGCGTGGCTGATGGCAGGAGCCCCGCACCACACGGTGCTCTCGAAGGCCGTCGGCGTCGAGGTCTTCGAGGACTTCGCGGAGATGTCGGGGGTCGAGCTGGTCGTCATCGACGACGACACCACGCCCCGGGCCTTCAAGCGCGAGCTGCGGTGGAACGCCGCCTACCACCGGCTCGCCGAGGGGCTGTGATGGCGATCGAGCTGGCGGGCCTCGTCTCCGAGGACCTCCTGCGCGAGGTGCTCGAGGCCAACCTCGTCATCCCGCGCGAGGGCCTCGCCACCCTCACCTGGGGCAACGTCAGCGGGCTGGACCGCGAGCGCGGGATCTACGTCATCAAGCCGTCCGGGGTGCCCTACGACGAGCTCTCCCTCGCGCACCTCGTGCCGGTCGAGGTGGAGACCGGACGGGTGCTCGCCGGCGACCTCAAGCCGTCCACCGACAGCGAGACCCACCGGCTGCTCTACCTCTCGCACCCCGACCTCGGCGGCGTCGCGCACACCCACTCGACGTACGCCGTGTCGTTCGCGCAGGCCGGCCGGGCGGTCCCGGTGCTGGGCACCACGCACGCCGACACGTTCAACGGTCCGGTGCCGGTGACCCGCACGCTGACGGCCGAGGAGTGCGCGCGCGACTACGAGCTCAACACCGGACGGGTGCTGGTCGAGAGCATGCGCGGCGACGCCCTCGACGTCCCCGGTGCCCTGGTGGCGGGGCACGGCCCCTTCACGTGGGGCGCGAGCGCGACGAAGGCCGTCGAGCACTCGGTGGTCCTCGAGGCGGTCGCGCAGATGGCGCTGCACACGCTGGCGCTCAACCCGACGGCCGCCTCGCCGGACCACCTGTTCGAGCGCCACTTCACCCGGAAGCACGGTCCGGGCGCCTACTACGGCAACCCCGATCGGGCCGCTGCGGCGGGCGTCTAGGCTCGCCGCATGGAGACCCGACCCTTCCCCCGCACCCCGTTCTCCGCCTCGGTCGTCGGACTGGGCACCTGGCAGCTCGGCGCCGACTGGGGTGACGTCAGCGAGTCCGACGCGCGCGCGGTCCTGGAGGCGTCGGCCGAGGCCGGCGTGACGTTCTACGACACCGCCGACGTCTACGGCGACGGTCGCAGCGAGCAGCTGGTCGGCGCGTTCGTCGCCGACCACCCGGACGCCGGCTTCACGGTCGCGACCAAGATGGGCCGCCGGATGGAGCAGGTGCCGGCCAACTACGTCGAGGCCAACTTCCGCTCGTGGCTCGACCGCTCGCGGCGCAACCTCGGCGTGGACACCATCGACCTCGTCCAGCTCCACTGCCCGCCGAGCGAGGTCATCGACGACGACGCGACCTACGACGTGCTCGACCGGCTGGTCTCCGAGGACGTCATCGCCGCCTACGGCGTCAGCGTCGAGACCGCCGACCAGGCCCTCAGCGCCATCGCCCGACCGAACGTCGCGAGTGTGCAGATCATCCTCAACGCCTTCCGGATGAAGCCGCTCGACGAGGTGCTCCCGGCCGCCGCGGCGGCCGGTGTGGGGATCATCGCGCGCGTGCCGCTCGCCTCGGGCCTGCTGTCCGGGAAGTACGACCTCGACACCACCTTCGCGCAGGACGACCACCGCACCTACAACCGCGACGGCAGCGCCTTCGACGTCGGCGAGACCTTCTCCGGCGTCGACTACGCGACTGGCGTCCAGGCTGCGCAGGAGTTCTCCGCGCTCGTCGCCTCGTCGGGCCTCTCCGACGTGACGCCCGCGCAGGCCGCGCTCGCGTGGGTGGTGCAGCAGCCGGGGGTCACGACGGTCATCCCGGGCGCGCGCAACGTCTCGCAGGCGTCGTCCAACGCGGCGGCGGGCTCGGTCGGCGAGCTGCCGGCGTCGTTCCTCGACGGGGTGCGCGACCTCTACGACCGGCGGATCCGGGAGCAGGTCCACGGGCGCTGGTGACGTGGTGGAGCTCCAACGCTGGGTCGTGGCCCTGGAGTCGGCGTGGGACCGGCGCCGGCTGCGGCGCGCGGAGTCACGGACCCCGAAGCACTTCCGGATCGAGCCCTACATCGGCCACGGCGGCCCTGCAGGCGTCGTCGTACGCGGCCGGGTGCTGGACAACCCGCTCGCGACGGAGGCCGTCGAGGACGAGGGCGTCCGCGCGGCGGTACGGCGCACGTTCCGGCACTTCATCACCGACGAGCTGCCTGGCGTCCCGCTGCGGGTGACGGTCGGCGGTGCGTCGGTCGAGACCGTCACCGACGCCGAGGGCTACTTCCTCGTCCGGATGCCGGCGACCGGGCTGACGAGTCCGTGGACGCAGGGGGTGGTGTCGCTGGAGGGCGACTACCGCGGCGTGACCTCTGCAAAGGGACGGGTCGAGGTGCGGGTGCCGGATGCGGCGGCGCGGTTCGGGGTGGTCTCCGACGTCGACGACACGATCCTCGAGACCGGCGTGCAGCGGGTGCTGCGCATGGTCGTGCAGACCTTCGCCGGCTCGTCCCTCACCCGTACGCCGTTCCCGGGCGCGGTCGAGCTCTACCGCGACCTGGCCGCGGGCGTGAACCCGGTCTTCTACATCTCGTCGAGCCCGTGGAACCTGCACTCGTTCCTGCTCGCCTTCCTGCGCCACCGCGGCTTCCCGCTCGGACCCGTGCTGCTCCGCGACCTGCTCGGCACCTCCGCCGGGCGCGAGCAGAAGCACGACCGCATCCGGGAGGTGCTCGACCTCCACCCCGACCTGCGCTTCGTCCTGCTCGGTGACTCCGGTGAGCGCGACCCGCAGGTCTACGCCGACATCGTCCGGGAGTACCCGGACCGCATCCTCGCCGTCTACATCCGGGAGGTCCGGCTCGACCCGGGCGACGGGCGCGTGGAGAAGGTCTCCGACGCCTGGGACTCCACAGTCCCCTTCGTCCTCGCCGCGGACTCCGACGCCGTACGGCGCCATGCGGCGGGTCTGGGGCTGCTCTGAGGAATGACCCGAACGGACTACGCGAAAGTCGTCCGGTCGGCTGTTGTGCGAGTGAGAATCAATCATGGACACCAACGACTGCCCGCTCCTGGAGGAGGTCAAGCACCTCGTCCAGCGGGCCCAGCTGGGTCATGCGTCCGAGGTGCTGGCGACTGCGGAGACGCGGCTGGGGGAGCTCGGTGACGGGACCGTCGAGGGCGGCCCCGCGGCCATGCACTTCCCGCGTGTGGTGGCACTGATCGACGACGACGCCGCCGCGGGACTGACGGCGACCGAGGACATGCTGGCCGCGGCGGAGCGCGACGACGCGCAGGGGTGGCGTGCGTGCGCGCTGGCGCTCCGGGCCGAGGCCAAGCTCCTGCTGGGCGACGACGACCCCGCCCGCTACGACGTCGAGGCCGTGCTCGTCGACCTGGCAGCGGCCGAGGCCGCCCTCGAGCTCAGCGGGGCCGAGGGCTACGTCGCCAGCACCGCCCACGTGGCGATCGCCAACAGCTACCTGCCCCTGCGGCTCTACGAGCTCGCGCTGCCGCACCAGGAGGCGGCCTACGAGATCAGCCTGGCGCACTCCCGCCAAGAGGACGCCAATCCGAGCATGTGGTTGATCAACCTGGCCAACCTCCACCTGCGGTGGTGCCTCGAGCTCTACCGCGTCGGTCTCGACGCGGAGGCCGAGGAGCACAGCGCGCGCGCCCACGCGCATGCCGCTGCTGCCGCGGAGAGGCTCGCGGGTGCGGTCCTGCTCCCGGCGGTCACCGCGTGGATGGAGCCCTGCCTGCTCTTCGAGGCCGCCGCGCGCTCCGACGGTCCCGAGCCCGGTGGCGCGGTCGAGGACATCCAGCGGCTGCTCCCGGCAGTCCGCGAGCTGGGCAACGCGCACGACCACGCGCTGGCCGTCCCGTTCCTGGCTGTCGCCCTGATGCGTGAGGGGAGGCACGAGGAGTCCCTGACCGTCATCGAGCAGGCGCTGGCCCTGGCCCCGACCGCGGAGCGCGCCTCACCGGCCTACCTCTCGCTCGCCCACACCTACAGCCTGCTCCTGGCGCGCGCGTCGAAGCCGGCGGCGGCGGCGCTGGAGTACGGCAACGCGCTTGCCGCCGACTCGTGGCGCCAGCGTCAGCGCACCCTGGCCGCGGCCCAGACGATGCGCGCCTTCGCGCAGCTGCAGGCCGAGCACGAGCAGGTGACCCGCGAGGCGGACACCGACGCCCTCACCGGCGTCGCCAACCGCCGTGCCTTCGACCGGCACCTCCAAGACCTCGAGCACGCCGAGGACGACGATCGAGAGGTCGGGGTGCTCTTCATCGACCTCGACGAGTTCAAGGAGGTCAACGACACCCAGGGTCACGCCGTGGGCGACGCCATGCTGCAGGGCGTGGCCCAGGCGATCGCCGCGAACTCGCGCGAGGACGACGTCGTCGCCCGCGTCGGCGGTGACGAGTTCGCGGTGCTGCTGCCCGGCGCCGGGGCCGACGACACGGACCTCGCCGCGGCGCGCATCCTCGCTGCGGTGCGCGACGCCCCGCAACAGCTTCCGACCGTCAGCATCGGCGGAGCGGCGGGCCCCGCGCGCACCATCCGTGACGTCATCGTCTGCGCGGATGAGGCGATGTACGTCGCCAAGCGCGGTGGGCGCAACCAGCACCACGTCTGCGACGGCACGGGCTCGGGCAGCGTGGTCTCGGGCGGCTTGGTCTCCGGCGGCGCGCGTTCCTGAACGGGGCGACCCGTTGGGTCACAGTGGAGCCCGCCGTTGGTGCGACACCTCAGGCTGTGTCGTAACGCCGCGCGCGCCCACGTGCCCTTCGCCGCCCCTTGGGTCGCGGTCGGATGCAGGCGTCTCGCTTGGTGGTGGGCGAAGCCAAGCGCCCCCATGCGAGGCGGAATGTCCCACGACCATGCCCAAGGGCAGGCCGAGCATCTAGAGGCGCTGGCAGACCGACTCGTATGCCGGCGCTGGATGTGTCGGCGGCCGACATCGCGGTTCGCGGGCACTACAGACGGTTCAGTTCATAGCCGACTCTCGAGGAACTCAGTCAGGTTCATCAGATACGCGTGCGGGCTCGACGACTGCAGGGACAGCTGTGGTGTCTCACCCGTCGACTCCACTCGCCAGGTGACGCAATGGTCGTTCTCGCTGGGCCGGACGACACGGAGTGACTCCCGGGCCAAGGTGAGGGCATCGGACTCCCGTCCCACGAGCAGCAGGGCTAGAACGCGATTTGCGGCGTTGACCGCACGAAACGCCATGGGGAACAGCGAGGACCGCTGGAGTACCTCAAGGGCTGCCGGCGGGTCGGTGGGCAGCAAGCAGAAGCCGAGGTTGTTGAGAGCATCGCCGTCAGTCGGGTTGAGGTCGACCAGTCCTTGGAAGATCTGTGCGGCTTCCTCTGGACGATCGCTTTTCAGGAGAGTCTGTGCGGCGTCAACGAAGACGTCTGCCGTCAACTTGGGCGGCGGCGCGGCGCGGCGGGGCTTCTTCGTCAGCCGACTCAGGGCCATCTCAGCGAGCACCTCGGAATCACAGACCCTTTCGAGCCATACTCGCCGGTCGAGGTGGACGTCGCTGTTGCCGGCCCACTCGCGGAGCAGGCTCGAGGTCGCCCAGTCCTCCAGCGACGTCTTGGTGAACCTGTCCCAGATCCACAGACCCGTCTCGTCCATGCGACGAAGCGCCGGGAGCGCAGAGAACAGCGCAGGTGGGGGCGCGGTCCAGTCAATCACTGCGTTCAAATCATCGGTGAGGATGCGGTTCAGCCATTGCTCGACGCGGGTCGTGAAACGAGTCGAGGTTGCATACACGACGCGGAGGTCAGCGGCGAGCTTCGCCGGGAGCGTTTCAGGAACTTCGACATCGACCGGCACGACCTGCTCGGTTGCCTCGTGCAGGCGGAAGACCTCGTCGAGCTTTCGGCGATGAGCTTCGATGTTGACCCATTGCAAGATCTGGCTGTCATCGTCTAGGCCGGCACGGTCCTCCTCATATGCCCGATCCAGCACGGCGAACCACTCAGCTGAACGCTGATCGAGCCGGTCTAGCTCGTCGTCGCTCACCAGTTCGGCCCACATACCGCTCTGACGGAGGAGAGGGGTCATTGCTTGCATGCCGATTTGAGCGGCCATCTGCGGGAGGATCGCTGCCCTCACTACCGACTCGACCGGCACTCGACGCCGGTCAAGCTCTGCCCAGGCCTCGTGGACGATCATGCGACTCTGATTCGCCGACGGCATTGGACCGCGGTTCATCGCGGCCCCCAGGCGCAGCAGGAGCGTCCCCGTCGACTGGTCGACCGGCCGCAGGCTCCGCTGGTCGATGTAGTCGCGCATCGCGTCGAACGGATCGGCAGATCCTGCTGCGTCCTGCGGGACGGTGCGGCCCGTCAATACAAGGCCGCCCACAGCGACGTCCCGGATTGAGCGCCCAGTTCCCCCACCAGCCTGCACAGCAGCAACGCACTCGGTGCCGCAGGTCGGATGACCTTGGTCGTCAACCAGATAGAACGGACAGTTGGGAGTGAGCAGCGGCAAGGTGCATGCATCGCTGTAGGCGACCAGCGCCTCAAGGACCAGCCTGCGCTGCGCCTCGTCCGGGTCTAGCTGTGCCATAGGTACACGACTCCTTTGCGGAGCCGGACGTTACCTTGCCCGTCAGTAAGAATCACCGATTCCTACGGATGCGGCCCGATCGTGATGACGGTGATCTGGTGGTCGTTGGGACCGTAGTGCCAAAAGATCCTCCACGCCCCTGGAGTCTGATTCTCGACGTACGAGTCCCACACATCCTGTCCAGCCTCGCCGCGTAGTGAGGTGTACTTATGGCTGTTCAGGCCAGGGTGGCGCGGATCATTCTCAAGGAACGCCAGCGCCTTGCGGACCTTGCGCAGCTTCTTCTCGAACTGCGGCTGCGAGGCGAGGTCCTGGAGGACCGACTTCGCCTCATTCGTGAAGACAAGTTTGGGCATCGTGTGTCAGTCGATCTCCACGTACTGGTCGAACGATCCCAAGTCGTGCACGTCGCCCTTGGCGCTGTCCGTCAGGCCTCGCGCCAAGCTGGCGCGTAGGTCTGCGTTCTCCCACACGATCAGTTCGCGCTTCGGGATGCTTGCCAAAGGTGTCAGCAGGATCTCTCCGTCGTCGTTCACTGCGATCGCGTAGCGATCGTCCTTGCGGACTCCAGCTTTACCAAACGCGATCCGGCTGCGCTCGTCCGCAACGACTTCGCCGAGTGTCTCGAAAGACGCGCGAGTCTCCATGAGTGACTCCCCTTCTAGGTCTACTAGCGCAAGTGTACCCACACTTGCTTTGTGGGCAATACCCACTTGTGATATTGTGGGGCATCCGGTCGCAGGAAGCCACTTGCGTCCAGCACCAGGCATAGGGGCAGGACGGCCCGCGCTTCGATCGGAGTCCGGTCGAGGTCACGACCCACTGTCGCCTCGCGGGCCATTCGTCAAGCACGCGAAAGCCCCGGCCAGAAGAAGATCCGACCGGGGCTAACGGTGTTGCTTTGTGGTGAAACAGCACTGTAGTCACACCCGTCCGCCGCTGCACCAAATCGGCGAATCGGGACTGCGGGTCCTCAGCTGGCGTGTCACCCATCCAAGCCAGATGAAACGAAACTGAGGACACCATGGACAGCACCAAGCTCCACTTTCTGAACGTCGGTCACGGCGACTGCACCATCATCGAGCACCCGTCGGGTCGGTTGACGATGATCGACATCAACAACTCGAAGAACCTCCCGGAGGACGACGAGGTCGCCCTGGCTGAGGCCAAGGGCCTCAGCCTGTCGCACTTCCGTCAGGGAAGCTGGGAGGAGTACTACAGGGGCCTCTTGGTCGACCCGCGCGACTACTGGCGCGACCGCTTCGCCGGCAGGATGCTCTTCCGCTACATCCAGACCCACCCCGACATGGATCACCTGAGCGGCCTCGCGTCGCTTTTCTGGGGCGAGAAGGTCACGCTCGGCAACTTCTGGGACTACGACCACGCGAAGAAGAACTCCAAGCTCGACTTCGACAAGAACCGCTTCAACTGGAACGACTGGCTCGCCTATCTGGAGCTCCGCGAGGGAAACCATGGTGACGGCACCACACACACCGTGATCAAGCGGCTCCGCGATGAAACAGGCAGCTTCTGGAGCGAGGACGGGCTGACCATCTTGGGGCCGACCCAGGACCTCATTGACTACTGCGACCGCATCGAGAGCTGGAACAACTCCTCCTACGTGCTCAGGCTCGACTACGGCGGCCGGCGCGTCATCTTGCCCGGCGACGCGGAGAAGCCAGCGTGGGACAGCATCGAGGCCCACCTCGGCGGTGACGACCTGGCTTGCGACATCCTCAAGGCCGCCCACCACGGCCGCGAGTCCGGGTACAGCGAGAGCGCCGTCGACGCGATGGACCCCGACTTCGTCATCTGCTCGATCGGCAAGAAGCCGTCCACCGACGCATCCGACGAGTACCGCCGGCACGGCGCCAAGGTCCTCTCCACCCGCTACCACGGGACCATCACCGTGCAGATCTGGGCAGACGGCGAGATCTGGATCAACGATCGCAACGGCGAACGGCTGCACTCCGTGCCGCCCCTCGGCCACACCGCGGCCTAGCGCCATCAAGGGAAGAGGCGACCATGTTGAGCGTCTACGAACGCAGAGCGCGGCTACTGCCCGGCCTGCTCGGGATCGCACCCGTCAGCGTCGCGATCGTCGCCCTCGGCCTCAAGGAGAATCTGGTCATCGCCGTCGTGACCGGCTTCCTGAGCGCCGCGGGCGGCGGGTACGCGCTGAGCCTGATCATCGCCCGCTTCGGGCGCAGGGTCGAGGACAGGCTATGGCCTACGTGGGGCGGAGCCATCACCACCCAAATGTTGCGCACGCGCGGCACCGCCATCAACGCGTCCCAACGCGACATCTGGCGCGAAGCGGTCACTCGCTACACCGGGATCGCCCTCCTTGCAGAGACCGAGGAACTAGCCGATGAAGCCCGCGCCGACGACACCATTCGCGCAGCGATCGGCCAGTGCCGACCACTCGGCTTCGGCGGCCCAGACGGCAAGCTGGCAGTACAGGCGGAGAACATCGCCTACGGGTTCGAGCGAAATACCTACGGTTTCAGGTGGCCCGCACGGGGTATTGCCGTGGCCTGCATCCTGCTGCTCCTCGCCTCGCTGAAGACGGACTGGCACATCTACCTGGCTTCGGTGGCGTCGGGGGTCGTCATCGACATCGGGTTCCTCCTCTACTGGTCGCTCGTCCCCAGCACGGACAAGACCAGAAAAGCCGCGGACAGATACGCGAACCAGCTCCTGAACGCCGTCGCGAGGGAGCCGCAGAAGGATTGACGCGGCATGTGAGTCGACGACGTTGCCGACCACGGCCCGACAAGGCGGAGGCCCCGCCGTTACTTCATGCAGATGGCTGCAGGAAGATGCCGTGGCCACGTCGCCTGAGCACTTGGTGACCTTCGTATCCGCTAACGCGCACCATCACTTCGCGCGAGCGTCCCCCGGTTGCGACGCGGCCTGGACTTGATGCTAACCGCCAACCGTTGTGCCGACATGCGAGGCATGGGAACGTTCGAGGCGCGCCCACACGTCACCGGCTGAGGTAGTCGGGGCCAAGTTGCCGCGTCAATCTGGGCATAGTCGGGCGGGTGCGGGACCCCTTGGGTGCGCCTCGCCCGACATCTCAGGGGAGCTCGTACGCGACCGCATCCGAGTAGTAGAGCTCGACGCCGTCGTCGATGGCGTCTGCCATCGCCTCGCCCTGCTGCTGGGTGAGGCGTGTGGTGCCGGTGTGGTCGATGAGGAATGCCTGGTTGTGGGGTGTTTGCCAGAGGTGTCGGCCGGGGCCGACGACGCGGGTGGTGAGGCCGCCGTGTGTCTTGGTGCGGTGGTGGCGTCGGCGTAGGGGGCCGGAGTTGTGGGGGCCGGTCTGGCCGGGTGGGCCGGTGTCGTCGTAGGGGACGGCGTGGTCGTAGTCGACGCCGTCGCGGGTGGCGGTGCGTGGGGTGTAGGGGAAGCAGTCGCCACCGGTCTGGGTCCAGACGTGGTCCTTGACCACTTCGGGGTGCTCGTAGGCGTCGACGCGGCGGCGCATGCGCAGGTCGAGGACGGGGGTGACGGTGACGTCGGCGTGGCCGAGGACCTCGTGGAGCTGTCGTACGTCGATGGGGCCGACGCCCTCGATGCGGGCGACGCCGGTGCGGGTGCGGAGTGCCTCGTCGGTGAGGTGGACGAACAACCGTCCGCGGCCGCGGAGCCGGGCCAGGCGCCGAGCCGACATCGCGGCGAGCTTGTCGAGGGTGTCGGCGAGGTGGTCGGGCGCCCAGGCGGGCCGCTCGCTGTCGGTGTGCTCGCCCGCGTCCGTGTCCACCGTGTCCTTCGTGGGCTTGGTGTCCTCGGTGTCCTCCGTGGGCCCGGCGTCCTCCGTCTGCTCGGTGTGCTCGAGGAGCAGCTTGAGGAGGTCGGCGGGGCGGGCGAGCCAGCCCAGGGCGATGGAGCGGAGCTCGTCGCGGTTGTGGTCGTGGCCCATGGTGATCGCGAGGATGTCGGCGATGCGGTCGATCATGGCGTCGAGCCAGGCGGCGTCGCCGGCGGTGACGCGGGCGATGAGGCAGCGGTAGCCGAACTCGTCGGAGCGGGACAGCGAGACGTAGCGCTGGTGGCGGGAGCGCTCCTGTTCGGCGCGGTGGGTCTCGGGGTCGGCCTCGATCACTTTCGCTCGTGCGATCTCGAGGACCGTGGAGGGCGCGTGCCCGGCGATGGCCTTGGCGACCGCCCGGTCGACCTTGACCACCTGCTCGCTGAGCAGTGAACGGGAGAGGACCGCGACCTTGCGGGCCACCCAGGGCTCGCAGTCACCGGCCGCGACGACCCCCCAGGTCAGGGGCAGCCGGTGGACCAGGTCCAGCCCGTCCGCGATGAGCGCCCGCGTGGTGGCGGGGTGTGTCTCGCGGGCCATGGCCAGCTCGGGGATCGCGTGCTCGCGGACCTCGGGCGTGCCGTCGCCGCCGGGCGTGACCATCGGGTCGCGGTCGTCGCGGGGGTGGCCGCTGAGGACGGCCCACTGGATCGCGAGGCGGAGCTCCTCGACCTCCGCCAGCCGGCGGGCGCGGAGGGCGGTCGTGGCCATGGTCAGCACCTGCGTCGCCGACGCCTCATCAGCCGCACGAGGCGGCTGGGGGAACGAGTAGGCGATCGGCATGCCTGATTCTATCGAACAAGTGTTCGACAGCACAAGAGGCGCAACGAGTTGGGGACTGTCATGTGCAGCGGGACGGTCACTGCCACGACGGACACCGACCGCAGCTCTCGAGGCCCGGCTCCCGTCAGCTCATCCCGAGCACGCGATCGATCATCGGGTTGCGGAAGGTGCCGGACGGGTCCACCCGCTCCGCCAGCGAGCGGAAGTCGGCGAGGCGTGGGTGGTGGGCCGGCTCGACGCGGTCGTACACCTTTCCCCAGTGGGGCCGGGCGGCGAACGGCTCGAGGGCGCCCTCGACGCGACGGACCATGGCGAGCACCGCCTCGGGGTCGCGCGACCAGGTGAAGTGGAGCGCGACGGTCTCCCGGCCCTGGGCCGGCGACAGCCAGAGATCGTCCGCGCGGATGGCGCGGATCTCGCTCACGATGAGGAGCGCAGCCATCTCCCCGCCGGTTCCGGCCGCCAGGTCGGTGACGGCACGCAGGGCGTCCGGTGCGGAGGAGGCGGGGACGAACCATTCCGACTGGATCTCCGCACCGAAGCTGGGCTGCCGGTCCGCGCGGAAGTGGGGCAGCCGATCCGACCACGGCCCGGGCGTGCCGCGCACCGTGAGGTGGTCGCCCTCCCCGAGCGTGAGCGACGCCGTGGTGGCCGGGACTGCATCGGTCGCGCCGAGCCAGCCGGCGGGACCGCTCTCGTCGGCGACGCGGGTCTTGACCAGCACCTCGGTGGGGTCCGCGTCGTTCCACCGGCCGAAGACGCTGACGCTGTAGGCCGACCCCAGGACCTCGTTGATCTGCTCGACGACCTCGCTCCACCGCAGATGGGCGTACAGGTCCTGTCGAACGTCGTACGTCGGCTCGACGTCGAGGTCGAGCGACACGACGGCACCGAGGGCGCCGAGGGCGACGACGGAGCCGTCGAAGTCCGGATCGCCGCGCGAGATCGTGCGCAGCTCGCCGTCCGGACCGATGAGCTCGAGACGGCTGACGCCCGCACCCAGGATGCGGTTGGCAGCTCCCGAGCCGTGCGTGCCAGTGGCCGTCGCGCCGGCCACCGAGATGTGGGGCAGTGAGCCCATGTTGGCCAGCGCGAGCCCGTGCGCCTGCACGTGGGCCGCGACGGCGGCGTACGGCGTGCCGCCGGCGACCCGGACCGTTGCGCGCCCCGGGTCGATCACCGGCTCGGCGGCCAGGCCCGTGAGGTCCAGCAGCGTCCCCTCGGTGTCGCACAGGGCGTTGAACGAGTGACGGGTGCCGAGCAGCCGCACGTTGCGGGACGAGCGGATGACCTCCTGGGCCTCCTCGAGCGAGCGCGCCCGGACGTGGCGCGCCGCCGTGTAGGTGTGGTTGCCGGCCCAGTTCGTCCCCGGCGAGAGGAGGCTGTCCCGGTCGGGCGAGGCGCTCGGCACGTCTTGCGGTCTGGGCATGTGGCCTCCTCAGGCGTCCAGCAGGTCGACGGTTCTCGGGTCATCCTCGCCGGCGAAGAACGCGTCCAGCACGCGCTGGAACGGGGCGTCCGGGCCGGCGGCACGGGCGAACAACGTCATCGACGAGCGGAGCTTCACGTCGTCGGGCGAGCCGAGGATCTCCAGCGCCGTGAGATCGGAGTGGGACAGGGTGGCCTCGACGCACTCGACCAGCCGGGGTCCGAGCACGGGGTGGTCCAGGTAGGCGCGGGCCTCCTCGAGCGAACCGATCGCGTAGCGCTGTGCCATGGCCGAGGAACCCAGGCCGCCCACCTGCGGGAAGACGAACCACATCCAGTGGCTCGTCTTGCGGCCGGCGCGGAGCTCGGCCAGTGCCCGGTCGTGGACCCCCTCCTGGGCGTCGACGAAGCGCTGGAGTCGGTAGGGGTCCACGTCCATCCCCGCGACGCTACGCCACGCAACCCCTCAGCTCAGGGCCGCTGCCACCTCGACGTGGGGCCGGGACTGCCAGAGCGCCCAGTCGGCACTGATCTCGCTGGCGGCGCGCACGAGCTGGGGCAGGTGCTCGTCCACGAGCGTCTCGCGCGAGGTCTCGGCGGCGTGGACCGTGACGCTCATCGCCGCGCGCACCTCCCCGTCGCCGTCGCGGACGGGGACGGCGATCGAGCGCACGCCCGGGGCGAGCTCCTCGTCGGCGAGGGCCCAGCCGCGGGCGCGGACCTGGCTGAGCTCGTCCATCAGCTCGTCGAGCGAGCGCCCGGCCTGCGGCGGCAGGCCCGACCGGCTGGGGGTCTCCAGGACCGGTGCGACCTGGCGGGCCGGGAGGGCGGCGAGGAGCACCTTGCCCTTGGAGGTCTGGGCAGCCGGGAAGAGCGTGCCGATCTCGACGCGGAGCGCGATGATCTTCGGCACCGACACCCGCGCCGTGTAGACGATGTCGGACCCGTCGAGCTGGGCCAGCGACACCGACTCGTTGATCCGGCCGACGAGGTCCTCCATGTGGGGGCGCGCGACGTCCCACAGCCCCAGCGAGCCGACGTAGGCCATCCCGAGGCCGATCACCCGCGGGGTCAGTGAGAACGCGCCGTCGCGCAGGCGCACGTAGCCGAGCTCCTCGAGGGTCAGCAGCAGCCGACGAGCCGTGGGGCGGGCCAGGCCTGCGGAGGTGGCCACCTCCGAGAGCGTCATGGTCGGTCGGTGCGGACCGAAGCCGGCCAGGACGTCGAGCCCGCGAGCCAGCGACTCCACGAAGTCGGGCCCGCTGCCACGACCGGCCATGGGCTACCTCCCCGAGTTCGGCTCGCCGAAGACCGTACCGCGAGCGCCGTGCGTGGTGTGCGAGCGGTAGTCGGTGTACTGGTACGGGTTGTCGAGCACCTTGTGGTCCTCGCCGGGCAGGTCCGGGTTCATGCCCTGCTGCCAGACGTCCTCGCCCATCGCGGAGCGCAGGTGGTCGACCGTGTTCGCCACGTCGGTGCGCACGGACGCGAGGTCGGCGTCGACGAGGCGGTGGTCGCGCTTCACCACGCGCCCGTCCACGACGACGGTGTGCACGTCGCCGCGCTGGGCCTGGAAGGCCACGTGGCCGTAGGGGTTCAGCAGCGGGAACGACACGGGGGAGTCGTCGTTCTTGATGAGTACGACGTCCGCCTTGGCGCCGGCGGTCAGGTGACCGAGGTCGTCGCGTCCGAGCGCACGGGCACCGCCGCGGGTGGCCCACTCGACGACCTGCTCGGCGCGCAGCGCGGAGTGGGTGACGGTGTCGCCGGCGGCGTGCGCCTCCAGGTGCTCGCGCGAGCGGTCCGCGCCGAGCGTCGTGCGCATCGCGCTGAACAGGTCGCTGCTCCACCACACCGACGTGTCCATGGACAGCGAGACATCGATGCCGTGGCGGCGGACCTGCCAGGTGGGCGGGTAGCCCTGCCCGGCGCTCTGCTCGGACTCGGTGGAGACCGACACGGATCCGCCGGTGGCGGCGATGCGGTGGTAGCTGTCGGTGGTCAGCGTCGCGGCGTGGACGTAGACGGTGTCGGGCTGCATGAAGCCGTGCTCGTGCATCAGCCGGATGCCGTCGTCGTTGGTCGCGCCCCAGACGCCGGCGTGCGTGGTGACCGGGAGGCCGAGGTCCTGGGCGAGCTCGAAGGCCGCCTTCTCGGGGAAGGCCGGGTCGCCGGTGACGTCGAAGGCGAGCTGGAAGCCGAGCATGTCGCCGTCGGTGCCCCGGTTGCGCTCGAAGAACTGGCGGACGGCCGGGTCCGCGGTCCACTCCCACGGGGCGGCCTGGATGTTGCCGTAGGCGAGGACGAACCGTCCGGGCACCGACCGCAGCGCGTCGACGGCCGCCTCGGCGTGGTCGACGGTCTGGAGGCCGTGCGACCAGTCGACGGTGGTGGTGACGCCGGCCTCGAGGGCGTCCCAGGCCGAGAGCAGGTTGCCCGCCCGGATGTCCTCGGGGCGGAACTTCGCGCCGTGCTCGAGGTAGTACCAGACGAAGTACTGGGTGAGGGTCCAGTCGGCGCCGTAGGCGCGCATGGCCGTCTGCCACATGTGGCGGTGGGTGTCGATCATCCCCGGCATCACGATGCCGCCGGACGCGTCGACGACCTCGGCGCCGTCGGGCGCGGACAGGCCGGTGCCGACCTCCGCGATGCGGTCGTCGACGACCAGCACGTCGGCGTCGGTCAGCACGGTGTGCTGGTCGTCCATGGTGAGCACGGTGCCGCCGGTGAAGAGCACCGGGCGACGGTCGGCCGTGGTGGGCATCGGTCCGCTCCTTGTCTCGGACATGTGTCCGCATGACGGTCGTCGTGATGCAGGTCACTGTGCGACTCGTCGGTCCGCCGTGTCAAGAGCGGTCTTGACAGCCACGTTCGAGCGGACGAACACTGTGGCGACGACACGCGGACACCTGTCCGCTGATGTGGAGGAACTCGTGACCGACCATCCGAAGCAGGGGCCGCTGGCCGGCCTGCTCGTCGCCGACCTCTCCCGGATCCTGGCCGGCCCCTACGCCACCATGCTGATGGGCGACCTCGGGGCCGAGGTGGTCAAGGTCGAGGGCCCGCAGGGCGACGACACCCGCACCTGGCAGCCGCCGGTGCGCGACGGCGTGTCGACGTACTTCCTCGGGGTCAACCGCAACAAGCGCTCGATCGCCCTCGACTTCAAGGACGCCGACGACCTCGAGGTCGCGCGCAAGCTGGTCGCGCGCGCCGACATCGTGCTGGAGAACTTCCGCCCGGGTGCACTGGCTCGCTTCGGCCTCGACTACGCGAGCGTGTCCGAGGCCAACCCCGGTGTCGTCTACGCCTCGATCAGCGGCTTCGGCAGCGGTGAGCAGGGAGCGAAGCTCCCCGGCTACGACCTGATCGTCCAGGCCATCAGCGGGCTGATGAGCCTCACCGGCGACCCCGAGGGCGAGCCCTTCCGCGCCGGCATCTCCGTCTTCGACGTGATGGCGGGCCTCCACGCCACCATCGGCGTCCTCGCCGCGGTCCAGGACCGCCACCGCACCGGCCGCGGGCAGCACGTCGAGGTCAACCTGCTCTCCTCGGCGCTGTCCGGGATGGTCAACCAGTCCAGTGCGTACGTCGCCGGCGGCACCGTGCCGTTCCGGATGGGCAACTCCCACCCCAGCCTGTTCCCCTACGAGCCGCTGCCGTGCTCCGACCGCGACCTCATCGTCACCGCCGGCAACAACGGCCAGTTCCGCAAGCTCGTCGAGGTCCTCGGCGTCCCCGAGCTCGCCGACGACCCGCGGTTCGCGCGCAACGAGGACCGCACCGCCAACCGCGACGAGCTCCGCCCGCTGCTCGTCGAGCGGCTCGCGTCCCGCACCGCCCAGGAGTGGTTCGAGGACATCATCGGCGCGGGCGTGCCGTGCGGCCCGATCAACACCGTCGACGGGGGAGTCGCCTTCGCCGAGCAGATCGGCCTCGACCCCGTCGTCACCGTCGGCACCGGCGACGCCGCGCTGCCCGGCGTGCGCCACCCCATCCGCTTCTCCGACGCCGAGGCGCGCTACGACCGGCCGCCGCCGGCGCTGGACGAGCACGGTGCCGAGATCCGTGCCTGGCTCGACGAGGAGATGCCATGACCACCCCCGAACGCCCGACCTCCCAGTACCCCACGTCTCTGGGCACCTCCACCGCCGACGAGATCAGGCTGCTCGGCCAGGACCTCACCGCCGACCTGATGGGCGAGGTCGGCTTCGGCGAGCTGGCCTTCTGGCTGGTCGCGATGCGTCGGCCCACCCCGTCGGAGACACGGCTCTTCGAGGCCGTGCTGGTCGCGCTCGCCGACCACGGGTTCACCCCGACGGCGATCGCGGCGCGGCTGACGTACCTCTCGGCGCCCGACTCGCTGCAGGGGGCGCTCGCCGCCGGGCTCCTCGGCGGTGGGTCGCGCTTCCTCGGCGTGACCGAGGACTGCGGCGGCTACCTCCACGACGTCGTCGTCGCCACCGACGACCTGCCCGCCGACGACGAGGGCTTCGACGCCCTCGCGCTCGACGCCGTACGACGCACCAAGGAGGCCGGCCGCTACGTGCCCGGCCTGGGGCACCCGGTGCACAAGGAGCGCGACCCGCGCACGCCCGTGCTGATGCGCATCGCCGAGGAGGAGGGACTGCTCGGTCCCCACCTGCGGCTCTTCGCGGCCATCGGCCGGGTCCACCCCGAGGTGCTGGGGCGCACCCTGCCGCTCAACGGCGCCGGCGTCTGCGGTGCGGCACTGGCCGACCTCGGCCTCCCGGTCGAGATGCTGCGCGGCTTCGCGCTGCTGGCCCGCGCCGCCGGGCTGCTCGGGCAGCTCGCCGAGGAGCGCCGGCGCCCGATCGGCATGGACGCCTACCTGAGCGTCGACCGCAACGCCGTCTACGTCGACCCCGAGAGCTGAGGAGCCGCCACGCATGGCCGAGATCGTCGCCGTCATCGCCTCGACCCACCACCCGTTCTACTACCGCGCGAGCACCGCTGTCGGGGACGACCGGCCGCCGTTCGCGGACGAGTGGGTCCGGAAGATCGAGGCCTTCCGCGAGACGCTGACCCGCGCCCGCCCCGACGTCCTGGTGATGGTCGGCAGCGACCACTTCCACCAGCTCTGGCTCGACAACATGCCCCAGTTCCTCGTCGGCAAGGCTCCCTTCTACGACGCCAACTGGTACAACGAGGAGCGCGAGTTCGGCCTGCCGCGGATGACGCTGGCCGGCCAGGAGGACCTCTCCGCCCACGTGCTCCGCGGCGGCCTCGACCTCGGCTTCGACCTCGCCTTCAGCAACGAGCTGCGGATCGACCACAGCATCACCTGCCCGATCATCACGCTGCGTCCGGAGGCGGACCTGCCGATCGTGCCCATCTACACCAACATCTTTGCCCCACCGCTGCCCCAGCCCGGCCGGTTCGTGGCGCTCGGCAAGGCCATCCGCGAGCTCGTGGAGTCGTGGCCCTCCGACCAGCGCGTGGCGATCATCGGCACCGGTCACCTCTCGCTCGAGCTCGGCGGTCCCCGCCAGTTCGGCGAGCACGGCCCCGACCCCGAGTTCGACCGGCGGGCCGTGGAGTGGATCGCCAACGGCGACATCGACGGCTGCTGCCGCGAGGTGACGCTCGACAGCCTCCACCTGCCCGGCAACGCCACGCACGGGTTCATGGACTTCATGCTGATGATGGGGGTCGCGGGGGAGGGCGCGAAGGCGCACCACGTCGACTCGCTCGACCTCTTCCACACCATGGAGGCCTACTTCACCTGGTATCCCAACGGCGCGCCCCAGGTCGGAGCACAGGACGGAGCAGCACGGTGAGCAAGTACCTCATGGACAAGTTCCTCTTCACCGTCGACCGCGACCCGGCGCTCGTCGAGCGCTACCGCGGGGACCCGCGCGGCACGGTCGAGTGGTGGGAGGCCGAGGAGGCCAACCGGATCCTCAACTGCATCTCCGACGAGCGCTCCACCTGGCTGGCGTTCGAGGACGACGAGCGCGAGGCGCTGGCGACCCACGACCACGTGAGGCTCTTCGAGCTCGGCGCCCACCCGTTCCTCACGCTCACGCTGTTCATCGCGATGTTCGAGCGCGACCACGGACCGCTCGAGTACCAGCTCGCCTACGGCGAGGCGCTGAAGCACCTGTCGCTGCCCTATCCCGACATCGCGACCTGATGCGCGCCGCGGTCCTGCGCCCCCACGGTGCCGCGCCGGCGTACGCCGAGCACCCCGACCCGGTCCCGGGGGACGGCGAGGTGCTGGTCCGCGTCACGGCGGCCCCGGTCGTCCCGCTGGACCTGCTGTGCGCCAGCGGCACGTCCTACTTCGGTGCGCGCACGCTGCCCTACGTGCCGGGCGTGCAGGGGGTGGGCGAGGTGGTGTCCGGTGGCGATCTCGCGCCCGGGACGCGGGTGTTCGTGTCGACCTCGGCCGGGATGGCCGACGGCGACGGGGCGCTGGCCGAGCTGTGCGTGGTGCCCGCAGCGGGAGTTGTGCCCCTCCCGGCGGATCGGCGCGTCGACGACGTCACCCTCGCCGCTCTCGGGCTGTCCGGGGTCGCGGCGTGGCAGGCGCTCGCCTGGCGCGCGGGGCTCCGGCCGGGCGAGACCGTCGTGGTGCTGGGCGCCGGTGGCGCCGTCGGCCAGGCGGCCATCGGTGCAGCGCGTGCCCAGGGCGCCGGACGGGTCGTGGCCGTGTGCCGTGCCGGCGACTCGGCAGCGCGGGCGGCCGCGCAGGGTCCCGACGCCGTCGTGGAGATCGGTCAGGCGGCGCCGCAGGAGCTCGCCGAGGCGCTGCTCGAGGTGCTCCCGGGCCGCGCGGACGTGGTCGTCGACCCGGTGTTCGGCTGGGTCGCGGAGGCGGCGCTGCGGGTGATGGCCCCCGGCGGCCGGCTGGTCAACCTCGGCGGGTCCGTCTCCGACGGCGCGACGGTCTCGTCCGCAGCTCTGCGCGGCGGCTCGGTCTCGCTGCTCGGCTACACCAACAACGCGCTCGACCCCGGCCAGCGGGCGGAGGCGCTGACGGCCGTGGCGCAGCTCGCCGCGGACGGCCGGATCGGGGTGGCGCACGCGGCGCGGCCGCTCAGCCAGGTCGAGGAGGCGTGGCAGGAGCAGCGCGGCGGGTCCGGCGTACGCCAGGTGCTGGAGCCCGCGAGGATGGCTCCGTGACCAGCGACCCCGTGTTCGGCCAGATGCCCGACGGGCGTGACGTCCACCTGCTCACCATCGGCGCCGAGCCGGGCCCGGTCGTCGAGGTGCTCAGCCTCGGCGCGACGGTGCACCGGATGGTCGTCACCGGGGGCGACGGCGAGCGGCGCAACGTGGTGCTGGGCCAGCCCGACGTCGCCGAGCGGCTCGCCAGCAGCGACTACCTCGGGGGGACCATCGGGCGCTACGCCAACCGCATCGCGGGCGGCCGGTTCCCCCTCGACGGCCGGGAGGTCGAGGTGCGCACGCACGACCGTGGCAACAGCCTGCACGGCGGTCCCGACGGGTTCGACGCCCGCGTCTGGGACGTCGTCTCGCACACCACCGACGAGGTCGTGCTGACGCTGGTCAGCCCGGACGGCGACCAGGGCTTCCCGGGGACCGTGACGACCACGGTCCGCTACCGCGTCGACGGCGACACCGTGCGGGTCGAGATGGCGGCGACCACCGACGCCACCACGGTCGTGAACCTGACCAACCACGCCTACCTCAACCTCGACGGCGAGGGCGCCGGGACGATCGACGACCACGAGCTGGTGGTGGAGGCCGACGACTACACCCCGGTCGACGCCACCGGGATCCCGCTCGGCGACCACGCGCCGGTCGCCGGCACGCCCTTCGACCTGCGTGCCCCGACCGTGCTCGGGCCGGTGCTCCGCACCGACCACCCGCAGGTCGTCGACGCCCAGGGCATCGACCACAACTACGTCGTGCGCGGCACCGGACTGCGTCGCGCGGCCGTCCTCGGCTCGCCGGCGACGCGGACGAGCGTCGAGCTCTGGACCGACCAGCCGGGCCTGCAGGTCTACACCGGCAACTTCCTCGACGGCACGCGGCGCTCGACGACCGGCGCCCTCTACCGTCAGGGCGACGGCATCGCCCTCGAACCGCAGCTGTTCCCCGACTCACCGAACCGGCCGGAGTGGCCCTCGGCCGTGCTCGAGCCCGGCGAGACCTACTCGGCCACGCTCGAGTGGCGCTTCAACCAGGGGCGGGACGAGCCGCCTGGCGCCCGGACGGGCCGTTTCTAGACCCGTCCGGACTTCACCCAGGCGGTCCCGGGACCGACTGTGGCGCCCCCAGAGGGTTCCCCGTGCAGGGGAGTCCCATGAGCGCTGGCGGCGTCGGATGTCGATCGGACCCCGTGAGCGTGGTCACCGTCGAGCGCCATGGCCTGCGCAGCCGGTTGAGGATCTCCGGTTTGGGTCGACCCGGAGCGGGAAGGAACGGCGCGAACGTCAGGACCGCCCTGACCGAGCACCACCCGTCAGGAGACGTCCGAGATGAAGACCGGCACCCGCACCGCCTCGTGGCTCACCGCCGCCGCCCTGTCCGTGTCTCTGTCCGTGTCCATGGCTGCACCCGCAGCCCTGGCCGCCGACACGAGCAGGGAGGCGAGCGGTGTCTCCGCCCGCACCGAGAGCCACGGGATCGACGCCCGGCAGGCCGCCACGCTCAAGGAGCTGAAGGCCCGGCTGCGCAAGGCCGTGAAGGCCAAGCGGAAGAAGGCCACCGCGGTCGGCACGGCCACGACCAGGCTCCAGGCCCTCCGCGACGCCGGCACCGCCGCGATCTTCACCTACCAGGGTGCGTCCGTGGCGCTCGACGAGGCTCGCGCCAAGCACGCCGCCGCCAAGGCGGCCCTCGACCGCACCCAGGGCCTCGTCGCCAACGAGGACGCACTCTGGGCCGACCTGCGCCAGCGGATGACGACAGCCGAGGCCGGCTACCAGCCCCTGCGGGCTGCCTACGACGCCGCCGTCGCCAGGCGGACCGAGCTGCAGAACGCCGTGCAGGCCCTGCGCACCCAGCGGGAGACCGCCTTGGCGAACCAGAACGAGGCAGCAGTGGCTGCCAGCAACGTGCAGGCCGAGATCGCTCAGGCCAAGGACGCGCTCAACGCCGCCCGGGCCGACGAGCAGAGGGCACTGGCCTACGTCGAGGACTGCCGCCTCGACTTCGCCCGTCGTCAGGCCCAGTGGGACGACACCCGCAAGCGCAACGGGCACTGGGAGGGGCTGCGCAACGGGACGTGGCGCCCGGTTGCCGGCCTCGATGACGCGGAGGCCCTGCTGGAGCGGGCCGTGGCCGAGCTCCGCGCCGCGGAGAGCCGGGTGGCCGACGTCCTGAACCACCTCAACCAGCTCGACGCCCAGCTGACCGAGATCCAGACGGCCATCCAGCACTGGGCTGACGTCGCCGCTGACCTGGGTCGCCAGATCGACGGCTACGCGCAGCCGCTGGCCGACCAGGACGCCGCCGTCGCCTCTGCGAGCGCCGCCATGGACGCCTACTACGCACAGCACATCGACCCGCTCCACAAGGAGGCCGACCAGCTCCGCACGGACCTCGAGGCGGCCAAGGCGAACCTGCCGGCCCTGGTCGCGGCGGAGAAGCCACTGGCGGACGCGGTGACCCAGGCGAGCGCCGCCCTGGCGGCCGCGACCCCGGCCTACCAGTCCGCGCAGGCGGCGATCGACGCGGCGGAGCTGGTCCTGACCAAGGCACGCGACGCCCTGGGCAAGGCCGAGTCGAAGGTCAAGAAGCTCAAGAAGCAGATCCGCAAGGCGAAGTCCCGGCGCTGACCGTGACCGGGGCCGGCGCCGGCGTCGGCGTCGGTCCCGTGCTCGCGGCTCGCAGCCGTGCCTGCTGCGAGGTCATCAGCGCCGCCGCCACCACGGTGGCGCCGACCGTGACGCCGAAGGCCGCGGTCGCGCCGGACGCGTCGGCCAGCCGGCCCGCGAGGCTCGAGCCCAGTGCGTACCCCAGGCCGGTCGCGCTGGCCAGCATCGTCATCGCCGCACCGACGCGGGCAGGCGGCACCACGCGCTCGGCGAGCGAGAAGACCGCGATCATGTAGGGCGCGACGGCGAAGCCGAGCACCAGCACCGTCGCGGTCGTCCCGAGCAGGCTGTCCACGAGGAGCAGCGGGACGGAGAACGCGAGCAGCGCCCACGCCGCGACCAGGGCACGTCGTTCGTGGCCGATGCGCTCGGGGACGTACGCCGTCGCCAGCCCGGCGAGCGCGCTGCCCACGCCGAGCGTGGCGTGGACGAAGCCAGCCAGCCCCGGGCTGCCGAGATCGGTGGCGAGGACCGTGGCCCCGGTCTGCGTGGCGCCGAACAGGGAGCCGATGGTGACCTGCGCGACGGCCAGGACGACGAAGGCGGGGACGAGGAGCCGCCCGGTCGCCACGGCGCGGGTGCCGTCGTGGGCGAGGCGCGCGGACGGGTCGAGGGCGAAGAGCGACCCGAAGACGGCGAGCAGCACGGCGGCCAGCAGCAGCGCGCCCGACGGCGAGACCGCGGCGACGGAGAGACCGACCAGCGCGGGGCCGATGGCGAAGGACGCCTCGTCGGCCGCTCCCTCGTAGGAGAAGGCCGCGTCGACCAGTCGACGCTGGTGGGCGCCGGTGGAGCGGGTGAGGGGGCGCCAGCGCACGCGCGCCAGCGGGCCGACCTGGGGGAGGGCCAGTCCGGTGGCGGCGGCGGTCAGCACGACGAGCGCGTCGGTGGCGTCACTGCGCACGACCGCGACGAGCGCGACGAGGCCGGCCGCGCCGAGCAGCGACTGGGCCAGCACGACGTGCCGCTGCCCGATGCGGTCCGCGAGGCTGCCTGCGACCGGCGCGCCGACGGCGTTCGCGACCGCGAGCGCACCGGCGCTCAGGCCGCCGAGGCCGTAGCTGCCGCTGGCCGTGGCGACGAGGAGGAGGGTGCCGAGCTGGCTCATGGCGAGCGGCAGCCGGCCGATGAACGCCACGGCGACGTAGGTCGGGCCGGCCAGCTGCAGGAGTCGGCGGTAGGAGGCGAGGGGGCTCACAGGTGGGTCCTTCAGGGTGCGTCGGAACGACGCGCCGAACCCACCTCCAAGACGCGTGAAACCCTGTGCTGCTCCAGATCGTACGGGCTCGGCCCCTGCGGGCATGGATCGGCGCTGGTAGGTGTTGGGGGCAGACACACCTCCGACGAAGGGCAACCCCATGCGTGCTGTGGTCTACACCGAGAGCGGCGACTCCTCCGTGCTGGAGGTGGTCGAGCGCGAGGCGGCGGAGCCGGGACCCGGTGAGGTCCGGGTGCGGGTCGTCCGCGCCGGCGTGAACCCGACGGACTGGAAGTTCCGGGCCGGCGGCATGGGCGAGCTCGCCTTCCCCGAGATCGTGCCCGGCCAGGACGGCGCCGGCGTGATCGACGCAGTGGGGTCCGGCGTCACCGACCTCGCCGTCGGCGACCGCGTCTGGACGATCCTCGCCCAGCACACCCGGCCCGGTGGCACGGCGCAGGAGCAGGTCGTCCTGCCAGTGGCACACGTGGTCCCGCTTCCCGACGCGGCGTCGTACGACGTGGGGGCGTCGCTCGGCGTCCCGGCCGTCACCGCGCACCGCGCGCTGACCACGTCCGAGGACGGACCGGACCGGCTCTCGCCGGGCGCGATGGACGGCATGACGGTGCTCGTGGCCGGCGGCGCCGGCGCGGTCGGCAACGCCGCCGTCCAGCTGGCCCGGTGGGCGGGTGCGACCGTGATCAGCACGGTCAGCAGCGACGAGAAGGCAGCGCTGGCGCAGGCCGCCGGAGCCCAGCACACCGTGAACTACCGCGAGGCGGACACCGTCGCCGCGGTCCGCGAGATCGCCCCGGACGGGGTGGACCTCGTGGTCGAGGTGGCACCGGCACAGAACCTGCGCACCGACCTCCAGGTCATCAAGCCGCGCGGCACGATCGCGATCTACGCCAACAACGGCGGCGACGAGGTCACCCTCAGCGTCCGGGAGACCTTCTCGACCAACGCCCGCTTCCAGTGGGTGCTGCTCTACACCGTGGGCCCGGCAGCGCTGCGGGCCGCGGCGGAGGACATCACGGCCGCGCTCGTGGACGGCGCGTTCGGGGTCGGCGACGACCACGGCCTGCCGCTCCACCACTACCCGCTCGAGCAGACGGCCGACGCGCACGCCGCGGTCGAGGACGGCGCCGTCGGCAAGGTGCTCCTCGACGTGGGGTGAGGGACGCCCTCAGAACAGCTGGGGCACGAACGTCTGCTCGTGCAGCGGCGGCCTGACGTAGGGGATGTCGCGCACCTCCGGCAGCTCGACGCGCGGGGGCGCGACGTCCTCGTAGTCGAACTGCGCGAGCAGGTGGCTGATGCAGTTGAGCCGGGAGGCGAGCTTGTCGTCGGACGGCACGACGTACCAGGGCGCCTGCTTGATGTCGGTGTACTGGAAGGTGGTGTCCTTCGCCATCGAGTAGCGGACGTAGAGCTCGCGCTCGGCGAGGTCCATGTCGGAGAGCTTCCAGCGCTTGAGCGGCTCGTTGTTGCGGGCCTCGAAGCGTCGCTGCTGCTCCTCGGCGCTGACCGAGAACCAGTACTTCAGCACCACGATCCCCGAGCGCACGAGCATCCGCTCGAGCTCGGGACAGCTGCGCAGGAACTCCTGGTGCTCGTCCTCGGTGCAGAAGCCCATCACCCACTCGACGTTCGAGCGGTTGTACCAGGACCGGTCGAACAGGACCATCTCGCCGGCGGCGGGCAGGTGCTCGACGTAGCGCTGGAAGTACCACTGCGTGCGCTCGCGGTCGGTCGGCTTGGGCAGCGCCGCGATCCGCACGGTGCGAGGGCTGGTGCGCTCGGTGATCCGCTTGATCACCCCGCCCTTGCCGGCGGAGCCGCGGCCCTCGAAGAGCACGACGACACGCAGGCCCTGGCTCTGGATCCAGTACTGCAGCAGCACGAGCTGCTCCTGCAGCCGCTTCATCTCCGCCTCGTAGACCGACGTGCGCAGGCGCCCCTTCGCGGTGTAGCGCTGGTCCCTGGTCGTCTCGTCCATGCCGTCTCCCGCGGGTGCCGGCCCACCCGTCCTTGGCTCCGGGCGGACCACTGGTGAGAATGATGCTCCTATGGAGGGGCCTGCCGGCGAGGCGGGCGAGCAGAGGGAGCGTCGTTGTCCACGCAGAACGCCAACATGTCGGAGTTCGCCGACCTTGCCCGCGCCTTCGGGGCGGCCGACGGTGAAGGGGACCGGCTGACGCTGGCCGTGGAGGCGGCCGTCGAGCTGATCCCGGGGTGCCTGCACGCCGGCATCACCATCAACCGCGGTGGGGAGTGCCACACGCTGGCGTTCTCCGACGAGGTCACGCCGGTCATCAACTCGTTGCAGAACGAGCTCGGTGAGGGCCCGTGCAAGTCCGCGGACCGCGAGGAGGAGGTCGTGGTGATCACCGACCTCGCCAGGGACGAGCGCTGGTCGGGCTGGGGGGCCCGCGTGCACGGCGACTTCCGGATCGGGTCGGTCATCTCGATCCTGGTCTTCACCGGGCGGGGGGTCTACGGCACCCTGAGCCTCTACGGCGCGGGCCGCGGCGCCTTCGACGCCGACGACCTCGCGACCGCGCAGGCCCTCGCGGGGCACCTCGCGGTGGCGATGGCCGCCGGTCGCGAGATCGAGGGCATGGGCGTCGCCCTGCAGAGCCGGACGGTCATCGGGCAGGCGGAGGGCATGGTGATGGAGCGCCTCGGCGTCGACGCCGACCAGGCCCTGGCCTACCTCAAGCGCGTGTCGTCCCACACCAACACCAAGCTCGTGCAGGTCGCCCAGCAGATCGTGCTCACCCGAGAGCTGCCCGAGGGCTGACGGGGCTCAGGTGTTGGCGTTGCGGGCGTCGACCCGCCACGTGGCGTCGTCGACGGCGTAGTCGTCGGCGAGGTTGACCGCAGTGCAGACGTGGTTCGGCACGACCCGCACGCGGGTGCCGCGGGGTGCGTCGAATCCGGTGACGGTGGCGTGGTGCTCGGACAGGGCGGTGATCACGGCGTCGGGGTGGTCGAGGAACCGGCCGTGGCCGGTGGCCCACGACGACCGGTCGGCCCCGAGGACCTTGCTGCCCGCGTCCAGGACCACCCGGTCGGGGTAGTGACCGACGACGGTCGCCACGACCGTCAGGGCCACCTGCTCGGGAGCGATCGTCCCGAGCTCCCACTGCTGCGCGTCGCCGAAGACGTACACGCCGGGGCGGACCTCCGTGAGCACCTCGCCGCGGGCGTAGGCGACGGACGGCGTGGAGCCGCCGCTGACCGTCGGGCACGGGATGCCGGCCGCGACGAGGACGTCCCGGGCCGCAGCGAGCTCGCGCTGCTCGTCGGCGGCCGCGGAGGCGCGGGCGTCCGGTGAGTAGGAGTGGCCCGGGAAGGTGAACACGCCGTCGACCAGCAGGCCGACCTCCGTGGCGGCGGACGCGACGGCCACCACGTCGCCGGCCGGCACGCCGCTGCGGTGGTGGCCGCTGTCGACCTCGACGCGGACCCGCAGCCCCGCGTCGGCGAGCGGCGCGAGGCGGCGTACGGACTCGACGGAGTCGACACCGACCGCCACGGCCGCGCGCTCGAGCACCCCGCGCAGCCGGCCGGCCCGCTCGTCGTCCATCCAGAGCGGGTAGGCGATGACGAGGTCGTCGCACACCGCGGCGAACACCTCCGCCTCCGAGACGGTGGCGACGGTGAGCCCCACCGCACCGGCAGCGAGCTGGAGACGGGCGACCTCGAGCGACTTGTGGGTCTTGGCGTGCGGGCGCAGCGCGAGTCCCGCGGCACCCGCGGCCCGCTGCATCGTGTCGATGTTGCGCTCGAGGACGGCCCGGTCGATCCGGACGTGGGGTGTCGGCCTGCTCATCGCGCCATGCTCGCAGCCCCGCGCGCGGGCAGCCGCACGGCCGCGTCAGGCGGCCCGGGTGAACCAGTCCAGAGCGAGCCCGGCCACCTCGGCCGGAGCGTCGTCGGTGATGAAGTGGGCGGCGTCGTCGACGAAGGCCAGCTCGAGCCGGTCGGCGTGCTGCTCCCGGTCGCGACACAGGTGCTCGAGGAGGTCGGGGGTGGTGGGGTGGTCGCGCCGCCCGAAGGCGACCAGCGTCGGCACCGTGAGCCGCTTGCGGCGGTAGACGCCGCGGGCCATCCGCATCGCCTCGGGCAGGACCATGCGGCGGACGAGTGGTCGCACCGCTGCGTCGACCTCGGGCCGGGCGAACTGGGCGAGGTGCGCGTCGACGGTCTCCTCCGACATCGGGTGCGCGGCGTAACGCTCGGAGAAGGTCGGGCGGAGCGATGCGCCGGGTCGGTGCCAGATGAAGGGCGGCAGGTGCTGGAAGGCCGGTGCGAGCCGAGGGCTGAAGCGGATGAAGGCCGGCCACACCGACAGCTGCACGGCGGTGCGGACCCGCTCGGGGTGGTCGTAGGTCAGCTGCAGGGCGGTGATGACGCCCATGTCGTGGGACACGAGGTGGACGCGCTCGACGTCGAGCGCGTCGAGCAGCGCGAGCAGGTCCCGGAGTCGCGACTCCCGCTCGACGCCTGGGTCGGCCGCAGCGGTCCAGCCGGCGCCGCGCAGGTCCGGGCAGAGCACGCGGTGGCCGCCCGCGGCGATGAGCGGTGCCACCTCGTGCCACTGCCACCAGTGCTCGGGGAAGCCGTGCAGCAGCAGGACGGGATCGCCCGCGCCCACGCTGGCGAGGTGGGTCCTGAGGCCGGCGGTCTCGACGACCTGGTGCTGGAAGCCCGGCGCCTCGGGCAACGGCGGCGACCAGGCCGAAGTGGGCGTGTCCATCGCGACCTCCCGCGTGTGGGTCGATACTATGTTCATAGTAGACCGCCACGAGGGAGGTGTCGATGCCTGCGGCCACCCGCGACCGAGCCCTCGAGGCGGCGGTGGAGCTGCTGGGCGTCGAGGGCGTCCGGGCTTTGAGCCATGCGCGAGTCGACGACCGGGCGGGGCTGCCGCCGGGGTCGACCTCGAACTGGTTCCGCACCCGCCGCGCCCTGCTCGGTGGCATCGTCGAGTGGATCGCCGAGCGGGACGTCGCGGACTTCGACCCCGCGTCGCTGCCTGTGGTCGCCGGGGTCGAAGACCTGGTCTCGGGACTCTCGGCGATGACCGAGCTCCAGTCCGGGCCGTACGCCGCCCGTACCCGGGCGCGCTACGCCCTCTTCCTCGAGCTCGCGGACGATCCGGGGCTCGGGGACCCGCTCCGGCGGCACCGGCGAAGGATCGCGCAGTGGCTCGAGCGCATCGTGACCGAGGTCGGCATCCCCGAGCCGGGTTCCGCCACCACGGCGCTCATGGCGCTGGGTGACGGGCTGCTGATGCACCGGCTCACGGTCGAGCCCGAGCTCGAGCTGCGACCCGTGATCGAGCGGGCGGTGCGGGCGCTGGCGGGGTGACCCCGTGCGCCCTCAGCCCTGCAGGCGGTTGAGCACCGTGGTCATGTCGTCCTCGGTGTCGCTGCCGATCTTCTCGAAGACGATCTTCATGATCGGGTCGGCGATCCTGGCCGCGCCGGAGAGCTCGATGACCGCCTCGTAGGTGATCCGGCTCCCGGGACCCTCGGGGTTGGGCACCACGGTGATCGTGTCGGTCGAGGTGGCGGTGTCGTTGCGCCCGACCAGGACGATCGTGTCGTGGGTCAGCGTCTCGAGCGTGTAGTCCAGCTCGGTGGTGATGCCGGCGATCTTCGACGTGTTGTGCCAGGTCGACCCGACCTGGACCGGGCCGGTGTCGGTGCGCACGCAGGACTCGGTGCCGGGGTCCCAGTCCTCGGCGTTGCTGAAGTCCTTGAGGTAGGCGAGCACCAGGTCGGGCGCGGGGCGGACGTCGAACGTACGGCTCACTGTCGTCATGCCTCGACAGTAGGCAGGTGCGGCGACGGCGCAGACCGCCCGCAGGGGTGCCTCAGCAGCCGGTCGCGGCGTAGGCCTCGGTGAGCTGGGCCTCGGCCGCGGTGAGGTAGCGCTCCAGCGTCTCGGCCGCGCCCGCGACGTCGCCGGACTCCAGGAGGTCGAGGATGCGGCGGTTCTCGGCGAGATAGGGCTCGTGGAAGGTCCGCGGCGCCGCCATCACGTGGAAGACCAGGCGCAGCTCGGCGAGCACGTGCCGCATCGACTCCTCCACCCGGGGGCTCCCCGCGAGGGCCGCGACCGCCTGGTGGAAGCGCATGTTGGCCGTGCCGACGTCGACCCACCGCCCGCCGGCGGCCGCGGACTCGCCCTCCTCCACCGCACGGCGTACGTCGTCGAGCGGGGCGTCGGCCGAGGTGGTGCGCAGCACCCCGCCCTCGACCAGTCGCCGGAAGCGGTAGAGGTCGTGGACGTCGTCGACCGTGAGGCGGCGGACGAAGACGCCGCGGTTGAACTCGTGGACCAGCAGCCGTTCGTGGGCCAGCAGGCGGAAGGCCTCGCGCAGGGTGTTGCGGGAGACGCCGAGCGCGACGCCGATGTCCTCCTCGGAGAGCCGGGTGCCCGGTGGCAGCCGACCCTCGGTGATGCGCGAGCGCAGGATCTCCGCGACCCGGCCGGCCGTGCTGGCACGGGTCAGGGCCGCCCGCTCCCCGGAGAGCTCCTCGACCCACGCGCTCGATGCCACGGCCCCAGTCTAGGGGCACGAGGGGATTGACAGATTGTTGAACAATCCCGCACTCTGGTGTGACGGGGCTCACCATGACCCACTCACCAGGACAGGAAGACCCATGGATCAGCAGGCGGATCAGCAGGCGAACCAGCAGGCGAACCAGCAGGCGGACCACCACGCGGCAGGTACGGCCGCCCGCGCCGGTCGAGGTGCCCTCGTCGGGGCGATGTTCCTCATGGCGACCAGCGCGATCGGTCCCGGCTTCATCACCCAGACGACCGTCTTCACCGACCAGCTCGGGGCCGCCTTCGCCTTCGCGATCCTGGTCTCGATCGTGGTGGACGTCGCCGTTCAGCTCAACGTGTGGCGCGTCATCGGCATCGCCGGCATGCACGCACAGGACCTGGCCAACAAGGTGGCCCCGGGTGCCGGCTACGTGCTGGCCGCCCTCGTGGTCCTCGGCGGCCTGGTGTTCAACATCGGCAACATCGGCGGCACGGCGCTGGGCATGAACGCGATGTTCGGCATGGACGTCAAGCTCGGCGGCACCATCTCCGCGGCCATCGCGATCGCGGTCTTCCTCAGCCGTCGCGCAGGCATGGCGATGGACCGGATCGTGGTGGTGCTCGGCATCGTGATGATCGCGATGGTGCTCTACACGGCGTTCGTCTCCGACCCGCCCGTCGGCCAGGCCCTGAAGCAGAGCGTGCTGCCCGACGAGGTCGACTTCCTCATCATCACCACCCTCATCGGCGGGACGGTCGGCGGCTACATCACCTACGCGGGAGCCCACCGGCTCGTCGACTCCGGCATCACCGGTCCCGATCAGGTCTCGCAGATCAGCCGCGGCAGCGTCACCGGCATCCTGGTCACAGGCGTGATGCGCGTGCTGCTCTTCCTCGCGGTCCTCGGCGTCGTCGCCGGCGGCGCCGCGCTGGCGGCCGACAACCCGCCCGCCTCGGCCTTCCAGCACGCTCTCGGCGACGCCGGCGTCCGGGTCTTCGGCGTCATCCTCTGGGCGGCGAGCATCACCTCGGTCATCGGCGCGTCCTACACCTCGGTGTCCTTCCTCAGCGGACTGCTCAAGGGCAACGAGCGCCGCCGCAACTACGCGGTGGTCGGCTTCGTCGCCCTGTGCGCCGCCCTCTTCCTGGTGCTGGGCAAGGCACCCGTCACGCTCCTGGTCCTCGCCGGCGCCCTCAACGGGCTGATCCTGCCCGTCGGTCTCGCCGTCATCCTCTGGGTCGCCGCCCGGCGCACGCACGACCTCCTCGGCGGCTACCGCTACCCGCGGTGGCTGCTCGCGATCGGTGCCGCCGTGTGGGTGCTGACCGTCTACCTGGGCTGGAACTCGCTGGGCGGCATCGCCGACCTCTGGGGCTGACGGGAGTGCCTGACATGACGACCGGCCCCACCAGCATCGACCTCAACGCCGACCTCGGCGAGGCCTTCGGCCAGTGGACCCTCGGCGACGACGACGGGCTGCTCGAGGTGGTGACGAGCGCCAACGTCGCCTGCGGCTTCCACGCCGGTGACCCCACCGTGCTCCGTCGCGCCTGCGGCCAGGCGGCCGAGCGCGACGTGGCCATCGGGGCGCAGGTCGGCTACCGCGACCTCGCCGGCTTCGGGCGTCGCTTCATCGACGTCGCCCCCGACGAGCTCACCAACGACGTGCTCTACCAGATCGGTGCACTGGAGGCCTTCGCCCGCGTCGCCGGCACCCGGGTGCGCTACGTCAAGCCGCACGGCGCGCTCTACAACGCGATCGTCCACCACGAGGCGCAGGCCACCGCTGTCGTCGACGCCGTGCTCCGCTACGACGCGACGCTCCCCGTCCTGGGGCTCCCCGGCTCGGTCTTCCTCGCCCTCGCGGCCGACGCCGGTCTGACGACGGTCGCCGAGGCGTTCGCCGACCGCGCCTACACCGCCGAGGGCACCCTGGTCTCGCGACGGGAGGAGGGTGCGGTGCTGCACGACGCCGAGGAGGTGGCCGCGCGCTGCGTGCGGATGGCCACCCACGGAGAGGTCGAGGCGATCGACGGTTCGCCGGTCGCGGTGCGGCCCGCCTCGCTGTGCGTGCACGGCGACAGCCCGGGTGCGGTGGCGATGGCCGCCCGCGTCCGCGCGTCGGTGGAGCAGGCCGGGGTGCGGGTCGCCCCCTTCGTCGGCGGCTCGGTCTGATGCGTCTGCTCCCGTGCGCCGACTCCGGCCTGCTCGTCGAGCTGGCCGACCTCGACGAGGTGCTCGCGCTCTACGCCGAGCTGGTCGACGACCCGCCCCCGGGCGTGGTCGACCTCGTCCCGGCCGCCCGCACCCTGCTGCTGCGGCTGGACCCCGCCGGCGCCGACCTCGCCGAGGTCGAGCGTGCGGTGCGCGAGTCCCGGCCGCGGCGCGGGGCGCGGCCCGACGTGGGCGAGGTCGAGATCCCGGTCGTCTACGACGGCCACGACCTCGCGGAGGTCGGCGAGCTGACGGGCCTCGGCGCCCGTGGCGTCGTCGAGGCCCACACCGGCCAGGAGTGGACGGTGGCCTTCGGTGGCTTCGCGCCGGGCTTCGGCTACCTCGTCGGCAGCGACGAGCGCCTCCACGTGCCGCGGCGTGCCACCCCCCGCACCAAGGTCCCGGCGGGAGCCGTCGGCCTGGCCGGGGAGTTCGCCGGCGTCTATCCGCGTGAGTCCCCGGGCGGCTGGCAGCTGCTGGGTCACACGCCGCTGCGGATGTGGGACCTCGACCGCGACCCGCCGGCACTGCTCCTGCCCGGCACCCGGGTCCGCTTCGTGGAGGCCTCGTGACCGCGCGCGCCCTCGAGGTCGTCGCCACCGGCCCGCTCGCCACCATCCAGGACCTCGGGCGGCCGGGTCTCGCCGCCTTGGGCGTCGGCCGTTCGGGTGCGGCCGACACGACCTCGATGGAGCTCGCCAACCGGCTCGTGGGCAACGAGCCCGGCACGGCATGCGTCGAGGTCACCTTCGGGGGACTGGAGGTGGTGGCCCACGGCGGCCTCACCGTCGCGCTCGCGGGCGCACCGTGCCCGATGAGCGTCGACGGCCGGCAGGTGGCCCCCCTCGCGGTGGTCTGGGTGCCCGACGGTGCGACTCTCCGGCTGGGCGCGCCCACGTCCGGCCTGCGCAGCTACCTCGCCGTGCGCGGCGGCCTCGACGTGCCGGCGGTGCTCGGCTCGCGCTCGACCGACACGCTGTCCGGCGTCGGTCCTGCCGTGCTCGAGCCCGGCCGGCGGCTGCGGGTCGGGCGCGCCACCCGACCCCTGCCCGGGGTCGACGTCGTGCCCGTGCGGGTCCCCGACCACGGCGACCTGTGGTTGCGCGTGGCGCGGGGGCCGCGCGCCGACTGGTTCACCGACGAGTCCTACGACGCCCTGCTGGCGACCCCCTACGAGGTCACCGCCGAGAGCAACCGGGTCGGCATGCGACTGAGCGGGGCGACGCTGGAGCGGTCCCGCGACGAGGAGCTGCCGAGCGAGGGCATGGTGCCCGGTGCCCTGCAGGTGCCGCCGTCGGGGCAGCCCACGCTGTTCCTGGCCGACCACCCGGTGACAGGCGGCTATCCCGTCGTCGCCGTCGTGGTCCGCGCCGACGTCGGGCTCGCCGCGCAGGCTCGCCCGGGACAACAGATCCGATTCCGCAGCGACGCGAGGTGAGCCCCATGACGATCGACGACCCCTCCCACCTGTCCCCACACGAGGCCCGAGCCCGGTTCCGTGCCGGGCTCCGGGTGCCGACCGCCGGGTGGTCGGCCGGCTGGACGCAGGCCAACCTGATCGCGGTGCCGCGCGAGGTGGCGTACGACGTGCTGCTCTTCGCGCAGCGCAACCCGAGGCCCTGTCCGGTGCTCGACGTGACCGAGCCGGGCGCCACGAGCAGCCCCCTGTTCTCCGGCGACCTGCGCACCGACCTGCCGGCCTACACCGTCTACGAGCACGGCGAGCTCGTCGCGGAGGTCGACGACGTCACCGACCTCTGGCGCGACGACCTCGTCGCCTTCCTGGTCGGGTGCAGCTTCACCTTCGAGGCCGCGCTCCTCGAGGCAGGGGTGCCCGTGCGGCACGTCGAGGCGGGCAGCAACGTGCCGATGTACCGCACGTCGGTCGAGTGCCGTCCGGCCGGAGCGCTCTCCGGTCCGCTGGTCGTCTCGATGCGTCCGGTCCCCGCGAGCCAGGTCGCGACCGCGGTCCGTGTCACGTCGCGCTATCCCGCCGTGCACGGCGCGCCGGTCCACGTCGGCGACCCGCGGGCCCTCGGCATCGCCGACCTCGACCGGCCCGACTTCGGGGAGCCCGTGGAGGTCCGTGCCGGCGAGGTCCCGGTCTTCTGGGCGTGCGGCGTCACCCCCCAGGCGGCCGTGATGAGGTCGCGGCCGGCGTTCGCGATCGGCCACGCGCCCGGCCACATGGCGATCACCGACGCCCGTGACAGCGACTACCTGGTGCCGTGAGGGGACTCAGGAGTCGAAGCCGAGCCCGGCCCGGTCGAGGGCGCGGAGGAACAGGTTGCGCCGGCCCTGGCGGTGGTCGGCCCGGTCGAGCGACCAGCGGGTGAGGTTGATGCCGAGCGACGCCAACGGCTCGGGCGGGAACGGAAGGGGTCGCTCGCGCACCATCCGCAGCTCGGTGCGCTCCGTCTGCTCGCCGGCCAGCAGGTCGAGCAGCACCTCGGCGGCGAAGCGCGTCGCGCCGACCCCGAGGCCGGTGAAGCCGGCGGCGTGCGCGACCCGGCCGCCGTGGGTGAGCCCGTAGAACGCGGTGAACTGCGTGCAGGTGTCGATCGCGCCCGCCCAGCGGTGGCTGAACCTGACGTCCTCGAGCTGCGGGAAGGTGGCCAGGAAGTGCGACGCCAGCCGTGCGTGGCTCTCCGGGCGGTCCTCGTGCCGGGCCCGCACCTTTCCGCCCCTCGGGTAGATCGCGTCGTAGCCGCCCCAGAGGATGCGGTTGTCGCTGGTCAGCCGGGAGTAGTGGAACTGGTTGGCCAGGTCGCCGAGGCCCTGCCGGCCCGCCCAGCCGACCGACGCCAGCTGCTCGGCCGTCAGCGGCTCGGTCATCAGGACGTAGTCGTAGACCGGGACCGTCATCAGCCGGTTGCGGCGCAGCAGCGAGGGGAACACGTTGGTCGCCAGCACCACGTGGTCGGAGGTCACCACGGCGCGGTCCGTGTGCACCTCGACCCGGCCCACCGACGTACGCAGCTCGGTGACCGCCGAGTGCTCGTGGACCTCCACGCCGAGGTCGGCCGCGACCCGGGCGAGCTCCAGGGCGAGTCGCGCCGGGTGCACGAGGGCGTTCTGGTCGGGCTCGAGCAGACCCGCGAGGAAGAGGGGGCTGTCGATCTCGGCGCGGACCGCCGGTCCGTCGAGGACGTGCGGTCCCTCGCCCAGCTCGTCGACCTGGTGCTCCTCGACCGCGACCGAGAGCGCCCCGGTCCGCTCCCACTCGCACGCCAGGCCGAGGTCGCGGACGTCGGCCTCGAAGGCGTCGAGGTTGGCGCGTCCGAGGCGGTCGAGGACGTCGTGCTCGTCGGGCCACCGGCTGCGCCCGTTGTCCTCGCCGTGGGTGATCGAGGCCTCGCAGAAGCCGCCGTTGCGGCCCGATGCCGCCCACCCGACGGTGCGTGCCTCGAGCAGGACGACCCGGCGCGCCGGGTCGCGGCGCTTGGCGTGCACGGCCGCCCACAGGCCGAGGTAGCCGCCGCCGACGACCGTGAGGTCGGCCGTCGTCGGTGCGGTCAGCTCGGGGTGGCGGGCCTCGGCGCCGGCGTCCTCCAGCCAGAAGACCGCCTGCCGGCTGCCCGCGAGGGCGCGCTCCACGACGCGGGGGTCGGGAGCGTTCCGCTCGTAGGCCGTCAGGTGGGAGGGCACGCCGGACAGTGTGTCAACCGGCGGCGGCGGTGAGCGCCTCGTCGAGGACGGCCAGCCCCTCGCGCGCCTCCTCGTCGGTGATCGTGAGCGGCGGCACCACGTGGATCCGGTTGTAGTTGGCGAAGGGCAGCAGGCCGCGCTCCTGGCAGCCCTTCACCACCGCGGCCATCTCGGGGCTGGACCCGCCGTAGGGCGCCAGCGGCTCGCGCGTGGTCCGGTCGCTGACCAGCTCGACGGCCCAGAAGGCGCCGGTGCCGCGGACCTCGCCGATCCACGCGTGCTTCTCCGCGAGGGCCCGCAGGCCGGGGCCGATCACCTCGGCGCCGAGCCGGTCGGCGCGCCCGACGACGTCCTCGTCCTCCATCGTGCGAATGGTGGCGACCGCGGCAGCGCAGGCGAGCGGGTGGCCGGAGTAGGTGAGACCGCCGGGGTAGGTGCGGTGCGCGAAGGTCGCGTGGATCGCGTCGCTGATCGCGACGCCGCCCAGCGGGACGTAGCCGGAGTTGACCCCCTTGGCGAACGTGAGCAGGTCGGGCGCCACGCCCCCGTGCTCGACGGCGAACCAGCGACCCGACCGGCCGAAGCCCGACATCACCTCGTCGGCCACGAGCACGATGCCGTGCCGGTCGCAGATCTCCCGGACGCCGGCGAGGTAGCCCGGGGGCGGCACCATGATCCCGGCGGTGCCGGGGATCGCCTCGAGCACGATCGCCGCGATCGTCGCCGGTCCCTCGAGCGCGACGACCTGCTCGAGGTGCTCGAGCGCGCGCTGGCACTCCTCCGCCTCGGTGGTCGCGTGGAAGGCGCTGCGGTAGAGGAAGGGGCCGAAGAAGTGCACGGTGCCGGTCGAGCCGTGGTCGCTCGCCCAGCGGCGCGGGTCGCCGGTCATGTTCACCGCGAGGTGCGTGCCGCCGTGGTAGCTGCGGTAGGTGGTGAGCACCTTGTGCCGGCCGGTGTGCAGCCGCGCCATGCGTACGGCGTGCTCGTTGGCGTCGGCGCCGCCGTTGGTGAAGAAGACGTGGTCGAGGTCGCCGGGGGTGTGCGAGGCGATCAGGCGGGCGGCCTCCGACCGGGTGCCGTTGGCGAAGGCGGGAGCGACGGTGGCGAGGTGCCCGGCCTGCTCCTGGATCGCTGCCACGATGCGCGGGTGCTGGTGGCCGAGGTTGGTGAAGACCAGCTGGGAGCTGAAGTCGAGGTAGCGCCTGCCGTCACCGTCCCAGACGTGGCTGCCCTCGGCGCGGGTGATCACCATCGGAGTGATCTCCGCCTGGGCGGACCAGGAGTGGAAGACGTGGGCGCGGTCGAGCTCGTAGGCCCGCGCGGCGTCGTGGGTGCCGGCGAGGTCGCTGGCGATCGTGGTCTCAGTCATTGCGCGGGAACCCCAGCTCGAGGCCGCCCTCGGGGCGGTTGGCCGGGTCGATCCACCGGGTGGTGACGACCTTGCCGCGGGTGAAGAAGTGGACGCCCTCGGTGCCGTGGGCGTGGGTGTCGCCGAACAGCGAGCGCTTCCAGCCGCCGAAGGAGTAGTAGGCCACCGGCACCGGGACCGGCACGTTGACGCCGATCATGCCGACCGTCACGTCGGCCTCGAAGCGGCGGGCCGCACCGCCGTCGTTGGTGAAGACCGCTGTGCCGTTGCCGTACTGGTTGGCGTTGACCAGCGCCACGGCCTCCTCGTAGGTCTTCACGCGGACCACCGAGAGGACCGGCCCGAAGATCTCCTCGGTGTAGATGTCCATGTCGGGAGTGACGTCGTCGAAGAGCGTCGGCCCGAGCCAGAAGCCCTCCTCGCCACCGCGGGCGGTGACGTCGCGGCCGTCGACCACGACCTTCGCTCCGGCCGCCTCGCCGGAGTCGATGAAGGAGCTGACCCGGTCGCGGTGGGCCTTCGTGACGAGCGGGCCCATGTCGGCCTCCTTCTCCCCGCCGGTGGCCTCGCGGCCGCCGTCGCCGACCAGGAGGGTGCGGGTGCGATCGGCGATGCGGGCGACGAGCTCGTCGCCGATCGGGTCGACGGCCACGAGCACGCTGATCGCCATGCACCGCTCGCCGGCGCTGCCGTAGCCCGCGTTGACCGCGGAGTCGGCGGCGAGGTCGAGGTCGGCGTCGGGCAGCACCACCATGTGGTTCTTCGCGCCGCCGAGGGCCTGGACCCGCTTGCCGTGCCGGCTCGCGGTCTCGTAGACGTACTCCGCGATCGGGGTCGAGCCGACGAAGCTGATCGCCTGGACCTCGGGGCTGGTGAGGAGCGCGTCGACGGCGGTCTTGTCACCGTGGAGGACGTTGAAGACACCATCGGGCAGCCCCGCCTCCTGCCACAGCGCGGCGAGCCAGTTGGCGGCGCTCGGGTCCTTCTCGCTGGGCTTGAGGACGACGGCGTTGCCGGCGGCGATCGCGATGGGGAAGAACCACATCGGCACCATCGCGGGGAAGTTGAAGGGGCTGATGATCCCGACCACGCCGAGCGGCACCCGCTTGGAGTGCACGTCGACCCCGGTCGAGGCCTCCTCGCTGTGACCGCCCTTGAGCAGGTGGGAGATGCCGCACGCGAACTCCACGACCTCGAGGCCTCGGGAGATCTCGCCCATCGCGTCGGAGTGCACCTTGCCGTGCTCGGCGGTGATGATCGCGGCGAGCTCGTCCTTGCGGCTGAAGAGCAGCTCGCGGAAGGAGAACAGCACCTGCGTGCGCCGGGCCAGCGACGTCGTGCCCCACGCGCCGGCGGCGCGGGAGGCGGAGGCGATGACGTGGGTGGCGTCGGCCTCGCTGGCGAGGGCGACACGTCCGGTCACCTGCCCGGTCGCCGGGTTGGTCACCTCGGCCCAGCCGGTCGGGGAGCCGGTCAGGCCGGCGCCGTCGACCCAGTGCACGATGTCAACAGTGTCGTCAGGGAGGGGCATGGGGTCATCCTGCTCGTCGTACGCCGTCGCGGCGGGTGTCGGATCGTAGGCTTTCGCGGCCTTGCTCGGACACTTCGTCACCCTGCCGCTGGGTAGGCTGCACCGGTGGCCGAGACGACGCCGGGCGTGACGCTCCAGGAGGCCCTCGCGCTGCCCACCTTCCGTCGCGCCTCACCCACCGTGGTGGCGGGCGCGTCCGCGACGGACCGGCCGATCCGGTGGGTCCACGCGACCGAGCGACCGGACGTGCGCGAGCTGCTCCGCGCCGGTGACCTCGTCCTGACGATGGGCACCGGGCTGCCGGCCGACGACGACGAGGCCGGGCTCTCCGCCTTCGTCGACGCGCTGGTCGACGTGGGCAGCGCCGGCGTGGTGGTCGAGCTCGGCCGCCGCTGGCGCTCGTCCCTCCCCGACGCCCTCGTCGCGGCCTGCGAGCGGCACGGCCTGCCGTTGGTGGTGCTGGCCCGGGAGACCCGGTTCGCCGCCCTCGCCCAGGAGATCGGCGAGCGGGTGGTCGACCACCAGCTCAGCGAGCTGCGCGAGGCCCAGCGGGTGCACGAGACCTTCACCGAGCTGAGCTTCACCCAGGCCGGGCCGGTGGAGATCCTGCAGGCCGTGCAGCGGCTCGCCGGCGGGCCGGTCGTGGTGGAGAACGCCCAGCACCGCCCGCTCGACTACTTCGCCGGCCCCGACGACACGAGCGGGTTCCTCGACGGCTGGCCGGCACGGTCGCGCCGCGTCGAGGTCGCGGGGCGCACCGGGTGGGACGCCGCCAACGGCTGGCTCGTCACCCGTCTCGGCACGACCGACCAGGCGTGGGGCCGCCTGGTGATCGGCTCCGCCACCGCCCCGTCGCAGCGGCTGGTCGCGGTCGCCGAGCGCGCCGCCGCCGCGCTCGCGCTGCACCGGCTGCACGACCGCGACCGGGGCACCCTCATGCGCCGCACCCACCTCGAGCTGCTCACCGGGCTGGTCGAGCAGCCCGACTCCGAGGAGGTGCTGCGGCGGTGCGAGGTGGCCGGCTTCCCGGTGCGCCGGCGCCGCTTCGTCGGGCTCGTGGTCCGGCCCCGCGTCGGTACGACGTCCGCGTCAGACCTCGACGAGCTCGCCGCGGCCGTGGTCCGGGCCGCCCACGGACTGCGCCTGCCGGCCCTCGTCTGCGAGGTCGAGCGCGACCTCAGGGTGCTCGTCTCGGCGCCCGCCTCGGCCGACGCCGACGACCTGGTCGACCGGATGGCGGGCCGTGTGCTCCCGCACCACGACGTCGTGCTGGCTGCGGGGCGGGTGGTCGAGGAGCGCACCGGGATCGCCCGGTCGCTGACCGAGGCCGGGCAGGTCGCCGACGCGGCGCCGCAGACCCGGCGCGAGCACGACCCCGAGGTGCACCGGCTCGCCGACCTGCACCTGCGGGGGCTGCTCGCGCTGCTGGGCGAGGACGAGCGGGTCCGGCTCTTCGTCGAGCGCGAGCTGGCGCCGCTCAAGCAGCACGACCGTGCCCACGGCTCGCGCACCGAGCTGCTCGCCGCGCTGCGGGCGCTGCTGCTGCACCCGTCGAGCAAGACCGAGGCCGCGGCCAGCCTCCACCTGTCCCGCGCCGCGTTCTACGACCGGCTGGCGCGGATCGAGGCGGTCCTCGACGCCGACCTCGACGACCCCGACGTGCGGGTCTCGCTCCACGTCGCGCTGGTGGCCGACGAGCTCCTCAGCGAGTCAGCACGAGCATGACGAGTCCGGTCCCGATCCGCCGGATCGTCCACCGGCACACCGAAGGTCCGACAGATCGTCGGCCGCCCGCGCCTGCCTCGGCGCGCGACGATGGCGCCATGTTCCGCGTCCTCGACGTCGCCGCCGCCGTGCCGACCACCCCGCTCGACCCCGCCACCGTCGTCGACGGCGCGCCCGAGGCCGGCTCCAGGGCGCTCGCTGCGGTCGCCGGCGTGGAGGTCGGGGTGTGGGAGATGAGCCCCGGCACCGCCACTGACGTGGAGGTCGACGAGGTCTTCGTCGTCCTGTCCGGGTCGGCCACCGTCAGCTTCGAGGACGGCGAGCGCGTCGACCTCGGTCCCGGCACCGTCGTACGCCTGCGGGCCGGCGAGCACACCACCTGGGTCGTCCACGAGACCCTGCGCAAGATCTACGTCGCCTGAGGAGCAACGATGACCGACACGATCCGCAACTTCATCGACGGCGAGCTCGTCGAGTCCGCCGCCACGGACTTCATCGACCTCGTCGACCCGACCACCGGCGAGCTCGACGGCCGCTCGCCGGTCTCGACGGCCGAGGAGGTCGACCGGGCGTACGCCGCGGCGTCGAGGGCCGGCGAGTCGTGGAAGCGGCTGACCCCCGGGCGCCGCCAGGGCCACCTCCTCGACCTCGCGAGCGCGATCGCCGAGCGGCGCGACGAGATCAGCGAGGTGCAGGCGCGCGACACCGGTCAGCCGCTCCGCTACATCGCGAGCGAGGAGGTCGACCAGGGCGTCGACCAGCTGCGCTTCTTCGCCGGCGCCGCCCGGCTGCTCGAGGGCAAGTCGGCGGGGGAGTACCTCGAGGGCCACACCTCCAGCATCCGCCGCGAGCCGATCGGCGTCGTTGGCCAGGTGACGCCGTGGAACTACCCCTTCGCGATGGCGATCTGGAAGGTCGCTCCCGCGCTGGCGGCGGGCAACACGGTCGTGCTCAAGCCCAGCGACACGACTCCGCGCTCGACGGTCCTCCTCGCCGAGATCGCGGGCGGGATCCTGCCGCCCGGCGTGCTCAACGTGGTCAACGGCGACGCCACCACCGGCCGCCACCTCGTCGAGCACCCGACGCCCGGCCTCGTCGCGATCACCGGATCCGTCCGTGCCGGCATCGAGGTGGCGACCTCCGCCGCGAAGAACCTCAAGCGCGCGCACCTCGAGCTCGGGGGCAAGGCCCCCGTGGTGGTGACGCCCGACGCCGATCTCCCGCGCGCCGCGGAGATGGTCGCTGCCGCCGCCTACTTCAACGCCGGCCAGGACTGCACCGCCGCGACCCGCGTCATCGTGCACCGCAGCGTCCACGACGAGCTCGTCGAGCTGCTCGTCACGGAGGCCACGGGCACCCGGCCCGGTCCGCCGTCCGACGACGAGGCCGACTACGGCCCGCTCAACAACGCCTCGCACCTCGCCAAGGTCGAGGCCTTCCTGACCGGCCTCCCCGACCACGCCGACGTACGCACCGGGGGCGCGCGGCACGGCGACGCGGGCTTCTTCTTCGCGCCCACCGTCGTGACCGGCGTGCGCCAGGGCGACCGCATCGTGCAGGAGGAGGTCTTCGGCCCCGTCCTCACCGTGCAGCCGTACGACGACGAGGCCGAGGCCGTGCGGATGGCCAACGGCGTCCCCTACGGACTGGCCGCCAGCGTGTGGACCCGCGACCACGGCACCGCCGACCGGCTGACCCGCGAGCTCGACTTCGGGTGCGTGTGGGTCAACACCCACATCCCGTTCGTGTCCGAGATGCCGCACGGCGGCTTCGGCCACTCGGGCTACGGCAAGGACCTGTCGGGCTACGGCTTCGACGACTACACCCGCATCAAGCACGTGATGACCGCGCACTACTGACATCCTTGCGCCGTGCCCTCCGCCCGCCGCTTGCTCCAGCTGTTCGTCGGGTGCGTCGTGCTGGGGGTCGGCGTGGCGATGCTGCTCACCGCCGACCTCGGCTCCGACGGCTACTCGACGATGGTCAACGGCATCGCGCTGGCCTCGGGGATGAGCTTCCTGCTCGCCAACACCCTGGTCAGCATCGCCTTCCTCGCCCTGGCCGCGGCGCGCAAGGTCTTCCCGGGCATCGGCACCGTCGTGCAGGTGGTGGTCGTCGGCGTCACCGTCGACGTCCTCCTCGGGGCCTGGCACGTCCCCGAGGACTGGCCGGCGCGCATCGCGCTGCTCGTGCTCGCCTTCCCGGTCCTCGCCGTCGGCATCGCCACCTACCTCGGCAGCCACACGGGCGCCGGACCGGCCGAGGCGGCCGCACTGGCCTACGACCCGCCGCTGCCGTTCCGCTGGAGCTACAGCGCGGTCCAGGGCGGCGGGGCACTGCTCGGCTGGCTGCTCGGTGCCACGGTCGGGGTCGGCACCCTCGCGGTGATCGTCGCCCTCGGCCCCTGCGTCGACCTCGCCAGCCGGGTGCTGCGGCTCGACGTGCACCAGGGCCGCGAGACCGATCTCCGTCCCATGGGGTGAAGCCGGACCCTGCCGGCGCGGGGCAGCATCGGAGCGTGACTGAAGTCCTCACTGGCATCGACACGGTCGTCGTCGACCTCGACGGCACGCTCGTGGACTCCAACTACGTCCACGTCGTGGCGTGGCGCGAGGCGTTCCGCGACGTCGGCCTCGACATCCCCTCGCACCGCATCCACGCCCTGATCGGGATGGGTGGTGACCAGCTGGTCGAGCGCGTCGCGGGCGAGGCGGTCGAGCGCAACGTCGGCGACGAGGTACGCCGCCGCCACCAGGTGCACCTCACCGAGCGCGCCGGCATCGTCTCGGCCACCGAGGGGGCCAGCGAGCTGATCGAGCTGCTCCGTGACCGCGGGGTCCGCGTCGTGCTCGCGTCCTCCTCCGAGCAGCAGATCACCGACCGGTTCCTCGAGCTGGTCGAGGGGGCCTCGGGCATGCTCACCGCCGCGATCACCGGCGACGACGTGTCGCGATCCAAGCCGCACCCCGACCTGATCCAGGTCGCGCTCGAGGAGGTCGAGGCGGGCAAGGCCGTGGTCGTCGGCGACACCGTGTGGGACATCGAGGCCGCGACCGCGGCACGCGTGCCGTGCATCGCGCTGCTGACCGGGGGCATCCCCGAGCGCGACCTGCGCGAGGCCGGAGCGGTCATGGTCTTCGAGAACCCCCGCGACCTGGCCCGGACCCTCCGCAACTCCTGATCGCGCCCGGGTTCGCCCGGGCGGGTGTGGTGTGGGTCCGTCGGGCGCCCGCACCATCGAAGGAGGCAGTTACCGAGCTTCGATGGGTGGGACCGGGATGGAGCTGTTGCCCCAGAGCCGCGAGGCGCTGGACGAGTACCTCACGCCCTCGGGCGACGACCTCGAGGACCAGCTGAGCGAGATCGAGAGCTGGGCCGTGCGGACCGTCCCCGAGTGCGTCGCCATGAGCGTGACGCTGCTCGAGGAGGACCTGACCTTCACCTTCGTCCGGCAGCCGCCGGACGTCGGCGAGGCGGCGGACCCCGCGGGCCCCGCGCCTCCGGCGGGCGGCGGGTGGCACGCCCTCGACGAGGAGGGCTGGGCCGCGCTCGCCCGCCAGCAGGCGGCCGCCGGGATCGCGAGCACCGTCTCGCTGCCGGTGGTGCACCGCGACCGCGTCGTGCTCGGCATCGACCTCTACGCCTGCACGCCGCACGCCTTCGACGACCGCCTCGAGGACCTCGCATCCTCGCTGGGCGCCTGGCGGGACGGGGCGGTGACCAACGCCGACCTCGCCTTCGACACCCGTCGCCTCGCGGAGGAGGCGCCGCAACGGCTGAAGGAACGTCGTACGGTCGAGGTGGCGGTCGGTCTGCTCGCCGCGCGGCAGGGGCTCGACATCGAGTCCGCCCGCTCGGTGCTGCACTCGTGCGCCCGGCAGGCAGGGATCGAGGACGTGCAGGCGGCCCTGGTCCTGCTCGCCCTCCCGGACCTCTGAGGCGGGCGTCGACAACAGGTCGGGCAACACGGGTGCATGCTCCACCCTTGACGGGGTACCCAGACCGCATGCATCGACCATCCCCCACCGTCCTCCCCACCCGTTCCCTGCTCGTGGGTGTCCGGGAGGAGAGCGAGCTGGTGCTCCACGGCCTGCGGAGCATGCTCGCCCCGCACGCGGCCGCGGTCACCCTCGTCGGCCTGCGCGCCGACCAGCCGGCTCCGCCGTGCGACCTCACCCTCTTCGAGCCCGTCGCGCCCCACCGGGCGCCCGGACAGCCCCTCCGCGTGCCCGGGCGCATGGTGGCCTACAGCTACGACTGCTCGCCGAGCGCCGTGTCCACCGCCATGTCGCGTGGCGCGGCCGGCTTCGTCAGCAAGTGGCTGCCGGCCCATCGCATGGTCCGCGACCTGCTGCAGATCGCCGACGGCCGCGTGGTCATCGACGCCTGGACCGGCCGCAAGGCCGCGCAGAAGGCGGGCGAGGAGCGGTGGCCGCTGACCCAGCGTGAGACCGAGGTCCTGGCCTTCATCGCCGCCGGTCGCTCCAACCAGGACATCGTCGACGAGACCCTCCTGAGCATCAACTCGGTGAAGTCCTACATCCGCAGCGCCTACTCCAAGATCGGCGTGACCTCCCGGTCGCAGGCGGTCCTGTGGGCGGTGCGCCACGGGCTGCTGCTCTCCAGCGAGGCCGACCAGGGCGGGCTGCGCCTGGTCGACGCCCCCATGGAGGCCGTGCGGCCGACTGCCTGACACCCCCGCTGTCACCATGGGGGCATGGTGCGCACGGACTCCTGGCGCGACGCCGCCCTGGTGACCGGTGCGTTCGTCGCGCTGCTGTGGGTGCTCGAGGTCGTCGACAGCGCGACCGGCCACCCGCTCGACGCGTACGGCGTCCAGCCCCGCACCGAGGAGGGGCTCGTCGGCGTGCTGGTGGCGCCGCTGCTGCACTTCGGCTTCGACCACCTCGTCAGCAACACGATCCCCGTCGCGGTCCTCGGCTTCCTCGCCCTCGTCACGGGCATCGCCCGCGGGCTGCTCGCCACCGCGATCATCTGGGTCGTCGGCGGTCTGGGCGTGTGGGTGTTCGCCGGCAGCCAGACCAACCACGCGGGCGCGTCCGTGCTGGTCTTCGGCTGGATCGTCTACCTGGTCGTCCGCGGCTTCCTCACCGGACGCACGGCCGAGATCCTCATCGGCGTCGCGGTGTTCCTCCTCTACAGCGGTGCGCTGCTCGGCGTGCTGCCCGGCCAGCCCGGTGTCTCCTGGCAGGGCCACCTGTTCGGCGCCCTCGGCGGTGCACTCGCGGCGCGGCTCACCAGCGGTCGCCGGGAGACATAGGTCTCCCCGGCGTGCTGGAATCCCGGTCGCCGCCCGCCGGTTCTCCCAGAGCCCCCGGGCCACAGAATCCCCCACGGCAGGAGAGACACATGCGCAGCGTCGGTCACGACACCTTCGGAGCACCCGACCAGGTCCTCACCGAGCGGGAGGTGGAGACGCCGGTCGCCGGCCCCGGACAGGTGCTGGTGCGCACCCTGCTCTCCCCGATCCACAACCACGACCTGGTGACCGTGGCCGGCAACTACGGCGTGAAGCCGACGCTGCCCGCCGTGGGTGGCACCGAGGCCGTCGGGGTGGTCGAGGCGGTGGGCGAGGGTGCCGACGAGGCCCTCGTCGGACGCCGCGTCGCCGTGGCCGGCTCGCCCGGCACGTGGGCGGAGTACTTCGTCGCCCCCGCCGGTGCCGCCATCGCGGTCCCCGACGCGATGACCGACGAGGCTGCCGCCCAGCTCATCTCCATGCCCTTCAGCGCCATCAGCCTCGTCGAGTTCCTCGGCGTGAGCGCCGGCGACTGGATCGTGCAGACCGCCGCCAACGGCGCCGTCGGCAAGATCGTCGCCGTGCTGGCGAAGTCGCGCGGCCTCAACGTCGTCAACCTCGTGCGCCGTGAGGCCGCCGTCGCCGAGCTCGCCGAGCTGGGCATCGACAACGCCATCGCCACCGAGTCCGCCGACTGGGTGGCACAGGCGCGTGCCCTGATCGGCGACGACGGCGCCCGGGCAGCGGTCGACTCGGTCGGTGGCGACGTCGCCAACGGCCTCGCCGAGCTCCTCGGCGAGGACGGGCTGCTGGTCACCTTCGGTGCGGCCAGCAACCAGCCGCTGGTCATCAGCAGCGGCCCGGTCATCTTCAAGCAGCTGACCGTGAAGGGCTTCTGGGGCGCCAAGGTCAGCCGCACCACCTCCGCCGAGGACCGCGCGCGGATGTTCGGCGAGCTCATCGGACTGGTCCTCGACGGCAGCCTGGCGCTCACGTCGGGCGGCACCTTCGGGCTCGACCAGCCGACCGACGCGGTCACGGCGTCGCAGTCGCCGGGCCGCACCGGCAAGATCATGTTCCGCCCCTGAGCGGACTGCCCGTCAGTCGACGGCGGTCAGCCGGAGCACCCGTGCGGTCTCCGGCGCCATCACCGGCAGCGCCACCCCGGACGTGGCCAGCACCCGGCCGGGCAGGACGTGGTCGCCCGAGGCCACCCACCACGGCCTGAGGTCCGCGTCGTGCTGGTCGTGGGTGGCCGTCACGTCGGCGAGCCGGTAGGACCGGTCGGGGTCCAGGCCGGTCAGCCGCAGGGGCGCCGGGTGCTGGGTCGCGGGTGAGGCGACGGTGGCCATGACGTACCACGCCTCCGAACGGTCGGCGGCCACCACGCCGGTGACCACCACGGCCGGGTCCGCGTGGTCGGGGTGCACCAGTGTCCCGGTGCCGATGAGCGGACGCACCTGCTTGTGCAGCGCGATCCACCGCCCGAGGGCGTCCAGGGTGGGCGCGTCGAGACCGGTCACGTCCCACTCGACGCCGAACGAGTAGAGCAGGGCCGTGGCCGCCCGGTAGCCGAGGCGGTGGGCCCGGCCGGTGGTGTGCGCGACGGGGCCGCCCACGTGGGAACCGATGAGCTCCGGTGGCACGAGCAGCGAGGTCCACCGCTGGATGGTCTGGCGCTCCAGCGCGTCGATCGTGTCGCTGGCCCAGATCCGGTCGGTGTGCTCGAGGATCGCGGCGTCGACCCGCGCGCCGCCGGACGAGCACGACTCGATCTCCACCTCGGGGTGGGCCGCGTGCAGCTCGTCGAGCAACCGGTGCAGGGCCAGCGTCTGGCCGTGGACGGCGGGTCGGCCGGCGTGGGTGGCGTCGGTGAGGTCCCGGTTGTGGTCCCACTTGAGGTAGGCGATGTCGTACTCGTCGAGGAGGGCGAGCAGCGCGTCGCGGACGTCGGCGTAGGCCGCGTCGTCCTGGAGGTCGAGCACCTGCTGGTCACGCCAGGACGCCGGCGGGTCGCTGTGCCCGCGCAGCACCCGCTCGGGGTGGCGGCGGACCACCTCGGAGTCGGGGTTGACCATCTCGGGCTCCACCCACAGGCCGAACTGCATGCCGAGCCCGCGGACGTGGTCGACGAGGGGATGAAGGCCCTGGGGCCACACCTGGGGGTCGACGGTCCAGTCGCCCAGGCCGGCGGTGGCGGCCCGGCGGCCGAGGAACCAGCCGTCGTCGAGGACGAACCGCTCGATGCCGGCGGAGGCGGCGACGTCCGCGAGGTCGGTGAGCCGGTCGAGGCGGTGGTCGAAGTAGACCGCCTCCCACGTGTTGGCCACGACCGGCCGCTCGTCGCGCGAGCGTGGTGAGCGCGCCCGGACGTGGGCGTGCAGCCGGTGGCTCATCGGGTCGAGCCCTTGGTCGGACCACGAGCCGAGCAGCCACGGGCCGACGTACGCCTCTCCCGGGTCGAGGGCGACCTCGCCCGGGGCCAGCAGCTCGCCACCGCCGAGGAGGCACTCGCCTTCCGGTGTGCGCTCGGCGTACGTCGTGTGGTCGCCGCTCCACGCCGTGTGCACGCCCCAGACCTCGCCGTGGCCGAAGCCGAAGCCCGGCGTGCCGGCGACCATCAGGAGGGTCGCGTCGTGGCCGGTGCGGCCGTGCCGACCGTCACGGCGGTGGGTGCCCTGCACCCACGGGTGCCGCTGCGGCGCGCGTTCCTTGGACCAGCGGCCGGTCAGGTCGAGCAGCTCGGTGGCGTGCGCGCCCACCGGGAGGGCGGAGCGGACGCCGGTGAGGTGCAGGACCCCGTCCCGCGTGTTGGTGACCGAGGTCCGCACGCGCACCAGGCCGGCGTCGCTGAGCAGCAGGCGCACCTCGACCGACCACCCGGCCTCGTCGTCGACGCCGGTCAGGGATACGCCGGTGTCGGTCCCGTCGTCGCACGGGCGGCACGACCACCGCGCCAGGCGCGGGAGCGCCGCCGCCTCCCCTCCCACCCGGTGGCCCTCCAGGGCCGGCGTCCCGGTGTAGCCGCGGGTGACCTCCGGGACCAGCCCCGTGGTGCGGGGGTGGTCGTAGGCGGAGTGCGGCACCCCGGGCCGGCGCGCGGCGACGAGCCCGGCCAGCACCGCGGCGTCCGGGTCACCGAGCGCGGCACCCCAGTGGACGAGGACGGGCACGCCCTCGTCGTCGGGTGCGACCACGACGCTGACCCCGTGCCGGCTGAGGTGGACGGGGGCGAGGAGCTCAGCCGTCATGCGCTGCCCCGTTGGTCGCGTCGCCGGAGGTGTTGACCAGGACCAGCTCGTCGACGTGGTCGGACAGGATGCCGCTGGCCTGCGCCGACAGGCCGGAGTCGGTGATGAGCACCGACGCCTCGGACAGGGAGGCCATGCTGCTGAGTCCGACGACGCCCCACTTGCTCGAGTCGGCGCAGACGATGAGGCGGCGCGATCGCTCGATCATCGCCCGGTTGGTCTCCGACTCGAGGAGGTTGGGCGTGCTGAAGCCCGCCCGGACGTCCATGCCGTGCACCCCCATGAAGAAGGCGTCGACGTGCAGGCTGCGCAGCGACGACACGGCGACGGGGCCGACGAGCGCGTCCGACGGGGTGCGGAGGCCGCCGGTGAGGAGCACCGCGGTCGTGCTGTCGCCGTTGCGGTGCAGCACGTCGGCGACCCAGACCGAGTTGGTGACGACCGTGAGGTTGGGGATCCGGGTGAGGTGCTCGGTGAGGGCGTGGGTGGTGGTGCCGGCCGAGACCGCGATGGCCATCCCGGCGTGCACGAAGCCGGCCGCACGGGCGGCGATGGCCTCCTTCTCCCGGGGGCGCTGCACCGACTTGGCGGCGAAGCCCGGCTCCGACGACGAGGGCTCGGCGACCGCGAGCGCGCCGCCGTGGACCTTCTCGAGCAGGCCCTCGCGGTGGAGCGCCACCAGGTCGCGGCGCACGGTCATGTCGGAGACGCCAAGCAGGTCGACGAGGTCGGTGACGCGCACGGTGCCGCCGCGGCTCAGCTCGGCCAGGATGAGGCTCCGTCGCTGTGCCGCCAGCATCAGCCCCTCTCCTCCCGCACCACGGCGACGCCGCCGGCCGGCACCACCAGGTCGCCGCTGACGGCCCGGTCCGCGGCCAGGTCGTGTCCGCTCACCGCGACCGGTGCGTCCTGCTCGCCGTGGTTGATGACGAAGAGCCACGAGGCGTCCGCGCCCACCCGGCGGGTGACCTCGACGTCCGGACCCGCGCCCGGCAAACGTTCGACGCCGGCCTCGGCGACGAGCCGCTCGACGAGGCGGTCGGTGCCCTGCGGGGAGAGCCGGGTGGCGACGTACCAGGCGGCGCCGGAGCCGACGTCGCGCCGGGTGACGGCAGGCAGGCCGCGCGCGGGCCCGTCGGCGTGGGTCGCGACGGCGCTGGCGCCGCTCAGCTCGAGGTCCTCGGCCCAGGTGTCGGCCTCGAGGCCGCCCTCGCCCAGGCCGTCGACCCGCACCACCTCGCCGGACAGGAGGGGCAGCAGCTCCGTGGTGCGCACGCCCAGCAGCTCGCGGAACGCACCGGGGTAGCCGCCGAGCCGGATGTGGTCGTGCTCGTCGACGATGCCGCTGAAGTAGGTCACGACGACGGTGGCGCCGCGTTCTGCGGCGGCGGCCACGGCCGCGGCGGCCTCGTCGGTGACGAGGTAGAGCGTCGGCACCAGCACCAGGTCGTACGCCGACAGGTCGGCGCTCGGGTGGACCACGTCCACCCCGACGCCCAGCGCCGTCAGCGCCCGGTGGAGGTCCTCGGCCCGGTCGCGGTAGTGGACGTCGACGCTGGGGTGGGAGTCCAGCTCGCATCCCCACCACGCCTCGTAGTCGAAGAGGATCGCGGCCTGGTTGCGCGGCACGCTGCCGGCGACCTCCTCGACCCGGTCGAGCAGCTGCGAGAGCTCGACCACCTCGCGCCACTGGCGGGTGTCGGTGCCGGCGTGGGGGAGCAGTCCGGAGTGGAACTTCTCCGCCCCGGCGCGGGAGGCGCGCCACTGGAAGAACAGCACCGCGTCCGCGCCTCGTGCGACGTGCGCGAGGCTGTTGCGGATCATCTCGCCGGGGACCTTGGCACGGTTGCGCGGCTGCCAGTTGACGGCGCTGGTCGAGTGCTCCATCAGGAGCCAGGGACGGCCGCCCGCGGTGCCGCGGGTGAGGTCGGCGCTGAACGCGAGCTCACGGTGGCCGCCGTCCTCCGCGGCGATGAGGTAGTGGTCGTTGGAGACGATGTCGAGCTCGCGGCCCCACCGGAGGTAGTCCATCTCGAAGGTCTGGCGCATGACCATGAAGTTCGTGGTCACCGGCACGCCCGGCGACACCTCGTGCAGCACGTCGCGCTCGACGACGAAGTTGTCGAGGAGCTGGTCGGAGGAGAAGCGGAGGAAGTCGAGCTGCTGGGTGGGGTTGGCGTGCGCCGGGGCGGCCCGCGGTGGGAGCACCTGCTCGAAGTCGGTGTAGCGCTGCGACCAGAACGCCGTGCCCCAGGCGTCGTTGAGGTGCGCCACGTCGGCGTAGCGGTGGCGCAGCCAGGTGCGGAAGGCGTCGGCGCTGACGTCGCAGTAGCAACGGGCGTTGTGGCAGCCGAGCTCGTTGGAGACGTGCCACATCGCCAGCGCGGGGTGGTCGGCATAGCGCTCGCCGAGGGCGCGGCACAGGGCGAGGGCGTGCTCCCGGTAGACCGGCGAGCTGGGGCAGAAGGCCTGCCGACCGCCGGGCGACAGCGTTCGGCCGTCGTGGGTGACCGGCAGCATCTCCGGGTGCTGGTGCGTCAGCCAGGGCGGTGGCGACGCCGTGGCCGTCGCCAGGTCGACCCGGATGCCCGCGGCGTGCAGCTCGTCCATCTGCTCGTCGAGCCAGGCGAAGTCCCACGTGTCGGGGGACGGCTGGAGCCAGGCCCAGGAGAAGACGCCGAGCGTGACCAGGTCCACCCCCGCCTCCCGCATGAGGGCGCGGTCCTCGACATGGGCCTCGCGCGGCCACTGCTCGGGGTTGTAGTCGCCCCCGAAGGCGAGCACGGGCAGGGGAGTCGGCATGCCAGAACTGTGACGAGCATCGCACGACAAGTCAACGGATCGACGGTGACTTTGTTTGATTTTTGTGGAGTTCTCACTCAGAAATCGACATCGTGAGGGTTGACGGGGCTGTGTCGGCCGTCACATGCTGTCGTTCCCTGTTTGATTCTGTGTCTTGGAGGCTCCCGTGTCCCGACCCCGCCCCTCCGGTGCCCTCGGCGGCACCTCCGTGCCCCGGTCCGCCCTCGCGACCCGGGCCGCCACGCGCCGCACGATCCTGCGCGGTGCCGCGCTGTCCGGCCTCGCCGTGGGCGGGGCCAGCCTGCTCGCTGCCTGCGGTGGGGACTCCGGAGGGGGCTCGGGGTCCGGCTCGGGCACGGTGAAGTTCGGCATCAACGAGGCCGAGGGCGTCGGCGCTGCGCACGACCGTCTCGCGGCGATCGCCAAGGCCTACCAGAAGGAGTCGGGCACCACGGTCGAGCTCAACGCGGTCGACCACAACACCTTCCAGGAGAGCATCAACACCTACCTCCAGGGCACCCCCGATGACGTGTTCACCTGGTTCGCCGGCTTCCGGATGTCGCAGTTCGCCGAGAACGGCCTGATCACCGACCTGAGCGACATCTGGCCCATCGACGGCCTCAACGACTCGTTCAAGCAGGCGTCCACCGCCGCCGACGGCAAGCAGTACTTCGTGCCGATCAGCTACTACCCGTGGGCGGTCTTCTACCGGAAGTCGGTCTTCGAGAAGAACGGCTGGGAGGCGCCGACCACCAACGACGACTTCATGGCGCTGATGGACGACATGCAGGGCAAGGGCATCACCCCGTTCGCCTTCGGCGACAAGGACGGGTGGCCCGCCATGGGCACCTTCGACATCCTCAACATGCGCCTCAACGGCTTCGACTTCCACATGAGCCTGATGGCCGGCGACGAGGCGTGGGACGGCGACGAGGTCAAGCTGGTCTTCGACACCTGGCGCAAGCTGCTGCCCTACCACCAGGCCGACCCGCTCGGCCGCACGTGGCAGGAGGCCGCGACGTCGATGGGCAAGGGCGACTGCGGCATGTACCTCCTCGGCACCTTCGTCGTCGACGCCCTCGGCGAGAACGGTGAGGACCTCGACTTCTTCACCTTCCCCGAGCTCGACTCCTCCATCGGCTCCGACGCGCTCGACGCCCCGATCGACGGCTTCTGCGTCGCGGCGGCGGGCAAGAACCAGGAGGGCGGCAAGGCGATGGCGAAGTGGCTCGGGAGCGCCGCTGCGGCCGACGCCGGCAACAACGCCGCCGACGCGCCGTTCATCGCCGCCAACGAGGGCGCCAGCACCTCGACCTACAGCGACCTGCAGAAGAAGTCCGCCGAGGTCGTCGGTGCGGCCGCCAACATCGCGCAGTTCATGGACCGCGACACCAACGCCGACTTCGCCAGCACGGTGATGATCCCGTCCATCCAGGAGTTCCTGAAGAACCCCGACGACATCGACGGGGTCACGTCCAGCATCCAGGAGCAGGCCGCCTCGATCTTCGGCTGAGTCATGGCACACATCGACGAGGCGCCGCAGCAGGCCGCTGCTGCGGCGCCCAAGCAGGGCAGGGAGAAGCGGCTGCCCGCCCGCGACCGCATCACCGTGATCCTCATGGTGACGGTGCCGCTGCTGTTCGTGCTGCTCCTGGTCTGGGTCCCGGCGCTGGGGTCGGTCGCGTTGTCCTTCGGCAAGTGGAACGGCTTCGGAGACCTCGACACGATCGAGTGGGTCGGCTTCCAGAACTACCGGGACATCGCCACGATCTACCCGCCGTTCTGGCCCGCGATCCAGCACAACCTGATCTGGCTGGGGTTCCTGTTCCTGTTCCCGACGGTGCTCGGGATCCTGCTCGCGGTGGTGCTCGACCGGGAGATGCGCGGCAGCCGGTTCTACCAGACCGCCTTCTACATGCCCGTCGTGCTGTCCCTGGCCCTCATCGGGTTCATCTGGCAGCTCTTCTACTCCCGCGACCAGGGCCTGATCAACGACGTGTTCGGCACCCAGGTGGACTGGTACGGCGACCCGGAGATCAACCTCTGGGCGGTGCTCCTCGCCACCGCGTGGCGCCACACCGGCTACATCATGCTCATCTACCTGGCCGGCCTGAAGGGCGTCGACGCCTCCCTGCGGGAGGCGGCCGCCGTCGACGGCGCCGGTGAGGTGAGGACGTTCTTCAACGTGATCTTCCCGGTGATGCGACCGATCAACATGGTCGTCGTGGTCATCGTGGTGATCGAGTCGCTGCGGGCCTTCGACCTGGTCTGGGTCATCAACAAGGGCCGCAACGGCCTCGAGGTGATCGGCGCCCTCGTCGCGCAGAACGTCATCGGCGAGGCGACGCGCTACGGCTTCGGCTCCGCGCTCGCGGTCATCATGATGCTGATCTCGTCGATCTTCATCACCATCTACCTGCGGACCGTGTTCCGTGAGGAGCGTCGAGGATGACCTACGAGACCCCTGTCGCGGCGGCTCCGAGCAGCGCCGTCGCGTCGGCACCCCGGTCGGACGGCGGCGGTGTGGCCCTCGGTCGCCGGCGCGGCACCGTCGCCACGGTGATCATGGCGGTGCTCGCGCTGGTCTGGTTGTTCCCCCTGCTCTGGGCGCTGGTCAACTCCTTCCGCGAGTACGACTACACCCAGGCCAACGGCTACCTCTCGTTCGGCGGCTGGACCTTCAGCAACTACGAGGAGGCGTGGACCCGCGCCAACTTCGGGCTCCACATGAAGAACTCCTTCCTCGTGACCGTCCCGGCGGTGCTGCTCACGCTGTGGCTGTCCTCGATGGTCGCCTTCGTGCTGGCACGGTTCAGCTACCGCTTCAACCTCACCCTCCTCGGGGTCTTCCTGGCGGCCAACCTGCTGCCGCCGCAGGCGCTCCTCATCCCGGTCTTCCGGATGTTCCGCGAGATCCCGCTGCCCTACTTCATGAGCGACTCGGGCTCGATGCTCAACAGCTTCTGGGCGCTGATCCTGGTCAACACGGCGTTCCAGATGGGCTTCTGCACGTTCGTGCTGAGCAACTACATGAAGACGCTTCCCTACGAGATCTACGAGTCTGCACAGCTCGACGGGGCAAGCGTGTGGCGCCAGTACTGGCAGCTGACCATGCCGCTCGTCCGGCCTGCGCTCGCGGCGCTGGCCACGCTCGAGGTCACCTGGATCTACAACGAGTTCTTCTGGGCGACCGTGCTCATCCAGCAGGGCGACAAGCTGCCGGTGACCTCCGCGCTCAACAACCTGCGCGGGCAGTTCTTCACCGACACCAACCTCGTCGCGGCAGGCTCGATCATCGTCGCCCTTCCCGTGCTGGTGGTCTTCTTCGCCCTCCAGAAGCAGTTCGTGGCCGGCCTGACCCTCGGCTCCACCAAGGGGTGAGGATGCTCACGTACCGCCCGGTAACAAACGGCGGACGGGGCCCGCGTCGTCCTCCTAGCCTGCACGCATGCGTGCTCTCGTCGTCCTCCTCGCCCTGCTCGTCCCCGGCCTGTCCGCCTGCTCCGGAGGCGCCGACGCGGAGCCCGGGAGCGGCGACGCGGCCGAGAACGTCGCCCAGCAGGAGGACGAGGCGACCGCTGCGTGGCGTGCCGCCGTCGAGGACGAGCTCGGCGCGGACACGTTCGACTTCGACGCGATCCGGGCCCGGGCCGCGGTCGACTGCCAGCGCACCGACGCCGGGGCGTGGACCGTGCACCTCGCCCTGAGCGGTGACACCGCCACGTCGGCACTGACCCGGATCGGTCTCGAGCACGCCTGCGCCGACGTGGTGCCCGCCTTCGACAAGGGCGTCGCCTCTGTCGAGCAGGCCGCCGACCCCCTCGACCTGGTGTGCGGCCCGGGCGTCGAGCTGTCCTCCGAGGACGAGCTCAAGGCCGACCTGGTGTGCGCCAACCGCTGACGGTGGCCTAGGGCCGGGTCCGTCCCCGCCTGCGGAGCGGCCGGGTCGCGGGACCCTCGAGCACCTCGCCGTCGGGTGCGAACCGGGAGCCGTGCAAGGGGCAGTCCCACGTCTCCTCGGCGTCGTTCCACTTCAGCAGGCCACCCAGGTGGGTGCACACGCCGATCACCCCGCAGTCGTACGCCGTGGGCGCGTCGCTCGTGCCCGGCAGCCGCTCGAGGGCTGCCTTCGCCGCGCGGGTGGCGGCTGCGACACCGACGCCCAGGTTGACCCGTGCCGCCTCGGCGGCCACGGCGGGCCGCGTGCTCCGGCCCGCGAGCACGGTCGCCCACGGCGGGACGTCGCCGAGGATGTCGGCGGAGATGGTGCGCGCGGCGGCGACGGCGTTGGCCATGCCCCACTTCTCGTAGCCGGTGGCGACGTGGACGTGCCCGTCGCCTCCGGGCAGGCGGCCGACGAACGGCACGCCGTCGATGCTGCTGTAGTCCTGCGCGGACCACTGGTGGGTCTCCTCGGTGGCCTCGGGGAACCACCTCGCGGTCCAGTCCCGCAGCTCCTCGACGTGGGCGGCCTCCGAGCGGGTGCGACCGACCACGTGCCCGCTGCCGCCGATGACGAGGTGGCCGCCGGGGGCGTCGCGCACGGAGCGCGAGTCCGAGCCTGCGGACAGGTACATGCCGTCGAACGAGCCGTCCCACTGGTAGGCCAGGGCGTAGGAGCGCTGGGGCTCGACCCTGGCGAAGTGGAGCCCGCGGTCGAGGATCGAGGCGCCGGTCGCCAGGACGACGTGGCGCGCCCGCAGCTCGCGTCCGTCCTCGAGGCGCACCACCGGCTCACCGGACTTCGACACCGAGCGCACCCGGAGGCCCTGGGTGATCGTGCCGCCGTGCCGGCGGACCTCGCCGACGAGCGCGCCGAGCACCTCCATCGAGTCGAGCTGGGCCTGGTCCTCCAGCACCGTCGCGCCGACGTGGGGGAACGGCACGTCGAGCCGGTCCAGCCACCGCACCTCGAGCCCGAGGGACGCGGCGGCACGGTGCTCCTGCTTGACCTTCGACCGCTCGGAGTCCTGCGCGGCGTACGTCACCGCGCGCCGGCGCTGGTAGGCCACCTCGTGCTCGTCGCAGAAGCCGAGCAACCACTCCATGCCCTCGCGGTTGGCCTCCACGTAGGCCGCGCCGACCTCGGCGGACTGGTGGCGCAGGATGCGTGAGAGGTGCGTCCCCTGCAGCAGCGAGACCTTGCCGGTGGTGTTGCCCGTCGTCACCGCGCCCACGGTGCGGGCCTCGACGACGGCCACGTCCCGGCCGGCCCGCGCGAGCAGCAGGGCCGTGGTCAACCCGGTCAGTCCGGCGCCCACCACGAGGACGTCCGGTGTGCGGTCGGGGAGCGGGTCGTCGGCGACGGGTGCCACGCCGTCGAGCCAGAGCGAGGTCACCTGTCGCCCTGCTCGTCGTTCTCCTCGACGGGGTTGCCGGCCAGGTCGGTCTCGGGGTCGGGCGCGTTGACCGGATCGGTGTCGAGGTGGGTCTGGGGGTCGGCCTGGGTGCCGGGGGTGTTCTCGCCGGACGAGCTCATCGGGTCCTCCTCGGGGTGGGCGTCCTCGTACCCAACCCAGGCAGGGTCCATGAGCGAGCGCATGCCCCACACCCCGCCGGGGTACACGGTCATCGCAGCCGGGGCAGCCGGGGAACGCCCTCCCGTACGCCGTGCGAGGACGTCCCCGGCGGCCGTGGCGCTCGCGAGGGGCACATGACCCCCTCGCCCCGCCGGGTGTGGTGGGCACGGCCCGGGAGGCGCACCATCGTCACTTGCCCCGCACCGACCGAACGGACGTCATGGAGCTTCTGCCACAGAGCAGGGAGGCGCTGGACGAGTACGTCACGACGACGGTCGACGACGTCGAGGTGCTGCTGAGGGTCATCGAGGGGTGGGCGATGCGCGCCGTGCCCGAGTGCGTGGCGCTCAGCGTGACGCTGCTCGAGGAGGACCTGACCTTCACCCTCGTCGACCACGCCGCGACCACGACGCCCGCAGCCGCGGACGCCGACGCCACCGGGGCCGCGGCCGGCGACCCGCACGCCCTCGACGAGGGCGGGTGGGCGGAGATGGCCCGCGAGCGGGCCTTCGCCGGGATCCTCAGCACCGTCTCCCTCCCCGTCGTCGAGCAGGGCCGGGCCGTGCTCACCATCGACCTCTACGCCTCCACCCCGCACGCCTTCCACGACCGCATCGACGGCCTCGTGGACGCGCTCGGGGGATGGCAGGCCGGCGCGGTGACCAACGCGGACCTCGGCTTCGAGACGCTGCGCCGGGCCGAGGAGGCGCCCGAGCGGCTGCGCGAGCAGCGTGTGCTCGACGTCGCGATCGGCGTGGCCGCGGCCCGGCTCGGACTCACCACCCGCGATGCCCACGACCTGCTCGTCCTGGCTGCCGAACGCGCCGGCGTGAGCGCGACACAGGTCGCCTCGGTCGTCCGGACGCTGCTCGCCTGACGCCGGCGCATGGCGGCCCGCGCGTGGGGTACGTGGCGCGGCATGGAGATCGCGTCGTGACCCGCTTCGGCTACTTCCTCTCGTGCGAGGAGTACGCCCCCGACCAGCTGATCGACCAGGCCCGACGGGCGGAGGAGGCGGGCTTCGACGCGCTGTGGATCAGTGACCACTTCCACCCGTGGACCGACGCCCAGGGACAGTCGCCGTTCGTCTGGTCGATGATCGGCGCCATCGCGCAGGTGTGCGACCTGCCCGTGACGACCGCGGTGACCTGCCCGACGGTGCGCACCCACCCGGCCATCGTGGCCCAGGCCGCGGCCACCTCCGCGGTGCTGCTCGGCGAGGGACGCTTCACGCTCGGCGTCGGCACCGGCGAGGCGCTCAACGAGCACGTGCTCGGCGACGTCTGGCCGCACGCCGAACGACGCCTGGAGATGCTGGAGGAGGCCGTGGAGGTGATCCGCCGGCTCTGGGAGGGCGACGTCGTCTCGCACGAGGGCCGCCACTACCGCGTCGACACCGCCCGGATCTACACGCTCCCCGACACCCCGCCGCCGATCTTCATGAGCGCCTTCGGCCCCAAGGCGCTCGACGTCGCCTGCCGGATCGCCGACGGCTTCATCACCACCCAGCCGGACGCCGACGCCGTGGCCACGTTCCGGGAGGCGAAGGGCAAGGACGCACCGACGCAGGCGGGCTTCAAGGTCGCCTGGGGTCCCTCGCGCGACGAGGCCATCGACGCCGCGTACGCGCTGTGGCCCAACGCCGGCGTGCCCGGCGAGCTGAGCCAGGTGCTGCCGAGCCCGCAGCACTTCGAACAGGCCTCCGACCTCGTGACGCGGGAGGCGTTCGCCGAGAACGGCGCCTTCGGGCCGGACGTCGCCGAGCACGTCGAGGCCTACGCGCCGTTCGTCGATGCGGGGTTCAGCGACGTGTACGTCGCCAACATGGGGCCGGACTACGCCGACATGCTCGCCGCCTACGGCTCCGACGTGCTGCCCGAGCTGCGGAGCCGGACCTAGCCCTCGGCCCCGTCGTCGTACTCCGGGTCGCCCTCCACGGCGGCGGGTGTGGCCTCGTGGCCCTCACGCCCGTCGCGGGTGCGTCGAAGCTCCTTCATCTCCGCCTCGAAGACGTGGCGCCGGCCGCCCATCAGCTCGTCGATGGCGCGCTGGTGCAGCCCCTTGGCCCGGGCGTAGAACCCGTCGTCGAACTCGTCGACCATCTGGAAGGACCACATGCCCGGCAGCGGGTTGGCGCCGAGGGCGTCGCGGTCGAGCGCGTCGGCGAGGTCGGTGTGCCCGGCGTCGCGCACCAGCTCCGTCGCCTCCTCCAGGGTGCTCTCCGCGCTGCCCATCAGGCGGTGGAAGGCGTAGAGGTGGCCGCGGGCGTCCTCGATGTGGTCGAGCGCGGCGGAGAGCTTGCCGACGGCCTCGACGGTCTCGTCGCTGACGCCGTCGGGACGGGTGTGCTGGGGAGTGGGCTGGTCGTCCATCCCCTCACCCTCACAGCCGGCGCGGCACCGCCACCACGCTCGAACGGGCGGGCTACGAGGGCAGTGCGCGGTCGGACACGATCTGGGCCGCGACGTTGCGCAGCTTGAGGTTGTCCTGCGAGGCGATGCGCCGCAGCACGTTGAAGGCGGTGCCCTCGTCGAGGCCGTAGCGCTCCATCACGATCCCCAGCGCCTGGCCGATCACGGTCCGCGACTCGAGCGCGGTCGCGAGCTGCTCGTCCTGGATCGACCGGGCCAGGACCACCGCACACATCGCGGCGATGGTCTGGCCGTGGAGGACGTCCTCCTCGCTGAAGGCGTTGGCCTTGGTCGCGTAGACGTTGAGGGCGCCCCACGAGTCGTGGCGGCGGGTGAAGAGGCGAAAGCTCAGGCTGGACCGGATGCCCAGCTCGGCGACCATCGCACGTCCCCACTCGGGCCACCGGGAGTCTGTGGCGAGGTCGTGGACGAGGACGGTCGGGTGGTTGCGGATCGCGTCGCGGCACGGGCCCTGGCCGAGGTCGTACTGCGACTCGTCGAGCTCGCGCAGCTTCTCGTTCGTGGCCGCCGGGGTGTGGACGCGGCCGTGCTCGACGAGGGAGACGCCGACGTAGTCGCAGCCTTCGAAGAACTCGGGCGTGATCGCGACGATCGTCTCGAGGGTGTGGGGAGGGTCCTCCTGTGCGTCCAGCTCGCGCACGGCATCGGCCAGCTGGCGCTCGAAGATCTCGCGGCTCATCGCCTGGGCCTCTCTCGGACACGAAGGGCCGGCGCTGGGGCATCTGGCAGTGCGTACCGCATGGGGTGGATTCCCCGTTGTCGTCCACGGTCCCACCGGGGGGCTCTCAAGGCAAGGCGCTACCCCTCGACCCCCGTCGAGCCGTGGGACGCGCCCACCGGCTTGCTCTGCGACGAACCCCGCTGGCGGAGGTAGATGGACAGCACCGCCATCGCACCGACGGCCAGGAACTCGCTCTGCCAGTTCTGGAGGGTGCGGGCCCAGAAGTCCGCGGCGGTGAGGTAGGACCCCCACGAGATCGGGTCCTGCAGCTGCTGGAGCCGCTCCTCGTTGTACGCCGCCCAGCCCGCGACGGACTGCACCGTCCAGGAGGCGAGGAAGATCGCGCCCATCACGATCGCCATCGACCCGGAGAAGACGCGGGTCCGCCAGCCGCCCGCCGCGGCCCAGGCCGGCGAGCCCTCCCGGGCGTGGCGTCCCACCAGCTGGTCCTCGTCGGACTCCTTGCCCGCCTTGTCGAGCTCCTTGGACTCCGGCGAGCCCTTCTGCAGGAGCCAGACCGTCGCCATAGGCGCCGGGTGCTCATCGCCGACTCACCCGGCGTCGCGGGCCGACAGCTCCCGCACGATCTCGGTCAGGCACAGGCCGGTCGCCGAGGCGACGACCTCGGACGGGTCGCCGGGCAGGCACGCGTGCAGGGAGCGGGTGGTGTCCGCGGTCGCGACGGCGAGGTGCACGGTGCCGGCCGGGCAGCCCTCGTCCGGTCCGGGGCCGCCGACGCCGGTGATCCCCAGAGCGACGTCGGCGCGGAGGAGTCGTCGTACGCCCTCGGCCATCTCGCGGGCGCACAGGTCGGTGACCACGGGCCCCGGGGTCACGCCGAGGACGCGGAACTTCACGTCCTCGTCGTAGGCGACGACCGCCCCGCGGAACCACTCCGAGGCCTGCTGGCCCCGGCCGAGCATGGACGAGACCCGTCCTGCGGTCAGCGACTCCGCAACGGCGATCCGTCGCCCGCCCTCCTGGGCCAGCGCCGCCACGAGGTCGGCCAGCGCCTCGTCGGTCTGCGGGTCGTCCATCTGCGTCGACGGCTGTGCGGCCATGGCTGCCACGTCCCCCGATCCCCGCCGCCGCATGCGTCGGGCCGGTCCCACGCATGCTCGGCCGGCAGTGGGGCACTTCAGTGCATGAACGCGCAGCAGCACGACCAGCACGACCGGGAGGCCACGGAGTGAAGGCAGTGACATGGCAGGGCCGGCAGGACATGCAGGTGGTGGAGGTCCCCGACCCCGTCATCGAGCAGCCCACCGACGTCCTCATCGAGGTCACCTCGACCGGGCTGTGCGGGTCGGACCTGCACCTCTACGACCCCTTGACGCCCTTCATGACGTCGGGCGACATCGTCGGCCACGAACCGATGGGCATCGTGCGCGAGGTCGGTCCGGCCGTGCAGACCTTGCAGGCCGGCGACCGCGTCGTCGTGCCGTTCAACATCAGCTGTGGCTCCTGCTGGATGTGCGACCGGGGCCTGTTCAGCCAGTGCGAGACCACGCAGAACCGTGACACCGGCACCGGCGCCAGCCTCTTCGGCTACAGCAAGCTCTACGGCCAGGTGCCGGGCGGGCAGGCCGAGATGCTCCGCGTCCCGTTCGGTGACACGCTGCCGATCAAGGTGCCGCACGGCTCGCCCGACGACCGCTTCCTGTTCCTCTCCGACGTGCTGCCGACCGCGTGGCAGGCCGTGGAGTACGCCGACGTCGAGGACGGGGGCACGCTCCTGGTGATCGGCGCCGGGCCGATCGGCGACATGGCGACCCGCATCGCCCTGCACCGGGGCCTGCGCGTGATCACCGTCGACTCGGTGCGCGAGCGGTTGGCCCGCGTGCACGGACGCGGCGCCGAGACGATCGACCACACCCAGGTCGACGGCATCGGCGACCGCGTGCGCGAGCTGACCGACGGTCGCGGTGCGGACGCCGTGATCGACGCGGTCGGCATGGAGGCTCACGGCTCGCCGGTGGCCGAGGTCACCCAGAAGGCGCTCGCCCTCCTGCCCAAGAAGGTGCAGGAGAAGATGATGCTCAACGTCGGCTCCGACAGGCTCGCTGCGCTGATGAGCGCCATCGACGGCGTGCGTCGTGGCGGCACCATCAGCATCTCGGGCGTCTACGGCGCCCCGACCGACCCGCTGCCGATGTTCCAGCTCTTCGACAAGCAGGTGCAGATCCGGATGGGCCAGGCCAACGTCCACCGCTGGAGCGACGACATCCTGGCGCTGCTCGACCAGGACGAGGACGTGCTCGGCGTGGAGTCCTTCGCCACCCACCACCTGCCGCTGGACGACGCCCCCGAGGCCTACCGGAGGTTCCGCGACAAGGAGGACGGCATGGTCAAGGTGGTGTTCACCCCGTGAGGATGCCGAAGCCACGCGGCGCCCTGAGCGAGTGGACCGTCGCCCGGCTCGGGGCCTCGGCCCCGGAGGTCGCGCTCCGCCCCGCGCCGAACGCCGACTCCTGGGACGACGAGGCCATCGCGTTGTGGACCCTGCACGAGCTGTCCTACCGCGGCTTCGAGGACGCGACCGACGAGGGTGAGTGGGACCCCGAGGTGCTGCTGGTGCGCCACCGCCTCGAGTCCGACCTCGAGGCGCGGCTTCGCGTGCGCTGGCCGGGCGCCGACGCCGCCCCGGCCGACGTACCTGCTGCGCTCGAGACCGTCGTGTCCGAGGACGACGGCCCGTCCCTGGCCGACCACGTGCGCCGCCGGGCCACCCTCGACGAGGTCCTCGAGCTCCTCCGCCAGCGCTCGATCTACCACCTCAAGGAGTCCGACCCGGTCGCGTGGGTGGTTCCGCGCCTGCCGGTCCGGGCCAAGGCCGCGCTGATGGAGCTGCAGTACGACGAGTACGGCGACGGCGACCCCAACCGGCTGCACCACCACCTCTTCGCCCAGGGCCTCGTGGCCGTGGGCCTGCGCTCGGAGTACGGCGCCTACGTCGACGACGCGCTGCCCGAGACCCTCGAGCTCAACAACGCCGTGTCCCTGTTCGGCCTGCACCGCCGGCTGCGGGGCGCGGCCATGGGGCACCTCGCCGCCTTCGAGATGACCAGCTCGCTGCCCTCGCGGAAGATGGTGCAGGGCCTCGACCGGCTGGGGCTCGACGGCCCCATGGCTGCCTACTACGACGAGCACGTCGAGGCCGACGCCATCCACGAGCACCTCGCGTCGCAGGACATCTGCGGCACGCTGGCCGAGGACGAGCCCGACCAGGCGGCCGAGATCCTCTTCGGAGCGTGGACCTGCCTCGACCTCGAGGCCCGCTTCGCCACCGCCCTGCTCGAGCAGTGGGACGTGGGCTCGTGAGCGGCGAGCCCCGCCCCGGGGCCGAGCGCGAGTTCGCCCACCCCGACATCGTCATCCAGCCGCACGGCCCGATGCTGGTGCGGGGTGCGGAGTCGATCCGCGACGAGTCGGGGACCGTGCACGCGGTCGACCGCCCGGTCGTGGCGCTGTGCCGCTGCGACAAGTCGAGCCGGCTGCCCTGGTGCGACGGCACGCACAAGGTGATCCCCCGCTAGGACGTCACGCCCGGTCCAGCCGGGCCAGGACGCCGCGCTCCTCCTCGCGCACCTCCACCACGGTGAGGCGACCGGTGGCCAGGCACGGCTCCGCCTTCAGCACGTCGACCTGGGCGGTCGTGCCGAGCTGCAGCACGGCCGATCCGCCGGGTGCGAGGTGCCGGTCGATGACGGCCAGCACCGCCCTGGCGACGTCAAGACCGTCGTCGCCACCGTCGATGGCGGTCAGCGGGTCCTCGGGGAACTGGACGGTCTCGTCGCGCGGCACCCACGGCGGGTCGGCGATGACCACGGGGAACCGCTCGTCGTCGCGCACCGCCTCCTCGAGCCGGCCCTCCCGGACCTCCACGCGGGCGGCGATGCCGGCCGCGGCCGCGTTGGCGCGGGCGTAGTCGCACGCGACGCTGCTGGCGTCCACGCACACGAGCGGGCGCGAGGAGAGGAGCACGGCGAGCAGGCCGATGTGGCCGGCGCCCGAGCAGAGCTCGAGCACGGGACCGTCAGGCGCGCTGGTCATCAGGTCCGCGGCCCAGGCGGACTGGGCGGCGGTCCACTCCCGGGGTCGCAGCACCCGCTCGTCGAAGGCGATGGTCAGCGGCCCGAAGGCGAGGTGCTCGGTCATGACCGACCACCTCGCAGCCGGCGGGTGCGGTGCTCCCACAGCGCGGCCCGGGCGGCGTTGGCGCCGGCCGCGCCGTGCACGCCGCCTCCCGGGTGCGCGGAGGCGGAGGCGAGGAAGAGGCCGGGCACGCCGGTCGCGGCCCGCCCGCGCATCGCCGGGACGGGTCGGAAGACCAGCTCCTGGTGCAGCTGGGAGGTCCCGCCGTTGATCGCGCCGCCGACGAGGTTGGCGTTGCGGGCCTCGAGCTCGTGCGGGCCCATCACCCGGCGCGCGGCCACGAGGTCCCCGAAGCCGGGTGCGCGCGCCTCGATCCGCGCCTGCATCCGGTCGGCGAAGCGCTCGAGGTCGTCGTGGTCCCAGCGGCCGGTGACCCCCTCGCCGGCGTCGCGACGGGTCATGGCGGGCTGGGGCACGTGCGTGTAGGCCCAGAACGACTCGGTCCCGGCGGGCGAGCGCGACGGGTCGCTGGTGGTCATCTGGCCGGTGAGCAGGAAGGGCCGGTCGGGCACGACGCCGGACGACACCTTCGCCAGGGTCTCGGTCATCTCCTCCACGGAGTCCGCGACGTGCACCGTGCCGGGCGAGTCGTCGGGCCGGCCGGTCCACGGGATCGCCCCGGTGAGGGCCCAGTCGACCTTCACCGTGCCCGGGTCGAGCTCGAAGTGGCGCATGCCGCGGACGACCCGGGCAGGCAGGTCCTCCCTCGGGACCAGGCCGCCGAAGAGCTTCGGCGCGACGACGTCCGCCACCACCGCGCGGGCGTCGTACGCCTCGCCGTCACGGGTCTGCACCCCCACCGCCCGGCCGTCGCGCACGACGACCCGGGTGACCTCGCGCCCGGTCTCCACGCGGCCGCCGATGCTGGTCAGGCGGGTCACGAGCGCGTCGGTCAGGGCCTGCGCGCCGCCGCGCGGCACCGGGAACCCGACCGTCTGAGCGAGCATGGACATGAGGACGCCGAACACGCCGGACCCGGGGGAGGACAGCGGGAAGTCGGCGTGACCGGCGTTGCCCGCGAGCAGCAGGCCGCCGGCCGGTCCGCCGAACATCTCGCGCCCGAGGGAGGCGACGGGCGTCGCGAGCCGTCGGACGGTGTCCAGGCCGCCGGCGCGGGCGAGCGCCGGCAGCAGGCGGGCTCCCGCGCGCACCGGGGGGAACGGCGAGGTGAGGCCGTCGACGAGCGCGCCGCCGATGCGGTCCCACGTGCGGCACAGCTCGAGCCACGCCTCGCCGTCGCCGGGGTGCAGCGCGTCCATGCCGGCCGCGGTCCGCTCGCGGTCGCGGTGCAGCACCGCCCACTGGCCGTCGCCGAACGGGTTGCCGAGCACGGCGGGAGCGTGCTCCCACGCCAGGCCGTGGTCCTCGAGCCGGAGCGAGGTGATGGCGCGGGAGGCGAGGGCGAGGGGGTAGAAGGCGCTGAACGTGTCGTGCACGAAGTCGGGGTGCAGCTCGCGGTCGCTGCGGACCGCACCGCCGACGGTGGGCTGCGCCTCGAGCACGAGGACGCTCCACCCGGCGTCGAGGAGCACGTTGGCCGCGACCAGCCCGTTGGGCCCCGCCCCGACGACGACCGCGTCGTAGCGGCGGCCAGGCGCCGAGGTCACGTCGTCCGACCCTCCACGACGTAGGCGAGGCGCTGCAGGGTCTCGTCGTTGCGGAGGTCGAGCTGGACGTCGCGCAGCGGCTTGGGCACCAGGACACCGGGGCCGGCCGTGGCGTCCTCGTGGATGGTGACGAGCGTCTCCGACCCCGTCTGCTCCAGGACGATCTCGACGTGCGCCTCGCCGGCAGGCCAGGCGCGGGCGCGCAGCAGGAGGCGGTTGCCGGGATCGACCTCGAGGACCTCGGTGGTGTCGTCGATGAGGAGCGGCCACGAGCCGACGCTGTGGTGCAGCCGGGTGCCCACTGCGGGCCAGCCCTCGTCGACGTCGCGCATCCGCGAGGCGCCCACGACGAACAGGGGGTAGAGCCAGCCATCGGCCAGCACGGACCAGACCCGCTCCGGGGTCGCCTTGATCAGTCGGCTGCGGGTGCTCATGCGTCAGTCCCTCCGGGGCTCGTGGTCACGGTGCCGTCGTACCCCCTGCGTGGTCCAGCATGCACGCTGTGTCGCGTTGAACGGGAGCGCCCGGGTTCGCTAACTTTTGCCACGACTCCAGAACACGGGTCGTCGGTGCGCTTCTGCAAGGAACCTCTTTGTCGACCCACGACTCCTCGGCGGTGTTCGCGGCGCTCGCCGCCGAGCTCCAGCTCGAGCCCGACGAGGCGCTGACCTCCCAGGCCATCGTCACCCGGATGCGGGAGCTGGTGCCGGAGGCGGACCACGTCAGCCTCACCATCCGCACGACCCGCGGTGCCCACAAGACCCTCGCCAGCAGCGCTCCGGTGGCGGCCGAGGTGGACGCGCTCCAGTACGAGCTGGGCGAGGGGCCGTGCCTCGAGATCGCCGACACGGGTGGCTGGCTGCGCAGCGGGGCGGTCGAGCGAGACCCGCGCTGGCCCGGGTGGGGCCCGAAGGCGGCCGTCCTCGGAGTGCGGTCGCTGCTGTCGGTCGCCGTGACGGACCGGGACGAACCGCTCGGCGCGCTCAACCTCTACAGCGGTGAGCCGAGCAGCTTCGCCGACCGCGACGTGGTCGACCTCGCGCTGGTGTACGCCGTCCACGCCACGACGGCGCTCTCGTCCGCGCGACGCGCCACCACCCTCCAGACCGCGGTCAGCTCGCGGCACGTGATCGGGATGGCGCAGGGGATCGCCATGGAGCGCTACGGCATCGACCAGCACCAGAGCTTCGAGCTGCTGCGCCGGCTCTCGTCGACGACCAACGTCAAGCTGCGCGACATCGCGGCCCAGATCGTGGCGACCCGGGCCATCCCGAACGACCTCCGTGAGGACGCGGAGGGCTGAGCCTCACTCCGGCAGGCGGCCGGTCTCCAGGACCTGCTCCGCGACGCGCCCGATCTTGGTACGACGGTTGCGGGCGGCGCCGCGGAGCCGGTTGAACGCCATCACGGCGTCGATCGACTCCTTGGCCATCAGGTAGCCCACGCCGCGCTCGATGAGGACGCGGTAGTCGAGGGCGTACTGGAGCTGGCGGGCGAGCTCGCCGGCCGTGTGGGCCTGCAGGGCCGTGGACAGGGTGGTGGCGATGACCTCGGCGTACCTGACGAGGGCGGCGACCTCGCTCGCGTCCCAGTCGTGGGCGTGCTCCTGGTAGACGTCGAGCGTGCCGACCGGCACGCCGCCCATGCGCACCGGGACGCCGAGGACCGCCCGCACGGGCTGGTCGGCCAGCCGCGTGGCCAGGACCGGCCAGCGCTCCGGCTCGGCGGTGATGTCGCGGCTGATGACGACCCGGTCCTTGACGAAGGCCTCCGTGCAGGGACCCTCGCCGGCCTCGGCCTCCGTGGTCTCCAGGATGCGCCCGGGACCGTCGCTGGCCGCGACGTAGGCGAGCACGTCCTGCTCGTCGGCGATCAGCAGGCCGGCGCCGCCGACGCCGAAGAGGTCGACGCACGCCGCGACGACCTGCTCCAGCGCCGTCTGCACGCTCCCGTCGTCGACGCGGGACTGGGTGAGGCGGCGGATGCTCTCTGCGAGGGCCGCGTCATCGATGTTCACGGTGCCAGATCCTCCCCCGTGAGCCGCCTCCGAGGCCAGCGCGACGCGGGGAGGTGGGCGACGAAGGCGTCGAGGAGCGCCTGGTCGGCCCCGTCGGCGGACCCGTCGTGGGTCGCGACCAGGACGCGCGCGACCGTGCGGACCTTCGTGTTGCTGTCCTGCGAGATCCGCAGCAGGCTGCGCCACGCCTGCTCGGTGCTGCACTCGTAGCGGGCTGACAGCAGCCCGATGGCCATGCCGATCGCGCGCTGCGACTGCACCGCCTCCTGCAGCTGCGCGACCTCCGCGCGCAGCGTCGGGTCGGGCAGGTCGGCGGGCCCCGATGGCCCGCCCGGGGATAGGGGTGTCCCAGACATCGTCACCTCTCGCATGACGTAGGTCCGCGGACACAGGGCGGAGCTCGGTGATCGAGCCCGATGAGTCTACAAGCGGTCACTGACAACGGCCTTCCCAGTCCATCTGGGATATCGTCGGAGCGACTCGAGCCCAGTGGTCGCCCGTTCTCCTTGCCGGAGGCGCACCGTGCCCACGTCACCCCTGCCCCGCAGGGCACCCGAGGTCTATGACTTCGAGGGCGACGGCGACGCCGCACGCGAGTGGCTCGACACGGCCTACGGCACCAGCTTCCGCCTCGGCGGCCGCCTCGGCACGGTCCGGCACCACCGGGCGGACCACGGAGCCATCGCGTTCGACCACCTGACGATCGACGCCCGCTTCACGATCGATTCCGACCCGGTCCCGGCGCTGGTCGTGGTCGACCTGCTGCACGGCAGCTCGGAGTACACCCGCGACCACGTCACCGACCGGCTCCGCGACGGCGACTCGGTCGTGCTGTCGGGCTGGGAGATGCCGTTCACCGGCAGCAGCGACGCCCTCGAGGTCCGCGACACCGTCTTCACGGCCGAGGCGCTCACCAGCGCCGTCGAGGACGTGGTGCCCGACCACCCCGGGGAGCACCTCACCTTCACCAGCTACGTGCCCCACTCGCCCGCTGCCGGGGCGAGGTGGCGCGCCACCGTCGACCTGCTCAGCACGGGCTTCCCCGGTGCGGAGGCGCCGCTCGCCCGGTCGCACGCGTCGCGGCTGCTGGGCCACACGTTGCTCCACACCTTTGCGAACAACGTCGTCGATCCGTCGGCCGTGCCCCGCGGGGTGGACGCCAGCGACGCCACCCCGTCCACCGTCCGCCGCGCCCTGCGGTTCATCGAGGAGCACGCGGACGAGGACGTCACCGTCGCCCGACTGGCACAGGCGTGCGGAGTGACGCCGCGCGCGCTGCAGTACGCCTTCCGCCGGCACCTCGGGTGCACCCCGATGGCCTGCCTCCGCCGGGTCCGGCTGGACCTGGTGCGGCAGGCCCTGCGGGACGGCTCCGCGCTGAACGTCGGTGAGGTCGCCGTCCGCTACGGCTTCTTCAACCCCGGCCGGTTCGCCGCGGGCTACCGCCAGGCGTTCCACGAGAACCCCCGCGACACGCTGAGCCGCTCCCACTCCTGACGTCACCCGTCACTCCGGCCCCGTCCGTTCACCCGGCCGTTCGCTTTCCGGCTGGCCAACTGGTCCAGACCATGGCACAGTCGAGGTATCGCCTTGCTGGAGACCACGGCAAGCCGTCCCCGTTTGTGAAGGGAGCAAGCCGTGGTCGACACCATGACCCTCCGCGTTCAGCACCCTCGTTCCACCACCGAGTCGTCCGCCGAGGCCGAGCGGCACGCGCCGATCCACCGCCTCATCGAGGACAACGTCCCGATCGCCCGGTCGATGGCTGCGCGCTACCGCAACCGAGGCATCGACCTCGACGATCTCGAGCAGGTCGCGCTGCTGGGCCTCACCAAGGCCGCCCAGCGCTTCGACCCCCACGCCGGCCACGACTTCCTGTCGTACGCCGTCCCCACGATCCGCGGCGAGCTGCGTCGGCACTTCCGCGACGCCGGATGGATGGTCCGCCCGCCCCGGCGGGTCCAGGACCTCCAGGCGCGCATCGCGAGCGCGCAGCGCGACCTCGAGGCCGAGCTGGGCCGCTCCCCGCGACCCACCGAGGTCGCCGCGCACCTCGGCGAGGAGCTCGACGGCGTGATCGAGGCCCTCTCCGCCGACGGCTGCTTCACCCCGACCTCGCTCGACGGGACCGTCGGTGACGGCTCGTCCACGCTGGGAGACCTCCTCGGCGCCGACGACCGCGCCATCGAGTCGGCGGAGGCCCGGGTCGTGCTGGATCCCGTGGTGCGGAAGCTGTCCGACCGCGATCGCCGCATCGTGCGGCTGCGGTTCTTCGACGAGTGCACGCAGCAGGAGATCGCCGAGGACATCGGCCTCACGCAGGCCCAGGTGTCCCGCGTGATCACGCGCATCCTCGGCGACCTCCGCGAGCAGCTCGGTGAGCGGCACCCCGCGGTCTGAAGGCAGCGGACGCCCATCGGGCATGCTGGTCGCATGCGCTTCACCGAGCACGAGCTGACCGTCGCCGTCACGGCCGCCGCGAAGGTCGTGGCCGGCGGGAAGCCACGCCGCCGCGTCACGGCCGACGAGGCGTGGGACGCGATGAGCAAGATCGATCGCTACCACCTCCTCGAGGCGGTCGGCAGCCAGGTGCTGCCCGTCATGCTCGCGCTGCCCGACATCGAGGTGCCCGCAGGCACCCGCCCGACCTTCACCGACGAGCAGGTCGCCACCGCCGTCGAGCAGACGCTGGGCGAGAGCGGTGTCGGTCGGCTGCGCCAGAAGGTCGCGGTGGCCGCCCGCGTGACCCTCGTGCGTACGGCGCTGGCGCAGCTGCCGGTCCGTCAGGACCCCGACGCGCTGGTCGTGCCGGACCACCTGTGAGTGGCTCTGAACCTGAGGACCGCCCTCAGGTTCGGTGCGTACGGTCGACGGCGATGACTCACACCATGCGTACCCACCGGCCCGTCCGGACCACCGTCGGCGCCCTCGCCGCCGCCGCCGCCCTCCTCGCCCTCACCGCCTGCAGCGCGGGCGGCGACGATGACGCCCAGGCCTCCGACGGCTCCGGTGCCTCCTCGGCCTCCGCAGACCCCTCGGCTGACGCCTCCGCCGGCGCGTCCACCGACGCTGCCGAGCCCGACCTCGAGGGCATCCCCGACGTCGTCGCCGAGGTCAACGGCGAGGAGGTCACCAAGGACGAGTTCGTCCCCGTCTACCAGGCCAGCTTCCAGCGGGCTGCCGCGCAGGCCCAGATGGGTGGCGAGGCTCCCGACGAGGAGGCACTGAAGAAGCAGACCGTCGACGACCTGGTGGACACCGAGCTGCTCGCGCAGGAGGCAGACTCCCGCGGCATCTCGGTCAGCGACGAGGACGTCGACGCCGAGCTGCAGACCCTCGCGGAGCAGAACCAGATGGGCTCCGCCGAGGAGCTGCTGAAGGCCGTGGAGGAGCAGGGCCTCAGCGAGGAGCAGGCGCGCGCGCAGGTCGAGACCCAGGTCATGGTCGAGCAGCTCGTCGATGACGAGGACGGGCCGATCGAGCCGACCGAGAAGGAGCTGCGCACCCTCTACGCCCAGGCGAAGAAGCAGCAGGCGCAGTCCGGGCAGAAGGGGCAGGCGATCCCGCCGTTCGCGCAGGTCCGCGACCAGATCGCGGAGCAGGCCACGGCCGAGCAGGTCGGCAAGGTCGCCCAGTCCCTCGTCGAGGACCTCCGCAAGGGCGCCGACATCACCATCAACCTCTGACCCGTCACGCGGGAGGGGGTCCCGCCGGGCCTTCCCCTATCTCCGCTTGTTGGTCCTGCGTGCACGGAGAAGGCACTAAAGTCGACGTCGTGTGCCAGTCCCGTGTCCCCGAGCCCACCGCCTGGCGGCGCGTGGTGACCTTGGGGACGCGTCGGTGACGCCGCGTCCACTCGCGCTCCCGTGGGCGCTCGGGTTCGCGGTGGCCTACACGCTGCTCGCGTTCGCGGCCCGGCTGACGGTCGTGGACGGCCAGACGGTGAGCCTCGTGTGGCCCGGAGCGGGTGTGGCCATGCTGTGGCTGCTGGCGGAGTCGCCACGCCACCAGGCGCGCGTGCTCGTGCCGCTGACCCTGATCCACGGCAGCGTCTCCACGATCACCTCGGCCCCTGCCACGGTGATCGCCCTGGGAGCGATCTCGGTCGCCGTCCAGACCTGGCTCACGGTGGCCCTGATGCGGCGCTGGTGCCCGACCCTCCTGGGCGCGGGTGGCACCGAGAGCTTCCGCTCGCCGAAGACGCTCGCGCGCACGTGCGCGGCGGCCGCCATCGGCAGCACCGCCGGCGCGCTCATCGGCGCCGCCGGTGTGCTCGTCGCCGGCGACGGGAGCTGGGACGCGTGGGTGCCGGAGGCGTGGTTCGCCCGTCACTTCACCGGCATCCTCGTGGTCGGGTGCGTCGGCCACCTCGCGTGGGAGTGGTACACCCAGCACCTGCCGCCCCGTGCGCGCGGCGGCACGCGACTCGAGCTGGCGATGCTGTGGGTCGTCTCGCTGGTCGTCCTCGTCGCCATCTTCTTCCAGCCCCTGCCGCTGGTGTTCGTCGTCGTCTCGCTCTGCGTGTGGTCGGCGGCCCGCTTCCCGACCTACCTCGCCGCGCTGCACGCGCTCTCGCTGGGCATGGGCGGCCTCGTGCTCACCCTCTTCGGCGTGGGCCCCTACGCCAGCCTCGGCGACCCCGTGGAGGAGACCCTGCTCTCCCAGGTCTTCCTCGTCGTCGTCCTGCTGACCGGTCTCGCCGTCGGCACGCTGAGCGACCGGATCGACAACCTGGTCGCCCGCACGGCGCGCGCCCAGGAGCGGGCGGCCGAGCAGGCAGCGCTGCTCACCGAGATGACCGAGAGCATGGACGAGGGTCTCATCGTCATCGACCACGACGGAGGCATCGAGCGCAGCAACGGCGCGAGCAGGCGACTCGCCCACCGGGTGCGGCCAGGCGCCCCGGACGAGGTGGCGCTGGCGGCACTCGTGGACCTGGTGGTCGACCCCGCACTCCAGAGCACGGGCGCGGTCCGTGCCGAGCTCGGCGTCGGCGACGTCGAGGTGCCCCTCGACTCCGGTGAGGAGATGGTCCTCGCGGTCTCCCGCGTCGTCCTCCCCGCCCGGCGCGGCGACGAGGACCGCTCCGCCGTGCTGCTCGTGCTCCGCGAGGTGACCGAGCACCGCCGGGGCCTGCGTCCTCTGGTGGGCTTCGCCTCGACGGCCGCCCACGACCTCCGCGGCCCCCTGACGGCCATCCGCTCCTGGATCGGGCTGGCGTCCGAGGACCTCGACGCCGACAGCGACACCCTGGTCGCGCTCCAGCGCGCCGAGCGGGCATCGGGCCAGATGGCCCAGCTGATCGACGACCTGCTCGCCCACGCCCTCGCCGAGGCCGGCGACCTGGCACCCGAGGACATCCCGCTCACCGGCCGCGACGGCGTGCTGACGCTCGCCGGCAACCTCCTCGGCCCCGAGGACGTCCTCGAGGCCCCCGGCACGCTCCCCTCCGTGCACGCCGACCGGCTGGCGGTGCGCCAGCTCTTCGCCAACCTCGTCGACAACGCCGTCAAGTACGCCCGCCCCGGGGTGCCGGCGCGCATCTCGGTGTCGGCCCACCGACAGGGGTCGCGGGTCGTCGTCGAGATCCAGGACAACGGCGTCGGCGTCGGCGAGCACGAGCGCACCCTGATCTTCCAGCGGTTCCACCGCAGCGACACGGTCCGGTCCGGGTTCCGCGGCACCGGCATGGGCCTGTCCATCTGCCAGACCATCGTCCACCGCCACGGCGGCACGATCGAGTGCCTGGCCGCCGAGCCCGCTCCGGGATCGGTCTTCCGCTTCGACCTCCCGGCCGCCGAGGGCGACCCCGGTGGCGTCGTGCCGCACGCCGACCAGTCGTTGACGGGCGCGCGCTCGGGCTAGCGGCGCGCTGGCGCGGCGGGGCTGCGGTCTCGAGGCTCAGACGTTCCGGCGGTACTGCCCGCCCACCTCGAAGAACGCCTCGGTGACCTGCTGGAGCGAGCAGACGCGGGCCGCGTCCATCAGGACGGCGAAGACGTTCTCGCCCGACGTCGCGGCGTCCTTCAGGCGGGCGAGGGCCTGCTGCGCCTCGGCGCCGTGCTCGGCCTGGAAGGCGCGCACGCGGGAGAGCTGCGACTCCTTCTCCGCATCGGTCGCGCGGGCGAGCTCGATCTCCTTGGGCTGGGCGTCGGCGGCGGACTCCTTGACGAAGGTGTTCACGCCGATGATCGGCAGCGAGCCGTCGTGCTTGCGGTGCTCGTAGAGCATCGACTCGTCCTGGATCCGACCGCGCTGGTAGCCGGTCTCCATCGCGCCCAGCACGCCGCCGCGCTCGTTGATCCGGTCGAACTCCTGCAGGACGGCGGCCTCCACCAGGTCGGTGAGGTCGTCGATGACGAACGAGCCCTGGAGGGGGTTCTCGTTCATCGCCAGGCCCCACTCGCGGTTGATGATCAGCTGGATCGCCAGCGCGCGGCGCACGGAGTCCTCGGTCGGGGTCGTCACCGCCTCGTCGTAGGCATTGGTGTGCAGGCTGTTGGCGTTGTCATAGATCGCGATGAGCGCCTGCAGCGTGGTCCGGATGTCGTTGAAGTCCATCTCCTGCGCGTGCAGCGACCGGCCGCTCGTCTGGACGTGGTACTTCAGCTTCTGCGAGCGCTCCGAGGCGCCGTACTTCTCCTTCATCGTGATCGCCCAGATGCGGCGGGCGACGCGGCCGAGCACGGAGTACTCCGGGTCCATGCCGTTGGAGAAGAAGAACGACAGGTTGGGCGCGAAGTCGTCGATGTCCATCCCGCGCGCGAGGTAGGCCTCGACGTAGGTGAAGCCGTTGGCGAGGGTGAAGGCGAGCTGGCTGATGGGGTTCGCCCCGGCCTCGGCGATGTGGTAGCCGGAGATCGACACGGAGTAGAAGTTGCGCACCTGGTGCTCGATGAACCACTCCTGGATGTCGGCCATCATCCGCAGCGAGAACTCGGTGGAGAACAGGCAGGTGTTCTGCCCCTGGTCCTCCTTGAGGATGTCGGCCTGCACCGTGCCGCGGACGTTCGCGAGGGCGTACGCCGCCAGGGTGGCGCGCTCCTCGTCGCTCGGCTCGCGGCCCTCCTTCTCCCGGAAGGCGTCGACCTGCTGGTCGATCGCGGTGTTGAGGAAGAACGCGAGCACGGTCGGTGCGGGGCCGTTGATCGTCATGCTGACCGACGTGGTCGGCGCGACGAGGTCGAAGCCGTCGTAGAGCGCCTTCATGTCGTCGAGCGTCGCGACGCTCACGCCGGAGGTGCCGACCTTGCCGTAGACGTCGGGGCGCGGGTCGGGGTCGCGGCCGTAGAGGGTGACGGAGTCGAAGGCCGTCGAGAGACGGGTCGCCTCGTTGCCCTCCGAGAGGATCTTGAACCGGCGGTTGGTGCGTGCCGGGTCGCCCTCGCCGGCGAACATGCGGGCGGGGTCCTCGTTGTCGCGCTTGAACGGGAAGACGCCCGCGGTGAAGGGGAAGTAGCCGGGCAGGTTCTCGCTGCGCCAGAAGCGCACCAGCTCGCCGTGGTCGGCGAAGCGGGGGAGCGAGACGCGCGGGATCTTGTTGCCGCTGAGCGACTCCTTCGTGAGCTTCGTGGTGATCTCACGGTCGCGCACGACCACGACCTGCTCGTCGCCGGAGTAGGACTCGACGACGGCCGGCCACCGCGTGATCTGGTCGGTGACCTCGTGGGGGACGTCCTTGCGGGCCACCTCGAGCAGGCCGGCCACGTCCGTGCTGCCGTCCAGCTCCGCGGCGACGGCCTCGATGCGCTGGAGCCGGCGCGCGGCCTCCACGAGCGTCTCGGTCCGCGCGTGGTAGCCGCGGACCGTCTCGGTGATCTCGCTGAGGTAGCGGACCCGGTCGGCGGGGACGACCTGCCGGATGCCGGAGGAGTGGCGTACGTCGACGTGGGCCAGCGTGCCGTCGTGCACCTCGAGGCCGGCGGCGGCGAGCGCGTCGCGCAGGTGCTGGTAGAGCGCGGTGACGCCGTCGTCGTTGAAGGTCGCGGCGCTGGTGCCGAAGACCGGCATGTCGTCGGGCTGCTTGCCGAACGCCTCGCGGTTGCGGACCAGCTGGCGGCCCACGTCGCGCAGCGCGTCCTTGGCGCCGCGCCGCTCGAACTTGTTGATCGCGACCGAGTCGGCGAAGTCGAGCATGTCGATCTTCTCCAGCTGGGAGGCGGCGCCGAACTCCGGCGTCATCACGTAGAGCGAGTGGTCGACCAGCGGCACGATGCCCGCGTCGCCCTGGCCGATGCCGGGGGTCTCGACGATGACGAGGTCGTGGCCGGCGGCCTTGACGACGTCGATCACGTCGGCGAGGTGCCCGGGCACCTCGTGGGCACCGCGGGTGGCCAGCGAGCGGAAGAAGACGCGGTCGCCGTCGAGGGAGTTGGCACGGATCCGGTCGCCGAGCAGCGCGCCGCCGCCCTTGCGGCGGGTCGGGTCGACCGCGACCACGGCGATGCGGAGCTTGTCCTGCTGGTCGGTGCGGAAGCGGCGCACGATCTCGTCGGTGAGCGAGGACTTGCCCGAGCCGCCGGTGCCGGTGATGCCGAGCACGGGCACGACGCGGCGCGCGGCCGCCGTACGGATCTCGGCGAGCATCGACTCGTCGAGGCGGCCCTCCTCGGCGCCGGTGATCGCCCGGGCCACGGCGAAGCGGTCGCCGCTGAGCACCTGCTCGACGGTGACGGACCGGTCGGACCAGAGGTCGATGTCGCAGGCCTCGACCACCGAGTTGATCATCCCGACGAGGCCCATCTTCTGGCCGTCCTCCGGGGAGAAGATCGTGACGCCGGACTCGCGCAGGCGCGCGATCTCGGACGGCACGATGACGCCGCCGCCGCCCCCGACCACCCGGACGTGCCCGGCACCGGCCGCGCGCAGCGACTCGACGAGGTACTCGAAGTACTCCACGTGCCCGCCCTGGTAGGACGACACGGCGACGCCCTGGACGTCCTCCTCCAGCGCGGCGTCGACGACCTCCTGCACGGACCGGTTGTGGCCGAGGTGGATCACCTCGCACCCCTGGCTCATGAAGATCCGCCGCATGATGTTGATCGAGGCGTCGTGGCCGTCGAAGAGGCTCGAGGCGGTGACGAGGCGGATCGGGTTCTGCGGGGTGTGGAGGTCGGCCATGAGGAGATACTAGGACATCCTAGTAATTACCCGCGAGTCACAAGCCGTGCCGCCTGCGGAGTGCCTGTCGTCAGGCGTCGCCGAGACCGGCCCGAAGGGCGGTCAGCCGCTCTGTGAGCCCCAGCACCTCGGCTCCCGGCAGCCCGGGCGCCTCGAAGACCGCGTCGTTGAGGGCGGCGGTCGCCTCCTCCACGGCCTCGCGGCCGGCCTCGGTGAGCACAGCGCGCACCACCCGCTTGTCCGAGTCGCTGCGCACGCGCTCGACGTACCCCTGACCGACGAGCCGGTCGACAGCGCTCGTGACGCTGGTGGGGTGGACCTGCAGCAGCGAGCCGAGGCGCGACATCGGCATCGCCGCCTCGCGGGTGAACGACAGCAGCCGCAGCACCTCGTAGCGGGCGAAGGTCAGCCCGCGCGGGCGCAGCACCGCGTCGATGCGCTCCATCAGCAGCTGCTGGGCGCGCACCAGCGAGGTCACCATGGCCATCCCGTCGGCGGCCTCGGGCCAGCCGTGGGCCACCCACTGCCGGTGGGCCTCCCCGATGGGGTCGCGCGTCATGGCTGGAGGTTAGCCAGCATTGCGTGCGCCTCGACCATCGCCGGGCCGTACCAGGTCAGCAGCCGCCCCGACACCAGCCGCGTCGGCGTCGCGAAGGCCTCCGGCCCGTCGTCGGCGGTGAAGACGTACGGCTCGTCCGGCAGGAGCACGACGTCCGCGCCGGCGTCGTCGACCTCGGCCGGGGTGAGCGTGGGATAGCGCCCGTCGCGCTGTGCCGGACCATGGGCCAGCACGTTCCTCAGGCCGGCCCGGGTGAGGAGGTCGTCGGTGTAGGTCTGCCCACCGACGACCATCCACGGGTCGCGCCAGATCGGGACGGCGACGGCGAGCCGGAGCGGGACGGGGTCCGCCCACAGCGTGCGCGCCGCCACCAGCCACGGCGGGTCCGGCAGGTCGAGCGCCTCGGCGAAGAGCCGCGACATCGACGCGAGGGCCCGCTCGACGGTCTCGATGCGGGTGACCCACACGGCGACGCCGGCGTCGCGGAGGCGCCGTACGTCGAGCTCCCGGTTCTCCTCCATGTTGGCCACGACCAGGTCGGGAGCGAGCGCGCGGATCGCCGCCAGGTCGGGGTTCTTGGTGCCGCGGACGCGGGCGACGTCGAGGTCGGCGGGGTGGGTGCACCAGTCGGTCGCGCCGACGAGGAGCTCGGGTGTGCTCGTCGCGAGCGCCTCGGTCAGCGACGGCACCAGTGACACGACGCGTCGGGCCGGTCGGTCCAGGGGGACGTGGGCGCCCAGGTCGTCGCTCGCCATGCAGTGACCCTAAGGGGGTTGGTGGACGGCCGGGACGTCGTGGTGGAGTTGCCCCATGAGCGCACACGTCGGTCCCGTGGGCCTGCCGATCGACGGCAAGGAGCGGGCGACGCGCGAGGGCTGGACCATCCCGGTCCGCAGCCCTGCCACCGGCGAGCCGCTCTGGGAGCTCCCCGACGCCGGGCTCGAGGACGCGCAGGACGCGGTCGAGGCCGCGTGGCGGGCCGTCCACGCGACGGGCTGGAGCACCGATGGCCCGATGCGGCTCAAGGCGCTGCTCGGCTTCCAGGAGGCGCTGGTCGCCGAGTCCGACCGGCTCGTCGAGCTCCTCGCCACGGAGACCGGCATCCCGGTCGCCCTGCGCTCCGGCCACGTCGACGAGCCCGTGGCCGCGCTGCGCTCCGGTCCGGGACGGGCCGCACCCAAGGTCACGACCGTCATCACCCCCGCGACGTCGCCGATCGCGGTGGCGCTGGACGAGGTGCGCCGGGCGGTCGTCGCCGGCGGCGCCGTCGTGCTCAAGCCCGCCCCGGAGGCGGCCCGGGCAGCGATCGAGGTCGGGCGCATCGCACTCGACTTCCTGCCCCGCGGGGTGCTCAACGTGGTCGCCACGCGCGACGTCGACGTGGCGATCTCGCTGACCCTCGACCGTCGGGTCGACGAGGTGGCCTTCACCGGCTCCGAGGTGGTCGCCGAGCGCGTCCGGGACGCGGCCACCCGGGCCCGCAAGCGCGTACGGGTCGACACCGGCCGTCCGGTGAGCGTCCGGGCCAGGGACGACGCCGACCTCGAGACGGTCGTGGCGCGCACGGCCGTCGCGGTCGCCACCAACGCGGGCCAGGCCTGCCGCATCCCGACCAGCGTGGTCGTGCCGGCGTTCCGCTACATGGACGCGCGGACGGCGGCCATCGAGGCCATGGACGCCGTCGTCGTCGGCGACCCGCACGACCCGGCCACCGTGTGCGGGCCGCTGCGCTCCGCGGTCGCTCGCGACCGGGTGCTGCGCTACGTCGCGCTGGCCCGGTCCGAGGGGGCCGACATCGCCCGCGGCGGCGAGGCGCTCGACCGGCCCGGCTGGTGGATGGCGCCGACCGTCATCGGTGGCGTGGCCCACGACTCCCGGCTGGTGACCGAGGAGCTGCTCGGGCCGGTGCTCACGGTCGTGGCCGACTCCCGCCGCTGACCCCGCTCCTCGCCATCGGCACGTGCATGATGCCGTCCTCGTCGAACTCCGGGCCGGTGACCTCGAAGCCGTGGCCGCGGTAGAACTCGGTGAGCCCGGTCTGGGCGTCGAGGTGGACCTCGCGGTGGCCGCACTCCTCCAGCGCCCGCTCCATGAGCCTCCCGGCGAGGCCGCGCCCGCGTGCTGACGGCGCCACGACGACGCGGCCGATGCGTGCCCGTTCGCCGTCGTCGAGGACGCGCAGGCACCCGACGAGCTGCTCGTCCTCGAGCAGCAGCACGTGCCGCGTCGCGTCCTCCGTGTCCCGACCGTCGAGGTCGGGGTAGGGGCAGTCCTGTTCGACGACGAACACCTGCTGCCTCAGCCGCCACGTGTCGTACGCGAGTCGCGGTGGCAGCTCGTCGAAGCCGACGCACAGCATGCGGAGGCTCATCGCACGAACTCCACGACCTGGGCGAACGCGCGGCGGGCCTCGGGCACGAACGGCAGCAGCCCGTAGACGTGGATCAGGTCCGGCTCCTCGCGCGAGGCCAGGTCCCAGCCGGCCTCGGCCGCCCGGCGGACCAGCAGCCGGCAGCCGGGGTGGAGCAGGTCGCGTGTGCCGTAGAGCATCAGCGCCCGCGGCAGGCCGGCCAGCTCGCCGAGGGCCGGGGACACCTCGGGCCGGCCCAGGTCCTGCGAGGCGCCCGCCCACCAGTCGGCGTAGACCTCGAGCTTGCGGAAGAACAACCAGGGGTCGATCGCGTCGACCTCGCGCGTCTCGGGGGTCGAGGTGGTGAGGTCCACCCACGGTGCGTGCATGACCAGGTGGGTGGCCGGGGGCAGCCCCCGGTCCCGCACCGACTGCGCCATCGCCAGTGCGAGTCCGCCGCCGGCCGAGTCGCCCGCCAGCACGATCCCGCCCTCCCGGTCGGCCCATCGAGCGGCGTCGGCGACGAGCGCGTCGTGCGAGTCGTGCCAGGTGTGCTCGGGGGCGAGCGGGTAGTCGGGCATCACCACTCGTGCGCCGATCGCGTCGGCCAGCCGGGTGGCGTACCTGACGTGGAAGGCGTCGATCGGCGCCATGTAGCCGCCGCCGTGGACGTAGTAGAGCGTGCGCTCGGGGCGACGACCGTGCGGGGTGAGGACGTGGCACGGGAAGCCGATGTCGGTGACCGAGGCGTCCCACCTGCGGGCGAAGCCGGGCGTCGCGCGGGTCGGGAGCGAGCGGTCCAGGGTGCGGTGCCACGCCTCGACGCGCGCCCGCTCGGCGGGCTCGCTCTCGAGGTCGCGCGACCTGCGGATCCGGGGGACGAGGGTGGCCAGCAGGTCGTGGCGGCGGCTCGGCATGCACGCAGCGTAGGGCCGTGGTCGGGAAGGGCGGGTCCGGCTGGGTACGCTGGTGGACGAAGACAGGGGAGCACGTTCACGACGTGCTGAGAGTGCGGACCAGCCGCAGACCCTCCGAACCTGATCCGGTTAGCACCGGCGATAGGGAGTCACACATGCACCGACGTGTTCGCGCTGCACTCATCACCGCGGCGGCCGCCGTGACGCTCGCGGGCTGCAGCCTCGCGGGCGGCGGCTCGGGCGACTCCGCCTCCGAGCCCGACGGCTCGAACGGGTCCAGCGGGTCCTCGGGCGAGGCGGGCGGCACCGTCGTGCTCGCCACCCACGAGTCGTTCCACCTCCCCAAGCGGCTGGTGAAGGCCTTCGAGGCAGAGACCGGCTACACGCTCGAGGTCCGGGCCGCGGGCGACGCCGGCACGCTCGCGACCAAGCTCAGCCTCACCGCCGACAACCCGATCGCCGACGCCGCCTTCGGGATCGACAACACCTTCGCCTCGCGCCCGCTCGGCGAGGGCGCCTTCGCCGAGGTCACGCCCTCGACGGCGCCGCCCGCGGAGTACGCCCTGACCGACGGCGGTGACCGGCTCGTCCCGGTCGACTCGGCCAGCGTGTGCGTCAACGTCGACACGGCCTGGTTCGACCGCGAGGGGCTCGAGCCGCCGAAGACGCTCGACGACCTCACCGACCCGGCCTACGCCGACCTCTTCGTCACCCCCGGCGCCTCGACGAGCAGCCCGGGCATGGCGTTCTTCCTCGCCACCGTCGCGGCCTACGGCGACGACTGGGAGGACTACTGGACCGACCTGCTGGGCAACGGCGCCAAGGTCGTCGACGGGTGGGAGGACGCCTACTACGGCGACTTCACCGCCGGCTCGGACACCGGCACGCGCCCCATCGTGGTGTCCTACGACTCCTCGCCGGCGTTCACGGTCTCCGGTGGGAGGACCACCACCGCGGCGCTGCTCGACACCTGCTTCCGCCAGGTGGAGTACGCCGGTGTGCTCGCGGGCGCCGACAACCCGGAGGGCGCCGAGGCACTGGTCGACTGGCTGCTCACCGACGAGGTGCAGAGCGCGCTGCCGGAGTCGATGTACGTCTTCCCGGTCATGCCGGGCGCGACGATCCCCGACGACTGGGCGAAGTTCGCCGAGCAGCCGAGCGACCCCTACACGGTCGACCCGGCCGAGATCTCCGCCAACCGCGAGCAGTGGCTCACCGAGTGGACGGACGTCGTCTCGCGGTGAGGCGGATCGCCGGCCTCCTGCTCCTGGCCGCCGGGCCGGTGCTGGTGCTCGGCGTGCTCTTCGTCCTGCCGGTGACCGGCATGGTGTCGGAGGGGTTCGTTGTCGACGGTCGGTTCGCGCCGGGCGAGGTGCTCGACGTGCTGGCCCGCCCGCGCGTGCACCGGGTCGCGTGGTTCACGGTGTGGTCCTCGGGGGTCGCGACGCTGACCGCCGTCCTGCTGGGCCTGCCGGCGGCGTACGCCCTGCACCGCCTGGCGCTCCCGGGCCGGGCAGCCGTGCGGGCGGCGATGCTGGTGCCGTTCGTGCTGCCGACGGTCGTGGTGGGCGTGGCCTTCCGCCAGCTGCTCGGGGAGGGCGGGCCGCTCGGCTTCCTCGGCCTCGACGGCACGCCCGCCGCGATCGTGTGCGGGCTCGTCTTCTTCAACGTCGCCGTCGTGGTCCGCACCGTCGGCGTCGCCTGGGAGGCGCTGGACCCGCGGCCCGGGCAGGCGGCCGCCGCCCTCGGCGCGTCGCCGTGGCAGGTGCTGCGCACGGTGACCCTGCCCGCGCTGCGACCCGCGATCGTCGGCGCCGCGAGCGTCGTGTTCCTCTTCTGTGCGACGGCCTTCGGCATCGTGCTGACCCTCGGCGGGGTCCGCCACGCGACGGTCGAGACGGAGATCTACCTGCTGACCACGACGATCTTCGACCTGCAGGCGGCGGCCGCGCTGTCGGTCCTGCAGATCGTCGTGGTGGTCGGCCTGCTCGCCCTCGCCGCCCGGCTGCGGGCGGTCCCCGACCCGACGACGCAGCGCGCCGTGGCCCCGCCCCGTGCCGTGCGCCGTGGCGACCTGCCGGTCGTCCTCGCGACGCTGCTGGTGCTGGCCGCGATGCTGCTGCCGATCCTGACCCTGGTCGCGGGCTCGCTGAGCGTGGGCGACGGCTGGGGGCTGGCCAACTACCGCGCCCTCACCACGGCCGGCGACGACCAGGCGCTGCTGGTGCCGGTGACGAGCGCGCTGGCCACCAGCCTGCGGACCGCCGTCGACGCGACCTGGATGGCGCTCCTGCTCGGCGTCGCGGTGGCGACGATCGTCACCCGGCGCTCGCACTCCGTGGCCGAGCGGCGCGTCCGCTCGACGCTCGACGGCTTCTTCATGCTGCCGCTCGGGGTGAGCGCGGTGACGCTCGGCTTCGGCTTCCTGATCACCCTCGACCGGCCGCCCCTCGACCTGCGGGACTCGCCGCTGCTCGTCCCGATGGCGCAGGCGCTCGTCGCGCTGCCGCTGGTCGTGCGCACGCTGACGCCGGTGCTCGGCGGCATCGACGACCGGCAGCGGCAGGCGGCCGCCTCGCTCGGCGCCTCGCCGCTGCGCACCCTGCTGACCGTCGACCTCCCGGTCGTCTGGAAGCCGGTGCTCGCGGCGAGCGGGTTCGCCTTCGCCGCGTCGCTGGGGGAGTTCGGCGCCACGTCGTTCCTGGCGCGCGACGACAGCCCGACGCTGCCGGTGGTGATCTTCCGGCTGATCGGGCACCCGGGCGAGATGAACTACGGCATGGCGCTGGCCGCCTCGGTCGTCCTCGCCGTCGCCACGGCCGTCGTCATGCTCGCCGTGGAGCGGCTCCGGGTGCCGGGTGTGGGAGCGTTCTGATGGTGCTCGCGATCTCCGACGTGACGGTCCGCTACGGCGACACGCTCGCCGTCGACGACGTGTCGCTCGACCTCGCCACCGGGCAGGTTCTCGCCGTGCTCGGCCCCTCGGGCTGCGGCAAGTCGACGCTGCTGCGCGCGGTGGCCGGGCTCGAGCCCCTGTCGGCCGGGACGATCGCGTGGGACGGTGCCGACCTGGCCGGCGTACCCACCCACAAGCGCGGCTTCGCTCTGATGTTCCAGGACGGTCAGCTCTTCGCCCACCTCACCGTCGCGCGCAACGTGGCCTACGCCCTTCGGCTGCGGCGCACGCCGTCCGCGCAGGTGACCTCCCGGGTGCGGGAGCTGCTCGACCTCGTGGGCCTGTCGGGCTACGACGACCGGCTGCCCGGCACGCTGTCGGGAGGCGAGCGGCAGCGCGTCGCCCTGGCGCGCGCGCTGGCCGTGGAGCCGCGGCTGATCCTGCTCGACGAGCCCCTCTCGGCGCTCGACGCGACCCTGCGGGAGCGGCTGGCCACCGACCTGCGGTCGATCCTGCACGCGGCCGGGACGACGGCGCTGCTGGTGACGCACGACCACGAGGAGGCCTTCGCGCTCGCCGACCGGCTGGCGGTGATGCGCGCCGGCCGGGTCGTGCAGGACGGCGCGATCGACGAGGTCTGGCGCGAGCCGGTGGACGAGGCGACCGCCTTGTTCCTCGGCTACGCGAGCGTGGTGCGCGGCGACGCGGCCCGCGTGCTGCTGGGGGCCGGCGGGTTGCCGCCCGCCCCCGCGGTCGCCGTACGCCGCTCCGCACTGGTCGTGGACGGGTCCGGGCCGCTCGGTGCCCGCGTGGAGTCGGCGCGGGTCACGCCCGAGCAGGTGCGCCTCGTCGTGGACGCCGACGGGCTCGGCCGGCTGGACGCGGTGGCTCCGCTCGGGAGCCGCGTCTCGCCCGGTGACGAGGTCGCGGTGCGCGTCGACGTGACCCGCGTCGCGGTCCTGCCGATCGTGGCCGCCCCTTGACCCGTCCCTAGACTGGCCCGCGTGTACAGACCGGCCTATGCCCTGCTCGTGGGAGTCGCCGCGACCATGGGCGCCCTGGCCCTGGCGGCCGCCTTCGCGCTCGACCGATCGCTGGTCGACCCTGATGGCTTCCTCGGTCCGTCGTGGCTGCGGCTGCCGCTGATCGTCCTCGGCGCGTTCCTGCTCGACGTGCTCCCCCGCACGCTCTGGGCCTCGCGCTTCAAGCCCGCGCTGATGCCCGAGATGGTGCGTCAGCGGGTGCGCGCCCACTGGGACCGCGAGCGGATTGTCCTGGTGGTGCTCGGGCTGGTCTCCTTCTACATCACCTACGTCTGCTACCGGAACCTCAAGTCGTTCCTGCCCTTCATCATGGGCGAGGACAAGTACGACCGTGAGCTGCACCTCATCGACCGGGCGCTGATGTTCGGCCACGAGCCTGCGACGATCCTCCACACGATCCTCGGCACCGGGATCTCCGCACACTTCCTCTCCACGATCTACCTGTGGTTCCTGCCGCTCGTGCCGCTGGCGCTCGCCGCGTGGCTGGTGTGGTCGCGCAACGTCACCTTCGGCTACTGGTTCGCCACCTCCCAGTGCATCGCGTGGGCGCTCGGCACCGCGTCCTACTACGCGCTGCCCACCCTCGGGCCGGGCTTCCAGTACAGCTACCTCTACGCCGACCTCCCCGACACCGGCTCCAGCGCCCTCATGGAGGGCCTGTTCTACGGCCGCAAGGGCGTGCTGCGCGACGGCGCCGAGGGCGCGGTCCAGTCGGTGGCCGGGTTCGCCTCGCTGCACGTCGCCATCACGCTGCTGGTCGCGCTGATGGTGCAGTACACGCTGCGCAACCGCATCCTGCACATCGTCTTCTGGTGCAACTTCGCGATCACCGTGGTCGCCACCCTCTACTTCGGCTGGCACTACATCGCCGACGACCTCGCCGGCGTCGTCATCGCCCTCTTCTCCTTCTGGCTCGGTGGGCTCGCCAGTGGCCAGAAGTTCGACAGACATGGGTTGGCGTCGCACCCGACGTCCACCACCGCCCAGGTTCCCGTCGACGCCGACTGACCGCCGTACGCCAGCCCGGTGGGCGAGAATGACATCGATGTAGTTTGCAAGTCGACACGCCGGGCCACGGTGAAATACTTGGGAAAAGCGTTCCCTGTGTGACGAAAGTTCACTAGCGTGCCTCGAGTTGCCCGTGCGATGGGGAAGTCGCACGGGCCCCGAGACCACAAGGGGAACCCCCGTGCCCTTCGCTCCACAGCACCCGGCCGCACCGCCGCGTCGTACGACGTCGCGTTGGGTGAGTGCCGCCGTGCTCGTCACCGGACTGGCGGTGGGGGCCGGCCATGGTGCCGCGTTCGCCGACGGCTCCGACCGGGCCGGCGTACCGACCGAGGCCGACATCGCGGCCGCTGAGGGCCAGGCGGTCGCCAAGAGCAGGGACGTGGCGGCCGTGAAGGCCGACCTGATCCGGGCGAACCTCGCGCTCGACAGCGCCGGCGACACCGCCGCGCAGGCCGCCGAGGCCTACAACGGCGCCCGGTGGCGCGCCGAGCAGGCGCGACTCGAAGCCACGGACGCCGAGGAGGCCGCGACGGCTGCCCGCGAGGACGTCGAGGCCCAGCGCGAGCTGTACGCCGACACGGTGGTCCGGTCCTACGAGGAGGCCTCGCAGGTCCAGGGCCTCGCTGCGGTGGTCGAGGCCGACGGCATCGAGTCGATGATCGACCGCACCGTCACCATGGGCAACACCTCCGACGCGCTCGACAACCAGTACGACGCCTTCATCGCCGCGTCCGCGGTCGCCGACGTCACCGCCACCACGGCGACGCAGGCCGCCGAGCGTGCTTCTGCCGCCGAGGCCGCGGCGGAGCAGGCCCGCGACGCTGCCGCTGCCGCGGAGGCCGACGCCGGTGCGCAGGCACAGGCCATCGCTGCCACGAAGTCGGAGCTCATCGCCGAGCTCGCGGAGCTGCAGGGCATCAGCGTGCGCCTTGCCGAGAAGCGGCAGCGGGCGCTCGAGGAGGCCGCCGCCGAAGCGGCTGCCGCCGCTGCGCAGGCCCAGGCGGAGGCCGAGGCCCAGGCACAGGCCGAGGCGGAGGCACAGGCCCAGCAGGAGCAGCAGGAGCAGGAGGCGACGCCCACCCCCTCGCCGACGAGCAAGCCGTCGCCGACGAGCAAGCCGACCCCGACGCCGACGCCCACTCCGACGCCCACTCCGACGCCGAGCGCCACGCCCACGCCGACTCCCACCCCGACTCCCACCCCGACTCCGACCACGACGCCTACGCCGACGCTCCCGCCGACCCCACCGCCCCCGCCCCCGCCCCCTCCGCCGCCGCCGACCGGTGATGCCGCGGCCGCGATCGCGTACGCCCGGGCGCAGATCGGTGAGCCGTACCGCTACGGCGCCGCCGGACCGGACGCCTGGGACTGCTCGGGCCTCACCGCGGCCGCCTGGGCCAGCGGCGGGAAGTCGCTCCCGCACTACTCGGTCGCGCAGTACTCCCAGTCCACGAGGATCTCCGCCGCCCAGCTGGCTCCCGGCGACCTGGTCTTCTGGGGGTCCTCGAGCAGCCCGAGCTCGATCTACCACGTCGCGATCTACGTCGGCGACGGCCAGATCATCCACGCGCCTCGCACGGGACGAAACGTCAGCCAGGAGTCGATGTACTACTGGCGGGCGCCGAACTTCTTCGCCCGGCCCTGAGCGGGAGATCCGGGACTCCAGGGGCGGCCACGCCGAGACCCGTCAGCGCACCTTGCGCGCGAAGCGGGCGGCGAGCTCGGCGGGGACCATCTGGCCGTCGAGGACGAGGCGTGTGGGCCAGGCCGAGGTGTCGATGCCTGACAGCTCCTCGAAGACCGCGAGGTCCTTGGCGTAGAGCTCAGCGAGCCGGGACACGTCGTCGGCCGTCGGCGCCGTGCCGGGTACGGCGTCCGCGCCGGCGTGCCAGTTGCGCAGCGGGGGCACCTGCTCGAACCGCGGCAGCCCGAGGAAGTCGGTCGTCCGGTCGATCGTCGCGTCGAAGTCGGCCAGCATCGAGCGCAGCTCGAGCAGCAGCCACTGCTGGCGGGGGAACAGCTCGAAGCCGCGCTGCAGCTGTTCGCCGTAGAACCCGCGCGCCAGCCCGGTCATGTGCCGCCACCGCATCGTGCGCACCTCAGCGGGATCGGGCACCTCGTCGGGCAGCGAGGTGTGCGGCCACTCGGTGAGGAAGTCGGGCCAGTCTGGCCACGCCAGGTTGCGCGAGCGGAGCATCACCCAGTGGGAGAACAGTCGCTCCAGCGGGTCGCGGAAGACGGCGACCAGCGGCATGTCCGGCTTGTAGGCGCGCATCCGCTCCAGCGCGTGCGGCCAGTAGAGGTAGGTCGGTGACGCGTCGCCGACGAGCCGGTGTACGGGTGCCCGCCGCGGGGCGGTGTAGTCGCGGGCGTAGTCGGGCGCCGACCAGTCGACGGTCTCGTCGTCGAAGTAGTGGCGCTCCTTGTCGGGCGGCTGGCACACCAGCCGGTGCTGGTTGAGCGTCACCGCGAGGGTCGACGTACCGCCCTTCTGCACGCCGACGATGGCGTAGTTGTAGGGCATCACCCCCACGGGCGTGGCATCTGGCACGTTCATCGCGGTGAACCTACCCGTCGGACTACTTTGGGTGCCATGGCCACCGAGCAGGTCCCCCCGATCGCCGACGAGATGCCCACGCCTGTGCCCGAGACGCCCGTGGTCGAGAAGGTGGACGACCCCGGCGTCCACGCCGACGACTCGGGCTACCGCCAGCCGGAGGTCGACGTCGAGGCGCTGCGCGTCCTGCTCGACGGCCGCTACCGCGAGGTCCGCGACCTGGTCCGCACCAACCTGGCCGAGCACGCGCAGATCCTCCGCGACGAGGAGGAGATGAGCCGCGCCGACTTCCGCGAGCGGGTCAAGGAGGTCGTCGTGATGATGGCCGAGACCGGCCAGACCGGCATGGGCTTCCCGGCCGAGTACGGCGGCGGTGGCGACATCGGTGCCTCGATCGCCGCCTTCGAGACCCTCGCGCTCGGCGACCTGTCGGTGCTGGTCAAGGTCGGCGTGCAGTTCGGCCTCTTCGGCGGCGCGATCCTCCAGCTCGGCACGAAGACCCACCACGACGCCCACCTCGCCGACCTCGTCAGCGGCCGCACCATGGGCTGCTTCGCGATGACCGAGACCGGCCACGGCTCCAACGTGCAGGCCCTCGGCACCGTCGCGACGTACGACGTCGAGGCGCAGGAGTTCGTGATCACCACCCCCGACGACGCTAGCCGCAAGGACTACATCGGCAACGCCGCCGCCCACGCCGAGCTCGCCGTCGTCTTCGCCCAGCTCGACGTGGCGGGGGAGCGGCACGGCGTGCACGCCTTCGTCGTCCCGATCCGCGAGGGCGGCCGGGTGCTCGACGGCGTCCGCATCGAGGACTGCGGCCCCAAGATGGGCCTCAACGGCGTGGACAACGGGCGCATCTGGTTCGACCGGGTCCGGGTGCCGCGCACGGCGCTGCTCAACCAGTTCGCCGAGGTCACTCCCGAGGGCCGCTACCTCTCGCCGATCGACAACCCCAACAAGCGCTTCTTCACCATGCTCGGCACCCTCGTCCAGGGCCGGGTCTGCGTCGGCGGCGCCGGCATCAACGCCGCCAAGGTCGCGCTCGCCATCGCGCTGCGCTACTCCGTGCGCCGCCGCCAGTTCGAGGCGACCTCGCCCGACGAGGAGCAGGTGCTCCTCGACTACGGCATGCACCAGCGCCGCCTGCTGCCGCTCCTGGCCCGGACGTACGCCCTCCACTTCGCGCAGGAGGTCGTGGCCGGGCAGCTGCACGACGTCTTCTCCGGCCCCGGCCCGACCGAGGAGGGCGGTGACGAGCACGCCCGCCGGATGCTGGAGTCCCGCGCCGCCGGCACCAAGGCGCTCGGCACCTGGCACGCGACCCGCACCATCCAGGAGTGCCGGGAGGCCTGCGGCGGTGCCGGCTACCTCAGCGAGAACCGGTTCACCGCGCTGAAGGCCGACACCGACGTCTTCACCACCTTCGAGGGCGACAACCACGTCCTGCTCCAGCTGGTCGCCAAGGGCCTGCTCACCGACTACGCCGGCGAGTTCGAGGACATGGACCAGCTCGGCATGGCCCGCTTCGTCGCCGGGCTCGCGGTCGAGACCGTCGTCGAGCGCACGTCGGTGCACAAGCTCGTGCAGTCGGTGCGCGACCTGCTGCCCGGCGGCGACCGTTGGGACCAGGAGGCCGGGCTGCTCGACCCCAACTACCAGCTCGCGATGCTGCGATTCCGCGAGGAGCACATGATCGGCGGCGTCGCGCGGCGCCTCAAGCGCGGCATCGACCAGGGCGACAACCCCGGCGCCGTGTTCTCCCGCGTCCAGGACCACGTCATCGCCGCGGCCCGCGCGCACACGGAGCGGCTCGTGCTGGAGGCGTTCGTCGCCAGGACCGCCGCCCTCCCGGACGGCGACCTCAAGGTCGCGCTGAACCTGCTCTGCGACCTGCACGCGCTGTCGACGATCGAGGCCGACCGGGCCTGGTTCATGGAGCACGGTCGCCTCTCCAGTGCCCGCTCCAAGGCGATCAGCCGCGAGGTCAACGCACTGTGCCGCAAGGTCCGGCCGCTCGCGGTCGACCTGGTCGACGCCTTCGGCGTACCGCCGGAGATGCTGCGCAGCCCGGAGCTGCTCACGTGGGGCACGTGAGGTGAGGCTCCCCGGGCTCGGTGGCTGGCACGAGGACCCGCTCTGGTCCTACGTCTACCCGTGGCTCGTCGAGCACGAGCACCTCGGCGGCCCCGCCTGGCGCGCGGGCACGGGGAGCGAGCTCTCCCTCCTGCACGAGGCCGCCGCCGAGCTCGGCACGCTGTCGGCCGGCTCCCGCGTCCTCGACGTGCCGACCGGTTCCGGCGTCGCCCTGCGCGGCCTGCGGCCGGGCCAGGGCGTCGACCTCGTCGCCGCCGACATCTCGGCCACGATGCTCGAGCGGGCGATGACGACTGCCCGACGTCTGGGCGTGGCCGACCAGGTGACACCGACGGTGGCTGACGTCGCCGATCTTCCTTTCGCGGACGGCACCTTCGACCTCGTGGTGTCCTTCACCGGTCTGCACTGCTTCCCCGACCCGCACCGCGCGATCGAGGAGATGGTCCGCGTCCTGACCCCTGGGGGCGCGATCACCGGCAGCTCGCTCTTCACCGACACCGGACCGCGCTACGCGCCGCTGCGCTGGGCGGGCGCCCGCGCCGGGATCCTCGGCCCCATGTGCACCTCCGCCGAGGCGCGCCGCTGGCTCCTCGACGCCGGCTGCGACCACGTCGACCTGACCCTCGACGGGGGTCTCGGCTACTTCCGCGCACGCAAGGAGCAGTGACATGACCTTCGGAGGACTGCCGACGCGCTGGGAGCCGGCCGGCGACAGCCGCGGCCTCGCCGTCATCGCGCCCGGGCGCGCCTACTCGCCGAGCGCGCCGCTCCTCGACTTCGCGCGGCTCGCGCTCCTGCAGCACGGCTTCACCGTCCTGCAGCTCTGGTGGGACTCCACCGGCCGCGGTGACGAGGAACCCGGTCCCTGGGTACGCCGCCACGTCGAGGCCGCGCTCGCCGCCGAGGACGCCGACCACGTGGTGCTGGTCGGCAAGTCGCTCGGCACCCTCGCGGCGTCGTACGCCGCCGAGCGGGGGCTCGACGCGATCTGGTTCACGCCCCTGCTCGTCGAGCCCGAGGTGGCGGAGGCGATCGCCGCCAACGCCGGCCGGCAGCTGCTCGTGGGCGGACTGGCCGACGAGCTGTGGGACGCAGCGGTCGCCGCCGAGCTCGCCGACAACGGCTGCGACGTGCTCGAGGTCGCGGACGCCGACCACGCGATGGGCACCGGCGACGCCGTGCGCACCGCCGAGATCCACCTCGAGGTCGCGCGGGCGGTCGACACGTTCCTCCGGACCCTCTGAGCCGCTCGGGTCCCCCACGGGCGGGACGAATGTCCTGCAGTCGCTGTCACACTCCTGCGTCGGGCGGTGTCTCCATGTCACCACCACGACAGCAGGAGGACAGATGCCCAGCCAGTTCCGGATCCCGCAGGCCACCATCGACGGCGCCTACGGCGCGCTCATGACCCGCGTCGCGAAGCGCATGTGGGGCAAGGTCCCCGACAACGCCTATGTCCTGTGGCACAACAAGCCCGTGATGAGGGCGGTCTTCGGCTTCGAGCAGAAGGTCGCGAAGTGGACGGCGCTCGACCCGCACCTCAAGGCGTACGCCGAGATGGCCAGCGCCGGCGTGATCGGCTGCTCGTGGTGCCTGGACTTCGGCTACTTCCTGGCCCACACCAAGGGGCTCGACGAGTCGAAGGTCCGCGAGGTGCCGCGGTGGCGAGAGTCGGACGTCTTCACCGACGTCGAGCGCGAGGTCATGGCCTACGCCGAGGCGATGACCGCGACCCCGCCGGCGGTCACCGACGAGATGGTGGCCAGCCTCGACCGCCAGCTCGGCCACGCCGCGGTCGTCGAGCTCACCATGATGGTCGCCGTGGAGAACGAGCGGTCCCGTTTCAACTCCGCGATGGGCCTGGCCTCGCAGGGCTTCAGCGACGTCTGTGAGCTCCCGCTCGCGCAGGCTGGGACGATCACCACGTGACGCACACGGATTCCTTCGCGGCCCACCGCAACCTGCTCTTCACCGTCTCCTACGAGATGCTCGGCTCGGCCGCCGACGCCGAGGACGTGCTGCAGGAGGTCTGGTTGCGGTGGTCCGAGGTGCTGGTCGCGGAGGTGCGCGACCCGCGGGCCTACCTCGTGCGGATGACGACGCGCCTCTCGCTCAACCGGCTGCGCACCCTGGCGCGCCGCCGCGAGGACTACGTCGGGACCTGGCTCCCCGAGCCGCTGCTGACCGCGCCGGACGTCGCCGAGGACGTCGAGCTGGCCGACAGCGTCTCGACCGCGATGCTGCTGGTGCTGGAGACGCTGCCGCCGACCGAGCGGGCGGTCTTCGTGCTGCGCGAGGTGTTCGACCTGGCGTACGGCGAGATCGCGGAGGCGGTCGAGAAGTCCGAGCCGGCCGTGCGACAGATCGCCAGTCGCGCCCGCGCGCACGTGGCTGAGCGGCGTCCGCGGTCGTCCGTGAGTGCTGCGGAGCGGGACGCGGTGATCGAGAAGTTCCGCGCCGCCACCGCCGGTGGCGACCTCCAGTCGCTGATGGACGTGCTGGCGCCGGACGTGGTGCTGATGACCGACGGCGGCGGCAAGGTCCAGGCCGCGCTCAACCCGATCTACGGCCGCGACAAGGTCTTCCGGTTCCTCACCGCGGTCACGCCCGACGCGCTGGAGCTCGAGCCCGTGTGGCTCAACGGCTCGCCGGCGATCCAGTTCGTGATCGCCGGTCAGCGCGACGGCGTCGGCACCATGCTCGTCGAGGACGGCGTCGTCACGCGGCTCTTCCTCGTCCGCAACCCCGACAAGCTCGGCCGGGTGGGCGACGAGGTCGACCTGACGCGGCTCTGACCAGCGTTCGCGGTGGGCGAACCCCGAACCGGAACATGCCTCCGGTTCTCGCGCGTTGACAAGGGCATGACGCAGAACTTCCCGTTCCCCACCTCGCTCCCCGTGGTGTTCCTCCACGACACGGTCGTGCTGCCCGGCATGGTCGTGCCCATCGAGCTCGACGACCAGTCCCGCGCCGCGATCGACGCCGCCCGCCTCGCGCACGACGGCGCGCAGGACGACCAGCCCACCCGCGTCCTCGTCGCCCCGCGGCTCGAGGACCGCTACGCCACCCACGGCGTCGTCGCCGTGGTCGACCGCGTCGGTCGCTTCGCAGGCGGCCGGCCCGCTGCCGTGCTGCGCGCCGAGCGCCGCGTCGCCATCGGTGCCGGTGTCTCCGGCCCCGGTGCCGCCCTCTGGGTGGAGGCCGAGCCCGTCCCCGAGGCGGTCGTGACCGACGAGGTCCGCACCCTCGCGGAGGAGTACCGCACCCACGTGATCTCGATCCTCGAGCGCCGCGAGGCGTGGCAGGTCATCGAGAACGTGCGCCGCCTCGGCGACCCCGACGCCCTCGCCGACGCCTCCGGCTACGCGCCGTACCTCTCCGAGGACCAGAAGCGCCAGGTCCTCGAGACCCCCGACCTCGGCGAGCGGCTGCGGCTGCTCGTGGACTGGACGCGCGACTACGACGCCGAGGACGAGGTCAACGACAAGATCAGCCAGGACGTCCGCGAGGGGCTGGAGAAGAACCAGCGGGAGTTCCTGCTGCGCCAGCAGCTCGCGGCGATCCGCAAGGAGCTGGGGGAGGGCGAGCCCGACGGCTCCGACGACTACCGCGCCCGGGTGGAGGCCGCCGACCTGCCCGAGGCGGTGCGCGAGGCCGCGCTGCGCGAGGTCGACAAGCTGGAGCGCTCCAGCGACCAGAACCCCGAGGCCGGGTGGATCCGCACCTGGCTCGACACCGTCCTCGAGCTGCCGTGGAACGAGCGCACCGAGGACTCCCACGACGTCGCCGCCGCCCGCGCGGTGCTCGACGCCGACCACCACGGCCTCGACGAGGTCAAGGACCGCATCACCGAGTACCTCGCCGTGCGGGCCCGCCGGGCCGAGCGCGGCCTGGAGGTCGTCGGCGGCCGCGGCTCGGGCGCGGTGATCCTGCTCGCCGGCCCTCCCGGCGTCGGCAAGACCTCGCTCGGCGAGTCCGTGGCCCGGACGATGGGCCGGACGTTCGTCCGCGTCGCGCTCGGCGGCGTGCGCGACGAGGCCGAGATCCGCGGCCACCGGCGGACGTACGTCGGTGCCCTCCCCGGCCGCATCGTGCGGGCGATCAAGGAGGCCGGCTCGATGAACCCCGTCGTCCTCCTCGACGAGGTCGACAAGGTCGGCGCGGACTACCGGGGCGACCCGGCCGCGGCGCTGCTCGAGGTGCTCGACCCCGCGCAGAACCACACCTTCCGCGACCACTACCTCGAGCTCGACCTCGACCTGTCCGACGTGCTGTTCATCGCCACCGCCAACGTCGTCGAGCAGATCCCCTCGGCCCTGCTGGACCGCATGGAGCTCGTCACGATCGACGGCTACACCGAGGACGACAAGGTCGCCATCGCCCGCGACTTCCTCGTGCCCCGCCAGCTGGAGCGGGCCGCGCTGACGCCCGAGGAGGTCACCGTCTCCGACGACGCCCTCGGCGAGCTCGCCGCCAACTACACCCGCGAGGCGGGCGTACGCCAGCTCGAGCGGTTGCTCGCCAAGGCGTTCCGCAAGGCCGCCACCCGGCTCGCGACCGGCGACGTCGAGCGGGTCGACATCGACCGGGACGGGCTGGCCGACCTGGTCGGACGGCCGCGCTTCACCCCGGACAGCCACGAGCGCACCGACGTGCCGGGTGTCGCCACCGGCCTGGCCGTGACCGGCCTCGGCGGCGACGTGCTCTACGTCGAGACGTCGGTGGCCGAGGGCACCGCGGGGCTGACGGTCACCGGCCAGCTCGGCGACGTGATGAAGGAGTCCGCCTCCATCGCCCTGTCGTGGGTGCGCGCGCACGCGGTCGAGCTCGGCATCGAGCCGTCAGCGTTCGAACGCTCGATCCACGTGCACTTCCCGGCCGGCGCGGTCCCGAAGGACGGCCCGTCCGCAGGCGTGACCATGGTGACCGCCCTGGTGTCGCTGCTGACCGGGCGCCCCGTGCGCTCCGACGTCGGGATGACCGGCGAGGTGTCGCTCGCGGGCCGGGTGCTGCCGATCGGCGGACTCAAGCAGAAGCTGCTGGCCGCCCAGCGCGCGGGCCTGTCGACGGTCTTCGTCCCGGAGCGCAACCGTCCCGACCTCGACGACGTACCGGCCGAGCTGCTCAGTGAGCTCGACGTGCGCCCCGTCGGACGGGTGACCGACATCCTCGCCGAGGCCCTCGAGCCCTCCGCGGCGACGAGCGAGGGTCACGCCGCCTGATCCCCGGAAATGACTGACTCGAGCGGACCATCGTCCGCTCGAGTCACGTCATGCCGGGCGTCCAGCGTCCACAGCGGTCGACCAGTTGGTCGATCGCCTCAGGCGTCCTCGCCCAGGCTGTCGTCGGCGAGGTTCTCGACGTCGTCGCCGTGGCCCTCGGTCTTGAAGCGCTCGAACGACGCGTGGACCTCGGCCTCGGCCTCGGCGCGGCCGACCCAGTCGGCGCCTTCGACGGACTTGCCCGGCTCGAGGTCCTTGTAGACCTCGAAGAAGTGCTGGATCTCCAGGCGGTCGTACTTGGAGACGTGGTTGATGTCGCGCAGGTGCTCGAGGCGAGGGTCGTGCGAGGGGACGCACAGGACCTTGTCGTCGCCGCCGGCCTCGTCGGTCATGCGGAACATGCCGATCGCGCGGCACTCGATGAGGCAGCCCGGGAAGGTCGGCTGCTGCAGGATCACCAGCGCGTCGAGCGGGTCGCCGTCCTGGCCGAGGGTGTTCTCGATGTAGCCGTAGTCGGCCGGGTACGCGGTCGAGGTGAAGAGCATCCGGTCCAGGCGGATCCGCCCGGTCTCGTGGTCGACCTCGTACTTGTTGCGCTCGCCCTTGGGGATCTCCACCAGCACGTCGAACGTCAGCACGTCTTCCTCCACTCTCCGGCACGCCTGCGGGCCGTCTCCAGGTCACGCTCCGCTGTGCCCGACCGAGAGCCCGGCGCGAAGTCCTGGGGGCAGTGTCGCGCACAATGGCCCCGATGCGCGAAGCGAGAGGGTCGAAACGTCGAGGACGTGAGGTACGCCACTTCCTGGGCGCGTGGGTGCCCGTGCTGCTGGTCCTCGCCCTCCTGGGCGCCTGTGTCGGCGCCTACCGGTTCGAGTGGGGTCCGCGCTACCTCCCCGGGCTGGCCGCCGACCCCGTCACCGAGCCCGAGCAGGTGCTGCCCCCGGCCGGGCTCGAGCTCCCCGCCTGGAGCACGCCCACCCCGGAGGTGCAGGCGGCCAGTGCCGCAGGCGTGCTCGCGCCCGACCGTGTGGCGAAGGCCGTCACGAAGGAGCTCGCCGACCCCGACCTCGGACGCCACGTCGTCGGCGCCGTCTCGACGCTGACCCCCGGCTCGGAGGTCTGGACCTCCGGCGACGGCACCTACCTGCCCGCCTCCACCACCAAGCTGCTCACCCTGGGCGCCGCCCTGGCCGCCCTCGGCCCGGACCACACCTTCACCACCCGCGTCGTGCGCGGCGAGGGACCCCGTGAGGTCGTGCTGGTCGGCGGGGGAGACCCGTTGCTGGCGAGCAAGCCGCTGACGGTCGCCGAGCGCGGGTCGACCTACCCCGCCCGTGCCGACGTCGCCACCCTCGCCGTCGAGGTCGCCGAGGCGCTCGGGGGCACGGGCCGGGTCAGGGTCCGCTTCGACGACAGCCTGTTCAGCGGCCCGACCGACAACCCGGCCTGGCGGCGCGACTACGTCCCCGACGACATCGTCAGCCCCATCACCGCGCTGATGGTCGACAGCGGCATCGCGCCTGACGGCCAGGAGCGCTCGGACGACCCCTCGCTCGCCGCCGCCCAGGCCTTCGCGACCGCCCTCACCGCCGCCGGCGTGAAGGTCGCCGGGGCGCCCGAGCGGGTCGTCGTAAACCCCGAGGCGGAGGAGCTCGCATCCGTCGAGAGCGCGCCCCTGTCCGAGGTCGCCGAACGCATCCTCGACGTCAGCGACAACGAGGGCGCCGAGGTCGTCGGCCACCACGTCGGCCTGGCCACCTCCGGCACCGGCTCCTTCGAGGCCGGAGCGGCCGGCGTGACCAGCACGTTGCAGGACCTCGGCATCGACACCGGCGGCGACCGGCTCCACGACGGCTCGGGGCTCTCGCGGCGCAACCGGGTCAGCACCGCCACCCTGCTCGCGCTGCTCCAAGGCGCCTCCGGGCCTGACACCGACCTGCGCAGCCTGGTCACCGGCATGCCCGTCGCCGGGTTCACCGGCTCGCTGACCTACCGCTTCGACGAAGGGCCTGCCGTCGCGCGCGGCCTGGTGCGCGCCAAGACCGGCACCCTCACGGGCGTGCACGCCCTCGCCGGGATCGCCGTCGGCCGCGACGGCACGCCCCTGGCGTTCGTCTTCGCCGCCGACAAGGTCGCGGACGCCGACCGGTACGACGCCCAGGACGCCCTCGACCGCGCCGCGGCCGCCCTCGCGGCCTGCACCTGTTCGCAACCCGCCGCCTGAGGACAACCCGGCTACTGTCGAGCCCATGAGCCTCGTCGACTGGGACCTCGCCGTCACCCTGGGATCCCGGGTGTCCGGGCCGGGGCCGGACGTCACGCCCGAGGAGGCGGCCGCGGCCGTGGTCGAGCTGCGCGAGGGGGCCGAGAGGTCCACGCCGCTGGTGAGCGAGTTCACCGGGCTGCGCACGACCGCCGGCACCGCGCCGGTGCTGGTCGTTGACCGGGCCGGGTGGATCCAGGCCAACGCCGACGGCTTCGCCAAGCTGCTCACGCCCATCGTCGACAAGCTCACCGAGAAGAAGGGGCCGCCGAGCGGGCTCTCCGCAGCCGTCGGCTCGCGGGTCACCGGCGCCGAGGTCGGGCTGATGCTCGGGTTCCTCGGCTCCAAGGTCCTCGGCCAGTTCGACCCCTTCCACGCACCGCACGGCCGGTTGCTGCTGGTGGCGCCCAACATCGTCCACGTCGAGCGCGAGATCGACGTCGACCCGCACGACTTCCGGCTGTGGGTGTGCCTGCACGAGGAGACGCACCGCGTGCAGTTCACGGCCAACCCGTGGCTCGGCGAGCACCTGCTGGCGCAGATGGGTTCGCTGGCCGACACGATCGAGCCCACCGCGCTGCTGGAGGGGCTGCGCCGCGGCGCCGAGTCGATCCGCAGCGGCGGCGGCAGCGTGCTCGACCTGGTGTCCTCGCCTGCGCAGAAGGAGATCCTCGACCGGGTGACCGGTGTGATGTCGCTCCTCGAGGGCCACGCCGACGTCGTCATGGACGGCGTGGGGCCCACGGTCATCCCGTCCGTGGCGCAGATCCGCAAGAAGTTCAACCAGCGCCGCCAGGGCGTCGGCACGCTGGACAAGCTGCTGCGCCGCCTGCTCGGGCTCGACGCCAAGATGGCGCAGTACCGCGACGGAGCCGTCTTCGTCCGGCACGTGGTCGACAAGGTCGGCATGGACGAGTTCAACGCCGTCTGGACCGGGCCGGACTCGCTGCCGTCCAAGGCGGAGATCGAGGACCCCGACGCCTGGGTCGCCCGGGTGCTGTGACGCTCCACCCCTCGGTCGCCGCCGTCCGGCTGCCCGTCCGTGGGTTCCTCTCGGAGCTCGCCCCGGGTGACGTGGTGGCGGTCGCGTGCAGCGGAGGCGCCGACTCGCTCGCCCTCGCCTCGGCGTCGGTCTTCGAGGGGCACAAGCTCGGAATGCGCGTCGTCGGCGTGACCGTCGACCACGGGCTGCAGCCCGGTTCGGCCGGCCAGGCGGACCGCGTGGTGGCGCAGCTCGCGGCGCTCGGCGTCGACGAGACCCTCACCGCGCGGGTCGCCGTCGACGCGGCCTCGGGCCTCGGTCCGGAAGCGGCCGCGAGGGAGGCGAGGTACGCCGTCCTGGAGGAGGTCGCCGCGCACCTCGGCGTCGCGAGGGTGCTGCTCGGCCACACACTCGACGACCAGGCCGAGACCGTCCTCCTCGGCCTGGCCCGCGGCTCGGGCGGCCGGTCGCTGCAGGGGATGCGGCCCGCCTTCGGGGTGTTCGCGCGCCCGCTGCTCGGCGTACGCCGCGACGACACCGTGACGGCCTGCCAGGTCGAGGGCCTCGAGGCGTGGGACGACCCGCACAACCACGACCCCGGTTACACCAGGGTCCGGGTGCGCGAGCGCGTGCTCCCAGTGCTGGAGGACGAGCTGGGGCCGGGGGTCGCGGCCACCCTGGCCCGCACCGCTGAGCAGCTGCGCGACGACACCGCGCTGCTCGAGGAGCTCGCCGACCGGGTGCTCGCCGACGCCCGGTGCCACGGAGGCCTCGACGTCGACGTGCTGCGCGCCCAACCGCCCTCCCTGCGCCACCGCGCCCTCCACCGGGCCGCCCTCGAAGCCGGAGTGCCGGCCGCCGAGCTCACCCGTGCGCACGTGCTCGAGGTCGACCGGCTGCTGGTCGACTGGCGCGGCCAGCGCTGGATCGACCTGCCCGGACCACGTCGCGCCGCACGCCGCAACGGCATTCTGGCCATCGAGGCGCCCGCAGGGCGATAAGGTCGCGTCCTCGGAACAGGGGGTGCACGTGGCGAAGGTGCTCGTGGTCGACGACGACCAGGACATGCGTGACCTCATCGAGCTCGTCCTGCGCAGGTCCGAGCTCGACGTGGTGGCGGTCGGCAGCCCCCTGGCGGCGCTCGACCTGGTGCCGGACACCTCGTTCGACCTCGCCGTGCTCGACTGGAGCATGCCGCAGATGGACGGTGGCGAGCTCTGCGCCCGACTGCGGCAGGTGCCCGAGCTCGAGGGTCTCCCCATCCTGATCCTCACCGCCTACGCCGACTCCGCGACGAGAGACAGCGCGTTCGCCGCCGGCGCGACCGACTTCATGTCCAAGCCCTTCACGCTCAAGGACCTCCGCGGGGTCGTCGCGACCCTGCTCAGCGGGACCTGACCGAAACGCCTGCCGACGGCGGCGATCGAAAGTAAAGTCGCGCGCATGGCGCAGCGGCGAGCAGTCGACCTCGCTGCGGCATTGCTCGTGACCGTGGCTGTGGTGCTCTACGCCGTCGTCGACGACTTCCTCCTGGACAACCTGCTCTACACCGGCACGATGGTCGCCGCCGGCATCGCGGCGTGGGTGGGCGCGGCACGCGCTCCCGATGGGCTGAAGCTCGTCGGCCGCCTGATCGCTGCCGGCATCTCGCTCACCGCGCTGGGTGACACCATCTGGGTGGTCCTCGATGCCGCCGGGATGTCCACGGACGTGTCCGTCGCCGACCTGCCGTGGTTCGCGTCCTACGTGCTGCTCTGCGCTGCCTTGGTCATCGTGCTGCGCCGCAGCGGACCGGGTCTCCACGACGTCGACTTCACCGTCGACGCGGTCACGATCGTCGTGGTCAGCGTGCTGGTGCTGTGGGGCCGCGCGATCGAGACCATCGTCACGGACGACTCGCTCCCGGTCCTCGTGCGAACCATCTGGGCGGCCTACCCCGTGGCGGACGCCGTGCTGCTCGCCCTGGTGGTCCGCGTGCTGGTCAACAAGACCGCGCGGAGGTGCCTGGAGCCCGGGTTCGCCGTGGGCGGCGTGCTGTGGATGGCAGCGGACATGGCCTACCTGCAACCGGTCGCCGGTGCCGACGGCATCCTGATGGACGCGGCGTGGATGATCGCCCCCGTGCTGATGGCGCGGAGCGTGTGGCGCCTTCGCGCACCGGTCCCGGCTCCGGCCGGTCGGCGTCGCCCGGCGTTCCAGCTCGCCATCGCGATCGTGCCGCTGCTCGTGCCGCCCACCCTGGAGCTCGTCTCGGACCTGCGAGGAGGACCGGACCGCCCTCTGCAGCTCATGCTGGGCGCAGTCGCCCTCACCCTGCTCGCCTTCGTGCGGATGGCACGGCTGATGCGCTCGGAGGAGCGGGCCCTCAGCGAGCTCGAGACCGCACGCGACGATGCGCTGGCTGCTTCCCGGGCCAAGTCGATGTTCCTCGCCACGATGAGCCACGAGATCCGTACGCCGCTGACGATGGTGCTCGGCGCCGGCGAGATCCTCGCGGACACCCCGCTCGACGAGCTCCAGCAGGAGATGGTCACCCGGATGCGCCGGTCGGGCCAGTCGCTGCGGTCGCTGGTCGACGACGTCCTCGACTTCTCGCGCATCGAGGCGGGACAGCTCGAGGTCGCCCGCGTGCCCTTCGACCTGGACGCCGTCGTGGAGGAGGTCGCCGAGCGCTGCCGTCCACGGGCCGCGGCCGTCGGCGTGGCCTTCGAGGCGGTCCTCGCGGACGAGGTGCCGCGTCGTGTCGTGGGCGACCCGGACCGCCTGGTCCAGGTCCTGGGCAACCTGCTGGACAACGCGGTGAAGTTCACCCACGACGGTGGTGTGCGGCTGGACGTACGGCGGGCGCGGAAGGACTGCGTGCTCACCGAGGACGGGATCGAGCTCACCGTCACCGACACGGGGATCGGCATCGCCGAGGAGGACCTCGAGACCGTGTTCGAGTCGTTCACCCAGGTCGACGGCTCGACCACCCGGCGCTACGGCGGCGCCGGCCTCGGGCTGGCGATCAGCCGGCAGCTGGCCGCGCTGATGGGCGGGACGCTCGAGGTGACCAGCGCCGTGGGCACGGGCAGCGCCTTCGTGGTGCGCCTGCCCCTCCCGGTGGCGCCCGACGACGTGCCTCCCGGCTCGCCGGTGCACGGCAGGCTCGCCCGGCGCGAGGAGTCGCGGCACACCGCGACGACCTCGGGCTGACCACCGCCGGCGCCGCGCCCTAGGCTGCAGCCATGGACTCGTCCCACGTGGAGCACGACCTCGTCAACGTCCTCTTCACGGAGGAGCAGATCCAGCAGCGGCTGGCCGAGATGGCGGCCGAGATCACGGCCGACTACGAGGGGCGTGACCTCCTCGTGGTGGGCGTCCTGCGCGGCGCGGTCATGGTGATGGCCGACCTGTCCCGGTCGATGCCGCGCCACCTGGAGATGGACTGGATGGCCGTCAGCTCCTACGGCTCGGGCACCAAGTCCAGCGGCGTGGTCCGCATCCTCAAGGACCTCGACACCGACATCAGCGGTCGCGACGTCCTCATCGTCGACGAGATCATCGACACCGGCCTGACCCTGAGCTGGCTGGTCAACAACCTCTCCAGCCGCAGCCCGGCGAGCGTCGAGATCGCCACGTTGCTGCGCAAGCCCGAGGCGCTCTCGATGCCCGTCGAGCCGAAGTACGTCGGTTGGGACATCCCCAACGAGTTCGTCGTCGGCTACGGCCTGGACTACCGCGAGAAGTACCGCAACCTGCGCGACATCGGCACCCTCGCGCCCCACGTCTACTCCTGATCGGGCGAGGCCTGAGCGGGCGGACGCCTCGCCACGCTTCACCCCGCCTGAAACAATGGGCGCCCGAGCGACGTGTACCGTCGCGATCCCACCTCCGAACCGGTGAAAGTTGCCTGTGAAGCGCATATTCAAGGGTCCCTGGCTCTGGATCGCCCTGTCCGCCCTCGCGGTGATGCTGGCCATCCAGTTCCTCGTGCCCAACGACGGCTACGACGAGGTCCGGACCTCGACCCTCTCCAAGTACATCGCGGCCGGCCAGGTCGACGAGATCGAGTTCAACGGGGTCGACCACGAGATCCGCGCGACCCTCGACGAGGGCACCCGCGACGCCGGTGACAAGGTCGTCACCCACTACATCGACGGCCAGCAGGAGACCCTGCTCGCGGCGGTCGACGAGCAGATCGCGGCAGGCAAGACCACGTGGTCCGACTCCGACTTCCCCCAGCCGAGCTTCCTGGGCTCGCTGCTCGCCACCCTCCTGCCGTTCGCGCTGATCATCTTGCTGTTCATCTTCTTGATGAACCAGGCCCAGGGTGGTGGGGGCCGCGGCGTCATGCAGTTCGCCAAGTCCAAGGCCAAGCTGATCACCAAGGACATGCCGAAGACGACGTTCAGCGACGTCGCCGGCTGCGAGGAGGCGATCGAGGAGCTCGGCGAGATCAAGGAGTTCCTCACCGACCCGGCCAAGTTCCAGGCCGTCGGCGCCAAGATCCCCAAGGGCGTCCTGCTCTACGGCCCGCCCGGCACCGGCAAGACCCTGCTCGCGCGCGCCGTCGCGGGCGAGGCCGGCGTGCCGTTCTACTCCATCTCCGGCTCCGACTTCGTCGAGATGTTCGTCGGCGTCGGCGCCAGCCGTGTGCGCGACCTCTTCGAGCAGGCCAAGGAGAACCCACCGGCCATCGTGTTCATCGACGAGATCGACGCCGTCGGCCGCCACCGCGGCGCCGGCATGGGCGGCGGCCACGACGAGCGCGAGCAGACCCTCAACCAGCTGCTGGTCGAGATGGACGGCTTCGACGTCCGCGGCGGCGTCATCCTCATCGCCGCGACCAACCGGCCCGACGTCCTCGACCCGGCGCTGCTGCGACCGGGCCGCTTCGACCGCCAGATCGGCGTCGACGCCCCGGACCTCAACGGTCGTCACCAGATCCTCAAGGTGCACTCGCGCGGCAAGCCGATCGCGCAGGACATCGACCTGCTGAGCATCGCCCGGCGCACGCCCGGCTTCACCGGTGCCGACCTGGCCAACGTGCTCAACGAGGCCGCGCTGCTCACCGCGCGCAACAACAAGAAGCTCATCACCGACGACGCCCTCGACGAGGCGATCGACCGCGTCATCGCCGGTCCGCAGCGTCGTACGCGCCTGATGAGCGAGCGCGAGAAGCTCATCACCGCCTACCACGAGGGCGGCCATGCCCTCGTCGCCGCGGCGCTTCCGGGCACCGACCCCGTGCACAAGGTGACGATCCTGCCGCGGGGCCGCGCACTGGGCTACACGATGGTGCTGCCCGACCGCGACAAGTACTCCCAGACCCGGAGCGAGATGCTCGACAACCTGGCCTACATGCTGGGCGGGATGGCGGCGGAGGCGCTGATCTTCCACGACGTCACCTCCGGTGCCGGCAACGACATCGAGAAGGCGACGGGCCTGGCCCGAGCCATGGTGACCCAGTACGGCATGACCGAGCGCCTCGGCGCGGTCAAGCTCGGTGACAGCAACTCCGAGCCGTTCCTGGGCCGCGACATGGGCCACACGCGCAACTACTCCGAGGAGACGGCGGCCGCGGTCGACGAGGAGATCAAGGCGCTGCTCGGCCAGGCTCACCAGGAGGCCTTCGAGATCCTGGAGACCAACCGCCACGTCCTCGACGCCCTCGTGCTGGAGCTGCTCGACAAGGAGACGCTCGACAAGGCGGAGATCGCCGCGATCTTCGAGGCACTCACGATGAACCCCGCCCGACCGGCGTGGACGGGCTCACCCGAGCGGGTGCCGTCGTCCATCCCGCCGGTCGACATCCCGCAGGAGATCCGCGACCGGGTGAACGCCGATGCGGCCGCCCAGCAGGCGGAGACCGAGGGCGGTGCGATCCTGACGCCGCCCGGAGCCGGGGGAGACGTGCACGGCGGTCCCCAGCCCCACCCGGACACGCCGACCCCGCCGAGCCCGGGCGCGCCGTGACCGACCCGATCACGGTGCCGGAGGTGGCGCCCGAGGACGTGCCCGAGTTCGACCACGAGCGGGCCGCGGCCGCGGTGCGCGAGCTCCTCGCCGCGATCGGGGAGGACCCCGACCGCGAGGGCCTGCGCGAGACGCCGGCCCGGGTCGCGCGGGCCTACGCCGAGCTCACCCAGGGCCTGCGCATGCGGGCCGAGGACGTGCTGACCACCACCTTCGACCTCGGCCACGACGAGCTCGTCCTGGTCCGCGACATCGAGCTGTGGTCGATGTGCGAGCACCACCTCGTGCCGTTCACCGGCGTGGCCCACGTCGGCTACATCCCGGCCGAGACCGGCAAGATCACGGGGCTGTCCAAGCTCGCCCGCCTGGTCGACGTCTACGCCAAGCGGCCCCAGGTGCAGGAGCGGCTCACCACCCAGGTCGCCGACTCCCTCATGGAGATCCTCGGCGCCCGCGGCGTGATCGTGGTGATCGAGGCCGAGCACCTCTGCATGACGATGCGCGGGGTGCGCAAGGCGGGCGCGCGCACCATCACCTCGGCGGTGCGGGGGTCGATGCTCACCAACCAGGCCACCCGCGCCGAGGCGATGGCGCTCATCCACTCAGGCACCAGGTGACCGGGGCGGCCTCCGCTCGTCTGCCCCGGGTGATGGGGATCGTCAACGTCACCCCTGACAGCTTCTCCGACGGTGGCCGCTACGACACCACCGAGACCGCGGTCGAGCACGGCCGCCGGCTGCTCGCCGAAGGTGCCGACATCCTCGACATCGGCGGCGAGTCCACCCGCCCCGGCGCCACCCGTCCGCTGGTCGCCGAGGAGCTCGGCCGGGTCGTCCCGGTGATCCGCGAGCTCGCCGCCGGGGGTGCCCTCGTGTCCGTCGACACGATGCGCGCCGAGGTGGCCGAGGCTGCGCTGACCGCCGGCGCGCGGATCGTCAACGACGTCTCCGGCGGCCTGGCCGACCCACGGATCCTCGACGTGGTCGCCGCCGCCGACGCCGACTACGTCGCGATGCACTGGCGGGCGCACGCCGACCGGATGCGCGACTTCACCGACTACTCCCCGGACGGCGTGGTCGAGACCGTGCGCCGCGAGCTGGGCGAGCGCCTCGACGCCGCCGTGGCCGCGGGTGTCCCGGTGGAGCGGGTCGTCCTCGACCCCGGGCTGGGCTTCGCCAAGGAGCCGCAGCACAACTGGGAGCTCCTCGGGCGGCTCGACGTCATCGCCGGCCTGGGCCGCCCGCTGCTGGTGGGCGCGAGCCGGAAGTCGTTCCTCGGCACGCTGCTGCGCCGCGACGGGGTCCCGCGGCCGGTCGGCGAGCGCGAGCACGCCCACGCCGCCCTCGTCGCGCTGCTGGCCGACCGCGGCGTCGACGTCCTGCGCGTGCACGACGTACGCGCCACCCGTGACGCGCTGGCCGTCGCCGCTGCGATGAAGGGACTGTCATGAGCACGCCACCCGTGACCGACGAGCTCGCCGTGACGGGCATCGAGTGCTGGGCGCACCACGGCGTCTTCGACTTCGAGAAGCGCGAGGGCCAGACCTTCGTGGTCGACCTCGTGCTGGGGATCGACACCCGTGGCGCGGCCGCGTCCGACGACCTCGCCGACACCGTCAACTACGGCTCGCTGACCACCGACGTGAAGGCCGCCGTCGAGCGCGATCCGGTCGACCTGATAGAAACCGTCGCTCAACGCATCGCCGATGTGTGCCTGTTGGACCGTCGTGTTGAATGGGCCCGGGTCACGCTGCACAAACCTGATGCGCCCATCGACGCGACGTACTCGGACGTCGCGCTGACGATCACCAGAACGCGAGGCAACGCTGATGACTGAGACCCCGAACCCCAACATCGTGGACACCGACTCCCTCACCGGGGAGATGCACCCGATCCGCCGGGTGGTGGTCGCGCTGGGCTCGAACCTCGGCGAGCGGCTCGCGTCGTTGCAGGGTGCCGTCGACGCGCTGCGCGACACCCCCGACTTCTTCGTCACCGGGGTCTCCCCGGTCTACGAGACCGACCCGGTCGACTCGCCCGAGGAGGCCGGACCGTTCCTCAACGCCGTCGTCCTCGCCGACACCACGCTCCCGGCGGCACGCCTGATGGAGCGCGCGCTGGCGATCGAGGACGCGTTCGAGCGCGAGCGCAGCGACATCCGCAACGCGCCCCGCACCCTCGACGTCGACCTGATCGTGGTCGGTGACCGCCGTTCCAACGAGGACTTCCTCCGGCTGCCGCACCCACGCGCCCACCAGCGTGCGTTCGTGCTGAAGCCCTGGCACGACCTCGAGCCCGACGCCGTCTTCCCCGAGCGCGGCCCGATCGCCGACCTGCTGGGGGAGACCGACGCCTCGGGTGTCCGCAAGCGCGAGGACCTCGCCCTCGAGGCCGAATGACCACTCCAGTGACCACCCGAGCGACCACCGCGCGGTGAGCGGGACCGACCCGGACGAGCCTCCCGAGCCGCGCGGGACCCTGCGCCCCACCTCGGCTGGCGCCCTGACGACCTGCGTCGTGCTCGGCCTGGTCGGCGGATGGGGCCTCCACCCCCTGATGTCCCGGCTCACCGGCAGTCCGCCGCTGGTCTCCTGGGCACAGGCGCTGGCGATGGTGCTGGTGGCCGCGATCATGGTGTTCCTCGCCTGGCAGACGTGGCAGACCGTCCAGGTGCGCGGCGAGCGGCTCGAGGTGCACCAGGCCGTCAACCGGCTCGTGCTCGCGCGTGCCTGCGCCCTCTGCGGTGCTCTCGTGGCCGCCGGCTACCTCGGCTACGCGATCAGCTGGCTGGGCGACGCGAGCGCGTACGCCGACCGCTGGATCCTCCGCTCGCTGGTGGCCGCCGCCGGGGCGGCCGTGGTGACGCTGGCCTCGCTCGCCCTGGAGCGTGCGTGTCGCACGGACGGCGGCGACCCCCGGCCCTAGTCTGACCCCATGCCTTCCCAGCAGCCCCAGCAGTCACAGGCGTCCCGGACGCCCGCCCGCCGGCGCCAGCGCAGCACGCGCCTGGTCGTCGCCGTCGCGCTCCTCGCCGCCGCCGCTGCGGTCGTGATCGGCGCCCTGGCCGCCTCGTCGGCCGGCCTGACCGCTGTCGCTGCGGTCCTCGCCGTGCTCGCCGGTGCCGCTGCCACCCGGATCACCCACTCCGAGCTGATGCAGACGCGCCGCGAGGCGGCTCGCGACCGCGCGGTCCAGGCGCAGGAGTACCGCGTCCTCACCGAGCAGCGCACAGCCGAGTCGGCGGCCTTCGCCGCCGACATGCGCCGCAAGATCGAGGAGCGCGAGCACGCCATCGACGTCCTCGAGCGCGCCCTCTCCAGCGCCCAGAAGAACGCCGCCCAGCAGACCCTCAAGCGCGGTCAGGAGGCGCGCCGCGCCGATGCCGCCGAGCGTGGCCGTGACGACGCCGAGGGCCGCGCTGCCGAGGCGATCGTCCAGGTCGCCGAGCTCGAGGCCGAGATCGACGTGCTGCGCGCTGAGCTCGACTCCCTGCGGGTGGCCGCAGCCCGCAGCGCGCACAGGAGCGCCTGAGCACGTCCCGCGCCGCTCGAGAGCGACGTACGTCACCCGTCCGGACAGCCGTCCGGGCGGGTGTCGCGCGTGTGGGGAAGAATGAGGGCCCGTGATCCCCGAGGACAACAGGTTCGAGAGCGACCCCACCGATGCGCTGCCCGACGACCCGGGACTTCCCGAGGGCTGGGCGGTGGGCACCCCCGACGGCGCCGATGCCGCGACGGTCGAGCGGCTCACCGAGCTGCTGCGCGCGCACGAGCGCGCCGGTCGTGGCTGGGCCGGCTCGGGTGAGGACGAGGTGCTCGTCGAGGTCTCCGAGCGCGGGCTGGCGATGCGCGAGAACCTCGTCGTCCGCGATCCCGACGGCCGGATCCAGGCGTGGGGGAGCGTGCACGACCGTGCCGAGGGCCGGATGCTCTTCGTGCACATCGTCGACCGCACCATCGACGAGCGGCTCGCCGACCGCTGCAGCGGCGTGCTCTTCGAGTGGGCCGAGGCGCAGGCCCGTGCCGTGGGCGCCGCCCGCGGTCTCGCCGTGCAGCAGATCGACACCGGCTCCTTCGCCGAGGACGAGCGCCAGCACGGGTGGCTCGCCGATGCGGGCTTCGAGCGGGTCCGGACCTGGTGGCAGATGAGTCGCTCGGTGCAGGCCGAGGAGGCCGAGCTGGTGCCTGACCCGGAGCGCTGGGAGCGCAAGGGTGTGGTGTTCCGGCTGGTCGAGCGCTCCGGTGACGGCATGCCCGACGAGGCCGACCTGCGGGCCGTCCACGACGTGCTCGAGGGCGCGTTCACCGACCACTTCAACTCGACCGAGGAGACCTTCCAGGAGTTCATCCACCGGCTCCGCGAGGACCCCGGCCACCGGTGGGACCACTGGTGGATCGCCGAGATCGTCGACGGTGAGGGAGAAGGGGAGCCAGAGCCCGCCGGTGCCCTCGTCGGCACGGTCAGCGAGTCGCCCAACGGCCCCGATGGGTCGTACGTCTCCTACCTCGGCGTCCTGGAGTCGGCCCGCGGCCGCGGGGTCGCCACCGGGCTGCTCCGCACGATCGTCGCCGACGCTGCCGCCCGCGGTCGGGACCGCGTCGGCCTCGAGGTCGACGCCGACTCACCCACGGGTGCCGACGGCCTCTACGTCTCGATGGGCTGGGGCACCAAGTACGTCACCGAGTCCTGGCACAAGGACGTCGACGTCCACTGAGCCGGTAGTCCCCTACGTTTCGAACGGCCGGCGCGAGGTAGTCCCCTACGTTCTGCACACGTCGTGAGCGTCCGTGGCGTCCACAACGTAGGGGACTACCCCGCGAGGCAGCACCACGGAGGTGCAGAACGTAGGGGACTACATCAGCGCAGCGACTGACGGAGCGCGCGGTGCACACCGGCGGGCGTGAGCACGCCGACGAACTGCGCGCCGCGCCGCACGCCGATCATCGGCTTGTCGTCGCGCAGCATGGCGGCGAGGGCCTCCTCCAGCGAGGAGTCGAGGTCGATCGCCGCGCCCAGGTCGCCGGTGGCGACGCCGTCGAGGGGCTCGAGGTGCTCCTCGCGCAGCCGGGTCACGGTCAGGGTGCGCAGGCCGCCCGCCCCGACGAAGTCGGCGACCTGCTCGTCGGCCGGGTGGGCGAGCAGCTCGCCGGGGGTGGCGTACTGGGCGAGGCGGCCGCCGGCGGCGAAGACCGCGACGCGGTCGCCCATCCGGATCGCCTCGTCGATGTCGTGGGTCACCAGCACCACGGTCTTGCCGAGCTCGTCCTGGAGCCGGCGGAACTCGTCCTGGAGGCGACCGCGCACGATCGGGTCGACCGCGCCGAAGGGCTCGTCCATCAGCAGGACGGGCGGGTTGGCCGCCAGCGCCCGGGCCACCCCGACGCGCTGGCGCTGCCCGCCGGAGAGCTCGTGGGGGTACTTCCTGGCGTACTGCTCGGGCTCGAGGCCGACGGTGTGGAGCAGCTCGTGGGCGCGCTCGCGCGCGGTGGCCTTCGACTCGCCGTAGAGCAGCGGGACGGTCATCACGTTCTGCTCGATGCGCTGGTGCGGGAAGAGCCCGATCTGCTGGATGACGTAGCCGATGCCGCGCCGGAGCTCGACCGGGTCGGCGTCGGTGACGTCCTGCCCGTCGAGCCAGATCCGCCCGGTCGTGGGCTCGATCAACCGGTTGATCATCTTGAGCGTGGTGGACTTGCCACAACCCGACGGCCCGACCAGGCAGACCATCTCGCCACGGGCGACGTCGAGGTCGAGCTCGTGGACGGCCACGGTGCCGTCGGGGTAGGTCTTGCCCACGCCCTCGAGCCGGATCATCGCCTCGTCGCCCGAGTCCCCGCTCCGTGTAGCGTCCATGCGGTGACCTTACTGGGAGCCGCGGACGACCCGAGCTGCTACAGCCGCCTGGTCAACGACTGGGTCTGCATGGACTACGTCTCCGACCGCCAGCAGGAGATCGTGGACGCGACGCTCGAGCACCTCCAGATCACCGTGGTCTCCGTGGTGCTCGGCCTGCTGATCGCCTTCCCCCTCGCCCTGCTCGCCCGACGCCTGCCCAGGCTGGAGTCGGCGATCCTGGCGATCACCACCGGCATCTACACCGTGCCGTCGCTCGCCCTCTTCCCGCTGCTGGTGCCCTTCACCGGCCTGACCGCGACGACGGTGATCATCGGGCTCGCGCTCTACGCCCTGACGATCCTCGTGCGCAGCATCCTCGAGGGCCTGCGCTCGGTGCCCGAGGAGGTGCGCGAGTCGGCCACCGGCCTCGGCTACGGCCGCGGCCAGCTGCTCCTCAAGGCCGAGCTCCCGCTGGCGCTGCCGGTCATCATGGCAGGGCTGCGCGTGGCGACGGTGTCGACCGTCGCCCTGACGACGGTCGGCTCGCTGGTCGCCTACGGCGGCCTCGGCAACCTGATCAAGGACGGCGTGCTCACCAACTTCCGCGCCGAGCTCTTCACCGCCTCGGTGCTGTGCGTCGTGCTCGCCGTGCTCCTCGACGTCGTGCTCGTGCTGCTGCAACGCTTCCTCACCCCCTGGACGAGGGGGGCACGAGCATGACGGTCTTCGGGGACATGTGGGCCTACCTCACGGAGGCCTCGAACTGGACGGGCGGCGACGGCATCGCCGCGCTGCTGGGCCAGCAGCTGCTGCTGACCGTGACCGCCCTGCTGATGGCGATGGCCGTCGGACTCCCGGTCGCGCTGTGGCTCGGCCACCTCGGCAGGGGCGGCTTCCTCGCCATCAACATCTCCAACGTCGGTCGCGCCATCCCGACCTTCGCACTCCTCGCGCTGCTCGTCGTCGCGCCGTGGCCCGGCACCGACGAGCTGGGCCCCTACGGCCGCGCCGGGCTCGCGACGCTGATCGCGCTCACCCTCTTCGCGCTGCCACCGATCATCACCAACTCCTACGTCGCCATGCGCGAGGTGGCGCCGGAGGTGCGGGAGGCGGCCCGGGGCATGGGGATGACGGGTGTCCAGCAGTTCTGGCGGGTCGAGCTGCCGCTCGGGCTGCCGCTCGTCGTCTCCGGTCTGCGGCTCGCGCTGGTGCAGGTGTGGGCGACCGCGACGATCGCGGCGCTGGTCGCCGGCCCCGGGCTGGGCCAGATCATCACCGACGGGTTCTTCAGGTCCAACTACGGCAAGGGGATCGCGGGCGCACTGGTGGTGGCAGCGGTCGCGCTGGTCCTCGAGCTGTTCGCCGCGATGGTGCAGCGCGCGGTGGACACCACGCGGCGGGGCACACCTGCGGGTGGTCACACTGATGCGTTGTCGGTGTCCGGCGCTACGGTGGAACCGCCCGCCGAATCCCTCGGCTGACGCCGCACATCCGGACACGCGCAGCAGCCGCTGCGGGACACAGAAGGAACACCATGCACATCGTCCGTTCGCTCGCGGTGGTTCTCGCCGCCAGCGCCCTCGCCCTCACCGGTTGCGCCGGTGACGACCTCGCCAGCGACAACGCCTCCGACGACTCCAGCGCCTCCGGTGGCGGTGACAAGGGCTCGGTGACCATCGCCGGCCAGAACTTCCCCGAGGCCACCCTCGTCGCCTCGATGTACGAGCAGCTGCTGGAGGACGCCGGCTACACGGTGGACACCAAGCTGGTCGACTCGCGCGACGCCTACATGCCCACCTTCCCCGGCGACGTCGACATCGTCCCCGAATACGTCGGCGGCATCGTCAACTTCCTCAACACCCAGGCCAACGGCGACAAGGCCGAGCCCTTCGAGGCCGGCGACGGCCAGCAGCTCGCCGACGACGGTGCCAGCCTGCTGGAGGACGCCGGGATCGAGCTGCTCGACATCTCGCCGGCCACCGACACCAACGCCTTCTTCGTCACCCAGGACTACTCCGACTCCGAGGGCGTCACGAAGCTCTCCGACCTCGAGGGCACGAGCGTCGTGCTCGCCGCGGCGCCCGACTGCGAGGGTCGCCTCGACTGCGAGGGCGGTCTCTCCGACGACTACGGCATCGACGTGACCAAGGTGCTCGAGCTGGGCTACGCCTCCGACCAGACCTACCAGTCCGTGATCAGCGGTGAGTCCCAGCTGGGCGAGACCTCGACCACCGACGGCACCCTGGAGTCCCAGGGTCTCGTGGTGCTCGAGGACGACAAGGCCATCCAGCCCGCCCAGAACCTCGTCCCGGCGGTCTCTGCCGACTTCCTCGCCGAGCACGAGGACGTCGCCGACGTCCTCAACCCGCTCATGGCCGCCCTCACCACGGAGAACCTCACCGAGATGAACGGCAAGATGGCCGTCGACCGGGCCAAGCCCGAGGACGTCGCCAAGGAGTTCCTCGAGTCCGAGGGCCTGCTGGGCTGAGCCACGGCCTCAGCACTCGCTGGTTGAGGTGCGAGGAGCGCCAGCGACGAGCCTCGAAACCACTCGTTGACGGGTGTGGTTTCGAGGCTCGCTGCGCTCGCACCTCAACCACCGAGAGAGGTCGGTCAGACCTCGTGGTCCCCGAGGATCAACGCCTCTGGGGCGACGGTCGTCTCGTCGAGCACCGACGGGGGGATCGCCAGGCGCCAGGTGCCGGTCGCGATGTCCTGGGCGCGGGGCGCCGGGCCGTCGAGGCCGGCGCACCACTCCATCAGCGCGGTGACGTCGGCCCGCCTGTCCTCCGCCACCAGCCAGCCGGCGAGCCGGTGCACCGGTGGCAGCCCGCTGTCCACGAGGCGCGTGCCCCAGAGCTCGAGGACGCCCGAGCGCAGCAGCCGCCACCACTCCGGCGTGCACCCCGGGACGAGCAGGAAGTAGCGCCACAGGTCGCCTGCGAGCACGCGGTCGACGAAGACCCGCTCGACTTCGGCATCGCCGTGCGCGCGCACCGAGGCCAGTGACATCCGCTTCGTCTCCCACCGGTCGGCGAGGTCCTGCACGGACGCCGCCCGGGTCTGGGTGATCGAGCCCTCGCGGATCCGCCAGTGGTAGACCACCTCGTCGAGGACGTCGAAGCGGCCGTCGAGGAAGGCGCGGGTGGTCGTGGGCTGGTCCTCGTAGCGGATGCCCTCCGGCCAGGCCAGGCCCGCGGCGTCCCAGAAGGAGCGCCGCCACACCTTGTTCCACGCGAACACGTCGCCGAGGACCTCGGGCCGGTCCTCGACCCGGGCGCCGCGAAGAGGCCGGTGCAGCCGGCGCATCCACGGCGGCTCGACGAGCTCGCCCGCCTCCCAGCGCACGATCGAGCCCGTGGCGAAGTCCGAGCCCGACTCGCGCAGCGCCCCGAGCAGGTCGGCGTACGCCGTCGGGGGAAGGACGTCGTCGGAGTCGACGAAGGCGAGGAAGTCCCCGCGCACGTGTCGTACGCCGAGGTTGCGGGCGGCGCCCAGGCCGCCGTTCACCGAGTGCACCACCTGGATCCGGGTGTCGCGCCGCGCCCACTCGTCGGCGATCGCGCCGGTGCGGTCGGTCGAGCCGTCGTCGACGATGACCGCCTCCCACCGGGTGTGCGTCTGGGCGAGCAGCGATCGGACGCAGTCGTCGAGGTAGTCCTCCACGCCCCACGCCGGGATCACCACGCCGAGGAGGGGAGCCCGCGAGAAGAGCCTCATGTCGCCGGACCCTAGGACATTCGGGCACGTGCGCCAGCGCCGGTAGGCTGCCCGCCGTGACCGAGCAGCCCAGAGCGATCGACGAGATGAACCCCGACGGCGTCCCGCGGAAGGTCCTCTTCGTCGCCGGCGCCGGGCGCAGCGGCACCAGCACGCTCGCCGGCATCGTCTCCAGGCTCGGCATGCACGTCCCGCTCCCCGAGGTGCCGCCGGACGACTCCAACCCGCGCGGCTTCAGCGAGCCGCAGTGGGTCGTCGACGTCCACGACGAGTGGCTGGCCGAGGCCCTCGTGCAGGTCAGCGACGCGCGGCCGACCGCGTGGTTCGACACCGGTCGCATCTGCAGCCGCGAGCCCGCCCGGATCCGGGTCAGCGAGTGGCTCGAGCCGCACTTCGCCGAGCACCCCGAGCTGGTGATCAAGGACCCGCGGTTGAGCTGGTTCATCGGCCTGTGGCGCGTCGCCGCGATCCGCACCGGCGCCACCCCCGTCTTCGCGACGATGCTGCGCCCGCCTGCCGAGGTCGTCGGCTCCAAGCAGAAGTACTACGCCAACAAGCTCGGCTCCTCGCACCTGGCCGCCAGCTGGGTCAACATGCTGCTCCACACCGAGCGCGCCACCCGCCCGGCGGAGGGCGACGGCGGCCGCGTGTTCGTCCGCTACGAGGACCTGCTGACCGACTGGGTCAAGACCACGACCGCGCTCGGCCACGCGCTCGACCTCCAGACGATCATCCACACGCGCAGCGACCAGATCCGCGAGGTCCACCGCTTCATCGACCCGAACCTGCGCCGCGTCACCGCGACCCTCGACGACCTCGGGCTGCCCCGGCGCCTGCATGACCTCACCGCCCAGACGTGGGAGGAGCTCAACAACCTCGCCGACGAGGGCGGCGACACCACGCAGGCCCACGCGACATTCGACCAGCTCCGCCAGGAGTACGTCGACCTCTACGAGGAGGCCGAGGCGATCAGTCGCTCCACCGCGGAGCACGCGCGCCACCAGGCCCGTCGCCGGGCCCGCGCCGAGGCCGCCACCGAGCAGCGCTCGCTGGCCGACCGGGTGCCGCACGACGTACGCGCCGCGATCCCGCCGTCCGTGCGCCGCGGGGTGCGCAAGGCGCTCGGTCGCAGTCGTGGACCGGGGGCAGGGGACGAGCAGTGACAGTCCCCATCGGCGCCGGTCACGGGCTGACCAACCTCGAGGGCCACGAGGACTTCGACATCGTCTGGCCCTGGAACCAGCCCGGCGGGCTGCGCCGCGGTGCCACCGCCGTGCTGCGTGTGAAGAACGAGGCGCCCGGCCTGCGCTTCGTGCTGCCGCCGCTGCTGCGGGCGTGCGACCACGTGCTGCTGGTCGACAACGGCTCGGACGACGGCACGGGCGAGGAGGCGCTGGGCGTCGCTGCCGAGCACGGCCTGTCCGACCGGTTCACGCTGAAGGAGTACCCCTTCGAGGTGGCGCGTGCCGGTGCCGAGCACCTGGCCGTCAACGAGCGGTCCGTGCACTCCCTGGCCTACTTCTACAACTGGTGCTTCTCCCACGTCCGCACCCGCTACTCCTGGAAGTGGGACGGCGACATGGTCCTCACCACCGAGGGCGAGGTGTCGATGGCCGACCTGTCGTGGCAGGTCGGGATGGCCGAGGCCGTGATCCGGTTCCCGCGCCACGGGCTCTACATCGAGTCGGACCGCAAGGCCTACCTCGACCTCGGGCTGCGCAACATCGAGGAGTGGGGCTTCCCGATGAGCCCCGACTACGTCTACACGAAGGCCCCGGAGTGGGAGATCCGCACGACTCCCGAGCGGATCGAGATGTTCGCGCTGCCCCAGGGGCTGTGCGTCGAGCTCAAGTGGCTCGACGGCGACGAGTTCGCCCACTGGACCAACCCGGAGTCCTTCGCGACGTCCATCCGCAACCGGCGCAAGCGGCGCGAGTGGCTCGTCTGGAACGCGCTGCACGACGGCGAGGTGCCCGAGGGCGTCGTCGAGATCGAGTCGCCCGAGGGCGTCCACGTGGTCGACCACGTCACGCACACCTGGCTGCCGCGCGCGCCGCGGCCCTTCGTCGTCGACGACCCCGACCACGCCAAGCTGCACCTGCGCGCTTGAGCGCACGAACGCCGATCGGTTACCGACGGGTAGCGAATTCGGTGGTCCTCGTCACGTGACCCATCCGTTCCCACCGCGGAATCCGCAGGCGTAGGCTCGATGTTGATCGCAGTAGATCGGTACCCGCGAGGGACTGAAACGAAGAGGTCAACCACATGACGTACGACCCCACCTTCCGCGTGGGCGTGATCGGAGCCGGCCGCGTCGGCGCCGTCCTCGCCGCCGCGCTCCGCCGGGCAGGCCACGAGATCGTCGCCACCGCCGGTGAGTCCGACGCCTCCCGCGGTCGCATCGAGGCCCTCCTGCCGGGGGTCCTGGTCGCGAAGCCGACCGACGTGGCGCGCGCCAGCGAGCTGCTCCTCCTGACGGTCCCCGACGACATGCTGTCCAACGTCGTCACGGTGCTCAGCAACAGTGGTGCCATCCACGAGGGCCAGGTCGTGGTGCACACCAGCGGCCGCCACGGGCTGGCCGTCCTCGAGCCGGCCCGCGCTGTCGGTGCCCGCACGATCGCGATGCACCCCGCGATGACCTTCACCGGCACCGAGGTCGACCTGCCGCGCCTGACCGGGTGCGTCTTCGGCATCACCGCGGAGGACGGCGACCGCGCGCTCACCGAGGCCCTCGTCGCCGACCTCGGCGGCCGCCCGATGTGGGTCCCCGAGGACCGCCGCACGATGTACCACGCCGGCCTTGCGCACGGCGCCAACCACCTGGTCACCCTGATCACCGAGGCGATGGAGATCCTGTCCGCCGCCGGGGCGGACGACCCGGCGGCGACCCTGCGCCCGCTGCTGACGGCTGCGCTCGACAACGCCCTCGAGCACGGCGACGCGGCGCTGACCGGCCCCATCGTCCGCGGCGACGTCGAGACCGTGCGGGCCCACGTGACCGACCTGGTCGCCACCGCGCCGCAGACCCTCCCGTCCTACGTCGCCATGGCGCGCGCCACGCTCGACCGCGCGGTCACCGACGGTCGCGTGCTGCCGATCCGGGCCACCAAGATGCTGCAGGTCCTCGACGCCGCGGAGGCGTCCGTCCCCCTCCACCGGCAGCCCCGATGACCTCGAGCCCCGTCCTCGCGAGCACCCGCGAGGAACTGGCCGTCCTGCTCGCCGACGCCCGGCGCGGCGGCGCCCCGATCGCCTTCGTGCCCACCATGGGCGCGCTCCACGACGGCCACGCCAGCCTGATGCGCGTGGCCCGAGCGGCCACGGACGGCCCGGTCGTGGTCAGCATCTTCGTCAACCCGATGCAGTTCGGCGCGGGAGAGGACCTCGACCGCTATCCGCGCACCCTCGACGCCGACCTCGAGGTCTGCGCCGCCGAGGGCGTCGACGTGGTCTTCGCGCCGAGCGTGGAGGAGATGTACCCCGGCGGGTTCAGCCACGAGTCCGTCCACGAGGGCGTCACGGTCGCCCCCGGCGCGCTCGCCACCATCCTCGACGGCGAGTCGCGGCCCGGGCACTTCGACGGCGTCCTCACCGTCGTCGCCAAGCTCTTCGGCCTGGTCCGCCCGGACGTCGCCGTCTTCGGGCAGAAGGACTACCAGCAGCTCACCCTGATCCGGCGGATGGTGCGCGACCTCTGCCTGGGCATCGAGGTGGTCGGCGCGGAGACCGTGCGTGAGGCCGACGGTCTCGCCCTGTCCAGCCGCAACCGCTACCTCGACACCGCGCAGCGCCGGGCGGCAGTGGCGCTGAGCCGCGCCCTGCGGGCCGCGCAGGACCGGGCGGCGTACGGCGTCCCTGCTGCCCGCTGGGCGGCGATGGCGGTGCTCAAGGACGAGCCGGGCGTCGAGCTCGACTACCTCGCCCTCACCTCGACCGACCTCGGCGAGGCCCCCGAGGTGGGCGAGGGCCGGATCCTCGTGGCCGCGCGCGTCGGCAGCACGCGGCTCATTGACAACATGCCGATCGTCTTCGACCGGATCACCCCAGACTTGATGACGGCGGGGACCGCACCTGCGGCCTCGACCACCTCGGAAGGAAACAGCTGATGTTGCGCACCATGATGAAGTCCAAGATCCACCGGGCGACCGTGACCCAGGCCGACCTGCACTACGTCGGGTCGGTGACCGTCGACGAGGACCTCCTCGACGCCGCCGACCTGCTCGCCGGCGAGCTGGTGCACATCGTCGACGTGACCAACGGCGCCCGCCTCGAGACCTACACGATCGCCGGCGAGCGCGGCTCGGGCGTGATCGGCATCAACGGCGCGGCCGCCCGCCTGGTCCACCCCGGCGACACCGTCATCCTGATCGGCTACGGCCAGATGGACACCGCGGAGGCCAAGGAGCACCAGCCGCACGTGGTGTTCGTCGACACCGACAACAAGATCATGGCCACCGGCTACGACCCCGCCGAGACGTTCGGCGACAAGGCGCTGACGCGCGGCGACCTCGTCGATCGCTAACCTGCGCGGATGACTGCTCACCGGCCGGTCCCGGGACGACTCCGAGCGCCGGCACCCGGGTGGACCACCCGGGCCGACGTCGTCGTGGTGGGCTCCGGCATCGCCGGGCTCACCGCGGCGCTGCGGATCCACGCCGCCGACCCGACGCTCCACCTGACCGTCGTCACCAAGGACGTGCTGGCCGCCGGCTCGACCCAGTGGGCGCAGGGCGGGATCGCCGCGGCCCTCGGACCCGGTGACACCCCCGAGCAGCACGAGCACGACACGCTCGTCGCGGGCGCCGGCGCCTGCGACGTCGACGCCGTACGCGCGCTGGTGACAGAGGGCCCCGACGCGGTCCGCGAGCTGATCGCGCTGGGCACCCAGTTCGACCACCACCCGGACGGCGAGCTGTCGCTGACCCGCGAGGGTGGCCACCACCGCGACCGGATCGCGCACGCCGGTGGCGACGCGACCGGTGCCGAGATCCAGCGTGCCCTGATCGCCGCCGTCGAGCGGGCGCCGGAGATCGAGGTGATCCAGCACGCGCTCGCCGTCGACCTGCTGCTGGCCGCCGACGGTGCTGTCGCCGGGCTGACGCTCCACGTGCTCGGCGAGGGCCAGCACGACGGCGTGGGCGCGGTCCATTGCCGTGCGGTGGTGTTGGCGTCCGGCGGGCTGGGCCAGGTCTTCAGCCAGTCGACCAACCCCAGCGTCTCCACCGGCGACGGCATGGCGGTGGCGCTCCGCGCGGGTGCGCGCCTGCGCGACATGGAGTTCGTCCAGTTCCACCCGACCGTGATGTGGCTCGGGCCCGACTCCCAGGGCCAGCAACCGCTGATCTCCGAGGCGGTCCGCGGCGAGGGGGCGTTCCTCGTCGACGACGAGGGCCGCCACTTCATGCAGGGCGAGCACCCGCTCGCCGACCTGGCGCCGCGCGACGTGGTCGCCAAGGCGATCACCCGTCGGATGATCGAGACCGGCAAGCCGCACATGTGGCTCGACGCCCGCCACCTCGGTCCGGCGTTCTGGGAGAAGCGGTTCCCGACCATCCTGCGGGTCTGCCGCGAGCACGGCGTCGACCCGGTCACCGAGCTCATCCCCGTCGCCCCGGCCCAGCACTACGCCTCGGGCGGGGTGGCCACCGACCTCTGGGGACGCACGAGCGTCCCGGGCCTCTACGCCACCGGCGAGGTCGCCTGCTCCGGCGTGCACGGCGCCAACCGCCTCGCCTCGAACTCGCTGCTGGAGGGCCTGGTGTTCTCCCGCAGGATCGCCGAGGTGCTGCCCGGCGAGCTCCGGGCGTGGGCGGAGCCCACGGTCGACTCGCGTCCCGAGGGACTCGTCGACGGCGAGCGCCGCCGCCCCGTGCAGGAGGCGATGACCTCCCGGGTCGGCGTGCTGCGGAACGCCACCGGTCTGGCCGAGGCGCTCGACCTCCTCGGCACCCTCGACCCCGGCGACCCCGAGGTCGAGCCGGCGGCATGGGAGACCACCAACCTGCTGGCGATCAGCACCGCGCTGGCCGCGGCCGCGGCCCTGCGCACCGAGACCCGCGGGTCCCACTGGCGCGAGGACTTCCCCGACCGCGACGACACCAGGGCCGGTCACATCGACTCCTGGCTCGACGACGGCACGATCCGGGTCGAGTGGACCCCGGCGCCCTCGACCGACCCCTCGACGACTCCGGCGGTGACGGCATGACGAGCCTCGAGGACGTACCCCTCGAGCTCCGCGAGGAGCTGGTCGCCGCCGGCCTCGACCTCGACCACGTGTGGGATCTGATCGCGCGAGCGGTGCGCGAGGACCTGCCCGACGTGGCGATGGACGACCCGACCAGCAGCGCGACGATCGCGCCGGACGCGCACGGCGAGGCCGTGTTCGCCGCCCGCGAGCCCGGGGTGGTCGCCGGGCTCGGCGTCGCGGCCGTCACCTTCTTCATGCTCGGCGCCGACGCTACGGTCACCGACCGGGTCGCCGACGGCACCCGCGTCGGGCGGGGCGACGTCGTCATGCGGATCACCGGGCTGACCCAGCGGATGCTGGTCGCCGAGCGCACCGCCCTGAACCTCGCCTCGCACCTCTCCGGCATCGCGACCGCCACCTCCCGCTGGGTCGACGCGCTCGCGGGCTCGCCCACTCGCGTGCTCGACACCCGCAAGACGCTGCCCGGGCTGCGCGAGCTCCAGAAGTACGCCGTCCGCTGCGGCGGGGGGGTGAACCACCGCACCAGCCTCCAGGACATGGCGATGGTGAAGGACAACCACGTGGTCGCCGCCGGTGGCGTGCTGCCGGCGCTCGAGGCCATCCGCGCCCGGCACCCCGGGCTGCCCGTCGAGGTCGAGGTGACGACGCTCGACCAGCTCGAGGAGCTGCTCGCGCTGCCCGAGCCGCCGGAGCGGGTGCTGTTGGACAACATGACCGACGAGCTGATGGCGGAGGCGGTGCGGCGTACGGCCGGCCGGGTGCCGCTCGAGGCCAGCGGCGGGATCACCCTCGAGCGCGCCGCGCGCATCGGCGCCACGGGAGTCGACTTCGTCTCGGTCGGGGCGCTCACCCACTCCGTCACGGTCTTCGACCTCGGCATGGACTTGACCGCCCCACGACGTTCTTCTCCTCCGCTTCGCTCCCCCGAACAACGCCGCGGGGACCCCGGACTCCGATGAAGGTGTTCAGATGACTCTTCTCGCCGCCGACATCGGCAACAGCCACACCTTCATCGGGCTGCTCGACGGGGCCGAGGTCACCGCGCACTGGCGGGTCAACACCGACGAGCGCCGCACCGCCGACGAGTGGTCGGTGCTGATCCGCGGGCTCCTCGGCGAGCTGGTCGCCGACGTCGACGGCGTCGCCGTGTGCGCGACGGTGCCGGCCGTGCTGCACGAGTGGCGCGAGATGCTCGAGAGCCACTTCGGCGACGTCACCGCGATCGTGGTCGAGCCCGGAGTGAAGACGGGCATCCCGGTGCTGATGGACAACCCGCGCGAGGTCGGCTCCGACCGGATCGTGAACTCGCTCGCGGCCGCGACGCTGCACGGCGGGCCCGCGATCGTGGTCGACTTCGGCACCGCGACGACGTTCGACGTGGTCAACGCCAAGGGCCAGTACGTCGGCGGCGCCATCTCGCCCGGCATCGAGATCTCGCTCGAGGCACTCGGTCGCCGGGGCGCCCAGCTGCGCAAGGTCGAGCTCGCCCGCCCGCGCTCGGTGATCGCCAAGAACACCGTCGAGGCGCTGCAGAGCGGCATGGTCTTCGGCGTCGCGGCACAGGTCGAGGGGCTGGTCGCGCGGATGATCGCCGAGCTCGGCGTGCCGGCCGAGGACGTCACCGTCATCGCCACCGGCCACCTGGCGCCGCTGCTCGTCGACGACTGCGGCTGCTTCACGGTGCACTCGCCCTGGTTGACCCTCCAGGGACTGCGGCTCGTGTTCGAGCGCAACCAAACGCCCTCTGCGTGAGTCTCAGGGTCGAGCCGGGCCGCGGGGGCCCGCCGTCCGAGGGGGACACATGGTCATCCAGCACTCGACGCGGCCGCTCGTGGCGGCCTCCCTCGCCGCGGGGCTGGTAGCGGCGCTGACCGCTCCGCCGAGCACCGCGGCACCCGCCGCCGGCGACGACGTACCACTCGCGCGGGTCGCCGACGTCCGCCCGGGGCCGGCGGGAAGCGACCCGAGCCGGATCACGCCCTTCGCGGGCGGCGTCTACTTCGTCGCCGACGACGGCGCGCACGGTCCTCGCGTCTGGCGCTCGAGCGGCACCGCTGCCGGTACGACGATCGTGTCGGCCGCCGCGGCCGTCACCGCGGCCTCGGAGCTCGCGGTGGTCGGCTCCACGCTGTTCTTCACCGCCGGGGACCAGCTGTGGCGCTCGGACGGCACCGAGGCGGGGACCCAGCTGGTCATGGACCTCGGCACGACCGACGTCCCGCTCACGCAGCTGACGGTGGCTGGCAACCTCGTCTGGTTCCTCGGCGACGACGGCGCGAGCGGCCAGGAGCTGTGGCGCTCCGACGGCACGGCGGCCGGGACCGCCCGGCTGACGAACCGCCCGCCGGGTGCCGACGCGAAGCCGCTGGACAACCTCACCGCGGTCGGGTCGTCGCTCTGGTTCACCGGCAGCGACGGCACCGACATCGTCTCGGAGGTGTGGCGCTCGGACGGCACTGCGGCCGGGACTGCGCCGCTCACGAAGCTCCGCACGTTCTTCGACACCTATCCCGCCGTGCTGACCCCGGCCGGCGGCCACGTCTACTTCGTGCTGGGCGGCGGCTCCGAGGGCCGCGACGTCTTCCGCATCGCCACCGGTGGGACGAGCGCCGAGCTCGTCTTCGGCGACGAGTCCGCCTACGTCCACGAGCTCCGGGCGGACGGGGACAGGATCTACCTCTCGAGCTACGACGCCGCGAGCCGCCGCAACGAGCTGTGGCTCTCCGACGGCACGCCTGCCGGGTCGCAGCGCCTGGCCGACCTGCCCACCGAGGCGGGCGACTACCCGTCGGACCACGCGCAGGACCTCACCATGGTCGACCGGACGCTCTTCTTCACCCACGTCGACGAGGAGCACGGCCCCGAGCTGTGGCGGAGCAACGGCACGCGCTCGGGAACCCGTCGGCTGACCGACCTGCCGACGCGGCTCCTCCGGAGCCGCCCCGCCGAGCTCACCGCGAGTGGGGGACGGCTCTGGTTCGTCGCCGACGAGGGTCGTGGCCCCGAGCTGTGGGTCTCCGACGGCACGACGCGCGGCACCCACCCGGTCGACGACACCCGCCGGGGCCGGGCCGGGTCCGTCCCGACCGGTCTCACGGACGCGGACGGGATGCTGTTCATGGGTCTCGACGACGGCGTCTCCGGGCGCGAGCTGTGGGCGACGCAGGTCGACACGGCGGTCGCTCGCCCACGCGTCCGCGCGCCGAGGGCGCAGCACGTCGGCCCCGGGACCTGGTCGGTCCGGGTGCGTGCAGGTGCGGGGGAGTGGGTCGGGTCCACCGCCCGCGGCCGCGTCCGGCTGCCCGGTGCCCGCACGCCGGTCGCGCTCTCGACCGCGCGCGTGACGACGTACGCCGGCCGCACCGCGGTGCTGCGGCTGGCGATCCCGCAGAGGGCCCGCCGGGCCGTGGCGCGGGCGACCGGGAATTCGCGGACAAAGGCCGTCGCAAAGCTCGTCGTGACGCTGCGCGACTCCTCAGGTAATACGAAGAAGGTGGTGCGCACAATTCGGTTGTCATGAAATACCTGACGCCATTTCACAAACGGGCCGGAATTGTCTCGACGGACTTCTTCCACGATGATCACCGGTGTTCATCACCCCTGAATTGAAATGAGTGACGAAATGGCACAGAAGGTCAACATCGTTCTCGTGGACGACCTCGACGGAACCGAGGCGACGGAGACCGTCTCCTTCGGTCTCGACGGGACGACCTACGAGATCGACCTCAACGACGCCAACGCCTCGGCGCTGCGCGAGGCGATGAGCGGCTACGTCGGCCACGCCCGCAAGGTGACCGGCGGGACGCGGCGGGGACGCAAGTCCTCGGCGGGCTCGTCCTCGAACAGCAGCTCCAACACCAAGGACGTCCGCGAGTGGGCCAAGGCCCAGGGCATGGAGGTCTCCGAGCGCGGCCGCATCTCCGCGGACGTGCAGCAGGCCTACGACGCCGCTCACTGACGCACGCGTGGTCCGGCGCCTCGGGCGCCGGACCACACCACACACATCAACGGGGGAACAACGGACATGAAGCACTCTCGCCGACTCATCGGCGCACTCACCACGCTCGCAGCCCTGGCCGGTGCCGGCCTCGCCACCCTGCCGGCGGAGGCCGCAGCCCTGCCCATCCGCACCGTCGAGGTGGCCTACGGCGACGGGCCGGTCACCCAGGCGAGCTGGGACGAGCCGATCGACCTCGTCTTCCGGGGCGAGAAGGGCGACCAGGTCGGCCTCCAGGCCCGCCTGTGGCCGACGCCGATGACGGCATGCGAGTACCTGACGCTCACCGGCCCGTCCGGCGAGGTCACCCAGCGCATGTCGCGGTTCTGGACCCTGCCGAAGGACGGCCGCTACACCCTGTCCTACAGCCAGGACTGCGTGCTCTTCGCAGGCAACGACCCGCAGGCGCGCCGCGACGAGGCGCAGCTCCAGCTGATGAAGCTGCGTGTCCACGACGCCCGACCGGGACGGCGTACGACGCTGGCCCACGAGACGGGCTACATCGACGCGCTCCGGGTGGTGCTCCGCAAGGGCCAGGGCCCCCTCACCCTCCCTGCGCGGCGGTGGGACGGCGTCGTGACGCCGGTCGCCCAGGAGGAGCCACGCCCCTTCGCGTGGGGCGTCTACGACTTCAACGACTCCGAGCCCCGATCGTTCACGTTCACCCGCAAGGCGCGCATCGACGAGGTCCGGGTGGGCCTGGGACGACCGTTCCTCTTCTACCGGATGGACTCCAAGACCTCGGTCGTGCTCCGCAACGGCCGCTCCTGACGCACGGTCCCTGCACCACTGTCCTGGCACGGAGTCGTTCGCTGTGAGCGGACGCTCTCGTGTGTGCGGCGGGAACACGTAGGCTGAGGTCGGGCGTTGAGCCCAGTGTTCGCACCCCGGCGCCCGCGTCGGCCCCGCGGACCACGCAGACCTAGAGGAGCGCACATGTTCGAGCGGTTCACCGACCGAGCCCGGCGAGTTGTCGTGCTGGCCCAGGAAGAGGCCCGCATGCTCTCCCACAACTACATCGGGACCGAGCACATCCTGCTCGGCCTCATCCATGAGGGTGAAGGCGTCGCCGCCAAGGCGCTGGAGTCCCTCGACATCTCCCTGGAGGCCGTGCGCGCCCAGGTGGAGGAGATCATCGGCCAGGGCCAGCAGGCCCCGTCCGGCCACATCCCGTTCACGCCGCGCGCCAAGAAGGTGCTCGAGCTCTCCCTGCGCGAGGCGCTCCAGCTCGGCCACTCCTACATCGGCACCGAGCACATCCTGCTCGGCCTGATCCGCGAGGGCGAGGGCGTCGCGGCCCAGGTCCTGCAGAAGCTCGGCGCCGACCTCAACCGGGTCCGCCAGCAGGTCATCCAGCTGCTCAGCGGCTTCCAGGGCAAGGAGTCGGCCACGGCCGGCGCCCAGACCTCCGGGTCCGGTGGCGAGGCGCCGTCGAGCTCGCTGGTCCTCGACCAGTTCGGGCAGAACCTCACGCAGGCCGCCCGCGAGGGCAAGCTCGACCCGGTGATCGGTCGCGAGCAGGAGATCGAGCGCGTGATGCAGATCCTGTCGCGCCGCACGAAGAACAACCCGGTCCTCATCGGTGAGCCCGGCGTCGGCAAGACCACCATCGTGGCCGGCCTGGCGCAGGACATCGTCAAGGGCAACGTGCCCGAGACGCTGAAGGACAAGCAGATCTACACGCTCGACCTCGGCGCCCTGGTCGCCGGCTCGCGCTACCGCGGTGACTTCGAGGAGCGCCTGAAGAAGGTGCTCAAGGAGATCCGCACCCGCGGCGACATCGTGCTGTTCATCGACGAGATCCACACGCTCGTCGGCGCCGGTGCGGCCGAGGGCGCGATCGACGCCGCCAGCATCCTCAAGCCGATGCTGGCCCGCGGCGAGCTGCAGACCATCGGTGCCACCACGCTCGACGAGTACCGCAAGTACCTCGAGAAGGACGCCGCGCTCGAGCGCCGCTTCCAGCCGATCCAGGTGCAGGAGCCCTCGATCGCGCACACCATCGAGATGCTGAAGGGCCTTCGCGACCGCTACGAGGCCCACCACCGCGTCACCATCACCGACGAGGCCCTGGTCTCCGCGGCGACGCTGGCCGACCGCTACATCTCCGACCGGTTCCTGCCGGACAAGGCCATCGACCTCATCGACGAGGCCGGTTCGCGACTGCGCATCCGCCGGATGACCGCGCCGCCGGACCTGCGCGAGTACGACGACAAGATCGCCGACGTGCGGCAGCGCAAGGAGGCCGCGATCGACGGGCAGGACTTCGAGGCCGCGGCCCGCCTGCGCGACGAGGAGAAGCAGCTCACCGCCCGCCGTGCCGAGCGCGAGAAGCAGTGGCGCGCCGGCGACCTCGACGAGATCGCCGAGGTCGACGAGGAGCTCATCGCCGAGGTGCTGGCCGTCGCGACCGGCATCCCGATCGTGAAGCTGTCCGAGGAGGAGTCCACCCGTCTGCTCAAGATGGAGGACGAGCTGCACAAGCGGGTCATCGGCCAGGAGGAGGCCGTCAAGGCGCTCAGCCGGGCGATCCGTCGTACGCGTGCGGGCCTCAAGGACCCGAAGCGCCCCGGTGGCTCGTTCATCTTCGCCGGCCCGTCCGGTGTCGGCAAGACGTGGCTGTCCAAGACGCTCGCCGAGTTCCTCTTCGGTGACGAGGACGCGCTGATCCAGCTCGACATGAGCGAGTTCTCCGAGAAGCACACCGTGTCGCGCCTGTTCGGCTCGCCGCCCGGATACGTCGGCTACGAAGAGGGTGGCCAGCTCACCGAGAAGGTGCGGCGCAAGCCGTTCTCGGTGGTGCTCTTCGACGAGGTCGAGAAGGCCCACCCCGACATCTTCAACAGCCTGCTGCAGATCCTCGAGGAGGGTCGCCTGACCGATTCGCAGGGTCGGGTGGTCGACTTCAAGAACACCGTGATCATCATGACCACGAACCTCGGCACGCGCGACATCTCCAAGAGCGTCAACCTCGGCTTCGGCCAGACCGGCGATGCCGCGGGCTCCTACGAGCGGATGAAGAGCAAGGTGTCGGAGGAGCTCAAGCAGCACTTCCGTCCCGAGTTCCTCAACCGTGTCGACGAGATCGTCGTGTTCCCGCCGCTGTCGCAGGAGCAGATCGTCGCGATGGTCGACAACATGGTCGCCGCCGTCGAGCTGCGCATGAAGGACCGCGACATGTCGCTCGAGCTCACCCAGCCCGCCAAGGCGCTGCTGGCCGAGCGCGGCTTCGACCCGGTGCTCGGTGCCCGACCGCTGCGCCGCACGATCCAGCGCGAGATCGAGGACGTGCTCGCCGAGAAGATGCTCTTCGGTGAGGTCGGCCCCGGCCAGATCGTGCTGGTGGACATCGAGGGCGAGGGGCCGGAGGCGAAGTTCACCTTCAGGGGCCAGAAGAACTCCGCGGTCCCCGACCTTCCGCCGTTCGAGACCGCCGACCTCGCGCTCGAGCCGCAGCGTGACGACGAGGGCAACCTCGAGGGCCCGGACGACTCCGAGGGCCCGGTCGACGTCCCGCGCGACTCGGCCTGACCGTCCCCGACCGGCCCGCCGGTCACCCGATCACCCCGGGAGCGCCCAGCGCCCCGGGGTGATCTGCGTCAGGAGGCCGTCGGCGACCAGGCCCGCGAGGCAGCGCTCCAGCTGCTCGCGCCCGGGCCATGCCGCCTCGACCTGCGCCCCGGTCACCACGTCGTGGTCCCGGGCGAGCGCCATGATGCGGCCGCGGCACTGCCGGTCGGTGCCGGCCCACGCCTGTCCGCGGCGGGGCGGGCCGTCGTACGCCGGGAAGCCGGCGCGGCGCCACCGGCAGAGCTCGGCGATGGGGCAGCGGTCGCAGGACGGCTGGCGCGCCGTGCAGACCAGGGCCCCGAGCTCCATCGTCGCCACCGCCCACGTCGCCGCCGTGGTCGGGGCGTCGGGCAGGAGGCTGGTGGCCAGGTCGCGTTCGGCCCGGGTCACCCCCACCGCGGGGAGCTCGTCGCCCGCCACCGCCCGGGCCAGGACGCGCCGCACGTTGGTGTCGAGCACGACGTGCCTGCGGCCGAAGGCGAAGCTGGCGATGGCCGCCGCCGTGTAGTCGCCGACGCCGGGCAGCGCCAGGAGGTCGTCGTACGACGACGGGACCTCGCGGTCGTGGCGCTCGACGATCGCCGTCGCCGCGGCGTGCAGCCGAAGGGCGCGCCGCGGGTAGCCGAGCCGCCCCCACATGCGGACCGCCTCGCCCGTGGGGTCGGCGGCGAGGTCGGCCGGCGTCGGCCAGCGGTCCAGCCAGGCCGCGTGCATCGGCAGCACCCGCGCGACGGGCGTCTGCTGGAGCATGAACTCGCTGACCATCACCGACCACGGCGTCGCGTCGACGCCACGCCAGGGCAGCTCGCGCGCGTGGTCGTCGTACCAGTCGAGCACGGCGACGTGCAGCGCGTCGGGGGAGGGGGCGTCCATCGCGGGTGATCGTAGGTGAGCCGGTGCGCCTCCGCCGAGACGGGCCGCTCGCTCCCTACCCTGAGCCCATGGCGACGACAGTGCGACCGCGGGGGCCGCTGCCGGCCCGGGTCTACTGGACCCGGCGCATCATCGTCCTCGGTGTCCCGCTGTTGCTGGTCCTCGTGCTGGCGCGCGTGCTGGGCGGTTCGTCCGACGCCAAGGACGCCAGCGACGGCGCCGCCACCCAGGCGGGCGCCACGATCGCGACCTCCCAGGCGCCGATCGCCGGACCGACGGTCGATCCCGGCGCCACCGGCAAGAAGGGCAAGGGCAAGAGGGGCAGGAAGAACCAGGAGACGGTTCCCCCCGAGCCCGTCCTGGCCGAGCCCACGGGGCCCTGCGCCGACTCCGACATCGTCGCGACGCCGGCCATCACCTCTGCGGCGGGCGGCGCCGACGTACCGATCACGATCAACCTCCGCACCATCGCCGCCGAGGCGTGCACGTGGCAGGCCTCTCCGGAGACCATGACCGTGACGATCACCAGCGGCAGCGACTTCATCTGGAGCTCGCAGCAGTGCCCGACGGCGATCCCGGTGCAGGACGTCGTCGTCCGCCAGGCCGTCGACACCCCGGTCGTGGTGACCTGGAAGGACGCCAAGCGCTCCGACGAGACCTGCTCGGGTCGTACGGACTGGGCGCGCCTGGGCTTCTACCACGTCGAGGCGGCCGCCCTGGGCGGCGACGGCACCGACGTCCAGTTCGAGCTGGTGGCACCGACGCCGGCCGTCGTCACCGAGACCGCCGAGCCTGAGCAGGGCGGCAAGGCCGGCAAGGGTGGCAAGAAGGGCGCCGGCGGCGACACCTCGCACACGCCCGGCGAGGACGGCACGGGCAACTCCCAGGGCTGAGCCTCGCGTTCGGGTCCTTCGGCCCTGTCGGGTGCCGCTGGTGCGCAGGATGCTGGAGGCGTCACAGGAGGTGTGTCATGAGGACCCTCGAGAGGCGGGGCGTCCTTCCCGGTGCCGCCGTCGCCGGGACCGTCACGCTGGTGCTGGGCACCCTGTTCACGCTCGCCGTCGCGTACGCCTACGCGCTGAGCGTCCAGGGCGGCGTCGACCCGCCCGACTGGGCTCGTGTCGTCGGGCTGGTCTGGCTCCCGGTCGGGCTCCTCGGCGTCCCGATCGGCTGGAACTGGTCGCGCGGTGGGGCGCACGAGGGCCGCGCCGAGATCGGGGTGGTCGTCGCCCTGGTCGGCGCGCTCGCCTTTGTCGTGCTCGTCGTGGCGCTGGGGTGATCGACATGACTGTCACCGACGTACGCCACGGTGGCGCAGCCGCCGACGTGCGGCGCGCGTGGTGGTCGCTGCTGGCCTTCCTGCCCGCGTTCGGCCTCGCCTTCGCGGTCGGCGAGGGGCTCGCCGCCGCTCTCGGCTACCCGCCGGGCGGTGCGGACCAGGCGCCGTGGTGGGTGATGGTGGTCGCAACCGTGCCCGCGCTCGTGGTCTTCGTGGTGCCGGCGGTCCTCTCCTGGCACTTCGGACGCCGGGCGATGGCGCTGGGCGACCCGCGCGGGCGCTACCCCGTCGTCGTCGCCCTCGTCGTCGCTGGCGGGTTCGTGCTGCTCAACCTCGTCTCCGGAGTCGCCGTCCTGGTCTCGGGCTGACGGCCTCCGCGCACGTGCGGCGGTCCTTGCCTCTGGCGGAGAGACCCGGGGCGAGAAGTCGGACACGTGTGGCGGTCTTGGCCCCTGGTGGAGGGCGTACGCGCACGTGCGGCGGTTGTGGCCCTTGCCTGAGCAATCGGGGCCCCTGGTGGAGGGCGTACGCGCACGTGCGGCGGTTGTGGCCCTTGCCTGAGCAATCGGGGGGCGAGAAGTCGGACACGTGTGGCGGTTGTGGCCCTTGTGGGCGGGGTACGACGCTGGGCCGGGGATGTGGTCTCCGAGGGGCTTTGCCTCCCACGTGAGATCTCGACGCGCCCGTCACGACCTCGTTCCTCGGTCGTGGGGCTCGCTCGATCTGGCCGAGCCCACGCGCGGACCTCGTCCCTCGGTCTGCGCTGCTCGTCTCAGATGTAGCGCTCGGTGATGCTGGACTCGGCGAGGCGGGAGAGGCCCTCGCGCACGCTGCGGGCGCGCAGCTCGCCGACGCCCTCGACGGCCTGCAGGTCGTCGATGCCGGCGGAGAGCAGCTGCTGGAGGCCGCCGAAGTGCTCGACGAGGCGGTCGACGACCGAGGCGGGGAGGCGGGGCACCTTGGCCAGGAGGCGGTAGCCGCGCGGGGCGACGGCCGCGTCGAGGTGCTCGGCCCCGCCCAGGCCGATGGCGCGGGCGACGGACGCGGGGTCGACGAGCTCGGTGGGGGAGAGCGCCTCCAGCTCCGCGAGCTGGGTCTGGGGGTTGGTCGGCCGGCGCCGGCCGCCGGGGAGGTAGTCGCGCACGACCAGCTCGCGCTCGGCGTCGACGCCGGTGACGAGCTCCTCGAGCTGGAGCGACAGCAGCCGGCCGTCGGTGCCGAGCTCGAGGACGTAGTCCTCGATCTCGCGAGCGATGCGGATCACCATCTCGAGACGCTGGGCGACGACCGCGACGTCGCGGACCGTGACCAGGTCCTCGATCTCCAGCGCGGACAGCGTGGCCGAGACCTCGTCGAGGCGGAGCTTGTAGCGCTCGAGCGTGGCGAGCGCCTGGTTGGCGCGGGAGAGGATCTTGCCGGAGTCCTCCAGCACGTGGCGGATGTCGCCGACGTAGGCGGCGATGATCTGCATCGACTGCGAGACCGAGATGACCGGGTGGCCGGTCTGCTTGGCGACGCGCTCCGCGGTGCGGTGGCGGGTGCCGGTCTCCTCGGAGGGGATCGTGTGGTCGGGCATCAGGTGCACGGCCGCGCGGTGCACGCGGGTGATGTCCTTGTCGAGGATGATCGCGCCGTCCATCTTGGCCAGCTCGCGCAGGCCGGTGGCGGTGAAGGGCACGTCGAGGGTGAACCCGCCGGTCGCGATCGACTCGACGACCTTGTCCTGCCCCAGCACGATCAGCGCGCCGGTGCGGCCGCGGAGGATCCGCTCGAGGCCGTCGCGCAGGGGTGTGCCGGGTGCGATCGACGCCAAGGTCGCGCGCAGCCGCAGCTGGTCGTCGATGCGCTCTGCCACCGGTCCTCCACCTTCACAGCGGCGCACCCCCGTGCACCCTCCGGGTGAAGTGTAGGGGCCCCGGTCAGAGTGGCGGGGTCAGTTCGAGCGTGAGCAGGGCGCCGAACACGTCGTCGACCTCGATCACCCGCAGTCCGTCGACCGTGCGGCGGCTCGGGATGCCGCGCTCGCTGGCGAGCGCGCGGCCGCGCGGGACCACCGCGACCTTGAAGCCGAGGCGAGCGGCCTCGGCGATCCGCTGGGGCAGGTCGCGCACCCGGCGCAGCTCTCCGGCGAGCCCGATCTCGCCGATCGCGACGGCGCCGCGCGGGGGCGGCACGCCGAGGTGGGAGCTCGCCACGGCGACGGCGATGGCCAGGTCGGCGGCCGGGTCGTGGAGCTTGGCCCCGCCGACCGTCGCGACGAAGGTGTCGCTGCCGGCGATGCGCAGGCGGGCGTGGCGCTGGAGCACCGCCAGGACCATGTCGACGCGCGAGGACTCGACGCCGGAGACCGTACGACGTGGGCGCTCGAGCGGCGACGGCGTCAGCAGCGCCTGCACCTCGGCGAGGAGCGGGCGACGCCCCTCCATGGTCACCGCGACGCAGGTGCCGGAGACGTCCTGCGTGTGGTGCTCGACGAACAGCCCGGTCGGGTCGGTGACGGCCTGGATGCCCTCGGAGGAGAGATCGAAGCAGCCGACCTCGTCGACGGGCCCGTAGCGGTTCTTCATCGCGCGGAGCATCCGGAAGCGGGAGTTGCGGTCGCCCTCGAAGTGGAGGACCACGTCGACGAGGTGCTCGAGCACCCTGGGGCCGGCGATGGAGCCGTCCTTGGTCACGTGACCGACGAGCACCGTGGTGATGTTGCGGGTCTTGGCGACCCGGATCAGGGCGGCAGCGACCTCCTTGACCTGGGTGACCCCGCCGGGCACGCCGTCGATGCCCGAGGCACCGATGGTCTGCACGGAGTCGACCACCAGGAGCGTGGGCCGCACCTCCTCGATGTGCGTCAGCACGGCACCGAGGTCGGTCTCGGCGGCGAGGAAGAGCTCGTCGTGGACACCGCCGGTGCGGTCGGCACGCAGCCTCACCTGCGCCGCCGACTCCTCGCCGGTGACGTAGAGGGTGCGCTGCCGGGTGCGCGCGGTCTGCGCGGCCACCTCGAGCAGCAGCGTGCTCTTGCCGACGCCGGGCTCGCCGGCGAGCAGGATCGCCGCGCCGGGCACCAGGCCACCGCCGAGGACGCGGTCGAGCTCCGGGACACCGCTGGACCGCGCCACCGACTCGGTGATCGAGACCTGCCCGATCGGCACCGCCGGCGTGGAGACGGGGCCGGCGGCGGCCCGCAGCGTCGGGGCGCCTGCCTCGGCGACGGATCCCCACGCCTGGCACTCGCCGCAGCGACCCACCCACTTGGCGGTCTCCCACCCGCACTCCGAGCAGCGGTAGGAGGAGCGGGTCTTCGCCTTGGTCGACATGGTCGTCACGCTAGGCGAGGGCACCGACAACCCCCGGGAGGCGTCACCGGGAGAACAGCGCCGCGATCTCCTCGAAACCACGGGACCGGGCGTGCTCGAGCGCGGTCACGCCGTCGCCGTCCGGGATGGCCGGGTCGGCGCCCGCGTCGAGCAGGATCCGCACGATGCGCTGCCAGGGCTCGGTCCCGCGACCGAGGACGACCGCTTCCAGCAGTGCGGTCCAGCCCAGGTCGTTGACGTGGTCGACGTCGATGTCGGTGTGGGCGACCACCCACCGGACGTAGTCGACGTGGCCGCGCTCGGAGGCAGGGATGATCGAGATGCCCCCGAACCGGTTGCGCAGCGTGAGGTCGGGCCGCGCCGTGACCAGCAGCCGGGCCATCGGCACCGATCCGGTCACGCCGGTGACCAACCACGGCGTGTCCTGCTGGTCGTCCACCGCATCGGGGTCCGCGCCGAGCCGGACCAGCAGCTGCGCCACCGCGAGGCGGTCCTCGGTCACTGCCAGCAGCAGCGGCGTACGCCGGCGGGCGTCGCGTGCCTCGAGGCGCGCCCCGGCCCGGATCGCCAGTGCCGCGGCGTCGGCGTCGCCGCGCCTGGCGGCCTGCTGGAGAGCCGCGTCCGGGTCGCCCACCGGGCGGCCGGCCCCGGCCAGGAGCCGAGCGAGGTCGGCGTACCCCATCTCCCGCGCGTGCTGCTCCGCGGTGAGCCCGTCGCGACCGGAACGGATGGTCGTGTCGACCCCGGCCGCGAGCAGCACCCGGACCGTGGCCCGCGCCGTGCCGGCGCCGTCTCCGAGCACGACCGCCTCGTGCAGGGCGGTCCAGCCGAGGTCGTTGACGTGGTCGAGCTCGATGCGGGTCTGCACGAGCCGGCCGACCACGTCGGCGAGGCCGCGCTCGGCCGCGCGGATCAGCCCGGTGCCGTCGAAGCCGTCGTGCGCGCCCACGTCCGCACCGTGGCGCAGGGTGAGGTCCAGCAGCTCGACCGGGCCCTCGCTGGTGGCGATGAGGAAGGCGCTCTGCCGGGTGCCGTCCTGGGCGTTGACGTCGGCGCCGCGACGGACCAGCCGGCGGGCGCGGTCGACGTCGCCGGCCCACGCGGCCTCGATCAGCGCGGCGTCGAGCGCCGGGTCGGCGGTCGGGTCGGCGGTCGGTTCGCCGGAGGGTTCGGGCACGGAGTCCTTCGTGGGGTGCGGAGAGGCGCTGGAGCTGGGGGACGCGCTCGCGGGGGCCGTGCGGTCCGCCTCCAGCGGCTCCGCCGAGCACCCGACCGTCCCGAGGACGGCGACCGCCCCGGCCAGGCGTACGGCGGGGGAGGTGTGCCTCATGCCCGGATCCTCCCAGCAGCGCCCAACCGTCCGGTCTGGACCATGTGTCCACAGGTCCGCGCTCGCGCTGTGGATCATGCCCGGATCCTGTGGACGGTACGCCGAGGGGAGGCGGGACGGCTCCACGACGCGGGTCCATCCGGGCGGGACGCTTCGGCGCACCGACCGACGTGGCTGGGTGACGCAGCCGCGGGGACCATCGAGGAGGAGCCGTCGGCCGGAGGTCGTCACATGATCCGGTCACCCTTCGTCCGTCCGGCACGCAGGGGTCGGCTTATGCTGACGGCCTTGGATCGATCAAGGGGGTGCGGCATGGGCCGCAGCGAGAGGCTCGGCAGCCAGCTGCCGGTGACGCCGCCGACGCTGGCCGACGTCGCCGAGCGCGCGGGCGTCTCGCGCCAGACGGTCTCCAACGCCGTCAACAACCCCGACCTGCTCCGGCCCGACACCCTCGAGCGGGTCCGGCAGACCATCGCCGAGCTCGGCTACTCGCCCAACCGTGCCGCCCGCAACCTGCGCACCCGCACCTCCTCCCTCATCGGGCTGCGTTTCGCGCCGGCCCAGGAGGGCACCGCCAACGCGGCGATGGACCGCTTCGTGCACTCGCTGGTCGAGGCCAGCGAGGAGGTCGGCTACCACGTCCTGCTCTTCCCCGGCGACGACGAGGACCCGGTCGGCGGCTACGACAACCTGCTCCGCTCCACCGCCGTGGACGCCTTCGTCGTCACCGACACCTACCTCGGCAACCCGCAGGCCGCCTGGCTGAGCCAGCAGCGGGCGCCCTTCGTCGCGTTCGGCCGGCCGTGGGACGACGACGAGGCCCGCCACGTGTGGGTCGACGTCGACGGCGCCGCCGGCACCCGCCTGGCCACGCAGCACCTGATCGACCGCGGCCACACCCGGATCGCCTGGATCGGCTGGCGCAAGGACTCCCCGATCGGCGAGGACCGGCGCTCCGGCTGGCTGCAGACCATGCACGCCAACGGTCTCGCCACGACCGGGCTCGCCTCCCGGGTGGAGGACGTCGTGCACAGCGGTGCGGAGGCGGCTGCGGTGCTCCTCGACGAGTCGGAGCCCACGGCGTTCGTCTGTGCCTCCGACACGCTGGCCATGGGGGTGCTGCACACGCTGTGGATCCGGCAGCTGGCGCCGGGCAAGGACATCGCCGTCGTCGGCTTCGACGACTCCCAGGTGGCACAGGTCTACCCGGTCGGGCTGACGTCCGTGCGCCAGCCGCTGGAGGACGTGGCCGTCGAGATCATCAAGACCCTGCGCGCGCTGCTGTCGCACCAGCCGGTCGAGACGCGCGGTGTCCTCCTCACGCCGACCCTCGCGATCCGCGAGTCGAGCTAGTAGTCGCGCCACCAGAGGTTGACGGCGTAGTCGACCTCGGTGCCGGTGTGCGACGCGAGCGCCTCCTCCGCCGCCTTGGGCGGGAGCTCGATGCGCACCACCGCCTCGAGGTCCTCGCGCGAGGCGAAGGCCCACCCCATGTCGATCGGGCGGCGCCGCCAGCCCTGGCGCGACCAGAACCGCTCGACCGCGACCGGGTCGACCTCGGGGAAGCCACGCCGGAACCAGCGTCCGAACGTCGAGCGCGTCGGGTCGTTGTCGATCACGAACGCCGTGCCCCCACGGCGTACGACACGGTCGAGCTCGCGCAGCCCCGGCTCGGACCCCGGCCCGAAGAAGTACGCCCACCGGGCGTGCACCACGTCGACCGAGGCGTCCGGCACCGGCAGCGACTGGGCCGTGCCCTCGAGCACGGTGACCTGCGGCAGGGACCGCGTACGCCGTCGCGCGAGCGCCGCCAGCGGAGGGTGCGGCTCGACGCCGACCACCCGCTGCGCGGTCGAGGCCCACACCGGGAGGTGGAACCCGCTGCCGCAACCGACGTCGAGCAGGGTGCGGCCCGACCAGTCGCCGAGCTCGCGCATCGCCGTGACGATCCGGCCGTGCGGGTCGGCGGCGCGGTTCTCGAGCTCGTAGAGCTCGGGGGTGTTCCAGATGTTCGGGGAAGGGCGAACCCTCAAGGCCGGACCCTCAGAGACGCACGAGCCCGTTGGGCGTCTGGATCTGGACGGCCACGATGCCGGGGGTGCCGTTGGGGGCGACCCACTCGACCTTGACGTCCTCGAGCGGTGCCTCGACCGTCTCGCCGAGCCACTCGCTGACCCGCTGCGGGTCGCCGGCGATCTCCAGGCAGTGCAGGGAGAAGTCGCCCGACGCGCCGTTGCTGGGGTGCATCGCCGAGGGCGACTGCCACTGGATGAAGAACGGCAGCTGCGGGTCGGAGAGCAGGCCGTTGACGCCGATCTGCTGCCAGACCAGCTCGGTGCCGTCGGGGCGGTGGCGGTTGCCCTTGACGGCCTCACGGCCCAGCCGGCTCTCGATCGGAGCGATGTCGTCGACGGAGACGACCCAGCCGAGCCAGCCGCCGCCGAGCGCGGAACGCGCGCGGACGGCCTGGCCGAAGGGAGCCTTGTCGCTGGCCGGGTGGTCGAGCACCTCGACGATCTCCATGTAGGTGCCGTCGGCCAGCGGAAGGATCATGTTGCGGGTGCCGAATCGAGGGTGGACTCCACCATCGAGGAAGTCGGTGCCGAGCAGCCCCCCGAGGCGCTGGGCTGTGCTGGCAAGTCCATCAGGTCCGGCGGCGAAGCTGACGTGGTCCAGGCGCATGCACAGATTGTGAGCCGGGTACCCGTGATTGGTCACACCGGGGTCGGGTTCTCTTGACGTCGAGAATCTGTGCCGCGCGGTCAGCGAGGGTCGGCCGGGTGCAGCGCGAGGGCCGACCGGGACCGCACGTGCGCCTCGCTGTGGCGCACCAGCTCGGCGTAGCCCAGGGGCCCCATCAGCTCGACGAGCTCGGCCTCGTGGGTGACGTAGACGGGCTCCGCGGCGACGTGCGCCTCGGTGTTCCCGGAGCAGTACCAGTCGAGGTCGTGCCCGCCGGGACCCCAGCCGCGCCGGTCGTACTCACCGATCGACACCTCGGTGTACGACGTCCCGTCCTGCACCTCGACGGTGCGGAACTGGCGGCGGATCGGCAGCTGCCAGCACACGTCGGGCTTGGTCTCGAGCGGGTTGCGGCCCTGCCGGAGCGCCAGGCCGTGCAACGCGCAGCCGGCGCCGCTCGCGAAGTCGGTGCGGTTGTGGAAGACGCACGCCTGCTGGCCGTCGTGCTCGATCGCGAGGGTTTTGCGCTCGCCCTCGTCGTCGGTCTCGATCCAGTCGGCCCTGCGCACCGCCCGCCGCGGGTGGAACTGCCAGTCGTCCGGGGTGAGCTGGGCGACGAAGCCGGCGACCCGCTTCTCGTCGTCCTTGTCGGCGAAGTGGGCGCCCAGCGTGCAGCACCCGACGTCAGGTGCGTCGGCATAGATGCCCTGGCAGCCCTGCCCGAAGATGCACGTGTAGGACGACGTGAGCCACGTCAGGTCGCACTTGAACACCTGGGTCTCGTCGGCCGGGTCGGCGAACTCGACGAACGCGCGGGGAAAGACGAGGTCGACTTCGGGCACGGGCAGAGCCTAGTAGCGTGGCAGGCATGCGCCTGGGCGTCCTCGACATCGGCTCCAACACCGGCCACCTGCTGGTGGTGGATGCGCACGGCGGCGCGGCCCCGCTGCCGGCCTCCTCGCACAAGCAGCCGCTGCGCCTGGCCGAGCACCTCGACGACGACGGCGCGGTCACCAAGAAGGGCATCAAGGCCCTCACCGACTTCTGTGCATCCGCCATGGAGGCCGCCGAGGACAAGGGCTGCGAGGAGATGCTCGGCTTCGCGACCTCCGCGGTGCGCGACGCGGTCAACTCCGACGACGTCCTGGCCCACGTGGAGAAGCACAGCGGCGTGACGCTCGAGGTGCTGTCGGGTGAGGACGAGGCGCGCCTGACCTTCCTCGCCGTACGCCGCTGGTTCGGGTGGTCGGCCGGGCGGCTGGCGGTCTTCGACATCGGCGGCGGGTCGCTCGAGATCGCCGGCGGCACCGACGAGAACCCCGACGTGGCGTGGTCCCTGCCGCTGGGTGCGGCGCGGATGGCGCGGTCGTGGTTCGCGGGCGGACGTCCGAGCGACGACGACGTCCGCGAGCTGCGCAAGCAGGTCCGCGCCGAGATCGCCCGCGACGCCGGGCACCTGCTGCGCCCCGGGGTGCCGGACAAGGCCGCCGCGACGTCGAAGACGTTCCGCTCGCTGGCGCGCATCTGCGGCGCCGCGCCCAGCGGTGACGGGCCGCTGGTGCCGCGCGTGCTCGAGCTGGAGACGCTCTCGGGGTGGATCCCGAAGCTGATGGACATGTCGCCCGACGAGCTGGCCGACCTGCCGGGGGTCTCGGCGAGCCGGACGCACCAGATCGTGCCCGGAGCCCTCGTCGCCGAGGCGTGCATGGACATCTTCGACCTCACCGAGCTCGAGGTGTGCCCGTGGGCGCTGCGTGAGGGCGTCATCCTCGAGCGGCTCGATCAGATCTCGGTCGTGACGAGGGCGCACTGATCCCATGGCCCCCCACGACGGCCCGCTGATCGGCCTCTCCACCGCCTCGGTGTACCCCGAGTCGACGGCGCACGCCTTCGGCTGGGCGGCCTCGCTGGGCTACGACGCCGTCGAGGTGATGGTGGGCATCGACGCGCTCAGCCAGCAGGTCGACGCGGTCAAGAAGCTCAGCGACCACCACCAGGTCCCCATCTGCGCGGTCCACGCTCCGTGCCTGCTGTTCACGCAGCGGGTGTGGGGGACGGACCCGTGGGGCAAGCTCGAGCGGTCGGCCGAGATGGCCGAGGCCGTCGGCGCCGACGTGGTCGTGGTGCACCCGCCCTTCCGGTGGCAGAAGGACTACGCCGCCGGCTTCGTGGAGGGGATCGCCTCCCTCGAGGCGCGCACCGGCATCGCCTTCGCGGTGGAGAACATGTATCCGTGGCGCGCCTCCTCGCGGCGCGGCATGGAGATGTACCTCCCCGGCTGGGACCCGAGCGACTCCGACTACGCCAACACCACGATCGACCTGTCCCACGCGGCGATCGCGCGAAGCGACGTCATCGAGATGGCCGAGCGGATGGGGGAGAGCCTCCGGCACATCCACCTCACCGATGGGACCGGGTCGGCCAAGGACGAGCACCTCGTCCCGGGGCGCGGCGTGATGCGCGCCGAGGAGTTCCTGCAGCACCTCGCGGGCACCGGCTTCTCCGGTCACGTGGTGCTGGAGATCAACACCCGGCGCGCTGCCACCCGCGCCGAGCGCGAGGCCGACCTGGTCGAGTCGCTGGCGTTCGCGCGGTCCCACCTCGGGGTGACCACGAAATGACCCGTCGGTGAGCACGCGCACGTCCCGCGGCCGGCGCCCGGGAGCCCCGGACACGCGCGCCCAGGTGCTCGACGCCGCGCGTGCGTCCTTCGCCGAGAAGGGCTTCCGGGCCACCACGATCCGTGCCGTGGCGTCGACCGCCGGCGTCGACCCCGCGCTCGTCCACCACTACTTCGGCACCAAGGACAACCTGTTCCTGGCGGCACTGGAGATGCCGGTCGACCCGCGGGAGCTGCTGGCACCGGTGGTGCGGCAGGGCCCGGACGGTGCGGGGGAGCGGTTGTTGCGCACGTTCCTGTCCGCGTGGGACGACCCGGACATCCAGGTGCGGCTGCTCGCGGTGGTGCGCTCCGTGCTCGACGACGACGGTGGCCAGCTGCTCAAGGAGGGCTTCATCCCGGTCGTCGTCGGGCCGGTCCTGGCCCAGCTCGTCGCCGACCAGCCGGAGGTCCGGATCCCGCTGGTGGTCAGCCAGGTGGTCGGGCTGATCGTCGCGCGCTACGTCCTGGCCCTGCCGCCGATGGCACTCATGCCGGCCGACGACCTGGTCGTGCGCATGGGCCCGGTGATCCAGCACTACCTGACCGGCGACCTGGGCGCCGGACCGGCCCGACCCGTCTAGCCCGGTGCCCGCATCCGCAGTCCTACGGATGCGCCGCGGACCACCAGCGCAGCAGTCTGGTCGGCATGTCACCCACCGCAGAAGGCCGTACGCCCCGCCACGGGCGCGAGAGCTTCTTCATCGAGGGCGAGGGGATGGTCGGCCCCGACGACGCCGCAGCCGTCCCGCCCGTCACCGCCCGCGCCAACACCACGGCCGCCAGCGGTCCCGCGCTCGAGGCCGCGCCCACGTTCCGCTTCTCGCGCGTGGGACCGCGCGGCGTACGCCTGCCCGAGGCGACGCTGCGCAAGGTAGCGCTGGCGATGACCGGGGGCTCGGAGGTCGACGGCACCATCCCGGCCGGCTTCACCTACCTCGGCCAGTTCGTCGACCACGACCTGACCTTCGACGCCACCACGGTCGCCCTCGGCGACGGCATCTCGCCGGCGGCGCTGCTCCAGGGTCGCTCGCCGACGCTCGACCTCGACAGCATGTACGGCTCCGGCCCGCTCGACCCGGTCTCGGCGGGCTTCTACGAGTCGGACCGCACGCGTCTCAGGGTCGGCAGGACCACGCGGTTCGGCGGCGACAAGGCCCGCGCCGGCTTCGACCTGCCGCGCGTGGACACCGGCTCGGCCACGGAGCCGCGCAAGGCCGACATCCCGGACTTCCGCAACGACGAGAACCTCGTCGTCGCGCAGACGCACGCGGCGATGATCCGCTTCCACAACCGCGTCGTCGCGGGGCTCGGACCGTCGACGCCGGCTGCGGACCGCTTCGAGAAGGCACGCCGCAAGGTCGTCCTGCACTACCAGTGGATGCTGCGCACCGACTACCTGCCGAAGATCTGCGACGGCGACGTGGTCACCGATGTGTTCACCAACGGACGCGCGGTGGTCGAGCCGGGCGCCGACCCGCTGAGCATGCCGACGATGCCGATCGAGTTCTCCGTCGCCGCCTTCCGGCTGGGGCACTCGATGATCCGCGAGGGCTACGACTGGAACGCCCGCTTCCCCGACGGGTCGGGCACCCTGGACTTCCTCTTCACCTTCTCGCGCACGAGCGGCGACCTCGGCGGGAACCCGACGCTGCCGTCGAACTGGATCGCGGACTGGCGGCGGATGTACCGCTTCTCCCAGATCGGCCACGACGAGCTCAAGCCGCCGAGGGGGGCGTTCAACCTCGCGCGGCGCATCGACACCCGGCTCGTCGACCCGCTCGCCCGTCTGCCGATCGGCTCGTTCGGGGGCAGGAACGCCGACGCCGGCACGATCCGCGCCAACCTCGCCTTCCGCAACCTGGTGCGGGCCCGGATGCTGCGGCTGGCGAGCGGGCAGCAGATGGCCGCGCTGCTCCGCTCGAAGGGCGTCGCGGTGGCCACGCTGACCAAGGCGCAGCTGCGCGACGGGACGGGGGCATCGTCGGCCACCCTCGACGGGCTCACCGACGCCCAGCGCGAGGCGTTCCTCAAGGACACGCCGCTGTGGTTCTACGTCCTGCGCGAGGCCGAGCTCAACGGCGGCACCCTCACCGGTGTCGGTGCCCGGCTGGTCGTCGAGACCTTCCACCGCGCGATGGAGGGGAGCACGCACTCGATCGTGCGCAGTCCCGGCTTCCGCCCGGACCTCGGTGAGAAGGACGGCCGCTTCCGGATGGCCGACCTGCTGCTGTTCGCCTTCGAGGGCCAGGAGGCGCTGCTCGCGCCGTTGGGCGACTGAGGCCCGGGAGCGGGTTGACGACGGGATCACCCGCGCGCATAATTCAACACATGATGAAAAAGGTCATCGCGGTGCGCGACCTCGTTGTCGTACGAGGTGAGCGCGAGGTGCTGCCGGGCATCTCCCTCGACGTCTCGGCCGGGGTCACCGGCCTGCTCGGCCCCAGTGGCTGCGGCAAGACCACGCTCATGCGCAGCCTCGTCGGTGCGCAACGGGTGCGGTCCGGCACGGTGGAGGTGCTCGGCGAGCCGGCCGGCAGCGCGTCCCTGCGCGACCGGATCGGCTACGTCACGCAGGCGGCGAGCGTCTACGACGACCTGACCGTCGCGGAGAACTTGGCGTTCTTCGCGCGCGTGCTCGGGGTCGACCGCGCCTCCGTCGACGAGGCCGTCGCCGCGGTCGCGCTGGACGACCACCGCGACCAGGTCGTCGGGCGGCTCTCCGGCGGCCAGCGCAGCCGGGCCGGCCTGGCGGTCGCGCTGCTCGGCAAGCCCGACCTGCTCGTGCTCGACGAGCCGACGGTCGGCCTCGACCCCGTCCTGCGCCGCGACCTGTGGGAGCTGTTCCACCGGATCGCCGACGCCGGGGCAGCGGTCCTCGTCTCGAGCCACGTCATGGACGAGGCCGAGCGCTGCCACCGCCTCCTGCTGATGCGGGAGGGCCGGATCATCGCCGACGGATCGCCCGACGAGATCCGCGAGCGCACCGGGACCACCGACATCGAGGCGGCGTTCCTGCACCTCGTCGAGGACACGGAGCCGGCCGCATGAGCTCCCCCCACGACGTTCTCCGCTGCGCTCCCCCGGACCACGCCGCAGGGACCCCGAGATGAGCGGCCGGATCACCCTCGCCGTCGCGGGCCGGGTGCTCAGGCAGGTGCGCCGTGACCACCGCACCCTCGCGATGCTCCTGGTCGTGCCCTGCGTCCTGATCAGCCTGCTCTGGTGGATGTTCGAGGACCTGCCCGGCGACCTCTTCGACCGCTTCGGGCCCGGGCTGCTGGCGATGTTCCCCTTCATCGTCATGTTCCTGGTGACCAGCGTGACCACGCTGCGCGAGCGCTCCTCGGGCACCCTCGAGCGCCTGCTCACGATGCCGATGGGCAAGCTGGACTTCCTCCTGGGCTACGCCCTGGCCTTCGGCCTGCTGGCCGCCGTGCAGTCCGCCCTCGCGGTGGCGGTCAGCGTCGGGCTCCTCGGGCTCGAGGTGCACGGGTCGGTGTGGCTGCTCGGCGTCGTCGCCGTGGCGGACGCCGTCCTCGGCACCGCGCTCGGCCTCCTCGTCAGCGCCTTCGCCACCACCGAGTTCCAGGCGGTGCAGTTCATGCCGGCGTTCGTGCTGCCCCAGATCCTCCTGTGCGGCCTGTTCGTGCCGCGCGAGGCGATGCCCGGGGTGCTCGAGGCCGTCAGCAACGTGCTGCCGATGTCGTACGCCGTCGACGCGATGCAGGAGCTCGTCGGCGCCGCGGACACCGGCGCGATCTGGCGCTCGGTCGCGATCGTCGCCTGCTTCGCGCTGGCGTCGCTCGGGCTGGGGGCGGCGACGCTCAGGCGCCGGACGCCCTGACGCGGTCGGGAGGGGTGGAGGAGGTGTGAAGGTTCGAGTCGGGATCGGCGTAGCCTTCGCACCATGTCGTTGCTCCGCCAGCCGATCCTGCTCCTCGCCCGCAGTCAGGGGGTCAAGAAGCTCGTCTCGACGATGCCCGTCTCCAGCGGGATCGTGACCAGCTACGTCCCCGGTGAGGGCACGGCCGACGCGGTCTCCGCCACCTCCACGCTGGTGCAGGACGGCCTGCGGGTCACGCTCGACTACCTCGGCGAGGACACCACCGACGCCGCCCAGGCCGAGGCGACCGTGGCGGCCTACAAGGACGTCCTGGCCGACCTCACCGCGAAGGGCCTGGCCCCGCACGCCGAGGTCTCGGTCAAGCTCAGCGCGATCGGGCAGTTCCTCCCCGACAACGGGCACAAGGTCGCGCTCGAGAACGCCCGCGACATCTGCCGCGCCGCCCGCAACGCCGGCACGACGGTCACCCTCGACATGGAGGACCACACCACCACCGACTCGACGCTGTCGATCCTGCGCGAGCTCCGCAAGGACTTCCCCGAGACCGGAGCCGTCCTGCAGGCGATGCTGCACCGCACCGAGGCCGACTGCCGCGCGCTGGCCTACGAAGGCTCGCGCGTGCGCCTGTGCAAGGGCGCCTACATGGAGCCCGCGGACGTCGCCTTCCAGGAGAAGGTCGAGATCGACAAGTCCTATGTCCGCTGCCTCAAGGTGCTGCTCGGCGGCCAGGGCTACCCGATGATCGCCACCCACGACCCGCGGATGGTCCAGATCGCCTCCTCGCTCGCGAGCCGCTTCGGTCGCCAGCCGGGGACCTACGAGTTCCAGATGCTCTACGGCATCCGCCCCGAGGAGCAGAAGCGTCTCGCGGCCGCCGGCGAGACGGTGCGCGTCTACATCCCCTACGGCACCGAGTGGTACGGCTACCTGATGCGCCGCCTGGCCGAGAAGCCCCAGAACCTCGCCTTCTTCCTCCGATCGCTGGTCAGCAAGAAATAGGCTCGACCGGCGGCAGTAGATTGCTTCCATGAGCACTGCGATCATCGGCGCCGGCGTGATGGGCGAGACCCTCCTGTCCGGGCTGGTGCGTGCCGGGCGCCGCGTCGACCAGCTGATGGTCGGCGAGAAGCGAGCCGACCGGGCCCGGGAGCTCGAGGAGCGCTACGGCGTCGCGGTCGTCTCCAACCGCGAGGCCGCGGCGAAGGCCGACACCGTCGCCCTCGTGGTCAAGCCGCAGGACATGGATGACGTCCTCGCCGAGATCTCCCCGGAGCTGCGGGCCGGCCAGCTGGTCGTCTCCCTGGCCGCCGGCATCACCACGGCCTTCATCGAGTCCCGCGTGCCCGAGGGCGTCGCCGTCGTCCGGGTGATGCCCAACACCCCCGCCCTCGTGGACGAGGGCATGGCCGCGATCTCTCCCGGCTCCCACTGCGACGACGCGCACCTCGCCGAGGTCGAGTCGCTGATGGCCTCCACCGGCAAGGTGCTGCGGATCCCCGAGAAGCAGATGGACGCGGTCACCGCGATCTCCGGGTCCGGACCGGCCTACATCTTCTTCGTCGTGGAGTCGATGATCGAGGCGGGCGTGCACCTCGGCCTGCCCCGCGCGACCGCGACCGACCTCGTGGTGCAGACGCTCGTCGGCTCCGCGGCGATGCTGCGCGAGACCGGCACCCACCCCGTCGTCCTGCGCGAGCAGGTCACCTCGCCGAGCGGCACCACCGCCTCGGCCCTGCGCGAGCTGGAGATCCACCGGGTCCGGGCGGCGTTCCTCGCCGCCATGGAGGCCGCACGCAACCGCTCCCGCGAGCTGGCCGAAGGTTCCTGACGGCACCTGACAACCTCCCCGACGGGGGTGGAGTTGTGGTGGGTGTGACGAGACGACACCCGATGATCGACCGGGACGACCAGGCCGCCTTCGAGGCGTTCGTCCGCAGGTCCTCCGACCGGTTGCTCCGCACCGCGCTGCTGCTCTGCGGGGACCGCGGGCACGCGGAGGACATGGTGCAGACGGCCCTGCTGCGAACGGCGCGACGGTGGTCCACCGCACGACGGGACCCCGATGCGTACGCCCGCCGTGTGGTGGTCAACCTCGCCAAGGACCGGTGGCGCCTGCTGCGCCGACGGTTCGCCGAGGCTCCGCTGGAGATCGACGTCGCCGTGCCCGTGACCGACGGGCTCGCCGACCGCGACCTCCTCCTGGCCGCCACCCGGCAGCTGCCGGCCGGCCAGCGGGCCGTGCTGGTGCTGCGCTACTTCGACGACCTCAGCGTCGCCGACACGGCGGCCGCGCTCGGCTGCTCGACGGGCACCGTCAAGTCACAGACCGCACGCGCCCTGGACCGCCTCCGGGCCGCGTTGACCAGTGAGAGGGAGAAGACCAGTGCTGACCGATGACGACCTGACCCGACAGCTGGGTGCAGCCTTCGAGCACGCGACCCGGGACACGACGTACGACGGCGCGGCCCCGCGGGTGCGCACCCGTCCCGCGTGGGTGGCGCCGGGCTGGGTGGCCCTGCCGGCCGCAGGCGCCGTGGCTGCAGCGGTGCTCGTGATGGGCTCGACCGGCGACGCTCCGTCGTCGCCGGCGCCCGACGCCGCACCCGGCGCCACCACCGCCGCGCCGTCCCCGACCTCGTCCGCCGAGGGCACGGTGACCGAGACGTTCACGCTCGCCGGGATGACGTTCACCTACGAGCGGGGCGCGGACGAGGCGTCCATCGACGACCAGTTCCTCCGCGTCTACGACCCCGGCCAGCTGCCCGGCTGGGCCCAGCCGGTCGAGCTCGAGAGCGGCGCGTCCGCGAAGGTGTGGGTCGGCCAGGATCCGGCGACCGGCGACGTCAGCATGTTCGTCGCGTCGCCGGAGCGATGGAGCGGGACGCTGACCGGCCTCGCCTCGCCGACCCTCTCCGTCGAGCAGATGACGCAGCTTGCCCGGACCGGCACGCTCAGCTGAGGACGACCCTCTGATCGAGGACGGCCGGGCGCGGGGGCGCCCGGCCGTCGTCGTCGAAACCCGCTCTGCACGGGGGTTTCCGGCCGACGACCGGGTCTCGTCTGATCGGTCACGTTCGCTGGTGTTCGGCGTAACTGCGAGTGACAATGGAAGTGACCAACCGGTTGATTCCCGCGGATCTAAGTGGGGTGGTGGTCATGTCCGCGGCACCTCGAAGAAGCTCACCACTCTCGGGAATGGCCAGGGCAGCACTGGTCCTCGCGCTCGCTGGAATCGTCGCCGTCCTCAGTGGCGGCATGCTGTTCCTCACCGCCGGCAGCGCAACCTCGGTGAACACGACCGGGGACACGCCCTGCGTGCCCTCCGACCCGTGGACCGAGACGACCGACTGGATCCTCGTCTCTCCCGGAGACGGCTGGCGCCAGGTCGACCAGCGCACCGTGGTGGACCAGGAGGCGTACGACGAGGTGGTGCAGGGGGCCTACGTCCAGCACTACTCGTGGAGGGGCGGGCGGCGCGCCCACGACGATCCGCCGACCGTGGTGCCGCCGCATGAGAACTGGGTGGCGAACACCCGCAGCGAACCGCACGAGAACGGTGGGGGCAACCCGGCCACGTGGTTGGACGAGAGCCTTCACTACACCGCCAACTCGGATCACTCGGCGTCGTGGTTCTACCTCGAGCACGTCCCGGCCGTCGTGGTCCACCACGATGCGGTGACCCACGAGGAGTTCATGTTCGCCTTCGACCACCCGGCCGTGGTCTGCCCGACGGAGCCGCCCACGACYGAGCCGCCGACGACGCCGCCCACGACCGAGCCGCCGACGACGGAGCCGCCGACGACGCCGCCCACGACCSAGCCGCCCGTCACGGAGCCACCCGAGGTGCTCCCGACCACGGCGACCGCCTCGCCGGAGCCGAGCCAGGAGCCGTCCGAGGAGGTCGCGCCGGAACCGAGCGCGCAGGCCGATGACACCGAGGTGCTCGGGGTCGAGGCGTCCCAGCCGCCGGCTCCTCCCGCGCAGGTGCCGACCGTCGTCGACGCGGGTCTCTCGGCGGACACCGGCACCGGGGCCTCCCCGGCCCAGCAGTGGGGCGTGGTCCTCGCTGCGGTCGGCCTGGTGATGCTGGCTGCGGCTGGCGGAGTGCTGACCAGGTCCCGACGCGGCTGAGACGCCCGGGGCGTCACCCGGCTCGGCGGGTCACGCCCCGACGTCGTGACCTCGGTGAAGGAGCGTGCCGTGCGACCTCGTCGCCTCGTGCCACTCGCCCGCCGTACCGCACTGGTCGGCGGCGCGGTGGCACTCGTCGTCGTGACGGCGATGCTGCTCGGGGCTCGCTCCGGCGAGGTCCCCGCGCCACCGGCTGCCGACACGTCGGCGGGCGTGGTCACCGGACAGCCCGCCACCCCTGCGCCGCCCCGCGATCCCTCCCGGACCGGGCACGACGCGGCGCCCGGTACGCCCGTGGCGCTGCGCGTGCCTGCCCTGGGGCTGCGCGCGCCCGTGGTCGGCGTCGCGCTCGCCGCGGACGGCGCGCTGGTGCCGCCGGCCGACGCGCGAGTGGTCGGGTGGTGGAGCGGGGGAGTGCGGCCGGGCAGCCGGCGAGGGGCAGCGCTGCTGACCGGGCACACGGTCCACGACGGGGCCGGGGTCTTCGACGACCTGGCCCGGCTCGAGGTCGGCGACGCCGTCGAGGTCCTCACCCGTCGCCGCGTGCTCGACTTCAGGGTGTGGCAGGTCCGTGAGGTGACGAGGACCCGACTCGCGGCGAGCGCAAGCCGGCTCTTCGACCAGACGGGCGACGCCACGCTGGTCCTGGTGACGTGCAGCGACTGGGACGGCGTGCGCTACCTCGGCAACACGGTCGTGGTGGCCCGCGCCGAGGGGGAGTAGGCCCCGGCAGTGCGTCGCCTCAGGTGCCGCGCAGCTGGCGCACGACTGCCAGCGCGTCGTCGACCACGCCACGCACGAGCGGCAGCCGGGTCAGGCGGACGGATCGGTCGACCACCGGGACGATGCCGGCGACCAGGGTGCGCGTACGTCGCTGACCGGGGCTGTCGTCGTGCACCCAGAAGAGCACGACGCCCATGTGCAGCAACCAGAGCAGCTCGGGGAGCTCGTCCCGCAGTGCCGGCGCGACCTTGAGGTCCGAGCCCTCGACGGCACGGCGGAACAGCGAGGTGCTGGCCTCGCGTGCTGGCGCGGACTCGGCGGAGAACGGCGACAGGGGCGACCGGGGATCGGCTGCGTTGCGGAAGAACTGCACGCCGAAGTCGTGGAACGGCTCGGCCACCTCGATGAACGACTCCATCACCCCTCGGAGGCGGTCGGCGAACGAGGGCTGCTCGAGCGACTGCTCCGCCGCGGCCGCATGCTCGACCTGGATCTGGTCGTAGAACGCCTGCACGAGCTCCTCCTTGCCGGAGAAGTAGTAGTACGCGCTGCCCAGCGACACGCCTGCCTCGGTGGCGATCGCCCGCATGGTGGTGGCGTCGTACCCGCCGGCGCGGAACAGCGTCATCGCGGCGTCGACGATGCCGGCGCGGGTCTGCTCGGCCTTGGTCGTCCGTCCGGCCGTTCGCTCGTCAGGCACGCACACCACCCTGGGAGGCCGGCGGACGAGACGGCTGGAAGCCCGCGAGCCACCGGGCCATCGGACCGCCGAACAGGGAGGCGCCGCCGAGTGCGACCACCCACCACAGCACGTTCGTGCCCGACAGGGAACGGTCCGCCCCCTCCGCCAGGGCGGTGACCACCACGGGCGCGGCCATGGTGAGCGGCGGGAGAACCAAGCCGAGCCGGTACGCCCGGTGCCTGGCGACCTCGCGGGACAGGTGCGATCCCACGAGGAAGGTCATCTCGAGACCCACGACCAGGCCCACCGCCAGACCAGCGATCGCGCCGAAGAACCCGCCCAGCATCGCGATCGGTACGACGGCGCCGAGCGCCGCGACCGATCCGTCAGCCCGGGCGAGCGTGACGTCGTCGGCGACCAGCGCCACCACGAGCAGCAGCACCGCGCCCGTCGCCGCCCCTGCCGCAGCCCCCAGCAGGCCGCCCATCGGCACCCACAGGACCTGCGGTCGCCAGCGGGGGACGTCCACGAGCGGCTCCTCTCGACTGTGTCCGGTGCACAGTGGCACAGGAATTGAACATGTTCAAGACGGTCCGCTGGGCGGACAGGGCTGCGGGCGGGAGTAACGTCCGCCACATGGAGTGCGCGGGTCCCACGTCGGTCGTCTTCGACCAGACGCTGACGGAGTACAACTTCGGCCCCACGCACCCGATGTCGCCGATCCGGGTCGACCTGACGATGCGGCTGGCGGAGGAGCTCGGTGTGCTCGACGGCATCAAGCGCGTCGACGCCCCCGTCGCGACCGACGAGCAGATCGCGACCGTCCACGACCAGGGGCTGATCGATGCCGTCACCCGAGCGGGCGCGACCCCCGGGTTCGAGGACGCCTCGCGCGGGCTCGGCACCGAGGACGACCCGGTGTTCCAGGACATGCACCTCGCCAGCGCTCACGTCGTGGGCGCCAGCCTCGAGGCGTTCCGCCAGGTGTGGAGTGGGGAGTCGCTGCACTCGGTGAACATCGCCGGCGGCCTCCACCACGCGATGCCCGACCGGGCCAGCGGCTTCTGCATCTACAACGACGTCGCCGTCGGCATCAAGCAGCTGCTCGCCGACGGGGTGGAGCGCGTGGCCTACGTCGACATCGACGTCCACCACGGGGACGGCGTCGAGAAGATCTTCTACGACGACCCGCGGGTCCTGACCATCTCCCTGCACGAGACGGGGCAGATGCTCTTCCCCGGCACGGGGTTCCCGACCGACACCGGCGGCCCCGCGGCCGAGGGCAGCGCGGTCAACGTGGCGCTCCCGCCCGGCACCGCCGACGCCGGCTGGCTGCGCGCCTTCCATGCCGTCGTACCTCCGCTGCTGCGGGAGTTCGGTCCGCAGGTGCTGGTCACCCAGCACGGCTGCGACTCCCACATGAACGACCCGCTCGCCCACATGATGCTCAGCGTCGACGGCCAGCGCGCCGCCTACCTCGCGCTCCACGACCTCGCCCACGAGGTCGCCGACGGACGCTGGGTGGTCACGGGCGGCGGCGGCTACTCGGTGGTCGACGTGGTGCCGCGGGCGTGGACGCACCTGCTCGCGATCGCCTCCGGGCGACCGCTCGACCCGACCACTCCGACGCCCCCGGGATGGCGGGCGTACGTCGAGGAGGTGCTCGGCGCCACCGCCCCGCACCGGATGACCGACGGTCGCACGCCGGCCTACCGCGACTGGTCGGGCGGCTACGACCCGGAGACCTGGCTGGACCGCGCGATCCACGCGACGCGCATGGAGGTCTTCCCGCTCCACGGCCTCGACCCGCTGCCCTGACCCTGCTCGTCGTGCGCCCGGGCAAAGGGCCGGGACGGTAAAGAATCAAACCGACACGCCGCGAGTCCCACAAGTTTCTCTGGCATTCCTCTTCCCCACGCGTCACGCGAGCCCTAATGTCAGTCGAAGCGGCACGCCTGTGACGCCGGCGCGGAAGCCGGCGCCGTCGCCGCGAGAAGGATCGGTGCACACACCATGGCTGAGAACACCCCTGGCGACATGTCCGAGGCCCATTTCCTCACCATCGCCGAGGTCGCGGCCAAGATGCGCGTCTCCAAGATGACGGTCTACCGGCTCGTGCACGGTGGTGAGCTGCCCGCCGTCCGCGTCGGCCGCTCCTTCCGCGTCACCGAGGACGACGTGAACGAGTACCTCCGCAAGAGCTTCTACAACGCAGGCTGAGCCCGCCGGGGCCCACCCGGACGCGATTCCGCGCTGCACACCACTGCCAAGTAGGGTGTGCGGGGTCCGGCCGACGAGCGTCGGCCGAAAGGAAAGGTCTCACCGTGGGTTCTGTCATCAAGAAGCGGCGCAAGCGCATGGCCAAGAAGAAGCACCGCAAGCTGCTCAAGAAGACGCGCGTCCAGCGCCGCAAGCTCGGCAAGTAACACCCCTCGCCCATGGGTCGGGTCGTGCTGGTCACCGGGATCTCCCGGGACATAGGGCGACGCTTCGCGCGCGCCGCGGCCGGCGACCCGTCCATCGAGCGAGTGATCGGGGTGGATGTCGTCCCCCCACGGGGGGACATCGGGGACGTCTCGTTCGTCCGCGCTGACATCCGCAACCCCGTCATCGCCAAGGTCCTCGCCAAGGAGGACGTCGACACCGTCGTCCACATGAGCGTGATCGCCACGCCCGGCTCGGCCGGCGGTCGCGGGACGATGAAGGAGCTCAACGTCATCGGCTCCATGCAGCTGCTCGCTGCGTGCCAGAAGTCGTCGACCGTCGAGCGCCTGGTCGTGAAGTCGACCACGACCGTCTACGGCTCGAGCCCGCGTGACCCCGCGATGTTCAGCGAGGACATGGGGCCCAAGCGCCTGCCCTCCTCCGGCTACGCCAAGGACGTCTACGAGATCGAGGGCTACGTCCGCGGCTTCGCCCGCCGCCGCCCCGACGTCCGGGTCACCATGATCCGCGCGGCCAACGTCATCGGCCCGCTCGTGTCGAGCCCGCTGACCAACTACTTCCGGCTGCCGGTGGTCCCGCGCGTGCTGGGCTTCGACCCGCGCCTGCAGTTCCTCCACGAGGACGACCTGCTGCGGGTCCTGCGGCATGCCGTGACCAGCGGGACGCCCGGCACCTTCAACGTCGCCGGCGACGGGGTGCTGACCCTGAGCCAGGCCGTACGCCGCCTCGGGAAGCCGTCGGTGGCCATGCCCCGCTTCGCGGTGAGCCGCCTCGGTGCCGCCATGCGGCAGGCCCGCGTCTCGGACTTCTCACCCGAGCAGCTGGGCTTCCTCACCTACGGTCGAGGCGTGGACACGACCCGGATGCGCAGCCAGCTCGAGTTCGAGCCGAGGTTCACCACGGCCGAGGCCTTCGCCGACTTCTGCCGCGAGCTCGTGCCCGGCGAGCTGGAAGGAGCGGGTCGTGCCTGAGGACGCCCGGGAGAACGCCCACGAGGACGCCGTGGTGATCCCGATCGGCACCGGTGGGCGTCCCGGCCGCGGCACCGGCAGGACTCGCCCCTCCTCCGCCGCGCGCAACCTGGCGCCGGCCGCCCGCAAGTCTCCCGCCGGCTCCTCCGCGAAGCCCGCCAAGGCTCCCGCCGCGAAGAAGGCGGGCGCGAAGGCTGCCCCGCCCCGGGCGACGCCCGTCGCCGAGGTCACGCCCGAGCAGGCGGCGCTCCCGGTCGAGGAGGCCGAGGCGCCGCGCGAGGCGACCCGGACCTCCGACCGCGGCCCCGGCATCCCCGTCGGCGACTGGCTCTCCGCCGCCCAGGGCGCTGCCCGCGAGGTGTTCGGTGACGACTGGGAGCGCCGCCTGGCCGAGCTGATGGCGTTCGTGCGCCGCCGGATCGAGGGCGACTACGAGGTCGACGACTACGGCTTCGACCGCGAGCTGACCGAGCGCTTCTTCATGGCCGCGCTGCGCCCGATCGCCGAGAAGTGGTTCCGGATCGAGGTGCGCGGCCTCGACAACATCCCGGCGGAGGGCGGCGCCCTCGTGGTGTCCAACCACTCGGGCACCGTGCCGCTCGACGGCCTGATGACCATGCTCACCGTGCACGACCACGCCCACCGGTTCCTGCGCCCGCTCGGTGCCGACCTCGTCTTCAAGCTCCCCGTGGTCAGCTCCCTGGCCCGCAAGGGCGGCGCGACCCTCGCGTGCATCGAGGACGCGGAGCGGATGCTGTCGGGTGGCGACCTCGTCGGGGTCTGGCCCGAGGGCTTCAAGGGGATCGGCAAGCCCTTCAGCGAGCGCTACAAGCTCCAGCGGTTCGGTCGCGGTGGCTTCGTGTCCGCAGCGCTGCGCACCGGGGTGCCGATCATCCCGCTCTCGGTGGTGGGTGCGGAGGAGATCTACCCGCTCGTCGGCAACATGCCCTCGCTCGCGCGGCTGCTGGGCGTGCCCTACATCCCGATCACGCCGTTCTTCCCGTGGCTGGGACCGCTCGGCATGGTGCCGCTGCCGTCCAAGTGGATCCTGGAGTTCGGCGAGCCGATCCGCACCGACTCCTACGACCCGGCCGAGGCCGACGACCCGATGCTGGTGTTCAACGTGACCGACCAGGTGCGCGAGACCATCCAGCACACGTTGTTCGCCCTGCTCCGCGATCGCGACGGCGTCTTCGGCTGAGCGAGCGGTCAACTAGGGCAGGAGCCCGCCGGTCGCATCGGTGACCGTGTTGCCGGTCAGCCCGTCGACGGTCCCGGTCACCTCGCTGATGAGGCCGCCCGTGGCGTCGTCGACGGTGCTTGTGAGCCCGCCGAGCGCGCCGCCGGTGACGCCGTCGAGCTGGGTCACCACGTCGGTGGTGGTGTCGGTGACGGTGTCGACGGTCGTGTCGACCGTGTCCTTGACCTTGCCCGGCAGGGTGGGCTTGGTCGTCTCGGTCGGGTCGGGCAGGACGTCGGGGGTCTTGGTGGGGACCGCTCCGGTCGGCTGCACGGTCGTCGGCGTCTGCAGCACCTCGGGCACGGTGATGCCGGTGAGGTCCTGGCCCGACACCGGCGCGGCCGCGGTCTCGAGGGTGAGCTCGTCGGGGTCGAGCCCGGCCAGCAGGTCCTCCGGCGCGCTGGTCAGCAGGAACTCGGGCGTCGTGGTGATCCCGCCGTCACAGGTCGGGCACGCGTTGCTCGCCTCGATGTCGAGGTCGGTGAGCGTCCGGCCCGCCGCGAGGAGCTCGTCGCGAGCACTCTCGGGGAGCCGCCCCTGGAGGGACTCGAGCCGGTCGATGCTGGTCGCGGCGAAGTCGCGCGCGACCTGGACGTCGGCGGTGGAGCCCGTGACGTCGTACGACGACAGGAGGCTGCGGACGCCGTCGCCGGACTGGCGGGTGAAGGTGTCGAGCGTGTCGGGCACGAGCGTCTCGGGGGCCTCGCCCGCCGCGATCCTCTCGAGCTCGGCCAGCCGCGTGTCGGCCTGGGCGAGCAGGGTGCGGCCGCGCGCCGCGTCGTCGCCGGCGAGGCGGACCTCGGCGGACTCGATCCCGCGCTTGACGCCGTAGAGCGACTCGCCCGGCAGCGCGGTCTGCGCGGCGACGGCCATCGTGGCGGTGGCGCCGATCATCGCCGCCCCGCCGAGGAGCACCGCCACCCGACGGTCGCGCCTGCGGGAGGCGGCCGGCATCGCGAGCCGGGACGGCGTCGTCGGCTGGCGCACCAGCACGGTGTCGGCCTCGGCCATCAGGCTCTCGCGCAGCGAGCTCACGAACTCCGCGCGGGGCGCCACCTCGGGCAGCGCGCGGAGGTCGGCGACGACCTCGAGGAGGGCAGCGAACCGTGCCGCATCACGCTCGTCGAGCGGTGCGTCGGGGCCTCGGGAGAGGAGTGCCTCGAACTCGTCGGCACGCCGGCGTGCCGAGAAGGCGGGTGTCATCGCGCTCGTCCTGTCTCACAGCTGGTGGGTCCTCCCACACAGGCGAACGAGCAGATGCGGGCGCGGGTTACGGGTGGGGTCATGACTCCCTCAACCCTTCCGGCAGCAGCTTGGCCAGGTTGCGCACGCCCCGCAGCTGGAGCTGCTTCACGGCGCCGTCGCTGCGGTCGAGCGCCAGGGCCGTCTCGGCGATTGAGAGTCCTTGGAGGAAGCGCATGATGAGGCACTCGCGCTGCTCGGTCGGCAGCTCGGTGAGCGCCTTGAGCAGCACCTCGTTGGTGAGGCCGGCGATGACGGCGTTCTCGGGGCCCTCGGTCGCGTCGTCGTGCGGCGTCATGTCCTCGGTGGACATCTCGAGGCGCGTGCGTCCGGCCTTGAAGTGGTCGGTGGTGAGGTTGCGCGCGATGGTCATCAGCCAGGCACCGAAGTCCTTGCCCTGCCACCGGAAGTTGTTCATGCTCCGCAGCGCGCGGAAGAAGGTCTCCGAGGTGAGGTCCTCGGCCAGCGGCTGCGACCGGGTGCGGTAGTAGAGGAAGCGGTAGACCGAGGCCTGGTAGTGGTCGTAGAGGAGGCCGAACGCCTCCTTGTCGCCGCTGCGCGCCAGCTCGACCAGCGCGATCAACCGCTCGCGCTCGGCCTCGTCGCCCTCGGAGGAGGCCGCGAGGTCCTCGTCGCCGACCGGGCCGGAGCCGAAGGTGCCGGGTGCGCCGCCACCGGCCGTGACGGCCTCCGCCATGAGCAGCACACCCTGGGGCGACAGGGCATCGAGGACCGCGCGCCGAAGCGCCTCGAGTCCCTCCTCGAGCGTGCGCCCGAGCTCCTGTCGCGGCATGCGGTGGCCCCTCCCAGATACCTGCAGTCTCCACGATAGGCGCGATCCCGCACTCTGTGAACCCGCGAGTAACTACGAGTTACAGCCCGCGTCGGTCAGGAGGGTGGGCGGTGTGCCTTCACGCTGACCCCGGCAGCGACCGCCCCGGAGACCGCGCCGGCGACCGCGGCGGCCATCAGCCCGGCCCGGGCCGCCTTGCGCCCGGTGCGGTAGTCGTGGATCCGCCAGCCGTTGGCCCGGGCGTGGGCACGCAGGCGGGCGTCGGGGTTGATCGCGCACGGGTCGCCGACCATCGAGAGCATCGGCAGGTCGTTGCTGGAGTCGGAGTACGCCGAGCACCGGGCGAGGTCGAGCCCCTCGCGCTCGGCGAGGGCGCGGATCGCCTCGGCCTTGGCCGGCCCGTGCAGCAGGTCGCCGACCAGCTGCCCGGTGTAGACGCCGTCGACGTGCTCGGCGACCGTGCCCATGGCGCCGGTGAGACCGAGGCGGCGGGCGATGATGCTCGCGATCTCGATGGGCGCGGCGGTCACCAGCCAGACGCGCTGGCCCTCGTCGAGGTGGAGCTGGGCGAGCGCCCGGGTGCCAGGCCAGATCCGGTGGGCCATCGCCTCGTCGAAGATCTCCTCCCCGAGCTCCTCGAGCTCGGTGGTCGTGTGCCCGGCGATGAACGAGAGCGCGGAGCTGCGGGCCTGGGCCACGTGCTCGGGGTCCTCGACGCCGACGATGCGGAAGTAGGCCTGCTTCCAGGCGGCCGACGCGATCTCGCGCGTGGTGAAGAACTGGCGCCGGTGCAGTCCCTTGGCGAGGTGGAAGATGCTCGCGCCCTGCATCACGGTGTTGTCGACGTCGAAGAACGCCGCCGCGGCCGGGTCGCTGGGTGTGGAGAGGGCGTTCTCGACCTCGGCCGAGGCAGCCGCGGCCTCTCCCGCGAGCACCGAGCGCAGCTTCAGGTCGAGCCGGCGCGATCGCTCAGACGGGGTCACCAGCTCACCCTATCGGCGGGATCGGTGGGATGGGCTGTGGAAGGATCCCGGCATGCAGCGCACCGACATCTCCGCCTTCGTGGCCGAGGCCGCCGCTGACGTGCCCGAGCGGCAGGCGCTCGTCGAGAGCGGCGGCCGCACCCTCACCTGGGCCGCGCTCGAGGACGAGGTCGCCCGCATCGCGACCGGCCTGGGCGCGCAGGGGATCCGCGCCGGACAGCGCGTGATGATCGTGGTGGGCAACCGCATCGAGTTCGTGACTGCCTACCTCGGCGTGCTCCGCGCGCAGGTCGTGGCCGTCCCGGTGAACCCGCGCTCCACGCCCGGTGAGGTCGCCCGGATGATCGCGGACTCCGGCACCCGGCTCGTCGTCGTCGACGACACCGCGCTCTCCGTCGTGCGTGCCGCGCTGGCCGAGCTCGCTGAGCTGCCCGAGCCCCCCGCGGTCCCGATCGTCGTGGTGACCGGCGCCGCGCCCGGCCCCGACGAGCTCGCGTTCGAGGCGCTGCGCGCCGACGTCGTACGCCCGGTGCCTCCGCTGCCCGACCCGGAGAAGCTGGCCGCCATCCTCTACACCAGCGGCACCTCCGGTCGCCCGCGGGGCGCGATGCTCAGCCACCGCGCACTGCTGGCCAACATCGAGCAGGTGGCCGCCGTCGAGCCGCCGATGATGCACGGCGACGACGTGGTGCTCGGGGTGCTGCCCCTCTTCCACGTCTACGGCCTGAACGCGGTGCTCGGCGGTGTGCTGCGCCACCGAGCGCGGCTGCTGCTCGTCGAGCAGTTCGAGGCGCAGGCGGTGCTCGACCTGATCGACGACGAGGCGTGCAGCGTGGTGCCGATCGCCCCGCCCGTCTTCACCCACTGGCTCCCCGACGAGCACCTCCGCGAGCGGCTCGGTCCCGTCCGGCTGGTGCTGTCGGGTTCGGCGCCCCTCGAGCCCGAGGTCATCGAGCAGTTCACGTCGATCACGGGCATCCCGGTGCACCAGGGCTACGGGCTCACCGAGGCCTCACCGGTGGTGACCAGCACGCTGTGCAGCCGCGACGACCACCCCGGCTCGGTCGGTGCCGCGCTGCCCGGCATCGAGATCCGGCTCGTCGACGAGACCTGGCACCAGGTCGAGGGGGAGGACCCCGGCGAGATCCAGATCCGCGGCGCCAACCTCTTCAGCGGCTACTGGCCCGACGGGGCCGACGGTCCCGACGCCGAGGGCTGGTACGCCACGGGAGACGTCGGGCTGCTCGACGCCTCGGGCGACCTGTTCCTCGTCGACCGGGTCAAGGAGCTCGTCATCGTCAGCGGGTTCAACGTCTACCCGACCGAGGTCGAGGACGTGATCCGCGAGGTCGACGGGGTCGCCGATGCCGCGGTGATCGGCGTGCCCGACCCGGACACCGGCGAGGCCGTCGTGGCCTACGTCGTCCCTGCCGGCGCCGCGCGCACCCACCTCGAGGAGGCGGTGCGGGCCCACACCCTCGTACGGCTCGCACGCTTCAAGCAGCCGAGCCGTATCGAGGTGGTCGACGAGCTGCCCCTCACCGTCACCGGCAAGGTGCAGAAGGGCCGGCTGCGCGGGATCGAGCGGCGTCGCGCCCTCGGGATCCTGGAATGAACACCCGAGGGAGTGACCCGATGAGCGCCCGCGTCACCTTCTACACCCGACCCGGGTGCCACCTCTGCGACGACGCCCGCGAGGTGGTCGCGCGGGTGTGCGCCGACCTGGGGGAGTCCTTCGACGAGGTCGACATCGAGTCCGACGGCGACCTGGAGGACCGCTTCGGCGAGGAGGTCCCAGTGACCTTCGTCGACGGCCGCCAGCACGACTTCTGGCGCGTCGACGAGGCGCGGCTGCGCGCCGCGCTGGCCTGACGCCTCCCCGCCCCGGGCACGGGGAAGCCCGACGGCCGCCACGGCGTTGAGGGACAGGTGAAGGTCTCCCTCCTCGACCGGTCCCGCACCCGCGACGGCGTGCCCGACGCCGAGGCGCTCGCGGCGACGGTGGCGCGGGCGGTGCACGCGGAGCAGGCCGGCTTCGACCGGTTCTGGGTCGCCGAGCACCACGCCGTCCCCGGGATCGCCTCCGGCTCCCCGGCCGTGCTGCTCGCGGCCATCGGCGCCCGTACCGACACCATCCGGATCGGGTCGGGCGGCGTGATGCTCCCGCTGCACCAGCCGCTGGTGGTGGCGGAGCAGTTCCTCGTCCTCGACGCCCTGCACCCGGGACGGGTCGACCTCGGCCTGGGCCGCTCGCTCGGGTTCACCCCGCCGGTGCGGCGCGCGCTGCGGCGCGACCACGAGGACGGCGACACCTTCGAGGACGACCTGCTCGAGCTGCGCGGCCACCTCGAGGGCACCGCCGAGGTGACGGCCCGCCCGGCCACCGGCCGCCCGGTGCCGATGCACCTCCTCGCCACCGGTCGCGGGCTCCAGGTGGCCGCCCGCCTCGGGCTGCCCGTCGTGGTCGGGGGCCCGGTCCTCGACGCCGCCGACCTGCCGGCGGCGCTGGCGACGTACCGCCGCGAGTTCCGCCCGCACCGCGGCAGCGAGCCACGGGTCACGGTCTCCCTCGACGTGCTCGTCGCCGACGACGACCGCACCGCGCGCGAGCTCGCGCTGCCCGAGGCGTGGGCGATGGCGCGCTCGCGCCGGACGGGCGAGTTCCCGCCGCTGGAGAGCATCGCCGCGATCCGCGACGCGTCGTGGCCGAGCCAGGTGCGCCGCCGGGTCGAGGAGACGCTCGACCGGACCGTCGCAGGCGACCCGGCCACGGTGCGCCGCCGCATCGAGGAGCTGGTGGCGCGCAGCGGTGCCGAGGAGCTGCTCGCGAGCTCGTCCACCACCGACCGCGACGCCCTCCTCGTCTCGGACCGGATGCTGCGGGAGGTGCTGCGATGAGGGCTCCGCGCGGGCACCGGTTACGCCCTCGGACGGTCTCTGCGCAAGTCGGCGACGACCCCGGCGCGGGTGTGACTTCTCACATGTGCTAGCCCGCTCGTCGACGTTTTGTTCTCCCGTTCACAAACTCCTACAGTGACCGGGTCAGGCGATCCCCGTCACCTGGCTGGAGAGAAGCAAGCTGTGACCGCACGGACACCCGACTCTGCCCGGGACATTCCCGAGGCGACTGTCGCGCGGCTTCCCGTGTACCTGCGTGCCCTGACCGGCCTCGCGGACGACGGCACGACCACGTGCTCGAGCGAGGAGCTCGCGGCCGCGGCGGGCGTCAACAGCGCCAAGCTCCGCAAGGACCTCTCCCACCTCGGCAGCTACGGCACCCGCGGCGTCGGCTACGACGTGGAGTACCTCCGCTACCAGATCGCCCGCGAGATCGGCGTCACCCAGGACTGGCCCGTGGTCATCGTGGGCATCGGAAACCTCGGCCACGCGCTGGCGAACTACTCCGGCTTCCGCAGCCGCGGCTTCCGCGTCGTCGCCCTGCTCGACGCCGACCCGCGCCGCCACACCGAGGTCGTCGCCGGTCTCGAGGTCCGCTCCTTCGACGACCTCGAGTCGATCGTCGCCGAGCACGACGTCTCCATCGGCGTGATCGCCACCCCGGCGGTCGCCGCCCAGGACGTCGCCGACCGCATGGTCGCCTCCGGTGTCACCAGCATCCTGAACTTCGCCCCGACCGTTCTGTCCGTGCCGGACGGCGTCGACGTACGCAAGGTGGACCTGTCCATCGAGCTGCAGATCCTCGCCTACCACGAGCAGCGCAAGGCGGTCGCCCCCGGATCGGAGGTCGTGTCATGAGCGTTCTCGTCGTCGGGATCTCCCACAAGTCGGCGCCGGTGGAGCTCCTCGAGAAGCTCGCCCTCGACGCCGACGGCACCGTCAAGCTGATCACCGACGTACTGGCCGGCGAGCACGTCAGCGAGGCCACCGCCATCGTCACCTGCAACCGCCTCGAGGTCTACGCCGAGGTCGACCGCTTCCACGGCAGCGTCGAGGACCTCTCCGGGCTGCTCGTGGCCCGCGCCGAGAAGTCCACCGAGGCGCTGCTGCCACACCTCTACGTCCACTACGACGAGGGTGCGGTCTCCCACCTGTTCCAGGTCGCGGCCGGGCTCGACTCGATGGTCGTCGGCGAGGGCCAGATCCTCGGCCAGACCCGTGACGCGCTGCGCGTCGGACAGGAGCACGGCACCGTCGGGCCGGCGCTCAACACCCTCTTCCAGCAGGCGCTGCGCGTCGGCAAGCGGGCCCACGCCGAGACCGACATCGACCGCGCGGCGCCGTCCCTGGTCAGCGCCGCGCTCGAGCGGAGCGTGGTCCCGGTCGCCGGCGCACGCACCGTCGTCATCGGAGCCGGCGCCATGGCCTCGCTCGCCGTCGCCCACCTCTCCCGTGGGGGTGCGGACCGGATCGCGGTGCTCAACCGCACCACGGGCAACGCCGACCGCCTCGCCGCCGAGTACGGCGCCGCCTCCGTGCCGCTCGACGCGCTGCCCACCGAGCTCGCCGAGGCCGACATCGTGGTCTCGTGCACCGGCGCCCTCGAGCCGCTGGTCCGGCTCGCCGACGTGGTGACCGTGCGCGGCGGCAGCGACCGTCCGCTGACCGTCATCGACCTCGCCCTGCCCCACGACGTGGAGCCCGCCGTCGGCCAGCTGCCCGGCGTGGAGCTGATCAGCCTCGCCGGTCTCGCGGAGGAGCTGCGCGGCCTCGAGGCGACTGCCGGCGTCGATGACGTACGCACCATCGTGGGCCAGGAGATCGCCGCCTTCCTCGCCGTACGACGCCAGGCGAGCGTCACGCCCACCGTGGTCGCACTGCGCTCGATGGCCACCGCCGTGGTCGACGCCGAGATGGAGCGTCTGGCCACCCGGCTGCCGGGTCTCGACGAGGCCACCCGCGCCGAGGTGCTCCAGACCGTGCGGCGGGTCGCCGACAAGCTGCTCCACGAGCCGACCGTCCGGGTCAAGGAGCTCGCCGACGCCGAGCCGGCGGTGTCCTACACCGCCGCGCTGGCCGAGCTGTTCCGCCTCGACCCCGATGCCGTCGACGCCATGACCCGGGCGGAGGGACAGTCATGAACGAGCCCCTGCGCCTCGGCACCCGCGCCTCCGCGCTGGCCACCACCCAGTCCGGCCACGTCGCCGACATGATCCGCGAGCGGCTCGGCCGCGACGTCGAGCTCGTCGAGGTCTCGACCGAGGGCGACCGCAGCTCGGCCCCGCTGGCCACGCTCGGCGGCACCGGCGTCTTCGTCAGCGCCCTGCGCGACGCCCTGCTCGAGGGCCGCGTCGACGTCGCGGTGCACTCGCTCAAGGACCTGCCCACCACGCCCGCCGAGGGCATCGCGCTCGCCGCGATCCCCCTCCGCGAGGACCCGCGCGACGTCGTGGTGGCCCGTGACGGGCTCACCCTCGGCGAGCTGCCGGTCGGCAGCAGGCTCGGCACCGGCTCGCCGCGCCGCGTCAGCCAGCTCGCCGCGCTCGGCCTCGGCCTGGAGCTCCAGGGCATCCGCGGCAACGTCGACACCCGGATCCGCAAGGTCCGCGAGGGCGAGGTCGACGCGATCGTGCTGGCCCGCGCCGGACTGTCCCGGCTGGGTCGCCTCGGCGAGGCGACCGAGGTCCTCGACCCGCTCCAGATGCTCCCGGCCCCGGGCCAGGGTGCGCTGGCGGTCGAGTGCCGCAGCGGCGACGCCGAGCTGGTCGCCGCCCTGGCTCAGCTGGACGACGCCGCCACCCGCGCCGCGGTCACGGCCGAGCGCGCCGTGCTCGCCACCCTCGAGGCCGGCTGCTCGGCCCCGCTGGGTGCGCTGGCCGAGGTCGTCGAGGGCGAGGACGGTGAGGAGCTGTGGCTGCGAGCCGTGGCCCTCTCCACCGACGGCGGACTGTCCGTGCGGATGAGCGCGACCGGCTCGGTCGACGACGCCGCCGGACTCGGAACACGCCTTGCGAGCGAGATGCTCGACGAGGGAGCAGCAGACCTGATGACGGCAGCACGTGAACAGGGACCACCAGTGAGGAATCAGCACGCATGACGCGAGTACAGACCCCGCAGGCCAGCAGCCAGGACAAGGGGGCGACCCCGGGGTGGGTGTCGTTCGTCGGCAGTGGGCCCGGTGACCCGGGCCTGCTGACGGTGCGCGCCGTGGAGCTCCTCCGGAGCGCCGAGGTCATCGTGACCGAGGCCCCCGAGCACGTCGACCTGGTCCGCTCGGTCCTCGGCCTGGCCGAGGGCCCGGACGGCGAGTGGGACGGCCCGGAGATCGTGGACGGCGGCTTCGGCGAGGACGGCCAGCCGCTGACGCACGCCGCCCGCGCCAAGGTCGTCGTACGCCACGGCAAGAAGCAGCGCGTGGTCCGCCTGATGACCGGCGACCCGTTCCTCTACGCTTCCGGCCCCGAGGAGGCGCAGGCGTGCGTCAAGGCGGGCGTCGGCTTCGAGGTCGTCCCCGGCGTGTCCTCGGTCAGCGCGGTCCCGGCCTACGCCGGCATCCCGCTCACCACCAAGCGCCACAAGGAGATGGCCGTCGTCACGTGCGGCGACAAGATCGACTGGAGCGTCTACGCCGACGACCGCACGCTCGTGCTGCTGTCGGGCGTCGGCACCATCGGTGAGACGGCCGCCGCCCTCATCGAGGCCGGCCGCTCGCCCGAGACGCCCGTCGCGATGACCCGCGTCGGCACCACGACCGAGCAGCAGACGCTCATCTCGACCCTCGCGACCGTCGCCGCCGACGTCCGCGCGGCCCGGATCGCCCCGCCGGCGATCACGGTCATCGGCGACGTCGTCGACCTGCGCCAGACCCTGTCGTGGTTCGAGACCAAGCCGCTCTTCGGCTGGCGCGCCCTGGTGCCCCGCACCAAGGAGCAGGCCGGCTCGCTCTCGCGTCGCCTGCGCGAGTACGGCGCGGTGCCCGAGGAGGTGCCGACCATCTCGGTCGAGCCGCCGCGCAACCCGCTCCAGATGGACAAGGCCGTCCGCGGCCTGGTCGAGGGCCGCTACGAGTGGATCGCCTTCACCTCGGTCAACGCGGTGAAGGCCGTCCGCGAGAAGTTCGAGGAGTACGGCCTCGACGCCCGCGCCTTCTCGGGCCTCAAGATCGCCGCTGTCGGCGACAAGACCGCCGAGGCGATCTCGGCCTGGGGCCTGCGTGCCGACCTCGTCCCCTCGGGCGAGCAGTCCGCGGCCGGCCTGCTCGCCGAGTGGCCGCCCTACGACGAGGTGCTCGACCCGATCAACCGGGTCTTCCTGCCGCGGGCCGACATCGCCACCGAGAACCTGGTCGCCGGCCTGGTCGACCTGGGCTGGGAGTGCGACGACGTCACCGCCTACCGCACCGTGCGCGCCACCCCGCCGCCGGCGCCGGTGCGCGACGCGATCAAGACCGGCAAGTTCGACGCCGTCGTCTTCACCTCGTCGTCGACCGTGCGTAACCTCGTCGGCATCGCCGGCAAGCCGCACCCCTCGACGATCATCGCGGTGATCGGTCCGCAGACGGCCAAGACCGCCGAGGAGCACGGCCTGCGGGTCGACGTCCTCGCGCCCACGCCCGACGTGGAGGTCCTGGTCGACGCCCTCGCCGACTTCGGTGCCACGCGTCGCCTCTCGATGCTGGAGGCCGGCGAGCCGGTCACCCGGCCGAGCGAGCGCACCGCGTCCGGTCGCCGGAAGGCCCGCGCCAAGTAGTCGTCAGGCGCCCATCGGCGCCCGGAGAGGATGGATGCGTGACGGACGAGAAGCAGGTGCAGGTCCCGGTCCTGCGGCCCCGGCGGCTGCGCCGTACGCCCGCGTTGCGGCGCATGGTCGCCGAGACCGCGGTCGTGCCGAGCTCGCTGGTGCTGCCGGTCTTCGTGCGGGAGGGGCTCGACGAGCCGCGACCGATCTCCTCGATGCCGGGCGTCGTCCAGCACTCGCGCGACTCCCTCAAGGCCGCGGTCAACGAGGCAGCCGAGCTGGGCCTGGGTGGCGTCATGCTGTTCGGCATCCCCGAGCACAAGGACGCCACCGGTTCGGGCGGCATCGACCCGGCCGGCGTGCTCAACCTCGCGATCACCGACGCGGTCGCCGAGGTCGGTGACCAGCTGACGGTCATGTCCGACCTCTGCCTCGACGAGTTCACCGACCACGGCCACTGCGGCCTGCTGACCCCTGACGGCGAGGTCGACAACGACCAGACGCTCGCCGCCTACGCCGACATGGCGCTCGCGCAGGCCGCTGCCGGCGTGGACATGGTGGGGCCCAGCGGGATGATGGACGGCCAGGTCGCGGTCGTACGCCAGGCGCTCGACGCGGCCGGCCACAGCCACGTCTCGATCATGGCCTACTCGGCGAAGTACGCCTCCGCCTTCTTCGGCCCCTTCCGCGAGGCCGTCGACTCCTCGCTGGTCGGCGACCGCCGGACCTACCAGCAGGACCCGGCCAACGCGATCGAGGGCGTGCGCGAGGTGCTGCTCGACGTGGAGCAGGGCGCTGACATCGTGATGGTGAAGCCCGCGCTCGCCTACCTCGACGTCGTACGCCGCGTGCGCGACGCCGTCGACGTCCCGGTCGCCGCCTACAACATCTCCGGCGAGTACTCCATGGTCGAGGCGGCCGCCGCCAACGGCTGGATCGACCGGGAGGCCGCCATCCTGGAGACCCTCACCTCGATCCGCCGCGCCGGCGCCGACGTGGTCCTCACCTACTGGGCCTCCGAAGCCGCCCGCCTCCTCCGTCCTTGATGGCGCTCGCTGCGCTCGCGCGTGCTCGGCGCCCCTGAAGACGTCGGGCGCCGAGAGCGGGGGCTGGGGTACTGGGGGCGATCCGGGCTTGACTTGAGGTCAATTCAATCCTGGTCCCGGCCAGCCGCGAGGGCGGTGCGACGGAGCACGCGTCGGGTCAGGGGCTGAGGAGGCGGTTGGCGCACTCCGTGAGCTCGTTCACCGCGGTGAGCGGGTTGTCGACCACGCCCTGGGCGACGCACTGCGCGATCGCCTCGGTCGTCGTGAGCACCGGGGGAACGGTCGTCGGGACCGGCAGCGGCGGGAGCGTGGTGCTCGTGGTCGTCGGCAGCACGGTCGGGAGCGTCGTCGGGTCCTTCGTCGGGGTCGGCGACTGCGTGGGCGTCGGGGTCTGGGTCGGCGTCGGGGTCTGGGTCGGCGTCGGGGTCTGGGTCGGCGTGGGCTTGGTCGTCGGGCTCGGCTTCGAGGTGGCGGTGGGCTCGTGCTTGCCGCCCTTGCCGCCCTTCGTGCCGTGCTGGCCCTTGCCGCCGGTGCCGTTGCCGGTGACCTGGGGCGTGATCACCCCGGAGGTGGTCGTGGAGGTCGGCACGGCGCTGTAGTCGCCGTCCATGTAGGCCTGCATGATCTCCAGCACCAGGTCGACGTAGGCGTTGGAGTGGTTGTAGCGGTAGACCGAGGCGCGCTGGCCCTTCTCGGCGGAGAGGTCGTCCTCGCCCGAGCAGAGGTAGACCGCCGTCGCGAGCGCCGCGTCGTCGATGTCCTGCGGGTTGCGGGTGCCGTCGCCGTCGCCGTCGACGCCCACGACCGACCAGGTCGAGGGGATGAACTGCATCGGGCCGACCGCCCGGTCGTGGCGGGTGTCGTTGTCGTACTGCCCGGCGTCGGTGTCGCTGATGTCCTGGGTGTTGTTCTTGCCGTTCAGGGCGACGCCGTAGATGCCGGGGCGCGCGACGCCCTTGCCGTCGAGCGAGTTGCCGCCGTAGCGACCGTGGTCGGACTCGACGCGTCCGATGGCGGCGACCAGCTCCCACGGGAGGTTGCAGCTCTTGTCGGCCTGGTTGATGACCGCCTCCGCGCGCTGGTAGGCGGCGAGCGCGGCCTGGGGGATGCTGCTCGCGGCGCCGGGCGTCAGGGCGGCGGCGCGGGTGACGGCGTCACCGACGCTGGCCGGGGCCTCGATCGCGGCGGTCGGCAGGACGGTGCCGTCGGGGAGCGTGCCGGAGCCGTCCGGGTCGGCGCTCGCGGTGCCGGCGCCCACGCCGGCGAGGCTCGCGGTCCACGCAGCCGAGAGCAGGGCGAGCGGAATGATCGCGGTCGCCCGGTGAAGCCGGCCTGAACTCGACATCGTGCATCTCCCCTTGGTCATCTGCTGCCATGATGCCCCCTCCGGGCACAGACGAAACACCCAACGAGTGGCACCGGTCACAAGTTACGCCCCGGTCACGTGTGGTCCGGAGCACATCCCGGACCACGATCGGCCGCCGGTTGGGGTTGCCTTGCACCCCTACGTGACAATGACTCGGTGACCCCCGCGACGACCACCTCCACGACTGCGGCCAGCGAGGCGCTCTTCGAGCGTGCGCGCGCCGTCACCCCGGGCGGCGTGAACTCCCCGGTCCGGGCGTTCAACGCGGTCGGCGGCACCCCCCGCTTCATCACCTCCGCCTCCGGGGCGTGGCTGACCGACGTGGACGGCAACGACTACGTCGACCTGATCTGCTCGTGGGGGCCGATGCTCCTGGGTCACGCCCACCCCGACGTGCAGGCCGCAGTGGTCGACGCCGTGTCGCGCGGCACGTCCTACGGCACGCCCACCGAGCCCGAGGTGGAGCTCGCCGAGGAGATCGTCCGGCGCACTCCCGTGGAGCGCGTCCGCTTCGTCTCCTCCGGCACCGAGGCCACCATGTCGGCGATCCGGCTGGCGCGTGGTGCGACCGGTCGCGACCTCGTCGTGAAGTTCAGCGGCTGCTACCACGGCCACGTCGACGCGCTCCTCGCCGAGGCGGGCTCCGGTGTCGCCACACTGGCCGTGCCCGGCACGAGCGGCGTGCCCGCCAGCTCGGCGGGGGAGACGCTCGTCCTGCCCTACAACGACCGCGCCGCGGTGCTGGCCGCCTTCGAGGCCCACGGCCCGCAGATCGCCTGCCTGATCACCGAGGCCACGCCGGGCAACATGGGCATCGTCCCGCCGGAGCCGGGCTTCAACGCCTTCCTCGCCGAGACCTGCCGCGCCCACGGCGCGCTGTTCATCAGCGACGAGGTGATGACCGGCTTCCGGGCGACCGAGCAGGGCGGCTGGGGCCTAGACGGCCTGGTCGAGGGCTGGACGCCCGACCTGATGACCTTCGGCAAGGTGATGGGCGGCGGCTTCCCGGCTGCGGCCTTCGGCGGCCGCGCCGACCTGATGGCGCACCTCGCGCCCGAGGGCCGCGTCTACCAGGCCGGCACGCTCTCCGGCAACCCCGTGGCGACGACGGCGGGCCTGGCCACGCTCCGTCTCGCCACGCCGGAGGTCTACGCCCACCTCGACGCCACCGCGCAGACCATCCGCACGGCAGCCGCCGAGGCCCTCGCCGCGGCCGGCGTGCCGCACGCCGTCCAGACCGCCGGCACCATGTTCTCGGTGTTCTTCCGCGACGCCCCGGTGCGCGACTTCGCCGAGGCGAGCACCCAGGACACGGCCGCCTACGCGGCTTTCTTCCACTCGATGCTGGCGCAGGGCGTCTACCTGCCCCCGTCGGCGTACGAAGCGTGGTTCGTGTCCGCGGCCCACGACGACCGGGCGGTGTCCACCGTCCTCGACGCGCTACCGGGAGCCGCACGCGCGGCCGCCGCGGCAGGAGGTCACTGAGCATGGGTGTCCAGACGATCGTCCACCTGCTCCGACACGGTGAGGTGCACAACCCCCGAGGCGTGCTCTACGGGCGCCTCGACGGCTTCCACCTCTCCGACCTGGGCAACCAGATGGCGCAGCGGATCGCGGAGACGATCGGCGAACGCGACATCACCCACATCCGTACGTCGCCGCTGGAGCGCGCGAAGGAGACGGGCGCGCCGCTGGCCGCCGTACGTGGCCTGACGCCCGTCATCGACCCGCGCGTGATCGAGTCGAGCAACAAGTTCCAGGGCGTGGACTTCGGCGACGGCGCCATGACGTTCCTCAAGCGGCCGAGCCTGCTGCGCCACATGTACAACCCGCTCAAGCCGTCCTGGGGCGAGCCCTACGACGAGATCGCCGGGCGGATGGTCGCAGCGGTCCACGACGCCCGCGACGCCGCACGCGGTCACGAGGCCGTCGTGGTCTCCCACCAGCTGCCGATCTGGACGACCCGCCTGTTCCTGGAGAAGCGCAGCTACCTCCACCACCCCAAGAACCGTCAGTGCACGCTGTGCTCGCTGACCAGCGTGGTCTTCGACGACGACCGGATGGTCCAGGTGCGCTACTCCGAGCCCGCCGGCGACCTGATCCCGGTCGCCGACCGCTCCGCCCCGTTCTCGGCCGGCGGCGCCCGCCAGGAGGACCGGCCCTGAAGCTCCTCCGCTCCGCCGTCATCCCACTCGTCCTGGCCTGCCTCGCCCTGACGGGCTGCTCGAGCCTGTCCGGCACCGGCGACAAGGGCTACATCTCCGGCGAGGGCGTCCCCGTCGAGGTGGCTGCCGCCGACCGCGACGCGCCCCTCGAGCTCTCCGGCGAGGACCTCGACGGCAAGCCGGTCGACCTCGCCGACCTCCGCGGCAAGCCGGTCGTGATCAACGTCTGGTGGTCGGAGTGCCCCCCGTGCCGGGTCGAGCAGCCCGACCTCAACGAGGCCGCCGCCGAGCTCGGCGACAAGGTGAGCTTTCTCGGGCTCAACATCCGTGACTCCTCCGCGGAGAAGGGGCTCGCTTTCACCCGCAACTTCGACGTGGCCTACCCGTCGATCTACTCACCCGACGGGTCCGCCCTGCTGTCCTTCGCCGGCACCCTCAACCCGCGCTCCATCCCGAGCACGGTGGTCCTCGACTCGCAGGGTCGTGTGGCCGCCTCCGTCCAGGGTCGGATCCCGACCACGCAGACGCTCCTGTCGCTGGTGGACGTGGTCCTCGGTGAGTGAGCAGACGCCGTGACCCAGCTCGACCGACGTCCGTCCGACGACCGCCAGGCCACCGCCCTGCCCCCGGACCTCAACGCCCGCGAGCTCGCGCGCTGGTCGTGGCGACAGCTGACCTCGATGCGTACGGCGCTCGTGCTCCTGCTGCTGCTCGCCCTCGCCGCCATCCCCGGGTCGGTGATCCCGCAGGAGGACGTCGACTCCCTGGCGGTCTCGCAGTGGCGCGACAACCACCCCCGCCTGGCCCCGATCTGGGACCGTCTCGACCTGTTCTCGGTCTACGGCTCGGTGTGGTTCTCCGCGATCTACATCCTGCTGATGATCTCGCTCGTCGGGTGCATCATCCCGCGCCTGTTCGTCTACGCCCGCGCGCTGCGGGCCCGCCCGCCGAGGGCGCCCCGCAACCTCTCGCGCCTGCCCGAGCACACGGCGTACGAGACCGACGAGGACCCCGAGGTCGTGCTCGCACGCGCTGCGCAGGCGCTGCGGCGACGGCGCTACAGGGTCGCCCTCGACGAGGGTGCCGACTCCGTCGACGCCGAGCGCGGGCACCTGCGCGAGGCCGGCAACCTGGTCTTCCACCTCGCCGTCATCGTGGTCCTGGTCGGCGTCGCCGTCGGCAGCCTCTTCGGCTACAAGGGCGGCGTCATCATGTACAACGGCGCCGACTACGGGTTCTCCAACAACCTCACCCAGTACGACGACTTCGCCCCCGGCAGCCTCTTCGACCCGGCGGTGATGGAGCCGTTCTCCTTCAGCATCACCGACTTCGACGTCGACTGGATCACCGACGGCCCCCGGGCCGGGATGGCGCGCAAGTTCGTCGCGCACCTCGACTACACGACCGAGCCGGGCGCCGAGACGCGGCAGTACGACCTCAAGGTCAACCACCCGCTCGCCATCGGTGGCACAGAGGTCTTCCTCATCGGTCACGGCTACGCACCGGTGATCACGATCCGCGACGGCGACGGCAACATCGCCCAGTCGGGGCCGACGGTCTTCCTGCCGACCAACGCCCGGACCTTCGAGTCGTTCGGCGTCGTGAAGGCACCCGACGCCCAGCCGACCCAGATCGGCCTCGAGGGCACCTTCTACCCGACCTTCACCATGGGCAAGGACGCCGACGGCAAGCTGACCATGCCCGCCTCGGCCTGGGGCGACGCCCTCGACCCGCTGGTCTCGCTCAACGTCTACACCGGCGATGTGGGCCTCGACAACGGCACCAGCGCGTCGGTCTACGTCCTCGACAAGTCCAAGGCCGAGCAGGTGACCAAGCCCAACGGACAGCCGTTCCGGATGGACCTGCGCCCCGGCGAGAGCGTGGAGCTGCCCGACGGGATGGGGTCGGTGACGTTCGAGGGCCTCGAGCGCTGGAACAAGATCCAGATCAGCCGCACCCCGGGCAAGCTGGTCGCCCTGACGGGCGTCGTCGCCGCCCTGCTCGGCCTGCTGGGGTCGCTCTTCGTGCGCCCCCGCCGGCTCTGGGTGCGCGCCCGCCGCCGCGACGACGGCACCACCCTGGTCGAGGTGGCACGCCTCGACCGCTCCTCCGGGGGAGACCCGGAGACCGGCCGCAGCGAGCTGGCTGCGATCGTGGCAGCACTCAGACAGGACCGAGAGGCAACACCATGACCGACGTTCAGTGGGAGACCCTCAGCAACCAGGGCGTGGCCGCGGCAGGCGTGGTCTACTTCCTCGCGCTGCTGGCGTACGCCGTCCAGTGGGCGGCGCTGCGCGACGTCCCGGTCCGGCAGGCCGTCGCCGCGGGTGGTGGCGCCCCGGTCGTGGACGTCGAGGTCGCCGACGAGGGCACGGGAGACCGGGCCGCGATGTCGGGCCGTCTCGGCCTGCTGCTCACCGGGATCGGCGCCCTCGCCCACGCCATCGCCCTGCTCGGCCGCGGCATCGCCGCGGACCCCAACCGGGTGCCGTGGGGCAACATGTACGAGTTCACCCTCAGCGGCACCTTCGTCGTGGTGGCGCTGTTCCTCGCCACGACCAGCCGCTGGCGGCTGTCGTGGCTCGGACCGATCGTCGTCGGCTTCGTGCTCTGCGTGCTGCTCGCCGACGTGCTGTGGCTCTACGAGCCGGTCGCACCCCTCACGGAGGCGCTCGAGTCCTACTGGCTGGTGATCCACGTGGTCGCCGCCGTCATCGCCACCGGCGCCTTCACCCTCGGCGGCATCACCTCGATGCTCTACCTCCTCAAGGCGCGCTCGACCAAGGAGACCGGCTACCTCGCCCGCCTCCCCGAGCTGCCGGCGCTGGACCGCATCGCCTACCGGATGCACGCCTTCGGCTTCCCGGTGTGGACCTTCGGCGTGCTGATCTCCGGACCGATCTGGGCGCACCAGGCGTGGTCGTCGTACTGGAACTGGGACCCCAAGGAGGTGTGGGCGTTCATCACCTGGGTCGTCTACGCCGCCTACCTCCACGCCCGCGCGACCGCCGGCTGGCGCGGGCGCAACGCCGCGCTGCTGGCGCTGGTCGGTGTCGCGACGCTGTGGTTCAACTTCATCGGGATCAACTTCTTCAGCACCACCAGCCAGCACTCCTACGCCAAGGGTGCCGCGCAGGAGCGCTCAGTCGTCCTCCGGGTCGCGACGGCGCCGGTCGATGTCGCGCAGGAAGTCCGGGTCGTCGTCCGGGCCGATCACGCGCGGGCGTGACGCCGGAGAGTCACCGCCGTCGCCGATCCGTCCGAGGATGATCTTCACGAGCACCCACACGACGACCGCGATCAGCGCGACGACCAGCAGGACCTTCAGCATTCCTCCAATGTAGACCGCCCCGCCTAGGCTGGCCCCGTGAAGGAGTTCGTGGTCTACACCCTGCTGCGGATCGTGCTGTTCCTCGCCTCGCTGGGCGTGGTCATCGGCGTGATGGCGCTGCTCTTCGACGGCCGGTTCCACCTGTTCTGGGCCGTCGTCCTGGCGTTCCTGGTCTCGGGCATCGCGTCGTACTTCATCCTCGAGCGGCAGCGCGAGGCCTTCGCCCGGCGCGTCGAGTCGCGGGCGGCCAAGGCCGCCGCCGCCTTCGACGAGCGCAAGGCGCGCGAGGACCAGGACTGACCCTCAGAACCCCGTCAGGCTGTACGGCGGCTCGCTGAGGTCCGCCATGGCGGCGAGGCGCGCCACGGCCTCCTCCGGGCCCTCGAGGCGACCGGCGTGGTGCATCCGCCGGACCTCGACCTCGCCGAGGTAGAGCGAGGCCAGCGTCTCGGCAGAGAGGCGTACGTCGCCGGGCCGGTCGGTGCGTGACGTGGCCGCCACGCCGTCGGAGGTGGTGATCTCGAAGCGACCGGCGGCGTGGCCCAGTGCGTCGTCGACCTCGAGGACGACGGTGCCGTCCGCGGCCCACGGTCGGGCGGCGAGGCACCGCGGCACGTCGAGGAGCCGCAGCCACAGGAACTCCTCGACCTCGGTCGTCCTCACCCGGTTCATGTCGGTGAGCGCCCACACCAGCGGGTCGTCGGGGTGGAAGAGGTTGAACGTCACCTTCGCGACCCGGTCCATGTGGCCGAGGAACGACCAGAAGGCCAGCTGGGCCTCGGGCGTGAGGGCGACCATCTCGTCGACCTTCACCGAGTACTTCTCGCCGTGCTTGAAGAGCACGAAGCCGTCGACCTCGCCGTCGGCGTCGAGGTGCACGGCCCCGCGGAGCTTGCGGTTGGGGCCGCCGCTGTCGAAGTCGAAGGCGGCGCTGTGCATGTCCTCGTAGGGCGAGGGCCACTCCACCGAGCCGCGCTGACGGGCGTGGAAGGTGTCGAAGACGGCCTTCACGTGCGGCCAGGCGTCTGCCGGCTCGATCAGCTCGACGCGGCCGGGGTCGGTGAAGGAGCGGAACCCGAAGCCGGGGGACGTGTCGAGCTCGACGCCCTTGCGGAGCGTGGCCGCACCGAACCCCCAGCGGCCGTAGATGGTCGCCTCCGAAGCGGTGAGGGCGGCCATGGGCACGCCCTGCGCGGCGGCGTCGGCGAGGTCGGCCTCGATCATCCGGCGCAGCAGCCCCTGGCGGCGGTGGGTGGCGCTGGTGGTCACGTCGGTGATCATCCGCAGCGGCAGCAGCTCACGACCCGCGTTGAGCGTCTTGTCGAGGCTGGCGTAGGTCGCGACCGGCATCGGGCCGGCGCCGAACTCGCCCTCCGGCAACCAGGCACCGCGGACGGTGACCCCGTCGGAGCGGTAGTGGCGGACCCAGACGTCGATCAGCGTGTCCTCGGGACGGTCCTCGCGGAAGCCGCGCTGGACGGCGCCGATCCAGCCGCGTCGCCGGGCGACGGCCTGCTCGGACTCGTCGTCGAAGTCGAGGATCGCGAAGTCGTAGTCCACCCGCTCACGCTAGTGACGACCGCCGTGCCGGGCCACGCAATTACGGGGGTCAGCGCAGGCGCGACCAGCGGTGGCGCTCGCGCGGCGGCCACGCCCAGCGCTGGAGAGCGAAGAGGCCAGGCCCGAAGAGCACCAGGAAGACGATGCCGAAGACCCGGTCACCCATGTCCTGGCCGGCCAGCAGCAGGCCGAGGCCCATCAGGAGGAACGGTGCCGTGATCACGGTGACCATCCAGAAGAGCACCTTGCGCGCCGGGCGATCGACCTCCGGCGCTGCGGGGACCTGGAGCCCGACGAGGACCTCGTCGAGGTCGCCGTGGGTGCGGGCGGTGAACGCCCGGGTGGTGCGCTCCGCGTGCTCCTCCGGGGTCAGCCGGCCCTGCGCGTAGGCCTCGTTGAGCACCGTGGCCGTCAGGTCGCGATCGGTGTCCGAGGCCAGGGTGCTGGCGCGCAGCTGGGCGTCGGCGTCCTCGCGCGCGCGCTTGCGTCGTACGGCATCGGCGACCTGCCGCTGCACGAACGCGTCGAGGCGTGCGCTCTCCTCGGGCTGCTGCTGGGACATGCCACGAGGATCCCATGCCCGCTGGGGAGCGGCCGCCGAACGCGAGAATCTCAGGCCACGAACAGCGGCAGTGCGACGAGGACCGACCAGATCAGCTCCGCTGCCCCGGTGCCGGCGAGGACCGGGATGAGTGCGGGGCCAGCGGCTCCGGTCAGCACCGCTCGGGTCGGTGCCGCGGCCCGCGCCAGGAAGCCGAGGCCGACGAGCGCCCACCACGTCGTCGCGGCGGCGACGGCGACGACGGCAGCGGCCGCGACGAGGACCAGGAAGGCGTAGAGGTAGCGCGTGCGCTCGTCACCGAGACGGACCGCCAGCGTGTGCTTGCCGGCCACGGTGTCGGTGGGGATGTCGCGCAGGTTGTTGGCCACCAGGATCGCGCAGGCGAGGGCACCGATGCCGACGCCGGCGTAGAGCGCGGGCCACTCCCAGGCCGTCGTCTGGACGTAGGTCGTGCCGATCACGGCGACGAGGCCGAAGAAGACGAAGACCATGACCTCGCCCAGGCCGAGGTAGCCGTAGGGCTTCTCGCCGCCGGTGTAGAACCAGGCGGCCACGACGCAGACGGCTCCCACCGCGACCAGCCACCAGGCGGTGGTGGCCGCGAGCACCAGGCCGGCCACCGCGGCGACGCCGAACGCGGCGAAGGCGGCGTGCTTCACCGCACGTGGCGTCGCCGCGCCGGAGCCGACGAGGCGCATCGGACCGACGCGGTCGGCGTCGGTGCCGCGGATGCCGTCGGAGTAGTCGTTGGCGTAGTTGACGCCCACCTGCAACGCCAGGCTGACCAGGAGCGCGAGCGCGGCCTTCCACCAGACGGCCGCGTCGACGTGGGCGGCGACGCCGGTGCCGGCGAGGACGGGCGCGACGGCGGCGGGGAGGGTGCGCGGACGGGCGCCGGCGATCCAGTCAGCGGGTGAGGTCACCGCTGGATTCTGGCAGCCCGTCGAACGGGGACGCTCCGCCGGGCTCGGCCGGCTGCTCGACGATCGGCGGGCCGACCGGCGCGTCCTCGACCTCGTGGGCGGCTGCGTCGGCGAGCACGTCGGCCGGGACGTGCTCCTCGAGGAACCGTCGGGCCATCGCGGTCGACGGGTGCAGCCCGGCCGCTGCCACCACGATCAGGCCGGCGATGACGAGCCAGCCGACCGATCCCCAGTTCATCGCCAGGAAGGTGAAGGCGGCGGGCGCCCAGACCCGGCCGAGGGTGCCGGCGAGCTCGGCGGCGCCCTGGTACTCGCCGCGGCGGCGCGGGTCCATCAGCTCTGCCTCGAACGTCCAGCTCGCGGCCGAGAGGTAGAGCTCGGCGCCGGTCAGCGTCACGTGGCCGAGGAAGAAGAGCAGGATCGTCCACAGACCCACCGTGTGGTGCGTCGACAGCGTGATGACGCACGAGATGACGAAGAACAGCGTCGAGAGCCGGATGGCCCTCAGCGCGGTGGTGACGTCCTTGATGCCGCGGGCAGCCGCCATCGGCAGCACGATGCACATCACCGTGTTGGTGCCGAAGAGCAGCGACAGGATCACCCAGGGGGCGTCGGTCTTGTCGACGAGCCACAGCGGGATGACGATGTTGAGGATGACCTGGTTGGTCCACAGCATGCCCTGGAAGAAGCTGGAGACCAGCCAGCCGACGTTCTTCATCGGGCCGGGCCCAGGGATCACCGCCTGGCGCTCCTCGGCGGTGCGCATGTCGTGGGCGGCGTGGGGCAACCGGGTGATGTTGAAGGCGTTGAACAGGAAGACGACCGAGGTGAACAGCGGCATCACCATGAGGAGCGTCAGCGACTCCGGGCCGAGCGCGATGATCCCGAGCAGCGAGCCGAGGGTGAACCCGACGTTGAGCGCGGAGTACATGTAGGCGCGCGACTGCACTCGTTCCTGCGGTGGCAGCACGTCGATCGTGTACGCCCCGTGCGCGACGCCCCCGAGCGCGCCGATCACCTCCATCGTGACCGCCATCGCGACGTAGCCCTGGAAGGTGTCGATGAACGGCCATACGGCGAACATCGCGCCCTGGCCGGCCGAGCTCATCGCCCAGCACCGCTTCGCACCGAGGCGGTCGACGACGCGCCCCATCGGGTAGGCGGCGATGAACGACGCGATGCCCGCGATGGTCAGGCCGAGGCCGACCTGCACGACCGAGAGGCCGACGACCTGGGTGAAGAACACCGCCGACCCGGCCATGAACGTGCCCTCGCCGAGCGCGAAGAGGAGCGACTGTGTCGCCAGGCGCCCCGCCAGGGGTGAGGGGGGAGTGGCCTGCTGCTTGAAGGTCGACACGATGCTCATCGGGGACATTGTGGGTCGCGGGTACGACATCCGTCCTCCGATTTCCGGAGAGTCCTTTACTTTCTCGCGGTCTCCGGAGCCGCCGGCCGAGTCCGACGTGCGGTGCCTGGCTACCGCGCGTCCTCCTCGCCGTCGCTGGTCTCGCGCCCCTGCGCCATGTCACGGGTGTCGCGCTCGATCGCTCGTGCCCGACGGCGCTCGAACAGCAGGATGGCGACGACCACCCCCACCATCACGACGACGGTGAGCACGAGCCGGAAGGCGTCCATCACTCCACCATGCCACCGTGCCGGGCGGCGGGGAGCTCAGCTGCGGTTGAGCTCGACGGCCTCGCGCACGAGCGCGACGAAGGCGTCCCGGTCGAGCTCGTCACCCTCGTGGACGTCGACCGCGCGCCGGGTGCCGGCGTCGAGGCTGGCGTTGAGGACCCCGGTCGGGTCCGCGAGCGAGGCACCCTGGGCGAAGGTGACCTTCACCTTGTCCTTGTAGGTCTCGACGGTGCAGACCAGTCCGTCGGCCGAGAAGGTCGGCACGCCGTCGGGGTTCGAGGCCTTGCGCCACTTGGTCTCCTCGACGACGTCGGGCTCTGCCTCCGCGATCAGGGAGCGGATCTCCTCGACGAGCCGTGCCCGCCAGTCGGTGCCCATCGCGTGACCTAGGCGCTCGGGACGACGCGCATGTCGCGGTCGGCGCCGCCGTCGAGGGCGCGCAGGGCCTCCTGGTAGGCCTCGCTGTCGTGGGCCGCGACCGCTGCCTCGACGGACGGGAACTCGATGACGACCGTGCGGGTCGTCTCGCCCTTCTCGAAGGTCGCCTCGGGGACTCCCCGCACCAGGAATCGGCCGCCCGCGGCGGCCAGGGCAGGGGCGGCGAGGACGGCGTACGCCGCCACCTTCTCCTGGTCGTGCACGGCCTTGTAGGTGGTGATCCAGTACGCGCTCATGCGACCGACCCTACGACCCCGCGCCGGCTCAGGCCGCGGAGCCGTGGCGCGCGAGATAGCGTTCCGCGGCGCGCGCGGACGGGCCCATCGTCAGCGTCCCCACGATGCAGATCGCGGCGATCGTGACCCAGCCGAGCGAGCCGTGCTCCATGGCGAGCCAGGTGAACAGGGCCGGTGCCCACACCGAGCCGAGCGTGCCGCCGATGTGGGCGGCGCCCTGGTACTCCGCACGCTGGTCGGCGTCGGTGAGCTCGGACATGAACCCCCAGTGACCGGCGGACTGGAACAGCTCGGCGCCCGTGACGGTCACGTGGCCGAGCCAGACCAGGAAGATCGTCAGCCAGCCGATGGTGTCGTGGGTGACCAGCACGATGGCGCAGGAGAGCACGAAGAACCCCGCCGAGATGTACGACGCCCGCAGCGACCGTGCGACCGAGTCCACGCCCCGCGCCGCCGCCACCTGGAGGAGCACCGCCATCACGGTGTTGGTGCCGAACAGCCAGGCCAGCAGCACCCGCGGGGCGTCGGTCTCCTCGACCAGCCACAGCGGGATGACGATGTTGAGCAGGACCTGGTTGGTGCCGAGCACGCCGTCGCCGGTCATCAGGGCGAGGAAGGCGCGGTTCTTCAGCGCGGCCGGCTTGATGACCGCCTCCTCCGCGGCGACGGGCTCCTTGGCCGGCGGGTCCGGGAGGCGGGTGATCCACCAGGCGTTCAGCAGCAGGATCAGGCCCGTGAGGATCGGCACCGCGCGCACCACGGCGTCGCTGTCGGTCGCCAGCGCCAGGCCGCCGATCAGCGCCCCGACCGTGAAGCCGATGTTGAGCGCGGCCCGCATGAAGGCCTGGGACTGGACGCGCTCCTCGCGGGTGAAGATGTCGATCGTGTAGGCGCCGCGGCCGCTCCAGCCGGCCTGGCTGACCACCTCCAGCGCGACCATCATCACCAGGTAGGCGGCGAAGCCGTGGATGAACGGCCAGACCAGGTAGAGCAGCGCGGTCAGTCCCGCGCCGATCGCCCAGATCCGCTTGGTGCCGACCCGGTCGGCGAGCTTGCCCGCCGGCACGGCGAAGAAGAACGACGCGACGCCCGCGACGGTCAGGCCGACGCCGACCTGGGCGGCCGACAGGCCGACGATCTGGGTGAAGAAGACCGCCGACCCGGTGATGAACGTGCCCTCGCCGATCGCGAACAGGATCGACTGCACCGACAGCGAGCGGGCGAGCGGGCTCGGCGGCAGCTGGCGCTGGAGCCAGCTCCCCCTGCCCATGTCGGCGCGTGGCCCTGCCTGCTCGTCGGTCTCCTCCATCGCGGCCCATCGTGGCAGAACGGATAGCGTGGGTCGCGTGAGTTTCCTGCGGCCCTCCGACGAGCCCTCGGTCGCGATCCGGCAGCTGGCGCGGTGGCTGGACGCCGACGATCCGGCCCCACTGCTCATCGAGACCTCGGGCTCGACCGGTCGGCCGAAGGGCGTGGTGCTGAGCCGCGACGCCGTGGTCGCCAGTGCCGAGTCGTCCGCCCGGCGGCTGCAGGCCTCCGGCCGGTGGCTCCTCGCCCTGCCGTCGTCGTACGTCGCCGGGGTGCAGGTCATCGTCCGGTCCCTCCTGGCCGGCCACGATCCGCTCGTCGTCGACGGCCTCGGCATCGCGCGCGCAGCCGCGGACCACCGCACCGACACCCCGCTCTTCCTCTCCCTCGTCCCCACGCAGCTGCACCGCCTCCTCGGCGACCCCGACCAGCTTCCGGCGCTCACCCGCCTGCACACGGTCCTGGTCGGCGGTGGCGGGCTCGACGCCCGGCTGCGCCGGCGGGCCGAGGACACCGGCGTCCGCGTCGTCGTCACCTACGGCTCCTCCGAGACCGCCGGCGGGTGCGTCTACGACGGCCGGCCGCTCGACGGGGTCGAGGTGACCGTCGACGACACCGACCGGGTGCGGATCGGCGGGCCGACGCTCTTCAGCCACTACGACGGCGACCCGCAGCTCACCGCGCAGTGCCTCGTCGACGGGTGGTTCCTGACCTCCGACACCGGCCGCCTCGACGAGACCGGCCGGCTGCAGGTCACCGGCCGCATCGACGACGTGGTGATCAGCGGGGGCGTGAAGGTCGCCGTCCCGGCGGTGGCGGAGCGGCTGCGCGAGCACCCGCTCGTCGTGGACGCCGAGGTCCTCGGCGTGCCGGACCCGGAGTGGGGGCAGCGCGTCGTCGCCGTCGTGGTGGGCACCGTGGCCGACCCCGACCTCCGCGACTGGGTCGGCCTGGTCCACCCCCGGTCGTGGGCACCGCGGCAGTTCGTCCGGGTCGAGGCGCTCCCGCGCCTGGGCAACGGCAAGGTCGACCAGCAGGCCCTCAGGGCGGCGCTGTGATGCACGTCTTCTCGATCCCGCTGCGGATCCGGTTCCGCGGCATCACCGTGCGCGAGGGCGTGCTGCTGCGCGGCGACGCCGGCTGGGGTGAGTGGTCGCCCTTCCTCGAGTACGACGACGACGTCGCGCGACCGTGGCTCGCCTGCGCCCGCGAGGCCGCCGACGTCGGGTGGCCGGAGCCGTTGCGCGACCGGGTCCCGGTCAACGTCACCGTCCCGGCGACCGACCCCCAGCGGGCCCACGACATCGTGCGCGCCGGCGGCTGCCGGACCGCCAAGGTCAAGGTCGCCGAGCGCGGCCAGGCACTGGCCGACGACCTCGCGCGGCTGGAGGCGGTCCGCGACGCGATCGGTCCCGACGGGCTGGTCCGGGTGGACGCCAACGGCGGCTGGGACGTCGACGAGGCGGTCACCGCCATCGCCGCCCTCGACCGCGCCGCCGGCGGGCTCGAGTACGTCGAGCAGCCGGTCGCGAGCGTCGAGGACCTCGCCGTCGTACGCCGCCGGGTCGCGGTCCCGGTCGCGGCCGACGAGTCGATCCGCCGCGCCGAGGACCCCTACCGCGTGCGCGACCTCGAGGCCGCCGACATCGCGGTGCTCAAGGTGCAGCCGCTCGGCGGCGTGCGCGCGTGCCTGCGGATCGCGGAGGACATCGGCATGCCGGTGGTGGTGTCCAGCGCGGTGGAGTCCAGCGTCGGGATCGCTGCGGGCGTGGCGCTCGCGGCCGCGCTGCCCGAGCTCCACCACGCGTGCGGACTGGCCACGGTGCAGCTGCTCACCGACGACGTGGTGGTGGACCCGCTGCTCCCGGTCGACGGCATGCTGCCTGTCGGCCGTCCCGTCGTCGACGAGGCCGCGCTCGCCCGGCTCGCTGCCGCTCCGGACCGGGTCGACCACTGGCGCCGTCGGCTCGACGGCGTACGGCAGGATCGGGACTCGTGAGCAACCCCTCCACCGAGCTCGCCCGCGCGGCGGTCACGGCACTCCGCGGCTCGGCCGTGCGCGAGGTCGTCGTCGCGCCCGGGTCACGCAACGCGCCCCTGTCGTTCGCGCTCTACGACGCCGCGCAGGCCGGGGGCCTGCGGTTGCACACCCGGATCGACGAGCGCACGGCCGGCTTCCTGGCCCTCGGCCTGGCGAAGGTGGGTGGGCGTCCGGCGGCCGTCACGTGCACGTCCGGCACGGCCGTGGCCAACCTGCTGCCCGCCGTGGTCGAGGCGGCGCACGCCGGGGTGCCGCTCGTCGTCGTCACCGCCGACCGGCCGGCCCGGATGCGGGGCACCGGCGCCAACCAGACCACCCACCAGGACGGCATCTTCGGGACCTTCGCCCCCACCCTCGACGTCGCCGCGGCAGACCTCGACGAGCTGCTCGCCTTCGTGCGCAGCCACGACCACCGTCGGCCGGTGCACCTCAACCTCCAGCTCGACGAGCCGCTGCTCCCGGACAATGGCGGCTGGGACGGGGGAGAGGCGCCGGACTGGCCCGCCCCGGCGGTCGGCGCAGCCCCGGAGCGGGTCGTCCTCGACCCCGGTCCCCGCACCGTCGTGGTCGCGGGGGACGACGCCGGCCCGCCGGCCCGTGTCCTCGCCGAGAAGGCGGGGTGGCCGCTGCTGGCCGAGCCGTCGAGCGGCTGCCGGACGGGCGACAGCGTCATCCGGACCTATCGGCTGTTGCTCGGGGGTGAGCTGGGCGCGCAGGTCGAGCGAGCCGTGGTCTTCGGCCACCCGACGCTCTCCCGACCCATCTCGCGGCTCCTCGCCCGCGCCGACGTCGAGGTGGTCTCGGCACGCCACCGCGGCGCCTGGTCCGAGCGGCCGTTCCCCGTCGTGCGCGAGGTCGACCGGGTCGACGTGAGCGGCCCGGACGACCCTGCGTGGTCCGCCGCGTGGCACGAGGCCGACCGCCGCGTCTCGCGCGACCTCGACGCGCTGCTGGCCGCCGAGGCCGACCTGACGCCGTACGAGGTGGCGGGTGCCGTCAGTGCGGCGCTGCCGCCCGGTGGCCTGCTGTTCGTCGGCGCCAGCAACCCGGTCCGCGACCTCGACCTGACCGTCGCCCCCTACGACGTCGGTGGCCGGCGCAAGGTCGTCGCCAACCGGGGGCTCGCGGGCATCGACGGCACGATCAGCTCCGCGATCGGAGCCGCGCTCGGACGTCCGCGGTCGTCGCGCGCGCTCGCGCTGATGGGCGACGTGACCTTCCTGCACGACACGACGGGGCTCTTCCTCGGGCCGCGCGAGGAGCGCCCGGACCTGACGATCGTCGTGGTCAACGACGACGGCGGCTCGATCTTCGCCACGCTCGAGCAGGGCGCGCCGGCGTACGCCGACCGCTTCGACACGCTCTTCGGCACCCCGCACGGCGTGGACCTCGCCAGCCTCTGCGCCGCCGCGCGCGTCCCGCACCTGCGGGTCACCAGCCTGCCCGAGCTGCAGCACGCGCTGACCTCGCCCAACGGCGGCATCGAGGTCGTCGAGGCCCGCGTGCGCCGCGACAACCGCGGCGACCTGGACAAAAGAATCCGCGCGCTGGCCCTTCCCTGAGATCAGGGGAGCGGACCAGCGCGCGGACCTGGTGGTGCGTTCAGCTGCTGTGCGTCAGGAGGCGGGGGTCTCCCACACGCGCACCCAGTCGACGTACATGTGCTGCGGCAGCTTGGAGTCCTTCATCTCCAGCGCCTCGTAGTCCGAGGCGAGGAGGCTGAGGATGAGGTACTGCTCGGTCTTGGACACGCGGGCCGACGTGCGCCAGGTCTCCTTGCCGTCGATGCGGAAGATGATCGACTTCGGGGTCCACTGGACCGAGAACACGTGGTAGTTCTTCGACCAGCCGTCCTTCTTGTTCTTCAGGAACGACTTCGAGTCCTTGATCCACGAGCCGGTCTTGATCAGGCGCTTGCCCTTGTACCAGTGGATGAAGCTCGTCAGGCCACCCTGCGGGTGCTTGTCGCCGAAGTACTCGATCACGTCGATCTCGTGACCGTCGCTGCCGGGGTGGTTCTCCCCGACGGGCTGCAGCCAGAAGCTGGCGTGCTGGCCCTGCGCCTTCTGCATCTTGACGCGTGCGGCGGCGACGCCGTACTTGAAGGTGAAGCCGTCGCGCGAGCCGATGTGGCCGTTGACGCGGTAGGAGATCTTCTTCTTCAGCTTGCGGGACTTCGCGAGGCACTTGCCCGAGCGCGACTTGTCCTTGAGGACGCTGAGGCGCAGGGCGCCACCGGTGACCTTGACGGCCGACGGGTCGCCCTTGGAGCAGTAGCGCTTGCTCGTCGGCTCGTAGTCCTGACCGCGCATGCTCCACACAGGGTTGAGGGTGCTGCCCGAGAACTCGTCGGAGAAGGTCGGGGTCAGCCACTGCGCCGTGTCGGCGCTGGTGCTGGTGACCTTCTTGAGGCCCTTGTACTTCTGGGCGGTGACGCGGTAGGTGAGCGGCTGGCCGCCCTTGGAGACGGCGGCGGCGAAGCTGGCGCGGCCGGACTTCTCCTGCTTGGCCGTGCTGACCTTCTTCCACGACGAGCCGTTGAGCTGCTCGAGGACGACCTTGCGGCCGACCTTCACAGGCTTGATGGTGGCGGTGACGGCGGCCTTGGCGCTGTTGGCGCTGGCGGTGCGCTTGCCCTGCTGGACGATCTGGGGAAGCACCTCCAGCGAGATCTTCTGGCCGGCCTTCTGGCGCACCGACGTCGACGCGGACTGCGCCGCGGAATCGGTGGCGGAGCCAGACTCGGTCGACAACAGCATTGACGCGGGCAGGAGCAGCGCGGCAACGCTGCCTGCTAGCACGCGGCGTGCAGACATGTGAACTCTCTTCGTCTCGGGTGCGATTGGTGTTTCCCCCAGGGCACTCCACCCAGTCGGAGGCTGCACCACCCTAACCTCGCACCCCACCCGTCACGCATTCGACAGGCGAACTCGTCCTGGGATCCGGAGGCATAGTCTGGGGTGCATGCGCATCACCAAGTTCGGGCATGCCTGTGTGCGGGTCGAGCACGACGGGCGCACCCTCGTCCTCGATCCCGGGGTGTTCACCGACGCCGCTGCCCTCGACGGCGCCGACGCCGTGCTGATCACCCACGAGCACGCCGACCACGTCCATCCCGACCACCTCCGCGGCAGCGATGCGCCGATCTGGACCATCGCCGCGGTCGAGCGCCGGCTGCGCGAGGAGGCGCCCGAGGTGGCCGAGCGCGTCACGGTGGTGCGCCCGGGCGACCGGCTCGAGGTTTCCGGCGTCTCGGTGGAGGTCGTCGGCGAGAAGCACGCGGTGATCCACCCCGACTACGACCGCTTCGACAACTCCGGCTACCTCCTCGAGGCCGGTGGGCGTGGGCTCTACCACCCCGGTGACGCGCTCACGCCGCCGCCGCGGGCGGTCGACGTGCTCCTCGCACCGGTCAGCGCGCCGTGGCTCAAGCTGTCCGAGGCCGTCGACTTCGTCCGCGAGGTCGCGGCACCGACGTCTCTGGCGATCCACGACCGGGTCTACAGCGACATCGGGCTCGACATGGTGGCCACCCACATGGGCAACCTGCTCCCCGAGGGCCTGGCCTTCGAGCGGCGCGAGCCGGGCCAGGACCTGTAGGAGGTCGCTCGGCTCAGCCGGCCTCGAGCGCGTCGCGCACCGGGACGAACTTCGCCTGCGACTCGGCCAGCTCGGCCTCCGGGTCGGAGCTGGCGACGATGCCGCAGCCGGCGAAGAGGCGTACGCCGCCCTCGGTGACCATGGCCGAGCGCAGCGCGATGCCCCACTCGCCGTCGCCCGAGGCGTCCATCCAGCCGACCGGGCCGGCGTAGCGGTCGCGGGGCATGCCCTCGATCTCGGCGATCAGCCGGGTCGCGGCGGGGGTCGGCGTGCCACCCACGGCGGCCGAGGGGTGCAGCGACTCCGCGAGCTGGAGCGAGGTCGCGACGTCGTGGACGACGCCGTTCACGTCGGTCGCCAGGTGCATCACGTTGGGGAGGTGCAGCACGAACGGCGCCTCGGGGACGTTCATCGACGAGCAGTGGGGCTCGAGCGCGTCGGCGACGGAGCGGACGGCGTACTCGTGCTCCTCGAGGTCCTTCGACGAGCGGGCGAGCGTGGCGGCCAGGGCCAGGTCGCGCTCGTCGTCACCCGTGCGCCGGATGGTGCCGGCCAGCACGCGGGAGGTGACCAGCCCCCGCTCGCGGCGCACCAGCATCTCGGGCGTCGCGCCGAAGATGCCGTCGACGTGGAAGGTCCAGCACATCTCGTACTGCTCGGCGAGGCGGCGCAGCGGCCAGCGGACGTCGAGCGGCTCGTCGGTCGCGGCGTAGAGGTCACGCGCGAGCACGACCTTCTCGAGGTCGCCCGCCGCGATCCGGGAGACCGCGTCGGCGACGACGGACATCCACTCCTCTCCGTTGCGGGCCCCGTCGGAGAAGGTGAGGCCCACGGGCGGCCGCGGTGCCGACGTGGGCGCCAGCGCGGGTGCCTCCACCGAGACGGTGGTGAGCCAGGTCCGGTCGCCGCGGCGGCCGACCACGACCTGGGGGATGACCAGCACGGAGTCGCCGGGCTCATCGGCGAAGGCGAAGGCGCCGAAGCACACCAGCCCGGTGCCGGGCTCGCCGACGCGGTCGTCGACCTCGGCGCGGGCCACGGTCTCCGACCACCACTTCACCGCGTCGCTGAACCGCGCGGGGCCTGCGGTCTCGAGCCGCGCCGCGACGCCCCAGCCGACCAGGCCCTCGCCGCGGCGCAGCCAGCTGACCGGCGCCTGCTCGGGCAGGAGGTCGAGGAGGGGGACGTCCGCCAGGTCGACCGGGACGGTGCGCACGATGAGCGGCGGGGTCGCTCCCTGGGCGGAGGCGGACGCGGGGGTCGTCACGAGGGGGGAGCCTACGCCGGGGATCGCGGCCTCCGTGAACGGAGATCGGCAAACCGCGAACAGGAGCGACGTGCATCACCTACGTTGCGGCGGTACACGACGCACGGAGGAGCCCGCAAGTGCCTGTTCACGAATCGCCGCTCACGCGCTTGGAGCGTCACGCGCGCAGCCGTGCGCTGGAGGTCGCGGTCGCTGAGCAGCGCGGCGGCTCGTGGGCCTCGCTGACCTGGAACGAGCTCTACCGCCGGGTCATCGACGGCGCCGCCGGCATGATCGAGGCCGGGGTCAACCCGGGGCAGGTCGTGGTCATCCGGGTGCCGGCCGGCATCCGCCAGATCGAGCTCGAGCTCGCCACCCGGGTCGCCGGTGCCGTGCCGCTCCTGCTGCCCGAGCACCTGGACCCCCACGAGGTGGGCCGCCTCCTCGACGAGATCGAGGTCCGCCTCGTCATCGTCGACCACGAGAGCCGGCTGGTCCTGCTGCGTCGCGCCGGGCTGATGGACGCCCAGCTCTTCGAGTGCGACGACCGCTCGTGGGAGCGGCTGCGCGGCATGGGGCTCGACCGTCGCAAGCGCCAGCCCGACCTGCTCCGCTGGGTCGACGCAGCGCGCGCCGACGTGCCGTCGAGCGCCGTGCTGGGCCTCCCGCGGGAGAAGAGCCAGGCCTGGCTCTTCCGCCCCGAGTCCTCGGGCACGCTCACCGACCTGGTCGCCGACGACGTCGTGCTCCTCACCGGCGAGGCCACCGACCGGTTCACCACGGTCGTGCGCGACGCCCACCTCACCGCCGGCTGCCTGCTGGTCTGGGTGGAGCACCCCGAGGAGCTCGAGGCCGCGCTGGCGGCGTACTCCCCGACCCACGTGCTCCTCGACCACCTCACGGCGCGGCTCCTCGAGGACCTCATGGTCGCGGGACGGATCGACGGCGAGCCGTGGCACGAGACCCCCCAGGAGGTCCTGGAGGCCACGTCCGCCCGGGTCGCCGAGGCGAGGCTGAGCTCCCGCACGAAGAAGCTCGCGGCCGACGTCTCCGCCCTGGTGCCCTGGTGGGGCGGACGGTTGCGCGTGCTCGTCCTCGACACCCGTGTCAACCGCACCGTCAGCGGCCTGGCCACCACGCTGGGCTTCCGGATCGGACGCATCGCGCACCACCCCGCGGTCAAGCTCGACCTGGCCCGCGAGCACACGGTCGTGGCCGCCCCGGCCGCTCCCGCCCTCGAGGCCCCGGACGCCGCGCTGCCGCGTCGCGGCGGTCGCACCGGCCTCGACTCGGCCTTCACCCTGTCCGGGTCGTAGGCGCCGCGGTCAGGAGCGGTAGACGATCACCTTGTCTCCGAGCCTGACCTGGTCGAAGAGCCACTCCACGGCGACCCGGTCGCGCACGTTGACGCAGCCGTGCGAGGCCCCGGCGTAGCCGTTGGCGGCGAAGTCGGGGGAGTAGTGCACCGCCTGCCCGCCGGAGAAGAACATCGCGAACGGCATCGAGGTGCCGTAGAGGCTCGAGACGTGGTCGCGCGACTTCCTGAAGACCGCGAAGGCGCCCTCGCGGGTCGGCAGCTCGTCGGACCCGAAGCGGACCTCGACGGTCCTGAGGACCACCCCGTCCACCACCCAGCGCAACGAGCGGGACGTCTTGTCGACGCACATCGCGCGCCCGGTCGCGCAGCGCGGGTCGAGGGCCGGGCCGGTCGGCACGACGTTGAACAGCTCGGCCTTCGTCGGCTGCCGCGTCATCCCCGTGAGCCGCGAGAGCGTACGACGGTCGACCTGGCCGGTCACCGGGATCCTGCGCTTGGCCTGGAAGCCCTTCACGGCCTTCACCGTCGATGCGCCGTAGCGACCGGTCACCCGGCCGTCGTACCAGCGGACCTGCTTGAGGCGGGCCTGCACCTGCCGCACCCACATGCCCGCGTCGCCGCGCTGGAGCAGCGCCGGACCGGGCGTGTAGACGTTGTGCAGCGCCTCGGACGTGGGCTCGGTCGTGCGGGCGACGATCTTCTCCCACGTGCGCCGGTCGACGACGCCGTCGGCGCGCCACCCGCGGCGGCGCTGGAAGGTCGCCACGCCGGAGCGGGTCTCGGCGTCGAAGCGGCTGGTGACGACCTCGGAGTGGAGGTCGAGCTGGTGCAGCCGGCTCTGCAGCTGGCGGACCCGCCAGCCGGTGTCGCCGAGCCGCATCGGCGCGAAGGCGACCCGGGAGGCCGCCTGGGCCGACGGTCCCGAGGCCGCGCCGGCGGGACCGGTGAGGCCGGTGACGCCGGTCAGGGCGCACAGGAGTGCGAGGACGAGCGTGAGCGTGCGGTGGCGTGACATGTGGATCCTCCCCCGGGGACTGCCATCTGCTGGTGATCATAGGGACGCACGGGGACACCCCTGGGTTGCGCGACCCGTGCAGTGGACGCCTACGCTCGCCGCGTGGCCCGCGCTGACCTGGACAAGCAACCGACCGACGTACGTCGCATGTTCGACACCGTGGCCAAGCGCTACGACCTGACCAACGACCTGATGACGGCTGGCATCCAGCGCAGCTGGCGCCGGTCGATGGTCGCCGCGGTCGACCCGCAGCGCGGCGACCTCGTGCTCGACCTCGCGGCCGGCACCGGCTGCTCGAGCGAGCCGTTCCTCACCCACGGCGCCACGGCGGTGCCGTGCGACTTCTCCGTCGGGATGCTCCGGCAGGGCAAGAAGGACCGTCCCTCGCTGCCCTTCGTGGCCGGCGACGGCACGCGGCTGCCGTTCCTCGACGACACCTTTGACGCGGTGACGATCTCCTACGGCCTGCGCAACTTCGTCGACCCGGTCGCGGGGCTGAAGGAGATGCTGCGCGTGACGCGTCCCGGTGGGCGCCTGGTGGTGTGCGAGTTCAGCCGCCCCACCAACGCCGCGTTCCGCACCGTCTACCTCGACGGCTTCATGCGGACCCTGCCGAGGATCGCCTCGGTCACCGCCAGCGCCAGCGACGCCTACGTCTACCTCGCCGAGTCGATCCGCGCCTGGCCGGACCAGCAGGGTCTCGCTTCGATGATCGCGGAGGCCGGCTGGCAGCGCCCCGAGTGGCGCAACCTCACCGGCGGCATCGTCGCGCTGCACCGCGCGACCGCCTGAGCGCGTCCCTCGTCGCGGACGCTGCGGCACCGCGCGGCGACGAATTAGCGCACGCCCCCATGGCTTAAATGCGCAGGTCAGGGCCGCAAACGACGGTCCGCACCCCGAGGTGACGCATCGCGCACGGGAGTCCTAGACTGTGGCCCGCGCCACTCGTGAAGACATTCACAAAGTCACATGTCTCCACCCGACTCGGGCGCAGGTCCACCGGAAGGGAAGCGATGGAGCTCTACACGCCGATCCTCGCGCTGGCACTGATCGCGACCGGTTTCGCGGTCTTCTCCGTGATCATGAGTGCCTTCATCGGCCCGAAGCGCTACAACCGGGCGAAGCTCGACTCCTACGAGTGCGGCATCGAGCCGACGCCGCAGCCGGTCGGCGGCGGGCGGTTCCCGGTGAAGTACTTCATCACCGCGATGCTCTTCATCGTCTTCGACATCGAGATCATCTTCCTCTACCCGTGGGCCGTCCACTTCGACGCGATGCGCCTGTTCGGCCTCGTCGAGATGGTCCTCTTCATCGCAACTGTGTTCGTGGCCTACGCCTACGTCTGGCGCCGCGGCGGACTGGACTGGGACTGAGGCCCGTGATGCACGCACATTGCCCGCGTTGTCGTCGGTCGACGACCGCTCCGCTGCGCTCCGCTGAAGGTCGCCTTCCCTCCTCCGCCTTGGCACTGCATGCACCTCACGACCCTCAGAAGGAGATCTGACATGGGACTCGAGGAGAAGCTGCCTTCGGGCGTCCTGCTCACCACGGTCGAGGGTGTCGCCGGCTACATGCGCAAGGCGTCGTTCTGGCCCGCGACCTTCGGGCTGGCCTGCTGCGCCATCGAGATGATGACCACCGGCGGTCCCAAGTACGACCTCGGCCGGTTCGGCATGGAGGTCTTCCGGGCCAGCCCGCGCCAGGCCGACCTGATGATCGTGGCCGGCCGCGTGAGCCAGAAGATGGCCCCGGTCCTGCGCCAGATCTACGACCAGATGCCGGAGCCCAAGTGGGTGCTGGCGATGGGCGTGTGCGCCTCGTCGGGCGGCATGTTCAACAACTACGCCATCGTCCAGGGCGTCGACCACGTCGTCCCCGTCGACATGTACCTCCCCGGCTGCCCGCCGCGCCCGGAGATGCTCATCGACGCGATCCTCAAGCTCCACGACCAGGTCCAGCACACCAAGCTCGGCGCCAACCGCCGCAACGAGATCGCCGAGCTCGAGACCTCCGCGCTGCGTGCCCTGCCGACCTCGGAGATGAAGGGCCTGCTGCGGTGAGCGACGACAAGAGCGACAAGAACGAGTCGGCCCGTCCTGCCGAGGAGCGCAACCTCGAGACCGCGAAGGACGAGACCGGCACGGGCACCGGCGTCGAGCAGCCCGCGCCCGAGCAGTCGCCGGTCAACGTGCCCGCGCCCACCGGCGAGGTGCGCGCCGTCGGCGAGCGACGCGGCATGTTCGGCGTCACGGGCACCGGTGACACCTCCGGCTACGGCGGCCTCGTCAGCGCCACGATGTTCCCCACCCCGTCGGCCCGCCCCTACGGCGGCTGGTTCGACGAGGTCTCCGACGCCCTGGAGGCGCGCCTCGAGGCGACCGAGCTGACCTCGGCCATCGAGAGCGTCGTGGTCCACCGCGGCGAGATCACCTTCCACGTGCGCCGCGAGGACCTGCCGTTCGTCGCGCAGATGCTGCGCGACGACGAGGCGCTGCGCTTCGAGTTCTGCGCGGGCGTCAGCGGGGTGCACTACCCCGAGGACACCGGCCGCGAGCTCCACGCCGTCTACCACCTGACGTCGATGACCCACAACCGGCGGATCCGCGTCGAGGTGTCCGTGCCGGACAGCGACCCGCACGTCCCCAGCCTGGTGAGCATCTACCCGACGCTCGACTGGCACGAGCGGGAGACCTACGACATGTTCGGGCTGATCTTCGACGGTCACCCCGCTCTGACCCGGGTCCTGATGCCGGACGACTGGCCGGGCCACCCGCAGCGCAAGGACTACCCCCTCGGGGGCATCCCCGTGGAGTACAAGGGCGGGAGCATCCCGCCGCCCGATCAGCGAAGGTCGTACAACTGATGACCACTGAACAGGACTTCTACGCCGCTCCCGGCGACACGAGCCAGGGCCGCGTCTTCACCGTCACCGGCCAGGACTGGGACTCGGTCACCCAGAGCATCGGCGAGTCCGCCGAGGAACGTGTCGTGGTCAACATGGGGCCGCAGCACCCCTCGACCCACGGTGTGCTGCGCCTGATCCTCGAGCTGGAGGGTGAGACGGTCACCGAGGCCCGCTGCGGCATCGGCTACCTCCACACCGGCATCGAGAAGAACATGGAGTACCGCTCCTGGGTGCAGGGCGTCACGTTCTGCACGCGGATGGACTACCTCTCGCCGTTCTACAACGAGGCGACCTACGTCCTCGGCGTCGAGCGCCTCCTCGACATCGAGGACGACATCCCGGAGAAGGCGCAGGTCATGCGCGTGCTCCTGATGGAGCTCAACCGGATGTCCTCGCACCTCGTGGCGATCGCCACGGGCGGCATGGAGATCGGCGCCCTGACCGTGATGACCATCGGCTTCCGCGAGCGCGAGCTGGTCCTCGACCTGTTCGAGCTGATCACCGGCCTGCGCATGAACCACGCGTTCATCCGCCCCGGTGGTGTCGCACAGGACCTGCCGCCCGGCGCCCTCGACGAGATCCGCGACTTCATCGCCCTGATGAAGAAGCGACTGCCCGAGTACGCCGCGCTCTGCAACGCCAACCCGATCTTCAAGGGTCGTCTCGAGGGCGTCGGCCACCTCGACCTCGCCGGCTGCATGGCCCTCGGCCTCACCGGCCCGGTGCTCCGCTCCACCGGCTACGCCTGGGACCTGCGCAAGACCCAGCCCTACTGCGGCTACGAGGACTACGACTTCGAGGTCCAGACCTGGGACACCGCGGACTCCTACGGCCGCTTCCGCATCCGCCTCAACGAGATGTGGGAGTCGCTGAAGATCGTCGAGCAGTGCGCCGACCGCCTGGCCGGCCTCGAGGGTGCCCCGGTCATGGTGGGCGACAAGAAGATCGCCTGGCCCAGCCAGCTCGCCATCGGCAGCGACGGCATGGGCAACAGCCTCGACCACATCCGCCACATCATGGGGGAGTCGATGGAGGCGCTGATCCACCACTTCAAGCTGGTCACCGAGGGCTTCCGGGTCCCGGCCGGACAGGCCTACGTCCCCATCGAGTCGCCCCGCGGCGAGCTGGGCGCCCACGTCGTCTCCGACGGTGGCACGCGTCCGTTCCGTGCGCACTTCCGCGACCCGTCGTTCACCAACCTGCAGGCGACGAGCGTGATGAGCGAGGGCGGCATGGTCGCCGACGTCATCGTCGCCATCGCCTCCATCGACCCCGTGATGGGAGGAGTCGACCGATGAGTCTCGACGAGAAGACCTGGGGCGAGCTGCGCGAGATCGCGGCCCGCTACCCCGAGGCGCGCTCCGGCCTGCTCCCGATGCTGCACCTCGTGCAGTCGGTGGAGGGCCGGATCACCCCCGAGGGCATCGAGGCGTGCGCGGAGATCCTCGGGATCAGCGCCGCCGACGTCAACGGCGTGGCGACGTTCTACACGATGTACAAGCGCAGGCCGGTCGGCGACTACCACGTCGGCGTCTGCACCAACACGCTCTGCGCGGTGATGGGCGGCGACCTGATCTTCGAGCGGCTCAAGGAGCACCTCGACGTCGGCAACGACGAGACGACCGAGGACGGCACGATCACCCTCGAGCACGTCGAGTGCAACGCGGCCTGCGACTACGCCCCGGTGATGATGGTCAACTGGGAGTTCATGGACAACCAGACCCCCGAGTCCGCCGTCCAGGTCGTCGACGACCTGCGCGCGGGCAAGGAGGTCCACTCCACCCGCGGCCCGCGGCTGTGCACCTGGCGCGAGGCCGAGCGCGTGCTCGCCGGCTTCCCCGACGACCGCGCCGACGAGGGACCGGCGGCCGGACCGGCCTCGCTGGTCGGGCTGAAGATCGCGCGTGAGAAGGGCTGGACGGCTCCGGAGGGAGAGAAGTGACAGACACACTGACCCCGGTCCTCACGGACAACTGGGACGCCGAGCGCGCCTGGACCCTGGCGTCGTACGAGGAGCGCGGTGGCTACTCCGCCCTCGACAAGGCCTTCGCGATGGCACCCGACGACGTGATCAACGCCGTCAAGGAGTCCGGCCTGCGCGGCCGCGGCGGCGCCGGCTTCCCGACGGGCATGAAGTGGGGCTTCATCCCCCAGGACAACCCCCGGCCCAAGTACCTCGTCGTCAACGCGGACGAGTCCGAGCCGGGCACCTGCAAGGACATCCCGCTGATGATGGCCAGCCCGCACACGCTGGTCGAGGGCGTCATCGTGTCGTCCTACGCCATCCGCGCCAACACCGCGTTCATCTACGTCCGCGGTGAGGTCCTCCACGTGATCCGCCGCCTGCAGCGCGCGGTGCAGGAGGCCTACCTCGCCGGCCACCTCGGCAAGAACATCCACGGCTCGGGCTACGACCTGGACCTGGTCGTGCACGCCGGTGCCGGCGCCTACATCTGCGGCGAGGAGACCGCCCTCCTCGAGGGCCTCGAGGGTCGCCGCGGCCAGCCGCGCCTGCGCCCGCCGTTCCCCGCGGTCGCCGGCCTCTACGCCAGCCCGACCGTGATCAACAACGTCGAGTCGATCGCCTCGGTCCCGAGCATCATCAACCACGGCGCGACCTGGTTCGCCTCGATGGGCACCGAGAAGTCGAAGGGCTACGGCATCTTCAGCCTCTCCGGGCACGTGCAGAACCCCGGCCAGTACGAAGCCCCGCTGGGCATCACGCTGCGCCAGCTGCTCGACCTCGCGGGCGGCATCCGCGAGGGCCACGAGCTGAAGTTCTGGACCCCTGGTGGCTCGAGCACGCCGCTGCTGACCCCCGAGCACCTCGACGTCCCGCTCGACTTCGAGTCCGTCGGAGCGGCCGGCTCGATGCTCGGCACCCGCGCGCTGCAGATCTTCGACGAGACCACCTGCGTCGTGCGCGCGGTGCTGCGCTGGACGGAGTTCTACAAGCACGAGTCGTGTGGCAAGTGCACCCCGTGCCGTGAGGGCACGTGGTGGCTCACCCAGACCATGGCGCGGCTGGAGAAGGGGCAGGGGAGCGAGGACGACCTCGAGCTGCTGCTCGACCAGTGCGACAACATCCTGGGCCGGGCGTTCTGTGCGCTGGGAGACGGCGCCACCAGCCCGATCTCGAGCTCGATCCAGCACTTCCGTGACGAGTACCTCGCCCACCTGACGCACGGCGGCTGCCCGTTCGACCCCGCCGCCTCGACCGCCTTCGCACCCGTGGGAGCTGAAGCATGACGGCCACCGACAAGGCGCCGGAGAAGCGCGACACCGACCTGGTCACCCTGACCATCGACGGCGTCCAGGTCAGTGTCCCGAAGGACACCCTGGTGATCCGCGCCGCCGAGCAGGTCGGCGTACAGATCCCGCGCTTCTGCGACCACCCGCTGCTCGACCCGGTCGGCGCGTGCCGCCAGTGCCTGGTCGACATCCCCGACGCCGGCAACGGCCGCGGCTTCCCCAAGCCGCAGGCCTCCTGCACGCTGCCGGTCGCCGAGGGCATGGTCGTCAACACCCAGGCGACCAGCGAGGTGGCCGACAAGGCCCAGCAGGGCATCATGGAGTTCCTGCTGATCAACCACCCGCTCGACTGCCCGGTCTGCGACAAGGGTGGCGAGTGCCCGCTGCAGAACCAGGCGATGAGCAACGGTCGCGGCGAGAGCCGCTTCTCCAGCAACGGTGGCATCAAGCGCACCTTCCCCAAGCCGATCAACATCTCGGCGCAGGTGCTGCTCGACCGCGAGCGCTGCGTGCTGTGCGCGCGCTGCACCCGCTTCTCCGAGCAGGTCGCCGGTGACCCGTTCATCGCCCTCGCCGAGCGCGGCGCGCTCCAGCAGGTCGCCATCTACGAGCGTGAGCCCTTCGAGAGCTACTTCTCCGGCAACACCATCCAGATCTGCCCGGTCGGCGCGCTGACCTCGGCCGACTACCGCTTCCGCTCGCGTCCCTTCGACCTGGTCTCCACGCCCGGCGTGGCCGAGCACGACGCCTGCGGCGCCGCGATCCGCATCGACCACCGTCGCGGCAAGGTGATGCGTCGCCTCGCCGGCAACGACCCCGAGGTCAACGAGGAGTGGATCAGCGACAAGGACCGCTTCGCGTTCCGCTACGCGCAGGTCGACGACCGCATCACCTACCCCCAGGTCCGCGAGGCTCTGCCCAACGGCGAACGGGGCGAGCTCCGCCCGGCCTCGTGGCCCGAGGCGTTCGCCGTCGCGGCCCGCGGGCTCCGCGCGGCCGGGGCCGCCGCGGTGCTCACCGGTGGCCGACTGACCGCCGAGGACGCCTACGCCTACGCCAAGTTCGCCCGGGTCGCCCTCGGCACCAACGACGTCGACTTCCGGGCCCGGCCGCACACCGCCGAGGAGGCCAGCTTCCTGGCCTCGCACGTCGCGCTGTCCGGTGACGTGACCTATGCCGACCTCGAGGCCGCCCCGGTGGTGGTCCTCCTCGGGCTCGAGCCCGAGGACGAGGCGGCCACGATCTTCCTGCGCCTGCGCAAGGCGGCCCGCCGTGGCCGTACGCAGGTCGTGTCCGTGGCGCCCTACACCTCGCGCGGCCTGCGCAAGATGAACGGACGCCTCATCCCCGCCGCTCCCGGCGACGAGGTCGAGGTCATCGGGTCCCTCAAGGACGCCGAGCACGGCGTGACCAAGGACGCCGTCATCCTCGTGGGTGAGCGGCTCGCCGGCACGCACGGTGCCCTCGCGGCCGCTGCCGACCTGGCGGCGACCACCGGTGCCCGGCTGGCCTGGGTGCCGCGCCGGGCCGGCGACCGAGGTGCCGTCGAGGCCGGCGCGCTGCCCAACCTGCTGCCCGGTGGGCGTCCGGTGGCCGACACCACCGCGCGCGTCGACGTGGGCGTCGCCTGGGGTGTTGACTCCCTGCCTGCGAAGGCCGGCCGTGACGGCGACGCAGTGGTCGCCGCGCTCGCCAAGGGGGACCTGGGCGGACTCGTCGTCGGTGGCGTCGACCCCGACGACACCAGCGATCCAGCAGCGTTCCGCGCCGCGCTCGCCGCCGCCGGCTTCGTGGTCAGCCTCGAGCTGCGCGAGACGGACGTGACCCGCGTGGCCGATGTCGTGCTGCCGGTCGCCCCGGTCGCCGACAAGGCCGGCACGTTCGTGACCTGGGACGGTCGGGCGCGCTCCTTCGAGGCGGTCTTCACCAACCCCTCGTCGCTGCCCGACCTGCGCGTCCTGGCCGGCATCGCCGAGGAGCTGGGCCGCCCGCTCGGCTTCCGCACGGTCGCCGAGGTGCGCGCCGAGATGGAGGCGCTGGGCCCGTGGGACGGCGCCCGTCCCTCGCTCGACGCCGGCAAGGCGCCGCGTGCGCCGAAGGCCCGGTCCGGCGCCAAGGGCACGAGCATGGCGCTCGCGACCTGGAAGCAGCTGATCGACCTCGGCGCGATGCAGGACGGCGAGGAGCACCTGCGTGCCACCGCCCGCCGTCCGGTCGCCCGCATGAGCCAGGCGTCCTACGACGCGCTGTTCGGCATGATCGACGGGGGCGCCGACGGGCTCGTCACCGCGACCCTCACCGGCGACCGGGGCAGCGTGACGCTGCCCGTCGAGGTCGCCGACCTGCCCGACGACGTGGTCTGGGTCCCGGCCCGGTCCTTCGGTCGGGGCGTCCTGGCCGAGCTCGCCTCACCCGGCAGCCCGGTGTCCGTGAAGGGAGCCAACTGATGCGCATCCTCGCCGCCGACCTGCCCGACGCGAGCCTGACCCAGTTCGGTCAGGACCCGTGGTGGGTCATCGCGCTCAAGGCGCTGTTCATCTTCGTCGTCCTCGTGCTGCTCACGCTCTTCAACATCTGGTTCGAGCGTCGCGTCGTGGCCCGCATGCAGCACCGCGTCGGCCCCAACGTCCACGGACCGTTCGGCCTGCTGCAGTCGCTGGCCGACGGTGTGAAGCTGGCGCTGAAGGAGGACATCGTCCCGAAGGCCGCCGACAAGGTCGTCTTCCTGATCGCGCCGGTCATCGCGACCGTGCCCGCGTTCATCACCTGGGCGGTGATCCCGTTCGGTCCCGAGGTCAACTTCTTCGGCCACCGCACCCCGCTGCAGCTCACCGACATGCCGGTCGCCGTGCTCTTCGTGATGGCGATCGCCTCGATCGGCATCTACGGCATCGTGCTCGGCGGCTGGTCCTCGGGGTCGACGTACTCCCTGCTCGGCGGCCTGCGCTCGAGCGCCCAGATGATCTCCTACGAGGTCGCGATGGGTCTCGCGCTGGTGGCGGTCTTCCTCTACGCCGGCTCGATGTCGACGTCGGAGATCGTCGCGGCCCAGGACAAGCTGTGGTTCGGCCTGATCCTGATGCCGTCCTTCGTGATCTACGTGATCTCGATGGTCGGCGAGACCAACCGCGCCCCGTTCGACCTCCCGGAGGCCGAGGGTGAGCTGGTCGGCGGCTTCCACACCGAGTACTCCAGCCTGAAGTTCGCCCTGTTCTTCCTCGCCGAGTACATCAACCTGGCCACCGTGTCCGCGATCGCGACCACGCTCTTCCTCGGCGGCTGGGCCGCCCCGTGGGGCATCGAGAACGTCTGGGACGGCGCCAACAGCGGCTACTGGCCGCTCCTGTGGTTCTTCGGCAAGGTCTTCATCTTCGTCTTCCTGTTCGTCTGGCTGCGAGGCTCGCTTCCGCGCATGCGCTACGACCAGTTCATGGCGCTCGGCTGGAAGGTCCTGATCCCGGTCTCGCTGGCCTGGATCGTGGCCGTCGCCACCATCCGGGTGATCTCGCTCGAGGGCGACATCAACCGCACCTACCTCGTCGCTGCCATCGCGGTCCTGCTGGTGCTCACCGTCGCGCTCATGTTCGTCGGCGACACCAAGGGCAAGGGCGACGACACCGGGGCCGGGGCGACCGACGAGCCGCACGACGCGTTCGCGGGCGGCTTCCCCGTCCCGCCGATGCCTGCCGGCGGCGCCGTACGCGGTGGCGCAGCGCCACTGTCGTTCGCCCACTCGCCGGGGGGCCGCACCACCGTCACCGCTGCAGCGGAGGAGAACCAGCACCATGAGTGAGTCCCAGAAGGATTCCGCCAAGGACTCGAGGGGCATCAAGGAGAGCCTCTGGGACCCCATCGCCGGGTTCGGGGTCACCTTCCGGACGATGTTCAAGAAGGTCGTCACCGAGCAGTACCCCTTCGAGAAGCTCCCGACGGCGCCCCGCTTCCACGGCCGGCACCAGCTCAACCGCTGGCCCGACGGTCTGGAGAAGTGCATCGGCTGCGAGCTGTGCGCATGGGCCTGCCCGGCCGACGCGATCTACGTCGAGGGTGCGTCGAACAGTGACGCCCCGGACGCCGAGGGCAACAGCCAGCGCTTCAGCCCCGGCGAGCGCTACGGCCGCGTCTACCAGATCAACTACCTGCGCTGCATCCTGTGCGGGCTCTGCATCGAGGCCTGCCCGACGCGCGCGCTGACGATGACCAACGAGTACGAGCTGGCCGACAACAACCGTGCCGACCTGATCTACGAGAAGTCCGACCTCCTCGCGCCGCTGCTGCCCGGCATGGAGCAGCCGCCGCACCCGATGCGGCTCGGCGACGACGAGGGCGACTACTACAGGGGGACGACTCGATGACGTTCTGGCTCCTCGCCCCGATCATGGTGGCCGCCGCGCTCGGCATCCTGTTCGTGCGCAAGGCAGTGCACGCCGCCCTGCTGCTCGCGGTGGTGATGATCAGCCTGGCGTTCCTCTACGCCGTGCTGGACGCGCCGTTCCTCTTCGCCGTGCAGATCATCGTCTACACCGGCGCCATCTTGATGCTGTTCCTCTTCGTGATGATGTTGATCGGAGTCGATGCCTCCGACTCGGTCGTGGAGACGATCCGCGGCCAGCGGGCCATGGCGGTCGTGCTCGGCCTGGTGTTCGGCGCGGTCCTGGTGGTCGGCCTCGGTCAGGTCACCCTCGGCACCGTCGTCGGTCTCGACGCGGCCAACGAGGGCGGCAACGTCCCGGCCATCGCCAACATCCTGTTCAGCAAGTACGTCTTCGCCTTCGAGGCCACCAGCGCGCTGCTGATCACCGCGGCGCTCGGCGCGATGGTGCTCGCCCACCGCGAGCGGCTCACGCCGAAGGCGACCCAGGCCGACCTCGCCGCCCAGCGCCTGCGCGACTACGCCGACCACGGCAAGCACCTCGGCCCGCTGCCGTCGCCGGGCGTCTACGCCCGCCACAACGCGGTCGACACCCCGGCACTGCTGCCCGACGGCACCGCCGCCGAGTCGTCGGTCTCGCGGGTGCTCGCCGCCCGTGGCACCGTGCGCTCCGCCCCTGCGATGGCCGACGACATCGACGACGTACGTCGTCAGCTCGGCGGCCTCGACGGGCACAGCGACCCCGCCACCATGCCCGAGACGTCCGGCAAGGCCGGCACGCCTGCGTCCACCGAGGAGGACGAGAAGTGACCCAGTACGTCGTCCTCTCGGCGATCCTGTTCACGATCGGCTGCGTGGGTGTGCTCACCCGCCGCAACGCCATCGTGGTGTTCATGTGCGTCGAGCTGATGCTCAACGCCTGCAACCTCGCGTTCGTCGCGTTCGCGCGCCAGCACGGCAACCTCGACGGCCAGATCACCGCCTTCTTCGTGATGGTGGTGGCTGCGGCCGAGGTCGTCATCGGACTCGCGATCATCATGACCATCTTCCGCACCCGACGCTCGGCCTCGGTCGACGACGCCAGCCTGCTGAAGTACTGAGGGAGAGCTCGTGAACCTGTTGTCCCACTCAGTCCTCCTCGCGGGACTCCCCACGGCGGAGGGCGGTGCCCACGCGCCCGTGGTCGCGCCCGACACCGCTGCCGGCGGGGTCTTCGACCTGCTGTGGCTGGTCATCGGCCTGCCGCTGCTCGGCGCGGTCCTGCTCCTCGCCGTGGCGCCGTTCCTGCCGGCCTCCGTCCGGGAGACCTTCGACCGGCGCGGCCACCTCGTCGGCACCGCCGCGGCGGTCGCGTCGTTCGTGCTGAGCCTGGTCCTGTTCCTCGCCCTGCTCGGGCGGGGTGAGGAGGAGCGCCAGGTCGGCCAGCACCTCTACACCTGGTTCGAGACCGGGTCGCTGAGCGTCGGCATGGACCTGCTCTACGACCAGCTCGCCGCGCTGTTCCTGCTGCTGATCACCGGTGTCGGCTCCCTGATCCACGTCTACGCCATCGGCTACATGGAGCACGACCCCCGGCGCCGCCGGTTCTTCGGCTACCTCAACCTCTTCGTCGCCGCGATGCTCACGCTGATCCTCTCGGCCAACTTCGTGGGCCTGTTCCTCGGCTGGGAGGGCGTCGGCCTGGCGTCGTACCTGCTGATCGGCTTCTGGCAGCACAAGCCGTCCGCGGCCGCCGCGGCCAAGAAGGCGTTCGTCATCAACCGCGTCGGCGACATCGGCCTCTCGCTGGCGATCGCCCTGATGTTCGCGACCTTCGGCACCACGGACTTCGCCGGTGTCAGCGAGCACGCCGGCGACGCCTCGCAGGACACGCTCACCGCGCTCGGCCTGCTGCTGCTGCTCGGTGCCTGCGGCAAGTCCGCCCAGGTCCCGCTCCAGGCGTGGCTGCTCGACGCGATGGAGGGCCCGACCCCGGTCTCGGCCCTCATCCACGCGGCCACCATGGTCACCGCCGGCGTCTACCTCGTCGTGCGCGCGAACTTCATCTTCGAGCTCGCGCCGATCGCGCAGACCGCCGTCGTGGTCGTCGCCACGGTCACGCTGCTGTGGGGCGCGATCCTCGGCTGCGCCAAGGACGACATCAAGAAGGCGCTGGCCGGTTCCACGATGAGCCAGATCGGCTACATGATGCTCGCTGCCGGCCTCGGCCCGGTCGGCTACCCGTTCGCGATCTTCCACCTGCTCACGCACGGCTTCTTCAAGGCCAACATGTTCCTGGGCGCCGGCTCGGTCATGCACGGCATGGACGACGACGTCGACATGCGCCACTACGGCGCGCTCAACAAGGCCATGCCGGTCACCTTCCTGACCTTCGCGATGGGCTACCTCGCGATCATCGGGTTCCCCGGCTTCTCCGGCTTCTGGTCCAAGGACCGCATCATCGAGACCGCGCTCGCCGACAACCTCCTCGTCGGCCTGCTGGCCATGCTCGGCGCCGGCATCACCGCGTTCTACATGACGCGCCTGATGCTGATGACGTTCTTCACCGAGAAGCGCTGGGAGGCCGACGTGCACCCGCACGAGTCGCCCAAGGTGATGACCGTCCCGCTCGTCGTCCTCGCCGCGCTGTCGGTCCTCGGTGGCGTGCTGCTGCTCGGTGACTGGATCGTGAACTGGCTGGAGCCGGTCACCGGTCACGCCGAGCACCACGAGCCGCCGCTGCCGGCGCTCGTGATCACCCTGCTCATCGTCGGCGTCGTCGCCATCGGCATCGCGGCTGCCTGGTTCCTGGTCGGCAAGCGCGACGTCCCGCGCGAAGCCCCGCGTGACGTGTCGTTCGCGACGCGGGCGGCCCGCGCCGACCTCTACGGCGACGCCATCAACGACGCCGTCGTGGTGCGTCCCGGCGCCTCGCTCGTCGGCGGCCTGACCACCTTCGACCGCGTCGGCGTCGACGGGGTCGTCGAGGGCGGCTCCGCCGCTGTCGGCGGGTTGTCCAACGTGATGCGCCGCCTCCAGAACGGCTTCGTCCGCTCCTACGCCCTGTCCCTCCTCGGTGGCGCCCTGCTGGTCGTCCTCGCTCTCCTGGCGGTGAACCTCGGATGATCTTGTCTGTCCTGATCCTGCTGCCGCTGGTCGGCGCGCTCGTCACGGCCTTCGTGCCCGGCGGCCTCGCCCGCACCGTCGGCCTCGGCTTCTCCGGGGCGACCCTGGTCGCCGGCGTGGTCGCCGCGACGCAGTACGACGCCGGCGACGGCATGCAGCTCACCGAGACCCACACCTGGATCGAGTCCCTGGGCGTCCACTACGCCCTCGGCGTCGACGGGCTGGGCCTGCTGATGGTGCTGCTCACGGTCGTGCTCGTGCCGATCGTGCTGCTGGCCGGCTGGCGTGAGTCCGAGGCCGTGGGCAACGGCGGAGCCCGTGCGTTCTTCGCCTGGACGCTGGCGCTCGAGGCGATGTCGCTGGCGGTCTTCACCGCGACCGACGTGCTGCTGTTCTACGTCGTGTTCGAGGCCACGCTCATCCCTGCGTACTTCCTCATCGGTGGCTTCGGTCGCGCCGGTCGAGGGCGCGCGGCCACCAAGTTCCTGATCTACCAGCTCGCCGGTGGACTGGTGATGCTCGCGTCGGTGATCGGCCTCTACGTCGTCTCCGCCGACGCCGGCACGCCGAGCTTCCTGCTCAGCGACCTGGCCGCGATCGACATCGACCCGATCACCCAGCGCTGGCTGTTCCTCGGCTTCTTCATCGCCTTCGCGATCAAGGCGCCGATGTTCCCGGTGCACACCTGGCTGGCCGACACGACCGAGAAGGCGACCACCGGCACGTCCGTGCTGCTGGTCTGCATCCTCGACAAGATCGGCACCTTCGGCATGCTGCGGTTCTGCCTCGGCCTGCTGCCCGACGCCTCGCAGTGGGCGACGCCGGTCGTGGTGGTGCTCGCGCTGATCTCGATCATCTACGGCGCGCTCGTCGCGATCGGCCAGGACGACGTGCTGCGCCTGATCGGTCTGACCTCGCTGTCCCACTTCGGCTTCATCGTGCTGGGCATCTTCGTGTTCAGCCCCACCGGTGGCACCGGGGCGATCCTCTACATGGTCAACCACGGCATCGCGACCGCGCTGATGTTCCTGGTCGCCGGGTTCCTCATCAACCGCACCGGGACGGCGTCGATCCGCGCGATGGGCGGTGTCGAGAAGACCGCGCCGGTCCTGGCGGGCTTCTTCCTCGTCGCCGGACTGGCGGCCTGCGGCCTGCCCGGCCTGTCGCCGTTCGTCTCCGAGCTGATGGTCATCGTCGCCGCGTTCGACCACCACTGGCTGGTCGGCTCGGTCGCGGTCCTGGCCATCGTCCTGGCCGCGTTCTACGCGCTCTGGATGTACCAGCGCACCATGACCGGCCCCGACCGGACGGGTGTGGTCCCGGTGGCCGACCTCGACCGTCGTGAGGTCGGCATCATCGCGCCGCTGGCGCTCGCACTCGTGCTGTTCGGCTTCTTCCCGTCGCCGCTGCTCGACGTCATCAATCCCGTCGTCCACGACACCCTCGTGGGTGTGGGCATCGGCCAGGAGGCCAAGGAGGCTGGTCACCAGTGACCGAGTTCGTGAAGCCCAGCGTCGAGTACTTCGAGCTCTGGCCGCTCCTCGCCGTCTTCGGCGTGGCCTGCCTCGGCGTCGTCGTCGAGGCGTTCGCCCCCCGGGCGGTGCGCTACACCGCCCAGGTGGTGCTGGCCCTCGGTGGCCTCGTGGCCGCCCTGGTCGGTGTGGTCCTGGTCGCCCAGGACGTGAAGTCGTACGACGACGGGGCCGCGCGCGGCATCCTGGCGGTCGGCGGCACGATCGCCGTCGACGGGCCCAGCCTGTTCATCTGGGGCCTCGTGCTCGCGCTGGCCATCGCCGGCGTGCTGCTCTTCGCGGAGCGCCACCTCGACGGCGGCGTCTCGGCGTTCGCCGGGCAGGCCGCCGCGGTGCCCGGGACCGACGCGGAGACCGCGTCCATCGCGGCCAACCGCGAGCACACCGAGGTCTACCCGCTGATGATGTTCGCGGTCTTCGGCATGATGCTCTTCCCGGCCGCCAACGACCTGCTGACCATGTTCGTCGGCCTCGAGGTCCTCTCGCTCCCGCTCTACCTGCTGAGCGGGCTCGCGCGCCGTCGCCGCCTGCTGAGCCAGGAGGCGGCGCTGAAGTACTTCCTGCTCGGCGCGTTCTCGTCCGGCTTCTTCCTCTACGGCGCGGCGCTGCTCTACGGCTTCGCCGGCTCGATGGACTTCGCCGCGATCAACGAGGCCGTGCGCAACGACGTCGGCAGCTCCACCATGCTGCTGATCGGCACCGGCCTGCTCTCGGTGGGCCTGCTGTTCAAGGTCGGCGCGGTGCCCTTCCAGGCCTGGACCCCCGACGTCTACCAGGGCGCGCCCACTCCGGTCACCGCGTTCATGGCCGCCGGCACCAAGGTCGCCGCGTTCGGCGCGATCATGCGCCTGTTCTACGTCGCCCTCGGCGCCGACCGCTGGTCCTGGCAGCCGATGTTGTGGATCATCGCCGTCCTCTCGATGTTCGTCGGGGCAGCGCTGGCGATCACCCAGACCGACATCAAGCGCCTGCTGGCGTACTCCTCGGTCGCCCACACCGGCTTCATCCTCACCGGCGTCCTCGGCCTGCAGGCGTCCAACGACCTCGCGGTCGGCGAGATCTCCTCGCTGCAGGCGGTGCTCTTCTACCTCACCACCTACGGCTTCGCCACGATCGGCGCCTTCGCCGTGGTCAGCCTGGTGCGCGACAGCGGTGGCGAGACCACCGCCATCGACCGCTGGGCCGGGCTCGGCAAGGAGTCGCCCGTGGTGGCGGCCGTGTTCGCCTTCTTCCTCCTGGCGATGGCGGGCATCCCGCTCACGTCCGGCTTCGTCGGCAAGCTGGCGGTCTTCTCGGTCGCGCTCGCGGCGGGCGCCTGGCCGGTCGTGGTGGCCGCGGTCCTGGCGAGCATCATCGCTGCCTACCTCTACGTCCGGGTCATCAAGGTCATGTACTTCGACGAGCCGGTCGGCGACGGCCCGAGCGTCGCGTACCCGTCCGTCCTGACGGCCACGACGATCGCCGTCGGCGCGGCCGTGACGCTGGTCCTCGGCGTGCTGCCGGGCCCGGTGCTCGACCTGGCGGCGGTTGCTGGAGAATTCATCAGGTGAGCGACGCTTCGTCCCTGGCCCTGCCTGTCGTCGACCCCGAGCTCGAGGCTCGGCTCGTCGAGCGGTTGGCGCGCGTGGAGGAGCTGCTGGTCGGCCACTGCCAGGGACGTACGCCCTACGTCTCGCGCGCCGCGGCGCACCTCATGGCAGCCGGTGGCAAGCGGTTCCGCCCGCTGCTGGTGCTGCTGGCGGCGGAGACCGGCACCCACCCGGAGGCCGAGGAGGTGCACACCGCGGCCTGCGTCGTGGAGCTCACCCACGTGGCCTCGCTCTACCACGACGACGTCATGGACGAGGCCGCGCTGCGGCGCGGGGCCGACACGGCCAACGCCCGCTGGGACAACCACGTCGCGATCCTCACCGGCGACTTCCTGTTCGGCCGCTCCTCCGAGCTGACCGCCGACCTCGGGCCCGAGGCGGTCAAGATCCAGGCGCAGACCTTCACGCGCCTCGTCGAGGGCCAGATCCTCGAGACCGTGACGCCGGAGGCGGGGGACGACCCGCTCCAGCACTACCTCGAGGTCGTCGCCGGCAAGACCGGCTCGCTGATCGCCACCTCGGCCCGCTACGGCGCGATGTTCGGTGGCGCGCGGCCCGAGGTCGTGGAGGCGCTGCGCGCCTACGGCGAGATCGTCGGCTCGGCCTTCCAGCTCTCCGACGACATCCTCGACATCGCCTCGGAGTCCGACACCTCGGGCAAGACCCCGGGCACCGACCTGCGCGAGGGCGTGCCCACGCTCCCGGTCCTGATGGCTCAGGCCTCGACCGACCCGGCCGACGCCCGCCTGCTCGAGCTCCTCGGCCGCCCGCTCACCGACGACGACCTCCACGCCGAGGCCCTCGAGCTGTTGCGGCGCCACCCGGCCATGGACCGGGCCCGCGACTACGTCCTCGGCCAGGCCACCCAGGCCAAGAAGCTCCTCGAGGTCCTCGATCCCGGCCCGGTCCGCACGGCCCTGGAGTCCTTCGCCGACATCGTCGCCACCCGCTCCGCCTGACCCCTGGCGGTAGTCCCCTACGTTCTGCACCGAGACGCGGGGTAGTCCCCTACGTTCTGCACCGAGACGCGGGGTAGTCCCCTACGTTCTGCACCGAGACGCGGGGTAGTCCCCTACGTTCTGGACGGACCAGAGAGCGTCCACAGCGGCGCTTCCGCGCCCGTGGACGCCACGTATGTGGAGAGCGGGCGGCACGACGCGCTCTCTGAGTCCAGCCTGCGTGGATGGACAGAGACCGGACGCATGCGCTCCCCACCCGCCCGGGGCTGGTCTGGCCCGTACGCCGCGACCCGACAGGTCGCCGCGGTCCGAAAGGGCGGCAGACGCGCGACGGTTCGTGGCGTCGTACGAGCCGGGGGTTGTACGTCCCCGCCCATGTCGAGCCGACCGTGGACCAGCGCATCGTGGAAGCCGGCGCGGTGCTCCCGGCGTACGGCGGCGTGACCGGCTGGGCCGCGCTGGCGTGGTCCGGCGGGACGTGGTTCCACGGTCGCGGTCCGGACGGCACCCCGGTGCCCGTTCCTCTGGCGATCGGGAGCTCGCGCATCCGCCCACAGAGCGGGATCCAGGTCACGTCGGAGACGCTCGGCATGGGCGACCTCGAGGTCGTCGACGGCCTCGCGGTCACGTCGCTCCTCTGGGCGCTCGCCTGGGAGCTGCGCCACGCCTCCGACGCACGCCGGGCCGTGGCGATCGCCGACATGGCGGCGTACTCCGACCTGGTGTCGCGCGCCGAGCTCGAGCGGTGGGCGGCTGCGATGCTGCCGCAGACGGGTGTCGACAAGGTGCGCGCCGCGGTCGAGCACATGGACGAGAACTCGTGGTCGTGGCAGGAGACCGCATTGCGGCTGGTGTGGGTGCTGGACGCCGGCCTCGACCGGCCCTTGTGCAACGCGGCGATCTTCGACAGGTTCGGGCAGCACCTGGCGACCTGTGACCTCCTGGACGTGGAGACGGGGCTCGCCATCGAGTACAACGGCCATGTCCATGACGGGCGGCCCCGTGCCGACCTGGACCGGCAGCGCACCACGTTGCTCGAGGCGCACGGCATCACCATGATCACGGTCGTCGAGGCCAACATGCAGGACCGCGGCGCCCTGGCCGAGATGCTGTACGACGCCCGCGAAGAGGCGCGTCGCGTCGGGCCTTCCGTCCGACCGTGGACCCTCGACCAGCCGTCGTGGTGGGTTCCGACCGAGACGGTGGCCGACCGCCGCGCACTCTCCACCCAGCAGCGCGCGCGACTCCTGGCGCACCGCACGGGCGACGCGGCCTGACGTCCAGAACGTAGGGGACTACCCGGCGTCGGCGTTCAGAACGTAGGGGACTACCCGGGAGGGCGGGGTCAGGCGGCGCTGGCGTGGGCCACGAGGCGCAGCTGGCGGCGGCGGTGGTTGAGCGCCTCGACCGTGAAGAGGGCAAGGGCGACCCAGACGAGGCCGAAGCCGATCCAGCGGCTCGCGGGCATGTCCTCGTGGAAGACGGCGATGCCGAGGGCGAACTGGATCGTCGGCGCGAGGTACTGGAGCAGGCCGAGGGAGACCATCGAGACCCGGATCGCGGCCGCGCCGAAGAGCATCAGGGGGACGGCGGTGACGATGCCGGTGGTCGTGAAGAGCAGCGCGTGCCCGACGCCCTCGGTGCCGAACGTGGACTCGCCGGTCGCGACCAGCCACAGGACGTAGGCCCCGGCGACCGGCGCCAGCAGCATGGTCTCGAACGTGATGCTCTCCACCGCGCCGACCCCCGCCTGCTTCTTGAGCAGGCCGTAGGTGCCGAAGGAGAAGGCCAGCAGGAGCGCGATCCAGGGGGGCCGTCCGTAGTCGGCGGTGAGCACCACCACGGCGACGAGGGCGATGCCCATCGCCACCCACTGCAGTCGGCGCAGCCGCTCGCCGAGGACGAGCACGCCCATGAGGACGGTGACGAGCGGGTTGATGAAGTAGCCGAGCGAGGTCTCGACCACGCGACCGTTGTTGACGCCCCAGATGTAGCCACCCCAGTTGAAGGTGATGACCACGGCTGCGGCGCTGATGAGCAGGAGCCGGCGGCGGTTGCGCAGCAGTGCCTGCAGCTGGCCCACGCGGCGCCACAGCACGAGCACCAGCACCATGGTCACGAGGGACCAGACGATGCGGTGGGCGAGGATCTCGACGGCTCCGGCCGGCTCGAGCAGTCGCCAGTAGAGCGGGAAGGTGCCCCAGAGGACGTAGGCCAGGGCGCCCAGGATCAGTCCACGACGGCTATCTGGCACTCGCGAAGTCTAGGGGTGGGTCGTCGCCTACGATGGGCCTGGTCCCGACGCCGGGACCACGGTCAGAACTGATCGATGAATCTCGAGGGGGAGTTCCACATGCGGATGTTCCGCGCCGTCCTGGCAGCACTCGTCACTGCTCTGCTCGTCACCGGCGCGCTGAGCGTCAGCGCCAGCGCCGGGTCGTCGGTCAAGCGCATCATCGACGAGGAGCCGCCCCGCGACCACCAGGTCAGCTACAACGCCTTCAAGCTCAAGGGCGTCGTCACCGAGCCCCAGGTCGACGGCACCGTCCTTCCCTACGCCAACCAGAAGGTGAAGATCCTCAAGAAGGCGTGCGGCTCCTGCAAGTGGAAGACCGTGAAGAAGGTCAAGACCAACGACAACGGCGTCTTCAAGACCCGCATCTTCGCCCCCGAGAAGGGCCGCTGGAAGTGGCGCTCCAAGGTCGACCACTCCAACGGCTACGGCAACACCAAGGGCACCGTCTGGACCCTGTACTTCGACTGAGCCCGCAGGGCGACCGCTGACCCCGAGGTCAGCCGGTCGTCAGCCGACGGTCCAGGTGTCGCCACCGCTGATCAGCGCAGCCAGTCGGGCAGCGCGGTCGGCGGTGTCGTCATTTCCGGAGGCGTCACCGGTGGCCACCGCCACCTGCTGGCGAGCCGCGTCGTCGTACGTCGTGCGCTCGACCTGCCGGAAGATGCCGATCGGCGAGGTGTTGAGGTAGCCGGAGTCGGTGAGCCGCGAGATCGCGAACGCCGTCGTCGGCTCGGGGTTGTGCGCGTCGTGGACCAAGATGTCAGCCGCGTCCACGTCGGCCGTCTCGACCACCTTCACGCCGCCCGTCGCCTCGTCGTGCACCAGCGCCTTGGCGCCGTCCACACCGAAGGTGATCGGCTCGCCCTGGACGAGCGGGATGATCGCGTCGGCCTTGGTCTCAGGCGACTTGATCGCGTCGAACGCCCCGTCGTTGAAGATCGGGCAGTTCTGGTAGATCTCCACCAGGGACGTGCCGCGGTGGGCGGCGGCCGCCGCCAGCACCGAGGTGAGGTGCTTGCGGTCGGAGTCGATGGTGCGCGCCACGAAGGTGCCCTCCGCGCCCAGGGCCAGCGACACCGGGTTGAACGGGTGGTCCAGCGAGCCCATCGGGGTGGACTTGGTGACCTTGCCCGTCTCCGAGGTCGGGGAGTACTGGCCCTTGGTGAGGCCGTAGATCCGGTTGTTGAACAGCAGGATCGTCATGTTGACGTTGCGGCGCAGCGCGTGGATGAGGTGGTTGCCGCCGATCGACAGCGCGTCGCCGTCACCGGTGACCACCCACACCGAGAGGTCCTCGCGGGCCGTGGCGATGCCGGTCGCGATCGTCGGCGCACGGCCGTGGATCGAGTGCATGCCGTAGGTGTCGAGGTAGTAGGGGAAGCGCGAGGAGCAGCCGATCCCGGAGATGAACACGATGTTCTCGCGCCGCAGCCCGAGGTCGGGCAGGAAGGACTGCACGGCCTTGAGCACGGCGTAGTCACCGCAGCCGGGGCACCAGCGCACCTCCTGGTCGGAGGTGAAGTCCTTGCCGGTCTGGGGCTCGTCGGTGGCGGGCACGCTCTCCGTGCCGGAGCGGAACGACGGGATTCCTAGCTCGGTCAGTGGCTGGGTGGTCATCACACATCCTCCTTCTGGGACGGCTGGCCCCAGATGCCGAGCTCCACGGTGGTGTCCTCGGCCTGGCCGACGAGGTCGGCGATCACGTGGGCCAGCTGGGTGGCCTTGAGCGGGAGGCCGCGCACCTCGTTGTAGCCGACGACGTCGACGAGGTACTCGGCGCGGAGCAGCAGGGAGAGCTGGCCGAGGTTCATCTCGGGCACCAGCACCTTGTCGTAGCGCTTGAGCACCTCGCCCAGGTCCTTGGGGAACGGGTTGAGGTGCCGAAGGTGTGCCTGCGCGACGTGGTAGCCGGCCTTGCGCACCCGGCGTACGCCGGCGCCGATGGGGCCGTAGGTCGAGCCCCAGCCGAGGACGAGCACCTTGGCCTCGCCGCTGGGGTCGTCGACCTCGAGCGGCGGCAGCGAGTCGGCGACGCGGTCGACCTTGGCCTGGCGGGTGCGGACCATGAAGTCGTGGTTGGCCGGGTCGTAGGAGATGTTGCCGTGGCCGTCGCCCTTCTCGAGCCCGCCGAGGCGGTGCTCGAGGCCCGGGGTGCCCGGGATCGCCCACGGGCGCGCCAAGGTGGCCTCGTCGCGCAGGTAGGGCCAGAACTCGGCGTCGTCGCCCTCGCCGTGGTTGGTCTCGGTGGCGAACGCCGGGTCGATCGCCGGCAGCTCGTCGAGGGACGGGATCCGCCACGGCTCGGAGCCGTTGGCGAGGTAGCCGTCGGAGAGCAGCATGACCGGCGTGCGGTAGGTGATGGCGATGCGCACGGCCTCGACGGCCGCGTCGAAGCAGTCGCCGGGGGAGCGCGGCGCGACGATCGGGAGCGGTGCCTCGCCGTTGCGGCCGAACATCGCCTGGAGCAGGTCGGCCTGCTCGGTCTTGGTGGGCAGGCCGGTCGACGGCCCGCCACGCTGCACGTCGACGACGACGAGCGGCAGCTCGGTCATGATCGCGAGGCCGATCGCCTCCGACTTGAGGGAGACGCCCGGGCCGGACGTGGTGGTGACGCCCAGCTGGCCGGCGAAGGATGCGCCGATGGCGGCACCCACGCCCGCGATCTCGTCCTCGGCCTGGAACGTCGTCACGCCGAAGCCCTTGTGCTTCGAGAGCTCGTGGAGGATGTCGGAGGCCGGGGTGATCGGGTAGGACCCCAGGAAGACTGGCAGCCCGGCCTGCACGCCGCCGGCGATGAGGCCGTAGGACAGGGCGAGGTTGCCGGTGATGTTGCGGTAGGTGCCGGACGGCATGGTGGCCGGCTTGATCTCGTAGCGGACCGCGAACGCCTCGGTGGTCTCGCCGAAGTACCAGCCGGACTTGAAGGCGGTGATGTTGGCGTCGCGGATCGCGGGGACCTTGGCGAAGCGCTTGGAGACGAAGTCGACGGTCGTCTCGGTCGGGCGGCCGTACATCCACGACAGGAGGCCCAGCGCGAACATGTTCTTCGCGCGCGAGGCGTCCTTGCGGGAGAGGCCGAACTCCTTGACCGCCTCGACCGTCATGCCCGTCAGGTCGACGGTGTGCACCACGAAGTCGGCCAGGCTCTCGTCCTCGAGCGGGTTGGCCTGGTAGCCGGCCTTGGTGAGGTTGCGCGCGGTGAAGTCGTGGGTGTCCACGATGATCGTCGCGCCGGGGGTCAGGTCGCCGAGGTTGGCGCGCAGCGCGGCGGGGTTCATCGCGACGAGCACGTCGGGGGCGTCGCCCGCGGTGAGGATGTCGTGGTCGGCGAAGTGCACCTGGAAGGACGAGACTCCGGGCAGCGTCCCCTGAGGGGCGCGGATCTCGGCGGGGAAGTTCGGCAGGGTCACCAGGTCGTTGCCGAAGACGGCCGTCTCCTGCGTGAACCGGTCGCCGGTGAGCTGCATGCCGTCGCCGGAGTCGCCGGCGAACCGGATGATGACGCGGTCGAGCTGCTTGACCTGTTTCTCGGGTGCTACCACAAGCGGCAACGATAGCCGCCGGACACGCGCAGACGAGCCCTGCCTGACCCGTGGGACGCGCTCCCCACGGCGGCTGTGACGCGGGTCATGCGAACGTCCACCCCGATCGCTGCCGCCGCGTCGTCCCAGCATGCGGGACGACGGGCGAGGAGGGCGCAGCCACGCGGGATCCGGCCCATCGGTGGGGTGACCTGCCCTTTTGTTAGGGGACCGTACGTATTACGGCGAGGTAATTAGTAAGGCGATCTAACCAACCTCTTGTGGTGCACGTCACAGGCTCCCTAGTTTCGAGGCACGGGCGCGCCTGCGTCCGCATCCACTCGGGAGGATCAGATGAAGACCAAGGGGAAGTCCACGACAAGGTCCAGGCCTACGACGGGGCCGTTGAGGCGGGCTGTCGGAGCGGTCGTCGCCGTCGTCGCCGCGGCCGCGCTCGTGCCGATCGCGTTCGTCGGCACCGGCGGGACGTCGGCCGCCGCCGCGGCGTCCTGCACGGCGCCGACCTGGAGCCGGACCGCGATCTACACCAACGGCGACCAGGTGACCCACCAGGGCCACACCTACCGCGCGAAGTGGTGGACCCAGGGCGAGGTGCCCGGGACGACGGGGGAGTGGGGTGTCTGGGTCGACCTCGGCGCCTGTGACGGCCCGACCACGCCGCCCACCACCCCGCCCACGACGACCCCGCCGACGACCCCGCCCCCGACCACCACGCCGCCCGACCCGAGCGGCAAGAAGGTCATCGGCTACTTCACCAACTGGGCGACGTACGCCCGCAACTTCCACGCCAAGGACCTTGTCACCAACGGCTCGGCCGCCAGGCTGACCCACATCCTCTATGCCTTCGGCAACGTCCAGAACGGCCGCTGCACGGTGGGTGACTCCTACGCCGACCACGACAAGGCCTACACCGCCGCGCAGAGCGTCGACGGCGTGGCCGACACCTGGGACCAGAGCCTGCGCGGCAACTTCAACCAGCTCCGCAAGCTCAAGGCGAAGTACCCGCACCTCAAGGTCATCTGGTCGTTCGGCGGCTGGACCTGGTCCGGCGGCTTCACCCAGGCGGCGCAGGACCCGACCGCGTTCGCGCAGTCGTGCCGCGCCCTCGTCGAGGACCCGCGCTGGGCAGACGTCTTCGACGGCATCGACATCGACTGGGAGTACCCCAACGCCTGTGGCCTGTCCTGCGACGCCAGCGGCACCCAGGCCTTCCCGCGGCTGATGCAGGCGCTGCGCACCGCCTTCGGCAACGACCTGGTCACCGCCGCGATCACTGCCGACGGGACCAGCGGCGGCAAGATCGAGAAGGGCGGATACGGCGAGGCCGCGCAGTACGTCAACTGGTACATGCCCATGACCTACGACTACTTCGGCGCCTTCGCGGCCCAGGGCCCGACGGCCCCGCACTCGCCGCTGACGTCGTACGCCGGCATCCCGACGCAGGGCTTCGACTCGAGCACCGCGATCGCCAAGCTCAGGTCGCTGGGCATCCCGTCGTCCAAGCTCCTCCTGGGCATCGGCTTCTACGGTCGCGGCTGGGCCGGGGTCAGCCAGTCCGCGCCGGGCGGGTCCGCAACGGGCCCGGCGCCGGGCACCTATGAGCAGGGCATCGAGGACTACAAGGTGCTCAAGCAGCGCTGCCCGGCCACCGGCACGGTCGGCGGCACGGCGTACGCGAAGTGCGGCGACCAGTGGTGGAGCTACGACACCCCGCAGACGATCGGGGCCAAGATGGCCTACGCCAAGCAGCAGGGCCTGGCCGGGGCCTTCTTCTGGGAGCTGTCGGGAGACACGTCCAACGGTGAGCTGATCACCGCCGTCGACAACGGGCTCAAGAACTAGCACCCCGCACTCGCCGCCTCTCGGGAAGGCGGTCCGCCCGTTGCCGTGCCCGGGGGCGGGTGTGCGGCACGACACGCGGACCAATGTCCTTGTGATCAATAAAGTCATGTATCTTTCTCGACATTGCTCACCGATCAAGAAAGTCGAGTACCCCTCATGCAGAACCGTTCACGCGCCGCCCTCGCGGCCGCTCTGGTCTCCGGACTGGCCCTGTCCGCCTGCTCCGCCGCCGGTGGCTCGAGCGACTCCGACGCGAACACGCTGAGCGTCGTCGGCTACTCGGTGCTCGAAGCCGCCAACAAGCCCGTCTTCGAGGACTTCGAGGGCACCGACGCAGGCAAGGACGTCACCTTCAAGACGTCGTACGGCGCCTCGGGTGACCAGTCCCGCGCGGTCGAGGGAGGCCTCGACGCCGACGTCGTCCACTTCTCCCTCGAGCCCGACATCCAGCGTCTCGTCGACGCCGGCCTGGTCGACGAGGGCTGGAAGGACAACACCGACACGCAGGGCATCGTCACGTCCTCGGTGGTCTCCTTCGTCGTCCGCGAGGGCAACCCGAAGGACATCCGGGGCTGGGACGACCTGATCAAGCCGGGCGTCGAGATCATCACGCCCAACCCGGCCTCGTCCGGCTCGGCGAAGTGGAACATCCTCGGCGCCTGGGGCCACGCCATCCAGGCCGGCGGCTCCGAGAAGGACGCCACCGAGTTCGTCGAGAAGTTCCTCGGCAACACGATCTCGCTCCCGAGCTCGGGCCGCGAGGCGACCACCGCGTTCTCCGAGGGCAACGGCGACGTGCTCATCTCCTACGAGAACGAGGCGATCCTGGCCCGCGCCAACGGTGAGGCCTTCGACTACGTCGTCCCCGACGACACCCTGCTGATCGAGAACCCGGCCGCGGTCACGACCGACTCGTCCGACACGGCGCAGGCCTTCCTCGACTTCCAGCTCACGCCGGACGCCCAGGCCGACTACGCCACCTTCGGCTTCCGCCCGGTCGTCGACGGCGTGACCCTGCCCGAGGTCGAGGGCGCGAACGACCCGTCCGACCCGTTCCCGACCCCGGGCACGCTGCTCACCATCGACGACGACTTCGGTGGCTGGGGCGAGGCGAACTCGAAGTTCTTCGACGAGAACGACGGCATCATCACCCGGCTCCAGGAAGAGACGGGCACCCTCGGATGAGCTCCGCCACCGCTGCGGTCACGCCCGTCCGCCGGCTGCGCCGGAGGTCGCCGGGCCACACGCTGACCCGCACCTCCGGGCTCAGCCTCGGGATCGCCGTCACCTGGTTCAGCCTGCTCGTGCTGATCCCGCTCTCGGCACTGGTCGTGACCGCAGCCGGTGGCGGCTGGGACGCCTACGCCAGCACCCTCACCAGCCCGCAGGCCTGGGCCGCGATCCGGCTCACCGTCGGGCAGTCGGTCGTCGTCACGCTGGTCAACATCGTGATCGGCACCGTCATCGCCTGGGTGCTGGTCCGGGACCGGTTCTTCGGCAAGCGCGCGCTCGACGTCGTCATCGACATCCCGTTCGCGCTGCCCACGATCGTGGCCGGCCTGGTGCTGCTCAGTCTCTACGGGCCGAACAGCCCGCTGGGCCTGCACTGGGCCAACACCGAGCGGGCGGTCACGCTCGCCCTGGCGTTCGTCACGCTCCCCTTCATCGTCCGCACCGTCCAGCCGGTCCTGGAGGAGCTCGACACCGACGTGGAGGAGGCGGCCGCCTCCTTGGGCGCCACCGGCCTCACCACGTTCCGTCGGGTGATCCTGCCGAGCCTGGTCCCGGCGATCGCCGCCGGTGCGGCACTCTCCTTCGCCCGGGCGATCTCCGAGTACGGCTCGCTGGTGCTGCTCTCGGGCAACCTCCCCTTCAGGACCGAGGTGGTCTCCGTGCGCGTGCTCTCGTTCATCGAGGGCGGCAACACCGCGGCCGCGGCCGCGCTGGCGTCGATCATGCTGTTCGTCGCCCTGGTCGTCATCGTCGCCCTCGACCTGCTGCAGAGGCGGGTGAGCCGACGTGGTTGAGCCGCCCCTCCCCGTCCGCTGGGCCCTGCGGGCCGTGGCCGTCGGCTACGTCTTCTTCCTGGTCGCCTGGCCGGTCTCGCTGGTCGCCGAGCACACCTTCGACGACGGCCTCACGACCTTCACCGAGACCTTGCAGGACCAGTACGTCCAGCGCGCCCTCCTGCTGACCGCGGAGATCGCTCTCTGGGCCGTGGTGATCAACCTGGTCTTCGGCGTCACGATCTCGCTGCTCCTGGTGCGGCACGAGTTCCCCGGGAAGCGGGTGCTCTCCGCGCTCGTCGACCTACCGATGTCGGTCTCCCCGGTCGTGGTCGGCCTGGCGCTGCTGCTGGTCTACAACGGCCGCACCGGCTGGTTCGGCCCGACGCTGGAGTCGGCCGGTCTCCAGGTCATCTTCAGCTCGCCCGGCATGATCATGGCCACCTGCTTCGTGGCCCTGCCGCTCGTCATCCGCGAGGTGGTCCCGGTGCTCACCGAGCTCGGCGACGACCAGGAGCAGGCCGCCCGCAGCCTCGGCGCCACGGGTCGCCAGACCTTCTGGCGGATCACGCTGCCCTCGATCAAGTGGGCCGTGGTCTACGGCGTCGTGCTGTCCCTCGCCCGCTCGCTCGGTGAGTTCGGGGCGGTCAAGATCGTCTCGGGCAACTTCACCGGCGAGACCCAGACGGCGACGCTCGTCGTCGAGCAGAAGTACCAGAACTTCGAGCAGGCCGCTGCCTACAGCACGGCCTTCATCCTGGCGGCCATCGCGGTGATCTGCATCGTCGTGGTCTCCCTCCTCCGACCCAAGGAGTCGCACGCATGAGATTCACCCCAACACACCACTCGCTTCGCTCGCGCTTCGCCGGGGGCCCCGAATGAGCATCGAGATCAACAACGTCACGAAGACGTGGGGCGACTTCGTGGCCCTCGACGACGTCACCGTCTCGCTCCCCACGGGCCAGCTCACCGCGCTGCTCGGCCCGTCCGGCGGTGGCAAGTCGACCCTGCTGCGGGTGATTGCCGGCCTGGAGACCGCCGACACCGGAACCGTCTCGATCGAGGGCGTCGACGCCACCGGCCTTCCGGCCCAGAAGCGCAACGTCGGCTTCGTGTTCCAGCACTACGCCGTCTTCAAGCACATGACGGTCGCCAAGAACGTCGCCTTCGGCCTCGAGATCCGCAAGAAGCCCAAGGAGCAGGTGGCGGCCCGCGTCGAGGAGCTGCTCAAGCTCGTGCACCTGTCCCAGTTCGGCCACCGCCTCCCCGCCCAGCTCTCCGGCGGCCAGCGGCAGCGCATGGCGCTCGCCCGCGCCCTCGCGGTGGAGCCCAGCGTGCTGCTGCTCGACGAGCCGTTCGGCGCGCTCGACGCGAAGGTCCGCAAGGAGCTGCGCGACTGGCTGCGCCGCCTCCACGACGAGGTGCCGGTCACCACGGTGTTCGTGACCCACGACCAGGAGGAGGCGATGGAGGTCGCCGACGAGATCGTGGTGATCAACGAGGGCCGCGTCGAGCAGGTCGGCACCCCCGACGAGCTCTACGAGACGCCGGCCAACGACTTCGTGATGTCGTTCCTCGGCGACGTGACGCAGATCGCCGGCGTCTCGCTCCGCCCGCACGACGTGGACGTCTCGACCACCCCGATCCTCGCCGGCTCGACCGAGGGCACCATCTCGCGCCTGCTCAAGGTGGGCTTCGAGGTACGTCTCAACGTGCTCACCGTCGCCGGCGACGACGTCCACGTGGTGCTGTCGCGGGCCGAGGCGCGCTCCCTCGACCTCCGCGAGGGCAGCACGGTGTGGGTCACCGCGGCGCCGGGTGCGGCCGTCGTGCCGTCGATGCGGTTCGCCGGCTGATCACGGCCCCACCCCCAGGTCGCTGCCGCAGGTTGTCGCAACGCACTAGCGTTCACCTGTGATCACGGTGACGGAGGAAGTGAAGGCCTCCACCGAACGGCTCTGGGCCGCGGTGGAGACCTTCGACGGTGAGGTCGCCGACGACACCCTCGCGGGGCTGCTCTGGGAGCGCGACCTCAGCGAAGCCATCATGCAGGTCGTGCTGCCGTTCCTCGCCGAGCTCGGCGACCGGTGGGAGGAGGGGCGCCTCTCGGTCGCGCACGAGCACTTCGTGAGCAACCTGCTGCGCCGTTGGCTGTGGGCCTACACCGGCCGCCCGCGCAGCGCCGACGCCACCGGGGGTCCGGTCGTGCTGCTGGCCTGCCCGCCGGGGGAGCGGCACGACCTGGTGCTGCTGTGCTTCTCGCTGCTCCTCGGGGAGAACGGCGCGCGCACCAGGTTCCTCGGCGCCGACACCCCCATGCCTGCGATCGTCGCGGCCGCCCGCGCGTCCAACGCCGACGCGGTCGTGATCGCGGCGACCCGCGACACCGCGCTGACCGCCGAGGCGGCTGCGATCAGCCGCCTGGCGGTCGAGCACCCGGTCTTCGTGGCCGGGCGCGGCGCGACCCAGGGCGTGGCCGAGCAGCTGCGGGCCCACCACCTGCCGCACGACCCCGTGGCGGCCGTGCACTTCCTCCGCACGGTGCTGGCGAGCTGACCGACCCGCCCGCGGCCGTCAGCGGTAGTTGGTGAACTGCACGGCGAAGTCGTAGTCCTGCGACTTCACCAGCTGCTGGACGGCCTGGAGGTCGTCGCGCTTCTTCGACGACACCCGCAGCTCGTCGCCCTGGACCTGCGCCTTGACGCCCTTGGGGCCCTCGTCGCGGATCAGCTTGGAGATCTTCTTGGCGTCCTCGGAGGTGATGCCCTCCTTGAGCGCGATGTCGATCTTGGAGACCTGGCCGGACTGGCGCGGCTCCGAGGTGTCGAGGATCTTCAGGCTCTGGTTGCGCTTGATCAGCTTGTCCTGGAAGACGCTGAGCACCGCGCTGGCGCGGTCGTCGGCGGAGGCGGTGATCTCGATCGCCGCCTCGCCCTTCCACTCGATGCTGGCTCCGGTGCCCTTGAAGTCGAAGCGCGTGGCGATCTCGCGGGCGGCCTGGCTCAGGGCGTTGTCGACCTCCTGGCGGTCCAGCTTGCTCACGATGTCGAAGCTCGAGTCAGCCATGTGTGCCTCCTAGTGGGGGCTCCTGATGGGCGCCCCGGCGATTCGTGGTGATGTCCGTGCCTTGCTATTGTTCCGCACGGCCCGGCAGGTTGCCCGAGCGGCCAAAGGGAGCTGACTGTAAATCAGCCGGCATTGCCTACAGAGGTTCGAATCCTCTACCTGCCACTGGACGAGTCCAGTCGCGAGACCCCCGCGCAGACGTGCGGGGGTCTCGTGCGTCCGGGGTCGCCCTGCTTGACTGCCCGGGTGAGCGAGCTGAGCGCCCAGGGCCCGGACGAGGAGTGGCTCGACGCGGAGTGCCGTCGCCTGCTCCGGTTCGGCCGTCGCACCGCGCACCCGTCCGGAGGTGCGGCCTGGCTGGACGACGACGGGGCGCCGGACCTGTCGCGCCCCGTCCACACGTGGATCACCAGCCGGACCGTCCACGTCTTCGGCCTCGGCACCCTGCTCGGGGTCGAGGGCTCCGAGGTCGTCGCCACCGCCGCGATCGACGGCCTGCGGACGACGCTGCACGACGACGAGCACGGCGGCTGGTTCCACGCCGTCGACGCCGACGGCGTACCCGTGGAGGGGACGGGCAAGGCCTGCTACGACCATGCGTTCGTGATGCTGGCCGCGTCCACCGCGGTGGTCGCCGGACTCTCCGGCGCGCGTGAGCTGCTGGCGGAGGCGACCGACGTGTTCGCGCGCCGCTTCTTCGACGACGCGACCGGTCGGGTGTACGACGAGTGGGACCGCACGTGGAGCGCCCCGACGCCCTACCGCGGGCTCAACGCCACCATGCACTCGCTGGAGGCGCTCCTCGCGGTCGGCGACGTGACGGGCGAGCGGGTCTGGCACGACCGGGCGGCCGCTCTCGCCGCCTTCGCCGTCGAGCTCGCCGCAGGCCACGACGGCCGGCTCCCCGAGCACTTCGGAGCCGACTGGTCGGTCGACCTCGACCTCAACCGCGACCGCCCCGACGACCCGTTCAAGCCCTTCGGTGCGACCCCGGGCCACGGCCTCGAGTGGTCGCGCCTGCTGCTGCACGTCGAGGCGACCCTGGGTGACCGGGCGCCCTCCGGCCTGCTGCCGACCTCGCGCGTGCTCTTCGACCGCGCCGTCGCCGACGGCTGGGCCGCCGACGGCGCCCCCGGCTTCGTCTACACCACCGACTGGACCGGTGCCCCGGTGGTGCGCGACCGGTTCCACTGGGTCGTCGCCGAGGGCATCGCCGCTGCCGCTGCCCTGCACCGGCGCACCGGTGAGACGTCCTACGCCGACCGGTACGCCGAGTGGTGGGCCTACGTCGACGCGTACGTCCGCGACCTCGAGCGAGGCTCGTGGCGCCACGAGCTGGACCCGTCGAACCGGCCGCAGGCATCGGTGTGGCCGGGCAAGCCCGACCTCTACCACGCGGTGCAGGCCACCCTCCTGCCGCGCCTGCCGCTGGCACCCAGTCTTGCGACGGCGGTGGCCGTGTCGGCCCGCGGCGGGACAGGAGCATGATGGGCGCCGTGACCGAACCCGCCCCCCGTGTCCTCGTCGTCGGCGAGGCCCTCGTCGACGTCGTCCCCGACCCGGACGGGCAGCCGCGTGACCTGCCCGGGGGCAGCCCGGCCAACGTGGCGATCACGCTCGGCCGGCTGCAGCACGACGTACGCCTGGTGACCCTGCTCGGGGACGACCAGCGGGGCGCGATGGTCCGGCAGTGGCTCGAGGCCAGCAACGTCCGGGTGCTCGCCCAGCGCACCGGCAGCGGACGCACCTCGAGCGCGGCCGTCACCCTCGACGAGTCGGGTGCCGCGAGCTACGTCTTCGACCTCGACTGGGAGCTGCACGAGGTGCCGCACGAGGAGTGCGAGGTGCTGCACGTCGGCTCCATCGCGACCGTGCTGGCGCCGGGCGCCGACGCCGTGCGCGACACGGTGCACCGGCACCGCGACTCCGCCCTCGTCTCCCTCGACCCCAACGCCCGGCCGGCGATCACCCCGGACCGGGCCGCACCGGCGGCGCGCGTCGAGGAGCTCGTCGCGCTCTCGCACGTGGTGAAGGTCAGCGACGAGGACCTGCTCTGGCTGCACCCCGGCCACGACCCCGTGGAGACCGCCACCCGCTGGGCGGCGGCCGGACCGGGTCTCGTGGTCGTCACGCGCGGCGGCGACGGCGCGGTCGCCGTACGACGTGGGGGCAGCGTGCTCGAGGTCGCCGGCGTCCCGGTGGCGGTCGCGGACACCGTCGGTGCCGGCGACACGTTCAGCGCCGTGCTCCTCGACGCCCTCCTCGGCCTCGGCGTCGGCGGTGCGGGGAGTGCCGAGGCGCTCGAGGCGCTGTCCGACGACGACGTGCACACGGCCGTGCGCACCGCGGCGGCGGGCGCCGCGGTCACCGTCTCCCGTCCCGGCGCGGACCCGCCCGACCGCGACGAGCTCACCGCGGCGCTGGCCCGGCAGGCCGGAGCGGCCGCCGAGTGAGTGCCGAGCAGATCCACGACATCGGCAGGCGCCGGGCGTGGGTGATCTGGATCGTCGCGCTCGCGGTCTACGTCCTCGCGGTCTTCCACCGCAGCTCGCTCGGCGTCGCCGGGATCATCGCCGCCGACCGCTTCCACATCAACGCGACCAGCCTGGCCACCTTCACGGTGCTCCAGCTCGTCGTCTACGCCGGCATGCAGGTGCCGGTGGGCGTGCTGCTCGATCGCTACGGCTCGCGCACCATGCTGCTCGCCGGCCTGGTGCTGATGACAGCGGGCCAGCTCGCATTCGCCTTCTCCGCGTCCTTCCCGGCCGCCGTCGCGGCCCGAGCGGTGGTAGGCGCGGGGGACGCGATGGTCTTCGTCAGCGTGATCCGCCTGGTCACTGCGTGGTTCCTGGTCCGGCAGGCACCGATGGTCACCCAGCTCACCGGCCTGTCCGGGCAGCTCGGCGCGATCGCCGCCGCCGGCCCGCTGTCGTACCTCCTGCACGAGCTCGGCTGGACCTCCACCTTCGCCGTGACGTCGAGCGTCGGCGTGGTGCTGCTCGTCGCGGTCCTCGCGCTCGTCAAGGACTCGCCCTACCGCCGCGACGACGTCGTCGCCATCAAGCTGCGCGCGCTCGCCCAGTCGGTGCGGACGGTGTGGGGCAACCCCGGCACACGTCTGGGCATGTGGTCCCACTTCACCTCCCAGTTCTCCGCGACGGTGTTCGCGCTGCTGTGGGGCTACCCCTTCCTCGTGCGCGGACTCGGCTGGAGCACGGCCTCGGCCAGCACCCTGCTGATGGCGATGACGGCGTGGGCCGTGGTGAGCGGGCTGGGACTGGCTCGGCTCGTCGGACGCCTTCCCTACTACCGCTCGTTCATCGTCATCGGCGTGGTCCTCGCGATGGTCGTGCCCTGGACCGCCGTGCTGCTGTGGCCCGGACCGGCACCGGTGTGGCTGGTCGTGGTGATGACCTTCGCCACGGCCAGCGGCGGCCCGGCGTCGATGGTGGCCTTCGACCTGGCGCGGTCGTTCACCCCGCCGCACGAGGCCGGACGCGCGAACGGCCTGGTCAACGTCGGCGGCTTCACCGCCTCGCTGCTGACCATGGCGCTGATCGGGGTGGTGCTCGACCTCGTCGAGCCGGGCGGCATGGACGCCTACACGCTCGGCGACTTCAAGCTCGCCCTGTCGGTGCAGTACCTCTTCTGGACCTTCGGCGTCGTGCAGATCCTGCGCTACCGCCGCCGCGGGATCGCCCACCTCGCGCGCGTCCACCCGGGCTCGATCGCGCAGATGAGGGCCGGGCAGCCCTTCGTGCACCCGGGCATCGGCACCGAGGGCGTCTGACCTCCTCCAGTGATCCCCGGTCAGCCGGGGATCACGCGGGCTGGTCAGCCGATCTCGCCGTCCCCGTCGGAGTCGAGGTCGCCCGTGGGGTCCTCGGCGGTCGGGTCCTCGAGCAGCTCGCCGCCGACGGGGTGGCCCTGCCACGAGACCATCTCCCAGCCGGCCTCGAAGTCGCCGTCCAGCACGACCAGCGCGGTGTTGTGCAGGGGCTGGGTCGACGGCGGGGCGTCGGGGTGGGGGACCATCCGGGTGGAGATCCAGGTGCGGAGCGCGGCGCCGTGGCTGACGACCAGGGCCGCGTCGTGGCCCGCCGCGACGATCTCGCGGACCGCGCGGTCGTAGCGGGCGAGGAACTCCTCGCCGGTCTCCCCGCCGGGCATGCGGTGAGTGAGGTCGCCCTCGAGCCAGGTCGCGACGCTGCCGATGTAGCCCGCGACGGCGTCGTGGTCGTTGCGCATCTCGAAGTCGCCGGCCTGGATCTCCTCGAGTCCGTCGAGCTGTACGACGCCGAGGCCGCGGTCGTCCGCCGTGGGCCTGGCGGTCTGGTGGGTCCGCACCCGGCTCGAGACGTAGACGGCGTCGATCGGCTCGTCGGCCAGCACGCGCGCGGCGGCCGCGGCCTGGGCGCGTCCGAGGTCGGTCAGGTCCAGCCCCGGGTGGGCGGTGTCGAGCTCGCCCGAGACGTTGGCGTGCGTCTGGCCGTGGCGCATCAGCAGGAGTCGCATGGGTGGGTCCTCGTCGGTGGCGCTAGTTGTTGAACTGCGAGGTCTTCGACGAGGCCAGCTCGAACGCCTGCTCCAGCGGGACGGTCTCGAGGGCCCCGGCGATGTCGGAGCCGACGTGGCTGACCTCCGTGCCGCGCTCGAGCGGGACGAGGGTGTGCACCAGCCGGTCGTCGTAGGTGTGGACCATGGTGAACGCCTGCCCGGCGTCGACGCCCGAGACGAAGCGGTCGACCGGTGCCGGGTCGCTGGTGTAGCAGCTCGCCGAGGCCACCGAGACGGGCACGCCGGCGAAGGTCGACCACGTCGAGAGGTGCAGGTGACCGGCCAGGATGCCGCGCACGTCGGTGCCGGTGATCACGTCGGCCAGCGACTGCTGGTCGTGCAGCTCGATCAGCTCGGCCGCGCGCAGCATCGGCAGCGGGAGCGGTGGGTGGTGCATCGCCAGCAGGGTGCCGTGCTCCGCCGGGGTGGCGAGCACGTCGGCGAGCCAGTCCAGCTGCTCGGGCTCGAGCGTGCCGTGGTGGTAGCCCGGCACGCTGGTGTCGAGGGCGACGATGCGCAGCCCGTCGACCTCGTGCACGCGGTCCTGGAAGCCGTCGTCGTCGGAGTCGAAGAGGCCGCGGGCGTAGGGGCTGCGCTCGTCGTGATTGCCCATCGTCCACACCACGATCGCGCCCATCGCGGCGGCCACCGGCTCCACGATCGAGCGCAGCGTCGCGTAGGCCTCGGGCTCGGCCTGGTCGGCGAGGTCGCCGGTGAAGACGAGGGCCTGCGGCACGGGACGGACCGCGGCGAGGCGGTCGAGGGCGGCGCGCAGGTGGGCGACGTTGTCGATCACCCCGTAGTGCAGCCGGCCGCCGCCGATGAGGTGCGGGTCGGAGAGGTGGGCGATGGCGTGCCGCGGGGCGGCGTACTGGCCGAGCTGTCTCACGGCGGACAGCCTAGGGCTCGCGCCGAGGGACGAGCAGTGGTTGGCCAGTCGTTCACGCGCGCGTCGCGCCGGGGTCGCGACGGCGGCCTAGCGTCGCCCCCGTGGTGGCCCGCGGACTCGTCGGCAGCGTGCTCGTCCTGCTCGGCGGGCTGGTCGTCGCGACCCTCCCGCCGAGCGCGCCCGTGGCCGGTCTGGACGTGCTGGCGATCCTGCGGAGCACGGCCATCGGCCGGATGTCCGGTCTGGTCGTGGTGCTCGCCGGCCTCGGCCTGCTCGCCTCGGCCTGGCTGCACCTGTGCGGAGCCTGCGCCCGCGCCGACGCCGACGAGCAGCCGGCACTGCTCGCCAGGGTCCGCGGCGCGACGGTCGCGTGGGCGCTCCCGCTCCTGCTCGCGCCACCACTCTTCTCCCGCGACGGCTGGTCGTACGCCGCCCAGGGCACGCTCGCGCACCGCGGCTTCTCGCCCTACGAGCACGGACCCTGGAGCCTGGTCGGGCCCCGGTCGGTCCCCGGGCCGATCGTCGAGGGCGTGGACGCCCGGTGGATGGCGACCCCCGCGCCGTACGGGCCGGTCCCGCTGATCGGCGGTGACGTGGCGGCGGGCCTGACCTCCGACCCCTGGCTGCTGGTGGTCGCGCACCGGGTGATCGCTCTGGTCGGCCTGGTGCTGCTCGCCTGGTCGGTGCCCCGGCTCGCCCACTGGTGCGGCGCCAACCCGGCGCTGGCCTCGTGCCTCGTGCTCGCGTCGCCGCTGATGGTCGCCAACGGTGTGGCCGGGCTCCACAACGACCTCCTGATGGCCGGCCTGATGGCCGCAGCGCTGGTCGCCGCACGTGAGCACGGCTGGGTGGCCGGCGCCGTCCTCGGCGGACTCGCCGCCGGCGTGAAGCTGCCCGGCGGCCTGGCGTGCGTCGCCGTGGTGCTGCTGACGCTGCCCGTGGCGGCGGGGGCCGCGGCCCGGGTTCGTCACACGCTGCGCGTGGCAGCCGTGGCGACCGCGGCGCTCGTCCTGCCGGGCGTGGTCTGGGGGCTCGGCATCGGCTGGCTGGGCGCGCTGACGGTACCGGGCACGGTCAACACGCCGCTGTCCCTGCCCACCCTCGTCGGGGGGTGGCTCGACGTGGTCGCCCGGCTCGGCGGGCTCGGCACGGCCGACGGCACGTTCCTCGGAGTGGTCCGGCTGCTCGGCCAGGTGGGCATCGTCGGGGTCGCTGCCGTCGTGCTGCTCCGGCTGCCCACCGGGCATCCGCGTCAGTCGGTGCGCGCCCTCGCAGTGGTCATGGCGGCGACCGTCGCCCTCAGCCCGGTCGTGCACCTCTGGTACTTCCTGTGGGTGGTGCCGTTCGTCGCGGTGCAGCGACTGGGTCGGCGCGCGACGGTCGCGCTGGTGGCGCTGTCACTCGTGTCGGGGCTCGTGGCGCCGATGGACTCCTCGCTGCACGGCGCCTACCTGGCGATCGTGATCGGCTCGCTGGTGGTGGCCGCGGCGGCGGGGCTGCTGCTGGTCACCCGGCGGGCCCGCGAGCGCCTGGCGGGCCTGGCGACCGGCGAGTGGACGTCGAGCATCGACGCCACGGTCGTCGACCAGGGATAGCGCTCCGCGCGTCGCCGGGCCGCGGCACGACGGGCGGCGACGGGACGCCCGGCGACCTCGAGCACGGCGTCGGCGAGGGCCTCCGCGCGCGGCTCGGCCCAGGCTCCGGACCCGGCGTCCACGAGCTCCCGTGCGCCGCCCCGGTCGGCGGTCACCACGGGCGTCCCGGAGGCCAGCGCCTCGAGGACGGCGAGGCCGAACGTCTCGCCCGGGCAGACGCTGAGCGCCACGTCGGCCCGGGCGAGGGCGCGGCTCAGGAGGGCGCGCGAGTCGACGTACCCCCGGAAGCGGACCGGTGCGTCGCCAGCGAGGTCGACCAGCTCGTCGAGGTGGGGTCCGACTCCGAAGACGTCCAGGCGCAGGGGTACGCCGCGCCGGTGCAGCTCGACGGCCGTGGCGACGGCGAGGTGCGGGCTCTTCTCCCGCGAGAGGCGGCCGGCGTGGACCAGCCGCAGTCCCGCGACCGGCTCGCGCGGGTGCGGTCGGAAGGTGGCCAGGTCGACGCCGAGCGGCACGCGCACCACCGGGCACCCGGCGGCGTCGGCGACCTGCTGGAACTCCTCGCGGGCGTAGTCCGAGGTGACGACCACGGCGTCCACGCTGCGCACCAGCAGCCGGTTGAGCAGGCCGATGGAGACCTTGCTGGTCGTGTCGAGCCCGGTGCGCAGCGCGAGCATGTCGCCCAGCCGCTCGTGCGAGAGGAGCACCGACCCCACGCCGTTGCGCCGTGCCCATCGGGCGACGGGCAGCAGGCTGAGCTTGTCGCTCAGCTCGACCGACGTCGGCTGCCACTGCTCGAGCACCTCGGTGACCCGCCACGGCTCGACGATCAGCCGGTAGCCGCCGCCGACCCGGGGCGCCCGGAGCTGGACGACGTCGCCATAGGGCGTCGAGGTGCGCACGTCCTCCGGGCCCGGCACGACGAGCAGTCGCGCGCAGCCCGCGCCCGCGTAGCCCTCGCCGAGGGCGCGCAGCGCGGTGCGCATGCCCCCCGACGCGGGTCCGACGAAGTTGGCCAGCTGGGCGATGCGCATGGCCGCACCGTGGCCCAACCAGGTGAACGGAGCCCGACGCCGTCCCGGCCGTCAGTGGGCCGGGAGGATGCGGCCCGCGACCTCGCCGAGGGAGATCCGGCCGCCACCGGTGCCGGGCGCGGTGTAGCGCAGCACCACGTCGTCGCCGTCCTCGAGGAAGGTGCGTTCACGGCCGCCGGCCGTGAAGGGCTCCTTGCCGCCCCAGCTCAGCTCGAGGAGGGAGCCGCGCTGGTCGCGGTCGGGGCCGGAGATCGTGCCGGAGGCCCAGAGGTCGCCGGTGCGGAGGCTCGCCCCGTTGACCGTCGTGTGCGCCAGCATCTGGGCCGGCGACCAGTACATGGTGCGGTAGGGCGGGCGGGCGATGACCTCGCCGTCGAGCACGACCTCGACCTCGATGTCGAGCCCGGCCGGGCCGTCGACCCGCAGGTAGTCGAGCACCTCCGGGTCCTGCCCGGGCAGGTCGGTCCACGCGGCGCCCAGAGCGGCCAGCGGGGTGACCCAGGCGCTGATCGTGGTGGCGAAGGACTTGCCGAGGAACGGACCCAGCGGGACGTACTCCCAGGCCTGGATGTCGCGCGCGGACCAGTCGTTGAGGCCGACGACGCCGAAGGTGTGCTGCGCGAAGTCGGCGGTGGGGACGCGCTCGCCGAGCGCCGAGGGCACGCCGACGACGAAGCCGAGCTCGGCCTCGATGTCGAGGCGCTGGGAGGGACCGTACGACGGTCGCTCGTCGGTGGGTGCCTTGCGCTGACCCGACGGGCGCACCACGTCGGTGCCGGACGGGACGACCGTGCCGGAGCGGCCGTGGTAGCCGACCGGGAGGTGCTTCCAGTTGGGCAGCAGCGGCTCCTGGTCGGGCCGGAAGATCCGTCCGACGTTGGAGGCGTGGTGCTCGGAGGCGTAGAAGTCGACGTAGTCGCCGACCGTGAACGGCATCAGCATCCGCACCGAGTCGACGGGACTCAGCGCCGGCTCGACGAGGTCGCGCTCGGTCTCGTCGGTGAGCAGGCCGGTGATCCACGCCCGGGTCGACTCCCAGACAGCGGGGCCGGCGGCCATGAACGGGTTGAGCGTGGGCTGGTCGAACAGTGCGTGCGTGTCGACCATGTCGGCCGCCGCCACGATGCTCAGGTCGAGCACCTGGTCGCCGATGCGCACCGCGACGCGGGGGTGCTCGCCGGAGCGTGCGAAGACGCCGTAGGGGAGGTGGTCGACGTCGAACCCGGAGCCTGCGGCTCCCTCGACCCAGGTCGTCGTTGTCATTGCGTGTCCACCACTTTCTCGATCAGTCCGAGTGAGATGAGGTCGTCGAGGGGCTCGGTCACCGAGCACGAGCCGAAGGACGTGAACCAGCGACGGGCAGCGGCCACGTCGACGTCGGTGAGGGCGGCGCCGTCGCGCTGCTCCAGGACCTCGACGGCGTCGGTCGTCGAGCCGCCGTCCCACAGCGCTGCGGTGGCCCCGAGGACGTTGAGGAAGCCGTGGGCACCGCCGCCCTCCGGCTCGTGGCGCACGGCGCGGTGCAGGCCGGCCGTGGCCTTGAACCGCAGCTCGCGGTCGAGCGCGGCGTCGATCCAGGTGGCGACCGTGGCGGCGTCGGGGACGAGGTCGTGGTCGACGTTGCCGAGCCGCAGCTTGAGCCGGTGGTCGCACGCGGCCACCTCGTCGACCGCGGCCAGCCACGAGGCCGTCGCCGAGCCGGGGACCTCGATGAACAGCGGAGCGGCGAGGTCCACGGCGCGGGCGGCCGCGTCGATGCGGCGGACGTTGCCGACCGGGTCGGCTGCGTCGCGCACGGCGACCTCGAGACCCGCGAGCGTGAGGCCCTTGCGTGCCGCCAGGGACGCGACCCCCTCGACGGCGCCGGCGCCGGTCGTCAGCACCACCGAGACGGGCACGCCGGCAGGCACCGACCCGAGGTCGGTGTCGGTGACCACGAAGGAGCCGACGAGCCCCGACCACCACTCCGGGCGACGCGCGTCGTAGGCCGCGAGGGCGTCACCCAGGTGGGCGTTGCCGGGCGGGAACACGGCCGCGTCGTCGACCAGGCCGTGCCAGTGCTCGGGGAGCCCTGGCGAGGCGTCAGGTCGACCGGTCTCGGGGGGTGGAGGAGTCGGGGACACGCGACTACTCTAACCACCAGATAGCGGACGTCAGTGTCCGATGATCGGACGATTGGAGCGGACCGATGGCCCACTACCGAGCACTCGGGCGGCTGCCGCGCCAGCGGCACACCCAGCTGCGCGACGACGACGGCCACCTGTTCCGCGAGGAGCTGATGGGGGAGGAGGGCTTCTCCTCCGACTCCTCGCTGCTCTACCACCGCGGCGTCCCCAGCGCGATCACGGACAGCCAGGTCTGGGAGCTGCCCGACCAGACGCGCACGCCCAACCACCCGCTCAAGCCGCGCCACCTCACGCTGCACGACCTGCAGACCGGCACCTGCCCGGTGGAGGGCCGACGGATGGTGCTCGGCAACAACGACGTCCGGATCGGCTACGTCGTCACCGGGACCGAGCCGTCCCCGCTCTACCGCAACGCCATCGGCGACGAGTGCGTCTACGTCGAGTCCGGCAGCGGCACCGTCGAGACCGTCTTCGGCGCCATCGCCTACCGGGCCGGGGACTACGTCATCGTCCCCCGCGCGACCGACCACCGCTGGGTGCCGGCCGAGACCTCGCGGCTCTACGCCATCGAGGCGAACTCGCACATCCACCCGCCGAAGCGCTACCTGTCGCGCTTCGGCCAGTTCCTCGAGCACGCGCCCTACTGCGAGCGCGACCTCGTCGGCCCGACCGAGACGCTCCAGGCCGAGGGCACCGACGTCGAGGTCCTGGTCAAGCACCGAACGAGCGCGGGCATCGTCGGCACCCGGCTGACGTACGCCACCCACCCGTTCGACGTCGTCGGCTGGGACGGCTGCCTCTACCCCTACACGTTCAACATCGAGGACTTCATGCCGATCACCGGCAAGGTCCACCAGCCGCCGCCGGTGCACCAGGTCTTCGAGGGCTGGAACTTCGTGATCTGCAACTTCCTGCCCCGCAAGGTCGACTACCACGACCTCGCGATCCCGGTCCCCTACTACCACTCCAACGTCGACTCCGACGAGGTGATGTTCTACGTCGGCGGCGACTACGAGGCCCGCAAGGGCTCGGGCATCAATGTCGGCTCCATCAGCCTCCACCCGGGAGGGCACGCGCACGGTCCGCAGCCCAGCGCCATCGAGGCCAGCCTCGGGGTGCCGTACTTCGACGAGTCCGCGGTGATGGTCGACACCTTCGCCCCGCTCGAGCTCGGTGAGGGCGGCCTCGCCGTCGAGGACCCGGCCTACGCCTGGACCTGGGCGGGACGTGGCCCCGACGCCGGCGACGGCGACGGCGGGCCGGCGGTCTTCAGCAACAGCTGAGCGGCCCACCCCCTCGGGTGGTCGTTAGCGTGGCGAGCATGACCGCCGACCTGCCGCCCTGCGTCTTCCTGCTCTTCGGGGCCCGCGGCGACCTCGCGGCGCGCAAGCTGTTCCCCGGCCTCTACCGGCTCGCCGCCGCCGGGCGGCTGCCGCAGGACTACGCCGTGGTCGGCAGCGGGCGGCACTCGCCGGGCTCCGACGACGACTTCCGCGAGGAGGTGCTCGGCGGTCTGCGCGACAGCGTCGACGACCTCGACGAGGACGTCGCTCGCGACCTGCTGGACCGGGTGTCGTTCCAGACCTCCGACGCCGACGACGGCGCCGACCTGGCCGCGCGGGTCCGCGAGGTCGAGAGCGACCTCGGCGGCGAGGTGCTCCGTCTCGTCTACCTGTCGGTGCCGCCGACCGCGATGTCCGGGATGGTCGGCATGCTCGGGCGTGAGGGGCTCGCCGAGCGCGCGCGCCTGGTGATCGAGAAGCCCTTCGGGCTGGACCTCGCGTCGTTCGAGGAGCTCGACCGCGACGTGCACGAGGTGTTCGACGAGGAGCAGGTGTTCCGCATCGACCACTTCCTCGGCAAGGAGGCCGTGCAGAACCTGCTCGCGCTGCGCTTCGCCAACGCGCTCTTCGAGCCCGCGTGGGACCGGCGCAGCATCGCCTCCGTGCAGGTCGACGTGCCGGAGACGCTGGAGATGGAGGGTCGTGGCTCGTTCTACGAGTCCACCGGCGCACTGCGCGACATGGTCTCGACCCACCTCTTCCAGATCGTGGGCGCCGTCGCGCTCGAGGACCCGGGGGAGTGGTCCGCGCAGGCGGTCCGCCGGGCGCGGGCCGCGGTCTTCGAGGACGTACGCCTCCTCGACCCGTCGCGCGTCGTCCTCGGCCAGTACGACGGCTACCGCGACGAGGAGGACGTCGACGAGGACTCGACCGTGGAGACGTTCGTAGCCCTCGAGGCGTGGGTCGACAACGAGCGCTGGCGCGGGGTCCCGTTCCACCTCCGCACCGGCAAGGCGATGGCCGAGACCCGTCGCACCGTCACGCTGCGGTTCCGCGGCCCGGACTCCACGGTGTTCGGTGACGCCGGCGCGCCCGACGAGCTCGTCCTCGAGCTGACCGACGAGGCCCGCGTGCAGGTCGACCTGCTCGGCAAGCGGCCCGGTCCCGAGATGGAGCTCGCACCGGCCACGATGCGCCTGGACCTCGGCGAGGAGCTCCCCGAGGCCGAGCCGCTGGAGGCCTACGAGCGGCTCCTGCTCGACGTGCTGGAGGGCGACCACACCCTCTTCGCCCACGCCGACGAGACGCGGCGGCTGTGGGAGGTCTGCCAACCCGTCCTCGAGGACCGTCCCGAGCCACTGCCGTACGACCGCGGCTCGTGGGGTCCGTCCGCGGCGCTCGACCTCCCCGGCAGCGGCTGGCGGCTCGGACGGGACGGGCGGTGACCGAGCGAGGGGCCGACGTGCTGGCGATCGCCGACCACGGGCTCGTGGGTGACCTGCGCACCGCGGCCCTCGTCGGCACCGACGGCACCATCGACTGGTTCTGCCCCGGCCGCTTCGACGCCCCGAGCGTCTTCGCCGCCATCCTCGACCCCGACGCCGGCTCGTGGCGGATCGGTCCCGACGACCCCGACGCGCGGAGCCAGCAGTACTACCACCCGGAGACGAACATCCTCGTCACCCGCTTCATGACCGAGCACGGGGTGGTGGAGGTGCAGGACTTCATGCCGGTCCTGCGACCGCACGACCCCGAGCACCGACAGCGGCTGGTGCGCCGCGTCGTCGGCCTGCGCGGGTCGGTCGACCTGACGATGCGGATGGCGCCGCGGCCCGACTACGGGCTCACCGAGCCCGACCTCACCCGCGACGACGACGTGGTGCGGTTCGCCGACGGCCAGGTGCACCTCGCCCTGTCCAGCACCGTCCCTCTGGAGGTCGACGACGCCGCCGCGACCGCGACCGTCGGCCTGACCACGGGCGAGACCGCCCTGTTCGTCCTCGAGGTGCTCGCCCCCGGTGAGCCGGCGCGGGGGTGCACCCTGGACGACGTCTCGGAGCTCTTCGACGCCACCGCGCGCTTCTGGCGGTCGTGGCTGGCGCAGAGCACCTACACCGGGCGCTGGCGCGAGTGGGTCGACCGCTCCGCGCTGACCCTCAAGCTGCTGTGCCACGAGCCGAGCGGCGGCATCGTCGCCTCGCCGACGACGAGCCTGCCCGAGCGGATCGGCGGCAGCCGCAACTGGGACTACCGCTACGTGTGGGTGCGCGACGCCGCGTTCAGCGTCTACGCGTTGCTGCGTCTCGGCTTCACCGACGAGGCGCGGGCGTTCGTGCGGTTCCTGTCCGAGCGCATCGGGGAGGCGGCCGAGCAGGACGACGACGCCCTCGACCGCCTCGGCCCCCTGCGGGTCCTCTACGACCTCGACGGCCAGATCCCGCACGAGCGCGAGCTCGACCACCTCGCGGGGCACCGCGGCTCCCGGCCGGTGCGTGTCGGCAACGGCGCCGTGGACCAGCTCCAGCTGGACGTCTACGGCGAGCTCATCGACTCGGTCTACCTCTTCGACAAGCACGGACGTGGGATCAGCCACGACGCGTGGGGCGACCTGCGCCGCGTGGTCTCGTGGCTGATGGACAACTGGGAGCGGCCCGACGCCGGGATGTGGGAGATCCGCGACGAGCCGCGCACGCACACCACGTCGCTGGTGATGTGCTGGGTCGCGGTCGAGCGGATGATGCGCATCGCCCGACGACGCGGGCTGCCGGGCGACCTCACCGAGCTCGCCGCGGTCCGCGACGCGATCTACGAGCGCGTGATGACCGACTGCTGGAACGACGAGCTCGGGGCCTTCACGGCGGGACCCGGCAGCGACGTCCTCGACGCGGGCGCCCTGCTCATGCCGATGGTCAAGATGGTCGCGCCCGACGACCCGCGCTTCCTCGCCACGCTCTCCCGGGTCGAGGAGCGGCTGGTGTCCGACAGCCTGGTGCTGCGCTACGACCCGCAGCTCTTCGGCGACGGGGTGTCCGCCGACGGCGACCGTGACGGCGTACCCGAGGACGAGGGCACGTTCTCGCTGTGCTCGTTCTGGTACGTCGAGGCGCTCACCCGGGCCGGCCGGCTGGGCGACGCGCGCCTCGCGCTGGAGAAGATGTTCACCTACGCCAACCACCTCGGGCACTACGCCGAGCAGGTCGGGCTCAACGGCGAGCAGCTCGGCAACTTCCCCCAGGGGTTCACGCACCTGAGCCTGATCAGCGCGGTGATCAACCTGGACCGTAGCCTCGACGCATGACCGGAGTCGCCACCAGCACGGCGACCCCACGGTCCGTCGCGCTGATCCCCCTCGTCCTGGCCATGCTCTCGATGATCGGGCCGTTCAGCATCGACACCCCGTTCCCGGCGTTCTCGGAGATGGGCCGGAAGCTCGACGCCTCCGTCGGCCAGCTCCAGCTGGTGGTCACCGCGTACCTCCTGTCGTTCGCGGCGATGAGCGTGTTCCACGGCCCGCTGTCCGACGCGATCGGGCGCCGCCCGGTCATCGTCGGCTCCCTGCTGGTGTACGCCGTCGCGTCCGTCGCGTGTGCGTTCGCGCCGACGCTGGAGCTGCTGCTCGTCGGCCGCGTCGTGCAGGGCCTCGCTGCGGGCGGGTCGACGATCGTGAGCCGCACGATCATCCGCGACATGTTCGACGGGCCCGAGGCCCAGCGGCTGATGAGCCAGGTCGCGGTGATCTTCGGGCTCGCGCCCGCCGCGGCGCCGGTCGTCGGCGGGCTGCTGGTCCAGGTCGGGCCGTGGGAGACGGTCTTCTGGTTCATGGCCGCCCTCGCGCTCGTGCTGGTCGGCCTGACGGTCGCGCTCCTCCCCGAGAGCCACCCGCCGGAGCGACGCGTGCCCCTGCGGGTCGGCGAGATCGTCCGCGGCCTCACCGCGGTGCTGCGGGTCCCGGCGTTCCACCGGATGGCGTGGGCCGGCACGCTCGTGTTCGGCGCCCAGTTCCTCTACATCGGCGGTGCCGCGATCTTCGTGGTCGACCTGCTCGGCGAGGGCGAGCTCGACTTCTGGAAGCTGTTCCTCCCGATGATCGGGGCGATGGTCGTCGGGTCCGTCGTCAGCGGTCGCCTGGGCCGGATGGTCACCAGCCCGCGCCTGGTCTCGGTGGGCTACGCCGTCAGCACGGCGGGCGCCCTCCTCGGCATCGCGGTCGCCCTCACGCCCGCCGGCGAGGTGCTGCCGTGGGCCGCCCTCGGCATCTCGCTCGTCGCCTTCGGCAACGGCCTGGCCTTCCCCAACATCCAGCTGCTGATGCTCGACCTCGTGCCCACCCGCCGCGGCGCGGTGATGTCCGCGTCGTCGTTCGTCACACTGGTGTTCAACGCCGCCAGCGCTGCCCTCCTCGCGCCGTACGCCGGTCGCTCGGTGCTCGGCTTCGCGGTGGCGGCTGCCGTGTGCGTGGTCCTCGGCTGGGGGTTCTGGCGCTGGCACCAGCACGCCGAGCGCCGGGCCGTCGCGGCCTGAGAGCCGGCGGACCCGCCGAGCCCTCAGGACGTCCAGGCGCGCCAGAGGGCGGCGTACTCCCCGTCGAGGTCGAGGAGCTCGTCGTGGCTGCCGAGCTCCACGATCCGCCCGTCGAGGACGACCGCGATGCGGTCGGCGTCGTGGGCGGTGTGCAGCCGGTGCGCGATCGCGACGACCGTACGCCCCTCCAGCAGGCTGTTCATCGACCCTTCGAGCGTGCGGGCCGTGCGCGGGTCGATGAGCGAGGTCGCCTCGTCGAGCACGAGCGTGTGGGGGTCGGCGATGATCAGCCGCGCGAGCGCGACCTGCTGGGCCTGGGCAGGCGTGAGGGACTGGCGACCCGATCCGATGACGGTGTCGAGCCCCTCGGGCAGCCGCTCCACCCAGGCCTGGGCGCCGACGGCGCGCAGCGCGGCGCGGACCGCGTCGTCGTCGGAGTCCTCGCGCGCGAGCACGACGTTGTCGCGCACGGTGCCGATGAAGACGTGGTGCTCCTGCGTCACCAGCGCCACCTCGGTGCGCAGCACCTCGAGCGGCAGGTCGACGAGGTCGACGCCACCCACGCGGGCGGTGCCGGTGCGCGGCCGGTTGATGCCGGACAGCAGCCGGCCGAGGGTCGACTTGCCCGAGCCGCTGGGGCCGACCACCGCGAGCCGCTCGCCGGTGCGCAGCCGCAGGTCGACGCCGTGCAGCACGTCGTGGCCCTCGCGGTAGGCGAAGCGCAGGTCCGTGCCCACCAGCTCGACGCCGTCGGGGAGGCGGTCACCGGCCTCGCGGTCGGGGGCCACCTCGGCGATGCCGAGCAGCCGGCTCGTCGACGCGGCGCCCACCTGGAGGCGGTCGACCTCGCCGATGACGGCGTCGAGCGGCTCGCTGAGCGCGACGACGTAGAGCATCGCGGCGGTGATCTGGCCGAGGTCGACCCAGCCGCGGCTGTAGCCGTAGGCGCCCACCACGAGGGTGACGACCTGCGGCACCTGGAAGGCGCCGTTGAGCGCGGCGAACAGCACGTTGCGCAGGGTCATGCCGTAGCGCTCGGCCTGCGCCGAGACCTCGATGTCGTCGCCGCCCGCGCGGACCCGGCGCCCCGACAGCCCCAGCGCCTCGACGGTGCGGGCGCCCTCGACGGTCTCGGTGAGCGTGGTGTTGATGCGGGAGTACGTCGCCCCCTCGGTGATGTAGGCCTTGGGCGCGCGCCGCAGGTAGGTGCGCACCGCCGGCGTGCACAGCGCGAAGACCACCAGGGCGGGCAGGGCGAGGACCAGAGAGTTCAGCAGCATCGCCACCACCGACAGCACGACCGTCAGCAGGGAGATCAGCAGCCGGGGCACGCCCCACTGGACGGAGCGGGCCATGGTGCCGACGTCGCGGGTCACCCGCGTGACGAGGTCGCCGGTGCTCGCGCCCTCGACCCGGCCGATGGGCAGGCGCAGGATCGTGCCGACGACGTACTCGCGTGCGGAGGCCAGCAGGTCCTGGCCGAAGTGGGTGGAGGTGCGCTGGGCGCCGAAGGTGAAGAGGGCCTGCAGCACCACGACACCGACGACGGTGAGCGCGAGCCGGTCGAGGCCGTCGACCGCGGCGCCCTGCGACTGGACCCGGTTGACCAGGGCGCCGAGCAGGCGCGGCACCACCAGGGCCGAGGCGGCCGCCAGCGCGTTGAGGAGCACGAGGAGAGCGAACGAGCGCTTGCGGCTCCGCACCAGGTCGCCGAAGAACGCCAGCACTGCGTGGTTGCCGGACACCGGCCACCCGCGGACCGGGTTGCGTGACGCCTCGTAGACGTCCTCGGCGCGCTGGCGGCGCAGGTCGTGCCGCTGCCGCAGCGCCCGACCGCGCTCGCGGACGCCGCCGTGCTGGGGCGGGCGCAGCTCGTCGGGGATCGCGGGCGGGTCGTTGGACCGGTCGCGCCAGGTCTCGGCCGACGTGGCGAGGAGGTCGGTGCTCATCGGACCGCCTCCTCGTCGTCGAGCGCGCGGGCGACCACACGCCGGTAGTCGTCGTTGTCGGAGAGCAGGTCCGCATGGCGGCCCTCGGCCACGACGGTGCCGTCGTGCAGCAGCACGACGTGGTCGGCGTGGTGCAGCCAGAGCGGGGAGACCGTCGTGACGACGGTCGTGCGGCCGCGGCGGGTCTCGGCGACCCGCTCCGCGATCCGGGCCTCGGTGTGGGCGTCGACCGCCGAGGTCGGCTCGACCAGCACCAGGACCGGGGCGTCGGCCGCGATCGCCCGGGCCAGGACGACGCGCTGGCGCTGACCCCCGGACAGTCCGCGACCCCGCTCGTCGAGCTGGCCCTGCCAGCCCTCGGGCAGCGCGTCGTAGACGTCCTCGGCGCTGGCCACACGCAGCGCGTGCTCGGCCTGCTCGCGGGTCAGCCGGCCGTGCGGGTCGACGGCGTCCTGCAGCGTCCCGGCGAACAGCTGGCTGCCGGTGTCGCTGACCAGCACCTGACGGCGTACGTCGTCCAGGTTGGCGCGGGCGAGGTCGACGCCGCCCAGCGTGACCCCCCACTCCTGGCGGGCGCGCTCCTCGTCGAGGGCGGCGATCCGGGCGCGCTCCTCGGCGCGGGCGGCGCGGGCACGCCGGGCGGCACGCCCCTTCGTCCCGTCCTCCTCCTCGGCGGCCACCGGCTCGGTGTCGGCCGGGAGGTAGCGCCCGAGGCGGTCGGCGAGCGCGGCGCTCTGCTCGGGCACACCGCTCACCACCACGGTGAGGATCCGGGGCGTGACGGTCAGCCCGCTGGCCGCGTCGTGCAGTGCCGCGGTGCCGTCGAGGGCCACCGGCTCGGCAGGGTCGCGCCACGGCGGGCGCTGCTCGAAGATCGCGATCGCCTTGCGTGCGCTGACCAGCGAGCGCACTCCCTTCTGGGCGAACTCGAAGAAGGTGCGGATCGGCCCGACCATGAAGAGGCCGTAACCGAGGAAGGTGACGAGCTCGCCGACGGTGAGCGAGCCGGACTGCACCTCGCGGGTGCCCGTCCAGACGAGCGCGACGAGGAACAGCCCGGAGAGCAGCACGCCGACCGCCTCGACCACGGCCTGCCAGATGCCCGCGGCGACGCCGGCGTCCCGGGCCGACTGCGACTGCCGGTCGTAGTTCGCGCCGAAGGTCTGCTCGCCGCCGATCCCGCGCAGGATGCGCAGCCCGGCCACGATGTCGGTCGCCATCGAGGTCAGGTCGGAGGTCCGGGACCGCTCGACCTGCTGGCGACGGTGCAGCGGGCGCAGCAGCGGCAGCGCCGCGCCGACCAGCACGGGCGCCGCGACGAGGGTGAGCAGGCCGAGCTGCCACGACATCGTGAGGACGATGAACGCCACGGTCAGGTAGGACACCAGCTGGCCGACCGTGCGCGCGAGGATCTCGGTGAGCGCGCCGAACTCGTCGGAGTCGCTCGAGGCGACGCTCAGCACCTCGCCGGTGGGGGAGCGGCGCGGGAGCACGTGCCCCATCTGCGCCACCTTGCGCGTGACCATCTCGAGCGTGCCGTAGAGGCTGACCAGCCAGCTGCGCACCACGAGCGTGTGGGACACGATGCCGAACACCGAGCCGATCATCACGACGAGCAGCAGCAGCGCTGCCCAGCCCACCAGCGCGGTCGTCGAGCCGCCGACGATGCCCTGGTCGACGGCCCGGCCGAAGATCCACGGGCCGAGGGTCGACGGCAGGAACCACAGCGCGTAGCACAGCGAGGAGAGCGCGATCAGCGCCTTCTGCTGGCCGATGACCCATCGGAGGAAGGAGGCGGGCGACCGGGTGTCGGGGTCCGGGGTGGGGGCGTCGTCCGTGCCGGTGAAGAACGTCGCGATCCGGGGTGGGAAGTCCTGCATGTCGTGGATGACCCTAGGTGCCGGGACCTGACCGTCTCGACGCAATTACGGGTGAGCCCGGTCTCAGGCCGCGCCGTACGCCGGGTAGTCGGTGTAGCCGGTCTCGGAGCCGCCGTAGAAGGTCTCCGGCTGCGGCACGTTGAGCGGCAGGTCCTCGGCGAGGCGGCGTGGCAGGTCGGGGTTGGCGATGAAGGACCGGCCGAAGGCGGCGGCATCGATGAGTCCCGCGCGCAGCAGCCGCTCGGCCTTGTCGCGGTCGTAGTTGCCGGCGCCCACGATCGGGCCGGCGTGGGCCTCGCGCAGGGCGCGGCGGTAGTCCTCGTCGAGGACCGGGCCGCCGGCCCAGTCGGGCTCGGACAGGTGGAGGAAGGCCAGGCCGCGCGCCCCCAGCTCGCGGGCGACGTACAACCCGGCCTCGGGACCCTCGGGGTCGGTGGTGCCGTTGAAGGACCCGACCGGCGAGATCCGGACCGCGACGCGGTCGGCGGACCAGGCGCCGACGACGGCGTCGGTCACCTCGAGCATCAGCCGGGCGCGGTTCTCGAGCGGGCCGCCGTACTCGTCGGTGCGCTGGTTGCTGTCGGCGGCGAGGAACTGGTGCAGCAGGTAGCCGTGGGCGCCGTGGATCTCCACCAGGTCGAAGCCCGCCTCGCGGGCGTTGACGGTCGCGCGGCGGAAGTCCTCGAGCAGGCGCGGGACCTCGTCGAGGCCGAGCGCCCGCGGGGTAGGACATGCCACGCGCGTCGGGCGACCGTCCTCGCCGCGGACGGTGGTGCGGTTGCGGAACGGCTCGGCGCTCGCCGACACCGGCAGCGCGCCGTCGTGGAGGGACTCGTGCGAGACGCGCCCGACGTGCCACAGCTGGGCAGCGATCCGCCCGCCCGCCGCGTGGACCGCGTCGGTGATCCGCCGCCAGCCGGCGACCTGCTCGTCGCTGTGGATGCCCGGGGTGTCCATGTAGCCCTTGCCCTCCGGGCTCACCTGCGTGCCCTCGGAGATCAGCAGGCCGGCGCCCGCCCGCTGGACGTAGTACTCGCGCATCAGGTCGTTGGGCACGTCGCCCGGGACGGTCGCACGCATCCGGGTCAGCGGCGCCATCAGGACGCGGTTGTCGGCGCGGACCGCGCCGAGGGTCAGGGGCTCGAAGAGGGAGGGCACGAGTCGTCCCAACCGGGGCGGGCCACCACGTATTCCGGTCCGGTTCCGGTCCGGTTCCGGTCCGCGGGAGGGTCACCCGGCGGGCGGTGGGTGCGACCAAAGTCGGGGTCTCCCGGACTCGGCCCCACGGATTGCCGCAGCCGGGTACCGTGGCGACCGATGACGGACGTCGAGGTGCTCAGTCCGCGCGAGGTCCCGCTGGGCGGTCCCCGGGCCATGCGTGTCCGACGCACGCTGCCCCAGCGCCACCGGTCGCTCATCGGTGCGTGGTGCTTCGTGGACCACTACGGGCCCGACGAGGTCGACGAGACCGGCGGCATGGTCCTGCCCGCCCACCCGCACACCGGCCTGCAGACGGCGAGCTGGCTCTTCGACGGCGCGCTCGAGCACCGCGACTCGGTGGGCAGCCTCGCGACGGTGAAGCCGGGTGAGCTCAACCTGATGACCGCCGGCCGCGGGATCAGCCACACCGAGGTCTCCACGCCCGGTACCTCGGTGCTGCACGGCGCCCAGCTCTGGATCGCGCTGCCCGACGACAGTCGAGACGTGGAGCCGCGCTTCGAGCACTTCGCCCCCGAGCCCGTGCGCGGTCCCGGCTGGGAGGCGCGCGTCTTCATCGGCTCCCTCCTCGGCGCCTCCTCGCCCGTGGTCACCCACACCCCGCTGCTCGGCGCCGAGGTGATGCTGGCTCCCGGCAAGAGCCTCGAGATCGACGTCGACCCGACCTTCGAGCACGGGGTGCTGCTCGACGTGGGCCTGATCGACGTCGAGGGCCAGGAGCTCGCGCCCAGCGACCTCTGCCACGTCCCGCACGGCCGCGACTCCATCACCGTCACCGCGCACGAGGAGGCGCGGCTGCTCGTCCTCGGCGGCCCACCCTTCGGTGAGCCCATCGTGATGTGGTGGAACTTCATCGGCCGCAGCCACGACGAGATCGCCGGCTACCGCCGCGAGTGGCAGGAGCAGATCATCCAGGGCGAGGGAGGCGACGGCGACGTGGTCTCCGACGGACGCGAGGTCGCCGACGGCCGCTTCGGCCGGGTCGACCTCGACCTGCAGCCGATCCCCGCACCGTCGCTGCCCAACGTCCGCCTCAAGCTCAGGCACTGACCGGGTGGGGATCGCGGCCATCGTCGGCGACGACGGCGTCGCCCGCTGCCCCTGGGGCGCCGGCGACCCGGTCAACCTCGCCTACCACGACACCGAGTGGGGGATGCGCGTCTCCGGCGAGGCCGCCCACCTCGAGCGGCTGACGCTGGAGGCCTTCCAGTCCGGGCTGTCGTGGCTGACGATCCTCAACAAGCGGCCCGCCTTCCGTGCCGCGTTCGCCGACTTCGACGCCGACGTGGTGGCCGGCTACGGCCCCGCCGACGTCGAGCGCCTGATGGCCGACGCGGGCATCGTGCGCAACCTGCGCAAGGTCGAGGCGGCCATCGCCAACGCGCGCGCCGCCGTCGCGCTGCGCGAGCAGGGCGGCCTCGAGGCCTTCCTCTGGTCCTTCCGCCCCGAGCCCGGCCCCGCGCCCGTCACGACCGCCGACGTGCCCACCACCTCTCCCGAGTCCGTGGCCATGTCCAAGGCCCTCAAGAAGCTCGGCTTCGCCCACGTCGGGCCCACCACGATGTACGCCCTGATGGAGGCCATCGGCATCGTCGACGACCACCTCGCGGGGTGCCACCGCCGCGGCAGCGCCGGCTGACGTACGACGCCGGCGCCCGGCTCAGCCGGCCGTGCGCCAGACCGAGACGTGGCTCTCGCTGTCGTTGGTGAACGGTGCGCCGTGCCAGTCGGCGACCCGTCGCTCGAGCGACATCCCGGCGAGCTGCGCCATCAGGTCGCACTCGGCCGGCCAGATGTAGCGGAAGTTGCTCTCCCCGTAGGTGACGGTGCCGTCGTCGTGGCGGCGGTAGTGGTGGGACGTGCCCTGCTGGGTGGACATGTCGTAGGTGTCGAACCCCACGTGCCGGTGCCCGACGTGGAACGGCACCGCGGCCTGACCGGGCGGGAAGCGCCGGATGCCCGGCACCCAGAGCTCGACCACGAAGCGGCCGCCCGGGACGAGGTGCGCGGCCGCGTTGCGGAAGGTCGCGACCTGCTCGGCCTGCGTGCGGAGGTTGCCGATGCTGTTCCAGACGACGTAGACGAGGTCGAACGCGCCCTCGACCCTCGTCGTCGCCATGTCGCCGACCACCACCGGGAGGTCGGCGCGCTTGCGGTGGAGCTCGTCGGCCATCGGCTGGGACAGCTCGATGCCGGTGACCGGGACCCCGCGGTCGACCAGCGGGATCGCCACCCGCCCGGTCCCGATGGCGAGCTCGAGGGCGAGGCCGTCACCGGCGAGGTCGGCCAGGAAGTCGACCGCGGGGTCGAGGACCTCCGGCTCGAACATGAACGCCGAGCTCTCGTCGTACGCCGCCGCGGTCTCCGCGCTCCAGTGGTCGCTGCTGCTCATGGCGCCACGCTGCCCCACGACGCCGGTCGTCCTCCACCGATTTCACCCCTGCCGCCGGGGCGATGCAGTCCGTAGGCTGCCCGTCCATGACGCGCCTGCACGCCTTCTCCGCCGACGACGCCCTGACCGACCTCGACGCCACCGGGCTGGTCGAGGCGCTGCGGGCGGGCGTCGTGTCCGTGCCCGAGGTCGTCGAGGCCGCCATCGCCCGCACCGAGCAGGTGGACGCCGAGCTCGGCGCGGTGGCGTACGCCGCCTACGACCGCGCCCGCGAGGAGGCCCGCCACCCGCGCGGCGGCTGGTTCGCCGGGGTGCCGACCTTCGTCAAGGACAACGTCGACGTCGCCGGGATGCCCACCCAGCACGGCGCCGACGCCTTCACCGCCGTGCCCCAAAAGGCCGACGGCGACTTCGCCCGGATGTATCTCGCCACCGGGCTGATCCCGCTCGGCAAGACGCAGCTCTCCGAGTTCGGCTTCTCCGGCGCGGCCGACCACGTCCGCCTCGGCCCGGTGCGCTCGCCGTGGAACCGCGACCACTACGCGGGGGCCTCGTCCGCGGGGTCGGCCGCGCTGGTCGCCGCCGGTGCCGTGCCGATCGCCCACGCCAACGACGGGGGAGGCTCGATCCGGATCCCGGCCTCGGTCAACGGCCTCGTCGGGCTCAAGCCGACGCGGGGCCGGCTGGCGCAGGACCGGATGATGCGTGACATGCCCGTGCGGATCGTCTCCGACGGCGTGCTGACGCGCACCGTGCGCGACACCGCCGCGTTCTACCGCGAGGCGGAGAAGGTCTGGCGCAACCCGCTCCTGGCACCGGTCGGCGACATCACCCGTCCCAGCCGGGCGCGGCTGCGGATCGCGGTCGTCACCCAGGGGATCGGGCGCGACTGCAGCCCCGAGGTGCGCGCGCTGACGTTGCGGACCGCGGCGCTGCTCGAGTCGCTCGGCCACCAGGTGGAGGAGATCGACAACCCGGTGCCGGCGAGCTTCCCCGACCACTTCGTGCGGTTCTGGTCGATGCTCGCCCTCGTCATCGTGCGGCGGGGCAAGAAGGACTTCGGCCCGTCGTGGGACCCGGGGAAGCTCGACAACCTCACCCTCGGCCTGGCCCGGCACGCCGCTCGCAACCTCCACAAGCAGCCGCTGTCGATCGCGGTGCTGCGCGCCTCGCAGCGGGTCGCCGCCCGCCACCGTGCCCAGTACGACGTCACGCTGACGCCGACGCTGGCCACCGAGACGCCGCGGGTCGGGCACCTGCGCCCGGACCAGGACTACGACGAGATCATGGGCCGGCTGATGGACTGGGTGGCCTTCACCCCGCTGCAGAACGCCACCGGCGAGCCCGCCATCTCGCTGCCCCTGGCCACGACCGCCGCCGGACTGCCGCAGGGGATGATGCTGGGGGCCGGAGCGGGCCGCGAGGCGCGGCTCCTCGGCCTCGCCTACGAGCTCGAGGAGGCGGTCGGATGGCCCCGGATCCAGGCCGTCTGAGGAGGGCGCAGGAGCCGATTTCTCATCCGTCGGGCGCCTGTGTATCGTTCTCCGTCGTTGCCCCTTTAGCTCAGTCGGCAGAGCGTCTCCATGGTAAGGAGAAGGTCTACGGTTCGATTCCGTAAAGGGGCTCTGGGTCGGACCCCTCCGGGTGTCCGTCCTCCGCGGCGGGGTAGCTCAGGTGGTTAGAGCACACGGCTCATAATCGTGGTGTCGCGGGTTCGAGTCCCGCCCCCGCTACCACCAAAGTCGGCAAGCTCCCGCACCACCCGCAACGAAAAGGTTCTTCCCATGGCCAGCAAGTCTTCTGACGTTCGCCCCAAGATCACGCTCGCGTGCACCGAGTGCAAGGAGCGCAACTACATCACCAAGAAGAACCGTCGCAACGACCCCGACCGCATCGAGCTGAAGAAGTTCTGCCCCCGGGACCGTCGCCACACGATCCACCGCGAGACCCGCTGACGCTGTTCCTCGTCGCACCCGACCCGTCCGAGCACTCGGACGGGTTGTCGTGTTTGTAGGCTCAGGGGCATGTCCGTCGACCCGTCCCTGGTGGGGCGAGCGTTCCCCGCGCCGTCGCCCCTGACCGTCACGTCCGAGCGCGTCGGCGCCTTCGCCGCCGCCGTCGGCCACCCCGGCGCCGCCGGCGAGGTGGTCCCGCCGACCTTCCCGATCGTGCTCGCCTTCGACGCGATGCAGGCCTTCCTCGACGCCGAGCAGATCGACCTGCACCGCATCGTGCACGGCGAGCAGCGCTTCGCCTACGCCCGCCCGCTCGTGGTCGGCGACGAGCTGAGCGCCACGCTCACCGTCACCGGGCTGCGCCAGATCGGCGGGGCCGACATCATCGCCACCGCCAGCGAGATCACCGACGCCGCCGGTGCCGTCGTCTGCACCGGCAAGGCGACGCTCGTGCACTCGTCCGGAGCGGAGACCGACCAGTGACCACCACCTTCGACGCCGGCCAGGCCCTCGAGCCGCGGACCTTCACCGTCACCCGTGCCGACCTCGTCGCCTACGCCGAGGCCAGCGGCGACCACAACCCGATCCACCAGGACGAGAAGGTCGCCCGCAGCGTCGGGCTGCCGGGCGTGATCGCGCACGGGATGTACACCCTGGCCCTGGTCGGGCGCGCCGTCGCCGAGTGGACCGGCGGGGCCGAGGTCGTCGACCTCGGGGCGAAGTTCACCAGCCCCGTCGTCGTACCTGCCGAGGGTGGGGCGGAGGTCGTCGTGGGCGGCACCGTCAAGTCCGTCGCCGACGGCCTGGTCACGCTCGTGCTCGAGGTGACCTGCGAGGGGCAGAAGGTCCTGGGCATGCCCAAGGCGGTCGTGCGTGCCTGAGCTGCTCAGCGCGCACACCTCGCTCCGTCTCGGCGGCGCCGCCCGGCAGTGGGTCCGCGCCACCACCGACGACGAGCTGGTGGCGGCCGTCGGCGACGCCGACGCGGCGGGCGAGCCGGTCCTCGTCCTGGGCGGCGGCTCCAACCTCGTCGTGGCCGACGAGGGCTTCGCCGGCACGGTCGTGGAGGTCGCCACCCGTGGCATCTCCGCCGACGTCGACGACTCCGGCGACCCGTCGTGCTCCGGCGCCACGGTCACCGTCGCGGCGGGGGAGTCGTGGGACGACCTGGTCGCCACGGCCGTCGAACGCGGCTGGATCGGCGTCGAGGCGCTCTCCGGCATCCCCGGCTCGGTCGGCGCTACCCCCATCCAGAACGTCGGCGCCTACGGCCAGGACGTCTCCCAGACCATCGCCCGGGTCCGGGTGTGGGACCGGGTGCTGCGCGGCGTGCGCACCTTCGCCGCGGCCGACTGCCACTTCGGCTACCGCACCAGCCGGTTCAAGGCCGACCCCGGCCGCCACGTCGTCCTCGACGTGACCTTCCAGCTCCGCCAGGGCGTGCTCGGCGCCCCGGTCGCGTACGCCGAGCTCGCCCGCACGCTGGGCGTGGCCGAGGGTGGGCGCGCCCCGCTGGGCGACGTCCGCGAGGCCGTCCTCGGGCTCCGGCGCGCCAAGGGCATGGTGCTCGACGCCGACGACCACGACACGTGGTCGGCCGGCTCGTTCTTCACCAACCCGTTCCTCACGCCCGAGCAGGCCGCCGGGCTTCCCGGCGACGCGCCGCGCTGGGAGCAGCCCGACGGCACCGTGAAGTCGAGCGCCGCCTGGCTGATCGAGCACGCCGGCTTCGGCAGGGGCTACACCAGCGCTGCGGCGGGGGAGCGGGTCGGACTGTCGACCAAGCACACCCTCGCCCTGACCAACCGCGGCGGCGCCACCACCGCCGAGCTGCTGGCCCTCGCCCGTGAGGTCCGCGACGGTGTCGAGGCGGCCTTCGGCGTGCGCCTGGTCAACGAGCCCGTCACCCTCGGCTGCACCCTCTGACTAGCCGGCCAGCCAGGCGGCGATGTCGCGGTGCGCCGCTTCCAGCACCTCGGGCGGTGCCTGCGATGCCTCGAAGGACATGGTCGCCAGCCGGGCGAGGGTGACGTCGTCGAGGTCGTGGGCGGCGCGCATGGTGGCGTACTGCCCGGCGAGCCGTGAGCCGAACAGCAGCGGGTCGTCGGCACCCAGCGCCACCGTCGCGCCGGCGGCGAGCAGGTCGGGCAGCGGCACCGAGGTGAGGTCGGAGTAGACGCCCAGCGCCACGTTGGACACCGGGCACACCTCCAGGGCGACGCCCGCCTGCACGATGCGGTCCAGCAGCTCGGGGTCCTCGGCACTGCGTACGCCGTGCCCGAGGCGCTGGGCGCCCAGGTCGTCGAGGCAGGTGCGGATGTGGTCGGGGCCGAGGAGCTCGCCACCGTGCGGGACCAGCAGGAGGCCGGCCCGTTCGGCGATCCGGAACGCGCCCTCGAAGTCCGCCGTCCTTCCGCGCCGCTCGTCGTTGGAGAGACCGAACCCGACGACGCCGCGGCCGGCGTACTGCCCCGCGAGCCGGGCGAGCGTGCGCGCGTCGAGCGGGTGGCGGGTGCGGTTGGCGGCGATGACCACCGCCATGCCCAGTCCGGTGCGTTCGGAGGCGTCGCGCACGCAGTCCAGGACGAGGTCGGTGAACGCGGTGATCCCGCCGAAGCGCGCCGCGTAGCCGCTGGGGTCGACCTGGATCTCCAACCAGCGCCCGCCGTCGCGTACGTCGTCCTCGGCCGCCTCCAGCACCAAGCGTCGTACGTCGTCGGGCGTGCGCAGCACGGAGCGCGCCACGTCGTAGAGCCGCTGGAAGCGGAACCAGCCCTTCTCGTCGGCGGCGCTGAGCTGCGGCGGCCAGTCCTCGACCAGCGAGTCGGGCAGCGCGATGCCGTCGCGCTCGGCCAGCTCGAGCAGCGTGGCGTGCCGCATCGACCCGGTGAAGTGGAGGTGGAGGTGGGCCTTCGGCAACCGCGACACCTCGCGCCGGTGGTCGCCGCCGACGTCCGGAGTCCCCATGCGGGCATCGTAGGTGGGCGTCGGTGGGATGCCTCGGTTCGACTCGGCTGGACCGGCCCCGTATGCTTCCCGATTGGTGGTTTCGCCAGATGCTTCGGCATGCCCGCACTGTCGGGCGGAGACCACCGGAGGGCACTAGCTCAACTGGCAGAGCATCGGTCTCCAAAACCGAAGGTTGGGGGTTCAAGTCCCTCGTGCCCTGCGAGGAAACACTGCACAGCAACCCGGACGAGAAGGTGAAGAACGTGGCCGACGGCAACGCGGTTCAGGACGCGCGGCGCGACTCGCGCGGCGACGACCGTGGGCGCACGAGCCCCGTCACGTTCATGCGCCAGGTGGTGGCCGAGCTCCGCAAGGTGGTGTGGCCCACCCAGCAGCAGCTGATCACCTACTTCTTCGTGGTGCTGGTCTTCGTCACCGTGGTGATGGCTCTGGTGTCGGTGCTCGACCTGGCTTTCGGAAAGCTGGTCTTCGAGCTCTTCACCGGCAGCACCACCCAGTGACATCCGGGGCAGTGGACCCCCGCCCCCCAGCAACCAGTACGGAGTGAGACGTGTCGGACAGCAATGACGTGGACCAGGTCGAGGACCAGGTCGACTCGATCGACGAGGCGAACCCCGAGGACGCCGACCTGACGGGCGACGAGACCGTCGAGGCTGACGCCGCCGACGAGGTCGACGGCGACGTCGTCGACGAGGCGACCGAGGTCGAGGACGACCAGGACGCTGCCGACGAGGACGCCGCCGACGAGGACGAGGAGTCCGGCGCCGCCGCGGAGAACGACCCGCTCGAGGCCTTCCGCCGCGAGCTGTGGGCCAAGCCCGGCGACTGGTTCGTGGTGCACACCTACTCCGGCATGGAGAAGCGGGTCAAGCACAACCTCGAGAACCGCATCATCTCCCTCAACATGGAGGACTACATCCACGAGATCGTGGTCCCCACCGAGGAGGTCGCGGAGATCAAGAACGGCCAGCGCAAGATGGTTACGCGCACCGTCCTCCCCGGCTACGTCCTGGTCCGCATGGACCTCACCGACGAGTCCTGGTCCGCCGTGCGCCACACGCCGTCGGTCACCGGGTTCGTGGGCCACAGCCACCAGCCCGTGCCGCTGAGCATGAGCGAGGTCGAGGACATGCTGGCCCCGGCCGTCATGGCCGTCGCCGAGGCCGAGTCCGCCGCGTCGGGCGAGAAGGGCTCCTCCACCACCCCGCGCAAGCCGGTCGAGGTGGCCGACTTCGACGTCTCCGACTCCGTCATGGTCGTCGACGGTCCGTTCGCCACGCTCCACGCGACGATCACCGAGATCAACGCCGAGTCGCAGCGCGTCAAGGCCCTCGTCGAGATCTTCGGCCGCGAGACGCCGGTCGAGCTGTCGTTCAGCCAGATTCAGAAAGTCTGAGCGCGGGATCGAGCGTGCTCGATCCCGATCAGCGAAGAGGTTGAGGAGCGACGCGCACACCTGAGCGAAGCGAAGGAGTGCGTGACGCGTCTCGAAACCCGTGAAGTCCCGATTTCACGACCTGCCCGGCACAGGGCGACAATGAACTAGCAACAACCCGTGGCAGAGGGCGTCCGTCCTCGTCGTGACCACAAGAGTAGAAAGAAGAAGGCTATGCCTCCCAAGAAGAAGATCGCCGCGCTTGTCAAGGTGCAGCTTCAGGCCGGTTCGGCCACCCCGGCCCCGCCGGTCGGTACGGCGCTCGGCCCGCACGGCGTCAACATCATGGACTTCTGCAAGGCCTACAACGCCCAGACCGAGTCCATGCGCGGCAACGTCATCCCCGTCGAGATCACCATCTACGAGGACCGCACGTTCGACTTCATCACCAAGACCCCGCCGGCCGCCGAGCTGATCAAGAAGGCCGCCGGCCTCTCGAAGGGCTCGGGCGTCCCGCACAAGGACAAGGTCGGCAAGCTGACCAAGGACCAGGTCCGCGAGATCGCGACCACCAAGCTGCCCGACCTCAACGCCAACGACATCGACGCCGCGATGAAGATCGTGGAGGGCACCGCCCGCTCGATGGGCGTCACGACCGACTGACCCGTGGGAGGGCCGCGCTGGCCCGCTGACCACATCCTTCGCACCACAGAAACGAGAAGACAATGCAGCGCAGCAAGACCTACCGCGCGGCCGCGGAGTCGTTCGACCAGGACGAGCTCTACGCCCCGCTGGCCGCCATCAAGATCGCCAAGGGTGGCTCCAAGAAGAAGTTCGACGAGACCCTCGACGTCGTCATGCGCCTGGGTGTCGACCCGCGCAAGGCCGACCAGATGGTCCGCGGCACCGTCAACCTCCCGCACGGCACCGGCAAGACCGCCCGCGTCCTCGTCTTCGCGAACGCGGAGAAGGCCGACGCCGCCCGTGAGGCCGGCGCCGAGTTCGTCGGTGGCGACGAGCTGATCGAGAAGGTCGCCGGCGGCTGGCTCGACTTCGACGCCGTCGTCGCGACGCCCGACATGATGGGCAAGGTCGGTCGCCTCGGCCGCGTCCTCGGCCCGCGCTCGCTCATGCCGAACCCGAAGACCGGCACGGTGACCCCCGACGTCGCCAAGGCCGTCACGGACATCAAGGGCGGCAAGATCGAGTTCCGCGTCGACCGCCACTCGAACCTGCACTTCATCATCGGCAAGGCCTCCTTCTCCGAGACCCAGCTCGCGGAGAACTACGCCGCAGCCCTCGAGGAGGTGCTGCGTCTCAAGCCGGCCAGCTCCAAGGGTCGCTACATCAAGAAGGTCACCGTCTCCACGACGATGGGCCCCGGCATCCAGGTCGACCCCAACCGCATCAAGAACGTCGCCAGCGAGGACGAGGCCGCCCAGGCCTGATCCACGTCGCGCCACATCGGCCCGGTCATCCCTCACGGGATGGCCGGGCCGATCTGCATCTGCGGCGCCGCGGTCGTTTCGGCGTGGAGGCATCGGGTAGGAAGGGCGTGCACGCCTTCCACGCCACCGCACCAGGAGACTCCATGCGCGTCACGTCCCTCGCCCGCCGACTCGGCTCCGCCGCCCTGGTCCTGAGCGTCGGTGTCGGCCTCGCGGCCTGCAGCAGCGACGACTCGTCGGACTCCGGCTCCTCGAGCTCCGCCACCGACAGCGGGGCCGACGACAGCTCCGACGACGGGTCCGACGACGTCACGGAGACCGAGGACGCCGCGGCCCTGACCGAGCTCGACGGCGCCGGCTTCTACCCCGCCGTGATGGAGGCGATGCGCGAGGCGGAGACGTTCAACTTCCAGACCGTCTCGGAGTCCGCCGGCCAGTCACAGACCATGGAGGGCCAGGCCCGGTTCGCCGACGGCGGGATGGAGATGAAGGCGTCGAGCACGGGCGCGCAGCCGATGGAGCTGATCCTGCTCGACAAGGCGATGTACCTGAAGTCGCCCGACCTCGGCACCGGTGACAAGTGGCTCAAGGTGGACCTCAGCGACCCCAACTCGCTCTTCGGCATGATCGGCAAGGCGACCGACCCCGAGGTGATGTTCAAGGCCATGGAGGCGCCGAAGAAGCTGGAGCTGGTCGGCACCGAGGAGGTCGACGGGGTGGAGACCAACCACTACCGGATCACCCTGGACCCCGCGAAGTACATCGCGGCCATGGACTTCCCGTCCGGGATGGCCGACATGATGCCCAAGGAGCTGGTGACCGAGATGTGGGTCGACGGCGACGACCTGCCGCGCAAGTTCTCCCAGACCCTCGAGGTGCCGTCGGCGGCCGGTGGCAAGCCGACCTCGACGACGAGCGAGGGCACCTACTCCGACTTCGGCACCGACGTCGAGATCGAGGCGCCGCCCGCCGACGAGGTCACCGAGGACATGTTCCCCGGCGCCGCCTGAGCGCCGACAGCACGCACGCCGCGATCGGCGGGCGGGTCACTCCCGGAAGACCCGCTCGTCGATCAGCTGCTCCTTGACCTCGACACCCTCGGCCTCGAAACGGCCCTGGTCGAAGCGCGTCCTGAACTGCAGCGTGACCCCGTCGCGGCCGAAGCGGTTCTTCTCCAGGGTCAGCACTGCATAGTCCTTGAAGCGCTCGGCGTTGGTGAGGTCGTACGTCAGGTGGTGACGCGCGACGATGTCGTACTTGTTGTTGAGCACCATCACCACGTCGGCCTCGTACGCCAACGCGCTCGAGCCGCGCAGGTCGCTGGCGCGCATCCGCTTGCCGGTGCGCAGGGCGTCCTTGTCGGCGGCGGCGATCGCGAGCACCGGTGCGCCGATGTCGATGGCGAGGTCCTTGAGGCCCTCGACGATCTCGGTCGAGCGGGACTCCTCGTCGGAGTGCGAGGACTTCACCTTCTGCAGGTAGTCCACCACCACCAGCGGCGTGGTGCCGGCGAGCTGGCGTACGCCGTCGATGGCGGCCTGGATCGCCGTCAGGTCGGTGCGGGTGCCCGTGGAGCGGTGCACGAAGAGGTGCTCGGAGTAGTGCTCGACCCGGCCCAGCGCCTCGACGCCGCAGGGGACGGACTCGAGGCGGTGCTCGAGCGAGCTGACCCATAGGTCGTCGAAGATCGAACGGATGGTGTTGACGCGCACCTGGTCGGACTCGTCGAGCTCGCCGGCCTCCATCGCCAGCAGCTTCTGGGTGATGTCCTCGGCGTCGTGCTCGTAGGAGAAGTAGAGGACGGGGCGTCCGGTGGCGGCGTTGTTGCGCGCCATCTGCAGCGCGAAGGTCGACTTGCCCAGGCCCTGCGGGCCGGCGAGCAGGATGAGCGAGCCGGCGCGCATGCCGCCGCCGATGAGCGGGTCGAGCCCGGCGAAGCCGGTCTTCCAGACCCGGCCGGCCGCGTTGCGCCCGGTGAGCATGCGTTCGTCGCTCCGGGCCAGTGAGGCCCCGACGGTCATGAGCTGGTGATCCACGCCCCTCATGGAACCAGTGATGTGCGTCCACGGCAGGCGAATGGGGTGTTTGGCCGCCCCCCCGACCGGGCCTCGCACGCCCCGCTGCTCCCGATTTGGCCGACCCGTCGCGAGCGCGTACTGTTCCATCTCGAAACCAGAGACCGCAGGTTGTCATGGGCTCCACGTCCGTGACCGAAGGTCCGCAGCAGCGGGCGGCCGGCGCAGGTGACAGAGCAGCGGCCTCGGCCGCATCCACGCCCTGAGCCTGCGCTCAGGGCGTTCGTCGTCTGTGGGCCGGACGCCGGTGGTCAACCCCGGAAGGAGACCCATGGCGCGGCCAGAAAAGACTGCCGCCGTTGCAGAGATCGTTGACTCGTTCAACGACTCCGCCGGCGCTGTGCTGACCGAGTACCGCGGGCTCACCGTGAAGCAGCTGCAGGACCTGCGGCGAGCCCTCGGCGAGAACGCCAACTACGCCGTGGTCAAGAACACGCTGGCCAAGATCGCCGCCACTGAGGTGGGCATCGAAGGCTTCGACGACCTGCTGACCGGCCCCACCGCCATCGCCTTCATCAATGGAGACGTGGTCGAGGCCGCCAAGGGTCTGCGTGACTTTGCCAAGGCCAACCCCGCCCTTGTCATCAAGGGTGGAGTCCTGGACGGCAAGCCGCTCGACGCAGCCGAGGTGGCCAAGCTGGCCGACCTCGAGTCGCGTGAGGTGCTGATGGGCAAGCTGGCGGGCGCGATGCTCGCGAGCCTCTCCCAGGCCGTCTACCTGCTCAACGCGCCGATCGCCCAGGCCGCCCGTCTCGCGGGTGCGCTCCAGGCCAAGGCCGAGCAGGACCCCTCGATCCTCGCAGGTGGTGCCGGCACGCCGGCCGCTGCCGAGGACGCCCCGGCGGAGGAGGCCCCCTCGTCCGAGGAGGCCGCCGAGCCCGAGGCGACCGACGAGGCTGCCGAGCCGGCAGCCGAGTCCACCGACGCCTGACCAGGCCGACGTACACCACCTGAAACCCCGGCGCAGCCGCACACCGCGACCGCGCCACAGACGAAAGGTTTGCCATCATGGCGAAGCTCAGCACCGACGAGCTCCTTGACGCGTTCAAGGAGATGACCCTCATCGAGCTCTCCGAGTTCGTGAAGCAGTTCGAGGACACCTTCGGCGTGACCGCCGCTGCCCCCGTCGCCGTGGCCGCCGCCCCGGCCGCCGGTGGTGCCGCTGGTGGCGACGCCGCCGCCGAGGAGAAGACCGACTTCGAGGTCGTCCTCGAGGCCGCCGGCGACAAGAAGATCAACGTCATCAAGGAGGTGCGCGCCCTGACCTCCCTCGGCCTGAAGGAGGCCAAGGACCTCGTCGAGGCCGCGCCCAAGACGATCCTCGAGAACGTCGACAAGGCTGCCGCGGACAAGGCCAAGGAGGCCCTCGAGGCCGCCGGCGCCACCGTCACCGTCAAGTGACGATCCGCTAGCTGCTCCACGAGGGGCGGTCACCGAGAGGTGGCCGCCCCTCGTGTCATTTCACCCCCGCGGTAGTCCCCTACGTTCTGCTACGCGACGTGCAGAACGTAGGGGACTACCTCGCCGTCGGAGGCTCTGTCGCGGCGGGGTCGGACGCACTAGAGTGAGCAACCTCGATGCGCATCACGAAACGAGTTGCTCCATGCGCAACAAGCGACACGCCGCGACCCTCGCCCGGCTGCTGACCGCCGCCCGCTACGAGGTGCTGCCCACGGCCTCCACGGAGGACAAGCTCCTCGAGCACGTGCCCCGCGACCGGACGGTCACCGTGACGGCCTCGCCCTCGAAGGGTCTGGAGGCCACCTTCGACCTCGCCGAGCGGCTCCACGGCCACGGCTACGTCGTCGTGCCCCACCTGGCCGCGCGCATGGTCAGCGGCCGCTCGGAGCTGGAGGAGATCGTCGACCGGCTCGTCGGGAAGGGCATCACTCGGGTGTTCGTCCCGGGCGGCGACGCGGAGCCTGCCGGTGACTACCTCGACGCGCTCGGCCTGCTCGAGGACCTCGCCGCGCTCGGCTCGCCCTTCGCGCACGTCGGCATCACCGGCTACCCGGAGTCGCACCCCACCATCCACGACGACCTCACCGTGCAGTCGATGTGGGACAAGCGCCGCTACGCCACCCACATCGTCAGCAACCTGACCTTCGACCCGGCCGTGGTGCGCGACTGGGTCCGCCGGCTGCGCGCCCGCGGGGTGACCATGCCACTGCTGCTCGGCCTCCCCGGGCCTGTCGAGCGCGCCAAGCTGCTCGGCATGGCGACCAAGATCGGGGTGGGCGAGTCCACCCGGTTCCTCGCCAAGAACAAGGGCCTGTTCGCCCGGCTCGCCGCCCCCGGCGGCTTCACGGGCGAGAGCTTCCTGGAGAAGTGCGCCCCGGCGCTCGGCGAGGGCGCGCTGGTGGAGGGACTCCACGTCTTCACGTTCAACCAGATCGCCGAGACCGAGGCCTGGCGCACCGACATGCTCGAGCGGCTGCGGTCCTAGCCGGCCCGCTCGCCCACGAGGTCCGCGAGTGCCCGGTCGAGGCCGACGTCGCCCGTCTCGACGACCGTGAGCGGCAGACCGATGCTCGCCGCGGCCTGCTCGGCGAGACCCCGCAGCTCGTCGTCGGGCTGCTGGGCGAGCCAGACGACGCGGGTGTAGTGGCCGAAGTAGGTGTCGCGCAGCTCGGGGTAGCGGTCGAGGCCGAGCTCCTGCAGCACCGTGCGCGCGAACGAGCGGGCCAGGAAGTCGGTGAGCACGTAGGTGCCCGGCTGCTCGTCGAAGATCCGCTCGAGCCGCTCGCTGCCGGCGTAGAGGTCGTAGCAGTGCAGGCCCGGGAGTCGCTCGATCCCGAGGTCGGCGCAGACCGCGTCGAGCGCGCCGTAGGTGCCGCAGTCGGCGTAGCCGATCACGACCCGCTCGTACGACGCCCGCAGCCGCTCGGCGGTCGTGCGCACCTCGTCGGCGATCCGCTCGGGGTGGTTGTGCAGCAGCGGCGGGAGGGGGTGCACGTCGACCGGCCACTGGTGCCGCTGGACGACCGCGGCCGCGGGCTGCGCGAGGGCGCCGCACGCGATCAGCGCGACCCGGCCCGCCCGCTCACCTGCCGAAGGCGAGCTGCTCGACGAAGGCGTCGTTGAAGTCGGGGCGGTCGGAGAGCTCGACATAGGTCACCTCCTCCAGCAGGGCCAGCGCGCCGGCCCGCTCGCGGATCGACAGCAGCGCCATCTTCGCGCCCTCGCCCGCGACGTTGCCGGCGGCGACGATGCGGAGGACCGGCAGCGTGGGCACGAGGCCGATCCGGACCGCGGAGGCGGGGGACAGGTAGCTGCCGAAGGATCCCGCCAGCAGCACCTGCTGGACGTCGCGGTGCTCGAGGCCGAGCTCCTCGAGCAGGAGCGACCAGCCGGTCGAGATCGCCGCCTTGGCGAACTGGAGCTCACGCACGTCGCGCTGGGAGAGGTAGACGCACTCGACGGTCTCGGCGTCGGGGGTGGGGCGGTGCAGGATGAACACGCGCTCCTCGCCGATGCGGGCCAGCCGGTCGGCCAGGGCGGGCGCGATCTCCTTCGCCGCCTCGTCGCTGACCAGCCGGCCGGTGCCGTCGAGCAGGCCGACGCGCACCAGCTCGGCCACGGCGTCGACCAGGCCCGACCCGCACAGGCCCTTGGCCTCGACGTCGCCGATCACCCCGAGGGTCACCGCAGGCTCGTCCGACCCGGCGTGGGGGTCGACCTTGACCACCTCGACGGCACCGTCGGCGGCACGCATGCCACACCGGATCGCGCCGCCCTCGAACGCCGGCCCGGCGGGGGCCGCGGTCGAGACGATCCGGTCGCCGTCGCTGAGCACGATCTCGCAGTTGGTGCCGACGTCGATGAAGAGCCGGACCCGCTTGTCCCGGTCCATGCCGGTGGCCAGCATGCCGGCGACGATGTCGCCCCCGACGTAGGCGCCCAGCGCCGGGAAGAAGAAGGCCCGCGCGCGGGGGTGGAGGTCGAGGCCGATGTCGGCGGCGAGGACCGTGGGTGGCTGGGCGACGGGCATGACGAACGGCGCGACCCCGAGCGGCTCGGGGTCGATGCCCAGCACGAGCGAGGTCATCGTGGCGTTGCCGGCGACCGCGACCTCGTAGACCTGTGTGGGCTCGATCCCGGCCTCGCGGCAGACCCGCGTCGCGAGCTCCGCGAGCGTGGCCCCGGCCGCCTCGCGCAGCCGGTCGAGCGCCTGGTCGTCCATCATCGTCGCGCTGATGCGGGTGATGACGTCCCCGCCGAACGGCTGCTGGCGGTTGAGCGTCGAGGCGACCGCGAGCGGGGTGCCGGTGCCGACGTCGAGGAGGGTGCCGACGACAGTGGTCGTGCCGAGGTCGAACGCGATGGCGTAGCGCGTCGCGGTGGTGTCGCCCGGCTCGACGTCGACGAGGTCCTCGTCGACGACGACGGCCGTGACCTTGAAGTCGGACTGGCGCAGCACCGTGCCGAGCCGGCGCAGGGCGTGGACGTCGGCGGTGACCTCGAGGTCGTCGATCGCGTCGGTGAGCCGGGCGAGGTCGGTGCGCTGGTCGGCCAACGTGGGCTCCTCCAGCTCGACGTAGCGCTTCTGCACCGCGGGTCGCAGGATGACCTGGCGGCCGATCCCGACGGTGGCGGCCTTGGGCCGCGTGGTCAGCGGCGGCACGTCGACGGCGAGGTCGCGCGTCGCCTGGACCAGGCAGCCCAGCCGCCAGCCCTCGGCGAGCTGGGCCTCGGTGAAGGTGCGTGCGTCGTGCCGGGTCACCGGGAGCTCGACCGGCGAGGTGACGCGCACCTTGCACTTGTGGCAGGTGCCGTGCCCGCCGCAGGTGGAGTCGATGGCGATGCCGTTCCAGGAGGCCGCGTCGAAAACGGTGACGCCGGGCGGGACGCGTACGCCGCGCTGGGTCGGCGGCAGGTCGGCGCCGTCCTCGGCCCGGCCGGCGACCGTGAACGCGAGGTCGACGCGGCCGGTGCCGTCGTGCGAGGCAGGCTCCGCGCCGGGCCTCTCGATGAGGCCTTCGCGCGCGACGTCCGCGAGCGAGAAGTCGGGCCCGTCGGGAGGCTGGGTCATCGTCGGGTCACGCCTGGGCCGCCGCCTGCTTGGCGCGGTGCGCCGAGATCCACGCCATGCCCCAGTCGTCGTGCCCGAGGAAGACGTCGGCCGCCTTCACCGCCTCCACGACCGCGGGCGTGCGGGTGTCCATGATCGCGCTGGTGAGGCCCGAGGTCATGGCCATCGGCAGCCACGTGCCGTTGAGCGTGTGACGTCCGGGCATGCCGAAGCTGACGTTGGAGGCGCCGCAGGTCATGTTGACGCCGAACTCGTCGCGGATGCGCCGCATCACCTCGAAGGTGACCAGCGAGGTCGTGGTGTCGGCGCCGATCGGCATCGCGAGCGGATCGATGACGATGTCGGCCTGCTCGATGCCGTACTCCTGCGTCGCCACCCGCACGATCTTGCGGGTCAGGTCGACGCGCTTGTCGGCCTCCATCGGGATCTCGTCGTGGTCGTTGGGCAGCGCGATGATCGCGGCGTCGTACTTCTTGACCAGCGGGAGGATCGCGGCCATCCGGTCGTCCTCCGCGGTGATCGAGTTGACCAGCGCCCGGCCCTGGTAGACCGACAGCCCGGCCTCGAGGGCCTCGACGACCGAGGAATCGATGCAGATCGGCAGGTCGGTCAGCTCCTGGACCATCGTGATGGCCTTGGCGAGCAGGTCGGGCTCGTCGGTCAGCGGGACGCCCATGTTGATGTCGAGCACGTCGGCGCCACCCTCGACCTGCGCCTTGACGTCGCGCTCGATGGCGGAGAAGTCGCCCCCGCGCAGCTGCTCCTGGAAGATCCGGCGGCCGGTCGGGTTGATCCGCTCGCCGATGAGGCAGAAGCGGTGCTCGTGGCCGATCACCACCTCCTTGCTGGCCGAGCGCAGGACGGTGCTCAGGGGAGGGGCGGTGCTCATGCAGGCACCTTGGAGCGCTTCTCCTGCAGCAGCCGCTTGGCCGCCTTGACCGTCTGGGACGCGTCGGCCGCATAGCCGTCGGCGCCGACCGCGTCGGCGTACTCCTGGGTGACGGGGGCGCCGCCGACCATGACGATGACGCTGTCGCGGATGCCGGCCTTCTCGAGGGCGTTCATGTTGGCCTTGAACATCGGCATCGTGGTGGTGAGGAACGCCGAGAAGCCGACGATGTCGGGCTGGTGCTCGTCGATGGCGGCGACGAACTTCTCGGGCGCGACCTGGACGCCGAGGTCGATGACCTCGAAGCCGGCACCCTCGAGCATGATGTTGACGAGGTTCTTGCCGATGTCGTGGACGTCGCCCTTCACCGTGCCCATCAGGAACTTGCCGACGGTCTGCACGCCGGTCTCGGCGAGCAGGGGACGCAGCCGCTCCATGGCCCCGGCCATCGCGCGGCCGGCGATGAGCATCTCCGGGACGAAGAAGTCGCCGCGCTCGAAGCGTGCGCCGACCTCCTCGAGCGAGGGGATGAGCGCGTCGAAGAGCAGCGTCTGCGGCTCCATCGAGACCGAGAGACCCTCCTCCGTCAGCTCGAGCACGCGGGGTGCGTTGCCGACGAGGGTCTCGTCGTACAGGGCTTGCAGGATCTCCTCGGGTGTCATGCGACCACCTCCTGGGCTCGGGCCGGATCTCGGGGCGTGTGGGGTGCCGGTCCGCGCAGCAGTGCCGAGAGCGCGGTGGCGTGGTCCAGGAGGCTGCGGCCGAGCTCGTCGAGCCGGCCCTCCAGGCGAGGGGTGGGGCCGGAGACCCCGAGGGCCGCGACGACGTCGCCGCGGGCTCCGTGCACGGGCACGGCGACGCCGGTGAGCCCGATCTCGAGCTCGTCGGCGGTGATCGCCCAGCCGCGCTCGCGGGTGCGGACGCAGTCGCGCTGCAGGGCCGCGGGGGTGGCCAGCGTCTGCGGCGTGAGCCGCTCGAGCTCGCCCTCGGGGACCTCGAGCGCGTGCCACGCGTGGAACACCTTGCCGAGCGCCGAGCAGTGGCTCGGCACCTCGACCTCGGTCCAGTCGCGGGTGCCGAGGAGGTAGCGGGAGTCGACCTGCGCCACCTGCACGACGCGGTCGCCGCGGCTGATGCTCAGGTGCACCGTCTCGCCGGTGGCCTCGCCGATGGCCTCCATCGCCGGGCGGGCGAGCCGGACCAGCTCGTCCCAGGGGTCGTGCCGGGCGGCGTAGAGCCAGAAGAGCCGGCCGGCGACGTAGGAGCCTGCTGCGTCGCGCTCCAGCAGGCCGCTGCGCTCCAGCGCGGTGAGCATCCGTGAGGTCGTCGACTTCGCCAGCCCACTGGCGTCCTGCAGGTCGGCGAACGTCATCGGCTCGTCGGCGTGCACGACCGTGGCGACCAGGTCTGCCGCGCGGTCGAGGGCGCGGGTGCCCGGGGCTGCGTCGCCCACGTGTGGCTCCCTTCGCCGGAGGGGGTTCCCAACGGGTTCCATGATGTGGAACCTTTGTTCCACATGATGAGGCTAGAAGCCGTGTCCCGCTGCGGTCAAGCGTCACGGCCAGACCTCCCCCCGACTCAGGAGGACCCGTGTTCCGCAACGTGATGCCCCGCTACGAGGTGTTGTCCCAGGACGCCATGGCCATGCTCGACAAGGGCTGGCGGCGTCTGATGACCGAGATCGGGGTCGAGTTCATGGATGACCGCGCGCTCGAGCTGTTCCGCGCCGCCGGGCAGAAGGTGGAGGACCGCACGGTCTTCCTCGACCCCGACTTCGTGCTCGAGCAGGTGGCCAAGGCGCCGCGCGAGTTCGACGTGCAGGCGCGCAACCCCGAGCACTCGATCCACATCGGCGGCGACGCGATGGCGTTCGGTGCCGTCTACGGCCCCCCGTTCGTGCGCGAGGGCGAGGTGCGCCGCGACGCCACGATGGACGACTTCCGCCGCTTCACCCAGCTCGCCCAGTCGTTCCCGGTGCTCGACTCGGCGGGCGGGGTGATCTGCGAGCCGAACGACACCCCGCTCGACAGCCGCCACCTCGACATGACGTACGCCCTGCAGACGCTGACCGACAAGGTCTACATGGGCAACGTCGTCTCCGGCGTCAACGCCGCGGACACGATCGCCATGTCGTCGATCCTCTTCGGCTCGCGCGAGGCCATCGAGGAGACGCCGGCGACGATCTCGCTGATCAACTGCAACTCGCCGCTGCGCTGGGACGACCGGATGCTGGAGGCGCAGTTCGAGTACTCGGCCGCCGGCCAGCCGGTGGTGCTCACGCCGTTCATCCTGATGGGCGCGATGTCGCCGGTGACGATCCCGGCCGCGCTGGTGCAGCAGATCGTGGAGGCATTGTCGGGGATCGCGCTGTCGCAGCTGATCCGCCCCGGCACCCCGGTGATCTTCGGGTCCTTCCTGTCCAACATCGACATGCAGTCGGGCTCGCCGACGTTCGGCACCCCCGAGTCGGGCCTCGGGTTGCTGTGCACGGGCCAGATCGCGCGGCACTTCGGGCTGCCGTTCCGCACCGGCGGCGGGCTGACGTCCTCGCAGGTGGCCGACGCCCAGGCGGGCTACGAGGCCCTGATGACGCTCATGCCGACCTTCCTGGCCGGCGCCAACTGGGTGATGCACTCGGCGGGCTGGCTCGAGGGCGGCCTGGTCGCGGGCTACGAGAAGTTCATCGTCGACATCGAGCTGCTCCAGATGCTGCGCCACGAGTTCACCCCGCTCGAGATCGACGAGGCGTCGATGGCCTTCGACGCCCACCAGGAGGTCGGGCACGGCGGCCACTTCCTCGGCGCGATGCACACGATGGAGCGCTTCCGCACCTGCTTCTACCGCCCGCTGCTCTCCTCCTCGGAGAACTACGAGCGCTGGATGCGCAACGGCGGCAAGGACGCCAACGACCGGGCCACCGAGCAGTACCAGAAGACCCTCGCCGACTACGAGGAGCCGCCGCTCGACGACGCCATCCGCGAGGAGCTCCAGGAGTACGTCATCCGTCGCCGGGCCGAGCTCGGCGACTGACCGGGCGCTCAGCTGAGGCCGAGGATGGTCCCGTCGTCGAGGAGGTCGATGCGGCCGGCGGAGGGGTCGCGGGGGAGCCCGGGCATGGTCATCATGTCGCCGCACACGACCACCACGAAGCCGGCGCCGGCCGAGAGCCGGACCTCGCGCACGTGCAGCTCGTGGCCCGACGGGGCGCCGAGGGAGGTGGGGTCGGTCGAGAAGGAGTACTGGGTCTTGGCCACGCAGACCGGCAGCCCTCCGTAGCCGTCCTTCTCGATGCGCAGCAGCCGCCGACGCGCCCGCGCCTCCCACGTGACCAGCCCGGCGCCGTAGAGCCGGGTCGCGATGGCCTCGACCTTCTCGGTCAGGGAGAGGTCGTCGTCGTAGGTGAAGGAGAACTCGTACGGCGACGGCTCGTCCAGGGCGGCCAGCACGCCCTTCGCCAGGTCCTGTGCACCGGTGCCGCCGTCGGCGAAGTGGGTGGCCGGGAAGGCGCGTACGCCCTCCGCGCCGACGAGCTCGACCACCTTCGCGACCTCGAGGTCGCTGTCGGTGGGGAACCGATTGACCGCGACCACGCACGGGATGCCGTAGACGTCGCGGATGTTGTCGAGGTGCCTGCGCAGGTTGACCATGCCCGCCTCCACCGCGGCGAGGTCCTCGGTGCCGAGGTCGGTGAGCGCGACGCCACCGTGGTACTTGAGTGCCCGCACCGTCGCCACGACCACCGCCACGTCGGGGCGCAGCCCGGACTTGCGGCACTTGATGTCGACGAACTTCTCCGCACCGAGGTCGGCGCCGAAGCCGGCCTCGGTGACGACGATGTCGGCCAGCCGCAGCCCGGCGCGCGTCGCCATCACGGAGCTGCAGCCGTGGGCGATGTTGGCGAACGGGCCGCCGTGCACGAACGCGGGAGCGCCCTCGAGCGTCTGCACCAGGTTGGGGGCCAGGGCGTCGCGCAGGAGCGCGGCCATGGCGCCGTCGGCGCCGAGCTCGCGCGCGGTGACCGGGGCCATGGCGCGCGTGTAGCCGACCACGATGTCGCCGATGCGACGCTTGAGGTCGCCCCACGACTCGGTGAGGCAGAAGATCGCCATCAGCTCCGAGGCCACCACGATGTCGAAGCCGTCCTCGCGCGGGAAGCCGTTCGCGTGCCCGCCGAGGGCGACGGTCACCTCGCGCAGCGCGCGGTCGTTGACGTCGAGCACGCGCTTCCACGTGATGCTGCGGACGTCGATGTCGAGCTCGTTGCCGTGGTGGACGTGGTTGTCGATCAACGCGGCGAGCAGGTTGTTGGCCGCTGCGATGGCGGCGAAGTCCCCGGTGAAGTGCAGGTTGATGTCGGTCATCGGGACGACCTGGCTGTAGCCGCCGCCGGCGGCACCGCCCTTCATGCCGAACACCGGTCCCATCGAGGGCTCACGCAGGCAGGCGACGGTGCTGTGCCCCAGTCCGTGGAGCGCGTCGGTGAGACCCACCGTGGTGGTCGTCTTGCCCTCGCCGGGCGGGGTCGGCGACAGCGCGGTCACCAGCACCAGCCGGCCGAGAGGCCGGTCCGCCAGCGAGGCGACGTAGCCGAGGTCGACCTTGGCCTTGTAGTGGCCGTAGGGGACCAGGCTCTCCTCCGGGATGCCCAGCGTCCGGTCCGCGATCTCGCGGATGGGGCGCAGCACGGCAGCGTTGGCGATCTCGATGTCGGACAGCATGGGTGGTCCCTCCGTTGTTGCGCCGTTGGTGCGTCGCCTACCTGAAGACGACGGTGCGGTCCCCGTTGAGCAGCACCCGGGACTGGGTGTGCCAGCGCACGGCTCGGGAGAGCACGTGCGCCTCGACGTCGCGCCCGGCGGCGACGAGCTGGTCCTGGTCGTAGGTGTGGTCGACCCGGATCACGTCCTGCTCGATGATCGGCCCCTCGTCGAGGTCGGCGGTGACGTAGTGCGCTGTCGCACCGACGAGCTTCACGCCGCGGTCGAAGGCCTGGTGGTAGGGCCGGGCGCCCTTGAAGCTGGGCAGGAACGAGTGATGGATGTTGATCGCCCGCCCGGACAGCTGCCGGCACAGGTCGTCGGACAGCACCTGCATGTAGCGGGCGAGGACGACGAGGTCGGTGCCGGTCTCCTCGACGACCTCGAGCAGCCGCTTCTCCGCGTCCGCCTTGGTGTCCGGGGTGACCGGCAGGTGCAGGAAGTCGATGCCGTAGGAGCGCACGAGCGGCTCGGCGTCGCGGTGGTTGGACACCACGACGGGGATCTCGACCTGGAGGGCGCCCGTGCTGGCGCGGAAGAGCAGGTCGTTGAGGCAGTGCAGGTGCTTGGAGACCATCAGCAGCGTGCGGTACGGCGCCTGCGCCGCCCACAGCTCGTACGCCATCGCGAAGCGCTGGGCAACGGTCTCGAAGGCAGCGTGCAGCGAGGCCGCGTCGTGCCCGTCGCCGGTGGTGAAGCCGATCCGCATGAAGAAGCGGTCGGTGAGGCTGTCCCCGAACTGCTGGCTCTCGACGATGTTGCCGCCGTGTTCCACGAGGAACCCGGACACGGCGTGCACGATGCCCGGCCGGTCGGGGCACGAGAGGATGAGGACGAAGTCTCCCACGGATGCTGCTCCTTCAGGGGTGCTGTCAAGGGCGCCCATTGTTGCGCTTGACGAAACGAAGTCTGCGATACGCAACAGCTCGTGCGCTAGTGTCGCGCCATGCGCAACGCCGCCGAGGCCGGCACCGGCGTCCAGTCGGTCGATCGGGCACTCAGCATCCTGGAGGTCCTCGCACGCACCGGCGAGGGCGGCGTCACCGAGATCGCGGCCGAGCTCGGGGTGCACAAGAGCACCGCCTTCCGGCTGGTCGCCACCCTCGAGTCGCACCGCCTGGTGGAACAGACCGGTGACCGCGGACGCTACCGGCTCGGGGTGGGCATCCTGCGCCTGGCCGGCGCCACCACCGCACGGCTCGACCTCGTCCAGGAGGCGCGCCCGATCTGCCGCCAGCTCGCGGCCGACACCGGGGAGACCGTCAACGTCGCGGTGCTCTCGGACGGGTCGGCGCTCTACCTCGACCAGGTGGCCGGCTCCTCGGCCCTGCAGCCGCACAACTGGGTCGGCCAGCACATCCCGCTGCACGCCACGAGCAACGGCAAGGTGCTGCTGAGCGGGCTCGCCGACCACGAGCTCGACGCCGCGCTCGGCACGCTGTCGACCTACACCGAGCACACGATCACCCGCCGGGCGAAGCTGCGCGACGAGCTGGCCCGCGTGCGCGACCAGGGCTACGCGCTCGCCGTCGACGAGCTCGAGGTCGGCCTCACCGCAGTCGCCGCCCCGGTCCGCAACGCGCACGGCGACGTCGTGGCCTCGATGAGCGTCTCGGGACCGTCCTTCCGGCTCGGCGCCGAACGTCTGGACCACGTGGTCGCACTGACCGTGTCGTCCGCCGCCGAGGTGTCCCACCGCCTCGGCTGGGGTCATCGCTGACCCGTCGCCGGCCGGTCCACACATGCCGGACCGAGGCTTGACGCTCGGCCCGGGTCGCAGCATTGTTTCGGCAGACGAGAGGGAGGCACTGTGGCTGACCTGTACATCGACGGACGCTGGGTCCCGGCCCGCACCGGTGAGCACCGCGAGATCCGCTGCCCGGCCGACGGGAGCCTCGTCGCGGAGGTCGACGAGGGGGGCGCCGCCGACACCGACGCCGCCATCGCCGCGGCGCACGCGGCCTTCCACGACGGCCCGTGGCCGCACACCTCGAGCCGTGAGCGGGGAGACCTGCTGCTGCGGCTCGCGGGCCTGCTGGAGCGCGACACCGACGAGATCGCCCGGATGGAGTCGCTCGACACGGGCAAGCGCTTCGTCGAGGGCCAGTACGACGTGGCCGACGTCGTGTCGGTGTTCCGGCACTACGGACGGATCGCCGCCGAGGAGTCCGGCCGCGTGGTCGACACCGGCAACCCCGACGTGGTGAGCCGGATCGTCCACGAGCCGATCGGGGTGTGCGGGCTGGTCACGCCCTGGAACTACCCCCTGCTGCAGGTGTCCTGGAAGGTCGCCCCGTGCCTCGCCGCCGGCAACACGTTCGTGCTGAAGCCCAGCGAGCTCACCCCGCACTCGGCGATCCACCTCATGCGCCTGCTCGAGGAGACGGGACTGCCGCCGGGGGTCGGCAACCTGGTCCTCGGACCCGGCGCCACCGCCGGCGCTCCGCTCTCGACCGACCCGCGCGTCGACATGGTGTCCTTCACCGGCGGTCTCGAGACCGGCCGCCGGATCGCCGAGGCGGCGTCCGCGACGGTGAAGAAGGTCGCCCTCGAGCTCGGCGGCAAGAACCCCAACATCGTCTTCGCCGACGCCGACCTGGACGTCGCCCTCGACTACGCCCTCACGGCCGTCTTCCTGCACTCGGGCCAGGTGTGCTCAGCGGGCGCCCGGCTCCTCGTGGAGGAGTCGGTGCACGACCGCTTCGTCGACGCGCTGGTCGACCAGGCGACGCAGATCCGGCTCGGCGGTCCCTTCGACGAGTCCGCCGAGACCGGTCCGCTGACCAGTGCAGCCCACCGCGACAAGGTGGAGGCCTACGTCGCCCGCGGGCTCGAGGAGGGGGCCGTGCTGCGCTGCGGGGGCGCCCGGCCGGACGACGAGTCGTTGGCCGACGGGTTCTACTACCTGCCGACGATCCTCGACCGCTGCACGTCGTCGATGTCGGTGACGCAGGACGAGTCGTTCGGACCGGTGCGCACGGTCGAGACCTTCAGCGGCGAGGACGACGCGGTGGCGATCGCCAACGACAGCATCTACGGCCTCGCCGGGGCGGTCTGGACCCAGGACGCGGGCCGCGCCCAACGGGTGGCGGCGCGCCTGCGGATGGGGACGGTCTGGATCAACGACTACCACCCCTACGTCCCCCAGGCCGAGTGGGGCGGCTACAAGCAGTCCGGCACCGGTCGCGAGCTCGGCGTGGCCGGGCTGGAGGAGTACCGCGAGACCAAGCACGTCTGGCACAACATCCGGCCCGCCGTGCAGCGCTGGTTCGGCGGCGACCGCGCATGAGCACGTCCTACGACTACGTGATCGTCGGGGGTGGCTCGGCGGGCTCGGCGTTGGCCAACCGGCTCTCCGCGGATCCCTCGACCAGCGTGCTGGTGCTCGAGGCAGGGCGCACCGACCGCTTCGACCCGCTGATCCACGCACCTGCTGCACTGCCGTTCCCCATCGGCAATGCGCTCTACGACTGGAAGTACGAGACCGAGCCGGAGCCGGCCATGGGTGGACGGCGCGTCTACCACGCACGCGGCAAGGTGCTGGGCGGCTCGTCCTCGATCAACGGCATGATCTTCCAGCGCGGCAACCCGATGGACTACGAGCGCTGGGCCGCCGACCCGGGCATGGAGGCGTGGGACTACCGCCACTGCCTGCCGTACTTCAAGCGCATGGAGTCGCTCATCCTGCCGGACGGGATGGTGGGCGCCGACGCCTGGCGTGGCGGCTCCGGACCGCTCAAGCTCGAGCGCAGCCCGGCCACCAACCCCCTCTTCAGCGCCTTCTTCGAGGCCGCGCAACAGGCCGGCTACCCGCTGACCGACGACGTCAACGGCTACCGGCAGGAGGGCTTCGGGCGCTTCGACCGCAACATCGTCAAGGGCGTCCGGATGTCCGCCGCCCGGGCCTACCTCCACCCGGTGATGGGACGCAAGAACCTCACGGTGGAGACGTTCGCGCACGCCACGCGGGTGCGGTTCGACGGCCGGCGGGCGGTGGGCGTGGAGTACCTCCGCGCCGGTCGGCGGCGCGACTACGTGGCTGCGGGCGAGGTGATCCTCTGTGGGGGTGCGATCAACTCGCCGCAGCTGCTCCAGCTCTCGGGCATCGGCAACCCCGAGCACCTGCGCCCGCTCGGCGTGGAGATGGTGCACGACCTCCCCGGCGTCGGGGAGAACCTGCAGGACCACCTCGAGGTCTACATCCAGTACGCCTCGCTCCAGCCGGTGTCGATCGTCGAGGGCCTCAAGTGGCGCAACCGTCCCCTCGTCGGGCTCGAGTGGCTGCTCAAGCGCACCGGCACGGCGGCGTCCAACCACTTCGAGGGCGGCGGGTTCTGCCGGTCCAACGACGACGTCGACTGGCCCAACCTGATGTTCCACTTCCTGCCGATCGCGATCCGCTACGACGGCTCCGCGCCGGCCGGGCAGGACAAGTACGCCCACGGCTACCAGGTGCACATCGGGCCGATGTACGCCGACACCCGCGGGTGGGTCCGCATCGCCTCGGCCGACCCGAAGCAGAAGCCGAAGATGCTGTTCAACTACCTCTCGACCGACAACGACAAGCGCGAGTGGGTCGAGGCCGTGCGCGTCGCGCGCGACATCCTCAACCAACCGGCGTTCGCGCCGTTCAACGGTGGTGAGCTCTCGCCGGGCCACTCGGTGGAGACCGACGAGGAGATCCTGGAGTGGGTGCGCAAGGACGCCGAGACGGCGCTGCACCCCTCGTGCACGGCGAAGATGGGCACCGACGACATGGCCGTGGTCGACCCGGGCAGCATGCGCGTGCACGGGACCGAGGGCCTCCGCGTCGTCGACGCCAGCGTCTTCCCCTACGTCACCAACGGCAACATCTACGCCCCGGTGATGATGGTCGCCGAGAAGGCGGCTGACCTGATCCTGGGCAACACCCCGCTCGCCGCGTCCGACGTCCCCTACTACCGGCACCGGGACGCGAGCCCGCTCCACCCACCGGGAGACCCGCGCAACAGCTGACCACGCCCGGGACGGACGGGACAGCCCGTCCGCGACAGCCGAGACCGGAGGCACCATGACCGCACAGCTCGACGCGCGCCCCCACCACGATCCGGGGTCCGGAGCTGCCGGCCCCTCGGTGCGGTGGCCGGTCTTCATCACCTCCTTCGCGGGGGTCTGCGTGGTGACCCTGTGGGCGCTCGTGTCCCCGACCAACGCGGAGAAGGTCATCGGCGACATCGTGTCGCGCGTCGGCACCGGCTTCGGCTGGTTCTACGTCGCGCTGGCGACCGTGATCGTCGGCTTCGTGATCTTCCTCGGCGCCTCGCGCTACGGCAGCATCCGGCTCGGCCCCGACCACTCCCGCCCGGAGTTCTCCACGTTCGCGTGGGCGAGCATGCTCTTCGCTGCCGGCATCGGCACCGACGTGATGTTCTACTCCGTCATCGAGCCGGTGTCCCAGTACACCGCGCCGCCGGTCGGCGAGCCGGGCACCGTGGACGCGGCCCGCGACGCGACGGTGTGGACCCTCTTCCACTACGGCGTCACCGGGTGGGCGATGTACGCCCTGATGGGGCTCGCCCTGGCCTACTTCTCCTACCGGAAGAACCTCCCGCTGGCCGTCCGGTCCGCGCTCCACCCCGTGTTCGGCAAGCGGATCGAGGGACCGCTGGGCCACGCCGTCGACACCGCCGCCGTGCTGGGCACGATCTTCGGGGTTGCGACCAGCCTCGGGATCGGGGTCGTGTTCCTCAACGTCGGGCTCAACGTGATCTTCGGAGTGGGGGTGGGCACCGGGGCCCAGGCGGCGCTGGCCGTCCTCGCGGTCACGGTGGCTGCGGTCTCGGCCACGACAGGCGTCGACAAGGGGATCCGGTTCCTCTCCCAGCTCAACGTGCTGCTGGCCCTCCTGCTGGCCGGCTGGGTGCTCGTCACCGGCCGGACGTCGTTCCTGCTCAACGCCGTGGTGATGAACGTCGGCGACTTCGTCCGCACGTTCCCGGCGAAGACCCTCGAGACGTTCGCCTTCACCGACACCCAGGAGTGGATGCAGCTCCGGACGCTGTTCTTCTGGGCCTGGTGGGTGGCGTGGGCGTCGTTCGTCGGCCAGTTCCTGGCGCGGATCTCGCGCGGGCGCACGATCCGTCAGTTCGTGCTCGGCACGATGGTCATCCCGTTCAGCTACATCGTCATGTGGATCTCGATCTTCGGCAACGCGGCCATCGACAAGGTCCGCGGCGGCGACGACGCCTTCGCCGACGTCGCCGTCGACTTCACGGGCGTCGGCTTCTACGAGCTGTTGAAGGACTACCCGCTGGCCAACGCCGTCATCTTCGTCGCCTTCCTGGTCGGCCTGCTCTTCTACATCACCTCGGCCGACTCCGCGGCCCTCGTGATGGGCAACCTCTGCTCCGAGCTCCACGACGTCCAGCAGGACTGTGCGCCCTGGCTGCGCGTGTCGTGGGCGAGCATCACCGGCCTGCTCACGGTCGCGATGCTCGCCGTCGGCGGGATCTTCGCCCTGCAGTACGCCACGATCATCATGGGCCTTCCGTTCGCCTTCGTCCTGGTGCTCGTGATGTGGGGGCTGTTCCGGTCCCTGCGTGAGGAGGGGCGCAAGGCCGGGGGCGTGCGTGGCATCGCACCGCTCCTCTCCGCGCGCACCGGGTCGACCGAGGACAACCGGAAGGCATGGAAGGCGCGGCTCGCGCGGGCGGTCAACTTCGTCGACGACGACGCGGCGGCCGACTACCTGGCCTCGACGGTCGCGCCCGCACTGACCGAGGTCGCCCAGGAGCTGACGTCGATGGGCGTCCCGGCCGCCGTCTCCGTCGGTGGGGCGATCGGCAGCGACGTGCTGCCGTGGGTCGAGCTCGCGACCGAGCAGGGCGAGGACGGGTTCGTCTACCGCGTCGTGGTGCGCCGCTCGCCGGTGCCGACCTACGGAGGCCGGATGATCGGCAACCGCGACCAGTACGCCCGGCTGGAGGTGCACCTCACCGACGGCGGGCAGGACTACGACGTCATGGGCTACACCCCCGAGCAGGTCATCCACGACTGCCTCGACCAGTACGAGCGGCACCTGGAGTTCCTCCGCACGCTCTGATCCGGGCCCTTCGGCACGGTCGGGACGGGTCACCGGCAGGTCACGGTGTGCCGACCCCCCTTGACCGGGCGGAGGTCTCGCAGGATCCTTCGCTTGTCCGGCTGGTTGCGCTGCGAGCATCCAGTTGCGGCATACGCAACAACGTCGAAGGCGAGGACACGCGTGCCGGATCTTCCCGTCAGCACCGCTGACCACATTCTGGGTATGTCCCCGCTGTGCTCGGCGCTCGTGGTCGACGGCGGGCAGCGTGTCGGCATGCCGCTCCACACACCTGCTCCCCGCCGTCACGGCACCGGGGCGAAACCCCGCCAGGCGGAGGAGAAGTCATGACGGCAGCCCTGTCGGTCGACAGTCTCTGGAAGATCTTCGGGCCCCGGTCCGACAAGGTCATCGGGACGCCGGACGCCGAGCTCTCGCGCGCCGAGCTCAAGGCCAAGACGGGCAACGTGGTCGGCGTCAAGGACGTCTCCTTCGAGGTCGCCCCCGGCGAGGTCTTCGTGGTGATGGGGCTGTCCGGGTCGGGGAAGTCGACGCTGGTCCGGCTGCTCACCCGCCTCATCGAGCCCACCAGCGGGACCGTCCAGCTCGGCGGGGTCGACATCACGTCGGCATCGGAGAGCCAGCTGCGCGACGTGCGTCGCAAGCAGGTGTCGATGGTGTTCCAGCACTTCGGCCTGCTCCCGCACCGCCAGGTGATCGACAACGTCGCCTACGGGCTGGAGGTGCGCGGCGTCGGCAAGAAGGAGCGGCGCGCGAAGGCCACCGAGATCATCGACCTGGTCGGCCTGGAGGGCTACGAGAGGTCCTACCCCGACCAGCTCTCCGGCGGCATGCAACAGCGCGTCGGCCTGGCCCGTGCGCTGGCGGGCGACCCGGAGATGCTGCTGTTCGACGAGCCGTTCTCCGCGCTCGACCCACTGATCCGCCGCGACATGCAGAACGAGGTGATCCGCCTCCACAGCGAGCTCGGGAAGACGATGGTGTTCATCACCCACGACCTCGCCGAGGCGCTCAAGCTGGGCGACCGGATCATGATCCTGCGCGACGGCGAGATCGTGCAGATCGGCACCCCCGACGAGGTCGTGGCCCGCCCGGCCGACGACTACGTCAAGGACTTCGTCTCCGAGGTGCCCAAGGCCCACGTCCTCACGCTGAAGTGGGTGATGCGCGAGCCCCGCCCCGGCGAGGCCATGGACGGGCCCACCCTCCCGGTCACCACCGTCGTACGCCAGGCGGCGCGCGCCGCGATCGCCTCCGACGCGCCGATCCGGGTGGTGGACGGCGACACCCTCCTCGGTGTGGTCGATGAGGAGGACATCATGCGCGTGGTCGTGGCGGAGGAAGAGGTGAAGTGACATGAGCGCCACCACCTCGACCGCGCCGACGCCCAAGCCCGTCGAGCCCGGCGCCGCGCCGCCGGTCGAGGAACACACGAGGGTGAGCCGCTGGATCCCGGCGGCGGTGATCCTGGCCGTCTGGGTCGTGGCCTGGTACTTCACGAACGGCAACGACACCCTCGCTCTGCCTGGCACGTCCCGCACCGGTTTGCACGACCGGCTCACCGAGTTCCAGAACGACCTGCTGGCCGGCCGCGCGACCAATCCGGTCATGCAGTTCACCAACGCGATCGCCGACGCGTTGCGCAGTGCGGTCGAGTGGCTCCAGCGGATGGTCGTCCTGCCCAACTTCCCGCGGCCGGTGCCCGAGATCGGCTGGCTGGGCGTCGTCGCCATCGCGACCTACGTCGGCCTGGTCGTCGCGAACTGGCGCATCGCCCTGCTCGTGGCGGCGTCGTTCCTGTCCTTCGGCGTCCTCGGCTACTGGCAGGACTCGCTCGACCTGCTCATCATCACCGGCATCTCGGTCGTGCTCGCCGTCGTCATCGGGATCCCGCTGGCCGTCCTGATCGGCACCAGCGCGCGGGCCAACCAGGTCGTCACGCCCTTCCTCGACTTCATGCAGACGATGCCGACGTTCGTCTACCTGCTCCCGATCGTGCTCTTCTTCGGCATCGGCCCGAGCGCGGCCGTGGTCTCCACACTCATCTACGCGTTGCCGCCCCTGATCCGGATCGCGGGCTTCGGCATCCGCGAGGTGTCGGCGACGACCATCGAGGCCACCGACTCGGCCGGCCAGACCTACTGGCAGCGGTTGCTCAAGGTGCAGATCCCGATGGCCCGCAAGACCATCATCGTCGGTCTCAACCAGACCACGCTGGCAGCGCTGTCGATGGCCACACTGGCCGCCTTCGTCAACGGCCCCGGGCTCGGCAAGCCGGTGCTCGACGGCCTGCGCATCAACGACGTCGGCACGGCCTTCGTGCCCGGTGCGCTGATCGTGGTGATGGCGGTGATGCTCGACCGAACCACGACCGCGGCGAGCGAGCGCGCCGAGAGGGTCGCGCGCGGTGGTGGCGGCGACCCGCGCGTGCGCCGGGGGCTGATCATCGGCGGCGGCGCGGCGACGCTGGTCGCGGTCTACCTCTCGCGCACCTACGTCGGCCTCGCCGAGTTCCCGACGTACAGCATCGGCGACACGATCGCGACCGCCGTGAGCGACGGTGTCGACTGGTTCACCGACACGTTCGGCGGCGCTACCGGGTGGGTCAAGGACCTCGTCACCAACCAGTTCCTGAACCGCACGCAGGCGTTGCTCGCGGATTCGCCCTGGTGGCTGGCGTTCGTGGCGATCGCCGCGCTGGCCTTCGTCTTCGGTGGTCTGCGCGCGCTGGTCAGCACGGCCGTGTGCCTGGCCGGCATCTGGTACTTCGACCTGTGGCACGACGCGATGATCACCCTCAACATGACGCTCGTCGCCACCGTGCTGGTGATGATCCTGGCTCTCGTCTTCGGCGTCTGGATGGCGCGCGACCGTCGCGTCGACCTCGGCATCCGGCCGCTGCTCGACGCCGGCCAGACCATCCCGCCGTTCGTCTACCTGATCCCCGTGCTCGCGCTCTTCGGCCCGTCCCGCTTCACCGCGATCGTCGCGGGCATCGTGTACGCCGCGCCGGCAGCGATCAAGCTCGTCGCCGACGGTGTGAAGGCCGTCTCGCCCACCACGATCGAGGCGGGCCGCTCGACCGGCCAGACCACCTGGCAGGAGATCACCAAGGTCCAGCTGCCCATGGCCAAGGGCTCCCTCGTGCTCGCGACCAACCAAGGCCTGCTCTACGTCCTGTCGATGACGGTCATCGGCGGCCTGGTCGGGGCCGGGGCCCTGGGCTATGACGTCGTCTACGGCTTCGCGCGCAGTGAGGCGTGGGGGAAGGGCCTGGCTGCGGGTATCACCATCGTGCTGCTCGGCGTGATGCTCGACCGGATCACCCGCGCCGCCTCCGACGTCCGCCGCGACGACGGACCCGGCTCCCGAAGGCCCTTCAACATCCGATTGCCCATCGGCCCGCCCGGTGCATGACCGCCGCCCGCCCCAGCCAGATCCCACACAAGCCCACCAGCAGATGAGGAGCAGCACATGAGGATTGCCAGAAGCCGAGGAGCCCGCCTCGGCGCTCTCGCCACCGTCGCCGTGATGGCGCTGTCCGCCTGCGGCGGTGGGTCGATCGACGAGCAGACCACGGCCAACGAGGAGAAGGCTGCCGAGGGCGGGGGAGAGTGCGGCGACCTCAACATGGCCGTCAACCCGTGGGTCGGCTACGAGGCGAGCGCGTACGTTGTCGGCGCCGTGGCCGAGAAGGAGCTCGGCTGCACGGTGAACTACAAGGAGCTCAAGGAGGACGTCTCCTGGCAGGGGTTCGGCACCGGCGAGGTGGACGTCGTGATCGAGGACTGGGGCCACCCGGACCTGGAGAAGAAGTTCTTCGCCGACCAGGGCGACGGCACCGCCGAGGACTTCGGGCCGCAGGGCAACGTCGGCATCATCGGCTGGTTCGTGCCGCCGTGGCTCGCCGAGGAGCACCCCGACATCCTCGACTGGAAGAACCTCAACAAGTACGCCTCCGAGTTCGAGACGTCGGAGTCCGGCGGCAAGGGCCAGTTCCTCGGCGCCGACCCGTCCTACGTGCAGTTCGACGAGGCGATCGTGAGCAACCTCGACCTCGACTTCAAGGTCGTCTTCTCGGGAAGCGAGGCCGCCTCCATCGAGGCGTTCCGCAAGGCCGAGGAGAACAAGGAGTGGGTCATCGGCTACTGGTACGAGCCGCAGTACTTCAACGCCGAGGTCGCCATGCAGCGCGTCTCGCTCCCGCCCTACGAGGACGGGTGCCAGGACGACCCGCAGACCGTGGCCTGCGACTACCCGGAGACCGAGCTGAAGAAGATCGTCGGCACCGACTGGGCGGCCTCGGACTCCACGGCGGTCGACCTGGTGAAGAACTTCACCTGGACCAACGAGGACCAGAACGTGGTCGCCGGCTACATCGCCGCCGACAAGATGTCCCCGGAGGATGCGGCCGCGAAGTGGATCGAGGAGAACCAGGACAAGGTGGACGCGTGGCTCGGGTGACGCACAGCGTGTGATCGGTGCACGTGATCGGTGCACCGCGCCCGCCCCCGGACGAGCCTTGACAGCCCGTCTGGGGGCGGAGCACTGTGACGACTAGTTGTGTTGCAGATCACGCACGGTGTTGCGCTTGGCGCAACACACTCGGGAGGGCGCCATGGCCATCAAAGATCCTTCGCACATCCACCGGGACCACGTCGTGCCGCCTCCGATCGAGGGGGAGACCCACTTCCCGCTCGACAAGGTGACCTTCGGGACCGCGGCCGCCGTCGCGGTGGCGTTCCTGCTGTGGGGGACGCTCGACTCAGCGGGGATGGGCACGGCCACGGGTGACACCCTGGCGTGGCTGGAGAAGAACTTCGGCTGGCTGTTCATCCTGGTCAGTGCGATGTTCCTGCTGTTCTCGGCCTACCTCGCGGTGACGCGCTACGGCAACATCCGGCTGGGCCCCGACGACTCGGAGCCGGAGTTCTCCACCTTCTCCTGGGTCTCGATGATGTTCGCGACCGGCATGGGCATCGGCCTGATGTTCTGGGGCGTCGCCGAGCCACTGACCTACCTCACGGCCACCGACGCGAGCAGCATCCCGCCGGGCCGGGGCGACCCGTCCACCCCGGACAGCGCGCGGGTCGCGATGGAGTACGCCTTCTTCCACTGGGGCTTCCACCCCTGGTCGATGTACGCCGTCATCGGACTGGCCATCGGGTACTTCGCCTACCGCAAGGGGGCGGGCAACCTGGTCTCGGGCGCGTTCGGCCCGCTGCTCGGCGCGCGTGCCAAGGGCGGACCGGGCAAGGCGATCGACGTGATCGCGATCTTCGCGACGCTCTTCGGCTCCGCCACGTCGCTGGGTCTCGGCGCGCTGCAGATCACCGGTGGCCTCGACGACGTCTTCGGCAGCGGGCAGTCCAAGTGGCTGACGGTCATCGTCATCGCGGTGCTGACGGCCTGCTTCGTGGTGTCGGCCGTGACGGGCATCGAGAAGGGCGTGCAGTTCCTCTCCAACGCCAACGCGATCGCGGCCGTGGTGCTGGTGTTCTTCCTCTTCGTGGTCGGACCGACCGTCTTCATCCTGAGCACCTTCACCGAGTCGCTCGGCGGCTACCTCACGCACCTGCCCACGATGGCGTTCCGCACGGGTGCGTTCGGCGGCAGCGAGTTCCTGAGCACCTGGACGATCTTCTACTGGGCCTGGTGGATCTCCTGGACGCCCTTCGTCGGGATGTTCATCGCGCGCATCTCCAAGGGCCGCACGATCCGCCAGTTCGTCGTCTACGTGATCCTGGTGCCGAGCGTGGTGTCGTTCGTGTGGTTCTCGATCCTGGCCGGCGCGGCCTTCGACCTGCAGCTGTCGGGCGCGAAGGACCTCGGCAAGGTGCTGGCGGGGGAGAACGGCACCGAGAGCGCGCTGTTCACCACGCTGCGCCAGTACCCGCTCTCGAGCATCACGGTGGTGCTCGCGGTCTTCCTCGTGGCGATCTTCTTCATCACCGGCGCCGACTCCGCCTCGATCGTGATGGGCATGCTGAGCCAGCACGGCAAGGAGGAGCCGATGCGCTGGCTGATCATCTTCTGGGGCGTCGCGCAGGGCGCCGTCGCCGGCGTGCTGCTCTTCTCCGGTGGCCTGCAGGCCCTCCAGACATTGGTGATCATCGTGGCCGGGCCCTTCATGCTCGTCATCTGCGCGATGTGCGTCTCGCTCCTGAAGGCGCTGCGGGCCGAGCCCTACGAGTCGACGCTCCCGTCGCGGGTGCGCAAGGCCGTCATCCATGCGCAGCACTACGACTCCATGGAGAACCAGACCGTCGCCCTCGCGGCACTCGGCGCCGATCCCGAGGAGGTCACCGGCGACCCGATGCCCGAGACGGACGCCGAGGGCCGTCCGATCAGCGCCTCGTGAGCCGTCCGCCGGCGCCCCCGACTCCTTGACAGCGGCCGGGGGCGTCGACGTAGATTTCAGCATGTCGCACATAGCGCAACTCGTTGCGTGATACGCAACAACCGATTCCCTTGCAGGAGGCAGCCATGGCCGAGGTCCCCGCGACCGCCGACGTCGTCGTGATCGGAGCCGGCATCGTCGGCAACAGCCTCGTCCACCACCTCACCCGCCTGGGGTGGAAGAACGTCGTGCAGATCGACAAGGGGCCGCTGCCCAACCCGGGGGGCTCCACCGGCCACGCCTCCAACTTCATCTTCACCGTCGACCACTCCCGCGAGATCACCGACATCACGCTCGACTCCGTGGCGCAGTACAAGGAGATGGGCGTCTTCACCGAGTCCGGCGGCTTCGAGATCGCCCGGACCGAGGAGCGGATGGAGGAGCTGCGGCGCCGCATGTCCAGCGCGAAGGCGTGGGGGATCGAGGCCGAGCTCGTCTCGCCGGAGTTCGTGAAGGACAAGGTGCCCTTCATCGAGACCGACCAGTTCATCGGCGCGTTCTGGACCCCTGGGGTCGGCGTCGTCGACTCGCTGCGGGCCGGCACGATCATGCGCGAGCGCGCCCTCGCGACGGGTGAGCTCACCGTCGTACCCACCGTCGAGGTCGTCGGGCTCGACACCGAGGAGGGACCGCACGGCCGCCGTCGGATCACCCGCGTGCGCACCACGGGCGGCGACATCGAGGCAGGCACGGTGGTCATCGCGGCCGGCGTGTGGAGCCCGAAGCTCGGCGACATGGCCGGGATCAGCATCCCGCTGACCCCTGCGGTGCACCAGATGATCAGCGTCGGGCCCTGCCCCCAGCTGGCGGAGAAGGAGGGGGAGATCTCCTTCCCGATCGTCCGTGACATGGACACCTTCTGCTACGAGCGCCAGCACGGGGCCGACATGGAGGTCGGCTCCTACGCCCACCGCGCGATCCTCCACGAGCCCGAGGACATCCCGTCGATCGACCAGGCCAAGCTCTCGCCGACGGAGATGCCCTTCACCGAGGACGACTTCGACCCCCAGCTCGAGCAGGCCTACGAGCTGATGCCGGAGCTCCTCGGGGCCGAGGGCGCGGAGATCCGCTACGCCATCAACGGCCTGCTGTCGCTGACCTGCGACGGCAACCCGATCCTGGGCGAGAGCGAGGTCGCCGGCCTCTGGACCGCCGCCGCGGTCTGGATCAAGGAGGGTCCAGGCGTCGGCCGCGCGGTCGCCGAGTGGATGACCGACGGCCACTCCGAGATCGACCTGCACCACAGCGACATCGCCCGCTTCCACCAGCACCAGAAGCGCCGCGAGCACACCCGCCTGCGCACGACCGAGTCGTTCATCAAGACCTACGGGATCGTCCACCCGGCCGAGCAGTACGAGTCCGACCGCGACCAGCGGCTCTCGCCGATGCACGACTCGCAGCAGAAGCTGGGCGCGGTCTTCTTCGAGACCGCGGGATGGGAGCGCCCGTTCTGGTACGAGTCCAACGCCGGCCTCCTCGAGCAGTACGGCGACGCGGTCATGCCGCGCGAGCACGAGTGGGACTCGCGCTGGTGGAGCCCGATCATCAACGCCGAGCACCTCCGGATGCGCGAGGCCGCCGCGGTCATCGACCTGTCGGCGTTCTGCATCTTCGACATCGAGGGTCCCGAGGCGCTCGACGTCGTGCAGAGGACCTGCGTCGCCCAGTGCGACGTGGCGGTCGGCAAGGTGATCTACACCCCGGTGCTCGACGCCAAGGGCGGCTTCCGCTCCGACCTCACCGTGATGCGGCTCGGCGATGACCACTTCCGCGTGGTCACCGGCGGTGCCCACGGCATGGCCGACCGGGCGTGGTTCTCCGGGCAGCTGCCGGACGGGGGGACCACCACGCTGACCGACCTCACCGACGACGTGTCCACGATCGGCATCTGGGGTCCCCGCGCCCGCGACATCGTCGCGTCGCTGACCTCCGACGACGTCTCCGACGCCGGCTTCGGGTTCCTGACGTGCCGGGAGGTCGACCTGGGCGGCGTGCGCGTCCTCGCCTCCCGGATCTCCTACGTCGGCGAGCTGGGCTGGGAGCTCTACGTCCCGATGGACCGGGCAGCCGACCTGTGGGAGAGCCTGCTGGAGGCGGGCGCCCCGCACGGCGCCGTACCCGCCGGGATCGGTGTCTACGGCACCACCGGCCGCATCGAGAAGGGCTACCGCGCCTACGGCGCCGAGCTCGACAGCGAGCGCACCATCATCGAGGCCGGCATGCAGCGACCCAAGGTCAAGGCCGCCGACTTCATCGGCAAGGAGGCCTACCTCGCGCAGCGCGACGCGGCGCCGCAGGCGGTGCTCTGCACGCTGACGGTCGACGACCACACCTCGGCGTCGGGGACCAGGCGCTACATGCTCGGCGGCGAGCCGATCCGCACCCGCGACGGCGGCACGCTCACCGACGGGCACGGCCACCACCCCTACGTCACCAGCGCGGGCTCGGCACCCTCGCTGGGCAAGCACGTGCTGCTGGCCTACCTCCCTCCGGAGGAGGCCGTGATCGGCAACGAGCTCGCCGTGTCCTACATGGAGGAGCTCTACCCCGTGACCGTCGGCTCGGTCGACGCGACGCCGCTCCTCGACCCGACCAACGAGAGAATCAGATGAAGATCACCCCACGGCGTTCTTCGTCTCCCCCGCTCCGCTCCTCCGCCGAACAACGCCGCGGGGACCCCGATCCCTCGATGGAGGTGGCCGTATGAGTGTGAGTCCGCTCGTCTGCATCAAGCGCGTCGTCGACGCGTCCAGCGAGATCGTCCTGACCGACGACGCGCAGGGCGTGGACGGTCGCTACGCCGGCTTCACGATGAGCGCGCACGAGGAGTGCGCGGTGGAGATCGCGGTGCAGGTCGCGGGTGCCGGAGGCGGCGCCGCCACGGTCCTCACGCTCGGCGACGCCGACGCCGTGGAGCAGCTGCGCTCCGCGCTGGCCGTCGGCTGCACGGCGGCCACCCACGTCGTGGCCGACGCGCAGGCCTTCGGCCCTGCCGACGTGGCCCGCGAGATCGCGGCGGTCGTCCGGGACCATGCTGAGGCGGGCACCCCGCACGACCTGGTTCTGCTCGGCAACGACGCGGCCGACAGCGGCGACTTCCAGGTGGGCATCCGCCTCGCCTACGAGCTGGGCTGGCCGGTGGTCAACGGCGTCAGCCGCGTGAGCGTGGCCGACGGCGAGGTCACCGCCAGCGGTGACGGCCCCGACGGACACGAGACCTACCGGCTGCCCCTGCCCGCCGTGGTCACGGTGCTGGAGGGGGGCGTGGAGCCGCGCTACCCGACGGTCCCCGGCCGGATGAAGGCCAAGAAGGTCGGGATCGAGGAGCGCACCCCGGTGGCCGAGCCGGCGGGCCCCTCCCGCGTCCGGCTGGTCCTCCCGCCACCGGCACCGTCGAGCGTCCAGGTCCTCGGCACCGGCGCCGCCGCCGCGCCGGCCGTCGTCGACCTCCTCGAGGAGCTGGGGGTGCTCTCCCGATGATCCTGGTGCTGGTCGAGGTCACGCCCGAGGGTGAGGCCGTGGAGACGTCGCGCGAGGCGATCACCTTCGCCCGCCAGCTGTCCGGCGCCGGCGGTGGCGTGCCGATCGACGCCGTCGTGGTCGGCACTCCCGCGGACGGGCTCGTCGGGCTGCTCGGCTCGTACGGCGTGCGCCGCGTGCACGCGCTCACCGGTCCGGCGTACGACGCCTTCGCCGGCGCCGCGTGGGCCGCCGGCCTGCTCGCGGTGCGGGAGACGGCCGGCTCGGTCGTGGTCATGGCCGCCGGCACCTCGCGCGGCAACGAGGTGATGGCCCACGTGGCCGCGCGCAGCGGTGTGCCGATGGCCGCCAACGTGCTCTCCTTCGGCGGGCTCTCACCCTTCACCGTCACCCGGCAGGTGGTCGGCGGCGCGGCGCTGGAGGAGATGCAGCTGCCGTCGCGGCCCGCGGTGTTCACCGTCGCCGGCCACGCGGTCCAGGCGCAGCCGGCCGACGCCCCCGGCGCCGGCGAGCTGGTCGTCGAGACCCCCGAGGTGGCCGAGGCCGACCTCCTCGCCCGTGTGGTCTCCACGGAGGAGCCCGAGCCCGACCTGTCGGGCACGCTCAAGTCCGCCAAGGTCGTCGTCGGTGCCGGTCGTGGGGCCGGCTCCGCCGACGGCTTCGGCGAGATCCTCGAGCTCACCGAGCTGCTCGGCGCCTCGCTCGGGGTCTCCCGCGTGGTGACCTCGCTGGGCTGGCGGCCGCACCACGAGCAGGTCGGCCAGACCGGGAGCCGGATCTCGCCCGACCTCTACATCCCGTGCGGCATCAGCGGTGCCATCCAGCACTGGGCGGGGTGCAGCAGCGCCAAGGCGATCCTCGCCATCAACACCGACGCCGACGCCCCGATGGTCACCAAGGCGACCCACGCGGTGATCGGCGACCTCCACGAGGTCGTGCCCGCGATCAACGAGGAGATCCGGCGCCGCAGGGGCTGAGTGGGGCTGAGGCGCTGACCGCGGTCCTGGTGACGTACGGGGTGCGTCATGGCGACCACACTCTGCTCGCGCGCAGCCGCGCCCGACTCGCCCTCACGGGCGAGTGACGAGCGTCGCACCAGGGCGTAACCTCTCGCGCAGTCCGGCGTTGGACTACCCAGTAGTAGGGGCGGGGAGGAAGGTCCGGATACATGGGTGTCGAGATCAAGGTCGACGACCTCACGAAGTCGTTCGGCAAGCAGCTGATCTGGGGCGACGTGACGCTGACCATCCCCGCGGGCGAGATCTGCGTGATGCTCGGGCCCTCGGGCACGGGCAAGTCGGTCTTCCTCAAGACCCTGATCGGGCTGATCAAGCCCGACAAGGGCTCGATCCTCATCGAGGGCACCGACATCGCCAGCTGCTCGGAGCGTGACCTCTACGAGATCCGCAAGCTCTTCGGCGTGCTGTTCCAGGACGGCGCGATGTTCGGCTCGATGAACCTCTACGACAACGTCGCCTTCCCGCTGCGTGAGCACACCCGCAAGTCCGAGTCCGAGGTCCGCGACATCGTCATGGAGAAGATGGACCTCGTCGGCCTGCTCGGCTCCGAGGACAAGCTCCCCGGCGAGATCTCCGGCGGCATGCGCAAGCGCGCCGGCCTCGCCCGGGCGCTGGTGCTCGACCCCGAGATCGTGCTCTTCGACGAGCCCGACTCCGGCCTCGACCCGGTGCGCACGGCGTTCCTCAACCAGCTCATCGTCGACCTCAACGCCCAGATCGACGCGACGTTCCTGATCGTCACCCACGACATCAACACCGCGCGCACGGTCCCCGACAACATCGGGCTGCTCTACCACCGTCACCTCGCGATGTTCGGCCCCCGCGAGGAGCTGCTCAGCTCGGAGGAGCCCGTCGTACGCCAGTTCCTCAACGCCCAGAAGGTGGGCCCCATCGGCATGTCGGAGGAGAAGGACGCCGACGAGCTCGCCGCCGAGGCCGGCCAGGAGCTGCCCCCGCTGCCGCCGATCCCGCTGCAGCTCGACCCGTCCAACGGCATCCCACGCCGGAGCCAGCGGCCCGCGGGGGAGTGGTGCCGCGAGCACGGCGTCACGCCTCCTCCCGGCTCCTTCGAGTCCAGCAACGCCGGCCTGGCACCGGGGGCCTGACCTGCCATGGCCTCCTCACTGTCCTCGCGCGCACTGGCGCCGATCGGCGTCGCCGGCAACCTGTTCGCCTTCGCCCTCGACGTGTTCCGCGGGCTGTTCCGCCGGCCCTTCCAGCTGCGCGAGTTCATCCAGCAGGCGTGGTTCATCGCGTCGGTGACGATCGTCCCGACCGCCCTGGTCGCCATCCCGTTCGGCGCCGTCATCGCGCTGCAGGTGGGTGGGCTGATCAAGCAGTTCGGCGCGCAGTCGTTCACCGGCTCGGCATCGGTGCTGGCGGTCGTCCAGCAGGCGGCGCCGATCGGCACGGCCCTGCTGATCGCCGGCGCCGGAGGCTCGGCCATCGCCGCCGACCTGGGCGCGCGCAAGATCCGCGAGGAGCTCGACGCGATGATGGTGCTGGGCATCGACCCGATCCAGCGCCTGGTCGTGCCGCGCGTGCTCGCCTGCATGCTCGTCGCGTTCTTCCTCAACGGCATGGTCAGCGTGGTCGGCGTGACCGGCGGCTACGTCTTCAACGTGATCCTCCAGGACGGCACCCCCGGCGCGTACCTCGCCAGCTTCACCGCCCTCGCCCAGCTTCCCGACCTGTGGATCGGCCTGATCAAGGCCCTCGTCTTCGGCCTGATCGCCGCGATCGTGGCGTCCTACAAGGGCATGAACGCCAACGGCGGCCCGAAGGGCGTGGGCGACGCGGTCAACGAGTCGGTGGTCATCACCTTCCTGCTGCTCTTCGTCGCCAACTTCGTCCTGAGCATGATCTACCTCCAGATCATCCCCCCGAAGGGCGGGTGACGCGACGCCATGGCCCTCAAGGACATCTACGGCAAGCCCCTCGCCTCGCTCGACAGCCTGGGTGAGCAGCTCTCCTTCCACATCGGCGTGCTCAAGGCGGTGCCCCGCTCGGTCACCCGCTACCCGCGCGAGATCATGCGGATCCTCGCCGAGGTCACCCTCGGCTCGGGTGCGCTCGCCGTCATCGGCGGCACGGTCGGCGTGATCATCGGCATGACCTTCTTCACCGGCGCCCAGGTCGGCCTCTCGGGCTACGCCGCGCTCAACCAGCTCGGCACGGCCGCCTTCTCCGGCTTCGTCTCGGCCTACTTCAACACCCGCGAGATCGCCCCGCTGGTCGCCGGGATCGCGCTGGCCGCCACCGTCGGCTGCGGCTTCACCGCCCAGCTCGGTGCGATGCGGATCTCGGAGGAGGTCGACGCCCTCGAGGTGATGGCGATCCCGTCGATGCCGTTCCTGGTCGCCACCCGGGTCATCGGTGGCCTGATCGCCATCATCCCGCTGTACGTCGTGGGGCTGCTGTCGTCGTACTTCGCGAGCCGCCTGGTGGTCACGCAGATCTACGGCCAGTCCTCGGGCACCTACGACCACTACTTCAACGCGTTCCTGCCGCCGGGCGACGTGCTCTGGTCGTTCGGCAAGGTGCTGGTGTTCGCCGTCACCGTCATCCTCATCCACTGCTACCACGGCTACACCGCGTCCGGCGGACCTGCCGGGGTGGGCGTCGCCGTGGGTCGCGCGGTGCGCACCAGCATCGTCGCCATCAACGTGCTCGACCTGTTCCTGTCCATGGCCATCTGGGGCGCGGCCACTACCGTGCGGCTGGCCGGGTGAGCGGGCGATGAGGCGCAAGTCCCTGGGAGTCGTCTTCCTCGTGGTGATGCTCACCGGCGTGTGGGCGACCTACGGCGTGTTCACCAAGAAGTTCAGCGACTACGACGAGGTCGTCGTGCACGCGTCGCGGATCGGTCTGCAGCTCCCGCAGCGCGCCGACGTGAAGATCAAGGGCGTCATCGTCGGCGAGGTGCTCGACTACGAGCCGACCGCCGAGGGCGCCGACGTGACGCTCGGCCTCTACAAGGACCGCACCACCGACATCCCCGAGGACGTCACCGCCTCGATCCTCCCCAAGACCCTGTTCGGCGAGAAGTTCGTCTCGCTGGTCGTGCCCGACGGCGGGTCGGACGCCGCGCCCATCGCCGACGGCGACGAGATCCAGCGCACCAACCTCTCGATCGAGGTCGAGCAGGTGCTCAGCGACCTCTACCCCCTCCTGCGGGCCGTCCAGCCGGCCGACCTCAACACCACGCTCAACGCCATCGCGACCGCCCTCGAGGGCCGCGGCGAGCAGCTCGGCCAGAGCCTCGAGACGCTCGACGACTACCTCACCCGCTTCAACCCCGAGCTCCCCGGCCTGATCGAGGACCTGAGGCTCACCGCCCGGGTGTCCGACACCTACGCCGACGTGCTGCCCGAGGTGGCCACCATCCTGCGCAACACGATCACCACCACCGGGACGCTCGAGGACCGCGAGGAGAAGCTGAAGGCGCTCTTCAACGACGTCTCGAAGTTCGCCGCGGTGGCCGAGCGGTTCACCCGCGACAACGGCGACAACCTGGTGCGCCTCGGCGACCTGGCCGCCGCCCAGCTCGAGGTCTTCGCGCGCTACGCCCCCGGCTACCCGTGCCTGCTGGGTGGCATCGTCGGTGCCGGCAAGCTGCAGGCCCAGGCCTTCCGCGGCTTCACGCTGCACATCGTCCTCGAGACGCTGCCCAACCAGCCCCGCGCCTACGGCCCGCAGGACGCCCCCGTCTACGGCGACAAGCGCGGCTACTACTGCGGCCGCCTGCCCACCCCGCCGTGGTCGCAGAGCAACCCGGTCACCCACCAGCCCAACTTCGTGGACGGCGTCGACGAGCCCACCGGCAAGGGCACGAGCCGCGTCGGACCCGGCTGGTCGGGCACCGCCGCCGGCTATGCGGGCGGCCGCGACGAGTCGGCGCTGCTCAAGGCGCTGCTCGCCCCGGGGCTCGGCGTCAGCGCGGACGACGTACCCGACCTGGGCGTGCTGCTGGTCGGCCCGATGGCGCGCGGGGCGGAGGTGTCGCTGCGATGAGCCGGCTCCTCGACAAGAAGACGTCCGTCGACCTGGTCAAGCTGGTGGTCTTCGTGGTGGTGACGTCGCTCGCCACGGCGGTCCTCGTGGTGACCATCGGCAACATCGGCTTCGGCTCCTCGCGGGAGTACAAGGCCGAGTTCACCGACGCCACCGGTGTGAACAAGGGCGACGACATCCGCGTCGCCGGTGTCCGGGTCGGGACGGTCGACGACGTGGAGATCATCGACCGCACCCGCGCGCTGGTCACGTTCTCGGTGGCCGACGACACCTCGGTCAACGGCGGCACCAACGCCGCGATCCGCTACCGCAACCTCGTCGGTCAGCGCTACATCTCGCTGACCCAGGAGGTCGGTGACACGAAGCGGCTGCCGGGCGGTTCGACCATCCCGGTCTCGCGCACCCACCCCGCGCTCGACCTGACCGTGCTCTTCAACGGCTTCAAGCCGCTCTTCCAGGCGCTGTCGCCCGAGGACGTCAACCAGCTCTCCTACGAGCTCGTCCAGGTCTTCCAGGGCGAGGGCGGCACCCTGGAGGGCCTGCTGGCGCACACCGCCTCGGTCACCTCGACGCTCGCCGACCGTGACCAGGTCATCGGCGACCTCATCGACAACCTGTCCCTCGTCCTCGACCACGTGGCCGACCGCGACAAGCAGCTGACCCGCCTCATCGACTCCTTCCGCACCCTGGTCGGCGGGCTGAAGAAGGACCGCAACGCGATCCTCGACTCGCTCGAGGACGTCTCGGACCTGTCCGTCCAGACCGCCTCGCTGATCGACGGGATCCGCGAGCCGTTCGTCAAGGACATCAAGGAGCTGCGCGCGGTCGCCGGCAACATCGACAAGAACAAGGCCGAGCTCGACCGGGCCCTGCAGGTGCTGCCGATCAAGCTCGACAAGATCGGCCGCACCGCGATCTACGGCTCGTTCTTCAACTTCTACCTCTGCGAGTTCCAGGGCCGGGTCAACCTCCCCGCCGGGACCTCGATCCCGGTGAAGTACAACACCGGCTCCGACAGGTGTGACCTGGGATGACCCACTTCAAGCCGTTCCGTGAGCGCAACCCGATCGTCGTCGGGGCCGTGTGCCTCGTCGTCATGGCGACCGTGATGGTGGCCGCGCTGCGTGCCGACGACCTGCCGGTGATCGGTGGTGGCGACACCTACCACGCGATGTTCACCGAGGCGGGCGGTCTGAAGGTCAACGACGAGGTGCGCATCGCCGGCGTACGGGTGGGCAAGGTCGACGAGATCGAGCTCGCCGACGACCAGGTCGAGGTGAGCTTCAAGGTCGACGACACGGCCGAGTTCGGCACCGAGACCCGGGCCGCGATCAAGGTCAAGACCATCCTGGGCTCGATGTTCCTCGCCCTCGAGCCGGCCGGCGGCGGCCAGCTCGACGAGGGCGCCACGATCCCTGCGGAGCGGACCTCCTCGCCGTTCGACGTGGTCGAGGCGTTCGAGGGCCTGGCCTCGACGTCGGAGCAGATCGACACCGACCAGCTCGCCGAGTCGCTGACCACCCTGGCAGACCTGACCCGCAACACCCCCGAGGAGTTCCGCGGTGCGCTGACCGGGCTGAGCCGGCTCTCGGCCAACGTGGCCGCCAAGGACGAGCAGCTCAACACCCTGCTGCAGAACCTCGAGCGGGTCTCGAAGGTCCTCGACGCCCGCGACGAGGACATCATCGCGCTGATGAAGGACAGCGACGTGCTGTTCCGCGCCCTGGTCGCCCGCCGCGAGGCGGTGCACGACCTGCTCGTGTCGAGCACCACGCTGTCCAAGGAGCTGACCGCCCTGATCAAGCAGTCGCGCGCGGACCTCAAGCCCGCCCTGGCCCACCTGGAGAACGTCGTCGCCGTCCTCAACAAGAACGAGGACAACCTCGACAGCAGCCTGCGGCTGATGGCGCCGTTCTACCGGGTGTTCGCCAACACCCTGGGCACGGGGCCGTGGTTCGACACGTGGATCGCCAACTTCCCCCCGGTTCCGCAGGTGGGCTGACCATGGACCTCGTCAAGCGTCTCCTCGTCCCGCTGGTCGTGCTCGGCTTCCTCGTCGCGGCCGCCGTCAGCGTCTTCGGCGGCGACAGCACCAAGACCGTCGTCGCCCACTTCCCGCGCACGATCTCCGTCTACGAGGGCAGCGACGTGCGGGTGCTCGGCGTGCCCGTCGGCACCGTGACCCGCGTCGAGCCCACCGGCACCGACGTCACCGTCACCATGGCCTACGACGACACGGTCAAGCTACCGGCCGACGCGAAGGCGGTGATCATCGCGCCGTCGGTGGTCGGCGACCGCTACGTCCAGCTCACGCCGGCCTACCCCGGCACCGGCGACGTGCTCACCGACGGCGCCGAGCTGAGCGTCGAGGAGACCGCCGAGCCGCTCGAGCTCGACCAGATCTACGACAGCCTCGACCGGCTCAACGTGGCCCTCGGTCCCCGGGGCGCCAACAGGACCGGTGCGCTGTCCGACCTGCTCTCGGTGACCGCGGACAACTTCGGCGGCCAGGGCACCACGTTCCGCCAGACCATCAAGGACTTCTCCCGCCTCAGCGCCACGCTGGCGGGCAACAAGGAGGAGCTCTTCGGCTCGGTCCAGGCGCTCGAGGGGTTCATGCAGACCCTCGCCGACAACGACCAGACTGTCCGGCAGTTCAACCAGTCGCTCGCCGACGTGTCGACGATGCTGGCGGGGGAGCGCCAGGAGCTCGTGGCGGCCACCAGGAACCTCTCGGTCGCCCTCACCTCGGTGAAGGGCTTCGTGGAGGAGAACAAGGACTCGCTGAGCCGCAACATCTCCGGCCTCAACCGGGTCTCCAAGGTGCTCGTACGCCAGCGGGCCGCGCTCGACGAGATCCTGCACGTCGCCCCCGGTGCGCTCAACAACCTCGCGCTGACCTACAACCCGCAGGCCGGCACCCTCGACACCCGCGCCAACTTCGGGGAGACGATCAACCAGCTCCAGGCCGACCCGGCCGCGCTCCTCTGCGGCTTCGTCGGCCAGGTCGAGCGCTCGGGGCAGGTCTGCGACCGGATCACCGACCTGCTGGGCCGCTCCCGGCCCGGCGCGCTCGGCAAGCCCGACCGGCTGCCGGCCCAGGACGTCTTCGACCCCACCCTCGGCGGTCTCGTGGAGGTGGAGCGATGAAGCGCGTGAAGGTGCTCGTGCTGGGCGTGCTGGCGGCGATGTTCCTGTCGGCCTGCGACTTCAGCGTCTACGGCCTACCCCTGCCCGGCGGTCCCGACGTGGGCGAGGACCCGATCACCGTCAAGGTCGAGTTCGCCGACGTCCTGGACCTCGTGCCCCAGTCGACGGTCAAGGTCAACGACGTCAGCGTCGGCAAGGTGACCGCGATCGACCTCGAGGGCTACCAGGCGCTCGTCACCCTGCAGGTACGCCGTGACGTGGAGCTGCCCGACAACGCGGTGGCCGAGCTGCGCCAGACGAGCCTGCTCGGGGAGAAGTTCGTCGAGCTGAGCGCGCCGGACCAGGGCGCCAGCAGCAACCCGCTCAGCGACGGCGACACGATCCCCATCGAGCGCGCGGGTCGCAACCCCGAGGTCGAGGAGGTGCTCGGCGCGCTGAGCCTGCTGCTCAACGGCGGCGGGGTCGCCCAGCTCAAGACGATCACGCAGGAGCTCAACGCGGCGCTCGAGGGTCGTGAGGACTCAGCGAGGTCCGTCCTGCGCAACCTGCGCACCTTCATGGGACAGGTCGACGACAACAAGGCCGACATCGTCGACGCCATCGAGCAGCTCAACCGGCTCGCTATCGCGGCCGAGAAGCAGCTGCCGACGATCGACCGGGCGCTCGACGAGCTCCCCAGCGCCCTGGAGTCCATCGACCGCCAGCGTGACGACCTCGTCGAGATGCTCCAGTCGCTGGACCGGCTCTCGTCGGTCGCCGTCGACGTCATCGCGAGGTCGAAGGACTCCACGATCACCTCGCTGCGCCGCCTGAACCCGGTGCTCACCCAGCTCGCGGCGTCGGGCGACGACTTCACCAACGCCTTCCACGTCTTCTTGACCTACCCCTTCGTGGACGAGGTCGTCGGCCGTGACCCTCAGGTCGCCCGCAACCTCCACATGGGCGACTACACCAACCTCTCGATCACCCTCGACGTCGACCTGACGGGCATCCCGACCACGATCCCGACCACGTTGCCGACCGAGGCCTGCATCCCGCTGAGCGCTCTGCCGCAGGACGGGCCCCTCCCCGACACGAGCCGGCTGTGCCAGGACGCGATCGACGCCATCAACGACTGCCTCGAGGGCCTGCGCCGCGGTGACGTCACCGCCTGCCTCGGCCTCCCCGGCTCGGTCATCAGCGTCGTGTGCCAGCAGTACCCCGTGCCCGGGCTGTGCGGCGGGTCGGGCACCCCCACGGTGCCCCTGCCCACCCCGTCGCTGCCGACGGTCCCGCTCCCGACGCTCCCCACCATCACGCTGCCGGGCCTGCCCCGCCCCGGCGCGTACCCCTCGGGAGCCCCACCCGATCGCCGGCGCGGGCCCACGGTCGGTGACCTCACCGAGCTCTACGACCCCGCGCTCGTCAGCCTCCTCGTCCCCGGGATGGTGCAGCGATGATCACGCGTCGGACCAAGGTCCAGCTCCTGGTGTTCGCCCTCATCACGCTGGTCGGCGTCAGCTTCGTCGGTGCGCGCTATGCCCGGCTCGACCGGGTGTTCCTCGACCAGAGCTACACCGTCGTCGCGCACTTCGCCGACTCGGGAGGCGCCTTCGCGGGCGCCGAGGTCTCCTACCGCGGCGTGCGCGTCGGCCAGGTCGAGGAGCTCCGGCTCACCCACGACGGCGTCGACCTGCTGCTCGACATCGACGACGAGTTCGACCGGATCCCGGCGGACGCGCACGCCCTCGTCGGCAACCGCTCCGCGGTGGGCGAGCAGTACGTCGAGCTGCAGCCGCAGAGCGACAAGGGCCCGTTCCTGCAGGACGAGTCCGAGATCGCCCGTGACCGCACCACCACGCCGATCCAGACCGACACGCTCCTGACCCACCTCGACGAGACGGTGCGCAGCGTCGACCAGGAGGACCTGCGCACGGTCACCTCCGAGTTCGGCAAGGCGTTCAACGGTGCCGGCGAGGACCTCCAGACGATCCTCGACAGCAGCAACGCGTTCATCACCGCGGCCGACGAGAACTTCGGGGTCACCGTCGACCTGATCCGCGACAGCAACACCGTGCTGAAGGGCCAGATCGCCTCCGAGGGTGCCTTCCGGCGCTTCGCCCGCGACCTCTCGACGTTCTCCACCACCGTCGCCGACCACGACAAGGACCTGCGCCGGCTCATCGAGGACGGGTCCGTGGGCGCCAACGAGCTGCGCACCTTCCTCGAGGACAACGAGGTCGAGCTCGGCGAGCTGATCAACAACCTGGTCACCACCGGCGAGATCGTCGTCAAGCACCTCGACGGCGTGGAGCAGCTGCTCGTGCTCTACCCCTACGTCGTCGAGGGCGGCTTCACCGTCGTGTCGAAGTCGCCCGGCACCGGGCTCTACGACGCGCACTTCGGCATGGTCCTCACCACCGACCCGCCGGTGTGCCTCCAGGGCTACGAGGGCACCGACCGCCGCTCGCCGCTCGACGGCAGCAACCGACCCATGAAGGAGGACGCCGGGTGCACCGCCCCGGCGTCGAAGACGAACGCCCGCGGCGCCCAGAACATCCAGGCGCCCCGCGCGGCGACGGGGTGGGGCGACGCCGACTTCGCCTACGACCCGGCGACCGGCGCCCTGACCGCGGACCCGGCGGAGATCGACCGCCTCCTCGGCCCCCGCGTCGCCTCGCCCCGCACGCTCGGCGAGGACAGCTGGAAGTGGCTCTACCTGGAGCCGTTGCTCGGTGAGGGCGTGACGTCCGGGCGTCGCGGTCGTTGATGATGCAGGCTCCTTGGAGGAGGAGCCTGGTTCCGAGGGAGGGAACATGTCCGTGCTGTCCGAACGCGCCCAGCGGCGCGAGCCCGCCGAGGCCACGCCCGGCCGCACCCCGGCGCGCGCGCCGCGCTGGCGCGTGCTGCTCGCCGCGGGGCTCGCGCTCGTGGTCGCGGTCTGCGTCGCCCTGCTCGTCTGGCTGTCGGCCGGAGGTCGTGCGCCCACCGGCGGCGGCCTCGACCAGGTCGACGAGCGCGAGCAGGTGATGAGCATGACCGACCAGTTCGTCAAGCGGCTGGGCACCTACAGCCCCGACATGGTCGACGGGTCCGGGCAGATGCCCGACTACCGCGCCCAGGTGCGCGAGGTGATCACGCCCAAGTTCGCCGCCGACTTCGACAAGGAGGTCGCCGCGGCCGAGCAGCTCGTCGCGCAGGGACGGATCACCCGCACCGCCGACGTGTTCGCCACCGCGGTGTCCTCCATCGACGACGACTCCGCGCGGGTGCTGGTCGCGGGCGCGTTCAACGACAGCTACGCCCAGGGCTCGGGCAAGAAGTCCGCGACCGTCGACCAGGAGCCACTGCCGTTCCGGTTCACCGTCGACCTCGTGACGATCGACGGCGAGTGGCTCGTCGACGACTTCACGCCCGTCAGCAGCGGGGACACCCCCGCCGGCAGCGGGTCCGGCACGGGGGAGGGGATCACGCCGTGAGCGACGCACCCACCTGGTACGACCTCCTCGACGTCTCGCGCGACGCCTCCGCCGACGAGGTGCGCGCTGCCTGGAAGACCCACATCGCCGACCTCGAGCCGGGTGACCAGCGCTTCGACGCCCTCAACCGCGCGGCCAAGGTGCTGCTCGACCCCGCCGGGCGCGCGGCCTACGACGCCTCGCTGCCCGACGACGCGGCCGAGGGCGACCACGAGCCCACGCCCCCGCCGGTCGAGGACGGCGACCGGGCGCCCGTCGCCGCGACTCGCACCGCGACCCCGGGCGACGAGCGGCCGGGTCGGGGCGTGCCCACGTGGCTGCTGGCCGGCCTCGGCGTCCTCGCCGCGGGCCTCGTCGCCGCGGTGGTGTGGATGTGGACCGCGGGCGAGCAGGGCGACGGTGCCGCGGCACGCGACGCCCAGGTGGCGGCCGAGCGAGCCGTCGTGCCGGTGCTGTCCTACGACTACGAGCACCTCGAGGCCGACCAGGACGCCGCGACGGCGCTGATGACGGGCAGCTACAAGTCCGAGTACGACAAGCTCTTCGCCGTGCTGGAGGACAACGCGCCCCGGACCAGGACCAAGGTCACCGCCGAGGTCGTCGCGTCCGGCATCGTCCGCGCGGCCGGCGACCGGGTGCAGGTGCTGGTCTTCGTCGACCGCCCCACCACCAACAAGCTGAGCGCCGAGCCGACCGTCTACAAGGACCAGGTGACGCTGTCCATGCAGCTCGTCGACGGCCAGTGGCTGGTCGACGACCTCGTCACCTCGCCCGTGCAGGGCTAGCCCGACCGGGTGGGTTCGGCGCGTTCTGCTTGACCCGGGGCCCTTCGGCGTTCATAGTCGTGGCCAACGCGTGGCGCTCCTCCCTTCGGGAAATTGACCCCGCGTTTGAGGCGTGTCCACAAGTGCGCTATCGTGGATCTTTGCGCCTGCCCTCAGATGCCCGACGCCCTCCGGACGGCTGTCGTGGTGGTCGGCTGGCGCCGATCACTTGCTCATCTGTGAGGACACCTCTTGGCCGCGCGCAGCTCTGCTGGTAACCACCGCCGTACCTCTTTTGCAAAGATCACCGAACCCCTCGAGGTTCCCCCGCTCATCTCGCTCCAGACCAGCAGCTTCGACTGGCTGGTCGGCGGAGAGCGGTGGGAGACCGAGGTGGCTGCCCGCAGGGCAAACGGTGAGGACGTCTCCGAGAAGACCGGTCTGCAGGAGATCTTCGAGGAGATCTCCCCGATCGAGGACTTCTCCGAGACGATGATGCTCTCCTTCGACAACCCCGTCTTCCTCGACGAGAAGTACACCGAGGAGGAGTGCAAGGAGAAGGACTTCACCTACTCCCGGCCCCTCTACGTCTCGGCCGAGTTCATGAACCACGAGACCGGCGAGATCAAGGGCCAGACGGTCTTCATGGGCGACTTCCCCATGATGACCAAGAAGGGCACCTTCATCATCAACGGCACGGAGCGGGTCGTCGTGTCCCAGCTCGTCCGTTCGCCCGGCGTCTACTTCGAGTCCACGCCCGACAAGACGTCCGACAAGGACATCTTCACCGCCAAGCTCATCCCGAGCCGTGGCGCGTGGCTGGAGTTCGAGATCGACAAGCGCGACCTGGTCGGCGTCCGTCTCGACCGCAAGCGCAAGCAGAACGTCACCGTGCTGCTCAAGGCCCTCGGCTGGACCACTGACCAGATCCGCGAGGAGTTCGGTCAGTACGAGTCCATGATGCTGACGCTCGAGAAGGACAGCGTCCGCTACGAGGTCGTCCACGAGGAGCTGCAGAAGAAGGCGCGGGGCGAGGCCCCGACCGCCGAGCAGGTCAACGACGAGGTCACCCGTCTCGCGCTGCTCGACATCTACCGCAAGCTCCGCCCGGGCGAGCCGCCGACGGCCGAGGCCGCGCAGACGCTGCTGAACAACTACTACTTCAACCCCAAGCGCTACGACCTGGCGAAGGTCGGCCGCTACAAGATCAACAAGAAGCTCGGCCTGCACGAGGCCTTCGACCAGCAGACGCTGACCATCGACGACGTCGTGGCCGCGATCCGCTACGTCGTGCAGCTCCACGCTGCCGGCACGCAGGTCGAGGCTCCCGACCTGGTCGACGCCGAGGGCAACGTCGTCGAGGGCCCCGACGGTGCTCCCGTCAAGGTCCAGGCCGACGACATCGACCACTTCGGCAACCGCCGCATGCGCACCGTGGGCGAGCTCATCCAGAACCAGCTCCGCACGGGCCTGGCCCGCATGGAGCGCGTGGTCCGCGAGCGGATGACGACCCAGGACGTCGAGGCCATCACGCCGCAGTCCCTGATCAACATCCGTCCCGTCGTGGCGGCGCTGAAGGAGTTCTTCGGCACCTCGCAGCTCTCGCAGTTCATGGACCAGACCAACCCGATCGCGGGCCTGACGCACAAGCGTCGCCTGTCCGCGCTCGGTCCCGGTGGTCTGTCCCGTGACCGCGCCGGCATGGAGGTCCGTGACGTCCACCCGTCGCACTACGGCCGCATGTGCCCGATCGAGACGCCCGAAGGCCCCAACATCGGCCTGATCGGCTCGCTCGCCTCCTACGGGCGGATCAACCCGTTCGGCTTCGTCGAGACCCCCTACCGCCGCGTGGTCAAGGGTGTCGTCACCGACGAGATCGACTACCTCACGGCCGACGACGAGGACCGCTACGTCATCGCCCAGGCCAACGCGCCGCTCGACGCGAAGATGAAGTTCGTCGAGGACCGCGTGCTGGTGCGCCAGCAGAAGGGTGAGGTCGACGCGATCCTGGCCGAGGAGGTCGACTACATGGACGTCTCGCCGCGCCAGATGGTGTCGGTCGCGACGGCCCTGATCCCCTTCCTCGAGCACGACGACGCCAACCGCGCGCTCATGGGCGCCAACATGCAGCGCCAGGCCGTGCCGCTGATCACCAGCGACAGCCCGCTGGTCGGCACCGGCATGGAGTACCGCGCCGCCGTCGACGCCGGTGACGTGGTCGTCGCCGACAACGCCGGTGTGGTCAAGGAGGTGTCCGCCGACGCCATCGAGACGATGAACGACGACGGCACCTACCAGACCTACAAGCTGGCCAAGTTCCGTCGCTCCAACCAGGGCACCTGCATCAACCAGCGTCCGCTGGTCAAGGCCGGCGACCGCCTCGAGGTCGGCACGCCGATCGCCGACGGTCCCTGCACCGACGACGCCGAGATGGCGCTGGGCACCAACCTGCTCGTCGCCTTCATGCCCTGGCAGGGTCACAACTACGAGGACGCGATCATCCTCAGCCAGCGCCTGGTGCAGGAGGACGTCCTCACCTCGATCCACATCGAGGAGCACGAGGTCGACGCCCGCGACACCAAGCTCGGCCCCGAGGAGATCACCCGGGACATCCCGAACATCTCCGAGGAGGGCCTGGCCGACCTCGACGAGCGCGGCATCATCCGCATCGGCGCCGAGGTCACCACGGGTGACATCCTCGTCGGCAAGGTCACGCCCAAGGGCGAGACCGAGCTCACCCCCGAGGAGCGCCTGCTCCGCGCGATCTTCGGTGAGAAGGCGCGCGAGGTGCGCGACACCTCGATGAAGGTGCCCCACGGTGAGTCCGGCACGGTCATCGGCGTGCGCGTCTTCGACCGCGAGGACGGCGACGACCTGCCCCCGGGCGTCAACCAGCTCGTCCGCGTCTACGTCGCCCAGAAGCGCAAGATCTCGGTCGGCGACAAGCTGGCCGGCCGTCACGGCAACAAGGGCGTCATCGCCAAGATCCTGCCCGTCGAGGACATGCCGTTCATGGAGGACGGCACGCCGGTCGACGTCGTGCTCAACCCTCTGGGTGTGCCGCGTCGTATGAACATCGGCCAGATCCTCGAGCTCCACCTGGGCTGGCTCGCCAAGCAGGGCTGGGACCTCAACCTGTCCGGCCAGAAGGGCGACGCCGACTGGAAGCAGCGGCTCATCGCCATCGGCGCCGACCAGGCCGACCCGAACACCAAGGTCGCGACCCCGGTCTTCGACGGTGCCCGCGAGGACGAGATCACCGGCCTGCTGGGCAGCACCCTGCCCAACCGTGACGGTGAGCGGATGGTCAAGGAGGACGGCAAGGCCAGCCTCTTCGACGGTCGCTCGGGTGAGCCGTTCCCGGAGCCGGTGGCTGTGGGCTACATGTACATCCTCAAGCTGCACCACCTCGTCGACGACAAGATCCACGCTCGCTCGACCGGCCCCTACTCGATGATCACGCAGCAGCCCCTGGGCGGCAAGGCCCAGTTCGGTGGCCAGCGGTTCGGCGAGATGGAGGTCTGGGCGATGGAGGCCTACGGCGCTGCCTACGCCCTCCAGGAGCTGCTCACGATCAAGTCCGACGACGTGCCGGGCCGCGTGAAGGTCTACGAGGCGATCGTCAAGGGCGAGAACATCCCCGACTCGGGCATCCCGGAGTCGTTCAAGGTGCTCGTCAAGGAGATGCAGTCGCTCTGCCTGAACGTGGAGGTGCTGTCGCAGGACGGTAGTGCCATCTCGCTCAAGGACGCCGAGGAAGACGTCTTCCGCGCGGCCGAGGAGCTCGGCATCGACCTGTCGCGGCGCGAGCCGAGCAGCGTCGAAGAAGTCTGAGGTCGAGTCCCGGGCGGCCCGCCGCCGCCCGGGACCCCTCAGTCACCAGCCACCTGACTCAAACAGCAACCAAAGGAACACACCTTGCTGGACGTGAACTTCTTCGAGCAGATCCAGATCGGCCTGGCCACCGCGGACGACATCCGCGCGTGGAGCCACGGCGAGGTCAAGAAGCCGGAGACCATCAACTACCGCACGCTCAAGCCCGAGCGTGACGGCCTCTTCTGCGAGAAGATCTTCGGTCCCACCCGGGACTGGGAGTGCTACTGCGGCAAGTACAAGCGCGTGCGCTTCAAGGGCATCATCTGCGAGCGCTGCGGCGTCGAGGTGACCCGCTCCAAGGTGCGCCGTGAGCGCATGGGCCACATCGAGCTCGCGGCTCCCGTGACCCACATCTGGTACTTCAAGGGCGTGCCGTCGCGCCTGGGCTACCTGCTCGACCTGGCGCCGAAGGACCTCGAGAAGGTCATCTACTTCGCCGCCTACATGATCACCTCGGTCGACGAGGACGCCCGGCACCGTGACCTGGAGTCCCTCGAGAACAAGGTCGGCCTGGAGCGCGAGCGCCTCGAGAAGCGTCGCGACACCTCCGTCGAGGACCGCGCCAAGAAGCTCGAGGACGACCTGGCCACCCTCGAGGCCGAGGGCGCCAAGGCCGACGCCAAGCGCAAGGTGCGCGACGGTGCCGACCGCGAGATGAACCAGCTCCGTGACCGCGCCAACCGCGAGATCGCGCGGCTGGAGGAGGTCTGGGACACGTTCAAGAACCTCAAGGTGCAGGACCTGCTCGGCGACGAGCTCCTCTACCGCGAGATGAAGACGTGGTTCGGCAAGTACTTCGAGGGCCACATGGGCGCGACCGCCATCCAGCGGCGCCTCCAGGACTTCGACATCGAGGCCGAGGTCGAGTCGCTGCGCGACACGATCGCCAACGGCAAGGGCCAGCGCAAGGTCCGTGCCCTCAAGCGCCTCAAGGTCGTCGACGCCTTCCGCAAGACCGGCAACCAGCCCATCGGCATGGTGCTCGACGCCGTCCCGGTGATCCCGCCGGACCTGCGTCCGATGGTCCAGCTCGACGGTGGCCGCTTCGCCACCTCCGACCTGAACGACCTCTACCGCCGCGTCATCAACCGCAACAACCGCCTCAAGCGACTGCTCGACCTCGGTGCTCCCGAGATCATCGTCAACAACGAGAAGCGGATGCTGCAGGAGGCCGTCGACAGCCTCTTCGACAACGGCCGTCGTGGCCGTCCGGTCACCGGCCCGGGCAACCGCCCGCTGAAGTCGCTCTCCGACATGCTCAAGGGCAAGCAGGGTCGCTTCCGCCAGAACCTCCTCGGCAAGCGCGTGGACTACTCCGGCCGTTCGGTCATCGTGTCCGGCCCGCAGCTCAAGCTGCACCAGTGCGGTCTGCCCAAGCAGATGGCCCTGGAGCTGTTCAAGCCGTTCGTGATGAAGCGCCTCGTCGACCTGTCGCACGCGCAGAACATCAAGTCCGCCAAGCGGATGGTCGAGCGTGCGCGCCCGGTCGTGTGGGACGTCCTCGAAGAGGTCATCACCGAGCACCCCGTGCTGCTCAACCGTGCACCCACCCTGCACCGCCTCGGCATCCAGGCCTTCGAGCCGCAGCTGATCGAGGGCAAGGCCATCCAGATCCACCCGCTCGTCTGCGGCGCGTTCAACGCCGACTTCGACGGTGACCAGATGGCCGTGCACCTCCCGCTGTCCGCGGAGGCGCAGGCCGAGGCCCGCATCCTGATGCTGTCGACCAACAACATCCTCAAGCCGTCGGACGGCCGTCCGGTGACCATGCCCTCGCAGGACATGATCATCGGCCTGTTCTGGCTCACCAGCGACCGTGACGGCGAGGTCGGCGAGGGCCGGGTGTTCTCGTCGCCGGCCGAGGCGATCATGGCCTACGACCGTGGCGAGATCGGCCTGCAGAGCAAGATCAGGATCCGTCTGAACGACATCGTGCCCCCGCTCGACCTCGAGCTCGGCGCCGACTGGGAGGACCGGACCGCGATCCTGCTCGAGACCACCCTGGGTCGGGTCTACTTCAACGACACGCTCCCGGCGGACTACCCGTTCGTCAACGAGGAGGTCGGCAAGAAGCGCCTCGGCGCCATCGTCAACGACCTCGCCGAGCGCTACACCAAGGTGCAGGTCGCTGCCTCGCTCGACGCCCTCAAGGACGCCGGCTTCCACTGGGCCACGCGCTCGGGTGTGACCGTCTCGATCGACGACGTCACCACGCCCGACAGCAAGGCCGAGATCCTGGGCCGCTACGAGGCGCAGGCCGAGAAGGTCCAGAAGAACTACGAGCGCGGTGTGATGACCGACGACGAGCGTCGTCAGGAGCTCATCGAGCTGTGGACCCAGGCTGCTGCCGAGGTCGGTCGTGCGATGGAGACCAACTTCGACCGCAAGAACCCGATCTACATGATGGTCGACTCGGGTGCCTCCGGAAACATGAACCAGATCCGGCAGGTCGCGGCCATGCGTGGTCTGGTGGCCAACCCGAAGGGCGAGATCATCCCGCGCCCGATCAAGGCCAACTTCCGCGAGGGCCTCTCGGTGCTCGAGTACTTCATCTCGACCCACGGCGCCCGCAAGGGTCTGGCCGACACCGCGCTCCGCACCGCCGACTCGGGCTACCTGACCCGTCGTCTGGTGGACGTGTCGCAGGACGTCATCATCCGTGAGGACGACTGCGGCACCGAGCGTGGACTGCCCAAGCGCATCGACGACGAGCACGTGGAGACCTCGGCCTACGCCCGGGCCTCCGCCGTCGAGATCACCCACCCGGAGACCGGCGAGGTCCTCGCCGCCGCCGGTGAGGACCTGGGCGACGTGAAGATCGGTGAGCTCGTCGCGGCCGGCATCAGCGAGGTCAAGGTCCGCTCGGTCCTGACCTGCGACGCCCGCACCGGCACCTGCGCCAAGTGCTACGGCCGCTCGCTGGCCACCGGCCAGCTGGTCGACATCGGTGAGGCGGTCGGCATCATCGCCGCCCAGTCCATCGGTGAGCCCGGCACGCAGCTGACCATGCGTACCTTCCACACCGGTGGTGTGGCCTCCGCGGACGACATCACGCAGGGTCTGCCCCGTGTGGTCGAGCTCTTCGAGGCCCGCTCGCCCAAGGGTCGTACGCCGATCTCGGAGTCCGCCGGTCGCGTCAAGATCGAGGAGACCGACAAGGCCCGCGTCGTCGTGGTCACCCCCGACGACGGCTCCGAGCCCCAGGAGATCCCGGTCTCGAAGCGCTCGCGCCTCAACGTCGAGGACGGCCAGCACATCGAGGTGGGTCACCACATCACGTCCGGTACGCCCGACCCGCAGGACGTCCTGCGCATCCTGGGTGTCCGCAAGGCCCAGGAGCACCTCGTGGACGAGGTCCAGGAGGTCTACCGGTCCCAGGGCGTGTCGATCCACGACAAGCACATCGAGATCATCATCCGGCAGATGCTGCGCCGGGTGACGGTCATCGAGTCCGGTGACACCAACCTGCTCCCGTCCGACCTGGTCGACCGGGTGCGGTTCGAGGAGGAGAACCGTCGCGTGGTCTCCGAGGGCGGCAAGCCGGCCTCGGGTCGCCCGGTCCTCATGGGCATCACCAAGGCCTCGCTCGCGACCGAGTCGTGGCTCTCGGCGGCCTCCTTCCAGGAGACCACCCGGGTGCTCACCGACGCCGCGATCAACGGCCGCTCCGACAGCCTCCGTGGCCTGAAGGAGAACGTGATCATCGGAAAGCTCATCCCGGCCGGCACCGGCCTGGAGCGCTACCGCAACATCCGCGTGGAGCCCACCGAGGAGGCGCGTGCCGCTGCCTACTCGGTGACCGGCTACGACGCCTACGACTACGACTTCGGTCCGTCGTCGCAGGCCGTCGCGCTGGACGACTTCGACTTTGGTTCCTACCAGAACTGAGCGTCTCGAAACCCATCCGCGTACGTAGCAACGCCGACCCCGGTCTCCCACGAGGAGGCCGGGGTCCGGCGCATTTCAGGACGAGACGCACACTGGCGTCATGGTCCGATCGATGTGGCACCGCACCTTCTGGTCCCTGGTGGCGTTGTGCGGCGTGCTGCTGGTCGCCTCCTTCCACGAGCACGGCGTCCAGGCCGCCCCGGCCGGCCCCGACGCGGGCACCGCCGCGAGCAGCATCGCCGCGAGCAGCAGCGAGACGTCCAGCGTCGCCGAGTGCGGCGCCGCCGACCTGCACGCCAGCTTCCGAGCGCGCGACGCGGGCGCGGGGCACCGGTTCGGCGTGAGCAGGCTGCGCAACACCAGCGACCGCACGTGCGTCGTGCAGGGGTGGGGCGGCCTGTCCTACGTCGGCGGTGGCGACGGCACCCAGGTCGGTGCCGCGGCCGACCGTGACGGTGCCCCGGGGCGCCGCGTGGTGCTCGAGCCCGGGGACCGTGCCGTGAGCGCAGTGTCGGAGACCGCGGCCGCGAACTACCCGCGCGCCCGGTGCCGGCCGGCACCGGTCGACGGCTTCCGGGTCTTCGCGCCGGACTCCACTCGCTCCGAGCTCGTCGCCCACCGCACGACCGGGTGCCGCAACCCGTCGGTGCACCTGCTCTCGCACCGGGCGTACCGAGGCTGAGCGCCGCGCGTCGCGTCCCCATGTCGAGACGCGCGCAACTTTTGATTGACGAACAGTCAAAAGTGCCTCTAACTTCGAACCGATGTGAGGGCGATCACGCGCCCGCGCCCGACGGAGAGGTGTTCTCGGATGTGCTTCGGACATGACGGCGAGGCGGCGCTCGAGCGCTCGCTCGACCAGTTGGGCGCCAGCAGGCGCGGACTGCTGCGCGGAGCGGCGGGTGTCGCTGCCGGCGCCACCGCCCTCGGTGCGCTGGGTGCAGCCCCCGCGTCGGCGCACGGCGACAAGGCGCACGGCGGGCACGGCCACGGGCACGGGCGGACCCGGCAGGTGCCGCACGACCGGCTCAGCATCCAGCTCTACACCCTGCGCTCAGCGGCGCAGGCGCCGAGTCCGACCGCTCCGGCAGCCATCGGCTACGAGGCCATGCTGGAGGCGGTCGCCCGCTACGGCTACGAGCGGGTCGAGCTGGCCGGCCTCTACGGCCAGACCGCGGCGAGCATGCGCGCCACGCTCGACGGGCTCGGCGTCCGCGCGTCCTCCAGCCACGACGGGATCAGCGTCGACACCGGGGCGGCGCACACCAAGTTCCAGAACGCGGTGACGCTCGGCCAGGAGTACGTCAACGTCCCCTACCTCAACTCCGCCAGCCTCGCCGACTGGCAGCGGTGGGCCGACCAGATGAACGCCGAGGCGGCGATCGCGAAGCGCTACGGGCTGAAGTACGGCTACCACAACCACGCGCACGAGTTCACGATCGACCTCGGCGGCGGCCTCACCCCGTGGGAGGTCTTCATGGAGCGCCTCGACCGCCGGCTCGTGCACCTCGAGGTCGACCTCTACTGGGCGTTCACCGCAGGCGTGAACACCGGGCACACGACGGCCGAGTCGGCGCTCCAGTTCGCCAAGGACGTGGTGAACGAGGCCCCGCTGAAGGTGCGCCAGTACCACGTCAAGGACCGCACCAGCATGGGCACGGCCCCGGCGGAGGCAGACATGTGCGACCTCGGTGTCGGCGTCATCGACTTCGCCGAGCTCTTCGACAACCACCAGGTCGAGGAGTACATCGTCGAGAACGACACCCCGGACAACGCTGCGGCGCCCCTGCTGACGGCGGCGGTGGGGCACCTCTACCTGGAGCACCTGGAGTTCTGAGAAGGGGAGGGGGTCTGAGAGAATCTGCCCGTGACGACCCCCTCCTCGCGCCCGACCTCGACCGACGTGCTCGTCGTCGGGGCCGGCCCGGCCGGCTCCGCCGCAGCGGCCTGGGCGGCGCGGGCCGGCCTCGACGTCGTGCTCGCTGACGCCGCGACCTTCCCCCGCGACAAGACCTGCGGCGACGGGCTGACGCCCCGGGCAATCGGCGAGATGAAGAAGCTCGGCCTCGAGGACTGGCTGCGGGCCCACACCGTCAACGAGGGCCTGCGCGCCCACGGCTTCGGCCAGACCCTCCTCCTGCCGTGGCCCGGTGGCTCCCTGCCCGACTGGGGCTCCGCCGTGGCTCGCACCGAGCTCGACGACCACCTGCGCACGGTGGCCATCAAGAGCGGCGCCCTCGCGATCGACGGCGCCCGCGCGGTCGGCGTACGCCGGGAGGGGGAGCGGGTCGCTGCGGTCGCGCTCAAGGACGCCGACGGCACCTATGAGATCGCCTGCCGGTGGCTCGTGGTCGCCGACGGGGTCCGCTCGCCGCTGGGCAAGCTGCTGGGTCGCGAGTGGCACCGCGACACCGTCTACGCCGTGGCGGGTCGCTCCTACGTCGACTCGGAGATGAGCGACGACCCGTGGATCAGCTCCCACCTCGAGCTGCGCGACGAGCAGGGCGAGCTGGTCCCCGGCTACGGCTGGATCTTCCCGCTCGGCAACGGCTCGGTGAACCTCGGTGCCGGCACGCTGGCGACCAGCAAGCGGCCCACCGAGGTCGCCATCAAGCCGCTGATGCAGACCTATGCCGACACCATCGGCCCGGACTTCGGGATCTCCGGCGAGCTGCGGATGCCGACCTCGGCCCTCCTGCCGATGGGCGGTGCCGTCAGCAACGTCGCCGGGCCCAACTGGGCGCTGATCGGCGACGCCGCCGCGTGCGTCAACCCGCTCAACGGCGAAGGCATCGACTACGGGCTGGAGACCGGCCGGCTGGTCGCCGAGCACATCGCGAGCGGCACCGGCCTCGGCGAGGCGTGGCGCAGCACGCTGGTGGAGCACTACGGCGAGGCGTTCTCGATCGCGCGCCGGCTCGCCGGCATCGCCACGCAGCCCCGGGTCGTCGCCGCCCTCGGTCCGGCCGGCATGCGCTCGGACTGGCTGATGACGCTGGCCCTGCGGTGGATGGGCAACCTGGTCGACGACGCCGACCGCGACCGCGCCGCCCGCGTGTGGCGCTGGGCCGGTCGTCGCTCGATGGCCCGGGACGCCCGCCCGCCCTTCGCGTGAGCGGGCCCGAGCGCACCTACCGCGTCGCGTTGGGCCTCGGTCGCGCCGCGCTCCGCGTCCTCGACCTCCGGCTCACCGGCCACGGCGTCGAGCACGTGCCGACCAGCGGCCCGGTGCTGCTGGCGGCGACCCACGTGTCGTACCCCGACTTCGTCTTCGTGCAGGAGGCCGCTCGTCCGTCGGGTCGCTACGTCCGCTTCATGACCCGGCACGACGTGTGGCAGGTGCCCGGCCTGTCACGCCCGATGACCGCCATGCGCCACGTCCCGGTCGACCGGCAGGCCCCCGCCGGGGCGTACGTCCTGGCGCGCGGGCTGCTGCGCGAGGGCGAGGCGGTCTGCGCCTTCCCCGAGGCCGGGATCTCCTACTCCTACACCGTGCGCTCGTTGATGCGCGGGGTCGCCAGCCTGGCCCGCGAGACCGGGGCGCCGGTCGTGCCGGTGGCGGTGTGGGGTCCCCAGCGGGTGTACTCGGTGGGCCTGCCCGACGCGCGGGGCAAGGGGCCGCGACCGAGCCTGCGACGCGGGCGGCGGGCCGACGTGTCCTTCGGCGCGCCGCTGACGGTCGACGCCGGCGACGACCTCACCGAGTGGACCCGCCACCTCGGTGCGGTCCTCACCGATCAGCTCGAGACGCTGCAGCGGCTGGAGCACCACCGGCCGCGCCCGGGTGAGCACGCGCCGTGGCACCCCGCGCACCTCGGCGGCCACGCGCCGACCCGGGCGCAGGCGGCCCACCTCGACGACGTGCCGAGGTCGGCGATCACGCCGACGTGGGGGCCGTGCTCGCCTTCCGACGCTTCTCGATCCAGCCCAGCGGGTTGGTGAGGGGCTCCAGCGCCCTGCGCACGGGAGGGCTCGCCAGCAGCATCGCCAGCCCGATGGCCCCCAGGACCGTCAGGACCAGGCCCAGGGTCGGGTGGGCCGCGGTGAAGTCCGGCCAGCCGAGCAGCATCGCGGTCTTGATGACGAACCCGTGGAACAGGTAGACGACCATCGTCGCGGTGCCCATCGTGGTGAACCACCCCAGCGAGCGGCGCGGCACCAGCGACATCGCGGCGAAGGCCCCGAGCAGCCCGACCATCATCACGGTGAGCCGGGTCTGCCAGATGATCTCGTTGTCGATCGGGAGGCTGTTGTAGCCGGTGTCGTACCACAGGAGCGCCGTCTCGGCCCACGCGTCGGTGTAGAGCGCCATGACGCCGATGCCCACCAGCGTCGGCACGGCTGCCAGGCGCACCCAGACGTCGTCGAGGTGCTTGAGGTGGCGGGGCTTGAGGTGCAGGCCGAGCACGAAGAACGGCAGCAGGCCCAGGAACCGCGGGATCATCAGGGCTTCGGTGTCCCACAGGCCGCCGGCCAGGCTGACGACCACCGACAGCGGCAGGAACAACCAGTGCCGCTTGAGGATCGGCGTCACCAGGCGCCACATCAGCAGCACGATGAGGTACCACATCGTCCAGTGCGGCTCGATCCACAGCGGGTACTCGACGCCCTCGCCGACGACGAGCTTGCGGTAGTAGAACAGGGCCGGCTCGAAGAGCAGGTAGGGGATCGCGAGGGTGTAGACCAGGCTCTTCATCCGGCGCCGGTCCCACTCGAAGGACTTCGAGAGGTAGCCGCTCACGAACACGAAGGCCGGGATGTGCCACATGTAGATGAAGTCGTAGACCCAGTGGCTGCCCTGGGTCGCCTCCACCAGCCCGATCGCGTGTCCCACCACGACGAGGGTGACCAGCACCATCTTGACGTTGTCGAGCCAGGGATCTCGAGACGCGGGGGACACGGCGCTCACCGTACTTCACTAGGTTGGAGGCATGGGATCCCTGCCGAGACGCCAACGTGTGGGGGCCTACGCCGTGATCCTCCGCGAGCGCGGGGGCCTCGTCGAGGTCCTCCTGAGCCGGCTCGCGCCGCGGGTCTCGCGCACCGAGCTCTGGACCCTGCCGGGTGGCGGCGTCGACCACGGTGAGGACCCGCGGGACGCCCTGATCCGCGAGGTGCACGAGGAGACCGGGCTCGCGGCGACCATCGGCGACCGGGCCCGCGTCTACAGCGCCCACATGCCCCGTGCCCCGCGCGACGGGCAGCTCGTCGACGCCCACGCGATCCGCATCGTCTACGACGGCTGGGTGGCGCCCGAGGCGCCCGAGCCGCAGGTCCTCGAGGTCGACGGGTCCACGATGGAGGCGGCCTGGAAGCCGCTCGCCGACGTCGCCTCCGGTGCGGTGCCGGTCTCCGCGCTGGTGGGCGAGGCGCTGGTGGACCACCAGCCCTTCCGCCTGCAGCGGGTGGCGGCGTACGCGCTGGCCGAGCGTGGGGGACAGGTGCTGCTCACCCGGCTGTCACCGCGGGCAGCGCACCCGGGCCGCTGGACGCTGCCGGGCGGTGGCATCGACCACGGCGAGCGCCCCGCCGTCGCGCTCGCGCGGGAGGTCGAGGAGGAGTGCGGTCTCGCGTGCGAGGTCGGTGAGCTGCTCGACGTCCACGACACCCACTTCTCCGGCACCGCCCCGTCCGGCCGCATCGAGGACTTCCACGGCGTGCACCTGCTCTACCGCGCGACCGTCGCCGACGGCGAGCCGCGCGTCGTCGAGGAGGACGGCACCACCGACGCCGTCGCCTGGGTCGACCTGGCCGACGTGGCGGACGGGACAGTGCCGGTGCTCGACCTGGTCCGCCACGCCCTCGGGCTCGACACGGCGCCCGACCCCCGCGACCACGCGACCAGCGAGAACGGAGACCCCGGTGACTGAGAGCGTCTTCACCTACGCCGCGCCCGGCCTGAAGTTCGGCCGGGGTGCCAGCGGGGAGATCGGCTGGGACGTCCAGCAGCTCTGCCGCGCGACCCCGGGCGGCGAGGCACGTCGCGTCCTGCTCGTCACCGACCCGGGTGTCGCCGCGACCGGGCACCCAGACCGCGTCGCCGGGGCGATGGGCTCGCACGGGCTGGACGTCACGGTCTACGCCGGGGCGCGCGTCGAGCCGACGGACGCGTCCCTGGAGGAGGCGATCGCCCACGCGCGTGACGCCGGGCCGTTCGACGCGATCGTGGCCGTGGGCGGCGGCTCGGCCATGGACACGGCCAAGGCCGTCAACCTGCTGCTGACCAACGACGGCGAGCTGATGGACTACGTCAACGCTCCCGTCGGTGGCGGCCGGGCACCCGAGCAGCCACTGCTGCCGCTCGTCGCGGTGCCGACCACGACCGGCACGGGGGCGGAGTCCACCACGATCTGCGTGCTCGACGTGCTCGCGCTCAAGGTGAAGACAGGCATCTCCCACGCGCGGCTGCGCCCGACCCTGGCCGTCGTCGACCCCGACCTCACGATGACCCAGCCCGCGATGGTCACCGCGTCGTGCGGGATGGACATCCTCTGCCACGCGCTGGAGAGCTGGACCGCACGCTGGTTCGGCGACTTCGCCGCGAAGCAGCCCGAGCAGCGGGTGCCCTACTGCGGCGCCAACCCCATCGCCGACATGTGGGCCGAGAAGTCGCTCTCGCTCCTGGCGGGCTCCTTCCGCTGCGCCGTGCAGGACGGCTTCGACCGCGAGGCCCGCGAGCAGATGGCCCTGGCCGCGACGTTCGCCGGCCTCGGCTTCGGCAATGCGGGCGTCCACGTGCCGCACGCCTGCGCCTACCCCATCGCGGGCCGGGTGCGCGACTACCGCCCCGAGGGCTATCCCGCCGACGAGCCGATCGTGCCGCACGGCATGGCGGTGGTGATGACCGCGCCCGCCGCGTTCGACCTCACCTTCTCCGCCTCGCCCGAGCGCCACCGTCGCGCGGCTGAGCTGCTCGGCGGCGAGGGGCGCCCTCTCCCCGAGGTGCTCCGGGGCCTGATGCGCGACGTCGGCCTCCCCAGCGGCCTCGCGGAGCTGGGCTACGGCTCCGCCGACGTCGACGACCTGGTCGAGGGCGCGCTGAAGCAGCAGCGGCTGCTGGCCACCGCGCCCATCGAGGTCACGGCCGACGACCTCGCGACGGTCTTCCGCGCCTCGCTCGAGCACTGGTGAGGGAGGTCCCGGCCGCCGCGTGGAAGAGGGTGTCCGAGGGCCGTCGTGACAAAATGACCGCATGAATCCTCGCCACCGCCGACTCGTGATCCCGGTGGCGCTGGGGGCACTGATCCTCATCGTCGTCCTCGCCGCGGTCCTGTGAGCGCGGACGCCGCCGCGACCGGGGAGTGGGCGCGGCTGCGGGCCGCGGTCCTCGACGCCGACCACCTCGTGCGCGCCCTGGCCAGCGGCCGGCGCAAGGGGCGGCCTGCGCCGGAGGTCGACGGTCGCGAGGTGCGGCGCGCGGAGGTCCGCGTCGTCGACCTCAAGGCGGGCCGCCACCTGCAGGTGACGACGTACGACGCCACGCAGGCGCACACGGCCAACCACCCGGTCGGTGAGGCGGCGGAGGCCGCGGTCGACGCGCTGCTCGGCCAGCCGTTCGCCAACTGGCACCTCGACACCTCCACCGAGACGCTCCAGGTGCGGGTGACGAAGAAGGGCGTGCCGATGCTGCACGCGTCGGCCCGGTCCGGGGAGGCCGACCTCACGCGCGAGCACGACCGGCCCAAGGACCGGCTGCTGGCCGAGGACCACCCGGTGCTGAAGGCGCTCGGCATCAGCGACGCCCAAGGGCGGGTCAAGCCCAGCCGGCAGGCGAAGTACCGGCAGGTCGAGGAGTTCGTCCGCCTGCTCGACGCCAGCCTGACCGAGGCCATCGCGCAGGGCCACGTGCGCACGCCCACCCCCGATGACCCGCTCCGGGTCGTCGACCTCGGGTGCGGCAACGCCTACCTCACCTTCGCGGCGCACGCCCACCTCAGCGACCGGATGCCGGTGCGGATGACCGGCGTCGACGTCAAGCAGCAGTCGGCCGACCACAACTCGGCCGTCGCCGCGGGTCTGGGCATCGACGCGGACTTCGTGGTCGGCTCGATCGCCGACGCGACGCTCGACCTGCAGCCCGACGTCGTGCTCGCCCTGCACGCCTGCGACACCGCGACCGACGACGCCCTGGCGCGGGCTCTGGGGTGGGACGCCGCACTCGTCCTCGCCGCGCCCTGCTGCCACCACGACATCGCCGCCCAGCTGCGGGCCGCGGAGCCGCCGGCGCCCTACGCCATGCTGGTTCGGGACGGGATCCTGCGCGAGCGCTTCGCCGACACGCTCACCGACGCGCTGCGGGCCACCCTGCTGCGCCGAGAGGGCTACCGCGTGGACGTGGTGGAGTTCGTCGAGAGTGCCCACACCCCGCGCAACACCCTGCTGCGGGCGGTGCGCACGCCGGGCAGCACCGACGCGGCCCGGGGCGCGGCGCGCGAGTACGACGAGCTGCTCGGCACGTGGGGCGTGCACCCCCGGCTGGGCGAGCTGCTGTGAGGCGGCTCGCCGTCGGCGTCGTCGTCGCAGCGCCGTTCCTGCTGGGCGCCGCGGCCGGTGACACGGCCGTGGGCAGCCACCCCGCCTTCCGGTTCACCGATCCGGAGATCGTCGAGTCCAGCGGTCTGGCGGTCTCGGCGGGACTGGTCGTCACCAGCAACGACTCGGGCGACTCCGGGCGCGTGTTCGCCGTCGATCCCGCCACGGGCGCGACCGTCGGGGTGACGTCGTGGGCCGACGACCCGGTGGACGTCGAGGCCCTCGCCCCCACGGGCGACGGGCAGGTGTGGGTCGCCGACACGGGTGACAACCGGCACGAGCGCGACTCCGTCCAGCTGCTCCGCGTGCCGGTCGGCCGGGGCGACCGGGTCGCGAGCCCGCAGGCCTTCGAGCTCGTCTACCCCGACGGACCTCGGGACGCCGAGGCGCTCGTGAGCCATCCCGTCACCGGGCGGCTCTACGTCATCACCAAGGGCGTCTTCGGCGGCACGGTGTACGCCGCTCCGGCGAGGCTGAGCGCGGACCGGCCGAACCTGCTGGAGGAGGTTGGCGACGCCCCGGGCATCGTCACCGACGCGACGTTCCTGCCCGGCGGTGGCGGCGTGGTGATGCGCACCTACTCCCGCGCCCACCTCGCGTCGTTCCCCTCGTGGCAGGGGGTCTCCTCGTGGGACCTCCCTCCGCAGGACCAGGGCGAGGGCGTGGCAGTCTCGGGACGCGACCTGCTGGTGAGCACCGAGGGAGCCCGGTCGCGCGTGCTGGCCGTGCCGCTGCCACCGGAGGCCGGCGCCACCGACCTGCGCTCACCGGCGTGGACGGCGCTGCGCTGGCTGGCGACCGCTCGTGGTCTCCCGCTCTAGGCGAGGGCCGCGTCGAGGGCGGCCTGGACGTGCAGGGTCGTGCACGGGAAGACCGGCAGCTCGACGTCGGCTTGCTTGACGAGCAGCTCGAGCTCGGTGCAGCCGAGGAGCACGCCCCCGGCGCCGGCGTCCCAGAGCTCCTCGATGATCGACACGACCCGGGCACGGGTCCGGGGCAGGACGACGCCGTGGACCAGCTCCTCGTAGATCGCGTCGTTGAGGAAGTCGTGGTGCCGCTCGTCGGGCACGATCACGGACAGACCGTGGTCGGACAGCCGGTCGACGAAGAAGGACTCCGACATCGCGACCTTGGTGCCGACCAGGCCGACCGTCTCCACGCCGGCGGCCTTGACCGCGGCGGCCACGACGTCGGCCAGGTGCAGGACCGGGATGTCCACGGCCTCCTCGACCTGGTCGGCGACCTTGTGGAACGTGGTGGTGCACAGCAGCAGGAAGTCGGCGCCGGCCCGCTCGACGGCACGCGCGGCGTCGGCCAGGAGCACGCCGACCTGGTCCCAGCGCTCGTCGTCCTCGAGGTGGGTCACCTCCGCGAAGTCGACCGTGGTGAGGGCCAGCTTGGGCGAGGAGAGGCCGCCGAGGCGCTCCCGCATCCCGAGGTTGAGGTCGCGGTAGTAGACCGCGCTGCTCTCCCAGCTCATCCCGCCCACGAGTCCGATCGTCTTCACGCGCGGCAGTCTCCCACGTCCGGGCACGTGGCCGCCTCCGTCTCGCCTGCTGCGCACGGAGAGGGGGTCAGCGGCGGTGGACCTTGTGGACCGCCGCCTGGGCGCGCGGCTTGATCACCAGCTCGTCGATGTCGACGTGCGAGGGGCGCGTGGCGACCCACGCGATCGCGTCGGCGACGTCCTCGGCGACCAGCGGCTGGTCCACGCCGGCGTACACCGCGTCGGCCAGCTCCTGGTCGCCCCCGAAGCGCACCAGCGAGAACTCGTCGGTGCGCACCATGCCGGGCGCGACCTCGGTGATGCGGATCGGCTCTCCGTTGAGCTCGAGGCGCAGGGTCTCGGTGACCACCTTCACGCCGTGCTTCGCCGCGGTGTAGCCGCCGCCACCCTCGTAGGCCCAGCGGCCGGCCGTGGACCCGACGTTGACGATCACGCCGTCGCCGCTGGCCCGCAGCGCGGGCAGCAGCGCCTTGGTGACGCGCACCAGCCCGAGCACGTTGACGTCGTACATCCAGCGCCACGCGTCGACGTCGGCACCGTCCACGCGGTCGGTGCCGACGGCCCCGCCGGCGTTGTTGACGAGCACGTGGCACACCGGGACTGCGGCGGCCAGCGCCTCCACCGAGGCGTCGTCGGTGATGTCGCAGGTGATCGCCTCGCCGCCGATCTCGGCGGCGAGGTCCTCGATCCGGTCGGTGCGCCGGGCGGCGCACACGACGCGGAAGCCCTGCGCCGCGAGGGCCCGGGCGGTGGCGGCCCCGATGCCGCTCGACGCGCCCGTGACGACGGCGGTGCGGGGGCGGGTCTCGTCTGAGGTCATGGATCCATCCTGCCAAGATGTCCCCGTGATCATCGCGGCGGCCGACGGTTCGGCACTCGGCAACCCCGGTCCGGCCGGCTGGGCGTGGTACGTCGACGACTCCTGCTGGGCCTCGGGCGGCTGGAAGCACGGCACCAACAACATGGGCGAGCTGATGGCGGTCCTCGACCTGCTCCAGCAGACGGCGCACCTCGACGAGGACCTGCACGTCTACTGCGACAGCAAGTACGTCATCGACTCCGTCACCAAGTGGATGCCGGGCTGGAAGCGCAAGGGCTGGAAGAAGAGCGACGGCAAGCCAGTGCTCAACGTCGAGCTGATGAAGGCGATCGACGCGGCGATGGACGGGCGACGCGACCGGGTCCGCTTCGAGTGGGTCAAGGGCCACGCCGGCCACGAGCTCAACGAGGCGGCCGACGTGCGCGCCAACGCCGCCGCGACGGCGTACCAGCGGGGCGTCGAGCCCGACGCCGGGCCCGGCTTCACCGGCAGCAGCACCGCGCACCCGGCGGCGACCGTCGGGCAGGTCGAGGCGGAGCCGGACCTGTTCAGCGACCTGACCCATGAGCTCGGTGACGAGCCGGCACCCACCGACGAGCAGCACGTCGTCGCGCTGGAGCGGTCCCTGCTGAGCGACGAGGTCCGATCCGACCGCGCCGCCGTGGCCGCCCTGCTGCACCCCGACTGGCAGGAGATCGGCCGCTCCGGCCGGCTCTGGACGCGCGAGGACACGCTGGACACCATCGGCCCCATCGAGCCCCTGGAGGTCGAGGTGGTCTCGACCGACCGGCTCGGACCCGACACGATCCTGCTGCTGTGGCGCACGTCCACCCCGGATCGCTCCACGCTGCGCAGCACGCTGTGGGTGCGCACGGGCGGCCAGTGGCAGGCCCGGTTCCACCAGGGCACCGACGAACCGTGAGGTGGGCGGGGTCCCGCCCCCGTGGCACACTCGTCCGATGCCCCCCGCAAAGCTTGCTGCGTCCGCCGCGCTCCTCGGCGGTGTGCTGTGGATCATCCGCGCCCTCCTCGGCGGTGGCAGTGACCCGCTGGCCGGCACCCTCCACTTCGTCGGCCTCGCCTCGCTGCTCGTCGCCGCTGCCGTCTTCGGCACCACGCTGGTCAGGAGCGACGCCCTCGCCATGCGCGTGGTCGTCGCCGTCGCCTCCGCGCTCCTCGTGCTCTCGATGATCGAGGCGTTCCGACCGGTCGGATCGGTCTGGTACGACGGGTTCTGGGGCATCGTCGCCGCCCTCATCGGCGGCCTCAGCCTGCTGCGTCACCGCGGCCGCTCCCCGGGTCGTCCCGCGGCCGGCGCCCACGCCCGCTGACCCACGTCACACCGGCTCGGGGAATCCCCGGGCCACCCGCACCGTTGTGCCTGAGGTGCCCAGTGCTGGGCGGCCGTCGAGCGAACCGAAGGAGACAGCGTGGGCGAGCGGGTGGCCATGATCAGCCTGCACACCTCACCCCTGGACCAGCCCGGCACGGGCGACGCCGGGGGCATGAACGTCTACGTCATCGAGCTCTCCAAGCGCCTGGCTGCGCAGGGCATCGCGGTCGACGTCTTCACCCGCGCCACGTCCTCCCGGCTGCCCCAGGTCGTCGAGGCGGCCGACGGGGTGCTGGTGCGCCACATCGCGGCCGGCCCGTTCGAGGGCCTGACCAAGGGCGAGCTGCCCGGCCAGCTGTGCACCTTCGCCCGTGAGGTGCTGCGCGCCGAGGCGATCCAGCCGCTCGGCCACTACGACGCCGTGCACTCGCACTACTGGCTCTCCGGGCAGGTCGGGGCGCTGGCCCGCGACCGCTGGAACGTCCCGCTGGTGCACTCGATGCACACGATGGCCAAGGTCAAGAACGAGGCGCTCGCCGAGGGCGACACCCCGGAACCGGTGTCCCGGGTGATCGGCGAGGAGCAGGTCGTCGAGGCCGCCGACCTGCTGGTGGCCAACACCGACGCCGAGGCCCGCCAGCTCGTCGACCTCTACGGCGCCAGCCCCGACTCCGTCGAGGTCATCCACCCCGGCGTCGACCTCTCCGTCTTCACGCCCCGCGACCGTGCCGAGGCCCGCCGGGAGCTCGGCCTCCCCGAGGACGCCGTCGTGCTGATGTTCGCCGGTCGCATCCAGCCGCTGAAGGCGCCCGACGTGCTGCTGCGCGCGGTCGACGTGCTGCTGGAGCAGGACCCGTCGCTGCGCGGGCGCCTCGTCGTACCCGTCGTGGGTGGACCGTCGGGGTCCGGGCTGGCGCACCCCACGTCGCTGGCCGACCTGGCCGCCGACCTCGACATCGCCGACGTGGTGCGCTTCGTCCCTCCCGTGACCCAGGCCGAGCTGGCCGTGTGGGCCGCGGCCTCCACGGCGGTCGCCGTGCCGTCGTACAACGAGTCCTTCGGCCTGGTCGCCGTCGAGGCCCAGGCCAGCGGCACGCCCGTGGTCGCCGCTGCCGTCGGCGGCCTCACCACGGTCGTCCGGGACGGGGTCAGCGGGCTGCTGGTCGACACCCACGAGCCGCGCGACTGGGCGGCGAGCCTGCGCCGGCTGATCGACGACCCGCAGCTCGTCGAGCGCCTGGGCGCCGGCGCGGTCGCCCACGCGCAGGAGTTCTCGTGGGAGCGCACCGCCGAGCGGACCCTCGAGGCCTACGTGCGGGCCAGTGGCCGGATGCGCGCCGAGCTTGCCTCATGATGACCGCATGAGCGCGGTCGAGGTCCTGCGGGCCTACCTGGTCGACAACGAGATCGAGCACGAGGAGATCGGCGAGACGTCGTTCTCGTTGACGTTGCCGGGGGAGAAGAAGCTGCAGACCCCCGTCCGCCTCGACGTCGGCTCGCACGCGCTGGGCGTCCACGCCTTCGTGTGCCGCAACCCCGACGAGAACCACGCACGGGTGTACCGCTGGCTGCTCGAGCGCAACCTCAGGATGTACGCCGTCTCCTTCGCCGTGGACCGCACCGGCGACATCTACCTCGAGGCGCGGCTGCCGCTCTCCGCCGTCGAGCCCGACGAGCTCGACCGCATCCTGGGCTCGGTGCTCGCCAACGCCGACGAGTCGTTCAACGCGATCCTCGAGCTCGGCTTCGCCTCCTCCATCCGCAAGGAGTGGGAGTGGCGGATCTCGCGGGGCGAGTCCACCCGCAACCTCGAGGCGTTCCGGGGCTGGCTCGAGGCCTGAGCCCTGCTCGGACGTGGTGCGTCGGCGGGCCCTTCGGCCGCGAGCAGACGTGCCTGTTTCTGTGGATGTCTCGACGGGCCGCACAGTGCCACGATGTCAGTGTGTCCACCGTCGTCGACCCGATCGCGTCCCGGCTCGACACCCTCGTCGCCAGGTTCCTCGTCGACCAGAGGCTGCCCGGGATGGCGATGGGGGTGGTGCACGCCGGCGAGCTGGCATGGAGCTGCGCGATCGGCTTCGCCGACCAGGCCTCGGGCCGCCGGATCGAGACGGACACGATGTTCCGGATCGCCTCGATCACCAAGTCGTTCACGGCGACGGCGATCCTGCAGCTGCGCGACGACGGGCGGCTTCGGCTCGACGACCCCCTCGTCGCCCACGTGCCCGAAGCGCGAGCCATCGAGGACCCGTTCGGGCCGGTGGAGGACGTGACCCTCCGGAGGCTGATGTCCCACACATCCGGGCTCCAGAACGACCTGCCAGCCAGCGACGACCCGTGGCAGCTGGCCCTGTGGACCGAGAGGGAGCTGCTCGTGCGGCTGGACGGTGTGCGGGTGCTGGCGCCGCCGGAGACGGAGTGGCGCTACAGCAACGTCGCCTACGGGCTGCTCGGCGTCGTGGTGGGTCGAGTGTCGGGACAGCCCTACGACGCCTACGTCCGAGAGCACGTCCTCGACGTCGCTGGACTGAGCTCGACCACGTTCTTCCCCGATCCGATGCAGGCTCCTCGGTTGGCGACCGGCCACGGCCCGCACCGGTTCGACGAGGCATTGTCCCCGAGCAGGCAGTTCGACTCCGCGACCTGTCTCGCCGACGGCGGACTGTGGTCGACGGTCGCGGACCTCTCCCGCTGGGCAACAGTGCAGTTCCGCACGAAGGACGATGACGAGCGCGGGGACGGTGACCGGGTCCTGGACGGGCCCTCGTTGCGCGAGATGCAGCGATCCGCAGTCCTGGTGGACGCGGACTGGAACCTGGCCTACGGGTTCGGCTGGATGTCGCGGCGGCTCGGCGACGCCCGGTGGGTGGGCCACACCGGCTCCCTCTTCGGCTGGCGTGCAGAGCTGCTGTTCCGTCCCGAGGACAGTCTCGCCGTGGTCGCGCTCGTCAACGGCTCGGCTCGACCCGCGTCCCTGGTGGACGACGTGGCGTCGCTGGTCCTGCAGGCACATCGGGACCGGCCGCCCGACCTCCCGGAAGGTCCCCCGCGACCTCTGCGAGCGGCGCACCGAGAGCTCCTTGGCGCCTACGAGGAGGACGAGTACGGCTTCGGCATCCGGGTCGAGGGTCGCGACGGCACCCTCGTCATCCTCGAGAGCGGCGCTCCGTCAGCGGCGCGACTCGCGGCCACCGACGACCCGCTGGTGTTCACGCTGGGCGAGGGCGAGTCCGTCGGGGAGCGGGTGGTCTTCCTCCGGTCCGGGCAGGGCGCGATCGCCGGTGTCAACTACGTCGGGTTCCCCCTGCACCGGGTGGCGTACGTCCCCCGCTGACCCGGCACGGCGGCGACCGGGCAGTGTGAGCGCTAGGCGACCTTCGGCCGCCGCCGCGTCATCAGCACGCCGACGATCGCGAGCGCGCCGCCCACGAAGGTCAGCGACGGAGGCACCTCGTCGATGGTCAGCCATGCCACCAGCGTGGCGATGCCCGGCACCAGGAAGGTCGTCAGCGAGAGCTTGCCCGCGTCGGTGTGGGTGAGGGCGTAGGCCCACGTCGTGAAGGCCACCGCGGTCGGCAGCACGCCGAGGTAGACGATCCACCACAGCTCCGAGCCGCCGTTGGCGACGATCGAGGGCAGGTCGCCGGCGAAGGGCAGGCAGGTCACCGCGCCCATCAGGAACGACACGAAGACCACCTGCACCGACGGGATGCGGCGCAGCAGGATCTTCTGGGTCAGCACACCGACGGCGTACATCGCAGCGGCCACCAGCACCAGCAGCACGCCGACCAGGCTGGCGTCGGCGTCGGTCGAGGAGCCCCGCGCGATCACCGCGACGCCGGCGAAGCCGACGACCATGCCAGCGACGAGCCAGGCGTGGAGCCGCTCACCGAAGAGCGGCACCGCGAGCAGCGCCACGATCACCGGGCCGATCTGGATGATCATCGCCGCGGTGCCGGCATCGACGTGGCGCTCACCCGCGTTGAGCGCGAGGTTGTAGACGCCGAACCAGCCGACCCCGCCGAGCGCCAGCAGGGCCCACTCGCGGCGGTCGGGGCGCACCCACCCGCGCCGCAGCACCAGCGGGAGCACCACCAGTGCGGCGACGAGCAGGCGGCCCGCACCGATCGCGCCGGGGCTCACCTCGTGGGCGACGTGGCGGATGACGACGAACGCCGAGGCCCACATCACCAGGGTGATCGCGCCGGCCGCAACCGGAAGCCAGGGCGCGGGCGCCGCGGTCGTGCCGGACGGGGTGGCGGTGGTCTGCGTTGTCACGACCCAAGGCTAGGGACGGTCATGACGGGCCGCCAGCGCATTTCGGACGTCGTACGCCGAGATCCCGCCGCGCGGGATGGGCCGAAATGACTATTGCGCGATGCCAGAATTAATAACACCATTTACCGTGTAAATAGAGTCGTCAGTGGGGAGCTGGGCACATGTCGGGACATGAGTGGGTCGGGGCCGCGTTGGTCGGCATGGGTGTCGGGCAGACCCGTCGCGCCGAGCATGCGGCCCGCACCGGGCGGCACGTGCTGCCCGCCGGGACCAGGATCGAGGTCCTGGAGGTCTACTGCGGCAGCTGCCACGTGCGCTACGACGCGCGCAGCCACGCCCAGCAGTGCCCGCGGGCGATGCCGCGATCGGCCTGACCGGGTGCCCCGACCGCCTCAGAGGTCCAGCTTGTAGCCCAGCCCGCGGACCGTCACGAGGTACTTCGGCTCGCTCGGGTCCGGCTCGAGCTTGGCCCGCAGCCGCTTCACGTGGACGTCGAGGGTCTTGGTGTCGCCGACGTAGTCGGATCCCCACACCCGGTCGATCAGCTGACCGCGGGTCAGGACCCGGCCGGGGTTGCGCAGGAACATCTCGAGCAGCTCGAACTCCTTGAGCGGCAGGCGCTGCTCGCTGCCGTCGACGGTCACGACGTGGCGCTCGACGTCCATCCGGACCGGGCCGGCCTCGAGCGTGTCGGGCATCAGGTCGGGCTCCTGGCCGCGGCGCAGCACCGCACGGATCCGGGCGACCAGCTCGCGGGGGGAGTAGGGCTTGGTGACGTAGTCGTCGGCGCCGAGCTCGAGCCCGACCACCTTGTCGACCTCGTCGTCCTTCGCGCTGACCATGATCACCGGGGTCGACGACGACTGGCGGATCTGGCGGCAGACCTCGGTGCCGGGGACGCCGGGCAGCATCAGGTCGAGGAGCACGATGTCGGGCCCGAACCGGTCGAACTCGGTGAGGGCGGTGTTGCCGTCGGCCGCGATCGCCACCTCGTAGCCCTCCTTGCGGAGCATGTAGGCGAGTGCGTCGCTGTAGCTCTCTTCGTCCTCGACGACGAGTACGCGGGTCATCTGTTGATCTCCTGCTGGTCTCTGCGGGTGGTGGAGCCGGTGCCCGGCGACCGGTCCGTCGGCGGCACGACGACCTCGACGGGCGTGGTCGTGCGGCCCGAGCCGGGCTGGGAGTTGCGAGGGAGGGTGAGGGTGAAGGTCGAGCCCTGGCCCTGGACCGACCACACGGAGATGTCGCCCCCGTGGGTGGCGGCCACGTGCTTGACGATCGCCAGCCCCAGTCCCGTGCCGCCGGTGGAGCGGTGCCGGGCCGGGTCGACGCGGTAGAAGCGCTCGAAGATCCGGTCGATGTCCTCGGCGGGGATGCCGATGCCCTGGTCGACCACCGAGATCTGCACCTGCTCGCCCTCGGAGCGGGTCGTCACGACGACCCGGGATCCCTGGCTGGAGTACGTCACGGCGTTGGCGACCAGGTTGCTGATCGCGGCGCCGATCTGCTCCTGCGACCCGAAGACCTCGAGACCGTGCTCGCCGCGTGACTCCACGGTGATGTCCTTGGCGGCCGCCTCCATGGCGCTGGTGTCGACGGCGGTCGCCACCGCGGCATCGAGGTCGACCATGACCGGCGTCTCCAACGGGTCGTGTCCCTGGAGGCGGGACAGCTCGATGATCTGCTGCACGAGGCGGGAGAGCCGGTCGCTCTCGGTGAGCATCCGGGTCGCGAAGCGCTGGACGGCCTCGGGGTCGTCGGAGGCGTCCGTGACGGCCTCAGCGAGGAGCCGGATCGCGCCCACCGGCGTCTTCAGCTCGTGGCTGACGTTGGCCACGAAGTCGCGACGCACGGCCTCGACCCGCCGCTCGCGCGTGCGGTCCTCGACGAGGGCCAGCACGAGCCGGGCGCCGAGCGGCGCGACGCGCGCGGTCAGGGTGCGGGCGGTGCCACCGTCGGTGGCCGGCAGGTCGAGCTCGCTCTCGCGGATCTGCCCGTCGCGGCGGACCTGGGCGATCATGTCGAGCAGCTCCGCCACGACCAGCGTGTTGCCGCGCACCAGCCCGAAGGCGTACGCCGGCGCGGAGGCCTTGAGCACGTGGTCGGACTCGTCGACGACGACCGCACTGGAGCGCAGGATGCTGAGCACGGCGGCGACACCCTCCTGCACGACCGGCTCCTCCACCGTCGGCATGGTGTGTCGCTGGCGGTCGCTGATGTGCCACGCGAGCACTGCTCCACCTGCCACGATGGCCCCGATGATCGCGGCCAACCCGGCCTGCATCGTCGGATCCACGCTCACATCGTACGCATCGGGGCCCTGCGTCCAGGCCGGATGGACGCCGAGCTCCGAGTGTTCATGCGCCGTTCACCGGGCACGCACATCTGTTCGCTTCGGGTGCCTACAGTGCCGGCATGCGTGAGGCTTTCCATGACCAGCTCGACGGCATCTTCGCCGACCTCTCCGAGATCTGCGGGCAGGTCGAGGTCGCCGTACGAGAGGCCACCAAGGCACTGATGACCGGCGACGTGCACACCGCCGACCAGGTCATCAGTGACGACGCGGCGATCGACGCCGCCCGGGAGCGGGTCGACGACACGTCGTTCGCCCTGCTGTCGCTGCAGCAGCCGGTCGCCGGCGACCTGCGGATGATCGTGTCCGCGCTCCGGATGGTCAGTGAGCTCGAGCGGATGGGCGACCTGTCGGTCCACGTCGCCAAGATCGCGCGCCTCCGGGTGCCGTCGGTGGCGGTGCCCGACGAGCTTCGCCCGACGATGGAGCAGATGGCCTTCACGGCCGAGGACATGGTGCGTCGCGTGCGCAGCATCATCGTGGACCGCGACGTCGAGGCCGCCATCGAGCTCGGCCGCGACGACGAGGTGATGGACCAGCTGCGCCGCCGCAGCTTCACCGAGCTGCTGTCCACCGACTGGCAGCACGGCGTGGAGGCCGCGGTCGACGTGGCCCTGCTGGGCCGCTACTACGAGCGCATCGCCGACCACGCGGTGTCGGTCGCCAACCGCGTCGTCTTCGTGGTCACCGGCGAGGTGCCGGCCCGCGACTGAGATCGCCCTCGGCATCCCGGCCGGATTTCGTCGCGCCCGTCGCGGCTTCGTCCCTCAGCCGCGGGGCTTGCTCAATCTCGATGACCCCACGCGCTGACCGACTCCGTCGGTCAGCGCTGGTCATCGACCCTGGTTGGCCACGGCCGCCGCGGCCGCGGCGGCGGCCTCGGGGTCGAGGTACTGGCCACCGGCGACGGTGGGCTGCAACGAGTCGTCGAGGCGGTAGACCAGCGGCATCCCGGTGGGGATGTTGAGCGCGGCGATGTCCTCGTCGGAGATGCCGTCGAGGTGCTTGACGAGCGCGCGCAGGCTGTTGCCGTGGGCGGCGACCAGCACGGTCTTCCCGGCCCGGAGGTCGGGCACGATCTCGCCCTCCCAGTAGGGCAGGAAGCGCGCGATGACGTCCTTGAGGCACTCGGTGCGGGGGAGCTCGTCGCCGAGGTCGGCGTAGCGCGGGTCGCCGGCCTGGGAGTACTCGTCGGAGTCGTCCAGGGGCGGGGGAGGGGTGTCGAAGGAGCGGCGCCAGAGCATGAACTGCTCCTCGCCGTACTGCTCGAGCGTCTGCTTCTTGTCCTTGCCCTGGAGCGCTCCGTAGTGGCGCTCGTTGAGGCGCCACGAGCGCTTGACCGGGATCCAGTGGCGGTCGGCTGCGTCGAGGGCGAGGGCCGCGGTGTTGATGGCGCGGCGCTGCAGCGAGGTGTGCACCACGTCGGGCAGCACGCCGGACTCGCGGATCAGCTGGCCCCCGCGGACCGCCTCGCGCTCACCCTTCTCGGTGAGCGCGACGTCGACCCATCCGGTGAACAGGTTCTTGGCGTTCCAGTCGCTCTCGCCGTGGCGGAGCAGGACCAGCGTGTAGGTCATGACGCGTCCATGCCTTCCCAGTAGCCGGAGTCGTCGGCGACGACGGGGACCTTCATGGTGATCCGTTCGCCGTTGCCGAAGTCGACCGCCAGGGGGATGAAGTCGCCGGCGCCGAAGTCGCCGTTGAGCACCACGTCGGCGGCCGGGTCGGCGAGGTTGACGAGGCCGCCGGCCGGGATCGTGATGGGGTCGAAGTCGGCGGCCTCGATCGAGGCGCCCTCGTCGCCCGAGACGCCGGTGAACGACTGCTCGGTGTCGGTGTCGTTGTTGGACAGCGAGGCCACGAACGTGCCCGAGCCGTCTGTCGCGGACACGACCACTGCGGAGAGGATGTCGACGTCGCCCTCGCGGTTGTTGGCGCCGCCGGCGGGGGTGTAGTCACGATCGGTGGCGTAGTCGAAGCCGCACGAGGACAGCGGCACGGCGAGCGCGAGGACCGCCGCTGCGGTCGCGAGAGGTCGAAGCTGCATGGCCCACAGCCTAGCGTCGGTTCAGGTCAGCCCGACGCTCCGCCCTGCGATGAGGATGCCGACCACGACGAGGGTGGTGAAGACCCCGGCCGCGACCAGCGCCCGGGGGGTGCCGATGCGCAGCGCGACCAGGAGCGGGAGGGAGCGTTCGCCCTCCTCGTTGTCGGCCACCAGCCCGGGCAGCGCGAGCAGCACGTGCACGCCCAGGCCGAGGGCCGCGGCGAGGCAGGTCATCGCCGCGGTGGGCGGCGTCGACGTACCGACCCCGCCCCAGCCGCCGTAGGCCAGGAAGGCCGGATAGCAGGCGAAGGAGGCCATCCACGGCAGGAACGACAGAGGGCGGGCGTGGAGGATCCAGTCACCCACGGCCGCCACGACCAGCAGCGACAGGTACGCCAGTCCCGCACTGCGGCCGTTGGCCACCGCGAGGGGCACCACCAGCAGGACCGCGCAGGTCAGGGCGAACCACACCGTCCCGGGGTCCAGCCGCCCGGTGCTCAGCGGCTTGTCGGGCCGGTGCCGCTGGTCGCGGCCACGATCGGCGAGGTCGTCGGCCCACCCGAGCACGGACTGGCCGACGAGCACGGTCGCAGCGACCAGGCCGACCTCACGGAGAGGGCGTCCGGCGACCGCCGCCGCGGTCGCCACCGCAGCCGCGGTGGCGATCGCCTGGCGCGGGTGCGCGGCACGGAACAGGAGCAGCGCAGCAGGCGTCGGCATGGGCCGCAGTATGTCCCACGGGGCGTCCCAGGACCCGGGGCGCACCACAGGAACCAGCGATCTGTCAAGCCCGGATGTGGCCTCTGACCTGCGCAAACGCGTCGGGAGCCCATTCGAACCCGTGTTAGAATGGACACCCTAGGAAGGGGAACTGAACATATGACTTTCACCGTTGGCGAAACGGTCGTCTATCCCAATCACGGGGCCGCAGTCATCGAGGACATCGAGATGCGGACGATCAAGGGAGAGGACCGGCAGTACCTCGTTCTCCGGATCGTCGCCCAGCAGGACCTGGTCGTCCGGGTGCCGGCCTGCAACCTCGACCTCGTCGGCGTCCGCGACGTCGTCGACAAGGAGGGCCTCGACCGCGTGTTCGACGTGCTCCGTGCGGCCCACGTCGAGGAGCCGACCAACTGGTCGCGCCGCTACAAGGCCAACCTGGAGAAGCTGCACTCGGGTGACGTCATGAAGGTCTCCGAGGTCGTCCGCGACCTGTGGCGCCGCGAGCGTGACCGGGGCCTGTCGGCCGGCGAGAAGCGGATGCTGGCCAAGGCGCGCCAGATCCTCGTCTCCGAGCTGGCCCTGGCGGAGAAGACCAACGAGGACAAGGCCGAGGCCATGCTCGACGAGGTGCTCGCCTCCTGAGCAGCAACGACACCGACCGAGGCCCCTGGGACGACGATCCCGGGGGCCTCGGTCTCGTTCTGGACGAGGAGCGGGGCTCGCTGCCGTTCACGCTGATCCACGGCGAGGCGCTGGTGGCGTGTGCCGCCTGGGCCCTGGGCGAGGCAGGCGTCCAGCTGGTCGACGCCACGGTGGCGTGGGAGGACGTCGTCGCCACCGGCGAGGACCTGGTCCTGCACGACTCCCTCTGCCCGATGACGCCGCCCGCCTTCATCCACGCGTGCCTCGACCGGGCGCGGTCGACGGGCCGCGCGGTGATCGGCGTGCGCCCGGTCACCGACACCGTCAAGGTCGTCGCAGACCACCTGGTCGGCGCCACCCTCGACCGCGACGCGCTGCTCGCGGTCACCTCACCCCTCGTCATCCCCGCCGGCGTGCTGGCCGAGGTGCCGGTGCGCCCGCACGTCGACCTGGCCCGGGCGGTGGCCGACCTCGCTGGCGCGGGTCAGCCGATCGAGACGATGGCCGCGCCTCCCGAGGGACGACGCGTCTCCTCGGCCGAGGACGTCCGGGTCCTCGACGCGCTCACGACCGCCGCGGGCTGAGCTCCGCCGCCAGGGCCACGTCCTCGGGGAACGTCACCTTGAGGTTGAGCGCGCTGCTCGCCACCGCGGCCACCGCGACGTCGCGGAAGGCGGCCACGCATCCAGCGGTGTCGGTCGCCTCGAAGCCGTCCTCGGCGGCGGCCCGGTAGGCCGCGAGCAGCTCGGGGGCGCGGAAGGCCTGCGGCGTCTGCACGCCGCCGACGTCCTCGGTCACGGCGGTCAGGTCCGCGTGGAGCAGGTGCGTCACCGGCGCGACCGGGATGGCGCCGCCGACCTCGCGTGCTGCGGCCACCACCTCGCGCCAGAGCGTCGGGCCCGCCAGCGGCCGAGCGCCGTCGTGCACGACCACGACGTCCACCTCGCCCGAGACGATGTCGTCGGCCAGCACGCGGATCGCGGCCCACTCCGACGCGTGCCGGGTGGCGCCGCCGTCCACCACGAGCACCTCGCGATCACCCAGGTGGGGCGCGACGGCCTGTTCCACGGCGGTCCGGTCCTCCGGTCGCACGACCAGCACGAGACGTCGTACGTCGTCGAGCGAGAGGGCGTCGCGCACCGACCAGACCAGCACCGGGACGTCGCCCAGCGGCAGCAGGACCTTGTTGACCTGCGCGCCGACCCGGCTCCCCGACCCGGCCGCGAGGATGACGACGGCTGCCGCCATCAGCGGCTGACCAGCGCGGTGGCGATCGCCGCCACGCCCTCGCCGCGCCCGGTGAGCCCGAGACCGTCGGTGGTGGTCGCGGAGACGCTCACCGGTGCGCCGACAGCGGCGGACAGCGCGGTGACCGCCTCGTCACGGCGCGGTCCGAGCCGGGGCGCATTGCCGATCACCTGGACGGCGACGTTGCCGATCTCCCAGCCGGCGGCGCGCACCCGGCGCGCGGTCTCCGCCAGCAGGCTCGCCCCCGAGGCGCCCGCCCACTCCGGGGCGGAGGTGCCGAAGTTGCTGCCGAGGTCACCCAGTCCGGTGGCGGAGAAGAGGGCGTCGCACGCGGCATGGGCGGCGACGTCGGCATCCGAGTGCCCCTCGAGCCCGGCCGGCTCGTCGGGCCACTCCAGCCCGGCCAGGTGCATCGGCACGCCGGGCACCAGCCGGTGGACGTCGGTGCCGATGCCGATGCGAAGGCCGGTGGGCAGTCCGGTGGCGGCTGAGGTCACGTCCGCATCATGCCCGAGGGGAGGCCAGAATGGTCCAGTGACCACTCACCGCCCGCCCTGGGCGCTGGCCGGCGTCCTCGCCGGTCTCGCCGGGCTCGCCACCAGCTACGCCGCCGCGATGGTGCTCACCATCCGCGAGTCGCCGGTGGTGGCCGTGGCTGAGCTCGTCATCCGGCTCACCCCCGGCGCGGTCGCCGAGCGCGCGATCTCGGTGCTCGGCCACCTCGACAAGCCGGCCCTGGTCGTCGGCATCGTCGTCCTCCTGCTGGGGTGCTTCGCGGGAGCTGGAGTCCTGGCCCGCAGGTCGTGGTGGCTGCCGATCACGGTCTGGGCCGCGCTGGCGGGCCTGGGGCTCGTGGCCGTCCTCACCCAGCGGGGCGCGGACCCGGTCGACGCCCTGCCCGTGGTGGTGGGGCTGATGACGTGGATCACCGTCCACTCCGCGCTGACCGACGCGCTCCGCCGCGAGCAGCGGCGTCCCGACCTCGAGTCCCGCGAGCGCCGCGTCTTCGTGATGGTCGCGGGCGTCGTCGCCGTCGCCTCGCTCGGCATCGCGGTCGCCGGCCGCTTCGTCGGCGCCGGCCGCCGGCACGTCGAGGTGAGCCGCCGGCTCCTGCGCATCCCGGGCGTCACCCGCCGGCAGGCGCCGGCCGCCACGTCGGTGGGGCTTCCCGGGGTCGCCCCGTGGCAGACGCCGAACGAGGACTTCTACCTGATCGACACCACCATCGCGAAGCCGACCATCGAGCCCGAGGACTGGTCGCTGCGCATCCACGGCCTGGTCGAGCGCGAGCTGGAGCTGACCTACTCCGAGCTGGTCGCGCGTCCGAAGACCGAGTCGTGGATCACCCTCGCGTGCGTCAGCAACGAGGTCGGCGGCGGCCTGGTCGGCAACGCGCGCTGGAGCGGCGTACGCCTGGCCACGCTGCTGTCCGGGCTGGGCATCAGCGAGGAGGCCGACTGCGTGCTGCAGACGTCGCACGACGGCTGGACCTGCGCGACGCCCCTGGAGGTGCTCACCGACGAGCGCGACGCGATGCTCGCGGTCGCCATGAACGGCCGCCCGCTGCCGATCGAGCACGGCTTCCCCGTGCGGACCGTGGTCCCGGGGCTCTACGGCTACGTCTCGGCGACGAAGTGGGTCGTCGACCTCGAGGTGACGACCTTCGCGAAGGCCGTCGGCTACTGGACCACGAAGGGCTGGTCGGCCGAGGGCCCGGTCAAGATCGCCTCCCGCATCGACGTGCCGCGGTCGGGGGACGACGTCGAGGCGGGCCCGGTCTCCATCGGCGGGGTCGCCTGGCACCAGCACACCGGCATCGCCGCGGTGGAGGTGCAGGTCGACGGTGGCCCCTGGCAGCGCGCGGAGCTCGGCACGGTCCCCTCGGTCGACACCTGGGTCCAGTGGGCACTCACCGTCGACCTGCCCGAGGGCGACCACGAGGTGCGCGTACGGGCGGTCGGCCGGGACGGCGACACCCAGACCGGCGTCGTGCGCGACCCGGCCCCGGACGGGGCGACCGGGCTGCACACGATCGAGATCAGCGCGAGCCAGTCCTAGCTGTTGCGGATGACGTAGGCCGTGCCGCCCGAGGCCGCGATCCAGATGCGCTCGAGCTGCGCGCGGTCGTAGACGCGGCGTACGTCGGCGTCGGTCGCACCCGCGGGGTCGTTGACCACGACGTCGCCGTCGGCCTCGAACCCGACGACCACCAGCAGGTGGCCGTTGCTGGCCGAGATCGGTGCCCCGGTGAGCTGGTTGCGTCCGAATGCGATCGAGATGACCAGCGGGACGCCGGCCGCGACGTAGTCCTCGGCCTCGCGCAGGTCGCGCATCCGGGTGACGTAGGAGTCGCCGGCGACGAGGGTCGCGGCGTAGGCGGTGTTGAAGGCCCAGTTGCCGGTGCCGTCGTAGCCGTGGTCGTAGACCATGCGGGCGGTGTGGTCCACGGCTGCGTCGACGTGGCCCCGTGCGATGCCGCTCGGGGTGGGAGCGATGCCGTAGTAGGCGAGCACCATCGCGGTCGACGTCGCCGAGCACCAGGCCTCACCGCCGCCGCCCCACTGGGGGTAGTGGCCGGAGTGCACCATCTGGGAGTACGTCGGCACCGGCAGGACGGTGCCCGCGCCGGGGCCGGGCAGCGACGTCGGCCTCGCCGCCGCGGCGTCCGCGGAGGCGACGGCGCCGACCCGCTCGAGGCTGACGGCGAGGTCGCTGCCCCGGGGGCGCAGCAGGGTGACCCGCACCTGCCACGCCGCGACCGAGGTGGTGGCGTACCAGGTGTCGACGCTCACCCGGCCGAGGTCGTCGGCCTGCCCGGAGTACGTCGTGCGCGGGAGCCGCTTGTTGAGGCGGGACCAGTCCGCGACGGTGTCCCACGTGCCCGTGCTGCCGTCGGCGGCGCGGCCGCGGACCTCGACCCGCACCAGGCTCTTGCCGGGGGTCGTGGCCTCCCACGAGGGGATCAGCGCGGTCGCGGCGAACGCCGGCGTGGCCCAGGGCGAGGTCCAGGTGCCGGCGTCGTAGCGGCGACCGGAGACGGTGCGGGTCCGGGGCTTGCGGATCGACACGTCGCCGCGTCCGAGCTTCAGGCCGCTCCGGGTGCCGGACTTGAGGTCGGCGTAGGTGCTCCAGGAGGTCAGCTCGACCTGCGGCGTCACCCGGGCGCGGGCCGCCGGGGCGGCGACCGCCGCCTGCGCGTGGGGGAGCAGGAGGCCCACGAGGGCGAGGACGAGAGCGCTGGCGGGACGTCTGAGCACGGACGACGATAACCCGCCCAGACCCACCCGTCCCACGAGTCACAGGACTGGGGGCGCCTACGGCCAATGTTCACGAAAATGTCCCCACGGATCGTGGGGACCTTTGTGGCCACTTGTCAGTCCTGCCGCTTAGTCTGCGGCTCGGCCGCCAATTCGGGTTGTCCTGCGGCCCTCGATCCAAGGGACCTCCTTTGCCCGCACGCACGCTCCGCACAGCGCTCCACCTGACGACTCTGACGGCCCTGGTGGCCGCCCCGCTGGCGGTGGGCATCACCGCCCCGGCGAGCGCGAGCGTCTCGTCCGCGATCTCGTCCTTCCCCTACACGCAGGACTGGTCGGGCCTGACCGCCACCAGCACCTGGGCCGACTTCCCCGGCGTGGAGGGCTTCACGACCGGCACCACCATCGCGGCCGGCAACCTGCCCAACACCACGGACGTCGGCACCCTGACCGCCGAGGGCACGCTGACCTCCAACCTGGTCATCCGCACCGGCACGGCCGCCCCCAACGGCGACTCCAACGGTGGCGTCCTCGCCTACCCCAACGTCGCGAACAAGACGGTGGCGCTGAGCGCCACGGGCAGCGTCACCACGCCGCTGCTGGCGTTCCACCTCGACACGACCGGCCGGTCCGGCTTCAGCGTCGACTACGACCTCCAGGACCTCGACAGCAGCGCGGACGACCAGCCGACGCGCGTCGCCCTCCAGTACCGGGTCGGCACCTCGGGCGCCTACACCAACGTCCCGTCCGCCTACGTCTCCGATGCCACGACCGCGGCCAACACCACGGTGACCTCGACCCACGTCTCGGCGACGTTGCCGTCGGCCGTCGACGGCCGCCCGGACGTCTTCCTCCGCGTGATCACGCTCGACAACGCCTCGGGCAGCAACGAGCACGTCGGCGTCGACAACATCACCATCGCCGCCGGTGGCGGCGCTGCCCCGCTCGCGGCCACCGACCCGGGCGACCGGACCGGCTACGTCGGCAAGCCGCTGGCCGAGATCACGCTGCAGGCGACCGGCGGAGCGACGCCCTACACGTGGAGCGCCACGGGCCTGCCGGACGGCATCACCGTGAGCCCTGCCGGCGTCGTCTCGGGCACGCCGACCGCGACGGGCACCTCCACGGTCACCGCGACCGCCACCGACGCGGCCGGTGCGACGGCGTCGACCGAGTTCGACATCGTCGTCTCGGAGCTGCCGGTCAAGCCGTTGAAGACCATCCCGGAGATCCAGGGCGACGGGGCGACCTCCCCCCTCGACGGCCAGGACGTCTCGGTCGAGGGCGTCGTCACCGCGCGCTACCCCGACGGCGGCCTCAACGGCTACGTCATCCAGACGCCCGGCTACGACCCGCAGGACGACGCCACCCCGGCCGCCTCGGACGGCCTGTTCGTCTACTTCGGCTCCACCCCCGGCTACCCGGTCCCCGCGGTCGGCGAGCACGTCACGATCCTCAACGGTCGCGTCACCGAGTTCTCCGGCATCACCGAGGTCACCGTGACCAACGGCGACTTCGTCGAGACCCGCGCCGCCACCGCCGAGGAGGCCGTCGCCCCGGGCACCGTCGTCCCCGGGACCGACTGCGCCGAGGGCGACTGCCCGACGGGCGCCGAGCTCGACGCGCTCCGAGAGGCCCACGAGCACGAGGCGTTCCTGCCGACCGGCGCGCACACCGTCACCGACTCCTACAGCGGCGGTGTCGGGTCGTCGTCGATGCGCGGCGAGTTCAAGCTCGCGATGCGCTCGGCCGAGCCCCTCTACGTCCCGCTGGAGAAGGCACGTCCGACCGAGTCGCAGCGCATCGCCGACATCACCGCGTTCAACGCCGCCCACGGCGTGGTGCTCGACGACGGCGCGACCGTCACGTTCAACGCCTCCACCGCCTACCCGTGGCTGACCCTGACCAACACGGTCCGCGCGGGTGCGGGCGCCACCTTCGTCAAGCCGGTGGTCCTCGACTACCGGTTCGGCTCGTGGCGCCTGCAGCCCGCCAACCGCATCCAGCCGGGCAGCGACGGCAGCGGGCAGGTCGCCTTCGAGCAGGACCGCCCCGCCTCACCGGACGACGTCACCGGCGCCGCGGGCAACCTGAAGATCGCCACCTTCAACATGCTCAACTACTTCGTCCACCCGGCACAGGACTGGGTCGCCACCGGCGGTGACGCCTACCCCGGCACCAGCCGCACCTGCACCTACTACAACGACCGCGCCGGCAACCGGATCACCGCGAACACCTGCACGTGGCGCGACCCGCGCACCCAGCCGCCGGGCACCCTGCCCGACATCGGCCCCCGTGGCGCTGCGACGGCCGTCAGCCTGGCGCGCCAGCAGGTCAAGGAGGTCGCGGCCATCAACACGATGGACGCCGACGTGATGAGCCTCGAGGAGGTCGAGAACCCGGTCAAGCTGGGCTACTCCGACCGCGACGCCGCGCTCAAGGTGCTCGTCGCCGCGCTCAACGCCGACTGGGACGCCACGCACCCCGGTCAGGACCCGCAGGTCCTCGGCAGGCGCTGGGCCTACGTCGAGACCCCGCGCGCCGCGGCGCAGCCGACCGTGCAGGAGCAGGACGCCATCCGCTCGGCGTTCATCTACAACCCGCGCGTGGTCAGCACCGTGGGCCGCTCGGAGATCCTCGTGAACTCGCCGCCGTTCCGCAACGCGCGTGAGCCCCTGGCGCAGGCCTTCAAGCACGTCGACGGCACGCGCGACGACGCCTTCCTGGTGATCGTCAACCACTTCAAGTCCAAGGGTGGGCCCGACGACCCGTCGACCATCGCCGGCACCGACAACGAGGACACGGGCAACGGCGCCGGCTCCTACAACGGTGACCGCGTCCGTCAGGCGCGGGCCCTCGACGCCTTCGCCGACTCCCTCGTCGAGGACAAGGGCATCGCGTCGGTCTTCATGACCGGTGACTACAACTCCTACTCCCACGAGGACCCGGTCACCACGCTCGAGGGCCTCGGCTGGAACCCGCTCGACGCCGACAACGGTGAGACCAGCTACTTCTTCGGTGGCCTGGCCGGATCGCTCGACCACGTCTTCGCCAACGACGCCGCGCTGGACCTGGTCCAGGGCGCGACGATCTGGCCGATCAACGCCAACGAGCCGATCTACTACGAGTACAGCCGCTACAACTACAACGTCACGCCGCTCTACGACGAGACCGCGTTCCGCTCCTCCGACCACAACCCGGAGATCATCGGCATCCGGGCCCCGACCTCCGCGGCCCCGGCGACCGTTGACACCGTCCAGGTCCTCGCGTCCAACGACTTCCACGGACGCCTCCTCGACGACCCGGGCAGCGCCTCCGCAGGTGCGGCGGCGATGGCCGGCGCGGTCAAGGGCCTGCGCCAGGAGAACGGCAACACCGCGTTCGTGATGGCCGGCGACATCGTCGGTGCCTCGACGTTCGAGTCGTTCATCCAGAACGACAAGCCCACGATCGATGCGATGAACGAGGCCGGCCTCGAGGTCTCCGCGGCCGGCAACCACGAGTTCGACCAGGGCTACGACGACCTGATGGACCGCATCATGTCCGCGACCGACCCCGAGGGCGGGGCCGCCTGGCCCTACATCGCGGCCAACGTCCGTGACGCCGCCACCGGCGACTACGCCCTCGCGACCGACCGCACCGACGGCAACTTCGCGCACTCCGACGGCGCCACCTGGTGGAAGGAGTTCACCGGCCTCGACGGCGGGGCCGGCATCAAGGTCGGCTTCGTTGGTGCGGTGACGGAGGACCTCGACTCCCTGGTCGCCCCGTCGGCGATCGACGGGCTGGAGATCACCAGCATCGTCGACGAGGTCAACGACGCCGCCGCCGACCTCAAGGCCACCGGCTGTGGCGGCGAGGCCTGCGACCTGGTGATCGAGCTGGTGCACGAGGGTGCGCCCAGCCCCAGCTGCGACACCGTGCGCAACGACACCGCCTCGACCTTCGGCCGCATCGTCCACGGGGCGAGCACCGACGTCGACGCCATCGTCTCCGGTCACACCCACCTCAAGTACAACTGCAAGGTCGACGTCGCCGGCAAGGCGCTCCCGCGTCCGGTGGTCTCGGCCGGCCAGTACGGCTCCTACCTCAACCAGCTGCAGTTCGACTTCGCGCCGGGCACCGACGACCTGGTGGGCATCCGCCAGCACGTCCTGGCGATGAAGGACTACGACGAGGACGCCGACACCAAGGCGATCGTCGACGCTGCCGTCCAGGTCGCCGAGGTCGAGGGTGCGGTCGAGCTCGGCCAGGTGGCCGCCCCGTTCAAGCGCGCCCGGCGGGTCGACCCGCAGAGCGGCGTCGTGGAGAACCGCGGTGGCGAGTCGACGCTCGGCAACCTCGTCGCGGAGATGCAGCGCTGGAAGACCGGCGCCGACATCGGCGTGATGAACCCAGGCGGCCTGCGCGACGACCTGATCGGCACCGGCGACGGTCCCGGTCCGGTCACCCGCCGCGAGGCGGCCAACGTGCAGCCTTTCGCCAACACGCTCGTGACCGTCGACCTGACGGGGGCGCAGCTCAAGCTGCTGCTCGAGCAGCAGTGGCAGCGTGACCCCGACAACAACGTCCCCTCACGGCCGTTCCTGCGCCTGGGCACCTCGCAGGGCTTCACCTGGACCGAGGACTCGTCCCGGGCCGAGGGCAACCGGATCACCGGGATGTGGCTCGACGGCGTGGCCATCGACCCGGCCGGCACCTACACGGTCTCCGCGAACAGCTTCATCGCGACCGGAGGCGACAACTTCCGGGCGCTGACGCTGGGAACCGACCGGCAGGACACCGGCTTCACCGACCTGCAGGCGACCATCGACTACCTCGACGAGCACGCCAACACGTCCGAGGGCGACGCGCCACTGCCGGTGGACTACCGCCAGCACGGCGTGGGCGCGCGGGTCGCCGGCGGTCCGTTCGGCGCGGGAGACACCGTCACCGTGGCCCTCGACTCCCTGTCGATGACCGGCGGCGGCACCTCCGCGGACGTCACCGACGTCACGGACACCTCGGTGGTCGTCTCCCGCGGCGCGGTCGACCTGGGGACCTTCCCGGTCACGACGGCGCTGCCCACCACGCCCTACGACGTCCCGGGCACGGCCTCGGTCAGCTTCACGCTGCCGGCCGGCCTGAGCGGCGGCACCACGTGGTTCACCCTCACCGGCGCCGCCACCGGGACCACCGCCAGGATCCCGGTCGACGTCGTCGACACCAGGGCGGACTCCACGGTCACGGGCACCGCCAGCGACATCACGTGGGGCGAGGCGGGTTCGGTCTCGGTGGCCGTGAGCCCGGCTGCCGACGGTGGCACGGTGGAGCTCTACGACGGCACGACGAAGATCGGCGAAGGCACCCTCGCGGGCGACGCCACGACGATCGCGGTCCCGGCCGAGTCGCTGTCCGTGGGGGCCCACACCCTGACGTTGAGGTTCCTCGGGACCGACGGCGTCAAGCCCTCGCAGGGCGAGGTCGTGGTCACGGTGGTGAAGGCCCCGTCGACGGTGTCGGGCACGGCTGCCGACATCACCTGGGGCGAGGCGGGCTCGGTGTCGGTGACGGTTGACCCGTCGTCGGCGACGGGCACCGTGGAGCTCCACGACGGCGCGACGAAGCTCGGCGAGGCCACGCTCGACTCGGGCGCAGCCACGATCGCGATCCCGGCCGGGACGCTGACGCCCGGCAGCCACTCGCTGACGCTGACCTACCTCGGCGACGCCCGGCACGCGGGGAGCGAGGGGACCGTGACCGTGACCGTGGCCAAGGCCCCGACGACCGTGTCCGGCTCGGACACCACGATCCAGTGGGCCAAGGGCGGCTCGGTGCAGGTCACCGTGTCCCCGGCTGCGGCGACCGGCACGGTGGAGCTCCTCGACGGCACGAGGCGGCTCGGCTCTGCCACCCTCAACGGCGGCTCGGCTCGCATCACGATCCCGTCCAAGGCGCTCGACGTCGGGCGTCACACCCTGACCGTGAGCTACCTGGGCTCGGCGACCCACGCCGCGTCCCAGGGCACGGTCACGGTCACCGTCACCAAGTCCAAGCCCAAGGCCACGCCCGCGGTCCGGATCGACGAGCCGAAGGCGATCAAGGCAGGGGAGAGGGCATCGATCACCGTCGAGGTGTCCGCGGACGGCCACACGCCGACCGGGCTGGTGCTGGTCCTCCTGAGGGACGGCAGCAAGCACGCCGAGGTGCTCGCGAGCCTGGACGACGGGCAGGCGACCGTACGGCCGCGGATGGCGAAGGCGGGCGACTACGAGGTCACCGCGATCTACGGCGGCGACCGCGGCACGCTGCCCGGCGGTGACACCGCCCGGCTGCGGGTGAGGTGACCGGCATCCACTGAACGACCAGAGTCCCGGGCCACCACGGTGGCCCGGGACTTCTGCGTTGGGAGACCCTCGCCCCTAGACTCGGCGGGTGACTCTGAGGCTCCACGACACCGCGACGCGCGAGGCGCGCGACTTCGTCCCCCTGGTCGAGGGTCGGGCGGGCATCTACGTGTGTGGCCTCACCGTCCAGTCGGAGCCCCACGTGGGCCACGTGCGCTCCGCGGTCAACTTCGACGTCCTGCGGCGCTGGCTGACCGCGACCGGCTACGACGTCGACTTCATCCGCAACGTCACCGACATCGACGACAAGATCCTCGCCAAGTCCGCGGAGCAGGGCGTCCACTGGTACGCCCTCGCCAGCGCGATGAAGCGCGAGCTCGACTCCGCGCTCGCCGCGATCAACGTGCTGCCCCCGACCTACGAGCCGGGCGCCACCGGGCACGTGCCCGAGATCGTCGAGCTGATCGAGCAGCTCGTCGTCCGCGGCCATGCCTACGCGGCCGAGGACGGCAGCGGGGACGTCTACTTCGACGTGCGGAGCTGGCCGTCCTACGGCGAGCTGACGCGGCAGAAGATCGACGACATGGAGCCGGCAGGTGACGCCGACCCGCGCGGCAAGCGCGACCCGCGCGACTTCGCCCTCTGGAAGGGCTGGAAGAAGGAGACCGAGCCGCAGACGGCGGCCTGGCCCTCGCCCTGGGGCCCGGGGCGTCCGGGCTGGCACATCGAGTGCTCCGCGATGGCCGGGAAGTACCTCGGCCCGGCGTTCGACATCCACGGTGGCGGCGTCGACCTCCGCTTCCCGCACCACGAGAACGAGCAGGCCCAGTCCCGGGCGGCCGGCCGGCCGTTCGCGTCGTACTGGCTGCACAACGCCTGGATCACCACCGCGGGCGAGAAGATGAGCAAGTCGCTCGGCAACTCCCTGCTCATCCCGTCGGTGCTCGAGCGCGTGCGCGGGATCGAGCTGCGCTACTACATGGTGGCCGCGCACTACCGCTCGCACGTCGAGTTCTCCTTCCAGGCGCTCGACGAGGCGGCCAAGGCGTTCCAGCGGGTCGAGGACTTCCTCGACCGCGCCGCCCCGGTCGTCGGCTCGTGGTTCGCCGCGCTGCCCGACACCTTCATCGAGGCGATGGACGACGACCTCGGCACCCCGGCCGCCGTCGCGGTCATCCACGACTCCGTGCGCGAGGGCAACCGGCTCCTGACCGCCGGGCCGTCCGACGCGCTGAGCCGGACCTTCGGCGAGGTCATCGCGATGCTCGACGTGCTCGGCCTCAACCCGGCCGACCCCGCCTGGGCCACCGGCCGCAGCGACGACCGGCTCACCGACGTGGTCGACGCCCTGGTGCAGGGCCTCCTGGCCGAGCGTGCGGCTGCCCGCGAGGCCAAGGACTGGGCGCGGGCCGACGCGATCCGGGACCAGATCAAGGCAGCCGGTGTCGAGGTCGAGGACACCCCGTCCGGACCGAAGTGGAGCGTGTGAAGTGGCTGGCAATTCGAAGCGCAAGGGCGCCATCAAGAAGACCGGCAAGGGCAACCCCACCGCCGGGTCCGGCGGTCGCGTACGCCGCGGCCTCGAGGGCAAGGGACCGACGCCGAAGGCCAAGGACCGGCCCTACCACAAGGCGCACAAGTCGGCGGCCCGAGCGGAGAAGGAGCGGTCCACCCGCCCCAAGCGTCGTACGACCTCCGAGGCGGAGTGGGCGGCCGGGCGCAACTCGGTGGTCGAGCTGCTGCAGGCGGGCGTGCCCGTCTCGGCGATCTACGTCGCCGAGGGCGCCGAGCGCGACGGCCGGATGCGCGAGGCGTTCCGGCTCGCCGCCGACCGTGGACTCACGCTGCTCGAGGTCACCCGCAACGAGATGGACCGGATGACCAGCGGCGCCGTGCACCAGGGCCTCGCCGTACGCCTCCCGGCCTACGAGTACGCCCACGCCGACGACCTGCTGGAGCGTGCCGCGGAGCTCAAGGAGCCGGCCCTCATCGTGGCGCTCGACCAGGTGACCGACCCCCGCAACCTGGGCGCGGTCATCCGCTCGGCCGCGGGCTTCGGCGCCCACGGCGTGCTGATCCCCGAGCGCCGTGCCGCCGGCATCACGGCCTCGGCGTGGAAGACCAGCGCCGGCGCGGCTGCTCGGCTGCCCGTCGCCCAGACCGTCAACCTGACCCGCCAGCTGAAGGCCTACCAGGACGCCGGCTGCATGGTCGTCGGCCTCGCCGCTGACGGCGACATCACGCTGCCCGAGCTGGTCGCGCCGGACGGGCTGGCCGCAGGCCCGCTCGTCGTGGTGGTGGGCTCGGAGGGCAAGGGCCTGGGCCGTCTGGTCACCGAGACCTGCGACCAGATCGTGTCGATCCCGATGGCCGGTCAGCTGGAGTCCCTCAACGCCGGTGTGGCCGCCTCGGTGGCTCTCTACGCGATCTCGCAGGCCCGCCTGGGATGAGCTCCGCCGGATGAGCCTCCCGCGTCGCCTGCTCGTCGGCGCCGCGCTGGTGACCCTCAGCGTGGCGCTCGGCCTGGTGGTCGCGGTGTCGCTGTTCCTCACCAGCAGCCGGACGGTGGTGCTGCTGGGGCACGACACCGTCGTGCGTCCCACCCTGGCGCGCGACGCGGTGATCCAGACGGGGCCGATCCTCCCGGACCTCCGGATCCGCGACGTGGGACCAGTGGGGGCCACGTTGGCGCTCGGCAAGACCGAGGTCGGCTCGATCGAGGAGCTGGTCGACCGCTACGCCTACATCGCCGGCGACCCGACGGCGCAGGTCGACAAGGTGAGGGCCGTGCTCATCGACATGGCCGTGGCGGCGGCCATCCGCGGGCTGGGGGTGGGTCTGCTGCCGGTGGCGGTGTTCCTGCTCCTCGGACGCCACCGCCGCGGAGAGCTCTTCCGCGGTCTCCGCACCCGGCAGGGGCTGCTGGCGCTGGTCCTGATCCTGGTCCTGCCCGTGCTGGTCTGGCAGCCGTGGGAGTCTCCGGAGGAGACGCAGGAGGGTCAGGGCACCTGGGTGACCCTCGAGGACTTCGTCGGTCCGGAGGCCGTCCTGCCCCGCGAGGTCCGCGACATCGAGATCCGCACGAGCGCGTTCACCACGCAGAGCAGGCGGCTGGTGCTCAGCGCGCTCGGGACCTACAGCACGAGCAAGGACTTCTACTCCGACGCGGCAGCAGAGGCGGCGGACCTCGACCTCCGTGAGCCGGAGCCGGGGGAGACGGTGGCGCTGCTGGTGAGCGACCGCCACGACAACATCGGGATGGACCGCGTCGCGCGGGCCGTCGGTGAGGCTGCGGGCGCCAGCGTCGTGCTCGACGCGGGGGACGACACCTCCACCGGGCAGCCGTGGGAGGCGTTCAGCCTCGACTCGTTGGCCGGAGCCTTCGAGGACTGGGACCGCTTCGGCGTCGCCGGCAACCACGACCACGGCCCCTTCGTCAGTGGCTACCTGGCCGATCTCGGCTGGACGATGCTCGACAGCGAGGTGGTCGAGGCGCCCTGGGGAGGTTCCCTCCTCGGCGTCGACGACCCCCGCAGCAGCGGCCTGGGGAGCTGGCGCGACGAGACCGGCCTGAGCTTCGCCGAGGTCGCCGAACGCCTGGCCGACACCGCCTGCTCGGCCATGGAGGACGGGAAGCGGGTGAGCACCGTGCTGGTCCACGACGCCAACCTCGGCCGCGAGGCGCTGAGCCGCGGGTGCGTGGACCTCGTGGTCGGCGGGCACACCCACGTCCAGGCAGGACCCGATGCGGTCGAGGGCGAGGACGGCAGCGTCGGCTACCGGTGGACCAACGGCACGACCGGCGGGGCGGCGTACGCCATCGCGCTCGGCAGCAAGCCGCGCCGCAACGCCGACGTCAGTCTCGTCACCTACGCCGACGGACGCCCCACCGGCCTGCAGTGGGTGCGCCTGCGCACCGACGGGACGTGGCGGGTCGGCGACTGGGCGCCCATCGAGCCCGTGGCCGCCGACGACCTCACTCCTCGCCCGTGATCGCCTCGTCCGGCTTCGCGGTCAGGAAGCGGTCGATGTAGTCACGAGCGGTCTCGTGGATGCCGACCTCCTCGCCGGCCTGCTCCGAGAGGTACCAGCGGTGCTCGAGGATCTCGTGGAAGATCTCGGCCGGCTCCAGCTTGCCGGTCGCGTCGGGCGGGATCATCGCCATGATCGGCTCGAAGATCTCGTGCATCCAGCGGCTCGCGACCAGGTGCTTGTCCTCGCGGCCGAGGTCGAGGTGCGCGGTGTAGGACGCGATGTCGTTGAGCAGTCGGCGCGCCTGGTTGTCCTCGACCGTCATCCCGGTCAGCGCCTGGATCTCGCGTGTGTGGTGGCCGAGGTCGACGACCTTCGGCTGGATCCTGACGGTGTCGCCCCCGAGGTCGGTGACGATGTCGAGCTCGTCGACGTCGAAGCCGAGGTCGTTGAGCCGCTCGACGCGGCGTTCGATCCGCCACATCTCGTCGGCGCGGAACTCCTCCAGACCGGTCAGCTCGCCCCACAGCGCCTCGTAGCGCTCGCGCAGGTGATCGACGATGGCCAGCCCGTCGATCGGGCGGTTGACCGCGCCGCTGGCGCTGAGGTCCATCAGCTCGGCGAAGATGTTCTCGCAGCCGACGGTGATGTCGTACTCCCGCATCCGGTCGCTCACTCCCTCGTGCAGCTCGCCGGTCTCGGCGTCCACGAGGTAGGCGGCGAACTCGCCGGCGTTGCGGCGGAACAGCACGTTGGACAGCGAGACGTCGCCCCAGAAGAAGCCGGCCAGGTGCAGCCGCACGAGCAGCACCACGATGGCGTCGATGAGGATCGGCACGTGCTCGGCGTCCATGCCGCGGCTGAAGAGGCTGCGGTAGGGGAGCGAGAACTGGAGGTGCTGCGTGATCAGCGCCGCCGGCAGCTCCTCGCCCTGGCCGTCCTCGCGACCGGTGACGACGCCCTGCGGGACGACGGCCGGCATGCCCATCCGCTGGAGGTCGCGCAGCATCCGGTACTCCCGGAAGGCGATGTCGCCCTGCGTCTCCTTGACGGCGTAGACCCGGTCGCGGAGCCGCACGATCCGCACCACGTGGCGCGACAGGCCGCGCGGGAGGGGGACGACGACGTCGTCGGGCCAGTCCTCGAGCGGGGTGTCCCACGGCAGGCCGAGGATGGCCGGGTCGGGCCGGCTGGCGACGATCCGCATGGCCATCCCAGCAACCTACTCCGTGTCGAGCGCCCAGACGTCGAGCCGCGGTCCGTCGGCCGCCGGCACGTGCACACCGGACGGGCTCGCCGCGAGGTCGGCGCCCCCGGGCTCGGAGCCGAAGAGGTGGGCGCCCGCCGCGACCGGCAGGTCGAAGCCCGGTCCGGCGGCACGCCGCGCCACCACCAGCACCGAGCCCCCCTCGTGCTCGCGGAGGTAGGCGATGGCGTCGGTGTCGACGTGGGCCCACCGCAGGCCCCCGCGCCGGAGCGCGGGGCGCGCTCGTCGCAGCCGCGCCAGGTCGGCGTACGTCGTCAGGGTGGTGCGGTCCCACGTCTCGGGCCGGTCCCACGGCATCGTGCGGCGTGCGTCCTCGCCGTTGACGCCCTCGAGGCCGATCTCGTCGCCGGCGAACACCATCGGGACGCCGGGGAGGGTGAACTGCAGGGCGGCCGCGACGCGGTGCACGGCGGCGTCGCCGCCGACGAGCGTGCGGATGCGCGCGGAGTCGTGCGAGCCGAGGATGTTCCAGCTGTCGGCCGTCGCTCGCCAGCCGAGCGTGCCCTGCCACGCCCGGAAGGTGTCGACCACCGCGGGGCCGCCGCGCCGGGGGACCGGCACCGGACGGCCGAAGGGGCGTGCCGCGGACGCGGGGTCGCGCAGCCAGGACCACACAGGCCAGGAGAAGCCGGAGTAGTTCATGGTGCCGTGCCAGCCGTCACCGTCGACGTCGCCGGTGGCGTCGTGGTTGTGCTCTCCGATGACCCACGGGTCCTCGCGCAGCTCCGCCGCGGTCGCCCTGGCCGCCCGTGCCACGTCGTGGGCCACGTCGATGGGGCCGAGGCGGCCGGTCATGTTCGCCACGTCGATGCGCCAGCCGTCGACGTCGTAGGGCGGGCGCAGCCAGCGCCCGACGACCGAGTCAGGACCTTCCACCATCGCGGCGCGCAGGTCGGGGTCGGTGTGGTTGATCTTGGGCAGCGTGCCGTGCCCCATCCAGCAGGCGTAGCTGCCGTCGTCGCCGAAGTAGTAGAAGGACCGGTGGGGGTCCTCCGGGTCGTCGGCGGCGGCGAGGAACCACTCGTGGGTGTCGCCGGTGTGGTTGGTGGTGAGGTCACCCAGGATCCGCCAGCCGCGCTCGTGCACGGCGGTGCTCAGCCGGGCGTACGCCTCGTCCCCGCCGAGCAGCGGGTCGACCTCGGTGAAGGTGGTGGCGTTGTAGCGGTGGTTGCTCTCGCCGGGGAAGACCGGGGTCGTGTAGAGGATGTCGGCACCGACGTCGGCGACGTGGTCGAGGTGCTCGGTGATGCCGTCGAGGTCGCCGCCGAAGAGCTGCATCGGCGTGCGCGGGTCGTCGGGCTCGAACGCCACCTCCTCGTCCCACCCGGCGGGCAGCGCCCAGTCGGGGCTGGGGCGGTCGTCGGCTGCCGCGGACCGGGCGAACCGGTCCGGGAAGACCTGGTAGACCACGCCGTCGCGGCCCCAGTCGGGCGCCGCTGAATGGGCGGACAGCCGGAAGTCGGTGGCGTCGGGCACGTCGTGCCCCACGGTGCCGGCGCCGGTGAGCCACTCCTGGGCGCTCTCCCCGTCCGGGCCGGTGCGGACGAGCAGGAAGCGGTAGTGCGTCACCGGGTTGTGGACCGGCAGCCCGCCCTCCCACCACACGGTGTCGCCGTCGGTGGTGGCGGTCATGGGGTGGTACACCGGCTCGGCGTCGTACGTCGTGCGCAGCCAGATCGCGTCCACCGGATCGTCGGCGCTCGTCCGCACCCGCACGGCCACCGTGGCGCCCAGCGTCGGCGCCTCGTCCGCGACGTAGAGCGACGAGCCGTCGTGGTGGGGGAGGTGGAGGAGGCTCACGGGGTCCATCCTCGCAGCCGCGGGTGCGCTGACTAGGATTGCGCCGCGTCCCCGGACGCACGCCGCGTTAGCTCAGGGGTAGAGCACCAATCTTGTAAATTGGGTTGCGAGAGTTCGAATCTCTCACGCGGCTCCGGTGTCGGTGGTCCTTCCTAGGGTCCTGGCATGTTCTGTCTCGGATGTGGGACCGCCCTCACCAAGCGGCATCAGAAGGTCTTCTGCAGCAACCGTTGCCAGCGCGCCGTGGAGCGCGCGGGCAACGTGGCTCGATGGCTGGAGACCGGTGTGGCGCAGCCCGGGAGCGGGACGGGGCACTACGTCCGACTGCACGTGCTCGAGGAGCAGGGCTCCGCCTGTGCCATCTGCCGATGTCCGACGACATGGCAGGGGAGCGAGCTGCGCCTCGTCCTCGACCATGTCGACGGCGACGCGAGCAACAACCGACGGGACAACCTCCGGCTGGTGTGTCCCAACTGCGACTCGCAGCTGCCCACCTTCAAGGCGCGCAACCGAGGCAAGGGGCGCGCGTGGCGCCGTCAGCGCTACGCCGACGGCAAGTCCTACTAGCGCACCTGCTCCACCGCGAACTCGCACGCCGGCGCGGCGATCGCGTCCTGGGCGGCGATGAGCCGGAGCTCGCGCTCGCCCGAGTCGAAAGTCTCCTTGAGCACGGCGTAGACCGACGATGCGGTGCGGGCGAGGGCCTCGGCCGCGGAGCCGGTCTCGTGGAGGTGCGCGGTGAAGAGGGCCGCGGTGATGTCGCCCGAGCCGTTGGCCTTCATCGGCAGCCGTGGTGTGGTGACCAGCCAGGCGCCGTCGCCGGTCACGGCCAGCATCTCGATCACGTCGTCGGGCGCACCCTCGCGGATCACCGATGTCACCAGCACGGTCCCCGGACCGAGCGCGCGGACCTCGTCGGCGGCGGCGAGGATGTCGTCGAGCGACGAGGCACCGCTGAGCGAGTCGTTGTCGGTGATGAAGCCGAGCTCGAACTGGTTCGGGGTGAGCACGTCGGCCACCGGGATGACCGTCGACCGGTACTTCGGCGGGATCGCCGGGTTGACGAAGCAGCCCGAGGTGGCGTTGCCCATCACCGGGTCGCACGTGTAGGTCGCGGCGGGGTTCGCAGCCTTCACCTGGGCCACTGCGTCAGCGATCACGTCCGCGATCTCCGGCGAGCCCTGGTAGCCGGACAGCACGGCGTCGCACGTCTCGAACGCGCCCCGCTCGCCGATGCCGGTGACGACCTCGCGCACGTCGTCGGCCGGGATCAGCGGTCCGCGCCAGGCGCCGTAGCCGGTGTGGTTGGAGAAGTTCACCGTCAGCACGGGCCAGACCTCGTGGCCGAGCCGCTGGAGGGGGAAGACGGCCGCGGAGTTGCCGACGTGGCCGTAGGCGACGTGGGACTGGATCGAGAGGACGCGCACGGTCCGAGACTAGGCCACCTGCAGGGACCGCTTGGACAGGCCCATCCAGTAGCCGTCGATGACCTGGATGCCCGGTTCGTCGGCCGTCGTCGCCGCGCCGAGGGTGACGAAGAGCGGGGTGTAGTGCTCGACGGTGGGGTGGGCGTAGGGCATGCCGGGCGCCTTGGCCTTGTAGTCGGACAGCAGGTCCACGTCGCCGCGGGTGAGGGCGTCGGCGGCCCAGAGGTCGAAGTCCTTGCTCCAGCCGGGCGCCGCGGCGTCGATGCTCCAGTCCTTGAGGAACGGCAGACCGTGGGTGAGGAAGCCGGAGCCGATGATCAGCACGCCCTCGTCGCGGAGGGGGCGCAGCCGCTCACCGAGCTGCATCAGGCGGTGCGGGTCGTCGGTGGGCAGCGACATCTGCAGCACCGGGATGTCGCCCTTCGGGAACATGATCTTCAGCGGCACCCAGGCGCCGTGGTCGAGGCCGCGCGACGTGTGCTGGTGCACCGGCTCGGTGCTCGGCATCATCGCCGCCACCCGCTGGGCCAGCGCCGAGGCGTCGGGCGTCTCGTAGGTCATCTGGTAGTACTTCGGCGCGAAGCCACCGAAGTCGTAGACCAGCGGTGCGAAGTTCGCGCTCAGGCTCACCGGCGCGGACTCCCAGTGCGCGCTCACGATGAGGATCGCCTTGGGTCGCGGGAGGTCCCTGGCCCAGGCGGCGAGCTGCCCCGACCAGATCGGGTCGTCGAGCAGTGGCGGGGCACCGTGGCCGATGTACAGGGCAGGCATGCGTTCGTTCATGACATCCTCAATAGTACGGGATTCAACTATATTCCCCGAGCGCCCGTCTGGGTAGTCCACCGGGAAGTGGCGGCGTGGAGGCCGTTCCGGCGACCACGTCCCGGTGGACTACCGCGGCGGTACGTCGTCGTACGACGGCAGCGCCCAGTCGACCGGCGCTCCGCCCTGCTCCTCCAGCAGCCGGTTGACGCGGCTGAACGGCTTCGACCCGAAGAACCCGCGGCGGGCGCTGAGCGGTGAGGGGTGCACTGACTCGACGCACGGCACCTCGCCGAGCAGCGGCTTGAGGGACTGCGCGTGCCGGCCCCACAGGATCGCCGCGCACGGCCCGCCGCGTTCGGCCAGCGCGACGATCGCGCGCTCGGTGATGGCCTCCCAGCCCTTGCCCTGGTGGCTGTTGGACTCCCCGGGGCGCACGGTGAGCGACCTGTTGAGCAGCATCACGCCCTGGTCGGCCCATGCCGACAGGTCGCCGTGCTTCGGGGGCACGACGCCGAGGTCGTCGCGGAGCTCGACGTAGATGTTGACCAGGCTCGGGGGCAACGGCCACACGTGCCGCTCGACCGCGAAGCTCAGCCCGATCGGGTGGCGGGGATTGGGGTAGGGGTCCTGCCCGACCACCAGGACCCGGACGTCGGCCAGGGGGCGTTCGAACGCGCGGAAGACCCGGTCGGCGCCGGGCTGGTAGCCACGTCCGGCTGCGTCCTCGTCCCGCAGGAAGCGGCCCATCGCGGCGATCCGGTCGTCGACGGGCGCCAGCGCCTCCGCCCAGTCGGCGGCGATGCGTCCCTTCTCGACCAGACCCGCGAGCGAGCCCGCCGGGGAGCTCACCGTCCACCTCCCCGCACGGGCCGCTGCAGCCGGTCGAGGAACGCCTTGAGCAGCGCCTCGCGCATCGCAGGCGACGCCACGTCGAGCATCGCGTTGACCTCCGCCATCCGGGTCGGCAGCTCGAGGTCGCCCGCTGCCGAGGCGCCCACCAGCCCGGAGGCGGCGAGCAGGCCGTCGAAGTCGTCGTCACCCAGTGCGGCGGGGTCCAACGCCTCGATGAAGGCGACCACGCCCGGGTCCACCGCGACGGGTCCGGCCTCCTGGGCTGCCTCCACTGACTCGCGCAGCGCGTCGCCGAACTCGGCGACGTGCGCCCGGGTGCCGGCGCTCACCGACAGGTGGATGCTCGGCCCGTCGTCGCCGAAGGACAGCTGCGGCTGGACGTACCACCCACGAGCCACCAGCTCGTCGGTCAGCGTGAACGGGTCGCACGAGTCGTCGGTGGCCAGCGTGACGAGGGTCGAGTCCGGCTGGGTGACCAGGCGCAGCGCCGGCTCCGCGTCGACGTACGACACGATCGCGTCGACCGTCTCGAACGCCTGTGCGGCGAGGTCGAGGTAGCCCGCGTCGCCGACCTGCTGCACGACCGCCCACGTGCCGGCGATGGGGCCGCCCGACCGTGTCGACTGGGTGGTGGCGTTGAGCATCGTGTAGCCCGGCCACGCCGCCGAGGCGAAGAACTGCGGTCGGCGCAGGTCCGCGTCGCGGTGGAGGAGCAACGAGGTGCCCTTGGGGGCGTAGGCGTACTTGTGCGTGTCCACGCTGATCGAGGTGACCCCCTCGACCGCGAAGGTCCACGGCGGCACGTCGCGGCCGAGGCGGGCGGCGTACGGCAGCACCCAGCCGCCGATGCACGCGTCGACGTGGCAGCGCACGCCCCGCGCTGCGGCAGCGGCGGCGACCTCCGTGACCGGGTCGACCACCCCGTGGGCGTACGACGGTGCGCTGGCGACGACAAGCACGGTGTCCGCGTCGATCGCCGCGGCCATCGCGGCGGCGTCGGCGCGGAAGTCCGGACCGACCGGGACCAGGACGGCCTCCACGCCGAAGTAGTGGGCGGCCTTGTGGAAGGCCGCGTGGGCGGTCGACGGCAGCACCATCCGCGGCCGGTCGACCTCCGGGCGGCTGTCGCGCGCCCCCTGCACGGCGAGGAGGATCGACTCGGTGCCGCCGGACGTCACCGTGCCGACCGCAGTGCCAGGAGCGTCGAGGAGGTCGCACGCGAATCCGACGAGCTCGTTCTCCATCTGCAGCAGCGACGGGAACGCTGTCGGGTCGAGCGCGTTGGAGCCGGCGTAGGCCGCGACGGCCTCGCTCCCGACGCGGTCGACCTCGGCGTCGCCCGAGTCGTAGACGTAGGCCAGCGTGCGACCGCCGTGGACCGGGAGGTCGGCTCCCTGGAGCGCACGCAGCCGCTCGAGGGGGTGCTCGGTGGGACGGTCGGACTCAGCCACGGAGAGCTCCTTCCGCGGCCGCCACCTCGGCGGCGTCGAGGGTGTACTGGCGCAGCCACCAGAGGCTGATCAGCGTCAGTGCCGCAGGGAGCACCGAGAAGCCCAGCGTGATCGCGGTGAGCGCCGAGTCGGGTTGGGTGATCTCGCGGCCCTCGCTGGACAGGTAGCCGCCGAGGGCGAGCACCACGGCGAAGACCGCCGGGCCGAGCGCGAGCCCGAGGGTCTCCCCGGCCGTCCAGACGCCTGTGTAGACGCCGGCGCGGTTCTCGCCCGTGCGCGCCGAGTCGACCGCGGCCGCGTCGGGCAGCATCGCCATCGGGAAGACCTGGCAGCCGGCGTAGCCCACGCCCACCAGCGCGGTGGCGGCGAACACCACCCCGGCCGGCGCGACCCGGGCGGTCGCCGCCAGCACGGCCCCGGCCGCGAGCACGACGGACGCGATCGCGTAGCCGCGGCGCTTGCCGATGCGGGTGCCGATCGCGGTCCACGCCGGGGTCAGCAGCAGGGCCGGACCGACGAAGCAGACGAACAGGACCGTGGCGGCACCCGTGCTCCCGAGCACCTCGCCGGCGAGGTAGTCGACGCCGGCGAGCATGCAGCCCGTCGCCAGCGCCTGCAGGATGAAGGTCGTGAGCAGCACGCGGAAGTCGCGGGCCTGCCCGACGATGCGCAGCTGCTCGCGCAACGAGCCGGCCCCGGCCGCGACGGCGCCGATCGGTGCGTTCCTCGTGCCCCACCAGGCGCTCAGGACGCCGACGACGATCAGCGTCGCCATCACCACGCCCATCACGCGGTAGCCGTCGCGCCCGCCGACCGCGTCGCGGATCAGCGGCGCGGTCGCCCCGGCCAGCATGATCGTGAACGCGAGGATCGCCACGCGCCACGTCATCAGCCGCGTGCGCTCGTCGTACGACGCGGTGATCTCGGCCGGCATCGCGACGTAGGGCACCTGGAAGAACGCGTAGGCCGACGCCGCCAGCACGAAGAACACCAGGACCCAGGTGGCCTCCAGCGCCGAGCTGTCGAGCCCCGGGGCCGCGAAGATCAGCGCGAACGCGCCGGCCAGCATCAGCCCGGCGCGGAGCAGCCACGGCCTGCGCGGCCCGGCCGGGTCGACGGTGCGGTCGCTGATCCGCCCGGCGACCGGGTTGAGCACCACGTCCCAGGCCTTCGGCAGGAACACCACGACGCCCGCCCACAGCGCGGCGATGCCCAGCTCGTCGGTGAGGTAGGGCAGGAGCATCAGGCCGGGCACGGTGCCGAACGCGCCGGTCGCCACCGACCCGCTGCCGTAGCCGACCCGTACGCCTCGGGTCAGGGGCGTGGTCTGGGTTGCGGGCATGGCCGCACTCTAGGCCCGACCTCGCGAGGTCCTCGGTGTTTGCGCGGTGCCTGACGGGGAATCTGTCCCCATCAGGCCAAGGAGAGGTCCCGGATGTCAGGGATACGGCTGGGCCACGCCGGGCGACCGCGCGGCCGCCGAGAACGTCATCAAGGACCTGCGCGACGCCCTGGCGGGGAAGTAGGAGGGCTGGTGTCTGCTGAGGAGTTCACGAGGTTCGCCGCAAGGCTCGCTGCGATCACGTCCGCCGTCGGTGACGCGCTCGAGGCCGACGGGGAGGAGCGCGCGCCCGACATGGAGGTGCCGGTGCTGTGGATGAGCGCCCTGGGTCATGCGGTCGCCGCCGTGCTGCCGACACTGTCGGAGCACACGCAGCGTGCGGTCCTCGACCTGGTCGAGGACGGGATGGCGTCTGGGGGAGAGCTGCTCCGGACCGCTGTCGCGACCGGTCTCCTCGAGGCTCTGGCCCACGACATGGACCGGTCTCGCGTGCCTCGCGACCTCGTCGAGCCGCTCCTGGGGGCGCAGTCGCGTGCGTACCTGAGGGCCTGGGACGAGTTCACGCTCGGCGAGCCCTCGCCGTGAGCGAGGAACGGGACTCCCTGGTGGCGTTCGTCGGTGGGGACGCCGAGGGCGCATGATCGCTGCGCGCGGCCGCGACGGACCCCGGTCAGCGCTGACCGAGGGCGCGTGAGCCGGCGGACCCGTAGCGCCGCGACGGGTTGGAGCCGATCGTGCGGGCACCAGCCTCGGTGGCGGGTGTCTTCTTCGCGAGAGTCTTCTTGCTCGCGGCCTTCCTGCCAGGCGCCTTCTTGCCAGGCGCCTTCTTGGCGGGCGCCTTCTTGGCGGGGGCCTTCTTGGCGGGGGCCTTCTTCGCTGCGGGAGCCCGGCCGGACCAGGCGGCGACCCACTCGTCGATCGCCTGCCAGGTCGTCCCGCGGGCGGCGCGCCCGGTGAGCATGCCGAGGTGCCCGCCGGGGACCACCTCGAAGCGCACCTGCTCGGCCCCCGACAGCAGCGGCACCACCGCGCGTACGGCGGGCAGCGGGGCGATCCCGTCGGTGTTGCCGGCGAAGACGAGCACGGGGACGGTGATCGCGGCCAGGTCGATCGTGCGGTCACCGACGTCCATGCGACCCGCGGCGAGGGCGTTGCCCTTGACGAAGCGGTGGTAGAGCTGGCCGAAGGTGCGACCCGGGTAGGCGGTCATGCTCGACATGAAACGGGTGACGGCCTCGAGCTGGGCGAGGTAGTCGGTGTCGTCGAGGTGGGTCAGCACCGCCAGCGGCTTGGTGACGACCTTCTGGGCCGACGCGGCGGTGAACGCCCAGTTGACCAGCGGCGTCGGGATGCCCCCGAGGGCGCGGTAGGCACGGGTGACCACGCCGCGGCCCTGCGTCAGGTTGAGGAGCGGGCGCACCGGCGCGACCAGCGGCACCTTCGTGACGTCGACGGGGGAGCCCACCACGGTCAACGAGGCGATCGGCAGGTCGTTGCGGTCGGCGGTGACGAGCATCGCGAAGATGCCACCGAGGCTCCAGCCGACCAGGTGCACGGGACGGCCACCGGAGTGCTCGTGCACCGTGCGGATCGCCTCGGGCAGGACCTCGTCGACCCAGTGCTCGACGCCGAGCGCCCGGTTCTTGAAGGACACCTGGCCGTACTCCACGAGGTAGGTCGGCCTGCCCTGCGTCACCAGGTGCTCGACGAGCGAGCAGCCGCGCCGCAGGTCGAAGCAGAGCGCCGGGGCGGCCAGCGGGGTCACGAGCAGCACCGGGTCGCCGGTCTGCTCGACCTCCTTGGCCGGGCGGTAGTGGTAGACCTCGCGCAGCTCCCCGTCGTCGACCAGCGTGCGGGGCATCGGCCGGAGGTCGGCGAGCCCGCCGTAGAGAAGGGTGTGCGCGACGTTTCCCGCCGCGGAGACCACCTGGTCGGGCTTGGGGATCAGATCCATGGAAGAAATCTACGGGCAGGTGCATCCGCTCGGGGGTCTCGGCCGGAGAAGGAGTCGACAGGGCGCCACCGGGTGCCCCCGTAGGAAGGACTCCCCCATGAAGCGTCGCGTTCCCGCCATCCTGGCCGCCTCGGCCCTCGCCCTCGGCGCCGTACAGGCCATGGCCCCCGCTGCCAGCGCGCAGGCAGCCGGCGAGGACAGCCTCGCCGCGCTGCTGACGTCCGACGGCAACCAGTTCGACAAGAACAAGTCCGACTTCGACATCGTCACCGAGGCGGCCCTCGCGGTGGTCGCCGCCAAGCCGGACTCCCCGGTCGCGCTGATCGCCGACGGCTCGCAGCGCCTCACGGTCTTCGCGCCCACCGACCAGGCCTTCCGCCTCCTGGCCAAGGACCTCACGGGCAAGACCATCAAGAGCGAGAAGAAGGTCTTCGAGGCGCTCGTCGACCTCGCGGGCGTGGACACCATCGAGACGGTGCTGCTCTACCACGTCGTCCCGGGCAAGACCCTCACGAGCAACAAGGTCCTCAAGGCCAACGGCGCCAAGCTGATGACCGCCGCCGGCGAGACCGTCAAGGTCAAGGTCCGCACCAAGCCCTCGGTCTCGATCACGCTCAAGGACAAGGACCGGAACGACCAGGACCCGAAGGTCGTGCTCAAGGCCCTCGACCTCAACAAGGGCAACAAGCAGGTCGCGCACGGCATCGACCGCGTGCTGCGCCCGATCGACCTCTGACCGGCCGACAGCAGCAACGATCCTGACGGGTGGGGAACGCCGATGACAGTCGTGCCGTTCCCCGCCCGCTCGGGCCGCCGGTACGGTGGCCGCGTGGTCACCGGTGTCATGGCGTTCGAGGGCGAGCAGGACGACTACGTCCACTCGGTCGCCGCGCGCCTCGTCGCCGGTGACGAGACGGCCCTCGAGGAGATCTACGACCGGTGGTCCGCGCTGGTCCACACCTATGCCCTGCGAGCGCTGGGCGACCCGCACGACGCGGAGGAGGCCACCCAGCAGGTCTTCATCAGCGCGTGGCGCAGCCGTCACACGCTGACGCCGAGCCCCGTCGCCCTTCCTGCCTGGCTGCTGGGCATCGCGCGGCACAAGGTCTCCGACGTACGAGCCGGCCGGGCCCGCGACGCCGCCAAGGTCGCGGCCGCGACCACGCTCCCCGAGGCGCAGCAGGTCGAGACAGAGTCGGCCGACCACGCGCTCGCCGACCGGCTGGTCGTGCGCCAGGCCGTGCAGGACCTGCCCGACCCGCGCCGCACGATCGTGTTCCTCGCGTTCTGGGAGGAGCGCAGCCACGTCGAGATCGCGCAGACCACCGGTCTCCCGCTCGGCACCGTCAAGAGCCACGTCCGTCGCGGACTGGCCCAGATCCACCAGCAGCTCGAGGGGGTGCGCCGTGCCACACGTTGACCTCGACGACCTCGCGGGCCTCGCTCTCGACCTCGACGACATCGACGACGCGGTGCGCCGTCACGTCGAGTCGTGCGCGGAGTGCGGCGCGGTGCTCGCCTCCCTGACCGAGGCTCGCGCCCTCGCCGGCGAGGGTCCGCTGGTCCCGCCTCCGGACCACGTGCGCGACCAGGTGATGGCACACGTCCACCGCTCCGTCGAGGACCGGCAGCCGGGAGCGGTCGAGGTCGGCGTCGCCCAGCCGATCCCACTCCCCGTCGGGGGTGACGCACGCCGTCCGTCGCGCAGCCGGGTGCCGGCCTGGGCGGCCGGCCTCGCCGCCGGGGTCGCCCTCGTCGCGGGCCTGGGGATCGGCCGGCTGACCGTCGGGGATCCCGAGCGACCGGAGGCGAGCGACCCGCCCACCCCGTCCGGCACGGTGGTCGCCGCCGCGGCCCTCACGGCGCTGGACAGCGACGCCCCACGCGGGGAGGCGAGCGCCGTACGCGCCGACGACACCGTCACGTTGCGCGTCCGGGCCAGCCGGCTCGGCGACGAGGACGGCTTCCACGAGGTCTGGCTGATCAACGTCGACGGCACCCGCATGGTCGCACTCGGTGTGCTCACGCCGGGCGACACCGGCGAGTTCGACGTGCCGCAGGGGCTCATCGACGAGGGCTACCGGATCGTCGACATCTCGGTCGAGCCGGACGACGGCGATCCCACCCACTCGGGTGTGAGCCTGGCGCGTGGAGAGCTCACCTAGACCCCGACACCCTCGACATCCCGGCCCGGGAGGGCTAGGAACGGACCATGAGGTGGCGCTACGCGATCCTGGGCGGCACGGCAGTGGCCGGCACCGCGACGGCGATCCACGACCTGGTCCAGCGCAAGCACGCGATCCTGCGCAACTTCCCGATCATGGGCCACGGCCGCTTCTTCGTGGAGAGGTTCGGCCCCGAGCTGCGGCAGTACATCGTCACCAGCAACGACGAGGAGCGCCCGTTCAGTCGCGACCAACGGCGGTGGGTCTATGCCAGCTCCAAGCTGGAGAACAACTACTTCGGCTTCGGCACCGACAACGACGTCGAGCAGGTCGCGGGCTACCCCGTCATCAAGCACCGGACCTTCACCGGTCCGGGCGCGGCGACGATGCCGCACGCGCAGGAGGAGATCCGGCTGCCGTGCGCCAAGGTGCTCGGCGCCGCCCGGGGGCGTCCGCACGCGTTCCGGCCCGCCTCGGTCGTCAACATCTCCGGGATGAGCTTCGGCTCGCTCTCGGGAAAGGCGATCGAGTCCCTCAACAAGGGCGCGGCGATGGCCGGCTGCCTGCAGAACACCGGCGAGGGTGCGCTGTCCCCGCACCACCGCCACGGGGGCGACATCGTCTTCCAGATCGGTACGTCCTACTTCGGGTGCCGCGACGACAGCGGACGCTTCGACATGCGCCGTCTCGTCGACCTGGTGCAGTCGGCCCCGGTCCGCGCGATCGAGATCAAGCTGAGCCAGGGCGCGAAGCCGGGCCTGGGCGGCATGCTGCCCGGAGAGAAGGTGAGCAGGGAGATCGCCGAGATCCGCGGCATCCCCGAGGGCGTCGACTGCGCCTCGCCCAGCCGGCACGCCGAGTTCGACGACGTCGACTCCATGCTCGACTTCGTCGAGTCGGTGGCGCAGGAGACCGGCCTGCCGGTCGGCATCAAGTCGGCCGTGGGCAACCTGACCATGTGGGACGAGCTGACCACCGAGATGTCTCGCGGCGGGCGTGGGGTCGACTTCATCAACATCGACGGCGGCGAGGGCGGCACCGGCGCCGCCCCGATGATCTTCGCCGACTCGGTGGCCTACCCGTTCCGCATCGGGTTCAGCGAGGTCTACCGCCGCTTCGCCGAGGCCGGGCTGACCGACGACGTCGTCTTCATCGGGGCGGGCAAGCTCGGCATCCCGGAGAACGCGATCGTCGCCTTCGCGCTGGGGGTCGACATGGTCAACGTCGGCCGCGAGGCGATGATGTCGATCGGCTGCATCCAGGCCCAGAAGTGCCACACCGACCACTGCCCGGTCGGCGTGGCGACGCAGAACCCGCGCTACACCCGGGGCCTCGACGTGAGCCTGAAGAGCGTGCGTGCGGCCAACTACATCCGCTCGATGCGCCGCGACCTGCTCAAGGTCTCGGAGGCCGTCGGCGTGGTCCACCCCGGCCTGATCGCCCCTGGCGACATCGACATCCTCGACGGCACCCGTGCGGCGCGCGGGCTCGCCGAGACCTACGGCTACGACCCCGACCGCCCGCGGCTGGCGCCGCGGCTGGTCAAGGAGATCGAGGAGATCATGGTCGCGCAGGACGCCACGAGGCCTGCGCAGGCGCCGGCCTGAGAGCCCTATGTCAAGCAGCCTCCTGATTGAGGAGGTTGAGGCGGCCGTGTAGGTCGGGGTTGTAGGGCACTCGGTCGTGCCAGCAGCGCCACAGGNCGCTGCTCAACGCGATCCGCGACCGCTCCAAGGACGACTGAGAGCCCTATGTCAAGCAGCCTCCTGATTGAGGAGGTTGAGGCGGCCGTGTAGGTCGGGGTTGTAGGGCACTCGGTCGTGCCAGCAGCGCCACAGGATCCTGGTCCAGCCCTGGGCCAGGATCCTTGCTGCGTGGGGATGGCGGCAGCCGCGGTCGCGGGCGCGGTCGTAGGTGTCACGGGCCCAGGGGTTCGCGCGTGGGGTGTCTTGKGCCCAGTCGACGAGCGCGGCGCGGAGGTTCTTGTTGCAGCCGCGGCGGTAGGCGACGTTGAGGTGTTTGCCGGATTGTCGGGTCGAGGGTGCGACGCCGGCCGCCGCGGCCAGCGCGGCGGGGTCGGGGAACCGGGCTCGGCAGTCGCCGACCTCGGCCAGCAGTGTGGCGGCACGGATCACGCCGGCGCGGGGCAGGGACGTGAAGATCGGGCCGTCGGGGTGTGCCAGAAGTGCTTCCTTCATCCGTGTTTCGAGGTCGGACTGCTGTGCACGCAACGTGGCGAGGAGGTCGACGAGGGTCAGCACGATGAGCTCGCTCGCCTCGGCTGCCGGGCCGGCGGCACGGCCGGTCGCGGCGTCTTGGAGGTGTGCGACGAGCCGGGCCGGAGTGTGGCGTCCGCAGTAGTGGTTGGCCTTGAGCCAGTGCGCCATGCGCAGCTCGGACAGCCACGCTGCTTTGGCTTCCGTGGGGAAGCGGCGCAGGAACGCCAGACTGATCGCGATGTCGAGCTGGCTGAACAGTCCGATCGCGCCGGGGAAGTTGTGCTGCAACACCGCAAGCAGCTGGTTGTGCACCGCGACCCGGTGCCCGATGAGGTCGTGGCGGGCACGCACCAGCATCCGCAGCGCGATCGTCTCGTCGCTGTCTGGCTGGACAACGGCCCACCGTCCGGCGTCGGTGCGTAGCGCGTCGGCCAGCACGAACGCATCGAAGCGGTCGTCCTTGTTCCCCGCTGAGCCGTAGCGGGCACGCAGTGACTTGACCTGCCGGGCTGAGATCACCACGACCTCGAACCCGTCACGGATCAGGTGCTCGACCACGGGTCCGTCGCCGCGCTCGATCCCGACCCGGTCCACGCCATGGCGACGCAGCAGCGTGGTGACCCTTGCCAGACCCGGCCGCGTGTGCGGGAGGGTTGCTTCTTCGATGCGCTGGCCGTCGTCGTCGACGATGCACAGTGCGTGGTGCTGCCAGGACCAGTCGATCCCGGCGTGACAGATCGTCCCAGAGGTGGAAGTGCTGGGCGTAGCCTTCATTTCGGGTGCTCCTTCCGTCAGCCCACGGATCAAGCACTCCGGTCCGGGACGTGACGGTCGGTCGCTCACTGAGGCGCTCCGGCGGCCCGCGAGGGTCACGTGGCGCATAGCCCTATGGCCGATCTGCACGTCCCGGGCCACCAGGCCCTGCAACTCTCAGGCAGGTCCTCACCGAAGCAGGACTCGGTCAGCTCGGCAGTGGCCCGGTGACTCGGGGTGCAGACAAGACACCTACTCCTGTCTGACCCCTACGGTCCACCAGTGAGG
>NZ_LMDE01000010.1:0-72483 GCF_001425025.1 Nocardioides sp. Root122
CACCCGGTCCCATACCGAACCCGGAAGTTAAGCCTTTCAGCGCCGATGGTACTGCAACCGAGAGGTTGTGGGAGAGTAGGACGCCGCCGGACATACATTTGGCAGAGGCCACCAGGCATCCTGGTGGCCTCTGCGTCATTTCATGGCATGAGTGAGTACGGTTGCCCCGGTACGGGGTCCGTTGCGTCGAGAAGGGAAGTGCGGCTGTGGCCGAGGACCGTCGAGGACAGCGTCCGTCGCGAGGTGGGTCGAGCGCGGGACGAGGCAGCTCTGCCAGCGGCCGGGGTGGTTCGTCGTCCCGAGGCGGTTCCGCCTCACGTGGTGATTCGCGCGGCGACGCCCGTGGTGACTCGCGCGGCGGGTCCGGCCGGGGTGCCGCCGGTGACTCGCGCGGTCGCGGCTCCCGCGACGACAAGCCTCGCGGCGTCTACCAGGGCAAGCCGGGCGGGAAGCGTCCGTCCGGCTCGGCGGACAAGGGCTTCCGCGGCCGGTCCGACGACACGCCTCGCACCGCCGACCAGGCGGCCTACGACGGTCCGGACCTGCCCGAGCACATCACCGGTGCCGAGCTCGACCGGGGTGTACGTGCGCAGCTGAAGGGTCTTCCTGAGAAGCTCGCCGCGCGCGTGGCGCGTCACCTCGCCGCTGCCGGCGTCTTCATCGACGAGGACCCGGAGCTGGCCTACCAGCACGCCCTCGCCGCGCGAGCCCGCGCGTCCCGCATCGCCGTGGTGCGTGAGGCGGCGGGGGAGTCGGCGTACGCCGCCGGCCACTACGCCGAGGCGCTGTCGGAGCTGCGGGCCGCGAAGCGGATGAACGGCGCGACCGACTACCTGCCGATCATGGCCGATTGCCACCGCGCCCTCGGCAACCCGGAGCAGGCGATCAAGCTGGCCAAGAGCCCGTCGGTCGCCAACTTCAGCTCCGAGGCGAAGGCCGAGATGACGCTCGTGGAGTCGGGCGCCCGACGCGACATGGGTCAGCTCGACGCTGCGCTTCGCACGCTCGAGCTCGCGCCCCTCACGTCCAAGAGCCGCGCGTCCTGGGTGGTGCGGCTGCGCTACGCGTACGCCGACACGCTCGAGGCCGCCGGTCGTGAGTCCGACGCCCTGGCGTGGTTCCACCGCACCCACGCCATCGACTCCGAGGAGCTCACCGACGCAGCGGAGCGTGCGGAGCTGCTGGAGAAGCGCCAAGCCTGATCCACCCTCGGGGAGCGCCCGGACCGCATTGTGGTCCCGGCGCGCCCGGCCTGCTGGCATTCGTGCGCCCGATGGGCCACAATGGAACCACTAATCACATAGGTGTCACTCGATCTCCGAGAGCAACGACGACAGAACGCTGGGGAAGGCGCATCTGGAGCGTCGGAACTCAAGGAGGTCACGGTGACCACACGCATTGCTTCCCGTCCGGACGGTCCGGCGACGAGGGGCATCCTCTACGTGCACTCTGCACCCTCCGCACTCTGCCCGCACATCGAGTGGGCCGTGGGCGGAGTCCTCGGAGTTGCCGTCTCGCTCGACTGGACGCCGCAGCCTGCCCAGCCGGGCTCCTACCGCGCTGAGCTGTCGTGGACCGGCTCTGCCGGCACGGCCGCCGCGGTGGCGTCCGCTCTCCGCGGATGGAACCACCTCCGCTTCGAGATCACCGAGGAGCCGACGAGCTCGACCGAGGGCACGCGCTTCTCCTGCACGCCCGACCTCGGCATCTTCCACGCCATCACCGGGCCGCACGGCGACATCCTCATCCCCGAGGACCGGCTCAAGGCCGCAGTGGTCAAGGCCGCGCTCGGCGACACCACGCTGCTGCTCGAGATCGACAACCTGCTCGGCAAGCCGTGGGACGACGAGCTGGAGACCTTCCGGCACGCGGGCGAGGGCGCCCCCGTCCGCTGGCTGCACCAGGTCGTCTGAGGACGCGACAGGCGCGCCCGCCCCTCACCGGTTGCGAGCGCGGAGGCGGAAGGCCTCGGTGACCGTCACCGAGGTCTCCTCGGCGTCGTCGTACGACACCAGCTGTCCCTTGAGCGTGAACACCCCGGCCTTGGTCGCCCACCGGCAGAGCCGGAAGTCCAGGACCCCGGCCGGCGGGTCGTTGGGCCCGATCAGCGACTGCGCGTTGACGCCCTTGCCCGCGCGGTCCTGCATGGTGATGTCGAAGGTCCAGTCCTCGCTGGGTGCCTGCACCGCGTAGGAGTAGTGGTAGTCCTTGCACCCGCGCTTGAGCCGGCCGTCGGGAGCATCCAGCACTCCCGTGACCTCCGTCTGCTGCGCCTCGGCCGTCTCGTGACCCGCCGGCGTAGCAGGGGCGGGAAGCGGCAGCGGCAGCGGAAGAAGGCTCGCCGTGGTGAGGACGGCAGCCGCGAGCAGGCTCGACATGGGGCACCTCCGGGTGTCTGAGGTGCTCAACGAGCGGGTGTGACCTGCGTTACGCCCGCGCGACCGCGACCCCGACCTCCACGGTGCGGGTCAGAGCGGGATGTTGCCGTGGTGGCCGCGGCGCACGCCGACCGTGTCGATCTCGTGACGCATCGCGGCGGCGATCGCGCTGCGGGTGCGCGCCGGCTCGACGACCTCGTCCACGACGCCGATCTCCACGGCCTTGTCGACGCCTCCGGCGATGCGCTCGTGCTCGGCGGCGAGCTCGGCCTCGACCTGGGGCCGGATCTCGGGGGAGACCTCCGCGAGCTTGCGACGATGCAGGATGCGGATCGCGGCCACGGCCCCCATGACGGCGACCTCGGCCCCCGGCCAGGCGAACACCCGGGTGGCGCCCAGGGAGCGCGCGTTCATCGCGATGTAGGCGCCGCCGTAGGTCTTGCGGGTCACGAGGGTGACGCGGGGGACCACGCACTCACCGAAGGCGTGCAACAGCTTGGCGCCGCGGCGTACGACACCGTCCCACTCCTGGCCCACGCCGGGGAGGTAGCCGGGGACGTCGACGACCACCACGAGGGGCACGCCGAACGCGTCGCACATGCGGACGAAGCGCGAGGCCTTCTCGGCCGACAGCGAGTCCAGGCAGCCGCCCAGGCGCAGCGGGTTGTTGGCGACCACGCCGACGGTGCGGCCGCCGAAACGGCCGAGCGCGGTGACGATGTTGGGCGCCCACCGGGCGTGGATCTCCTGCATGGTGCCCTCGTCGAGCAGCCCCTCCACGAGCGGGTGCACGTCGTAGGCGCGCTTCTTGGACTCGGGCAGCAGGGCCTCGAGGTCACGGTCCTCCACGGCGTCGGCGGCGAGGCTGCCCTGGGCGCCGAGGAGGGAGGCGACGGTGCGGGCCCTGTCGAGGGCCTCCCGCTCGGAGTCGGTGAGGATGTGGACCACGCCGGAGCGCCGACCGTGCGGCTCCGGGCCGCCGAGGCGGAGCATGTCGACGTCCTCACCGGTCACCGAGCGCACCACGTCGGGGCCGGTCACAAAGATGCGGCCCTCGGGGCCGAGGATGACCACGTCGGTCAGGGCCGGGCCGTAGGCGGCACCGCCGGCGGCGGGACCGAGGACGACGGAGATCTGCGGGATGACGCCGGAGGCCTGCGTCATGACCTGGAAGATGCGCCCCACGGCGTGGAGCGACAGCACGCCCTCCGCCAGGCGGGCCCCGCCGGAGTGCCAGAGCCCGATGATCGGCACGCCGTCGGTGAGGGCACGGTGGTAGGCGTCGACGACCACCCGGCAACCGACGTCGCCCATGGCGCCGCCCATCACGGTGGCGTCGCTGCAGAAGGCGACCACCGGCGTGCCGTCGACCCGGCCGACCGCCGCGAGCATTCCCGACTCGTCGTCGGGGGTGATCAGCTCGAGGCTGCCCTCGTCGAGCAGCGCGGTGAGGCGGTGGACCGGGTTGCGCGGGTCCTCCTCGCGGGGCAGCTTGGCGGGCTTGGCGGCAGTGGCAGTCACGGTGGAGGAGTCCTTCCGGGTGGTTCTCCGGGGGCGGGTGCGGACGGGAGGGTGATCAGACGCTGCCGAAGGCGACGGCGACGTTGGCGCCACCGAAGCCGAAGGAGTTGTTGAGGGCCACGATGTCGCCCTCGGGCAGGTCGCGCTTCGACGTGGGGATGTCGAGGTCGACTGCGGGGTCCTTGTCGTCCAGGTTGATCGTCGGCGGGCTGACGCGGTCGTGCAGGGCCATCACCGTGGCGACGGCCTCGAGGGCGCCGGCGCCGCCGAGCAGGTGACCGGTCATGGACTTGGTGCTCGTCACGAGGCAGCGGTCGACGTGCTCGCCGAGGACGGCGTGCAGCATCAGGCCCTCCGCGATGTCGCCCTTGGGCGTCGAGGTGGCGTGCGCGTTGACGTGCACCACGGTGGCGGGGTCGACGTCGCCCTCGCGGAGCGCCATCGCGATCGCGCGGGTGCCGCCGCGGCCCTCGGGGTCGGGCTGCGCGATGTCGTGGGCGTCGTTGCTGATGCCGGCGCCGAGGACCTCGGCATAGACCTTGGCGCCGCGGGCGCGGGCGTGCTCCTCGGACTCGAGGATGAGGACCGCGCCGCCCTCGCCGAGGACGAAGCCGTCACGGGCGACGTCCCACGGGCGGGAGACCGTGGACGGGTCGCGGTCGTCGTCGGTGCCGGTCTTGGACAACGCCATCATGTTGGCGAACGCAGCCATGGGCAGCGGGTGGATCGCGGCCTCGGTGCCGCCGGCGATCACGACGTCGGCGCGGCCGAGGCGGATCAGGTCGATGGCCATGGCGATCGCCTCGTTGCCCGACGCACAGGCCGAGGTCGGGGCGTGCACCGCGGCGCGGGCGCCGTACTTGAGGCTCACGTTGGCGGCGGGCGCGTTGGGCATGAGCATCGGGACGGCGAGCGGGGAGACCCGGCGCGGACCCTTCTCGAGGAGGATGTCGTAGTTCGCGAGGAGCGTGGTGACACCGCCGATCCCGGAGGCGAGGGCCACGCCGAGGCGCTCGGGCTCGAGGCCGGACCCCTCGAGGCCGGAGTCGGCCCAGGCCTGGTCGGCGGCGACCACGGCGAACTGGGTGGAACGGTCCCAGCGTCGTGCCTTGACCCGGTCCAGCACCTCGGACGGCTCGACGGCCACGCGGCCGCCGATCTTGACCGGGAGCGTCGCGGCCCAGTCGTCCTCGAGGTAGTCGATGCCGGAGGTGCCGGCCAGCATGGCCTGCCAGGTCGAGGCGACGTCCCCGCCGAGGGGGGAGGTGGTGCCGAGGCCGGTGACGACTACGCGGGTCGAAGGCATGTGGGGTTCCGTTTCTGGCGGTGGTGATGGAGGTCCGTGGTCACGGGCGGCCGAGGCTGGTCGGCCGCCCGCGACGCCTGGGAAGGGCTCAGCCCTGCGAGCGCTCGATGAAGGCGACGGCGTCACCCACGGTCTTGAGGTTCTTGACCTCGTCGTCCGGGATGGTCACGCCGAACTTCTCCTCGGCGGCCACGACGACCTCGACCATGGAGAGCGAGTCGACGTCGAGGTCGTCCACGAAGGACTTGTCCAGCTGGACGTCGTCGGCGTCGACGCCGGCCACCTCGTTGACGATGTCGGCGAGGTCGGCACGGATTTCTTCGGTGGTGGCCATGGGGCCTTCCCTTCTTTCTCGGGTGGTGGTGCTCGGTCAGAACTGGGTGGGTCGGGGGCGCCCGCTCAGGGCACGGTCACGACCTGGGCGGCATAGGCGAGGCCGGCGCCGAAGGCGATCAGGAGGGCGGTGTCGCCGCTGCGGGCCTCGCCCTCGAGCATCATCCGGTCGAGCGCGAGCGGCACCGAGGCGGCGGACGTGTTGCCCTGGTCGGCGACGTCGCGAGCGATGCGCACCGACTCGGGGAGCTTCATCGACCGCGCCATGGCGTCGACGATCCGCATGTTGGCCTGGTGGGGGACGAAGACGTCGAGCTCGTCGCGGGACACCCCCGCGGCGTCGAGCGCCTGCTGGCCGATCTTGGCCATCGCGAAGGACGCCCAGCGGAACACGGGGTTGCCCTGCATCGTCAGGTGCGGCATCACGCCCGAGCCGGGCTGGGTGTCGGTGCCGACGACGTCGCGCCAGTCCTCGCGCTGCCGGATGAGGTCGAACTGCTCCCCGTCGGAGCCCCACACGACCGGGCCGATGCCCGGGGTGTCGCTGGGGCCCACGACGGCGGCTCCGGCTCCGTCGGCGAAGATGAACGCGGTGCCGCGGTCGGTCAGGTCGAGGATGTCGGTGAGGCGCTCCACCCCGACGACCAGGACGTGGCGGGCGCTGCCGGCGCGGACCATGTCGGAGGCCATGGCGATGCCGTGGCAGAACCCGGCGCACGCGGCGGAGATGTCGAAGGCGGCGGCGCCGCCGGTGCCGAGCTCGTGGGCGATCGCGGTGGCCACGGCGGGCGTCTGGAGCAGGTGGCTCACGGTCGCGACGACGACGCAGTCGATGTCGCCTGCCTCGAGCCCGGCGCGCTCGATGGCGATGCGCGACGCCTCCACGGACATCATCTGGACCGACTCCTCGGGACCGGCCCACCGGCGCGTCTTGATGCCGGAGCGCTGCTGGATCCACTCGTCGCTGGAGTCGATCGCGTCGACGACCTCGGAGTTCGGGACGAGCCGGGTGGGGCGGTAGGAGCCCATGCCCATGATGCGCGTGTGCGGAGCGCCCGTCACGGCGGTGATGGGGGCCATCAGGCGGTCGCCTCCGGGTGCAGGCGCAGGAGCGGCTGGCCGGGGGAGACGAGGTCTCCGTCCTCGACGAGCCACTCCACGACGGATCCACCGTGCGGGGCGGTGATGTCGGTGCGGTCGCGCAGGCTCGCGACGGCGCCGATCGTGGCGCCCGGCGCGAGCATGTCGTGCTCGACCGCCTCCGACGACAGGTGGAACGTGCCCTTGGCGGGGGAGACGACCATCCGCCAGGTCGGCGTGGTCTCGATCATCGAGGCCTCGCCGTGCTTGTCGCAGAAGTCGCGGGCGGCGTCGAGCTGGTCGGGCGTCTTGAGCGCGAAGGTCTCGACACCCTTGAGGGCTCGCTTGGCGATCCCGGTCAGGGTGCCGGCCGGCGGCATCTCCAGGATGCCGGTCACGCCGAGGTCGCTCATGGTCTCCAGGCAGAGGTCCCAGCGGACCGGGTTGGCGATCTGCCCGACGATGCGGCGCAGCACGTCGCGCCCGTCGTGGACGATCTGGCCGTCGCGGTTGGAGATGACCGGGGTCCGCGGGTCGTGGGTCGAGACCGAGCGGGCCAGGGCGGAGAGCCGGTCGACTGCCGGTGCCATGTGCGAGGTGTGGAAGGCGCCGGCGACGCTGAGCGGCATGATGCGCGCCTTCTCCGGGGGCGCCTCGGCGAAGGCCGCGAGCTGTTCCATCGTGCCCGCCGCGACGACCTGGCCCGGCCCGTTGTCGTTGGCGGCGGTGAGGCCGTGGCGCGCGATCGAGGCGAGCACCTCGTCGCGGTCGCCACCCAGGACGGCGGTCATGCCGGTGGCGGTGACGGCAGCGGCGTCGGCCATCGCGTTGCCCCGCTCGCGCACCAGGACCATCGCCTGCTCGGCGGTGATGGCGCGGGCGCCGGCCGCGGCGGTGAGCTCGCCGACGCTGTGGCCCGCGACGGCACCGATGCGCGAGAACGCGTCAGCAGGGTGCGGGAACAGGTCCAGGGCGGCGACCAGGCCGGTCGCCACCAGCAGCGGCTGGGCGATCTTGGTGTCGCGGATCGTGTCCGCGTCGGCCTCGGTGCCGTAGTGCGCCAGGTCGATGCCGGCCACGGTGGCCAGCCAGTCGAACCGCGCGGCGAAGGTGGGGTCCTCCAGCCAGGGCGTGAGGAATCCGGGGGTCTGGGCCCCTTGACCGGGGGCGACGATGACGAGCACGAGTCCACTGTGCCCAACCGCGAGCCCCGACCGCGGGTCCGACGCCGACGAAAGTGACCCCCAGATCGTTGTAGGTTTCCTACAGTTCCGTCCGGCCCGACTGACGCCCTAGGATCAGCGCGAGCTGCAGCGTGAAGGCCTCACGGGGACGGGTGGGCGACCATCCGGTGACCTCGGCGATCTGCCGCAGCCGGTAGCGCACCGTGTTGGGGTGCACGAACAGCGCCCGGGCCGTGCCCTCGATGGACGAGCCGTGCTCGAACCAGGCGCCGAGCGTCTCCAGGAGCGCGCCGCGGGTGGCCACCAGCGGGAGGTAGACGTCGTCGACGAGGTGGCGGCGGGCGTGGCCGTCGCCGGCGAGCGCGCGCTCGGGCAGCAGGTCGCGGCTGGCGACCGGCCGCGGGGCGTCGGGCCAGCCGCTCGCCGCGCGGTGGGCGGACAGTGCGGCCCGGGCGGAGGCGTAGGCGTGGGCGAGGTCGGCGGTCACCGGGCCGACGACGACGGGTCCGTCACCGAAGTGGTCGAGCAGCCGGGTGGCCGCCTTCAGCGCGTCGTCGACGCCGCCGAGGACGACGACCAGCCGGTCGCCCTGGGTGGCGCAGAGCGCGTCCATGTCGCCGGCGCGCGCCGAGCGGCGTACGGACTCGAAGACATCGATCTCGGCGCGGTGCGGCGGCACCGAGCCCAGCACCACGGCCACGTCGCCGTGCGCACCCCAGCCGAGGGCGCTCGCGCGCGACAGGACCGCCTCGTCGGTCTCGGCACGGACGACGGCGTCGACGACCAGCGCCTCGAGGCGGGCGTCCCAGGCGCCGCGGGACTCCGCCGCCCGGGCGTAGACCGCTGCGGTCGCGAAGGCGACCTCGCGGGCGTAGCGCAGCACCGCCTGGTGGACCTCGCCGACGTCCTCGGGGTGCAGCAGTGCGTCGATGTTGGTCTCGACGACCCGGATGCTCAACCGCACCAGCTCGACGGTCTGCTGGAGCGAGATCACGCCGGTGAGCTCGCGCGGTGCGGCGCCGAAGACGACCACGTCGAGGGGGTCGTGCGCCGACGCCTCGACCTCGACGTCGTACCACTCGACGAAGCCGCGGATGCCGGCCTGCACGATCAGGCCCACCCAGGAGCGGTCCTCCGCGCTCAGGTCGTCGAACCACGGCAGGTCGCTCGACATCCGTCCCGTGGCGGCGGTGCTCAGCGCCCCCGAGGAGCTGCGCAGCGCGTCGGCTGCGCGTCGGCGGGAAGGGGGCATGGGTCGACTGTAGTGCGGCCCGCGACGTAGTGGGATTCCCACGAAGGAGCGCCGGGGCAGCCCCTGGGCGTGCCGCCGGGCCGAGGTCACGACTTCGCATCGCCGCCCGACGCGCCGGTCGCGGTGACGAGGCCGTCTGGTTGAATCCGGGACCGGACCCCCAGGTTGGAGCTCGAGTGCCCCGTCGCAGCAACCCGCACCTGCAGTACGCCACTGTGCACGGGCACAGGCGCGCCTACGTCCGCAAGGGCTCGGGCCCCGTGGTCCTGCTGCTCCACGGACTGGGCTGCGACCACACGACCTGGACGCCGGTCATCGACTCACTGGCCCGCACCCACACGGTGATCGCGCCGGACCTGCTCGGGCACGGGGCGTCGGACAAGCCCCGCGCCGACTACAGCGTGGGCGGCTACGCCAACGGCATGCGCGACCTGCTCACCCTCCTGGGCATCGACTCCGCGACCGTGGTGGGGCACAGCTTCGGCGGGGGAGTGGCGATGCAGTTCGCCTACCAGTACCCCGAACGGACCGAACGGCTGGTCCTCGTCGGGTCCGGCGGTCTCGGGCCTGAGGTCACACCGGCGATCCGGGCGATCACGACCCCCGGCTTCCAGCAGGCGATGGGGGTGCTCTCCCTGCCCGGGTTGCGCCACCTCGTCACGACCTCGATGCGGGTCCTGGCCGCCAGCGGGGTGAGCCAGCTGCGCGACCTCGACGAGGTCGCCGAGATCTACGACTCCTTCAAGGACCCCGACACCCGGGCCGCGATCCGGCACGTGGTGCGCGCAGTGGTGGACTGGCGCGGCCAGATCGTCACCATGGCCGACCGCGCCTACCTCACCGAGGCGATGCCGATGTGCGTGGTGTGGGGCGCCGACGACCTGGTGATCCCGGTCGACCACGCGAGCAACGCCAGCGCCCTCGCGCCGACGGCGCGCATCGAGATCATCCCCAACGCGGGCCACTTCCCGCACAAGGACCACCCGGAGCGGTTCGTGAAGATCATGCGCGACTTCATCCGGTCGACCGAGCCGAGCCGCTACGACCGCGACCGGTGGCGGGCGCTCCTCGCCGAGGGGGCGTCGCGGGAGCCGGCGTACGGCGGGGCGGGCGACGCACCGGTCGCGCCGCTCCACGCCGTACGACGGGCTGCCGGGGCCTGAGCTAGCCCCAGTTCGCGGCGTCCGTCAGGCAGAACGGGTGCCCGGCCGGGTCGATCAGCACCCGCCACGTCTCGCCGGGCTGCGGGTCGGCGAGCCTCGCGCCCAGGCCGGTTGCGCGCTCGGTCATCGCGTCGAGGTCGTCGACCGCGAGGTCGAGGTGGAACTGCTTGCGCCCGCCCTCGTCGGGCCAGGAGGGCGGCTGGTGGTCCGGGACGCGCCCCAGGCCCAGGGCGGGTGAGCCGTCCGGGCCGGTGAGCATCGCGTAGTCCTCGGTGCTGGCGGCGACGTCCCACCCCAGGAGGGCGGACCAGAACTCCGCCTCCGGTGCCACCTCCGCGCAGTCGAGCGTCACCATGGCTATCCGGGCTGTCTGCTGCTGGGTCACTGCTGTTCTCCTCGTGCTGCTCGTCGGGTCTCGGGACCAGCCTCGCGGCGACGACGGGGCGGCGGCTTGGAGAAAGGCGACAGGGCTTGTCGGAGGTGGGTCCTAGGCTCGGCGCGTGCCTTCCCGATCGAGCCGCGTGCAGGCGGCGGTCATGCGACCCAGCCGGGCCGAGCAGCTGATCGAGGTCGGCCGGGTGGAGCCCGACCCCGACCTGGCGGGGGTCGTCGACTACTTCTGGTGGGTCCGCTGGGACGTGCCCGCGCCGCACGAGCAGGAGGTCGTGCCCCGCCCGGTCGTGCACGTCAGCGCCGAGGTCGTCGAGGGCGAGCCGCGGCTGCTGGTGCACGGCGTGCATCCCCGCATGTTCCGCCGGCGGCTGGAGGGCACGGGGCACACGGTGGCGGCAGGGTTCCGCCCGGCCGTGTTCCACCCGTTCCTGCGCGCGGACGTCGGCGCGCTCGAGGGTCGGGAGGTGGCGGCTGCCGCGGTGCTCGGGGTCGACGACCGCCCGGTGGCCGAGGAGGTGCTCTCCCACGACCGTCCCGAGGACGCCGCGGCCGTGCTCGCCGAGTGGCTGCGCGGGCTCGCGCCCGAGGACGACCCGCTGGTGCCCGAGCTCGCTGCCCTGGTCGAGCGGGCGGAGGCCGACACCTCACTGGTGCGCGCAGAGCAGCTGGCCGACCTGGCCGGGGTCAGCCTCCGCACGCTCCAGCGCCGCTTCCACTCGCACGTGGGGATCGGCCCGAAGTGGGTGGTGCAACGGTTCCGGCTGCTCGACGTCACCGCCGCGGCCCACGGTGACGGCCGGGTGGACTGGGCCGAGCTCGCCGCGCGCCTCGGCTACGCCGACCAGTCACACCTGATCCGGGCCTTCACGCAGCTGGTGGGCCACCCTCCCGCGACCTATGCGCGCGAGGCGTGACCCACCAGTGACGGGACGACCGACGCCTCAGGCGTCGCCGCCCTCCTGCTTGATGTCCTTGGTCGCCGTGGGGTCGTCGATCCGGTAGCGCTCGGCTGCCTCGACGACCTTCTCGACCGGGAACTGGCCGGCGTCGGCCAGTGCCTGGAGCGCCTGCACCACGACGCTCTGCGCGTCGATGTGGAAGAAGCGCCGTGCGGCGGGACGGGTGTCGGCGAAGCCGAAGCCGTCGGCACCGAGCACGCGGTAGTCGGCCGGCACCCAGCGGGCGATCTGCAGCGGGACGGCCCGCATGTAGTCGGAGACCGCGACAACCGGGCCGTCGACACCGGCGAGCTTGTCGCTGACGTAGGCCGTGCGGCGCTCCTCGCCGGGGTGGAGCAGGTTCCACTGCTCGGCGGCGGCACCGTCGCGGGCCAGCTCGTTCCAGGACGTGACCGACCACAGGTCGGACCGGACGCCCCAGTCCTCGGCGAGGAGGCGGGCCGCCTCGTCGATCCACGGGTAGCCGACGCCGGAGGCCATCAGCTGCACGCGGGGGCCCTCGCCCTCCGCGGTCGACACCTTGTGGATGCCGCGCAGGATGCCGTCGACGTCGACGTCGGAGGGCTCGGCCGGCTGGGAGACCGGCTCGTTGTAGACGGTGAGGTAGAAGATGACGTCCTCGCCGTGGCCCTCGGGCCCGCCGGTGCCGTACATCCGCTCGAGCCCGCTCTGCATGATGTGGCTGATCTCGTAGGCGAAGGCCGGGTCGTAGTGCACGATCGCCGGGTTGGTCGCCGCGAGGAGCGGGGAGTGGCCGTCGGCGTGCTGGAGGCCCTCGCCGGTCAGCGTGGTGCGCCCGGCCGTGGCGCCGATCAGGAAGCCGCGCGCCAGCTGGTCGGCCATCGCCCAGATCGAGTCACCCGTGCGCTGGAACCCGAACATCGAGTAGAAGATGTAGAACGGGATCATGTGCTCGCCGTGCGTGGAGTACGCCGAGCCCGCCGCTGTCGCGGACGCCATGGCGCCAGCCTCGGAGATGCCCTCGTGGAGCATCTGGCCCTGCGCGGACTCCTTGTAGGAGAGCAGCAGCTTGCGGTCGACGGACTCGTACTGCTGGCCACCGGGGTTGTAGACCTTGGCGCTCGGGAACATCGAGTCCATGCCGAAGGTGCGGTACTCGTCGGGGGCGATCGGCACGATGCGGTCGCCGATCTCCGGGTCCTTCATCCAGTCGCGCAGCAGCCGGACGACGGCCATGGTCGAGGCGATCTTGTTCTTGCCCGAGCCCTGCTTGAGGTCGGAGTAGATGTCGTCGCCCGGCAGCTTGAGCGAGGCCGCCCGGTTGATGCGGCGCGGGATCGAGCCGCCGAGGGCCGTGCGGCGCTCGAGCATGTACTCGATCTCGGGGGACTCCGCACCCGGGTGGTAGAACGGCGCGCCACCGGTCTTCTCGTAGGACTCCTCGAGGTCGCGGTCGCTGATCGGGAGGTAGAGCCGGTCGCGGAACTTCTTGAGGTCCGGGAGGGTCAGCTTCTTCATCTGGTGGGTGGCGTTCTTGCCCTCGAGGGCATCGATCGTCCAGCCCTTGATGGTGTGGGCGAGGATCACCGTCGGCTGACCGGTGTGCTTGGTCGCGGCGTCGAACGCGGCGTAGACCTTGCGGTAGTCGTGGCCACCGCGCGGCAGCTTCTCGATCTGCGTGTCCGACATGTGCTCGACCATCTTGCGCAGGCGCGGGTCACCGCCGAAGAAGTGCTCGCGCACGTAGGCGCCGTCCTCGGTGGAGTAGGTCTGGAACTGTCCGTCGGGGGTGGAGTTCATCCGGTTGACCAGGACGCCGTCGACGTCGCGGGCGAGCAGGGCGTCCCACTCGCGGCCCCAGACGACCTTGATGACGTTCCAGCCGGCGCCGCGGAAGTTGGCCTCGAGCTCCTGGATGATCTTTCCGTTGCCGGTCACCGGGCCGTCGAGCTGCTGGAGGTTGCAGTTGATGACCCAGGTGAGGTTGTCGAGCTCCTCGCGCGCGGCGATGCGGATCGCGCCGAGCGACTCGGGCTCGGCCATCTCGCCGTCGCCCATGAAGGCCCACACGCGCTGCTGGTCGGTGTCCTTGATGCCGCGGTTGTCGAGGTAGCGGTTGAACCGGGCCTGGTAGATCGAGTTGATGGCGGTGAGGCCCATCGACACGGTCGGGAACTCCCAGAAGTCCGGCATCAGGCGCGGGTGCGGGTAGGACGGGAGGCCGGCGCCCTTGCCGTGCTGGACCTCCTGGCGGAAGCGGTAGAGCTGCTCCTCGCTGAGGCGGCCCTCGAGGAAGGCGCGGGCGTAGACGCCCGGCGAGCCGTGGCCCTGGATGTAGATCTGGTCGCCGCCGCCCTCGTGGTCCTTGCCGCGGAAGAAGTGGTTGAAGCCGACCTCGTAGAGCGAGGCGGACGACTGGTAGGTGGCGATGTGACCGCCGACCTCGAGGCCCTTGCGGTTGGCGCTGGAGACCATCACCGCGGCGTTCCAGCGGATGAACGCGCGGATGCGGCGCTCGAGCTCCTCGTCACCGGGGAACCAGGGCTCGCGCTCCGGGGGGATGGTGTTGATGTAGTCGGTCGAGCGCAGGGCCGGGACGCCGACCTGCTTCTCGCGGGCCCGCTCCAGCAGCCGCAGCATGACGTAGCGAGCCCGGTCACGACCGCGGTCGTCGAGCATCGCGTCGAAGGACGCGAGCCACTCCTGGGTCTCGTCGGGGTCGATGTCGGGCAGCTGGGTGGGGAGGCCCTCGTGGATCACCGACGCGATGGCCGGGCTCTTGCTGGACTTCTCGGCGTCACTCACCCGCTCATCGTGTCACGCGTCCCGCCCGCACGAAATCTACCCGCGGGTAGACCGTGCGGGTGTGAGACGTCGCACCCATGAGGGGGTCGTCGTACGGGACGGGGTTGCGGCTCCTGCCGTGTTCCTGTGGACTGTGCGTCACCGTGCGCACTGGGCGCACCGGGACATGGGAGGCACTGCGTGAGCTCGACGGTGGGCGACTCTGCCCCAGCGACAGGTGTGGCGGACCGGTTGGGGCTCAAGCCCGGCATGGTCGTCCAGGAGCTCGGCTGGGACAACGACACCGATGACGAGCTGCGCATCGCCGTCGAGGACTGCATCGACGCAGACATGGTCGACGGTGACTACGGCAACGTGGTCGACGCGGTCCTGCTCTGGTGGCGCGCCGACGACGGCGACCTCGTCGACGGGCTCGTGGACGCGCTGACCGACCTGGTCGGCGGTGGGTCGATCTGGCTCCTGACCCCGAAGGTGGGGCGGTCCGGCACGGTCGACGCCGCCGACGTCGCCGAGGCCGCGCCGGTCGCGGGCCTCTCGCAGACCACGACCGCAGCGGTCAGCAAGGACTGGCAGGCCACGCGCCTCGTCGCTCCGAAGACTCCCGCGTGACCAAGCCCGGCGCCACTGCGGCCCGCGCCGTCGCGGGCACGGTCTCCGGGTTCGGCGCCACCGTCCGCGTCCTGGGCCGCGCTGGCGTCATCCGCCCCTATGGTCCGCGCACGCTGGTCGACATCGGCCGGGTGGTGCTCCGCTGGGGCACCGGGCCGGCCGGCGGCTTCGCGACCCTGGCCTCCCGCGCTCCCCACGACGTGGGGGTCATCGACGAGCTCGGTGAGCTGACGTGGGCCGAGCTGCACCGCCGCTCCAACTCCCTGGCGCGCGCAATGTCCGAGCGTGGCGTGCGGGAGGGCGACTCGGTCGCCGTCATGTGCCGCAACCACCGTGGCTTCATCGACGCCTCCATCGCGGTCGCCAAGCTCGGCGCCGACATCCTCTACCTCAACACCGCCTTCGCCGGCCCCCAGCTCGTCGACGTGCTCGAGCGCGAGGCGCCGCGGATGGTGGTCCACGACGAGGAGTTCACCGGGCTCCTCGCCGGGGCCGGCGTCGAGCGCCGGCTGCTGGCCTGGACCGACGGCGACCTGGAGGGGGAGACGCTCGATCAGCTCGTCGGCGCGTACGACGAGGGCGACCTGCAGCCGCCCGGTCGCCACGCGCGGGTCGTGATCCTCACCTCGGGCACGACCGGGGCGCCCAAGGGCGCACCCCGCAAGGAGGCCGGCATCGATGCCGCGGTCTCCCTGCTGTCGCGGATGCCCCTGCGAGCCGGCTGGCGCACGCACATCGCCGCACCCCTCTTCCACACCTGGGGCTTCGCGCACCTCGCGCTCGCGATGCTGCTGGGGTCCACCGTGGTGCTGCGGCGCTCGTTCGACCCGCTCGTCGCGCTGCGCACCGCCCAGGACGAGCGCTGCGAGTCCCTGGTGGTGATCCCGGTGATGCTGCAGCGAATGCTGGCCCTGGAGCCCGAGGTGCTCGACGGCATCGACCTGTCCCGCGTGCGGGTGGTCGCCTCCTCCGGCTCGGCGCTGCCCGCCACCCTCGCCCAGGCGTGGATGGACCGCTTCGGCGACAACCTCTACAACATCTACGGCTCCACCGAGGTCGCCTACGCCTCGATCGCGACGCCGGAGGACCTGCGCGCCGACCCCACGTCGGCCGGCAGGCCGCCCTACGGCACGGTCGTGAAGATCCTCGACGAGGCGGGCCACGAGCTGCCCCGTGGCGAGACGGGCCGGATCTTCGTCGGCAACGGCCTGCTCTTCGAGGGCTACACCCATGGCGGTTCGAAGGAGGTCGTCGACGGCCTGATGTGCTCGGGCGACGTCGGCTACTACGACGAGGCCGGCCGGCTCCACGTCTCGGGCCGCGACGACGACATGATCGTCTCCGGCGGGGAGAACGTCTTCCCGCAGGAGGTCGAGGACTGCCTGGTGGCCCACGAGCGGGTGCAGGAGGTCGCCGCGATCGGCGTCGCCGACGACGACTACGGCCAGCGGCTGCGCGCGTTCGTGGTGCGCGACGGCGACGTGTCGGCCGACGAGCTGCGCGAGCACGTCAAGGCCCACCTCGCCCGTTACAAGGTGCCGCGTGAGATCGTCTTCCTCGACGAGCTGCCGCGCAACGCCACGGGGAAGATCCTCAAGCGCGAGCTCGCCCACCTGGATCGGACCCAGCAGGAGAGCGAGGGCGAGTCGTGAACGGGCCGGGCCTGTGCATCGGTGACGAGGCACCCGACTTCACGCTGCGCGACCAGTTCGGGCAGGACGTGCGCCTCAGCGACTTCCGTGGGCGCAAGGCGGTGGCGCTGATCTTCTTCCCGTTCGCCTTCACCGGCGTCTGCACCGGCGAGCTGTCGGCCGTCCGCGACCGGCTCGACGAGTTCCTCAGCTTCGACACCGAGGTGCTCGCCCTATCGTGCGACTCCGTCTACGCCCTGCGGTCCTTCGCCGAGGCCGAGGGCCTGAACTTCCCGCTGCTCTCCGACTACTGGCCCCACGGGGCGGTGGCCTCGGCCTACGAGGTGTTCGACAGCGTCAAGGGCGCCCCGCGCCGGTCGTCGTACGTCGTGGACCTCGAGGGGCGGCTGCGGTGGTCGGTGCACAACGCCAACCCCGACGGTCGTGACCTCGACGAGCACCTGCGCGAGCTGCACGCCGCCTTGTCCTGAGCCCGGCGGAGCGAGTGGTCTAGACCGGCTGCGAGAAATGTCGGATTCCTCGAACAGGCTTGGGTGGCGGTGTAATCTTGTACTTGTTGAGCCGCTGGTGACCCGAGACGCCAGCGGCTCAACTCATTTCATTTCCGCTCCGTCGGGGGCCTGGTGCGGGATTCCGGACCTGCCGAGCCGGTCCCGTAGTGTGTGCCCTCGCGCGTCGGTAGCTCAGCGGTAGAGCACTCGGTTTACACCCGAGCGGTCGGCGGTTCGAAACCGTCCCGACGCACCATGCCCAGCGACCGGCCCAGCGACTGGCCCAGCGGCCGTTCGTCGCCGCTCGCTGACCGTCCGGCGCAGCGTCGCCGCAGCCCCTCGTCGGCGTCCAAGACGCATGCCACAGTGGGCGCATGATCGTGCCCTTCAGCGTCACCGACTTCATCGAGCGGGCGGCAGCCGTCTACGGCGAGCGACCCGGCTTCATCGACGAGCCCGACCAGCCGGCGCCCTCGTTGGGCACCCTCACCTACGCCGAGGTCCACGACCTGGCGCGGCGCCAGGCCGCACGGCTCGACGAGCTCGGCATCGAGGTGGGCGACCGCGTGGCGGTCATCAGCCACAACAGCTCGCGCCTGCTGACGTCGTTCTTCGGGGTGTGCGGCTCGGGTCGGGTCCTGGTGCCGATCAACTTCCGGCTGCGCCACGACGAGATCGCCTACATCGTGGCGCACTCCGGTGCCCGCGTGCTCTACGTCGACCCCGAGCTCGTGGACTCGCTCCAGCACATCGACGTCGAGCACACCTTCGTGCTGGGCGAGGACGAGTCGATGTTCGCGGCGCCCGGCACCGAGCCGCGCGCGTGGGAGCCCGACGAGAACGCCACCGCCACGATCAACTACACCTCTGGCACCACGGCACGCCCCAAGGGCGTGCAGATCACCCACCGCAACATCTGGACGAACGCGGTGACCTTCGCCCTCCACGCCGGCGTGACCGACCGTGACGTCTACCTGCACACCCTGCCGATGTTCCACGCCAACGGCTGGGGGATGCCGTTCGCGATGACCGGACTGGGCGTGCCGCACGTGGTGCTGCGCAAGATCGACGGTGCGGAGATCCTCCGTCGGGTCGAGCAGCACGGCGTGACCGTCATGTGCGCGGCGCCCGCCGTGGCCGCTGCGGTGCTCGACGCCGCCCAGGACTGGGAGGGCGAGATCCCCGGCCGGGACCGCGTGCGGATCATCATGGCCGGCGCGCCCCCGCCGACGAAGACGGTCGTGCGGGTCCAGGAGGAGCTCGGCTGGGAGTTCATCCAGATCTACGGGCTCACCGAGACCTCGCCGCTGCTCACGGTCAACCGCAACCGCGCGGAGTGGGACGACCTGTCACCCGAGGACCGCGCCGCGAAGCTGGTCCGTGCGGGTGCGCCTGCGATCGGCGTACGCCTGCGCACCGACGACCAGGGCGAGGTGCTGGCGCGGTCCAACGTCATCCTCGAGGGCTACTGGGAGCGTCCCGACGAGACCGAGCGGGCGCTGGTCGACGGCTGGTTCCACACCGGTGACGGCGGCGTCATCGGTGACGACGGCTACCTCACCATCAGTGACCGGAAGAAGGACGTGATCATCACCGGCGGCGAGAACGTGTCCTCGATCGAGGTCGAGGACGTGCTCTTCTCCCACCCCGCGGTCGCGGAGGTGGCCGTGATCGGCGTGCCCAGCGAGAAGTGGGGCGAGACCATCAAGGCGCTGGTCGTGCTGGCCGAGGGGGCGAGCGCGGACGAGGCCGAGCTGATCGCGTGGTGCAAGGACAAGGCGGCCGGCTACAAGGCGCCCACGTCGATCGAGTTCCGCGACGACCTGGCCCGGACGGCGACCGGCAAGCTGCAGAAGTTCAAGCTGCGCCAGCCCTACTGGGAGGGTCAGCAGCGCCAGGTCAACTAGCTCCGGCGACTACTCACCGCCCACTGGGCCCCGTCGCGTCCGGCATGATCGGGCGCATGCCAACGCTCGCCGACGTCGTGGACCTGCTGCACGCCTGGTACCCGCCCGGCACCGCCGACTCGTGGGACGCGGTCGGGCTGGTGGCCGGTGACCCGTCCGCCGCGGTGGAGAAGGTGATGTTCGCCGTCGACCCCACGCTCGACGTCGCACGCGAGGCGGTGGAGTGGGGCGCCGACCTGCTCGTGGTGCACCACCCGCTGCTGCTCTCCCCGGTCAGCTCCGTCGCGGCGACGACGCCCAAGGGGCGCACGCTCCACGCCCTCACCGCCAACGGCTGCGCGCTGCTCGCCGCCCACACCAACGCCGACCAGGCAGCGTCCGGGGTCTCCGAGTCGCTGGCCCTCGCGCTCGGCCTCGCCGACCTCGAGCCCATCCGGCCCGCGCCCGCCGACCCGCTCGACAAGGTCGTGGTGTTCGTGCCGGTGGCGTCCGCCGACGCCGTACGGGCTGCGCTGCACGACGCCGGAGCCGGCCGGATCGGTGCCTACGACTCGGCGTCGTGGTCGGCGGCCGGGGAGGGACGGTTCCGGCCGCTCGACGGCTCGGCCCCGGCGATCGGACGCGTCGGCGAGCTCGAGGTCGTGGAGGAGACGCGCGTCGAGGTCGTCGCGCCGCGCCACCGGCGTACGGCCGTGCTGCGGGCGCTCCTGGCCGCGCACCCCTACGAGGAGCCCGCGTTCGACGTGGTGCCCCTCGCCGACCCCGGTCTGGCCACCACCGGCACCGGTCGCATCGGCACGGTCGACCGGACGACCCTCGACCAGTTCGCCGCGCGGGTGTCCCGAGCACTGCCGAGCACCGCCCACGGCGTCCGCGTGGCGGGCCACCCGGACCGGCCGGTGCGCCGGGTCGCGGTCTGTGGCGGGGCCGGCGACTTCCTCCTCGACGAGCTCGCGCACAGCGACGTGGACGTCTACGTCACCAGTGACCTGCGGCACCACCGGGCGGGGGAGTTCCTCGAGCACGACGGGCCGGCCCTGGTCGACGTGGCGCACTGGGCTGCGGAGTGGACCTGGCTCCCGGTGGTCGAGGATCGGCTCCGCAGCGCGATGGGCGATAGGGTCGAGACCCGGGTCAGCACGCTGTGCACCGACCCGTGGACGTTCCGCCACTGAAATCGCGCAAGTCGCATCCGTTGTCGAAGCAGGAGTGCTGTTGAAGGCCGATCCCACCCACCAGGTCAAGCTCCTCGACGTCGCCGAGCTCGACTCGAGGGCTGCCCAGCTCCGGCACCAGCGGGCACACCTGCCCGAGCTGGCCGAGATCGCCGCCCTCGAGGCGGAGCGCACGGAGATCACCGACCAGGTGCGTGACGCGCGCATCGTGGTCGACGACCTGACCGTCGAGCAGGCCAAGGCCGACCGCGAGGTCGAGCAGGTCAAGGCGCGCCGCGAGCGCGACCGCACCCGGATGGACAGCGGCCAGATCACCCAGCCCAAGGACCTCGAGCGGATGCAGCACGAGCTGGTCTCCCTCGAGCGCCGCATCACCACCCTCGAGGACGCCGAGCTCGAGGTGATGGAGGCGCTCGAGCAGGCCCAGCAGGTGCTCGACGCCCTCGCCATCCGCGCCGACGACGTCGACGCGAAGCTGGGCGAGCTGGTGACCGCACGCGACGAGAAGCGCGTCGGCATCGACGCCTCGCTCGACGAGGTGACGGCTGCTCGCGGGCCGGCGATCGAGGGCATGCCCGAGGACCTGATGGCCCTCTACGAACGGCTCCGGGAGCAGAAGGGCATCGGCGCCGCGCTGCTGCGGGCGCGCCAGTGCGGCGGCTGCAACATGACCCTCGACGCCTCCGAGCTCGCCCGGATCAAGGCCGCGCCCGCCGACGAGGTCATCCGCTGCGAGGAGTGCCAGCGCATCCTGGTGCGCACCGACGAGTCGGGTCTCTGAGGACACAAGCCGTGCTGCGCGCCGAGGACTTCGCCGCGCGCGGCCGGCTGTCGATGCGTGCCCGTGCGGCGCGCCTGCGGAGCAAGAGCTGGGCGATCGGCCAGTGCGCCGTCGCCGCGGGGGTCGCCTGGTGGCTGGCCGCCGACGTGCTGGGCCACCAGCTCCCGTTCTTCGCGCCGATCGCCGCCGTCATCTCGCTCGGCACGTCCTACGGTCAGCGGCACCGCCGCGTCCTGGAGATCGCCATCGGCGTGGCCGTCGGCGTCTTCCTCGGCGACCTGGTCACCCACCTCGTCGGGTCGGGCGCGTGGCAGATCGCGCTGATCGTGGCCGCCGGCATGTCGCTGATCATGCTGCTCGTCGACGCGGGCCCGCTGCTCGTCAACCAGGCGGCCGTGCAGGGGATCGTCGTCTCGGCGCTCGCGCCGCCGGCCGGTGGTGCCTTCCTGCGCTGGACCGATGCCCTGATCGGCGGCGGCGTCGCGCTGGTGGCCGCGACCGTCGTGCCGCGCGCGCCGCTGCGCCGGCCCCGTGAGCAGGCGGCGGTGGCGGTGCGGAAGATGGCCTCGCTGCAGCGCGCGGCCGCGCAGTGCATGCTCGAAGGTGACGTCGAGATGGGCCTGGCGGTGCTGCGCGACGCCCGCGCGACCGACGAGCTGATCTCCGAGCTGCGCGCCGCCGGCGCGGAGGGCCTGTCCGTCGTGGCGTCCTCGCCGTTCCGCAGGCGCCACAGCGAGCCGCTGCGACAGCTCGCCGAGCTGGTCGAGCCGCTCGACATCGCGCTGCGCAACACCCGCGTGCTCGTCCGCCGAGCGGCCGTCGCGGCCTACCGGCGCGAGCGCGTGCCGGCGTCGTACGCCCGCCTGACGCAGGACCTCGCCGACCTGTCCGACCGGGTCGCGGAGGAGCTCGCGCGCGGCCAGCGGGCGGCGTCCCTGATCGACCCGCTCCGCGAGCTCGCCCAGGCGAGCGCCACGGTCGAGCACAGCGACGACCTCTCGGCGGAGGTGATCCTGGCGCAGGTGCGCTCGATCATCGCCGACCTCCTGGCGGTCTGCGGCGTCGACCCGCTCGAGGCGACCGACATGATCCCGCTGCGCTAGACGGCTGTCACGACGACGTCGAGCTGGGTGCCCTTCGGCGTCGCCTCACCGACCTCGACGGTCCAGCCGAGCCGGGTCAGTGCCTCGGCGAGGGCCTTCGGCGTGCGCGGGTCGGCGCCGTCCTCGAGCAGGGCCCGGACGATGCGGCCCTTGGTCGCCTTGTTGAAGTGGCTCACGACGCTGCGCCTGCCCTCGGACTCGTGGAGGACGCGGACCGTCGCGACGCGCGGGGCGAGGTCCTTCGTCGGGCGCCAGAAGGCGGCGTACGTGCTGGAGCGGAGGTCGACCAGCAGCCCGGTGCGCACGGCGGCGCCGACCGCCTCGCCGAGCACCTCGCGCCAGGCGCCGGCCACCGAGCCCACGCCGGGCAGGATGGTGTCGCCGGAGAGGCGGTAGGCCGGGATCCGGTCGCCGGGGCGGACCATGCCGAACAGCGCGCTGGTGACCGCGACGCGCGCGGTTGCGCGGCGCCGGGCCGCGGGGGACAGGGTGTCGAAGCCGAGGGCGTCATAGAGGACGCCGGTGTAGATCGCGTCCGCCCGGGCGGTCGGGGCCGTCGCGAGGTGGGCGTTGCGGTCCACGAGGTCGCGCTGCGCCGGGCCCAGGTCGAGCACCGCCGCCGCCTTCTCGGGGTCCTCGCGGCACAGGGTCGTGAGCGCCTCGAGAAGGGTCGTCCGCGTCGGGGTGAGCGATGGTGACGACAGGGAGGCCAGGTCGAGGGCCTTGCCGCGCCGGGCGGCGGTCTTGCCCTCGCTGGGCGGCAGCAGGATCAGCACGCGGCAAGCGTAGGGAGCGCGACTCCGCAGCGCCCGGCTAGGGTCGTCGTATGCCCAGCAACCGCGTGGTGAAGGTCCGTTCGACCGGCGACAGCGTGACGGCGCAGGAGATGCGCGACGGCATCGCCGCCATCCAGGAGGAGATGAAGGTCTCGGCCTCGTTCCCGGACGAGGTGGAGCGCGCGGCGGCCGAGGCGGCGAAGAACCCGCGGCTGCCGGAGCTGGACCGCACGGACATCGAGCTCGTGACCATCGACCCCGAGGGTGCCCAGGACCTCGACCAGGCGATGCACATCGAACGCAGCGGTGACGGCTACGTGGTCCACTACGCGATCGCCGACGTGGCGGCCTTCGTCACGCCGGGCGACCCGGTCGACGTCGAGGCCAACCGCCGGGGTGAGACGCTCTACGGCGCCGACTCCAAGATCCCGCTGCACCCGCCGGTGCTCAGCGAGGGTGCCGCGTCGCTGCTGCCCGACCAGGTGCGGCCGGCGCTGCTCTGGACGATCCAGGTCGACGAGGTCGGCGAGGGCACCGACGTCCAGGTCGAGCGGGCCCTGGTGAGGTCGCGCGCCCAGCTGACCTACGAGGCGGTGCAGGCCGACCTCGACGCGGGCCGCGCCGACGAGATGATCGGGCTGCTCAAGGAGGTCGGCGAGCTGCGCCTGGCCCGCGAGGCCGCGCGCGGCGGCGTCTCCCTGCCCTTGCCCGAGCAGGAGCTCGTCGAGACCGACGACGGCCACTGGGAGCTGGAGTTCCGGCGGCTGACCCCAGTGGAGAGCTGGAACGCCCAGATCTCGCTGCTCACCGGCATGGGCGCGGCGTCGTTGATGGTCTACGCCCGCGTCGGCATCCTGCGCACGCTGCCTCCGGCCGACCCGCGTGACGTGCAGCGGCTGCACCGCACCGCGCGGGCGCTGGGCATCGAGTGGCCGGCCGAGCAGCTCTACCCCGACTTCATCCGCACGCTCGACCCGTCGAGGCCGACGCACGCGGCGATGATCGTGGCGTGCACGCGGCTGCTGCGCGGCGCCGGCTACGTGACCTTCAACGGCGAGCTGCCGGAGCAGGCGCAGCACTCGGCGCTGGCCTCGGAGTACGCCCACGTGACCGCTCCACTGCGTCGCCTCGCCGACCGCTACGCGGGAGAGGTCTGCGTGGCGCTGTGCGCGGGGACGGAGGTGCCGGAGTGGGTGCTCGCCGCGATGCCGGGGCTCCCCGACACGATGACGTCGTCGGGCCGTCGCGCCAACCAGTACGAGAACGCGGTGGTGGACCTCTGCGAGGCGGAGCTGCTCCACGAGCGGGTGGGGGAGTCCTTCGCCGCCGTCGTCGTCGACCTCGACGACAAGGACCGGACGAAGGGCGACATCACCATCAAGGACCCCGCCATCGAGGCGACGGTCACCAGCGAGCACGAGCTGCCGCTGGGTGACGAGGTCACCGTCGAGCTGGTGCAGGCCGACCCGACGACGCGCAAGGTGGAGTTCGGGCTGGCCTAGGTCGTCGAACCGAACGACCCCCGGCTGCGTACTCCGGTGTAGCCGAGGGAGGGTCACATGGTCGATGTCCGGCGTGGGCTGGTCGCCTGCGTGCTGGCGCTCGTCGCGCTCCTGGCCGTGCTCGGGACCGGGCTCGCAGGTTGGGGAGCCGGTCTCGGGTGCGCGGCAGTGCTCGCGGTGGCGACCGAGCGGCGCGCGACGGTCGACGGGATCGACCATTTCGGGCCAGCCGACCTGGTCACCCTGACCCGTGCGACGTTGGCCTGCGCGGTCGCGGCCCTCGTGGGCGACGCGTCCACCGGCGCCGACGTGGTCGCCGTCCTGGTGCCGCTCACCGTGCTCGCGCTGGTGCTGGACTTCGTGGACGGCCGGGTCGCCCGGCGCACCGGGACGGCCTCGGCCTTCGGCGGCCGGATCGACGGCGAGGCCGACGCCTTCCTCATCCTCGTGCTCAGCGCCCACGTCGCCCGGACCGCCGGCGCCTGGGTGCTGGCGATGGGGCTGGTGCGCTACGCCTACGCCGTCGCCAGCTGGATCGTGCCGTGGATGCAGCGGCAGCTGCCGCCGCGCTACTGGCGCAAGGTCGTGGCGGCCTATGTCGGCATCGCGCTGACGGTGGCGGCGTCAGCGCTCCTGCCGGCAGCGGCGACGTACGTCGTGCTGGGGGTCGGGGTCGCGCTGCTGGCCGAGTCGTTCGGCTGGGACGTGGTGTGGCTGTGGCGGCGTCGCGACGGGGTGAACCGCACGGACGCCCGCGACGTACGGAAGGGAAAGACCCTCCAGCGGAACAGGTGATCGTGATGCGTGTCCTGGCAGCAGTCTCGGTCCTCGTCTCGGCGGCCGTGCACCTCTACCTCTGGCTCGACTTCGCCAGGGACGACGACTTCCTCGGCCCGTCCTTCATGCTCAACGCCGTCGCCGGCGCGGTGATCGCGGTGCTGCTGCTCGTCTGGCGGCACTGGATCCCGGCGTTCCTGGCGCTGGGGTTCGGGCTCTCGACGCTGCTGGCCTTCGTGCTGGCCACGACGGTGGGGCTCTTCGGCACGACCGCGAACTGGACCGGCTGGGCCGTGTGGGTCGCTGCCGCCGCCGAGGTCGTCGCGATCGTCACGGGTGCGCGGCTGCTGGCCGTGGACAACCCGCTCGCCTCACGCGTCAAGTCGTAGCACGACGCGGCCGTCGGGCGTGCGCACCTCGACCGCGGAGAGCTCGTCGCGGGTGACGGAGGTGGCGGCGGGCACGGTCATCGTGGTGCCGCTGACCGAGGTCCAGCTGCCCACCTGCTCACTGTGTCCGTGGGCGTCGGTCACGTAGAGCAGGTAGTCGACGTGCTCGGGCAGCTCGACCCCGATCGCGTCCTTGTCGTAGGTGCAGGTCAGCAGCATCTTGGTGCCCCACGTCACCTGCTCGAGGCCGAGCGTGGCCTCGACGGGTACGTCGCCCTGCGGCGCCATGACGTGCGTCTCGACCTGGTCCTGGCCGGCCGTCGAGGGAGCGCTGGTGCCCGGCCCGGAGACCGCAGGTGCGTCGTCGCGGTGGAGCGCCAGGGGAACGCCCAGCGCGACCACGGCGGCCGCCGCGGCGGCGAGGCCGGCGATGACGACGGTGCGCCGGCGGCCCCGGGCCTCGACCACCCGGGTCAGGGACGGCAGCAGGGTGGTCGGCAGCGGCGGGTCGTCCGGCGGGTCCTCGAGGACGCTGGCGTCGACGAGGTCGAGCAGGCCGGGCAGGCCGGCGAGCGAGCGGATCGAGCGCGTGCACGGGTCGCAGGTCGCGAGGTGGCGCTCGAACTCGAGCCGCTCGGCCGGGCTGAGCGCACCGAGCACGTAGGCGGCGTCGTCGTGGGCGTGGCCGCAGGTCTGGGGGGTGGAGCTCATGCGGACACCCCCATCTCCTCGAGCGCGAGCTTGAGGGCGCGCAGGGCGTAGTGGGTGCGCGACTTCACGGTGCCGGGCGGCACGCCGAGCCGGCGGGCGACCTCGGCGACCGGGCGACCGCGGTAGTAGCACTCCAGCAGCACCGTGCGGTGGTCCTCGGAGAGGTGGGTCAGCGCCTCGGCCACCACCCACGAGAGGAGCAGCTGGTCGCTCTCGTCGTCCTCGAGCGAGCGGCGCTGCTCGGGCACCTCGTCGACGACCGTCTCGGGGCGGGAGCGCCGGCTGCGCCAGTCGTCGATGACGATGTTGCGGGCGACGGTGAACAGCCACGAGCGCACCGCCGCGGGCGGGCTCTCGAGGATGGTGCCGTGCCGCCACGCGCGGAGCAGGGCCTCCTGGGTGACGTCCTCGGCGTGGCCGCGGTCGTTGCCGACCAGGCGCAGGCAGAAGCGCCAGAGCACGTCGGCGTGCTCGTCGTGCACCTGCTGCATCAGCGCGACCTCGTCCTTCGGCATGTCACCTCCCTCGACAAGAGACGCCGGGGCTGCCCGTTCGGTTCACCCGGCGCCGGCCTGCGCCGTACCAGTCTGGTCCGCGGACCCGAACGCCGCGAGGAACCGGTCGCGGAAGGCGTCCATCCGCCACACCGGTGCGTCGTCGGACGGGCGCAGCCCCGGGTCCCACCCCCAGTCGGCGATCCGGTCCGTCACGGCGGGGTCACCGGCGATGACCGTGACGGGCACGTCGTGGCCGGGGTCGCTGCCCGACACGATCGTGGCCGGCTGGTGGTCGCCCAGCATGACCACGACGGTGTCCTCGTCGGCGTACGTCTCCAGATAGGTGGTCAGCGAGCGCAGGGAGTACACGACCGACCCGGCGTACGCCGCTCGCACCCGGTCGCCGTCGGGCCAGATGTCGGCCTCGGACGGCAGCGTCTCCGGCATCCCGTCGTAGACCGAACCGTCGCCGACGGCGCTCTGCGCGATGAGGAGCGGCGTGCGCGACCACGGCGCGTGGCTGCTGATCAGGTCGATCTCGGCCATCACGGGACGGCGGTCGCGGGCGGCGAGCTCGAGGTGCTGCACCGCGTCGAGGGTGAACTGGTCGGGCATGGTCGGGTAGCCGAAACGGGGGCCGCGGTAGCCGAGGCTGCGGGCGTCGTAGACCCGGTCGAAGCCGTAGAGCTCGCCCTGCGGCCAGTCGCGGGTGTTGGCCGGGACGGCCGCGACGGTCCGCCACCCTGCGCGGCCGAAGAGGCTGGTCAGGGTCTCGCGGTCGGTGGTGACCAGGTGGTCGTAGCGCTGCTGGCTGTCGACCCAGAGGCCCGACTGCAGCGTGGAGTGCGCCAGCCAGCTCAGCGCCCCGAAGGTGGGCGAGGTCAGCCACCCGCTGCGCGCGCTCAGCCCGGCGCGGGTCAGCGCCCCTGTCCCCTCGTCGAGCGCGGCGGTGATGCCGGGGGAGAGCCCGGGGTCGTCGAGCGCGACCCGGCCGTAGCTCTCCACGAAGACGAGCAGCACGTCCTTGCCGCGCAGGCCGGTGAGCAGCCGGTCCGCATCGAGGTCGCGCGCCGGGTCCGCCGCGGCCGCGCGGGCGAACTCGCGCTGGTCCTGCAGCTGGGAGGGGACACGCGCGACCTGCCCGTAGGCGTACGCCGCAGCGGCCTCGGACGCGACCGGCACCGTGCCGGCCCGCACGCCGAGCAGGCTGAGGACCAGCCAGAGCGGTACGAGCACGGCGAGCAGGCGGAGGGTGCCCGCCCGGTTGTCGCGCGCGGCTCGGCTCACCCGGGCGACGGCGAGCGGCACGAGCAGCGCGGTCCCGAGCAGGGCGACGAGAGCTCCGGCCAGCAGCAGCACGCCCAGCGCGCCGGGTGCGGACCCGCGGACGGTCTCGACGAGGTCGGCGGCGTAGCGCCAGTCGATCAACGGGTCGAAGGGCCGGTTGAGCGCCTGGTAGAAGCCGAGGTCGAGCAGCTTGAAGACCGCGACGAGCGCCAGCAGGCCTCCGGCGAGCGCCACCAGCGCGCGGCGCAGCCGGGACGCGCGGTCCGGCAGGGCGAGCACGACCACGAGCAGCGTCAGCAGCTCGACGGGCAGCCGCAGGAAGGCGGCCGGGGTGAGGTCCTCGAGGTGGTTGGGCGCCAGCAGCGCGACGAGCACGAGCACGAGGGCGAGCAGGGTGAGCACGGCGGAGGACGTGGACGACCGCGCGCGGCGTTGAACCGTCTGCACGTCCCCTCCGTTCACCCCGTTACAAGCAGCTCTTCGGGAGGGAACGGGGCCGGGCCCCGTTCGGTTCACGGGACCGGGCAGAGGTGGACGGATGCAGGAAGTCGGGCAGGGAGCCGGGCGGGGACGGGCGCGGGCCTTCTGGCTGCGTGAGCCGGGGGTCGGTGAGATCCGCGACGTGCCGCTGCGCGAGCCGCGGCCGGACGAGGTCGTCGTACGCACGCTGCGGTCGGCGGTCAGCCGCGGCACCGAGAGCCTCGTGTTCGGCGGCCGCGTGCCGCCGAGCCAGTACGACGTGATGCGGGCGCCGTTCCAGGAGGGCGAGTTCCCCGGCCCGGTGAAGTACGGCTACCTCAACGTCGGACTGGTCGAGGCCGGCCCCGACGACCTTCGCGGTCGCACGGTCTTCTGCCTGCACCCGCACCAGACGACCTACGTCGTGCCGGCGGCAGCGGTCACGGTGGTGCCGGACGGGGTGCCGGTGGGCCGTGCGGTGCTCGCCGGGATCGTCGAGACGGCGGTCAACGCGCTGTGGGACCAGCCCCCGCTCCTGGGCGACCGGATCGCCGTGGTCGGTGCGGGCGTGCTGGGCTGCAGCGTCGCGCGACTCGCCTCGCGGGTGCCCGGCACGACGGTGACCTTGGTCGACGTGGACCCGTCCCGCGCGGGCGTCGCCGACGCCCTCGGGGTGGGGTTCGCGCTGCCCGACGCGGTGGAGGGCGGCTGCGACCTCGTGGTGCACACGAGCGCGACCTCCTCAGGGCTGCAGTGCTCGCTGGACCTGCTGGCGCCCGAGGGCACGGTGCTGGAGCTCAGCTGGTACGGCGACGAGCCCACGACGGTGTCGCTCGGCGGCAGCTTCCACTCGGGCCGGTTGAGCCTCCGCGCCAGCCAGGTGGGCCGCGTGGCACCGGCGCGGCGCGATCGTCGTACGACCGGGGCGCGGCTCGCGCTCGCGCTCGACCTGCTCCGCGACGACGCCTTCGACTGCCTGCTGACCGGGGAGTCGGACTTCGAGGCACTGCCCGACGTCATGCCGCGCCTGGTCTCGCGCGAGCTGCCCGCGCTGTGCCACGCGGTGACCTACGGGCACGAGGAGGTCGCGTGTTCGGCCTGACGGTCCGCGACCACATGATGGTGGCGCACAGCTTCCGCGGCGAGGTGTTCGGGCCGGCGCAGGCGCTGCACGGCGCGACGTTCGTCGTCGACGCGACCTTCCGCGGCGAGACCCTCGACGCCGACGGCATCCTCGTCGACATCGGCCGTGCGACCGAGGTGCTCAAGCAGGTCGTCGGCGAGCTGTCCTACCGCAACCTCGACGAGGTGCCGGCCTTCGCCGGCACCAACACCACGACCGAGGTGCTGGCCCGCCACGTCGCCGACCGGCTCGCCGAGCTCGTGGCAGCCGGCGCGGTCGGTCCGGCCGACCACCTCAGCGGCCTGGTGGTGACCCTCCACGAATCGCACGTGGCGTGGGCGAGCTACGAGCGGGCGCTGTGACGGACGGCGTGCTCCACGTCGTGGTCCCGGGCGGGATCGACGACCCGGCGCGCCCCAGCGGCGGCAACACCTACGACCGCCGGCTGTGTGCGGCGCTGGGCGAGCAGGGCCGGTCGGTCCGGCTCGTCGAGGTCGAGGGTGGCTGGCCGTGGTCCGCGGACGTCGGCGCCCCGGCGCTCGAGCGGGCGCTCGCCGGGCTCCCGGACGGGTCACCGGTGCTCGTGGACGGGCTGCTCGCGTCGCGGCTGCCCGGGGTGATGCTGCCCGCCAGCCGGCGCTTGCGCGTGGTCCTGTTGGTGCACCTGCCGGCCGGCGTGGACGACGTGCTCGCACGGCTGCCCGAGCAGCAGGTGGTGCGGGCGGCGGCCGGCGTGGTCACCCCGAGCGCCTGGTGCCGTGACTGGCTGGTGTGGACCTACGAGCTCGACCCGGCGCACGTCGCCGTCGCCCGGCCCGGGGTCGACCCGGCGGAGGTGGCTGCCGGTACGACGAGCGGCGCCGCGCTGCTCACCGTCGGGGCGGTCAGCTCGGTGAAGGGCCAGGACCACCTGCTCGCCGCCCTGGCCGACGTCCGCGACCTGCCGTGGACGTGGACCTGCGTCGGCTCCACCGCGGTCGAGCCGGAGGCGACCGTCCGGCTGCGCCGGGCCGCGACCGCGCTGGGGGTGGCCGACCGGATCCTGCTGGCGGGTCCGCTCGGCGGCGCGGACCTCGAGGCGGCGTACGCCGGCGCGGACCTGCTCGTCCTGCCGAGCCGCACCGAGTCCTACGGCATGGTGCTGACCGAGGCGATCGCCCATGGCCTGCCGGTGGTGGCGACGGACGTGGGCGGGGTGCGCGAGGCGCTGGGGGAGCCGGCCGGGGAGGACCTGCCCGGGCTGGTGGTGCGGCCGGGCGACCCGACCGACCTCGCCGCCGCGCTGCGGGGCTGGCTGTCGGAGCGCACGCTGCGGGAGCGACTCCGCGCCGCCGCGCTCCGGCGGCGCTCGATGCTCGAGGGATGGTCTGCCACGGCCGAACGGGTCGTGGACGCGCTGGGCGAGGTGGCGGTGTGAGGGCACTCGTCGGATCCACGTGGCGCTGGCTCGGCGGCGCACTCATCCTCGTGCTCGTCGTCCGTGAGGTCGGGAGCGGCCCTGTGCTCGACGGGCTGCGCGCGCTCGACGTGGGCGTCCTGCTGCTCGGTGCGGCGCTCGCGGTCGTCACCACGGTCGCGTCCGCGTGGCGCTGGACCCTCGTGGCGCGCGAGCTCGACGTCGCCATCACGCTGCCGCGCGCGGTCGCGTCGTGCTACCGCGCCCAGCTGCTCAACACGGTCCTGCCGGGCGGGGTGCTGGGCGACGTGCACCGCGGCGTGGTGCACGGCCGATCCGCGGGGTCGACGTCCCGCGCCCTCCGTGCCGTCGGCTGGGAGCGCTTCGCCGGCCAGGTGGTCCAGGCGGTCCTGGCCGCGCTCGTCCTCGTCGCGCTGCCGTCGCCGGTGCGACCGGTCGTGCCGTGGCTGCTCGGCGCGGCGGCGGTGCTGGCCGCGTGCGCGGTCGTGGCGCTGCGTCGTACGCCCCACCGGGACGCGTGGTGGAGCCGGGCGGCGCGCACGGTGCGCGACGACGTACGTCTTGCCCTCCTCGTCCGTCGGTCGTGGCCGGGCATCGTGCTCGCGTCGGTGGCCACGGCGGCGGGCTACGCCGCGACCCTGGTCCTGGCGGCGCGCGGCGTCGGGGTGTCCGCGTCCGTGGTCACCCTTCTCCCGCTCGCCCTGGTGGTGCTGGTCGCGGCCGGGCTGCCGCTCAACCTCGCGGGCTGGGGACCGCGCGAGGGGATGGCCGCCTGGGCGTTCGGCGCGGCGGGGCTGGGGGCGTCCGCCGGAATGGCCACCGCCGTGGCCTACGGCGCGATCGTCCTCGTCGCCAACCTCCCCGGGCTGGTCGTGCTCGCCGCGACCCGCCGCACCACGTCCGTCCCCGTCACCGGCGTCCCCGCAGGAGAACCCGCCCATGCCTGACCGCCCCTACACGATCCTGAGCTGCAGCATCTCCCTCGACGGCTACCTCGGTGGCGCGACCGAGGAGCGGCTGGTGCTGTCCAACGACGCTGACCTCGACCGCGTCGACCGGGTCCGCGCGGACTGCGACGCGATCCTCGTCGGCGCCGGCACGGTGCGCGACGACAACCCACGGCTGCTGGTGCGCGACGCCGCCCTCCGTGAGCGCCGGCGAGCCCGCGGGCTGCCCGAGTCGCCGGCCAAGGTCACGATGACGCGGCACGCGCAGCTCGACGCGGGCAGCAACTTCTTCGCCACCGGGGACAGCGAGAAGCTCGTCTACTGCCCGAGCGATTCGGTGGGTGCGGTCCGCACGCGGCTCTCGCAGGTGGCGACGGTGGTGGACGGCGGCGCGGACGTGCACGTCGGGCGGCTCACCGAGGACCTCTGGGACCGCGGCGTACGCCGCCTGATGGTCGAGGGCGGCGGACGGGTGCACACGCAGTTCCTGACCAGCGCGGTGGCCGACGAGCTCCACCTGGTGGTCGCGCCGTTCTTCGTCGGCACCTCGACCGCCCGCCGCTTCGTGGGCGACGGCGCCTTCCCGTGGCACCCCGGCCACCGCGCCACCCTCGCCGAGACCCGCCAGATCGGCGACGTGGTGCTGCTGCGCTACGCGCTGTCCGCCCGCTACGAGGAGACCGCATGACTGCCGAACGCATCCCGGACCGGCCCGCGGCTGCCGTCGTACGCCGTGACGTGCAGCTGCCGCTGCGCCTGGCCGACGGCACGTCCGTGCCTGCGCGGATGGTCACCTTCCACGGGCTGGACGACGGGCGCGAGCACGTCGCGATCGGGCTCGGCGACCGCGCCGGTGACGGCGACCCCATCGGCGTACCTCTCGTGCGGCTGCACAGCGAGTGCCTCACCGGCGACGTGCTGGGCAGCGCGCGCTGCGACTGCGGTCCCCAGCTGCACGAGGCGATCGGCCGGATCTCGGAGACCGGCGGCTACCTGCTCTACCTGCGCCAGGAGGGTCGCGACATCGGGCTCTACAACAAGATCGATGCCTACGCCCTCCAGGACGAGGGCCTCGACACCTACGAGGCCAACCTCGCGCTCGGCTTCGCCGAGGACGAGCGCGACTACTCCGCCGCGGTGCAGATGCTCGAGGCGCTCGGCATCGACCGGCTCGACCTGCTCTCCAACAACCCCGACAAGGCCGCCCAGCTCGAGGCAGCCGGCATCCACGTCGAGCGCCGGGTGCACACCGGCCTGCACCTCAGCCCCGTCAACGTCGGCTACCTCACCACCAAGGCCCGCGGCGGGCACGTGCTCCACCTCCCCGGCCTCTAGGCCGGCGCGTCTGACGACCAGAACTCTTCGTGCTGCTCCCCTCTACGCGGGGCGTGCGAGGTCGCCGGCGACTTCTGGTCGTTCGACGCGCCGCGGGAGCTCGGCGAGCACCCACCGGACGTACGCCTGCTCGTGCATGACCTGCTCCCAGGTGAAGCGCAGCACGCGCCAGCCCCGGAGCGTGAGCAGGTTGTAGCGGGCGCAGTCGCGACGGTGCGCCTTGCGAGAGGCGTGGAAGGTCCAGGAGTCGGCCTCGATCACGAGCCCGAGGAGGCGGCAGACCAGGTCGGGACGGACCTCCCCGGTGCCGAGATCGAGGGACGCCTGCGGCTCGACGTCGAGGTCCGCATCGATGCACAGCGCCCGGAGCACCGACTCGAACGGGTTGGCAGCGCGAGCGTCGGCATGCCGCAGCACGCGTCGTACGGCGGACGCGCCAGCCCCTCGTACGTCGATGGCCGCCAGCTCCTCAGGCGTCACGTCGCCGTGGCGGAGCGCCGAGTCGGCGATCGCCAACGCCTCGGTGAACGGCAGGATCCGTGCGCAGTCGAGGACGGTGCGCAGGGGAGTGGTCACCCCGTCGTGGACCTGGTCATCGGCGAGGTTGGTCCAGTGGACCGAGATGGCTGACCGCTGGTCGGGGACGAGCTTCCGCCCTCGCCGCACCATCAGCTCCGGCACGTCCGGCTGAACAGCCATCTCCCACCCGTGGCAGGCGGCCGCGCTGCGGAGGGCGACGACCGCGGTGAGACGGGCCGCTGCCTGCTGGGCCTCGTCGGCTGTCGGCAGGCAGTACCGGCCGCGCGCCGGCGACACGATGAGGCCACGGGCCACCGCCCGCCGAAGCCTCCTGCGCGTGGTTAGGCGCAGCAGGTCGGCCGCGCTCGCCGTACCGCCGAGTCGGCCGAGCGCTGCCACGGGTTCCACGGATCAACCGTCCCGTGAAGCCGACCCCGCCCGCTCGCGTCGTCCACAGGCGCGTCAGACGACCAGAAGTCTCCTCGTGGGCGTGGACGCACGCTCAAGGCGTCGTACGTCAGCGACTTCTGGTCGTCCGACGCGCCGCGGAGGGGCTGGGGGAGTGGGTCGGCCTGTAGGCCGGGTTCTGTCCTGCTGACGCAGGGGCGACCATCCATCTGCGACGACCGTTGCCGGCCGCCTGGTGCGATCTACCCGGATGCTCGGGCGGGCCGCCCTCGAACGCATCCTGTCTGATCTTGCTCCGGGTGGGGTTTGCCTAGCTACGCCGGTCGCCCGGCGTACTGGTGGTCTCTTGCACCACCGTTTCACCCTTACCGGTCCCCGGAGGGACTGGCGGTCTGTTCTCTGTGGCACTGATCCCGCGGGTTGCCCCGGGTGGCTGTTGGCCACCACCCTGCCCTGTGGAGCCCGGACCTTCCTCGACCCCACTCACGTGGAGCCGCGGCCGCCCGGCCGACCCACTCGCCGAGGATCCTAGCCGGGACTCAGGGGTGGGTGAGCACCTCGGCGCCGTCCTCGGTCACGACGAGGGTGTGCTCGAACTGCGCCGAGCGGCGGCGGTCCTTGGTCACGACGGTCCAGCCGTCGTCCCACATGTCGTAGTCGGGCGTGCCGAGGTTGAGCATCGGCTCGATGGTGAAGGTCATCCCGACGCGGATCTCGTCGTCGAAGCGCTCGTCGTCGTAGTGGGGGATGATCAGGCCGGAGTGGAACGCCGTACCGATGCCGTGCCCGGTGAAGTCGCGGACGACGCCGTAGCCGAAGCGCTTGGCGTAGGACTCGATGACGCGGCCGATGATGCTGACCCGGCGACCGGGCTTCACCGCCTTGATCGCCCGGTCGAGCGCCTCGCGGGTGCGCTCGACGAGGAGGCGCGACTCCTCGTCGACGTCGCCGGCGAGGAAGGTGGCGTTGGTGTCGCCGTGCACGCCGTTGATGTAGGCGGTGATGTCGATGTTGACGATGTCGCCGTCCTCGACGACGCGGGCGTCGGGGATCCCGTGGCAGATCACCTCGTTGACGCTCGAGCACAAGGACTTGGGGAAGCCGCGGTAGCCGAGCGTCGAGGGGTACGCGCCGTGGTCGCAGAGGAACTCGTGGCCGATGCGGTCGAGCTCGTCGGTGGTGATGCCCGGCGCGACGTGCTGCCCGACGAGCTCACGGGCCTGCGCCGCCAGTCGGCCAGCGATCCGCATCCGCTCGATGGTCTCGGCGTCCTTGGCCTCCTCGCCGGTGAAGCGCTGGGGCGCCGGCTTGTCGACGTACTCGGGACGGGCGATGTGGGACGGGACGGCACGGCGGGCCGACACCTCTGCGGGGGATACGACTGGCACGACGGCGAGTGTACGTTCGGCCTATGAGCGAGAACGAGTACTGGTTCTGCCTGAAGCACCACACGGTCGAGGGGCACGACGGCTGCAAGAACGCCGACCGCCTCGGCCCCTACGCGACGTCCGAGGAGGCGTCCCGCGCCCTCGACAAGGTCGCTGAGCGCAACGAGTCGTGGGACAACGACCCGAAGTGGAACGACGACGGCCCGGGGTCCGGCGACGGCCTCACCGACGGGACCCCGGACAGCTGATCACTTCTTCCGGTTCTTCTTCTTCCCCTTGACCGGGTTGGCCGCCTGAGCGATGTCGGCCGCGGTGCGGACGCTCTTCAGCGCCCGCTTCGTGTTCTTGTCGAGGGTCCGGGTGAGCTCGGAGATGGCGGCTTCGTACTGCCGGCTCACCCGGGCGGCCGTTTCGGCTGCGACGCGCTCGGCCGTCTCCTGCGCCACCTGCTGGATCATCGCCGCGGTGCCGAGCGCCTGGGCGCCGACGTCGACGGCGAGGCCGGCGGCCGAACGACGCGTCGCCGCGGCCGGGGGCTGGACGCTCGGGGTCGTCACCTGCGGCGCCGCGGACGGGGGCGTCGTCGAGGACTTCTTCGCGGTGGACTTCTTGGCGGCGGACTTCGTGGCCGTCGTCTTCTTCGCGGTCGTCTTCTTCGCGGTGGACTTCTTGGCGGCAGTGCTCTTCGCGGCGGTCTTCTTCGCGGTCGACTTCGCGGGGGTCGACGTCGTGGCGGTGCTCTTCTTCGCCGTCGCCTTCGTGGCGCTCGCCTTCGCGGGGGTCGTCTTCTTGGCCGTCGTCTTCTTGGCCGTCGTCTTCTTCGCGGCGGACTTCGTGGGGGTGGACTTCTTGGCGGTGGTCTTCTTGGCGGCGGTCCTCTTCGCGGGCGACTTCTTCGCCGTCGTCGGGGTGGTCGTCGTCGTGGCTGGCGTCTGCTCGGCCGGGGTCTCGCTCACGGAAGGGCTCCTCGCGTCGTCGGAGTGCCCGATCCTGCCCCGCCGAGGCCGAGTTGTCACCGACTAGCGTGTCGGCGTGCCCCCGCCCACCGTCCGTGAGCCGCTCTCCCCGTGGCCCTTCGCCGGGCTCGTCGGGCTGGCGTGCGTCGCCTTCCTGATCGGCGCCACGCCGCTCGTCGTGGGCGCCCCGTGGTGGGCGGTCGTGCTGCTCGTCCTGGTCTGGCTGGGAGCGCTGGGGCTGGCGATCGCCTGGTTCACCACCAGGCCGAGAGCCGTCGCGCTGCTCCCGGCCGTGGTGGCGCTCGTCTGGGTCGCCACCGTGGTCGGCGGCGCGAGGTTCCTCGACTGGGCCTGACTCAGCGAACGGGCCTGACTCAGAGAACGGGACTGGCTCAGAACGTGTGCTCGGCCCCGGGGAACGTGCCACCGCGGACGTCGTCGGCGTAGGCCCTGGCGGCGTCCAGCAGCACGGAGTGCACGTCGGCGTATTGCTTGACGAAGCGCGCCATGCGCCCGGTGCGCAGACCGAAGGCGTCCTGCCAGACCAGCACCTGACCGTCACAGCCGGCGCCGGCGCCGATGCCGATCGTGGGGATGGTGAGCTCCTTGCTGATCCGCTCGGCGACGTCGCCGGGCACCATCTCCATGACCACTGCGAAGGCGCCTGCCTCCTGCACCGCGTGGGCGTCGGCGACGACACGGTCGCTCGCGTCGCCGCGGCCCTGCACGCGGTAGCCGCCGAGTGTGTGCTCGCTCTGCGGGGTGAAGCCGATGTGGGCCATCACGGGGATGCCGCCCTGCGTGCACTTCTCAATGACGGGCGCCATCTCCGCGCCGCCCTCGAGCTTGACGCAGTGGGCGCCCGCCTCCTTCATGAAGCGGACCGCCGTCAGGTAGCCCTGCTCGGGCGAGGCCTGGTAGCTGCCGAACGGCAGGTCGCCGACGACCATCGCGCGCTTCACCGACCGGGCGACCGCGCGGGTGAGGGGGAGCAGCTCGTCGACCGTGACGGGCAGCGACGTCTCGTTGCCGTAGACGTTGTTGGACGCGGAGTCGCCGACGAGCAGCAGGTCGATCCCGGCCTCGTCGAACGTGGCGGCGGTGTACATGTCGTACGCCGTCAGCATCGTGATCTTCTCGCCGCGCTCCTTCATCTCCCGCAGGTGATGGGTGCGCACGCGCTTGGCCGGGGAAGCCGCCGGGGCAGCCGGGCCGGAGCCGTAGGGGGCGGTCTCTTCGGGTGCAGGCATGGGTCGCTCCTCGTCATCTCGCGGCTCCCTGATGGAGTCCACGGACCACTCATCAGGCTAGTGCCGACCGGGCCGCAGGGCGCTGTGGTCGTCGTCACCCCGAGGTCACTGGAGGAGCGTGGAGGCGGGCTTCAGGCCCTGCTCCTTGACGTAGTCCTCGTCGTCGCCGCCGTAGCGCTTGCAGGGGCCGGTGAAGCTCAGCGACCACGCGCCCTCGCCGCGAGCCGGCGACGGCTGCACGTCGAGGTCGACGTCGCCGCGGCTCACGCTGACGTGCCCGTCGACCTGGGTGCCGTCCTCGAAGTCGGCACCGACCAGGGCCGTGCGTACGGCGTCGAGCTGGGCCGCCGTGTCGCCCTTCGGCGCGACGAGGGACCCGCCGCCGGAGTAGACGTGGCCGACGCCGCTCGGGCAGGAGCCCCAGCCACCGGAGACCTCCGCCTTGCTGGCGTCCAGGGCCTTCTCGACGAGCGGCACGGCCTCCGAGACCGCGTCGACCACCTGCTTCTCCCGGTCCTTGGCGGACGCCTCGTCCTTGCCCAGGCTGCAGGCCGACGTGCTGGCGACGAGCGCCACGAGGGCGAGGACGGTGAGCGTGGCGCGCATGAACCTCACGGTAGTGGACCTCACGGCCAGTGGTCCGGCCAGAGGTCGTCCCACGCGTCGCGTGCCCCGTCGACGGCGTCACCGACCCCGTCACGCACGCCCTCGTAGGTCGCGACCGCTCCGTCGCGCACGCCTTCGTAGGTGTCGACGGCGGCGTCCACCACGGGGTCGACCACGTGGTGCTGGACCTCGCCACCGACCCAGTCGTAGAGGTAGTCGTGGGCCTCCTGGGTGCGTCCGCCGGTGTCGACGACCGCGTCGGAGTTGCCGGAGACGATGTCGCCCATGTTGGCGAGCGCGGGGTTGCCGACGTCGAAGTAGTTGGTGTGGTTCTCCATGAACCCGGTGGTGACCAGGCCGGTGCCGTGGAACTCCTCGCCGTTGTCGACGGCGAAGTTGGTCGCGCCGAAGTCGTGCTGGGCGGGGTCGGCGCCGAGGCCGAGGCTGTCGTCCCAGGTGCCGGGGAGCAGGCCGTCCTCGCCCCCGAGCCACGAGACCGGGTCGTTGTCGGCCGCGCCCACGAACACCTGACCGGCCGGCATGTTGAGGTCGGACGCGTGGTGGACGCCCTCGCTCGCGCCCGGGCTGCCGATGAGCACGAGGCTGTCGGCGTCCATGCCCCCCGCAGCGGCGTACGACGACGTGGTCGAGCCGTAGCTGTGGCCGATCACCGTCAGGTGGGGCTGGTTGCCGCCCGTGTGGGTGCTGTTGAGGCCGTCGACGAACTGCGAGAGCGCGACGCCGCCCGCCGCTGCATTGGCCTCGGTGACGGTGTGGGCGACGTCGCCGGCCGAGTCGCCGAGGGCGCCGGGCCACATCGACTCGGGGTTGAAGTTGGGCGAGTCGTAGCCGATCCACGCGATCGTCGACACCGAGCCCGGCCGGGGCGGGTCCTCGCCCAGCATGCTGTTGACCGTCTCCTCGTAGAGGTTGAGGGCCTGGGCGCCGTTCTCGTCGATCTGGGTGCCGTCCTGCATGATGCCCGGCACGTAGACCGCCGTGTGGTCGGCGGTGTCTGGGTCGCCGTAGGCGACGGCGGCGATGCCGTCGCCCCCGAAGGCGTCGGGTTGGTAGGCCATCACGAACGCGTCCACGCCGAGCGCGGCGTATTGCGGGGAGCCGGCCTGGGCGACGGCCTTCTCGATCGACTGGGCGTTCTCGAGCCACCGCTGCTCGGAGGCGCTGAGCTCGTGCCCGGACGCCTGGAGGCCGAGGAGGTACTCGATGTCGCGTTGGACCGCGGACGTGTTGGCCTCGTCGCGGTCACCGGTCGGGATGCCGTTGGTGTTGCCGACCAGGCCGGGGTCGCTGATGAGCAGCGCGTTGCGCTCCGCATCGCTGAGACCGTTCCACCACTGGTTGACCGCGTCGGTGTCGGTCCCGAGCCGGCGCAGCTGGGCCGCCAGCGCCTCGGTGTCGGCGCGGGAGGGATCGGCCGCGGCCGCGAGCCCCTCGGAGAGCTCGTCGACGGCAGCGAGGGCACGCACGGCCTTCTGCTCGTCGGCGTCGACCCGGTCGCGCCAGGCCTGCAGGTCCTGCTGGTAGGCGGTGAAGCGGGCGCGCAGGTCGGCGGCGTCGGCCTGGAGCGTGGCCACCTGCTCCTCGGTGGCCGCCTCGATGCGGCGCAGGAGGGCCTCGCGGTCGTCGTTGAGCCGCTGCCGACGGTCCATCAGGTCGTCGTGCTCGCTGCGGCGCTGGCGCATCGAGGTGAGGAACTCGTCGATCGCCAGCGCGCCCCGCTCGAGGGCGGCGCCGACGGCGTCGGTGTCGCGGGCGAAGACGGTCACGGCGTGGTCGGCCGCGTCGGCGGCACTGCCGCTGAAGTCGGCGGGGGCGCCGTTGGCGCGCGCCCAGTCGGCGACGTCGCTGACGGCGGTCGCCGCAGCGCGTACGTCGGTGAGCACGGCGCCCGACGCCTCGGTGACCGTCAGCTCGGGCTCGCGCGGCAGCCAGGCCGGGACGGCGATGGTGGTCACGGGCCGACCACCCCCACCGGCGTGGTGCCGCGGTCGTCCCACATCAGCAGCTGCTGGGTGGCCTGGACGCTCTCCTGGTCGGTGACGAGGAAGTCGTACATCGTCTGCGCCAGCGCGTCGGCGTGCCCGGAGGCCTGGTCGCGCAGGGCGAGGACCCGCTGCTCCCAGGTGGTGAGGAAGGCGTCGGCCGCGCCCTGCACGGCGTCGCCGAGGAGGGTGGGGTCGGCCTGGGCGAGGTTCTTGCGGGGGCCGTCGAGCCCTTCGGACTGCTCCTCCCACGCGGTGCGTGCCTCGGCGAGGGTGGCGGTCCACATCTGGAGCGTCATCGCGCGGCCCCCTCGGCGGCACGGACGCGGGACGTGCGAAGCACCACCACCAGGGCAGTGGGTCGCACGGTCGCGGACGCCTCGAGGCCGCCGCGCCGGCGTGCGGCGAGCCGCGGTCGGTCACCCGGGACGGGCCGGGCCTGCCAGCCGAGACCGACGAGCGCGTGGCCGGTGGAGCGGAGGAGGACGATGTTGTCCCCCTCGCCCAGCCCCTCGACGACGGCGACGCACTCGTACCAGGACTGGCCGAGCTCGTCGGTGTGCCAGCCGGCGTCGCGCGCGACCGTGCCACGGGTCGCGGCAGCGATCCGCTCCAGCAGGTCGTCGAGGGCGCGGTCCGCCGCGGCGGCGAGCTCGTCGCGGTCGCCCGCGTCGAGGACCGGGGCGACGGGTGCGGGTGCGTGCTGGGGGAGCACGACGATGTCCACCTCGGGATGCCGCTCGCGCAGGACGCGCAGCATCGGGTCGAGGATCGGCTCCGGGGCGCCGGGGCCGGGGGCGGAAGGAGGCATGACGTCCTTCTTCCGCGACCGCGGTCACCTCAAACCCGCGAGGTCAGCCCTGGGGAGAGACGCGCAGGACCCGGTCGTCGCCGTTGTCGGTGGTGATGAGCAGGTCGCCGTTGCGTGCAGCCGTGATCGAGCGGAGCCGGCCGTAGCGCTGGAGCTCGGCCGGCCGGGTCACCGACTGGAGCGCGCCCGCGGCGTCGAAGCGCATGAAGAGCACCTCGCCCGCCTTGAGCGCCGCCACGGCGAGGGTGCCGTCGAGGTCACCCCACCTCGCGCCGCTGACCCATGCCGCGCCGGAGGTCGCCAGCGTCGGGTTGCCCGAGGACCACTTCGCCTCCTGCTGCACGCCGGGGAGGGACTGGTCCGTCATGGGGACCTCCTCGTTGTAGCCCGGCACGGGGTTCCAGCCGTAGTCGCCACCCTTGACGAGGAGGTTGACCTCGTCGTCGCGATAGCTGCCGTGCTCCACCGACCAGAGCGACCCGTCGGGACGCTGGGCCAGGCCCTGCACGTTGCGGTGGCCGTAGGTCCAGACGAAGCGGCGCGCGGAGGATGCACCGGCATAGGGGTTGTCGGACATCGCGGCGCCGGTGTTGCGGTGCACGCGCAACACCTTGCCGCCGAGGGAGTCCAGGTCGCGCGGGTTGGTGCCGACGGCGGCGTCGCCGGTGCCGACGAGGAGTGCGTCGCTGCCCCGCTCGAGCAGCAGCCGGCAGCCGCCGTGGCGCCCGCTCGTCGAGGGCAGGCCCGAGATGATCGTGCGGCGGTGGGCGACCTTGCGCCAGCTCGCACTGACCCGCCACCGCGAGACCATGACCTCGGGGCCGCTGTCGGTCATGTGTCCGTGGCAGGCCCACAGGAGGCGACGGTCGGTGTCGACCGCCATCGACATCAGGCCCGTCTCGCCGGAGACCCACACGAGACGGGAGAGCCGGGCCAGCGTGCGCCGCTTGCCGTGGCGTACGACGTCGATGCGGGCGCGGTTGCGCTCGGTGACGAGCAGCCGCCCGCCGGGCGCCTGCTGCACGTCCCACGTGGTCTGCAGGCCGCGGGCGACGGTGCGGATCCTGAGCTCGGGAGCGGCGGCCCGGTCGCCGTGGCCCGGCGGTGCGGCGGCCTGGGCCGGGGCCAGCGCGAGCGTGGTGAGGAGGGACGCGGACAGGGCGACGGTGGTGCGGAGGTGGGGGCGCACGCCGGTGACGCTACGCGGGCGGCCGCTGGCGGTAAAGGGCCCCGCGGACCTCGGCTCAGCCGTCGTGGAGCGGCCGGGCGAGCTGGATCCCGACCCGCGTCGTGGCGTAGCCCAGCCGGGTGTTGAGGGCGCGCATCGCGGCGTTGCCGTCCTGCGTCCAGGTGTAGACCTCGGTGAGCCCGTGCTCGGCGGCCCACGCGAGGGTGCGCTGCTTGAGGTGGACCGCGAGCCCGCGCCCCCGCCAGTCACGGCGCACGGCCGTGAGCCCGTTCTCGGCGCGCGTCGGCTGGTCGGGGTCGAGGCCGAGACCCGCGCAGCCGACGACCTCGCCGTCCGCCAAGGCCAGGAACATGGGGTCGACCAACCACTCGCGCACCCAGTTCTCCCGGGTCACCTCCAGCGGGGTGTCGACCGCGAAGTCGGCGAGCACCTCGAGCCCGAACCGCTCGTACGCCGCCTCCCACAGGCCCGGACGCTCCTGCGCGGTGACGACCTCGATGTCGTCGGGGGGCGGCGTCGGCTCGACAGGACCGTCGAGGTGGAAGGTCTGCTCGACCTCCCGGTTGACCTCGACGAACCCGAAGCGGTGGGCGAAGGCCATCGAGTCGTCGTCGTCGGCACCGGAGCGCAGGGTCTCCACCCCGAGGGTCCGGACGTGCTCGACGAGGTGCTCCAGCAGCGCGGTGCCGACGCCGTGGCGGCGGTGCTCGGGCAGCACGCGGGGGGTCACCGAGCCGCCGCCGGCCATGCTCGAGCGGTCGGCCAGGCCGTGGCCCACGACGACGCCGTCCCTGCGGGCGAGCACCATCAGCCGGTCGGGGGAGCTGCTCTCCCGCAGCTCGGCGACGGAGATGGTGCGCTCGTAGGGGAGGACCGCGATCCGCACCTGGCGCCAGGCCTCGTAGTCGTCGTCGGTGACGCAGGGGCTGATGTCGAGGGCCGGATCCGTGGGCATGGGTGCACCTTCGCGCCGGGGCGTCGCGGTAGTCCAGTGGATTTCGGTCGTCAGATGGACGTCGGGCCGACCGTTTGCCACTGGACTACCCGCGGGGGGCAGCCATTCCTCACTGGACTACCCGCACGGGCGGGCCGGCGGGATCGGCGCCTTCCCTAGAGTGAGGGCGTGGACTTCTACTCCGCCTACGCCCAGGGGTTCGCCCGCATCGCGGCCGTGACCCTGCCCGTGCACCTCGCCGACCCCGCCGCCAACGCGGCCAGCGTCATCGAGCAGGCGCGCGCCTGCCACGACGACCACGTCGCGGTCGCGGTGTTCCCCGAGCTGTGCCTGACCGGCTACTCGGTCGACGACCTCTTCCTGCAGGACGCCCTGCTGGGCGCGGTGGAGGAGGCGATCGCGGAGATCGTCGCGGCCAGCGAGGACATCATGACGGCGCTGGTCGTCGGCGCGCCGCTCGTGCACGAGAACCGGGTCTTCAACTGCGCCGTCGTGGTGCACCGCGGCGCGATCCTCGGCGTCGCGCCGAAGTCCTACCTCCCCAACTACCGCGAGTTCTACGAGCGTCGCTGGTTCGCCCCGGGCGACGACCGCGAGCTCGAGTGGATCACCGTCGCCGGCCAGGACGTCCGCTTCGGCCCCGACCTGATCTTCCGGTGCCTCGACGTGCCCGGCCTCGACCTCCACGTCGAGGTCTGCGAGGACATGTGGGTGCCGGTCCCGCCGAGCGCCGAGGCGGCGCTGGCCGGGGCGACGGTGCTGGCGAACCTCAGCGGCTCACCGATCACGGTGGCCCGGGCCGAGGACCGCCGGCTGCTGGTGCGCAGCGCGAGCGCGCGCTGCGCGGCGGCGTACGTCTATGCGGCGGCGGGGCAGGGGGAGTCGACCACCGACCTCAGCTGGGACGGCCAGACGATGGTCTACGAGTGCGGCTCGCTGCTGGGGGAGAGCGAGCGGTTCCCCGACGGGCCCCGCCGCACGGTCGTGGACGTCGACCTCGACCTGGTGCGCCAGGAGCGGATGCGGCAGGTGACCTTCGACGACAACCGGCGCACCCACCGCGAGCGGGTCAACCGGTTCCGCACCGTCGAGTGGCAGCTCGAGCCGCCGGCCGGCGACATCGGGCTGCTCCGCAAGGTCGACCGCTACCCCTTCGTCCCCGACGACCCCGAGCGCCTCGCGCTCGACTGCTACGAGGCCTACAACATCCAGGTGTCGGGGCTCGAGCAGCGGCTCAACGCGATCGGCTCGCCCAAGGCCGTCATCGGCGTCAGCGGCGGACTCGACTCCACGCACGCCCTGATCGTCGCCTGCAAGGCGATGGACCGGCTCGGGCGCCCGCGCAGCGACGTGCTCGCCTTCACGATGCCCGGCTTCGCGACCGGCTCGACCAGCAAGTCGTACGCCACCCGGCTCTCGCAGGCGCTCGGCGTGACCTTCGAGGAGCTCGACATCCGGCCGGCTGCCGAGCAGATGCTCAAGGACCTCGGCCACCCCTACGCCGAGGGCGAGAAGGTCTACGACGTCACCTTCGAGAACGTCCAGGCCGGCCTGCGCTACGACTACCTCTTCCGGCTCGCCAACCAGCGCGGCGGCATCGTCGTCGGCACCGGTGACCTCTCCGAGCTCGCTCTGGGCTGGTGCACCTACGGCGTGGGCGACCAGATGTCGCACTACACCGTCAACGCCGGCGTCCCGAAGACGCTCGTGCAGCACCTGATCCGGTGGGTGATCAGCCACGGTGAGTTCGACGAGACCGTCGGTGAGCTGCTGGGCGAGATCCTCACGCAGGAGATCACCCCCGAGCTGATCCCGATCGAGGAGGGGAAGAAGCCGCAGGCGACCCAGGACACGGTCGGCCCCTACAACCTGCAGGACTTCACCCTCGCGCTCGTGGTGCGCCACGGCTTCCGGCCGCGCAAGATCGCCTTCCTCGCGTGGCACGCGTGGCAGGACGTCGAGAGCGGGGAGTGGCCACCCGGCTTCCCCGACGACGCCCGGGTGGCCTACTCGCTCGAGGAGGTCCGCACGTGGCTGCAGGTCTTCGTGAAGCGGTTCTTCGCCAACCAGTTCAAGCGCTCGGCGCTGCCCAACGGACCCAAGGTCAGCCCGAGCGGGACGATGAGCCCGCGCGGCGACTGGCGGATGCCGAGCGACGCCAAGGGCACCGCCTGGCTGGCCGAGATCGAGCGGGACGTGCCGACGGCCTGACGCCTTTTGCCGGGCCTTAACGGCGGGCTGGAGCGCGGTTAGCCGCGCTCGGGCGAGCCTCCTTCCATGACGCCGCACCAGCGGCGACCGAGGAGGAGGAACAGTGCAGAAGAAGCTTGTCATCGGCGGTGTCGCCGCGGCCGTGGTCGTGGCCGGCGCCGGGACCTGGTGGGCCGTCGACCGCTCGGCGGAGGCGCAGACCACGGAGCGCGGCACGTGCGGCGGCGCGACGTGGGAGCTCAGCATGGAGGCCGAGGACGGCGGGGTCGAGGTCAGCGCCGAGATCCAGTCGGCGGGCCCCGGCGAGGCGTGGGAGGTCGCGCTGCTGCGCGGCGACACGGCCCTGCTCGAGGGCACCCGCACGACGGACGACGACGGCGAGATCGACGTCGACGCGTTCACCGCGGACGACACCGCGGACGCGATCTACACCGCCACCTTCACCCCGGCCGAGGGCGAGCCCTGCACGGCCTCGCTCGCGTCCTGAGCCACGCCGCACCACCCACACCCGATCACCCCTGAGGAGAAACGACATGAAGAAGATCCTGGCCGCCGGCGTCGCTGCCGCCGCCGCTGCCGGCTCGACGCTGCTGGTCGCCACCCCAGCCCACGCCGACGTCGAGCGCACCGGCACCTGCGCCGGTGCGACGTACGAGCTCACCGTCGACCGCGAGCGCGGCGGCTTCGAGGTCGACGCCGACCTCGACGGCACGAGGCCGGGCAGCTCCTGGCGCGTCGCGATCCGGCACGACGGCGAGGTCGTGACCTCGAAGGTCCGCACCGCCGACCGCGAGGGCGAGATCGACGTCGACACCTGGCGGCGCAACACTGCCGGCTCCGACACCTTCCGGCTCACCGTGACGCCCGCCGGCGGAGCGGCGTGCTCGGTGAAGGTCACCGTCTGAGCGCAGTCGCACCTGCAACCACACCCATGGGACACGGAGCCCGGGTCAGGCCGTCCGCAACGTGACGGCGACCCGGGCTCCGCCCATGTCCGAGGACCCGGCCCGCAGCTCGCCGCCGGACTCGGCGGCGGTCCGGCTGGCGATGGACAGGCCGAGCCCGGTCGACCCCGCCCCGCTCGCGCCCCGCCCCGTCGCGTCGAGGCCGGCGGGCAGGCCCGGACCGGCGTCCTCCACCACCAGCTCGACCCGGTCGTCCCGTGCGTGCAGCGACACTCGTACGGCGTCGTCGTCGGCGGTGTGGGTGAAGACGTTGTCGAGCAGCACGTCCACCATCGCCTCGAGGTCGGCCCGGCTGGTGCGCAGGAGCGGTCCGGAGGTGGCCAGGTCGAGCTCGAACGGGCGTCCGAGGTCCTCGGCCAGCGGCGCCCAGTGGCGGACGCGCTCCGCGATGACGGGCACGGCGTCGGTGCGGGGGTCGAGGCCCTCGCGCTCGGACCGCCGGGCCTCCCGCACGATCTCGTCCACGGTCGCCTGCAACGCGTCGAGGTCGCCACCCAGCCGCTCGCGCAGGTCGGTGTCCTCGACGGCCTCGACGCGCAGCCGCAGCGCCGTCACGGGCGTGCGCAGCCGGTGCGACAGGTCGGCCACCGACTCGCGCTCGCGGGTCAGGAGCAGCTGGATCCGGCCGACCAGGCGGTCGATGGCGGCACCGAGCTCCTTCACCTCGGCCGGGCCGTCGACGTCGGCCACCGCGGCGGGCTCGCCGGGGTGGCCGAGCGACTGCGTGTGCGTGGCCAGGCGCCGGATGGGCTGCACGAACGACCGGCCGAGGCGGTCGACGACGACGAGCGAGCCGGCGAGCAGGACGAGCGCCAGCAGCGCCAGCAGGCCCCAGGCGACCCCGACGACGGAGTCGAGGCCGGGCTCGTCGACGACCACCCGGATCACCGGCGTCTGGGAGGGGAGGGCCGAGCTGCCGCCGCGCGAGACCGGGACCAGGATCTGCGACCCGCCGGCCACGTCGTCGACGCGTGCCCGGCCGGTGTTGCGGGCGTCGAGCACGCGCTCGTCCTCGCCCGGGTCCGGCCCGACCCCGGTGCCGTCGGGGTAGAGCACCGTGACCAGGGCGTGGGGTTCGTCGTCGTTGAGCCGGTCGACGTAGACCGCGACCGAGCCCTTGTCGTCGTGGCGCGACACCACGGTCTCGACGGCCTGCACCTCGAGCGCGGCCCGGGCCAGACGGTCCTCGAGCGCATAGCTGCGGACCAGGATCGCCATCGGCACGAGCATCGCGAGCAGCACCATCGAGATCGCCGCAGCGGCCGTGACGAGGAGGCTGCGCCGCACCTCAGTCGCCCTCGTCCGGCTGGTCGTCGGGGGGTGCGAGCCGTACGCCCACACCGCGGACGGTGGTCAGGTAGCGCGGCGCGGCGGCGGTCTCGCCCAGCTTGCGACGCAGCCAGGACAGGTGGACGTCGACGGTCTTGTCCGACCCGCCCCACGGCTGGCGCCAGACCTCGACCAGCAGGTCGCGCTTCGTCACCACCTCGCCCGGGCGCTCGGCCAGGTGGGCGAGCAGGTCGAACTCGCGCGGGGTCAGCTCGACCTCGCGACCGTCGAGGTGCACGCGCCGCCCGGCCAGGTCGATGGTGAGGCCACCGACGGTGAGGGTGGCGGGTCGCTCCCGCCCGGACGCCACCCGGCGCAGCACCGCGCGGACCCGCGCGTCGAGCTGGGCGCTGGTGAACGGCTTGACGACGTAGTCGTCCGCCCCGGCGTCGAGCGCGCCGACCAGTGACGGGTCGTCGTCGCGGGCGCTGGCGATGATGACCGGCACCTGGCTGACGGCACGCAGCATGGACAGCACCTGGGTGCCGTCGACATCGGGGAGGCCGAGGTCGAGGACGACGAGGTCGGGGGAGGAGTCGACGGCGAGCTGCAGCCCGGCCATGCCGGACGGCGCCGAGGTGACGGTGTGGCCGAGCTCGCGCAGCGCCTTCACCAGCAACGGCCTGATCCGGTCGTCGTCCTCGATGATCAGCACCTCGGCCACGCAGGGAACGTACCGTCCACGACCACGTGCGGCGCGGCCCTTAGCCGTCCCTTAACCACGGCCTGACCTCCCGATGGGACGGGACCGGGCACGATGGGCCGGTGAGACGTCGGATGCTGCTCGTCGGCCTGTGGGCCGTCGTCACCGCCGTGGCGGTGCTCGCCGGGGTTCTCGCCATCTCGACCGTGGGCGCCACCATCCGCGACCGCGGTCCGGTCGGCGACGAGGTCGCCCGCGACACCGCGGTGCGGCTGACGGACCTGCCGTCGCCCGACGGCCCGAAGGTCCGCGACGAGGTGTCCGGCGAGTGGGGCGCGTTCGTCGTCGAGTGCCGCGACACCTGGGCGTACGGCGTCGCCGCCCGGCCCGACCGCGCCGCCGGCTGGCGGGTGGTGAGCTGGGAGAAGGGCCCTGACGACGACGTCGACGCGGTCTTCAGCGACGGCCGCAACTCGGTCGACCTGGAGGTGTTCTGCAACCGGGGCCGGCCGACGCTCGCCGAGCTCGAGCGCAACACGCTCGGCGACGACTGAGGTTCGTGCAACCTTTCTCCCCACAGGTGCGTCCAGTCTGCGTCCGCACCATCACGGGGAGAGATCCATGAACGTCCGCACCACCGTCCGTACTGCCGTCCGTACCGCCGCCGGCGGCGCCCTGCTCGCCGCCCTCGCCGCGCCGTCCGCAGCCGCGCCCGCCGCGACGGACCGCGACGTCCGCGGCGCCGCGCCGCGCACCGCGCTGACCTTCACCGTCGAGGACTGCGAGGGCTGCGAGATCCAGCTCGTCAACGCGCGCAGCACCCTCGACGCCGACGTCGTCCACGTCTGGGAGTCCCGCACCAAGGAGGTCGAGGACGGGTCAGTCACCTTCTCGATCCCCACCCGGCGCACCTGGGGCATGTCGGCGACCGTGGTCGCGCCCTGGGAGGGCCACACCGGCTACCGCACCACCGTCGCGTGGCGCTACAACGGCAAGCGTGTCGGCGACCCCGTCACCCTCGAGGAGGCGGTCACCAGGACGAAGGCATCGGCGTGCTGGGAGGGCGTGCGTAGCCGCCGGGTCACCGTCCCGCTCGTCGTCGAGAAGGTCCGGGTGGCCGGGGTCCACGAGGAGGTCGAGGGCAGCATCGCGTTCGTGCCGACGACCCAGAGCTGGCTGCGGCCGATGCGCGAGGTCTGGGACGGCGTGCTGGGGTCGCAGGACGTCAACATCTGCCACTGACGGCCCCGGCCTGCCACTCCGCGTGGTCACGTGCGGGGCGTCCCGCACGTGACCCCTAGGCTGGTGCCATGGGCAAGCAAGAGGACTTCGTACTCCGCGCGCTCGAGGAGCGTGACGTCCGGTTCGTGCGGCTGTGGTTCACCGACGTGCTCGGCTTCCTCAAGAGCGTGAGCGTCGCTCCGGCCGAGCTGGAGAACGCCTTCGACGAGGGCATCGGCTTCGACGGCTCGGCCATCGAGGGGTTCGCCCGCGTCTACGAGTCCGACATGCTCGCCCACCCGGACGCCTCGACGTTCCAGATCCTGCCGTGGCGCGGAGGGGACGACGGCCCGGCGACCGCGCGGATGTTCTGCGACATCGTGATGCCCGACGGCAGCCCGTCCTATGCCGACCCGCGCCACGTGCTCAAGCGCACGCTCAGCAAGGCCGCCGACCAGGGGTTCACCTTCTACACGCACCCCGAGATCGAGTTCTACCTGTTCAAGGACGTGCCCGGGAAGGGCGACGAGCCGCAGCCGGTGGACCGCAGCGGCTTCTTCGACCACACCGCCCAGTCGCGCGGCGCCGACTTCCGTCGCGACGCGATCACCATGCTCGAGGCGATGGGCATCTCGGTGGAGTTCAGCCACCACGAGGGCGGCCCCGGCCAGCAGGAGATCGACCTCCGCTACGCCGACGCGCTGACCACGGCCGACAACATCATGACCTTCCGCACCGTGGTGCGTGAGGTCGCGCTGAGCCACGACATCTGGGCGTCCTTCATGCCCAAGCCGTTCACCACCCACCCCGGGTCGGGCATGCACACGCACGTGTCGTTGTTCGAGGGCGACCGCAACGCCTTCTTCGAGGCCGGCGCGCAATACCAGCTGTCCAAGACCGGCCGGCAGTTCATCGCCGGGATCCTGCGTCACGCCAGCGAGATCAGCGTGGTGACCAACCAGTGGGTCAACTCCTACAAGCGGCTGCTCGGCGGCGGCGAGGCGCCGTCCTCGATCTGCTGGGGCCACAACAACCGGTCCGCGATGGTCCGCGTGCCGATGTACAAGCCCAACAAGGGGCAGTCGACGCGCGTCGAGCTCCGCACGATCGACCCGGCCTGCAACCCCTACCTCGCCTTCGCCGTGACGCTCGCCGCCGGGATGAAGGGCATCGAGGAGGGCTACGAGCTGCCCCGCGAGGCCGAGGACGACGTCTGGTCGCTGACCGAGCGCGAGCGCAAGGCGCTCGGCATCGCGCCGCTGCCCAAGAGCCTGTGGGACGCGATCGGCATCGCGGAGGACTCCGAGCTGCTCGCCGAGACCCTGGGCGAGCACGTCTTCGACTTCTTCCTGCGCAACAAGCGCGCGGAGTGGGAGGAGTACCGCACCCAGGTCTCCGCCTTCGAGCGGGACCGGATGCTGCCGGTCCTCTGACCGGGTCGAGGGGCGTGACGGGGTGAGCGCGCGCGTCCTCGTGGTCGAGCACCAGGAGTCCTGCCCTGCCCACCTCGTGGGCGACTGGCTCGAGGCCGGCGGCTGCACCCTGGAGGTGTGCCGGCCCTACGCCGGGGACGACGTCCCCGCCCTGACGGCGTACGACGGCGCGCTGGTGCTGGGCGGTGACATGGGTGCCCACGACGACGAGACGGTCGCGTGGTTGGCGCCGCTGAAGGAGCGGGTCCGCGACGCCGCCGCGGCGGGGACGCCGATGCTGGGGATCTGCCTGGGCCACCAGGTGATGGCCGCCGCGCTCGGCGGACGCGTCGCGCCCAACCCGCGCGGGCAGACCGTCGGCCTGCAGCCCGTGGGCTGGAGCGCGGAGGCGGCCACCGACGACTGGGTCGGCGGGCACACGGGCACGGAGGTCGCGGTGCACTGGAACAGCGACGTCGTCGTCGACCTTCCCTCGGGCGCGGTCGTGCTGGCGCGCACCCCCGACGGCGAGGTGCAGGTCGCGCGCTTCGCCCCGCGGGCGTGGGGCGTCCAGGCGCACCCGGAGGTCGACGTCGAGATCCTGCGGCGCTGGGCGGAGTCCGACCGCGACGACCACGTCTCGATGGGCATCGACCAGGAGCGGGTGCTCGCCGACATCGAGGCGGCCGCTGGGGCGCTCCCGGGCCACTGGCAGCCGATCGTCGAGCGCTTCGCAGCGATCGTGGGAGGAGCGCGATGACGTCCACCGGCTCCTTCGTGCGGATCGGCTTCGTCGACGGGGCCGCCGCGGCGGAGGGCATCGAGCGGCTCGGCCAGGCCGGTCCTCCGCTGACCGACCACCTGGCCGCCACCGCCGACCCCGATGCCGCACTTGCCGGGCTGCTGCGGCTCTCCGACGCCCTCGACAAGCAGGAGCCCGGCGCGGGGCCGGCCATGCTCGCCGAGCTCGCCGACGACGAGGGCACGGCCATGCGGCTGTGCTGCGTGCTCGGCGCCAGCGCCGCGCTGACCACCCACCTGGTCCGCCACCCCGAGCACTGGCGCGAGCTCACCGACCCGACGCTCGGCAGCACCCGGATGCCGGCGTACGCCGTGCGCGAGTGCCTGCTCACCGCGGTCGGCGCCGATCCGCACGCCGCGACCCCCGTGTCGTCGATGCCGGACGCGCACGCGGTCGACGCGCTGCGGGTGGAGTACCGCCGGGTGCTGCTCCGGCTCGCGTCACGCGACCTGGCCCACCACGTCGGCCTCGACGACGCTGCCGCCGAGATCTCCGACCTCGCCGCCGCGACGCTCGAGGCCGGGCTGGCGGTGGCCCGCACCCGGGTGGGCGAACCGGCGGCCACCGCCCGGCTGGCCGTGATCGCGATGGGCAAGTGCGGCGGCCACGAGCTCAACTACATCTCCGACGTCGACGTGGTCTTCGCCTACGAGCCCGCCGAGGGCGCCGACGAGGGCACGGCCCTGCGCACCGCCACCCAGCTGGCCTCGCACCTGATGCGGATCTGCTCCGACCACACGCGCGAGGGCAGCATCTGGCCGGTCGACGCGAACCTGCGCCCCGAGGGCAGCCAGGGGCCGCTGGTCCGCACGCTGGCCAGCCACCGCGGCTACTACGAGAAGTGGGCCAAGACCTGGGAGTTCCAGGCGCTGCTCAAGGCCAGGCCGGTGGCCGGCGACGCCGAGCTGGGCCGCGACTACCTCGAGATCATCGAGCCGATGGTGTGGAGCGCCGCCGAGCGGGACGGCTTCGTCGGTGACGTCCAGGCGATGCGGCGCCGGGTCGTCGAGCACATCCCGGCGCGCGAGGTCGACCGTCAGCTCAAGCTGGGCCCGGGCGGGCTGCGCGACGTCGAGTTCGCCGTCCAGCTGCTCCAGCTCGTGCACGGCCGCGCCGACCCGTCCTTGCGCGAGGGGGCCACCCTGAGTGCGCTCGCCCGGCTGACCGCCGGTGGCTACGTCGGCCGCGAGGACGGCGAGAAGCTGCACGAGGCCTACACCTTCCTGCGCACCCTGGAGCACCGGATCCAGCTCCACCAGCTGCGTCGTACGCACGTCCTGCCCGAGGACGAGGCGTCCCTGCGCCGGCTGGGCCGCTCGCTCGGGCTGTTCTCCGAGCCGGTCGCGCAGCTCGACAAGCAGCTGCGCTACCACCGCCGCGAGGTGCGCCGGCTCCACGAGAAGCTCTTCTACCGCCCGCTGCTCGGCGCCGTCGCCAAGCTCGCCGGCCCCGAGGCCCGCCTCTCGCTCGAAGCGGCCGAGGCACGGCTCGCCGCGCTCGGCTACGCCGACCCGAAGGCGGCGCTACGCCACCTCGAGGCGCTCACCAGCGGGGTCTCGCGCACCTCCGACATCCAGCGCACGCTGCTGCCGGTGCTGCTGGAGTGGTTCGCCGACTCGCCCGACCCCGATGCCGGGCTCTTCGGCTTCCGGCGGATCAGCGAGAGCCTCGGACGGACGCCGTGGTACCTCACGATGCTGCGCGACGAGGGCGAGGTCGCCGAGCGGCTGGCGTACGTCCTGGGCACCTCGCGCTACGCCACCGACCTGCTCGAGCGCGAGCCGCGGGGCGTGAAGATGCTGGGGGAGTCGCTCGTCCCGCTCAGCGCCGAGGCCGCCCTCACCGAGATGGAGGCGCTGGTCGAGCGCGCCGACTCACCCGAGGCCGCGGCCGTGGCGGTGCGGGCCGTGCGCCGTCGCGAGCTGCTGCGCATCGCGTGCGGTGAGCTGGTGGCGGGCACCGACGTGGCCGTCGTCGGGCGGGGCCTGAGCCGGCTCACCGACGCCACCCTGCAGGCCACCCTCGACATCGCCACCGAGTCGGTGCGGCGCCAGCGCGACCTCGACGCGGCGCCGAGCCGCATCGCGGTGATCGCGATGGGCCGCTACGGCGGCTTCGAGCTGTCCTACGGCAGCGACGCCGACGTGATGTTCGTGCACGACCCCGTCGAGGGCGTCGAGCCCCAGGTGGCGTCGTCGTTCGCCACGGCGGTGGTCGCGGAGGTGCGCCGGCTGCTGTCGCTCCCGGCCAGCGACCCTCCGCTGGAGGTCGACCCCGACCTCCGCCCGGAGGGCAAGAACGGCCCGATGGTCCGCACGGTGGAGTCCTACGCCGCCTACTACGCGAAGTGGTCGCACGTGTGGGAGTTCCAGGCGCTGCTGCGGGCCGACCCGGTGGCCGGCGACGAGGAGCTGCGGCGCGAGTTCACCGCGCTCATCGACCCGCTGCGGTTCCCGGCGGACGGCATCTCGGAGACGGACGTCGTGGAGGTCCGCCGGATCAAGGCGCGCGTCGACGTCGAGCGACTGCCCCGCGGGGCCGACCGGCAGACCCACCTCAAGCTGGGGCGCGGGGGACTGGCCGACGTGGAGTGGACCGTCCAGCTGCTCCAGATGCGGCACGCGGGTCGGGTCGAGGCGCTGCGGACCCCGCAGACACTGCCCGCGCTGGACGCGGCGACCGACGCAGGACTGATCGGGGCGGACGACGCGCGCACGCTCGCCGAGGCCTGGCGACTGGTGAGCCGGGTGCGCAACGCGGTCACCCTCGTGCGCGGCCGCCCTGCCGACCAGCTGCCGCGCGACGCCCGTGAACGGGCGGCGGTCGCGCGGGTGCTGGGCTACCCGCAGGGCTCCTCGGACCAGATGGTCAACGACTACCTCCGCACGACCCGGCGGGCGCACGCCGTGGTCGAACGGGTGTTCTGGGAGTGAATCTCTTTCCTTCATCCGCGCCAAGAGAAGGTATACTCTTCATATGGACGAGGTGAAGGACAAGGCTTCAGTCACGGTCATCGGCGACCTGGTGGGCTCGCGCCGGAGCCTCGACCGCACCGCGGTGCACGCCCGCTTCGAGCGGGCGATCGAGGCGATCAACGAGGAGTACGCACCGCCGGTGCCGCTGCGCATCGGCCTGGGTGACGAGTTCCAGGGCATCTTCGCCAGTCTCGGTGCAGCGATCGGGGCGACGCTGCGGCTCCGGATGGCGCTGCTGCCCGACGTCGACGTACGCCAGGGCATCGGCTGGGGGCGGGTGCTCGTGCTGTCCGAGGAGCCGCGGGTCGAGGACGGGCCCGGATGGTGGGCGGCCCGGGCCGCGATCGAGACCGTCGAGGGCTACGAGCGGAAGGCGCCGCTGCGCGCGGTGCGGACGGCGTACGTCGCTGCGGAGGGGGAGCAGGGGCCCGAGCCGGCGCTGGTGAACGCCGCCCTCATGTCGCGGGACGTCGTCGTCACCGGCCTGTCGGAGCGGTCGATGTCGGTGCTGGATGGTCTGATGAGAGGGCGGCGCCAGCAGGACATCGCCGACGACCTGGGCATCAGCCCCTCGGCGGTCTCCCAGCGGGTCCGCTCCGAGGGCCTCGGCGTCGTGCTGGCCGCCGACGAGCTGATGCGAGACCTGTGACGGAGAGGGGGAGTCGATGAGCTGGCTCGGGATCCTCCTGATCGGCTTCGCCGTGACCGACCTGGCCCACGCGGTGCGCAGGGTGAGGTTCTTCCCCGAGTGCGTGGGCGCCCTGGTGGCGCTCCTGGTCGGTGTGCTCTCCGGTCTCACCTCGGACCGCGACGTGCTCGCGCTCTTCGTGATCGTCGCCGTCGTGCTGGTCTGGGGGCTCTCGGTGACGTGGGGCTTCGGGCGCGACGGCCGTGCCTGGTTGCCCCTGACGGTCTTCGTCGTCGCCCTGTCCGTGGCCGTCGCGTGCTCGGGCCTCGCTCCCGCCGCCGGCGGCCCGCTGGGTTCGTGGCTCGACTCCGTGACCCTGCCGGCGCTCGGCGACGTCTCGGTCGACCGTTTCCTCCTGGTGCTCGGCGCCTTCGGCATCCAGCTCTCGACGGGCAACGTGCTGGTGCGGCTGATCCTCAAGTCCACCGGCACGATCCACCCGCGCGCCGACGGCGGGATGCCGCCGACCAAGCTCAAGGGCGGTCGCCTCCTCGGTCCGCTGGAGCGGGTGTTCATCCTCGCGCTCGCGCTGGGTGGTCAGGTCACCGCGGCTTCGGTCGTCGTGGCGGCGAAGGGGCTGCTGCGGTTTCCCGAGCTCTCCTCGCGCCGCGACCAGGAGCGGATCCACCAGCTGACGGAGTACTTCCTGCTGGGGTCGTTCGTGTCCTGGCTCGTGGCGCTCGGGTCGTACGTGCTGCTGGCGTAGCAATCCGGTCCACCGAACGCCCATTGACACGCCTCGTCCCGGGGAGGACGTTTGAAGCACTCGGGCCTCGTTGAGACCCTCTTCACCTGAGGATGGGGAATGACCACAACGATTGGTCCACGCGCTCGTTTCTGGTTGGAGACCGCTCTCGCGATCACCAGTGGCGCTGTTGGCTTGCTGACGATCATCTGGCACGACTGGCTCGAGGCGTTCGGGTGGGACCCCGACAACGGCAACGGTGTAGTCGAGTGGCTGGTCGCGATCGGCCTGATCGCGGTCGCCCTGGCCAGCGCGCTGGCCGCCCGGCGGCAGCGCCTGACACCGAGTACGGCCGGGTAGCGCCATGCCGTTCGACGACGATCGACCTGGTGGCGACGGCGGCTCTCGCTCCGACTGTTGCGACCTGGTCAACTGCACGCTCGACAAGATCGCGCGCGTTGCCCACGAGACCGCCAACGAGGTTCATCGCAACGGACGCACCCTGACGCAGATCGAGGAGTCCGTCTCGGCACTGCTTGCGTTGTACCGGGTCGTGCACCCAGACCAGGCAATGCAGCTGGATCGCCTCGGCGAGCTGGAGGCCAGGATCGCGGCGTGCTGTCCCTCGAAGGCCCCGCCCGATGATGGCCCCTACCACTACGAGCCCTGCCGCGCTGACGGCGGCGAAGGCAGCGGGTGGTCGGTGAAGACCCGCGCCCAGGTCGAGCCCGAGCAGACCGAGCGTCGCCCGGCGCGGTGGGTCATCGAGCCGCACACCCTCAACGACAGCGACGAGGTGCTGCCCCCTGTTCGTCAGGGACCCGTCGTCGGCCAGCTCACGCCGAGTCCGGAGACGCCACAGCCGATGGATTTCCGCGATGGAAGCGGACCCGTCCCAGGCGGCGCGCAGCAGCCGGTCACGTTCCGCACCTTCACCAGCGGCACCGCCAGCGAGGCGATCTGGCCACCAGACATGAGCGGAGCCAAGAGCGGCGACGTCGTCGTGATGTCTGGCAACCTGTGGCTCAGGCTCTCGGTCGACGGCGGCAAGACCTTCACCGACCTGGACTTCACGAAGATCTTCACCCAGGAGACGACCTACGGCGGGTGGGCCGGCGACCAGGTGGTGCACTACGTACCGGAGATCGACTGCTTCGTGCTCTACGTCCAGTCGACCAAGGGCAGCGGCACGAACGCCAACAAGAACGTCGTGAAGATTGCCATCGCCTCACCCGCCGACCTGAAGACGTTCAAGGGGCAGCGGGAGGCCTGGAAGAGGCAGTGGCACTTCACCTCCGACACCTTCGGCATCAACGCTTGGCTCGACTTCCCGGACCTCTCCTACGGCGCGGGCTACCTCTACGTCAACACCAACAGCTTCGCGGCCACCGCCGCGTCCACCAAGGCCGGCGATCCGGACCCGTTCGCGGGGAAGCTCTTCTTCGAGCTGCCGCTCGGCCAGATGAAGGCCGGCGGGAGGCTGTCGTTCTACTTCGGCTACCTCACCGAGGCGCTGCGCTACGGCTCCCCGACCCAGAACATCGGCGACGAGAACTACTGGGCGGCCCACATCAACAACGGGAAGATCCGCATCTACTCCTCCAAGGGAACCGAACAGAACTACTCCTGGCGCGACAGGTCCCTGCTGGCCAACTGGCCCCTCACGCCCGACAACAGTGCCGGCAAGCCCGACATCGTCTCCAAACCACCCGACGCAACCGACTGGATCAGCGAGGACAACCGCATCATCGGCGCGACGAAGGTCAACAACCAGCTCTGGTTCGCGTGGACGGCCGCGGCGGGGACCGGGACGGGAGGCGGGTTCAACTTCCCGCAGGCACACATCCAGATCGCGAAGGTCGACCTCGGCCAGGACTACAAGGTCGTCGACCAGACCCAGGTCTGGAACTCGGCCTATGCCTTTGCCTACCCCAGCTTGTGCACGAACTCCAACAATGAGGTCGGAATCAGCTGCGGGTGGGGCGGCGGCGCCAGCTACGGGAGCCACGTCGTTGGCATCCTCGGAGACTTCGTGCTTTGGTATGGCGAGCCGAGCGACCGGACCAGCACCGCCGCGACACCGACCAGGTTCGGCGACTACCTTCACGTACGCCTCGCCCACCCCGACACCCGGTTCTTCAGCGGCTTCGGTTACGCCGTCAAGAACGACACGCCGGCAGGAGAGAGGGCCGACTATCTGTACGTCGAGTTCGGACGAGAGGCCATCCCGAGCTCCGCACTGCACTGACTCACCAACCGACAGGCTTGCCGCCCAGCACGAGTCGCCACGACATTGCCGCTTGCCTGTTGAGGGCCGGGGTTTCGGTCGGTTCTCGTAGGGAGTGGTGATGACCCGACGCCCCAGCAGTCCACGTCCCCCGCGCCATGGCGCCGCGATCCGGGGTGCGATCCTGCCTTGCCGTGATGGGGGTCTGGTGGGAGCCTCGGTGAGTGCGCGTGCTGTGTGCGACGACGGCAAACGATGGCCACTTCGGGCCGCTCTTGCCGTTCGCGCGTGCGCTTGCTGGGGCGGGACATGAAGTTCGCGTGGCTGCGCCTGTGTCGTACGCGGGTGCGGTGGCAGGGGCAGGCTTTGCCCACGAACCATTCGCGGATGCGCCGCCCGAGCTGATAGGCCCGGTCATGGCCCGATTGCCTACCTTGGCCTTCGACGAGGCCGACGAGGTGGTCATTCGCGAGGTGTTCGGCCGGATCGACGCCCAGGCCGCGCTCCCGTCGCTGATGGCGACCGTGGATCGGTGGCGCCCCGATCTGGTGATGCGGGAGTCTGCCGAGCTCGCCTCACTCGCTGCTGCCGAGCGCGCAGGGGTGCCCCATGTTCACGTCTGCATCGGCATGCACGAAGTCGTTCCCCGATTCGCAGAGGCCATCGCGGATCCGTTGGATGAGCTGGGTCGGATGGCCGGACTGATCGACGGTCGTCTGCCGGCAGCGCTCGCCTCCGAGACGATCCTCAGCCTGGTGCCGGAGGTACTTGACCGTGCGAGCGGCCAGGAGCTGGCGGGTGGCGACGGCTTCTTGCGCTTCAACGAACCTCTGCTGTCCGTCAGCAGCTACCGCCTACCGGAGTGGGGCGACCCGGAGGCCCCCCTGGTCTACGTCACCTTCGGTTCGGTCACCGGTTCGTTGCCGCCGTTTGCTGGTGTCTTCCGCGAGGCGCTGGATGCGCTGGCCGACATCGAGGTACGGGTCCTGCTGACGGTCGGGCGGAGGATTGACCCCGCTGCTCTCGGGCTATTGCCGTCGAACGCCAGGGCCGAGCAATGGTGCCCGCAAGATGCCGTTCTCGAGCACGCGGCAGCGATGCTCGGACACGGCGGATTCGGCACGACCATGGGTGCCCTGACGGCGGGGGTCCCTCAGATGGTTGTGCCACTCTTCACCTTCGACCAAGTCGTCAACGGCCAACACGTTGCGGCGGTGGGCGCAGGGCTCACTGTCGAGAAGGGACCCGCATCAGTGGGACCGGCGGCAGCGCAAGTTCTGCGACTGTTGGAGGATCCGACCTTCGCTGTGGCGGCGCGCCGCATCGCAACGGCTTTACGGAACCTTCCGCCACCGACCGAAGCCATACCCTTCCTCACCGGCCTTGCCCGTTGAACGAGCAACGCTTACGTCCTTCCGCCGCGATTGCCCTACCGGCTCACCGAACTACGCCGGATAGATGTCCACGCCCACGGGCGCATCGAGGATCATCCGCGCCTTCTCCGGATGAATGCGGTGGGTGCCGGTGTGGTCGACGAGGAAGCCCTGGCCGTGTGGGGTCAACCAGACGTAGCGGCCCTCGCCGCACTGGCGAGACCTGTAGCCCGCGTGGGTCTTCCAGCGGTGGTGTCGTCGGCCGAGGGGGCCGGAGTTGTGGGAGCCGGTCTGGTCCGGCGGGGGATCTCGCGTCTCGTCGCCGTGGTCGTAGGGGACAGGGTGGTCGAGGTCGACCTTGCGGCTGGTGGAGCCGGCCCACGGCCAGTAGTCGCCGCCGGTGACGAGGTGGACCTGGTCGCGGAGTGACTCGGGGTGCTCGTACGCCGTGTAGCGGACGCGGTTGGAGAGGTCCTTGACCGGTTGGATCTTGATGATCGAGCCCCGCAGCAGCTCGGCGAGCCGAGCGATGGTGACCGGCCCGAATCCCTCGATGCGCGCGACACCGTCACCGCTGTGGAGAGCGGCCTCGTGCAGGTGGACGTGGAGCACCACCTTCGGTGCCAGAGGGCGGAGGTCGAGGTCGCGCAGGGCGTCGAGCAGGTCGGCGGGGAAGGCGAAGGCGCGCGACGGTGCCTGGCTCTCGGGCTCGGGCTCGTCGAACAGGGCATCCGCGTCGGGGTCGTTCGCGGACATCGAGTGCTCGACCAGCAGCGCGAAGAGCTCGGCGGGCCGCGCCAACCAGCCGAACGCCAGGGCGCGGAGCTCGTCGGGGGTGTCGTCGGGGTGACGGGGCGCGATGATCTCGCCGACCCGGTGGACGATGGCATCGACAGCAGCAGCGTCACCCGCTTCGAGGCGGGCGATGAGGGTGCGCAATCCGAACTCGTCGGTGCGGCCGGGGCCGACGTAGCGTCGCCGCCGCTCCGCCTCGCACCGCTCCTCGTGGAGCGCGGTGTCGGCCTCGATCACCTTGGCCTCGGCGACCTCGAGGACGCGACCGACGGACTCGCTGGCGATCATCCGGGAGACTGCGGAGTCGACGACGCCGACCTTGTCGGCCGGCAGGTGGCGGGAGAGCCTGGCGACACGGCGGGCCACCCAGACCTCGCACTCGCCGCGCCGGGTCACCGCCCACGTCAGGGGCAGGCGGTGCTCGAGGTCGAGGACGTCGGCGAGCATGTTGCTGGTCGCGGTGACGCCGGCGCCGCGGGCCAGGGCGATCTCGCCGAGACAGAAGTCCTGGACGCCCGGAGTGCCGTCACCGCCCACCTGCCGCAGCACGTTGCCGACACGCCGCGCCATGTGCCCGTCGGGGCCCTCGGTCGGGTCGGTCGAGTGGAGCACCGCCCACGCCGACAGCAGCTCCAGCTTGTGCACCTCGGCGAGCCGCGACGCCGCCTCGGCCTCCGTCGCGGCGGCCAGCAGCCCGTCCGCGTCGAGGTCGAGGAGGTCGCTTCCCATGACACGAACGCTACGCACCCCCACCGACACTCAGACCGCGATTTCACGCCTGGATCCACATGCCGGACACCTGTTTTCGAGCACCTGAGCGACCCGCTCGAAGACCTCGTCGGAAGCGGGATGCGGACGGCACGCCACCCATCGGAGAGGGTACGTCGTGGACCCCATAGAGCACGTCCACCACTAGGCTCCCGGCCGTGAGTGGGCGGGGGTCGGTCTGGCGTCAACCGGGCATGGCGCCCCTGGTGGCGATGACGTGCGCCGGCTTCTCCGGTTTCGCGGTGTTGCTCACGGTCGCTCCGCTGTGGGCCGTCGAGGGTGGCGCGTCGACCGCGGGCGCCGGGCTCGTGAACGGCGTGCTCCTGCTGTTCACCGTGCTGACCCAGCTGCTCGTGCCGCGCGCGCTGCGGTCCTTCGGGTGGGGACGGGTCCTCACGGTCGGCCTGGTGCTGCTGGGCGTCCCGGGCCTGCTCCTGTCGCTCGCCGACAGCCTTGAGGTGATCCTCGCGCTGTCCGCCGTGCGGGGTGTCGGGTTCGGTGTCCTCACCGTCTCGGGCAGTGCCGCCGTCGCCGCGCTCGTCGGCGCGGAGCGCCGCGGCGAGGCGATCGGGGCGTACGGCCTCGCGATCGCGGTGCCGAACCTCGTCATCCTCCCGGCGGGACCATGGATCGCCGAAGGCCTCGGCTACGGGGTGGCGTTCGCCCTGAGCGCGCTCCCGTTGGCCGGCATCCCCGCGGCTCACCGGCTCGCGTCCGCGCTGCGCCTCACGGCGCCGGACCTGCACCAGTCCTCGGACGCGACCTCCTCACCCGACGCAGGAGACGGCGCGCTGGTCGCCTACCGGCGGTTGCTGCGGCCGATGCTGCTGTTGCTGGCCGTCACCCTGGCGGGCGGAGCGGTGATCACGTTCGCGCCCCAGATGGTCGACGACGCGGCCGTCGCGACAGGCGGTCTGCTGCTGATGGGGGTGTCCGCGGCACTCAGCCGGTGGCGGCTCGGGGTGATCGCGGACCGACATGGCGCCCAGCCCTTCCTCGTACCCCTGGTCGTGCTGACGGGAGTGGCGATGGCGCTCGCGGCGTGGTCCGTGGCCGGAGGCGGGGGCGTGCGCACCGGCGCGTTCCTGGTCGCCCTGCTCCTCCTCGGCCTGTCCTACGGCGGGCTGCAGAACCTCACCCTGCTGATCTCCTTCGCGGCCGTCGACCGTCGGCACCACAACCTCGCCAGCGCGGTGTGGAACGTCGGCTTCGATGCGGGTACGGCGCTCGGCTCGGTGCTCGTCGGGGTGATCGCCGAGCTCACGTCGTTCTCGACCGCTCTGCTCGTCGCGGGGGCTGTCGCGATCGCGACGTTGCCCCTCGCCGTCCAGCGCCTCAGAACACCGTCCAGTCCGAGTACGTCGTGAACGCGTCGAGCGCCGCGAGCCCGGCGGCCGACGAACCCGACGGACCGAGCGAGGGGCTCCACACGCAGGCGACGCCTCGATCGGGGATCACGGCCAGGATGCCGCCGCCGACGCCGCTCTTGGCGGGGAGACCCACTCGGTAGGCGAACTCGCCCGCCGAGTCGTACGTCCCGCAGGTGAGCATCACGGCGTTGACCCGCTTCGTCTCGCGGGGGCTGAGCAGCTGGGTCCCGTCGGAGAGGACGCCGTCGCGGGCGAGGAACAGCCCGGCGAGAGCGAGCTCGCGGCACGTCATCGACAGCGCGCACTGCCGGACGTACTGGTCGATGACCTCCTCGACGGAGCCCTCGAGGTTGCCGTAGCTGGCCAGGAGGTGCGCGACCGCGAACGTGCGGTGAGCGGCGTCGAGCTCGGACCGCGCCACGTCGAGGTCGCTGTCGACGTCGCTCCGGCCGCTCTCGCGCCGCATCAGGTCGCGCAGTGCGCCGCTGGCGTCGCCGGTCAGTGCCTGCAGCCGGTCGGTCACGACGAGTGCGCCGGCGTTGATGAACGGGTTGCGCGGACGCCCGGCCTCCTGGTCGAGCTGGAGGAAGGAGTTGAACGGGTTGCCCGACGGCTCGCGGGAGACGCGCTCCCAGACCTTCTCGCCCTCGGCGGCGATGACCAGCGCGAGGGTGAACACCTTGCTGATGCTCTGGACCGAGAAGGGCACGTCGGCGTCACCGATGACGTGCACCTCGCCGTCGCACGAGGCGATCGCCATGCCGAACTGGTGCGGGTCCACCGACGCCAGGCCGGGGATGTACTCGGCCGGTCGGCCACGGCCGACCTCGGGCGCGGCGGCCTCCTGCGCGCGCAGCAGCGCGTCCTCGATCCTCACCCGGCCATCCTCGCGCAGGCGCGCGGGAACCGGGTCACCCCACGTCGACCGCCGCCGGGCCGGCCGGCAGGTCGTAGCGGCCGCGGGGGTCGCCGCCGTCGAGCTGGACGAGGACGTGGTGCGCCAGCCGGGCCTTGGTCGGCGCGAGGAACAAGCTCTGGCACGCGTAGGGCCCGCGCTGCCAGGTGTCGACCTGCTGGTGTCGGGCGCGGATCTCGAGGAGCTCGTGGGGTCGCCACTCCGGATGGGGGCGGCCGGTGGGAGGGGCGACCTGCTCGAGGGCGTCCCACTGTCCCATCCACAGCTTCACCTGCAGGTCGAGCGCGGCGGACAGGACGGCCGGGTGCTCGTCGACGAGGAGCATCCGGAGGTGGACCTGGTAGTGGTACGGCGTCCGCCGGCGACGCAGCACCCCGGCGCGGGCCGCGGCCGCGGCGAGGTCCGCCGCGCAGGCGGCGGGAACCCGGAGCCGGGCGGCGCACAGCCGGGCGGCGCTCGCCCAGTCGCCCGCCACGACGTCCGCGAGCGTGTCCAGGGCGGGAGCGAGGAGCCGCGCGCCCGGATGCGTGATGGCGATGGACATGTGGGTCCTCCTCCCGGTCGCCCACAGGCACTGGTCACAGCCTCCGTGCCCGCCCGCCGCAGCGGTGCGATCAGGAACCGATTTCCCGCGAACCGGGGACGCGGCGGGGGAGTGGGTGCCAGCGTCGCCTGACGGCGTCGGGCCGGGGCTCTGGCTGGCGCGGTCGAACACCTCGTGCGGCGTGCTCGTCGGTCCCGACGGCCGGAGCCGCTCCTTCGTGCCCGGAGCGGAGGGGATGGCGCTCACCGGGCCGGACCAGCTGTGGGTGGTCAGCGAGTCGGGGACCCGCCTCTACCAGGGGGCCGGCGGCCGGGGTCAGGTTCGAGGCGCTCGGCTGACGGCCTTGGTCTGGTCGGCGTCGGACCGGCGCGCTGCCCGGCGGGAGGCGACGCCCGCGTCGGTGCAGAAGCCGCCGCCGTGGTGCTTCAGGCAGAGCAGCCCGAGCAGCAGCCCGTCGCCGTCCACCACGGCGGCGCGGCGCTGTCCGGCCGCCTGCATCGAGCGGCGTACGTCGTCGGCGAGCAGGTCGGCCCCCACGGTCCGGCCCGCGAGCCGGGCGTGGGGGAGGACCGCGCCCCGGGCACCCTCAGGCCCGAGGAGGTCCTCGCGCACCAGCGTGCCGAGCAACGGCTCGCCCACGTGACCGCTCGACGTCAGCAGCACCATGTGGACGTGGGAGCTGGCGAAGACGGTGCGCACCTCGTCCACGGTCGCGGACCCATCGAGCACGATGGGCGACGCGAGCATCACCTCGGCCACGAGTGGGGTCATGGATCGACGATATGCCCGCCGCTACAGCCGCAGCACGCGCCCGGCGACGACGAGGTGAACCTCGTCGCAGGCCGCGGCGACGCGCTGGTTGACCGTGCCGAGCAGGTCGCGGAACAGCCGGCCGGAGCGGTGCTCCGGCACGACGCCCAGGCCGACCTCGTTGGTGACGAGGACGACGTCGAGGGAGCTGTCACGCAGCGTCTCGACCACCTCGTCGACGCGGGCAGAGACCAGGTCGTGGACCGTGTCGTTGTCCTGCTCCCACGCATCGGCCTCGTCGACCACGGCGGTGAGCCAGGTGCCGAGGCAGTCGACGAGGACGGGGTCGATGCCCTCGCGGATCGCCGTGGCCAGGTCCTGGGTCTCCAGGGTCTTCCACGACGCCGGGCGGCGGGCGCGGTGGGCGGCGACGCGTGCCCCCCAGTCGGGATCGGTCTCGACGTCGGGCGACGGGCCGGCAGCGACGTACGTCGCGGGGCCGTCACCCACCAGGGCCTCGGCGTGGGAGGACTTGCCCGACCGGACGCCGCCGGTGACCAGGATCCGCATGACGCGCATCCTCCCAGAGGCCGGGCGGGGGATCGGACGCGAGGGCGTGGGTACGGAGCCCGCATGACCGAGCAGCCAGCGACCCCCCAGCCCACCCGCGTCACGTCACCGAACGCCGCGCTCGAGGGCCGGCCCCTGGCGGTCGTCACCGGTGCCTCGAGCGGCATCGGCCTCGAGCTGGCCCGGCAGTTCGTCGCGCACCACTTCGACGTCATCGTCGCGGCCGACGACGCCGAGATCGCCGTCGCGGCAGCGGTCCTGCGGGCGGAGGGCGAGGGCGAGGTGACGCCCGTGCAGGTCGACCTGCGCACGCGGGAGGGTGTCGAGGACCTCTACTCCGCCATCAGCGCCGACGGGCGGCCGCTCGACGCGATCGCGCTCAACGCCGGCCACGGCCAGGGCGGCGCGTTCGTCGACATCGACCTCGCCGACGAGCTGTCGATCATCGACCTCAACATCACCTCGACCGTGCGGCTGGCCAAGCTCGTCCTGCGCGACATGGTGGCCCGTGACGAGGGCCGGGTGCTGGTGACGTCGTCGATCGCCTCCACGATGCCGGGGTCGTTCCAGGCGGTCTACAACGCCTCGAAGTCGTTCCTGCAGTCCTTCACCGAGGCCCTCCAGAACGAGCTCAAGGACACCGGCGTGACGCTGACGTCGCTGATGCCCGGGCCCACCGACACGGACTTCTTCGAGCGCGCCGACATGGCCGAGGACACCAAAGTGGGCACGTCGAAGAAGGACGACCCGGCGCAGGTCGCGCGACAGGGCTTCGACGCCCTGATGGCGGGCAAGGCCCGCGTCGTCGGCGGCGGTCTCAGGACGAAGGTGCAGGAGGCCGCGGGCAAGGCGATGCCCGACAAGCTCAAGGCCGCGATGCACCGGCAGATGGCGGAGCCGGGCTCGGGCGACTAGGCGTCCTTGAGCTAGGCGGTCGAGGCGGCCAGCAGCAGGACGGCGAGGGAGACCTCCACCGCGGCGCCGAGCACGTCGCCGGTGATGCCGCCGAGGCGGCGGACGCAGCGGAACACGAGCGCCACCACCCCCGTGACCATCAGGGCCAGTCCGACCAGCGCAGGCCCGACGGAGCCGAGGGCGTGGCCGGCGAGGGCGACCGCCACGGCGCCGACCACGAGCGAGGCGAGCGCGGCCACCACCGGCACCGAGCCGGTGTGGGTCGCCCCGAGCCCGTCGGTGCGGGCCGCGGGCACCCCGCGCACGCACGACAGGGCGAGCGCGGAGCGGGACGCGCAGACCAGCAGGGCGACGGCCCACCAGGCGTGCTCGTGGCGCACGACGGCGGCCAGCCCGGCGGCCTGGAGCCCACTGACCAGCACCACCCCCACCACGCCCGCCGGGCCGACGGGGCCGGTGCGCATCACCTCGAGCGAGCGCTCGGCGGAGTACGACGCGGTGAGGCCGTCGGCGGTGTCGGCCAGGCCGTCCCAGTGGAACGCACGTGTGCCGAGCGCGAGCGCGAGCAGGACGACGTACGCCGTCGCGAGGGCGGGCAGGTCGACGAGGTCGGCCAGCCACACGACGAGCGCCGCCGCGACGGCGAGCGGGAGGGCGGCGAGCGGCGCCAGGACCATCGCGGTGCCGGCGACCGCGCGGTCGACGCGGCTCGGTGGGGGCACGCGGACAGCGGTGAGCGTCCCCGTCGCCAGCAGCCAGCCGTCGCGCAGGACCGAGGCCGGTCTCACGAAGGCAGGACCTCGGACAGCAGCGCCACGTCACGCAGCACGGCGATGCCAGAGCGCAGCAGCGGCAGGGCGGTGACCGCGCCGGACCCCTCACCCAGCCGCATGCCCACGTCGAGCAGCGGCTCGAGGCCGAGGGACTTCAGCGCGAGGGTCTGGGCCGGCTCGGTCGAGCGGTGGCCGGCGATCCACCACGCGCTCGCACCGGGCGCCATCGCCTCCGCCACGACCGCGCAGGCCACCGACATGAGGCCGTCGAGCAGCACCGGCGTGCCGAGGGTCGAGGCGGCCACGAGGAAGCCGGTCGTGGCAGCCAGGTCGGCGCTGCCGAGCGCGGTGAGGACCTCGATCGGGTCGTCGGTGCGGCCCTCGGCCCGGGCGAGCGCCTGCGCGACCACGTCGCGCTTGCGGGCCCAGCCCTCGTCGTCCACGCCGGTGCCCCGACCTGTCACCTCGTCGGCGGGCAGCCCGAGGACCGCGGCGACGAGGGCGGCGGCCGGCGTGGTGTTGCCGATGCCGAGGTCGCCCGTCATCAGCAGCTGCGCGCCGGACTCGATCTCCTCCCGGGCGAGCGCCGCGCCCAGCGCGAGGGACCGCTCGGTCTCCTCGCGGGTCAGCGCGTCGGTCAGGTGGATGGCGCCCGAGCCGCGGCGCACCTTGTGCGCAGTGACCTCGGCGGGGAGGTCGTCGAGGTCGGCGTCCACGGCGACGTCGACCACGCGGACGCGGACGCCGTGCTGCGCGGCCAGCGCGGAGACGCCCGCTCGCCCGGACACGATCGTGCGCACCATCGCCTCGGTCACCGCCGGCGGGTACGCCGAGACGCCGTGCGCGGCCACGCCGTGGTCGCCCGCGAGCACCATGAGGCGTACGTCGTCCAGCGGGCGCGGCGGCACCTCGCCCTGCACCGCCGCCAGCCAGGCACCGAGCTCGCCCACCCGGCCGAGCGCTCCGGCCGGAGTGGCGAGCCCGGCGAGGCGCTCGCGGGCGAGGGCGGCGACGGCTGCGGAGGGCGCGGCGATGCGGTTCTGGTCCATGGCGTCGCCAGCCTAGGGGCCGTCGACCGGCGGACACCTGCCAGTCTTGTCACGTGACCGGCCACTCCGTCCTGCAGCTGCCGGTCGCGCCGCTGGAGGCGTGGGTCCGCGCCCGCACCGCCCACTACGACGCTGGCTTCGTGTCGACCGACGCACGCTTCGGGCACGCGCACATCACGGCGCTCGGACCGTTCGACCCGGCTCCGTCGGCGGACGTGCTCGCCCGGGTCGCGGACGTCGCGGCGGCGACCGCGCCCATCGCGGTCCGGCTGGCGGCCCTCGCGCAGTTCCCGAACGGGATCATCCATGTCGTCCCCGACCCCGACCGCGCGCTGCGGGAGCTGACCGGGCGGCTCGTGGCTGCCTTCCCCGGCTGGCCGCCGTACGGCGGGGAGTTCGGCGACGACGTGCAGCCGCACCTGACCGTCGACGCCGCCTCTGCGGAGGTGGACCTGGCGTCCACGGCCAGCCTGCTCCGTGACGTGCTGCCCGTCGACGTGGTCCTCGACCGCCTCCAGCTCGCGTGGTGGGAGTCGGGCGACTGCCACGTGCGCGACGAGTGGCGCCTCGGCTGAGCACCCGTTGACGCCGCTGTGGCAGGATCGAGCCATGGCTTCCTGGGCGCACCTCGAGATCACTGTCGACGACGACGGCAACGTCGAGGTCGGCGGCTACAACGCCGACCCGGAGGCGCTCGTCGAGGGCACCGAGTCGTGGGAGGACCTGCTCTCCACGCTGGGGCTCAACGGCTGGGAGCTCGTCCAGGTGATCCCGGGCGACGAGACGACGTACTGGTTCAAGCGCCAGGCCTGAGGTGACCGACCTCCCCGACCTGCCGGCCCGGTTCCGCGCAGCGTCGGCAACGGCGGAGGCGGTCTTCTGGCGCGCTCCGGGCACCCCGGCGCAGACGTTCCGCGAGCTCGCGGCCTTCGCCGAGGAGCACGGGATCGAGTGGGACCGCTACGGCGAGCGCGGTGCGGTCGCGCAGCTGGAGTCCGAGGTGGCCGAGCTGCTCGGCAAGCCCGCCGCCGTAATGTTCCCCAGCGGGGTGATGGCCCAGCAGGCGGCGTTGCGGAGCTGGTGCGACCGATCGGGCTCGCGTCGGGTGGCGCTCCCGGACGTCTCGCACCTGCTGCACCACGAGCAGGACGGCCCGCGCCGGGTCATGGGCCTGGAGCTGGAGTGGCTGACCACCGGCCGCGAGACGCCCACTGCCGAGTCGCTCGCCGCGATCGGCGGCCGCCTCGGCGCGGTCATGGTCGAGCTGCCGCTGCGTGACGCCGGCTGCCTGCTGCCGTCCTGGGACGACCTGGTCGGGCTGTCGGCAGCCGCCCGCGAGCGTGGCGTGCCGTTCCACGCCGACGGCGCCCGGATCTGGGAGTCGGTGCCCCACTGGGGCCGCAGCCTGGCCGAGGTCGGCGAGCTGGTCGACTCGATGTACGTCTCGCTCTACAAGGGCCTGGGCGGCACCAGCGGTGCGCTGGTGGTGTGCCCGGAGGACCTCGCCGGGGAGCTGCGCACGTGGCGGGCGCGGATGGGCGGCACGATCTTCTCGATGACGACCGCCGCCGTCGGCGGGCTCAAGGGCCTGCGCGACCACCTCGGTCGTTTCGACGCCTACCGCACGTGGGCCATCGCGCTGGCCGCGGAGCTGGGCACGCGGGGCATCCGGACCTTCCCGGAGAAGCCGCACATCGCGACCTTCCTCGCCTACGCGCCCGGCGAGGCTGATGCGGTCAACGAACGCCTCGTCGCGCACGTCGAGGAGCACGGGATCGTGCCCTCGGGGATGTGGAGCCCGAGCGAGGTCCCGGGGTGGGTGGTCACCGAGCTGACCTGCTACGAGGCGGCCGTCGACCGTGACCCGGCCGAGGTGGCCGAGCAGCTCGCCGCCGTGGTGGCCTGAGCTGCGGCGCTCCGTCCCGCTGCTGATGCCGCGCCGCGCGCCGGCGTCCCCTACATTCCTCCCGTGAGTGCCCAGGCCCCTTCCGCAGTGATCCTCATCCGCGCGACCAGCTTCGTCCCCAACCCGGCGACCGCAGCGGACAACGCGTTCCAGTCCGACGCCCCCGAGGGCCAGTCGGCCTACACGACCTCGGAGAAGGCGCTCGCCGAGATGGACGCGCTCGCCGCAGCGCTGCGCGACGTCGGCGTACGGGTGCACGTCTTCGACGACGACGACCACACCCGGCCCGACAGCGTCTTCCCCAACAACTGGATGTCCACGCACGCGGGCGGCACCGTCGCGGTCTACCCGATGTACGCCTCCAACCGCCGCCACGAGCGGCGTCACGACGTGCTGGAGATGCTCAAGTCGGAGTACCGCGTCCAGGCGATCATCGACTACTCCGGGCTCGAGCCCGACGGCGTCTTCCTCGAGGGCACCGGCGCGATGGTGCTCGACCACGTCTCCCGGGTGGCCTACACCGCGCGCAGCCACCGTGCCGACGCGGCGGTCCTCGAGCGCTTCTGCACCGACTTCAACTACGAGCCGATGGCCTTCGACGCGGTCGACTCCGACGGCGTGCCGGTCTACCACACCAACGTGATCGCCTGCATCGGCACGGACGTCGCGATGATCGCCCTCGACATGATCCCCGACGAGCACCGCCGCGAGCAGGTGCGCGAGCGCCTCGCCGTCACCGGCCGCACCATCGTCGAGCTGACCGAGGACCAGATCCGCGAGTTCGCCGGCAACGCCGTTGAGCTCTGCGGGCGTACGCCGGAGGGCAAGCGCCGCTACGTCATGGCCATGTCGGCGCGGGCGAAGCGCTCGCTGCGCCCCGAGCAGGTCGCCGCGATCGAGGAGTCGTGCGAGATCGTCGCGGTCGAGATCCCGACCATCGAGCTGGCCGGCGGGTCGGTGCGCTGCATGATCGCCGGCGTCCACCTCGACCGTCGCCCGCCGCTCGAGGAGGCCGAGCTCACCGAGGCCGTCGAGGCGATCAACGTCGACGACCCGATCACTCCGGACGGGCGTTACGTGGCCAAGGAGTACGCCTGACTGGAGGCGGGGGAGTGCTTCGGGCAGGGGCACCCCGCCGCGATTGCCCCTACGTCGCCGGATCTGGCCCAGAAGGCGGCCCAGCGTCGCACCGGACGCTCACATCAAGGTCCTTGCCTGCCACGCGAGGGGGTCGCACGTCCGACTCAGGGCCACTGTCGGTGACGACGGCTATCGTCGGAGACAGATTCGAGCGAGCGAGCTCGGGCCCTCCGTGTAGCCGATGATCCGGCTGAACCCACCTCACTGTTACTGGCCCCGTCCGTAGTTGCCGGTGCGCCCACGTGGCGCGGGAGGGTCCAGTCAGTGAGTGCAGTGCCAGCCGAGGGGCCCCACCAGGGTGCGGGCCGAGCCCCGGGCACGCAGCCGGAGGCGTCGCCGGCGGTGAGCCACGTGCTCTCGCGCGTGCACGCGTCGCTCACCGAGGTGGGCGAGGTGTCGCTTGGGGGTCTGTCGGATGGAGACGTCGTCCGGCTGGTCGACGAGCTGACCGGTGTGACGAGTCGCCTCACCCGCGAGCTGTGCCGAGTGGTGGCCGAGGCCGACCGCCGGCGGCTCGGGGACGCGACCGGCGCCCGTGACGTGCGGCCAGGTTGAGCAGGCTGGCGCGTGCGTTCGAGGAGCCCCTGCACGCCCCCACCGGCCAGGCGCTGGCCGCGGGCGAGCTGCGGGTGGAGCAGGCACGGGTGATCGTGGATGCGGTCGACGCGATCCCCGCCAGCGTCCGCACCCCCGAGGGCGCGACCCGGATCATCGATCCCGAGGTGCGGGCACAGGCACGCGACCACCTCCTCGCCGCCGCGGCCGAGCACGACGCCAAGACGCTGCGCAGGCTCGGCAAGCGGATCCTCGACGTCGTCGCACCCGAGCTCGGCGAAGCCCAGGAGGCCAAGACGCTGGCGCAGGAAGAGTCCCGCGCCGACGCGACCGCCGAACTCGAGATGGACGACGACGGCAACGGCCGCTGCCACGGACGGTTCTCCCTGCCCTCCCACATAGGCGCGATGCTCAAGCGACACCTCCTCGCGCTGGCCAACCCCGCCCGGCACACCGAGGCCGAGCTGCGCGACGAGCGAGGCGGTTGGAAACCGCTGTGCCGCCGCATGGGCGAGGCGTTCATCGAGTACGTCGAGCGCTACC